>NZ_CP054150.1:0-2687500 GCF_021310995.1 Agrobacterium vaccinii | reverse complement strand
GCCTGACCGCGCATCACCGGATGATATCTCGAGAAGCTGGTCTTAATGATACGGCCTCGAAGTGCACCGGCGTGCCTTCAAAGAGGACTGTATCGACACGTCGATGTCATCAAGAAATGACCTGATTGTAAAAGGTAATCAGGTCGTCGCTCCGAAAGGGTCGACTATGGATGAGCATAGACAATGAGAACGAAGAAGTGAATTAAGGGCATTTGGTGGATGCCTTGGCATGCACAGGCGAAGAAGGACGTGATACGCTGCGATAAGCCGTGGGGAGCTGCGAATAAGCTTTGATCCATGGATTTCCGAATGGGGGAACCCACCTTAAATGCTTGGAGAATCTAAGTTGTGCTTCGGTACGGCTTAGGTTTCCAAGCATTATGATAAGGTATCTGCACCTGAATACATAGGGTGTAAGAAGCGAACTCAGGGAACTGAAACATCTAAGTACCTGAAGGAAAGGACATCAACCGAGACTCCGTAAGTAGTGGCGAGCGAACGCGGACCAGGCCAGTGGCAATGCTGAATAAAGTCGAACACTTTGGAAAAGGTGGCCATAGCGGGTGATAGCCCCGTAGACGTAGAACAGGCATTGTCCTTGAGTAGGGCGGGACACGTGAAATCCTGTCTGAACATGGGGAGACCACTCTCCAAGCCTAAGTACTCGTGCATGACCGATAGCGAACAAGTACCGTGAGGGAAAGGTGAAAAGCACCCCGACGAGGGGAGTGAAATAGAACCTGAAACCGGATGCCTACAAGCAGTCGGAGCTCGAAAGAGTGACGGCGTACCTTTTGTATAATGGGTCAACGACTTAGTGTAGCAAGCAAGCTTAAGCCGGTAGGTGTAGGCGTAGCGAAAGCGAGTCTGAATAGGGCGTTTAGTTTGTTGCATTAGACCCGAAACCGAGTGATCTAGCCATGAGCAGGCTGAAGGTTGGGTAACACCAACTGGAGGGCCGAACCCATATCTGTTGCAATAGATTGGGATGACTTGTGGCTAGGGGTGAAAGGCCAATCAAACTCGGAAATAGCTGGTTCTCCGCGAAAACTATTTAGGTAGTGCGTCGATCGAATACCCTCGGGGGTAGAGCACTGGATGGGCTATGGGGACTCACCGTCTTACTGATCCTAACCAAACTCCGAATACCGAGGAGTACTAATCGGCAGACACACGGCGGGTGCTAACGTCCGTCGTGAAGAGGGCAACAACCCTGACCTCCAGCTAAGGTCCCCAAGTCATGGCTAAGTGGGAAAGGATGTGAGGATCCCAAAACAACCAGGATGTTGGCTTAGAAGCAGCCATCATTTAAAGAAAGCGTAACAGCTCACTGGTCTAAATAAGGGTCTTTGCGCCGAAAATGTAACGGGGCTAAAGCCATGCACCGAAGCTGAGGATAAGACAGTCGTAGTGGCTGTTTTGTGGTAGCGGAGCGTTCCGTAAGTCTGTGAAGGCGGACCCGTGAGGGCTGCTGGAGATATCGGAAGTGCGAATGTTGACATGAGTAACGATAAAGGGAGTGAGAGACTCCCTCGCCGAAAGACCAAGGGTTCCTGCTTAAAGTTAATCTGAGCAGGGTTAGCCGGCCCCTAAGACGAGGCGGACACGCGTAGTCGATGGGAACCACGTTAATATTCGTGGGCCTGGTGGTAGTGACGGATCTCGTGTGTTGTACATTCTTATTGGATTGAATGTGCGGCGAAGAGGTTCCAGGAAATAGCTCCACCGTATAGACCGTACCCGAAACCGACACAGGTGGTCAGGTAGAGTATACCAAGGCGCTTGAGAGAACTATGTTGAAGGAACTCGGCAAATTGCACGCGTAACTTCGGAAGAAGCGTGACCCCATGGTACGCAAGTATGATGGGGTGGCACAGACCAGGGGGTAGCGACTGTTTATCAAAAACACAGGGCTCTGCGAAGTAGCAATACGACGTATAGGGTCTGACGCCTGCCCGGTGCTGGAAGGTTAAAGGGAGGGGTGCAAGCTCTGAACTGAAGCCCCAGTAAACGGCGGCCGTAACTATAACGGTCCTAAGGTAGCGAAATTCCTTGTCGGGTAAGTTCCGACCTGCACGAATGGCGTAACGACTTCCCCGCTGTCTCCAACATAGACTCAGTGAAATTGAATTCCCCGTGAAGATGCGGGGTTCCTGCGGTCAGACGGAAAGACCCCGTGCACCTTTACTATAGCTTTACACTGGCATTCGCCAAGGCATGTGTAGGATAGGTGGTAGGCTTTGAAGCGGGGACGCCAGTTCTCGTGGAGCCATCCTTGAAATACCACCCTTATCTTCGTGGATGTCTAACCGCGGTCCGTTATCCGGATCCGGGACAGTGTATGGTGGGTAGTTTGACTGGGGCGGTCGCCTCCGAAAGAGTAACGGAGGCGCGCGATGGTTAGCTCAGACCGGTCGGAAATCGGTCGTCGAGTGCAATGGCATAAGCTAGCCTGACTGCGAGACTGACAAGTCGAGCAGAGACGAAAGTCGGTCATAGTGATCCGGTGGTCCCGTGTGGAAGGGCCATCGCTCAACGGATAAAAGGTACGCCGGGGATAACAGGCTGATGACCCCCAAGAGTCCATATCGACGGGGTTGTTTGGCACCTCGATGTCGACTCATCGCATCCTGGGGCTGGAGCAGGTCCCAAGGGTATGGCTGTTCGCCATTTAAAGCGGTACGTGAGTTGGGTTCAGAACGTCGTGAGACAGTTCGGTCCCTATCTGCCGTGGGTGTAGGAATATTGACAGGATCTGTCCCTAGTACGAGAGGACCGGGATGGACGTATCTCTGGTGGATCTGTTGTCCTGCCAAGGGCATAGCAGAGTAGCTATATACGGAATGGATAACCGCTGAAGGCATCTAAGCGGGAAACCAACCTGAAAACGAGTGTTCCCTATCAGAGCCGTGGAAGACGACCACGTTGATAGGACGGGTGTGGAAGTGCAGCAATGCATGAAGCTTACCGTTACTAATAGCTCGAGCGACTTCTTCGTTCCCATTGATTATGTTCATCTTCATCGAAGATGAAGATGATACTTCTGTCCTCACGCGCCAAAGGCGCTGCGGACGGACAAGTCACAGAAAGACGTGTAAATTAAATAGAGCCTTCAGCTCTCCAGCTTCTCGAAACAACAGTTTCCATGTGAAATCATGGATCTGTGATTGTTTTGGCCCAACACATCCTCATCTCGAGGGTGCCGTATGGCCAATTGGTGTCCCCTGTGAGCGTCAAGCGAACAGGACAAGGTACACCAATCAACAAGCAATCATATGATCCATGCAAAGCATGGATCATATGTTGCGTTTTGCCGACCTGGTGGTTATTGCGGGGCGGCTGCACCCGTTCCCATTCCGAACACGGCCGTGAAACGCCCCAGCGCCAATGGTACTCCGTCTTAAGACGCGGGAGAGTAGGTCGCTGCCAGGTCTGCAAAACGCAACACAAAACATCTTCTCAACGCAAAAACAAACGGCCAAAAGGCCAGTCAAAGGCCGCTCACTACGCGGCCTTTTGTGTTATAAAACGCAAAGACAATATCGGCGTACCACACTATGGTGCGCCCCTTACAGGAGACAAATCCTAACGGATTTGCTCCGGCAGTATGCATCACAGCCAAGCTGTGACGCAGTCGCGATAAATCCAATAGGGATTTACGCTTGGCGCGGGGTGGAGCAGCCCGGTAGCTCGTCAGGCTCATAACCTGAAGGCCGCAGGTTCAAATCCTGCCCCCGCAACCAAAAATCAAAATACCTCCAAATCAACCAGAACGGAACGGAAGTGGGCAAGATTAGCCAGCTTCGCTTTAATTTCCAAAAACGAACCCGCCATAACACGGCGGGCGTACTCGTTTCTGGGCAGTCCCGCAAATTCGCTACGTAGTCCTCGAATGCACGCATTGAGGACAGGCGACCATCGGTCGTCAGGGAAAGGAATTTCCTGTTTGCTAGTCGGTGTCCGAGGATGCCAAAAACGGTCTTCTAAGTTTCATCCCCCACCACAACTCAGCGCTCTTTTGTCGCCTAAAAGACGAGTTGGCTTCGTAAGACACCACGTTTGGTGGCTTTCTTTTGTATAAAGCTGATTTCGTTTGGAGTCAGTGGAACGGGATGTGTGCGTGAATACTTGTTCATCATACATTCATGTTTCCGAGGGTGCACACCATGTTCTTGACCAGCGTCTATGATAGCAATTCCTTTAGTTTTGGTCTTGGCGGCAGTGCTTCTGCCCGTTGTGCGGCGATTGAGGCCGAGCTTTGCTACCTTCCGAATTTCTCGGGCCGCGAAATTAGCGTGCAGTCGGAAGGCCGGTGCGTGTTGATCACGGGTTATGTCGAGACTGAGATTGATTTCTACCGCGCTCTCAACATTGCCCACGATATTGCGGGTGCGGACAAGGTTATCTTTCGTGTGAGTATGGCGCATAAGGCCACGGCATGATCCTGACAGGCGAGCGCAACGCATCTGGAAAGATCGGGATTGCTTGCTGAACGGGACGCGCTATATTTCCTTTGCTGACGAAGAGAAGCTTGGGAGGAGCGTTTCATGAGACGGATGTGGCCAGACGAATTCAATTCCATTCTGGATGGTGCTGAGGAACTAACGCTCAACGTTCCGACAAACGATCCCGCAGGCCACCCACTTGGTGAGCCAACAAGGCGGATGGCGCTTAAAGTGCGGATGACCCAGACGGATTACGAGCGCATTTGGCCATTGGCTGAAGCGCGCTACAGGGTTCAGGGTAAGCTTGCAGGCAAAGCCATCACCCTCATCACCAACAACCCACACTACCAAAAATGGCACCCCATCGATGGCGGAACCGAAGATGATATTTCCGATAGTGGCGTGCCGTTTCAGACGAAATATGTCGTCGCGCATTTTCTCTTGGACGATGTGAGCGAGAAGGTCGACGCGTAAGCTTAGGGCTGAAACCTAGATCGACTATAGGCTGGTGGCGGATTTGATCTTTATTCGGATTCGAAGTTTGCTATCACCTCCAGAAAGGCGGGGCCGTAGCGATCCAGCTTTGCTTCGCCAACGCCTGGTACCTTTGCCATCTCTGAACGTGATGTCGGGCGGGCGCCTGCAAGTTCGATCAGGGTTTTGTCATGGAATATGACGTACGGCGGGAGGTTCTGGGTGCGGGCGATTTCCATTCGGCGCTCGCGCAGGGCCTGGAACAAAGCCGCATCCTCGTCGGGAAGACTGACGGTTGGTCGTCCATTCGCATTGCGATAGCGGCTGGTTTTGCGCGGCGCCTGAGGTTTTCGCAACATCAGCATAGGTTTCTCTCTCAGAAACTGGCGGCCTGTTTCTGATATCGAAAGGCCGCCATGCCCGGCGAGATCGACTTCGATCAGCCGAGCTGCGATCAACTGGCGCAGGATTGCTCGCCACGTGCGGTTATCGTGCTCCTTGCCGATGCCATAGGTGGTAATCTGGTCATGACCGAATCGGGTTATGCGCTCCTCGTCGGCGCCCAACAGCACGCTGATGATGTAGGCCTGACCGAAGCGCTCTCCAGTTCTGTAGATGCAGGACAGGATTTTTTGTGCGGCGATGGCGCCGTCGAAAAGTTCTGGTGGTTCGGCGCAGGTGTCGCAGTTGCCACAGGGCTCGCACGTATCTCCGAAATAGGAGAGCAGTGCCTGTCTGCGGCATCCCGCCGTTTCGGCCAAGCCCAGCAGAGCATCCAGCTTTTGCCGTTCCATATGCTTGCGCTGGTCCGGCGCATCGGATTCTTCGATGAAGCGATTGCGCAACGCGATGTCGTCGGAGCCATAGAGCATCAGCACGTCGGACGGTAGACCGTCACGACCAGCACGGCCCGTTTCCTGATAATAGGCTTCGATGCTGCTGGGCAGATCGATATGCACCACGAAGCGGACGTCCGGCTTGTCGATGCCCATGCCAAACGCGATGGTGGCGACCATGATGATGGACTCGCCATGCTGAAAGCGGGTCTGGTTTGCCTCACGGTCTTCGCGTGCCATGCCGGCGTGGTAAGAGAGGGCGTCATAGCCTTCGGAGCGCAGCCATTCGGCAGTCTCCTCCGTTTTTCGCTTGGACAGGCAGTAGATGATGCCGCTTTCATCCTGATGATCCCGCAAGAAGCGTTTGACCTGCGATCGCGGATTGTCCTTCTCCATAATGGCGTAGCGAATATTGGGCCGGTCAAAGCCTGCGATGAAGGCGTCCTTGCCGTCGATACGCATATGTTCCAGAATTTCGGCGCGGGTCGGCTCGTCTGCCGTCGCTGTCAAAGCCATGCGCGGCGTGTTGGGGAAGCGCTCGGTCAGCATATCCAACTGGCGGTAGGGCGGCCTGAAGTCATGGCCCCATTGGGACAGGCAGTGCGCCTCGTCGATGGCAATGAGCGATAGGGACACATCCTGAAGCGCGTCGAGCACGTCTGGCTTCAGCAGCGTTTCCGGCGCAGCATAGAGAATGGCGACCTTGCCAGCGCGAACATCGGCCCACAGGGCGCGGCGCTCATCCGGCTGAAGGTTGGAATTCAGCGCCTCGGCTCTCACGCCCGCCTGACGGAGGGCGGCCACCTGATCGACCATCAGCGCGATGAGAGGCGAAACGACAAGGCCCATGCCGGGGCGCGATAGGGCTGGAATCTGGTAGCAGAGCGACTTGCCGCCGCCTGTCGGCATCAGTACGAAGGCGTTGTTGCCCGCGATGACATGCTGGACGATGTCTGCCTGCTGGCCACGGAAAGTATCGTAGCCGTAGATGGTTTTTAGAATATGGAATGGATCAGTATTCACGGATATCTTCTTTGAGATTCGGTCGTGCCGCACCTCATTCCATATTCAGAATAATCGCAACCCTTTCATTCCATTCGGTTCACGCAGGCGTAGGGATTATTCCGCTGCAGTCTTCATGCAACCTTCGATGATGCCGCGGATTTCCGCGCGGCAGGAGCCGCAGTTTGTGCCCGCGCTCAAGGTTTTCCCGATGCCTTCGACGGTGTGGCACCCATCACGAATGGCGGATGTAATCTGGTTGACGCCGACATTGAAACAGGAGCAGACGGTGGCGCCGGGGTCGGCTCTGCCCGCACCGGGGCGGCCTGCGACAAGGGAAAAGCGGGTTCGTAAATCCTCGTGGCGGATGGAGAGCTGGGAGATCGCCCAATTGCGGGCGACTGCAACAGGGGTATCGGCGACGTAAAGTGCGGCCAGCAATCTCTCGCCATCGAAAAAGGCAAGCCGTATCTGACTTGTGCTGTTATCGGCATAGCCGATGGGTTCTATGCTGACATCGATGCCGAAGACGGCCCGGCCCCAGCTGATCCAGTCTTCCGGGGCATCCTCAAAGGCAAACTCCAGCCGGTAGCCGCCCTCGGCTTTCGCAAGCGCCCAATAGGCACAATCGAGACCTTGCGGTTTGGCCTGCGTGACGGCAAAGGCATAGGCTTTCGCCTGAAAGCGGCGCGCGGTGACGGCCACGTTTTTCGATGCCGGTTGGCCGGAAAAGGGGTCGGTTACTGATGGCACCAGCCTGTCAACGCGGGCATTGGCGGCAAACTGGTCATTCCAGTGCATGGGCACGAAGAGATTGCCGCGCGCCTGCCGGTCCGTTACCAGCGCCCGCACGATGATCCTGCCGAGCGGGCTTTCGACTTCCACGAGATCAGCGCTGTTGATGCCAGCTTCCATCGCATCGCGCGGATGCATTTCAACGAAGGGCTCGGCTATGTGGGACGAAAGGCGGGCGCTTTTTCCCGTGCGTGTCATGGTGTGCCACTGGTCGCGGATGCGGCCCGTGTTGAGGGTCAACGGGAAATCAGCATCTATGCGGGATGTTTGTGGCAGGGCGGTGCTGACGAAGCGGGCCTTGCGATCTGCGTGATAGAATTTTCCGTCTGCAAAGAAACGTGTGGTTTGCGTGGTCCCAGATAATGGCTGCGGCCAGTTGAACGGTGACAGGTCGTCATAGGCTGGCTTTGTCAGTGCGGAATATGCGCCGATATCGAAATCACGCGACCCGTTATTTTCGAAGGCGGAGAGATTGGCGTGTTCCGTGAAAATATCGGCTGGGCCGGTGTAATCGAACGCTGCGGCAAACCCCATACGCTGACCGACCTGAGCCAACTGCCACCAGTCTGCCGCCGCTTCTCCCGGTTCGGGCAGGTAGCCGCGTTGGCGGGAGATGCGTCGCTCGGAATTGGTCACGGTCCCGTCCTTTTCACCCCAGCCGAGCGAGGGAAGCAGGACATGGGCGTATTTGGCCGTGTCGGTGATCGCGAACATGTCGGAAACGACGACGAAGGGGCAGGCTTTCAATGCGGCTTCGACGGCGCTGGCATCGGGCATGGAAACCACGGGGTTCGTAGCCATGATCCACAGCGCCTTGATGCGCCCATCGGCCACCGCCTGAAACAGATCGACTGCCTTCAAACCCGGTTTGTCGGCAATAACAGGCGAATTCCAGAAACGCTGAACACGGTCGCGATCACCAGCATTCTCGATGGCCATATGGGCCGCCAGCATATTGGCGAGACCACCGACTTCGCGGCCTCCCATGGCGTTGGGTTGGCCGGTCAGTGAAAACGGTCCCATGCCCGGCCTGCCGATGCGACCTGTTGCCAGATGGCAATTGATGATGGCGTTGACCTTGTCCGTGCCGCTTTCCGACTGGTTGACGCCCTGGCTGTAGCAGGTGACGGTCTTTTCCGTGCGCTCATAGAGTTCGTAGAACTGGATGAGTTCGGCAATGCTCAGCCCCGTGGCTTCCGCAATCTCGGGGAGGCTGTATTCCCCGGCGGATTGGGTGGCGGCATCGAATCCGTTTGTGAAGCTTTCGACGTAGGTTCGGTCGATGGCGGCCCCGTTTGCGAGATGGGCGAGAAGGCCGGTGAACAGCGCGACGTCTCCATCCGGGCGGATGGCCAGATGCATATCGGCGATATCGCAGGTCATGGTGCGGCGCGGGTCGATAACGACGATGCGCATATCCGGGCGCTCGGCCTTGGCAGCGGCGAGACGCTGGTAGATGACCGGGTGGCACCATGCCAGATTGGAGCCGGTGAGAATGACGAGATCGGCCTCGACAATATCCTCATAGAGACCCGGGACCGTATCCGAACCAAATGCGCGGCGGTGGCCTGCAACGGAGGAGGACATGCACAGGCGTGAATTGGTGTCGATATTGGCCGAACCGATGAAGCCCTTCATCAGCTTGTTGGCGACATAATAATCTTCCGTCAGCAATTGGCCGGAGACGTAGAAGGCAACGGAGTCTGGTCCGTGTTCGGCAATGGCGTCCAAAAATTTCGAGGCTACGAGATCAAGTGCGCTATCCCATGTTGCCCGCTCGCCATCCACCTGCGGATAGAGCAATCGTCCGTCGAGATCGATTGTTTCGGCCAGCGCCGATCCCTTGGAACAGAGCCGTCCCAGATTGGCGGGGTGGTCGGGATCGCCTTTGACGGAGACAGCGCCATCGTCTTCGATCCTGGCGATCACGCCGCAGCCGACGCCGCAATAGGGACAGGTGGTTTTGGTTTCAGTGGGCATAAAGTCGCCCTCTCATGCTGCGGCTTTCACCCCCCTCTGTCCTGCCGGACATCTCCCCCGCAAGGGGGGAGATCGGTGTGCGGCAACAGCTGCACCCTTTTTCGACGTTGCGATTGGGGGAATGAGCTTGCGTCATATGCATCCGAATATCACTCCGCCGCGATCATGAGGCTTTCGATTGATATCGACAGTTTGCCGTCCACGTTGCGCACGGGAATGGTGCGCACGGCACCCTCATCCGCGCCCAGCGCCTTGCCGGTTTCCAGCGAGATGACCCAGTTGTGCAGCGGACAAGTGACCGACGCGCCGTGGACGATGCCTTGGCTGAGCGGACCGCCCTTGTGCGGACAATGGTCTTCGATGGCATAGACATCGTTGTCCGCCGTGCGGAACACTGCGATCTTGCCGGAGGGCGTTTTCACGCAGCGTGCGCCGCGCAGGGGAATGTCGGAGATGTCGCCTATATCGACCCAGTTCATTGCGTTCATCCTGTCCTTGTCGATGATGTCTCCGGGTGGGCGGAAACTCCTCTTTCCGCCCACCCGACTACCCTTAGCGTCCGTCACGCCCTGCGGCGGTCGGTCACTCTGCGGCTTGGTTGAAGCCGATGGTCGCCATGGGTTTGAACTCGTGCTTGTGTTCGCCGGATACGCGCTCCGACCATGGATCGACCTGTGCAAATTTCTGGCTGAAGACGAAGCGGTCGAAGTAAGCCTTGCGCTTGTCGGCATCACCCATGATCTGGCGACGAACTTCGTCGTAGCCGATGCGCTTGGCCCATTTGTAGATTCGCTCTAGGTAACGGCCCTGTTCGCGGTACATCTGCGTCAGTGCCACGATATGCTCCAGCGCCTCGTCCTCGGTCTTCACAAGGCCCAAAACTTCCGTCCCCTTGATGTCGAGACCGGCGGCACCGGCGAAGTGGATTTCGTAACCGCTATCGACGCAGATCACGCCGATATCCTTGCAGGTGGCTTCGGCGCAGTTGCGCGGACAGCCTGAGACGGCCAGCTTCAGCTTGGCTGGTGTCCAGGAACCCCACATGAATTTTTCGACGCGAATGCCAAAGCCTGTCGAATCCTGCGTGCCGAAGCGGCACCAGTCCGATCCGACGCAGGTTTTGACGGTGCGAAGGCCCTTGGCATAGGCTTGGCCGGAGATGAAACCGGCCTTGCCGAGATCGGCCCAGACGGCGGGCAGGTCTTCCTTTTCGATGCCGAGAAGGTCGATACGCTGGCCGCCTGTCACCTTCACCATGGGTATCTCGAACTTGTCGACAACGTCAGCGATTGCGCGCAATTCGTTGGCATTGGTCACGCCGCCCCACATGCGCGGCACGACGGAATAGGTGCCGTCCTTCTGGATGTTGGCGTGGACACGCTCATTGATATAGCGCGACTGGTAATCGTCGGCATATTCATCAGGCCAGTCGGATACGAGATAGTAGTTCAGCGCCGGGCGGCATTTGGCGCAGCCGCAAGAGGTCTTCCACTCGAGTTCCTGCATGACGGCGGGAATGGTTTTCAGGCTCTTGGCCTTGATCAGGCGGCGCACATCGTCGTGTCCAAGCTCCGTGCAGGTGCACATGGGCTGAACGGCTGCCGGATTGTAGCTGTCGCCAAGCGTCAGTGTCATCAACTGCTCGACAAGGCCCGTGCAGGAACCGCACGAAGCCGAAGCCTTGGTGTGAGCACGCACATCGTCCAGCGACGTCAGCCCCTTCGACGTGATGGTAGAAGTGATTTTGCTCTTGCAAACGCCGTTACAGCCACAGATTTCCGCATCATCCGGCAAGGCTGCAACGGCCGCCATAGGGTCCAGTGGGGACCCTCCCTGATAGGCTTGGCCGAAGATAAGGGTGTCGCGCATCTCCGAAATATCGGTCGCTTTTTTCTTCAGGTCGTTGAACCACGCGCCATCAGAGGTTTCACCGTAGAGAACGGTGCCGATAATGCGGTTGTCTTTGAGGATCACGCGCTTGTAGACGCCTGCGGTGGCATCGCGCAGCACGATTTCCTCGCGGTCATCGCCATCGGCAAAGTCACCGATGGAGAAGAGGTTGATGCCGGTGACCTTGAGTTTGGTTGGCGTATCCGCATGCACGAAGGCCGGTGTGGTATCGCCTGCCAGATGCGAGGCGGCGACCCGTGCCATTTCGTAAAGCGGGGCGACAAGGCCATAGACCATGCCGTCCACCTCGGCGCATTCACCGACGGAGAGAATATCGCCGTCCGATGTGCGCATGCCTGCATCCACGACGATGCCGCGATTGACGGCAAGACCTGCGTCCTTCGCCAGACCCGCATTGGGGCGGATTCCGACCGCCATCACCACCAGCGTGGCGGGGATGATCGTGCCATTGTCGAGTTCGATACCCTCGACCTTGTCGGTGCCGACGATCTGCTTGGTGTTGGCCTTGGTAATGACCTGGATGCCGCGATCTTCCATCGCCTTTTGCAGCAGGTAGCCCGCTGCCGGGTCGAGCTGGCGCTCCATCAGCGTAGGCATCACATGCAGCACGGTCACGTCCATGCCGCGCATGGAAAGACCGGCAGCCGCCTCCAGCCCCAGCAACCCGCCGCCGATGACGACGGCTTTCGCTCTGGATTGCGCCGCCAGCAGCATGGCATCGACATCATCAAGATCACGATAGGTTATGACGCCTGGCAAATCCTTGCCCGGAACGGGGATGATGAAGGGAACGGAGCCGGTGGCGATCACCAGCTTGTCATAGCTTTCCGTCACTCCATGGTCGGATGTGACGGTCTTCGCCGCGCGGTCGATATTGACGATGCGGCGACCCTTATAGAGCGTGATGCCGTGCTGGATATACCAGCCATCACCATGGATGATGATGTCCTCATAGGACTTCTCACCCGACAGCACCGGCGAGAGCATGATGCGGTCGTAATTGACGCGAGGCTCGGCGTTGAAAATCGTGACCTGGTATTGGCCCGGTGCTTTCTCGAAGAGTTCTTCCAGCATGCGGCCGGGGGCCATGCCGTTTCCGATGATGACAAGTTTTTCTGTCATGGGATTACTCCGCAGCTTCGACGAAGCGATGACGTTCATAGAGGAACTTCAACACGGCTTCGCGGCATTTGAGGTAGGTTCGGTCGGATGCAAGCTCGATGCGGTGGCGCGGCCTTGGCAGCGGCACATCGAGAATTTCGCCGATATGGGCGGCAGGACCGTTGGTCATCATCACGATGCGATCCGACAGCAGAACGGCCTCATCCACATCATGGGTAATCATGACCATGGTGTTGCCAAGACGGGCATGGATTTCCATGACAGCATCCTGCAAATGGGCGCGGGTCAGGGCATCCAGCGCGCCGAAGGGCTCATCCAGCAGCAGGATTTTCGGCTCCATCGCCAGCGCACGGGCAATGCCGACGCGCTGCTTCATGCCGCCGGAAATTTCCGATGGCTTCTTGTCCTTGGCATGGCCCATCTGCACGAGGTCGAGATTGCGCATGACCCATTCGTGGCGCTCTGCCTTGGTCTTTGAATAGCGGAAGACCTTTTCGACGCCGAGATTGACGTTTTCATAAACGCTCAGCCACGGCAGCAGGCTGTGGTTTTGAAACACCACGGCGCGTTCCGGGCCTGGTTCGTTCACCTCGCGGTTTTCCAGAAGAACGACTCCGGAGGAAACCTTGGTGAGCCCTGCGATGAGGTTCAGCATGGTGGACTTGCCGCAGCCGGAATGGCCGATGACCGAGACGAATTCGCCCTTGCCGATGGTGAGGTTGATGCCCTTCAGCACCTCGGCGCGGCTGCCGCCCTTGTCGAAATATTTATCGATGTTATCGAGCTTGAGATAGGCGTTCATATGGATCTCCTCCTCAATTCGCCGCTGCGCCACGGGTGACGATGTTGCCGAGTGCTGCGACCAGCTTGTCCAGCACGAAACCGACGACGCCGATGTAAGCGAGTGCGACGATGATGTCGGGCAGGCGCGAGGAATTCCACGCATCCCAGATGAAGAAGCCGATGCCGACGCCACCGGTCAGCATTTCAGCGGCGACGATCGCCAACCATGACAGGCCGACACCGATGCGCAGGCCGGTGAAGATGTAGGGCGCGGCGGATGGCAGCATGATCTTGTAGAAAAACTCCAGTTGGTTCAGCCGCAGCACCTGCGCCACGTTGCGGTAATCCTGCGGAATGTTGCGCACACCAACGGCAGTGTTGATGATGACGGGCCAGATGGAGGTGATGAAGATCACAAAAATGGCCGATGGATTGCTGTCCTGAAAGGCAGCCAGCGACAGCGGTAGCCATGCCAGCGGCGGCACCGTGCGCAGCACCTGAAAGATCGGGTCGAGACCGCGCATCGCCCAGATGGACTGACCGACGATGGCGCCGAGGATGACGCCTGCAACAGCGGCAAGCCCGAAGCCATAGGCCACACGCTCCAGCGAAATCAACACCCGCCAACCAAGGCCGATATCCTGCGAACCATAGACGAAGAAGGGATAGACGATCAGGTCATAGCTTTCCTGAAACACCTGGCTTGGCGGCGGCAACGTTGCGCCGGGGGTGGAACAGAGCATCTGCCAGATGCCGAGCAGCAGAACCAGCACGACAAGTGGGGGAAGAACGTTGCGGGCAATCGCGCCCGCAATCTTTCCGGGGTTGAAGCCCTTTGCCTGGCGGCGGTCGATGGCAATCACGGTGCCGCTTTTCGGGATGGCGGTGGCCGTTGCCATGCTGTCTGTCTTGCGGGCAGTTGCGGTCATGGTTTTATCCTGTCGCTTTTTAAGAGGCGGCCTTGATCGAGAGGCTGTCGAGATAGGCGGATGGGTTTTCCGGGTCGAAAACTTTGCCATCGAAGAAGGTTTCCTTGCCGCGGGATTTGGAGGTCGGGATATCGCTTGCTGCCACGCCCAATTCCTTGGCGGCTTCGCGCCACAGGTCTTCGCGGTTGACCTGGGAGACCAGCGCCTTGATGTCGGTGTCGGGCGCAAACTTGCCCCAGCGGACATTCTCGGCGATGAACCAGCTGTCATGGCTCTGGAACGGATAGGATGCGCCGTCCTTCCAGAATTTCATCTGCAAGTCGGTTCCGTGGGCCACGCGGCCATTGCCGTAGTTGATGTCGCCCTTCAGGCGGCCCAGCACGTCCTTTGGCGGAACGTTGAACCATTGGCGTTTGCCCAGAATGGCGGACATCTCATCCTTGTTATCCATGCTGTCGCACCATTGCTGGGCTTCTATCACGGCCATCAGGATGGCCTTTGCGGCATTCGGGTTCTTCTCCACCCAGTCGGCGCGCATGCCGAGCGCCTTTTCGGGGTGTCCCTTCCAAAGCTCGCCTGTCGTGCAGGCGGTAAAGCCGATGCCCTGATTGACCAGCTGCTCGTTCCATGGCTCGCCCACACAGAACACATCCATGTTGCCAACCTTCATGTTGGCAACCATCTGCGGTGGCGGAACGACGATGGTGGAGACATCCTTGTCCGGGTTGATGCCGCCAGCGGCCAGCCAATAGCGAATCCACAGATCATGCGTGCCGCCGGGAAACGTCATGGCCGCCTTGATTTCCTTGCCCTCGGCTTTCTTCTTCTCAAAGGCTGCCTTCAGCTTGGAAGCATCGATCTGCACGCCGGTGTCGGCATATTCCTTGGCAACCGAAATGCCTTGGCTGTCGAGGTTGAGGCGGGCGAGGATGGCCATCGGCACCGGCACATTGTTCTGCGTTACTTTGCCGGTGTGCATGAGGTAGGGCATGGGGGTCAGAATATGCGCGCCATCGATGCCGTTGGATGCGCCGCCGAGAACGAGGTTGTCGCGCGTTGCACCCCATGAGGCCTGCTTGGCAACTTCCACATCCGGCATGCCATACTTGGCGAAAAGGCCTTTTTCGGCGGCAACGACCAGCGGCGCTGCATCGGTCAACGCGATGTAACCGAGTTTCGCACCGGTCACTTCAGGCGCGGCAGTTGCCGCAAATGCACCGGATGGGAAGGCGGATTTCATGGCGGTGATCAGGGCGGCGGTAGCGGTGGTCTTCAGCATGCTGCGGCGGCTCAGATTGCCGGTGAATGTCGGTTTCATGCGCATGGTCCCCATTTTGATCCGCCGTTCCGGCGCTTGTTTGCGAAAAGTAAAAATAAAAAAACGCCGCTCGGAGATTGCGTTTGCCGGGAGGGAGGTCCCGGTCAGCAAAAACCTTGCGACGTCAGTGTCGTTGGTAAGCAGCAGTGATGCGCTTTTATCCTCGATCGCCATTGACCGAGTGTTTTATATCAAGCAAGCGGTATGCCAGTTCGTTAGAGAGGAAAATAACAAATTGATATGAAAGCGTTATTTCTGAATTTTGCGGGCTTTGTTCAAAATTCAATCATGAAATTGACGGCTTATATTTTGCGCACATGATATCTGAGAAGCTTTTTCGATGCGCAGCATTTGTGCAGTGCGTCACAATCAGGCGTCTTCGGTGCTGGCCGACCCGAGATTGCCTGCGCTGACTGCGAAGCCTTTCACGTAACCCTCAATCATGCTCGGGTCGAAGACATGGCCATCCATAAAGCGGTCGCCATCCGTATCGCCTTCGATGCGCATATCGGACTCAGGCGGTGCGTTGCTGGGACCCAGAGCGTCGCGGTAAAGATCGCTGCGATAAGCTAGTGCCGCCGCTTGGGCGGCTTCCTGCGTGAAGTTGGCCTGTCCCCAGCGGATCATCTGGCTGTAGATCCACAGCGCCTGGCTCTTGCGTGGGTAATTGGCGAAATTGTCATGGAAGGTGAAATATCGTTCGATGACGCGCTGGTTGCCCTGGGCATCGACACTGAAGCGTCCGGCCAGCACTTGGCGAATGATCTCCTCGGGAGCGGCGATGTATTTCGCATCCGCCAGCGTCGCGGCCAGAGCGCTGTGGTTTTCCGTATCGTCACACCAGCGCGCAGCAGCATCTAGCGCCACCAGAAGACGCGAAACGGCTTCGGGTTGCGCATCCGCCCATTCCGGGCGCATGCCGACGACCTTCTCTGGTGCTGATGGCCAGATATCCTGCTTGGCGGCGACGATGCGGCCGATGCCGCGTTCGCTCGCCATCATGTTCCAGGGTGCGCCAACGCAGAAGCCGTCGATTGCGCCGGCGGCAAGGGCGTCGGATGTCAGTGGTGGCGGCACAACGACGAGTTTGACGTCCTTGTCCGGGTTGATGCCACCAGCCGCAAGCCAATAGCGGAATTCGTAATTGTGCGATGAGAACGGGTAAGTCACACCAAAGGTCGGTGTGGCTTCGCCGCGTGCGCGCATCTCATCCAGAAGCGATTTCAGCGCCTTGGCATCATCGAGCGCGCTTGCCGTCTCTGAAATTCCTGCCACCTCGCGCATGCGCTTGAAGAGCCGGGTCGAAAGCGTAATCGCATTGCCGCCACGCCCCAGCGAAAACGGTGTGATGGTGGGGGAGGGGTTGGAGCCCAGATCCAGCATCGAAGCGACCGGCATGGGCGAGAGCATGTGGGCGATATCGAATTGCCGAAACGCCAGACGGTCGCGCACATTGGCCCAGGATACGTCCTTCACGAGATCGAGCTTCAGGCCTTCCTTCTCCGCAAAGCCGAATTCGGTGGCGGCGATCAGCACGGATGCATCGACCAGCGGAATGAAGCCTGCGCGCAAGGTGCGTTGGCGGTCATTGCCAATCAAAGCTGGCGCGCTGTCTGCGCTGCCGCTTCCAGGTGTCTCGCTGACGATGGTCGTCATATCCTAAGCTTCCTTTCCTGTCCTGCGCCGCTCACATCAGCAAGCCGGCAGCCGTGACCACGCTTTGCGCAATCTCGGACAGCTTTTTCTTCTCGTTCATCGCCGTCTGGCGCAAAAGCGCGAAGGCTTCCTCTTCGGACAGGCCGCGCATCTTCATCAGAATGCCCTTGGCGCGCTCCACGATCTTGCGGTCTTCCAGCGCCGATTTGGCATCTGCCAGTTCCCGCTTCAGGCGGCTGAAGGCGTTGAAGCGGCTGACGGCCATATCGAGGATGGGTTTGACGCGCTCTTTCTTGAGCCCATCGACAATATAGGCGGACACACCCGCTTCGACTGCGGCTTCGATGGATGCGGTGTCGGAGCGATCCACGAACATGGCGATGGGTCGTCCCACCGTTCGGGTCAGTTGGAACAAATGCTCCATCATGTCCCGGTTGGGATTTTCGATGTCGATGACGATGACGTCGGGACAGAGCGTGTCAATGATCCGCGCCACGCCATGGACTTCGTGGATCACTGTGACGTGGTCATGCCCCGCCTCGCGCAATCCTTCCTCGATAATGGAGGCGCGAATAGCGTTTTCATCAATGACTAGAATGGTCAGATCACGGATCGTCATGAGCGCATAGATGACGCAGCGCACAATGAAATGCAATCTTTTTCAGCTGGCCTATAAAATAGGCATACCGAAATATTTCTTTTGTATTTTAACATTGGTCTTCCCTCACCGTGCCTTGACAACCAACCCGGCTTTAGAAAATGTCATGACATGAGTGCTGGGGCGGACTTTTTATCCAAAACAAATCCGATTAGTCGAAAAAGTGCGGCGGAATCGGTCTTTGAAGACTTGCGACAGGCTATTGTCTCAGGGCGATTGGTCGTGGGCACACGTTTGCCAGCAGAAACGCATCTTGCCGAGAAGTACGGCGTCAGCCGTCCGATCGTTCGCGAGGCACTGCGGTCGTTGCAAACGCTGGGCATGACCCAGACCCGCACCGGCAGCGGAACCTTCGTCGTCACCGACCAGCCAAGCCGCGAACTCACCTACCGTGGTTATTCTGCCCGCGATCTCATCGAGGCCCGGCCCTTCATCGAAGTGCCCGCTGCCGGTTGGGCGGCGGTGCGGCGCAGCGGTGAGCAGATGACCCGTATTCTCAAGTTGTGCGACGCGATGGATGTGCAGGAAGACCCGCACAAATGGGTCAAGCTGGACTCGGAGTTTCACAGCGCCATCGCAGAGGCCTCCGGCAACTCGCTGTTTGCCAAGGTCGTTGCGGATGCCCGTGATTCGCTCAGTCAACAGTCGGAACTGCTCAACATCATGGCGCATCGCCGTATTGCTTCCAATGTCGAGCATCGGCTGATTGCCGAGGCTATTGCCGTCGGTTCCGGCGAGACCGCCCGAAGCGCGATGGAAGCGCATCTCGGGCAGGTCAAGCAGGTGGTGACGTCGATCATCGGTGAACAGCCGCGTTAAATCACCTTCTCGACAGTCTCCGAGGGCGTTACGGCCAGCACGGGCAGGTTTGCCAGTCGTTCCGGTCTCAGTGCTTCCATCAGTTGTTCGGCGGTGAGATAGCCTTTCTCCATGACGACCTCTGGAACCGTTCGCCCGGAAGCCAGCGCTTCTTGCGCCACCTGCGTTGCGGCGTAATAGCCGATCAGCGGGTTGAGGGCGGTGGCGATGCCGAGGGACTGCTCCAGTCTTTGCGCCATGATGTCGATATTGGCAGTGATGCCATCAACGCACCGGTCCGCCAGCGTGCGGCAAGCTGCGCTCAGTTGCGAAATGCTTTCGGACAGGGATTTGACGATGATGGGTTCGAAGGCGTTCAACTGAAGCTGCCCGCCTTCGGCTGCCATGGTGATGGTGATGTCATTGCCGATCACGGCGAAAGCCACCTGGTTGACCACTTCTGGGATGACCGGATTGACCTTGCCCGGCATGATGCTGGACCCGGCCTGAACCGGCGGCAGGTTGATTTCGCCGATGCCTGCGCGGGGGCCCGATGACAGCAGCCGAAGGTCGTTGCAGGTCTTGGACAATTTGACGGCGACGCGTTTCAGCACGCCGGACAGATGCATGAAGGCGCCGGGGTCTTGCGTTGCCTCGATGAGATCGGCAGCCGTGACCAGCGGGCGACCGGTCAGTTCCACCAGATGTTTGCAGGCAACCTCGGCATATCCGGCAGGTGCGTTAAGCCGTGTGCCGATGGCGGTGGCGCCCAGATTGATCTCGTGCAGCAATGCGGCGGATTCGATCAGCCGTAGGCGGTCTTCCCCCAGCATGATTGCGAAGGTGCGGAACTCCTGACCGAGCGTCATCGGTACAGCGTCCTGAAGTTGCGTGCGACCGACCTTGAGAATGCCATCGAATTCCTTCGCCTTGCGCTCGAAGGCATCCTGAAGGACCAGCATGGATGCCGCAAGCTCGTCGATGGCCTCGATCAGAGCAACATTGATGGCTGTCGGGTAGGCGTCGTTGGTCGACTGGCTGAGATTGACATGATCATTCGGGTGCAGATGCGCATAGTCGCCCTTCGCGTGCCCCAGAATTTCAAGCGAGCGGTTTGCGATGACCTCGTTTGCATTCATGTTGGTGGAGGTGCCTGCACCACCCTGAATGACATCGACGATAAATTGCTCATGCAAAGCGCCGTCGCGAATTTCCCGGCAGGCCTGCACGATGGCATTCAACCTGTCAGTGTCCAAAAGACCGAGCTCGTTGTTGGCGCGTGCTGCGGCTTCCTTCACGAAGGCCAGCCCGCGAATGATGTAGCTGTAGCGACCAATGGTCGTTCCGGTAATTTGAAAATTCTCTGCGGCGCGCGCCGTGTGCACACCCCAATAGGCGTCCGATGGAATGT
Organism: Agrobacterium vaccinii; assembly: GCF_021310995.1. Classification (NCBI taxonomy): domain Bacteria; kingdom Pseudomonadati; phylum Pseudomonadota; class Alphaproteobacteria; order Hyphomicrobiales; family Rhizobiaceae; genus Agrobacterium; species Agrobacterium vaccinii. The sequence continues at coordinate 2,667,382 of NZ_CP054150.1, read as the reverse complement.
CCTTGGCCCCCAGCAGATCGTATTCCTTACGCATTGTCATCGCAATCTCCTCCAGATATCTGTAATGCTGCTTGACAGATTTATAAAGGCTTACGCCTGTGTTGACGCTCCGTCAACGGCGGTAATTGTGGGTTGACGGGATGCGGGAACGCCAGTATTGGAATTTAATCTGTCTTACAGCATTACAGAAATCGCTTATTCTCCAAGCGCTGTGATGCTCATGCCGCCGGTTCCGGGGAGGCGAGATCGCTCCCATTTACGGAGCAGATTCTGTGGCGGCGAGAAGCTCTAGGGAGGGGCGATGTCAGTGAACAATTCCAATCATACCGACCAAAAAGGTCGTGTCGAAATTCAAGAAGATCTGGGCTACCACAAGGCGCTGAAACCGCGTCAAATCCAGATGATCGCGATTGGCGGTGCCATCGGAACCGGCCTGTTTTTGGGTGCCGGTGGGCGCATGGCCGTTGCCGGCCCGGCCTTGATCTTTGTCTATGCCATCTGCGGCTTTTTCGCATTTCTAGTGCTGCGGGCGCTCGGCGAGTTGATCATGCACCGTCCGTCTTCCGGCTCCTTCGTATCCTATGCCCGCGAATTCTACGGTGAGAAAATGGCCTTCGCGGTTGGCTGGATGTACTGGCTGAACTGGGCCATGACCTCGGTCGCCGACGTGACGGCGGTCGCCATCTATATGAATTTCTTCAAGCAATATGTGCCCTGGTTGCAGGGTGTCGACCAGTGGGTGTTTGCGCTCGGTGCGCTCATCATCGTGCTGGGCATGAACATGCTATCGGTAAAGGTGTTCGGCGAACTCGAGTTCTGGTTCAGCCTCATCAAGGTTCTTGCGCTCGCGACATTCCTCGTCGTCGGCATCTACTTCGTCATTTTCGGGACGCCGATCGAAGGCCATGTGACTGGCTTCAGCCTGATTACCGACAATGGCGGCTTTTTCCCCAACGGCATATTGCCTGCGTTTATCATCATTCAGGGGGTGCTGTTTGCCTACGCCTCGATCGAGCTGATCGGCACGACGGCAGGGGAAACGGAAGATCCGCGCAAGGTCATTCCAGGCGCCATCCGCACCGTGGTCTTCCGTCTGCTGGTGTTTTATGTCGGCTCGGTTCTGTTGCTGTCGCTGCTGTTGCCCTACACGGCCTATAAGGCTGGTGAGAGCCCATTCGTGACCTTCTTCGGCTCGATCGGTGTCGAAGGTGCCGATATCATCATGAACCTCGTCGTGTTGACAGCGGTGCTGTCATCGCTGAATGCGGGCCTGTACTCGACTGGCCGCATCCTGCATTCCATGGCGGTTTCGGGGTCAGCGCCAGCGGCATTGGCCAAGATGAACAAAGCGGGCGTGCCCTATGGCGGCATCGCCGTTACCGCTGTCGTCACGGTGATCGGCGTCATTCTCAACGCCGTCGTTCCGGCTGCGGCCTTCGAGATCGCGCTCAACCTTTCGGCTCTGGGCATCATTTGCGCGTGGGGTGTCATCGTGTTATGTCAGCTCAAGCTGTGGCATCTGTCGCGGCGGGGGGAAATGAACCGTCCTGATTTCAGAATGTTCGGCGCGCCTTATACAGGCATATTGACGCTTGTCTTCCTCTTCGCTGTGCTGGTGCTGATGGCATTGGATTATCCTGCCGGGACGTGGACGGTCGGTTCGCTCATCATCATTGCCCCGGCGCTGGTTGCGGGCTGGTACATGTTGCGCCACCGTATTCACGAACTGGCCAAAGCCGATGCGGCGAAAAGCGCGGTTGCGCGGGGACAGACGTGAAGAGTGTGACATCCAAAATGCTGGTGGCCGTCATCGCCACCGGCGGTACAATCGCCAGCAAACGCGACGAGAGCGGTGCCGCAAAACCATCGCTCAGCGGCGAAACACTGATTTCCGGCGTGTGCGACGAGACGGTGGCGATCAAGCCCGTTGAACTCATGGCCAAGGATTCGTCCAGCCTCACCATCGCCGACATGCAGCGGATCAGTGATGCCGTGGGCCGGGAACTGGCCGATCCTGACGTTGCGGGCATCGTCATTCTCCATGGCACCGATGCCATGGAGGAGAGCGCACTTCTGGTGCATCTCCAGCACAGCCTTTCCAAACCCGTCATCTTCACCGGTGCGCAATTCACCGCAGATCATCCGCGCACCGACGGCCCGGCCAATCTTGCCGATGCCATTGCGGCTGCAAGCGATCAATCCAATTTCGACAAGGGCGTTCTGCTCTGTTTTGCTGGCCGATTGTTGCCCGCGTGGAGCCTTTACAAGCGCTCGTCCGATGAGCCGGATGCTTTCGATCTCTCCGGCAACTGCGACTGTCCGCAAAGCCCGCAATTTACCGCGGATTTGGCTGATACGCGGGTTGACATCGTGGCGATCTATCCCGGTTGCGATGCGACCCATATCGATGCCAGTCTGAGCGCAGGCGCAAAGGGCATCGTGCTGGCCGCACTCGGTTCGGGCAACGCCAATGCGCGTATCGTCGAGGCGGTAAAAAGGTGCACGAATGCAGACGTCCCTGTGATCGTTTCCAGCCGTGTGCCGGTGGGGCAATTGCTCGCCGGTTATGGCGGCGGCGGCGGCGGGCACGATCTGGGCGCAGCCGGTGCCATCCATTCCCGCAGCCTGCGGGCGGGACAGGCGCGCATCTTGCTGGCTGCACTGATCGCCTCGCGCAAAACGCGGGATGAAATGACCGACGCTTTCAACGATTTCCAAAAAATGGCGAAAGCGTGATTTTTTCAGGAACTTTTGTGACCTGATCCCGTTTCACCGGCTGGGAGACCACCGGGGGCTTTTTATGGCAGTGACATCAACTGCAGTCGTCCTGACGCTTATTGGACTTGCAATTTTCGGCTTTGGTTCGCAGCTCGTTATGCTGGGCGGAAGCTTTTATTACGCATTGGCGGGTATCGCATTTGTGGTAACCGCTGTTCTGTTGTTTCAGAGAAATAAGGCGGCATTGCATTTTTATGCCGCTTTCGTCATCGCCACGCTTTTGTGGGCGCTGTGGGAAGTCGGTTTCGACTGGTGGCAGCTTGGACCACGCGGTGGCTTCATCATCGTCGTTGGCATGTGGCTTTTGATGCCTTGGATCAGGAAGCCGCTCGGCTTTACCAGCCCAACTGGCATTTCCTACGGCGCCAACGCGGTTCCACTTCTGACAGCCGTTCTCGTTTCCGTTGGTGCTGCGGCATTTGCGATGACGCAGAACCCGAATGATCTCGAAGGCAATCTTCCCGAAGAGATCGTCACGGCGTCGCCATCCTATGGCAATGACGTGCCGGATAATGAATGGCACCAGTATGGACGTACGTCCTACGGTCAGCGTTATTCGCCTTTGGCCCAGATCAACGCGACCAATGTCAGCGGACTCAAAGAAGCCTGGCGTTACCAGACCGGCGACGTAAAGAAGCCTGAAGATGTTGGCGAAACCACCTACCAGGTGACGCCGCTCAAAGTTGGCAACTCGCTTTATCTTTGCACCCCGCACAACTGGGCAATTGCCATTGACGCGGCGACCGGCAAGGAAAAGTGGAAATACGATCCCAATGCAGGCATGAACCCTGATCGCCAGCACCAGACATGCCGTGGCGTGACGTACTATGCCGACCCGACGGCACAGGCTGGCGCTGCCTGCGCGGCCCGCGTTTACCTTCCGACATCGGATGCACGCCTGATCGCGCTCGATGCTGGGACCGGACAGGTTTGCACCTCGTTTGCCGACCAGGGCACGCTGCATCTTGAAGCTGGCATGAAATATAACCCTGCCGGTTACTACTATTCCACATCCCCACCTGCCATTGCGGGCAACAAGATTATCATCGGCGGTGCCGTCAACGACAACTATTCGACGCAGGAACAATCCGGTGTCATCAGGGCGTTTGACGTCAACACCGGTGCACTGGTCTGGAACTGGGATTCTGGAAACCCGTCGCAGACCCAACCGCTTCAGCCGGGTCAGACCTATACGACCAACTCTCCCAACAGCTGGTCAGTATTCAGCGTCGATGAAGCGCTTGGGCTCGTCTACATCCCCCTGGGAAATCAAGTTCCGGATCAACTCGGCATGGGTCGGAGCGAGAGTGTAGAGAAATATTCCTCTTCCATCGTGGCTTTGGATGTGAACACCGGGCAGGACAAATGGGTCCGCCAGACCGTCCACCACGACCTTTGGGACATGGATGTTCCCGCACAGCCGGTTCTTCTGGATATAACCAAGAAGGATGGGCAGAAGGTTCCGGCGCTGGTCGGTCCAACCAAGCAGGGTGATATTTACGTTCTGGATCGCCGCACCGGCGACCCGATCCTTGCTGTGACCGAAGAAAAGGCACCGGGTGGCGCCATCCCCGAGGATTTCAGCGCGCCGACACAGCCGACATCCGCCCTGTCTTTCAAGCCTGATATGCTTCAGGAAAAGAACATGTGGGGCGTCTCCATGTTCGATCAGCTGGCCTGCCGCATCAAGTTTCATCAGCTGAACTATGAGGGCCGCTACACACCGCCATCGGTGAACGGTTCGCTCATCTATCCCGGCAACTTCGGTACCTTCAACTGGGGTAGCGTCGCTGTCGATCCGGAGCGTCAGGTCATGTTCGGCATGCCGACCTATCTGGCTTTCACATCGCAGCTCGTTCCCCGCGCGCAGGTTCCGCCGAAGGGACAGGATGAAAAGGGCAGCGAACAGGGGCTGAACCGTAACGATGGCGCGCCCTATGGCGTGCTGATGGGACCTTTCCTCGGACCGCTCGGCGTTCCCTGTCAGGCGCCACCATGGGGTTATGTCGCAGGCGCCGATCTGCGCACCGGCGATGTCGCCTACAAGCACAAGAACGGCACCGTCTATGACATGACGCCGCTGCCACTGCCCTTCAAGGTCGGCGTTCCCGGTATCGGCGGCCCGATGATCACAAAGGGTGGGGTGGCGTTCCTGGGTGCCGCTGTCGACAACTATCTGCGTGCTTACGATCTCACCTCTGGCAAGCAACTATGGGAAGCACGTCTTCCTGCAGGCGGTCAGGCAACGCCGATGACCTATGCCATGGATGACGGCAAGCAGTATGTGGTGATGGTGGCGGGTGGTCACGGCTCGGTCGGCACCAAACCCGGTGACTACGTGATCGCCTACACGTTGCCCTGATGTGCCCTAACGAAGCCGCCAACCTTGTTTGGCGGCTTTGATTGTTTTTGACACCTGGATCGAGCACGTGATTCTTCGGGCTGTCTCAAGACGACACTGGTGGATTTCGCCCATGCCCACCGGCGGTTTGAGACGACTGGGCTCCCGAAGGAAACCAAGATGCGATCCTTTTCCAAGACTTGTACGATAGCGATTACGAGCACCGTGCTGACCATCGCAACCTGCCTCGCGGCACAGGCCGCCGATGCGGTGCGCGTGCGCGGCACAGTCGAAGGCCTCGATGGCACGACTTTGTCGGTCAAAACCCGTGAGGGTGCCAATGCCAAGATCATGCTCAAAGACGGCTGGCAGGTTTCAAGCGTCGCCAAGGCATCCGTCGATGATATCAAGCCGGGCGATTACGTCGGCATCGCTTCCCTGCCTACAGCAAGTGGCGGAGACGGCGCACTCGAAGTGCTGATTTTCCCCGCAGCCATGAAAGGCACCGGCGAAGGCAGTTATGCCTGGGATTTGAAGCCGAGCAGCACCATGACCAACGCGACCGTTGCCGACGCCGTCAAATCGGTCGATGGTCGTACCTTGACGGTTGCCTATAAGGGTAAGGAAAAGAAGATTTCGATACCGGATGGCACACCGGTCGTTACCTTCGCGCCTGCGACCGTTGCCGACATCAAGGCCGGTGCGACGGTGTTCGTGCCGTCCGAAAAGGCCACGGATGGCGCCCTATCAAGTGGCCGGGTGGTGGTCGGCACCAATGGTGTCGTTCCACCGATGTAACGGGTTCGACGTCGTAGTAGATGGATGCCGCAGTTTGGAAATGGCCGAGACAATGCTCTCGGCCATTTTTTATGGTCATACACAAAGCACTTGTATTGAAATGTAATAACATTACAAAAGCTCTACTTGACGGCATGTGCTGAATGAGTCTATCTGGTTGTGACGGTTCCAAGCGAGCAATCGTGAGGAATAATAGGGAATACGGTGAGGACGTGTTGTGTCCGATGCCGTGGCTGCCCCCGCAACTGTGAGCGAATTGTCCAACCCTTTGACGCTTTTCGAAGCGTCAAGCCACTGCGATGCAACATCGCGGGAAGGTGGGTGAAGACGCAAATTCGTGAGCCAGGAGACCTGCCGTCTAAACTTCATTCCAAGGTCACGGGCGGGGATGCCCGGAACAGGAGACGTCGTGATTGCATCGAGCGCCCAGCGCCTTATTCCATCTGCCATGTCCCGGTTTCAGATTGTCCCCATGCGTGCACGCGCGGGCTGAAGATCTATCATACTCACAGGGTCGCGCCTTCTGGCCGCCAATGACGATCGGGGACTATCGGACATGACATTCCATCTCAGACACACACTCTACGCTGCCGCCTTCGCAACGGTTGCAGCCACGATGGCCACGCCATCCTTCGCTGCCGAAACGCAATATCCGCTGACGCTTAAGAATTGCGGGCGGGATGTGACCTTCACGCAGGCACCTCAGCGTACGGCGTCGCTTGGGCAGAGCACCACGGAAATCCTGTATTTGCTCGGCCTGTCCGACAAGGTCGTCGGCACTGCGGTCTGGATCGGACCGGTTCTCAAAGGGTACGAAGAGGCCAATGCCAAGGTCAAGCGTCTCGCCGATAACGATCCGAGCTTCGAGAGTGTTCTGGCCGTCAAGCCGGATCTGGTGACGGCACAGTTTCAATGGCATGTCGGCCCCGAAGGCATCGTTGCCAAGCCCGAGCAGTTCGAAGAGCTGAAAATTCCCGTCTACACATCGCCAGCCGATTGCGTTGGCAAGGATAATTCCGGTGGCGGAGACGGTATTCGCCACAGCGTGTTCACCATGGACCTGATCTATCAGGAAGTGACCGAACTGGCGCAGATTTTCAATGTTCAGGACAAGGGTGAAGCACTGGTCGCAGACCTGAAGGCCCGCGAGGCGGCGGCCCGCAAGAAGATTGCTTCTGCGGATGGCAAGCTCTCAGCCGTGTTCTGGTTCTCCAGTGCAGAGCTGGATATCGACCCCTATGTCGCCGGTAAAAACGGTGCGCCGGGTTACATCATGTCGGCGCTGGGCATCAAGAAAGTCATCGATAGCGAAGAGGAGTGGCCGACGGTTGGCTGGGAAACCATCGCCAAGTCGCAGCCGACGCTGATCGTGGCAGGCAAGATGGATCGTAGGCGCTTCCCCGCTGATGATGTTGCGGTGAAAGAGAAGTTCCTGAAAGAGGACCCGGTGACGAGCCTCATGCCAGCGGTCAAACAGGGTCATGTGGTTGAAATGGACGCCCAAGCCATGAATCCGACGATCCGCACCATCGAGGGTATCGAAGTTCTGGCCGATGCTGTCGTCCAGCTCGGACTTGCCAAGTAAGCATGGGTGGTTTTTTCATCTTCACCCGTGCCGCGCTGATCGCGGTTGGGTGTCTGCTTCTGGCGCTCTGGCTTGGAGCGGCCATCGGCGAGACATCCATTCCCATGGATGTCGTCGCCAAGACTGTTGCCAACCGGCTGTTCCACGCGGGCTATCCGCTGGATGCCATCGATGAGGGTGTGATCTGGAACTATCGTCTCAGCAGGGCGGTTGTCGCCGCCTGTTGTGGTGCAGCGCTTGCCGTCTCGGGCGTCGTGCTTCAGTCGCTTTTGCGGAATCCCCTGGCGGACCCCTATATTCTCGGCATTTCGGCAGGCGCCTCGATGGGCGCTGTCGGCGTCGCCATTATGGGTTTTGGCGCGGGTCTGCTCACCATGCCGCTGGGTGCATTTTTGGGTGCGCTTCTTGCTTTCACCCTTGTCAGCCTTCTGGCAATGCGGGCCGGTCGGGGAAACAGTGCGATCATTCTGGCTGGCGTCGCAGGCTCACAGCTTTTCAATGCCTTGACGTCCTTCATCGTCACGAAAGCGGCGAACGCAGAGCAGGCGCGTGGAATCATGTTCTGGTTGCTCGGAAATCTCTCCGGCGTTCGCTGGACTGATGTGTCATTGGCCCTGCCGGTTGCTATTGCCGGTTTTGCCACATGTCTGTGGCATGCGCGGGCACTGGATGCTTTCACATTCGGTTCCCAATCTGCGGCATCGCTTGGCATTCCGGTTCGTCGCGTTTACGTGGTCCTGGCCGGAATATCCGCATTGATGACCGCCGTCATGGTCAGCATCGTCGGCTCCATCGGCTTTATCGGGCTGGTCATCCCGCATGCGGCGCGCATGATCGTCGGTATACGCCACACACGTTTGCTGCCCGCTGCTGCATTGATCGGTGCTGTCTTCATGATCGCGGCTGACATCGTGTCGCGGACGCTGATCACCGGGCAGGTGCTGCCGATCGGGGTCATTACCGCGCTGTTTGGCGCCCCAGCTTTCGCGCTCATTCTTTTGCATCGAAGGAGCGCGTTATAATGCTTTCGGCACGAAATCTCTGCTGGGCTGCCGGTGGCACTGAAATTGTCAGGAATGTCAGCCTTGACGTCATTCCGGGTGAGTTTCTGGGAATCGTCGGCCCAAACGGTTCTGGTAAGACGAGCCTGATGTCGCTTCTCTGCGGCCTGAAAAAACCGCGTTCCGGCGATGTGTCGTTGGACGGTAAGCCTATTCACAGCCTCAACCGCCGCGATATCGCGCGGCACATCGCGCTGGTCGAACAGCAGGCGGAAACGCAGGAGCGGATCGATGCCCGTCAGGCCGTGGAGCTTGGTCGCACACCGCATATTGGAGCGTTATCGCCATGGTCCGCTGCCGATGATGCCATTGTCGATCAAGCATTGTTGGATGTCGATGCGCAGCATCTCGCACGGCGCATGTGGCACACCTTATCAGGCGGGGAGCGGCAACGGCTGCACATCGCCCGTGCGCTGGCGCAAAAGCCAGACATTCTGCTGCTGGACGAACCGACGAACCATCTGGATATCGGCCACCAGATCGCCTTGCTGCATCTGGTGCGCAAGCAGCGCTTGACGGTTGCCGCTGCTCTCCACGACCTCAACCACGCCGCCATGTTCTGCGACCGCGTCGCCGTGATGAAAGGCGGGCAGCTCGTTGCGCTGGGCCGCCCCTGCACCGTTTTTACCGCTGATTTGATCGCCGATGTCTTCGGCGTGGAGGTGGATGTGGAACGGGAAGACGACGATAGCTGCCACATCCGGTACCGGCCTCCACGCGATGCCACCAACGCCATTCCAAGGACCGCATCATGAACGGACGCAGAATTTTCCTTGCCACGCTGTTGCTCTGCTTTCTTGTGGGTACGCCGTCTTTTGCCGAAACCTTCGAGGTGAAGATGCTCAATCAGGGGCAGAAGGGTTCGATGGTGTTCGAGCCGGATTTTCTCCACCTGAAACCGGGCGACAAGGTCAAGTTCATCGCTACCCACAAGAGCCACAATGCGGCGACCATCGACGGCATGGTTCCCGAGGGTGCCCAAGGCTTCAAGGGCAAGATCAACGAAGAGCTGGAGGTCAGCTTCGACCATGATGGCTATTACGGCATCAAATGCTCTCCGCACTACGGCATGGGCATGGTGATGCTGATCAAGGTCGGCGATGCGGCTTTGCCGGAGACCTATAGATCGGTTGCTCATCCTGCGCGCGCCAAGCCGCGTTTCGATGCGCTGATCGACGCCGCAACGAAGCTGTGAGACCGTCAATTCACTAGAGAACAGGACGCGGAGCTGAAATCGGTTGCGCGTCTCTTGAATTGGGCAGAACCGCTCCCACATCTGGATCAACCCGCTGGTCCGGGCCCCTCTGGTGAAAGTCTCGGCGCTTTCACGATGTCGGACCTTTCCCGACATCTTCGCTGAGTGCAGAGGTTTTTTATGCTTTCCGATATTGCCGCATGGTTCATCACGCTTTTCGTCCTCAACCCCATTCAGGCCGATGTGCAGGAGCGTATGCAAGGCGCAAATGCATCGGCCCAATCCATCCAGCAATCGCAGCAATGTATCTCGGCGCAGGGCCCCAAGCTGCTTCAGCGCGCAGGCGAAGACCCGTCTTGGGCAATCGCCACAGCGGCTGGCTATACGCTCGGCTGGACATCGCCGGTACAGTTGCTGGATGCAAACGACCCGAATTGCGCCGAACTGACCCGCTTGTTGCAGGCCGGTGAGGGTGAAGAGGCAAACAGCTAAAACTTACCGAAAATCCGGCAGCCTGAGAGATCAGGCCTTGCCGGATTGCCAGTTGCGATACCAGTCCACGAAGGCGGCAACGCCGGTTTCAATATTAATTTCCGGCGCATAGCCGGTCAGCGCGCGCAGCAGGTCAGGGGAAGCAAAGGTGCGTGGCACGTCGCCCTGCTGCATCGGCAGCATGTTGCGGATGGCCTTCTGGCCGAGAACGTTTTCGACGGTCTCGACAAAGCGCATCAGCTCCACCGGTTGTCCGCCCCCAATGTTGACGACGCGGAACGGCGCGTGCTTCGACAGCGTGTCGGTCACGCCTTCAGCCGTGACGCGATTGTCTTCTGATGGCTCGATATGGCTGAGCCTGACGATGCCTTCGACCAGATCGTCGATATAGGTGAAGTCACGGCTCATCTTGCCTTCGCCGTAAATGTCGATGGGCTGGCCCTTCAAGATCGCATCCACGAATTTGAACAGTGCCATGTCAGGGCGACCCCACGGGCCATAGACTGTGAAAAAGCGGAAGGCTGTCGTCGGCACCTTGTGCAGATGCGCGTAGCTATGCGCCATCAGTTCCATGGATTTCTTGGTGGCAGCGTAAATCGTCATCGGCTCGTCGGCGCGGTCGCTTTCGGCGAAGGGCACTTTTTCATTCGAGCCGTAGATCGAGGATGTCGAGGCAAGCAGCAGGTGCTTGGGCTGCAAATTCTTCGCCAGCTCCAAAATATTCCAAGAGCCGATGAGGTTGGAGCTGACATAATCCTTCGGGCAATCGATGCTGTAGCGAACGCCCGCCTGCGCGGCGAGGTGGATGATCACTTCCGGCTCGGCGAGATCAGCGGCACGGTTCAGCGCATCGACATCTTCCAGCATGCCGATCTGCGCTTTGAAGCCGTTGGAGCGGGCCAGAATGGCGTGGCGTTTTTCCTTCAGCGCCACATCGTAATATTGCGTCATGCCATCGAAGCCGACCACGAAATGGCCGTCATCCAGCAAACGCTTTGCCAGATGAAAACCGATGAAACCCGCCGTTCCGGTGATCAGATATCGCATGTTTTCGCCTCGCTTACGATGGACGGCCGATGCCGGCATAGGTGAAGCCGTGCGCGGTCACTTCGTCCGGGCGGTAAATGTTGCGCAGGTCAACGAGGACAGGCGAGGTCATGATCGATTTCAGACGGTCGAGATCGAGCGCGCGAAACTGGTTCCACTCGGTCACGATCACCACCGCATCGGCGCCCTCAGCCGCCTCATAGGGACCTGCGGCATAGTCGATGCCTTCCATCAAGGGACGCGCATTGGCCATGCCTTCGGGATCATAACCCGTCACCTTCGCGCCTGCGTCCTGCAAGGTCTGGACGACGGCAATTGCTGGGCTGTCGCGCATGTCGTCGGTGTTCGGCTTGAAGGTGAGGCCGAGAACCGCAACCTTCTTGCCTCTGATATCACCGCCCACGGCGGCAATGACCTTGCGACCCATGGCGCGCTTGCGGGTGTCATTGACGGCAATGGTCGTTTCGATGAGGCGCACTGGGCTGTCATAATCCTGTGCGGTCTTGGCCAGCGCCAGCGTGTCCTTGGGAAAGCACGAGCCGCCGTAACCGGGACCGGCATGCAGAAACTTCGCACCGATACGGCCATCGAGACCGATACCGCGCGACACATCCTGAATATCGCCACCGACTTTTTCACAGAGATCGGCCATTTCGTTGATGAAGGTGATCTTCATGGCAAGGAAGGCGTTGGCGGCGTATTTGATTAGTTCCGACGTGCGGCGCGTGGTAAACAGCAGCGGCGACTGGTTGAGGTAGAGCGGGCGATAGACCTCGGTCATCACAGGCCGGGCGCGTTCGTCGGACAGGCCGACGACGATACGGTCAGGGCGCTTGAAGTCGTCGATGGCGGCACCCTCACGCAGGAATTCCGGGTTGGAGACGACGGCGATATCGGCGCTCGGGTTTTCCTCGCGGATGATGCGCTCGACCTCGTCACCGGTGCCGACCGGCACGGTTGATTTGGTGACGATGACGGTAAAACCGGTGACGGCAGCCGCGATTTCCTTTGCGGCAGCATAGACATAGCCCAAATCCGCATGGCCATCGCCACGGCGCGATGGCGTGCCGACCGCAATGAACACCACGTCAGCATCGGCGACGGCACTTTTCAGTTCGGTCGTGAACGATAGACGGCCCGCTTTGGCGTTGCTGGCAACGATGGCATCCAGGCCGGGCTCGAAAATCGGTATCTGTCCATTTTTCAGCGCCTCGATTTTCTCCGGCATCTTGTCGACGCAGATCACGTCATGACCGAAATCCGCAAAACAGGCCCCTGAAACCAGTCCGACGTAACCAGAACCAATCATGACAATACGCATTGAAAAACCTTTCGGCACGAGGGCAGGCGGATAGATGCAACCGCACTGCGCGTCAGACAGCAATTTGCGTAGCTGTTTATCCGCCTTCTGTGTCGGGGCCAAGCGTGCAGCCGGTTTTCAACGGACGATTTCAAGAAATTGTTGTAAATGAAGACGATACCAAGGCACCGCAGGGCTTGTGATGCGTTGATCTAATATATCTTCTGCTGCTTATTTCAGGGAAAAAACGATATCCATGATCCAGCAATCCAGCCTTTCGGAAATTTCACTCTGGCTGTCGCAGCAGGGCTATGAGGGGCTGGGCGAGGAAGCCATGCTGTCTGGCTTTTGCGAGCGGTGCAATGCGGCGGGCATTTCGATTTCTTCGGCACTCATTCTCATGGACACGCTGCACCCCGATTTTGAAGGCCATGCCTTTCGCTGGGATAGCCATGACGCGTTCGAATCCTCTAGCGTTTATGATTTCACCGATGACGGCAAGGCGCGGGAGGCCTGGGAAAGCTCTGTCTTCTTCCACCTCATAAAGGAAGATGCGCATGAGGCACGACACCGCTTTTACCTCGGTGAGGAGATGACGTTTCCGAAACTTGCCGAACTGCGCGACGCCGGGCACACGGATTATCTGGCTACGATCCACCGCTTTACGGATCGGGGCAGCATCGGCGAAATGAACGCCTTTTACTCGCAGTGGCTGACGCGACATCCCGAAGGCTTTCACGACGACGAGCTTGCGGCCTTGCGCATGCTTTTGCCCACGCTGGCGCTAGCCTTCAAAGCGGCCTGTTGCGTTCGCATCATCGGCACCATCAGTGATCTTTATCTGGGCCGCGATGCTGGTCGCAAGGTCATGAGTGGCACGATCACCCGTGGCGAGGTCGAAAAGATCGACGCTGTTCTCTGGTTTTCGGACCTGCGTGACTTCACAGGCATTTCAGACCGGGCCGAACCGGATCAGATCATTCCGTTTCTCAACGATTATGCCGGTCTGGTCATCGACGCGGTCCATGCCCATGGTGGCAGCGTGCTGAAGCTGATCGGCGATGGCGTGCTGGCGATCTTTCGCGATGCCGATCAGCGATCAGGTTGTGCTTTGGCGCTGGCGGCAGAAATTACCATGAGAACCAACCTCACAGTTCTCAACCATCGCCGCAGGATGGAAGGGTTGCCGACAACAGATGTCTATCTCGGCCTTCATGTCGGTGAGGTTTTCTATGGCAATATCGGTAGCCGTAACCGGCTGGATTTCACCGTGGTTGGCCCCGCCGTCAACATGGTCAGCCGTATCAGCGGTCTTTGCGGATCGGTGGATCGAGATACCGTGATGTCACGTGAGTTCACGGCCATGTGCCCAGAGGATATGCGTGGTTTGATGGTGTCAATCGGGCGGTTTGCGCTACGCGGATTTGCCAGAGCCCACGAACTCTACACCATCGACCCGGAAATGTGCTGACTGTCACGCGCCGTCGTTAAAGCGGTGTTCCGACCTGCTCCAGAAGCCAGTTCTGAAAGGCGCGGGCCAGCGCATTGTCCTGCCGGCCCTCGGGCAGGGCGATGTAGTAGCTGTTTTCGGTCTGCAGCGGCACGTCGAAGATGACCTGCAAAAGCCCTGATTTTAGCTCTGTTTCGATCAGGTATCGAGGCAAAAGTGCAAAGCCAAGGCCACTGATGGCCGCTTCGATCAACATTGAGAACTGATCAAACCGGCTTCCGCGATAGGCCTGATCGGAGGCCAGGCCGTTCATCTCGAACCACTCCGTCCACAGTTTGGGGCGCGTGCTGACATGCAGAAGCGGCCCGTCGAGCATATCGGCCTGATGTTCTACCGCACGCATGGCCAGCAGTGCTGGGCTTGCAACCGGCACGATGACCTCGTTGCAGAGGAAAGTGCAGGTGCCATGGGCCCAGACCGGCTGGCCGTAGTGAATGGCGATGTCGAAGCCTTCCTCGTCGAAATCGAACGGTTGGGAGCGTGATCCCACAGTCAGAACGGTTTCCGGTCTGCTGGCCATGAACTTGTGCAGACGAGGGGTCAGCCACCGGCTGCCGAAGGTGGGCAGTGTCGCGATGGACAGGGACGTGCTGGACGCACCGGCGGTCACCGCGCGCACCATCAGTTGCTCGGACTGGTGCAGCAGCCTTTGAACGTCGGGCAAAAACTTGCGGCCAGCCTCCGACAGCACCACCCGGCGACGAATACGCTCGAACAGCAGCATGCCGGTTTGCGCCTCCAGATCGCTGATCTGACGGCTGACGGCGCTTTGCGTCAGGTTGAGTTCTTCGGCAGCGCGCGTGAAGTTGCCGTGCCTCGCAGCGCATTCGAAAGCCTGCAAAGTGACGATGTCAGGGACGAGCCGTCTGCGTGTGTCCATTCCGCTCTCGCATCAACCTACGTGGTTTCCTCATTGGAAAAGGCCTCTAGAAGCCGTATATGATCGTGAAAGAGAATGAAATGGCTATTTTGCCAGCCTTTCAGAAACCACGGAGCCATTGCCATGACCACAGCAGCAACCACAGTCGATGTCGTGAAGGAAGCCGCAGCGCTTCTGGCGAAGATGGGCGTTTCGCCGGAGCATTATCAAGGCGGCGACATGGCCTCTTTCAGCCCTGTCAGCGGTGAGAAGGTTGCCGATTTGCAGACGGTTTCGGCTGGCGATGTCGCAGCCGTGGTCGACAAGGCCCATGATGCCTTCAAGGTCTGGCGTCTCGTTCCTGCGCCAAAGCGCGGTGAACTCGTGCGCCTGCTGGGTGAAGAGTTGCGTGCCTCGAAAGATGACCTTGGTCGTCTGGTGTCGTTGGAAGCCGGTAAGATTACCTCGGAGGGTCTTGGCGAAGTACAGGAAATGATCGACATCTGCGATTTCGCAGTCGGTCTGTCGCGCCAGCTTTACGGCCTGACGATTGCCACAGAACGTCCGGGCCACCGCATGATGGAAACCTGGCATCCCCTGGGTGTCGTCGGCGTCATCTCCGCCTTCAACTTCCCGGTCGCTGTCTGGGCATGGAATGCAGCCCTTGCCATGGTGTGCGGCAACTCGGTCGTCTGGAAGCCATCGGAAAAGACACCTCTGACGGCGCTTGCCGTGCAGGGCATTTTCGAGCGTGCCATCGCCCGCTTTGCAGATGCGCCTGAAGGCCTAAGCCAGGTCATCATCGGTGACCGTACCGTGGGTGAAGCGCTGGTCGATCATCCCAAGGTGCCGCTCGTTTCCGCCACCGGCTCGACCCGCATGGGTCGTGATGTTGGCCCGCGTCTGGCCAAGCGTTTTGCTCGCTCCATTCTGGAACTCGGCGGCAACAATGCCGGTATCGTTTGCCCGTCTGCCGATCTCGACATGGCCCTGCGCGCCATCGCCTTCGGTGCCATGGGCACTGCCGGTCAGCGTTGCACCACGCTTCGTCGTCTCTTCGTGCATGACAGCGTCTATGACCAGCTCGTTCCGCGCCTGAAGAAGGCTTATGCCTCCGTTTCCATCGGCAATCCGCTTGAGACTTCGGCACTCGTTGGCCCGCTGGTCGATAAGGCGGCTTTCGATGGCATGCAGAAGGCATTGGAAGAGGCCAAGGCCCACGGTGGCGTCGTCGCCGGTGGCGAGCGCGTTACTGAGGCTGGCAAGGACACGGCGTATTATGTGAAGCCAGCATTGGTCGAAATGCCGAAGCAGGCAGGTCCTGTGCTTGAAGAAACCTTTGCACCCATTCTCTATGTGATGAAATACAGCGATTTCGATCAGGCCGTCGCAGACCATAATGCCGTTGCCGCCGGCCTTTCATCCTCTATCTTCACCCGCGACCTTCAGGAAGCCGAGCGCTTCCTCGCGGCTGATGGTTCCGATTGCGGCATCGCCAATGTCAACATCGGCACATCGGGCGCGGAAATCGGTGGTGCTTTCGGTGGTGAGAAGGAAACCGGTGGCGGTCGTGAATCCGGCTCTGACGCTTGGAAGGCCTATATGCGCCGCGCCACCAATACGGTGAACTATTCCAAGGCGCTGCCGCTCGCTCAGGGCGTGACCTTCGATATCGAATAATCAGAGAAAAGATCGGCTGGCGAGGATGTCTCGCCAGCCGATGGTTTTAGCCGATGGACATCAGGCTGGCATTGCCGCCCGCTGCCGTGGTGTTGACGCTGACGGATACTTCTTCCAACAGCCAGTTGAGATTATAGGGCTGTTTGGCCTCAGAGAAGGCTTCACTCGAAGCCGCCTGAACCAGAACGAGTGGTCCCGATAGACCGGCCACCAGCGCATTCACCACCCGCACACGCTCCGCATCACCTTCCACCAGTGCGCCCGCATAGGGGCCTGATGCTGCCCAATCGTCTGACCAGACGATGCGCGTGGCTATGGCGGATGGCAAGCCGCTCATCTGATCTTCCAAACCCGATGCCCTGTCGATCACCACGCTATTTCCGGTGGCAAGTGCTGCGGCAAGCTGGGGCAGCAACCCCTTGATGGTTCGCGGCACGAGAAGAACAGCGCCACGCGGATGAAGTGCATAGAGGTTGCGTTCGCCGACCGGTCCGGGCAGTTCCGTTTCATAACCAAGGTTCGACAGTCTCGCCGATATGCGCGCGATTTCTGCGGCGCCAGTCTCGCCCTTGCCCTCAAGCCATGCGGCAAGCGGCTCGATGGCGGGATCGTGTTGCGCAACGCCGTGATCGGCCAGCGGCGCTTGTCTCGTCAAACGACCGAGATACAGCGGACCGCCTGCCTTTGGTCCGGTGCCGGAAAGGCCGCGGCCGCCAAAAGGCTGAACACCGACGACCGCGCCGATGATGTTGCGGTTGACATAGAGATTGCCCGCCTTCACGCGTGAAAGTACATGGGCAATCGTCGTATCGAGACGGGTGTGTAGACCGAAGGTCAGGCCGTAACCCGTGGCGTTGATGTCATCGATCAGCCTGTCGAGCTTTTCGCGCTGGAAGCGGATGACGTGCAAGACGGGTCCGAAGACCTCGTGCTTCAGGTCGGACAGGGATTTCAGCTCGATGATCGTCGGTGGAACGAAGGTGCCCTTGCCGGTTTCGCCGGTCAGCGTGATCTGCTCGATCCGGTTGCCAAGCGCACGCATGGCTTCGATGTGCTTTTCGATGTTGTCCTTGGCTTCCTGCGTAATGACGGGGCCGACATCCACGGACAGCCGGTCGGTCCTGCCGATACGCAGTTCATGCAGCGCGCCTTTCAGCATCGTCAGGGTTTTTTCCGCCACGTCATCCTGAAGGCAGAGAACGCGCAATGCCGAGCAGCGCTGACCGGCGCTATCGAAGGCCGAAGCGATGACGTCCGCCACCACCTGTTCGGCAAGGGCCGAGGAATCGACGATCATGGCGTTCTGTCCACCCGTTTCCGCAATCAGCGGAATGGGCTGGCCGTTGCCAAGAACCCTCTTGCTCAACTGCTTCTGGATCAGGCGGGCCACCTCAGTGGAGCCTGTAAACATCACACCGGCTGTTTCCTCGGCGCCCACCAGCAGCCCGCCGGTCTTGCCATCACCAGGAAGAAGCTGCACTGCATCTGCGGGCACGCCCGCCTCGTGCAACAGACGCACGCCTTCAGCGGCAATCAGTGGCGTTTCCTCGGCGGGCTTTGCCAGGACCGTGTTGCCCGCCACCAGTGCCGCCGCGACCTGTCCAATGAAGATCGCCAGCGGAAAATTCCATGGGCTGATGCAGACGACGGTCCCGAGCGCCTGCTGGTCGGGCCCGAACGTCCTGCGTGCCTCCTGCGCGTAATAGCGCAGAAAATCGATGGCTTCGCGCACCTCGGCAATGGCGTTCGGCGCAGATTTTCCCGCCTCGCGCATGATGAGACCCAGCAGCACCGGCAATTTCGCCTGCATCAGATCAGCCGCTTTTTCCAGGCAGGCTGCACGTTGCTCGACGTTGGTCTGCGGCCATGTCGATTGCGCGGCAGCCTTCAGCGCAGCCGTCACGTCTTCTTCACGCGGTTCGATGACGAAACCCACCAGATCATTGTGATCGCCGGGATTGACGACGGCGCGGGTGGAGCCGCTGGCCTGCGGTGGTGCTGCTTTCCAGTCCATCGTTGCACTTGCGGACAGAGCGTCGCTCAATGCGGCAAGTGTGTCTTCATTGGCAAGATCGAGCCCGCCGGAATTGCGGCGTTCGCGATAGAGATCGGCAGGCTTTGCGATTTTCTCATGCTGTGCACCGGCCACTGGCATGGCGGAAACGACGGCAACAGGGTCTTCCAGCAGGCTGTCGATGGCCACATCTGGGTCTGCGATGCGGTTGACGAAGGAGGAGTTCGCACCGTTTTCCAGGAGGCGACGCACGAGATAGGCCAGCAATGTTTCATGCGTTCCCACGGGCGCGTAAAAGCGGCAGGGCCGGTCAAGCTTTCGTCTGCCCACGACTTCGCTGTAGAGCGGCTCGCCCATGCCATGCAGGCACTGGAACTCGTAATCGCCGATTTTGAAGTCAGGCCCCGCCAGATGATAGATCGTGGCGAGGGACTGTGCATTGTGGGTCGCAAATTGCGGGAAGATCACGTCGCGGGCACCCAGAAGTTTTCGCGCACAGGCAATGTAGGACACATCCGTATGGACCTTGCGGGTGAAAACGGGAAAGCCTTCCAGGCCATCCTGCTGTGCCCGCTTGATTTCGGCATCCCAATAGGCGCCCTTGACCAGACGAACCATGATGCGGCGGTTCGATCTGCGGGCGAGATCGATGATGTAATCCAGCACGAAGGGGCAGCGACGGCTATAGGCCTGCACCACGAAGCCGAGGCCCTGCCATGTGCCGAGATCGGGGTCCAGCGCAACGGCTTCCAGAAGGTCGAGCGACAGTTCCAGCCGGTCGGCTTCCTCGGCATCGATGTTGAGACCGATGTCGTAGCCTTTTGCCAGTACCATCAGCGCCTTCACGCGCGGCAAAAGCTCGCCCATGACACGCTCTGCCTGTCCCCGCACATAGCGGGGGTGGAGTGCAGACAGCTTGATGGAAATGCCGGGGCCACCATAGACCCCACGACCAGCCGAAGCCTTGCCGATGGCATGGATCGCCTGCTCGTAGTCACGGTAATAACGCTCTGCATCTTTGGCCGTGGTCGCAGCTTCACCCAGCATGTCGTAGGAATACTGAAACCCCTGCGCCTCAAGCGCTTTCGAGCGATTAATGGCCTCGCCAATGGTCTGGCCGGTTACAAACTGCTCGCCCATCATGCGCATGGCCATATCGACGCCCCGGCGGATGACGGGTTCGCCTGCGCGCGAAATCAGCTTCGTTAGTGCAGCAGACAAGCCTTTGTCGTTGACGGTAGAAGTCAGCTTCCCGGTGATGACGAGACCCCAGGTCGCAGCGTTGACGAACAAAGAACGACCGCCGCCCAGATGTGATCTCCAGTCGCCGGTTGCGATCTTGTCGCGGATCAGCGCGTCGCGGGTGGCTGCATCGGGAATCCGCAGCAGCGCCTCGGCAAGGCACATCAACGCCACGCCTTCCTGGCTGGAGAGGGAATATTCCTGCACCAGACCTTCGACACCGGTGCCCTTGGCTTTAGAGCGAAGTGCGGAGACCAGCTTGCGGGCTGTTGCCCGGATCGTCGTCGCCTGTTCAGGTGTGACCGTGGCATCCGGCAACAATGCATCGATGCATTCCGGTTCGGACCGGCGGTAAGCCGCGGTAATGGCTTTGCGCAACGGCGATTGCGGACCCACTGGCGGCGCAAAATCGCCGAAAATGGTCTGCGCGCTGTCGTTTTCGGTTACTGCTGCAAGTCCCGTCATCGGTCCGTTTCCCTTGAACATATCTGGAGGCGCGACATTGCTGGCGACCGCTCTTCCTCCAAAGCCAGAATATCATTGTCGAAGAAATTGATATGGACTTATTTCGAGGATATATCAGTCTGAATGAACTTATATTGGCAGATAAAAGCGGATTATCGAATGGTAAAACTTCTTGAAACAGGCGATCTGGATCATTTCGATTTGAAGATACTGGAGGTGTTGAGTGAGGATGGGCGCATGTCCATGGCGCAGCTTTCCAGCCAGGTCGGCCTTTCCAAGACGCCGTGCCAGACGCGCCTGAAACGGCTGGTGGAGGAGGGCTATATTCTCGGCTTCCGCGCCACGCTCGATCCCGCCAAGCTGGGGCTGGAGCATATTGCTTTCACAGAGGTCAAATTATCCGATACGCGGGAAAAGGCGCTGGAGGATTTCAACACGGCTGTGCGCAAGATCAGGGAAGTGGAAGAGTGCCACATGATCGCCGGTGCGTTCGACTATCTGTTGAAGGTCCGCACCACCGATATTCGCAAATACCGGCGGGTGCTGGGCGAGAAAATCTCCAGCCTGCCCTGTGTTGCCAACACCTCGACATTCGTGGTGATGCAATCGGTCAAGGACGTTGGCATATGAAAAACGGCGCGACTTCGAGAGTCGCGCCGTTTTCAGTTTCTACAGATCATCTTGCCTTAGCGAACGGCAGCAGCAGCTGTCATTTGCGCATCTGGACCAAACTCGTTTTCGTTCTCGATGCCCAACAACTCCTGAAGGCGCAGGCGCGCGCGGCTGACGCGGCTCTTGATAGTGCCGACAGGGCATCCGCAAATCTCAGCGGCTTCCTCATAGGCAAAACCCGATGCGCCGATCAGCAAAATGGCTTCACGCTGATCTTCAGGCAACTTGGCTAGGGCCTGCCTGAAGTCCTGCAGGTCAACAGAACCATGCTGCTCTGGAGGCACGGAAAGGCGCGATGTGTAAGCCCCGTCCGTATCCTGAACCTCACGACCGGATTTTCTGATCTGGCTGTAAAACTCGTTGCGAAGGATCGTGACGAGCCAGGCACGCATATTGGTGCCGGGTTGGTAGCTTTCCTGCTTCGCCCATGCCTTCATGATCGTATCCTGCACGAGGTCGTCGGCGCGGTCACGGGATCTGATCAGAGAGATGGCGAAGGCGCGCAGATTTGGCAAAGCGGCCAGCATCTCGCGCTTGAAATTGTGCTCATTCTTGCTCGGTTCTGTGACCATTATCGCCTCGAAGCCTTTGCGTTATTTTCAGCTTCGTCGAGCTTTTCAAGAAGATCGAGGAATTTGTCCGGGATGCCCTCGTCCTGAACTGCGTCGTATAGTTCTCGTAATTTGCGAGAGATAACGGCTCTACCTGAGTCGGGAACCGTCGGTGACGTTCCCTTTTCAGACGGATCCTGATCCGATTGAAACATGTTCATGATTTCCGGTATTCCTTTGGTGACCTCGACATCAATGCATGGCTAAAAAAATTGTTCCGTTCGGTTGGAACTTTTTTTTGAATGCCACGTTTTTTCGATTAGGTTTGCGTTGCAAGCCGCATGTACAGGGGAGAATTCCATGTCAGTTTCTACACGCATAGCAGCGCATCTGCCTTATCTCCGCAGGTTTGCGCGTGCTGTCTGCGGTTCACAATCTACCGGTGACGCCTATGTTGCCGCAAGCCTTGAAGCGCTCATCGCCGATGTCAGCATTTTTCCGCAGACCAGCAGTGATCGCGTCTCGCTGTACCAATTGTTCGTTTCGATCTTTAGTTCCGTCACGATCAACATCAAGACGGATGAAAACCTGACAGGCTGGGAAAAGCGGGCATCAGCCAATCTTTCCGCCGTCCCGGCTGTGCCGCGTCAGGCATTCCTTCTGACCACGGTCGAAGAATTCTCCCTCGCTGAAGTTGCCGAAATTTTGCGCGTTCCTGAATCGCAGGTCAGCAAGCTAATCGATGAAGCGGCATCCGAAATCGCCCGCCAGGTCGCGACCGATATTATGATCATCGAGGACGAGCCTCTGATCGCGATGGATATCGAGCAGATGGTGACCGACCTGGGTCACAACGTTACCGGTATTGCCCGCACCCATAAGGAAGCACTGGAACTGTTCCACCGCACGCAGCCCAAGATGATCCTTGCGGATATCCAGCTTGCCGATGGTAGCTCCGGTCTAGAAGCCATGAAGGAAATCCTTCAGATGACGACCCTTCCGGTCATTTTCATCACGGCATTCCCAGAGCGTCTTCTGACCGGTGAACGTCCTGAGCCGACCTTCCTCGTGACCAAGCCGTTCAACCCGGACATGGTCAAGGCGCTTATCAGCCAGGCGCTGTTCTTCAATGAAAGTTCACGTGTCGCTGCATAAACAACAGTGAACTTTGAGAGACTTTGGAACTCGGGTTGGTAGCCGGCGTTGAGGTCTGCATGTTGTTCCGGACATCGCGACCTTAACCGCCGTTCCCCGTTAGGAGACCATATTGCATCGGCTGGCGTGGCATAATGCTGGGAGAGACGAGGGCGACCTGCACGATTCACTCGTGCTCGCCCTTCTCGACTCTGACGAGACGGTCATGCTCCAAGACCGTGATAAGGAATATATCTTCATCGCGAATCTGCCCGACGTGTGGAGCCTCCCTGGTGAAACAGGCGAGGACCCAACCGACCTCTCGATGTTCGGCCCTGACCTTTCGGCAAGACTGTCCGACCTGAAGAAAGACCTGACATCCGCAGGCAGTCGTGGAATGCTTGAAGTCAGTGCAGGCAAGGATCGGACCTTCCAATTCCACGTCTATTCAACCGTCAACATGTCCGGGCAGCGCGTGCTCAAGACGACCATCAGAGAAATCTCCGTCGAAAGACGACGTGAGCAACTGTTGCGCTCGCTGTTGCGTGAAGTCAGCCACCGCTCGAAAAATCTTCTCGCCATCATTCAAAGCTTGTCGGCCCAGACGGCCCGCTTCAGCTTCACCAAGGAAGATTTTCTGCGGAAGTTTCGCGGCAGGCTACACGCGCTGGCACAGTCGCAGGATTTGATTACGGATTCGGACTGGCGCGGCGCCGAAATTTTCGATCTGTTGAAACAGCAAGCCGATATGTATCTGCCGGAATATCCGCACCTGATACAGATGAAGGGGGACAACCTTCTTCTCAATCCCAATGGCGCTCTTTACGTGGGTCTCGCCTTTCATGAACTGGTGGTAAACACGGTCAGCCATGGTGGAAATCTGTCTCGCCATCTGCCGTTGACGCTCGATTGTCGCAAGGACGGCGAGTTCTTCGAGGTTCGCTGGACGGAACCGCTCGGTGGCAGTGGCGCATCGCTGTCCTCAGCCGAAGACAAGCGCAGCCACTTCGGCAGCGTCGTTCTGGAAAAGGTCGTGCCAGCAGCGCTTGGCGGCGAAGCCACCTACTCGGTATCATCAGACAACATCGATTATTTCCTGAGATTTCCAGCGCCCCTTCCAACCTGATCCCCCATTCCCGATCTCAGCGATATCGCACCAACCCGCAGTCATGCGAGTGAGGGCGATGCAGTCTGGAATTTTTCGGACGATGAGCATGAGACAAAAAAGCACGGCTCCGTAGAGCCGTGCTATTTATGGCAGGTTTTCAGGGGCAAAACCTGCATGCGCCAAGCCTCAGGCGGGGACGGGGAGAGGCTTGGCTTGCCATAAAAACGCGACTCCACGCCGTTGGTTCCAACAATTTGAAAATTAATCGAGCGCGGTCGCATTTTTTTGAGAAATGAAATTATGGGCTGGCGCCACCAGCGTCCACCGGAAACCTGTTTGCGCATAGTCCGTTGTGATCGTTGCTGAAAAGGCGCCTTCGGCGTGACGTTTGGTGATCGTCGTACCAAAACCATTTCGGGTGGGAGGCGTAGCAGGCGGCCCTCCGACCTCATTCCAGTCGATTGTCAGCAAGTCTTGGCCCGCATCGGCGTCGCGTTTCCACGACAATTCCACCTTGGCGGAGGGAACGGAAAGCGCTCCATATTTGATGGAGTTGGTGGCCAGTTCGTGGACGATGAGCCCGAGATTTTGTGCGGCCTCCGGCGACAGCATGAAATCGTCGCCGGTCAATTTGACCTGATCGGCGACGCTGCCGAAAACGTCGAGATGTGTCTCAATCAGCTTGCGCATCGGCAGTCCCTGCCACTGCACATCTGACAGTGCACTGATCGACATGCCCAGACCGCGAAGCCGGTGATCGACTTCCTTCTGGAACTCCTCGACGGTGGTGTTTTCGCGCGCAAGCTGGCGCATCATGGCCTGAACCAGCGTCAGCATGTTCTTCGTACGGTGGACGAGTTCATGCAAAATCAGATGTGTGCGGTCTTCGGCCTGACTGCGGTCGAAGGATGCGTTGGACAGCGCAATCGCTACCTGATTGGCCTCGGTGATCTTGGTGTCGATGGGCGCGACGATTTCGCCTTCGCCGATCCGCCGTGCCATGTCCACCAACTGGCGGATCGAGCCGCGAAGCTGCCTGCCAACCAGATAGGCACCGGCAATGGCGATGATGAGAAGGGCGAAACTGCCGATCATCATCTTGCGCCACGTGCTGGCCAGAGCCGACTGGCTGTTGTCGGCCGGGCCCCAGATCACGGCCTTCCATGACCAGCCGGGCAGTTGCGAATAGGCATATATGATACCGTTTTCATCCTCGAAGCTGCCGCTGAACGCCTGCATCTGCTGCGTTGCCGCGGTGTGAGCAAAGGGTGTCCCGGCTGCAATGGTCTGGGGCGTGCTGGAGGCCACCACATTGCGGTCGCCGTCCAGAATGGCAATTGCCCAGTCCGATGGCAGGCCATCCGTTGAGATCAGCCCCATCAGATCGCGCGCGTTCTGGGTCATGATCAAGGCATCGCCCGCAGCCGATAGCGCAGGCGGCAGGGGGCGCATAACGTTGAAAACCCATTCCTTGCTGGTGTTGCCGTAAAAGATGTTGGATACCGTGACCCTTCCAGCAGCCAGTGCCTCCGGCAACCGAATTTGGGGTGGCACGGCGCCCAGCGGGTGGTCTAAGGACACGCGGCTGTTGAGACGCTGTTTTCCGTCCGACGTCGCGATGATGACGTAAAGGCCCTGTTTTTGAAGGCTCTCACTCACACGGTTGTGAAAAGCCGCGAGGTTACCATTTTCGAGTTCTGGGAACTGGGAGAGCAGATTGAGAGAGGTCGCCATCTCCTGCAAACGGCGATCGACATTGCGGCTGATGGCGCGCGCATCTTCGACCGCTTCCCGTTGCAGGTCGCCGCGCTCGTCCGCTTCCAGCTTCAACATCAGATAACCGACGAAAATAATCAACGGAAGTGTAATAACCGTTGTCATTACAACGAGATACACTCTTATCGGCGCGATTGGGAAAAATCCCGCCAGCCGCTGTCTCAATCTGAAAATGATATTGTTCTGCATTGTTTCGCGCGTTTTTGACGGCGTTCCAATCACCGTGGCTGACAGCAGAATGGCCCAAGCCATCATGCTGCGCAATCCCAGAATATGCCTGAATATCCATCAATTTTAGCTGTTGAAACAGCACTTACATGCCTAAAAAAATGGCGGAACCATTTCCAGCCCCCCGCCGTTTGCAAATCAACAGGCTCACACAGAAACGGTTCAACCGTCCCGAGCAGGTTAATTCGACATAACAAGGAAGGTACGAAATGAACAAGACACTCACCACGATCGTCACAGCCGCTCTCTTGGGTTCCACAACGTTCGCACCCATTGCTATGGCACAAGGTACAACGCAGCCCGCACCGGCAGCACCCGGCGCAACCGCCCCGGCAACGCCAGCAACACCAGGTGCGGCAACGACCACGACGACACCGGCAGCCGGTGGTGCATATCTAACCGAACAGGGCAGCACCCAGATCAGCGCCAACGATTATATTGGCAGCGCGGTCTACACTTCGACCGATGAAAGCATCGGCAGCGTGACCAACCTCATTCTCGAGGAAAATGGCGGCATCGTCGCTGCTGTGGTCGGCGTCGGCGGCTTCCTCGGCATCGGTGCCAAGGATGTAGCTGTCCCCATGGACAAGCTCACGGTGACCCGCGACACGCAGAGCGGCACGATCCGTCTCACAACCACCGAGACTGCAGATAGCCTGAAGGCCGCGCCGGAGTTCGTCACGATGAAGGACAAGGCAAGCGGTAGCACGGCAACGCCTGCTGCACCTGCCGCCGATGGCACCACGACCACGGCACCAAAGCCATAATCTCTTCCTGGGAGAGAGGCGCTACAGGCATGATGCCGTAGCGGAAACACCGGTCCATTTCGACCGGTGTTTTTTTATGGCTGGAAATCCTGGGCGTTACGAATGATCCACCACATCAGGCGAAGGTGCCGACAGGTGGGTGCGCGACAGCGGATAGACGATCTTGCCGTCCTCTTCACCACGAGGATAGGCGCCTTCGCGGTGCCGCCTCTCGGCTTCCTTGTATCCCGCCGGACTTATGCCGATGTAACGCTTGAACATGCGCGAGAAGTAATAGGCATCGCTGTAGCCAGATTGCTCTGCAGCGTATTTGACATGGCATCCGCTGGCCAAAAGGCCCATAGCCCGTTCCATGCGTTTGAATTCCTGAAATTTGACGGGCGTCCAGCCTATCTGACGCTTGAACTCGCGTTTGAAATAATCGGGATTATAGGGTGCTGCGGCAATGACCTGCTCTGCCACCGTCGGGCTGACAGGATCGACCGCGATCTGGTTGGCGGCCACCATGATCGCCAGAGACAGCGCATCTGGATTGCTGACATTGCCGACCGATTGCTCTCGCCATTCCACGAAGGCTTCATTGGTAAACTCCATCAACAGAACCATCAGCAGGTGATGCTGCATCAGGGTGGTGGATGATGGCGGTGCGAGGTCGTGATAGCGCTGGACCATGGGCTCGAGGATGTCCCAATGGGGCAAGGTCACGCTTTTTCGCAGATGTATCTGCGAAATGAAGTTCAGCCGCCCGAACAGATCGAGGGTGAAATGCTGAGCGATCCCGGTGTAGAGTTCTGCTGAGGTGGAACGCCCGACGAAGCGGGTGTTGGCGGGAATCAGCATCGCCGTCCCAGGCTCCATCATGATGGTTTCGCCGCCAATCTCATAGGCTGCACTTCCCGTCAGGCAGATCAGAAAATCATGGACGCTGTTGGTCTTGTCGATGCTCCATGTCGGCGCGTGCAGCATCTTGATCGTCGAGCGCGTCAGCGTCAGTGCAAGCGCGTTGACCGGTATCTCGGCAAAAACGTTACCTTCAATTTTGTCCATCTCTTTTCCCGAAAATGTCGATTTCCATCATGCCACTGAAGAAGTCATATTATCTCTTGAGCCTGAAAAAGAATAGGCTGGTGAGGAAACGGGAGGATTTGGGGTTTTCGGCGGATTTGCCTTAGAGGTGAGGCATTCGATCCGAACTCTTCAATTAGCAACGATGCAGAATAAAGAACATCCATTTCAGCGTGATGAGTTCGTCATCGCGGCACTTTCGCTCGGCCTTCTGGGGCTGCTTCGATCCGAAATATCGCTGGTGGCAACGCCGTGGAATGACGGAGTGCGTGCATGAGCGGCGATAATCGTTTTCTCGGGCTCTTCTATCTATCGCCCTATATCATCGGGCTTTTGATCTTCACCACGCTGCCGTTTCTGGCGTCGCTCTATCTCAGTTTTACCAACTACAATCTGCTGGACCAGCCGACATTCACCGGCCTTGCCAACTACATCAAGCTCTTCACCAACGACCGCACATTCCGCAAGTCGCTGTGGGTGACGCTGATCTATGTGTTCACCACGGTTCCGCTGAAGCTTGTTTTCGCGCTCTTCATCGCGGTCATTTTGAACTACAAGCTGAAGGCCATCAATTTCTTCCGCACCGCCTATTATGTGCCATCCATTCTGGGTGGCTCCATCGCCGTTGCGGTTTTGTGGCGCTACATCTTTGCCGATACGGGCCTCGTCAATATGGGCCTTGCCCTGCTGGGCTTCGAAGGCGTCAACTGGTTCGGCGATCCGACCAATGCGCTCTTCACCATCACGCTGCTGCGCATCTGGCAGTTCGGTTCGGCCATGGTCATCTTCCTTGCCGCATTGCAGAGCGTCGATAATTCGCTCTACGAGGCTGCCTCCATCGATGGCGCTGGTAAATGGAAAACCTTCGTCCACATCACGCTGCCGCTCATCACGCCCGTCATCTTCTTCAATCTCATCATGCAGATGGTTCAGGCATTTCAGGAGTTTAACGGCCCCTACATCATCACGCAGGGTGGCCCGCTGAAATCAACCTATCTGCTGCCTCTCTATATTTACGATGAAGCGTTCAAGCGGTTCGACATGGGCTACGCCTCGGCCATCGCATGGGTTCTGTTCGTCATCATCATGGTTCTCACCGTCGTTGCCTTCTGGTCCTCGCGCCACTGGGTTTACTACGCTGGCGATAAAAGGAGCTGATCATGGTCGATCACGCTGTTTCCAACATCGACGCCGCCGCAATGGATGCCGAACAATCCCGTAACCGGGAGCGGGTTCGCGCCCGCATCAGTGCCGCCATCCGTTATTTCCTGCTGGCCGCCGTCGGTCTGCTGATGCTCTATCCGCTGATCTGGCTGATCGGGGCATCCTTCAAGACCAATTCCGAGATTTTCAACAATCCCGGTTTCTGGCCGGAAAATCCTACACTGGACGGCTACATCAAGGGGTGGAAGACATCGACGCCCTACACATTCGGAACGTTTTTCCTCAACACGCTATGGATCGTCCTGCCGAAGATGATCGGCACGGCCATCTCCTGCACGGCGGTTGCCTATGGCTTTGCGCGTTTCGAATTTCCGGGCAAGAAAATCCTGTTCGCCTCGCTGATCGCGACGCTTCTCCTGCCCAATGTCGTCACACGCATTCCACAATATCTGCTGTTTCGCGACCTCGGCTGGCTGGATACGTATCTGCCCCTCTGGGTTCCCTCGGCCTTTGCCGGTGATGCCTTCTTCGTCTTCATGCTCGTGCAGTTCCTGCGCGCCATCCCGCGTGACATGGAAGAGGCAGCCCGCGTCGATGGTGCCTCCACCATGCAGACGCTGTTCTTCATCGTCGTGCCGCTTTTGACGCCCGCGCTGATTTCTGTCTGCCTGTTTCAGTTCATGTGGACGATGAACGACTTTCTGGGACCGCTGATCTACCTGTCGTCCATCGAGAAATACCCGGTGTCACTGGCCCTGAAACTGTCGATCGACACCACGGAAGCCTTCGACTGGAACCGCATTCTCGCCATGTCGGTGCTCGCTATCACGCCCGCTCTCGTCGTGTTCTTCGTGGCGCAGAAATATTTCATCGACGGCATCTCCGCTGGCGGCATCAAAGGATAATCGAAATGGCACGTCTTCAACTCCGCAATCTCGAAAAAGACTATGCGTCCTTCCGCGCGGTGCACGGCATCAATCTCGATATCGAGGATGGTGAGTTCATGGTGCTGGTCGGACCCTCCGGCTGCGCCAAGTCCACAACGCTTCGCATGATCGCCGGGCTGGAGCGCATCACCGGCGGTGAAATCCGCATCGGTGGCGAGCTGGTCAACGATAAGCCACCGGGCGAGCGCGGCATCTCCATGGTGTTTCAGAATTACGCGCTCTATCCGCATATGAAGGTGCGCAAGAACCTCTCCTTCAGCATGCGCCTCAAGCGCCGCTCCAAACAGGATATCGAGGCGGCGACGCAGGATGTGTCCGAGACGCTGGAAATCCAGGCGCTGCTCGACCGCCTGCCCAAGCAGCTTTCCGGCGGACAGGCCCAGCGTGTGGCCGTCGGTCGCGCGCTGATCAAGAAGCCGCAGGTCTTCCTGTTCGACGAACCGCTGTCCAACCTTGATGCGAAGCTGCGCGCGTCCATGCGTGTGCGCATCACCGATTTGCACAAACGGCTGAAGGCTGAGGGACAACAGGCGACGGTCGTTTATGTCACCCATGACCAGACCGAAGCCATGACCATGGGCGACCGCATCTGCGTTATGAAGGAAGGTCACATCATGCAGGTGGCGGACCCCGTCACGCTTTATACCAGACCGGCCAACGCCTTCGTTGCGGGCTTTATCGGCAGCCCGGAAATGAACCTCATCGATGCGACGCTGGAAAGCGACGGCGCTATTAACATTGCCAGGCAGAAGGTGCAGCTCGGGCCAGAACTGACCGGCCGTCTGAAGGCGGATGCGCCGAAGGACATCATTCTTGGTGTCCGCCCGCAGCATTTCAGCCTTGCCACGCCAGACACGCCAAATGCCCTTTCGGGCACGATCAGCCATGTCGAGTTCATGGGACACGAGGTCTATCTACACATTCAGGCAGGCTCCAACCGCGTCATCGCTGTGGTTCCGGCGCAGGCCTACGACCGCAAGGCATTGCGTGACGAGCAGGTCTGGCTGACGGCGGATGCGGCGTCTGCCCATGTGTTCAGTCGCCAGTCGGGTGAAAATATCAGTCTGGCGTGAGCCACCACAATTTACGTTGAATTCTTGGGAGGAAAGACAATGAAACGTACAATCATAACTGCAATTCTTTTGGCTGCGACCAGCCTTGGCAGTGCGTCTGCGGCCAATCTGCGCATGTCGTGGTGGGGAAGCGACGACCGGCATCTGGCCACGCAGGAAGCGCTCAAGGTCTGCGGCGCCAAGTTTGGCCATACGATTTCGCCGGAATTCACCGGCTGGCAGGGCCATCAGGAAAAGATCGCCACGCAGCTTGCCGGTCGCACCGAACCGGACATCATGCAGACCAACTGGCCATGGTTGCCATTGTTTTCCAAGAACGGCGATGGTTTTGCCGACCTCAACCAGTTCAAGGATGTCATCGATCTGACCCAATGGTCGGATGCCGATCTGCAAAGCGCGACCGTCAAAGGCAAGTTGAATGGCATTCCGGTGTCCACGACCGGTCGCATCTTCATGTACAACAAGACGGTCTACGAAAAGGCTGGCATCGCGATCCCGAAGACATGGGACGAGCTTTTTGCCGCTGCTCCCGTTTTGAAAGCCAAGCTGGGCAATGATTATTACCCCTTCGAAGCCGCTCCTTCCGAAGGCAACGGCCTCAATGCCCGTATCGTGGTGATCCTGCGTGCCACGCAGATGACCGGCAAGACCTTCATCGATCCTGAGACAAACAAGGTGGCATGGTCGGAAGCGGAACTGGCGGAAGCGCTGAGTTTCTACCAGTCGATGGTGGACAAGGGCGTCATCGAGTCCTGGAAGAACTCGTCTGCCGGTGGCAACCGCCCGCTGTTTGAAAATCCGAAATGGGCCAATGGCCGTTACGCCAGCACCTATCAGTGGGACACCACCTACGGCAAGATCGCAGCGCCACTGGAAAAGGGTCTGGAACTCGTGCCGGCGCATTCTCCAAAATCCGAAGGCGGTAAGTCCGAAGGCATCTATCGCAAGCCATCCATGTTGTTTTCGATCTCGAAGAACAGCAAGGAACCGAAGGCGGCGGCACAGGTCATCAATTGTCTGCTGAACGATCCAGAAGCGGTGGCCATTCTGGGCGCGACGCGTGGCATTCCCTCCAGCAAGATCGCCATCAAAACGCTGACGGATGCGGGCAAGATCAAGCCTGTGCAGGCTGAATCCTACAAGGTCGTGGTGGAATCAGAGGGGCCGAAGGTCTCGCCGCTGATCGAGCATCCGCGTGTCACCGATGCTTTCGATACCAATCTGGAAGCCTTTGCCTATGGCCAGCAATCTGCCGAGGATACCGCTGCCGAAATCATCGCTTCCATCGATGAAGCCCTGGCCGGGATCTAAGGAAACTCCCATGACCCATGCCGCTATCCAGCTCATCACCGCCTCGTCGCGCACGGCAACATTCAGCGTTCATGCCGAAAGGCATTTCCACGCTTTGTCCCAGCCGCTCGACTGGCGCGTGGCGGGCAGGGATGGCGGCGTGGTCGTGACCGGCCAGACGTTATCGGTCGTTTTCACCGTGTCCGGCCTTGCGCCGGATACGGGTTACGACCTTGTTATCGATGATGGCGTGCTTGCCTTCACAACATCTGTGGAAAGCGCGCTCATCGATATCAGAGACCACGGCGCGTCTTGCGACCTCGCTGACAATGCAGACGCCATCGCCCGTGCCATCGCTGCTTTGCCTGAAAATGGCACTCTCAGAATTCCAGCCGGTATCTGGAAAACCGGGCCGCTTTATCTCAGAAGCCACATGACGCTTCTGTTGGAAAAAGATGCGCAGCTGTGGGCTCTGTCCGACTGGAGCGATCTTGCGATCTTTCCAGCGCGGCACGATGACGGGCGCGTCTTCGGCACCTGGGAGGGCGTGGCGGAACCGATTTTTGCAAGCGTGATCAATGCCATCGATTGTGAAGGTCTGACCATCACAGGCGCAGGCGTGGTCGATGGGGGCGGCGACCGGGGCGACTGGTGGACATGGCCCAAGGACAGCAGACGCGGTGCACGCCGTCCGCGCACGCTGTTCCTGTCGGGTTGCCGTGATCTGACGTTGAGTGGTTTTACGGTGCGCAATTCCCCCTCGTGGACGGTGCATCCGGTGTTGTGCGACCACGTTCTTGCCGCCGACCTCAGCATCGAAAACGAACCGGACTCACCCAACACGGATGGCTTCAACCCGGAGTGCTGCCGCGATGTTCGCCTCGTCGGCCTGTCCATTTCGGTGGGGGATGACTGCATTGCCATCAAGGCTGGCAAGAAGCATCCGCTGGGTGGCCCTGACCGTAGGACGGAGCGGATAGACATCGTCAATTGCCTGATGCAGCGCGGCCATGGCGCCGTCGTCATGGGCAGCGAGATGAGCGCCGGTGTTTCCGATGTCACCATCAGCCGGTGCCATTTCATCGGCACGGATCGCGGTTTGCGCATCAAGACGCGGCGCGGGCGTGGCGGAGAGGTCACCGATATCAGCCTTCTCGATTGCCGGATGGAGAATGTTGCGACGCCCGTGGCCGTCAATTCCTTCTACTTTTGCGATGCCGATGGCCGCTCCGATTTCGTCCAGTCGCGCCTGCCTTTGCCCGTGACTGCGGAAACACCGCACCTTTCGGGCTTCATGCTGCGCAATGTCGAGGTATCAGGCGCCGGCACTGCCGCTGCGGTGTTTTACGGCCTGCCGGAATCCCCCATTCGCGAGGTAATGATTGAGAATTACCGCGTTACCTTCGATCCCGCTGCCGAGCCGCAGGTGGCTGAAATGGCGAGCGATCTGCCTGCGCTCAGGCATGCCGGTATCATCGCCGAAAACACGCAGTTCACAACCCTGTCGGGACTTCATCCCGCTTCCATCGA
This sequence comes from Agrobacterium vaccinii, assembly GCF_021310995.1. Taxonomy (NCBI): domain Bacteria; kingdom Pseudomonadati; phylum Pseudomonadota; class Alphaproteobacteria; order Hyphomicrobiales; family Rhizobiaceae; genus Agrobacterium; species Agrobacterium vaccinii. The sequence continues at coordinate 2,633,710 of NZ_CP054150.1, read as the reverse complement.
TCCAACCGAGAATGACAAAGCCCATGCTGACCAGTTACTTTGACGATTACAGCAGCGATTACGAGTACTACAAAGGCGGATCGTGGTGCTACGAGGACGGATGTCTCTATCGCGGCCTGATCACGCTGTACGAAGCGACGGGTGAGCAGCGCTGGCTGGATCATCTGCTGCGGCTCGTCGGTGGTCAGGTGGATGCGCAGAACAGGCTTGCAGGCTACCGCGTCGATGAGTTCAACATCGACAATGTGCTGGCTGGTCGGGCCCTGCTCTACCTGCACCGGCTGACGGGAGAAGCGAAATGGCTGGAGGCTGCCAAGCCGCTGGCAGAGCAGCTCCACTTCCACCCGCGCACGCAGGCCGGGCCCTATTGGCACAAATTGCGCTATCCGCATCAGGTCTGGCTGGACGGGCTCTATATGGCGCTGCCGTTCAAGCTGGAATATGCTGATACGACTGGTCAGGTCGATCTGCAACAGGACGCCATCAAGCAGTTCCTGACCGCGCTCGATCTGACCTATGAGGAAACATCCTCGCTCTATCGCCACGGCTATGACGAATCGCGGTTGCAAGGCTGGGCGGATCCGGTGAGTGGTCTTTCTCCGGCCCATTGGGGTCGCGCCATCGGTTGGCTTGCCATGGCCTTCGTCGATATCGTCGAGACCCTGCCGCAGGGCGCGGAGCGGACGGAGATCGAACAACGCGCGGGGCGACTGGCTGCAAAAATACGGTCGCTGCAAACAGCCGATGGCCGTTGGCTGCAGGTGGTGGATGTGCCCGATGTCGAAGGCAACTACGCTGAAAGTTCTGCGACCGCCATGTTCGCCTACTTTTTTCTCAAAGGCGCGCGGCTGGGAATTTCCGGCTTGTCTGCCGAGACGGGCCAACGCGCATTGGATGGTCTCATCGACAATGAAATGACGCGAGATGCCTGTGGTCGCGTGAGGCTGGGCCACATTTGCTGCGTTGCCGGTCTCGGTGGCTTCGAAGGCGTCTATCGTGATGGGACGGTCGGTTACTACCTGTCGGAAACCCTTCGTGACGACGATATCAAAGGCGTGGCTCCCCTGATGATGGCCTATGCGGAAACTCGTCGGTCGGCGCGCGACCAAGAGGTGGTGAAGGCGGCGGAGTGATCCGCCGCCTCTTGTCGGCTCTACATGCTTTCGTTTCTGGAGGAGTGCCAGCGCCACGCCGAGCGGATGATGTCTTCCAGCGTGTATTGCGGCTCCCAACCCAGCACTTCGCGGGCCTTGTCGTTGTTGGCGACCAGCGTCGTGGAATCACCTTCGCGGCGATCCGCATATTCCACGGGGAAAGGACGGCCTGACACTTCCGAAATCGTGTCGAGCAGTTCCTTGACGGTCGTGCCAGTGCCGGTGCCGAGGTTCAGCTCCACCGTTTCGCCACCCGCCAGGAGGTAGTCCACGGCGCGCACATGGGCATCGGCCAGATCGAGAATGTGGATATAGTCGCGCACGCAGGTGCCGTCGCGCGTGTCATAGTCCGTGCCGAACACCTTGAAGCCTTCACGACGACCAAGAGCTGCTTCGATGGCCAGCGGAATGGCGTGGGTTTCAGGCTTGTGCCACTCGCCGATGCGACCTTCGAAATCGGCGCCTGCGGCGTTGAAGTAGCGCAGCATGACCGACTTCAAGTCCTTATAGGTGCTGTAGTCTTTCAACGCCTGCTCGACCACCCATTTGGTGCGGCCATAGGGGTTGATCGGTGCTTGGCGGTGGGTTTCGTCCAGTGGCACGCGTTCCGGTAGGCCGTAGGTCGCGCAGGTCGAGGAGAAGACGAAAGCCTTCACGCCTGCATCCATCGTGGCGGATAGCAGCGTCAGCGCGCCGGTCACGTTATTATCGTAGAATGCAACGGGGTTTTTGACGGATTCGCCGACTTCGATCAGCGCTGCGAAGTGTAGCACGGCCTCCGGCTTGTGCTTGGCGAAAACCTCGTCGAGGCGAGCGCGGTCCCTGATGTCACCCTGCTCGAAAGGTCCCCAGCGGACGAATTCTTCATGGCCATTGGAAAGGTTGTCGAGAACGACAGGCTCATATCCACGTTCCGCCAGCAGCAGGCAGGTGTGAGAACCGATATATCCGGCTCCGCCGACGACAAGGACTTTCTTCCGCATCCAGCAATCTCTCCATTTAAAGATGTGTCGGGAGACTGCGTAACATTTTGTCGACAGAAGGGCAGAGGAAATTATCGTGGATGAAAAAAGAAAGCCGCCTCGTTTAAGAGGCGGCTCTCAGATGGCATTATTTCTTTTTTCTCAGCGACGTCCGGGTCGCGATGAAGCCAATGGCCATCGCGGTCAGAAGCGAGGTAAACGGTCGTTTTCCAATCGCGCCGCCAATCATCGCCTGTGCGGCAATGGGTGCAGCCGCGAGGGGCAGAACCGGGCGCGTTGCATAGACCCGTGGCCTGCGCATGATCGCCAGGGTGATGAGCATGATAACGCCCAACAGGAACGAAACGCCCGCAATGACCAGCGCCGCCGGACCGGCACCCAGTTCCTTCGCAAGATAGATCGAACCGCCGATCAGTGCCGCGATGAAGGCAATTGCGAAGAACACGCCAGCCAAGCTCCAGAGCAGGAGCTTGGTCTTGATGCGGCGTGTGACGAGTTGACCCTCTCGCTGGGTGTCTGCGATGTAGAGCAGCAGCGCTTGAATCATGGTGCTGCCTTAGCGCCGTGTGACGATAGCGATCAGGAAACCGGCGGCTGCCGCGATGCCCAATGCCTGAAGCGGGTTCTTCTGAACCTGATAGGAAAGGTTATCGTTGAGCGACTGGATTTCGTGACGAACCTTGTCGACGGTTTCTTCACCGGCAGCAATGGCTTCGTCGGCAACGTGCGATGCGCGTGCCTTCACTTCCGAGGAAACGCCAGCGCCAAGCGCTTTCACGCTGCCTGCAAGGTTGGCAAGATCTTCACGCAACTGAGCCAGCTGTGCGGATACTTCCGCTGCATCGCCACTGTCCACGACCTTACGTACTTCGTCTTCCACGTTGCGAACCGTCGCCATGATATTTCCTTTTCTGAGGTGGTTTTCAAAATTGCGGTTGGTGAAGAAGCTGGGAAACTAGTCTGAGGTGTCCAAGACGCTGAACAGTGTTCGGCTTATTCTGAGATACCCCTTTTTGCCCGGTCCCCTTGTCGCCTCGGTTGCTCCCGCTTCGAGCCTTTGACGGCTCACGCGTAGTTCCAAAACGCCTTCATTAGAGTTTGGTTCCGCAGCTTTGCCGCCTGGTTGGGGAAAAAACGACTCTCTTGCTGAATCTGGGCTGCGGGTTTGTTTTCCTGTCACAAGCATCCTATAAGGCCCGTCACAAGACGTGTGAACTTCCCTTCCATTACAGAACGACGTGACCGAACGATGCTGCAAACGCCCTATTATCTGATCGACAAGACGAAGCTCCTGCGCAACATGGAGAAAATTGCCTATGTGCGCGAAAAATCCGGTGCCAAGGCGCTTCTGGCATTGAAGTGCTTTGCCACGTGGTCGGTGTTCGATTTCATGTCGCAATACATGGATGGCACGACGTCGTCGTCGCTCTACGAAGTGCGCCTCGGTCGCGAAAAATTCGGCGGCGAAACCCATGCCTACAGCGTGGCCTATGCCGATTACGAGATCAACGAGGTCATCTCAAACGCGGACAAGATCATCTTCAACTCTATCGGCCAGCTTGAGCGCTTCGCGGACAAGGCGTCTGATATCACCCGTGGTCTTCGCCTCAATCCGCAGGTCAGTTCATCCACCTTCGATCTGGCCGATCCGGCACGCCCGTTCAGCCGTCTGGGCGAGTGGGATGTGGCCAAGGTCGAGAAGGTGATGGATCGCATCTCCGGCTTCATGATCCACAACAACTGCGAAAACGGCGATTTCGAACTTTTCGACCGCATGCTGGGGCAGATCGAAGAGCGCTTCGGCACGCTCCTGTCGCGGGCGGAATGGGTCAGCCTTGGCGGCGGCATCCACTTTACCGGTGACAATTACCCTGTCGATCGCTTCTGCGATCGTCTTAAGGAATTCTCTGAAAAATACGGCGTTCAGGTCTATCTGGAGCCCGGTGAAGCCTCGATCACCAAGAGCACGACCTTGGAGACGACCGTTCTCGACACGCTGTTCAACGGCAAGAATCTTGCCATCGTCGACAGCTCGATCGAAGCGCATTTGCTCGATCTTTTGATCTACCGCGAAACGGCCAAGGTCTCTCCCAACGAGGGCGACCACGCTTACATGGTCTGTGGTAAGTCCTGCCTGGCGGGTGACGTGTTCGGCGAGTTTCGCTTCGAGAACGAACTGAAGGTGGGCGACCGCGTGTCCTTCCAGGACACTGCCGGTTACACCATGGTCAAGAAAAACTGGTTCAACGGCGTGAAAATGCCGACAATCGCCATTAAGGAACTGGACGGCACTGTCCGCGCCGTCCGCGAATTCGACTTTGCGGATTTCCAGCAAAGCCTGTCGTAAAGCACGACCGAAACAAAGGGGTGGGGGCAGAACGTCTGCTTCCTTCCATCAACCAAACTCATCCCTGCGGGGAAAAGGAGGCATCACCTGAAATGAAGAAGAACGTTCTCATCATCGGCGCCGGTGGCGTGGCACAGGTCGTGGCGCATAAGTGCGCCCAGAACAGCGATGTATTGGGAGACATTCATATTGCGTCGCGAACTTTGGAAAAGTGCCGCAAGATTGTCGAGTCCGTACGCGAAAAGAAGAGCCTCAAGACAGACGTAAAGCTTGAAGCCCATGCGCTTGACGCGATGGATATCGAGGCGACGAAGGCCTTGATCGTGAAAACCGGCGTGCAGATCGTCATCAATGTCGGTTCTGCCTTCGTCAACATGTCCGTTCTTCGTGCCTGCATGGACACAGGCGTTGCCTATATGGATACGGCGATCCATGAGGATCCGACCAAGATTTGCGAAAATCCGCCCTGGTACGGAAACTACGAGTGGCAGCGCGCCGCCGAGTGCAAGGAAAAGGGCGTCACCGCCATTCTCGGCGTCGGCTTTGATCCGGGCGTGGTCAACGCCTATGCGCGCTTGGCCAAGGATGAGTATTTCGACAAGGTCACCTCGGTCGATATCGTCGATATCAATGCCGGTAGCCATGGTCGCTGGTTCTCGACCAATTTCGACCCTGAGATCAATTTCCGCGAATTTACCGGCGTCGTCTATTCCTGGCAGAACAACCAGTGGCAGACGAACCAGATGTTCGAAGTCGGTCAGGAATTCGACCTGCCGGTCGTCGGCAAGCAGAAGGCCTATATGACAGGACACGACGAAGTGCATTCGCTGTCCAAGAACATGGACGGTGCCGATGTGCGTTTCTGGATGGGCTTTGGTGACCACTACATCAACGTCTTCACCGTGCTGAAGAACCTCGGACTTCTCTCCGAAAAGCCGGTTAAGACGGCAGAAGGTCTGGAAGTCGTTCCGCTGAAGGTCGTCAAGGCCGTGCTGCCCGATCCATCATCGCTGGCTCCCGATTACGTCGGCAAGACCTGCATCGGCGATGTCGTCAAGGGCATCAAGGACGGCAAGGAAACCGAGGTCTTCATCTACAACGTGGCGGACCACAAGGACGCGTACAATGAAGTCGGCTCACAGGGCATTTCCTACACCGCAGGCGTTCCGCCGGTTGCCGCCGCCATGCTGATTGCGACGGGCGAGTGGGATGTGAAGCAGATGGCCAATGTGGAAGAACTTCCACCACAGCCGTTCCTGAATATCCTGAACCGCATCGGTCTTCCAAGCCGCATCAAGGATGAGAACGGCGACCGCGCTTTGACGTTCTGATCGTCTGTATAAAGACTGGAAAAGCCCCGCTTGTCGGGGCTTTTTACTACGTTCAGTTTGAGTGATCAGTCGCCGACGCCTGGGGAGGATGCTTACGTCGTTGCGCTTTTGCGCGCGCGTGCCTTTGGTTTGGCTTTTTCGTCGAGACTTGCGACCTTCACTTCGGATTTCTTCCGGTGCGCCGGTTTCGTGGCCTTGGAATTTTCCAGCAATGCATATTCGTTCTTTGCCTGTTCCCAGTGATCCGCATCGCGTCCGTGCGGATGGCCTTCGCTCTCCCAAAGGGTATAGGCTCTCTTGCTAATCCAGTCTTGTGGTGAAACCTGCATGTCATTCTCCCGTTACTACGTCATCGCCCGCTAGGGTTGCGTCTGTATGGTCCCGGCTGGAACGCTGGACAGGATCGGCGCCGGTATTCTGCCAAACTATTACATGCCAATATTAGCTCTTGCGTCAAGTTAAATTGCTGCACTGCAAGAACGCTATGGTTGTCATTTGCGACGTATAATCAACGATAAATCGGGCATCCTGTTTCGCTGCGACGCGATAAATGTTGCGTGATCTCGTAGAGAGCCTCACATTGGCGTCAGTTAAGTGTTGGGAGGCATGATGCGGGACGATCTGGCGACGGATGAAATTATTCTGGAGAAACGCGGCAGCGTCGGACTGATCCGCCTGAACCGGCCCAAGGCGATCAACAGTCTCAACGAAGCCATGGTCTCAGGCATGAAAGCCGGGCTCGATCTCTTCCTGCGCGATTCGGACATCGTCTGTGTCATCCTGTGTGGCGAAGGACCGCGCGGCCTTTGCGCCGGTGGCGATGTGCGGCTGATCTTCGAGGCCCGCGCGGCAAACGAAGTGGACCGCACCCGCTTCTGGCGCGACGAGTTTCCGCTGAACGAAGCCATCTCGCGCTATTCAAAACCTTTTGTCGCTTTCATGGATGGTATCGTCATGGGTGGCGGCGTCGGCATATCGGCGCATGGACGCTACCGCATCGTCACGGAACGAACCCGCCTTGCCATGCCGGAAACGGCTATCGGCTATTTCCCCGATGTCGGCGCCACATGGCTGCTTCCCAAGGCTCCGGGTGAAACGGGAACATGGCTGGGACTGACGGGGCGGGAAATCGGCGCGGCGGACGCCATCTTTGCCGGTCTTGCCGACTATCACATCACCTCGGACCGACTACCGGACCTGATAGAAGCCCTGTCGGGCGTGGCCTTCTCAGCCGATGTCGGCGGTGTCATTGAAAGCATGTCCAGCAGGCCCGCAACGGCTGGATTTCTGGCTGCCGAGAGACAGCGCATCGATGCCGCCTTTCACTTCGACACGGTGCAGGAAATCTTGGACGCGCTGTCGCGCGACAGCAGAGCCTTTGCTCAGGAAACGCTTGCAACTCTAAATACACGTTCTCCCACAAGCCTGATCCTGACACTTCGGCTTTTGAGGCAGGGGAGGGAGAGTGCCAGCCTGATGACGTGTCTGGAGCGGGAGTTTGCCGCAGGCTGCGAGGTGCTGAGAAATCATGACTTCTACGAGGGCGTGCGCGCAGCGCTCATCGACAAGGACCGGAACCCGAAGTGGGAACCGGCAACGCTTTCGGACGTCGAAGCCGCATCTCTTGAGCGATATTTCCAGCCTGTCGAGCCGAAGCTGTTTGCCGATCGCAAAGACTGACGCCTGACCGCGCGCAACATATCTCCACCATATCGCCCATGGGTAGCAAAAAAATCTCGCAATGCACGGTGATCAGGAGCGCCGTTTCTCGTGGTTGATGGACACGTCTCGTATGTTGCCCACCAATCGACATTCCGGGGGTTTCATGAAACGGGTCTTGCTTATCGGCGCTGCTCTGGCAACGCTTCTGTCCACATCTGCCTTTGCGCAGGAGCCGAAAACGCTTTTGAATGCTTCCTACGACGTTGCGCGTGAAGTTTTTGCGGCAGAAAACGAAGCCTTCATCAAGGCGCATCCGGGCGTCACCATCGACCAGTCGCATGCCGGAACGTCCAAGCAGGCGCGCGCTATTGTCGAAGGTCTCGAGGCCGACGTTGTCACGTTCAATCAGGTCACCGATATCGACTTTCTCGTGAAGCAGGGCTTCGTTTCAGCCGATTGGAAGAAGAGTTTCGCCAACGATGCATCGCCCTTCTATTCCTTCCCGTCCTTCCTCGTGCGCGCCGGAAACCCCAAGAATATTAAGGATTGGGACGATCTTGTGAGGGATGATGTGAAGCTGGTTTTCCCGAACCCGAAGACATCTGGCAACGCCCGTTATACCTATCTGGCCGCGACCGCCTTCGCCAAGGAAAAGTTCAACAACGACGACGCCAAGGTTCAGGAGTTCATCAAGAAGGTGTTCGCCAACACGCCCGTCTTCGATACCGGAGGCCGCGCAGCAACGACGACCTTTGTCGAGCGCGAAGTCGGCGACGTGCTGATCACCTTCGAGGCTGAAACACGCGGCATCGCCAAGCAATATGGCACCGACAAGTTTGAGAGCGTCGTTCCCTCCGTCAGCCTTCTCTCAGAATTTCCGGTCGCCGTCGTCGATAAGGTCGTGGACAAACGCGGCTCCCGCGATCTGGCGAAGTCCTATCTCGATTTCCTCTATACCGAGGAAGGCCAGCGCATCGCCGCGCAGTTCGGTCACCGCGTGCACGATCAAAAGGTCACGGCTGAGTTCAAGGATCAGTTCCCGGACATCCGCCTCGTCAACGTCAACGACGTCTTCGGTGGCTGGGATAAAATCCAGAAAGAACACTTCGCGTCTGGCGCCGTGCTTGATACGCTTTACGGCAACCGTTAATCGCTGATTGGTTGAGAGAACGTCGACCCGGCTGGGCCTCCCACCGGGTCGCTTTGGCATGATAGGGGACGGGTTTGAGACGCAATGTTTTGCCGGGGCTGCGACTGTCGCTCGGCGTCACTCTGCTGTATGTCGGCATCATCGTCGTCCTGCCGCTGGCCGCACTCGTCTTCAAGGCGGCAAGTCTCGGCCCTGCCGAATACTGGGCCATCGTGTCGTCTCCACGCGCCGTTGCCAGCTACCGCGTAACCGTGCTCTGTGCGCTGGTGGCGACCATATTCAATGTTGTGTTCGGCCTTTCGCTGGCCTGGGTGCTGACCCGCTATCGCTTCCCCGGCTGGCGTCTGGTCGATGCCATCGTGGACCTTCCTTTCGCGTTGCCCACGGCGGTCGCCGGTATTGCGCTGACCGCGTTGTTTGCCGGCAATGGCTGGTTCGGCTCCGCCCTTGCCCATGCCGGTATCAAGATCGCTTATACCCCGCTCGGCATCATCGTCGCGATGGCGTTTACCAGCCTGCCGTTCATCGTGCGCACGGTGCAGCCGGTGCTGGAGGACCTCGATCCGGCGCTGGAAGAGGCTGCGCAGTCTCTCGGCGGCTCCGACTTCGAAATCTTCTGCAAGGTTATTCTGCCGTTGCTGACGCCTGCCATTCTTGCCGGTATTTCCTTGTCTTTTGCCCGCAGTCTGGGGGAGTTCGGCGCCATCATCTTCATCGCCGGAAACCAGCCGTTTTCCACCGAGATCACCTCGCTTCTCGTCTTCATCCGGCTGGAGGAATATGATTATCAGGCCGCCGCCGCCATCGCCTCCGTGCTGCTGATCACCGCTTTCGTCATGCTCGCCGTTACCAATTTTCTACAAACACGCGCCTTGCGCTATACGGTGAGGAGCTAGCCGATGAGTGCTCATTCCGCCCGCCGCAAGCCGCCCCGCGTGGGTGACGCGCCCCTCGTACGCCGCTCGCTCATCGCGTTCGTTCTGATAATCGGTGCGCTTCTCGTCGTCGCGCCCTTGCTCATCATCGGCGTCGAGGCCTTCTCGCAGGGCGTCAAGGTTTTCACCGCCACCATTGGCCATCCCGATACCCGCCACGCCATCTTGCTGACGGTGATCACGGCGTTGATCGCCGTGCCCATCAACACCGCGTTCGGTATCGCGGCGGCATGGTCCATCACCAAGTTCGATTTCTGGGGAAGGCGGTTTCTGCTCGTTATCATCGAGATTCCCTTCTCCATCTCACCCATCGTGGCCGGCGTCGCCTATCTCTTCGTCTACGGCTTGCAGGGGCTGCTCGGTCCGCTCCTCAATGCGTATGACATCAAGGTGTTGTTCGCGCTTCCTGGCATCGTGCTGGCCTCCATGTTCGTCACTGCACCCTTCGTGGCGCGCGAGTTAATCCCGCTGATGCAGGCGCAGGGGCGTGATCTGGAAGAGGCCGCGACCTCGCTCGGCGCATCCGGCTGGCGCACCTTCTTCTCCGTCACGCTGCCCAATATCAAATGGGCGCTGCTTTACGGCGTCGTGCTGTGCAATGCGCGCGTGATGGGTGAATTCGGCGCGGTGTCGGTGGTCTCGGGCAACATCCGCGGCCAGACCAATACGCTGCCTTTGCATATCGAGCTGCTTTATCACGATTATCAGGCCGCAGGCGCCTTCGCCTCGGCATCCATTCTCGCGGCTCTCGCCGTCGTCACCATCATTGCCAAGGTCGCGCTGGAAAAGCGCGGGGCAGGGCGTGGCGCCAAGAAAACCGCTGCTGTGCCGGAGACAAGCGCATGAAAATCCGCCTCGAAAACGTGGTGAAAACCTTCGACACCTTTCGTGCCGTGCGCGATGTCTCGCTGGATATCGAAAGCGGTGAACTGCTGGCCCTGCTCGGCCCCTCCGGTTCCGGCAAGACGACGATCCTGCGCATGGTCGCCGGGCTCGAATATACCGATGGCGGCCACATCTATTTCGGCGATGAGGACGCCACCAACATCCCAGTCCGCGACCGTGGCGTCGGCTTCGTGTTCCAGCATTACGCGCTCTTCCCGCATATGACGCTGCATGAAAACATCGCCTTCGGCATGAAGGTCTCCAAGGTCAAACGTGACAAGGCAGCCATCGATGCGCGGGTGGAAGAGCTGCTGCGGCTGGTGAAGCTGGATGGTTTGGGCGAACGGTTCCCTGCGCAAATCTCCGGTGGTCAGCGCCAGCGTGTGGCACTAGCCCGTGCGCTCTCGGTCGATCCCAAGGTGCTGCTGCTGGACGAACCCTTCGGTGCGCTCGACGCCAATGTCCGACGCGACTTGCGCCGCTGGCTGCGCGAAATCCATACCGAACTCGGCATCACCACCATTTTCGTGACGCATGATCAGGAAGAAGCACTCGATCTCGCCGACCGCGTCGTCATTCTCAATCAGGGCGAAATTATCCAGCAGGGCACACCGAAAGACGTCTGCCGACAGCCGAATTCTTCCTTCGTCATGCGTTTCCTCGGGGATGCGAACCGCATTTCCGGCACAGCCCGCTCCGGCAAGATTTTCGTCGGAAAAGCCGAAGTCCCCTTCGCCTATAGCCAGGCCGATGGCCCGGTTGATATCTACGCCCGGCCCAACGATCTGGAGTGGGAAGACCTGCACGATGGCATTCCAGCGCAGGTCACCCGCGTCCTCGACCGCGCAGGCGACCGCCGCGTGATTGCGTCCACGACCGAAGGTGACCTCCTTGAATTCGATGTGCCGCCCGAAACGGCAGTCGAAGCCGGAGACCACGGCCATATCGTCATCCGCAGGGCGAAGATTTTCCCGGCTCAGGTTTGAATACAAAAGAAAACCCGGCGCCTTTTGAGCGCCGGGTGCAATAGGTCGAACAAGTCTCTATCAGCTCATTTGGCTGACGAAGCGGGTTTCAAGATAGGCTTCGACCGCTTCCGAACCGCCTTCCGTGCCGTAGCCGGAGTCCTTGATGCCGCCGAACGGGACTTCAGGGATCGCGAGGCCGTTGTGGTTGACGGTCAGCATGCCTGCTTCGACGCGCTGGCTGAGGGCATGGGCGGTTTTGACCGAGCCTGTGAAGGCGTAGGATGCGAGGCCGAAGGGCAGGCGGTTTGCTTCTTCCAGGGCTTCGTCCAGTGTGGAGAAGCGGTTGACGATGGCGACGGGGCCGAAGGGCTCTTCATTCATCATCTTGGCAGAGGTCGGGACGTCGGTCAGCACGGTGGGCTCGAAGAAGTTGCCCTTGTTGCCGATGCGCTTGCCACCGGTTTTCAAAATGGCACCCTTCGATACGGCGTCCTGGATCATCTCTTCCATGGCCGGAATGCGGCGTTCGTTGGCCAGCGGGCCCATGGTCGTGTCTGCATCCAGACCGTTGCCGACCTTGACGCTCTCGGCGTATTTCACGATGCCGTCGATGAACTTGTCGGCAATGCTGTCCTGAATGAGGAAGCGGGTCGGGGCGACGCAAACCTGACCGGCGTTGCGGAACTTGGCGGTGGCGGAAACCTCGATGGCCTTGGCCAGATCGGCATCGTCGAACACCAGAACAGGAGCATGACCGCCCAGTTCCATTGTGGCGCGCTTCATGTGTTTGCCAGCCAGTGCGGCCAGATGCTTGCCCACTGGCGTGGAGCCCGTGAACGAAATCTTGCGGATGACCGGATGCGGAATGAGGTATTCGGAGATTTCCGAGGGTACGCCGTAAACGAGGTTGACGACACCAGCCGGAACGCCTGCATCCACGAAGGCGCGGATGAGTTCGGCAGGCGACGCCGGTGTTTCCTCAGGTGCCTTGACGATGATGGAGCAACCGGTTGCCACGGCGGCAGAAAGCTTGCGCACGACTTGGTTGATCGGGAAGTTCCATGGCGTGAAGGCGGCCACGGGGCCGACCGGGAATTTGATGGCAAGGTTGGAAACGCCACCGAATCGGGCAGGAATGACCTGACCGTATGTGCGGCGGGCCTCTTCGGCAAACCAGTCGATCGTGTCGGCAGCGTTGACGATTTCCATCTTGGACTGCGCCAGTGGCTTGCCCTGTTCACGCGTCATCAGCCATGCGATGTAGTCGATGCGCTGGCGCACGAGATCGGCAGCCTTGCGCATGATCTTGGAACGCTCGAATGCAGAGGTTTCGCGCCAGACCTTGAAGCCCTTATCGGCAGCGTCCAGCGCCAGATCGAGATCGGCCTTTTCGGCATGAGCGATTGTGCCGAGCGTCTCGTCGGTCGCCGGGTCGAGAACCTCGATGGTCTTGCCGGACAGGGCATCGCGCCATTCGCTGTTGATGAGAAGCTTGATGTCGGGATAGCTGTGCATGTGAAATACCTTCGTGACTTGACCGACCGGCATGGTGCCGATGCTGTGGCGTTGACTTGCGGTCTCGGAATTTACCGGCGCTGCATGACATGTCTTCCGTTGCGGGACAATCGAAGGCAGCGAGACCGGATATGGCAAATGGACCTGCCAGAGACGATGATGACATCTCTATATTAATTCGTGCGGCGGCGGTTTCAACCGGTCAGGGCATTAAAAAGTATTATTTATTTCGCATCGCAGCAAAACCGGCGACGAATGGCCGCCGGTTTCGTTGTTTCGGTTTATCTCAGAAAAACGCCTGAATGCCGGTCTGGGCACGGCCCAGGATCAGCGCGTGCACGTCATGCGTGCCTTCATAGGTGTTAACCGTTTCCAGGTTCTGCGCGTGGCGCATGACGTGATATTCGATCTGGATGCCGTTTCCGCCATGCATGTCGCGGGCCTGACGGGCGATATCCAGCGCCTTGCCGCAATTGTTGCGCTTGACGATGGAAATCATCTCCGGTGCCATTTTGTGGTCATCGAACAGGCGACCGACGCGCAAGGACGCCTGAAGGCCGAGCGTGATTTCCGTCTGCATATCGGCCAGTTTCTTCTGGTAAAGCTGCATGCCAGCCAGCGGCTTACCGAACTGCTTGCGGTCCATGCCGTACTGATGGGCGCGGAACCAGCAGTCTTCGGCCGCCCCCAGCACACCCCAGGAAATGCCGTAGCGAGCACGGTTGAGGCAACCGAACGGACCCTTGAGGCCGGAAACGCCAGGCAGCACCGCGTCCTCACCCACTTCGACGCCATCCATGACGATTTCGCCGGTGATGGAAGCGCGCAGAGACAGCTTACCGCCGATCTTGGGTGCGGACAGGCCCTTCATGCCTTTTTCCAGTACGAATCCGCGGATCTGGTTGTCATGCGCTTCTGATTTGGCCCAAACGACGAAAACGTCGGCAATCGGCGAATTGGAAATCCACATCTTGGAGCCGCGCAGGCGGTATCCGCCTTCGATCTTTTCGGCGCGGGTCTTCATGCCGTTGGGGTCGGAACCGGCATCGGGTTCGGTCAGGCCGAAACAGCCGATCAACTCGCCGGAAACGAGGCCCGGCAGATACTTGTCCTTCTGCTCTTCCGAGCCATAGGCAAAGATGGGGTAGATAACGAGGGACGACTGCACGCTCATCATCGAGCGATAGCCGCTGTCGATGCGTTCGACTTCGCGGGCGACGAGGCCGTAGGCAACGTAGCTTGCTTCGGCAGCGCCGTATTTTTCGGGAAGCGTCACGCCCAGAAGGCCGGTCTGGCCCATCAGGCGGAACAGTTCGGGCTCGGATGTTTCGGACAGATAAGCTTCGTTGATGCGTGGCAGAAGCTCCGATTGGGCAAAGGCGGCTGCCGTATCGCGGATCATCCGCTCGTCTTCGGTCAGTTGGTCCTCGAGAAGAAACGGGTCCTGCCAATTGAATGCTGTGCGTTCGCTCACGGTAAATCTCCAAATTGCTGGCGCGATTATTGGCCTTTGGCACCATCGCGGCAAGCCATGTTTACTCATTTTGCTATTACAGATAGGAATGCGCCATGACCTCGCTCAGCCGCAAACTTCTGCCCTCCACCAGCGCGCTCGCCGCCTTTGATTCCGTGGCGCGGCTGGGCAGTTTTTCGCTGGCCGCGGACGAGCTTTCGCTGACGCAAGGGGCCATCAGCAGACAGGTTCTGTCGCTGGAAGAACAACTTGGCGTGCGCCTTTTCGAGCGTGGCGCACGCGGGGTTTCGCTGACCACCGAGGGCCAGACCTACGCCAAAGCCATTGGCACGGCACTGGGCGATATCCGTTCCGCATCTTTGCAGATTATGACCAAAACGCATGGCAACACATTGAACCTTGCCATGCTGCCCACCTTCGGTACGCGCTGGCTGTTGCCGCGCATTCCCAAATTCGTGGCGGCCCACCCGGAAATCACGCTCAATTTCGCCACCCGCATCGGCCAATTCGATTTCGAAAAGGAAGGCCTCGATATGGCTATCCATATCGGCCAGCCGGATTGGCCAGCGGCGGAAAGCACGTTTCTGATGGACGAGATGGTGGCACCGGTGTGCAGCCCGTCTTTTCTGGCAGGGCACCCCATTGCCAAGGCGCAGGATATCTCGACCCTGCCGCTGCTACATATGGCATCCAGACCCGGCGCATGGGATCACTGGTTCCAGAGCCTTGGGCTTGGCGTGCAAAATGCACCGGCCATGCGGTTCGAACAGTTTTCCAGCGTGGCGCAGGGCTGCATCGCAGGCTTGGGCGTAGCGTTGATGCCGCTGTTTCTGATCGATATCGAACTGAAAGCCGGGCAACTGGTCGCCGCTTTCGATCATCAGGTCAAAAGCCCCAGTTCCTATTATGCCGTCGCCCCGCTTTCGCGCATCAATCACGCGCCCGTGGTGCTGTTCAAGCAGTGGCTTCTCGCCGAAGTCGAGGCGTTTCGTATGGAAACCGGGCGATAATTTCGCGCTTGTTTTCGGCACTTAGCCTTCGCGCACAAAAATCAACCTTATGGCGACTCGACAAAAATGAAGTTTCGCTTTAGCCTGATTAAACGTTTAATCACGAATGGACAGGCCATGACCTCGGGTCGTGCAGGCGCAAATCTGACGGCAATCGCTTCGGCACTGCGTGTGTCGACGGCAACCGTGTCCAATGCGCTCTCCGGCAAGGGCCGTGTCTCCGCCGAGCTTTCCGAAAAAATCCGCCTGAAGGCTGATGAGCTTGGCTATGTGCCCAGCATTGCCGGTCGTGCGCTGCGTACCGGCAAAAGCGGTGTTCTGGGCCTGGTCCTGCCGGATATCGCCAATCCGCTGTTTCCGCAGATCGCTCAGGCTATCGAAAAGGCCGCCGACAAAGCCGGTTATGGTGTGTTGATCGCCGACAGTCACGGCGATGTCGCCAAGCAGACGGAAGCGATCAACCGCCTCGTCGAACGCGGCGTCGAGGGCATGGTCGTCGTGCCCCGTCGCGGCACGCGCATCGGCAATGTCGATTGCCCTGTCGCCGTTATCGATTCCCCTTCCACGCCGGGCAACACGGTCGCTGCCGATCATTGGGATGGCGGATTCCAGATCGGTCGCCATCTGTCGGAACTCGGCCACCGCAAGGTTGTCATCATCGGCAACAACCCTGACTCCAACGTGCAGAACGACCGCGTCGGCGGTATCCGCTCCGGCCTTTCCGGCACGGCGGAAACCGAGGCATTGTGGATCGCATCTCTGGAAAATCAGAATGGGGCAGGGTGTCCTTTGGGCGTTGCGGCCAAGGTGGCGCAGGGCTTCACGGCCTTTGCCGCCGTTTCAGACCTCCACGCGCTCCGCGTTCTCACCGAATTGCAGCGCGATGGCATCACCGTGCCGGAACAGGCCAGCGTCACAGGTTTCGATGACCTCATCTGGGCGCCTGTCGTGACCCCGGCGCTGACGACCATTCGCATGGACATGGTGCGGATTGCCGATCTGGCCATCACCGCGCTGGTGCGCAGCATCGATACCGACAATCCCGACAGCCACTCCGCCAATGGCGGTGTCATCGCCGACATCTCAAAAGTGGCGATGGAACTGGTCATCCGCCATTCGTCCGGCCCGAACAATAAGAAGCAGGCAGCCAACAAAACCTCGACAGCAGGAGAACTCACATCATGAAAAAGATCATTCTGGCATCCGGCACCGCGCTGATGCTGTCCATGGGTGCCGCGCAGGCGCAGGACAAGACACTGACCATTTCCGTCTATGCCTTTGCGCAGGACGAATTCAAGGAACTGGTCTACACGCCGTTCGAAGCCAAATGCGGCTGCAAGCTGGTGGTGGAAACCGGCAACAGCGTCGAGCGCCTAGCCAAGATGGAAGCCAACAAGGCAAGCCCGGTCATCGATCTCGCCATCGTGTCCATGGCCGATGCGTTGTCTGCCACCCGCAAGGACCTGATCCAGAAGATCGACACCTCCAAGGTGCCGAATGTCGACAAGCTTTACGACATTGCCAAGGACCCGAACGGCGATGGCATGAGCGTCGGCGTCAATTTCTACGCCACCTCCATCGTCTACCGCACCGACAAGATGAATATCGATAGCTGGGCCGATCTCTTGAAGGACGGCGTGGTCGACCACGTCGCCTTCCCGAATGTCACCACCAATCAGGGCCCGCCTGCGCTTTACATGCTGGGCAAGGCCATCGGCAAGGATACGCCTGATCTCTCCGGCGCGATCGAGGCCGTTGGCGAAAAGAAAGACGAGATCGTCACCTTCTACGTCAAGTCTTCACAGCTCGTGCAGCTGATGCAGCAGGAAGAAATCTGGGCCGCCCCCATCGGCCGCTTCTCCTGGGCACCCTTCACCAAGCTCGATCTGCCGCTGGCATGGGCAACACCCAAGGAAGGCCAGACAGGCGGCATGAATGTTCTCGTTGTGCCAAAGAACGGCAAAAACGAAGATCTCGCGCTTCAGTTCATGGACTTCTGGCTCTCGACTGATGTGCAAAAGGCGCTGGCCGAAAAGCTGGTCGATAGCCCGACCAACAAGGAGGTGAAGGTCTCTGACGAGGTGGCCAACAACATCACCTATGGCGAAGAAACCGCCAAGAGCCTGCAGCTCATCCCGTCTGCTGCGACGCTGGATAACCGCGACAAGTGGTTGTCGGAGTGGAACGCGAAGGTTGGTCAGTAAGGACGGTTGCTGGGTGTGGGCGCTACGTGCTGGCGCACGTCACCCCCCTCTGTCCTGCCGGACATCTCCCCCTCAAGGGGGGAGATCGACCCGGGGCAACCCTTCCTCTTCCAGTGAACGTCGCGGTTGGACTGTGACGGCGCGCCCAGCCAATCTCCTCACCTGTGGGGGAGATGCCCGGCAGGGCAGAGGGGGGCTGGCACCCACCGACGCTCAATAACAAAGCCTCCGCCAAGCAAAGACGGAGACATTTCAACACCGGAGAAGACTCCATGTTTCAAAACCGGGCTGAAGCCTTGGCACTGGCCTTGCCCGCCGCAATCTTTGCGGCGGCGGTTTTCCTCGTGCCCGTGTTCATCCTTCTGTCGGAAGGGTTTCGCACTGCCGATGGCTGGACGTTTCAGGCCTATGTGGATTTCTTTTTCGATCCGCTGAACCGGGCCGTGTTTCTGCGCACGCTGAAGCTCGGCGCGATCGTCACCGTTGTCTCCGCCATCATTGGTTATGCGGCGGCCTTCGCCATCGTCAACCTGCCGGCCAACTCTAAGGGCCACATGATCAACCTCGTCATTCTGCCGTTGATGATCTCGCCCGTGGCGCGCACCTATGCGTGGATCGTCATTCTCGGCCGTACCGGCATGGTCAACGAGTTGCTGAAGCTGGTGGGGCTGACGGATGCGCCGATCCGCATTCTGTTTTCCGAAACGGCCGTCTTCATCGGCCTGCTGCAACTCTTCTTGCCGCTGATGATCATCTCCCTCATCAGCGCACTGGAAAACATGCCGAAAGACGTCATCGCCGCCTCGCGGGTGCTCGGTGCGAACTGGTTGCAGGTATTCTGGAAAGTCATCCTGCCCTTGACCAAGGAAGGTCTTGTCGTCGGCGGCACGCTGGTCTTCACCGGCTCGCTGACGGCCTATATCACGCCCGCCATTCTTGGTGGCTCCAAGGTTCTGATGCTGGAAACCCTGCTTTACCAGCAGGTCACGGTTTCCAACAATTTCGTCGCCGCCAGCGTCATCGCGTTTATTCTGATCGTCATGTGCTTTGCAGCCAACATCCTGCTCAAGCGCATCGCCACGGCAAGGAACAAGACATGACTCGGCACCTCTTCATTCCGCTCACGCTTGCGCTGGTCATCGGCTTTCTGATCGGCCCGTTTCTCATCATCGTCGCCGCGTCCTTTTCGGCGGGCGATACGCTGGCCTTTCCGCCGCAGGGCTTTTCGCTGAAATGGATCGCCAAGGTCTTCACAGTCGAGAGCTTCCGCGAAAGTTTCGCCATGTCGATGTTTCTGGCCATCGGCGGCACATTCGCGGCACTGATCCTCGGTGTGCCCGCATCCTACGCCATGTCGCGCTACAAGCTGCCCTTTTCGGAAACCATCCGAACCATCGTCTCGGCCCCCATCATCGTTCCCGGCATTATCGTTGGTCTGGCGCTTCTACGCTATTTCGTCGTTCCCTTCGGCATCGGCATAACTCTTGCACTGTTTCTGGCACATACGGCGCTGATCCTGCCCTATGCGGTGCGCGTCGTGTCGGCCAGCCTCACCAATCTGCGCTCGGATATCGAGGAAGCAGCGGTGCTGCTCGGCTCGTCGCGCATCGGCGCCTTCTTCCGCGTCGTACTGCCCAATATCAGGGGCGGCATTCTCTCGGCCTTCATTCTGGGCTTCGTCACCAGCTTCAATCAGGTGCCGGTGTCGCTGTTCCTCTCCGGTCCCGGCGTGCGCACCCTGCCGATCGATATGCTGGGCTATATGGAAATCGTCTTCGACCCATCCGTTGCGGCGCTCTCTTCGCTGCTCGCCTTCCTGTCCATCGGCATTGTTTTCATGGCCGAACGTTTTCTGGGGTTCTCCCGTTATGTCTGATGCAAATTATCTCTCGCTCCAGAACCTCTCGCTGGCCTATGGCAATTCCATTGCCGTGAAAGACCTGAACCTCGATATCCGCAAGGGCGAACTGCTGGCACTGCTCGGCCCATCCGGCTGCGGCAAGACCACGACCATGCGCGCCATTGCCGGGCTGATGCCGGTGGCCGGTGGTCGCATCGATCTTGATGGTGCCGATATCACCCGCGTGTCCGCCAACAAGCGGGCGGTGGGGCTAGTGTTCCAGTCCTACGCGCTTTTTCCGCATCTCACCGTCTACGAAAATGTCGCCTTCGGTTTGAAGCTGAAGGGCATGAAGGGTTCTGCGCTGGATGATAAGGTCGCATCCGGGCTTAAATCCGTTGGCCTATCCACCTTTGCCTCCCGCAAACCGGCGGAACTCTCCGGTGGCCAGCAGCAGCGCGTGGCGCTGGCCCGTTCCATGGTCATGGACCCCAAGGTCCTGCTGCTGGACGAACCGCTTTCGAACCTCGATGCCCGGCTGCGGCTTGAAATGCGTACCGAACTTCAGCGCGTGCAAAAAGCCACCGGCGTCACCATGATTTTCGTCACCCACGACCAGATCGAGGCTTTGGCGCTGGCCGACCGTATCGTGGTGATGAAGAACGGTGCCATCGAGCAGATCGGCACGCCGGAAGACATCTACAACGCACCTGTCTCGTCCTTCGTGGCCGATTTCGTCGGCTTCGAAAATATCTTTCGTCTCGAGGGTGGTTTGCTCAAGACTGATAACGGAAGCATCCCCCTTTCTGGCCAGGTTCCGAGTACGGCGGGACTTGCCTGGAGGCCGCGCATGGTGACCCTCGGTTCAGGACCTTTCGAGGGAACTGTGCGCGGCACGTCTTTTGCGGGCAATGCGCGGGAATATCTGCTGGATACGCCGCTGGGGCCGATCAAGGCCGAGGTCGATGCCGCCTTGCCGGTGCAGGATATCGGCACGCCGCTCGCCTTCGACCTGCCTGTCAGGAAAGCAGCCAGCCTGAAAGTGTTCAGCTGATTATGGGTATCTGGATCGATTGCGATATGGGCTTCGATGACATTGCTGCCGTGATGGTGGCAACGTCTCACGGGCTTCAGATCGATGGGCTCTCGCTGGTGTTCGGCAACGCACCGCTCGCGCAGGTGTGCCGCAATGCCGCCAGCGCGAAAATGGCCTTTCGTTGGGACTTCCCCATCCATATGGGCCGCGAAAATCCCGTGCTCGGAAAGCTCGAAACAGGACAAACCATTCTCGGCGACACAGGCATTCCAACGGTCGGCGCAGGCCTGCCCGACGCTGCCGATCTGCCGCACAGCGATGCGTTTCAAGCGCTTTGCGATTGGCTGGGAGAGGGCAGCGAAAACAAGCCTATTCTCGCGCTCGGCCCCCTCACCAACATCGCCGCCATCTGCCTCGCAAAGCCAGACCTCGCCGCCCGCATTACCGATCTCATATGGATGGGGGGTGGTGTAACAGCCGGTAATCACACGGCGTCTGCCGAGTTCAATGCTTTTGCCGATCCCGAAGCCTTGGCCATCGTCATCGCCCACGGCCTGTCCTTGCGCATGGTCGATCTCGATCTCTGCCGCAAAGTCACTGCTGGTCTATCCGATGTTGCACCTATTCGTGCAGCCGGTGGCAAGAATGCCAGTTTGATTGCCGATATGCTGGAAGGCTTCATCAATATCGCGACCAGCCGCGGGCGGGATGCCATGGCGCTTTACGACCCCTGCGCCGCTGTCGCCCTTGTGGCCCCGGAGTGCGTCGGCTGGAAAAAAGCACGTGTAGATGTCGAGCTTCACGGCACATTGACGCGCGGTCGAACGGTTGTCGAAACCCGCGCCGCCCATGCTGAAAAATTCAACGCGCATTTCGCCGAAACGGTCGATGCTATCAGTGCCAAAACCATCATTCTCGATGCATTGCGTCTGGAGGCCAGCCGATGAAACAACAGACCATTATCGTTGATCGTGATGGAATGATTGAGGATACATTGCGGGCACGTGCCGTGGCGGCTGCACGCGGTGACCAGCCATTCGACATCCTGATCAGCGGCGGCACGCTTGTCGATGTCGTCACGGGCGAGCTGCGCCTGGCCGATATCGGCATCACTGGCCCGCTGATTGCCAGCGTCCACGAGGCCGGAAGCCGCACAGATGCCGCACAGGTTCTGGATGCGACGGGTGCTTACGTTTCGCCGGGGTTGATTGACACGCACATGCACATCGAAAGCTCCATGGTGACGCCTGCGACCTATGCGCAGGCCGTGGTTGCGCGCGGTGTCACCACCATCGTCTGGGACCCGCATGAGTTCGGCAATGTCCATGGCATCGATGGCGTGCGCTGGGCGGCGGAAGCCAGCAAGGGGCTGCCGTTGCGCACCATCCTTCTGGCGCCTTCGAGCGTGCCATCAGCGCCGGGACTGGAGCAGGCAGGCGGTGATTTCGACGCTTCCGCCATGGCCGAAATGCTGTTCTGGCCGGAGGTCGGCGGCGTTGCCGAAGTCATGAACATGCGCGGCGTCATCGAGCGCGACCCGCGCATGAGCGCCATTCTTCAGGAAGGCCTGTTTTCCGACAAGCTGATCTGCGGCCATGCGCGGGGCCTTAAGGGTGCCGATCTCAATGCCTTCATGGCGGCAGGCATCACCTCCGATCACGAGCTGACATCCGCTGCCGACCTCATGGCAAAGCTGCGGGCCGGGCTGACGATAGAGCTGCGCGGCTCGCATGACCATCTCCTGCCGGAGTTCGTGGAAGCGTTGAACACGCTCGGCCACCTGCCGCAAACGCTGACGCTGTGCACCGACGATGTCTTCCCGGACGATCTCGCTAAAAACGGCGGTCTCGATGATGTGGTGCGGCGGTTGGTCTGCTACGGCTTGAAACCGGAATGGGCTCTGCGCGCCGCCACGCTGAATGCGGCCATGCGCTTGCACCGCGCCGATCTCGGCCTCATCGCCGCCGGTCGCCGGGCCGATATCGCCGTTTTCGAAGACCTCTCGCAATTCTCCGCACGCCATGTGCTGGCCAGCGGCACGCCCGTTGCAGAAGCTGGGAAGATGCTGGTCGAACTGACCGAGATGGATGCAGCACCGCTCAAGCACTCGGTGAAGCTGACGCCTCGCTCTCCCTCCGACTTCAAGGTCAAATCCGAGGGCAAAAGGGTCAAGCTCGCCACCATCGACAAGCCGCGTTTCACCCAATGGGGCGAGGCGGAGGCTGCCGTGGAAAATGGTTTCGTGGTGCCGCCGGAGGGCGCAACGATGATTTCCGTCACCCACCGCCACGGCAAGGCCGACCCCGTGACCAGAACCGGTTTCCTGACCGGCTGGGGAAAATGGGACGGCTCCTTCGCCACCACAGTCGCGCATGACAGCCATAATTTGACAGTGTTCGGCGGCAATGCTGACGATATGGCGGTCGCCGCAAACGCCGTTATCAAAGCAGGCGGCGGTATGGCCGTCGCATCGGGCGGAAAGGTCACCGCTTTGCTTGCGCTCCCGCTCTCCGGCCTCGTGTCGGATGCAGGTTTGGAAGATGTCGCATCCGGTTTTGAGGTCGTGCGTGATGCCGTCGGCCAGATCGTGGAATGGCGGCCGCCCTATCTTGTGTTCAAGGCCTGCTTTGGTGCCACGCTGGCCTGCAACACAGGCCCGCACCAGACGGATATGGGCATTGCCGATGTGCTGACGGGCCGTGTGATGGAAACGCCGGTGCTGGAGATTCTTGGCTGAGGGCTTCCCGCCCTCACTTCCGTCATGCTCGGGCCTGTCCCGAGCATCTAATCACGTTGAGACAGCTGAGATGGTAGCAGATACTCGGGACAGGCCCTGATATGACGAAAGGGGTGGCCCTCGCGGCTATTCCACCGCTAATTCCTGCTCCACCAGCGTCGTCCAGAACGCGACACCAGACGCAATCGCATCATCGTTGAAATCATAGGACGTATTGTGGTGCAGCGCGCCATCCACCGCTGGGCCGTTGCCGAGCCAGACGTAGCAGCCCGGTGCCTGCCCCGCGAAGAACGAGAAATCATCTCCGGCGGTCGAGGGCGGGAAGGCGGTTCGTGCCTTGTCGCCGAAGACGTTCCGGGCAGCTTTCAAGGCGCGCTCAGTTGTTTCAGCATCATTGATGACCGGCGGTATGCGGCGGATGAAGTCGTAATGCGCTTCGATGCCGAACATGGCAGCAGTTCCCTTTGCCAGCCGTCCGATTTCCTCTTCCAGCTGGTCCCGAACACGAGCCGAATAGGCCCGCGCCGTGCCGCCAATGTCAACGATGTCGGGAATGACATTGAGCGCCTTCGGATCACCCGCCTGCACCGAACAGGCGCTGACGACAGCCGGTTGCAGCGGATCGACCACGCGCCCGACGATGCTTTGCAGTGCGGCCAGAAAACTACCTGCCGCCGTGATCGGGTCGCGGCCAAGATGCGGCTTTGCACCATGCGTTCCCACGCCCTTGAACGTCACGCGCCAGCTATCGGAGGACGCCAGTTGTGGTCCTCCGACCACCGCCATCTCGTCCACGTCGAGCCCCGGCATGTTGTGCAGTCCGTAAACGGCATCGCAGGGGAAAAGCTCGAACAACCCGTCCTCCACCATCTGTTTCGCCCCACCGCGCCCTTCTTCGGCTGGCTGGAAGATGAAGTGTACGGTGCCGGAAAAATTGCGACTCTCGGCCAAGTGCCGCGCTGCACCCAGCAGCATCACCGTGTGCCCGTCATGGCCGCAGGCGTGCATCTTGCCTGCTATGGTCGATTTATAGGGGCGGTCGGCCATTTCGGGCATGGCAAGTGCATCCATATCTGCCCGCAGGCCGATGCGGCGGGTGCCGTTGCCGACCTGAAGGGTGCCGACGACGCCGGTTTTGCCCAAGCCGCGATGAACGCTAATCCCGGCCTCTTCCAGATGCCTTGCGACCAGCGCGCTGGTGCGCTCTTCTTCGAAGCCGAGTTCGGGATGCGCATGCAGGTCTCGCCGCAAAGCGGTGAGAAAAGGCAGGTCGTTTCCGAACCGGGCTAGCGGGGTCATGGGCGGCATTTCCTTGCGAAAGCAAAACAGTCTTCTTTTCTAGTGCAGAAGCCCCTGAAAATTAATAGGAACCTTCTGGCAAAACCGAAATAATATCGCTGTGAAAGGATTGGTCATGAAGCCCCACGAGTTCTGGCAGGACATCCATGCGCCCGGCAGCTTCGATGTCACCGGTCCGCATACTGGTTTCTTCCCCGTCGCGCTCGATGATGGCAGGCAATTGCGTTTGCCGATCCGCCCGCTCGCCGATGGGGAACATGCACTCGCATCGCTCATCATCAATCAGGCGTCCTTTCCGGTCGTAGAAGCTTTGGCGGATGATATGGCGCAAAAGCTTGAACCCTTCGATGTGGACGTCGTTGTCGGCCTTCCGACGTTGGGCCTGACGCTGGCGGCAGAAGTCGCGCGCCGTCTCGGTCACAGCCGCTACGTGCCGCTCGGAACCTCGCGAAAATTCTGGTACTTGGACGAACTGTCCGTGCCCATGTCGTCCATCACCACCCAGCAGCAGAAACGGCTCTATATCGACCCGCGCATGCTGCCGCTTCTGGAGGGCAGGCGGGTTGCGCTGGTGGATGATGTGATTTCCAGCGGCACCTCCATCATTGCCGGTCTGTCGCTTCTCGCGGCCTCCAACATCGAGCCCGTGGTCATCGGTGCCGCCATGCTGCAATCGGACAAGTGGCGCGAAAAGCTGGCGGATTTTGGCGCGCAATGGCCGGGCAGGGTGCAGGGCGTTTTCACCACGCCGATGCTGAAAAAGGCAGGCGATGGGTGGCAGACTTGATGGCGATCAATCTCCGGTAGGCGAGGTCTGACCGTTTTTTCATCGTGCATATTTTTTGACTTGCGAAGCCGTGAAGGATGGGCCTAGGATTATCGGTGCCCTCCAGAACCATGGACACCTCGCTTTCATCAAGTCCAAGGTTTTAAATGAAAAAACACTACCCTGCCTTTTGGAATTTCCGCATGCAACTGGTTTTCGACGGTCATAATGATGTGCTTCTGCGGCTGTGGCGAAATGCCAAAATGGGAAGCGATCCCGTCGCGGAGTTCATTGATGGCACCTATGAGGGCCATATCGATGCGCCGCGCGCCAAGGCGGGCGGATTGGCCGGCGGCATCTGCGCCATCTACATTCCATCGGGTGATCTGATCCTTCAGCAGCCGGATGCATCGGGGCATTACGTAACGCCGCTCGCAGCCCCGCTGGAGCGCCAGCCATCGCTCGATATCGCGCTGGAAAAGGCAGCCATTGGGCTGCGTCTGGATCAGGCGGGCGGCTGGAAGCTCTGCCGTTCCACTGCTGACATTCGCAAGGCCATGGCCGATGGTGTCTTCGCCGCCGTGCTGCACATGGAAGGCTGCGAGGCTATCGCCGCCGATCTCGATGCGCTGGATGTATTCTATGCGGCAGGTCTGCGTTCGCTTGGGCCCGTCTGGAGCCGACACAATATCTTCGGCCATGGCGTGCCCTTCGCCTATCCCATGTCGCCGGATACCGCACCGGGCCTCACCGATGCCGGGTTTGAACTGGTGAAACGCTGCAACCAGCTCGGCATCCTCATCGATCTCGCGCACATTACTGAAAAAGGCTTCTGGGACGTGGCAAAAACCACCGACCAGCCCTTGATCGCCAGCCACTCCAACGTCCACGCCCTGACGCCTGTGGCGCGCAATCTAACCGATTGGCAGATGGACGCCATCAAGGAAAGCAAGGGTCTGGTCGGCCTCAACTACGCCGTCACCATGCTGCGCCCGGATGCGCGTGATGACGCCAACACGCCGCTTTCCGCCATGGTCCAGCATATCGATTACATGGTCGAGCGCATGGGCATCGATTGCGTGGCGCTCGGTTCGGACTTTGATGGCGCAACGGTTCCAGCGGAAATCCGCGATGCCAAGGGCAACAATAATCTTGTTGCGGCGCTCAAATCTGCGGGATACGCTGATCAAGACCTTGCTAAAATTTGCCGGGAAAACTGGCTGCGCGTTTTGGGTCAGGCATGGCACGAACCGGCCTGAGACCGAGTATAAACCGAGATACAAACAGGGGAAGACGATGAACAATTCGCTCAACAAAGCCGCCCGTATCCTTGCCACCAGCGTGGCCCTTTCGATGCTCTCTCTCGCCGCACCACAGGCCTTTGCGGCAACGCCTGCCGATACGCTGGTCGAAGGTTTCGCCATCGATGACATCATCACGCTCGATCCGGGGGAGGCGTTTGAGATTTCCACGGCTGAAGTCACCGGCAACACCTATAGCAAGCTCGTCTCCATCGATATCGCTGATACATCGAAGGTGAAGGGCGATTTGGCCGAGAGCTGGACGACATCCGAAGATGGTCTGACCTACACATTCAAGCTGAAGCAGGGCCTCAAATTCGCCTCCGGCAATCCGCTGACGGCTGACGACGTGGCCTTCTCCATCGAACGTGCCGTCAAGCTGGACAAGTCGCCAGCATTCCTGCTGACGCAGTTCGGCCTCAAGGGCGATAACGTCACGGAAAAGGCCAAGGCTGCGGATGCCAACACATTCGTGCTGACGGTCGACAAGCCCTATGCGCCAAGCTTTGTTCTCAACGTGTTGACGGCAACCGTTGCCTCCGTGGTGGACAAGAAGCTGGTGATGGAAAAGGCCAAGGCTGTTACGCCAAGCGCCGATTACAAATATGACAGCGATTTCGGCAATGAATTCCTCAAGACCGGTTATGCCGGTTCCGGCCCTTACAAAATCCTTGGCTGGAAGGCCAACGAAGCTGTCATTCTGGAAGCCAACCCGAATTACTACGGCGAGAAGCCAAAGTTGAAGCGTGTCGTTTACCGCCACATGAAGGAAAGCTCCGGCCAGCGTCTGGCACTGGAAAATGGCGATATCGATGTGGCGCGTAATCTTGAGCCCGGCGATATGGAAGCCGTGTCCAAGAAGGACGGCTTTACCGTTATTTCGGCACCAAAGGGCACGGTCTATTATCTCGGCCTGAACCAGAAGAACGAATATCTGAAAAAGCCTGAAGTCGTTGAAGCCTTCAAATATCTCATCGATTATGAAGGCATTGGTGCCACCATCATCAAGGGCATCGGCGAGGTACACCAGACCTTCCTGCCAAAGGGCCAACTCGGCGCGCTGGATGAAAATCCCTTCAAGCTGGATGTCGCCAAGGCCAAGGAATTATTAGCAAAGGCAGGCCTGAAGGATGGCTTCACCGTTTCTATGGATGTGCGCAACACCCAGCCGGTCACGGGCATTGCCGAAAACATGCAGCAGACCCTAGCGCAGGCCGGTATCAAGCTGGAAATCATTCCCGGTGATGGCAAGCAGACGCTGACGAAATACCGCGCGCGTCAGCATGACATCTACATCGGTGACTGGGGTTCCGACTATTTCGACCCGAACTCCAATGCTGAAACCTTCACCATCAACTACGACAATTCGGACGCAGGCAAGAACAAGACGCTGGCATGGCGCAATGCCTGGGACGTGCCTGAGCTGACGAAGCAGACACAAGCTGCGCTTCTCGAAAAGGACAACGCTAAGCGCGCGGCCATGTATCAGGACCTTCAGAAAAAGGTTCTGGAAAGCGGCCCGTTCGTCGTCATCGAGCAGAAGACGGAAATCGCCGGTTTCTCCAATAAGGTCAAAGGTTTGAAGCTTGGACCAAGCTTCGACACCAACTATGTCTACCCGGTCTCCAAGGAATAGTCCGGCAGGATTGATCCAGTGACCATCATTGAAACAGTGCCAAGGCCAAGGCGCGGCAAAAGCCGCGCCAACAAGCGCCTGACTGCCGTCATCGGCTTCCTCGTCACCGTCATCACCACCTTTTTGGGGTTGTTGGCGGTGACCTTCTTCATTGGTCGTGTCATCCCCATCGATCCCGCCTTGGCGATCGTGGGAGACCGTGCGCCTGCCCATGTCGTGGAGCGCGTGCGCGAGGAACTCGGCCTCAATCTGCCGCTCTGGCAGCAGTTTTTCCTTTATATCAAGCAGGCTCTATCCGGTGATTTCGGCACATCGGTGCTGACCACAAATCCTGTGATGACCGATATCATCCGGGTCTTTCCCGCCACCATCGAGCTTGCCACCATCGGCACGCTGATCGGTGCCGTCTTCGGCATTCCGCTCGGCGTTCTCGCCGCCGTCAAGCGCGGCAGCATCATAGACCAGATCGTGCGCATTATCGGTCTCGTCGGTTATTCCGTGCCGATCTTCTGGCTCGGCCTGCTGGCGCTGCTGGTGTTTTACGCCAAGCTGAACTGGGTCGCTTATCCCGGCCGCATGGACATCGTCTACGAATTCACCTTCACGCCGGTGACAGGCTTTTACCTGCTGGATGCCTTCTGGCAGGGGCAATGGGATGTGCTGTGGGACCTCTTTCGCCACATCATTCTGCCTGCCGGATTGCTGGGGTATTTTTCGCTGGCCTATATCAGCCGCATGACGCGTTCCTTCATGCTCAATGAACTGAGCCAGGAATACATCGTCGCCGCCCGCGCCAAGGGCCTTTCGGAAACTCGCATCATCTGGTTTCACGCCCTGCGCAATGCCGCCGTGCCGCTGTTGACGGTCATCGTTCTGTCCTATGCCGGGTTGCTGGAAGGGTCCGTTTTGACGGAAACCATCTTCTCCTGGCCGGGGCTCGGCCTCTACATCACCAATTCCTTGCAGAATGCGGATATGAACGCCGTTCTCGGCGGTACCATCGTGATTGGCGCTGTGTTCATCAGCAT
The DNA here is from genome assembly GCF_021310995.1 of Agrobacterium vaccinii. Classification (NCBI taxonomy): domain Bacteria; kingdom Pseudomonadati; phylum Pseudomonadota; class Alphaproteobacteria; order Hyphomicrobiales; family Rhizobiaceae; genus Agrobacterium; species Agrobacterium vaccinii. Next base: position 2,604,449 of record NZ_CP054150.1, on the reverse strand, counting down.
CAATCTCCTGTCCGATCTGCTCTACCGGACGCTCGATCCAAGGACGCGCAGCCGATGACGACAGCTTCGACACCATTGAAACCCTACAGCCGCGAATGGCTGCTGTCCGACCGTCCCGCATCGCGCGGTCAGGCAAGGCTTGGCCGCGCCTACGTCATCTGGCGGCGCTTTTCGGAAAACCGGCTGGCGCTGGCCGGTCTCGGTATCATTCTCGCACTGGTGCTGGTCGCGATTTTTGCCAATGTGCTGGCCCCGCATTCCGCCGTGCAGGGCGATCTGCGCAACGCCCGCCTGCTGCCACCCGGCAGCGCAGGCTATCTGCTCGGCACGGATGATCAGGGTCGCGATATTCTCTCGCGCCTCATCCACGGTTCGCGGTTGACGCTGTTCGTGGTTCTGCTGGTTGCCATCATCGCCGCTCCCGTCGGCCTCATCGTCGGCACCGTTGCCGGTTATGCCGGTGGTTGGGTGGATGCCGTATTGATGCGCATCACTGATATCTTCCTCGCTTTCCCGAAACTCGTTCTGGCGCTGGCGCTGGTCGCGGCACTCGGGCCGGGCATCGAGAATGCCGTGCTGGCCATCGCCATCACCTCATGGCCGCCCTATGCGCGTATTGCGCGCGCCGAAACCATGACGTTTCGCCATTCCGATTTCATCGCGGCGGTGCAGCTCATGGGCGCATCGCCGTGGCGCATCGTGCTCAAACACGTCATGCCGCTCTGCATGTCTTCGCTCATCGTGCGTGTGACGCTGGACATGGCGGGCATCATTCTAACCGCCGCCGGTCTTGGCTTCCTAGGCCTCGGCGCACAGCCGCCGCTGCCGGAATGGGGCGCGATGATCGCATCCGGTCGCCGCTTCATTCTCGACCAATGGTGGGTCGCGGCAATGCCGGGCATTGCCATTCTCATCGTCAGCCTCGGCTTCAACCTGCTGGGCGATGGTCTGCGTGATGCGCTGGACCCGAAGGAGGCAGGCCAATGAGTGCGCCACTTCTCACGGTCGAAAACCTGCGCGTCTCCTTTCCCACCCGCACCGGGCTGGTGGAAGCGGTGCGCGGCGTGTCGTTTACGCTCGGCAAGGAGCGTCTCGGCATCGTCGGCGAATCCGGCTCCGGCAAATCCCAGACCGGGCGCGCCATTATGGGGCTGACGCCGCCGTCTGCGAAAATCGAGGCGGATGCCCTGCGTTTTGGCGATATCGATCTCTTGAAAGCCTCGGCCAAACAGCGCCGCAGCATTCGCGGCAAGCGCATCGGCATGATCCTGCAGGACCCGAAATATTCGCTGAACCCCGTCATGACCATCGGTCGCCAGATCGTGGAAACCCTGCAAACGCATGAACGCATCGGCACATCGGCGGCCAAACAGCGGGCGCTGGACATGCTGGAGGCGGTGCAGATCCGTGAGCCGGAACGCGTCTACGGGCTTTACCCGCACGAAGTCTCCGGCGGCATGGGCCAGCGCGTCATGATCGCCATGATGCTGGTCTGCGGTCCGGAACTGTTGATTGCCGACGAGCCGACCTCGGCGCTGGATGTGACGGTGCAGCTGGAAGTGCTGGGCATTCTCGACAAGCTGGTGCGAGATCGCGGCATGGGCCTCATCTTCATCTCCCATGATCTGCGGCTTGTCTCGTCCTTCTGCGACCGCGTCCTCGTCATGTATGCGGGCCGTGTGGTGGAAGAGCTTCAGGCTGCCAATCTCGACAACGCCCATCACCCCTATACGCGCGGGCTGCTCAATTGCTTGCCGAAGATTGGCGAGAAAAGGCATCCGCTGCCGGTTCTGGACCGTCAGTTGGAGTGGCGCTTATGACCTCAGTTCTTTCCGCTTCCGATCTGCTGGTCGATTTCGACGGTCACATCGCACTCGACGGTGTCAGCATCGATGTCGCCAAAGGCGAATCCTTCGGTCTGGTCGGTGAATCCGGCTCGGGCAAATCCACGCTTTTGCGCGCCATTGCCGGTCTCAACCACTTCGATGAGGGCAGCCTCATGGTGGAGGGGCGGACCTACAAGAGCAAGTTCCGCGAAAAGAGCTTCTACCGCGATGTGCAGATGGTGTTTCAGGACCCCTATGGCTCGTTGCATCCGCGCCAGACGGTGGATGCGCTGCTGCTGGAGCCGCTCACCATTCATGGGCTGGACGACAAGGAAGGCCGCATCACCCGCGCGCTGGATGAAGTCGGCTTGGGAACCGGCTTTCGCTTCCGCTATTCGCACCAGCTTTCCGGCGGCCAGCGCCAGCGCATCGCCATTGCCCGCGCGCTGATCCTCGAGCCGAAAATCCTGCTGCTGGACGAGCCGACATCGGCACTCGACGCTTCCATTCAGGCCGAAATACTCAACCTGCTGGAACAGGCTCGGCATGAACGAAACCTCACCTTCCTCATGGTCAGCCACGACCTCGGCGTCATCAGCCACATGTGCGACAGGCTTGCGGTGATGAAAAGCGGCAAGGTGGTGGAAATGCTGGATGTGGAGGCGCTGGAAAGTCGCAAGTTCGAGGCCGATTATACCCGGCAGTTGCTGGTGGCGAGTGAGGGTTTTGTGCGCGATTGAGGCGTCGGGGTGATGCTGCTACAAGCTCCCTCATTCCTGTGCTCGTCACAGGAATCCAGTCGACGCGCGTCTGCGCGGCGAAAGAGTTCTTCCAGCCCAAAGACTTGGGCTGACTAGCTTCCTGTGACGGGCACAGGAATGAGGGGGCACCGTCACCATGAATCTACGCGCATTGATGTATTTCGATGAGCTTGTCCGCACCAGCTCCATGCGCGCGGCGGCGGAAAATCTCAATGTTGCGCCAACCGCCGTCAGCCGCCAGATCGAAAATCTGGAAGAATATTTCGGCACGCCATTGGTGGAGCGATCCAGCCGGGGCGTGACGTTGACGGCAGCGGGGGAGCTTCTGGCCGAACGGGCCGGCAAGACCCTGCGCGAGCTTGGTCACGTCCATCAATTGATTGATGATCTCAAGGGGCTGGAGCGGGGGCGCGCGACGATCTATGCCAATGGTGCCACCGTCGCCAGCCTTCTGGCACCGGCGCTATCGCAGTTCAGCCAGACTTACCCCAAGCTGCGGTTCGAGGTTCATATCACTTCGGCACGACAGGCCATCGATGCACTGGTCTCCGCACAGGCCGATATCGCCATAACCCTGTTTGCGCCCAAAACATCAGAGGTCAAAATCCTTGCAAAGCGCGAGATCGGCTATGATGTCATCCTTCCCGCAGGCCATCCCTTGGCTGATAAACCTTCGATTTCGTTGAAAGACCTCGCTGCCATACCGCTGGCTCTGCCGGAAAAAACCTTCGCCGCACGCCAGGCCTTCGATGCGCTGTTTGCGCAAGCGGGCATCGTCCTCGATCCGACCTTTATCGCCAGTTCGCTGGAATTGCTGAAAGATCTGGTGCTGGATGGTGCTGCCGTCACCCTTCTGCCGCCGCTTTCGGTCGCGCGGGAAATCGATGCCGGGCAGATGGTCGCGGTACCTCTGTCGGGGTCCAAAGGTGTCCGCACGACCATGGAGCTCTGCGTTGCGCCGGATCGTGAACTGTCCTTTGCCGCCGCAACGCTTGCCAGCTTTATCGAGACCTTTATGGGCAATCTGCCGAAATAGGCGGTTGATTTTTACCCTTGATGTCGTGTAGCGATTTTCGCAACGCGCTGAACACAAAATGTTTGCGCCACTCGACCGGAGACGATGATGATGCGCAGCATGTTTTTGCAATCGGTAAACCTCACACGCCGCCTGGCCTTGGGCCTGGCCGTTGCCACCACGCTTTCAGCCATGCTGCCCGCCACGGTGGCTTTTGCAGCGGCAAAAAATTCCATCACCATCGGCATGGGCACAGAGCCTGCAGGGCTCGACCCGACAGCCGGCGCCAACGTCTTCATCGGTCAGGTCACCTGGCAGAACATCTTCCAAGGCCTCGTGACCATCGACAAGGACGGCAAGATCCAGCCGCAACTGGCGGATAGCTGGGAGATTTCCGAGGACGGCAAGACCTATACGTTCAAGCTGCATGACGGCGTGAAATTCCATGATGGCGAGGCCTTCGATTCCACCGTCGCCAAGGCATCGCTGGACCGTGCGCGCGGCGATGCCTCCATCAATCCGCAGAAACGCTTCTTCGCGGCCATCGACAACATCGAAACGCCAGATGCGATGACGCTGGTCCTGAAACTGAAGCAGCCCTCCGGCAGCCTGCTCTATTGGCTCGGTTGGCCAGCATCCGTCATGGTCGGCACGACGTCCGCCGAAACCAACAAGACGACACCCATCGGCACGGGTCCGTTCACATTCGTCAACTGGGCCAAGGGCGACAAGGTCGAGCTGGCGCGCAACATGGATTACTGGGACAAGTCCGCGACCGTTACGCTCGAAAAGGCAATCTTCCGCTTCATTCCAGACCCGCAGGCGCAAGCCGCCGCGCTCAAATCCGGCGATATCGATGCCTTCCCAGAATTCGGCGCACCTGAACTCATGAGCTCTTTCGAGGGCGACGTGCGGCTGGGCACCTTCATCGGCAATACCGAGTTGAAGGTCGTGGCGGGCATGAACAATGCCGTCGAACCCTTCAACGACAAGCGCGTGCGGCAGGCCCTGATGATGGCGGTGGACCGCGCAACCGTCATCGAAGGCGCATGGTCCGGCTTCGGCACGGCCATCGGCAGTCATTACACACCCAATGACCGTGGCTATGTCGATACGACCGGCACGCTGCCATACGATGCTGAAAAGGCGAAAGCGTTGCTGGCCGAGGCCGGTTATCCCAACGGCCTCAGCTTCACCATCAAGGCGCCGCAGATGCCTTACGCGCAGCGCACCTCTCAGGTCCTGCAAGCCATGTTTGCGGAAATCGGCGTGACGATGACCATCGAAACCACGGAATTTCCGGCCAAATGGGTGTCGGATGTGCTGAAAGGTGCCAACTACGAAATGACCATCGTGGCGCATGCGGAGCCGATGGATATCGATATCTTTTCGCGTGATCCATACTATTTCAACTACAAGAACCCGACCTTCAACGAGATCATTAAGAACATTGAGCTGACTGCCGATCCGGTGGAGCAGGAAGATTTGTATCAGGATGCGCAGAAGATTTTGGCGGAAGATGTACCGGCGTTGTTTCTCTTTGTGATGCCGAAGCTTGGGGTTTGGGACAAGAAGATTCAGGGGCTGTGGGAGAATGAACCGATCCCGTCGAATGTTTTGGCGGATGTGCATTGGGAAGAGTGATGGTGTGTTTGCTTAGTGGTGAGCGACAGTGGGCTTGGCTTACCCCCCTCTGTCCTGCCGGACATCTCCCCCACAAGGAGGGAGATCGGCTAGGCGCACGCTCACCATTCTATCCACAGCATTCAAGATGGGCGAGAGCTAACCACGAGTCGATCTCCCCACCTGTGGGGGAGATGTCCGGCAGGACAGAGGGGGGTAAGCCAAGCCCACTGTCGCCTACCAACTACCGGGCACCAACATGATCGCCCTCATCTCCAAACGCATCCTAATCCTCCTCATCACCCTTCTGGCCGTATCCTTCCTCATCTACACCGTCATGGGCCTGCTCCCAGGCGACCCCGCAGCCATCATGCTCGGCACCTCGGCCAGTCCCGACACACTCGCAGCCCTGCAAAAACAGATGGGCCTCGATCAGCCTCTTATGCTGCGCTACCTCCATTGGCTCGCGGCCATCGCACGGGGCGACCTTGGCCAATCCTATACCTACGGCGTTCCAGTTGTCGGGCTTATCTTCGAGAGGCTCACCGTCACCCTTCCGCTCGCCCTTATCGCCGTCGGCCTGTCCATCCTCATCGCCCTGCCGTTGGGTGTCATGGCAGCACGCTATAGAGGCGGCACCATCGATTTTCTCTGCGGCCTGTTTTCCCATGCGGGCATTGCCGTTCCCGGCTTTTGGGTCGGGCTGCTGTTGATTCTTCTCTTCTCCACCACGCTCGGATGGATGCCCGCAGGCGGTTTTCCCGGCTGGCAGGCAGGGTTTGGTGCGGCATTGAAGGCGCTCGTGCTTCCGGCGGTGGCGCTCGCCTTTTCTCAAGCGGGTGTGCTGGTGCGAGTATGCCGCTCGGCTATGCTGGAGGTGATGGGCGAGGATTTCGTGCGCACTGTCCGTGCCAAAGGCATTGGCGAAACCGCGACCCTGTGGAAACACGTTCTGCCCAACGCGCTAATCCCCGTCATCACCATGATCGGCCTGCAATTCACGTTCCTGATCGCAGGCACTGTGCTGGTGGAAAACGTCTTCAATCTGCCCGGGCTTGGGCGGCTCGCCTATCAGGCGCTGACCCAGCGCGATATCGTCGTCATGCAGTCGGTCGTGCTGTTCTTCTGCGCACTGGTGATAACGATGAATTTCCTTGTCGATATGGCCTATCTGCTGATCGATCCGCGCTTGCGGGCGCGTGCCGCATGAGACGTTTCAATCGCCGCAGTGTTTCCCTTTTGGCGGGTGCCACCATCACTGGCGCTCTGCTGGCGATTGCGCTGCTCTCTCTCGTCTGGACGCCGCAGCTGCCGACGAAAATGAACATCGTCGCCAAGCTGAAGCCGCCGCTAACACAGGGCTTGCTGGGCACGGATCACTTTGGCCGTGATATTCTCTCGATGCTGATGGTCGGTGCCTGGAATTCGCTGTCTACCGCCGTGGTTGCGGTCGCCATCGGGGCTACCGTCGGCACGCTGGTCGGCATATTTGCAGCGGCGCAACGGGGCGTCGTAGAGGCCTTGCTGATGCGGCTTTGCGATATCATCTTCGCGCTGCCGCCCATCCTTTCCGCCATGATGCTGGGTGCCTTCATCGGCTCCGGTCGCTTCACCTCCATTGTCGCCATCGCCACCTTCATGGTGCCGGTGTTTGCCCGGCTGACCTGCGCTGCTGCCTTGCAATTATGGGCGCGGGATTTCGTGCTGGCGGCGGAAAGTCTGGGGCGGGGCAGGGGTGGCATTACCTTAACCCACATTCTGCCCAACCTCACCAACCTCATCATCGTGCAGGTCAGCATCCAGCTGGGACTCGCTATTCTCACCGAAGCGGGTCTCAGCTTCCTTGGTCTCGGCATGCCGCCGCCCGCGCCCACATGGGGGCGGTTGTTGTGGGAATCGCAGACCTATCTGGCCGCCGCGCCCTGGCTTGCGATCCTTCCCGGTTTAGCTATCGCCTTGGCGGTTCTCGGCTTCAATCTTCTGGGCGATGGCCTGCGCGATTTGCTTGACCCGAAGCTGCGCCGATAGGGGAGCGACGAGAATATAAGCATCCTGTCGTATTGCTGCCGCCATTCATCTGTTACAGCGGGACCATAATCCTGGAGTTGAAACCCTATGCTGCGCCTGTCGGATAATCCTGCTCTCTCCGGTCCGGTTGAAGAGACCGACCTGACATTGACGGAACCCGATGCTCCAAAAGTCGGTCTTGTCGATATTCTGCAAGCACTGGCCGGTGATGAAAGCCGCGAGCGCATCTCCGTCGGTGATCTTCTGTCTGCGATGGGAGACCGTGCCTTCGGCGCGTTGATGCTGGTCTTTGCACTGCCCAATATCGTGCCCACCCCGCCAGGCACATCGGCGATAACAGGCACCCCCCTGGTCTTTCTCGCCGCCCAATTGTTCGCGGGCAAAAGCCCGTGGCTGCCGCGCGTCATTGCCGATCGTTCGCTGGCGCGGGAAGATTTTGCCCGGGTCGTTCAAAAGATCGTCCCTGTCCTGTTGTGGGTGCAAAAGCTGCTGCGGCCACGCATGGAAGGCCTGCTGTCGCCGGTCTTCGAGCGGCTGATCGGTCTCATCTGCCTGCTTCTCGCCGTCATTCTGGCCTTACCTATTCCGCTTGGAAATATCCTACCCGCCATCGCAATCTGTTGTTTTTCCTTTGCTCTTCTGGAGCGGGATGGCCTGTTTGCGTTGCTGGGTGGTGTCCTTGCGGTCGTCTCGGTGGCCATCGTCAGCGGCGTGATCTACGGCATTGCCAGAGCTACGCTTTATTTCGTGGTCGGACCATTGTTGGGCTGAGCGTGCCTTGCCGCGTTTGACACGGGCTCTAGAAAAATGTCAGCACAGTGGAAATGACGTAGGGGCAGGCATATGGCCAGACGATCCGAAACAGGTGGACGGCTAGACGACGCGGCGCGGGCTGGGTGGCTCTATTACGTCGCGGGCCGCACGCAGGATGAGATCGCCGCTGCCATGGGCATCTCCCGCCAGTCGGCGCAACGTCTCGTGTCACTGGCCGTTGCCGAACGTCTGATCAAGGTCCGGCTCGATCACCCCATTGCTGCCTGTCTGGAGAAAAGCGAGGCCCTGCGCGAGCGCTTTGCGCTGAACTATGTCGAGGTCGTGCCCAGCGATCCGGCGGGCGTCTCCTCCACCGTCGGCATTGCCGAGGCGGGAGCGGCGGAAATCGAACGCTGGCTGCGCAAGGCGGAACCAATCGTGCTTGCCATCGGTACGGGGCGGACTCTCAAAGCTGCGGTCGATCAGTTGCCGCCGATGGAATGCCCGCAACATCGCATCGTCTCGCTTACCGGCAATATCGGGCCGGACGGGTCTGCCGCCTATTACAACGTCATCTTCTCGATGGCCGATGCCATCAAGGCGCGGCATTTCCCCATGCCTTTGCCGGTTCTCTGTTCGTCTGCGGAAGAGCGGGAATTGCTGCATGAGCAGTCCATGGTGCGCTCCACGCTGGCGCTGGGCGCCGCCGCCAATGTGACCTTCGTCGGCGTCGGTCAATTGGCAGAGGATGCACCGCTCTGCGTCGATGGCTTCCTCGAGGTTCAGGAGATGCGTGACCTCATCGCCAAGGGTGGTGCGGGCGAGATTTGTGGCTGGTCTTTTGATCGCGACGGCCAGTTTCTCGACACGCCGATCAATGATCGTGTCGCCTCCGTTCCCCTGCCGCCACGCGAAACAAGCACGGTGATCGGCATCGCTCAGGGGAAGCAAAAATCACCGGCCATTCTCGCCGCTCTGCGTGGCGGGCTGCTCAATGGCGTCATCACCGACGAAGCCTCCGCCGAATATTTGCTCAGAAGTTGAGCATAAATATCACTTTAAAACCAGTATGTTAGCCATTCCTTGTGCATCGCAGCGCAGGTAGGTGCTTGACTTTCATCTCCCATAAGTGAGTAATTGCCCTAGAGCAAAGCGAATGCTCACAAACTTCTTCTGGGAGGAAGATCATGACTTTGAAGACACTTCTGCTGGGCGCGTGCTCGGCTCTCGCCTTTTCGGGCCTCGCTTCCGCAGAAACGCTGACCATCGCCACCGTCAACAACGGCGATATGATCCGCATGCAGGGACTGACATCCGAATTCACCGCCAAAAACCCCGATATCAAGGTTGAATGGGTCACGCTGGAAGAAAACGTCCTGCGCGAACGCGTAACCACCGATATCGCCACCAATGGCGGCCAATACGACATCATGACCATCGGCAACTACGAAGTTCCGATCTGGGCCAAGCAGGGCTGGCTTCTGCCGCTTGAAAAGCTCGGCGATAACTACGATGTTGCCGACATGCTGCCATCGATCAAGGGTGGTTTGACTGTCGATTCCAAGCTTTACGCTGCACCGTTCTACGGCGAATCCGCCATGATCATGTATCGCAAGGACCTGTTTGAAAAAGCAGGCCTGAAGATGCCGGAAAACCCGACATGGGAATTCATCGGCGATGCAGCCCGCAAGATCACCGACCGCAAGGCCGATGTGAACGGCATGTGCCTTCGTGGCAAGGCCGGTTGGGGCGAAAACATGGCCTTCATCACGGCTCTCACCAACTCCTTCGGTGGTCGCTGGTTCGATGAAAACTGGAAGCCACAATTCGATCAGCCGGAATGGAAGAACGCGCTTCAGTTTTACGTTGACCTGATGAAGGATGCCGGTCCGTCCGGCGCCTCCTCCAACGGCTTCAACGAAAACCTGACGCTGTTCCAGCAGGGCAAATGCGGCATGTGGATCGATGCCACGGTTGCTGCTTCCTTCGTGTCGAACCCGAAGGACAGCAAGGTTGCCGATCAGGTTGGCTACGCGCTGTTCCCGACCCATGGCGAATTGAAGAACCACGGCAACTGGCTCTGGTCCTGGAACCTCGCCATTCCTAAGAGCTCTCAGAAGGCCGAAGCCGCTGAAAAGTTCATCGCATGGGCAACCAGCAAGGAATACACGCAGCTCGTTGCTTCCAAGGAAGGCTGGGCCAACGTTCCTCCGGGCACCCGTACCTCGCTCTACAAGAACGCGGATTACGAGAAGGCGGCTGGCTTTGCAGCACCGACGCTCGCTGCCATGAATGCGGCAGATATCACCAAGCCAACGGTGAAGCCGGTGCCTTACACAGGCGGTCAGTTCGTGGCCATTCCTGAGTTCCAGTCGCTCGGCACCACGGTCGGTCAGCTGTTCTCGGCAGTCGTTGCCGGTCAGTCCAGCGTCGATGATGCGCTTGCCGGTGCTCAGTCCACAGCCACGCGTGAAATGACGCGCTCGGGATACATCAAGTAATCCTCCCGAAGAACCGCCGTCCGGCCCTGATGGCCGGGCGGCATCTTTGCCAAACAATTTGTTTCTTTAAGCGTCGTTACCCAATCAGAATAAGAAAATGCCAAGCGTTTCCGTGCCCTTGAGAGGCATGGTCCGGAATTGGGAGGGAGCCTCATGGCTACGCAAAATACCAAGAACCTGGCGCGGATCATGATGGCGCCATCGGTCATCCTGCTTCTGGTCTGGATGATCGTGCCACTGTCGATGACGCTGTGGTATTCGTTTCAGAATTACAATCTGCTGAACCCGGCCAATGTCAGCTTTGCTGGCCTGTTCAATTATCAGTATTTCTACACCGACCCGGCATTCTTCCAGTCCATCTGGAATACGCTAGTCATCGTCGGCGGCGTACTGATGATCACGGTTATCGGCGGCATCGGCATTGCGCTGTTGCTGGACCAGCCCATTTTCGGGCAGGGCATCGTGCGCATTCTCGTCATCTCGCCCTTCTTCGTCATGCCGCCGGTTGCGGCCCTCGTCTGGAAGAACATGATCATGCATCCCGGTTACGGGGTGCTGGCGGACCTATCAAGGTTCTTCGGATTTCAGCCGATCGACTGGTTTTCGCAGTTTCCGCTGCTGTCCATCGTCATCATCGTGGCATGGCAGTGGTTGCCCTTTGCAACGCTCATCCTGCTCACCGCACTGCAGTCGCTTGACGGAGAGCAGAAGGAAGCCGCCGAAATGGATGGCGCAAGCTTCTTCAGCCGTTTCATCTATCTGACGCTGCCACACCTGGCACGTGCCATCACTGTCGTCATTCTCATCCAGACGATCTTCCTGCTCGGCGTCTACGCGGAAATACTCGTCACCACCAATGGTGGCCCGGGCTATGCCTCGACCAATCTCGCCTTCCTCATCTATCGCACGGCGCTGCTGGGCTATGATGTGGGTGGAGCGTCCGCCGGTGGCATCATCGCCGTCATCCTTGCAAACGTCGTCGCCATCTTCCTGATGCGCGCCGTCGGCAAGAACCTCGATCGATAGGAGACAGGATCATGGCTCGTAAAGTCTCGACACGCTCCAAAATCGGCTTCACCATCGCCGCCTGGGTCATTGCCCTCCTGCTGTTCTTCCCGATCCTCTATGCGTTTCTGACGTCGTTGAAAACGGAGCCGGAAGCCATTGCGGGCTTCAGCCTCTGGCCATCGGGCACGTTTGAAAACTACATCACTGTGAACACGCAGCGCGATTACTTCAAGCCGTTCATGAACTCGGTGATCCTCTCGGTCGGCTCCACCATCGTCGCCCTCATCATCGCAATCCCCGCGGCCTGGGCCATGGCGTTTTCGCCCACCAAGCGCACCAAGGATATTCTGATGTGGATGCTCTCCACCAAGATGATGCCTGCGGTGGCGGTGCTGGTGCCGATTTACCTCATCTTCCGAAATGCCGGTCTGCTCGATACGCGCATTGGTCTCACCATCATGCTCACCTTCATCAATCTGCCGATCGTGGTGTGGATGCTCTACACATATTTTCGGGAAATTCCGGGTGAGATTCTCGAAGCATCCCGCATGGATGGTGCGTCGTTGTGGAACGAGATCGTTTACGTGCTGACGCCGATGGCGATCCCCGGCATTGCCTCGACGCTTCTTCTCAACATCATTCTGGCGTGGAACGAATCTTTCTGGACCATTCGTCTCACCACCACCAATGCCGCACCGCTCACAGCCTTCATCGCCTCCTTCTCCAGCCCGCAAGGTCTGTTCTGGGCGAAGCTGTCTGCCGCTTCGATGATGGCAATTGCGCCGATCCTCGTGCTTGGCTGGTTCTCCCAGAAACAACTCGTTCGCGGCCTGACCTTCGGCGCGGTGAAATAAGGAATAAGAAAATGGGCAGCATTTCCCTTAGAAAAGTTTCCAAGGTCTTTGGTGAAGCCAAGGTCATCCCCTCCATCGATCTCGATATCGAAGACGGCGAGTTCGTGGTCTTCGTCGGTCCGTCCGGCTGCGGCAAGTCCACGCTTCTGCGCCTCATTGCAGGCCTTGAGGATGTCACCGGCGGCCAGATCATCATCGATGGCAAGGATGTGAGCGAAAAGGCTCCGGCAGAACGCGGCCTTGCCATGGTGTTCCAGTCCTATGCGCTTTACCCGCATATGAGCGTGCGCAACAATATTGGCTTCCCGCTGAAAATGGCCAAGCTCGACAAGGCCGTCATCGACAAGAAGGTCAATGATGCCGCAAGCGTGCTAAACCTCACCGATTATCTGGACCGTCGCCCCTCGCAACTGTCAGGCGGCCAGCGCCAGCGCGTCGCCATCGGTCGCGCCATCGTGCGTGAACCCTCGGCGTTCCTGTTCGATGAGCCCCTGTCCAACCTTGACGCCTCGCTGCGCGGCACCATGCGGCTGGAAATCTCCGAGCTGCACAACACGCTGAAGACGACGATGATCTACGTCACCCACGACCAGGTGGAAGCCATGACCATGGCCGACAAGATCGTCGTGCTCAATCGCGGCAACATCGAGCAGGTCGGCTCGCCGATGGAGCTTTACAAGACGCCACGCAATCTCTTCGTCGCAGGCTTCATCGGTTCGCCGCGCATGAACTTCGTCAAGGGTGCCTATGCTGCCGCCAAGGGTGGCGATACGGTCGGCGTTCGGCCGGAACATCTGCTGCTGTCGAAGGAAAGCGGTCTGTGGCACGGCAAGGTCACGGTGGCCGAACATCTGGGCTCCGACACATTCATCCACATCAATGTCGATGAGATCGGTATGATCACCGCCCGTGCCGGTGGCGAGTTTGCGTGTCAGCATGGCGATACCGTTTTCATCACGCCGGATGACAGCAAAATCCACAAGTTCGATAGCAAGGGTCTCGCCATCTAAGGGCCAGACCGCATCGCCGGATGGCTGGCCGTATCAGCGGCCAGCTTCGGCGACTGCTCCATGACAGGAAATTCGAGGATCGTCTCATGACATCAAAACTCTCGCTCGCAACGCTCGATCAGGTCAAGGCAACGGCGTCGGTTCCGTCCTATTCCCGCAGCGACCTTTCCGCCGGTATCGTGCATTTCGGCGTGGGCAATTTCCACCGCGCCCATCAGGCGATCTATCTGGACGATCTGTTCAACACAGGTGCCGACCATGACTGGGCCATCATCGGCGCGGGCGTTCTGCCATCTGACACCGTCATGCGGGAAAAGCTGGCGGCCCAGGATTTCCTGACGACGGTCGTTGAGCAGGACAACAACCGCACCGGCGCGCGCGTCACCGCCCCGATGATCGACATCTTGAAGATCGGTGACATCGCAGCCACCATCGAAACGCTGGCCGATCCGAAAATCCGCATTGTCTCGATGACGATCACCGAAGGCGGCTATTTTATCGATGCGTCGGGCACGTTCAATCCGCAGCATCCGGCCATTGCCGAAGACGGCAAGAACCCGACGGCACCGAAGACGGTCTTCGGCCTCATCGTCGCTGGCCTGAAAGCCCGAAAGGACAAGGGCATTCAGCCTTTCACCGTCATGTCCTGCGATAACATTCCGCACAATGGCAAGGTCACAAAAAACGCTGTCGTCGGGCTCGCGGCAATCTCCGATCCAGCCTTTGCCAACTGGATCAGCGACAACGTTTCCTTCCCCAATTCCATGGTGGACCGAATTACGCCTGCGACCGGCGACCGCGAACGCGATATCGCCCGCGATGATTTCGGCATCGACGATAACTGGCCGGTCTTTTGCGAAGAGTTCAAGCAGTGGGTGATGGAAGACAATTTCCCGGCGGGCCGCCCGGCGCTGGAAAAGGTCGGCGTGCAGTTCGTGCACGAAGTCGCGCCCTATGAGCATATGAAAATCCGCATCCTGAATGGCGGCCACGCGGCGATTGCCTATCCGGCGGCTCTTCTCGACATCCACTTCGTGCATGAAGCGATGGAGCATCCGCTGATCCGCGCTTTCCTCGCCAAGCTGGAGAAGGAAGAGATCATCCCGATCATTCCGCCGGTGCCGAATACCGATCTCAACGAGTATTTCGACCTGATCGAGCGGCGGTTCCTCAACCCCAAGATCGGCGATACCATTCCGCGTCTGGCGCAGGATGGCTCCAACCGCCAGCCGAAATTCATCCTGCCATCGACGGCGGATCGTCTGGAAAAGGGCGATGACATTGTGGGCCTCTCGCTGGTGTCTGCGCTCTGGTGCCGCTATTTTGCAGGCACATCCGATAGCGGCGCAAAAATCGTATTCAACGATGCCAGCGCCGAGCGCCTTCAGGCCGCAGCCATCAAGGCCAAGGACGATCCGATGGCGTTTCTGGCGCTGGACGATATCTTTGGCGAGGTCGCCAAATCGGACCTGTTCCGCAAACGCTTCGCCCATGCCTTGAAGACATTGTGGGAGAAGGGTACAGCCGAGACGCTTGAACTTTATCTGCAAAACAAACTCGTCAGCTGACGAAAAGAGATGTGCCATGCAAACCGGGAACGCGCCTTTGCTGATCTTTGATTGCGACGGCGTTCTCGTGGATAGCGAGCCGGTCTCTATCGCGGTTCTGATCGACATGGTCGCCCATCAGGGCGTCCAGATCACCGAAGAGGAAGCCTATCAGCGCTTCCTCGGCCGCAGCGTTGCCAGCATGACCGCGACGTTGTGGGACGAATACGGCGTCGAAACCGACATCGATTTTCTCGAACACATGCGCAGCGAACTCTTCCAGCGCTTTCGCGATGAGCTGAAAGCCATAGAGGGCATGGCCGAAACGCTGGATCGCCTGTCGGTGCCACGCTGCGTCGCCTCCTCCAGCCAGCCGGAGCGTATCCGCTATTCGCTCGGCCTCACTGGCCTGCTCGACAAGCTCGAGCCGCACATCTTCAGCGCCACCATGGTGAAAAACGGCAAGCCTGCACCGGACCTCTTCCTGCATGCCGCAGGTCAGATGCAGGTTGATCCGAGGGACTGTATCGTCATCGAGGATAGTCCGGCTGGAATTGCCGCTGCCAAGGCGGCGGGGATGCGCGTGTTTGCCTTTACCGGCGGCTCGCATGCCCGGTTCCCGGCATTTCGTGACCATATTGCCAGCCTGAAACCCGATCTGGTGTTTGACGCCATGCCGGATTTGGTCCAACTTGTGGCCGATCATTAAGATACGCGGCAGTTCTGGAATGAAGGCTGATTGACGTGCGCATCGACACTTATTGCTCCCTCATTCCTGTGCTTGTCACAGGAATCCAGCCAGCCCAAGTCTTTGGGCTGAAAGGGTTCTTTCCGCCGCGCGGACGCGCGTCGGCTGGATTCCTGTCACAAGGACAGGAATGAGGGGCATGCGTCAACATCTTGTTGCTGTCGATGTCGGCACGGGCAGCGCCCGCGCTGGCGTTTTCGATGCGAGCGGCAAGCTGATGGCACGCACAACCCATCCCATCATCATGCAAAGGCCAAAGGAAAACCACGCCGAGCATGATTCCGCCGACATCTGGAACGCCGTCTGCATCGCCGTGCGCAAGGCCATGGCGGGTGCTGGCATTGCTGCATCTTCCGTCGCTGCCATCGGCTTCGACGCCACCTGTTCGCTCGTCGTGCGCGGTTCGCAGGGTGAGCAGGTCACGGTGTCCACCACAGGCGAAGAGCGTTTCGACACCATCGTCTGGCTCGATCACCGTGCCATTGCTGAAGCAGACTTTCTCAGTGCCTCCGGCCACCCCGTGCTGGATTTTGCGGGCGGCTCGATCTCGCCTGAGATGCAGATGCCCAAGCTGATGTGGCTCAAAAAACATCTGCCGGACAGCTGGGCCAAGGCCGGTTATCTCTTCGATCTCGCCGATTTCCTGACATGGAAGGCAAGCGGCAGCACGCAGCGCTCCAATTGCACCCTTACGGCCAAATGGAATTTTCTGGCCCATGAAGGGCAAGGCTGGCGCCAGGATTATCTTGAAATAGCTGGCCTTGGCGATCTCCTGCAACGCGGCAACCTGCCCACACAAACCGTCGCGCCCGGCCAGAGCGTCGGCAAGCTCTCAGCGCAAGCGGCTGAAGAACTCGGGCTTGATACGGATTGCGACGTCGCGGCGGGCATGATCGATGCCTATGCAGGCGCGCTGGGCGCTCTCGGCGGCAGTCTGCAATCGAATGTCGGCAGCAATGTTGCGCTGATTGCCGGGACATCCAGCTGCCTCGTGACGCTGACGCCAACGCGTATGCCCGGCCACAGCCTGTGGGGCCCATATTGGCAGGCCGTGCTTCCCGGCCACTGGCTGGTGGAAGGTGGACAGTCGGCAACCGGCGCGCTCCTCGACCACGTCGTGCTTATGCATGCCGCAGGCGGCGATCCGACATCGGCGCTCCATGCCCGCATCGTGGAGCGCGTGCTGGATTTGCGCCGCACGGAAGGCGAGGGCTTTGCCGATCACCTTCATGTCTTGCCAGATTTCCACGGCAACCGCTCGCCGCTGGCCGATCCGCACGCCCGTGGCGTCGTCAGCGGTCTCACCCTCGACACCTCCTTCGACAGCCTCTGCCGCCTCTATTGGCGCACGGCGGTGGCGATCGCGCTGGGTGCACGGCATGTGCTGGATGCCATGGAAGGCTTCGGCTATACGGTTGAAACGCTGCACGTCACCGGCGGTCACGTGCACAATCCGCTTCTCATGGAGCTCTACGCGGATGTGACGGGCAAACGCATCGTCGTTCCGGCCACGGCAGATGCCGTTCTTCTCGGCACAGCCATGAATGCGGCCTCTGCGGGTTGTGTTCACCAGGGTTTGGCGGCTGCCGGTGCGGCCATGTATTCCGGTGGAGAAGTCCGGCACTCCGACAAGGCGGCTGGCCATTACGACCGGGACTACAGGCGGTTTCTCGCCATGTACCGGCATCGCGAAGAATTGGCGGGGCTGTGATAAGCCGTCACGCCATTGTCATATCCGGGCGATAAAAGAAAAATGGAGCGGCTATCAACCGCTCCATCAAGCTCAGCCATTCAAAGCCCGCTGCATGTCACCAATGCGGCGGTACCGGTCTCTGCGTCCGGTTTCGCTTTTCTGAGAAAGAGAATGCAGCATGAACTCGGTGATGGCCACCAGTTGCAACATGCTGTGACCACCATTCGGCCCCAGCGGAATTGTCAGACAGATGTCAGCGCTGTCAGGACCCCACTCATAAAAACGGGTGGTGATCAGCACGGTCTTGTATCCGGCCTTCATGGCCATCTTCGCAAGACGCTGCAGGGCTGCAAGGTTGCCGCCGCAGTCCATCAGCACCAACAGCGTACCGTCGACGGGTTCGTCCATCAGCGCGATGTAGGTTGCACCGTCGCGCTGGAGATAGTGAACGCGTTCACGCGATTCCAGCAGCTTGGTGTAGAAGTAGCGGCAGATGCCGAAGCTTTCAGCAGAGGACGCGATAAACACATCGCGGCTTTCGGCAATGTTGCTCAGCGCCGTCTTCCATACGGATTGTCCGGCAAGATCGTAAACCGCCTGAACGGCCTGAATCTGCTGCAACATCAGCGATGACAGGGGCGTCTGCGGCGCTTCCTGTGCCATTGTGGGTGCGGCTTCTGGAACATGCGCTTCCTCGCGCAGATGTTCTCGAATGTCGCTGAGCTGGCGGTAACCGAGCGAGCGCAGAAAGCGGCCTACCGTCATCGGGCTCAGGCTCAGCTTTTCAGCGAGGGTCGCAGCGGTCTCGAACGGCAGTTCGGCCAGGTGCTCGATAAGGTATTTCGCAATTCGCCGTTCCGACGGTGTACCGGTCTTCAGCGAACGGGTGAGATCAATCAGCAATTTTTCCAACGACGCCTCGTTCTTCTATTCTTTAGCGGACGATGGTGGTGAAGCGGCTGTCCCGCTGCCAATCGTAACGACTAGGGTTTCATAGGCGAAGCGTCATCCCGTCGATCCCCAATCCCACGAGAAATACAACTTTTTGCCTGTTTGTTTTTATAGTTTAGTGGTTGCTTTTCTTCAAGCACAAAATAATGGGTTGAAGTTTTTCTTTTTGGGAGGTTGCGGCATTTCTTGCCAAGAGGGGTCGATACCCCTATCTGCCACCCATCAGGCGGCACCTCTCGATCGATTTTAAATCCGCCTAAATGGAGGCAAATGATGATTTTCTACGCCGCGCGGCAGGGTTTCGGCAATCTTTTTGCACCAGAGACCCGCTCAGCCTTCTGGAAGGTCCTCGGCCTCACGATTTTAGTGCTCATCGGGCTCTGGTTTGCCGTTCGCGGCATCTTCATCTGGCTTGCCTTGCCATGGATTGATTCGCTCCTGCCCGGCGTGCCGGAATGGGCCGGCTGGTTGAGCTTTGTCTTCGCCATTCTGGCCGGTCTTGGGCTTGCGCTGGCACTGGGTCTGTTGATCTCGCCCGTTACCGCCGTCATAGCCGGTCTGTTTCTCGATGATGTGGCCGAGGTGATCGAGAAGAAGGATTATCCGGCTGATCCGGCTGGCACGGCCATGCCGCTCACCGAGGCTATCCCATCGTCGCTCAAATTCTTCGGGGTGGTCATTCTGGGCAACATCATCGCGCTGTTGCTGCTGCTCGTTCCCGGCGTCAATCTCATCGCGTTTTTTCTGGTCAACGGCTATCTGCTGGGCCGGGAATTCTTCGAGTTCGCCGCCATGCGCTTCCGCACGCCAGCCGATGCCCGCGCCTTCCGCTCAAAGCACGGCACGAAAGTCTTTATGGCTGGTCTGGTGATCGCCGCGTTTCTGGCTGTCCCCTTCCTCAACCTGCTGACTCCGCTGTTTGCAGCCTCGATGATGGTGCATCTGCACAAGGCGATCAGCAGACGCGATCCGTCATTCAGCAACCAGCTGGGCCGGTAACTCCACCAGGGATGCGGGAATATCGCAGGTCTTTTCCGGCGCCTTGCAGATATCGGCAATCACGCAGCGCTCGCATTCCGGCTTGCGCGCCTTGCAACAGTAGCGCCCGTGCAGGATCAGCCAGTGATGCGCGTGGAACAGATATTTGTCGGGAATGATCCTCACCAGCCGCTCTTCCACCTCGTCCGGGGTCTTGCCCGGCGCCAGACAGAGCCGGTTGGCGATGCGAAACACATGCGTGTCGACAGCCAATGTCGGCACCCCAAAAGCCATCGACATCACCACATTGGCGGTCTTGCGCCCCACGCCCGGCAGCATCACCAGCTCCTCGCGAGTGCGCGGAACCTCGCCACCAAACTGGTCGATCAGCATCTGCGACAGCGCAATGACGTTCTTGGCCTTGTTGCGGTAGAGACCGATGGTCTTGATGTAGCTGATCAGCCGTTCCTCACCCAGATCGAGCATCTTTTGCGGTGTATCGGCCACCGCAAACAGGCCGCGTGTCGCCCGGTTCACACCCACATCGGTCGCCTGCGCAGAAAGCGCCACGGCCACCACCAGAGTGAACGGGTTGGAGTGTTCCAGTTCGCCCTTGGGCTCGGGCCGCTGAATGGAAAAGCGACGGAAAATCTCGACCAGCTCATCATGCGAATAGAGCGTCTTGACCTTCGCGGGCTTGCGGCGTGCCGTGGAATTTGACTTTTTCGGCGTTTGGGTGCTGGATCGTTTCTTGGCTATTGTCATGTTGCGACTACAATTCGGGATCAGGCTTCGTTCAAACATCGGGTGAGGGCGGCAAGGTGGACGGCGTAAACGAGCAGCCGGTTTTTACAGCGGAACTTGTTCCTTATCGCTCTTTGGGACGCAAGGGTTTTCGCGTCCTTCTTTGCCTCACGGGAGCGGTTAGCCTCGTCTACGGCGTCTTCTTCCTCGTCACCGGCGCTTGGCCCATCGGCCTTTTTCTGGGGCTGGATTTCCTGCTGCTCTACTTTGCCTTTCGCGCCAATTACCGGGCAGCCAAGGCGCGGGAGGAGGTCACGGTCTCGCGCACCAGCCTTTCCATCCGCAAGTTTTCACCCGCAGGTCGCATGGTCGAATACCGATTCAATCCCTTCTGGGCGCGGTTTCGGGTCCGGCGCCATGATGAGATCGGCATTCTCTCCATGCATGTCTCGGGCGAGGGGCGCACGACGGATATCGGCTCTTTTCTCAACCCAGATGATCGAGAGAGCTTTGCTAAGGCCTTTCGCGGCGCGTTGGCCACGGTGCGGCTCAGAATTTAGCGCGTGATCGCAAGAAACGGGTGGAGATACGCACCGCCACGTGGTTTTGTCTCATGCCAAGGAGACACGCCATGAACGCTAATATCACCCTGAAGGATGACATCACCCCGGTCGGTTCGGACTACGAGACCGTGCGGCAGGTAATCGAAATCCTGACAGTGGAATACCGCGATCAGCCCTCACTCGAAACCATTGCCACGCAACTCGGACAATCGCCCACGCAGTTGCAAAAGACCTTCACGCGCTGGGCCGGGCTGTCTCCGAAGGCTTTTCTCCAAGCCGTGACGCTCGATCACGCCAAGCGTCTGTTGCGCGATGAAAGCCTGCCGCTTCTGGATGCCGCGCTCGAAGTCGGCATGTCCGGCCCCAGCCGTCTGCACGATCTGTTCGTCACCCACGAGGCCATGTCGCCCGGCGAGTGGAAGGCCAAGGGCGGCGGTCTCCTCATCCGCTATGGTTTCCACCCATCGCCCTTCGGCCTGGCGCTGATCATGATCACCGACCGCGGGCTGGCCGGTTGCGCATTCGCGGATGCGGGCGAGGAAAAATCCTGCTTCGAAGACATGTCGCGCCGCTGGCCCAATGCCGACTACACCGAAGACAGCGCCGCCACTGCACCCTATGCGTCACGCATTTTCGATGCGGACAAATGGAAAAGCGAACAGCCCCTGCGCGTCGTCCTGCTCGGCACGGATTTTCAGGTCCGCGTCTGGCAGAGCCTGCTCAAAATCCCGCTCGGCAAAGCCGTCACCTATTCCCACGTCGCCCACGACATCGGCCAACCCACCGCATCCCGCGCCGTCGGCGCCGCCATCGGCGCCAACCCCATCTCCTTCGTCGTCCCCTGTCATAGGGCCGTGGGCAAAAGCGGGGCTCTGACTGGCTATCACTGGGGGCTTACCCGTAAGCGCGCGATGTTGGGTTGGGAAACGGGAAAGGTTTGATTGGCGAACGGACGATGTGATATGGATTTAAATTCCAATCCGCCGTGTGAAAAGCGTGTGAAGAGCAAATGAAAAGCACGATCCAACTTTCCGATGATATCGACCGCCGCATCGATCTTCTGGCGTCGCGGAGCAGTTTGACCCGAAGCCAGATCGTTGAGGACGCTCTTGCGCATGGCCGTTCAATAGCTTGGCAGGAGCAGTGGATTGCTGGTGTCAAAGAAGGGCTTGATGATGCAAACAATGGTAGTTTCGCCAGCGACGAAGAAATTGCCGAGGTTCTGAACCGTTACGATCAGGCTTAATCGGCTGTGCGTATTATTTGGACAAGGCGATACCTAAAAGAGCTCGTCGCAATTAGCGACTATATAGCAGAACAAAATCCACGAGCGGCGGCTCGCGTCATAGGTCTCATTCACAGGAAGACCGGAGACCTTCTAGCATCTAACCCATTCATTGGTCGCAGAGGCGATATCGAGGGTACTCGGGAGCTGGTCATACCCGGCACGCCTTACATTGTGGCTTACAGGGTCATGGGTGACGATATTCAGGTTCTATTCGTGCAGCATGGCGCGCGCGAATGGCCCCGCGAGATCTACTGAATTATCCGCCCTTTTAGCTTTCCACTAAATCCAGCAACGCCCGCGCCGCCGCTTCATCCGTAATCAGCGTATTGCACCCAATGCGTTTGATCGTGGCGCGGATGGCCGTTGCGCGGTGGGCGCCGCCGGAGGCGAGGACGATGTGTTTGGCCTTTTTCAGCGTATCCAGACCAATCGCCATGGCGCGCTGGTTGATGGGGTGGTCGACGGAGCGACCCTCGGCATCGATGAAGTTGAACATGGTGTCGCAGACGCAGCCTGCCGCCACCAGCTCGTCATGGGTCTGTTTGGAAATGAAGCCTTCCGAGAGCGAGGTCGAATGCGGCCCGATATCGCCGCAGCTGACGATAGCAAGGTCTAGATTTTCGGCCAGTTCGAACAGCGTGTTCAACCCGCATTTTTCGATGAGTGCGCGGCGGGTTTCCTCGGAATCCACTAGCAGCGGGGCCAGGAACATATAGCATTCCGCTCCCAGTGCGCTGGCCAGCCGCCACGTATAATCCAGCGGGTTGGTCTGGTGCACGGCAACGATACCGCCCAGCAACGAAACCACCTTGCAGTTTTCCCGGCGTGGCGGGCGGAAGCTGGAGAGCGACGCTGTCATGGTGCGGCCCCAGCCGACGCCGATGGTAGCGTTGTCGGGCACGGCCTCCGACAGGAACTGGCCGAGTGCGAGGCCGACGGCCTTGGCGATATCTTCCGCTTTTGATGATGCGGAGGGAATGATGATCGCCTCATCCAGCCCGTAAGCCGCTTCCAGCTTTATGGCGAGTTCGACATAGTCCTCGATGCCCTCATTGATCCAGATCTGCACCTCGGATCGCTTCATCGCTTCGTCCAGAAGGCGGATGACGGTGGAGCGGCTGATGCCCAGTTTTTCCGCCACGTCCTTCTGCGTCATGCCCTGATTGTAATAGAGCCACGCGGCCCGCAGCCGCAGGGATGCGGCTTCGGAATAGGCCGTGTGAGTGTCTCTTCGCAGTTTTGCCACTGTTTTCGCCATGCTCTCGTTGAGAGGCGAGTATCGCTCTTGTGAAACTTATGTCAATTGCATTGCGCAAATGTCTTGACTTTGAGGTTTGTGCGGCGCGATACTCGAAACATAGAAAACAACCGGTTTCGGCATTGCGCCCCTGCGTGGAACGGAACCCGGCTGAAGCAGTTTTCCAGAGATCACGAGGATCAAACGGCATGACGTCCAAACTTGACCAGCTCCGCAAAATCACAACGGTTGTTGCCGATACCGGCGATATCGAGGCGGTTGCACGCCTCAAGCCGGTGGATTGCACCACCAACCCGTCGATTATTCTCAAAGCATTGGGCACGCCGATGTTTGCCGATACGGTAACGGAGGCCGTTGCCTGGGGTAAAAAACAGGGTGGCGATTCCGATGCCGTGGTTGGTGCCATTGCGGACCGTCTGGCGATTTCCGTTGGTGCAAAGCTGGTCGAACTCGTTCCCGGTCGCGTATCGACCGAAGTCGATGCCGACCTCTCCTTCGATACCAAGGCATCCGTTGCCAAGGCGCACCAGATCATCGCCGGTTACAAGGATCGCGGCATCGAGCGTGATCGCATTCTCATCAAGCTCGCCTCCACTTGGGAAGGCATCAAGGCTGCTGAAGTGCTTCAGGCAGAAGGCATCGATTGCAATCTGACGCTGCTCTTCTCGCAAGCGCAGGCCATTGCCTGTGCGGAAGCCAAAGCCTTCCTCATCTCGCCCTTTGTCGGTCGTATTCTCGATTGGTACAAGAAGTTCACGGGCGAAGACTACACGGCTGAGACCGATCCGGGCGTCGTCTCCGTTCGCAAGATCTACAATTATTACAAGGCCAACGGCATCTCCACCGTCGTCATGGGCGCGTCGTTCCGCAATGTCGGCGAAATCGAAGCGCTGGCCGGTTGCGATCGCCTGACCATCAGCCCGGCGCTGCTAGAAGAGCTGGACAAGGACACCGGCACACTGGAGCGCAAGCTGTCTGCTGACGATGCCAAGGCCGAGCCCTTGCAGTCTCTCGATGAGAAGGCATTCCGCTGGCACCTCAATGAAGACGCCATGGCAACGGAAAAGCTGTCGGAAGGTATTCGCCAGTTCGCCAAGGATCTCGAATCCCTGCGCGGTATCATTCGCAAGCAACTGGCCGCTTAAAGAATTCTGGAACCTTCGCGATAGTTGCTCGTTATTAAAGTATAATACCTCCAGTCAAGAAAACGCGATCGGTCCCCTGCCGGTCGCGTTTTTTATTGTCCGGCGGCCACTTCCGAAATGGTGCGCGCCGCATCGCGGATGAGACCCACGCAGTCGTCCGCGCTCGGTGCATCGCTGTTCAAAGGTGTGATGTAAGGGCAGGTGATCGCAGCCAAGGCAGTGCCATCCAGCGTCAGAACCGGCGCGGAAATGTTTCTGATGCCAGCCGTCTGCAAGCTGTTCATGCTCTCGAAACCGCTGGCCCTGATCTGCTCCAGACGCTCCATCAACCCGTCCGGCAGGGATAGCTCATCCCCACGAAGCTGCTCGGCAATCATGATCTCGCGCTGCGCGTCCGTTTGAAACGCCAGTAGCACGTGGCCTGAGCCGGTGTTGAACAGGCTCATCTGCGCGCCGACGCGGATCGATAGGGCCCAGTAGGTGGAGGAATCCTGCTGGGCAATGACCACCACGGAGCCACGATCGTAGACCGCCAGATGGCAGGCCTGCGCCGCCTTGTTGGAGAAGTCGCGCATGACGGGCGCCGCGAAGGACACCAGCCTGCGCAGCGGCGCATGAAAATGCGCAAGACCGAAGAGTTTGAGCGTCAGGAAAAACCGGTCGCCATCCTGCCGCTGCACATAGCCGCGCCGCACCAGCCGGTCCAGCATGCGGTAGAACTCGTTAGGGCTTCTGCCGATGGCCTTGGCGATTTCCACCTGCGTCAGCCCGCCATCGGTGCTGGCCAGAAGCTCGAGGATGTCGAGACCCTTGTCCAGCGCAGGCGCGCGGTAACGTTCACTGTCGTCTTCGATCATCCGTCCTCAGGTCGCTTGCGGCTTGCGGTATAGCCCCGCATCGCCATGTTCACTTGACGTTATATGAATACACTGTTTACATATGAATTGTCGATCCATATTCGATTTAGGTTACGGCCCTCATGGGGCGGGAGGAGCATAATATGGCGCAGGATTTCAGCGGCCAGACAGTCGTCATCACCGCCGCAGGGCAGGGCATTGGCCGCGCCACGGCGGAACGTTTCATCAGCCTCGGTGCGCGCGTCATCGCCACGGATATCAATGAGGCAGCACTTTCGACGCTGACGCAAGCCGAAACGCAGGTGCTGAACGTGCTGGATGGCGATGCCGTCAAAGCGCTGGCGGCAGATATCGGTCGCGCCGATATTCTCTTCAATTGCGCCGGCTTTGTCCATGCTGGCACCATTCTTGACTGCGAAGAGAAAGACTGGGACTTCTCCTTCGATCTCAACGCCAAAGCCATGTACCGCACCTGCCGCGCCTTTCTTCCTGCCATGTTGGAACAGGGCAATGGCGCCATCGTCAACATGTCGTCGGTTGCGTCAAGCGTGAAGGGTGTGCCGAACCGCTTTGCTTATACAGCATCCAAAGCCGCCGTCATTGGCCTCACGAAATCCATCGCATCCGATTTCGTCACTAAGGGCATCCGCTGCAACGCCATCTGCCCCGGCACGGTTGACAGCCCATCCCTGCACGAGCGCCTGCGCGCTACCGGCGATTACGATCAGGCCCTGAAAGACTTCATCGCCCGCCAACCCATGGGCCGCATTGCCAAACCCGAAGAGGTCGCGGCGCTGGTGACCTATCTGGCGTCGGACGAGGCGGGTTTCACGACCGGGCAGATTCATGTGATCGATGGTGGTTGGACGGCGTAGGGCGGCAGTTGCCGCACCCTTCTTCGTTATCCTCGGGCTTGTCCCGAGGATCTAATCACGTCTCCGAAAATGCAACGTGGCAGATGCTCGGGACAAGCCCACTGCTGTCCGGTTTAAATTTGTAGACACGGCGCACGGTGTTGATTCTATTCGTATTCAAGCGTTTGGCGACGATTTGGACACGAAAGAGGGGCAACACCGTGCGGCATCACAATAGCGTTTTTCATGATCTTTTGAAGCGCATTTCCTGGTCGACCTTCGAGCGGCTTGTGGATGAGCATGGCACCGACAAGCATACCCGGCGATTGTCCACCAAGAGCCAGTTGATCGCCCTGCTGTATGGGCAACTCGCCGGTGCTGTCAGCTTGCGCGAGATCGAAGGTGGTCTGGAAAGCCATTCGACACGCCTTTATCATCTCGGCGCACGCCCGGCCTCACGTTCGACACTGGCTGATGCCAATGCCAAACGCTCAAGTGCGGTCTTTACCGGTCTGTTTGCCGAGCTGGTCGCACGAGCCGGGCGCGGGTTGCGACGGTCCGTCGGCGAGGCGACCTATCTGATTGATGCCACGAGCCTTCGCCTTTCCGGTGCAGGATCGCAATGGGCGCGGTTCTCCCATCAGGCTTGCGGAGCCAAGGTCCACATCGTCTATGATGCGGGCGCAGAGCGACCGATCTATGCCGCCGTCACACCCGCCAATGTCAATGACATCACCGCCGCCAAGGCCATGCCGATCGAACCGGGCGCGACCTACGTCTTTGATCTGGGCTATTATGATTTCTCGTGGTGGGCCAGGATGGATCAGGCCGGATGCCGCATCGTCACCCGCTTCAAGTCCCATACACCCTTGACGGTGTTGCATGAGCAGCCGCTGGAGGACGCGGATGCAAACGGTGGTCGCATCCTGTCGGATCGCATTGGTCTGCTGCCTGCCCGTCAGGCCGGCAACCGCAAGAACCCGTTCAGCGACCCGGTTCGCGAGATCACGGTGCAAAAGGATACCGGCAAGGTGCTGCGGATCCTGTCGAACGATCTCGATGCCACTGCGCAAGAGATCGCCGATCTCTACAAGCGCCGCTGGGCTATCGAACTGTTCTTCAAATGGGTCAAGCAGACCTTGAAGATCAAGCATTTCCTGGGTGTCTCAGAAAACGCCGTGCGCATTCAGATCACCGTGGCCCTCATCGCTTTCCTGCTTCTGCGCATGGCGCAGGCAGACCAGAAGACCATCAAAAGCCCCTGGATCTTCGCCCGCCTCGTGCGGGCCAACCTCATGCATCGAAAAAGAACAGACAGTCTTCTCAAACCACCCAACAGCAGCAGATGCCACAATGACCAGCTGATGCTCCAATGGACGGAGGATTAATAAACCGGACAGCAGTGGGACAAGCCCGAGCATGACGGAAGTCCTTGGTAGAGCACAACAAAAAACGGCGGGCCCTGAGACCCGCCGTTTTCCTTAACATTCGTTCTATCAGAGGATCGCCTGACCGGCCATCAGTGCAAGCACCAGGAAGATCAGGAACACGACCACGGCGATGAAGAACAGAATACGGGCGATGCCCGCCGTCGCCGCCGAGATTCCCGTAAAGCCGAAAACACCGGCAATCAGTGAGATAACGAAGAATATAAGAGCCCACTTCAACATGGTCGTACCTCTTTGCGTCAATTGATGCGGTCGAGCGCCCACGCTTCAACCTGTAGATATGACGCGAATCTACGGCAGGTAGTTCCGCAGATTCTGAAATAATCTTTTCAATTGCGGACAATTGTCTGTCACGCTGCCTTTTCCACGCGGTTGGTGGCACGCGCTTTCACGGTGGTGCGAATGAAGGCGAGGATGAAGACACCGGTCATGATCAGAACGATGGTCGGGGCGGGGGCGCTGTCGATAAGGAAACTGGCCCATATTCCGGCCAGCGACGAGCTGACGGCAACGATGACGGCGACGATCAGCATGCTGGAGAACTGCCGCGTCAGCAGAAAGGCGATGGCACCGGGTGCCACCAGCATGGCGACGGAGAGAATGATGCCGATGGCTTGCAATGCGCCAACGACCGTCAAAGACAGCACCGCCAGCAAGCCATAATGCAGCAGGCGCACCGGCAGGCCGATGGCCTTGGCGTGTTGTGCATCGAAGGCGTGGACCAGCAGGTCCTTGCGCAGCAGCACCAAAAACAGCGTGGCGGCCAGCGCAATCAGGCCTGTCTCGATGATGTCGCTGACGGCAACGCCCAGCATGTCGCCGAAGAGAATATGGTCCAGATGCACATCGCTCTGCACCTTCACATAGAGTACGAGCCCCAGCCCGAACATGCCGGAAAAGACGATGCCGAGCACCGTATCTTCCTTGATCCGGCTGTTTTCCTTGAGGAAGCCGGTGCCCAAAGCGCAGATCATCCCCGCAATGAAGGCCCCGATGGAAAAGGGAATGCCGACGATATAGGCGATGACGACGCCCGGCAGAACAGCGTGGGAGACGGCATCGCCCATCAGCGACCAGCCCTTCAGCACCAGAATGCAGGACAGCATCGCCATCGGCACCGCAATCATCAGTGTGATGACGAAGGCATATTGCATGAAAGGCAGTTGAAACGGCAGGATCGCCAGTTGCAGGTTTTCGCTCATGGCGCGGTTTCCAATGCTGCTTTGGCCTTGGCGCGGGAGGCGAGATAGCCGTGCTTGGGCGCAAAGACGAAGGCCGTCAGGAAGATCAGCGTCTGCAACACCACGATGATGCCGCCGGTGGCACCATCGAGGAAGTAGCTGAGATAGGCCCCGACGAAGCTGGTACCAGCGCCGATGCCGAAGCTCATGCCGATCAGCCGCTCGAACCGGTCGGTCAGAAGATAGGCCGTGGCACCCGGCGTCACCACCATGGCAACCACCAGAAATGCGCCAACGGTCTGCAAGGCGGCAACGGTGGAGGCGGCCAGCAGGGTGAAGAAGATGATTTTCAGCAGGTCGGGGTTGAGGCCAACCGTGCGGGCGTGGTTTTCATCGAAAAACACCACCATGAAATCGCGCCACTTCACCGCCAGCACTAAAAGGCTGATACCGCCTATCAGCGCCAGCTGAAGCGTGTCTTCCGGGGTGATCGCCAGGATATTGCCGAGCACGATGGTCTGGATGTTGATGGATGTCGGCGACAGCGACACCATGAACAGGCCGAGCCCGAAAAAGGAGGTGAAGATCAGGCCAATGATGGCATCTTCCTTCAACCGGGTCTTCTGGTTGAGAAACAGCATCGACCCCGCCGCCAGCCCGCCGGAGATGAAGGCACCGAGCGAAAAGGGCAGGCCCAGCATATAGGCCCCCGCCACGCCGGGCACGATGGCGTGGGACAACGCATCGCCGATGAGAGACCATCCCTTCAGCATCAGATAGGACGACAGAAAGCCGCAGACGCCACCCACCAGCGCACTGACCCATATGGCGTTCAGCATATAGGAATAGGTGAAAGGTTCGAGCAGAGTATCAATCATGGCACTTCGCTTTCGGGGTCGCCGTTGCCGTGCCATCCTTGCTGTAGATCACGAAAGGCCGCTCGTCGTCGGTGATGACCTTGAGGTGGCGCGGGTCGGCGTCGTTATGCAGGTCGGCTCCACCCAGTATGAAGTGGCGCAAACTACCCCCAAACGCCTTTTGCAGGTTCTCTTCCGTAAACGTGTCTTCGGTCTTGCCCGAAGCGATAACGGTGCCCTTGACGAAAACCGCCCGGTCGCAAAAATCAGGCACGCTGCCGAGATTGTGGGTGGAAACCAGCATGATGCGGCCTTCGTCGCGCAAGGCCTTCAACAGCGTTATGATCTGTTCTTCGGTGTTGACATCGACGCCGGTAAAGGGCTCGTCCAGCAAAATGACCTGGCCTTCCTGCGCCAGTGCGCGCGCCAGAAACACTCGCTTCTTCTGCCCGCCGGAGAGTTCGCCGATCTGGCGCTTGCGGTAATCCACCATGTTGACGCGGGCCAAGGCTTCATCGACCATCTGGTGGTCGCGCTTGGACGGAATACGCAGGAAATTCATGTGGCCGTAACGGCCCATCATCACCACATCTTCCACCAGAACCGGAAAGCTCCAGTCCACCTCTTCGGCCTGCGGCACATAGGCGACGAGGTTCTTTTTCAGCGCGTCGCGGGCAGGCACATCGAAGATGGAAACGGAGCCTGCCGCTAGCGGTACGAAGCCCATGATGGCCTTGAAAATGGTGGACTTTCCCGCGCCATTGACACCGACGAGGGCGGTGATGGTGCCGCGCGGAATGGAGAAGCTGGCGCTGCGCAGCGCCGTGTGGCCGTTGCGGTAGGTCACGGTCACGTCATTGACGGCCAGTCCGGTTTCTGCGCCCTTGCGCTTTCCCATCATCATTTGGAGAGACCTTTCACAACAGTTTCCGTCGTTACCCGCAGCAGGTCGAGATAGGTCGGCACCGGGCCGTCGGCTTCGCTCAGCGAATCCACATAGAGGACACCGCCATAGGCAGCGCCGGTTTCCTTGGCCACCTGTTTGGCCGGGTCGGGAGACACCGTGCTTTCGCTGAAAATGACCTGAATATTATGTTCGCGCATGGCATCGATCACGCCGCGCACCTGCTGCGGTGTGCCCTGGCTGTCGGCATTGACCGGCCACAGGAACAGTTCCTTCAGCCCGAAATCACGGGCGAGGTAGGAGAACGCGCCTTCGCTCGTCACCAGCCAGCGCTTGTTCTCCGGCAGAGCGGCGATGGCATCGCGCATCGGCTGGATCTCGCGGCTGATCTTGTCGGAATAGGCTTTTGCATTGGCGGCATAGACGTCCGCATGGGCAGGGTCGATCTGCGTCAAGGCCTTGCGGATGTTCTCGACATAGATGAGCGCATTGTCGGGCGACATCCAGGCATGCGGGTTGGGCTTGCCCTGATAGGCGCCACCGCTGATCGACATCGGCGTTACGCCATCGCTCACCGTGACATTCGGCACATCGGCAAGGTTGGCCAGAAACTTCTGGAACCACAGCTCGAGATTGAGCCCGTTCCATAGAACGAGATTGGCATTGCGGGCTTTGAGAATGTCGCGCGGCGTCGGCTGGTAGTTGTGAATCTCCGCACCCGGCTTGGTGATGCTCTCCACCTCGGCTGCGTCACCCGCCACATTGCGCGCCATGTCGGCGATGATTGTGAAGGTGGTGACGACCTTCGGCTTGTCGGCTGCACCCGCCGCAAAGGGCAGGAAAAGCGTTGCTACACAGAGAAAGAGACGAAGCGCGGACGATGTCATGAGCCTATAGAACTCCTAATGCGATTAATTCGCAATCTCAATCTGGTGCCGTGAAACGATTTTGTCAATGATATTGCAAATCATTCGCAATAAAGATGGTTTGAGTTCGTCTCGCTTATTTTCGCGGAATCCAAAAATGGTTCAGTTGACGGAGCGGAATATCGGCTCGGTTAAAGCTTCTTCAATGTGAACAGGTCAGAATTGATACATGCACGGAAGCAGTCTCACTGCCGCCGCGCCGAAATCGTTTCGCAGTTCGCTGCCTGGGCGGTTTGCGAATTTCGGACTTTTAACGGGGTAGTGGATGTCGGGACGATCGACGTGAAAGCAGTGTTCAAGAGAATACGGTTTTCTCGCAAGTTCGTATTGATCAGTGGCGGTGTCCTCCTTCTCGGGGGAGCGTCCGGCGTTGCCGCCATCATGGTCGGTCGCGAAAGCCTGTTCGGGCAGGCCACGGCCTCCGCCAACGGCCTCGAATGCAAGATCGTGCAAACCGTCAACATCAAGAAAAACGGTGCCGTCTGGATTCGTAAATTCATCCGCACCCAGGGCGGTGATGGGCCGGAGCGCGTCAAGACGGCACTTCGCATCGCCAAGACCACCTATGACGAACTGAAACCGGATCTGGTGCAGGTCTCCATTCTGGATGAACACGGCCCAACCATGCGCTCGGATATGCGGGGCAGGGCAGTCGCAGCGCAGGTCCTCTTCATTCCCGATGTCGCGAAACTGCCGCCCGAAGCGGATGCCAAAACCTATTCTGCCTATTATTATGATGGTGCGCCCAGCACAGACGGCGTCTTTTATGGCCTGCGGATCGATCTTCCGCTGGAAGACACGCAGCATATGGCCGCAAGCCTCACGGATTTCACGCCCTGCGTCGATCCCGCCGCAGAAAGCGCACCGGCAGGTGGTCATGGCGCGGCACCAAGCGGACACGATAAACCAGCCGCCGGTCACGGTGAAAGCAGCGGCCACGGCGAAGCAGCACCACCAGATGCTGGCCATGGTGAGACACCCGCGGCGTCCGGCGAAGGCGGCCATGGCGAGCCTTCCGCGCAGGATAGCCATGCCGGCCCAGACGATCCGAAACTGCTGACGTCTACGCCGGAGAATGATAGCGTTAGCATATTCAGTTTCGCTTATATTAAGTCGTTGATTTTCGGCAAGGGCCCCACCGTTGCAGTCGCCGCAGAGCCTGACCACGCGCAGGCAGCTGATGCAGGCCACGATGCGCCTGCTGCTGTCGCTGCCCCGGCGGAAGACGCCAAACCTTCTCACTAAGCCTCAACCTCAAAACCAGACATGTTGGGTATGAACGTGCGGTCGCGCTGCACGCTGTTTTCGGCGCGAACAAATTTACACAGTCGAGGGAATGGCAGACACCGTTGAGGGTTACGAAACCTTCAACTGCCGCACGGGCGCATCCTGTTCGGAAAGCAGCGTGAAAATCTGCTCCGGCTGGACAGGCTTCGAGAAAAGATAACCCTGCAATTCATCGCAGCCACACAGTTGCAGAATGGCAGCCTGATCTTCGGTTTCGATGCCTTCCGCCGTGACCGGAATGCCCAGAGACTTTGCAAGCGCCACCGTCGCCGTCAGCATTTCCAGCGAGCGACCGCCTTCATCCAGCGCCTCGACCAGCGATTTGTCGATCTTCATGCGGTTGAAACCGAATTGCCGCAGATAGCCGATGCTGGCAAAGCCGGACCCGAAATCGTCAAGCGCGATGCTGACCCCGGTCTGCTTGAGCTTTTCGATGGCCGCTGCCGCCCGCTCCGGGTGGTGAATGAAGTAACCTTCGGTCATCTCCAGCATCACCCTAGAGGGTTCGATGCCGTGTTCGCTTAGAATGGCCTGGACCTGGCTGGAAAATAGCGGGTTTCTGAACTGAACGGGAGAGATGTTGACCGCAAGCTTGACCTGCGGCCAGTCCATCGCCGCCTTGCAGGCCTTGCGCAGAACGGAAAGGCCGAGTTGGTCGATGAGGCCGCTGTTTTCAGCCGCAGCGATGAAAATATCGGGCGAAACAGGGCCGTAGCCTGCGCGGTTCCAGCGCGCCAGCGCTTCCACGCCGGTAATGCGGCGGCTCAGCGTGTTGACCACAGGCTGGAACACGACCTTGATCTCGTCGTGCTCAATGGCATATTTCAGATCGGCCTCAAGCTGGTTTTTCTCTTCCCGGCGCGTATCCATATGAGGCTCGTAGGCCATATAGCGGCCACGCCCGTTTTCCTTGGCCTCGTACATCGCCATATCGGCGCGGCGCAAAAGCTCTTCGCCATCGATATCGCCACCCTTCGACACTGCGGTACCAATACTGCAACCGATGGAGGCGACGCGGTCGCCGATCATGAAGGGTTCGGAAAACAGCGACAGCAAGTCGTCGCAAAGCTGGCGTCCCTGATTGCGGGCATCGGAGCCCTGCACCGCAATGGCGAATTCGTCGCCGCCGAGGCGTGCCAGCAAGGCCTGTTCGGCCACCAGCACCTGCAAAGCTGCAGACACACCCTTGATCAACAGGTCACCCGCGCCATGCCCGAAGGAATCGTTGATTTCCTTGAAGCCATCCAGATCGAGATAGATCAGCTTGACGTAGGAATTGTCTTCTTTGGAGCGCAGCAGCAGTCGCTTCAGACCCCAAAAAAGGCCGGGGCGGTTGTAAAGCCCGCTCAGCCTGTCGCGCAACAATTCGCGGCGAGCGCTCGCCTCATCGCTTTTCAGCTTTTTCAGCGCAGTGAAGCCGATTGCGATCAGGGCCAGAAAAAACAGCATGGTGATGGCAATCGCCGCCATGATGCGTGGGCTTACCTCGCGCATGCTGATGTCACCCGGCATTTGCGATCGCCACGTCAGATTGCCCAGCACGTTGCCCTGTGGATCAGCGATGCTGACGAAATAAGCCGGGCGTGCATCGGCAGGCTGCAAGGACAGCCCGTTGATGATGTATGTATGGGCAAGCTGTTCGACCTTCTGCGCCGTCAAATGACGCGCAAAAATCAGATAGCGTCTTTTGGCTTCAGGCACGTCCAGCAGGCCGGATTTGTTGCGCACCAGAGCGACACCCACTGCGGCAATGCCGTCCTTCGTGGGCAGAAAGCCCGAAACTTCTGGGGCCTGCCCGATTGGAGCAGAGCGCACCTTCTGGATCAGCCCTGCCAGACCATCGCCGAAATAATCCGACAGCGACCAGTCCGTTGGTGCACCCTGGCGATAGGACATCAAAATCTGATCGTCCATATCGATGAGGACAGCGGTGTCGAACAATTCGCTGTTGACGGTCATATCGCCGTAATTGCTGATCAGCCATTCCAGGCCGTCAGGCGCATAGGCGAACCGTGCGGCATCGTCCCAAGCGGCGTAATCGTTGAGCGTCGCGGTCAATTGGTTGAGAAAAGTGGAGAGGGCGCCGGATGTCGTTTCCTGCGAGCGCTGTTCATCCAGCGCGTTGGTGTTCTTGGCGACATCGCCGAGCGCAGACAGAATGAGGACGGTGACGATGACCACGACGATGGCAAGCGCAGACAAAACACCTGCCACGGCGGTGCTCCGGCCGATCGACAGTGTTTTGGCATGCTTATGCGGCATCTAACAGCATCTTTTCTACCCCTGAAGGCTGCATATTCCGCGTCAAGTCTTCAAAAGGTATTAAAAAGCGGTCGGCCCTGTTCGCAATTGTGACGCACTGGAAGTAAATGTCTTGGCGTTTCGATTTAGGGCTAATCAGACGTAAAAAAACCTCCCCCATATCAATGGGAGAGGTTGTAAAAAGGGGCAGCGAAAGAGCTGCTTACCAGGACGGAATGACCGTGCCGTTGTACTTTTCAAGAATGAAGCTCTTCACTTCCGGGCTCTGGTAGGATTCGACCAGCGTCTTGACCCACGGCTTGTCCTTGTCCTGCGAACGCACGGCAATGACGTTGGCGTATGGGGACTTTTCGCTTTCGATAGCGATGGCGTCCTTCTTCGGGTTCAGGCCACCGGCAGTCGCATAGTTGGTGTTGATGACCGAAGCGTCGGTATCATCCAGCGAGCGTGGAAGCTGGGCAGCGTCGAGTTCGACGATCTGGATGTTCTTCGGGTTCTCGGTGATGTCGGCAGGCGTGACCTTCAGGCCAGCGTCCGGGTTGACCTTGATGAGACCCTTGGAGGCCAGAACCAGAATGGCGCGACCGCCATTGGTCGGGTCGTTCGGAATGCCGACAGTTGCGCCGTCCTTCAGCTCGTCCAGGCTCTTCACCTTCTTGGAGTAAACGCCCATCGGTGTGGTGATGGTGGTGCCGACGCTGACGAGATCGAACTTGCGATCTGCGACCTGATTGTCGAGGTAAGGCTGATGCTGGAAGGAATTGGCCTGCAACTCGCCATCGGCCAGCGCCTGATTTGGCACGACGTAATCCGAGAATTCGAGGATTTCGAGGTCGAGACCCTTGGTCGCGGCAATCTTCTTGACCTGCTCCATGATCTGCGCGTGTTCGGCGGGGGTCACGCCGATCTTGATGGTTTCAGCCAATGCGCTGCCCGCAAACAGGGCGGCGAGCGATGCGGCGATGATGAGTTTTTTCATGGGTGTCTCCTTTGTTTTGTGTTTTTAGTTTTTGCGGTTGCGCTTGTCGAAGCTACGGGCCAGGGCATCGCCCGCGCTCTGCACGATCTGGACCAGCACGATGAGAACGACGACGACGGCCAACATCACATCCGGCATGAAGCGCTGGTAGCCATAGCGAATGCCAAGGTCCCCCAGACCGCCGCCACCGACAGCACCGACCATGGCCGAGTAGCCGATGAGGCTGACGAGCGTGAGCGTCAGCGCCAGCGTAATGCCGGGCTTGGCTTCGGCCAGCAGAACCTTTGTGACGATTTGAAGCGGTGTGGCACCCATAGCACGCGCGGCTTCGATGAGACCCTTGTCGACTTCGCGGATGGCGGCTTCTACCAGACGCGCCACGAAAGGCACGGTCGCCACGGTGAGCGGCACGATGGCCGCCGAGGTGCCGATGGAGGTGCCGGCCACGAGCCGCGTGAACGGAATGATGGCCACCACCAGAATGATGAAGGGCGTGGAGCGGGCGGCGTTGACGATGAGGCCGATGACACGGTTGATCATCGGCGCTTCGAACAACTCGCCCTTGCCGCTGGTGGCGAGGAAGATGCCGATAGGCAAACCGAGCAGTGAACCGACCAGCCCCGAGACCGCCACCATATGCAGCGTCTGGATCAAACCCTTCCAGAGAACAGCAAAAATCATATCAGGCGACATAACCGAGAACCTCCGTTGTCAGGCCGGTTTCGGCATAGAACTGATTGGCACGCGCCGTGACGTCGGACGTTGCCGGATACGACACCACCAGCGAGCCGAAAGGCTGGCCGGAGATTTCCTCAATGGTGCCGGCCAGAATGTTCACATCAGGCCCGATGGCTGCGACGAGGCGCGCTGTGAGCGGTTGGAAGGCGGTGTCGCCGAAGAAGACGAGGCGCACCAGCACGGGGTCGCCGGGTGCTGCATCCGATTTCAAACCGGAGGTGACCCAATGCGGCAGCTTCACGCCGACGGCAGAGGACAACAGGCTGCGGGTCGTCTCATGGCGCGAATTGGTGAAGATATCGAAGGTGCTGCCCTGCTCGACGATCAGCCCCTTGTCGATGACCGCGACCTGGCTGGCGATGGTCTTCACCACCTCCATCTCATGGGTGATGAGAAGCACGGTCAGACCAAGCTCGGCATTGATCTTCTTCAGAAGTTCCAGAATGGATTGCGTGGTCTCAGGGTCCAGCGCCGATGTCGCTTCGTCGGAGAGCAACAGCTTCGGCTCGGTCGCCAGCGCACGGGCGATACCGACGCGCTGCTTCTGTCCACCGGAAAGCTCTGCCGGATAGCGGTTTGCCTTGTCTCCCAGTCCGACGAGGTCGAGCAGCGGCCCGACCTTCTGCTTGATCTCGGCTTTCGAGACACCTGCAATTTCCAGCGGAAGAGCAACGTTGTCATAGGCCGTGCGCGACGACAGAAGGTTGAAGTGCTGGAAGATCATGCCGACGGAACGGCGTAGCGTTCTAAGCCCTGCCTCGTCCAGCGCGCCCACATCCACACCATCAACGATGACCTTGCCGGAGCTTGGCCGTTCCAACCCGTTGACGAGCCTGATGAGCGTGGATTTGCCAGCGCCCGAGCGACCGATAATGCCGGAGATCGAGCCGCGTGGAACCACGTAGTCCACACCGGCAAGGGCCGTAAACGAGGTTTTGCTGGCGGGGTCACCAAAGGTCTTGGTCACGGCTTGAAAGGCGACCATGGGGTCGCTGGCCGCTTGACCGGATGGCACGGCACTAGCCGCTGAAATGTCAGATATCATAAAATGCTCTTCGGACTGTATTTCCAAGGTCGAAACCCGGCGGCAGGGAAAGCCGCTTCGCTCATGCTGCCATCTGGCACATTCGACAACGCATGACGCTCCGGAGCATTACGTTCAACTTTCCTTATGGAAACCGGGATCGGCATCTCTGTATCGCAAACATGCCTGTCTGCGATACAGAATTATAGGTATGGTTTTTCAATTATCCGCCAGTAGCGGAAAAATCGACCGCAATCTGCGGCGGGACGATCACTCGACGGTGGAGACGAACTCTTCCAGCGGGCGGCGAACCTTCTTGAGGTTGACCAGCCAGTCGCCCTCTTCCTTGCGATAACCCAGAGGCAAAATAACTGCCGAGCGCAGGCCCTTTTCACGAAGGCCGAGGATTTCGTCCAGCTTGGCCGGATCGAAGCCTTCCATCGGGGTGGAATCCACACCTTCGAAAGCAGCCTGCGCAACGGCCATGCCGAAGGCGATATAGGCCTGACGGGCGGCGTGCTGGAAATTCACTTCGGCATCACGCTGAGGGTAGGACGACAGCAGTGATTGGCGATAGTTTTCCCAGCCTTCGTTCTTGAAGCCACGCTCGTCATTGGTCAGATCGAACATGTGGTTGATGCGGTCTGCGGTGTAGTTGTCCCAGGCGGCGAACACCAGCAGATGCGAACCTTCGGTGACCTGCGCCTGGTTCCAGGAGATTTCCTGAATCTTGGCGCGCGTTTCCGGGTTGGTGACGACGATGATTTCGAAGGGCTGCAAGCCGCTCGATGTCGGCGCCAGACGGGCGGCCTCGATGATGCGGTCGACCTTGTCCTGCGAAACCGACTTGGAGGGGTCCATCTTCTTGGTGGCATAACGCCAGTTCAATTTCTCGATCAGCATAAAATCTCCTTGGGACAGGTCCTCAAGTCATGGCACGCATGCGCCACGCCGGGCTATCCGTAAAACGTCATACAGATAGGTGATGTTGCGGTGCACACAAGAAGGCACAGACGAGTAACCAAGCAAAATCCTCACCGGCCCGCTCCATTCAAGACAGCGGGCCGGGGGATCAGGCATGTCCGGCAAATGCGGGAAGCATTGGCGGATTATGGTCTAGGTCTTGCATTTGCCGGACCTATTACAACTGCACGTCACGGTACCTATCGGAACGCCCGGTCCCTTGCCTGGCCAGTGGCAAGAGGTGGGTCCACGGAAACGGCTCTTTTGTTAAGCAACCGCTTGTCGATACCGGCCTTCGAACCGCCAGGATGCCGCGCGTTGCACCCCTTTGTTTCGAAAGCACGGGGATTATGCGGGAGGGTTGGAGGCCGTGGAGAAAAAAATTTGAGAATTTTTTTATTTTTTCGAAAACGATTTTTGATGAGTGATGAGGGGGAGGTAAGCTCCCCCTCATTCCTGTGCGTGTCACAGGAATCTAGTCGTCGCGCGTCTGCGCGGCGAAAGACTATTAAACGTAGCGATTAACAACGTTCTCCAGATATTCCTGACGACCGGACTTTGGCTCAGGGTTGATGTTGTCGCGCTCCACCATCGCCGCGATCTCATCCAGCTTCAACTCGCCGCGCAGCAGCTTCTGCGCATCTGCCGAATCCCACTTGGCGTAACGGTCTGCCAGCGGCTGCGACAGGGCCTTGTCTTCGACCATCTTGGCCGCAGCCTTGAGGCCACGGGCGCAGCAATCCATGCCGCCGATGTGACCGATCAGCAGATCTGCCGGGTCGAGCGACTGACGACGCAGCTTGCTGTCGAAGTTGGTGCCGCCATTCTTGAAACCGCCGCCTTCCAGCACGTGGTAATAGGCCAGCGCCATTTCCGGCACGTTGTTGGGGAACTGGTCGGTATCCCAGCCGGACTGGTAGTCGTTGCGGTTCATGTCGATGGAACCGAAAATGCCGAAGGCGTTGGCCATGGCCAGTTCATGCTCGAAGGAGTGACCGGCCAGAATGGCGTGGCCCTGCTCGATATTGACCTTCACTTCCTTGTCCAGCCCGTGCTTCTGCAGGAAGGCGTAGACGGTGGCGACGTCGTAATCATACTGGTGCTTGGTCGGCTCCTGTGGCTTCGGCTCGATGAGGATCGTGCCTTCAAAACCGATCTTGTACTTGTATTCCACTACCAAATTGAGGAAGCGGCCAAGCTGGTCCAGCTCACGCTTCACATCGGTGTTGAGCAGGGTTTCATAACCTTCACGACCGCCCCAGAGCACGTAGTTCGCACCGCCAAGTTTTTTCGTGGCATCCAGGCAGGTCTTCACCGTTGCTGCCGAATAGGCAAATACATCCGGGTCCGGGTTGGTTGCTGCACCGGACATGAAGCGACGGTTGGAAAACAGGTTGGCTGTGCCCCAAAGAAGCTTGACGCCGGTATCGGCCTGCTTCTGGCCGAAGTAATCGACGATCTCGTTGAGATTCTTCGTGTTTTCCGCAAAGGTCTTGCCTTCGGGACGCACGTCGGCATCGTGGAAGCAGTAGAACGGCGAGCCCAGAAGCGAGAAGAATTCGAAGGCGACATCGGCCTTCAATTTTGCCGCCTGCATCGTATCTTCAAACCATGGACGCTCGAATGTCTGGCCACCGAAGGGGTCGCCGCCTGGCCATGTGAAGGTGTGCCAGTAAGCCACCGCAAAGCGCAGATGCTCTTCCATGCGCTTGCCGCCGACGATCTCATCGGGGTTGTAATGGCGGAAGGCCAGCGGGTTGGTGCTGTCTGGACCTTCATATTTGATTTTCTGGATGTCGCCGAAAAAGCCTGTGGTCATGGTTCTCTCCCTGGTTTGCATAGTGGTAAAATAGTGAAGTGTTCTATTCGCTTGTGTTGGTGGGTGGGGCTTACCCCCCTCTGCCCTGCCGGGCATCTCCCCCACAGGTGGGGAGATCGACTCGTTGAAACCTCTCGCCCCATCTTGAAGCCTGCGGATAGAGCGAGGAGCAAGCGTCTAGCCGATCTCCCTCCGTGTGGGGGAGATGTCCGGCAGGACAGAGGGGGGTGAATCCCACCCGGCGACCATCAATGCGAAAGCGTCCTGATCGCCGGATAAAGAGCCCGATAGCGCCCATAAGCCTCCTCATAGGCCTCACCCAGCGCCGCCAGCGGCTCGATCGTCTCCTCCGTTTCCGGCTGCGAGCACACCGCAACTGGATCAACCCCCGTCGCCGCAATCAGCCCCAGACGCGCGGCACCAAAAGCCGCACCGAAGTCACCTTCCGCCGGAATATCCACTGATACACCAAGCGAAGTGGCGATGGACGCCAGCCAATAGCGCGAACGCGAACCGCCGCCGATGGCGGTGACGCGGTCGATCGAGGTGCCGGCGGATTTCAGCGCTTCGAGATTATCTCTGATCGCGAAGGTCACGCCTTCCATCACGGCCTGCGTCAGCGCCTTGCGGTCGCTTTCGTGGGACAGGCCAATGAAGGAGCCGCGAATGGCCGCGTCATTGTGGGGCGTGCGTTCGCCTGAAAGATAGGGCGCGAAGGTGACGCCTGTCGGTGCCTTCAACTCGTCGCCCAGTTCGGTCGAAAGATCGCCAGCGGATTTGCCGGTGATGCCGGAGTACCAGTTCAGCGCGTCAGTCGCCGAGAGAATGACGCCCATCTGGTGCCATGTGTTGGGCAAAGCATGGCAGAAGGCATGAACGGCGCTTTCGGGCTTGGGCAGATAGGATGCGTTGGCGGCAAACAAGACGCCTGATGTGCCCAGCGATACGAAGGCATGGCCTTCCGAAACCGTGCCCATGCCGCAGGCGGACGCCGCGTTATCACCTGCGCCACCAGCGACCACGACCTTGCCGGAGATGCCCCATGAGGAGGCAAGCTCGGAGCGTAGCGTTCCCGCCTCGTCCGTGCCTTCGACCAGCGATGGCATCTGCTGTTCGGTGAGGCCGGTGGCCTCCAGCAATTCCGTTGACCACTTGCGCGCCCCGGTATCGAGCCACGAGGTGCCAGCGGAGTCGGACATTTCGGAAATATACTCTCCCGTCAGCCAGAGACGCAGATAATCCTTCGGCAGCAAGACCTTGGCGACCTTGGCGAAGATCTCCGGCTCGTTATTGGCAACCCACACCAGCTTCGGCGCAGTGAAGCCGGGAAAGACGATGTTGCCGGTGATCTTACGGAAGCGCGGGTCGGCGTCCAGCTTTGCCGCTTCGGCATAGGAGCGGGTGTCGTTCCACAGAATGCAGGGGCGCAGCACATCGCCTGCCGCATCCACCAGCGTTGCGCCATGCATATGGCCTGACAAGCCGATGCCTTTGACGGCGGACAATTCCTTGGGGTGCTTCGCCTTCAGACCGGCAATCGCCGTTTGCGTGGCGGTGATCCAGTCCGCCGGGTTCTGCTCGGACCAGCCATGGTGGAGGCGTGAAACGTCCAGCGCGCCATTGGCCGAACCGATGACGTTTTGATCGCCATCGATCAGCAGCGCCTTGACGCCGGATGTTCCCAAATCGAGACCGAGATACATGTTTCCTCCAGTGCTATGTCAGTGTCAGGGGAGATTATCCCGCAAGAATATGTCGATACGAATGCGCTCCTGCGCCTCGATGACCGCAAGGCCATCGGCGCGGGCTTTCAGCACCCTGATAGCGCTGCGCACCTCGTGGCCCGCATCCTGATTCAGCACCGCATCGAGCACGCCCTCGCGCAGGGCGTTGGCCGTGTTCTCGGTCAGTTCATGGGCGATTGCGAAGGGCGAGGAGGGCGATGCACGCAGGGTTTTGATAAGGCCGCGATTACCGGCCCCCAGACTGTAAAGGCCGAGCAGATCGGGGTTTTGACGCAGGCAATCCGCCGTCAGTTGCTCGACAGCGTCAGGATCGTCACGGCCTTCCAGCACCGGCAGCAGGGTCAGGTCAGGAAATTCGTCGCGCATCACGGCCTGAAAACCGGCCAGACGCTCGCGGTGATCCTTGACCAGCATCGAGCCCGCCAGAACGGCGATGTCGCCGGTTCTGCCGGATGAAAACCGGCCCATGAGGCTGGCTGCGGTGCGCCCGGCGGCGACGTTATCGACACCGGCGAAATGGTCTCGCTTCGAGCCGGTGAGATCGGAGACGAGCGTGACAGCCGCAATGCCGCTTTCCGCTAGCCGGTCCGTGGCCTCCACCACATCCTCGGCATCGATGGCGACGAAGGCAACGCCGGAGGGCTTCTCCTGGCGTGCCACATCCAGTGCCTGCGCCAGCGCCGCCGCATCGAACGGTGGCACCTCGATGATGCGGATGGAGGTACGCTCCAGATAGGACCGCGAAGCGGCCATCCGCACCTCGGCACGCAGGCCCGCCATGAAAGAATTGTCATTGTTGGGTAGAATGAAGACCAGCGCATAGCTGCGCCCCTTGGCCAGATTGGCAGCGGCCATATCGCGCACATAACCCAGCTCTGAAATCGCCGTTTCCACCTTGGCGCGCGTCAAGGCATGCACGCCCGGACGCAGGTTGATCACCCGGTCAACGGTCGCAAGGCTGACACCCGCTTTCGATGCGATATCGTGAACTGTAGGCTTCATGCATCCTCCGGCCATGGTCCATAGAGGAGTTTTTGAGGTACGTAAATCAAAAAATGACGTACGTACCTCAATGGCGGTTTCGTGGTTATGGTGGTGCTTAATCGTTGGAACTCATGGTCGTCCCGACGAAAACGCGCGCGTCAGACGGTGAAACCGCAGCGCCGAGGCAGTTCTTTGAGATACCTATGCCACGATAATATCCATCTTATCCCGTCCTCGCGTTACGTGCTTTTCTTGCGCAAGCGGGACTGGCGGCTGTTCTGGGCCGATGGAACGGCGGATGCCCAAACTAGGCTCTGCCGGGGGGCCTCGGCCTCCCCGGGCTTCTCTCTATCCGCCACCGCACTTGGGCAGTACGCACCCAAATGACGGTGAAGGGAGGTTATAAGGGGAGGGGGAGCCTACTCACTCACCCACCCACATAAAACGCTATTAAACCTTAGCAGCAGAAACCGTCGCCTCGATATGCTCCACCAGCGCGTCCGGCAGGCCAAGGCGTCCGGCCAGCAAATCCAGATATCCGCGCTCGGCGCGGCTGTCGGGTTCGATGGTCAGGCGGGACGCGGTGTAGAGTTCCACCTTCTGCTCTTCGGTCTTGGCGGCCGCGACAAGTGCGTTGATGTCCAGCGGATCGGCCAGTTCCTTTTCGATGAAGGCACCTGCTTCGCTATCAAGCTCGGAGACCTGCACCTTTTCCATGATACGCGCGCGCTCGGCTTCGTCGATATGGCCATCGGCTTTGGCAGCTGCGATCATGGCCTGCACCAGCGTCAGCGCGAAAGTGTTGGAGAGCGTTTCAGACTGCGGGTGAAAAGGGGAATCCACCGGTGGTGGCAATAGCTCTTGGGTCGGCTGCGGTTGCTGCACGGCCTCTGGCTTCTGGCCAGACTGATAGTTTTTGTAGGCGAGATAGCCGAGACCGGCGATGGCGGCGATGCCGCCAACCGCTGCCGCGTTACCCGCCAGCTTGCGACCGGTCTTGGTGCCGAAGATGGCGGCGGCGATGGCGCCTGCCTTCATCGGATTGTTCTTCGCGATCTGGGTGGCCTGTCCAGCCCGATCCCGCACGCTTCCCGACAGGCCCGGTACGTTGGAGCCCAAAAACTGGTCTAGAAGCTTTTTCGCGTCGAACATTCAAATCTCCTGTTTGTTGAATATAAACAGGAGATAGGAAGTGCTGACACGAATACAAATGGCAGGCACGTTCACGCCGTCGTGAACGCCTCAACTTCAGACGGCAAGCGCTGCGGCTTCTGCTGCGAGCTTGGTGATGCCCTCCCAGTCACCCGCTGCGATCAGTTCCTTCGGCGCAACCCAGGAACCGCCAACGCAAACGACGTTCGGCAGCGACAGGTAATCCCTGGCATTCTTCAGCGAAACACTACCCGTGGGGCAGAACATGGTGCCTGCCAGCGGCGAGGACAGCGCCTTGAGGTAAGGCGCGCCACCGGCCTGTTCGGCGGGGAAGAACTTCAGGACCTTGTAGCCCTTGTCGCGCAGATGCATGACTTCGCTGGCCGTTGCAGCACCGGGCAGCAGCGGAACCTTGGAACCCTTGGCCGCTTCCATCACGCTCTTGTTGATGCCGGGGCTGACGATGAAAGTCGAGCCTGCCTTGGCCGCGGCTTCGAAATCTTTGGCGTTGAGAATGGTGCCC
Source organism: Agrobacterium vaccinii (assembly GCF_021310995.1). Lineage (NCBI taxonomy): Bacteria > Pseudomonadati > Pseudomonadota > Alphaproteobacteria > Hyphomicrobiales > Rhizobiaceae > Agrobacterium > Agrobacterium vaccinii. The sequence goes on along the minus strand of NZ_CP054150.1, from coordinate 2,559,652 downwards.
GCACCCACATGCGCGCCTTCGACTTCATCAGCCACTGCGCGGATGGCGTCCAGCGCAACCGGTGTGCGCATGGTGATTTCGATGGCTTTGAGACCACCCGCCACAAGCGCACGCGCGAGCGGTACGGCAGAGGCCACGTCATCGACGATGAGGACAGGCACCACCGGCTGGAGTTTCAGGATGGAAAGCAGCTTTTCGGAATCCTGGGCCATGATGGTGTCTCCTCTATTGAATCGATTGAATTGCGCACTCAATTACCGCGCAAAGCCTGATGTGTCGAGGCAAAACGAAATATTTCAGTTTGATTGCTTTTTCATGACAACGTCATAGGCTAGGGTTGCCGAAAATCGGGCAGGCTGTTGAATGGCAAAAGAAATCGAACGCAAGTTTCTGGTCGCGGATGACAGCTGGCGCGAGGAAATCGCGACGCGTACGCGCTTTCGCCAGGGTTACATCGTTTCCCTGGAAGACCGGTCCGTTCGGGTGCGCATCAAGGAAAACGAAGCGGCGACCCTGACCATCAAGGTGGGCGCCAACAGCCTTGTCCGAGATGAATACGAATATGACATTCCTGTCGCCGATGGCGAGGAACTGCTGGCCACTGCACCCGGCACCATCATCGAGAAAATCCGCTACACCGTTCCCCATGAGGGCTTCGTCTGGGAAATCGACGTGTTCGATGGCCTCTATCGGGGGCTGGTGGTGGCAGAGGTGGAACTGACCGCCGAGACGGACCAGCCAGCACTACCGGCCTGGGTGGGAGACGAAGTGACCGGCGACCCGCGCTATTCCAACCAGCATCTGGCAACAGACGACCTCAGCAGCGAGCTGTGCTATGTCATTCAGGATTGACCCCAGAAAGCCGCTCGATAACGAGGTACATCGCATCGGCACGGAGCTGATCGACGATGCCATCGCTCTCCTGTCCAATCAGCCGGATGGCCCGCATGCCGCCGTGCACGGTGCGCGCAAGAAATTCAAGCGCCTGCGGGCGCTCTACCGCTTCGTGCAAAGCGAAGAGCCGAAATTTCGCAGCACTGAAAACCTGCGGTTTCGCGATATCGCCCGCTCGCTCTCGCAGGCGCGGGATGCAGCGGCATTGGTGGAAACGATCCACTACCTCCAGAATTTTGCCAGCACCGACAATGAGCGGCAGGCCCTGACCGCCGCTGAAACAGTACTGGCCAGCAGGCGCGATGCCCTGACCGGCGACGAGGGCGACTTTAAGGCCCGGATCGACACGGCCATTGCCGAATGCGAAGCAGGCAAGGAAGCGCTCGCGAAACTCTCCCTTCCCACGGGAGCGAAGACGGCGGTGCGGCTGGTGCGGCAGACATGGCGCAGGCAGCGCAAGAAGGCGCTGACAGCGCTTCAGCAGTGCCACGAACGCGCCCATGACGAGAGCTTTCACGATCTGCGCAAGAGCGGGCAGGTCTACTGGATGCATCTGGCGCTGCTGCGCCGCGTCTGGCCCTCCGCTTTGCGCGCCAAGAAAGTCGATGCCAAGCGGCTGGTGGACCTTCTTGGCCACGAGCATGATCTTTCGGTGCTCGCAGCCTTTGCAGACCGGGAGCCCGAGCACTTTGCCGGTGGCGACACGCTTACGCTCTTGCTGGACACCATCACCCGCCGCCAGCAGGCGTTGCGGCAGGACTGTCTTGATCTCGCCGATCATGTCTTTGCCGAATCCTCTGGCGCCGAGAGCCGCATCATCGCGGCTTTGTGGGAACATGCGGCCCGGTAGCGGCTGTGGCCTCGTCCTGACGAAAATCAAAACTTCACCGACGGACGCTGCCAGCGCGAAATAAGATTGCGCAAACGCCCGTCTGGCTGTATTTCAGCCGCCATGACCGACAACTCTATCCTACCCCGCCCGGACGCCACCGGTAATTTTCTCGTGGCAGCGCTGTACCATTTCGCCCGCTTCCCGCGGTTTGAAAGCGTGCGCGAGCCGCTGTTCACGCTGTGTCAGGAACAGGGCGTCAAGGGCACGCTGCTGCTGGCCACCGAAGGTATCAACGGAACCATCGCCGGGACCGATGCGGGCGTCGGAGCCGTTCTTGCCTATCTGCGGGCCCAGCCAGAATTCACTCATCTTGAGCACAAGGAAAGCCGTGCGTCCAAGATGCCCTTCGTGCGCATGAAGGTGAAGCTGAAGCAGGAAATCGTCACGATGGGCGTGCCGGATATCGATCCGAACCAGATCGTCGGCACCTATGTGGACCCGAAGGACTGGAACGCGCTGATCTCCGATCCCGACACGATCCTCATCGACACCCGCAACGATTACGAAACCGCCATCGGCATCTTTCAGGGCGCGGTCGATCCGCAGACCAAGACCTTCCGCGAGTTTCCAGACTGGGTGAAGAACAATCCCGGCCTGCACAACAAGCCCAAGATCGCCATGTACTGCACCGGCGGCATTCGCTGCGAAAAGGCCACGGCCTTCATGAAGGATCAGGGCTTCGATGAGGTCTATCACCTCAAGGGTGGCATTTTAAAATATCTGGAAGAAGTGCCGCAGGAAGAGAGCCTGTGGGAAGGTGCGTGCTTCGTGTTCGACGAGCGCGTGTCCGTTGTCCACGGTCTGGCCGAGGGCGACCACAAACTCTGCCACGCCTGCCGCAACCCGATTACGCCGGAAGTTCGCCTCTCGCCAAAATTCGAAGAAGGCGTCTCCTGCCCCAGCTGCTATGACGATCGCACCGAAGAAGACCGTACCCGCTTTCGCAACCGCCAGAAGCAGATCGATCTGGCGAAGAAACGCGGTGAGAAGCATATCGGTCGGTAATTGCCGTCATCCTCGGGCCTGTTGTAAAGCCTGGACACATCCCTGACAGATGTTGGGAGACATCCCTGACATTTGTCAGGGGTTTTCGAGGTTGATTTTTGCGACCTGTGTGGCGCCGAAGAAGACGCCATACAGGCCATTGCGGTTCAGGAGGCGAATGGCGAGGCGTTCGCTCCTGAAGGCATTGGGAACACGCCAGGCTTTGCCCTTGAAACTGACATATCCCTTTGTGGAACTGACGCATCGGATTGTCTCGGTGCTGTCGTAGACTGGCTCTGGAAGCTGGCTTGGAAAAGGACGCGGTGACGGTCTATAGCGGCTGGCTTGTACTGCCATGCCGATTGCCTCATGTGGACGGTGGTGGTTGTAGATGTCGCGCCAGCGGTCGAAAGCTTTTTGCGCGTGTGCCTGATCCGAAAAAGTGGCGAAGTCGATGACCTCGGCCTTGAGACTGCGATGAAACCGCTCGTTCTTGCCACGCCCCTGCGGATGATAGGGCCGTGAATGGATCAGTTCGATACCAAGCTTCAACAGCCAAACCCACAATCGCGTCCACTGGTTGGGCACGCCCGTGTCCCATGGGTTGCCATTGTCGCAGTAGATAGCCATTGGCAGACCGTAACGGCGCAGGATCGTCTCCAGCCTGCTGCGCACGGTTCCCAGTCGCTCGTCCAGGCAGGCTTCGATTGCGATGGCGAAGCGGGAATGATCATCGATGATGGTCAGGGGATAGCACCAGTTGCCACAGGCCATCCGGATGCGCCCCTTGAAATCCATCTGCCACAGCAGATTGGGTGCCTCGCGCTCGAAGCGGCCATTTGCCATCCGCTCCTTCGTCTGCTGGCCTATTCTGTCATGACGCGTCAAAACGGCATGAATGGTGGAAGCCGAGAGAGGCTCCATTGCGAGATCCTGCAGCCGCCGTGCAATCTTGCGGGCACCCCAGGCGGGATGCTCGTCACGGATATCCAGAACACGACGCTCCACATCGTCGGGCGTTCGGCGAGGGCTTGAATGCGGACGACGAGAGCGATCCTGCACGGCCTCTCCCGCCTGCACCCGCCGCAGCCAGACATATCCCGTCTGCCGACTGATACCGAAACGCCTGCACAAGGCCGAAACATTGGCCCCATCCAAAGACGCAAGCATCACGAATTCTCGTCGCTGATCCAAAACAGACAACTCCCGCCAAGCCATCCCGACCTCCTGTGCCAGATGGCAAACTGTCAGGGATGTCTCCGAACATCTGTCAACTATGTATCAGGGACGTACACCTGTCCCGAGGATCTGCTACGTCGCTTCCGCAGAAGCGTGATTAGACCCTCGGGACGAGCCCGAGGGTGACGAGAGAGGGTATGCCGACATCCCCCCACCATCGCTGTACCGCCCATCACCCAAACAAAAAAAAGCCGGAGACATCGCTGCCCCCGGCTTTCGTATCTATTCGTAAAACTCAATCGGCCTTCTGGCGTCGGGCCGGGAACAGAATGACATCGCGGATGGACGGCGCGTTGGTCAAGAGCATGACCAGACGGTCGACACCGATGCCGAGGCCACCGGCGGGCGGCATGCCCTGATCGATGGCGTCGAGGAATTCGTCGTCCAGCTGCTTGTCCTTTTCGCCACGGGCATGGGCCTGCTCCAGCTGTTCGACCATGCGCTTGCGCTGTTCTTCCGGGTCGTTGAGCTCGGAGAAGGCATTGCCGACTTCCCAGGCGTTGCAATAGCTCTCGAAACGCTCCACCAGACGCGGCTCGCCCGGTACTTCCTTGGCGAAGGGCGAGATGTCCTTGGGGAAATGCGTGACGTGGCTTGGCTGGATCAGTGTGCTCTCGACCTTCTCTTCAAAGATGAAGGCCAGGCATTCGCCCCATGTCCAGTCCTTCTCGACCTCGAAACCGGCGGCTCGTGCCGCGGCGCGTGCTTCTTCGTCTGTCTTGATGGCCAGGAAGTCGATGCCGGTGGCTTCCTTTACCGCATCCGGCATCGGCACGCGCTTGAACGGACCCTTGAAGGAAATCGTCTTGCCCTGAAAGTCCAGTTCCGTCGTGCCGTGGATGGCCAGCGCCAACGTCTCGAACATGCGCTCGACCAGACCCATGATGTCTTCGTAGTCGGCATAGGCCCAGTAGCATTCCAGCATGGTGAATTCCGGATTGTGCCGGGTGGAAACACCTTCATTGCGGAAGTTGCGGTTGATTTCGAACACCTTGTCGGACAGGCCAGACACCAGCGTGCGCTTCAGGAACAGTTCCGGCGCAATGCGCAGATACATGTCCTGCTTCAGCGTGTTGTGGAAGGTCTTGAACGGGTCAGCCGTCGCGCCGCCATAGACGGTCTGCAACATCGGCGTTTCCACTTCAAGAAATGCCTCGTTTTCCATGAAGCGGCGAATGCCGGAAATGATCTTGGACCGCTGCTGGAAGCGCAGCTTGGACTCCTCGTTGGAGAGAATATCCAGATGGCGCTTGCGATAGCGAATTTCGATATCGGAAATCCCGCTCCACTTCTCCGGCATCGGCAGCAGAGACTTGGTCAGCATGGTGATCTCTTCGGCGTTGATCGTCAGCTCACCGCGCTTGGTGCGACGCACCTTGCCGGTCACGCCGATGATGTCGCCGATATCGATCATCGGCAGCAGATCGCGCGCTTCCTGCGGCGTCGTATCCTTGTGGGAGAAGATCTGCACCTTGCCGGATGCGTCATGGATATCCATGAACATGCCGGAATTGCGGTTGGAATAGACGCGGCCCGCAACGGTGACGGTGTCGCCGGTTTCAACGTCCGGCTCGATGTCTGCGTATTTCTCGGCCAGCTCGGCATTGGTCAGCGTGCGGTGGAAATGGGCGGGATAGACGTCGCCAACCTTCTCGCGCAGCATCGCCAGTTTCTGGCGGCGCACTTCTGTCACGTCGGAGGATAGGGCGGTGGTTTCGGTTGTCTTGTCGGTCATCGTCGGGGCCTTCTTCGGGCAAGTTGTTCTGTTTGGTGATGCGGTGACTTTGTTGTTTGCCCCGTATCTTCCCGTCTCGTCATCCTCGGGCTTGTCCCGAGAATCTGCTGCGTCATCGGCACGTTCGACGTCTCACCCCTGGCACCGTGAGTAGATCCTCGGGTCAAGCCCGAGGATGACGGAGAGGTGTGCGGACGACGGCCGTTGGCATCGGCTCGCCCGCCGCGTTGCCCGCTTAACTTCCAGCGCCAACCATCGTCGCCGCAACCGCAATCGCCACCTTCAAACGCTGGCGCACCACGGAACGGCCCAGCACCGCCATGCTATCGAACAGTGGCAGCGAGCGCGAAGAACCGGACATGGCGACGAAGAGCGGCGGCGTCACCACGCGCAGCTTCTTGCCAGTGCGTTCGGCCACATCGCGCAATTCCTGCTCGATGGATTCCAGCGTCCAGTCCGGCATTTTCTCCAGATCGGCGGCAACGGTGGTCAGGATTTCGTGGATCTCCTCCGTCTTGCTCTTAAGACCAGCGAAGGACGCTGGCGTCAGGCCGACATCGCTCGACAGCAGGAAGCCAGCTAAGTTCGGCAGATCGCCGAGCTTCGAAATACGGCTCTGCGAAAGCTTCAGGCCTTCGGTCAGACGCGCATTTTCCATCGCCCATTCCAGCGTGCGGGCAATGAACTCGTCCTGGGTCAGCTTTTCGCGCAGCCAGCGACCGTTCAGCCAGTCCAGCTTTTGAATGTCGAAGATGGCACCGGCCTTGGACAGGGCCTCGGGGTCGAACTTTTCAGCCAGCTCGTCCATGGTCAAAAGCTCTTCGCCTTCGCCGATCTGGATGAAGAACAGGCCGAGGAAGTTCATCAAGGCTTCCGGCAGATAGCCGAGTGCCGAGTAGTAGGAGATGGACGTCGGGTTCTTGCGTTTCGACAGCTTGGATTTGTCGGCATTGCGCATCAAAGACAGATGCATGAATGTCGGCTGGTCCCAACCGAAGTAGCGATACAGCAAAATGTGCTTCGGCACCGATGCCAGCCATTCCTCGCCGCGCGCCACATGGGTGATCTTCATCAGATGGTCGTCGATGACGTTGGCCATGTGGTAGGTCGGCATGCCATCGGCCTTCATCAGAACCTGCATGTCGACGCTGTCCCAAGGGATCGAAACATCGCCGTAAACGCCATCGGTGAAATCGCAGGAGCCTTCGGCAGGGATTTTCATCCGCACGACGGAGGCTTCGCCCGCTTCCATCTTGTCTGTCACTTCTTCCGCCTTCAGATCCAGGCAGAGACCGTCATATTTCGGGGGCTTGCCGGCGGCGCGCTGTCCCTCGCGCATTTCCGTCAACCGCTCCGGCGTGCAGAAACAGCGGAAAGCATGGCCCTTTTCCAGCAGCTCATCGGCAAACGGCTGATACATGTCCTTGCGGTCGGACTGGCGGTAGGGGCCGTAAGGGCCGCCAACGTCTGGGCCTTCGGACCATGTCAGACCGGTCCATTTCAGCGCTTCCAGCACCTTGTCTTCATATTCGCGCGTGGAGCGCGTGGCATCGGTATCTTCGATGCGCAGGATGAATTCACCACCATGCTTTTTGGCAAAGAGGTAGTTGAAAAGTGCGATATAGGCTGTGCCGACATGCGGCTCGCCGGTGGGGGAAGGTGCAATACGGACGCGGACGCCGGAAGTGGTCATTGAAATTCACTCGTGCTGACGCAGGGTGATACGGGGCAAGCCACGTGTCACTGATGTGTTGTTGAATGCATGGAAAAAGCGGGAAAACGGCTGAAGACGCTGCCATCCCACAGTTTCCTGTTGTCATGGCTTAGGCCACATTCAGCCGCATGCGTCAAGAAAATTAGGTTGTTTTGGCCCGTCCTAGACTGATCCCTAGACGGGCCAGACATAGAGCAGCATGGGAATGGAAACGATGACGATCATGACGGACAGCGGAGCCCCGAGGCGCGGATAGTCACTGAACTTGTAACCGCCCGGCCCCATGACCAGCGTGTTGCACTGATGGCCGATGGGGGTGAGAAAGTCGCAACCGGCGCCGATGGCAACCGCCATCAGGAAGGCTTCGGGGCGAAAACCCAGCGTCGTCGCAAAGCCCGCCGCAATCGGCCCCATCACCAGCACGGTCGCAGCATTGTTGAGGAAAGGCGTCACCGCCATGGCCGTCAGCAGGATCATGCCTAGCGCAGCAAAAGGCGGCAGGCCTTGGGCGGCATGGCCCAGCCATCCGGCAATCAGGTCGCTGGCTCCCGTCGATCGCAGCGAGTCGCTGACGGGAATGAGGGCCGCCAGCATGACGAGGATCGGCCCGTCGATGGATTTGTAGACTTCGGTCAACGGAATGGCGCCGACAAGGATCATCGCGAAGGCCGCAGCGAAGAAGGCAACCGCCACCGGCGCAATGCCCGTTGCTGCCGCCAGCATGGCCGCCGCGAGGATCATGACGGGAATGAAGGCGCGTCGCTGCACACCCAGCAGGATTTCGCGCTGCGCCAACGGCAACAACGAGAATTCCCGCAGCACCACCGGCAGGTTCTTGCGTGATCCCTGCAAAACGATCACGTCACCCGCCTTCAACGTCAGGTCGCTCAGCCGCTCATTGACGCGGTGGCCACGTCGGCTGACCGCGATGAGGTTGACGCCACGCGTGTAGGACAGCGCCAACTCCCTGGCGGAAAGCCCGCTCAGCAGGGATTCGTTGCTGATCACCGCTTCCATGGCGATGAGATCGACCGTTTTCTGGCCATTTTCGGTAATCGGCTTGCCCGATAGTGTCAGCTTGGCATTGGAAACGATCCGGTCCAGCCCCTCGGACGTCCCCTCCAGAAGAATGGTGTCGCCTGCCTTCAATGTCACATCAGGGAACGGCGAAACACGTCGGTGGCCGCGAATGATGGTGTTCGTAATGACGTCTCCATCCGCCTGTTTCAGAAGGTCGCTCAGCGGCTTGCCGATCATCAGGCTGTCGGCAGGCAGCGTGGCCTCGGCGGCATAGCTTGCCTCTTCCAGAATATCCTCGACGGACGCGCCATCCTTGGCGCGCGCCGGAAGCAGCTTGTAGCCGAATGTCAGAAACGCGATGCCGACCACGGCGAGTGTTGCACCCACGGGCGTGAAATCGAACATGGAAAAGCTCTGCCCGGTCATTTCCTCTCGCAGCCGCGAAACCACGATGTTGGGCGACGTGCCGATCTGCGTCATCAACCCGCCCAACAAAGCAGCAAAAGCCATCGGCATCAAATAATAGGAGACGGGGCTGCCGGACTTGCGGGCGAACTGGAAGGCGACCGGGATCATGATCGCCAGCGCGCCGATGTTCTTGATGAAAGCCGACATCACGGCGACCACGATCATCAGAAACGCCAGTTGCAGATGTTTGGAGCGCATCTCCGGAAAGTATTTCTTGATCGTCGTATCGACGATGCCGGAGCGCGCCACCGATGTGCTGACGATCAGCGCGCTGGCGACGATGATCACGATATCGTCCGAAAAACCCGAAAACGCCTTGTCGAACGGCACGACGCCGAGCGCGACGGCAATCAGCAGCGCGCTGCACGCCACCACGTCATATCGAAACTTGTCGATGATGAAAGCGACCATCATTCCGGCGATCACGCTGAAGGCTAAGATCTGCTCGATGGTCATGAGACTGATTTACTTTCGGAATCTGGAAAACGAAGAAGACGTTTTGCATGATGTGTGACCAACAACGCAAGCCCGCATCGGCAGTTCCTGCGCGCCTGCCGAAAACTTTGTGCGGTGTCATATCACGCGAAGTGCCTCTCCAGAAAACGGGCGGTCACCTCGGAAATGCCGACGATCTTGTTTGTCGCCTGTCGGTAGAGTTTGAAATTGAGTTCGGTTTCGGGCTGGCCATCATCCCAGTCCCTGAAGGGCTTGACCTGCGTGCGGCCCAGGGGCTTTGTCGCCATGGTGGTGCACTTGACGATGATGCTGACGCGCGGCGTCTGCCGGTCAATATCAGGCGTTCTGGCCACGGCTTCCTCGCTCGAGACGGTGCCTTTTGCTACAAGACCCCGTCCGCCCTCGTTCTCGCTCGCAAACAGAAACACCGTATCGCCTTCGGCAATATGCTTGCCGCCATACATGGTTTTCTGCGCGGTGAAGGAGAATGTCTGCGCATCCGGGTCTGGGATATCTGTCTTGATGACAAATGCCATGTCGTCGTCCTCCGTGGACATCATATCACCCCGGACGCAAAAAGGCCCGCATGACACGGGCCTTTCGTTTTTTCTCAGACGGGCTCAGCGCAATTAATGCACAGTGCCCTTTTTCTTCCGGCGCGAGTTGCGCGAGACCATGTTGAGCACTTCCACCAGCGCCGAAAACGCCATGGCGGCGTAGACGTAGCCCTTTGGAACATGGAAGCCCATGCCTTCGGCAATCAGCGTCGTGCCGATCATCAGCAAGAACGCCAGCGCCAGCATGACGACTGTCGGATTCTTTTCGATGAAGTTGGCCAGCGGATTGGCGGCCAGCAGCATGACGGTAACGGCGAAGACGACGGCAACAACCATGATCGGCACGTGCGGTGTCATGCCGACGGCGGTGATGATGCTGTCGAGCGAAAAGACGAGGTCGAGCAGCAGAATCTGCACGATGGCAGACGAGAAGCTGGTGATGGCAGCGTTGCCGACCATGTCTTCCTTGTGGTCTTCCGGGTCCACATTGTGGTGAATTTCCTTGGTGGCCTTCCACACGAGGAACAGACCGCCGCCGATGAGGATCATGTCCTTCCACGAGAAGCCCTGACCGAAGAGTTCGAAGACGGGTTCGGTCAGCTGTACGATCCACGCGACGGTGCCGAGCAGGCCCAGACGCATGATCAGCGCCAGGCCAATACCGATTTTTCTGGCCTTGTCGCGCTGATGCTCCGGCAACTTATTGGTGAGAATGGAAATAAAGATCAGGTTGTCGATGCCAAGCACGACCTCCATGACGATAAGGGTGACGAGCGCCACCCACGCAGCGGGGTCGGACAATAAAGGGATTATGGAATCCACGTGCCTGTTTTCCTTTTCAGCTATCCGGCTTCGACAATTCGAAACTGACCAATGTTTATATTCGAATGCGCGAGAAACAAGCGTGTGACAGATGTGTCATGCTCTATTTTCTCGAAATTTCACGCAATACGAGAAACCCGGATGCTGAATGGACTTAAACTGTCTTGGTTCCGTAAGCCGACATAAAAACATGGATGGCGCTGGACAGCACACGCTCCACCTCATCTGCCGGTGGCTCTCCCACCAGCTCGCCGAAAAGCTTCATCTTGAAAAACGTGCCGGTGGCGAGCTCGATGAATTGGCGTGCCGCCATATCGACATCCTGTATGGCAAGCGCGCCCTGTTCCACATGATGCTGGAGAAAATCGTGCAGAACGACGCGGACATTGTTCGGTGCCGCTACGAAAAAGCGCTGAGACAGTTTCGGCATGCGATCGATCACGCCAAGCGCTGAGCGCATGGCAGGTATCATGTCAGTGCATGTCACTTTGTGAATAAACGCATCGCCAAACTGCCACAGCCCGTCCCGCACCGCCTCCGTCCCAGCCAGAATATCGCGCATGGACAGCGCAAACTCGGCACGGTGGCGGTCTATGAGGGCTGCGAAGAGGTCGTCCTTGTTCTGGAAGTAGACGTAAATTGTCCCTTTGGAAACAGCAGCTTCGCGGGTGATGTCGTTCATGCTGGCGGCGTCGAAGCCCTTTTGCTTGAACACCCGCCATGCGCCGTCAAGAATTTGTTCGCGCTTCGTCGGATCTTCGCCAGCAGCAAAACGGCCTGCCGAAGGCGCAGGACATTCATGCAGGATTTGTTTGTCTTCGCTCACGTGTCGATCCGCCAATCGTTTTAGATTCGATTCAATATATCGAACCAAACGGTTCGATGTCACTTGATATGTGTCAGCAAACGGATTATGTCAATCGAACCGAACGGTTCAGTTCGAAATCATTTTCTACATTCCAGTGAACGGTGTTACCCATGTCGGTGCAAAAAAGCGGTGCGATCCGAGCAGTGAATTCCTCTGAAGAGACCGAAGCACGGGCCGACGAGGCAAAACCCGTGGCGGCCGAACAGAGTGCTGCGCCAAACCAGGCGGCCGCGCCAGAGAAGAAAAAGCGCAAGTCGTTCGTTCTGCCCATCATCGTCCTTGCCGCATTGGCCGGTGGCGGCTGGTACGGTTACCAGTGGTGGACGGATGGTCGTTTCCTCATCTCCACGGATGACGCCTATGTGAAAGGTGACATCGCCGTCATCTCGCCGAAGGTTTCCGGCTATGTCGCCAAGGTCGATATCGTCGCCAACCAGGAAGTGAAGGCAGGCGACCCGATGGTGACGCTGGACGACGGCGATTATCGCAACGCGCTGGAACAGGCGCAGGCCCAGCTTGAAACGCAGCAGCTTTCGCTCAACCGTATCGATGCCCAGATTGCCGGTGCGGAAGCATCGCTTGCCCAGGCCGTTGCCCAGAAGGGCGCTCTGGATGCAGCACTGCGGGGTGCCGATATCAATCTGAAGCGCGCCACCGAACTCCAGTCCAAGGATGTCGGCACGGCTGCATCGTCGGATAACGCACAGATCGCCATGGAACAGGCCAAGGCCAATCTGGTCGCCGGTGAAGCGGGCGTCGTGTCCGCTCAGGCCAATATCGATCTGCTGCGCGCCCAGCGCAAGGAAGCCGAGGGTTCGGTCAAGTCGCTGGAGATTTCCCGCGACAAGGCCGCCCGCGACCTGTCCTTCACGGTTCTGCGCGCGCCCTATGATGGCGTCATCGGCAACCTTTCGGTCCAGACGGGTGATCTCGTATCTGTCGGCAAGCGCCTTGCATCGCTGGTGCCGATGGACGATCTCTACATCGACGCCAATTTCAAAGAAACGCAGCTCGCCAAAATCGAGCCCGGTTCCAAGGTTCGCGTCCACGTGGATGCCTTTGGCGACCACGATATCGAAGCCACGGTGCAGTCGATTTCGCCAGCCTCCGGCTCTGTCTTCTCCCTGCTGCCGCCGGAAAATGCCACGGGCAATTTCACCAAGGTCATTCAGCGCGTGCCGGTTCGTGTCGTCTTCTCCAAGAAAGATCTGGCCAAGCACAAGCTGCGCGCCGGTTTGAGCGTCGTTGTGGATGTCGATACCCGCACCGCACCCAAAGAGACCAATACTGCGCAGTCGAAGTAAGCTTCGATAGGAACCAAGATCATGGCGGCAACAGCCAGCATGGCGGTGGGCACAGCCCCCGCCGCCGATCCCCCGATGGATCGCAGACGCCTCATCGCCTTCTTCGCGATGGTGTTCGGCATGTTCATGTCGATCCTCGACATCCAGATCGTGTCCGCTTCGCTGGCGGAAATTCAGGCGGGCCTTGGTGCCGGTTCCGATGAAATCGCCTGGGTGCAGACATCCTATCTGATTGCGGAAGTCATCATGATTCCGCTGTCGGGAACGCTTGCGCGCATTCTCTCCACGCGGGTGCTGTTTGCCACCTGCGCCGCAGGCTTCACCATTTCCAGCGCCCTGTGTGCGACCGCGACGAACATCGACCAGATGATCGTGTACCGCGCCATACAGGGCTTCATAGGCGGCGGCATGATCCCATCCGTCTTTGCCGCCGCCTTCACCATCTTTCCGCCCTCCAAGCGGGCGGTGGTGTCGCCCATCATCGGGCTTGTGGCAACACTGGCACCCACCATCGGCCCGACGGTCGGTGGCTACCTCTCCAATGCCTTTTCCTGGCACTGGCTGTTTCTAGTCAACATCATCCCCGGCATCATCGTCACCTTGGTGACGTGGAACTTCATCGATTTCGACAAGCCCGAACGCTCCTTGATGAAGAAGTTCGACTGGTGGGGCTTGCTGTCCATGGGCGTCTTTCTGGGCTCCATGGAATATGTGCTGGAAGAGGGCAACAACAACGACTGGTTCAACGACAGCCACATCGTGCTGGGCACGCTTGCCATGGCCATCGGCGGCATCGTGTTCTTCTGGCGCGCCTTCAAGGTGGATTTCCCGGTCGTCGACCTGAAAGCCTTTGCCGACCGGAATTTCTCCATCGGCTCCCTGTTTTCCTTCGTCATGGGCATCGGTCTTTATGGGCTGACCTATATGTATCCGCTCTATCTGGGGCGTGTGCGGGGTTACGATGCGCTGATGATCGGCGAAACCATGTTCGTTTCGGGTCTAGCGATGTTCTTCACCGCGCCAATTGCGGGCAAGCTGTCCACCAAGCTTGATCTGCGCATCATGATGGTCATCGGCTTCATCAGCTTTGCCTCCGGCACATGGATCATGACCTATGTGACCGCCGACTGGGACTTCTACGAGCTGTTGATCCCGCAGCTGCTGCGCGGCTTCGGACTGATGATGTGCATGGTGCCGATCAACAACATCGCGCTCGGCACCCTGCCGCCTGCCCGCATGAAGAACGCGTCGGGCCTCTTCAATCTCACCCGTAACCTCGGCGGCGCAGTGGGTCTAGCCATCATCAACACCCTGCTCAGCCAGCGCACGGACGACCACTATGTGCGCATTGCCGAACACGTCAATTTCGGCAACCCGGCAGCACTCGAGTGGATGAACAGCGTCGGCGCCAACTACGATTCCTACGGCCTCGACGGCGCATCCGTCGCCGTCAAAAAACTCGTCGGCGTCGTCTCGCAACAAGCCTGGCTGCTGGCCTTTGCAGACGTCTTCCTGCTGCTGACCTGCCTCTTCAGTGGCCTCATCTTCCTCACCGTCCTGATCAACAAACCCAAGGCCGCACCACCACCCGACGCCGGCCACTGATTTCCCCATCCACCGCAGCGCCAGAGGGTCGCCAGAAATGGCGGCCCTTTGTTTGTGGGTTACCCACGCTCGACATCCAATCGGCCTGTTGTCTTTGCTCCCTGCCTGTCTTAAGTCTTTTCCGTCATTTTATGAGGAAAAGAATGCGCGATCTTAGCCAGTTCAAAGGATGTCCAGCCCCACAGCCCGTAACGCTGGAGGGGCGTTATGTGACCGCTGTGCCGTTTGATCGGGCGCAGCATCTGGAAAAGCTGTGGGACGCGCTGGGTGGTCTTGGCATCAATGATCTGCTCAAATATTTCCCGCAGGACGGTTTTCTCAATTCGCAGGCTTTTGGCGACTGGATCGACGGGGCGCAGAGCGCCTTTGGCTGGGTGACACTGGTTTTCATCGACAATGCCACGGGTGACGTCGTTGGTATGGCGAGCTATATGCGACCGGACCCGAAGAACGGGGTGGTCGAGGTCGGCTCGGTGGCGCATGGCATCAAGATGAAACGTTCGCCGCTTGCTACCGAAGCGCACTACCTGATGGCGCGACATGTGTTCGATGATCTGGGCTACCGCCGTTACGAGTGGAAGTGCCACAACGAAAACCAGCCCTCCAGGGCGACGGCCAAGCGCTACGGCTTCATGTTCGAGGGCGTCTTTCGCCAGCACATGGTGTCCAAGGGCGGCAACCGCGATACGGCGTGGTTCTCGATGATCGATGGCGAATGGCCGCTGATCCGTCAGGCTTTCGAAGCATGGCTCGCACCGGACAATTTCGACGGTGACGGTGTTCAGAAGCAGAAGCTGGAAGACATTCGCGCGAGGTTGACCGCATGACCGGCAAAAGCAACAGCGCCTCTGCCATCGCCGCCATCGCCATTCTGGTCGGCTTCGGCCTGCTGTTCTTCATCATGCCCACTATCACGCTATGGCTGGCAGAACACTACTCGGTCTGGGTCGCCGCTGTGTTCGACGTGGTCGCAGTGCTGGCGTTCTTTCTGGTTTTCTGGCTCAGGGCGCGGTATCAGCGACGTAACCCTTAGGCAATGCTCATATCTTAAGCGTATAACCGATTGAGAGACCGTAAAACGCGCCTGAGAGGAGTGCGCTGATAGCTGACGCCTTGAAGTGTCGATCGGCCGAATTCACCGAGACGTAGTTATCTGCTGCAGTCAAGAGCACGAAGGGTACAATGAGCAAAGCAGCGGCCACGGAGCCGAGTATCGCGACGGAGCCGAAGACCGCTATGATGAAAGCCAGCACGGCACCTCGTGCGATGAGGCTGCGGTCCACTCTGAAATGAGCCCGGATAGGCTGACTCAAGCTCGAATCCTCACCGCTATCTTCTGGTAACGCAGACGCTAAGTAGAATTTGCGAATGTAATATTCGATGACCATCCCGATGAGAAATGCAAGGCCGAGACACATGCTAACGATAAGCCATCGTTTGCCATAGGTGGAAATAGGCTGAAGGTTGCCATTGTAAACTGCGTGCCCGAAAACAACACCGAGAGCTTTGCAGGCAATTGTGCCAAACTTCGCAGCATTTTGTTTCGTCAGGAGACGATCTACCAGGGGCGCCGCCATCAAGAGAAAAATCCGAATAACAGGGCTAGAAAGAAGCCCGACAAAGTCCAGCCAATCACGCCCTCAATGCCGTAGCCCGTGCTCGCATCGAAGAAATTAAAGATGCCTTTTGCGATCCAGAGAAACAACCCGATCGTGAAAGCATGTGCGGCCCATTCCCCTGATACAAATAACATCCCGATCAAACACACGATGACCAGCGGCACGACGATAGCGATTTTGATCCGCCGATATTCCTCGTCCGTGCGGTTGCCTTTAAAGCGCCGTTCGACTGACGAGCGGACTTGTTTGGATGCCAAATCGATTCTGAAAAAAATCGGAGCATTGGTCAATCTGGCGAGGAGGTAATCTGTCATCAGGCCTGCGATGAAGGCTGCGCAAAGGCATGCCGTGATCAAAAGCCAAAATTTGCCATAGCTCGACAACGGAAGACTTGCGTCGAAAACGGCAAGGCCCAGAACAATACCGAGCGATGCGCTGGCAATTGCGCTGAACTTGAAAGCATATTGTTTCACTGATCGATGACTGACCACAGACACCCACACTCCTACTTCTTAACTGAAGCACAACCTAGGGATTAATCGGCAAAATTGGTAGCACGAAATCGCTGCCTACGCCTGAAGCGAGGCGCCCAGTAGGGCGAGGCCCATCAGCAGCACGAACAGCGCGCCCGCGATTTCTATGCCGTGTGTGATGCGGGATGCTCTTTTGCTGCCGGTTCCGGCGAAGCGGACGGCGATGTCTTTGGCTTTGACGGCGAGGCAGGCCAGTAGCGAGACGGTGATGGCGGTGCCGATGGACATGGCGAGGACCGAGAGTACGCCGCCCATCAGCAGGCCATTGAGGATCGAAAAGCTCATGACGATAATGGCGCCGGAGCAGGGGCGAAGGCCGACGGCGATGATGGCGGACCATGCTTCGTGAAGGCTGAAATCCTTGCCCCGCAGAAGCGATGGATCGGGCGCGTGGGCGTTGCCGCAGGTGGTGCAGATATCCCCAGTGCCACTTTGGTCGTGATCCGGGAAGACCGGCTTGCCCTGAAAGCGTAGGCCGCTGCCCATGCCGGTGCGCATGGGGCTGGCGTCCATGGTTGCGGTTTCTATCGCCGGGGCGGCATATTCCACTGAAAGTGCCGGGGCAGGGCGGGTCAGCAGGCTGTGCAGCTTGCGGAACAAAAGCCATGCGCCGAACAGCGCAACCATGGCAAAGCTGGCGATTTCCATCGTCTGCGTTGCTTTGGTCATGGTGATGGAGGTGCCGCGCAGCACCAGATAGGCGGCGCCGACGAGTGCTATGGCGACCGCACCCTGAATGATGGCCGAGATGAACGAAATCAGAATGCCGCGCTTCAGCTGCGTTTCATTGGCAATCATATAGGAAGAGATCACGGCCTTGCCGTGGCCGGGGCCAGCCGCGTGGAAGACGCCATAGGCAAAGGACAGCCCGATCAGCGAGGCCAGCGCCCACGGGTCTTCCCGCATCGCCTTCAGCGCGCCGGTGAGGGAGCGGTAGAACATCTGCTGATGAACGTTGATCCACTGGAAAAGGGGGCCGAGCGGCCCGCCGACGGAGATGGATGGTTCTGCCGAGCCGATGCCGAGGGGGGATTGGGCGTGGGCGTTGGTGATCATCAGGACAAGTAGGGCTATAGTGGCGAGAGCTAAGCCGATCACCCTTGCTCCCTCATTCCTGTGCTCGTCAAAGGAATCCAGCCAGCCCAAGTCTTTGGGCTGAAAAGAGTCTTCCTGCCGCGCAGATGCGCGCCAGCTGGATTCCTGTGACAAGCACAGGAATGAGGAGAGTAAGGAGACCCTCAGCATGACAATTCCAGCCGTGTCGCAAACAGCTTGGTCATATCCGTGCCGGTGGGGTCGTTGAAGAAGGCGTCGGTGAGGTTGTTTTGGTTCTGGGCGATGATTTCGTCCGGGTCGGGCCTGACGACCTTGTGTTTGCAGGCCGCCAGATGCGGGCCCTTGACGACGATGTCGGTGTCCTTGGCGAAATCGATTGCCGTATACATGGTCGGGTCCCACGCGCCGAAGCTCAACAGGCCCTTGATGGGCAGAGGCTTT
The DNA here is from genome assembly GCF_021310995.1 of Agrobacterium vaccinii. NCBI lineage: Bacteria > Pseudomonadati > Pseudomonadota > Alphaproteobacteria > Hyphomicrobiales > Rhizobiaceae > Agrobacterium > Agrobacterium vaccinii. The sequence goes on along the minus strand of NZ_CP054150.1, from coordinate 2,541,445 downwards.
TGCGGCTTGACGGAGAAGAACATCAGCACCTGATTGTCCTTGTAATCGACATGGATGGTATCAGGCTTGCCGAAATCGACGGCTTTGCCGTTGAGCGTAATGAAGGTGTAATAGGAAAATTCGGCCAGCGATTCATGGACCGTGTTGCCGATTTCGGCCAGTTCTTCCTTGTCGAGCTTGGCGTCGCTATTCTTGTCGTAGTCCAGCACGACGCTGGCCGAGAACATCTCGTCGAAACGCCAGATGTTGCGCACTTCCTGAATGTTGCCATCGGAGCCTTCGATGATTTCCATGCGGGCTTCTGCGAAGATATGCGGATGCGCGAAGGCGGTGAGGGGTGCAAGGCAGGCGGACAAGCATGCAGCCAGTGGGACGATGACGTTTTTCATGGATGCTGTCTGTCTCGATTGTTCGATGTGTGTTTCTGATTCTAGCGCGAATTGGGACCGAATTTCGGCTTTGCGCCCTATGGCGCATAAAAGCTCACTCGTATGTCTTGAACCAGTTGGACAGGTAGTCCACGAAGCTGCGGACCTTGGCGGGCAGATAGCGGCGGTGCGGATAGACCGCATAGATGCCCCGGTCTCGGGAAATGTAGTTATCGAAAAGGGTCACGAGTTCGCCTGATTGTATGGAGGGCTTGGCGATGAAATCCGGCACGATGGCGACGCCGAGGCCCGAGCGGGCGGCACGCAGCGTGGCCTGCGGACTGTTGACCTCGAGAGGGCCGGTGATGGCCACCGAATTGGTGCCGCCGCCGGGTTCGAAATAACGGATGTGATTGTGGAAGCGCGAGTTCGTATCCACGATGCAGGGCACCTTGGCCAGATCCTGCGGGGTATTCAAAGGGCCATAGCGCTCCACGAAATCCGGTGTGGCCACGGCATAGACGCGAAAATCGGCAAGCTTCTTGGCGATCATGCCGGAATCTTCGAGCTTGGTGATTCGGATCGCCATATCGAAGCTTTCTTCGATCAGATCGACGAAACGGTCCTCCGCGACGATCTCCAGCGAAAGCTCAGGGTTTTCCTTGGCGAAATCGATGAGGCTCTGGCCGATTTCGGCATCGATGAAGGTGCGGGGCACGGATATTCGCAACTTGCCTTTCAAATCGGCATTCTTCTCGCGCACGAGATCAGCGAGATTATCGATTTCCTTCAGGATATCGGAGGCCGTGCGGTAGTAGGTGTGGCCCGCCTCGGTCATGGAAAACTGACGGGTGGTGCGGTTGAGCAGCAGAGCGCCGAGATCGTCCTCCAGCTCGCGCACATATTTGGACAACAAAGCCTTGGAACGCCCGGTTTTGCGGGCGGCTGCGGAGAAACCCTCCGCCTCGACCACATCGATGAAAGCCCGGATGCGCGTGAGAGTGTCCATCGAAATCTCCTGTTCGTTCCACATAATTGAACGCTTGGGGCGCATCGTTCAAGAATAAAATGGTCTGCCAAAAAAATCCGCAACATGATGAAAAATTCCCTTGATTGTTACAGCGAATATTCTTATCTCCCGGTTGCCCAAAGTCGCACGTGCCCATGTGTGTCCGCCGGACCCTCGATGTGGTGAGGAGTTTGGTAAGGTACCTGGAATTAACCCCTCCAGTCGCTATTCCGGCCAACCGGGAAATGCGAGGACATACGAAGCAACGACGGTGCGGGCCTTTCTGGTTCTCTTCCGGCTTTCCATCAGCCGGGGTACTGAAGAGGCACACCATCATTGCCGTAAGTGCGGTTGGGGATGATTCCCGCCAATCCCATGGCAGACAAAGCCGAATAATGCTCCTGGCAGGGCGTTGTTCACATTTGCGCCTTGAGCGTATGCAAATGATTCTGCGCCTCCACCGGCTGAATCGTTCTGCATATCTTGAGCGCCCTTTGTCCTCCGGACTTTCCCGGAGTCGGAACATTCGAGGGAATACAACGATGACGACTGCACGCATCCTCGACTTCATCAAGACACGCCGCCCCGAAGGCCCATGCCTCGTGGTCGATCTTGACGTCGTGCGCGATAATTTTCACGCGTTCCGGCATGCTCTGCCAAACAGCTCGATCTATTATGCCGTCAAGGCAAACCCGGCACCTGAAATTCTCAAGCTGCTGGCTGGCATGGGCTCCAACTTCGATTGCGCCTCCGTGGCTGAAATCCAGATGGCGCTCGATGCCGGTGCGACCTCCGACCGCATCTCTTTCGGCAACACCATCAAGAAGGAACGCGATGTTGCGCGCGCCCATGCGCTCGGCATCGATCTCTTCGCCGTGGACAGCCATGAGGAAGTCGAAAAGGTTGCCCGTGCAGCCCCCGGCGCCCGCGTATTCTGCCGCGTTCTGACCGATGGTGAAGGCGCCGAATGGCCGCTGTCGCGCAAGTTCGGTTGCGTGCCGCAGATGGCTGTCGATGTACTGGTCTATGCCCATCAGATGGGTCTGGAATCCTACGGCGTGTCTTTCCATGTTGGTTCGCAGATGATGAACCTCGACGCATGGGATGCTGCTCTCGGCGATGCAAAGCGCGTCTTCGCGTCGCTGGCCAAGCAGGGCATCCACCTACAGATGGTCAACATGGGCGGTGGCTTCCCAACGAAGTACCTGCGCGACGTGCCTGCTGCCGAAGAATATGGCCATGCCATCGACACGGCGCTGCGCAAGCACTTCGGCAACCAGATTCCGAAGACCATCATCGAGCCGGGTCGCGGCATGGTCGGTAATGCCGGTGTCATCAAGGCGGAAGTCGTGCTTGTTTCGCGCAAGTCCGACAACGACAACCACCGCTGGGTGTTCCTCGACATCGGCAAGTTCGGTGGTCTGGCCGAAACGATGGACGAAGCCATTCGTTACCCGATCCGCACCGAGCGTGACGGCGACGAGATGGAGCCTTGCGTTCTGGCAGGTCCAACCTGCGACAGCGCCGACGTGATGTACGAGAAGAACATGTATCCGCTGCCGGTCTCCCTGACTATCGGCGACGAAGTTCTGATCGAAGGCACGGGCGCCTACACGACCACCTATTCGGCGGTCGCCTTCAACGGTTTCGAGCCGCTGAAGTCCTATGTGATCTGAATGGCTGATGCCTGTCTGGGGGCAGGCGACAGTCTTTAGGATCCTCCCGTTCCGGCTTGGCCATCCGCGCTCAGGCGCAAACCCTGCTTGCCGCACCTCTGTCCAGTTGAGGATAAGGCGTGGTCTGGCGGGCCGGAACGGTCTCACTTTTTTTATCGCATGTCGTTATCGCAAAACCGCTCAACAGCTTTGCGCGACATGCTTTCATTCAGGTGCCGCTATGTGGGCGGCTTGGTGACGGGAGGCCGAAATGGCCGCTGTTCTCAATTCTGTACGTGCATTTTTCACGCCACAGACATTTCAGATCGATGTTGAAAATCCGGGCGACGTGGTTGCACGCGAGAGCCTTCTCGACCGCGTCATGGGCGCTGGCCGCCGCCGCAAGTCTTCCGAAAAGCTGCGCGCGGGCCGCGTTCCCGCCGAAGGTCTGGCCCTGGTTGCGCGTGACGAAGACGGCCATGTCATCGGCACCGTGCGCCTGTGGAGCGTTCAGGCTGGCGTTAGCCGTGAAGGCCGTGCCATCGAAGCGCTTTTGCTCGGGCCGCTGGCTGTCGATTGCATGCATGAAGGCAAGGGTATCGGTTCTGCGCTGATGCGTGCGGCGATCGCCGAGGCTGCCCGCCGCGACCACGGCGCGATCCTGCTCGTCGGCGACGCGCCGTACTACGAACGCTTCGGCTTTTTTGCGAGCCACACCCAGCATCTGGTCATGCCTGGCCCATTCGAGCGTTCGCGTTTTCTGGCGCTGGAACTGAAAAGCGGCTGGCTCGCAGGTGCGGCCGGTATGCTGGTGGCAAGCGGCCGCAAGCTTTCCTGAGAGATTGAGTTGGTACGTCAAGGGGGGATGGCTGGGCCATCACCCCTTGACGGGCGTTTCGGGCACCGGTGTCAGCACCTTGCCGTCGTTGACCCATCCCAACACGTTGTCCACGACCAGATCGGCCATGGCGTTGCGGGTGGGCACTGACGCCGAGGCGACGTGGGGCAGAAGCGAGACATTGGGCAGCGAGAGGAAGCTTTCCGGCACCTTTGGCTCTTCGTAGAACACATCGAGACCCGCAGCACCCAGCGTGCCATCCTGAAGGGCTGTCAACAAGGCATCCTCATCGACGCTGTAGCCGCGACCGACATTGATGAACACGCCGTTTGCGCCTAGCGCAGACAGGATCTCGGCATTGATGGCCTTGTGCGTTTCCGGCGTGCCGGGCACGATGCAGATCAGCACATCGACGGCCTGCGCCATCTCCTTCAGCGAGGCATAATAGGTGTAAGACAGTTCGGCGCGTTTGCTGCGGGTGTGATAGCCGATTTCGACCTTGAAGGGTTCGAGGCGCTTGGCGATTTCCTGACCGATGCGGCCCATGCCGAACAGGCCAACCTTGCGGCCCCGCAGTGAAAAGGGCGAGAGCGCGAACGGCCCTTCGGACACCCATTTGCCTTCGCGAAGGTGGGTTTCGGCCTGATAGAAACGGCGCAGCGTGTTGATCAGCAGCGCAATCGTGGTGTCGGCGACCTCGTCGTTCAAAACGTCAGGCGTGTTGGTGACGATGATGCCGCGCGATGCCGCATGTTTCACATCCACGCCATCATAGCCGACGCCGAAGTTGGCGATGACCTTTAGGTTGGGCAGCGCGTCCATCCAGGCGGCGTTGAAGCCGCCGGTGACGGCGACAGCCGTGATCCGCTTTGCGTCATCGGCAGATAGCGAAGGCTCTGGCCCTGCCGGCGCTTTCACCACCTCGACCTTGCCTTCGAAGCGCTCGAGAACGCGCGGGTGAATTTTGCCCGGAACGAGAACGACGGCTTTGCTATCTGACATGCTTTGGTATCCTCCTGCTATGCATGAGGCCAAGCTAGACGATCATTTCAAAAAGCGGAACCCGCATTCGAAACAACAATGGGGCCAAAGGCTCAACTGCGTGGAATGCAGGGGCTGGTGGACTGGCGGATGCGCATTTCCGGCTTGATGAGGTGAATGCCATCAGGCTCATGGCTGCCCGCCAACCTGTCCAGCAGGGCGCGCGCCGCCAGCCGCCCGACTTCCGCCTGACCGTTGGAAACGGTTGTCAGGGCAGGGGTGGCGATGGCTGCTTCCTCTAGATCGTCATAGCCGGTGACGGAGATGTCCTTGCCGGGAACGAAGCCCGCGCGGGAAATGCCGTTCATCAGGCCAATAGCGACGAGGTCGTTCCAGCACACGGCAGCGGTTGGCTTTTGCGGCAGCGACAGGAAATTGACGGCAGCTTCGAACCCGCCTTGTTTAGAGCGGGCGCCGGGAATGCGCAGGTTTGGGTCAACCTCGATGCCTGCCTTGCGCAGGGCATTGACGTAACCCTGATAGCGGTCGCGACCGGTCGATGTCTGGTCCGTTCCGCCCACCATGGCGATGGTGCGGTGGCCAAGGCTGATCAGGTGGTTTGTCGCCAGCGAAATGCCATAGCTGTCATCGCCCCGGAAGGTCGGCATATCCACGCCGTCCATGGAGCGCGCCACGAGAATGGCGGGCATGCCGTTTTCTTCGGCCAGCGTCATATCTTCCAGTGGCGTGCCGATGGCAGGCGACATGATGATGCCGTCGCTGCCCAGTTGCAAAAGCGTCTCGATGAAGGTGCGCTGCTTTTCTACGGAATCGTAATGGTTGGACAGGATGAAGGTCTGTCGGCTGCGGTCGAGCTCGCTTTCGATGGCCTTGAGAATTTCGCCGTAGAACGGGTTCATCACATCGTGGAAGACGACGCCGATAATGCCGGAGCGGGAGGTGCGCAGGCTGGCGGCGCGGCGGTTATAGATATAACCCAGCGCGCGGGCCTGCTCCTTGATCTTCTCACGCGTATCGGCAGCCACCAGCGGGCTGTCGCGCAAAGCGAGCGAAATCGTGGCTGTGGAAAGCCCGAGGCTTTCGGCAATGGTGGAAAGTTTGATTTTTTGCGCCACGGTCCCCTCCTACGGTCACGCATGCCGTCAAAACGACATTTAAATTGTGACTAAACAATTTAAATAAAACGCGCAACTGGTTTTAAGAACCGAGATTATGATCTCAAAATTTTAATCGATTAGCTCCTGCGACTGCAAATTCGTGTCGATGGTGCGCAGCAGTTTCACGACGGTTTTGACCTCCTTGGCGGACAGTCCCTCCATGGCGCGGGCGTTGCAATCTGCCAGCGACGCGTGAATGTGCTCTACGCTTTTGAGGCCCGTCTCTGTCAGTTTCACCATGGTCAGGCGGCCGTCTCCATCACCGGCACTGCGTTCGACAAAGCCTTGCGCTTCCATGCGCCCGATGGTGCGGGTCATGGTCGGAGCCTTGACGCCGAGCTTCTGGGCGATCTGGCCGGGCGACATGCTGCCTTCCTGCGCGAGCGCAAGGATGACGCCATCCTGACCGGCATAGAGCCCGCTTTCCGCCAGGTTGTGGCTGAGCGCGGTGCGCATGGAGCGGGCAGCCTGCGTAATGCTCTGCGCCAGCTCGTCCGGGCCGAAGGGCAGATCCTTCTTCTTGCCGGTCTTTGCCTTCTTGGCAGACTTGTTCTTTTTGGCCAGCTTATCCTTGCTCATCAGCAAATGCCTTTTCTGAGATCACGGAACGGTTATATGTTCTTGTAACACTTAACGAATGCAGGCGCGGATCGCCAGATGTCTGACACATATACGCATATTCACGACAATAACGTAACAGCGCCGTCGCAGCCGCAAAATGATGCGATCGTGGTGCTGCCTCTGGGCGCGCATGAGCAGCATGGACCGCACCTGCCATTCGAAACGGATACGCTGATCGTAGACGGTATCGTCGAGCGTTTGCGACAAGCGCTGCCCGCCGATGCGCCCTTTCACTTCCTGCCCGCCGAGCCTGTGGGTTATTCCATAGAACACATGGATGTACCGGGCACGAACACGCTCGCCTTCGATGAGGCTGTGCACCGGTGGCTCGGCATCGCCGAAGCACAGCACAACAAGGGCATCCGCAAATTCGTGATGCTGAACGCGCATGGCGGTAATTCTCCGCTGCTGACCATCGTGGCGACAGAGGCGCGTGTGCGCTTTGGCATGCTGGCGGTGGCGACGAGCTGGACGCGGTTCGGCATGCCGGAGGGTGTCATTTCGCCTGATGATAAAGCCATCGATATTCACGGCGGCGACATCGAGACATCGGTGATGCTGGCGCTGCAACCGCAACGGGTGCGGATGGACAAGGCCGCGAATTTCACTTCGAAACAGACTGAGTTTGCAAAGCGTTTCACGCATCTGCGTGCCTACGGGCCGCATGCTTTCGGCTGGCGTATGTCCGACCTCAACGCCCAAGGTGTGGCGGGCAATGCCGCAGCGGCGAGCGCGCAGAAGGGTGAGGCCATCATTGCCCATTCTATCTCTGGTCTGGTGGCGCTTTTGGAGGATGTCAGGGCCTTCGACATGAATTTGCTTGAAAGTACGGATCAAAAAACTTCGGCAGATTCTCTTTGAACTCATTCCGCCAGACGCCTATATGAACGGCAACGCTTTCAAGGCCGCATTGCGGCTCATCTCCTTCAGAGGTTTCTCATGACCGAAGCAGCAACAACCAAAAAGCCCATTCCAGTTACCGTGTTGACGGGCTATCTGGGCGCGGGCAAGACCACGCTTCTCAACCGCATTCTGTCCGAAAATCACGGCAAGAAATACGCCGTCATCGTCAATGAATTCGGCGAGATCGGCATCGACAACGATCTGATCGTGGAATCGGACGAAGAAATCTACGAAATGAACAATGGCTGCGTCTGCTGCACCGTGCGCGGAGACCTCATTCGCGTTGTAGAAGGCCTGATGCGCCGCCCGGACCGTTTCGACGGCATCATCGTCGAGACCACCGGCCTTGCCGATCCTGTGCCCGTTGCCCAGACCTTCTTCATGGATGACGATGTGCGCGCCAAGACCGAACTCGACGCCGTGGTGGCGCTGGTGGATGCCAAGCATCTGCCGCTGCGCCTGAAGGACAGCCGCGAGGCCGAAGACCAGATCGCATTTGCCGATGTCGTCATCATCAACAAGACCGACCTCGTGACGCCGGAAGAACTGGCCCGCATCGAAGACATCGTGCGTGCCATCAACCCGTCTGCCCGCATCTACAAGGCGACCCGCTCCGGTGTCGATCTTGCCCGCGTTCTGGATCAGGGTGCGTTCAACCTGGAACGTGCGCTGGAAAACGACCCGCATTTCCTAGAGCACGGCCATGACGACCATGTCTGCGGACCGGATTGCGACCATGACCACGGACATGACCACCACCATGACCACGGGCACGACCATCACGGTCACGATCATCATGACCATGATCATGGACACCACCATCATGGCGAAGTGTCAGCGATCCATGATGTGACCGTTCAGTCCATCTCGCTGCGCGGCGGCGAAATGAATGCAGAACGGTTCTTCCCCTGGATTCAGAAGGTGACGCAGACCGATGGCCCGAACATTCTGCGCCTGAAGGGTATCATTGCCTTCAAGGACGATGCGGAACGCTACGTGGTGCAGGGCGTGCACATGATCATCGAAGGTGATCACCAGCGCGCCTGGAAAGAAGGCGAAAAGCGCGAAAGCCGCCTGGTGTTCATCGGTCGCAATCTGGACCGTGAGAAGCTGGAGAACAGTTTTAACGCGTGCGTTGCTGCTTGATGCTTTAGGCCCTTGCCTTCGTCATCCCGCACTTGATGCGGGATCCAGTGCGATCAAGTCCTTGATCGCAAAAGACTCTTCAAGCCGCGCAGACGCGCGGCTGCTGGACCCCGGCTCAAGGCCGGGGTGACGGAGAGTGGGGCGGGTGCCTTCCATGTCTTGGGCCGACCAAGGCAGAAACGACATTCACGAATATAAAACGAAAGACCACTGACCCATGCCCACCGTTGCCCCTCTTGACCTCGAAGGCCACGTCGTCGCGACGCATTTTCTGGGTGATATTCCGCTTTTTGCCGCAGCCTCCGGCAATATTCACCGGCTGGATGGCGGGGAGAAAGTTATGGAGGCGCATAAGGGTCTGCTGACCTGCGTGCGTGATCCGCACAGTGCGACGCTTCTGACCGGCGGCGAAGATGGCAGGGTGCTGCGGATTGGCCATGACGGTTCGGTGAGCGAGCTTGCGCATGTGCCGCGTAAATGGATCAGCGTCGTTGCCGGTGGCCCGCAGAATGCGGTGGCCTATGGCGTCGGCAAATCCAGTTTCGTGCGGTTGAACGACGGCACCACCAAGGAATTCAAGGAAGAGCGCACGGTGGAGGCGATTGCCTTTGCGCCGAAAGGTCTGCGCATTGCCGCAGCCCGCTATAATGGCGTGACCCTGCACTGGGTGGCGAGTGCCGGTGATCCGATCGATCTGGATTGGAAGGGTGCCCATACGGGCGTGACGTTCTCGGCAGATGGGAAGTTTCTGGTGACGACTATGCAGGAAAATGCGCTGCATGGCTGGAAGCTGGACGCGGTCAAGGGTGGCACGGATGCGCGCCACATGCGCATGACCGGCTATCCGGCCAAGGTCAAATCCATCTCGTGGTCGCACAAGGGCAAGTGGCTGGCATCTTCGGGCGCACCGGCTGCCATCGTCTGGCCGTTTGCGGGCAAGGACGGCCCGATGGGCAAGGCGCCGCTGGAACTCGGCACCCGCGCCAACATCATGGTGACCAATGTCGCGTTTCACCCGGCGGATGAGGTTCTGGCCATCGGTTTCGCCGATGGTATGATTCTGGGCGTGCGATTGGCCGACCAGAAGGAGGCGCTGCTGCGTCGTCCGGGCAAGGGAGCGATTACCTCCATGGCGTGGAGCAATACCGGCAATCTGCTGGCCTTTGCGTCTGAAGCAGGCGATTGTGGTATCGTCGACATTACCGTCTGATCCCGAGGGAACTGCCAAAAAAAGGGGAGCTTTTCAGCCCCCCTTCCGCAAGATTTCAGCAGAATGAATTAGCCTTTAGCGCCGTGCGTTAGGTCAGGACGCACGAGGGACAGCACGCTAGTGGCGACGCTTCTTCTTGTTATAACCACCACGGTCGTTATCGTTGTTCAGGGCATCGACCGATGTCTTGTTGCCATTGAGAATACCGCTCAGAACACCCGTCTTGTTACCGGACAGGACGTTGCCCACGCCAAGATTGAGGTTTGGCGAGACGTTGACGAGGCCGCCTTTGTTGCTGTTGCCGCCGAGAAGGCCGCCAAGCAGACCCCCGGCATGGGCCGAGGCCATGGAAGCAACGGTCAGAGCGACAGTAACACACGCTATTTTAGTCAGCATTTCTCTCTCCTTTGATCTGTAAACATCGCCGTCTGGCGTGTTTTGAAAGTACAATTAGGAGAATCTAATGCAAGCATATGCTAATGTTATAATAAACCGTTAATATTAACATATCCAAGTTGATTCAAATGCTTGCTTGCTGGGCCCGAGGTCCTGACGGGCGGTCGTATGTGTGTTTTAACCCAAAGCCGAGTTTGCCAAGCAAAACTCGTTAACCATCTATCTATAAGATATCTCTCAATTAGATTTCGGAGATATTGATGCTCTTGCGCTTTGCTCTTGCGGTGCTGATGTGCAGTGTTTGCGTGCGTACGGCAAGCGGCGAACCCACCGTGACCTATGAGGCCGAGACCAGTTACGACACCAATTATTTTGGCGACACCAACCGCGTCGCGGCCATGAGCCTGCGCACGGGCCTTGGCTTTGAGGGCGAGATCGAGCGCGAAGGCACCAAATTCGGTTATTCCTTCCATCATCAGGAGGTTTTCGTTCCCAAATACCGGTTCGCCGATGAGCACAATAGCTGGGTGAACTTTACCCTCAGTCGTCAAATCTCGGAAAAGCTGGAATGGACTGCGCAGATGCGTGGCACGCGCAGCGATGCTGGCGACATCGATTATATCGATGGCGGTAAAACCTTTGGCTTCCGTCGTCTGGACCATAAGATCGACCTATCGACGGCAGCCACGCTGGATGCGTTGGGCGGGAAGAGCACGCTCACCGCGAGCTATACCAATCTGATGAAGGGAAAGGCGCGTTTACCCCAAGGGTTTGAAACCCGGATCGATGCCAACGAAGCGTTGCTTGGCCTCAAAGCCAGCCACGTCAGGGCGCTTGCCGGTGGGGAGGCCGGGGTGACGTTTGCCTATAATGCCAGCCTGATACCGGAGCGGCAGCGGGAGGCGGACCTCTATCTGCGTTTTCCTGCGACCAACATGCGCGGCTCGCTTGCCTATGGGCGCACGTTCGGTGACAGGCTTACGGTTCTTATGGAGGCGGGACTGACGACGATTGCAGGTGATGAGGTCGGCAATCAGGTCAAGCGCACGCGTCCCTATCTGCGTGCGGAAGCGGAGTGGAAGCTCGACGACAGACTTTCACTGGGCGCAGCCTATTCAAGGGACTATGCGCTCTATGATATCGATGACCCACTGGGTGAATACCAGCGTCGCTGGAAGGCCGTCATCAAGACCAAGCCGACGAAGTCGCTGACATTCGATCTTGCGGTGGAACGGAGCCATAAGGACTGGATCTTTTACGACTACAACAGCGGCGAAAGACGGCTGGTTGCAACGCTGGGGCTGGATGCCGGGCATGATCGCAAGATCGAAATCGAGTTTGCACGCCTGCTGCATGACGAACTTGACACTGCTGACGCTTATCGCGGCAGCAGTGTCTCGACCCGTTTCAGCGGCAGTTTCTGACCGGCATGCCCGATCAGAATCGGTAGGTGACTCCAGCGCCGATCAGCCATGGATCGAGCTTCGCTTTGCCGCTGACGGGCGTGCCGTTGAGGTCGGCGCTCCATTTTGTTTCGAGGAAGATTTTCTTCACGTCGAAATTTACGCCCCAGTTCTTTGTCACCATGTAGTCGAAACCGACCTGCAAGGCCGCGCCGAAATCGTTCTTCACATCGAGATTGGTAAAGCCGTTCTTTTCGGACTGGTTGTAGAACAGCGAGTAATTCACACCCGCACCGACATAGGGCTTGAAGGCGCCGAAGTTGGTGAAGTGATATTGCAAGGTCACGGTCGGGGGCAGAAGCCAGGTCTTGCCGACATCGATATCGCCGATGGAGCCGGTGGTTTTGATCTTGGAGAAGGTCGTGCCCAGTATGAGTTCGGCGGCGATGTTATCGGTGAAAAAATAGCTGACATCGAACTCGGGAATGACTGTGTCTGAGTAGGCGAGGCCAGCACCTGCGACACCATCGACCGAACCGCTATCATGCGTGATGACGCCAAGGCCACGCACGCGTAGCATCCATGCGCTGGACGCAGCAATCGCCTCTTCTGCCGTGGGTGCCGGTGCAAAGGGCGCGAGGTCTGCGGCGTTAAGGGCCGCTGGCAGCGACAGGCAAAGGCTGGTTGCCAGCAAGGTGACGGTGCGAAATTTGGCGAACATGTCTCTCTCCTTGATCAATCCAGAGAGGCGCTTTGGTCTTCTTTTCATAAAGCAAATCCGCAGGCCGCATCTCTTCGTGGCCAATAAGCATGGGCGCAAGCGGTGTGATTTGAGACAGATCAAAGGTGAAAGTAAAAAACAGAGCGTGAAAGCAGGAATTTTGGCCGTCGGTATTTTAGATAATTAGACTATGTTAATCATTATGTGTCTCAGAAAATATTAATCAAAAATATACGCGTATAGTAAATGCTCCGTAAAACGCAGTCTTTGCAGATTTGCACGACCTGTCCCTGAGATGAACTCGGGTGGAATGCATCATGAGCATTCTGGCAGACCTTTACGACGGTACTGCCATCGTCAAGACACCGCGCCGCACATCGGCGCGCTCGAAATTCCCCCGTTCTTCTTTCTGGATCGCTTGCCATGAAACTGACTATCTCGGCCATCGTTACCGCCAGCGGCGTCGCACTCGCAACTGGCATTACGTTGACGTTGCTAATGGGTGCTTACGCACTCGACACGCTAAAGGTGAATGGCCCGATCTATCAGGAGATCATCGACAGCAAGGACCTGATTGCTGACATCCTGCCGCCGCCGCTCTATCTGATCGAGACCTATGCTCTGACCAATGAGAGCGCGCTTGACGGTGGCAGGCTTGCGAAGAATGTCGAGCGGATCGAAGTTCTCAAAGGGCAGTATCAGGAGCGTCGCGAATACTGGAAGACGACGACGCTTCCCGATGCGCTGAAGGAGAAATTGCAGAATGACGTGCTGATCAAGGGCGATGCGTTCTGGAAGCTGCTGGATACCGACACGCTGCCAGCCCTGCAATCCAAAGACCCTGCCCGGATCACCGCATCGCTGCCGGCGCTGAGCGCCAGCTTTCACGCGCATGAAGATGCCGTGAACCAACTTGTGGATATGGGCACGATATACGGCAAGCAGAAGGAAGTTGATGCGGCAGCGCAGACCTCGTTCCTGCAAAACACCAATTACACGCTTGGCGGGCTCCTGATCGTTCTCTCCATTGCCGCCACTATTTTCCTGCGACGCCGGGCCATTGCGCCGATCAACGAGATTACCGGCTCCATGACGCGCATGGCGGGTGGCAATCTGGACGATGCGCCGCCGCATTTGCAACGGCACGATGAAATCGGCGCGATGGCCCGCGCACTCTCGATTTTCCGGGATGCCGGTCTGGCCAAGCGTCAGCTCGAAGATGAGGCCGAGCAGTCCCGCATTGCCACCAACCGGGAGCGCGAAACGCGTGAGAAGGAGCGCATAGCCGAAGCGGACGCCCTTCGCTTTGCTATTGAGCAACTGGGCCGTGGTCTCAACAACCTGTCCAATTGCGATCTTCGCTTTACGCTGGAGCGGCAATTCGAGACGCTTCGTGGCGATTTCAACGCCACCGTTACACGGCTGCAAACCACGCTCGGCACGATCATGCATGAGGCCGACCATTTGCGCCAGCAGGGGCAGGAAATGAACGGTGCCGCCAACGACCTTGCCCGCCGCACCGAGCAGCAGGCGGCCGCGCTGGAAGAGACGGCGGCGGCGCTGGAAGAGGTGGCCACCACGGTCAAGACATCGACGGCGCGGGTCAACGACACGCGCGACCTGGTCAAGGAAGCGCGCCGCTCCACATCGCAATCCTCCGATGTCGTCGGTGAAGCGATTGCCGCCATGCAGCGCATCGAAACCGCAGCCAGTGAAATCAAGTCGATTGTTAGCACCATCGACGAGATCGCGTTCCAGACCAACCTGCTGGCTTTGAATGCGGGCGTGGAAGCAGCCCGTGCCGGAGACGCGGGCAAGGGATTTGCGGTTGTGGCGCAGGAAGTGCGCGAGCTCGCCCAACGTTCTGCCAAAGCCGCGCGCGAAATTCGCGACCTCATCGGCAAATCGGGAGAACAGGTGGAAAGCGGCGTGAAGCTCGTGCAATCCACCGGCAGCGCGCTGACCCAGATCGAAAATTTCGTCTGCCGCATCGACGCCAATGTCGACAGCATTGCCACCGGCGCGCGCGAACAATCCACGGGGCTTCAGGAAATCAGCACCAGCGTCAACACGCTGGACCAGATGACCCAGCAGAACGCAGCGATGGTGGAGGAAACCAATGCGGTCAGCAAGACGATTGCTGACGCTACATTATCGCTGTCTGCCATGGTCGGCCAGTTCCAGCTGGAACCCGGGAACGCCACGCGGCAGGCTGCGTAACTGGGCTGTTACTGGCCTCAAGCCTTGGTTGCTTGATAGGCACGCACTGCGTTACCAAAGGCCTCGAACAATGCGCGTGACGGGGCATCCGTTTGCGCCCAGTATTCCGGGTGCCATTGGACGCCGACGGCAAAGCCTTTGGAATCGATGACCGAGACGGCTTCGATGGTGCCATCCTCGGCCGTCGCCTCTACCTGAAGCCCGGGGGCGGTTTCCGCGATGGCCTGGCGGTGCAGGGAGTTGATCTGCACCTCGCCTGTTAAGCCGAGATGCTGGGCAATACAGGAGCCCTCTCGGACAAAGACGGGCTGGCGAATGGCAAAGGCCTTATCCCGGTCGATATCATGAGGTTTGCGGTGGTCCCAAATGCCGGGCTGTTCCTGAATTTCGCTGGCAAGCGTGCCGCCCAGCGCGACGTTGAGTTCCTGAATGCCGCGACAGATGGCCAGCATCGGAATACCGCGATCAATGGCGCGACGGATGAGCGGCAGGCTCGTGGCGTCCCGGCCGGGGTCGAAAGGGCCGTCGCTATCCTTGGCTTCGACGCCGTAAAGGGACGGGTGAACGTTGGTGGCAGAGCCGGAAACCAGCAGTCCATCCACCCGGTCGAGAATGGCATCCACATCGTTTCCAGCTTCGAAGGCCGGGATGATGAAGGACATGACATCGGCCACTTTCAAGGCGGCGGCGAGATACTGCGTTTGTGCCGCGTGCCATTCCGCGCCATCCAGATGGCGAATATCGGCGGGGATGGCGATGATGGGCTTGGACATGACGGCTCCGGCGTGAATCTGCTGCCTGTTTTGAAACCGCAAAACCTGTTCGTCAAGCGCCCCGATCCAGCAAAATTGCGCACGGCCTTCGCCTAAAGTATAGGGATGCTACTGTATATTTCGACTGATTAAAAATATTGATCTGAACTGCCCGACAACAGGGCTTCCCGGGCATTTTATTCTTGGCTGTCCTGCTTGTCAGTGGCCCGGGCTCGTGCTTTCCTCTCGCTATGCCAGATAGCGGAGGGGAAATCGGCTATTGGCGAGCTTCATATCTGGGAGGATATTCATGGATCGTCGTTCATTCATCAAAAAAGGTGCTGTGTCCGGTGCGGGCGTGGCCGCCGCAACCGTTCTGGCCGCACCCGCCATCGCGCAACAGGCGGCTAAGGTCACGTGGCGGCTGACATCGTCATTTCCAAAATCGCTCGACACGATTTTCGGCGGCGCGCAAGACATCGCCAACCACGTCAATGCTGCGACCGACGGTAATTTCAACATCCAGATTTTTGCCGCGGGCGAAATCGTTCCCGGCCTTCAGGCGGCGGATGCCGTGTCGTCCGGCACCGTCGAGATGTGCCACACCTGCTCCTACTACTATGTCGGCAAGGACCCGACCTTCGCCATCGGCACGGCTATTCCTTTCGGTCTCAATGCGCGCCTGACGAATTCCTGGTTTTATGAGGGCAATGGCAACAAGCTGCTCAACGAGTTCTACGCCAAGCACAATCTCTACGGCATGATTTCAGGCAACACGGGCGTGCAGATGGGTGGCTGGTTCCGCAAGGAGATCAACACCGTCGAAGACTTCAAGGGCGTGAAAATGCGCATTGCCGGTCTGGCTGGCAAGGTGGTCGAAAAGCTTGGCGTGGTGCCGCAGCAGATTGCCGGTGGCGATATCTATCCGGCACTGGAAAAGGGCACCATCGACGCTGCGGAATGGGTGGGGCCCTATGACGACCATAAGCTGGGCTTCCAGAAGGTCGCGAAATACTACTACTACCCGGCCTTCTGGGAAGGCGGCCCTGTCATTCATTCTTTCGTCAATCTGGACAAGTGGAACAGTCTGCCGAAACAATATCAGGCCGTCTTGCAGGACGCATGCGCCTTCGCCAACACCAATATGATGGCGAAATACGACGCCAAAAACCCGACCGCGATCAAGCAGATCGTGGCAGAAGGCGCAACGCTGCGGCCCTTTAGCCAGGATATTCTGGATGCCTGCTACAAGGCGGCGTTGGAGGTTTACGCTGAAATCTCTGCCGTCAATCCTGACTTCAAAAAGGTCTATGAAGATCAGGTGGCCTTCAAGCGCGAAGGATATCTGTGGATGCAGCTCGCGGAATACACATTCGATACCTTCATGATGATCCAGCAGCGCAACGGCAAGCTCTGAACGACACCAACCGCAGGTGAGACTCGAACCCGGATCGAAAGGTCCGGGTTTTTGCGCTTTATAGTTGAAATTCGCTCGACAAAGTCAGTGGGCAATTTATGATAACAGCGTTCAGAGCAAAAGCAGCTAACGTCCTACCAGCAGGACGTATCGGCGGTGACGGGCCCCGCCGACCGTGGTAACGGCCTTGCTCTCGAATCGTGGAGGTGATGCGATGTGGAAACCACTGAGCATTACGTTTTTGATTAGGAAAAACCGGACAGGCTGGTCATTGACTGTCCGGCTCAATTTCTAGCAAGAACAAACGGAAGGCGGGGGTGCAACCCTGCCTTCCACTTCACCAATATAATACATCAGTCCACACGCATCAAGTGTTTCCCTTAAGGACCGATCTTCGGTGGCTCGTTGAGATTTGGCATGCCGGGCAATCCGTTTCCGCCCGGTTGGGCCGGTGCGCCGTCCATTGGCGGCAGGCCGAAATTGGGCATGGTGTTGCCGCCGCCGTTGCCGAAGGCGGGGACTTCGATCTTGATGGTGTTGAGATCGACCTGCGGTGTCTTGTCCAGCCAGTAGGTAACGGATTCGGGCCAGAAGATGACAATGGCGACGAGGATGAGCTGCATGCCCAGCCATGGGATCGCGCCCATGTAGATATCGGAAGTCTTGACGCTACGCGGTGCGATGGAGCGCAAGTAGAAGAGCGCAAAGCCAAAGGGCGGGTGCATGAAGCTGGTCTGCATGTTGATGCAGATGAGAACGCCGAACCAGATGAGGTCGATGCCGAGCGACTGCGCGATAGGGGCCAGCATCGGGATGACGATGAAGGCGATTTCGAAGAAATCGAGGAAGAAGGCCAGGAAGAAGATGAAGATGTTCACGAAGATGAGGAAGCCGATGGGACCACCTGGAATGCCCGACAGCATGTGTTCGATCCACAACGAACCATCCATGCCCTGAAAGACAAGGCTGAAGCATGTCGCGCCGACCAGAATGAACACCACCATCGAGGTGATGTGCATGGTGGAATGCATGCCCTGCTTGACGAGATCCCAGGTGAGGCGACGATGGGCAGCGGCCAGCGCCATGGCGCCGACGACGCCGAGCGCGCCTGCTTCCGTGGGTGTCGCAAGGCCCATGAAGATGGTGCCGAGCACGAGGAAGATCAGAACGATGGAGGGGACCATACCCGCCAGCACCTTGAACACCAGAGCGCGGTTCAACTCTCCGCGGGCTTCCGGCGGCAGGGCGGGCAGGTCCTTGGGCCGCAGCTTCGACATAACGAAAATGAACAGAATAAAGATCGTTACCTGGAGGATCGATGGGCCGATAGCCCCGAGGTACATATCGCCGACGGACTTACCGAGCTGGTCTGCGAGAACGATCAGCACCAGGGAAGGCGGGATGACCTGCGTGATGGTGCCGGATGCGGCGATGACGCCGGTGGCGAGACGCGGATTGTAACCGTATTTCAGCATGATGGGCAGGGATATGACGCCCATGGTGATGACCGAGGCCGCCACCGTGCCGGTGATGGCGCCCAGGATCGCGCCGACGAGAATGACGGCATAGGCAAGACCGCCTGGAATAGCTCCGAACAGTTTGCCGGTGCCTTCCAGCAGGTCTTCAGCAAGGCCACATCGCTCCAAAATGGCACCCATGAAGGTGAAGAAGGGGATGGCCAGCAGAAGATCGTTGGAGATGATGCCGAAAATGCGAAGTGGCAAGGCTTGCAGGAAGGCTGGCGAAAAATGCTCCGTGAAAATGCCAATGACGCCGAAGAGAAGGCCAACGGAGGCAAGGGAGAAAGCCACGGGGAAGCCGTAGAGCATGAAAATGATCATGCCCAGGAACATCAGCGGCGGCAGAATACCGTATTCGAACATGGAAATATCCTTAGCGATCAGCGCCTGAGTTACTGGAGCGGTTTTTCGTATTTGGTGTCGAGCTCGTAGAGCCCGTTCAGCGCGCCGATGCGCTTCACCAGTTCGGATATTCCCTGAAGGACCAGCAGGGCAAAGCCCGCAAAGATGATGAACTTCACCGGCCAGCGAATGAGGCCACCGGCATTGGACGAGACTTCGTTCTGGGCCAGCGACAGGGTGAACATCGGCCAACTGAGCCACGCCAGAAAGAAGCAGGCGGGCAGCAGGAAGAGTGTGATGCCGATAATATCGACCCAGAGCCGCGTGCGGGCCGAGATCGCGCCATAGATGATGTCCACGCGCACATGCTCATTCATCCGCAGCGTGTAGGACGCGCCGACCAGAACGATGAAGGCGAACATGTACCACTGGATTTCCAGCCAGCCATTGGAGCTGTAGTTGAAGACATAGCGAACGATGGCGTTGCCAGCGCTGACGAGGCAGCAGATCAGGACAAGATAGCCTGCAAACTTGCCCATCGCCTCACTGAACCAGTCAATAAGGGCGCTTAGTTTTAGAAGAGCCGTCATTTTTTCCCCTCCTCGATCCCTTTGCGGGTTAATGCGCAGAATCCGTCCGTGCCGTTCCCTGATAGCGATGCTTTCGCTTGCCTTGCGAATGCTTCGGACGTCCTCCCCACTATTTCGTGTAGGAGTTGGTTTTACGAAATGCAACTGGGATAGCGCTTTGCACCGTGTAAAGAGGCGCTTTGGCAAGAATTGCTGGCGCGTCTGTTGCTTGGCTGCACTGTTTTCGACCCGTAGACCACAAGTCTAGCGGCGGTGAAAATGCATCCAATGCGGTGCAAGAGCGCCGGCACGGTCCGTTGCGTTTTTCATCGGTTCCATGTAGGTCTTGGCATTGGAGCATTCTGCACTTTTTTGCCCTGTGAGGAAAACGCCGTGGGCGTTTGGAGTAACGGGCGGAAATCTGGGTAATTGAAGGGGAAATGGCATGAGCGAACACCACACGGGTCCAGTCGAAGTCGGCGCGCCGATGAATTATCCCGAACACGAAAAGACCTATGACGGTTTTCTGACCGCTGCGAAGTACGGCACGATGATGGTGATCGTGCTGATGATCGCCATGGCGGTTGGCTTCTTCACCACCGGCGGTTTTTTCGGTGGCCTTCTGGTATTCCTGATCCTGAATATCGCGGGATTCGTTCTGCTGCGTTGATCGTCTCTGGCACGGCGGAGCATTCCTGCGCCGTGCTTACCCATCGATCCTGGATCGCTGCTACGGCGGGAAACTTTTCTACAATCTGCGTTAAAGGGTTTGCGATCACCGCAATCCATGGTTCAATGTTGGCTATTACTGATACTGCCACCATTCTTTTCCAGTGTTACTGCAGAGCGCCATGGCTTTTTCAGACTTCGCTTACCGGCCCTTTGAGCGGCTGATACGACCGCTCGACATTCCCTACAGACCCATCCCATCGCAGGGGCCTTTTCACCTGCTTTTGCACTTCGTGCGGATGTTTCGGGGCGTGCTCCTCGCGATTTCAGTTTTCGCGATGCTGATGGAAGCCACCAATCTTTTTCTGATCTGGAGCTTTTCGGCCATTGTCGACGGTGTCACCGCCAAGGGTGCGGCGGCATTTCTGCAAAGCGAGTGGCCGTTGCTGACCATCATGGTCGTCCTGCTGTTTCCAGTGCAGCCGCTGCTTTCCTTCATGGCCAACACGCTGACGTCGCAAACGGTCGCTGTGTGCATGCCCGCCGCCATTCAGTGGCAGGGGCACAAGGCGGTCGAGCGTCAGGATATCGGCTTCTTCCATGATCTTTTTGCGGGCCAGGTCGCTTCGCGTCTATCGCAGGCGGCATCCGCGGTGCAGCAGCAGGTGACTGTCGCATTCTACTCGATACCGTATTTTCTCGTGCAATTCGTAGGTTCGCTTGTGCTGCTGAGCACTGTGGCATGGCCTTTGGCGCTGCCGGTGCTTGTCTGGATCGTCGTCAGCATTGCGATTGCCGTTATGGCCGTGCCGAAATTTTCGGAGCTTGCACGCCGCTCTGCCAAGAAGCGCAGTCTGCTGGTGGGGTCTATGACCGATCTCTACAGCAACATTCAGATGGTGAAACAGTTCGCGGCGGAAGACAGCGAAGCCGGGGCTCTGCGCAAGGTCTTCACCGAGGTCATCGATACCCAGCACCGCGAGCGACGGGTCTATCTGACGACCAGCACCGCCATTCTTCTTCTCAACGTCGTCCTGTGGATTGCAATGCTGAGTATCGGCTTTTGGGGCATGGTCGATGGCTTCGTGACGACAGGCCAGTTTGCGGGCTCGATCTACCTGACCCAGCGGCTTTCCGCCAATGCCCGGGCGTTTTTGGAAATGGGTCAGCAAATCTTTCAGGCTATCGGCACGATCAAGGATGCGATGCCGGTTATGACCACACTGCCAACGATCGTCGATGCGCCGGACGCAAAGCCGCTTATCGTAGCGCGCGGCGAGATCAATTTCGAGCAGGTCCATTTTGCCTATCGTGCCGAAAAGACGGTGATCGATCATCTGACCTTGAAGGTGGCAGCGGGCGAAAAGGTTGGGCTGGTCGGTCTTTCCGGTGCGGGTAAGACGACGCTGGTCAATCTGCTCTTGCGATTTTACGAGCCGGGGCAGGGCAATATCAGCATTGACGGACAAAGCATCCAGTCGGTGACGCAGGCCAGCCTGCGCGAAAACATTGGTGTCATCTCACAGGACGTTTCGCTGCTGCACCGATCCGTTGGAGACAATATTCGCTATGGCAGGCCGGATGCCTCCCATGAGGAGATTGCTACGGCGGCGAGGGCAGCACAGGCCGACGGCTTTATTGCGGACCTTGCCGATAGCGAGGGACGGCGCGGTTACGATGCCTTCGTCGGTGACAGGGGCGTCAAGCTTTCCGGCGGTCAGCGCCAGCGCGTGGCAATTGCACGCGTGCTGTTGAAAGACGCGCCGATCCTCATTCTCGATGAGGCGACATCCGCGCTCGACAGCGAATCCGAGGCGGCAATCCAGGAAAAGCTGGACATGTTGATGACGGGCAAAACAGTTATCGCCATTGCCCACCGGCTGTCCACCATCGCCCGGATGGACCGGATCGTGGTGCTGGATAAGGGTCGCATCGTTGAAGAGGGGTCGCCAACCGCGCTGTTGGCACAAGGCGGGCTTTATGCGCGCCTGTGGCAGCGACAAACGGGCGGCTATATCGGCGAGGAGGATAGCGCAGTGGAACCGGTTTTAAGGCCTGACAGCTCTCTGCGAGTTGATGAGCTTCCTGATCCCACCGATCGCGATGCCATAGTGGCGTTCGCGCTCTCATTTAATGGATATCAGCATTTCGGATCTTTCAACGCGGCGTCCGATGCTGCGCAGGCTAGCAAACGTCAGACTCTTGTTGATCTTCGAAACGAGCTGTTCATGGCGTTTCGCGGTTCAAATCACCGCATGGACGATGATTTCCTGGAAACGTATCGGGAGTTATTGCCATTGCTAAAAGCTGCGATAGCCCGTGATAATGGGGGTGCGGCGGACTGAGGCTAGCTTTTTGCTTTGGAGTGGCTTCAGGCTGCGCTGGCCTGAAGCGCCGTTGTTTGTGATGATTACTTCGTCACCGTCAAGGCGGCGTGCATACCGGCCTGATAATGACCCTTGATGTTGCAGAGAAGCACATAGGAGCCGGGGGTAAGCTTTGCTTTGAGCTGGCCGTCTGCACCGGGTTTCAGTTCGGAGACCTCGCCCATGCTCTTCAGCTTTTTCTCGTCGATGCGGTTTTTTCCAGCGACGACGTCCAGTTTTTCATTAGGAGACTTGAGTTTCACCAGAACCATCTCGTGCTCTTCCGACATCGCGTCATTATGGACGTGGAAGGTTGTCTCGCCGGCCTTGATGGTGGATTGGTCGAGGGTGAGCGTCATGGGGCCACCGGCTTCGCCGCCTTCAACGACCTTGACGACTGTTGCGGCATAGCTCTGCGACGCCATCATCAGGATAGCGGCGGCGGCGAGTGTGGTGCGTATGTGTTTCATGTCATGACCTTTCCACGTTAGGTGTGTAGAGGTAAGGGGCCTTTCTGACATGAACCTGAACGGGCCTGTTACGACGCGCTGCCACCGCGGGTACGGGCCAGACCGTCCACGGCTGGCTTGTATTTGGGGTCGAGACGGGCGGCGTGGCCGTAGGATTTGGCGGCTTTGTCTCTTTCGCCACGCCGCTCATAGACCAGCGCCTGGTTTGCCCAGGACTCGGCAAGGTCGCCGTCGAGAGCAATGGCGTGGTTGAAGTCAGCGAAGGCGTTTTCATCGTCGTTCATCGCGACGTAGGAAATGCCACGGCCATTGTATGGCTCAGGCGAGTTCGGCGAGAGCGAGATCGCTTTCGAGAAGTCCTCGATGGCTTGGGTGTGCTGATTGCGCAGCTGGTAGATCAGGCCGCGATTGTGCCATGCGCGACCATCCGTCGTGTCCAGATTGATGGCGGCGGAGAAGTCGTTGAAGGCTTCGTTGACGCGACCGGTCTGGCGGTAAAGATTGCCGCGACCGATGAGAGCGACATCATAGCTGGGATTGATCTGCAGCGCCGAATTATAGTCCTGAAGTGCCAGTTGCTGCTGGCCGCTGTTGCGGTACACCAGCGCACGGTTAGCATAGGCCTGATAGAAGCGCGGATTGAGCTGCAAGGCGCGCTCGAAATCGGCGATGGCACGCTTGCTGTCGCCTGAGCGACCATAGGCTGAGCCACGAACATTGTAGCCTTCCGGGTCCTGCGGATTTGCGTTGATGACCGAGGTCAGCGAACTGATGTTTTCCTGCGACCCCTGTGCACGGTCGAGCTGGAATACGTCGCTTGTCTGGGTGGTGGTGGCGCAAC
This sequence comes from Agrobacterium vaccinii, assembly GCF_021310995.1. Classification (NCBI taxonomy): domain Bacteria; kingdom Pseudomonadati; phylum Pseudomonadota; class Alphaproteobacteria; order Hyphomicrobiales; family Rhizobiaceae; genus Agrobacterium; species Agrobacterium vaccinii. The sequence goes on along the minus strand of NZ_CP054150.1, from coordinate 2,517,850 downwards.
CGGACAGGGTCACAAGCACGCCGCATACAATTAGGGAGGACCAAAGCCGCATATTTTTTCTCTGAGATACGCCGCTTGGGATTACAAACGGATTTATAGAATCACGGGTATCAACAGCGTTCATGCGATTTGGGTTCCCTCTACCAAGCCCGTTCCAAGATCATAAACTCAAAGAGCGGTGGCGAAAATATCGCCCCCGCCCCCTAAGCATTCAAAAACGTCTAAAAAACGGCCTTAAGCCCGGCCGGCTGGGCGTGGGCCTGCAATCAGACCTTCGCGCTGCATACGCTTGCGGGCAAGCTTGCGAACGCGGCGAACAGCTTCAGCCTTTTCGCGGGCGCGCTTCTGGGACGGCTTTTCGTAAAAATCACGCATCTTCATTTCGCGGAAAATGCCTTCGCGCTGCATCTTTTTCTTAAGAGCTCGAAGTGCCTGATCAACGTTGTTGTCGCGGACTAGTACCTGCACGTGAATCCCGTTCCTTTGGTTGGTTATTTTTGCCGTGTGAATTATGGCATTCGCAAGCAAACAAAAAATCGTTCGGTTGGCCGAGCGGCCACGCGATTGGTGTGCTGCAATACCAGATCGCGTCCCCAAAGTCCAGCCGTTAACCCTTCAAAGCCTTAAAAAGCAAAGATAGAAGCGTTCTGAGGGCCTATGTCGAAACAATATGTCGCCGCGTCGCAAAATGAACATTGCGGTGCTTTTTGATTTGCGATGTGTATGTTTCTGCCGGAGCAGTCCAGCCGGTTTTCCAGGGAGTGGTTCGCGAATGCGCAAATTTTCGGTTTTTGCCGTGGCTCGCGAGGCCTTGCGGGCGCACAGGGGATGGGAGGCGCAGTGGGCCTCTCCTGAACCGCGCAAGGAATACGACGTCATCATCATCGGCGGTGGCGGGCATGGGCTGGGTGCGGCCTATTATCTGGCCAAGGAGCACGGCATTACCAACATCGCGGTGCTGGAAAAAGGCTGGATCGGCGGCGGTAATACCGGGCGCAACACCACCATCATCCGCTCCAACTATCTCTATGAAGAGAGCATGGATATTTACGAGCATTCCCTGAAACTGTGGGAAGGCTTGAGCCAGGATCTCAATTACAACGTCATGTATTCGGCACGCGGCGTGATGATGCTGTCGCACAATGTGCACGACCAGCAGTCGTTCAAGCGCCATATCAATGCCAACCGCCTCTATGGCATCGACAATGAATGGCTGACGCCGGAACAGGCGAAGGCCTACTGTCCGCCGCTCGATATATCCGCCAATGCGCGCTACGCCATCAATGGTGCTGCCCTTCAGCGGCGTGGTGGCACGGCGCGGCACGATGCGGTAGCCTGGGGTTATGCGCGTGGGGCCTCGGATCGCGGTGTTCACATCATCCAGAACTGTGAGGTCACGGCCATTCGTCGCGGACCGGATGGTGCGGTGACGGGGGTGGAGACCAATCGCGGCTTTATCGGTGCCAAGAAGATCGGTGTTTCGGCGGCGGGGCATTCCTCCGTCATCATGAACATGGCCGATGTGCGGGTGCCGCTGGCCTCCAACCCGTTGCAGGCGCTGGTATCTGAGCCTTTGAAACCGATTTTCCCCTGCGTCGTCATGTCCAACACGGTGCATGCCTATATTTCGCAATCCGACAAGGGCGAGCTGGTGATCGGCGCTGGCACGGACCAGTATAACTCCTATTCCCAGACCGGCGGTTTGCAGATCATTACCCACACGCTGGATGCGATCTGTGAACTGTTCCCGATTTTCCGCCGCGTGAAGATGATGCGCCAATGGGGCGGCATTACCGACAACACGCCCGACAGGTCCGCCATCCAGAGCGTGACGCCGGTACCGAACCTGTTCGTCAATTGCGGCTGGGGCACAGGCGGGTTCAAGGCGACGCCGGGGTCGGCGCATCTGTTTGCGCATCTGATCGCGCGTGGCGAGCCGCATAAGCTGGCGGAAGGGCTTAACCTGGAGCGGTTCCGTTCGGGGCGGCTTATCGATGAGGCAGCGGCTGCGGCGGTGGCGCATTGATGGTGCCGGAGGCGCTTTTTGCGGCAGTGTTCGCTGTGACGCCGGTGGAGACGGCGAAGATGGTGCCTGAGGCTGAGGATTTTCGCGTGCAGACCATTCGTAAGGCGCAAGGCGAGCGGGACTGGCCCTTCGTAGCCCATAAGGGGATGCTGCTTTGTGCACCCGCAATGGGCGAAAAGCTCGTCTATTTCGTTGCCGAAAATGACGAGGGCGAGCAGGAAGAGCCCGTGTTGCTGGATGTAAACCCGATGATGATGGCAGTTGTCAATTTGGGAAAGATCAAGGTTTTTCAGGCCTTTACCGATATAAACGAACTGATGGGCAGGCTTTATCCCTATGTGACCATGGGAAAGCGTCTGTGTGATCAACCCGCCGGAACGATCGTTCCGGAAAGCTCTCTTTGAGGCGAAAACATGCTGCTGATCCGTTGTCCCTATTGTGAAGAAGAGCGTTCCGAGCTGGAATTTCGCTGGGCGGGCGAGGCGCATATTGCGCGGCCCGAAAATATCTCGGCCATTTCCGATGAGGAATTCGCCGAATATTTCTTCATGCGCGACAATGACAAGGGCATGGTGTTCGAGCGCTGGCGGCATATTCATGGCTGTGGGCGGTTCTTCAACGCCGCGCGCCATTCGGTAACCGACAAGATACACCTGACTTACAAGGCAGGCGAGCCGAAGCCGGATGAGGCCACCGTTATGGCCGGACATGAAGGAGCGGCACGATGAGCGGCGCCTATCGCATCAAAGGCGCTGGCCGCCTGACGCCTGCGCGCACCGCGCGGTTTACCTTCGATGGCAAGATCCACACGGCCTTGCAGGGTGATACGGTTGCGTCCGCGCTGCTGGCCGATGGCGTGCATCTGATTGGCCGCTCGTTCAAGTATCACCGACCGCGCGGCTTTCTGTCTGCCGGGCCGGAAGAGCCGAATGCGCTGATCGACGTTTCCAGAGACAGCAGCCGCAAGCAGCCGAATGTGCGGGCCACGGTGCAGGAAGTGTTCGACGGGGCTGTTGTCTCTTCGCAGAACCGTTTTCCGTCGCTGTCCTTCGATGTCGGCGCGGTGAATGATTTTCTCTCGCCGATGTTCGTGGCGGGGTTCTACTACAAGACCTTCATGTGGCCGAAAGCTGCCTGGGACAAGCTGTATGAGCCGATTATTCGTCGGGCGGCGGGCTTGGGCAACGCGCCAAAGGAAGGCGATACCGATCATTATGCCAGCCGTTATGCCCATTGCGACGTTCTGGTGGCAGGCGGTGGCGTGGCCGGTTTGACGGCGGCGCTGGCTGCGGCCAGGACGGGCGCGAAGGTTATTCTGGGGGATGAGAACCCGGAGGTTGGCGGCGCGCTGCGTTTCGACACCGGCGCGATCATCGATGGTCTGAACGGCTACGACTGGGCGCAGAAGACCTTCGCCGAGCTGATGGTCATGCCGAATGTTGAGGTTCTGACGCGCACCACCGTATTCGGCTACTACAACCACAATTTCATCGGCCTTGCCGAGCGTGTGACCGACCATCTGGCGACACCGGGGCATGCCCCGCGTGAGCGGCTATGGCAGGTGCGGGCCAAAAAGGTGGTGCTGGCGACCGGTGCTATCGAGCGGCACATGGTGTTTCCCAATAATGACCGCCCCGGCATCATGCTGGCCTCGGCTGCGCGGACCTATCTCAACCATTACGGCGTGACGGTGGGCCACAATGTGGGTGTCTATACAGCGCATGATTCGGCTTACGAAACCGCGTTCGATCTGAAGCGGGCGGGGGTGGCGATTGCCGCCATCGTGGATTGCCGCGCCAACCCGGATGTAAAGCTTCTGGATGAGGCGCGGGCGCTGGGCATCGAGGTGTTGGCGGGCCATAGTGTTTACAACACGTCGGGGCGTCTGCGTGTTTCCTCCATGACGGTGGGTCGCAATGGCGGTTCGTTCAAGCGCAAGATCAAGGTGGATGCGCTGGTGGTTTCCGCTGGCTGGACGCCATCCGTCCATCTGTTTTCGCAATCACGCGGCAAGTTGACATACGACACGGAAAACCAGCGTTTTCTGCCCGATGTGCATGTGCAGGATTGCGTTTCCATCGGTGCCTGCAACGGCACGGATGATCTTATAGATTTGATTGCCGAGGCGGCTGCCGCCGGTGGTGGTACGGCAGAGTTTTCCGGTGCCAACGCGCATGTGTGGACCGGCGGCATGATTGGCGCTGCGGAAGGGGCGGGCAAAGGCGACAACGTCAAGGCTTTCATCGATTTCCAGCACGATGTCTGCGCCAAAGATATTCGCCTTGCGGTGCGCGAAGGCATGCATTCCATCGAGCATATCAAGCGTTTCACGACCAATGGTATGGCGTCGGATCAGGGCAAGATGTCCAACATGCATGGTCTGGCCATTGCGTCCGAAGCCTTGGGCCGCCCGCTGCCGACCGTAGGACTGACGACATTCCGTGCGCCCTATACGCCGGTGACCTTTGGCACGCTGGTGGGCCATTCGCGCGGCAAGCTGTTCGATCCTGCCCGCAAGACGCCGATGCATGCGCTGGAAGAGGAAGCCGGTGCAGCCTTCGAAGATGTTGGCAACTGGAAGCGCGCTTGGTTCTATCCACGCGCCGGTGAAGACATGCACCAGGCGGTGAACCGCGAATGCAAAACGGTGCGCGAAACGGTGGGCGTGTTCGACGCGTCCACGCTGGGCAAGATCGAGGTTGTCGGGCCCGATGCAGCAAAATTTCTCAACCTGCTCTATACCAATGCCTGGGATACGCTGAAGCCGGGCCGCTGCCGCTATGGCATCATGACCCGCGAAGATGGCTTCGTTTACGATGACGGTGTTGTTGGGCGTCTGGCCGAAGACCGGTTCCATGTGACAACGACGACCGGCGGTGCGCCGCGCGTGCTGCATCATATGGAAGACTATCTCCAGACGGAATTCCCTGACCTCAATGTCTGGCTGACATCCGCCACCGAACAATGGGCGGTTATTGCCGTGCAGGGGCCTAGGGCGCGTGAGGTGATTGCGCCGCTGGTGGAGGGCATCGATCTTTCGCCCGACGCCTTCCCGCATATGGCCATTGCCGAGGGCAAGATTTGCGGCGTGCCGACGCGGTTGTTCCGTGTGTCCTTTACCGGAGAGCTCGGTTTCGAAATCAACGTACCCGCCGATTTTGGTCCGGCCGTGTGGAAGGAAATTGCTGAGCGGGCGCAAGCCGTCGGCGGTTGCCTCTATGGCACCGAGACCATGCATATTCTGCGCGCCGAAAAGGGCTATATCATCGTTGGTCAGGATACCGACGGCACAGTGACGCCTGACGATGCCGGGCTTGGTTGGGCGGTGTCCAAGAAGAAGACGGATTTCGTCGGTATTCGTGGTTTGCAACGCCCGGACCTGAAGCGTGAGGGACGCAAGCAACTCGTGGGTCTGCTGCCAAAAAATCCGCATGATGTGCCGGAAGAGGGTGGGCAGATCGTGGCCGATCCGAACCAGCCGAAACCGATGACCATGCTGGGGCATGTGACCTCATCCTACTGGTCCGAAAATCTTGGCCGCTCCATCGCCTTCGGGCTGGTGGCCGGTGGCCGGGCACGGATGGGTGAGACGCTCTATATTCCCTTGGCCGACAAGACGATTGCGGTTCAGGTGACGGACATGGTGTTCTTCGACAAGGAAGGAGGCCGCATCAATGGCTGATCTGGCAAACCGCACATTGGTTCTGGAAGGCGCCCGCGCCGGTTCCGCAACCGTCTCGATAAAGATGGCCGCACCCGCTTATCGGCTGTCGCTGCGGGCAAAGGCGGATGCTGTCAGTGAGCTTTCGCAGGCGCTGGACATCAGCCTGCCGCAGTCACCTAAGACCTCCACCACCTCTGGCCTGCGCGCAGCACTCTGGCTCGGGCCAGACGAATGGCTCGTCATCGACCAGGGCGAAAGCAATCTGCTCGACGCCTGCGCCGGCGTTTCAGCCCCCCACTCCGCCACCGATGTTTCCCACCGCAACGTGGCCATGACGGTTTCAGGTGAAAGTGCTGAAGCCACGATAAACGCCGGCTGCCCGCAGGATTTCTCGCTCAATGCCTTCCCCGTTGGCGCATGTTCGCGCACGCTGCTCAGCAAGGCGGAAGTCGTGCTTTTCCGGGTGACGGAAGATACGTTCCGGGTGGAGTGCTGGCGCTCTTTTGCGGATTATGTGTTCGGCTTGCTGGAAGAGGGCGCTCGGGATGCCTGAGAGAACGCCCTCTTAGGGTGTTTTCAGTTTTTCGTGCCGAGTGCCAGACGGCATGCAAGCCCGGCAAACACGGTTGCCAGCAAATATTGCGGTAGTTTGGGAAACCGGCTGACGGCGGACAAGCGGTTGCGGATGCTGGTGCCCAACAGAATGACCGTGCCATTCACCACAAAACCCACGCCATTCAGAATGCTGGCGAGCACCACCGTCTGAACGAGCATCGAACTTCCATTTGGGTCGATGAATTGCGGGAAAAGCGCCAGCACGAACAGCGCCATCTTGGGATTGAGAATGTTGGTCGCCAGACCCTCGCTGAAAATCCGTTTGCCCGAAAGTTTCTTGAGACCTGCCGATGGCGCAAAGGCGGAGCTTTGTGACCGAAGCGTCTTGTACGCCAGATAGAGCAGATAGGCGCAGCCCGCCCAGCGCACGATCTCATAGGCAATGGGAACATTCACAAACAGCTGGGAAAGGCCAAGTGCGGCAGCGATTGCGTGGCAATATGTGCCCGCAGCTATTCCGGCATAGGTGAGGAAACCCGCAGACCGTCCCTGGCTGACACTGCGTGAAGCAATCAGCAACATATCGGGACCGGGGGTCGCTGTTAAAACGAGAGCTGCGGCGGAAAAAAGCATGAGTGTGGAAAAGTCCGGCATAATATTTCCTTTTGAAATGGGAGCCGGAATTTCGATGTATCACCGTTGCGGCGGATTGCAACCGTGCTTGGCAACACCTGTGATTTTTTTGCGTGTGGGGGAATATAGGTGCCCAGTGGAGTGCGGTTTTAGGATTGTAGGAAGAGGAGCTCTTGATGCGTAGATGCTTGAGCTTGCCAGTCGCGCACCAAATCACTAGCCTTGTGGTTGTGGCGTATCTTGTGCAAATGAAGATTGAGGGTTGGTGATCATTTATGCGGTTAAGATTTTTATCCCTTATTCTGGTGGTCTTCTCCTTCGCAAGCCCGTCCGCAGCAAGGTGCCTTATGGAGAACGATATCAAAAAGGGCGTTGTCTTGACGCGAGATAATCCATTTTTATCGACGCTTTATCGGGAGAAGGATGGCTTGATCGAGGAGCGACGTATTATGTCGCGTGGTAAAGCGTTTGAGCCCGTTTCAGCGAAGTATGCTCATGCCCTGCTCCCCCGCGAACGCGTCTCTACAAAAGGCAGACAAGAGATTTTTTATTCAGGTGAGATTCGTCTTTCCAGACTACCGGAACTGGAGGTCTGGATGACAAATTTCGTCTTAAGAGACCACAGAAAGATAACTGCCGAAGGACGGGTTCAGCTACGCTTCTTGGAGTTTGGAAACGAAACGATTTCGGACTGCTCCTATCGCGTATGGAAGGTTCGGGTGACCACCATAATGATCAATGGAGCACCCATAATCTTCGATCAACATTATGCGCCGGACCTCAATTTGGTTTTGAGATCGCTTAAAATGACAGAAAACGGATCGCCTATTTCGGAGGTTCGTTTCGACCGTGCCGAAATCCGGTCGAAACTCTAGGATGAGGACCTGATCAAACAACTGTCTTTATTGCATGATTCTTGCTTGTTTGAGTTTCAAAGCAAGGATGTTCATGATGAGCGATCTTTTCTGGCTTTCTGATGAGGCCTGGGCTGCGATTGAGCCGTACCTGCCGAAGAATCAGCCCGGTGCTCGCCGTGTCGATGACCGACGTGTGATTTCCGGTATTCTTCATGTGCTGAAAATTGGCTGCCGGTGGCGTGACGTTCCGCCGGAATACGGGCCTGCCAAAACCATCTACAATCGCTATCACCGTTGGGCACGACGGCGCATCTGGCAACGCATCTTTGAAAAGATGGCTGCAACCGGCCCCGTCCCTGAAGAATTGTCCATCGACAGCACGCACATCAAGGCGCATCGTTCCGCTCAAAGCTCAAAAGGGGGGCGTGGGCGCAAGCGATTGGCACGTCACGCGGAGGAAGAACAAGCAAAATCCATTGTCTGGCCGATCATTGCGGCAGACCGGTCGCGTTTGCTCTGACACCAGGAAACATCGCAGACATCAGGATGGCCATTCCTTTGCTGGAAGCCGTGCGCCCGACCAGACGCCTTCTCGCCGACAAGGCCTATGATGCCGATAGCCTGCGCGGATGGCTCAAAGGTCATAAGATCAAGGCCGTCATCCCATCATCGGCGACACGGAAAAAACCATATCCACTCGACCGCAAAGCTTATAGGCGCAGAAATGTCATTGAACGCCTGTTCTGCAGGCTCAAAAACTGGCGACGCATCGCAACAAGATACGACAGGCTCGCCGCAAACTATCTCTCTGCAATTGCTCTCGTATCAGCAATCATAGCGTGGACTTGAATGAGTCCTCACCATAAGCCGCCTTCTCCTGCATCCGCATAAATCCAACAGTCGCCAGCCACAGCAACACGCCGATAAACAGCAGGACACCGGCAATCGAATATTGCACCATATCACGCCCTGTCCACGGACCGACGAGGAAGAAGCAGCTGATGGCGCCGATGATGGGTAGGATGGTGGGGGTGCGGAAGTGTTTGTGGGCGACTTCGTCCTTGCGAAGCACCAGCACCGCGACATTGACGATGGTGAAGACGCCGAGCAGCAGCAGGGCTGTGGTGCCGCCGAGTGCTGGCACGCCGCCTGCAAAGGCAATGAGGCCGATGGCGATGATCGAGGTGAAGATGATGGCGATATACGGGGTCTGGCGGCCTTTGTGGACCTTGCCGAGTGCGGGGGGCAGCACGCCCTCGCGGCTCATGCCGTAGATCAGGCGGCTGGCCATCATCATGTTGATAAGGGCGGAATTGGCGACGGCGAACATGGTGATAACGCCGAAGATACCGATTGGGAAGTTGGGTGCGCCTGCGGCAACCACCTTTAGCAGCGGGGTTTCGCCTTCGCCAAGATCAGCTGCCGGAACCAGCGTGATGGCGGAGATGGCGACGAGAACATAGATGACGCCGGTGATCGCGAGGCCGCCCAGCAGCACCTTCGGGAAGATGCGGGCTGGCTGCTTGCATTCCTCGGCCATGTTGACCGAATCCTCAAAGCCGACCATGGCGAAGAAGGCAAGCGTGGTGGCCGCGACGACGGACCAGATGACACCGTGTTCGCCTGCCGGCTCGAAGGTCCAGACGCGCGATACATCGCCCTGACCATTGCCGATGGCCCAGAAACCTATGCCGATGATGATGAGCAGGCCGGTGAGTTCAACCACGGTCAGCACCACATTCATCTTCACGCTTTCGCCCACGCCTCGGAAATTGATAAGCGCGATGGCTGCGATGAAGGCGATGGCGACACCCGTGACGCCGAAGGCTCCGAAATCCAACCCGGTGACGGTGGTGAAGTTGGCGGCAAAAGCGCGTGAGGCGGTGGAGGCAGAGGTGACTCCCGACGACATGACGGTGAAGGCGACGAGGAAGGTGATGAAATGCACGCCGAAAGCCTTGTGCGTATAAAGCGCTGCACCGGCGGCCTTGGGGTATTTTGTGACGAGTTCCAGATAGGAGCAGGCGGTAAGAAGAGCGACGCCGAACGCGATGAGGAAGGGTAGCCAGACGACGCCACCGACTTCTGCGGCCACCTGGCCGGTCAGCGCGTAGATGCCGGTGCCGAGAATATCACCCACGATGAACAGGAGCAGCAATCCCGGCCCGATCACGCGTTTGAGTTCGGTTGTCGGCTCAGCTGAGTTGTCGGGTTTTGTTACTGATTCTGCCATTGAAATTCCCCCTCAATGCGTGTGGAATTCAACGCAGATTGGAAGAACATGTTCCCATGGTTTAGAGAAAACATTGCGCGCAATGTTTGCTGGCGATGTTTGTCCGATAAGAGAACGCGCAGTTCAACAGGAATGATGATGACGTTAGGATACTGGTCCTAATCCTCGTCCGGTCGGTCTTCCGGATTAAACTGGCTGATGGTGGTCCACCTCGCCGTCAGGGCTGGCTTCTTTTCGTCCTCGATTTCCACTGTCACGTCATAGGTGTTCATCAGCATGGCGCCGCCGCGAAAGCGGGCTTCGGCAAGGGTGAAGTGGCCGCGGATCCGGGCACCGCTTTTGACGGGGGCGACGAAGTGGAGTTTGTCGAAGCCGTAATTGATGCCCATGGTCTGCTCTCGGATTTTCGGCAGGGCGCTGTAGTTCATGGCAGAGAGCAGGGACAGCGTTAGAAAGCCGTGGGCAATGGTGCCGCCGAACGGGCTTTCGGCGGAGGCGCGCTCGGGATCGGTGTGGATGAACTGATCATCCAACGTTGCCTTGGCGAAGGCGTCGATCATCGCCTGATCGACCGTGATCCAGTCGGATATTCCAACTTCGGAACCGACAAGGTCTTTTACCTCGGATAGAGAGATTTCCTTGGGCATGGTTCCTCGCGACAAATGTTACGAAAGCAGCAGGGTGGAGTTTACAGGGGCAAGGCTAAAGAACAATCTTGTTTTTGCATCGCAGCAACTCACCGGATGTAAAATACGACGGAGCGGGCGGGCAGATAGGCCGGATTGCCGAAATCCGTGCCCAATGGCTTCCAGTCTCCCGGCAGGGTGAAAGGCACGACATCGCGGCTGCGGTTGAAGAGAATGGCAAGTTCGGCAGGAATGTCATGATGATTGTCATGGGTTTTCAACACCATGGCCAGTGGTACGCCTTGGGGGTTTTCCCAGTCCGCCACAGACATCGGCACGCCGGTGGCCGAGAGCCAGCGCACATCATCGGTGTTGGACGAGAAAAACGCATCTTGCGAGAAAACATCGAAGCGCCTGCGAAGCGCGGAGAGATAGGCCGTGTGGTCGATGATTTCGGGCGAGAGGTTTGCCCAGTCCACCCAGGTGATGGCGTTATCCTGACAATAGGCGTTGTTGTTGCCGCGTTGGCTGCGCCCGCCCTCATCGCCTGCCGTCAGCATGATGGTGCCACGGGTGACGAATAGCGTCGACAGCAGGGATTTGACATCGGCAATGCGCGCCGCGTTGATCGTCGGGTCGTCCGTGAGGCCCTCGACACCGTTGTTCCAGGAGTGATTTTCGTTGTGACCATCCCGGTTGTCTTCGCCATTGGCATCATTGTGCTTATGGGCGTGGGAAACGAGATCAAAGAGGGTAAAGCCGTCATGGGCGGCGAGGAAATTGATGCTGCGGGTACGGGTGCGGTTATGGCGCGAAAAAATGCCGGATGAGCCTGCCAGCGCATCGGCCAGCGCGCCTGTTGTGCCCGCATCGCCGCGCCAGTAGCGGCGTAAATCATCACGGGCGCGGTCGTTCCATTCGAGGAAGTTTTCGGGAAAATTGCCGAGCTGGTAACCGCCGGGACCGATGTCCCAAGGCTCGGCAATCATGATGCGATCGTGCAGGATTGGATCGGTGTGCATAGCATGGAGCGTCTGCGATGCCATATCGAAGCCTTCGTTTGTGCGTCCCATGATTGGGGCTAGGTCGAAGCGAAAGCCATCCACGCCCGCATGGGCCACAAAATGGCGCAACGTATCAAGGATGAGGCGGCGCACATGCGGATGGTCGCAGGCAACGGTGTTGCCGGTGCCGGTATCGTTGACCAGCGTGCCGGGGTTGTCTTTGGCGTGGCGGTAATAGTTGAGATTGTCGAGCCCGCGCAGCGATAGCGTCGCGCCGAAACGGTCGCTTTCGCCGGTGTGGTTGAAGACCAGATCGAGAATAGTGCCGATGCCGTTTTCATGCAGGGTGGCTACCGTATCGCGCAACTCGTCCACGCCACCGGGGCAAAGGCGCGGGTCGAGAGCCATGAAGCCGACGGGGTTGTAGCCCCAGCCATTGGTGAGACCGAGTGGCGGCAGGTGACGCTCATCGATCCAGGCGGTGATGGGCATCAGTTCGATGGCATCGACGCCGATGTGTTTCAGATGGGCGATGATGGCGGGGTGGGCGAGTGCGGAAACGGTGCCCCGGATGGCTTCGGGAACATCCGGGTGAAGCATGGTGAAGGGCGTGACGGCGACTTCGTAGATCAGGCCACCGGGGGTGAACTGCGGCGGTTGCTTCAGGGCTGGCGCGTGATGTCGCACGATCGCCTTCGGCATTGCGGCGGCGGTGTCTTCGCCGAACGTGTAGAGACTTGGATCGTGGGTGAATGTTCGGTCGATTTCAGTCGCGTAGGGGTCGAGCAGCAGTTTCGAGGGATCGAACCAGAGGCCGTGGTCGGGGGCGTAGATGCCGTTGGCGCGGAAGTTGTAGCGGGTGCCGACTGGGGCGTTGGTGGTGATGCGGTGGATGTCGTTGTCGCCGCGCTGCATCGTCAGGCGGGCGGTTTCGGTGGCGCCGGTCGGGTCGAAGATGCAGAGGTCGATTTGGGAGGCGTGGCGGGAGTAGACGGAGAATGCCGTGCCGGTTTCCGTCAGTGTTGCGCCGAGGCGGAAAGCGGTGGGGTTTGGCATGGGTTTCCGTTTTTTGGGTTTGTGGGTGGGGTTTACCCCCCTCTGCCCTGCCGGGCATCTCCCCCACAAGGAGGGAGATTGGCTGGGCGCGCTGACTTTACTTCAATCTCGACAGTTCAGATGACCGAAAGGTTGCTGCGAGTCGATCTCCCCACCTGTGGGGGAGATGCCCGGCAGGGCAGAGGGGGGTAAACCCCACCCGCTGCCCCAGCGAACCGTCACGTAATAACCGTCGGAGCATCACGTCCCGTATGTTTCTTGATCCCCGCAATCGCATCTGCCACCGAGATCAAATCGGCCAGAGCAGCCTGCGTTTCGATATTGTGGCGCGACGCATCGGCTTCGTAACGCTCGACATACAGGCGCAGTGTGGCACCCGATGTGCCGGTGCCCGACAGGCGGATGACGATGCGGGAGCCGCCTTCGAAGAGGATGCGGATGCCCTGGTTCTTGCTGACGGACTGGTCGACCGGGTCGTTATAGGCGAAGTCGTCGGCGGATTTGACCTTCAGCGCGCCGTAGGTGGTGCCGGGCAGGGTGGCGAGTTTTTCGCGCAGGATGGAGACGAGCGTGTTGGCGGCGTCGCTGTCGACCTCTTCGTAGTCGTGGCGTGAATAGTAGTTGCGGCCATATTCGGCCCAGTGCTTGGTGACGATATCCTTGACGCTTTCCTTGCGGACGGCGACGATGTTCAGCCAGAACAGAACGGCCCAGAGGCCGTCCTTTTCGCGGACGTGGTTGGAGCCGGTGCCGAAGCTTTCTTCGCCGCAGACGGTGACCTTGCCCGCGTCCAGAAGATTGCCGAAGAACTTCCAACCGGTCGGTGTCTCATACATGCCGATGCCGAGTTTTTCGGCCACGCGGTCTGCGGCAGCACTTGTCGGCATGGAGCGGGCGATGCCTGCAATGCCGGAGGCATAGCCGGGTGCCAGTGTCGCATTGGCGGCGATGATGGCAAGGCTGTCGGACGGGGTGACGAACATGCCCTTGCCGACCACCATGTTGCGGTCGCCGTCACCATCGGATGCTGCGCCGAAATCCGGGCCGTCGGCGCTCATCACGTCGTCATACATGTCCTTGGCGTGGACGAGGTTCGGGTCCGGGTGGTGGCCACCGAAGTCTGGCAAGGGAACGGAATTCCAAACGGAACCCGACGGCGCGCCGAGGCGCTTTTCAATGATTTCAACGGCATAAGGGCCAGTGACGGCGCTCATCGAGTCAACCACCACCTTGAAGCCGCCTGCAATCAGGTTGCGGATAGCGCCGAAATCGAACAGCTCTTCCATCAGTGTGGCGTAATCGGTCACGGGATCGATGACTTCGACTGTCATACCAGCCACATCGGAACTGCCGATGGTGTCGAGATCGATATCGGCGGCCTCGGCAATCTTGTAGGTCTGGATGTTCTTCGTGCGGTCAAAGATGGCGTCGGTGATTTTTTCCGGGGCTGGGCCGCCATTGCCGATGTTGTACTTGATACCGAAATCTTCGTTGGGGCCGCCGGGGTTATGGCTGGCTGAAAGCACGATGCCGCCGAAGGCCTTGTATTTGCGGATGATGTTGGACGCCGCAGGCGTTGATAGAATCCCGCCCTGACCGACCAGCACCTTGCCGAAACCGGCGGCTGCGGCCATTTTGATAGCCTTCTGGATGACTTCGCGATTGTAATAACGACCGTCGCCGCCGATCACCAGCGCTTGGCCCGCAAAGCCTTCAAGGCTGTCGAAGATCGACTGGATGAAGTTTTCCGCGTAGTTTTCCTGCGCGAAGACCGGCACTTTCTTGCGCAGGCCCGATGTGCCGGGCTTCTGGTCCTGAAATGCTGTGGTCTGAACGGTCTTGATGGTCATTTACTGGCCTTTCGAAATAAGTTGGGCGTAGAGCGCGGCGTAAAGGCCAGCGCTTTTTTCCCAGGAAACATCCGATTTCATGCCCTGCTTCTGCATCTGCGTCCACAGTTTCTGATCGTGATAATAGCGCACCGTGCGCCTGATAGCCTGGCGCAAGCCTTCCGGCGTGATCGAGGTGAATTGCACGCCGGTTGCCACCTTCGCGGCAACGGCTGCGTGGTTGGCATCGATAACCGTATCGTTCAGCCCGCCGTTTCGCGCAACCACAGGAATACAGCCGTAGCGCAGCGCATAAAGCTGGGTCAGGCCGCAAGGTTCGAAGCGCGAGGGGATGATGATGGCATCGCAGCCCGCCTGCATGAGGTGAGACAGCGGTTCGTTGTAGCCGATGGCTACGCCGACGCGGCCCGGATGGCGCGAGGCTGCGGCCAGAAGAGCACCTTCCAGCGCAATCTCGCCAGCACCCAACACGACCAGACGTCCGCCCATGGCGACGATGTCATCCACGACCTCGGTGACGAGATCGATACCCTTTTGCCATGTCAGGCGCGAGACCACGCAAAACAGCGGGCCGTCCCCCTGATCGATGCGGAAATGATTGGCGACCGAAACCTTGTTGCGCGCCCGCAGCTTGAGGTTGGCGGCGGAATAATTGTCGTTGATGAGGTGGTCGGTTGCGGGGTTCCAGACCTCTGCGTCGATACCATTGACGATGCCATGCATGACATGGGCGCGGCTTCTGATAACGCCATCCAGCCCCATGCCGAATTCCGGCGTCAGAATTTCCTCTGCATAGGATGGGCTGACCGTGCTGATGGCCGTTGATGTCTGCACGCCGCCTTTGAGGAAGCTGATATCGTTGTAGTATTCGATGCTTTCCGTGTTGAAGGCATGGGCGGGCAGGCCCAACTGGCTAAAGATATTTGCGCCGAACTGACCCTGAAACGCGATGTTGTGGATGGTGAGAACGCTGGGAATTTCCGGCGTTTCTGCATAGCGCATGTAGACCGGCGCCATAGCCGCCTGCCAGTCGTGGGCGTGCAGTAGGTCCGGTTGCCAATCCGCCAGCTTGCCCTGCGCAATTTGGGCTGCGGCCAGAGACAGGGCTGCAAAGCGCTTCCAGTTATCCTCGAAATCCTTGCCGGTGGAATCGAGGTAGGGGCCAGCCGGGCGGTCGAAGTAAGCGGGTGCATCGAGGATCAGGAGGTCCAGCCCCTCATGATGCGCTTCCAACAAATCGGCGCTTTCGCCCAAGAGGTCGGTGAATTCGGCGATCTTGACCGCATCCGATACCGCCGCCTTGACGGCGGGATAGCCGGGAACCAGCGTGCGGGTGGTAACGCCATAGGCCTTGAGCGCGATGGGAAGCGCGCCAGCGACATCGGCGAGCCCCCCGGTCTTGATGAGTGGATAGACTTCGGATGCAACCGACAGAACATTCATGGGGTCTACAAATCCAGCTTGTCGATCATCGATTGGGTGATGAGGCAAATGCCGCTATCTGTCCGGCGGAAGCGCTTTGCGTCCAGGTCATGGTCCTCTCCAACGACGAGCCCTTCTGGAATGACGACGCCATGGTCGATCACCACGTTGCTGAGCTGCGCGTGGCGTCCGATTTTCACACTCGGCAGCACAACGGCATTCTCAAGGCGTGAGTAGGAATTGGCCCGGACACCGGTGAACAACAGGCTGCGATTGAGCGACGAGCCGGAGATGATGCAGTCACCCGCGACGACAGACGAGGTCGCCGAACCCCGGCGGTTTTCATCGTCATGCACGAATTTGGCAGGCGGCAGGATTTCCGCATAGGTCCAGATCGGCCAGGACTTGTCGTAGATGTCGAGGTCGGGAACGATATCGGTGAGGTCAATATTGGCCTGCCAGTATGCATCGATGGTACCGACATCGCGCCAGTAAGGACCATTTTCAAAATCGGAACGTACGCAGGACGATGCGAAACGGTGAGCCACGGCCTTACCATGCTGCACGATATGGGGAATGATATCCTTGCCGAAATCGCGGCTGGAATTCGGGTCGGCAGCATCGCGACGCAGGCATTCCATCAGGAATTTCGTGTGGAACACGTAGATGCCCATGGACGCCAGGGCGAAATCCGGATTGCCGGGAATGCCTGGCGGATCGGCGGGCTTTTCGATGAAATCGATGATTTCATCCTTCTCGTTGACGTGCATGACGCCAAAACCGACGGCTTCCATGCGCGGCACTTCAAGGCAGCCGATGGTGACATCGGCACCTGAGTCCACATGCTGTTGCAGCATGTATTCATAGTCCATCTTGTAAATGTGGTCGCCCGCCAGAATGACCATATATTCCGGGCCGTGGGACTCGATGATGTCGATGTTCTGGAAGACCGCGTCGGCGGTGCCTTCATACCACTGCGTTTCGGATACGCGCTGGGAGGCGGGCAGAATATCGAAACTTTCGTTACGTTCGGGACGGAAGAAGTCCCAGCCGCGCTGGAGGTGGCGGATCAGCGAGTGGGCCTTGTACTGGGTGGCAACGCCAATGCGGCGAATACCGGAATTGAGTGCATTCGACAGGGCGAAATCGATGATGCGCGCCTTGCCGCCGAAATAGACGGCAGGCTTTGCGCGACGGTCGGTGAGTTCCTTCAGGCGGCTGCCACGGCCACCGGCCAGCACATAGGCCATTGCATCACGTGCCAGTGGCTGAATTCTTTTTTCACTCATTGCATTCCTCCCATAAAATTCCCGTATTTTCTTTCATGTCTCCGCACCGGGCCTTGCGGCCCCGCAGGGTCAAGCTTCCAGTTCCAGCATGATGACGGCAAGCGGCGGCAATGTCAGCGTCGCTCCGATCGTGCCGCCTGCATCGACGGCCTGCACGCGTCCGCCATTGCCTTTGCCGGTGCCGCCGTAAATCTCGGCATCGGTGTTGAGAACCTCGCGCCAGCGGCCGGCGGTGGGCAGCGGCACGTAGAAATTCTCGCGATAGACAGGCGTCAGGTTGCTGATGACCGCCACCGGTTTTTCACCGGGTGCCAAGCGAAGCCATGCAAAAACGGAGTTTTCATGGTCATCCGCCGAAAGCCACTGGAAGCCCTCCGGTTCACAATCGCGCGCATGCAGCGCGGCTTTCGAGCGGTACATGAAGTTGAGATCGCGCACGAGGCGGCGCATGCCCTCATGCATATGATATTGCAGCAGGTTCCAGTCGAGCGACGACTTCTCGCTCCATTCGCTCCACTGTGCGAATTCCTGGCCCATGAACAGCAGCTTCTTGCCGGGATAACCCCACATGAAGGCGTAATAGGCGCGAAGGTTGGCGAATTTCTGCCAGTCATCTCCCGGCATCTTGGCAATCATCGAGCCCTTGCCGTGCACCACTTCGTCATGGGAAATCGGCAGCACGAAATTTTCTGAGAAGGCATAGAGCAGGCCGAAGCTGAGTTCCTGATGGTGGAACTTGCGGTGCACAGGCTCGCGCTGGAAATAGCTCAGCGTGTCATGCATGAAGCCCATGTTCCACTTAAAGCCGAAACCGAGACCGCCCTCATGAACCGGCTGCGATACCTTCGGCCACGAGGTGGATTCTTCGGCGATGGTCATAACGCCGGGATGGTTGCCGTAGATCAGCGTGTTCATCTGCTGGAGGAAACGCACGGATTCCAGGTTCTCACGACCGCCATATTCATTGGGCACCCACTCGCCTTCCTTGCGGGAATAATCGAGATAGAGCATGGACGCTACGGCATCGACGCGCAGGCCATCGAGATGGAATTTCTCGGCCCAGTAGAGTGCGTTGTTGATGAGGTAAGACATGACCTCGACGCGACCGAAATTGTAGATCGCGGTATTCCAGTCCGGGTGGAAACCCTGACGTGGATCGGCATGTTCGTAAAGGGCCGACCCATCGAACCATTTCAGACCGTGCTCATCGACCGGGAAGTGGGCGGGCACCCAGTCCAGAATGACGCCGATACCAACCTTGTGCGCGCCATTGACGAAGCGGGCAAAGCCTTCGGGCTCGCCGAAACGCGCGGTCGGGGCATAGAGGCCGGTGGTCTGATAGCCCCAGGACGGATCATAGGGGTGCTCGGTTACAGGCATGAATTCGATATGGGTAAAGCCCATGTCGGCGCAGTAGGGGATGAGCCGTGCGGCCAGTTCGTCCCATGTCAGAAACTCGCCATTGTCGTTGTACTGCCACGATGAGGCATGCACTTCGTAGATGCTGATCGGCTGGCGGCGCTGGTCTATGCTGGCCCAGTGCTTGCGGTGTGCCTCATCGCTCCACTCCTGAACAAGTTCCGGTGTGGTGACCGAAGCATTCTTCGGGCGCAGTTCGGCGCGGCGGGCATAGGGGTCGGCTTTCAGCGGCAGCAACTCGCCATGCGGGCCGATGATTTCGAATTTGTAGCTGCAACCGGCATAAACGTCCGGCGCAAAGATTTCCCAGATGCCGGTGTCCTTGCGGAAGCGCATGACATGGCGGCGACCGTCCCAATTGTTGAAGTCACCGACGACCGACACGCGCCGCGCATTCGGTGCCCAGACGGCAAAGTGAAAACCTTCGACGCCTTCCAGCTTCAATGGGTGCGCGCCCATCTTGTCGAACAGGCGAAGATGCGAGCCTTCCCGCACGAGGTAGTCGTCCATGGGGCCGAGAACGGGACCGAAACTATAGGGATCGGTCACCGCCCATTCTGCATCGTCACGCAGGGCTCTGTAGCGAACAGGCTGGCGCTTCGAAATCTCGATCGGTCCTTCGAAGAAGCCATCCGCATCGGTCCGCGTCAGCTCCCCGGCGACCGTGCCATCAAGGGTCATGACCGTTACTTCTTCCGCACCGGGAATGAAGCAACGGGCCACGAAGCCGTCCGGCGTCTGGTGAACGCCGAGCACGGCAAAGGGGTTGGAATGCAAACCGCTCTTGATTGCCTCGATTTCCGCCGGGTTGATGGCGCCAGTCTTTTTGTCGTCGGCAGTGTTGAGCGGTTTCTTCATCAGGCCCTCCAGATTTCGGTTGCATATTGCCGGATCGTCCGGTCGGACGAGAACCAGCCCATGCGTGCCGTATTGCGTACGGTTTTTTCGTACCAGCTCGAAGGATCGCTCCAGATTGCGTCGACATCACGCTGTGCCTGGGCGTAAGCGTCGAAATCGGCGGCGACCATGAACCAGTCATTGTTATAGATGCCGTCCATCAGTTCCGAAAAACGGGACCGGTCATCAGGCGAGAAGACGCCAGAGGCGATGGATGACAGCGCCTGCGACAGTTCAGCGGAATTTTCGATGATGGCGCGCGGATCGTGACCTTCCGAGCGTGCCTGCGAAACCTCTTCTGCGGTCTTGCCGAAAATGACGATATTGTCCTTGCCGACATGCTCAAGCATTTCGACATTGGCACCGTCGAGCGTGCCGATGGTCAGCGCGCCGTTCAGACCGAATTTCATGTTGCCGGTGCCGGATGCTTCCATGCCAGCCGTCGAAATCTGCTCTGACAGGTCAGCAGCCGGAACCATGATTTCGGCAAGGGACACGTTATAATTTGGAATGAAAACCACTTTCAGAAGACCCCGCACCGCCGGATCGTTATTGATGACACGCGCGATATCATTGGCGAGCTTTATGATCAGCTTGGCGTTGTGATAACTCGGTGCTGCTTTGCCAGCGAAGAACTTAACGCGTGGCACCCAATCCAGTTCCGGGCGTGAGCGGATTTGATCATAAAGAGCAACGGCTTCGACGAGGTTCAGAAGCTGGCGCTTATATTCGTGGATGCGCTTGATCTGAATATCGAACATAGCGGATGGATCGAGGCGGATGCCCATGCGCTGTGCCACGACATTGGCAAGGCGCGCCTTGTTCTGCCGCTTGATTTCGGCAAACTTTTCGCGAAAGCCCTTGTCTTCGGCAAAACGGTCGAGTGCTGCGAGCTTTTCGGCATCGTCAAGGAATTCGTCGCCGATGGACTGGCGGATGAGGTCCGTCAGGCCCGGATTGCACTGCATAAGCCAGCGGCGTGGGGTGATGCCGTTGGTCTTGTTGTTGATGCGGTCCGGGTAGAGCTTGTGCAGGTCGGAAAACACCGTGACCTTCATGAGCTCTGTGTGAAGCGCCGACACGCCGTTGATGGAATGCGAGCCGATGAAGGCGAGGTTGCCCATGCGCACCCGGCGTTCTCCGCCTTCTTCGATCAGCGAAATGGAGCGGACCTGCTGGTCGCTCATCGTCTGTTCCTTGCGGGCAACCAGAAGGGTGTTGGCATTGATCGCGTAGATGATCTGCATGTGACGTGGCAGCAGGCGTTCCAGCAGCGGCACTGGCCAGCTTTCCAGCGCTTCGGGCAGAAGCGTGTGGTTGGTGTAGGAGAAGGTGCCGCGCGTCAGTGTCCAGGCCTCTTCGAATTCCATGCCGTGAATATCGCACAGAAGGCGCATCAATTCGGCGATGGAAATGGCCGGATGCGTGTCGTTGAGCTGGATGGAGACCTTTTCCGGCAGATTGGTCAGGTCGGGATATTGCTGCAAGTGGCGGCGCAGAATGTCCTGAAGCGAGGCCGACGAGAAGAAATATTCCTGGCGCAGACGCAGCTCCTGACCGGCAGGATTGGCATCCGCAGGGTAGAGAACGCGGGTCAGGGCCTCGGCCTTGTTGCTTTCTCTGAGAGCACCGATGTGGTCGCCCGCATTGAAGGCGTCAAGCAGAATCGGGTCGATCGGCTGGGCAGACCAGAGGCGCAGCGTGTTGACGCGGGTGCCGCGCCAGCCGACGACCGGCGTGTCGAAGGCGGTGGCGATGACGCGCTCGGCAGGCTTCCAGACGAAGCGCTGCGGCTCTTCATAGCCGCCGACGGTCTCGACGGAACCGCCGTAACCGATTTCGTAGGAGCTTTCACGACGCTCGAATTCCCAGGGGTTGCCGTGTGCAAGCCATGTCTCGGGCAGTTCCACCTGCCAGCCGTCGGCCATCTGCTGGCGGAACAGGCCGTGCACGTAACGGATGCCGTAGCCATAGGCCGGGATATCGACGGTCGCCATGGATTCCATGAAACAGGCAGCGAGACGGCCAAGGCCGCCATTACCAAGGGCGGCATCCGGCTCCAGACCGGCAATGACGTCGAACTCGACACCCAGCGATGTCAGCGCATCCTTGATTTCGCCCATCAGGCCAAGGTTGGAGATGGCATCGCGCATCAGGCGACCGATGAGGAATTCCAGCGACAGATAATAAACGCGCTTGCTGTCGTGCTGATAGGCTTTGCGGGTAGATTCCATCCACTTGTCGATGACGCGGTCTCTGATGACCAGAATGGTGGCGGTCAGCCAGTCGTGCGGCTTGGCAACCTTGACGTCCTTGCCGATGCGGTAGGTCAGTCGCTCGATGATTTCGGAAGCGAGAACTTCTGGTTCCGAACTACGCGGGGCGGGACGAGGAAGATCGTTGGTGACGAGTTTATTGATCATTGGTCGGTCAGCACCTTGTTGGGAGGAGAGTGTCTGATTCTGTCGATCCGGCATGCCAGTTATACCAGTGATTTATGCACCGATATCGGGCCGTGGCAACAGCCGTTTTGTCGGAAACGTGAATGACTTAGAGAGATATGACAGGGTTATGGACATGATGTGAAAATAACAAAAAACCACGAAAACCGATGTGGTTTCCGTGGTCTATCAAATAGGCGTTAAGGATTTCAGTTGGTCAGGCGGCTGACATTTCCAGAGGCTTTTCGGGCGATATCACCAAAGGCAGCAACGATTTCTTCCATATTTTCCGGCGCGTAATAGTTGTCCGCGCTGGTGGCGCAGGCCTGGAGAAGCGATTTGCCCTTGGGCGGCGCCATGAAGGCGACGGTGAAGATGTCGATATCGTCGGCCTTCGCTTTGGCGCAGGTGGCGCGCACTGAAGCATCCACCGCCGCGTTCCAGCTGTTGCTCGATCCGGTCATTTCACCATCCGTCATCAAAACAATGTATCGCTTGAACGAAAGATTGCCTTTCTTCTTGTGCTCGTCACTTTCTTTGGTGTTGGTACTTTTCAGTGCGTTGAAGGCGGTAATGAGCGCGGCGTCCGCATTGGTTCCGCCTTCCGGGACGAGCGGGATGGCTTGCACATAGGCATTGGCCTTTTGCGTTCCCCAGTCGATATCCTGCCCGGCAAAGCTTTTGTCGTTATAGGCGATTGCGCCGGTGCGGACAAAGGTCGATTCAGGTGATCCGCTCGCCTTGTAGGTGATATCGGATGTGTTGAGGGTCGCCACCAGATAGTTGACGGCGGTTTTTAGCGAGGTGCTCTTTGCCACGTAACACGGGCTCGAGGCTTTAACCGTCGAGGGTTTCGAGGTCCAGTTCTCCACCGTGAAATTCTGACAGGAGCTTTTGCTTTTGTCGATCGTATCGGTCTTGAAGGACATTGAGCCGGAGCGGTCCAGGACAAGATACATCGATAGCGGCGAGCCGTTGTTGAAGCTGCTTTCGGACGTGCTGGTGGCGCTGAGTGTCAGCGTTTTGGCGCCGATGAAGCTCAGCAGCGGGTTCAGCGGCATTTTGTAGCTGACGGTGGTGGCGATGCGGAAGCCATCGCCCTTGGATGTCTTGAACCGGGAAGCGACCGAGTTGATGTTCTCGTCCAGCTCTTGCTTGTCGGCAGGCTTCAGTTCCTTTGCGAAATCCGTCGCACCGAGGAATTGTTTCACTTCTGCCTTGAGCTGGTCGTCGCTCAACTTGCCCTCGGTCTCACGAAACTTGGTGGCGGCAGCAAGCGTGCCCGAATCGGCTGCGTTCTGGAGATCGGATTTGACCTGCAGGGCCTTGGTCAGTTCAAGACCAGCGCCCGCAAAACCCATCAGCAAAGGCAGCGTCAGCGCCGTCATCATGGCAAAATTGCCCTGTCTGTCTGTCAGCAGTGCGCGCACCCGTTTCGTCATTCCGGCCCCATTGAACATCATGTCCGCCCGTTCGATTATCGTATGGAATCACCACTACCTACAGGCGATGTAGATTTTCCTAACGTAACGTGAGTAAATTTATCGAGTGCTGGAAACGGGACAGGTTTTTGTCGTGAAACGAGGCTCTGTGCCGTTGCGACACGGGTTTCGTTCCATTTTGGTGCAGCTTCAATGCTTGACGGGAATGACGTCGACGGCCTGCGTGGTCTGCTGGTTGCCGTAGCTTTTCAGCACGCCGATAACGGGGGCGATATCGGCGTAATCTCGACCGTAGCCGACTACGATGTGGTCGCTGCCAGCGACGATGTCATTGGTCGGGTCGAGTTCGATGTAACCCGTCGCCTCTCCACACCAGACGCGCACCCAGGCATGCATGGCGTCTGCACCTTCCAGCCGTTCCTTGCCCGCTGGCGGTATGGTGCGCAGGAAGCCGCTGACGTAACCGGCAGGAATGCCGAGGCTGCGCAGTGCCGAAATCATGATATGCGAGAAATCCTGGCAAACGCCGCGTTTTAGCTTGAAGGCTTCCGCCGGTGTGGTGTCTACCGTGGTCGCTTCGCCATCATATTTGAAGTCCTTGTAGATGCGCTTGCACAGCGCCATCGCGATTTCGCGGATGGTCATGCCGGGCTGGATCGTTTCGCGGGCGTAGGCCGCAATGGCTGCGTTCTCACCGATGCGCGGGCTGATGCCTGCCAGATGATGCGGTGACTGTGGATCGAGCGACCAGACGCTGGCCAGTTCGGCGGGCAGTCTCGCAAGTTGCGGCGAGAAATCTGCCGTCAGAGACGGGCTCTCCACGGACACGCGAGCCTGCATGCGGATATCCAGCTTGTCGTGGGAGGCGCGCAGGAAAACGGACGTAGCGCTTTGCTGGAAAAAATCATTGAAGACGGTGCGCTCATCCGGGGAGGGGGAAACGCTGAGCGTGCCTGCGATCAGCCTTTGCCGACCGGGGATGGACAGCGGCATGATGCGGATGATGTGGCGCGCGCCGGATGCCAGCGTATCGTAGATATAGCCCATGTGCAGCGTCAGATCGTAGAGCATGGCTTATCCGAGATATGTCTGGGCGAGAAGGTCCGAGAGATGTTCGAGATCCTGCTCCAATTGCCGGAAGACGGCGGGCGACAGGTTTTCTGGCGTCATCACGGCAAGGCCGGAATGGACGCGCATGACCTCGCGGTAGAAGGGCGACATCTGCCCGTTGACGAAAGCATTGGGCAGCTGCTCCACCTCGGTGCGGATTTCGTTGAGTTGGAACAGAATGGAGCGCGGGTTGAGCGGATCGAGGCCAAGCAGGTCCATTACCGTCAGTGCTGCCGTGTTGACGTTGTAGCGGCGGCGATGGGTCATGACGCTGTCGCCGATTTCGAGCAGCATGTCATGGGAACCGTCAGGCGCATCCGGCCCGCTCATATGGCCCAGAAGACGGGTGAGATGCAGGCCGCGTTCCAGATAACGACCGATGGACAGGAACCGCCAGCCGGTGAAGCGGTACATGTTTTCATGCACCAAACCGGCAAAGCCCGCCAGCTTGCGCAAGAGAACCGTCATGGCGTGGGTGGCGTCATCACCCGCGGCCACCTTGCTCTGGAAGCGGCGGGCGGTTTTGGCCAGATCGTTCAGCGCCAGCCAGCCATCGGGTGAGAAACGGTCTCTGATATTGCTGGCGGAATAAATGGCGCTGTTGAGATTGGCGATGAGGCTTGCGGGAACGGCTTCCTCTACGTCAATATCCACGGTTTCGAGGTATTCGGTGACGTGGGCCAGAAGCGGCTGCTTCGGATCGGCGGATTCAGCATAGCGAGCGTGCCATGCGCGCAGGATGCGTAACGCCCCTTCTGCGCGCTCGATATAACGGCCCAGCCAGAAGAGATTATCGGCGGCGCGGCTCGGCAGGCTGCCGGGCATGTTGCGGATGAAGTTTTCTTCCGCTGGCAAAAGCGTGGTGCGTTCCACCGGCTTGTCGGAGACGATCCAGACATCGGCAGCACTGCCGCCTGCCTGCATGGCGATGGCCGCGGTATCGTTGCTGCGGCCGATGCGGGCAAAGCCACCGGGCATGACCTGCCAGCCATCCTGCGTACGGGCCGCGAAGACGCGCAAGCTCATAGGGCGGGGCACCAGTTTGCCATCGACAAAAGCGGGGGTTGTGGACAGCGTGACGACTTCCTGGCCGACGAGCTTGTGGCCGTCGCTTGCCAGCCAGTCACCGATAGAATCCTTGGCCGTTTCGCGCAGCGAAGAACCGAGAACCGACTGGCCGTTATCATCGAAGAAGGGCAGGCGCGAATAGGCCGGGCCGATGACCATGCGTTCGATATTGCGCGCAACATGTTCGCGCTCGGACGGCTGGCCGCACCACCATGTGGCGATGGACGGCATTGCCAAATCTTCGCCCAGCAGATGGCGGCAGATGGCGGGCATGAAGGCGAGCAGCGCACGGGTTTCGAGAATGCCGGACCCCAGCGCATTGACCATGCTGAGCGAGCCGGAGCGCAGCGCCTGCACCATGCCGGGCGTGCCGATATGGGAGTTCTGGTCCAGCTCCAGCGGGTCGGTATAGGAGGCATCGAGGCGCCGCCACAACACGCCGATAGGCTTTAAACCGGCCACGGTGCGGACCATGACGCGGTTGTTGACGACGGTGAGGTCTTCACCTTCCAGCAGCATGAAGCCGAGATAGCGGGCGATATAGGCGTGTTCGAAATAGGTTTCGCTGGCGGGGCCGGGCGTTAGAACCGCGATGCGGTCATCCGGGTGCTGGCGGTGAGATTGCAGCGTATCGCGAAACGCGCCGAAGAAGGAGGCGAGGCGGTGGACATGGGATTCGGCGT
This sequence comes from Agrobacterium vaccinii, assembly GCF_021310995.1. Lineage (NCBI taxonomy): Bacteria > Pseudomonadati > Pseudomonadota > Alphaproteobacteria > Hyphomicrobiales > Rhizobiaceae > Agrobacterium > Agrobacterium vaccinii. The sequence continues at coordinate 2,491,575 of NZ_CP054150.1, read as the reverse complement.
AGATATCGGAAAAGGCGCGGGTGGTGGCGACGCGGTTTTCCAGCGCAAAGCCCGCGCCCGATGGTGCCTGCGTGCGGTCTGCCAGCACCCACCAGTGACCATCAGGCCCGCGTCCTATTTCGAACGAACAGAAATGCAGATAGTGGCCATCCGCCGGTTTCACGCCCACGAGCGGACGCAGATATTCCGGGTTGGAGGCAAGCAGCGACGGCGGCACGTAACCCTGTTGGACCAGCCGGTTTTCACCGTAAAAATCCGCAACGATGCTCTCCAGCAGATTGGCGCGCTGAATGAGCCCGTGGGAGACCGCTTCCCATTCCTTGTCGTCGATCAGGACGGGAATATGGGAAATCGGCCAGTTGCGCTCGGTGTTTCCCTGCGCGCTGTAATCGCGGTAAAACACGCCGGCGTCGCGCAGGTAACGGTCGGTGCGGGCAAAGCGCTCATGCAATTCGCGCTCTTCCATGCGGGAAAGCGCGTTGACGAAAGGCTGCCAGACGGGGCGGATGCGACCATTGATATCCAGCATTTCATCAGCAATTCCGGGCATGGAACGATAATCCAGCATGGAGGCCATGCCGGGTTTATCATTTGTCCGTTCCATTGCCGGTGCCTTTGCCAAGTCACACTCCCTGCGGGCGTCTCAAATCAAGCGTCAGCGGGAATTCCGGCGACGCAGCTTCCGGCCACAACGTATATTGGCCGGCAGTGTGCCCCCAGGGCTCGAAACGGGCAAGCCTTCTGGCTTCCGCTTCGTTTCCGTTGATGGGGAACGTCTCATAGGTGCGTCCGCCCGGATGGGCAACATGATAGATGCAGCCACCGATCGATCTGTTCGACCATGTATCATATATATCGAAGGTTAGCGGTGTGTTGACCGGCAAGGCCGGGTGAAGACCCTGCGAGGGCTGCCATGCCTTGAAGCGCACACCAGCGACCGAGACGCCCGAGTTTTCCGTCTGCTTCAGTGGCACGGCGCGACCGTTGCAGGCCACCGTGTAACGCGACGGGTTGGAGGTTTCCAGCCGCACCTGCAAACGCTCCACGGAGCTGTCCACATACCGCACGGTGCCGCCGATGGCACCCTGTTCGCCCATGACATGCCATGGCTCCAGCGCCTGACGCAGTTCGAGCTTCGAGCCTTCATATTCGACTTCGCCGAAGAAGGGGAAGCGAAACTCCAGCTGGGCGGCAAACCATTCCGGTTTCACGTCGAAGCCGTTTTCCTTCAGGTCTGCGAGAACATCGAGGAAATCCGCCCAGATGTAATGCGGCAGCATGAAACGGTCGGCCAGCGCCGTTCCCCAGCGCACGAATTTTCCGCCGACAGGGTTCTTCCAGAAGCGGGCGATGATGGCACGCACCAGCAATTGCTGGGCCAGCGACATGCGGGCATTCGGCGGCATTTCGAAGCCACGGAATTCCACTAGGCCCAAGCGACCCGTCGGGCCATCCGGGGAGAACAGCTTGTCGATGCAAATCTCGGAGCGGTGGGTGTTGCCGGTGACATCCGTCAGCAGATTGCGGAACAGGCGGTCGACCAGCCATGGCAGCGGCGGTGCTTCGCCGTTGCCCGGCATAGGCACCTGCGCCATGGCGATTTCCAGCTCGTACATGCTGTCATGACGGGCTTCATCGATGCGCGGTGCCTGGCTTGTCGGGCCGATGAACAGGCCGGAGAAGAGATAGGACAGCGAGGGGTGACGCTGCCAGTGCAGCACGAGGCTCTTCAACAGGTCGGGACGGCGCAGGAACGGGCTGTCATTGGGGTTGGCACCGCCCACCACCACATGGTTGCCGCCGCCGGTGCCGGTGTGGCGACCGTCGATCATGAATTTATCCGCACCCAGCCGTGTCTGACGTGCGTCTTCATACACGGCAGTGGTGATGTCGACGCAATCCTTCCAGCTGGCCGCCGGGTGGATGTTGACTTCGATAACACCGGGATCGGGCGCGACGCGGATGACGTTCATGCGCTCGTCATGCGGCGGGGTATAGCCCTCAATGTGGACGGGAAGGCCAAGATCGGTCGCGGCTTTTTCAGCGGCGGCGACGAGATCGAGATAGTCCTCGATCTCTTCCACCGGCGGCATGAAGACGCACAGACGTCCATCGCGCGCTTCCACCGACAAAGCGGTGCGGACTTCGCCGTTGATATCGCTGATCGATTGCTCGATGCGCTCCTGCGTTGCCCCTTCCGAGGCCTGAAACGAAGCTTCCGGCAGAACGCGTTCGGTGGGTGCCACGGCATCCGGCAGAGGGCCACGGGTCACCGATGGATCGGCCGGATGGATATAGGGGAATTTCGATGGCGGCACGTGGGGTAGGGTGCCGAGCGGAATGCGGTAGCCAACCGGGCTATCACCGGGAACGAGGAAGATGCGGCCGCGCCGGGTCTTCCACTTCTCACTCATCCAGCGCTTTTCGGATGTCGCCTTAGCATTCCAAGCCTGCACAGGCAGAATGTAGCCAGTCGGCGTCGTCAGGCCGCGCTCGAACACGCGGGCGATGCGGTTGCGCTCTTCCGGGTCCTTCAGCTTGGAATTGGATGGATCGACATTGTCAGGCAGGTTGCCTTCCTTGATCAGCCATTCCGCCGGGTCTTCGTAAGCCGGCAGCACCAGTTCCGGGGCGATGCCGATATTGGCGGCGATGTTGGTCAGAAGCTTTTCGGCATCTTCCGAGGTGACACCGGTATCGGCACCTTCGCGGGCGACCAGATCGGGATTGTGCCAGACGGACTGGCCGTCCTTGCGCCAATAGAGCGAAAACGTCCAGCGAGGCAGGCTTTCGCCGGGGTACCACTTGCCCTGACCGTAATGCAGGAAGCCGTTGGGGGCGAAGCGCTCGCGCAGCTTGCGGATCAGCACATCGGCCTTTTCCCGCTTGGTCGGTCCAACCGCGTCTGTGTTCCATTCGCCCGATTCGAAATCATCGATCGAAACAAAGGTAGGCTCGCCGCCCATGGTGAGGCGCACATCCTGTTGCGCCAGAACCTTGTCAACCTCTTCGCCCAAGGCGTTCAGGCGGTCCCAGCTTTCGTCCGAAAAGGGCTTGGTGATGCGCGGATGTTCGGCCACGCGGGTGACCTTCATATCGAAGGCGAATTCGGTGTTGGCCTGGCCATAATAGCCGCCGGAAATGGGGGCGGCATTGCTGAAATGCGGGGTTGCGGCCAGCGGCACATGGCTTTCGCCGGTCAGCAGGCCCGAGGTCGGGTCAAGCCCGACCCAACCCGCGCCGGGAAGATAGACTTCCGCCCAGGCGTGAAGATCGGTGAAGTCCACCTCGGTTCCCGAGGGGCCGTCCAGCGCCTTCAAATCCGGTGTCAATTGAATGAGATAACCAGACACGAAGCGGGCGGCAAAGCCGAGATGGCGCAGGATTTGCACCAGCAGCCAGCTCGTGTCGCGGCACGAGCCCTTGGCGGTTCCCAGCGTTTCCTCGGGCGTCTGCACACCGGTTTCCATGCGGATGACATAGCCGATTTCGCTTTGCAGCCGGGCATTGAGACCGACGACCATATCCACGGTGGGTTGGCCCGCCGTCCAGTCGAGGGTTTTCAGGTAGTTTTCCAGAAGCGGGCCCGTCGGCTCTGGTGTCTGGTAGATCGACAGGTCGGCCTTCAACGTTTCGGGATATTCAAAAGGCCAGTAGGTGGCGCTTTCCTCCACGAAAAAGTCGAAGGGATTATAGACCGTCATATCCGCGACAAGATCGACCTCGATGCGGAATTCCGTTACCGGATCAGGAAAGACGTAACGCGCCAGAAAATTGCCGTAAGGGTCCTGTTGTAAATTGACGAAGTGATTGGCGGGGGAGACCTTGAGCGAGTGGCTGATGACGTGGGTACGAGAATGCGGCGCAGGCTTCAATCTGATGATCTGCGGTCCGAGGCGAATCGGACTGTCATATTTATAATGCGTCAGATGATAGATGCTTGCTTTGATTGACATACTTGCCCTTGCCCGGTTTTTCCGGTTTGCGCGGATTGTCCGCCCCTCTTGATTGCTTGGACTTTGTGCAATGCACGCAAATAAAGCAAGGAACATTTCAGTGCCGGGTGGCATTGCTGCAGACCGTCTTGGTCCAGGCCGTGCGTGGGACGTAGACAAGCCCCCGCGTCATGCTATTGCTGTCACGACACGCACCTATAGTCGACGCCTGTAGAACTGCTGGAATTCGAATCATTATGGAAATGGCAAGGTACTGATGGCGCAAGGTAATCTGTCCACGGAGACAACCGGCCACCCGTCATTCGATCTGGATTTCAGGTCTCAATTGAAGATGATGGGTAGTGCGTTCTGGACGTCTCCCGTCCGGGGCAGGCTGATTGCGCTGATGTGTGCGCTGCTGACCATCATCCTTGTCACCGCCTATGGGCAGGTCAAGCTGAACGAGTGGAACGCACCTTTCTACAACGCGCTGGAACGGCGCGATCTGAACTCGTTTCTGCACCAGCTTCAGGTGTTTGCGATGATTGCAGGCTCGCTGCTGCTTCTCAACGTCTTTCAGACCTGGCTGAACCAGATGACGGCGCTGAACATGCGCGAGGGCCTGGCGAAAGACATGGTCGACCAGTGGTTTAAGCCGGGCCGGGCCGCAAGGCTTTCCGGCTTCGGTGCCATTGCCGTCAACCCGGACCAGCGCCTGCATGACGATGTGCGCAACCTTGCTGAAAGCAGCACGGCCCTGGCCATCGGCCTCGTCAACGCCACCATTCTGTTGGTCAGCTTCATCGGTGTTCTCTGGGGTCTGTCTGCCGGTTTTGCCATAGAGATCAGCGGCAAGATGGTTGAAATACCGGGCTATATGGTCTGGGCGGCACTGATTTATGCGGGCTCGGCATCGCTGCTGAGCAACCTTGTCGGTTACCGGCTGGTGCCGCTGAATGCGGAGCGCTATTCCAAGGAAGCGGAGCTACGCTTTTCCCTGATGCGGGCCAGCGAAAACCTGACGGCGATTACGCTGGCGCGCGGCGAAAAGAACGAGCGTCATCGCATCGGTGAAGACATCAACGCTGTTCTGGTCGTCATTCGTGGCCTTGCCATGGCGCTGACGCATCTGACGTGGGTATCGTCAGGCTACGGCTGGCTTGCCATCGTTGCTCCCATTCTGATCGCTGCCCCGGTTTACTTCTCCGGGCATTTAAGCTTCGGCGGGCTGATGATGGCGGTGGGCGCCTTCAATCAGGTCAATGTGGCACTGCGCTGGTACATCGACAATTTCGGCCCGATCGCTGCGTGGAAAGCCAATTTGCAGCGCGTCTCTGTTTTCCGCAATGCCCTGATCCAGATGGACAGCGTGGAGCGCCACGGCAACGCCATCGACATCGAACGGACCACGACCGGTTCGATCCGGCTGACATCCGTCGAGATATGCCCTGAGGTTGGCGGGCAGGATATGTCGCGTGTGTTCCGTCTGCGCGAGGCGCCGGTGGAGATCAATGTCGGAGACCGGCTGATGGTCAACGGCGACCAGGGCGTCAACCGTCGCCTGTTCTTTGCCGCCATTGCCGGGCTGTGGCCTTGGGGGCGCGGCACCATTTCCATGCCGCCGCGAGAGGAAACGCTATTCATCGCACAGCACGGATATTTACCGGCAGCCCCCTTGCGTGAGATTCTGTGCTATCCGCGCAGCCCGCAGAAGTTCAAGGAACAGGATTTTCTGGATGCCATGCAGCAATGCGGTCTCGGCCACATCATCCCGCGCATGGACGACAATATTCGCTGGGACAAGAAGTTTGATTCCGACGAGCAAGCCTGCGTTCGGGTGGCCAATGCTGTTTTGCTGAAACCGCGCTGGCTATTTATCGACGACCTCCTGGAAGGGCTGGAGAAAGAAACGGTCGATACGCTGTCTGCCGTGCTGGCTGGCATGACCGATACCGCGATTGTCTATATTGGCCGCTCTGAGACCATTCTTCAGGTCCTGTCGCCGCGCGTGCTGCATCTCGATCTGATCAAGGCGTAGAGCTTAGAGTTTTGCCAGCTTCGGGCTGGCGTCCACGGATGTCGTGTCGAAAACGGATGTTGGTGTTGCTCCGCGCATGAGCGCCAGTGGTGTCGCCATGACGACGATGGCTAGAGCGAGCAAAGCAGCGATGATGACCCAGTCGCAACGCTGTTGCTTGACGGTATTCCCACTCCAGTCATATGCCATAGCGATCCTCGCGTATATCAGTAGATGAAGATAAAAGAATTCAACGCCAGAGTGCCGTAGTATGGTTAACCAACGGTTACTTTTTCGTCTCATCGCTTTCATTTCTCGAGGATGGTCTGCAGTTTTGGCGATATATCGCGGTGTTGGCGCGAAAATAACAGCAACTTAACCGCGCAATGGACTTACATTCCTGAAAGATGCGCAAGCGCCTGTTCGTGCAAGGCCTTGCTGCCAGCGGCGATGATGCGACCGGCTGCCTCCGGCCTGCCGCCATCCCAGTTGGTGATGACGCCCCCTGCCTGTTCGATGATGGGAATGAGTGCGCCGACATCATAGGGTTTCAGGCCGGATTCGATGACGAGATCGACATGACCGGCGGCCAGCAGGGCGTAGGCATAGCAATCCACGCCATAGCGGAACAGGCGCACCTGTTCTTCCACCGGTTTGTAACGGGCGGCTTCCTGCGGGGTGAAGATATGCGGGGAGGTGGTGAACAGAATGGCGTCCGCCAGCGTCTCGCATGCGCGGGTCTTGATCTGTCGGTCGCCGCCGGGGCCGAAATACCAAGAGGCCTGTCCATCGGCAAAATAACGCTCGCCGGTAAAGGGTTGGTCCATCACACCCATGGTGGCGCGGCCAGAAGACTGAAAGCCGATCAGCGTGCCCCAGACCGGCAGGCCCGAGATGAAGGCGCGGGTGCCGTCGATGGGATCGATGACCCAGACATGTTCGCGATCGATCCCCACGCTACCGTGCTCTTCACCCAAAATGCCGTGGTCAGGAAAATGCTCCGTGATCAGAGCGCGAATGGCCGTTTCCGCCGCCTGATCGCCCTCCGTCACCGGATCATATCCGCCATCCTGCTTGTTGGCGACGGCGGTGCCGATGCGAAACCGTGGCAGCGTTTCCGCCTTGGCGGCATCGGCAATACGAAAGAAGAAATCGCGATCTGGCAGCATCAGAACCTCACCATTTTGAACCCGAAGAGGACATAACCCGCTTCCATGGCTGACGTCCACCACGATGTGTCGCGCTGCCTGAAACTCAAAATGAAGCAATTTCGATTTAGCGCCGACCAATAAACGCGCAGCGCGCGATAAATTGCATATAATGTAGGCGGAAATAAAATTGATTGACAAATGAGCATGTTGTCAGTAGCTTCATGACACAGTCTTTGACTGTAAATACCCTCCTTGGGTGTTTCCTCCCTAGACTTGACCGCGCCAAGGCGCGGTTTTTTTTGGCCGCGTGGCGGTGTTTTTAAAAAGCGCTGGGGAAGGAGGCCGCTATTCGGCGGCGAAGGCCATGTCGAGGGCGTATTCCGACACGAATGCCGAGAGCTGGCGCATGAAGGTATCGAGCGCAGATTGCACGGCATAGAACTCAGCCGTTTTCAGAAGCGTTTTCTCGTCCACATACAGTGCCCGGCTGACCTCGATCTGCAAGGCGTGCAGCGAGCGGGTTGGGCGTCCATAATGTTCTGTTATGAAGCCGCCCGCATAAGGCTTGTTGCAGACGGCGGTAAAGCCCAGCTCTTCCAGAAAATAAAGGGCCGCGCGGGATATTTCCGCAGACGCGCTGGTGCCGTAACGGTCGCCGATGATGACGTCCGGGCGGATGTTGGAACTGGCAAGCCGGATATTGCCCGGCATGGAGTGGCAATCGATCAGCACTGCCATGCCGAAACTGGCGTGGGTGCGCGACACGAGCTTGCGCAGGCAGGCGTGATAAGGCTTGTAGATGCTTTCGACGCGGCTGATGCCTTCATCCACGGACAGGCGATGAGCGTAGATATCCATGTTCTCAGCCACGATGCGCGGCACGGTGCCAAGGCCGCCCGCCACGCGCATGGAGCCTATATTGGCGTATGACGGCAAGGCGCCATCGAACATGCGCGGATCAAGCTCATATGGCTCGCGGTTCACATCCAGATAGGCGCGGGGAAAGTTGGCCTTGAGCATAGGCGCGCCGATATCGGTCGCCCCGGAAAACAGCTCATCGACGTAATGATCCTCTGATCTTCGGATTTCATAGGCGTTCAGCCGGGATGATTCGAGGAAAGAAACGGGGTAGCAGCGACCGCTATGGGGGGAGTTATATACGAACGGAATGCTGTGAACGGCGGGTTCGTGCACCTCGAAGAGTTCGTACTCGCCCGTGACCCAGTCCATTCCGCCCCGTTTACCATGTCATAATTCTGCCAGAAGCTTCATGTTGCCAGTTAAGGCAGAGCAAGTCCATACTGTGCAGCAGTCGTCCGAGTCCTGATTCTACCGTTCACATGATATTTACTGAGAATGCGGTATGATCGGGATAAGGTATTCCCAATAAATCAGAAGTTACGGTCATTTAAATGGTACAGAAAATTCTTCTTGCGGAAGATGACAATGATATGCGCCGCTTCCTCGTGAAGGCGCTGGAGAAAGCTGGTTACAAGGTTTCCTCCTTCGACAACGGCGCAAGCGCCTATGACCGGCTTCGTGAAGAGCCCTTCTCGCTGCTGCTGACCGACATCGTCATGCCGGAAATGGACGGCATCGAACTGGCCCGCCGCGCCACCGAACTCGACCCCGACCTCAAGGTCATGTTCATCACCGGCTTCGCAGCTGTCGCCCTCAACGCTGATTCGAAGGCACCGAAGGACGCAAAGGTCCTTTCCAAGCCTTTCCACCTGCGCGATCTGGTCGACGAAGTGAACAAACTCCTTGTGGCGTAAGGCCTCGCATAAACCTTTCACAAAACTGAAAAAAAGCAGTTGACGCTTCCTCCGGTTTTGTGATTTATGCGCCTCAACGGAGGGCGTGTAGCTCAGCGGGAGAGCACTACGTTGACATCGTAGGGGTCACAGGTTCAATCCCTGTCACGCCCACCATCCGATTTCATGCGTGAAGGTCTTGCAAGAAATTGCGAGACCTTTTTGCGTTTTGGCCAACCGTACTGCGAGCCCCCTTCTGCCTGCAATGAGAGGCTGGAAATTTCTGTCTTTGAAAATGCCTCAGCCGAATGAAAGCAAACTCTTGCTTTGTTGCGGCGGCGCTACAGCATTTTTCTGGCGTTGGTTACATATTAAAACCAACACAACCAGAGTGCCCAAAATGAAAAAAATCGTCATTGCCACAGCTTTTGCTCTGACCGCTTCAACCGTGATGGCTGCGGATGCATTTTACGAGGCACCGCAGGCACCTGTGGCCATTTCCGGACAGGCGTTCTCATGGACCGGCTTCACAGCTGGTGTGCAGGGCGGATATGCGTGGGACAATCAGGATATCTCCGGCATCGCGGCGATACCGCTGGAAGCCAATTTCAACGGTGGCGTTCTGGGAGCCTTTGCAGGGTACAACCACCAGTTCAACAACAATTGGGTTCTCGGTGTGGAAGGCGATTTCGACGGCAATTGGGGCGATGGCACGCTGACAATACTTGCGCCTGACCGGTTCGAATACGGCTTGGACTGGCAGGGCTCTGTTCGGGCCCGCGCGGGTTACGCATTCGACCGGGCTCTCGTTTACGGCACCGCTGGCTGGGCTGTCGGACGCGGCTATCTTGTGACGCCGGGATTTCCAAAGAACAAAGAGACCTTTAACGGCTACACGGTCGGTGCTGGTGTTGATTACGCGTTCACCGACATGATTTTCGGCCGCGTTGAATACCGCTATACTGACTTCGGCGACAAAAACTACGATTACGGCGCGTTAGGCCCTTTGCTCAACGGTGATATCGATCAGAACGCTGTGCGGGTTGGTCTGGGCGTGAAGTTCTAAGCAAATCCGATTTTGCGTTTGTTGCAACGACACTCAGCAACGCCATTAAAGAGCGCTTCTAGCTGAGTGGTGGGTTAGCCACCGACCGCCCTCGGGTTGCCCTCGTCATCCACGGCCACCATGATGAACACCGCTTCCGTGACCTTGTCGCGGGATTGTTGCGAGTGGCGGCGGGTCCAGGCTTCTATTTTGAGGGTGATGGACGTGCGGCCTACTTTTTCGATGCGGGTGTAGACGCAGAGCGTGTCGCCGATCTTGACCGGTTTCTTGAAGACGATTTCGTTGACGGCCACCGTGACCGTGCGACCGCCTGCCACATCATTGGCGCGCACGAAGGCGGCCAAGTCCATCTGTGACATGACCCATCCGCCGAAAATATCGCCTGCCGGGTTGGCGTCGGCGGGCATGGCGAGGGTACGTAGGGTCAGTTCCATATCTGCGGGTGGCTGCAAATCCATGTCTTGAAAACCTTTTTATCCATCTGACAATGGACAGCATGCCTACAGCATCGCTATCGAATTCAGAATTGATTTTCAGGAAGATAAGAGATGCACCAGTTGCATGGTGCAGTGCAGCATAGCGCTCAGATGATGAGACTCGAATCAGCCAAAGGGCGAACCGAGCGCTCACGAGGTGTGCGTGAAACCCGCAGCTTGTCAGTTCGGAACCTGCTCCACGGTGAGCGTGCGCCCGTGGGCGGATGCGATGCGGACTCGGGCACCGGCAGGTGCGTCCTCGCCCTGTACGGGCCACCATGTGTCATCCAGCTTGATACGACCACGGCCTTCCGCAATCGGCTCATGCAAGGTGGCTGTGCGGCCGATGAGGCTGGCTTCGCGCTGGTTGAGGAAGGGCTCGTCGGTTTTGGCGTGGTCTCTGCCGTAATATCGGCGGCCAAGAAGCGCGAATGCGATCGACAGGACGGCAAATAGCAACAATTGCAGCTGCCAACTCCAGATGGCAGTGTCCCACAGCGCCAGCGAGATGGCGCCGATGACGAGGGCGGCGGCACCGATCCAGATTAGGAACACGCCGGGTGCCAGCAATTCTGCGGCCAGCAGCAGGGCCGCCAGTATCCACCAGCTCCACGGGCCGAGATCGGTGACGAGTCTCGCGATCATCTCATCTCTCCGATGACGGGCCGAACGGGTTGTTGGGGATGGTCACATTGATGGTCTGGGCCGATGGGCGGCTGGAGGACGGCGGAACGGAGCTGCGCTGGCGTGTCGGGGCAGGGGTTTCGGGTGCGGACGGCGCATCGCTTCCGCGACCGAACACTTCCTTGGCAATGGCGCCGATACCGCCGAGCGAGCCGATCAGCGAAGAAGCTTCCATCGGCATCAGCACGATCTTGGAATTCTTCGCGGTACCGATGGCCGCCATGGCTTCGGTGTATTTCTGGGCGATGAAGTAGTTGATGGCGTGGATATCACCTGCGGCGATGGCTTCCGAGACCATGCGGGTGGCGTTGGCCTCCGCTTCGGCCAGACGTTCGCGCGCTTCAGCATCGCGGAAGGCGGCTTCGCGCTGGCCCTCGGCCTCGAGGATGGCGGATTGCTTGGCCCCTTCGGCGCGCAGGATCTGCGCAGCGCGCGACCCCTCCGCTTCCAGAACCTGTGCGCGCTTTTCACGTTCCGCCTTCATCTGGCGGCCCATGGATTCCACGAGATCCTTTGGCGGCGCGATGTCCTTGATTTCGATGCGCGTGACCTTGATGCCCCATGGCCCAACGGCTTCATCGACAACACGCAGGAGGCGTTCATTGATGGCGTCACGGTTGGAGAGAAGCTCGTCAAGATCCATCGAGCCCATGACCGAACGGATGTTGGTCATGGTCAGGTTCTGGATGGCATTTTCCAGATTGGAAATCTGATAGGCGGCCTGCGCCGCGTTCAGCACCTGATAGAAGGCAACGGCATCTGCGGTGACGCTGGCGTTGTCACGCGTGATAACTTCCTGGCGTGAAATATCCAGCACCTGCTCCATGACATTCATGCGCGTTCCGATGCTTTCGATGAACGGAACGATGATATTGAGGCCAGGTTCGAGGGTGCGCGTGTAGCGCCCGAAGCGTTCCACCGTGTAGCGATAGCCCTGCGGCACCGTCTTGATGCCGGCAAACAGCGTCAGAATGACGAGCCCCACGACGACGATCACGACAATATCGAAACCACCCAGATCAAACATCCCCATCTCCCTCATATGCTGCTAGGTCTTATGTCGGCTGCGTTTACACCCAGCCCTGCAACTCCCTGCGTACAACCTTTTCGAGAACCCGCATACCCTCTGAACTGTCGTTCAGGCAAGGGATATGTGAAAACTTCTCGCCACCGTTGTGGTGAAAGATTTCGCCAGCTTCGCCCGCGATTTCTTCCAGCGTCTCCAGACAGTCGGACACGAAACCCGGATTCATGACCGCAATGCGCTTGACGCCTTCCTTGGCAAGCTTCTCCACCGTCTTGTCAGTGTAGGGCTGCAACCATTCTTCCGGCCCGAAACGGGACTGGAAGGTGATCATGAAGCGGTCCTTATCCAATCCCAGTTTTTCGCGCAGCAGGCGACCCGTCTTCATGCACTGGCAATGATAGGGGTCGCCCTTTTTGAAGTAGGACTGCGGAATGCCGTGGAAGGAGGCGAGGATTTTTTCAGGCTCCCAATCCAGCGTCGCCAGATGCGCTTTGACGGAGTTGGCGAGCGCATCGATATAGGTTTCGTCATCGTGGTAGGGCGGCACGGTGCGCAGCGCAGGTTGCCAGCGCTGCTTCATCAGATATTCGAAGGCCTTGTCGTTGACGGTGGCCGTCGTTGCCGCCGCAAATTGCGGATAGAGCGGAAACAGCAGGATTTTTTCACAGCCTTGCGCCTTCAGCGCGTCCATGCGTTCGGCAATGCTCGGGTTGCCATAACGCATGCCCCAATCGACCACCACATTGGGCAGGTCTGTCAGCATCTTTCCAAGCGCCTCGCCCTGGTTGCGGGTGTAGGTGCGCAGGTAGCTCTCGTTCAGATCGTGGTTCCAGATTTCCTCATAGGCCTTGCCCACTTTCTGCGGGCGCTTGTTGAGCACGATGCCGTAGAGAATGGGGTACCAGAACAGCCGCGACCACTCGATAACGCGCTTGTCGCTCAAAAACTCCGCCAGATAACGGCGCATCGATTTGTAGTCGGTGCCATCGGGTGTGCCGAGATTGACAAGGAGAACGCCGACCTTGCCGAAGGCGACCTTCGGGTGATCTGCCGGGAAATGAGCGGTTTGAAGCGTGGAGTTATCTTCGATCATCGTCCTGAACCTACATTGTTTGGCCAGACATACGCCAGGACCATCGTGTTGGATCATGTTGTAGAGCATTGATCCGCCAATCTGAATTGATTTTTGATAGAACCTGCGCGGCATTTCAACGCGTGGTGAGGACTGAGTGATATATGGATATAAGTGTAGCCATCTGAGTTCTGAACAGTGATGCGGTAGAGGTCAGTGGGTGTGGCTCGCCGGACATCTCCCCCTCAAGGGGGGAGATCGGCAAGGCGAGAGACCTTCGCTAAAACGATCGACGCTGAAGATAGCCGCAACGTCGCAGCATATCGATCTCCCCCCTTGAGGGGGAGATGTCCGGCAGGACAGAGGGGGGTGAGCCACACCCACTGACCTCTGCTGCAAACGGCATTTATGCGTCCGCGGTCAAAAATAGAGTCTTCTATCGAAGCCCGTTACCGAGCAGGCTTCGATAGAGTGATATCGAACAATTACTGCGCCGGAACGTTCAGTTCTTCACCAACTTCGATGTGGTTTGGACGCTTCAGCGCGTTGGCTTCAGCGATCTTCTTCCACTCTGCGCCGTTGCCGTATTTCTCGGCAGCGATTTTCCACAGCGAGTCACCGCGTGCAACGACGTATTTCCCAGCAGCGGCTGGTGTCGTGGCAGGGGCCGATGTCGTGGTTGCCGGTGCCGGGGTGGTTGGCGCCGTTGCGGCTGGAGCGGGAGCCGCAGGTGCCGTGGCAGCTGGAGCCTGCGCAGTTGTTGCAGGTGCAGGGGCCGCAGGTGTTGCTGGCTTGGCTTCCTTTGGAGGTGCCACGTAGTCGGCTGGCGTTACATCCATCACGCGGCCATCGGTGTAAGGCTTGTAGGGGCTGTGCGAACCGATATAGGCGGCGACGGCATCTTCAAGGCTTGGTCCGAAGTCGTAGGGGTTGATGGCCTTGGTTGCGAAGGTCTTGAAGCCATCGCCGCCGGTGCGGGTATAGTTGTTGGTCACCACGCCATAGGTCTTTTCAGGGTCAAGTTTGACGAAGTTATCGCCTTCCTTGACCTCGACGGAGACGATGCGGCTGCCGGCTGGCTTGGAGCGGTCGAAGCTGTATTTCAGGCCAGCCGTTTGCACGAAGCGGCCTGCGCCTTCCTCGATCTGGCTCGCACCATTTTCAAGCGCTGCGACGAGATCGACGCCCTTGATCTGGAAGGTGGCGATGGAGTTCTGGAATGGCAGAACCGTCAGCACTTCGCCCATGGTCACAGGACCGGCATCGATGGAAGCGCGCAAACCGCCGCCGTTCTGGATGGCGATGGTCATGCCCTGATCCTTCACGCGGTCGAGCAGCGCATCCGACACCAGGTTGCCCATGGTGCATTCCTTGACGCGGCAGACTTCGCGCGCGCCATCGATGGCCGCTTCGCTGGTGCCGATTTCCTTTTGCTTCATTTCTTCAAGCGGAGCAGCCAGTTCGGCGACGCGCTTGGTGAAGGCTTCGTCCGGTGTGACGGATGCATCGAGCAGCTTCGGTGCGCCGCTGGTGGACTTCACCACGCCGTTATCGTCGAAGGTGACAGTCAGATCGCCGAGATATTTGGAGTAGGCATAGGCGGTGACGATCGGAACATCGACGCCAGATGGGTCTTTGACCAGCGTGGGGTAGGGACCTGCGGCCTTCGGATCGGTGCTGGAGAGCAGCGTGTGGCTGTGGCCGCCGACGATGACGTCGATACCATCGACCGAGCGGGCGATTTCCTGATCCTTGACGTAACCGACATGCGATAGCACAACGATCTTGTTGACGCCCTGATCCTGGATTTCCTTGACGGCACCCTTCAGATACTCGATCTCGTTTTCAAACGTGACCTTGTCGCCGGGGGACGATGTTTCGTTGGTGTCTGTGGCCAGCACGGATACGACGGCAACCTTCTGGCCGCCCATTTCCTTGATGATGTAACCCTTGAACTTGTCTTTCAGCTCGGAGCCATCGGCAATCTTGGTGTTGCCGGAAATGATCGGGAACTTGACCGCATTGATGAGCTTCAGCAGTTCCGCCGGACCATCATCGAATTCGTGGTTGCCGATGGCCATGGCGTCGAAACCGATGCCGTTCATGAATTCGGCAACGGGACCGCTTTTATACTGTGTGTAGAACAGCGAACCCTGAAACTGGTCGCCAGCATCCAGCACGAGAATGTTGGCATTGGCGCCAAGCTCTGTGCGGCGGGCGTCGATGGCGCTTTTGACGCGGGCGATGCCGCCGAAGCATTCTTTCTTGTCGGCTTCAGCCGTGGAGCAGGTGGAGTCGAACTTGTTGATCGCTTCGATACGCGAATGCAGATCGTTGATGTGGAGAATATTGAGTTGGTAATCGGCCAGAGCCGCACCGGCGGAAAGCGCAACGACCGAGGCGGTCATCAGGCCAAATCTCAAAATCCTGTTCATCGTCTTCTCTCTCCTGTTTGCCGTGTACGAAGCCGGAAGGCTCGTCCTGCTGCCATAGCTACTGCGAAATCATGACACTGGTTCAAAGGCGATGTTTTCATCTCGCAGCATCTGCCGCAAGTAGAAATATGACAGGGTTGTGCAAATAAAAAACGCGCGCTGCACGCGCGCGTTGAAATTAACGCAAGCACTCTGTTTTGCTGGCTCAGCCCTGACGCGTCAGCGTGAATTGGCTGTTGCTATCCGTGGTGCAGTTGAGCTGCGAACGGGAGATCAGCGCGCAATTAACGCGCGACTGCGTGTTGCGCACCAGCGAGGTCATGTTGATCTCGTAAAGCGTTGGCGACAGCGTCACATAGGTGCCGGATGCCAGCAGCGTATTGCTGTCTGTCGAGCGTGTGGAGAAGGCGCCCGCCTGGAAGGTGGAGACGATGCCGTTCTTGTCCACCCAGCGGCCATCAACAGCCGGACCCTGCGGCATGGCGGATGCCATGGGGCGAGGCGATGGCGCGTTAGGAGCGCATGAAGAGGCGGCAATTGCGGCCAGAACCAAGGCGGCGCCTGTCTTGAAATTCATCTCTTTCGTCTCCTGCGATTCTTGTCGATCTCTGTGAAAAGACCATGGATTGAAGTTGGTTTTATTGCAAGCGAACGACGACCTCTATGCACCGGTTCCCAAGGGCCTCCACAAAAATGAGAGCGTTGCAAACCGGCACCAGAGGGCGTGTAGCGGCTCTATCCGCGCACCAGAATATTGCGGAACTGCCATGGATCATCCGCATCGATATCTTCTGGGAAGAGACCGGGCCTGCCTTCAAGCGGTGTCCAGTCGGTATAATGTCCTTCGACGGGCCCGAGATAGCGACGCTGGATGCTGAGGCAGCGGCGGTAATCCACCTCGTCTGCCTCGACGATACCGGCTTGCGGATTTTCCAGCGCCCAGACCATGCCCGCCAACACGGCAGAGCTGACCTGAAGTCCAGTCGCATTCTGGTTAGGAGCAAGCTTCCGAGCCTCTTCCAGCGTCAGGCGTGAGCCGTACCAGTAGGCATTCTTCTCATGGCCGTAGAGCAGCACGCCGAGTTCGTCAGCGCCATCGGTCAGCTCGCCCTCGGTCAAGACGTGCTGCACCGGCTGGGCTGCGCCGCCATTGCCGAACATTTCGTAGAGCGACAACACCGCATCGTTGCACGGGTGATAGGCGTAATGGCAGGTCGGACGAAAATCGACATGGCCACGCTTGTCACGCACGGTGAAATAGTCGGAAATCGATATCGCTTCATTGTGGGTCACGAGCAGGCCGTATTGCGCCCCTAGCGTCGGGCACCATGTGCGCACGCGGGTGGTGGCGCCGGGCTGGTCAAGGAAGATGGCGGCCTTGCGGCCTTTCTTCTGCTTCTTGGCGTTCTTCGGCATCCATTTTTCGTGGCTGCCCCAACCCAGTTCCGCCGGTTGCATGCCCTCGGCAATGAAGCCTTCGACCGACCACGTGTTCCAAAAGGTGTTGAACGGCTTGGGGTCTTTTGCGCGCTGGGTGTCGCGCTCGGCAATGTGGACGCCCTTGACGCCCAGCGTCTGCATCAGCTTCGCCCAGCCTTCGCGATCATGCGCTGCCGGCTCTTCGAATTCGAGGCCCGTATCGTTTGCCAGATTGACCAGCGCCTGTTTGACGAACCACGAGACCATGCCGGGGTTTGCGCCGCAGGTGGAAACAGCCGTCGTGCCGCCGGGGCGCTTGGCCTTTTCCCTCAGCATGGTTTCGCGCAGCGCATAGTTCGTGCGCGCGGCATTGTCCGCATCGGTATCGAAGTAAAAGCCGGGCCAGGGTTCGACGACGGTGTCGATGTAGAGCATGCCGTATTTGCGGCACAGCTTCATCAGATCCACGGAGGAGGCATCTACGGATAGGTTGACGCAGAAACCTTGGCCTTCCACATTCTTGACGAGCGGCTTCAGCACATCCTTGTAGTTTTCCTTGGTCAGATGCTCGCGCACATGCCGGATGTTGCGGCTTTGAAGATACTCGGCGATGTCTTCACGTGGATCGATGACGACGAGCCTGGACAGGTCGAACTTGAAGTGCCGCTCCAGCAAGGGAAGCGTGCCGCGCCCGATGGAGCCGAAACCGATCATGATGATGGGACCGGTAATTTCGCCGTAAATCGGATGTTCAACGTCCGTCATTCTGAATTTCCTTTGTGAAGACAATGCTTAAGCTAAATGAATACCCACCAACAATAAAGGGTAGCCGGATGACGGGCGTATGAAGATTGCGCAAAGGGTAAATCGTCAGGCCCCGGCCCCTGATAAAATCATCGATATAGCTTCGGACTACGAATTTTCAATTCGTCAATTATAATGGGGCGGATCAGAAGTTGCAGTTAGGTTCAACCGGAGAAAACGAGAGTGCGTCAGGAGACTGCCAGTTTGGATAGTCTTATCGAGCGCGTCATCGCGCTTCAGGACATGACGCCTGTCTTTATCGCCCTTTACGACACGGAAGACAGGCTTCGCCACGCCAATCGTGCGTTTCGGCAGGCCTTCAATGTTCCTGATGACGCATTCCCGACATGGGCTGACCTTCTGCTGGCGAACTACCGCGATCGGAAAGGCCTGATCATCACCACGTCCGATTACGAGGCGTGGTTTCTGTCGGCGCAGTCACGTCGCGGCAAGCTGCCGTTTCGCGGGCTGGAGCTAGACCTGCATGACGGGCGCTGGATCTGGATGACGGAGACGGTACAGGCGGATGGCTGGATGCTGTGCGTGGGCAGCGATATCACCGAATTGCGACAGAACCAGCGCAGCTTGCGGCAAGACCGCGACATTGCCATGCGTGCCGCCCAGACCGATGAACTGACCGGAACCGCCAACCGCCGCTTTGTCTTCACCAAACTTGCCGTACAGGTCGAGAATGTCCAGAAGGGCCTCGAAAGCCCGTTTGGGCTCTGCATCATGGACATTGATTTCTTCAAAGGCATCAACGACCGTTTCGGTCATCAGGGCGGGGATATCGTCCTGCGTGATTTCGTGCGCATCGCCCATTCCACCATCCGCCGCTCCGACACGTTCGGTCGGGTCGGCGGCGAGGAATTCGCTCTCATCATGCCCCGAACTGTGTTGTCCGAGTGCATCGGCATCGTGGAGCGGCTGTTAGAAAAGGTGCGGACATCATGCCCTTTTCCGGGCGCTGCGGATTTTTGTTACAGCTGCTCGGCAGGACTTGCGCTGTTCCAACCGGGGGAGAGTAGTACGGAGCTATATCAGCGGGCCGACCGTGCGTTGTATGAAGCGAAGCAAAAAGGGCGGTCACGGGTGGAATGGGTGTTGGGGTGAGGGGCGGTAATGTTGGGCTGTTTTGGGTGGGGCTTACCCCCCTTGTAACTTCCCTTCACCGTCATTTGGGTGTGTACTGCCCGGTGCGGTGGCGGATGTGAGACCGAAGCCCCTTAGGGACACTAAGCCCGTGGCAGAGCCCGGTCGTGCATCCGCCGTTCCATCGAACCCGAACAGTCGCCAGGGCCGCTTGCGCACGCAAAGCCCGCTTAGGCAAGGATGGGATAAGATGGATATAACCGTTGGTATAGATGTCTCCAAGGATAGCCTCGACGTTGCGGTTTCACCCTCAGGTACAAGCTTTTTCGTCGGGAACGACCATGACGGCATCGAAGAGCTGGTGAAGCGCCTCAAGGCGGAAAAGGTTGATCTCGTGGCCGTGGAGGCGACGGGCGGCTTCGAAACGCTGGCGGTGGCAAAGCTTGCGGCGTGCGACATCTGCGTGATCGTCGTCAACCCGGCGCAGGTCCGGGCCTATGCCAACGCCATCGGTCGGCGTGCCAAGACCGATGCGATCGATGCAGCCCTGATTGCCGCTTTCGTCGTGGCGACGAAACCGCAGATCCGGTCGCTGCCCGATGCGCAAACCCAGGCGTTATCGGCCCTTGTCGATCGCAGACGGCAGATCGTTCAGATGATCGTGGCCGAAGAGAACCGGTTGCGGATGGCGTTGGACAAGACCACCCACAAAAGCATCAAACGGTTGTTGGCTGCGCTCAACCGCGAGAAGGACAGCATTGACACGGATATGGATGAGCATATCCGCAAGTCCCCCTTGTGGCGTGTGCGCGAAGCACTGCTGACCTCGGTTCCAGGTGTCGGGCGGGCCACGGCACGCACGCTTCTGGCCGAAATGCCGGAACTTGGCAGCCTCAACCGCCGACAGATCGCATCCCTTGCGGGACTGGCACCATGGACGCGGCAATCGGGCAAGTGGAAAGGCAAGAGCTTCATCGGTGGCGGGCGCTCCAAGGTGCGGGCGGTGCTGTTCATGGCAGCACTGGTCGCATCTCGCCACAATCCGTTGCTCAAGGAATTCCGCGATCGTCTCGTGGCATCCGGCAAGCCCAAGATCGTCGCCATCGTGGCCACCATGCGCAAGCTACTCACCATCCTCAACGCCATCATCCGGGAGAATAAACCATGGCAAAACGCTTGACTGCCAAGACAGTCGCTCTGCCCTGCCGGACATCTCCCCCTCAAGGGGGGAGATCGACTCGTTGAAACCTCTTGCCCATCGCTACTGCTGCGGATGGAGTGGGAGCATGCCTCCTGCCGATCTCCCTCCTTGTGGGGGAGATACCCGGCAGGGCAGAGGGGGTAGCCACACCCGCGGTGCATAAACGTAAAGCCAACGAAAGCGTGGCCGCTTACCTCACACCAATTCCGCCGCCACCAACCCATGCAATGAATTACCAACAAACAGCTTCCGTCCCGCCAAATCCTGCGGCCTCAGTGCCTGTCCGCGGGCCTTGCGTTCCCGAATAAGATCGGCGCGCAGCACGCCCGGCAGAATGCCGCTGTCGAGTGGCGGGGTCAGCAATTGGCCTTCCGCACCCTCCACAAAGACGCTGGTGGTGGATCCCTCGCAAATTTCGCCGCGCTCGTTCAAAAGCAGGACTTCGTCCGCTTCCTTGGCTGAAAACTCCGCGCGTGCGGCATCATAGGGTTCGCGGCGCGAGGATTTGTGGCGGTAGAAGGTGTCGCTGGAATCCAGACGCGTCTTCTCCGCAATCTTCACCCGCCAGACGGCACCCTCACAAAGCGGAATGAAGGGTTCGGCGGCGATGTCCAATTCGCCCTTGTAGTTCATCACTACACGCACGGTCATCGGCTCGCTGCCGCTGACCGCAGCGTTCAGCGCCTTAGCCGTATCGGCAGGCGCGCGAAAGCCCAGCGCGTCGGCCGAGCGCAGCAGACGGCGCATGTGCTGTTCCAGCCGCCGGAAACCGGTTTCGGGTTCCCAGCGCAATGTTTCCCGTAGGGTCAAATCAGCCGGTTTACGCTTCATGCTCTTAGTCCGTGATGCTGTTTACGTAAGGTGAGGCATATGAACCGGCGAAGCTTGCCCGAAATGGGAGCCTCGCCGGATTATCCCTACTCTTTATCCAACGCTTCCAACTCGTCGATCAAGCCTTCGATCATCGACAGGCCCTTGTTCCAGAAGGAAGGATCGGTCGCATCGAGACCGAAGGGCTTCAGCAGTTCGGAATGGTGCTTAGTTCCGCCAGCCTTCAGCAGCTCGAAATACTTGTCCTGAAAACCACTATCGGCATTCTGGTAGACCGCATAGAGCGAGTTGACGAGGCAATCGCCGAAGGCATAGGCATAGACATAGAAGGGCGAGTGGATGAAGTGCGGAACGTAGGTCCACCAGTTCTCATAGCCCTCGGAAATCTTGATCGCTGGTCCAAGGCTTGTCCGCTGGACGGAGAGCCAGAGCTCGCCGATCTGTTCTGCGGTGAGCTCGCCGTCCTTGCGGGCGGTGTGCACCTTGCGCTCGAACTCATAAAACGCGATCTGGCGCACCACCGTGTTGATCATGTCTTCGACCTTGCGGGCCAAAAGCGCCTTGCGTTCGCGTGCGTCCTTGGTGCCATCCAGCAACTTGCGGAAGGTCAGCATTTCGCCAAAGACCGATGCCGTCTCGGCCAAGGTCAGCGGCGTGGCGCACATAAGAGCGCCCTGTCCACCGGCCAGCACCTGGTGCACGCCATGGCCCAGCTCGTGCGCCAGCGTCATCACGTCACGCGGCTTGCCGAGGTAGTTGACCAGCACGTAAGGGTGCGCGGAGGGCACGGTAGGATGCGCGAAGGCGCCGGGTGCCTTGCCGGGGCGGGCAGGCGCATCGATCCACTCTTCATCGAAGAAGCGGCGGGCGATATCGGCCATCTCGGGCGCGAAATCGCCATAGGCCGAGAGCACCATGTCCTTGGCGTCGTCCCAGGGAATGACGGCGTTGGACGTATCGGGCAGCGGTGCGTTGCGGTCCCAATAGTTCATCTGCTCCATGCCGAGCCACTTGGCCTTCATCTTATAGTAACGGTGCGACAGTCGCGGATAGGCTTGCGTCACCGCCTGCGCCAGCGCATCCACCACCTCGCGTTCGACGCGGTTGGCCAGGTGGCGGCTGTCGGCAATGTCTTCGAATTTGCGCCAGCGGTCGGAGATTTCCTTATCCTTGGCGAGCGTGTTGGTGATCAGCGTGAAGACGCGAAGATTATCCTTGAAGGTGGCGCTCAGCGCCTGCGCTGCCTTTTTACGGGTTTCCGTGTCCGGCTCCTGAAGCAGGTTGAGCGTTTCCTCCAGCGCCAGGCTCTTGCCGTCGACCTCAAAACGCAGCTCCGACATGGTTTCATCGAACAGACGGTTGAAGGCGGCGGCACTGGTCATCGACTTTTCGAGGAACAGCTGTTCCAGACTGTCATCCAGCTGGTGCGGCTTGTCCTTGCGCAAATCCACCAGCCACGGCTTGTAATGGCCGGTCAGCGGATCGTTGGCGATGGCTGCGTCGATCGTCGCGTCTTCGATGCGGTTGAGCTCAAGCGCGAAGAACAGCAGATTCGACGACATCTCGGTGAGCTTCGACTGGGCGTCACCATAAATCTTGCCGTTGGCAGGGTTCGATGTATCGGAAAAATAGGTGAGGCCAGCGAAGGAACCGATGCGACCGAGAAGATCGTCCAGCGCTTCATATTCCTTCAGTGCGGCACCGAGGCCCTGATCGCCGGAAAGCTTGGCGGCGGCTTCCAGCTTGCCCTTCCATTTCGCTTCGAACGCCTTTGCGTCGCTCGCCGCCTTTTCCAGCGCTTGCCTGTATTGCGGTGAATCGGCAGAGGGGTAGAGATCGGACAGCTTCCATGTCGGGAGGTCACCGAGGGCGGCAGCCCCTGCGTCTGCGGGCGAAAAGGCGGGCAGGGGGATCGATGTCGTCAAGGTCATATCGGGCTTTCCTCTTTATCTCTTCGCCAAAGCATATGGGGGCTCTGTTTCCCGTGGCAATGCATAAAATGCAAGCAAATCTCAAAACTGGATGTTCAAGCCTTCCATGTCACATTCGGTTCAAAGGGCCAGCATGAAGCAGGTCCATAAACCGGAAACCGGAGCCTGACATGACAGCGCAAGTACTCGTTATCGATGACGACCCTGTTCAGCGCCGCCTGCTTAAACAAGCGGTGGAGCGTTATGGTCACCACCCAATCCTTGCCGAAAACGGCAGGGTCGGACTGGAGCTGTTGAAACAACACAGCGGCGATATCAGCGTGATCGTTCTTGATCTGATGATGCCGGAGATGGACGGTCTGTCTTTTCTCAAGGCTGTTGGAGAGCTGGGCACCGATGTGCCCGTCATCGTCCAGACCGGCCAGGGCGGCATCGATACGGTGGTGCAGGCCATGCGCGCCGGTGCCTTCGATTTCGTGGTCAAGCCCGTGTCGCCAGAGCGCATCGGTTCGGCCATTGCCAATGCGCTGAAGCTCGACCAGCGCGAGGCCAAGGCCCGCACCGGCAAACGTTCGCGCAACCACGCCGTCAATTTCAATGATATCGTGTCGGCAAGCCCGGCCATGCTGCGCGTCATCGAACTGGCGCAGCGGGCAGCGCAATCCAATATCCCGGTCGTGCTGGAAGGCGAATCCGGCGTCGGCAAGGAAATGATCGCGCGCGCCGTGCAGTCCGGCAGCGACCGTTCCGGCAAGCCGTTCATCACCGTCAATTGCGGCGCCATTCCGCACAATCTTGTGGAAAGCATTCTGTTCGGCCATGAAAAGGGTGCCTTTACCGGTGCCACCGAAAAGCACATGGGCAAGTTCATGGAAGCCGATGGCGGCACGCTGTTTCTGGACGAGATCGGCGATCTGCCGCTCGAAGTGCAGGTCAAGCTTTTGCGCGCGGTGCAGCAGGGCGAAATCGAGACCGTCGGTTCGGCACGAGTCCAGAAGGTCAACGTGCGGCTAATTTCGGCCACCAACAAGGATTTGATCGAAGAGGTCAAGGAAGGCCGCTTCCGCGAAGACCTCTATTATCGCCTCAACGTCTTCCCCATCACCATTCCGGCCCTTCGTCGGCGCAAGGAAGACATTCCCTATCTGGCGCGCGTGTTTGCAGAACGTTTTTCCGTCGAGCAGAAACTGCCGCATTCGCTGGGCGTCAGCGCCGGTGCGCTGGCCTTGCTGACGGCTTACGACTGGCCGGGCAATATTCGCCAACTGGAAAATGCCGTGTTCCGCGCGGTCGTTTTGGCCCAGGGTGACGAGTTGACGGAAGCGGATTTCCCGCAGATCGCGCTTCAGGTGCCCGAGTTCATGGACGGCGTGGCCGTGGAAGACATGCCGCACCGCCCGAGCGAGCGTTCCCTGTTGGTCGCACCGCCACCGGTCGAAACACGCAGCAGCACCGCCGACATCGTGTCCGTGATGGAGGCTATGGCGAATGACGATGATCGCTCGACCGGCGCCGTCTTTCCCGGCGGCAGCCTGATTGCCTCGACCGATGACAGCGGTGATGTGCGCAAGATTGCCGATATCGAAGAGGAACTGATCCGGTTTGCGCTGCGGTTCTATCGTGGACAGATGAGCCAGGTGGCCCGCAAACTCGGCATCGGAAGGTCGACACTATACCGTAAGTTGAAGGATTATGGCATTGATCCCGATGATCCGCTGCGTGATGCCGCTTGATGGCGGCAAAGCCGGCTTAGTTTAGCAAAACCGATATTTGTTAACTCCTGGGCAAGGATATTCACTTACGGTCTATAAACCTCTTGTTAGTATCGCATTCACTATATAGAGGATGAATGTCCATGTGTGGCAAAATTGCCATCGTGTGACCGTAATTGAGGTTCATGTGGGACAATGTGACGAATTGTCTGCCAGGCGGGGATCAAATTGCTTTATCTGCATCGGAATATCGCGCTCTCGGGCAAGATAGCGCGCGGCTTGATTAAAGATATAGGCACGAAGCTGTCGGCACGCGTCGTTACATGCGTGTGCCTGATGCTGGTCGCCATGCCCGCCCTTGGACTTTCGGCGACGCAGGCCGCCGCCGAGACCCGTAGTCTCAAGCTCTATTATATCCACACCAAAGAAAAAGCCGTCATCACGTTCAAGCGAAACGGCAAGTATGACGCCAAAGGTCTTCAGGAGCTGAACCGCTTCCTGCGTGACTGGCGTCGCAATCAGCCGACCAAGATGGACCCGCGTCTGTTCGATCTGGTGTGGGAAGTCTATCGCCGTTCCGGTGGCACCGATTATATCAATGTCGTCTCTGCTTTCCGCTCGCCAGAAACCAATGGCATGCTGCGGTCGCGCACCAAGGGTGTCGCAAAGAGCAGCCAGCACACATTGGGCAAGGCCATGGATTTCTACATTCCTGGTGTCAAGCTTTCCCGCCTTCGTGAAATCGCCATGCAGATGCAGATCGGTGGCGTTGGTTTCTACCCGACCTCCGGCTCGCCTTTCGTGCATCTCGATGTCGGCAATGTCCGTGCCTGGCCGCGCATGAGCCGCCAAGAACTGGTGCGTATTTTCCCCAAAGGCAACACCATCCATCTGCCTGCCGATGGCAAGCCTTTGCCGGGCTATGATGTGGCCCTTGCCGATTACAAGAAGCGCGTCAGCTCTTCATCGGTTCAGGTCGCCGGCACAGCCGGTGACGGTCCTGCCAGCTCTTCCTCTGGCGGCAAGCGCAAGACGTTGCTGGCCACGCTGTTTGGCGGTGGTGACGAGGACGAAGATTCCGAAAGCATTGCAACACCTGCACCTGCAGCCCGGTCTTCGGCGCCTGCCGCTGCTCCCGTTGCGCAGGAGCCGGAAGAGGCGCCAGCCGCAGTTGCTGTCGCATCCGCTCAGCCGCTGCCGGGCGTTGTCGATGCCCCGTTGCCAACGGCACGTCCTGCGTTCCGCAATCAGGAAAACCAGACGGGTCTGGCCACGGCACTCTATTCACCGGCTCGTAATGCCGCGCAGGATGCGCTTCAGGCGGCAACCATGCCAACGCCGACAGCCGCACCCGCCGAGCAGCAATTCGCCGATCTGGCGCAATACTCTATTCCTGTGCCGACCCTTCTCGGGCCGCGCCGCATGAAGGGTGACGCCGACGGTTCCGTCATGACAGCTGCTCTCGGCTCCGAAGACATGCCGGGTGATGCGCTGGCGGCCCACGTTCCGGTTCCGGCCAACCGTCCGGCTGTTGCCGAAGCACTGCTTGCTTCTGCCAATGCAGACACCGATGGCCAGGAAGACGATGCCGAGCAGCAGCAGGCAAGCCTTTCGCCCGTGGTCGTTGCTGCCCTTGAGCAGAGCGGACAGGATGCCCGTTCCTCCATCACCGCGACGGCCATGCCATCGGCTGCACAGTTCCCGGCCTCCCTCGATCGCAGCGCCACCGCAACACAGCCTGCCGCCAAGCGTATAGAGACGGCCAAGGCTGCACCATCTGCCGCTGCCGCCTATGGCGACGCATTCGACGTGAAGCCCCGTGCAAAGGACAGCGGTCTGGTTGCCGGTCTTCCCACCAAGGGTGGTCGCCCAAGCAAGCAGGATGCTGCCGTATCCGAAAAGGCCATGGTGAGCGGTGGTCGTCTGACGCAGGAAGCAATCTCCGACTGGGCACTGAGCCAGGACAAGGGCGCAACCGGTCGCGCAGTCAAGGCTCCACGCGTCGTCAACAACCGTATGCTGAGCCACGACATGTCCGCCTCTGCGGCAACCGCCAGCTTCCGCCCGGGTGCCGCAGCGATCGACTCCAGCCGCTTCAGCACACCGATCAAGATGCCCTGAATTTTGCACTGATTGTGCATCCAGAAATAGAAAAGGCCCTGTCATCCCTATGACGGGGCCTTTTCGTTTTATTTGGTAGTGGGGGTTGCATAAACTTGGCGGTGTGATCTTGACGAGAATTATCTGTGTTGTTATTGTACAGATGGTTAGTATAGTAAGTGTCTCATTTAGATTTTTGCTGATTAGACCATGTAGATCGAGACGATTTCGTCTCTCGGCGCACAGGCAGAGTTTATAGAATTCTGCACGCATGAAGCTAGTTTGATGCGCCCGGCTCTTATGAGCCATGTTCCCGACTATAGCTGTTTGCAAGATGGCTCTGCCCTTTGGCTGCGATGGAATTTGTGCGCCGTGTTACGACGGCTGTCGCAGTCTATCGCGCAATACCGGGGCAAGTTTCGTTGTGTAGACTTCATTCCTGATCAGTAATTTACGGTGTCTCGCGCTCATGACTTCTGTACTCGCCAATATCTCACCGCGGCAGATTGCGTCTCTTGCAACCTCCATGATTTCGACGTTGACGAGTGACGACCTCGTTGGTCTCAGTGCGGCGCAAGTCAAAGCTCTAACATCGACGCAGGTCAGTGTCCTTGACGCCGGGGTGATCTCTTCTCTGAGTAACCAGGTCATCAGTCAGCTCGCGCCCAAAGCGGTGACCGGCCTGTCCCTGGACCAGCTGGACGCGATCGGCGCAGGACAGATTTCCGGTCTGACGACTCAGCAGATCAGCGCGCTTTACGCCGACCAGCTGGATTCCTTTTCCGATGAGCAGATAGAAGCGCTCGACAGCAGGCAGGTGTCGGCACTGACCTCGTCGCAGATTGCGATCCTGTCCGCAGACGATTTGAACAGCTTCACCGGCGCTGAAATTGCTTCCATCAAAAAGACGTCGATTTCCTCCATCGATCCGACGGCGCTCTCCGGGTTGACGACAGACAAGCTTGCTGCCCTGACGACGGTCCAGATTGGCGCTTTGTCGTCGACCCAGATCGGATCGCTGACGAAAACGCAGTTCGGCGCACTGAGCGGAGCGCAGTTTTCCGCCTTTTCTCCCAGACAGATTGCTGGTCTCTCGGAAGAAATCATCACCGATCTGACGTCTACGCAATTCAAGGCGATGACGAGCAAACAGCTCGCATCGCTGACGACCAGCCAGTTTGGGGCGTTGAGTTCGGCTAATATCGAAGCGCTCGACGCGTCACAGGTTTCCGCGCTGGGCGCAAAGCAGATAGCGACACTCTCCGCAGAAAAACTCAATAAGTTCGCGGCTTCAGAAGTCGCGTCCATCAAGAAGACCGCTGTCTCCGCGATATCGACGGAAGCGATGGCAAACCTTTCGACGGCCACGATTGCCGCATTCACGAGTGTCCAGATTTCTGCCCTGTCGTCCGCACAGATGCAGGCGCTGACAGATACGCAACTGTCGTCGCTGTCATCGGCGCAGTTTGGAGCGATGACGGCCAGGCAGATCGCCGGGCTTTCTACGGATACGATTGCCACTCTGGCCGGCGGCAAGCTTGACGGGATGACCACCAAGCAGATCGCGGCCTTTTCTTCCGCGCAGTTTGAAGCCTTGAATTCATCGAGCATCGTGGCTTTGAACGACGGACAGATTTCGGGGCTTGGCGCCAAGTTGATCGCCACACTAACGGCTGACGAACTCAACAGCTTTACCAACAGCGAGATTGCTTCAATCAAGAAGACGTCGATTTCCGGCCTTACGACGGATGCGATTGCGGGTCTTCAAACAAGCAAGATTGCGGTTTTAACCACCGCGCAGATATCGGCACTGACGTCTACGCAGATGCAGGCCTTGACCTCTTCGCAATTGGCGGCCCTGACATCGAGCCAGTTCGCAGCATTGACGGCAAAGCAGATCGCAGGTCTCTCGACTGATACACTTGCCAATCTCTCGGGTATCAAACTCGATGCCATGACGACGAAGCAACTGGCGGCCTTCTCCACGGCACAGTTTGATGCTTTGAGTTCCGTCAGCATCGCCGCTTTGACGGATGGTCAGGTTGCCGGCCTCAGCGCAAAGCTCCTCGCGACGCTATCGGCTGATGAACTCAACAGTTTCACTTCCAGCGAGATCGCTTCGATGAAGAAGGCCTCCATTTCCGGCCTGACGACGGATGCGCTTGCGGGGCTCTCCAGCAGTAAGCTTATGGCTCTCACCACCGCGCAGATCGCTTCTCTGACGACGGCTCAGATGAATGCCCTTTCGACCGCACAAATGGCGGCACTGACGGATGACCAGTTTGGCGCCTTGACGGCAAAGCAGCTTAGTGGTCTTTCGACCGATCTCATGGCTGGTCTCGATGTCAAGAAGCTGGAAGCGCTGACATCAAAGCAGATCGGGTCCCTCAGCACGGCCAGTTTCGACGCTTTGACCCTCGCCAACATTACCGCTCTCAACAGCGTGCAGATATCTGCATTGAGCGCTAAACACACCGCGACATTGTCTTCTGATGAGCTCAGCAGCTTTACGGATGTGGAGATCGCATCGATCAAGAAGAATGCCATCTCTGGACTGAGCACCGAAACGCTTTCGGGGCTCTCGGCTGCGAAGATCAAATCCTTCACGACCGAGCAGGTTCAGCAAATGAGCGATGCTCAGGTCGATGTGATTGTCAGGGCGTACTCTTCGAACTGATATTCCGGCAGAGACCAGCCATAAAAAAAAGCGCGGAATGTTCCGCGCTTTTTTCCCGTTTCAGGATATAGGCAGCGGCGTTCAGGCCGCTCCGTGCATTACGTCAAACGCCGCTCTGGCCGTCGGAGCCGATATAGGCGATGCGGACCATGTTGGTGGCGCCTGGGGTGCCGAGCGGGACGCCAGCGGAGATGATGATGCGGTTGCCCGGCTTGCCGAAGCCTTCGTCCACCACGATGCGGCAGGCGCGGTTGACCATGTCGTCCTGGTCGCTGGCATCGCCCGTGACCACACAGTGCAGGCCCCAGACCACCGACAGGCGGCGTGCCGTCTGGATGATTGGTGAGAGCGCGATGATCGGCACCTGTGGGCGCTCGCGCGCGGCACGCAGACCGGTGGTGCCTGACGATGTGTAGGTCACGATTGCAGAGAGACCGAGCGTTTCGGCGATCTGGCGCGCTGCGAGCGAAATCGCGTCGGCGCCAGTTGCTTCAGGCTGTGGGCGCTGTGCGTAGATGATGTTGGAGTAGTAGGGATCTTGCTCCACGGTGCTGGCGATGGAAGCCATGGTGGAGACGGCTTCGACCGGGTAGTCACCGGAGGCGGATTCGGCAGACAGCATGATGGCGTCTGCGCCTTCGAACACGGCGGTCGCAACGTCGGACACTTCGGCGCGCGTTGGAACCGCAGCCGAAATCATCGATTCCAGCATCTGCGTGGCAACGACAACCGGCTTGCCAGCCTTGCGGCAGGCGCGTGTCAGCTGCTTCTGAATGCCCGGAACGGCTTCCAGCGGCATTTCCACGCCAAGGTCACCACGGGCCACCATCAGAGCGTCTGACAGCGCGATGATTTCCTCGATGCGTTCAACAGCCTGCGGCTTTTCGATCTTGGACATCAGGCCAACGCGGTTGCCTGCAATCTTGCGCACTTCGACCAGATCTTCAGGCCGCTGAACGAACGACAGGGCAACCCAGTCCACTTCGTTCGTGGCCAGAACGGCGTCCAGATCGACGCGGTCCTTATCCGTCAGGACACCGACGCCGAGAAGCGTATCAGGCAGGCTGATGCCCTTGCGGTCGGAGATTTTCGTGCCGGAAACGACCGTCGTGACGATGCTCTTGCCGTCGCATTTTTCAGCGCGCAGATGCAGCTTGCCATCGTCGATCAGCAGGCGATCGCCCGGCTTTACGGCTTCCAGAATTTCTGGATGCGGCAGGAAAACGCGGTTCTTGTCGCCAGGCGCTTCGTTGTTGTCGAGGGTGAATGTCTGTCCCTGAACGAGATCGACCTTGGTGTCTGCAAATTTGCCGACGCGCAGCTTGGGGCCCTGAAGGTCGGCCAGAATGCCGATGGGGCGACCAACGCGGCTTTCCACGGCGCGAATGCGCTGGATCAGGCTACGCATTACATCATGACTGGCATGGCTCATATTGATGCGGAAGAGATCGGCACCGGCCAGATGGAGCTTCTCGATCATTGCCTCATCGGACGAAGCAGGCCCGAGAGTTGCAAGGATTTTGACTTTACGATTGCGCTTCATCAGTTCTGACTTTCCTGTGTACCTGGCGTGTCCGAAAGCTGGACCATCCAGCTTCCTTGTCTGCCCGTATCGTATTCCTTGAAACCCATGCGCTGGAAACTACGGGCGTAACAATCGTCTACACCGTTGATCTTGAACTCGTTTTCGGCAACGCACATGTTGACGTCACCCGTCCATCGGCCACCACGGGCGGCGTCTTCAGCGTAGAGATAGTAATAGCGTGACTGCAACTCGCCTTCGATCAGCGTGGCGCAGGTGGAGGCAGGCACCTGCCACCAGCCTTCGCTGACCCAGCCTTCCTGTCCGCGATAGCCGATGGCGACGCCGACGAGGTTCTGCGTGCTGTTGCAGACACGGAAGTCTGCCCATGCCGGTTGGGCAACGAGGAGGGGGGTGCTGAGAACGGCGGCTGCGGAGAAAAAGCGTATCGCGCGCCGGTATTTAGCAAGGAGAGCGGAGAATGTGTGTGGCACGGCTTCCATCCGGATTCCATGGTTATGATATGAGAACACTTCTTGGCGCGGACGCCCGAGAAAGTCAACGCGAGTTCAATCGATTATATCTCCGGTCGGGTCTCTCGTACGTCGGTGCCGATGGCTGTCCGGGCTTCCAAACTTGCGCGTGGCGTCTAGCCATGCCATCAAGCGTCTCTCCTCAGCGGCTATCAAGAAATCCCAAATGTCAGACTTCCAGCCATACGAAATCCTAGAAGGTGATTATGACAAAGGCATGGTCCTGCTTGCAGATCACGCCACGAACCTTCTGCCGTCAAAATACGGGAATCTGGGTCTGCCGCAAGCCGCTTTTCACCGGCACATCGCTTTCGACATCGGTATCAAGGGTCTGACGCGCAAACTGGCCGCGCAGTTGGGTGTGCCCGCAGTGATGAGTCGTTTTTCCCGCCTGCTGATCGACCCCAATCGCGGCGAGGACGACCCGACGCTCATCATGAAAATCTCCGATGGCGCCATTATTCCCGGCAACCATCCAATCACCTCTGATGAGTGGAATTTGCGCCTCAACGCGTATCATCGGCCCTATCACAATGCCGTGGGTGAGGTACTTGACCGCGTTGCCTCGACATCCGGCAAGGCGCCTCTGGTTTTGTCGCTCCATTCCTACACGCCGTTTTGGAAAGACGTCGCGCGCCCATGGCATGCAGCGGTGCTGTGGGACACGGATCACCGGGCGGTCAGGCCTCTGCTGGCGCATCTGCGAGCCGCGGGCGATATTCTTGTGGGTGACAACGAGCCCTATGACGGCGCGCTCAAGGGCGACACGATGTATCGTCACTGCATGGTGAAGGGCGTTCCCCATGCGCTCCTTGAAGTGCGCCAAGACCTGATTGGCGATGAGGCGGGTATTGCAGACTGGGCAGCACGGCTCGCCCCCATTTTTGCCGCAATGAACGATGATCCCACCCTGCACGAATATCGGCAGTTCGCCTCGCGAACCGGACCCTATTGAGCGGAGACCATGATGAGCGAACTCGACGAACGGCAGAAAATGGAGCTCGAAGCGGCGGCTTTTCGCAGGCTGGTCAGCCATTTGCAGAAGCGCACGGACGTGCAGAACATCGACATGATGAATCTGGCAGGGTTCTGCCGTAACTGCCTGTCCAACTGGTACGCGGAAGCGGCTAAGGATGCAGGCCATGACGTGAGCAAGGACGTTGCGCGCGAGATGGTCTACGGCATGCCCTATGATACGTGGAAAAGCCTGCATCAGGCCGAGGCGAGCGACGCCCAGAAAGTCTCATTCGCGCAGAACTCACTTAAGGAATAAGGGCGCTGTGGCCCAAAACGGCTTGACGTGAGGCTCGCAGCCGGGCAGTGCACCAGCCGGGAATTTCAGCTGCCCGCAACGGCAGCAGGCGAAGACTTCGCCGTGTGACGCACAAGGCTCCAGATGAGCCGCCACCATGAAGGATGAAATGATGGACGAAACAGCCACAACCGAAACCGTCGCCGCCGCCGAACTGCGCCAGTTCATTGAGCGCATCGAGCGTCTTGAAGAAGAAAAGGCGGCGATTTCGGGTGATATCAAGGATGTTATGGGCGAAGCCAAGGGTCGCGGCTACGACACCAAGGCCATTCGGACGATCATCCGTCTGCGTAAGAAAGACGCCAACGAGCGTATCGAGGAAGAAACGATTTTGCAGACTTATATGGCCGCACTCGGCATGGAATGATCATGCTTGCGGCAAGGCCTTGGCCTCGCCACAGCTTCACCTGAGAAATCCTGATGGCGGCGGCTTTTGCGCCGCCATTTTTTATTCAGGGCGTGGCCAACCGAGTGGGATGCTTCCCTTCAAGTGGGACATGCTCTCTTGCCGCCTCAGTCCTCCGGCGCGAAAAATGCATCGATGGCGGCTAGGGCCTGGGTGCGATAGACGTCCCGTTCCAGCAACAATTCGTGGCGGGCGCCGGTGACGGGGATGAGTTGGGCGGCGCGGAAGTTGCGGGAAAGTTCTTCCAGCGCGGCGTAGCGGGAGATGGTGTCGAGCATCGGCGCGAGGATGAGTGTGGGGACTGTGATCCTGGTCAGATGATCCTGTCTCGTTACCCAGGGCATGGTCTTCAACACTTCGAACAGCCAGCGCGCCGTGGGTGCACCGATGAAGAGTTCGGGATGTTTGAGGCCGATGGACGCATTGCGGGCAAAGCGCACAGGGTCCGATGTCAGCGGATTGCCCTCGAACTGGCGTTCTCGCTGGTCCTTGCCCAGTTGGACGCCGCCAAAGCCGGTGAGGGTCAGCAGCGTGGCGATGATCCTGATCCACCCTGCTGGCAAGGATTGGCCGCTGAGTGACACGAAGGGTGAGCTCAGCACCATGCGTTCGATGCGGTTGGACAGCATCGGCGCTACAGAAAGGGCGGCAAGTCCGCCGGTGGAATGGGCGATCATGAAAAAGGGCAGGCGCGCGTCGGGCAGCACCACCTGCTCTAAAAACAGCGAGATATCCTTGCCGTAATCGGCAAAGCGTCGGACGTAACCAGCCTGCACTTTCTTCAGCAGCCGGTCAGATCCGCCCTGTCCGCGCGTGTCGAAGGTGGCGACCCAGAAGCCTTTTGTGGTGAGGTCGTCGATCGTCTCGAAATATTTCTCGATGCATTCGTTGCGACCGTGCAGCAGCACGATGGTGCCGCGCGCCACGGACCGGCTGGAGCGGAAAATGGCGTAGCGCAGCTTTCTGTTTTTGTGACCGGTGAAGAAGCCTGCAATGTGGTTTTCGGGCACGGGGTTGCCCGGGGTGGCGTGCAATATGGCTTCGGTCATGGGTGCTGTTTCCGACTTGGCACTGAAAAGGTGTTTCAGAACGGGATAGGTGGCGGGCCGGTTGGCGTCAAAGGAAAAGGTGCGCATTGCGGGAAAAATTGCCGGAACCGTCGGTGTTAGCAGTCGCGGTTCCGGCGAAGATGACAGAAGAAGAAGGGACGTTACACTTCTGCCGCCGGAGATAGCCTCCGATGCTGCTTATTTAGCGATGGTAAAATGAACGATTTCGGAATCTCTCGTTCAGATAAAGTTCACATCGCATCTGGCGCGAAAATCCTCTTGAACTCCGCCACGGGCCTTCCCATCTCTTGGTCACGGTCGCCAGAACGGGGCCGTATCCGGTCACTCATCGCCCAAACGGGGTGAGGACCATAACCGCAAACAGTCGCTTCCTAGGAGGACACCATGCGTCACGTTGATTTTTCGCCACTTTACCGCTCCACAGTCGGTTTCGACCGTCTTTTCTCCATGCTCGATGGTCTCGGCCAGCCGGAGCAGGCACAGGCCTACCCGCCCTACAACATAGAGCGCACCGGCGAAAACACCTACCGCATCACCATGGCGGTGGCCGGTTTCGATGAAAACGAACTCAGCATCGAGTCTCGTGCCAACGTGTTGACGGTCAAGGCTGAAAAGGCAGAAGACACCAAGGACAATGAGGGCGAATTCCTCTATCGCGGCATTGCCAAGCGCGCCTTTGAGCGCCGCTTCCAGCTTGCCGATCACGTCGAGGTACAGAACGCTTCTCTGAAGAACGGTCTGCTGCACATCGATCTCTTCCGCAACATTCCAGAAGCGATGAAACCGCGCCGTATCGCGATTGTTTCAGACGTGACGGATGAGCCAAAACAGATCGAAGCGCAGGTTACGCCGACCCAGGTCAACTGATCTTCTCATCCCATGATACGAACGGCCCCTTTCGGGGCCGCTTTTGTTTTATGCTTCCGGCAGTACAAGCTCGTCGGCTACGCGCTGCGATTTTTCCTTGGCCCTGTTGGCGTAACGTTGAGCAATCACGGCGCAGGCCATCAATTGAATCTGGTGAAACAGCATGATGGGCAGCACGATGGCGCCGATGCTCTGACCCGCGAAGATCGCGCCCGCCATCGGCACGCCGCTCGCAAGGCTTTTCTTGGAGCCGCAGAAGGTGATGGTGATTTCGTCTTCCTTCTTGAAGCCCAGCAGACGACTGCCGAACATGGTGACGCACAAGACAACAGCGAGCAGGAGCATATTGATGCCGATGAGGACGGCGATGTCTCGCAGGGTGAATTCCTTCCAGATGCCTTCGATGACGGCTTCACTGAAGGCGAGATAGACGACCATCAGGATGGAGCCGCGATCCACCGGAGACAGCAGTGTCTTGCGGGCGCGTATCCAGTCGCCGATCCATGGCTGGAGCAACTGGCCTGCGATGAAGGGCAGCAGCAATTGCAGAAAAATCTGGGCGAACGCATCCAGCGAAAAGCCGCCCCCCTGACCACCGACGGTAAACAGCAAACCGACCAGCAGCGGTGTCAGGAACATGCCGAAAATATTGGAGGCCGACGCCGAGCAAATTGCAGCTGGGACATTGCCACCTGCCATGGAAGTGAACGCGATGGAGGATTGCACCGTAGACGGCAGCACACACAGAAAGAGGACGCCGAGGTAGAGCGGGGCGGGTAGGATGCTTTCAGGGATATAACCCAACCCGACGCCGAGCAGCGGAAACAGGCCAAAGGTGACGAGCAGAATGGCAAGATGCAGACGCCAGTGCAGAATGCCCGCAACAACGACGTCCCGTGCCAGCCGTGCACCATGCAAAAAGAACAGCAGTGCAATCGCACATTTGGTCGCGATGGAGAAATAATGCGCCGGCACTCCGCTGATCGGCAGCAGTGAAGCAACGATGACAGTGGCAACCAGCATCATGGTGAAGCGGTCTGGCAGGAAGCGGGACATGGTGGGACGTCTTTCCGTTATTCGGTTTAGTCTTGAACTCGCGCACAGTATCGCTCATCATGAAACGAGATGCAAAAACTAACAGTTATCACGTTTCAGGATGAGCATGCTGAACCTCCAACACCTCGCCAGTTTCATTGCGCTGGAACAGACCATGAGTTTCACGCACGCCGCAGAACGCCTGGGGATTGGCCAGTCGACGCTCAGCCAGCATATTCAACGGCTGGAAGCCTTTCTCGGTCAACGCTTGATCGCACGCGATACCCATCGCGTGCGCCTGACGCCAGAGGGAGAGGCCTTGCTGGGTTACGCCCGCAACATGCTGGATATCAACAACAAGGTCGCGGCTCTGTTCGGTGAAAGCAGGCTGCGCGGTCGCCTGCGCCTTGGCGTCTCCGAGGATTTCGTTGCGAGCCGCCTGACCGTCATTATGGAGGAGTTCACGCGGCTCTATCCGCTGGTCGATCTGGAACTGACGGTGGCGCTCAGCGGCTCTCTTTACGAAATGCAGGACAATGGCGAGCTAGATGTCGTGCTGGCCAAAAGACGGCTAGGCGATCACCTCGGTCACTTCCTTTACCGCGAACCGCTTGTGTGGCTGGCGAAAGACCCGGATGCCGTTCTGTCGCGCGAAAACGCCCTTCCGCTCATCGCCTTCCCGCCGCCAAGCATCACCCGCAAGGCAGCCCAGGAAGCGCTCGACCGCGCCGGTGTCGCCTGGCGCACTGTCTGCACCTGCGGCAGTCTCAGCGGGTTAACCGCCGCCGCCCGCGCCGGAATGGGCGTTCTGGTCCAGCCCCGCAGCATGGCCCCATCGGGCTTGCGGGAACTGCCGAAGGGCGCGCTTCCGGCACTGGAAGATGTGGAATTCGTGCTCCAGCCGAGAAAGGGGGCGGATGCGGAATTGGTGGAGGCGCTGTCGAAACTGGTGATGGCGAAGAGGATGGTGCCGGGGAGTGCTGCTTGAACGCGTGGCGGTACCCCTCACCAAGAAAATCTAAGACTTAGCTCTGCTAAGCTCTTGATTTTCTATCCTCTCCCACAAGGGGAGAGGTAAAAGAGCAAGCGGCGCGGCATTCGCGTTATCTCTCCCCCTGTGGGAGAGAAAGCAATTTCAACATCTTGAGCTTTGCTCAAGTGTTAGAAATTGCAAGTGAGGGTTCAGCTCCGTTCCGCTTCAAGCCCCGCCACAAATCCGCAAGAAATCATCCACGTCGTTTTCCAGCGTTGCAAAGCTGGTCACAAGCCGAATGAGCTGTTCGTTCTCGCCCACAGGCTCCGGCATGTCGTGCGGTACGGGCCAGTCGTAGAAGCTGGCACCGGCTTCTTTGGCGGCTTTGGCCTTGTCTTTGTTCAGCACCACGAAAAGCTCGTTGGATTGGGTCGGCCAGGCCAGGCGTGCACTGTTGGAAGCCGACAGTCCTTCGCGCAGGCGCGTCGCCATGGCATTGGCGTGGGAGGCCAGTTCCAGCCAGAGATTGTCCTTGAAATAGGCGTCGAATTGGGCGGCCATGAAGCGGGTTTTGGAGAAAAGCTGGGCGGAGCGCTTCCGGATGAAGGGCAGGTCTTCTGCCGTTTTCGGATCCATGTAGACGATGGCTTCGGCGCACCAGCAACCGTTCTTGGTTGCGCCGAAGGACAGGATATCGACTCCGCGCTTCCATGTCATTTCCGCTGGCGTGGTGTCGAGTGCGATCATGGCGTTGCCGAAGCGGGCGCCATCCATGTGCAGCGGTACACCGGCTTTTTTGGCAATTGCCGAGATGGCGTCGATTTCATCCAACTCGTAAACCGTGCCTTGTTCCGTCGCCTGTGTTACTGTCACCAGCATCGGTTGGCCCTGATGGATGGAGCCGGGCGGAAAGCGGCCGATGGCGGCTTCGAGGTTCTTTGGCAGCATCTTGCCGTTGGGTCCGGCGACCGGCATCAGGCGCGAGGCGTTGGAGAAGTAGACCGGCGCTCCGCATTCGTCCTCGATCACGTGGGCTTCGGAGTGACAAAATGCGATGCCGCCGGGGCGGGCGACGCTGGCCATGGCCAGAGAATTGGCAGCGGTGCCGGTGCCAACGAAGAACACGGCGACTTCGCGCTCGAAAATCTCGTTGAAGCGCTTCTCGATGGCCCGGTCCAGTTCGCTTGTGCCGTACGCGGCGGCGAACCGGGTGGATTCTTTCATCAACCGCTCATTGATTGCGGGGTGGGCACCTGCCCAGTTGTCGGAAGCAAAAAACATGGGTCTGCACTTTCGATGAGTTGGGAGTGGCCGGACTGACAAACGATTGTCGTTCTATGGCCTTATCGCGGGGAACGCAAATCCAGCAATGAAAGCAATGATTTCGTCGCTTTGTCGGAAGAAAATTGCGCGAAGATTCACGACCGAGACATATAGCGTCATTTTCTGTGTTTATAAAATGTCGGGGTGGACTTGCAGAGCGTAGCTGTTTCTGTCAAAATCCCACCAGAATTGAGACAGCATTGCTGTCCTAAATTGATAAGCGGACGCAAAGCCATTATCCGGAAACGGTGAAAGAGGTCGAGCATCCGCCTCTCTGCGTGAAGCCATGCAACCTGTTGCAGGAGGGACGAAAAATGACGATCAAGCTGGAAGGCGAAAACGCCGCGGCGATGTTGACCAATGACTGTCCGACGAGCGCCCAGCCGAAGGCTGCCGTGCGCGCGACGATTGGTGGTCTGCCTCCAAAGCAGGGTCTTTATGATCCGCGCAACGAGCATGATGCCTGCGGCGTCGGCTTCGTGGCGCATATGAAGGGCCAGAAGTCGCACCAGATCGTCAAGGATGGCCTGTTCATTCTCGAAAACCTGACCCACCGTGGTGCCGTCGGTGCAGATCCCCTGATGGGTGATGGCGCGGGCATTCTGGTGCAAATTCCCGACAAGTTCTTCCGCGAGGAAATGGCGCTTCAGGGCGTCACGCTGCCGAAGGCTGGCGAATATGCCGTCGGCCACATTTTCATGTCGCGCGATGCAGCCCAGATCGAACACTACAAGAAGGTCATCATCGACGTTGTCGCCGACGCCGGTCAGCAGTTCCTCGGCTTCCGTGATGTGCCTGTCGACAACTCCTCGCTGTCGGAAGCGCCCGATATCGCCGCAACCGAGCCGCACCATGTGCAGGTCTTCATCGGTGCTGGTCGCGATGCTGCCACCAATGCCGATTTCGAGCGTCAACTGTTCCTGATCCGCAAGGTCATTTCCAACACCATCTATGATGCTGGCGGCGGCAAGGAAGCGCAGGATTTCTATCCGGTTTCGCTGTCGTCTTCGACCATCGTCTATAAGGGCATGTTCCTGGCCTATCAGGTCGGCGCCTATTACAAGGATCTGTCCGACCCGCGTTTCGAAAGCGCTGTCGCGCTTGTTCACCAGCGTTTCTCGACCAACACCTTCCCATCCTGGAAGCTGGCGCACCCCTACCGCATGGTCGCCCATAACGGCGAAATCAACACTCTGCGCGGCAACGTCAACTGGATGGCGGCGCGTCAGGCATCCGTTGCCTCGCCGCTGTTTGGCGACGACATTTCCAAGCTCTGGCCGATTTCCTACGAGGGACAGTCGGACACCGCCTGCTTCGACAACGCGCTCGAATTCCTCGTGCGCGGTGGTTACTCCATGGCGCATGCCGTGATGATGTTGATCCCCGAGGCGTGGGCTGGCAACCAATCCATGTCGCCGGAACGCAAGGCATTCTATGAATATCACGCCGCTCTCATGGAGCCATGGGATGGCCCGGCCGCTGTTGCCTTTACCGATGGCAAGCAGATTGGCGCGACGCTGGACCGCAACGGTCTGCGCCCAGCCCGTTATCTCGTGACCGATGACGACCGTATCATCATGGCATCCGAAGCCGGCACCTTGCCGGTGCCGGAAGAGCGCATCATCAAGAAGTGGCGTTTGCAGCCCGGCAAGATGCTGCTGATCGACATGGACAAGGGCGCGATCATTTCCGATGAGGACGTGAAGCGAGAACTTGCCACCAAGCATCCTTACCGCACATGGCTGGACCGTACCCAGCTGATCCTCGAAGACCTGAAGCCTGTAGAGCCACGCGCTCTGCGTCGCGACGTGTCGCTGCTCGACCGTCAGCAGGCTTTTGGTTACACCAGCGAAGACACCAAGCTTTTGATGTCGCCGATGGCAACGACCGGTCAGGAAGCCATCGGCTCCATGGGCACGGATACGCCGATTTCGGCGATGTCGTCCAAGTCCAAGCTGCTTTACACCTATTTCAAGCAGAACTTCGCGCAGGTCACCAATCCGCCGATCGACCCGATCCGCGAAGAGTTGGTGATGAGCCTCGTATCCTTCATCGGCCCGCGCCCGAACATTCTAGATCACGAAGGTGCAGCCCGCGCCAAGCGTCTGGAAGTGCGCCAGCCGATCCTGACCAATGGCGATCTGGAAAAGATCCGCTCCATCGGCCACACAGAAGACCGTTTCGATACCAAGACGCTGGACTTCACCTATGATGTGGAGCGTGGCGCCGAAGGCATGCCTGAAATGCTGGACCGTTTGTGCGAGCGTGCGGAATCCGCCGTGCGCGGTGGTTACAACATCATCGTCTTGTCTGACCGTCAGCTCGGGCCGGATCGCATCGCAATCCCAGCGCTGCTGGCAACCGCTGCCGTCCATCATCACCTGATCCGCAAGGGTCTGCGCACATCGGTCGGTCTCGTCGTCGAAACTGGCGAGCCGCGCGAAGTGCACCATTTCTGCCTGTTGGCCGGTTATGGTGCTGAGGCTATCAACCCGTACCTCGCCTTCGATACGCTTCTGGACATGCACAAGCATGGCGCGTTCCCCAAGGAAGTGTCCGACGATGAAGTCGTTTATCGCTACATCAAGGCTGTCGGTAAGG
The DNA here is from genome assembly GCF_021310995.1 of Agrobacterium vaccinii. Taxonomy (NCBI): domain Bacteria; kingdom Pseudomonadati; phylum Pseudomonadota; class Alphaproteobacteria; order Hyphomicrobiales; family Rhizobiaceae; genus Agrobacterium; species Agrobacterium vaccinii. Next base: position 2,450,549 of record NZ_CP054150.1, on the reverse strand, counting down.
GCATTCTCAAGGTCATGTCCAAGATGGGCATTTCCACTTATCAATCCTATTGCGGCGCGCAAATCTTCGACGCCGTTGGCCTGTCCTCGCAGTTCATCGAGCAATATTTCTTCGGCACCGCCACGCAAATTGAAGGCGTTGGCCTGACGGAAATTGCCCAGGAAACCGTATCGCGCCACACAGACGCCTTCGGCAAGGACCCGATTCTGGCCAGTACGCTGGATATCGGCGGCGAGTATGCTTACCGCATGCGTGGCGAAAGCCATGCCTGGAGCCCGGATGCAGTTGCCACCTTGCAGCACGCCGTGCGCGGCAACAGCCAGGAACGTTATCGCGAATTCGCAGAGATGGTGAACGACACCAACCTGCGCATGAACACCATTCGTGGTCTGTTCAAGCTCAAGGGCGCGGAAGCTTTGGGTCGCAAGCCGATCTCTGTCGATGAAGTCGAGCCTGCCGTCGATATCGTCAAGCGCTTCTCCACCGGTGCCATGTCCTTCGGCTCCATCAGCCGCGAAGCACACACCACGCTTGCCATCGCCATGAACCGCATTGGCGGCAAGTCGAACACGGGCGAGGGCGGCGAAGAATCCGACCGTTACCTGCCGCTGCTCAACGGCAATCCGAACCCTGAGCGTTCCGCTATCAAGCAGATCGCATCCGGTCGTTTCGGTGTGACGACGGAATATCTCGTCAATGCCGATATGTTGCAGATTAAGGTCGCGCAGGGTGCCAAGCCCGGCGAAGGCGGTCAGCTGCCCGGCCATAAGGTGGATGCGACGGTTGCCAAGACGCGTCACTCCACACCGGGCGTCGGCCTCATTTCGCCGCCGCCGCACCATGACATCTATTCCATTGAAGATCTGGCGCAGCTGATCTACGACCTGAAGAACGTCAACCCGGAAGCCGATGTTTCCGTCAAGCTCGTGTCCGAAGTCGGCGTCGGCACGGTTGCGGCTGGCGTTGCCAAGGCGCGCGCCGACCATATCACCGTCTCCGGTTTCGATGGCGGCACGGGTGCGTCGCCGCTTACCTCACTCAAGCATGCCGGTTCCCCTTGGGAAATCGGCCTTGCTGAGACGCAGCAGACGCTTGTCATGAACGGCCTTCGGTCGCGCATCGCGTTGCAGGTGGATGGCGGCTTGAAGACGGGCCGTGATGTCATTATCGGTGCTCTCTTGGGTGCGGATGAATTCGGTTTCGCAACGGCTCCGCTGATTGCTGCGGGTTGCATCATGATGCGCAAGTGCCACCTCAACACCTGCCCCGTGGGCGTTGCCACGCAGGACCCGGTTCTGCGCAAGCGTTTCAAGGGTGCACCGGAACACGTCATCAACTACTTCTTCTTCGTGGCCGAAGAAGTGCGCGAAATTCTCGCTTCGCTGGGTGTGTCCAAGCTGGATGAGATCATCGGTGCTTCCGAACTGCTCGAAAAGGATGAGATGCTGGCACACTGGAAAGCCAAGGGGCTCGACTTCAGCCGCATCTTCCACAAGGTCGATGCACCCAAGGAAGCGACCTACTGGACCGAGCGCCAGAAGCACCCGATCGACGATATTCTCGACCGCAAGCTGATCGAGAAGTCCATGCCGTCTCTCGAAAACCGCGAGCCTGTGGTCTTCGAAGTGCCGATCAAGAATGTCGACCGTTCCGCCGGTGCCATGCTCTCGGGCGCGCTGGCCAAGCGTTGGGGCCATAAGGGCCTGAAGGACGACACCATCCATGTGCTGCTGCGCGGCACGGCGGGTCAGTCCTTCGGCGCGTTCCTGACCCGCGGCATCACCTTTGATCTGGTGGGTGACGGTAACGACTATGTCGGCAAGGGCCTATCAGGTGGCCGCATCATCGTGCGTCCGCCGGAAAATGCCCGCATCGTTGCGGAAAACTCCATCATCGTCGGCAATACCGTGCTTTACGGTGCCATCACCGGCGAGTGCTATTTCCGTGGTGTGGCGGGTGAGCGTTTCGCCGTTCGCAACTCCGGCGCCATCGCCGTTGTCGAAGGCGTGGGCGACCACGGCTGCGAATATATGACCGGCGGTATCGTCGTGGTTCTCGGTGAAACGGGCCGCAACTTCGCAGCCGGCATGTCCGGCGGCGTGGCCTATGTGTTGGATGAGCAGGGCGATTTCGCCAAGCGCTGCAACATGGCCATGGTCGAGCTGGAGCCGGTGCCGGAAGAAGACGACATGCTGGAAAAACTGCACCATCACGGCGGCGACCTCATGCACAAGGGACGCGTGGACGTTTCCGAGGACATGACACGTCACGACGAGGAGCGCCTCTATCAGATGATCTCCAACCACTTCCACTACACAAACTCCAACCGCGCCAAGGACATCCTCGACCGCTGGAGCGAGTTCCGCCCGAAATTCCGCAAGGTCATGCCGGTCGAATACCGCCGCGCGCTTGAGGATATGGAGCGGATGAAGATGGGTGTTGCGGCGGAGTAGTTGGGTTTCGACAAGTCCTGTGATATGCTTTGTCATATTACAGGATGGAGGCGGTCATGAACGTCGTCAAGATTGCACAAGTCTTCAACAATGGGAGAAGCCGGGCGATACGAATTCCCAAGGAATTCGAATTCGAAGCGGATCAGGTGGAAATCAGCATGAATGAAAATGGTGATCTGCTTGTTCATCCGGTGAGGGCGCCTCGCTCTCCTGCGGGTTTGGTGGCGTGGCTGCGCACACTTGAGCCGCTTTCTGAGGAAGACCAGATGCCGGAAATCGAGGACTATCCACCGGAGCCGGTGGACATCGATTTTCCAGAATGAGGTATCTGTACGACACGAACATCATCTCCAACCTGATCCGATCTCCTGAAGAGAAGGTGGGTCAACGCACGGCGGCACTTGCGATTGGGGATTTGGGGACGAGCATCATTGTGGCGGCGGAACTTCGATTTGGATATCGCAACCGTGGTTCACGGCGGCTGGAAATGCTGGTCGAGCAGGTTCTGGCAAACTTCGAGATCGCGCCTTGGGCATCGCCTGCGGATATGCACTACGCCGATATACGCAGTACCTTGCAGGAGCAGGGTCAGTTGATCGGCCAGATGGACATGCTGATCGCCGCACACGCGCTTGCGCTCGATGCGGTGGTCGTGACGGATAATGAGAGAGAATTTTCCCGCGTACCGGGATTGAAAGTTGAAAATTGGCTTCGATAGGCCGCGGAAGGGACTGAGACATGGGCAAGGTTACAGGTTTTCTGGAAATAGATCGTCAGGTTGGCAAGTATCAGCCGGCGTCGGATCGTATTCGCCATTTCCGGGAATTCACCATTCCCATGTCGGACCCGGAAGTGCAGAAGCAGGCGGCGCGTTGCATGGACTGTGGCATTCCCTATTGCCATGGCCCGACCGGCTGCCCGGTTCATAACCAGATCCCCGACTGGAACGATCTGGTCTATAACAACAACTGGGAAGAGGCGATCCGCAACCTCCATTCCACCAACAATTTCCCGGAGTTCACCGGTCGTGTCTGTCCGGCACCCTGCGAGGAAGCCTGCACGCTGAACCTCGAAGATGCGCCGGTGGCGATCAAGACGGTCGAGCAGGCGATTGCGGATAAGGCCTATGAGCTTGGCTTTATCGTGCCCAAGCCTGCTACGGTTCACACCGGCAAGAAGGTTGCCATCATCGGTTCCGGCCCGGCCGGTCTGGCGGCGGCCCAGCAACTGGGGCGTGCGGGTCACGATGTGCATGTCTATGAGCGCGAATCCAAGGCTGGCGGCTTGCTGCGCTACGGCATTCCCGACTTCAAGATGGAGAAGAACTTCATCGATCGCCGGGTCGAGCAGATCAAGGGCGAGGGCGTGACGTTCCATTACGGCGTCAATGTCGGTGTCGATATGCCCGTCGAAACGCTACTCGCGGAACACGATGCCGTGCTCTATTGCGGCGGCTCGGAAACACCGCGTCCGGCTGGCATCGGCGGCACGGAATTCCATGGTGTCCACGATGCCATGCCCTACCTCGTCCAACAGAATCGCCGCGTCGGTCGCGAAAGCATCGACAGCGTCGGCTGGCCTTCCGATCCGATCCTTGCCGGTGGCAAGCATGTGGTGGTCGTCGGCGGTGGTGATACGGCGTCTGACTGCGTCGGCACGGCGTTCCGTCAGGGTGCAGTGAAGGTCACGCAGCTCGACATTCGCCCGATGCCGCCCGAGAAGGAAGACAAGCTCGCCGTCTGGCCCTATTGGGCGACCAAGATGCGCACGTCTTCTTCGCAGGCCGAAGGTGCAGCCCGCGAATTTCAGGTCGCAACGCTCGAATTCGTCGGTGACGAAGACGGCGTGCTGACAGGCGTGAAGTGCTGCCAGGTGGATGAGCGCCGCAAGCCCATCGCAGGCACGGAATTCATCATCAAGGCCGACCTCGCCTTCATCGCCATCGGGTTTTCCGGCCCTGCCACCGATAGCGTTCTGAAAGAGATGGACGGCAAGCTGACGCTCAACACCGACCGTCGCGGTTCCACCAACGTCATCGCCAACGACAAGGACTACAAGACCTCGGTCGACAAGATGTGGGTCGCAGGCGACGTGCGCCGCGGCCAGTCGCTGGTCGTCTGGGCCATCCGCGAAGGCCGCCAGGCCGCGCGTGCCATCGATGAAGCACTGATGGGCGAGACGCTTTTGCCGAGCTGAGGCATTCAGAAACTGAACAATTGAACCTCCGAGGGTTACCCTTCGGAGGTTTTTTGTTGGTATGCCATTCTTGAATGCGGAGGACACTGACAACTGGTGGTGGACGACCAGCCTTTCGAAAGAGCCGGAGACATGGTCCTGTGGAGAGTGCTGGCCATAATCGACAGGGCAGACGTAGTGGTTCATCAAAAGGCAATCGGCCAGTTGGGCGCTGGACCACTTGAAGGCATGATGTCGGACCGGCTGCTGGATGAGCTCCAAGCCTTTTCGTTCAGTCCCGCATTGAAGCTCGGGTTGTCACGCGCTCGGATCGAAGCGGAACCTGCCTCGATTCACGCAGATGCGCCAACTGCCGTCTTCCGCTTCCCGCCATAAAGCGGACATGGCGAAACTCTGTGAGATGTGATGGGAAGACTAATGCGAAACAGCAGCAGACTTCCGAAGTATAATCATGTCCTTAAATTTCGCTTTCACCGGGCGGGTGAAGGGCTTTTTCCCAATGTCGACAAATCCCCATTTGCGATAAGCCTCAATGGCATTTGTGGCAGACGTCATGACATCCAGCCATACATACCGCAACCCCTCCCTGCTTGCCTCAGACGTTGCGGCGTCAATCAGCATTCGGCCCAAACCATGTCCCTGAGCGCCCGGTAGAAGATATATTCGCGGTATTTCAGCCCCGTCTGTTTCGAAAGTTACCGGATCAGCAACGCCAAGCACCATCGTAAGGAACCCCACTGGCGTGTTGTCTATCTCGGCGATCCAGACCCGTGTGTTTTCACGGCGCATAAACGAACGGAACGCATCGGCACCAAAAGTGTGGAGTTGCTCTGACAAGGCAAGTGGATCATCCCATAGATAACCGTAGCTTGTCGCATAAGTCGCGGGCCCAATGACCCCGAGTGTCTGGGCGTCGGTGGAAATCGCAAGTCTGATCTTTGATATCGGCCTGACCATCGCAAACGCGTCTCCCAAGGCGTTCCATTCCTCTTCGCATCAGAGTCATTTTTGCTCTTACCTGGAGCGAATTTATGACCGCTTCGGGCCAACGGCAGACTTCGGCCGTTTGTTTACCCACGCTAATTCAACGGCAAAAGCTCATCAATCCGGCTTTGACTATGGCCTTGACGATGACGTCGCCGCCTTTACTTCGCCGCCGTCTCCGCAGGCGCGGGCACGCGGTAATCGTCCACCCGTCCCAGCGGGGCGTCGTCCATCAGGCCGCGTTTGGTTAGTTTTTCGCGAGGGGATTCCATGACGGAGAGTTTGGGAGGGGTTTTGCCTCCCAATAGCACATCGCCACCATCGAGGTCGGGGTCGGTGAGGCTGATAGGCTGCGTGCGGACCTGTTGGGCGTCTATGCCCAGCGCCGGGAGGGAGGTGAGCGCTGGTAGATTGCTGCCGTCGAGTTTCATCAGATCGGGGCCTGCGCCATCCAGGTGGCGGCGGACGAATTTTTCGACGTAGAAGGCCAGTTTCTGTTTGCCCGCCTGCGTCATGCCGATGCCGTCTGCCTCGCGCAGGCGCGCCTGCTGGCCGTTGACATCGGACCCGGTCGTCACGAATTTTCCGGCCTCATCGACGAAGCCGTCCCAGACATCCACGAATTCTCCGCCCGCCTTTTCGATATGGCTGCGGTATAGGCGGTTGAAATTCACGAAATCGGCGGTCAATGACGGCGACTGGAAGGCCGGAAGGCCGACCCAGAGAACGGGTACCTGCTGACGTTTGGCCAGCGCAATCAGCGCATCGATGCGGCGCTCATATTCCTTGAGCCAGAGGTCGGTGCCGTATTTTTCTTTGACATCGCCCATGACCATCTGCTGGCGGTCATTGGAGCCCAGCATGATGATAATGGTCGCGGGGCTGGTTTCCTTGATGAATTGTGGAAGAATGGAAAACCAGTCGTAATAATCCGTGCGCACAAGGCCGGAGGAACCGTTGGAGCGCACATCTACTGCAATGGCGGGTGAGCTTTCAAAGGTCGAAACCAGCGCTTCGCCCATGGCCCCGGCCAGAAAATCACCCACCACGAGAACACGGCGAGCATTTTCAAGCTTGGCAACGGGGCCGGGCTTTTCGGTGCGCATCTGGACCACGGATGGCGTCTTGCGCGGTGCCTGTGGGCGGGTTACGGCGCGATTTTCCCGTGAGGGCTGCCTGCGCATTCTCGGCTGCTCTCTGTCGGGCGCATACATGCGGTCATCGCGCCGGTTGGGGCTGCCGAACATCATTTCGAACAGGGTGCGACGCTCGCGCATTTCCTGCGCTTGGGCAACCTGCGATGTCACCGGCAGGCAGATGACGAGGGACAAAAACACGGCACTTCCGCGCCGTGTTATCCTCCAAAAATTGCCTGCAGTCTTGTGCACCACGGCGTTAGCCTCCTGGGCGTTTTTTATTGTCTTCTAAGTCTGAGGCCGCAAGCCAAGTCTGTCAATTGCGCAGGGCGCGCAGCAACAGTCGCGAGGGCTCGCCATCGTTTTCCATGCCCATACGTTTCTGGATGGCGCTGATGGCCGCCTTGGAACCGGAGCCGAAATTGCCATCGACCTCGCCATCGTAATAGCCAAGTTCTTTCATGCGGGTTTGCAATTCAAACTTTTCTTTTACGTCCAGCGTGTTGTCCGGGCGTGGCCAGCGCTGCTGCATGCCGCCGGTTCCAGCGATTTCATCCGCCAGAAGGCCAACGGCCAGAGCGTAGCTATCCGACGAATTGTATTTCTTGATGGTGAAGAAGTTCTTCGTCATCAGGAAGCCTGGGCCATTGGCACCGCCTTGCATTTTCAGCATGGCGCGGTCTGCACCGCGTGGAAAGCCCTTGCCGCTGGGGCGCGCGAAACCGAGCTTCTGCCACTCGGCCATGCTCTTGGTCTGGCCCTCATAACGTCCGCCACCATTTGGAACGACAGTTTCGTAACCCCAGGTGCGGCCCGGTTCCCAACCGTTTTTGGCCAAGAGATTGGCAGCCGTTGCCAGCGCATCAGGAATGGAGTGCCAGATGTCGCGCTTGCCGTTACCATCAGCATCAACCGCATAAAGCAGATAGCTTGTGGGAATGAACTGTGTGTGGCCCATGGCGCCAGCCCAGGAGCCGGTCAGCTGCTTCGGCGTCACGTCACCGTTCTGAAGGATTTTCAGGGCTGCGATCAGCTGCGTGCGGGCGAACTTGCCGCGTCTGGGGTCCGAATAGGCAAGGGTTGCCAGCGCCTGCGGAATATTGTGCAGGCGTTCCGGCTTTTCCAAAACCGCGCCGTAATTGGATTCCATCGACCAGATGGCGAGGATGACATGCTTGTCCACCTTGAAGTTACGCTCGATCCAGTTGAGCGTCGTGGCGTGCTTCATCTTCATTTCACGGCCGATGCGCACCGTGTAAGGGTTCACGCGGCTATCGACGTAATCCCAGATTTTAGTGGTAAATTCGGGCTGAAAGGTTGCCTTGCGCAGCGCGTCCGGGTCGGGCTCTGTCACACCGGCAAAAGCCTTCTGATAGGTCGATTTGCTGATGCCTTCCTTGGCGGCGGTGGCATAGAACTGGTTGATCCACTGGCGGAAGCCTGCATCGGCATTGGCAGGCGCTGGCGCAAGCGCGATTGCGATACCCGCAAACGCGATGCAGCCAAATTTACGGACTTGGGAGCGGATGGGGGAAAGGATCAGCTTTTTCATCGGCAGTCTTTCGTTTCTCTCGAATTTCAGTTCGATTGCGAGATACGCATCGGGCTTAGCGATGTTTTAGCAATTCAAAGTCAACAAATTCTTTACCATTAACCAAAGGTAACGTCATCTTTTACAAAAGTTTGCCACTTTTGGGATAACAAAGTCGTGCGCGATTATTGATGCAGTTGAGTCTCCCAGGAGGAACGTGTGGTAGAACAGAAGAAAATTCGGAAAGCAGTTTTCCCGGTGGCGGGTCTTGGAACGCGTTTCCTGCCGGCAACCAAGGCGGTTCCGAAGGAAATGCTGACCGTGGTCGACAAGCCGGTCATCCAATATGTGGTGGATGAGGCAGCTGAAGCCGGTATCGAGCATTTCGTTTTCGTAACGGGCCGTGGGAAAGGGGTGATCGAAGACTACTTCGACATTCAGTTCGAACTTGAGCAGATGCTGCGCGAGCGCAACAAAAATGCCGAACTGACCCTGCTGGCCGGTCTTCTGCCAAAGGCGGGCACGGCAAGCTTCACGCGTCAGCAGGTGCCGCTCGGTCTTGGCCACGCTGTATGGTGTGCGCGTGACATTGTCGGCGACGAGCCGTTTGCGGTTCTGTTGCCTGATATGATCATGCATTCAGAAAAAAGCTGCCTCAAGGGCATGGTCGATCTTTATGATCAGACAGGTGGCAACGTCGTGGCGGTTCAGGAGTGCGAGCCCGACCAGACGCACAAATACGGTATTGTCGGTGTTGGTGACGCCGTGGGTAATGACGGTTTCAAGATCACGCAGATGGTGGAAAAGCCAGCCAAGGGCACGGCTCCTTCCAACTTCTACATCAATGGCCGTTATATTCTGCAGCCGGAGATTTTCGACATTCTCGAAAACCAGGAACGCGGTGCGGGCAACGAGATTCAGTTGACCGATGGCATGTTGACGCTGGCGAAATCCCAGGAATTTGCCGGTTACAGCTTCAACGGCGAAACATTCGATTGCGGCGCCAAGGATGGTTTCATCCTCGCCAACGTCGCTTTTGCGCTGGAACGTGGCGATATTCGCCCAACCATCGAAGGACCTTTGAAGGCCCTCGTCGACAGGCTGAAGTGATAGTTTTCTATCGAAATGCAGATATCCCGGCCTCGCGCCGGGATTTTTGTTTTAGCGCCGCAGTGTCAGACCGGCGCCGATGCGCCACTGCCTGTTGTCGGTCACCGGGGTCGTCTCGTAGCTGATATCGGTGGTCAGATCGAGATAGCGATTGATGCTCCATGTCAGCCCGGCCCCGGCGACATATTCGGTTTCATCCTGAATGCTGGATGTGAGGTAGGAGCGGCGCTCTATTCCGGCGGTCAGTCTTGCCACGAGATCACTTCGCAACTGCTGTGTCAGACCAGCCGTCAATTGCCGAGAAATCCAGCCGCTGCTTGCGCCGCCCGCGAAATCCTCGATGGTGGTGCGAAGGCCCAGGCTGACATTCGTGCCGCGCTGCGGTGACCATACAACGTTGCCATCAATGGTCAGCGCGTCGATTGCGGAAAGCCTGTTGTCGTCATAACCCTTGCGGAGATAGCCGATGGCCGCTTCGCCCTTCAGCTTCTCGCCCAGATCGATTTGCGCACCCACTTTCGCGCCGTAGGATTGGGATGACCGTTCATAACCGGTGTTGTCCCGCGTCTGGTCGTAATTCGTCAGGCCAGCCGTGACCTCGAGGAAGGGTATGAGGGCAGGGGACAGTTCGTAGCCCAGCCGTCCGCGAATGCCCGCGCCGTAGCGGTCGCGATCGCTGAGGCTGATCGCCTGCCCATTGACGCCCTTTGCATCCGTGTAAATCGTGCGGGAAAGATCGAGAGCCGCAAGAGCTTTCAATATGCCGACATTGCGCTCCACGGATGCGCCGCCGGTAAACACATGTTCGCCGCCCTGCACCGAAGCGCCAGAGACGGCGTTGGGATCATTGGTATCTTCACGGCTGAAGGCATATCCGGCGGTGAGGTGCGCCTCCGTGCCATCGCCAAGGTCGAGGCGCAGATCGGCACCGATATTGGCGCTCGGCTCCTCACCTGCGCTGCTGCCGCCGAGATTGCGCTGATAGGCCCCATCGCCGGTGATCGTCAGTGCGTGGCGGGCCCAGTCACTGGTCAGCGTGCCGCGAATTTCCGAGGTCAGATAGTTGCGGCTTGTGGAGCCGTTGGCGAATGTCTTGTTCTCATGGTTCAGCGTCTGGCTGATCGAGGGACGCAGGGTCAGTGTTCCCACGCGGATGCCGGGGGCGGTGCCATCGTCTATCGTGGCGTTCTCGCCGCCATCGACGGTTGGCTCAAACGTGTTTTCGCGGGTATCGATGGATTCGATCGCTTCATCTGTCGGCTCGACCACCGCGCCGCCGGGTGTATAGGGTGGGCGAACGCCGCCCGTCGTGGTCGTGTCGCCGGTGCGGTCGGTCTGGGCTTGCTGTCGTTGGATGCTGTTGCTGTCAGGATCGATGACGGACAGATCGTTCTGGCCAAAGTAGGGGTCTGCGCTGGTCAAAGGGCGTGTGGTGGCAGGCGATGTCTGCGGCGGCGTGGCTGACTGCGCAAACGCCTCCACCGCCGGGCACAGCACGGTGCAAGCCAACAGCGCTGCCGCTGCCTTCCGCCACGTCGACAGACGTCCTGCGGTGCTTTTATCAACCATGCTCACTTCGACCCGTTTCCATTTATTACCCGAAAGTAAAAGCATGTGGTTAACATCTGGTTGACCAATCCCGCATGATAGTCGTCAAACTGCGCGCTTGGCCGATAGACACCGTTTATTGAAAAGAGTATCAGTCCGGGCATGATTACGAGAGCTGTCACACTGGTTGAAAACGATGCCGTCGAGTCTGCATTGCGGACCGTGTCTATCGAGAAGAATGGCCTGATTGCGCTGGAAAACGCGCTTCTGGGCGAACTTGGAGATGGTTTCGCGCGGGCCGTGGAGACCATCGGTAAATCCGGCGGACGGCTCATCATCACGGGTGTTGGCAAAAGCGGGCATATCGGTGCCAAGCTGGCGGCGACCTTCGCGTCAACGGGAACGCCTGCCTTCTTCGTGCATGCGGCAGAAGCCAACCACGGCGATCTGGGCATGATCGGCGGCAATGATGTGGTGCTGGCCATTTCCAAGGGCGGTGAGAGCGTCGAGCTTCGCAGCATCATCAACTACACCCGCCGCTTCTCCATTCCGCTGATTGCGCTGACCTGCGCGCCCGATGCCTCTCTCGCGAAGTCGTCAGATATCGTGCTGCTGATCCCGAACGAGCAGGAGGCGTGCCCGCACGGTCTTGCGCCCACCACCTCGACCATGATGCAGCTCGCGCTGGGGGATGCGTTGGCCATCGCGTTGCTGGAAGCGCGCAGCTTTACCGCGGGTGATTTCCGCGTCTTTCATCCGGGCGGAAAACTCGGCGCGAGCCTCGCGCTTGTCGGCGATATCATGCATACGGGCGAGCGCCTGCCGCTGGTGGCCAAGGGCACACCGCTTCAGGACGCCATCGGCGTTCTGGCGCGCAAGCATTTCGGTTGCGTGGCTGTGCTGGATGACGAGGGCCGTCTCTGCGGCATCGTCACCGAGGGCGACATGGCGCGCAATTTGACGCGCAATCTGTCGGAGCTTGCCGTCGATGACATCATGACGGCAACCCCGAAGACGGTGACCAGAAACGTTCTGGCAACGGCTGCGCTGGCGACGCTGGAAAAGCATCATATCGGCGCGCTGATCGTGATCGATGAAGACAATCGCCCCATCGGCCTGGTGCACTTCCACGATCTCTTGCGCATCGGAGTCGCTTAAGGCAATCGCATTTTGCTAACCGGCTGATGTTAGCTGCGCGTTCCCGCCAGCTTCTCCGAGAGATCGCTGGCTTCCTTCTGCGCTTCTTTGTCGGCTGGGTAGATCGCGAGGTATTGCTCCCATACCTTCAAAGCGAGTTCATTGCGCTCTGAGCTTTCGAGAATATTGGCAAGGCTGGCGAGGGCGGGGAAGTAGCGCGGCTCTTTTTCCAGCGTCTGGTTTAGGTCCGACATGGCCTTGCGGGTATCACCATCGGCAAAATGCACCAATGCGCGGCGATACCATGCCTCGGCATAATCCGGCTCCAGTAGAATAGCCTGATCCAGAAAATCGTAAGTCGCAGCCTTGCGCTTTTCTTCGGCGGCTTCCTGCGACCATTTCATCAGAAGATTGATCGTTGCACTGCCCGAATCGGTCCACTCGCCGACAATCTCGTTGGCGATGACACGTGCCTTTTGGGCGTCGCGTTCTTTTCTGAGACTGGAAAACAGGCCGGTGACCGCGTCGTCGGATAGCGTTGCCGGTGGTGTCGTCGCTTGAGCCGTGGGGGGCGAATCGGCAGCAGGGGAGGCTGTCGTCAGAGGCTCGGCGCTCGCAGATGTTGCGAGACAGGCGGCGAGAAGGGCATAAAAACAAAACTGGCGCATACGGACAGAATAATCCGGCTGCGCCAATTATGAAATCAAATTTTGTGGTCTATCAACAATGTGATCCGCCACGACAAGGCGGGCACAGATACACCCGGTAATCAGCCCTGACGAGCCTTGAAACGTGGGTTCATCTTGTTGATGATGTAGACGCGGCCCTTGCGGCGAACCAGACGGTTATCGCGGTGACGGGCCTTAAGCGCTTTAAGCGAGTTCTTGATCTTCATTTTACTGGTCCGCAGTTTGGCGTGACGCTTCTTGCCACGCATATCTAAACAATCAAAAACGCGCTACGAGGGCGCGCTCTTTTCGGTTGGCAGGCAATTACCTTGTCATCCCCAGCGTGTCAACACGCTAAGAGTCAATTTGGCTGGAAACACCGGGTTTTCCGGCATTCAGGAGTTGCGTCACGTGGCCCATCTTGCGGCCTGCACGCGCTTCCGTCTTGCCATAGAGATGCACGAGGCAGTCCTTTTGGGCGAGCCATTGCGGCACATCATCAACGTCATCACCGATCAGATTGGTCATGACGCAGTCCGAATGGCGCTCTGTGGAGCCGGGGACAAGCCCTGCAACGGCGCGAATATGCTGCTCGAACTGCGAGACCACACAGGCGGCCTCCGTCCAGTGGCCGGTGTTGTGAACGCGGGGGGCCATTTCATTGGCAACCAGAGATCCGTCGTCCAGAACGAAAAACTCGATGCCGACGACGCCGACGTAATCAAGCGCCGCGAGAAGCTTCTCCGCAGATTGCACCGCGACGGCTCTTGCGGCCTCGGAAAGCTTGGCGGGAACGGTGGAGGTGTGGAGAATTCCGCCCAGATGAACGTTTTCAGCGGGGTCGTAGCAGGTCACCGTGCCATCGATGAACCGTGTGGCGATGATCGATATTTCACGCTCGAAAGCAACGAAGCTCTCCAGAATGAGCGGTACGCCGCCCAACGCATCGAACGCACCGGTCAGGTCTTCGCCACCTTTGAAGACACGCTGGCCCTTGCCGTCATACCCCATGCGACGGGTCTTCAGAACGCCCTTGCCGCCGAATTCGGATAGCGCTGCTTCCAGTTCGGCCTGATTGTCCACTTGGCGAAAACCGGCAGTTGGAATCCCGCAATCGTTGAGGAAGCTCTTTTCCGTCAGCCGGTCCTGCGAGGCGCTGAGTGCGCGCGGGGGCGGGTAGACGGCGACGGAGGCGGCCAGCATTTCGGCGGCAACCACCGGGACGTTTTCAAACTCGTAGGTGACGACGTCGCACACGCTGGCAAGTTCGCTCAGCGCCTTTTCGTCGTCATAGGCGGCGACGATCTGGCGGTTGCAGATCTGGGCAGCGGGACAGTCGGCCTGCGGTTCCAGCACGATGGTGCGGAAGTTGAGGCGGGCTGCGGCCATGGCCAGCATACGGGCGAGCTGACCGCCACCGATAATGCCGATGGTTCGTGATTTGCCTGAAGTCGTCGCTGTCATTGCGCGCTATCCAGGGGATATTCGGCAATCGCTGCCGTCTGGCGGGCACGGTAGTCATCCAACCGGTCGGCGAGGTCTTCGTCCGATAGCGCAAGCACCGCTGCGGCCAGAAGGGCGGCATTGATAGCGCCAGCGCGACCGATGGCGAGCGTGCCGACGGGAATGCCGGCGGGCATCTGCACGATGGAGTAGAGGCTGTCCTGCCCCGACATGGTCTTGGACTGCACGGGAACACCGAACACCGGAAGCGGCGTCAGCGCTGCTGTCATGCCCGGCAGATGGGCCGCACCACCGGCACCGGCGATGATGACCTTGAAGCCTTCCGCGCGCGCGCCGCTGGCAAAGCTGAACATACGCTCGGGCGTGCGGTGGGCGGAAATGATGCGGGCTTCATATTCCACATCCAGCGCATCCAGCGTGTCGGCGGCGTTTTTCATGGTTTCCCAGTCGGACTGGCTACCCATGATGATGGCGACGGGCGGTGTCTCTGTGCTCAACGGTCAATCTCCGTATCAGGCAATGATATCAGGAATAATCTGGTCTTCGATATGGGTCATCTTGTCCTTGATGACCAGCTTCTTCTTCTTCATCCGCTGAATGCGCAAGGCTTCGCAGTTGGTCTGGATCATGGCGTTGATCGCCGCATCGTAATCTTCATGTTCCTGGCGAAGTCGCGCAAGTACCAGCCGAACGTCGGCCTGATCCTGATCGGGCATCTCTTGTCTTCCCCATATGGTACAACCGGACCGCCATCCGGCCATTTTGTTGTCGGTCTTGGTGCCTGTACCACCAAATGACGGTAACGGGAAGTTTCCCGTGTCAGCATTTTGCCCAGATATTGCCTTGATTTCTCCTTCGACAAGGGAGGCGTTCCATGTCACATTGGTGTCGTAAACCTGAAACTCCAGCGATGGAGCGCTGGAGGTAGGTTCAACAAGGAAGGACGTGCCGCATGACCATTCAGGCTCATATAGCATCGCTGGAAAAGAAACACGGTGCTCTTGAGGAGGAGCTCGAAACCGTTCTCGCTTCCCCCTCTTCGGATGATAAGCAGATTGTGGATCTTAAACGCAAGAAACTGCGCCTGAAGGACGAAATGCAGAGGCTGCAAGCCTCCACGAAGCATTAAATTTCCAATATCTTTGTTGCCTGACGTCAGTTTCGTTTACGTCGCAGCCTGAAAGCCCGGCTCTGATTGCTATCGCGATCAGGGCCTTTTGTTTGGCCTGTTCAGACCACGGCGTCCCACAGCAATTTAAGGGCCGCCAGCAGAACCATCGTATACATCAGCGGATAGAAGACCGAGGGTTTCAGATACCTGACCACCCGCGCACCCAGCATGGTCGAGACGATGGCCACCGGCAGCAGCGTGAACGATGCGAGGAGGTTGGTGGTATCGATAGCTTCCAATGCGAAGTACGATACGAGCTTGATGGCGTTGACGATGGCGAAGAAGCGAACGGAAAGGCCGGTATAGCTTTTCGGGTCGAGCTTCAGCGGCATTACGTAAATCTGAAATGGCGGTCCACCGGCATGCGCAACGAAGCTGCAATAGCCTGAAAACGAGCCCCAAAGTGTCGCCTTTGCGCGATTTTGAGGTTTTGCGACCACCTCCACCTTGGGACCTTTGACGAAGCGATCATAAAAATACTGGGCCACGAAGATGATGGTGACGATGGCCAGCATGAAACGCATCGTATCGGCAGAGATGATGGCAGAGGTCGCCCAGCCCACGCCGATGCCAATCAAGGCACCAGGCAAAAGGATCAGCAGCGTTTCGCGGTGATTGTGGTGTCGCCATGCCCATAGCGCCACCATATCCATGGCAATCAGGATCGGCAGAAAGATTGCAGCCGCCTGCACCGGCGGCACGGCCAGCGCCATCAACGGCACGCCCATCAATGCCAAAGCGCCGCCCAGCCCGCCTTTTGACAGGCCGACGAGGATGACTGCGGGGATGGCGACGAGGAAAAATTGGAAATCGGGCAGCATGGATGGCGGTTGATCCTTTCGCCTGTCCGGTTTATCGGAAGTATGACATGAAAACGAGTGCAGATTGCGCGTGAAGCGTTCTGTCTGCGGAAATGGAAAAACCGATGACTGCCCCCAAAAATCGCTGCCGCCTCGTTTTGATCGTTCCAGCGCATGACGATGTCGCCCATCAGGCCAGCACATTGGCAGATGCGCTGCGGGGCGGGGATGTCGCATCTGTCATCATTCCGCAGTACGATCTCGACGATGCGACTTTCCAGAAACGTGCCGAAACGCTGGTGCCAATGGTTCAGGAAGCCGGTGCTGCGGCGCTGGTTGCGGGCGACAGCCGCACGGCAAGCCGCGTGAAGGCAGATGGCCTGCATGTCATCGGCGGTGCCGAAGCTCTGTCCGAGGCTGTCGAGAACTTCGCACCCAAGCTTATCGTCGGCGGCGGCAATGCAGATGACCGCCATAAGGCGCTGGAGCAGGGTGAAAGCAACCCTGATTACATGTTCTTCGGCAAGCTGGAAGGCGATATCAAGCCGGAAGCGCACCCCAAGAACATGGCGCTGGGCGAATGGTGGGCTTCCATGATCGAGATTCCTGCCATCGTGATGGGCGGTTCGGATGTCGCTTCCGTCGTCCCCGTCGCTGAAACCGGGGTAGAATTCGTGGCGCTGCGACTGGCGGTGTTTGACCATGCCGCGGGCGCGGCTCGGGCTGTGGCCGAAGCGAATGCGTTGCTTGACGAAAAAGCGCCACGGTTTGGCGGTTGATACACGCGATGATCGCTCGCTTGCTTCGTTTCCGTCTCTCTGCCACCGCCTTCGCACTTGCGTGGGTTGTCCTGCCGCATGCTGCCTCCGCGCAAGATCAGCAGCAGCCGCTGTTGCCGGGGGTTGAGACGCAGACCACGCCTGACGATGCGACGCCGATGGGCGAGGACACGGATTTCGGACCGGCCAGCAAGCCATCGCCCGAGGTTCTGTCGCGCCCTTCTGACGCGGATGCCGAACCGATCCGCAAGGGACGCGTGGTTTCCGACGAGCAGAAGGATTTGCAGCCATCGGGCGGCGTCAATGTCTATCAGCGCATGGGCGCGGAATTGCCCGCACTTCCGCCCGAGAAAAAGTTTACCGGCAAGATCGACGAGGCCTACGGCCATTATCAGCGCGGCGAATATGTCCAGGCGCTGTCCAAAGCGCTGACCCGCGCCCAGACGGGTGACGCCGCCGCCCAGACATTGGTAGCCGAAATGATGTCGCGCGGCTTCGGCATCGCCCGCAACGACAAGACGGCGGCCTTCTGGTACGAGCAGGGGGCCAAGGGTGGCGATCCCGTCGCCATGTTCAAATTCGCCTTGCTGTTGATGGAAGGCAAGCTGGTCAAGCACGACAAGACGCTGGCCGATGACTACATGCGCCGCGCCGCAGAGGCCGGCAATGCCGAGGCGGAATTCAACTGGGCGCAAATTCTTGTTTCCCAAACGCCGGGGCCGAACGGCCTGCATGCGGCCCTGCCGTTTTACGAAAAATCTGCCGAGAAGGGCGTGGCGGATGCGCAATATGCGGTGTCTCAGCTCTATTTCAGCCTGAAGGACGTTCCGCCTGAAAAGAAGGCGAAGGCGCGTGACTGGTTGACGCGGGCGGCAAAGGCCGGGTTCGATACTGCGCAAGTCGATCTCGGCATATGGCTGGTGAACGGGACAGGCGGCGAGCGAAACCTGGAAGAGGGCTTCCGCTGGCTCTACGGTGCCGCCCAGCGCGGCAATGTCGTGGCGCAGAACAAGGTCGCGCATCTCTACGTTCAGGCGCTGGGCACCAAGCCAGACCCGGTGGAAGCCGCAAAATGGTACGTGCTGTCTCGTCGTGCAGGACTGAAGGACCCCGGTCTCGAGGATTTCTATCTGGGCATCGAAGAGGACCAGCAGAAGAAGGCGATCGAAGCAGCCAACCGCTTCCGGCCTGCCTGAGCTGCGGGCGGAATAGGCTTTTTGCCTTGAAATCCAGCGCGTTTTGTGGTCTTGAACCGCAAACTTTCCATCAGAAACCATATCCGCGTGCCTGCCAGCAATTTTGGCTAGCAGGTTCAGCCACCTTTCAGGAACATTTTTATGGCCCGTTCAGCCCTTCTCAATGTCATGGTTCAGGCCGCCCTCAAGGCCGGAAAATCGCTGTCGCGTGACTTCGGTGAAGTGCAGAACCTGCAGGTTTCAGTCAAGGGCCCCGGCGATTTCGTCTCGCAGGCGGACCTGAAAGCCGAAAAGATCGTCCATGACGAGCTGATGAAGGCCCGCCCCACCTACGACTTTCTGGGTGAAGAGGGTGGCGAGGAAAAGGGCTCTGATGGCGCACACCGCTGGATCGTCGATCCCTTGGATGGCACCACCAACTTCCTGCACGGCATTCCGCAGTTTGCCGTGTCCATCGCGCTGGAGCGCAATGGCGAAATCGTCGCTGGCGTGATCTTCAACCCCGCGACCGATGAGCTCTACACCGCCGAGCGTGGCGGCGGGGCGTTCCTCAACGATCGCCGCATTCGCGTTGCTGCGCGCAAGCAGATCACCGATTGCGTCGTCTGCTGCGGCGTTCCGCATCTGGGCCGTGGCGATCACGGTAAGTTTCTGGTCGAGCTTCGTCACGTCATGGGCGAAGTGGCTGGCGTGCGCCGTTTCGGTGCCGCGTCCCTCGATCTCGCCTATGTCGCTGCCGGTCGCCTCGATGGTTTCTGGGAAACCGGTCTGGCACCGTGGGACATCGCCGCTGGCCTCGTTCTCATCCGTGAAGCGGGCGGTTTCGTCAGCGACATGAAGGGCGGTCAGGACATTTTCGACAATGGCAGCGTCATCGCCGGAAACGAATATATCCACAGGGCACTGACGGAAGTCGTCAACCGTCCGGTTCCGGGCCGTTAAGACACCCTCCACCCGTCATTCCGACCTTGAGCGGGAATCCAGCAGCGCCGCGTCTGCGGTGCGAAAGAGTATTTTGCGATCAAGGACTTGATCGCACTGAATCCCGCATCGAGTGCGGGATGACGGACGATAGGTACGGTCACACAATCTGGATTTCCCGCCAAACAACACCTTCGACAGCCATGGCATGACCACGCCGTGCAAAAACCCTTGTCACGTTACCGGCTTTTCACTTCAATTCGTCGTAATTTTACACTAGCTTCCCGTCGTAACCGTAACGCGCTGCCGAATCCCCTGAGGTTTTCGCGCGGGCGTTGCGGCAATACCAGAGGGAATGGGCATTATGGCGGATACTGAACGGCTTGATCTCGGTGTCGAGAAACCGGTGACGAAGCAATATCATCACAAGCTGTCGAGCCCCACGCCGTTTCTGTGGACGATGATCATCTTCCTCATCATCGTTGCGTTTCTGGCCGCCATTCTGTTTAGGCAGGCGCAGTCGGCGTTCATGACCAACCCGGGCTTGAACGGTTTCATCCTCGGCGTTCTCGTCATCGGCATCATTCTGGTCTTCACGCAGATATTCAGCCTTCGCCCTGAAGTGCGCTGGTTCAACGGCTTTCAGGCTGCTGGCACCGTCGATAAGGCGGGCCGTGCGCCGAAGCTTTTGGCACCCATGCATTCCGTCATCGGCAAGCGTGGCGAAGTGCGGCTTTCGACCGTCACGCAGCGCTCCATCCTCGATTCCATCGCCACCCGGCTGGATGAATCGCGCGATACCTCCCGCTATCTCATCGGCCTGCTGGTGTTTCTCGGCCTGCTCGGTACTTTCTGGGGTCTGATCGGCACCATCGGCGCCATCAGCGATGTCATTCAGGGGCTGGACCCAACGGCGGGTGACAGCACCGATATTCTGTCATCGCTGAAATCAGGTCTCACGGCACCGCTTGCGGGTATGGGCACGGCGTTTTCCTCGTCGCTTCTGGGTCTGTCCGGTTCGCTCATTCTCGGCTTTCTCGATTTGCAGGCCGGTCGCGCCCAGAACCGTTTTTACACTGAGCTTGAAAACTGGCTGTCGTCGGTGACCGATCCCGGCACGGATGTGACGGGTGAGGCGAGAGGCGCAGGCTATGGTGCTGTCGGCACCGAGCGTTCGTTGGCGGCCATGACCAGCCTTGCGGAAGGTATTCAGGGCCTCGTCAAGAACATGCGCGGCGAGCAGCAGATGCTGCGGGACTGGATCGAGGCCCAGCAGGAGGAATCCCGGTCCCTGCGTCGCACGCTGGACCGCCTGTCGGCGCGGATCGATGCGGAGCAGAAGAACGCTCCGCGCTCCATCCGCCACGATAACGGGAGCGAGTGATTATGGCGCTTGGGCGCAATCGCCGCCGCGACCGGAGTGTCGATTACTGGCCGGGTTTCGTGGATGCCTTGTCCACACTGCTCATGGCCATTATGTTCCTGCTCACGGTTTTCGTGCTGGCGCAGTTCATTCTCTCGCGTGAAATTTCCGGCAAGGACGAGGTGCTGAACCGCCTCAACAACCAGATTTCCGAACTGACTGAATTGCTCGCGCTTGAAAAAGGCAGCAAACAGGACATCGAAGACACGCTCGCCAACCTGCAATCCACACTCGCCTCCTCGGAAAGCGAGCGATCGCGCCTGCAATCCCTGCTGGATGCCGGTGCGGGCAACAGTTCTGCTGCCAATGCCCGTGTGGGTCAGTTGAGTGGTGAACTGGAAGATGCGCGTCAAGCCGGAACGCGGGCCTCGGCTCAGATCGATCTCCTCAACCAGCAGATCGCCGCGCTGCGTGCCCAGATCGCCTCGGTCGAATCCGCCTTGCAGGCATCCGAGGCAAAGGACACGTCCTCGCAGGTAAAGATCGCCGATCTCGGTCGTCGCCTCAACGTCGCGCTGGCGCAGCGCGTACAGGAGCTCAACCGCTATCGCTCGGATTTCTTCGGACGACTGCGCGAAATCCTGTCGGACCGCGAAAACATCCGCATTGTCGGTGACCGTTTCGTGTTCCAGTCGGAGGTGCTGTTCCCATCTGGCGGTAATGATCTGAACCCGCAGGGGCAGGCGGAAATGGCCAAGCTTGCGGCAGCGCTGATCGACCTAGCCAAGGAAATTCCCGCCGAAATCAACTGGGTTCTGCGCGTGGATGGCCACACCGACAATGTGCAATTGTCCGGTTCCGGTCGCTACCGCGACAATTGGGAGCTGTCGTCAGCGCGCGCGACATCGGTTGTGAAGTATCTAATTTCCAAGGGCGTTCCGGCCAACCGCCTGGTTGCGGCAGGGTTCGGCGAGTATCAGCCGCTGGCCGATGGCGATACGCCGGAAGCCAGATCCCAGAACCGCCGCATCGAGCTGAAGCTGACCGAGCGATAGGCCGGTACATCTTGCAAGTCCCGATAGTGCGATATGGCTCGATTTCGCACGTCGGCTCTTAAGGGCGCAGCAGGAGTACCAGTGTCCATAAAACGAAGGCTGCGGCGGCAATCTTCCAGCAATCGCCACGGCGGCGCAGACCCGGTAGCCCGAGCGGGCGGATGAGTTGAATGCACATCGCCAGCAGCAGAAAAAGCCCGATTGCCTTCGTCATCGCGAAACCTTTTGTCTTTATTGAATGAGCGTCACAGGGCGGACATTTTTATGTTCACCTATGGCGGCAACCTATTCGCGCACATTCCCGTCTATCCCGATACAGTGCATCGCAGCAGCATGAGAGTGGCTTTTATGAGCAGAAATCTTCTACCCGTATTCGCACTTTTATCCAGCACCCTGTTTCTGTTTCTCGGCAACGGTCTTCAGGGCCTGCTTTTGCCGGTACGTGGTTCGGCGGAAGGTTATTCCAACGAAGTTCTTGGTTTCCTCGGTACGTCCTGGGCTGCGGGTTTCGTTATCGGCTGCTTCGTGGCACCCGCTATTGTGCGGCGTGCGGGCCATATCAGGGCTTTCGGCAGCTTCGTCGCTCTCATTTGCCTGACGGTGCTGCTGACGGGTCTGTTCATCGATGATGTGTCCTGGGTCGCTTTGCGTGCCATTACCGGCTTTTGCACGGCAGGCACATCGATGATCATCGAAAGCTGGCTGAACGAGCGCGCTACCAATGAAAGCCGTGGGGCGATCTTTTCGCTCTACATTGCCATCACGCTGTTCGGCGTGGTCGCCGGTCAGCTCGTCGTGCCCTTCGGCAATGTCAGCACCACGTCGCTGTTCATGGTCTGCGCCATCATCTACTGCGTCGCCATCATGCCAGCCATGTTGTCGAAGGCAGAAAGCCCGCAACCGCTGAAGAAGGTCAAGCTTGATCTACCCGCCCTCTACCGCACCTCGCCGGTTTCCTTTGTCGGCATCCTCCTCATCGGCATCGCCAACGGTGCCTACGGTACGCTGGGTGCGGTTTTCGGTGCACGGGCAGGGCTGCATCCCACCACCATCGCCATCATGGTCAGTGTCACCATCTTCATCGGTGCACTGGCGCAGTTTCCTGCCGGTAAGCTGTCTGACCGGATAGACCGCCGTTTCGTTCTGGCGGGACTGTCGGGGCTCGCGGCCTTTGCTGGACTGGCCGTCGCCGTCATTCAGCCGTCCCATGTCTATGTGCTGATCGGCATGGTCGCGGTCTATGGCGCCTCGGCAAACGCGCTCTACCCCATCGCAGTCGCCCATGCCAACGACTTCGCGTCGTCGGAAGACTTCGTCAAGGTCTCTGGCGGGCTGCTGCTGCTTTACGGTATCGGCACCATTATCGGCCCCACGCTGGGCGGACCGATCATGACGTCTTACGGTCCTTACGCCCTGTTCGGGGTCACGGCGATTTCCCATCTTCTTATCACTGCCTATGCTATATTCCGCTCCAGGCAACGGGCGGCGCTGCCTACGGCGGAGAAGGACAACTTCTCCACAGCCGCAGCAGCACCGATGGCCACGCCTGAAAGTGTGTCGCTCGATCCGCGCGCGCCGCAGTACATCGAGGACGATGCGGAGCTGGAAAAAGGAGCCGGAATATGAGTGTATTCGAGGACGACCTGCCCAAATCGCCCGCCACGACTCACGTGGTCGGCGGTGATATCAGCCTTCTATCCGTCGATGAGCTGACGGGACGCATCACAATTTTGCGAGCGGAAATCGAAAGGCTGGAAGCCGAGCGCGAGAAGAAGTCCGCCGGTCGCAAGGCTGCCGAAAGCCTGTTTCGCAGCTGATGTAGCGAGGAACGTTTTGTTAACGTTACAGCGCGGTGCAGTTTTTCGTTTACCATTAACGATAAATTAAGCTTTTTAAGCGATTACTATACATGTTCAGTTCTTCTGAACTTCAGGCAGTTTCTCCCAACGGCGAATTGGTCTGATTTTTCTCCCTGTTTTACCTTGAGAGCCGCTTTTGCGGCTCTTTTTTTGTCGCCCTGCAATATTGCCAAAGCTGTGGGTATTAACCTTTCTTTAATAATCAGCTTGCGCATTTGGGCTATTGGTATCATCCTGAAAATACAAAGAGGCCGGAACTATTAAGCCTCTATCCCGTTGCCAGTTAGTATGGTGCGTAAGCAGGATTTGGAAAAATGTCAGAACAGGTTTTGAATACCATCAGCTTTGCTGGCCGCGCTGCAGCATCCAACCAGTTCAAAACTCTCTATACAGAGGGTATGACTCTGGTGGAAGAGACAGCGACCTATCTGGACGGCTCCGGCCGTGCTGCCTCCAAAGTTTTGCCCCGCATGGCATCCGTCCTCTACGCAGCGGAATCCATGCGCCTCACAACGCGTCTCATGCAGATGGCCTCCTGGCTTCTTCTTCAGCGCGCTGTTAACAATGGTGAGATGAGCCGTGATCAAGTATTGAGCGAGAAGAACAAGGTTCGTCTCGACAACTTCAACGTTGATCGCAATGCACCCGGCTGGAACGATCTGCCTGAGTCCTTCCGTGACCTCGTAGAGCGTTCCCTGCGTCTCCAGAACCGCGTTGCTCTGCTGGACCGCGAGATTTATCGCCCTACCGAAGCGACAAAGGTTCCTGACAATGAAAACAGCGTTCAGGCTCAGCTCAACCTGCTGCGCACGGCGTTTGCTGGAAACTGAGTTTCAGTCGAAACAAGAATTTGGAAAGCAGGCTTCGGCCTGCTTTTTTTGTTTTTAGCCGGGAATGGCGCCGTGCAGGGGAGGCATCCCTTCTTTCCGTCATACCGGCCTTGAGCCGGTATCCAGTCAGCCCTAGTCCTTGGGCTGAAAGAACCTCTGTCGCCGCGCAGACGCGCGTCTGCTGGACCCCGCAGCAAGTGCGGGGTGACGGAGGTAAGGGCATTTCCGCGAAAGCTACCTCTCACCATGACTTAACGGCTTTAGCTTAAAGCCCGTGCGACGGTAGCGTAAGCCACACCTACCAACACCCAAACAACAAAAAACCCCGGATCGCTCCAGGGTTTTTGCATTCATAGGTATCAACAGGATTAGAGGCCGAGGCCGCCGAAACGCTTGTTGAACTTGGAAACGCGACCGCCGCGGTCCATGAGCTGCTGGTTGCCACCAGTCCATGCCGGGTGCGACTTAGGGTCGATTTCGAGGTTCATGGTCTGACCCTCGGAACCCCAAGTGGAGAATGTTTCGTATTCTGTGCCATCGGTCATGACCACTTTGATCATGTGATAGTCTGGATGGATTTCAGCCTTCATGACAATATTCCTGCTTTGGTGACTTGCGGACCATTTGCCGCAATTGCGTCAACTGAGCCAATTCAATAATGAAGCCATAGACCATTTGGCCATGGCTTCCCAATTCGATGCGGAGCCTATACATGAAGGTCACCGAGATAACAAGTGCCTGCCGATGCTTGGCTCCACACTTGGCAGCACACATTGTCAGAGATGCGGAATTTGCCGCAGGAATGGCTGAAAAGCCACGGATGAGCGGCAAAGCAGGAGTAGAACGTGGCAGTTATTCAGGACCAGAAAACGGCAGGCCGCAGGACGCCGAAACCGCTGGCCAGTCTCTTTCCGTATCTTAAGCGGTATCGCGGGCTGGTTGCCGCCGCCCTGTTTGCGCTTGTTCTGTCTTCCGCCACCACGCTTGCCCTGCCGCTTGCGGTGCGTCGGATTATCGACCACGGTTTCGAGGGTGCCGATGGCGCGATGATCAACAACTACTTTGCAGTGCTGATGGCGATTGCGGTCGTTCTGGCCTTGGCCAGCGCCATGCGCTATTACTTTGTGATGACCATCGGCGAGCGTGTGGTGACCGATCTGCGCCGCGATGTGTTCGCTCATCTCACCTCGCTGTCGCAGGCCTTCTTCGATACCAATCATTCCGGTGAACTCGCCTCGCGTCTGACCGCCGATACGGTGCAGATTCGATCCGCCTTCGGGTCTTCCGCCTCCGTTGCGCTGCGCAACATCCTGCTCTGTCTGGGTGGGGTGGTCATGATGGTCTATACCAGCCCGCGCCTTGCGGGTCTTGCGCTGCTGGCTATTCCCCTCATCGTCTTTCCATTGATCGCCTTTGGTCGCTCGGTGCGCTCGCGCTCCAGAACCACGCAGGATACGCTGGCGGCGTCCTCGGCCTTTGCGGCTGAAACCATATCGGCCAGCCGCACGATCCAGTCCTTCAATGCTGAGCTGCTGGCGAACAGCCGTTATAACGACGCCGTCGAAAAGGCGTATCAGGGTGCCCGCGCCGCCATCAGCGCCCGTTCCGTACTGACGGCGGTCGCCATCAGCTTCGTCTTCGGCAGCGTCGTTGCCATTTTGTGGTACGGCGCCCATGGCGTGCTGACGGGTACGATTTCGGCGGGCACGCTCAGCCAATTCGTTCTCTACTCCGTCATCGCGGCCAGTTCTCTTGGGCAATTGTCCGAGGTCTGGGGTGAACTATCGCAGGCGGGGGGTGCTGCAGAACGCCTGTCGGAACTGCTGAACGAAAAATCTCCAGTTGAAGAGCCTGCTGTGCCCGCGGCCTTGCCGCGCCCCGCACGCGGTGAAGCGTGTTTTGAGAACGTTGCCTTCCATTACCCGCAAGGGGCGGGCAGGCCGATCCTTTCGGACCTGTCCTTCACGGTTGCCGCCGGTGAAACGGTTGCCATCGTCGGCCCATCCGGTGCCGGTAAAAGCACGGTGTTTTCGCTGCTGATGCGTTTTTACGATCCGCAGTCGGGCCGCATTACGGTTGATGGCACCGATATCCGCTCTGTCTCGCTGGAAGAGCTGCGGTCGCGTCTTGCCATCGTGCCGCAGGACGTGGCGATTTTCGCGACTTCGATCCATGACAATATCGCCTTTGGCAAGCCGGATGCGACCCGCGAGGAGGTGCGCGCAGCCGCTCTTGCAGCCCAGGCGGATGGCTTCATCACCAAGCTTCACGGAGGTTATGACACCGTTGTCGGCGAGCGCGGCGTAACGCTATCCGGCGGCCAGCGCCAGCGCATTGCCATTGCCCGTGCCATCCTTCGAGATGCGCCGATCCTGCTGCTCGACGAAGCTACTTCGGCGCTGGATGCGGAAAGCGAAACGCTGGTGCAGAAGGCGCTGGATCAGGCCATCAGCAAACGCACCACCATCGTTATCGCTCACCGTCTTGCCACCGTGCTGAAGGCAGACCGTATTCTGGTGATGGATGAGGGCCGCATCATCGAAGAGGGCACCCATCAGAGCCTCATTCGCCAAGGTGGCCTCTATGCCAAGCTCGCCCGCCTGCAATTCGAGACGGGTAGCGACGAGGTCGTGACATTGGTGAAGTCCAGCTAAGCGCCGACGCTGCGACCGGCAACCCGGCCCGAAAACAGGCACCCGCCCAGAAACGTGCCTTCCAGCGCGTTGTAGCCATGCATGCCGCCACCGCCGAAGCCAGAAACTTCACCTGCCGCATACAAGCCGGAAATGGCGTTGCCAGTCTCATCCAGCACACGCCCCTGAAGGTCGGTGTGCAGGCCCCCCAGCGTCTTGCGCGTCAGGATGTGCAGACGCACGGCAATCAGCGGTCCTGCTGTCGGGTCCAGCAGGCGGTGAGGTTTGGCAGTGCGCATCAGCTTGTCGCCGAGATAATTGCGCGCGCCTCTGATGGCGGTGATCTGCGCGTCCTTGCTGAAGCTATTAGCAAGCTCTCGGTCCCGCGCCTCGATCTGCGTGCGGATATGTGAGACGTCCAGCCTGTCCTCGCCGCTGATCGCGTTCATGGCCTGCACCAATTCTTCCAGCGTATCGCGCACGGCAAAATCCTCGCCGCGCTCCATGAAGGCCTTAATCGGGCCTGCCGGTTCCTTGCCCAGACGTTTCAGCAGCAGGCGGATATTCTTGTCTGTCAGATCCGGGTTCTGCTCCGAACCGGAAAGCGCAAACTCCTTCTTAATGATCGCTTTCGTCAGAATGAACCAGCTGTAATCGCTGCCGCGCTCGCGCAGGATTTTCAGTGTCCCCAGCGTATCAAAACCCGGCAAGGCAGGTGCTGGCAGGCGGTCGCCACTGGCATCGCACCAGAAGGACGAGGGGCCGGGCAGGATGCGGATGCCGTGCATCGGCCAGATGGGGTCGTGGTTCTTGACGCCCTCGGTGTAATGCCACATGCGGTCGCGGTTGATGACCGCGCCACCTGCCGCCTCGGTGATAGCAATCATGCGACCATCCACATGCGCGGGCACGCCACATACCATTTCCCCCGGCGGTTGGCCCAAACGGTCGACCGGCCAGTTTTGTCTCACCAGATCATGATTGCCGCCAATTCCGCCGGAGGTGACGATGACGGCGGACGCCTCGAACAGGAAGTCGCCCACCACATCGCGGCTGCTTTTCTCCCCGCGCTGGACAGGATCAGCCGCCAGCAGCGAGCCGGAGATGCCGGTTACCGCGCCATCCACAGTCTCCAGCGCATCCACCTGATGGCGGAACCTGAACGTGATCAATCCCCGTCCTGCGAGCCGCTGCGCCTTCTCCACGAAGGGTGCCAGCACACCGGGACCGGTGCCCCATGTCACGTGGAAACGCGGCACGGAGTTGCCATGGCCGTGTGCATGGGCACCGCCACGCTCTGCCCAGCCGACAACCGGAAACCAGCGCATGCCCAGCCCGTGCAGCCATGCCCGCTTTTCACCCGCTGCAAACTCCAGATAGGCCTGCGCCCACAATCGCGGCCAGTGGTCTTCGGTACGGTCAAAGCCCGCAGAACCAAGCCAGTCCTGCCGTGCAAGGTCGAGGCTGTCGGAGATACGCATGAAACGCTGCTCGGGGCTATCGATGAAGAACAATCCGCCCAACGACCAGAAGGCCTGCCCGCCAAGGTTCTGCTGCCCTTCCTGATCGACGACGCAGACCGCCAGACCCCGTTCCGCCGCCTCCGTCGCCGCAACTAGCCCAGCCAGCCCGGCACCCACAACCACAACGTCAAACCGCTCCATCAATCCCTCCCGATAGATTCGAGTTACTTTTACGCGAAGGTCAATATGATGCAATGGTAAGAGGTGCGGGAGGAGATTGACGTGAGATAACAGAAAGACAAAAAACGCCCGCAATAGTGTCACGGGCGGTGGTCGATCATCTTTTGAAGCGTTGTAGCGCTGGGCTAAAGGCTTAAGCGGCCTTTTCCTGCTCTTCTGTCCAGTTGCCAAGGGCCGCCAGCGAGTTCATTTCCGCGCGGTGACGGAAGGCGCGCTGTCCAGCCGCGACGTTTTCCTGTTTGCCGCCCCATGCGTTGAGGGCGGTCTCTTGAAGCGCGCGGCCATAGGAGAAGGTCAGCGCCCATGGCAGATCATAACCGCTGTTCATGGCGGAGAGGTGAGCCGTTGCTTCTTCGGCTGACTGGCCACCCGACAGGAAAGCAACGCCGGGCACTGCCGATGGGACGGTTACCTTCAGAACCTTGACGGTCTTCTCCGCAACCTCGTCGATAGAGGCCTTGCGAGCGTTCTTGCCATCAATGACCATGTTTGGCTTGAGGATCATGCCTTCCAGATTGACGCGTGCGTCGTACAGGTCGGTGAAGACGGTGCGCAGGACCCATTCGGTCACTTCTGCGCAACGGTCGATGCTGTGGCTGCCTGGTTCACCGTCCATCAGCACTTCCGGCTCTACGATCGGCACGATGCCAGCTTGCTGGCAGAGAGCTGCGTAGCGGGCCAAAGCCTGCGAATCCGCCTTGATCGAACCCCATGTCGGCAGACCGTTGCCAATGTTGATGACGCCACGCCACTTGGCGAAACGTGCACCTGCTTCGTAATATTTTGTCAAGCGCTCGGCCAGGCCGTCAAGACCTTCCGTTACCGTTTCGCCGGGGAATAAAGCCTGCGGCTTGGCGCCCATATCAACCTTGATACCGGGGAGACTGCCAGCAGCCTTGATGATGTCAACGAAAGGCGTGCCGTCTGCTGCTTTCTGAAACAGGGTTTCCTCATAGAGGATCACGCCCGAGATGCAACCACTCATCGCGTCTTCCGTGCGAAACAGCATTTCGCGATAATCACGACGGCTCGTTTCGGTGGATTCCAGACCAATAGTGTCAAAGCGCTTCTTGATGGTGCCGGTGGATTCATCCGCGGCCAGCAAACCCTTGCCGTTGGCAACCATCTTCACTGCGATGTCTTCAAGACGTTCTGTCATTTTAGATCTCCTTTGACACAATGATTTTGGGGTACCAGAAGTTCCAAGGCAGGAAAATGGCGCGCTAAATCATTGAAACGATTGAAATGCTTTCAATCGTTTGAAACTTTAGAAAATCTTTAAAAAATTTAAATGCGAAATGATTGGTTCAGCGAGGATTGTACAATTGTAGTTTTTACACTACAAAATCTTATGATCGAACTAAGGCAGACAGCTGTATTCGTCAGATGGGAATCCCGCCTCAGAGATAAGCGTGCCAGAACCCTCATCGCAGCGCGGTTGACGCGGCTGGCAGCAGGGTTGCCGGGAGACGTTGAGCCAGTTGGTGAGGGCGTCAGTGAACTGCGGATTCACCATGGACCGGGATATCGCATCTACTTCCAGCAGCGCGGAAATCTCCTGATCGTCTTGCTCTGTGGTGGAGACAAGGGATCTCAAGCCCGCGACAGTGCTGCTGCCAAGAAACTTGCCAAGGAATGGATTTTAGATGATGAGTAAAAAGCTTTCCACGTACGACCCAGCCGCCGCACTGGTGGATGATGAAGAAATCGCCGCTTTCATGGCTGATGCATTTGAAACAGGCGATGCGGCCTATGTTGCCAAAGCCCTTGGCGTGGTGGCACGCGCCAAGGGTATGACCGAGATATCCCGCAAGACCGGGCTGTCGCGCGAACAGCTTTATCGTTCTTTCAGCGAACGGGGAAACCCGACGCTAAAAACGACGCTGGCCGTCATGCGTGCGCTTGGCGTAGATATGACCGCCAAGGCACATTCGGCATAGTGATTTTTGACAACTACTTCTGTTCGGTGAGGATCGCCACACCCGGGAGGACCTTGCCTTCCATCCACTCCAGGAACGCACCGCCTGCGGTAGAGATGTAGGTGAAGTCGTCCGCCACGCCCGCGTGGTTCAATGCGGCCACCGTATCGCCGCCACCGGCGACGGAGACGAGTTTGCCGTTTCTGGTGCATTCGGCTGCATGCTGGGCAGCGGCGACCGTGGCCTTGTCGAAGGGAGCGATTTCGAAGGCGCCGAGGGGGCCGTTCCAGACCAGCGTTTCGGCGCGGGAAATCCAGCCCTTGATGGCTTCGACGGATTTCGGACCGACGTCCAGAACCATTGCGTCATCGGGGATTTCGTTGATATCAACGACTTCGTTTTCGGCATTGGCCTTGAACTCACGCGCAACGACGCCGTCTTCTGGCAGCACGATGGCGCAGCCTGCGGTCGCGGCTTCGATCATGATCTGCTTGGCGGTTTCGGCCAGATCATGCTCGCAGAGCGACTTACCGACATGGGTGCCGCGTGCGGCAAGGAAGGTGTTGGCCATGCCGCCGCCGATGACCAGCGCATCGACTTTCTTGACGAGGTTCATCAGCAGGTCGATCTTGGAAGAGACTTTTGCACCGCCGACGATGGCAACGACTGGGCGGGCAGGTGCGCCGAGACCCTTTTCCAGCGCTTCAAGCTCTGCCTGCATCGTGCGGCCAGCGTAAGCGGGCAGGTGGCGCGCAAGACCTTCGGTGGAAGCGTGGGCACGGTGGGCGGCGGAGAAGGCGTCGTTGACGTAGATATCGCCGTTCTTTGCCAGTTCGGCCACGAAGGCGGCATCGTTCTTTTCTTCGCCCTTGTGGAAGCGGGTGTTTTCCAGAAGCAGAATGTCGCCATTCTGCATGGCGGCAACAGCGGTTGCCGCAGGCTCTCCAATCGCGTCCGAGGCGAAGTGAACGGTATGGCCGAGAACCTCTTCCACAGCAGAGGTGATGAGCGATAGTGACATGTCGGCGACGGGCTCACCCTTCGGGCGACCGAAATGGGCCAGCAGAATGACTTTCGCGCCTTTTTTCGACAGTTCGAGAATAGTAGGGGCAACGCGTTCTATGCGGGTCTTGTCGGTGACCTTGCCGTCAGCAACCGGAACGTTGAGGTCTACGCGCACAAGAACGCGCTTTCCGGCGATATCGGTGAGGTGATCGAGGGTCTTGAAGGCGGGCATAGGTCGATCCTGCTGTCGTTGATGGAATGGCTTTGCGCGCGAACATACTATGCTTGACCCGAGGTGCAAGCCGCTCAACGATCATTTTCTGCCTGCGTACTGTCGTCGCCCGCCACTGGTATGGGGTTACCGGTGGCTGCTGCGCGGCGCGTACGCCGTTTCTCGGCAAAATGGCTGCGTGTTCGGTGGACGATTTCCTTCAGGCTGATGAAGACGGGCAGGGTGATGGCGGGCTCCACAGGTTCCAGTGAAATGCCGACGCTGGAAATGGCGTGGTTCTCATCGAGATCTCGGACGATGAGGATCAATGAGCCCAGGCGCACACGGTCGGCATATTCGGCCTTGCCGCCCAGACGGCTGGTGATGAGCTCGGCAACCGTCAGCGATTGCTCCTGCATGGTCAAAAGGCCCGGCCCATAGGAGGCATCCAGTTCTCGCGCGGGGCGCTGGGGCGAGATGGCGAAAGTGCCGAACAGGTCTTCGTCATCCTTTGTCACCGGTTTTGCGCTGGCAAACAGCCGGTCGAGAAGCCGTGAATTGATGGGAATGACGAAGAGATAGACCAGATCGTTTTCGCGCAGGCGACCAGCATATTGATAGCGAATGGACTTGCCCTCCCGCACCACCAGCGACGGCATGGCCCAGCGCGGAATGCGCTCCCCCTGTAACACCGCGCTGCCTTTTGCAACGCGGTAGGATACCAGTTCGTGGGTGGCGGTACCGGGCAGGTCCACTTCGAGTTTGTCGACATCGCCCATGCGCGGCGGCACGATGAGGCCGAGGCGTGTGGCAACGGGTTTGATGGTCCAGCCCTGCAACAGAAGCGAAACGAGAACGATGATGAACGCCGCGTTGAAATAGGTTTCCGCACCTTGCAACCCGCCCAGTGCTGGCAGAATGGCCAGCAGAATGGAGACAGCACCGCGCAAGCCCACCCAGGCGACGAAGGTCGTTTCCTGCTGGGTATAGTTGAAGGGCATGAGGCTGAGCCACACGGCCAACGGTCTTGCGATGAAGATGAGGAACAGCGCAAGTAACACTGCAGGCACGATGATGGCAGGAAACTGCGAGGGCGTTGCGAGAAGGCCGAGCATCAAGAACATGATGATCTGCGCCAGCCACGTCATGCCCTCATGAAATCGGCGGATGGCGCCCTTGGCGAAAATCTTGCGATTGCCTGCAACGATGCCCGCGACATAGACCGCCAGAAAACCGCTGCCATGCAACGCTCCGGTGGCGGAAAATACCAGCAGCGCCAACGCTAGAACAAGGATCGGCACAAGGCCGCGATCCACCTGAAAGCGGTTGACGACAGTGACGATCATCAGCCCGCCGCCCAAGCCGAAGATGACGCCCAACGCCATTTCCTGCATGAACAGGAGAAGGAAGCTGGTATCGAAACCCGCAATGCCCTGACCTTTCGAGACGACTTCCACGAGCGCGACAGTCAGGAAAATCGCCATTGGATCGTTGGTGCCGGATTCGACTTCAAGGGTGGAGCGCACCTGATCGCGGATATGAATACCGCCGATGCGCAGCAGAAAGAACACTGCGGCCGCATCCGTGGAGGCGACGATGGAGCCCAGCAACAGGCCTTCCAGCCAGGAGAAGCCGAGAAGCAGGGCTGCGGCACCTGCAAAAAACACCGATGTCAGCACCACGCCGACAGTGGCCAAAGAAATGGATGGCCCGGCGGACAGCTTGAAAGACTGGATCGATGTGCCGAAGCCGCTATCGAACAGGATAACGGCCAGCACCAGCGAGCCCAGCATGTAGGCCAGCGGATTGTTGCTGAAATGAATGCCCAGCCCATCTGTGCCCGCTGCAAGGCCTATCATCAGGAAAAGAAGCAGCAGCGGCGCGCCAAAGCGGTAGGCGATGAGGCTGGAAAAGGCAGCGACAAGAACGAGGACGGTGGCGACGAGCAGCAATAAATAAAACGATTCCACGCACACGTCCTTTTCCTGAAAGGCCGCGTGGCGCACATGCTCCCGCACGTCAGCAGTCAATGCGCCACGTTTTGGACGGCCACGGCGCAGGGGTTTCGCGCAGCGGGCAGGGCAAGGCGAGGTGTATCGAATGATACGGCAGGGCAGGATGCGCAGAGCGACGCGACCGAATCCCTAGTTGGATTTTTCCGGGCGAATATGGACCAGAGCAAGGCGAGCGAGGAGGAAAATGACGGTTTGCAGATTGATTTGACGTTACGTAAATTAGGCATATGGTGTATAGTGTAGCTTGACGCTTTTCATTCCAATTGTTAGTTTGATCTCATGAAAATCCGTAACGTGATCCATAAGGGTTTGCGCCGTTTGATCGAGGACGATGACGCGTCCGGCTTGCAGGCGGCCGTGGTGCCGAAACTGCTTCGCATCGTTTCTTTCCTTCAGGATATGGAACGCGAAGACGAATTACGCACGGTTCCGAGCTGGAAGGCGCATCAACTGACCGGTGATCGCAAGGGCACCTGGAGCCTGTTCGTTACAAAGAACTGGCGGATCACGCTGCGGATCGATCAAGCGGAAATCGAGATTGTCGATCTCGACTATGAAGACTATCACTAGGAGGTGGCTATGAATGCGATGCAAGGCATCCGCCTGAAAAACCCCGCTCACCCCGGCGGTTTCATCAAAAGCGAGATTATCGAACCGCTAGGCCTATCTGTCACGGCTGCGGCGCAGGTCCTCGGTGTCACGAGAGCGGCCTTGTCGGCTCTGCTGAATGAACGCTCGCATCTCTCTTCGGAGATGGCGTTGAGAATCGAGAAAGCCTTCGGTGTGTCAATGGATACGTTGATGAGGATGCAGAACAGCTTTGATATTGCGCAGGCGCGCAAGCGGGAAGGCGAGATCAATGTCGCGCCGTTCAGCGGTAAGCCAATCGATCAGCAGACCGCGCTGGGCTAACCTGAAAACTGATGTCCCAAAACACAAAACCCGGCAGGATCGCTCCCGCCGGGTTTTGCTCATTCACTATCTGCGAAAAATCAGATCGTCTTGGCCAGCGCCACTGCCGTGTCGGACATACGGTTGGAGAAGCCCCATTCGTTGTCGTACCAGGTCAGGATACGCACGAAGTTGCCTTCCATGACCTTTGTCTGGTCCGTTGCGAAAATGGAAGAGTGGCTGTCGTGGTTGAAGTCGCGGGAGACCAATGGTTCGTCGGTATAGCCGAGGATGCCCTTCAGCGCGCCGTTGGAGGCGGACTTGATGGCGTTGTTGATTTCCTCGACGGTCGTTGCCTTCTTGGCCACGAACTTGAAGTCGACGACCGAGACGTTTGGCGTTGGAACGCGGATAGACGTGCCGTCGAGCTTGCCTTTGAGGTGTGGCAGTACGAGGCCAACGGCCTTGGCGGCGCCGGTCGAGGTCGGGATCATGGACAGGGCAGCGGCGCGGGCGCGGTACAGGTCCTTGTGCATGGTATCCAGCGTTGGCTGGTCGCCGGTGTAGGAGTGGATCGTGGTCATGAAGCCGTGGTCGATGCCGACGACGTCATCCAGAACCTTGACGACTGGAACCAGGCAGTTTGTCGTGCAGGATGCGTTGGAGATGACGAGGTGGTCCTTCGTCAACTGGTCGTGGTTGACACCGAAGACGACCGTCAGATCCGCACCTTCGGCAGGCGCCGAGATGATGACGCGCTTTGCACCGGCGGTAAGGTGAGCGGCTGCCTTGTCACGGGCAACAAAGATGCCGGTGCATTCCAGCGCGATATCGACGCCGAGTTCCTTGTGCGGCAGCTGGGCTGGATCGCGCACAGCTGTGACCTTGATCGGCTTGCCGCCAGCAACGATGATCGTGTCGCCTTCGACCTTCACGTCAGCCGGGAATTTGCCGTGGATGCTGTCGTAGCGTAGCAGATGCGCATTGGTTTCGACCGGGCCTAAGTCGTTGATGGCAACGACTTCGATGTCCGTGCGGCCGGATTCCACGATAGCGCGAAGGACGTTACGGCCGATGCGACCAAAACCGTTAATGGCAACTTTTACAGTCATTTACATACTCCCTGTCAATATCTCGATTTTGTATGGGTGGTCGAGGGCGCGAAGCCCTCAGCCGAGCTTCGCTTCTGCCGCAGCAACGACGGCTTCTGCCGTGATGCCGAAATGCTTGTAGAGATCCTTGGCAGGGGCGGATGCGCCGAAGGAGTGCATGCCGACAAACGCGCCGTCATTGCCGATGAAGTAATCCCAGCCCTGACGAATGGCGGCTTCGACACCAACCTTGACCGGCGAGTTGCCGATGATCGCCTTGCGATAGGTCTCCGGCTGCTCCTTGAAGAGTTCGAAGCAGGGAACAGAAACGACGCGGGTGGAGATGCCCTTGACCTTGAGGTCGGCGGCAGCCTTCAGCGCAATCTCGACTTCCGAACCGGATGCAAAGATCGAGACCTTGGCGTCGCTTGCCGAAACCAGTTCGTATGCGCCGTAGGAGACGAGGTTCTTTTCCTCGTATTCCTTGCGGGCCGGAGCCAGGTTCTGACGGGTGAGAGCCAGTGCCGACGGGCGGTTCTTCTGGTGCAGCGCGAACTGCCAGGCTTCAGCCGTTTCGGTTTCATCCGCAGGGCGGAAGACGAGAAGGTTCGGAATGGCGCGAAGTGCGGCAATCTGCTCGACCGGCTGGTGGGTCGGGCCGTCTTCGCCAACGCCGATCGAGTCGTGCGTCAACACGTGAACGACGCGGATGCCCATGAGGGCTGCCAGGCGGATGGAAGGACGGCAATAATCCGAGAAGATCAGGAAGCCGCCAGCGTAAGGAATAAGACCGCCATGCAGCGCAATACCGTTCATGGCTGCTGCCATGCCGTGTTCGCGGATGCCGTAATGCAGGTAACGGCCCGAGAAATCGGTCGGCGTGATCGACTTCATCTGGCTCGTCTTGGTGTTGTTGGATGGCGTCAGGTCGGCAGAGCCGCCGATCGTTTCGGCCAGAATGCCATTGATGACTTCGAGCGTGTCTTCAGATGCCTTGCGGGTGGCAACCGTTGGGTTATCGGCGGCAACCTTCTTCTTGAAGGCGTCGATGGAGCTGTCGAAATTACCAGTCAGGTCACCGGCAAAGCGGCGCTTGAACTCGGCCTTCTTGTCGGCGTCGGTCGCTTCCAGGCGAGCTTCCCACTCCTGGCGCGTCTTGGTGGAGCGCAGGCCAGCCAGACGCCAGGCGTCAAGCACGTCTTCCGGGATGACGAAAGGTTCGGCTTCCCAGTTCAGGCTCTTGCGGGCAGCGGCGATTTCTTCGGCACCTAGCGGGTTGCCGTGCACCTTGTGCGTGCCCTGCTTGTTTGGCGCGCCAAAACCGATGACGGTTTTGCAGGCGATGAAGGTTGGGCGGTCGGAGGCGTGGGCGGCTTCGATGGCGTTGGCAATCGCTTCCGGGTCGTGACCGTCGATCTCAATTGTGTTCCAGTGAACGGCCTTGAAGCGGGCGATCTGGTCTGTCGAGTCCGACAGTCCGACTTCACCGTCGATGGTGATGTTGTTGTTATCCCAGAACAACACGAGCTTGTTGAGCTTCAGGTGGCCAGCCAGCGCAATCGCTTCATGGCTTATGCCTTCCATCAGGCAACCATCGCCGCACAGCGCGTAGGTGAAGTGGCTCTGAAGATCGGAACCGAATTCTTCTTCTAGCTTGCGCTCGGCAATGGCCATGCCGACGGCATTGGCGATGCCCTGACCCAGCGGACCGGTCGTGGTTTCGATGCCGGTGGCGTGATGATATTCGGGGTGACCGGCTGTTTTGGAACCAAGCTGACGGAAACGCTTGATCTCGTCGATCGTCATGTCCTCGTACCCTGTGAGGTAAAGGAGTGAGTAAAGCAGCATGGAGCCGTGGCCGGCCGACAGCACGAAGCGGTCGCGGTCTGGCCACTGCCATGCCTTCGGATCGAATTTCAGGTAACGCGTGAAGAGAACCGTGGCCACGTCCGCAGCGCCCATTGGCAGGCCTGGGTGGCCGGAATTGGCCTTCTCCACAGCATCCATGGCAAGAAAGCGGATTGCATTGGCCATCCGGTCGTGTTTATCGCGAGAAATCATGGCTTTTCCGTCTGTTCCGGGTGAAAGGAGATAGCCATTGTGACTATCCAAAAAGCGGGTTGATCCATAGCAGGTAGGGCGGGCGAGTCAATAAAACCAACGCCGCTTGCAGTTCGATCTGCAACAAAAATCGTTTCGTATTTTGGCAATATTCAGGCCGTCGCCAACTTTCTGCCCTTGGCGTGCTGCATTCATCCACAGCGCAAAGTGCTTGAATGTATTGGTTTGATTGACGTGGCCGTTAATCAGGTCATATCGTGCACGGGCCATGATTGACACCAAGCAATAACGATTCGGCTTGCTGCTTGCGGTTTGGAAGAAACGATGACGGCGGATAAAACCATACAGATCGCGTTGTCGGAGCTAGGCTCCGCCATCAACAGCCTTGAGAACGCCATCGATATGCGCATCGAGCGTCAGCGCGAGAATGGCGAAGTCGAGAGCGAGGTGAAGCGTGTGCATGTGGACCGCGCACGGCTGGCGCAGGAGCTCGACCAGTCGCAGTTTCGAGCCAATCGCCTCGAAGAAGTCAACCGCGAGGTTTCCCGCCGCCTGGTGACTGCGATGGAAACGATCCGCGCCGTGCTGGACCGATAAGGAGTTTTATCCATGGCTCAAGTCACCGTGATGATCGACGGCAAGGCCTATCGCATGGCCTGCGAGGCAGGGCAGGAGGCCCATCTGACCGATCTGGCCAGCCAGTTCGACCAGTATGTCGGTCATCTCAAAAGCCAGTTCGGTGAAATTGGCGATCTCCGGCTGACCGTCATGGCGGGCATCATGATCACGGATGAAATGTCGGAGCTATCGCGCAAGATCGAAGCGCTGGAAAGCCAGCTCGCATCCTTGCAGAAAAATCATGACGGCATGGCCCAGAGCAAGGCGAAGAATGATGAGCTGGTGGTGAACGCCATCTCCGATCTTTCCTCGCGTCTTAACGGGATCACGGAGAAACTGGTGGCACGACCGAAGCCAGTCGTGAATTGATACGTCTTTAGTTTTTTTGACGTTCTGGCACAGGGTTCGGGTTTGTTTCGATTGGGCAATCACACCCAAACTGCACGGATTGTTTGTCCCACACGCTCCACCGCAACATTCTCGCCGTTAACCCCCTTCCGCTGCTCCCAGAACCGTCCTATATAGAAGGTGCGTTCTGCGCTTCTCGACAGGAAACTCAATCCCTGGGGCCATACTCGATCCAAAGGGAGCTGTCCCTGGCCAGGCCCGTGGGCTTGGACATATGGCGCCCACCTACGTTTGTAGGCACCCAGGATCGTAAACCTCCATCGGTCGCCGCGGATCGCACCTTTCACTTTTGCCTCGACGCGGTTGTCAGTTGTTCTCCACGGACCAAGGCCGCCGCCACGCGCTCCGGCAGCGCTTTTTTGCATGGCCAACTGGCTGTGCCGCTTGTTTTTTAATCCGCTGGTCATTGCATTGGTGGAACAATTCCCTATTATCCGTGTTGGTATGTGCGCTCCCGCTCTCAACTTTAGCGATTGTGGTTGCAGCCGCGACATGCCGTTCAACAGCCCAAAAAGAGCTAAACTTGTTTACTGAAATTATGATCGTGGTTCTGCTCACCGTACTCAACGGTGTGCTTGCCATGTCCGAACTTGCCGTTGTCTCCTCCAGACCGGCGAGGCTAAAAGTGCTTGCCGCGCAAGGCAGCAGAGGCGCCGGCATGGCGCTCACCCTTGGAGAAAACCCCGGACGCTTTCTTTCCACCGTGCAGATCGGCATTACGCTGGTCGGTGTTCTCTCTGGTGCTTTCTCCGGCGCCACGCTTGGTGCCCGTTTTACCGGATGGCTTCTTGAACAGGGCGTGCCGGACCGCGCAGCTGACGCCATCGGCGTCGGTGTCGTGGTTGTCGCCATTACCTATCTTTCGCTGATCGTTGGCGAACTTGTGCCCAAGCAGATTGCTCTGCGCGACCCTGAAAAGGTGGCCGTGCGGGTATCTCCTGCCATGGTGATGCTGTCCAAGATCGGTGCGCCCGTCGTCTGGCTGCTGGATCGTTCCGGCAAGCTGGTCCTGGCGCTGCTGGGCCACAGCGGTGAGTCCAATGCGTCCGTGACCGACGATGAAATTCGCACGGTTCTGGCCGAAGCGCATAGCGCCGGTGTTATCGAAACCGAAGAATCCGCCATGATCACCAGCGTCATGCGCCTTGCCGACCGCAATGCGCGCGGCCTGATGACGCCACGCCGCGACGTGGAAGTGGTGGATATCGAGGACACGGCAGAAGAAATTCGTGAGCAGTTGCGCGCAACGCAGCGCTCGCGCCTGCCGGTTCGTAATGGTGCTTCCGATGAGATTCTCGGTGTTCTCTTTGCAAAGGATGCGTTCGATGCGCTGGCCTCCGGCCGCGAGCTGAATATTCGCGAATTGCTGCGTGAAGTTCCAGTTGTCTCCGACCTGACGAGTGCCGTCGATGTCATTCAGTCCCTGCGCCGCTCCACGGTGCACATGGTTCTGGTTTATGACGAATACGGCCACTTCGAGGGCATCATCAGCTCCGGCGACGTGCTTGAGGCCATTACCGGCGCGTTTCAGGAAGACGATGGCGAAGAGCCCGCCATGGTGGAGCGCGAAGACGGCAGCTTCCTCGTGGCCGGATGGATGCCAGCCGACGAATTTGCCGACCGCATGGGTTTCCAGATTTCCGACGATGCCGAATTCGAAACCGTGGCCGGTCTGGTGCTGGACGAGTTTCGCCGCTTGCCGGAACTGGGTGAGCACATCACGCGCAACGGCTGGCGCTTCGAAGTCATCGATCTCGATGGTCACCGCATCGACAAGGTGCTGGTCAGCCGGGCTGCATAATGACGGCGGGTCTGCCTGACAAAGCACGGATCAGAATGGAGCGTCTCGCCTTGCGGGACGCTTTTTCCGTTGAAGAGCGCCGTGCAAAAAGTCTCGTTATCGCCGCACATGGTGCGATGGCGCTGGATGTGACGGATGGTCCGATTATCTCTGGTTTTATGCCCATCCGCTCCGAGCCGGACCTGCGCCTCCTGATGGAGACGTTGCGCTGGAAGGGTGCCAGGATTTGCCTGCCCGTGGTTCTTGGACCGGAGACGATTGTCTTCCGGGAATTTGCCGAGGAAGGCGAACTGGTCAAAACTGGCTTCGGCACCACAGGCCCGGATGGAAATGCGGTGGTGCTGGACCCGGAGATTTTGCTGGTGCCGCTATCGGCTTTCGACGCGGCAGGCCACAGGATTGGCTATGGAGCCGGGCATTACGACCGGGCAATTGCCAAACTTCACGCAAAAGGACTTGATACAACCCTTATCGGCATTGCATTCGACTGCCAGGAAGTGCCATCAGTGCCCGCGCAGCCGCACGATGTGGCGCTGGATGCCGTTCTGACCGAGAGCGGCATGCGTTACTTCAAGGGCAGGACGGCTGGATGAGACTTCTTTTTCTCGGAGACATGGTTGGCAAGTCGGGCCGCACGGCGGTGTGGGAGCGTCTTCCGGGGCTGATCTCCGATCTCAAGCTGGATTTCGTCATCGTCAACGGCGAGAACGCCGCTGGCGGTTTCGGCATCACCGAGGAAATTTATCTCGAGACGATCAACGCCGGTGCCGACGTCGTGACGACCGGCAATCACGTCTGGGACCAGAAAGAGGCGGTGTCCTTTTGCGAACGGCACGACCAGTTTCTGCGGCCTGCCAATTACCCCAAGGGCACGCCAGGTAAGGGCTCCGGTCTGTTTTATGGCCGCAACGGCGCGCGTATTCTTGTCGCCAACATCATGGGGCGTGTCTTCATGCATCCAGAGCTAGATGATCCCTTCAGCTCCGCGGAAAGCATTCTGGGTGCCTGCCCGCTGGGTGAACAGGCGGATGCCATCGTGTTCGATTTCCACGCCGAGGCGACCAGCGAAAAGCAGTGCTTCGGCCATTTCGTGGATGGTCGCGCAAGCTTCGTCGTCGGCACCCACACGCATGTGCCGACGGCAGACGCTCAAATCCTGAACGGCGGCACGGCCTACATGTCGGATGCAGGCATGTGCGGCGATTATGACTCTTCGCTCGGCATGGAAAAGGAAGAGCCGATCAACCGGTTCATTTCCAAAATGCCGAAGGGCCGTTTCGAAGCGGCCAGCGGTCCCGCGACCATCTGTGGCGTTGGTGTGGAGATTTCCGACCGCACGGGGCTGGCGGAGAAGATCGCGCCGCTGCGGATGGGGCCGCGTTTGTCGGAGACGGTTCCGGCTTTTTGGGCTTGATGCTTGGTATTATATGACGGTGAGGGGTGTAAACGCCACAGGCTAACCTCACCTATCCCCCACCTCCAATGACGACATTGTGAGCGGCATCCCGCTCTTGCTTCTGGACGATCTTCCAACCTTGCCGCATCCTTTCCTCACTCATCTCGTTTCCGGGAGTGGTGTTGATGCTTCGCATGCTCATTCTTGCAGTGTCAGGGCTTTTGATTGCTGGCGCCGCATCGGCTCAGCAGCAGCCGAGCCGTCCCTCCGTGAGCCGCCCTCCGATCAGCCAGTGCCAGGCGATTGCTCAAAGTCTGCCGGACGTTACCTTTGCAAGCGTCAAGTCTGCGGATGTCCGGCTGGCTCAAGCCACGGCGAAGGAAGAGGTGGCGATACAATATATCGGCCACTCGACATTTCTGATTACCTCGCCGGAAGGCGTGACAATTGCCACTGATTATAACGGCGTCTACCGCCCGCCCGTCACACCAATTGTGGTGACGATGAACAATGCGCATTCGACGCATTACACGATGCACCCGGACCCCGGTATCAAACACGTTCTGCATGGTTGGAGCGATGTTCCGGGCGAGAAGGCGGTGCATAAATTGCAGGTGAGAGATGTCTATATCCGCAATGTGACCTCAGACATTCGCAACCGCTGGGGCGGCGGTGGGCTGTTGCAGAAGGATGGAAACTCAATCTTCATTTTCGAGGTCGCAGGTCTGTGCATCGGTCATCTCGGCCATCTGCATTATGAGCTGACGGAAACGCAATATGCCGAAATCGGGCGTCTGGATGTGCTGATGGTGCCAGTGGATGGAGGGCTGACCATGGGCTCCGACAGTATGAGCCGGATCGTCAAACGCCTTCGCTCGGCGCTTATCCTGCCCATGCATCAACCCAATGCGCTGGAGCAGTTTCTGGTGACATTCGGCAAGCAGTTTACGATCGCCTATGCCTCCGACCCGGTGATCCGGGTCTCGATGAGAAGCCTTCCCCGCCAGCCGCAAATTCTCGTGCCGCAAGGCATGTAAGAAACGGATGACGGGGAGGTTGTTCAGGCGAACGTCAGGTGCTGGCGAACGCCGACGTCAGGGGTTTTATCGTCAGACAGATTTGCCTTGGCGATTTCCCAGCCGAATTTCAGCGTGCTGTCGGTGGAGGCCCAGATATCCGCGTCATCGACATGAAGCGCAAGCATCGTCAGCTGCGGGTCGCTCTTGCCGTGCTCATACCAAGC
This sequence comes from Agrobacterium vaccinii, assembly GCF_021310995.1. Taxonomy (NCBI): domain Bacteria; kingdom Pseudomonadati; phylum Pseudomonadota; class Alphaproteobacteria; order Hyphomicrobiales; family Rhizobiaceae; genus Agrobacterium; species Agrobacterium vaccinii. The sequence continues at coordinate 2,407,353 of NZ_CP054150.1, read as the reverse complement.
CGCCGTGACCGAGTTCCAGTATTCGTCCAGCTTGGCGCGGTCTTCGCGCACTTCCAGCTTGCCCGAAAGGCAGGCATGGTAATCATGGTCCTTGCCGATGACGCAGAAATGCGCCCTTGCGCCCGATTTCAGCGATTGCACCAACTCTGCGTCTTTCTTGGTGAAGAACCAGATGGTGTTGGTCTTGGGGTCGGCGTGTGGAGCCATCGGCTGCATGTGGTTGTGCAGTCCTTCGAGACCCAGCATTCCGGCGTGAACGGAATTGATCTCATCCCAAAGCTGGCGGGCGGGGGCTTCGCGTGCTTCACTCAGACTGACCATGAAATAGTCTCCTAACGTTTTTTCTTTTGACAGTACGACAACCGGGCAACCGCCCGCCGACGCTCTCCTATCCACAACGAAGAGCATAGATTTCAGTTCCTTCATGTATCGCGAGAAGAGTGGCTTACGGGCTTGAACCGCAGGGCTAACGCACTTATAAGGCCCCCAATCCAAACAAACGATCCGATCAGGGGTGCCATGGCTGGCCATTCACAGTTCAAGAACATCATGCATCGCAAGGGAAAACAGGATTCGATCCGTTCGAAGATGTTTTCCAAGCTCGCACGTGAAATCACCGTTGCGGCCAAATCCGGTCTGCCGGATGTAAGCATGAACGCGGCGTTGCGTCTGGCAGTGCAAAACGCCAAGGCGCAATCGATGCCGAAGGACAACATCGACCGCGCCATCAAGAAGGCGTCCGGTGCCGATGCTGAAAACTACGATTATGTGCGTTACGAGGGCTACGGTCCGGGCGGCACGGCGGTTATCGTCGAGGCGCTGACCGACAACCGTAACCGCACGGCGTCCAACGTGCGCTCGATCTTCACCAAGGCTGGCGGCGCGCTGGGCGAAACGGGTTCTGTTTCCTTCTCCTTCGACCGGGTTGGCGAAATCACCTACAAACCCGCCGTTGGCGATGCCGACAAAGTCATGGAAGCCGCCATCGAGGCCGGTGCCGACGATGTTGAAAGCAGCGAAGACGGCCACACCATCATCTGCGGTTTCGAAGCGATGAACGAAGTGTCCAAGGCGCTGGAAGGCGTACTGGGCGAAGCCGACAGCGTAAAATCGATCTGGAAGCCGCAAAACACGGTGCCGGTCGACGAAGAAAGAGCGCAGTCATTGATGAAGCTCATCGACAATCTCGAAGACGACGACGACGTGCAGAGCGTTTACTCAAACTTCGAAGTCTCCGAAGAAATCATGGCCAAGCTTTCGGCTTGATAACCACCACTATTCGTCGTCATCATGGACCCTGGGCCTCACCGCCCAGGGTTTTCTTTTGGGAAACAGGTATAGGGCGAGCAGGCCGTCGTGATTGATGGCGACATAGGAACCGCTGATCGTGAATGTGACACTTATCGGTTTACCTGGTGCAGGAAAGACGGCGCAAGCCGCTATTTTGGCGCAAAGCAACGGAGCTGCTTTTATCAGTAATCGAAACTTGGTTTGTGATGCCATGTGTTCTCATACGGCGATCGCGCAGCAGGCGCAGGAAGCAATTTCCTCGGGACGGCTTATTCCCGATCATGTCCTTGTCGGATTGCTCGAACAACAACTTGCGAATGAGGCAATCGGCAGAGACTATATTCTGAGCGGTCTGCCCAGAAGCGTTCCGCAGGCGCAGGCCTTGGATGATATGTTTTCTCGTATTGAGAGGCCGCTCGATTTAGCCATATTTTTCGACATGAGCTTTGACGTGATGGTCAGCCGCCTGAGTGTAGCCGCAACCCACATTCAATCCGACATCGGATCGCGGCTTTCGACGCTGAAGATCAACTACGATAATTTCTTGTCTGCGACAGCACCACTTTTCAGCTTTTACAACACGCTTGGGAAAGCGTGTTGCATCGACGCTGATCTTTCTGCGGCACAGGTAAGTGTACAGATCGCGGCAGCACTGGCTGCTGCCTCGCCGTGAACAACGTGGCTGGTTCTACTTAAGCGTCTTAAGCAGCCTGCCTCAGACCGCTACGCACCTCTGCAAAGACCTCAACAGAGCGCAAACGCTTTTCTATGCTGTGCACAGGCATCGAGACGATCAGTTCGTCCGCTTCCGTTTCAGACAGGAATTCCGCCAGTTTCCGCTCCACCGTCGCGTGAGAACCAACGACTGCGTAGCGCAGTGTGTGATCGACGGTGATGCGCTCCATGTCACTCCAGTAATCGTCCATGTTCTCCACCGGAGTTGGGAACTGGGTACGGACGTTTTTGCGCAGGTTGACGAATTGCTGCTGGGCGGAGGTAAAGAGGTGCTGCGCCTCTGCATCCGTATCAGCACCCACGCCCATGACGCCGACCATGACATAAGGTTTCTGCAAAGTGGCGGACGGCTGGAAGCGTTCGCGGTAGATTGCAATGGCGTCCATCAGCATATCTGGTGCAAAATGCGACGCGAAGGAGTAGGGCAGGCCGAGAGCCGCGGCGAGATGGGCGCTGTAGGTGCTGGAGCCCAAAAGCCAGATCGGCACATTTGTGTTCATGCCTGGCACTGACAGAATCGACTGGTCCGGCTGCGGTGCGCCGAGATATTGCTGTAGCTCGATAATGTCGTGCGGGAAGTTTTCCGCACCCGCGTCGAGGTTCCGGCGCAGCGCGCGGGCGGTGCGCATATCTGTTCCCGGTGCGCGGCCAAGGCCGAGATCGACACGTCCGGGCAACAGTGCGGCCAGCGTGCCGAACTGTTCGGCAATGACCAGTGGCGAGTGGTTTGGCAGCATGACGCCGCCGGAACCGACGCGAATACGCGAGGTCGCTGCCCCGACATGGGCAATCACGAGTGCGGTGGCAGCGCTGGCGATGCCCGGCATGCCGTGATGTTCGGCAAGCCAGATACGCTCATAGCCATGTTCTTCAGCTTTGATTGCCATGCGGCGCGAATTCTCAAGCGCCTTGCTCACGTTTTCACCTTCACCAATGGGCGACAGATCGAGAATGGAAAAAGGGATCATCGGACGCTCCTTTGGAATTTCAGCTTGCACCCGATGTAAGTTGCAGTGCGGAATTTGCCAGAGCGGTCGCGCCGAATTGATCTATGCATCAAAAAAACTGGTCCAAGGTTGCGCCGTTTTGGAGTGCTGGGTCCGGAAGCCGTGCACACATCACAGATGTTGTCGTTTTGTTCACTTATCGCTGGCAGGTTTCACCTCTGAACGGTAGGGTGCCATATGCAAAATGCGATTCGAATTATTGGGATAGATCCGGGGCTGCGGCGAATGGGTTGGGGTGTCATCGAAACACTCGGCAACAGCTTGCGTTTCGTGGCCTCCGGCACGGTGACGTCTGACGGCGATATGGATCTGGCCTCACGGCTTTGCCAGTTGCATGATGGCCTGGCGGACGTCGTCCATTCGCATCAGCCGCATGAGGCTGCGGTGGAGCAGACATTCGTCAACAAGGATGCGGTGGCAACGCTGAAGCTTGGTCAGGCACGTGGCATCGCCATGCTGGTTCCGGCACGCGCAGGTCTGCCGGTGGCCGAATATGCACCGAATGCTGTTAAGAAAGCCGTCATAGGCGTTGGCCACGGCGACAAGCAGCAAATCCATATGATGTTGAAAATTCTGATGCCCAAGGCGGAATTCAAGGGCAATGATGCGGCGGACGCTCTCGCCATCGCCATCTGCCATGCCCATAATCGCGTGGGCGAGCGCATGCGGCGCGTGCTGGCCGCCAGCTAATCTTTTACTCACCGAACGGGCATCGACATGATCGGAAAACTCAAAGGCACCATTGATGAAATTGGCGACGATTACGTTCTCGTCGATGTGCATGGCGTCTGCTACGTGGCCCATTGTTCGGCCCGCACCCTGTCACGGCTGGGATCGGCGGGTGAGGCGATTGTTCTCTTCATCGAAACCTATGTGCGGGAAGACCAGCTAAAGCTGTTCGGCTTCATGAGCGCACTGGAACGCGAATGGTTCAACCTGTTGCAAAGCGTGCAGGGCGTGGGTTCCAAGGTGGCGTTGGCGGTGCTTTCGACGCTGTCTCCCTCCGAGCTTGCCAATGCCATCGCGCTGCAGGACAAGGTGGTCATTTCGCGTGCCCCCGGCGTTGGTCCAAAGGTGGCGGTGCGCATTGTCACTGAACTGCGCAACAAGGCCCCAGCCTTTGCGGGCGAAGCATCCGCCTCCATCGGCCTCAAGCAGGAACTCGGCGAAGGGGTCGCCGCCGTTCCGGTGGCCGATGCCGTCTCGGCACTCACCAATCTCGGTTATTCCCGCGACCAAGCCGCCAATGCGGTTGCTGCGGCGCTGAAGAACGGCGGAGAGGGTGGCGATAGCGCCAAGCTGATCCGGCTAGGGTTGAAGGAGCTTTCGCGGTAAGCCTTCCTGTGTTATTTTCCTTACAATTTCCAAAAAGTAAGAAAGTTTGCGATCATGGGATTTCAGACCACCATCACATCCAAAGGACAGATGACTGTTCCGAAGAGCGTTCGCGAACAGCTTGACATCAGACCAGGTGACAAATGCTACGTCTGGGTCCGTAACCGTGAGATGGTCGTCGTGCCGCGCAACCAGTCATTCAACGATCTGGCGGGTTTGTTGGGCGCCCCACCCAACGGCAGGAAGCTGACAATTGGCGACATGAATCCTGCGATCGGATATTCGGTGTCTGAAGCTTATGAGGAATCAATTCGCAACGAGGATGATGAATGAGCGGTCGATTTGGTATCGATACGAATATTCTTCTGCGTGTTGCCGTCAATGATGATCCCGCTCAAAGGGATCGCGTGGTAAACTTTATCGACGAGCTCGGGGAGAACGATACGCTGGTCGTTGGTGTGGTCGTGATGATGGAAACGGCTTGGGTTTTGGAGCGGTTTTATGGCTACTCCAAAGACGCCGTTCTTGATTTTATTCAGGCTATCCTCGAACGTCGTGAAATCGAGGTGCCGGATTATGAAGTGGTCGGCAACGCGATTGATATTTGCCGCAATTCCGGCGCGGATTTTTCCGATGCCGTCATTTCGGAAATGAACAGAATGGCTGGCTGCACCGTGACCTATACATTCGACCAGAAAGCGGCGCGTAAAATACCCGGAATGGAAATGCTGACATGAGCGACGCGGCACGGCTGATTTCTTCGGAAAAGCGCGGCGAGGATATCGATACGACGCTGCGCCCGCAGACGCTGGATGATTTTACCGGTCAGGCGGAGGCGCGCGCCAACCTCAAGATTTTCATCGAGGCAGCAAAGAACCGCGGCGAAGCGCTGGACCATGTGCTGTTCGTAGGCCCGCCCGGCCTTGGTAAGACGACGCTGGCGCAGATTATGGCCAAGGAACTCGGTGTCAACTTCAAGTCGACATCCGGGCCAGTGATTGCCAAGGCGGGCGATCTGGCTGCGTTGCTGACCAATCTCGAAGAGCGCGATGTTCTGTTCATCGATGAAATCCACCGTTTGAGCCCGGCTGTGGAGGAAATCCTCTATCCGGCGATGGAGGATTTCCAGCTCGATTTGATCATCGGTGAGGGGCCGGCGGCTCGGTCTGTAAAGATCGATCTGTCGAAATTTACGCTGGTCGCCGCTACCACCCGTCTCGGGCTTTTGACAAACCCGTTGCGGGATCGCTTCGGCATTCCCGTTCGCTTGTCTTTCTATACCGTCGAGGAACTTGAACTGATCGTGCGGCGTGGCGCGCGGATCATGGGATTGCCGATGACGGAGGAGGGCGCGCGCGAAATCGCACGCCGTTCACGCGGAACGCCGCGTATCGCCGGGCGGCTGTTGCGCCGGGTGCGTGACTTTGCCGAGGTGGCGCGGGCGGAATCAGTGACACGCCAGATTGCCGATGAGGCGCTAACGCGGCTGCTGGTGGACAATATGGGCCTCGACCAGTTGGACATGCGTTATCTGACGATGATTGCGGTGAATTTTGGCGGCGGGCCCGTCGGTATCGAGACCATCGCCGCTGGTTTGTCGGAACCGCGCGATGCCATCGAGGATATCATCGAGCCCTATATGATCCAGCAGGGCTTTATCCAGCGCACCCCGCGTGGCCGTATTCTCACCGCAACGGCGTGGAAACATCTGGGCATGCAGCCGCCAAAAGACATCGAAGCGGCACAGTTTCGCATGACGCTCGAGGACGACTGATCGTGATCACCCGCCGCGCATTGCTCAAGACCGCTGCGACGATGGCGGCGGGGCTGGTCTCTCTTGGCGCCTATGCGGGCGGCATCGAGCCTTTGGCGCGGCTTTCGACTACGCGGTACCGCATCAATCCGCCCGGCTGGCCGAAGGGGCAAAGCTTGCGCATCGTGGCGCTGGCGGATTTTCACGCCTGCGAGCCCTGGATGCCCGCCGATCGCATTGCCCGACTGTGCGATTACGCTAATACACTCGGTGGGGATGTGATGCTGCTGCTGGGCGATTATATGTCAGGCATGAAGCTGGTAACGGGCGTCGTTCCGCCGGAAGATTGGGCGAAGGCGCTTTCGGGGCTGAAAGCACCGCAGGGCGTGCATGCCGTTTGTGGTAATCACGATTGGTGGCAGGACCCGGAAGCACAGCGGTTGAGATTGCGGGAAACCATCGCGCACCAGGCGCTGCGGTCAGTCGGCATTCAGGTTCACTCCAACCACGCCGTTCGCTGTGGCACCAACGCTCAGACCTTCTGGATTGCGGGCTTGGAGGACCAATGGGCCTATCTGACGGGCCGGCGCACGACCGGCCTCGATGACCTGCCGGGCACGCTTGCACAGATTACCGATGATGCACCTGTCATTCTCATGGCGCATGAGCCGGATATTTTCGTGAAGGTTCCGCAACGCGTTTCATTGACGCTGTCGGGTCACACCCACGGCGGTCAGGTCAATCTGTTCGGGTGGCGCCCCGCCGTTCCCTCGCGGTTCGGCGCACGCTATGCGTATGGTCATGTCGTCGAGAATGACCGGCATCTCGTCGTATCCGGCGGGCTCGGCTGTTCCATCGCACCCGTGCGCTTTATGTCTCCGCCGGAAATCGTCGTGATTGAGTTGGGGCAAGCCTAGGAACCAACCGGCCATCCCCACCATTTCCAAGCCTTTGGTGCGGAGTATGACATGACGAAATTTCGCAAAGGTACAAAGGTCCAGTGGAAATGGGGATCGGGCAAGGGCAAAGGGAAGGTTGCCGAGAGTTTCACTGAAGATGTCGAGCGCAAGATTGAGGGCTCCGTCATCAAGCGCAAGGCAAGCGAGGAAGAGCCCGCCTACCTTATTGCGCAGGAAGACGGCGGCAAGGTGCTGAAAAGCCATTCAGAACTGGAAAAAGCCAGTTGATCTTTTAAAGACTGGCTACTCTTTCCGTTCTGCCAACAGACGTGAGTGAGGAACCACATGAGCTACGATCCGTGCCGCGTGTTCAGAAAACTGGCGCGCAATAATCGGCTGGCAAATCTGAGACTTCACACCGCTTGCGGTCAGCTTTCGCAGGATGAATTCGTCGCTCCCCGCACCAGTTTCTTTCCGACGATCCGCGCGACGTTGAATCACATCTATCTTGTCGATCTGTTTTATTTGGATGCATTGAAGGGCGGGACGTTGGGGTATGCCGCGTTTGCCCAGGACGAGCCTTTCGGCGACATGCCTGCTTTGCAGGATGCGCAGGCGCAGTTGGACGAGGACCTCATCGCTTTTGTGGATATGTTGAAGCCGGATAATCTGGCTGCGTCCGTGCGGGTGCATCGGGCAGAGCGAATACAGCAGGACCGCTGCGACGATATTCTCACGCATCTCTTTCAACATCAGACGCATCATCGCGGGCAGGTCCATGCGATGTTGTCCGGCACCTTCGTCAAACCACCACAACTGGACGAATTTATCGTCGGCGACGATGCGGGGGTTCGCAAAGTGGAGTTGGACGCGCTAGGCTGGTCTGAACGTGACCTCTTGTTCCCGGAAGACAAAACATATGACTGAAGACACTCGCATCCGCATGAAATTCAAACCCAAGCGTATCTTCCAGATGCGTGTGGCAGGCATAGCCTTCCGGGATGGCCATGTGCTGGTGCACCGGGCAACGCATGAAAAATTCTGGAGTTTCCCCGGCGGTCGTGCCGAAATGGGCGAGCAGTCGCAGGACACGTTGGCGCGGGAAATGGTGGAAGAACTTGGCGTCGAGGCTAAAGTCGGGCGGTTGCTTTGGGTGGTGGAGAACTTCTTCCATTACGAGGGCAAAGACTGGCACGAGCTCGGTTTTTACTACTTGATGGAATTGCCCGAGACGTTTCCTTTCCACGAAGAAAACATCGTCCACCGCATGCAGGATGGCAAGCATCCGCTGGAGTTCCGCTGGGCTAGAGCGACCACGGAAACCTTGACGCAGCTTGATATTCCACCGTATTTCATCGCCGGTGAGATCGAAAACCTTCCTGCGTCCACACGCCATATTGTGTGGGATGACGGTAATCTGGACGATAAATGACCGCCGCATGCTCTCCCCGACATATGATCAGGCTCGACAACAAGCCGCAGCTTTTCAGCTTTCGCGTCGCTGGATTGATCTTTCATAATGGATATCTCTTGGTGAACAGGAGTGTCACCGACCGCTACTGGGCGCTGCCTGGTGGTCGCGCCGAGATCGGGGAAAGTTCGGAAGAAACGATCCTGAGGGAAATTGAGGAAGAACTGCATGTTAAGGCGCGGATCGAGCGTCTCTTGTGGTCGGCGGAGAACTTCTTTTCTTATGGCGAATACGATGCGCATGAACTGGCCTTCTATTACCTGATCCATCTCGAACAGGCTTTTCCGTTTCATGAAACCGATATTGTCCACCGAGTCGTGGATGGTGTTGAAGTCGAATTCCGATGGTTGCCTGCGACCGCCTCTGCGTTGAAAGAACACGATTTGAGACCGGCTTTTATTGCCGAGCGCATCAGTGCGCTGCCGCGGCAGAGTGAACATCTCATTGTGCGAGAGGGGAAAGCTCCAATTCATTTGCACTCAGGACCTTCGCATGAATGACGTAACCGTATCCCTCTCCGGCGAACTCATCGAACACGGCCACCGGTTGACTCAGCGAGTCTACTATGAAGACACCGATTTCTCCGGCCTCGTTTACCACGCCCGCTATCTGCATTTCCTTGAACGTGGTCGCACCGATTATCTGCGGTGCCTTGGCTGCGAGCAGAGTGCGCTGCTGACAGCGGATGAGGAGGGACTCGTTTTTGTCGTTCACCGCATGGAAATCGACTTCAAGTCACCGGCACGGATGGACGATGTGTTGACCATCACTTCGCTGACAGAGAAAGCCGGTGGTGCCAAGATGGTGCTCAATCAGGAGATACGGCGGGGCGATACGCTGTTGATTGTCGCGAAAGTGATTATTGCTGTGATCAACGCCAAGGGAAGACCACGCCGTCTGCCTGATACCATTGCCGAAAAATTCATGAAGTAAGAAAGCTCTATCGCGCACTTCCTATTTAAAGTGCTTATTTCGTAACACTCTCTTAACCATAATGTAGTCTACCTTAACCATTCGGTATTTGTGCGCCGCACGCCTTCCTTTTACCAAATTTACCGGCAAGTAAGGCGTAATGGCAATATCGGGGCATGGCTCAAGGGGTTTTCGGCGGTGGCTGGAGGACCTCAAGCGTTGATGCGCGTTTAAATCGCCCGGTCATGCACCGGGCGTTTGGATTCGGGGATTGGATTTTTATGGAACAGGCAGGTTTGGCAGCGGCAACGCACGACGTAAGTCTTTGGGCTCTGTTCATGCAGGCTGGCCTCATCGTCAAGATGGTGATGATCGGTCTTCTTGCCGCGTCGGTTTGGACATGGGCCATCGTCATCGATAAATATGTCGCCTTCGGCAAGGCAAAGCGCCAGTTCGACCAGTTCGAACAGGTGTTCTGGTCAGGCCAGTCTCTTGAAGAGCTATATCGCAGCCTGTCCGACCGTCAAAATGGTGGTCTTGCTGCGATTTTCGTGGCTGCTATGCGCGAGTGGAAAAAATCCTTCGAGCGTGGCGCACGGTCGCCTATCGGCCTTCAGATGCGTATCGACCGGGCAATGGATGTGACGATGGCGCGTGAGAGCGAGACCTTCGAAGCCCGCCTCGGTTCGTTGGCGACGATTGGTTCTGCCGGTCCGTTCATCGGCCTCTTCGGTACGGTTATCGGTATCATGACCTCTTTCCAGGCGATTGCCGGATCGAAGTCCACCAACCTTGCCGTCGTGGCGCCGGGTATCGCGGAAGCGCTGCTGGCAACGGCCATCGGTCTGGTCGCCGCTATTCCTGCCGTTATTGCTTACAACAAGTTCACGGGCGATGCGGGCAAGCTTCACGCACGGATGGAAGGGTTCGCGGACGAGTTTTCCGCAATCCTGTCGCGTCAGATCGATGAGAAGCTGCAGACACGTCAGGCCGCGCAGTAAGCGCGCACTGAAGCGAGTGGAGTAAACGATATGGGAATGTCAGCAGGCGGTGGCGGCGGTGGTTCCGGTGGACGCCGGGGCCGGGGACGCCGCAGAGGCGGCGGCGCAATCAGCGAAATCAACGTGACGCCGCTCGTCGACGTCATGCTGGTGCTGCTGATCATCTTCATGGTGGCAGCACCGATGATGACGGTCGGCGTGCCTGTCGATCTGCCGCAGACATCCGCCAATGCGCTGAATTCCGATACGCAGCCGATCACGATTTCGGTCAATGCTGATGGCGTCATCCATTTGCAGGAAACACCGATCCAAGCTGCCGAAGTGGCAGACAAGCTGCAGGCAATTTCGACGACCGGCTACAATGAGCGTATTTTCGTGCGCGCTGACTCTGTCGCCGCCTACGGCATCGTCGCCGATGTCATGGCGCGTATTCAGGCTGCGGGCTTCAAGAATATCGGTCTCGTGACACAACAGAAACAGGGTAATTGATCTCAGCATGAAGGGCAGCGTCACCACATCCGCGATTGTGCACGCCTCGCTGCTGGCTGTGGCCCTGGTTTCCCTGGGCTCGCCGGCACAGCTCGAGGTATCTCAGGCTGAGTCGATGCCTGTCGATCTCGTGTCCGTGGAAGAGATGACGCAGATCCAGCAGGGTGCAAAGGATGCGGCTAAGGCCGAGAAATCTGCGCCTGTACCCACGACCCGTCCTGATATCGTGGCGAATGCACAAAACGTGGGTAACAACACCACCGACATCGAGGCGCCGCCGACACCGACGACCAAGCCCAACAATAATGAAAGTGCTGCCGCTCCGCCCAAGCAGGAGAAGCCCGCGCCTGTTGTCGATACCAAGCCCAACGAGGTGAAGGATATCGTCAAGGAAGAAACATCTGCGCCCAAGCCGCAGGAAACGGCGTCACTTCCCATTCCCAAGCCCGAAATAGCGACGCCACCGACGCCGACACAGCCGCCAGCCCAACAGCAGGCGCAGGAGCCTCCGCCGCAAAATCAGGAACCTGCCGAAATTCCCGTGCCGCCGAATGTGCCGCGTCCGAATTCGCGCCCGCAGCCGCCTGAGCCCAAGCCGGAGCCGCCCAAACAGGCCGAGCAGAAACCTGCGGAGACGAAACCTGCCGAAAAGCCCGCGGAGAAGAAGCCGGATCAGGCCAAGTCGAACGAAAAGCCATCCGACAAGAAGCCCGCAGACCGCAAGCAGGAAACCGCAAAAGCTGCCGCGTCCCAGGCCAGCGAGTTCAATGCCGATGAAATCTCGGCTCTGCTGAACAAGCAGGCACCGTCCGGTGGCGGCGCGAAGCGCTCCACCGAAACGGCCTCGCTTGGCGGCAAGAAGACGATTGGCACCGGCCTCAGCGCCAGTGAAATCGACAGTGTTCGCGGCCAGATTCAGGGCAACTGGAACATGCCGGGTGGTCTGACGGGTGTGGCTGAAGTGCGGGTGGTCATTCGCGTTTCGCTGGACCCATCGGGCAATATCGTGGGTCAGCCGGAGATTACGGCGACAGGTGGACCGGAAGGAACGCGCCGGGCTGTTGAAAGCAGCACGCGCCGCGCACTTTTGCGGTCTGCGCCTTTGCAGAACCTGCCGCGCGAAAAATATGACGGCGAAAAAGGATGGAATACCTTGGTGCTGAACTTCGATCCATCCGATTTTGCCATTTAACCGACAGTTTTGGGACCGATGAACGAACCACTACCCAAATCGATGTCCAATTTTTGTATGAAGCTGAAAGGCTTGTCTCGATGATCAAGTTGTCTCTCCTGCGCGCGGTGATGGTTGCCTCTGGCATGCTGTTGTCGTTCGCTGCGGTAACACCGGCCAGTGCTGAGGTTCAGATCAACATCAACAAGGGCAATGTGCAGCCGCTGCCCATCGCCGTCACGGATTTCATTTCTGCCGATGGCATTGGTGCGCAGGTCTCGCAGGTCATTGCCGCCGACCTCCAGCGTTCGGGCCTGTTTGCCCCTATCAACAAGAACGCCTTCATCGAAAAGATCAGCAATCCTGACCAGCAGCCGCGTTTCGAAGACTGGAAAGTCATCAACGCGCAGGCGCTGGTCACGGGCCGCGTAACCAAGGAAGCCGATGGCCGTCTGCGTGCGGAGTTCCGCCTGTGGGACACCTTCGCCAACCAGCAGATGACCGGCCAGCAGTTCTTCACTCAGCCGGAAAACTGGCGTCGTGTGGCGCATATCATCGCCGATGCCATCTATGAGCGGGTAACAGGCGAAAAGGGCTACTTCGATACCCGCGTTGTTTTCGTCTCCGAAAGCGGCCCGAAGACCGACCGCAAGCGCGCTTTGTCGATCATGGATCAGGACGGATTCAACGTTCGCAACCTGACCAACACCAAGGACCTCGTTCTGACGCCGCGCTTTTCGCCCAGCCGTCAGGAAGTGACCTACATGTCCTTCGAAGGCCAGCAGCCACGCGTTTACCTGTTGCAGCTGGAAACCGGGCAGCGTGAAGTGGTCGGCAATTTCCCCGGCATGACCTTCTCGCCGCGCTTTTCGCCGGATGGTCAAAAGGTCATCATGAGCCTTCAGCAGGAAGGCAACGCCAACATCTACACCATGGATCTGCGTTCGCGCACGACGACCCGCCTGACCAACACCGGGGCTATCGACACCGCGCCATCCTACGCGCCCGATGGCCAGCGTATTGCCTTTGAAAGCGACCGTGGCGGACGCCAGCAGATTTACGTGATGAATGCCGATGGCTCTGGCCAGACGCGCGTTTCCTTTGGCGATGGCTCTTATTCCACACCAGTCTGGTCTCCGCGTGGCGATCTCATTGCCTTCACCAAGCAGTCGGGCGGCAAATTCTCCATCGGTGTCATGAAGCCCGATGGCTCGGGTGAGCGCATTCTGACCTCCGGCTTTCACAATGAAGGACCGACATGGGCACCCAATGGCCGTGTCCTGATGTTCTTCCGTCAGGCAGCCGGTGCCGGTGGCCCGCAGCTCTATTCCATCGATCTGAGCGGTTACAACGAACAGCTGGTCAAGACGCCGACCTTTGCGTCCGACCCGGCCTGGTCACCGCTGCTGGATTGATCTGCCATTGTGGCGGCGTTCGCTAAGGGTGCCGTCATATTTTCTACGCATGTCCTACCGGGAAATGCCCTGCCTTCTTCTGCAATTATGTCGTGAGGGCGCAAAAAAAAGCGGGACATTTCCTTTCTGTTAACCATAATTGTTTGGGGGCAATTAACTGCATTCGGTTATTGTCTGGCAACGTTACTGAATTCTAAGGAGAGACCGGCTATGAGCCGTACAAACACTTCGGCACTCGGCCCGATGCAGAGAATTGCCCGTAATCCGGCCATGATCGCACTGACGCTTGCGCTTGCGCTGGCTGGTTGCGCCAACAAGAAGAACATGCCGAACAGCGCTGGCGAGCTCGGCCTGGGTGGCGGTGCAGGTTCTGCTACGCCTGGTTCTTCGCAGGACTTCACGGTCAATGTCGGCGACCGCATCTTCTTCGATACGGACAGCACATCCATCCGCGCAGACGCACAGCAGACCCTGCAGCGTCAGGCACAGTGGCTGGCCCGTTATCCTAACTACGCCATCACAGTCGAAGGCCACGCCGATGAGCGCGGCACGCGCGAATACAACCTTGCGTTGGGTGCACGCCGTGCAGCTGCCACCAAAGAATTCCTGGCTTCGCAGGGCGTCCCTGCAAACCGCATGAAGACCATTTCCTACGGTAAGGAACGTCCGGTCGCCGTTTGCGACGACATCTCCTGCTGGTCGCAGAACCGTCGCGCCGTGACCGTTCTGGGTGGCGCAGGCATGTAATTGCTTCGCAGTGAAGTGATGACATGTGAAAGGCGGTCTTCGGGCCGCCTTTTGTTTTTTTCATAGTTTAGCCGAAGTTAAGTTGCTTTTTTACGCGAGATGGAAAAAATCCGGTTTTGCGTCGTTGGGGCGCAAATCAACCAGACAGGACGCAATATGAAGAAACTTGTCGTGGCGGGAATGCTGGGGCTGGCAGCTTTCACCGGACTGAGCGGCACAGCCGTTTCAGGACCGTTGTTGGGCTGGGGTGGGAACTCGAGCACGGTAAAGACGCAGCAGGCACCGGTGATCAATGTTCAGGCGAACGATACGTACCGTGTCCAGCAGCTTGAAGAGCAAATCCGACAACTGAACGGTCGTATCGAGGAAATGAGTTTCCAGTTGCTGCAAATGCAGGAAACGATCCGCAAGGCCCAGGAAGACAACGAATTTCGCTTCCAGGAGCTGGAAGGTGGCAAGTCTGCCGCACCGGCACCGAAGAAGAAGGCCGAAGCCGAGATGCCATCGGCTGGTCCTCAGGACGATGTCGCAACCATCATTGAAACGCCGTCCCAGGGCGGCGCTTCAATGGGTGGTGCAGCACCGGGCGCAACGGCGACAGGACCGCGCGGCACGGCTGCGCCAAGCGAGACGACGCTCGGATCCATCGAGCTGGATTCGCGTGGTCTGCCCGTCGGCGGTACGCTGAACTCCAATGCCAACAATTCCTCGGGCGCGCTTCCGGGCGTGGAAACGGGACGCACCGCCAGCCCCGATCCGGTCAACACGGCAGCGCTGACCAGCGAAAACGATATCTATCAGGCGGCGTATAGCCACGTTCTCTCCGGCGACTACAAGGCTGCGGAAAAGGGCTTCGAGCAGTATATTCAGGGATACCCAAAGGGTGCCAAGGCTGCGGATGCCAATTTCTGGCTCGGCGAAGCGCAGTATAGTCAGGGCAAGTTCACGGATTCCGCCAAGACATTCCTCAATGCGCACCAGACCTATAGCAAGTCGCCCAAGGCGCCTGAAATGCTGTTGAAGCTTGGCATGTCGCTGGCTGCACTCGACAACAAGGAAACCGCCTGCGCGACACTTCGCGAAGTGCCGAAGCGCTATCCCAGCGCCTCCAAGACCGTTCTGGGCAAGGTTACCAGCGAACAGAAGCGCCTGAGCTGCCAGTAATATGGCGAAGCGGTGATGACGACATGCCGTTTCCCGTAAGCCCGATTGCGCCGCTTGAGGCTGCACGGCAATTTATCGACAAGATTTCAACACCCTCCGTGATCCTCGTTGCCATCTCCGGCGGCAGTGACTCCACTGGCCTGCTGTTTGCGCTGCGGCAAGTCGTGCAGGATGCGGGCAGAAACGACATTTCCTTACACGCCGTCACTATCGACCACGCGCTTCGCCCTGAAGCGGCGGAGGAGGCGAAAGGCGTAGCGGCACTGTGTGCCAGCATCGACATCCCAAGCCATATTCGCCGATGGAACGATCCCAAACCCACCACCGGCCTTTCCGCCGCCGCCCGGCTTGTGCGTTATGCGCTGATTGCCGAGGTCGCAGACGAGATCGGTGCCGACATGATCGTCGTGGGACACACGCTTGGCGACCAGCGCGAGACGATTGCGATGCGCAGCGCCCGCAGTCGGCGGACGGATAATCTCGGCCTCGCAGGCATGGCAGATGCCGTTCTTTACGACCGGCGCCACTGGATCATGCGACCGTTTCTCAATTCGACGCGGCAGGACATCAGAGATTTTCTGACGAGCCTTGGGCAAGGCTGGTACGACGACCCCAGCAACGAAGACAGCAAATATGAGCGCGTTCGAGCACGGAACACCGCATCCGGGATATTGATTGATCAGTCAATCAACCGCTTTGACCTCTCTGCAGAAGCGGCGCATCTCATTGAAAATCATGTGTCTTGCCATGCAGGCGCGGTGTTCACTCTTGATGCTGGTGGCCTGAAATCGGAACCCTCGACGCTTCGCTATGCTCTTTCGGCGCTCGCCAGCGTGGTCGGCGGGCGGCGATTTGCGATGGCGGCTGACAGCATGGATCGGGTCATGGCTCTTGCGACGGCAGGTGAGCCCGGCAGGGTGACTGCCGCGCGTGTGGTGTTCGACCGACGCCAACATGCGCTTCATCTCGTCCGGGAAAACCGTGGTGTCGCGACAATGCCGGTGGCTGCCGGTCAACAAATCGTGTGGGACGAACGCTTCGAGATAACCAACGGCACTGCCGACGATGTTATCGTGCGCGCACGTGGTCCGTTGCAGAGTGGGGAGGAGCCGGGTTTCCCCTCCCTCGTTCCTGCCGGTGTTGCCCGCCGTGCCCTGGAAACTATGCCGTTCATCGTTGATAGCAAGGGTCAAGCGATGGCTGTAGAAGGGGTGTTGCTGAGCAGGGTAATGGCGCCTTACGATCTGTTTTTGCCGCGCTTCGACCTTCAATTGGCGAATGCCGTTGCTGCTCTTATCGGTTGCCCGGCCTATCCGCAGGCTCCGGTCTAGGGCAAGCTGCGCTTTTCGCAAGGATTTTTCGTACAGTTTTTACCTCAAATCGCATCTGATGCTTCCACCTGCCTTGGCAAGGGCAACTGTCGTCCTTATGTTAGGCACAACATAATGGCGGGCGCGCATTTGCCCGTTGGAGTTCGGGGAGTTCAATGAACCCAAATTTTAGAAATTTCGCCCTGTGGGCAGTGATCGCTCTGTTGCTGATCGCCTTGTTCAGCATGTTCCAGACGTCGCCTTCGCAGTCGAGCTCGCGAGAGATCCCCTATTCGCAGTTCCTGCGGGATGTGGACGCCGGGCGTGTGCGTGAAGTCACCGTCACCGGCAATCGCGTACTGGGCACCTATACGGAAAACGCCACCGCGTTTCAGACATACTCGCCTGTGATCGACGATGCGCTGATGGAACGTCTTCAGAGCAAGAATGTCAGCATTGTCGCTCGGCCTGAAAGCGACGGTTCGTCCGGCTTCCTGAGCTATCTCGGCACCTTGCTGCCCATGTTCCTCATTCTCGGTGTCTGGCTGTTCTTCATGCGTCAGATGCAGGGTGGTTCTCGCGGTGCGATGGGCTTCGGCAAATCCAAGGCCAAGCTTCTAACCGAAGCGCATGGTCGCGTGACGTTCGATGATGTCGCAGGCGTGGATGAAGCCAAGCAGGATCTCGAAGAAATCGTTGAATTCCTGCGCGACCCGCAGAAATTCCAGCGCCTAGGCGGCAAAATTCCGCGCGGTGTTCTGCTGGTCGGCCCTCCCGGTACGGGTAAGACGCTTCTGGCACGCTCCGTTGCGGGCGAAGCCAATGTGCCGTTCTTCACCATCTCCGGCTCTGACTTCGTGGAAATGTTCGTCGGCGTTGGCGCAAGCCGCGTTCGTGACATGTTCGAACAGGCGAAGAAAAATGCGCCTTGCATCATCTTCATCGACGAAATTGATGCCGTCGGTCGCCACCGTGGTGCCGGTCTTGGCGGCGGTAACGATGAGCGCGAACAGACGCTGAACCAGCTGCTGGTTGAGATGGATGGTTTTGAAGCAAATGAAGGTATCATCCTCATCGCAGCGACCAACCGTCCTGACGTTCTTGACCCCGCGCTTCTGCGTCCAGGCCGTTTCGACCGTCAGGTCGTCGTTCCGAACCCAGATATCGTCGGTCGTGAACGCATTCTGAAGGTCCATGCCCGCAACGTGCCTTTGGCACCGAATGTCGATCTCAAGGTTCTGGCCCGTGGCACACCCGGTTTTTCGGGTGCCGACTTGGCCAACCTCGTCAACGAAGCAGCGCTTATGGCCGCGCGCCGTAACAAACGCGTCGTCACCATGGCCGAATTCGAAGACGCCAAGGACAAGATCATGATGGGTGCGGAGCGCCGCTCGTCCGCCATGACCGAAGCCGAAAAGAAACTGACGGCCTATCACGAAGCCGGTCACGCCATTACGGCGCTGAAGGTTGCCGTGGCTGATCCGCTGCACAAGGCGACCATCATTCCGCGCGGTCGTGCGCTTGGCATGGTCATGCAGTTGCCGGAAGGCGACCGCTATTCCATGAGCTACAAGTGGATGGTCTCCCGTCTCATCATCATGATGGGTGGTCGTGTGGCTGAAGAACTGACATTCGGCAAGGAAAACATTACTTCGGGCGCCTCATCCGATATCGAGCAGGCCACCAAGCTTGCCCGTGCTATGGTCACGCAGTGGGGCTTTTCCGACGCGCTCGGACAGGTTTCATACGGTGAAAACCAGCAGGAAGTATTCCTCGGTCACTCCGTCTCGCAGTCCAAGAACGTTTCTGAGGCCACAGCGCAGACCATCGACACCGAAGTGCGCCGTTTGATCGACGAAGCCTATACTGAAGCACGCCGTATTCTGACCGAAAACCACGATGGCTTCGTTGCCATCGCGGAAGGTCTGCTGGAATACGAAACGCTGACAGGCGAGGAAATCAAGGGTCTGATGCGCGGCGAGAAGCCGCCACGTGATCTGGGCGACGATTCTCCGAACAGCCGTGGCTCTGCCGTGCCGAAGGCTGGAACGAAGAAAGACGGTCCGAACGAAGCCAAGGGTGATGGTGAGTCGGAAGGTGGCATGGAGCCGCAGCCGCACTGATCTGAAGTCCAAAATCAAAGTTATTCAAGGCCGTCCGTTCGCGGGCGGCCTTTTCTTTGCGCCTCTCTTTGTTGGGGAGAAGCGCGTGTGGTAACAACATATGTTGGATATTCGCGGTAATTGACGTGCTGTCCGCTGGCTTTTATGGCATCTAGCCTGAAAAGCTGGTCACGCTTCATGCGTGCTGATTGCCCCGATACAAATCTGGAGTTCACATGACACGTCGCTATTTCGGAACCGATGGTATTCGCGGTCAGTCCAACGTCTTCCCCATGACGCCTGATCTTGCCATGCGTGTCGGAATTGCGGTGGGTACGATTTTCCGGCGCGGGCACCATCGCCACCGTGTGGTGATTGGCAAGGACACGCGTCTTTCAGGCTATATGCTGGAAAATGCGCTGGTCGCAGGTTTCACGGCGGCGGGGCTCGACGTGTTCTTGCTGGGCCCGATCCCGACACCGGCGGTTGCCATGCTGACGCGATCCCTTCGTGCAGATATCGGTGTTATGATTTCGGCGTCGCATAACCCCTTTGCAGACAACGGCATAAAACTGTTCGGCCCCGACGGTTACAAGCTGTCCGACGAGCTGGAACTCGAAATCGAGGACCTGCTGGACAAGGACATTTATGCGCAACTGGCCAAGCCCAGCGAGATCGGTCGTGCCAAGCGCGTGGATGGCGATATTTATCGCTACATCGAATTCGTCAAGCGCACGCTCCCGCGTGACGTAACGCTGAGCGGTCTGCGGATCGCCATCGATTGCGCCAATGGCGCAGCCTATAAGGTTGCTCCGGCAGCACTTTGGGAACTCGGTGCGGAGGTCGTGACCATCGGCAACGAGCCGAATGGTACAAACATCAATTTCGAATGCGGCTCGACCTATCCTGAAACCCTGCAGAAGAAGGTGCACGAGGTGCGCGCCGATATCGGCATCGCGCTGGATGGCGATGCGGACCGCGTCATTATCGTGGATGAGCAGGGACAGATCGTCGATGGTGACCAGTTGATGGCGACGATTGCGGCAAGCTGGGCCGAGGATAAAATCCTGCGTGGCGGCGGCATCGTCGCGACCGTCATGTCCAATCTGGGTCTCGAGCGCTTCATGACGGACAACGGCATGACCTTGGCGCGCACGAAGGTAGGTGACCGCTATGTGGTTGAACACATGCGCAACCATGATTTCAACGTCGGTGGCGAGCAGTCCGGACATATCGTGTTGTCGGATTATGGTACGACGGGTGACGGCCTTGTGGCTGCACTTCAGGTTCTAGCCCGCGTCAAGCGGTCCGGTCGCACGGTGAGCGAAGTCTGCCGCAAGTTCGAGCCTGTGCCGCAGCTGTTGAAAAATGTACGGACCACTGGCGGCAAGCCATTGGAAAACCCTGTGGTGAAGCAGGCTATCGCCGATGCGGAAAGTGCTTTGGCCAAAAATGGCCGTCTGGTCATTCGCCCATCCGGCACCGAGCCGCTGATCCGCGTCATGGCTGAGGGTGACGACAGCGCGCAGGTCGAGCGTATCGTTAACGATCTGGTCGGCGTTATCGCCAACGCAAGATCGGCAGCATAAACAATCGATCGGGTCAGCGGCAGCGCTGGCACTTTTTGTTTAACCCACTATGCAGAGCGGGCGAGGACCGCGTTTGCGTCGCGTTCTTGGGCGAGGAAGCCGGGGATGGCGCTTTCGTCCATCGGCTTCGAGATCAGATAACCCTGAACGAATTTTGCGCCGAGATTTCTGATCACGGCCATTTCTTCGACAGTTTCCACGCCTTCCACAATCGCATCCAGACCCATTTCGCGACCGAGCGTCAGCACTGAGCGGACGATTTTCTCGCTGGCTACGTTGTCCTGTATCTCGTGAACGAAGCTGTGGTCGATCTTGATCTTGGTCAGCGGCAGGGAGTGGAGTGAGGTCAGGCTGGAATAGCCGGTGCCGAAATCATCCAGAGAAATGCCACAGCCGATCTGCCGCAGCATTTCCACCGACTGGCGCGCCTGGCGGGTATCGTGAATGAAAGCCGTTTCGGTAATCTCCAGGTCGAGACGCGATGCTTCGAAGCCGCTTGTCTCGATGATGGCGATGATGCTCATCACCGCTTCCGGGCTGCTCAAATCCTGCGCCGAGAGATTGAAGGACAGGCGGAAACGGTTCGGCCATTTGCGGGCGGCGGTCAGCGCCTTCTTCAACAGCGGACGCGTAAGGCTGCCGATGATGCCTGCGCGCTCGGCGATGGGAATGAACTGAGCGGGCGAGACCTGCCCGAGCACTTTGCTGTTCCACCGCGCCAGTGCTTCAAAACCCGTTGTTTCGTGCAAAGTGAGGTCAACGATGGGCTGGAACACGACGGAAAGTTCGCTGGCCAGATCGGCCTGTTTCAGCGTCTGCTCGATGCGCGCATCGCGGTGAATCTCGGCGACGTGACGAGCGGTGAAGAGGGTGCTGTTGCCGGGCTTGCGGCGTTTGCCGTGATAAAGCGCATAATCGGCGCGGTCGAACAGTTCCTCCGGTGTCGATGCCAGATCCGGGAAGACGGCGATGCCGATGGAGCCGGAGATCATGATCGTAGCATCCGGCAGATGGAACGGCGAGCGCATCACAGTGCACATGCGATGCCCCTCGGCAACCACATCACAGTCATCGGCGACATCTGAAATGACGAAGGCGAACTCGTCGCCGCCGAGACGCGCGAGGAAGAGGTTGCTGGACGAGAATTCATCTGTCAGGCGGTTGCTGACTTCCACCAGCAGGCGGTCGCCTGAGGAATGCCCGTAGAGATCGTTGACCGGCTTGAAGCCATCGAGGTCGATAACCCCGATGGCGAGCCGCTTGCCATCGTTGGTGGCAGCTTCGAACGCTTCTGCCAAATGCTTGAAGAAAGCGCGGCGGTTCGGAAGTTCGGTCAGGCTATCGATATTGGCCAGCCGCAGGTTTTCGTTGCTGAGCGCCTGAGTCTGCTGCTGAGCGCTGATCATGCGCTCGAAATTGCGGTAGTTCACCATCAATACCGCCAGCATACCGAAGCTGACGAGAAGAATGTTGATGGCGATGGCGATGAAGGTGGCGTGGCCGGTGGCTGTAAAGAAAACGATGAAGGTGCCATTGACGATGGTCGCGACGAAAAGCGCCGCGGAGCGGACATGCATCAGGCAGAAAATGCACGAAATGACTGTGATCGCCATATAGAACGCAATGTGAGATTGCTGATAGGCGTCGCCATAGGGATAGAGCAGAAGGGACCAGGCCGTAAAGGAAACGGAAATACCGACCGACAGGCGCTGTGTTCTTCTGAGCGCTGACAACGCATAATCAGGCGAGGGGATTTCGTTTCGCGACTTCCACCAGAAGATGACCCTGATTACACTGATGATGGTAAAGGCGGTAGGCACAGCAACGGTCAGCCGCAGCGGCGCAACGGGCAGATGCGTTGCCGCCAGAGCCCAGGTGCTCGATATCAAAATGAAATACATCATCGGCATCTGCCGGCAAAATGCGCGGTATTTCGCGACCAGCAGCGGCGGATTATTGTCCGGTATCTTCACCAACTCAATGAAGTATTTCAGTGGCGTGCTCAAGAAAGGATGACCTTGAAGTATTTTGAACGCGCCCTCCGGCGGATGGGGCCATCAGGCGGTAGGGAAGGAATTCCCTCTGAGATCAGCACGTCATGTCTGACTATCGTCGGTCCGCCGCAGTCAATGGGCGCCTTATACTTACAATAGGTGATGACTGTTGCGAGAAGGACAATAATATTAGCTAACAAAATATTATTTCAGTCGCATAGGCTTATGCATACTAATACGAAGTTACGCGCTGAAAATACACGCATATGGAGATTTTTATTCTTTGAAGCCGGATGGAGCTCTCCAACCGGTAAAAGAGTATTAACCAAGTCTGTTAGCAAAATAACCAGATGTATTCCCGAATTTAACAGGGATTTAACCAATTTCCTTCAGGCTTCGTAAATGATGAATTCACGGGTATTCGCCGCATCTGGCGCCGATACCGCTTAGGGAGCCTTGTAATGAAAAAGAGCCTGATCGGTGTCGTCGCCGCATTGATGGCATGCCAAACCGCTTTTGCAGCAGATGTCTATCAGGCAGAGCCGCAGCCAGCATTCGTTGATCAGGCACCGGAAGTGTCCGTTCAGGAAGCAAGCGGTTGGTATCTGCGCGGTGATGTGGGTTATTCGTTCAACAGGTCGCGTGGTGCGGATTTTGACCGTGCGTTCGCTGGTCCAACCATTCAGCGTTTGAGCTTCGGCGATCGGTCTTTGAAAGACAGTTTCGTAGTGGGTGGTGGTGTTGGCTATCAGATCAACAATCATCTGCGTACGGATTTGACATTCGATTACATGGCGAAATCCAAATTCAGCGGCGTTGCACCTGAACTCAATCGTGCCGACTCGGCAATGCGCGCTTACGCTCTCATGGCAAACGCCTATGTAGATCTGGGAACCTACGGTCGCATCACGCCATATCTCGGCGCTGGTATCGGTGGTGCCTATGTGAAGTGGGACAAGCTGTCGAGCTGCGGTAACTGCGAGATCGATGGTGAAGGTAACTGGCGCTTCGCGTACGGCTTGATGGCCGGTGCGTCGATCGATGTCACCTGTAACCTGAAGGCCGACGTCGGCTATCGTTTCCGCCAGATCGGCAGCGGCAGCATGTTCGGCACAAGCGGAAGTGGCCTGACGTCCGGCGGCCGCGACAAGGGTATCACGTCGCACGAAGTGCGCGTCGGTGGCCGTTATGTCTTCAATGGCTGCGATACGGCGCAGTACATTCCGCCAGCCGATATTCCTCTGCAGCCGAGCGTTTACAAGTAACGTTCAAGCTTCCTCCGTAAGTTCTGCCGCTCGTGCCCGAAAGGGTGCGGGCGGTTTTCGTTTGGGGATAGATGGCGCGTTTCGGCCAGGATTCTTTGTGCAAGCGACACATTCTTCTTGACTGCGACAGGCGAGAGGCATAGCAACGGCGTCAGGACACTCCACCCTAACGTGGAGCGCCTATCTGAAAGGGTAGTCAAATGACAGATATCGTTAAGCCGGACACACGTCCGGGCAATGCACATTTTTCTTCTGGTCCCTGCTCGAAGCGTCCCGGTTGGTCGCTTGAAGCTCTCGCCGATGCACCGCTTGGTCGTTCGCATCGCGCCAAGGTTGGCAAAGCCAAGCTGAAGCAGGCCATCGATCTCACCCGTGACGTTTTGAATGTTCCCGCCGATTATCGCATCGGTATCGTTCCTGCATCCGACACCGGCGCCGTTGAAATGGCGCTCTGGTCGCTGCTCGGTGAACGCGGCGTCGAAATGGTGGCGTGGGAAAGCTTCGGTGCCGGTTGGGTGACCGATGTCGTCAAGCAGCTGAAGCTGAAGGACGTGCGCAGAGTAGAAGCCGACTACGGCGTTCTGCCAGACCTCTCCACCATCGATTTCGACCGTGACGTGGTCTTTACCTGGAACGGCACCACATCGGGTGTTCGCGTTCCAAACGCCGATTTTATTCCCGCTGATCGCAAGGGTCTGACCATCTGCGATGCGACCTCTGCCGCATTTGCGCAAGACATGGACTTCTCCAAGCTCGACGTCACTACCTTCTCCTGGCAGAAGGTTCTGGGCGGCGAGGGCGGCCATGGCGTCATCATTCTGTCGCCACGCGCCGTCGAGCGTCTGACGACCTACGTACCGGCCTGGCCGCTGCCGAAGATTTTCCGCATGACATCTGGCGGCAAGCTGATCGAAGGCATCTTCACCGGCGAAACCATCAACACGCCATCCATGCTGTGCGTCGAAGACTATATCGATGCGCTGCTGTGGGCGAAGAACCTCGGTGGTCTGAACGCCCTCATGGCCCGTGCGGATGCCAATGCGAAAGTCATCTTCGACTTCGTGGCCGAGCATAACTGGATCGCCAATCTGGCTGTCGTTGACGAAACGCGTTCCAACACCTCCGTCTGCCTCAAGATCGTCTGCAAGGATGTTGCCGCTCTAGACGCCGCCGCGCAGGCCGATTTCGCCAAGGGCATGGTTGCCCTTCTCGAAAAGGAAAACGTCGCGCTGGACATCGGTGCTTACCGCGATGCTCCATCAGGTCTTCGCATCTGGGCCGGTGCGACCATCGAAACGGCTGATATGAAGGCCGTCATGCCTTGGCTGAAGTGGGCATTCGAAACGCAGAAGGCTGCGACCTTCAAGGCTGCGGCCTGATCCATTCCGGCCCTGCCACGGCAGGGCCGCGTATTTTCGCTTTCAAGACTGAACCCTTTTCAAGGAGCCCACACCATGGCACCTCGCGTACTCGTATCTGACGAACTGTCGGAAACCGCCGTCCAAATCTTCCGCGATCGCGGCGTAGACGTCGATTTCCAGCCAAAGCTTGGCAAGGACAAGGACAAGCTGGCCGAAATCATCGGCAACTACGATGGTCTGGCCATCCGTTCCGCCACCAAGGCAACGGAAAAGCTGATCGAAGCTGCGACCAACCTCAAGGTCATCGGTCGCGCCGGTATCGGCGTCGATAATGTCGATATTCCTGCCGCTTCGCGTCGCGGCATCATCGTGATGAACACGCCATTCGGCAACTCCATCACGACAGCCGAACATGCGATTGCGCTGATGTTCGCCGTTGCCCGCCAGCTTCCGGCTGCGGACGCTTCCACGCAGGCAGGCAAGTGGGAAAAATCCAAGTTCATGGGTGTCGAAATCACCGGCAAGACGCTGGGCGTTATCGGTGCGGGCAACATCGGCGGCATCGTCTGCTCGCGCGCCATCGGTCTCAAGATGAATGTTCTCGCTTATGACCCCTTCCTGTCGCCAGAGCGTGCGCAGGAAATGGGTGTGACCAAGGTCGAGCTGGATGAGTTGCTCGCACAGGCCGATTTCATTACGCTGCATGTGCCGATGACCGACAAGACGCGCGGTATTCTGGGTGCTGAAAACCTTGCCAAGACCAAGCCCGGCGTTCGCATCATCAACTGCGCCCGTGGTGGTCTGGTGGATGAGGCAGCGCTTGCCGACGCCATCAAATCAGGCCATGTCGCTGGTGCCGGTTTCGACGTGTTCGAGGTCGAGCCTGCGACCGAAAGCCCGCTGTTTGGCCTGCCAAACGTCGTCTGCACGCCGCACCTTGGCGCCTCGACAACGGAAGCCCAGGAAAACGTTGCGCTTCAGGTTGCAGAACAGATGTCGGATTACCTCGTCAAGGGTGCCGTTTCCAACGCCATCAACATGCCGTCGATCACCGCCGACGAAGCTCCACGCTTGAAGCCGTTCATCAAGCTGGCCGACGTTCTCGGCTCCTTCGTGGGTCAGGTGCAGGAGAGCGCCACCAAGGAAATCGAAATCCTCTATGATGGCGCAACCGCCAGCATGAACACAAAGGCGCTGACATCGGCACTGCTGGCCGGTCTCATCCGCCCGCAGGTGTCTGACGTCAACATGGTTTCCGCGCCAATCATGATCAAGGAAAAGGGCATCATCCTTTCCGAGGTCAAGCGCGACAAGACCGGCGTTTACGACGGCTTCATCAAGCTGACCGTGAAGACCGAAAATCAGGTCCGCTCCGTTGCCGGCACGGTGTTTTCGGATGGTAAGGCACGGTTCATCCAGATCAAGAACATCAATATGGATGCCGATGTCGGTCAGCACATGATCTACATCACCAACACCGACGTTCCCGGCATGATCGGCTTCATGGGCACGACGCTTGGTGAAGCGGGCGTCAACATCGCCAACTTCCAGCTGGGCCGGGAGAAGGAAAGTGGCGACGCCATCGCGCTTCTTTACGTCGATGGTCCCGTGTCCGAAGACGTGCTGGACAAGTTGCGCGCCAACCCAGCCATCCGTCAGGTCAAGTCGTTGTCCTTCAACGTCGACTGAGCATTCGGGCAGACATTCGAGAACCATCATCACCCGGCAGAGGAGAAATTCTCTGCCGGGTTTTTTGTATCATCGCGCTTACAATTACCAAGGGTTGCATATCACGAAAAATTTTATGCCATTCCCCTAAAAATGATGATCCATAGTTGCTATATCGACCGTCAAGAGCCGCTCAATGGGAGGGCGGTGTAATAGGAGAAGACGATGTTCGCTGCCTTCAGGCGCTTTAAAGGATTGTTTGCGGTTGCCGCACTCGGGATCGCCGTTTCGTTCGTCGCCGTTGACATGGCCGAAGCAAGACGTGCCGGTGGTGGTTTTGGTAGCCGTGGAACGAGAACGTTCTCCGCGCCGCCTGCCACGAACACCGCACCCGGGCAGTCCGCGCCGATCAACCGCAGCATGACGCCGAATACCAATCAGGCGACACAGCCGAATGCAGCACGTCCTAATACGGCCCAGGCTCCGCAGCAGAGCCGCGGTATGTTCGGTGGCATGATGGGCGGTCTCATGGGTGGCTTGTTGATGGGTGGCCTGTTCGGCATGCTCATGGGTGGCGGCTTTGGCGGCATGGCCGGTTTCTTCGGTCTGTTGATCCAGGCTCTTTTGATCGGTGGTCTCGTCATGCTCGCCATGCGCTTCTTCGCATCGCGCCGTCAGGGCCAGCCCGCTTTCGGCGGCGTCACAGGCTCCAACTCGGCCCGTAACGATCAGTCGGCTTCCCAGAACAATCAGGGTTCTTTCGGCGGGTTTAAAATCCCGCAGATGGGTTCCAAGGCGACAGGTGCAGCCGTGGGCGCAACCGCTGCTGCTGCGGCCATGACGCCACGCGGCCCGGCACATGCCAATGCGGCATCTGAGGGTGATGAAATCGGCGTGACACAGGGCGATCTCGAAACCTTCCAGAAGACGCTGGAAAACGTACAGGCTGCCTATGCTGCCGAGGACTACAGCGCGCTTCGCCAGTTGACGACGCCCGAAGCCATGTCCTACCTCGCGGAAGAACTGAGCGACAATGCCACGAGCGGCGTCAAGAACGACGTTCGCGATGTGACGCTGTTGCAGGGCGATGTTGCCGAAGCCTGGCATGAGGAGGGCAAGGATTACGCAACTGTTGCGATGCGTTACTCCGCTATCGACATCATGCGCGATCGTAACACAGGCAAGGTGGTTCAGGGCGACGAGCATAAGCCGGAAGAATCGGTGGAGATGTGGACATTCGTTCGTCACGATGGTTCGCCATGGCAGGTCGCCGCCATTCAGGCCGCTGCCTGAACCGATAAAAAAACTCGCTTTAATTGTGGCCGGTGCAGGCATCAATCCTGCACCGGCCACATCTTTTTGTAAGCCCTTGTGGGGCAGGCTTTCACCGATATGGCCCATTCCAGGCTGATCCCGTGTGCCGCAGTTGGTCCACGCAATCGCCTTTTTTCATTCATCCGACGTTCAGTCTAGCCGCTCTAACCAAGGCGCAACACAGCAATGTGAAACTGTCGCGAGCAGCAAATCGTTCTTTTTGGCGGAACCGTAGCTTAGAAATCGCGTTCACGGTCCAAGTTTGAGTGGCATCCCAAGGGCCATTCAGTCGTTCGGATCAGGCACCCCTGTCTTACAGGTGCCTGCGAGTATGGAGAGCAATCTAGATGAAACGCTTCGACCTGATCGATGGGATGCGCGGGTATTTTCTCGTCTTCATGCTTATCAACCACCTCGTTTTCGCCGGTGGCCTGTGGCTGATGGAAATCAATCACCGGCAGTTTGCGTTCGTGGAAGACGCGCAAGGCTTTGTTTTTCTCTCCGGTCTTCTCATAGGCATGGTCTATGCCCGCAAGATGATGAAGTATGGCTATGAAGCCGGTCGCGACATGATCTGGAGCCGTGCTCTCGAGCTTTACAAATACGCTATGGGCCTCGTCATCGCCGTGCTGTTCGTGCGGATGATCATCCCGCATGCGCCGTACATCTGGTACAACTGGCTCGGCATGACGTCGTTTGACGATCCTCTGCGTCTCGCTGCCATCGCGACATTCCTGTTCCAGCCGACCTTCATGGATATTCTGCCGCAGTATATCGTCTACATGATCTTCGCGCCGATTTTGGTGAAGCTTTGCCTCGACGGCAAGTGGGCCTACGTGATGGCCGGTTCGCTTCTGGTGTGGATGGCCGGTCAGCTTGGTTTGCAGCAGCTTTTCACGACCCCTTTGAACGAACTGGTGAAGGGTGCCGACGAGCAAGGCATTCGTGTCAGCTTCAATCTCTTCGGCTGGCAGCTGGTGTTCTACTCGGCTCTGGTGATGGGTGCGATGACGGCTCAGAACAAGATCGCGTGGACGAAGATCTTCTCGCCACAGCGTAGCTGGATTGCCAAGGCAGCCCTTCTCGTGTGCCTGTTCTTCGTACCGTTGCGCATTGCAACGGCGTGGAACCTGATGCCGGAATTCATGATGGGCAAATTCTCCACCATGGAAATCCGTGCTGACTTCGGCCCTGTATACCTGATCAACTTCCTTGCCGTCGGCGTTGGCCTGACATGGTTGCTGATTGCTGGTCCGAAGCACCACAACCCGCTGGTGCAGAAGGCCGCTGCCGCGGTGATCTGGGTTCTGTCGCTGAAGTTTCTTCAGCTTCTGGGTCGCCACTCGCTTCAGGTCTACGTTTGGCACGTCGCCATCGTCTACGGCATCTACTACCTTGATGGCCGTACCGCAGAATTGACGCAGGTGGAAAAGACTATCATCGCGCTGGTGGGTGTGGCCCTTCTGTCGCTGCCTGCCCTGTGGCGCGAGCGTGACAAGTGGCTGGGCAATGGTCAGAAGACTGCTGGCGCCTGATCCATTCATCGCAGCAATAATAACAGCAGAGGGCGGTCCACCGCCCTCTACTTGCGTTCTCGGTCGTTTTTTCCTATACGCAGCACCTTAATTCCGGTTAAGCCGGATACGACAGGCGGCGGGGCCTTGAACCCCGGTATGACTGACGATTGGAAAACACGTGAACACGCTCGACTTTGATAAGAAGCCGGAAGACACCCGGATTGTCGTCGCCATGTCCGGCGGCGTGGACTCCTCCGTTGTGGCCGGAATCCTGAAACGCGAGGGCTACGATGTCCTCGGCATTACCCTTCAACTTTACGATCACGGCGCTGCCGTCCACCGCGCTGGCTCGTGCTGCGCAGGGCAGGACATCGATGACGCGCGCCGCGTCTGCGAAACGCTGGGCATTCCACATTACGTGCTAGATTACGAAGCCCGATTTCGCGAAACGGTGATCAATCCCTTCGCCGAAGCCTACGCCATGGGCGAAACGCCAGTGCCTTGCGTTGCGTGCAACCAGACGGTCAAGTTTGCCGATCTCCTCGCCACAGCGCAGGAACTGGGAGCGGACGCGCTGGCGACCGGCCATTATATCCGCTCGCGGCTCAACCCTGTGCCCGGTCATCCCAACCGCCGCGCACTTTACCGCCCAATCGATAGCGACCGAGACCAAAGCTGGTTCCTGTTTGCGACGACGCAGGAGCAGATCGATTATCTGCGCTTTCCGCTGGGCGGTCTCTCCAAGGCTGAAACGCGTGAGCTCGCCGAAGAGATGGGCCTCGTCGTCGCCAAGAAGGCCGACAGCCAGGACATCTGTTTCGTACCGCAGGGCAAATATACCGATATCATCAACAAGCTGAAGCCGAATGCCGCTCTGGTGGGCGATATCGTCCATCTCGATGGCCGCGTTTTGGGTCGCCACGATGGCATCGTGCACTACACCATCGGCCAGCGCCGCGGCATAGGCGTGGCGACCGGTGAGCCGCTCTACGTCGTGCACCTCGATGCCCGTGGCCGCCGCGTTGTGGTTGGCCCACGCGAGGCGCTGGAGACACACCGTGTCTATCTGCGTGACATGAACTGGCTGGGTGATGGCGATCTGACCAGTGACGCGGGTGAGGGCTTTGCTTGCTTCGCCAAGGTGCGGTCCACCCGTCCGCCAGCCGAAGCTGTGTTGCATGTGGATGAAAAGGGCGTTTACGTCGATCTTTCAATCGGTGAAGCAGGCGTTGCCCCCGGCCAAGCCTGCGTTCTCTACTCCGCCCCCGGCGCAGACGCCCGCGTCTATGGCGGCGGGTTCATCGAGCGCTCTGAGCGTTCACCGGAAGCCGAGGCATCGCTGAAAGCGCTGTTACAAAACCCGGTTGCAGCCTGAAACCATTCAGGTTTTCGCCGCAAGAGAGAAAGCGACGTTTTTGCGCATCTTGCGCTTGACACCAAAGGGAGCGGCACCTTATAAGCCGCTCATCCTGATGGACGGACAGTTACACGACTGTCACGTCCCTCTGTGGCGGGGTAGCTCAGGTGGTTAGAGCAGCGGAATCATAATCCGCGTGTCGGGGGTTCAAGTCCCTCTCCCGCTACCACTCATTTCCCAGCAGAAAACTTCAAAGCCTTTGCCAACGGCTCGTAAACGTCTCGCTTGCCGTCCGTAAATTGCGCCGCCAGCAGCCCGTTCTCGCACGCCCGGTCGTCGTCCCAGCCGGGGTGGTTGACGATGGGGTATAGGCAGATGCCTTCTACCGGCACGCCACATTTCATGGCGGCGGTGACTTCCTGTTGAATATAGCTCATCCAGCTGGCGCGGCGGTCGCCTTCTATGCCGGTTTCAGCAATGAAGATGGGCTTGCCGTAGCGCGCGTAGGTTTCAGTCAGGATTGTTCTGAAGGGTTTGTAGAGCGGGTGGTCCATGTCGATGGGTGGGCCGCCGTGGATCCACTGGTTGTTGTGGTAGTAATTGACGCCGACGATATCGAGATATTTTTCGTGGCCACCGATCTGCGGCCACATGCGGCCTGACAGCAGATCCCAGCCCTGAAACTGCGATTGGCGGTGGCCTTCAGCCACACCGCGTTCCCATGGGCGGGAGGGATCGGTTATGACGTTGATGACGGGATCGCAGTGAACGAAGCGGGCGCGGGGTTCCACCACCAGGATGGCGTCCATGGCGGCGATGGCTGCGCGGGCGAGTTGGACTTTGAGCTCGAAACCACGCCCGTTTGCGAAGGGGTTGAGATAGGCAGCGTCGCCGCCGCCCCAGGAGAAGAACGAGATTTCATTGACCGGCGAATAGAAGGGGACGGCGTCGCTGTGGTCTTTCACGAGCTGTGCTGCGGCTGCGGCGAACTTTGCGAAACGTGTGACGAAATGCGGTGACCAGATGTCGATATCATCGGGCCAGCCATAATGCAGCAAGTCCCATATGATCTGGGTGCGGGTGTCATTGGCTGCTTCGAGCATCGGCAGGAAGCTTGCCCAGTCGTAGTATCCCGGCGCTTTTTCGATAAGATGCCAGCGCAGGCCATCGCGCACGGTTCGGATCGAGTGAGACGCCAGTTGTTGGTAATCCACTGCTGCGTGACGGTCATGGTGCGTGGAAGCAATGACGTCGAGACGTTTGCCCTCGGTTTCACCGTCGCGGGGTCGCAGCCGGTGCGTGGAGCATTCAAAGCCACCTTGCAGGAAGGATTGGAAAATGCCGGTCGGGCGAGCTGCCGGTCGCTCGTTCAGCACCTGTGCTATGAGGCGTTTCCATTGCGGCACGACAGCTTGCGCGCTGTAGGTGGTTTCGACCTTGTTCTGAAGCGCTTGCCCAAGTTTGCGGCGTAGATCGGCGGATGCGGCCAGCCGCTGTATCGCGGCTGCGACCGCTGTGGGGTCGTTATAGGGCACGAAGATGCCGGACACGCCGTCTTCGATCTGCTGTGCTGCGCCATTGTCTGGCGTGGCGATGACCGGCAGACCAGCCGCACCGGCTTCGGCAATGACATGCGGCATGCCTTCGCCCTTGGACAGCCAGACGAAGATGTCGAGTGCCGACAGGAGGGCAGGGATGTCCTTGCGGTCGCCCAGAAACGTCAGGATGCCATCAAGGTTCCTTGCCTTAGCCAGGTCTTTCAAATGGATCGCATATTCGGGCATGAAGGCGTCTGGACCACCAATAACGACGAAACGGACCTGCGGATTTTGTGCGTGGACCAGCGCCGCTGCCTCTAGGAAGTCCTCGACGTTTTTCTTGGGGTCGAGCCTGCCGACCCAGCCGACCAGCAAAGTATCGTCGTCCACTGTCAAGGACGCGCGCATGGCTACGCGCTTGCTGCTGTCGAATTCGCCGAGGTCGACCATGGAGGGTATCTCGGTGACGTGGTCTTCGCGTCCCGGCATGACGGATGCAGCGGCATCGCAGATGGAGCGGCAGACACCGACATAGCGACTGGTGTGGTGTTTGGGGCCTGCCAGGGCTTCCGAAACCAGCCCGCCGTGCTCTATCAGCGGCGGGCGCCAATGCATGCGCTCCAACGCAGGATAAATGTCAGCAACATTCTGGCAGGAGACAACGACGTCATAAGCCGGGATTTTATTGGCCAGATACGCGACAGTGTCCTCGAAAGACAGGCTGTAGGGTGTCGTGTCGACATCCACACCCAGTTCCCGCAACTGGTCATGCGTCTGGTGCGGCATGCCTTCCTTATGAAAGCACGCAACGATATCCAGCTGGTAGCGGGAACGGTCGAGGTTGCGGGCCAGCAGCCGGACCTCGGTTTCCTCACCGCCCACGACAAGCCATGCGAAAACGAAGAGAATGCGGACGGGTGGCTGTTGCGGTATCATTCGTTGACCTTGAAAACGATCTGCAGGAATTCGGGCCTGTTTTCCACGAGATCGGCCAGAAAGGCGGGGCCGTCTTCAAGGGGCACGATATGGGTGATCATCTGTTCACGGATGATTTTGCCGTAGCTCTTCAGAAGCCCGATGGTTTCCTGGGCTAGGCGAGGCCTGTTCCATTGCTCGGCCAGTCCGCGAGGAACGCGGTTGATCTGTGCGCAACGGATGTTGAGGCCATTGTGGTGGAATTCCTCCCCCAGCCGCAGCCGGGCCGCACCGCCCTGATAGAAGGCGAGGTCGATGACGGTGCCCTGCGGGCGTAACGCCTTCAGCGCCGTGTGCAGGCTTTCGCCATGGGCGCGGGTCTGGAAGACGACATCGGCGCCGCGGTCTCTGCCGCCATTGTGCCAGCGCGCTTTTGCGTGTTGCCAAACATCGTGCTCCTCCATTGCCGTGATGCCCATGGTTTGGGCTTTTTCTCGCCGGAAGGGCGAGGGATCGGCGATGATGACATCGAGCGCGCCTGCGCGTTTCGCAAAGAGCGCCGTCATCAGGCCCACCGTGCCTGCACCGATGATGATCACATTGCGTCCGGCGATGCCCGCGCCGAAAGAGGGCACGCTCGAGCCGAGCGCGTCCGCGTCGGCATGCAGAATGCCGTTGGCGGCGATGGGGCCCATCTGCGCGACGAGAACACCGAGAACGGGGTCGATGTCCTCAGGCAGCGGGAGCAGCACGTCGTGGAATGGGTTAGCGGTGTGGCCGCTCTTGTGACCATAGGTTCCGGCGATCACGTCGCCGTCGCTGAAACCACCAGCGCGAGACTCCGTCACGCGGGCTACTTCCATGTAGCCGAGGAACGGCACGGGATAGTGTAGATCGGGCTCGTTTTCGATGAAGACGCCGCGTCCACCATCGAAACGGGAATGAAAATAGGGATTGGTGTTTTTCATAAAGGTCAGTTCGGTGCCTGCCGAAAACCCGGTGTAGAGGGTTTCAAGGCGAACCTGACCATCGCCGGGCGGGCCTTCCTCGTAATCGAAGAGGTAGGCTTTGCCCGGTGCTTCGATGCCCAGCGAGCGGATGATGCGGTGGCCGGGGGCGAGGCCCTGCGGTTCGTCGTTGCGGGGCGGATGGAACAGGGGTGCAGACGGATTACGGGTGATGTCGGGCGCATCCAGCTTCACTGTCTCGCCACTGCGGGCCGAGGTCGCAACCGCCAGTGCCACCCGGTGCGTTGCCAGAGCGTCCTGATAAGTGCAGCGAATATGGTTTTCGCCCCCGCTGATGGCATCGATGAAATCGCGGTTTTCGCGCCAGACGGGATCGCCTTCGGCGTGGCGCACCGGGCGTCCCGCGCCGACATCCACCATGATGTCGTGGTCTGTCAGCTCGATGGCCATGCGGTCAGCGAAAATGTTGAGGCCGACCTTATGGCTCCACCCCAACAGGCATGTGGAGGAGATGTTGGCGATAACGCCGGACTGGAAGGTGAGGCTTGCAGTGGTGACGGCGGGCACATCGAGGCCGGGAAAAGCGTCGCGATCTCTAAAGCCGACCTGACCGTAGACATCGATAACTTCGCCGACAAGGTAGCGGGCGAGATCGACGATATGGGTTGCCTGCTCCACCATCTGGCCGCCGGACCCTTCCGTTTTCCACCACCATTGCGGCGGTGGGGTCTGGTCCAGCCAGTAGCCTGACAGCAGTTGGGCAGGATTGTCTGCCAGACGGTCGCGGGCCTCATCGACGGTGTCGAGATATCGCCAGTGGTAGCCGACGCCGGTGATCAGCCCGGCTTGTTCGATGGCTGCGCTCAGTTCTTCCGCCAGCGCCAGATCGAGAGTTATAGGCTTTTCGACGAAGAACGGGACGCCGTGGCGGATCAGGTCACGTTCCGCATCGCCATGGGCAAAGGGCGGGATGCAGATATAGACGGCGTCGAGAACCTGCTGGTCCAGCATGTCGCGGTGATTGTCGAAGGCTTTGGCACCGAAACGGGCGGCGGGCTGCTCGGCGCGGGCGAAATCCGGGTCGGCGAAAGCGACGAGTTCGACATCTTCAAACCCGGCCAGAATATCCAGATGCCGGTTTGCAATGCCGCCGACGCCGATAAAGCCGATGCGTGACCTGTTCATAGGGGTATGTCCTTGTGTTTGCTGTGGCTGGCGGGACAGAACGCGGCCATAGACGGCGGCGGTTTCCGTTGCCATGCGGTGTGCTGAAAATTCGTCTTCAAATCGTCGGGTGCCGGACTGTCCGGCGGCTGTTGCTGCTGGCTCATTATCAAGAGCGGCAATGACGGTACGTGCGAGCGAGGCGGGGTCTCCGCACTCGGTAAAAAAGGGATGGTCCGGGCCAAGAGCCTCTCTGTTGCCGCCGATGTTGGTGGCGACCACGGGCAGGCCAATCGACATGGCTTCCAGCACTGCAATCGGCAATCCTTCGAATTTCGATGGTAGAACGAAGAGATCGGCTCGGGCCATCAGGGCTGCGATATCGCTGCGGTGTCCTGCGAAAACAACGTGATCGCCAAGCGACAGCGTGTGGACCAGTGTCCTGGTGGCATCCATCTCTTCGCCACGGCCCACGAGAAGCAGCAGCGTAGAAGGGTGCACGGCAACGATGTCCGGCAGCGCATGAATGAGGGATGCGTGGTCCTTCTGTCGTGAAAAGCGGGCGACGGTCAGCAGGATTTTCCGGTCGCCGATGCCGTTCAGAATGTCGACCGTGGGATCGGCGGGCCGCTCCAACGGAAACGTGCCGTTGCGTACGACGGTCAGATCATCCGCATTGACACCATTGGCCTCGAAGCTGGCCTTCGATGCTTCGGAAACGACAATGCGGTGGGCGAGGTTTGCACATTCCCGTTCGTAGTGCAGCTTCTGGTCTTCGTCCGTCAAAAGGTAAGGAAGATGCTCCGTTCGGATGACGGGAATGCCGCAGGACATGCCAGCCCGGGCAAGCACGTGACCTTCCCAGCCGATACCTGCATGGACATGCAGAAGGCTAGCACCGGAGGTCGTGAGCCACTGCTCGAAATCGGCTGCGTCAACCGATGTCTTGACGGCCAACCCGTGCCGTGCGGCGCGCGTTATCAAATCCGGCGCGGAGCCGGATGGGGTTGCTATCGTGACGTCCCAATCGTCACGCAACGCCAGACCAAGCGTCAGCATATGCTCGCCTAAGCCGGATGGGTCGAGACTGTCGGTCGCAAGCACGATACGACGGTGCTGTTTGCTCATGGAGTTACGGCAGCGATTTCGGTGCGGGGCAGGGCGCGGGGTAAGGCTTGCGACGCGGGAATTGTGGGATAGGCATTGGCGAGCACCGCCTCATCCATCAGCGTCTTCATGGCCATGAAGGTTTTGTCCCAGGAGGAACCGTCGAGCATGACATCCACGGGGGCCAACCAATCGGTTGCGCTTTTTTTCAAGGCCAGCGTCGCATCACATGCCTTTGCGAAGGCATCTGCATCGGCTGCTAAGAAAACGCCTTTGACATGACCATAGTGCCGAACGACATCCTTCACTGCGGTGCTGACGACCGGGCGACCGGATGCGAGATATTCGGGTGTCTTGGTGGGGCTGATGAACTGCGTCGAACTGTTCAGCGCAAACGGCATCAGTGCTGCATCCCAGCCTGAGAGATAGGCGGGCAACTCGTTATAATGCTTCTGGCCGAGATAGTGGATATTGCCGGCGCGCGGCAAATCCTCAGGCGCAATCTTGGCAACGGGGCCGATGATAACGAAAGAATAATCCGGTCTCGCCTTCGCGATTGACGCAAGCAGCACCAGATCAAGACGTTCATCGATCACGCCGTAATAACCGAGCTTTGGCCCGGGGATGGAAAGCTGGTCTGCCGGTTCCTGAAGGTTGCGGCGTGTGGATTGGAAATGCGCGACATCCACGCCTGATGGGAAGGGGTGGATGTTGTCGTGTTGACGGCGCTTGGCTTCATACAGGCTGTAGCCGCCGGTAAAGACGACATCCGCCCGTGCCATCAGCGCGGCCTCCATCTCTTTCATGTGCTGCGGCGCGAATTTGAAGTTCGCCAACTCGTCCATGCAATCATAAATGACCGCAGAGGCATCTACGTGGCGTGCAAAGCTGAACATGACGGGTGTGTAGAACCAGAGGATGGGCTTTGCGGCACCATACATGGCCAGCAGATCATCCAGCAGTTTCGCGAGTGCCAATTCACGATCCGCCTCGCTCCACCAATGCGGAATGCGCGGGCGAATGGATTTCACCGTCGTTCCCTCGAACGGATGGATTTCCAGATAGGCCAGATGGTGGTCAGTCGGAATGAATTCCTCAAAGAAGAAGACGGCTCTTTCCCGGGCAAAACGGCCCATCAGGTGCTGCGGGCGTTGCAGAACGAAATCCCATCTGAGATGCGAAAAACAAATTAGCGGTGTCTTACGCTCGGGTGTTGCATGTGATGATGGGGAAAGCGAACTGGAGAGATTCATTGGCGGATCCGCGTTTGAGGGGCATTTCCAAACCGGACGAAAAGGGGTTTGTTCCTGCGATCTTGAAAACTTTCTAATATTCTTAGGTGCGCATAAGTTTTCGCAGCTTTTCGACAGTGTGCGGCCATGTCCAGTTGTCGATGACGGCCTGCCTTGGTGAAAACGTCGATGCCATTTCGAGCATAATCAGAATACCATCGTGAAATTGATCAGCCGTCGCGGTGAGACCGGTTTGTGGCGTGATATATTGCAGTCCGCAGCTCAGATCGCTGTTGGCGAGAACGGGCAATCCGGCCAGCATATATTCCGTCAAAATGGCTGGTGCGCCGTCATGGACGCCGCAGACGACGCCGAATTTCGCGTGGTTCATCAAACGATTGACCTCGGAGAAGGGAACACCTGGCGGGCCAACGAAATCCACGCTGATCTGGAGGTCACGGGCCTGCTGGCGCAGGTCGTCGCTCAGTTCTCCATAGCCGAAGACGCAAAGGGCGCGGATGGAACGCGGAAGTTTCGCGAGCGCATCAAACAGAATGTCATGCCGTTTGTAGGTCTGCGCTGCTGCGACATAGATGATGTCATAGGGTTTTTTATCGGCAGTCGGGTAGAACATGCTGTCGGACGCAAACTCCGGCCCGATCGGCATTATCGCGGTTTCCACATGCGGATGAAGGTCTTTCACCGCGCGCGATTGCCATTCGGCGCCTGTGATGACGAGGTCGAAATGCCTGCTGACATCGGGCGGAATGCGCAACGCAGGTGCATCGATGGAATTATATATTTTATAGCTTTTTTCGCAGGCGATCAAAATCTCTTCCGAGACGCCCAGCCCCCAGACGCAGAGGATATCAGGCGGGCCAAAGGTGTTGATGTGAGCCAGCATATCGTTGGAACTGAAGGGTGCGTGCGGCCCATTCATTTGAAAGGAACGCCGTATCAAGAGGGGGGCCTGGCACATATCCGGTGGTGGCGGATTATCTCCGCGCCAATGCGTCCAGATTTCCACGGCGTCGACAAGCCCTGCCTTGACGCAGGCCAGCGGCAAGCGCTCGATGTAACCGCCTTCGACTTCGAAATCAGGTCTGTTTTCTGAAGGGTCGGCAGGTGTGCCGCGTGCACCGCTCTGCCACTGCGTCTGGAATTCCTCGATGGTCGGTACTTGGGCGGCAAAGGCCGGACCATCCTGGAAATCGCTGATGACGACGATGCGCCCGCGCTTTGAAACCTGCGTCATCCAACCCTTCCTGGAGCCTAGTTCATGGTGAAAGCGCGGCACGAATGCCGCGCTTTGTCCTCTCATGACTTGAGCGGTGGAGATGCCTTGCCGAGCTTGACGGATGGCTCGCGGCCCCAGACCCGGAGAGTGCCGAGTTTGGCAACAAAGTCTGCAGGGTCTTCATCCTGCGGCAGGGCGATGACGCCTTCGTCCAGCGCTTCGGCAAGACCGGCCTTTTGCATGAGCGGCATGGCCGATTCGACGTAGCCGATGAATTTGCAATGCTGGAAGGCATCGGCCACGAAATCGCGTGCGGCAGCTTCATCGACAAGGTCTTCGATACCCTGCGTTGAGATCAGCAACGCCACGGCATCGAACAGGACCGATGGACCGCCATCGATCATGTGATGGGCCTTGATCAAGCTCCCATCGGACGCCTTCACGCCGCCAACCTTTGGAGCGATCAGTTCGAAGACAGCCTTTTCCTTCGTCACCGCGCCTGTCAGTGCAGATAGCAGACCGGCATCGACACCATCTGTCACGAGAATGCCGAGCTTGCGACCTTCGAAGCGCTTCGGACCGTTTTCAACGATGCTGAGCGCGGGCGATGGGTCGAGGTCCTGACGGGTCGGCATGGCCGCGTCCGCAGGTTTCGGCATCGTCTGCATGCCTAGCTTCTGAGCTACGGTCGTTGCCAGCGTCTCATCGATGTTCAGAAGGTGAGACACCATCCGCTCGCGGATTGCCGGTATTTCCACTTTGCTGAGCTCGAAGGTGAGGGCCGAGGCGATATGGCGTTGTTCTGCACCCGTCTGGCTGATGTAGAACTGGCGTGCCTGACTGTAATGATCGGCGAAGCTTTCAGGACGCAGGCGCGCTTTTGTGCCCTGTTCTTCCGCCGGGAAGTGGCGGTAACCGGCTGTGGGCGATTCGCGCGGGCCTTCGCCATGCGAGTTGGGCTGATAATTCACTCGGCCCACCGGGTTGCGCATAGCCATGTGGCCATCCTGCTGGAAGTGCGCGAAGGGACACTTCGGTGCATTGATGGGCAGATGCGTAAAGTTTGGACCGCCCAGACGCTTCAATTGCGTGTCGAGATAGGAGAAGTTGCGGCCTTGCAGCAATGGATCGTTGCTGAAATCGATACCCGGCGGCACGTTCTGCGTCATGAAGGCGACCTGTTCGGTCTCGGCAAAGAAATTGTCCGGCATGCGGTCCAGCACCATGCGACCGATGGCCTTGGGCGGGAGAATTTCTTCCGGGATGATCTTGGTTGGATCGAGAATGTCGAAGTCGAAGCTGTCTGCGAAGTCCTGATCGAACAATTGTACCTGCAATTCCCATTCCGGGAAATCGCCTGACTGGATGGCGTTCCACAGGTCGCGACGGTGGAAATCCGGGTCTGCGCCGTTTATCTTGACGGCCTCGTTCCATGCGACCGATTGAAGGCCGAGTTTTGGCTTCCAGTGGAATTTGACGAAGGTGGATTTGTCATCCGCATTGACGAAGCGGAAGGTGTGGACACCGAAGCCTTCCATGAAGCGCAGGGAGCGGGGAATGGTGCGGTCCGACATGATCCACATGACCATGTTCATGCTCTCAGGTGTCAGGCTGATGAAATCCCAGAAATTATCATGGGCTGTCTGTGCCTGCGGGAAGGCGCGGTCCGGTTCCTGCTTGGCGGCATGGATCAGGTCGGGAAACTTGATCGCGTCCTGAATGAAGAACACAGGGATGTTGTTGCCGACGAGGTCCCAGTTGCCCTCTTGCGTGTAGAGCTTGACGGCAAAGCCGCGCACATCGCGGGCAAGATCGGCAGAACCCTTGTTACCGGCAACGGTGGAGAACCGGACGAAGACCGGCGTCTTCTCGCCCTTGCGCTGGAAGATATCGGCTTTGGTATAGTCCGCAAGGGACTCATAGGTTTCGAAATAACCATGGGCGCCATAACCGCGGGCGTGGACGACGCGCTCGGGAATGCGTTCGTGGTCGAAGTGGAACATCTTCTCACGGAAGTGAAAATCGTCCACGACCAAGGGGCCACGTGAGCCGATCCGCAGCGAATTCTGATCGTCGGCCACGGGTCCACCCTGTGCGGTGGTCATGACAGGCGTATCGCCCTCAGCAAACTGGTGCAGCTCGCCCCCTGAACCACGCTGCATTTTTTGGTCGTGGATGGTCACGACGTCCGTTGGCTGCACTGATGGTGGATTAGCCGGTTTCTTGGCCATGACGCATCTCCCTGATGGTTGTGAGCGTGAACTGCACAGAGGCAGCATTGATGAAAAAAGGGCCGCCCGGAAAAGGCGGCCCCGCAAATTTCACGACGCTTCAGTTTTCAGTGTTTGAAGGAGACGTCGCAGTAGTCATCAATCAGAGCGTTGGGCGGTTGTAGCGCTTGCGCTCTTCTTCAATCTGGTTCGTGTCGTATGGATCAAGCGCATCGTCGAAACGCTGCCAGCCCTGCTCATTGTAAGCTGTGCGGCGTTCCGCGGGATCGACCCAGTTGGAGCGCTTGAGAATGGCTTCGGCTTCCGACACGTGGTTGTCGTCTACCTTTGCCGTAACGATGGTACCACCACGACGCACACCTTCTGCGTAGACATGGGCATCTTCTTCAGACACGCCAGAGTCCGTCAGCGCGCCCACGATACCGCCAGCTGCACCACCTGCAACCGCACCGGCTGCGACACCTGCGGCTGTTGCTGCAAGCCAACCGGCTGCAACAACCGGGCCAACGCCCGGGATCGCCATCAGGCCAAGGCCAGTCAGAAGACCGCCAGCGCCGCCAACGACAGCACCGATACCTGCGCCGGTTCCAGCACCTTCAGCGGCCTTGGACTCGTCAGCGTGGTCGCGGTTATGTGCATTGTTCGAAACAATGCTGATGTCCTTGGACGGTACGCCAGCGGATTCCAGTGCGGTGACTGCTTCGCGTGCATCTGCGTGGTCGTCAAAAAGTCCGGTAATGGTTTTCATGTCGTGCTCCTCAAAATTCTGTTGCGTCAGCGTGTGACGGCGTGATTACTTGGCGACGACATTGCCCTGGTAGTCCATGGCGATGGTGACAGCCTTGCCGTCCTTCATGCCCGCAGCCATCCAGATGCCCTTGTCATCCTTCATGAGGTTCTTGACCTCGGAATAACCGGCCTCTTCGATACGCGTCTTGGCCTGCTCTTCGGTAAAGCTGTTGGCGCCTTCGACAGGGGCAGTCGGGTTCTTTGTTTCCGGTGTGGCAACGGCTGGCGTGTTGCCATCGGTGCTGGTGGCAGGTGCGGACGTCTGGGCAGCAGCAGACAAGGCAGTGGCGCTGAGCAGCGCTGCCGCAAGAATGATTTTCTTCATAATGATTTCCTCTTATGCGGGCCGCTTTTTCACAGCTCCGTGCATCTCAAACTGCGGGAGAGTCCATTCGTTCCAAATTAGTGAAATTTAAATAAGGACCTGCTTTTTTCCTCTCGGCATCTTTCTAAACGGTCTCGGCGAGACTTTCTCAGACCTTATTTGGGCCGGGCGCAGACTTGCGTTTTGTCATGGAACCAAATCAGGACGAATGAGTTGTCGTGGAGGGAACAGGACGTACGGGGACAGTTTTGAATTTTGTAGGCGGTGGCGAATGCGGAGATTTGTTCCGGGGTTTTGCTTGGGAAAATAGCCCGTTAGGCGTTCCCGATTCATGGCCTGTGGAGCTTCAGACGCTCGTCAACGTCATGCTTGGATCACTGCAACCCATGCTCATCGTCTGGGGTCCCAAGCAGACCTGTCTTTATAATGACGGTTATGCGGTCATGTGTGGCAACCGCCACCCTGCGGCCTTTGGGCATTCCTTCCAAGAACTATGGTTTGATATCTGGGAGGCGGTTGATCCGATTATTTCGGCGGCCTATGCCGGGCAGGGCACGTCGATGGATGACATCGAATTCATCATGCACCGCAAGGGCTACCCCGAGGAAACGCACTTTTCCTTTTCCTATACGCCGGTGCGCGATCAGAGTGGTATCGTGTTGGGCATGTTTTGTGCCTGTAGCGAGATCACCAACGAGATCATCATGCGGCGCGAACAGGAAAGCATGCACGAGAAGCTGCTGCAGATTTTCCAGATGTCGCCATCCGGCATCGCGACGCTCAGTGGCCCGAACCATATCTTCGAGTTCGCCAACGAGGAATATTACTCGATGATCGGCGTCGGTCGTGACATCATCGGACGTCCCGTTGCGGAAGCGGTATCCGAAGTCGTCAAGCAGGGCTTTATCGACCTGCTCGATGATGTCTACAAAACCGGTAAGCCTTTCGCCGCGCGCGCCGTACCGGTGGAGTTGAACCGTGGACCGGATGGCGAAAAACAAAGCCGCATGATCGATCTCGTCTATCAGGCGATGCGTTCCGGGTCCGGTGAAATCACGGGGATTCTCGTGCAGGCGCAGGATGTCACGGAACGGCTGGCAGAGCAGAAGCATCGCGAACTGATCTCGCACGAGCTTGGTCATCGCCTTAAGAATCAGCTCGCCATGGTGCAGGCTATTGCTTCGCAGACGTTGCGCTCCGCCGAAAGTCTGGATAGCGCACGCAAGACGCTTTCGGCCCGTATCGGTGTATTGAGCGCGGCCCATGACACGGTGATCCAGGGCGGGCTCGGCACGTCGCATGTCCATAAACTCGTCAACCAGATGCTTGAGGTCCATAACGACCCGATGGCGTCAAGGTTTACCGTATCAGGCGTTAATCTTCGGGTTGGTTCGCGTCCATCGCTATCGCTTTCGCTGATCCTGCATGAGCTTGCGACGAACGCCATCAAGTATGGTGCATTGTCGGTGCCGGAAGGCCGGGTCGATATTCGCTGGCATGTGACGGGCGAAGCGAAGGACAGGTTTGAACTTTTGTGGACTGAAACCGGAGGCCCTGTTGTCGCCATGCCGCAACGCGTCGGGTCCGGCTCACGTCTTATCAAAGCCGGTCTTGCCGGTGCCGCAGATAGCCGGGTCGACATTGCCTATGATGCCGGTGGTCTCCGCTGCATCATCTCTGCAGACCTTTCCAGTTTTCAGCAGGAGCATTGATTGATGCAACCGCGCCTCCTCATAGTCGAAGATGACGGGCTTATTCGCCTTGATCTCGTCGATATGGTTTCAGACCTTGGCTTCGTGGCAGAGGAAGCGTCCACGGCCGATCAGGCTGTCGAAATGCTGGAACGTGATGCGCCCATCCACGCCATTCTGACGGATATCGATATGCCGGGCTCGATCAATGGTCTGGGCTTGGCCAATGTCGCGCATCGCCGCTGGCCTGATATCAAGGTCGTCGTCATTTCTGGCCGGTACGATCCTGCCGAAGGCGTATTGCCGCCGGGGGTGATTTTTCTGACGAAGCCCGTCTCGCCCAATCTCATCGAGAAGGCATTACACGACTTTGGTCTGCGTCCGACCTGAGATGCGTACCTAACGCAAAAATGCCCGCTCGATGCGGGCATTTTCGTATGTTCGTTTTAATTGTCATTACCAGGTTTGGCGATCGTAC
This sequence comes from Agrobacterium vaccinii, assembly GCF_021310995.1. Lineage (NCBI taxonomy): Bacteria > Pseudomonadati > Pseudomonadota > Alphaproteobacteria > Hyphomicrobiales > Rhizobiaceae > Agrobacterium > Agrobacterium vaccinii. Next base: position 2,362,812 of record NZ_CP054150.1, on the reverse strand, counting down.
CAGGTATCGACATCCTTTTTGACATGGTCTTTTTCTACGCCGTAGCGCTCCTGGATTTTACCCTCAAGCTGCTCACGCTTGCCTGCGATCTGGTCCAGATCATCGTCGGTCAGCTTGCCCCACTGTTCCTTGATCTTGCCTTTGACCTGTTTCCAGTTACCTTCTACGCGGTTCCAGTCCATGTACATTCTCCTCGTTGTGACGAATCAGTAACGGGTGGCGATTGATTGGAGTTCCAGAAAAATAATCGTTGAAAATTCGTTAAAATCCGATTCGACATGTGATTCGATCAGGTGTAAAACCTAAACATTCTTGTAATTGAGTACGGATAATTCGCATCTTTGGGAGGATGAGCCTTGTCGTACGTGGCTTTTCAACGTGTGGGCACACAACTGTCGCCCCAACAGGTCACTGACCTTCAGACTATATTTGATGGCGTGTGCTTCGAGTGCCTTGAGGACCGAAGCAGCCATGTAGCCAACGAATGTGCAGCAGTGCTGATCAGAAGCGCCCAGCGCGGCATTCTCGATCACGAAATGCTGCGGGACATCGGCAAAGCGGTTCTGCGTCGCCATTGATTGGTCATAGAGGATAGACAAAGCGCCCGGTTTTCGCCGGGCGCTTTCGTTTGTAATCAGGCTTTTTCCTGGACGTGTGCCTCTAGGAACCAAAGCGACTTATCGAGATCACGCGACGCTGCCGTGAAGATGTCGGCAGTGTTGGCATCACCGGCATCATCCGCCTCGTCGATGGACTTGCGAACGAGGTTTGCAACGTCGCCGTAGCGCTCGATCAACTCATCCAGATGATCCTGAATCTTGTAGATGTCGGTAGGGTAGGACTTGAGCTTCGACGTCGAATTGACCGACTGGACCGTGCCCAGCGCCGTTCCGCCCAACTGCACCGCGCGCTCTGCAATCGTGTCGCTATGCTTGTCGAGAAGGGCACGAAACTGATCCAGCAATTCGTGGACGCCAATGAATTGCGGACCCTTGAGGTTCCAGTGTGCCTGCTTGGTGACGAGGGACAGATCGATAACGGAGGCAAGAGCTTCGTTCAAAAGCCCGATAACAGTTGCTTTGGTATTGGACGGTAAATCGTTTCTTGTCTTATGCGTTCTCATTTTTCTCTCCTGACACATCGATCATGGGTATTTTCGAAACGTTCGAGAAAGCAACGAGTTAGCGAGACAGTCGTTCCATTCATCCTCTCAACAGGGCGAGAAGCTGCAAACGATCAATCGGGTGGGACGTCGCTGATGATCTCCCGGTTCAGCAGTGTCAGAGAGCGGTCCGGCTCTATGCGGTAGGTCTCATAGGCGCGCCGGCCATCGTTCATGATGAAATCATGGTTGAATGTGCTGCCAACAGGCGATTTCGTCAGCTTCGTTCTGGGCTGGCCGCCATAGGTGATGCTGCCCGGAATGGGCTCGACAGTGTAAGCGGTGGTGCAGGATGCCAGACCCGCAAGAAGCAGCAGCACATAGGGACGCATCGGGTTTTCCTCAGCCTTTATTCGTATGGTCTAAACGGTACGGGCTCCTTTCTGTTCCTGATACAAAAAGCCCCGCATCCTTACGAATGCGGGGCCGAGGCTTTCTTGGGAGGAAACGCCTTTTGTCTTAGTCTTCGTTGGCAGCCAACTGCGTCAGCACCTGTCCGCGTCCACGAATACGCATGATCAGTGGGATGAAGAAGGCGGCTGCGGCGACAACGAACAGGCCCACGGCAATCCACGAGGTGAAGAGAACCGAAGGGTCACCCTGACCGATGGCGAGTGCACGGCGCAATTGCTGTTCGGCCAGCGGCCCGAGGATGAGGCCTACGACCGCAGGCGCAATCGGGTAACCGAAGATACGCATGACATAGCCGAGGATGCCGAAGGCCAGGAGCATGCCGAGTTCGAAGACCGATGGGTTGGCGCCGATGGTGCCGAGCGTCGCAAACAGCAGGATACCAGCGTAGAGCCACGGCTTTGGAATGGTCAGCAGCTTTACCCACAGGCCGATCAGCGGCAGGTTGAGAACCAGCAGCATGAGGTTGGCGATGAACAGGCTGGCGATCAGGCCCCAGACGAGCTGCGGGTTTGTCGCAAACAGAAGCGGGCCGGGCTGAAGGCCGAACTGCTGGAAACCGGCGAGCATGATGGCAGCCGTTGCCGTTGTCGGCAGACCGAGCGTCAGCAGCGGCACGAGCGTACCGGCTGCGGACGCATTGTTGGCCGCTTCAGGACCTGCAACGCCTTCGATGGCGCCGTGGCCGAATTCTTCCGGGTGCTTCGACAGCTTCTTTTCCGTCGCATAGGACAGGAAGGTGCCGATTTCTGCACCGCCTGCTGGCATCGCACCGATGGGGAAGCCGATCAACGTGCCGCGCAGCCATGGTTTCCACGAACGAGCCCAATCCTGGGCGCTCATCCAGACCGAACCCTTGACCGCTTCGACCTTCTCGTCGCCGCTCTGGCCCTGCGCCACGATGAACAGAGTTTCACCGATAGCGAACATGGCGACAGCCAGTGTGGTGACTTCCACGCCGTCGAGCAGATCGGGAATGCCGAAGCTCATGCGCGTCTGGCCGGTCAACTGGTCGATGCCGACGATGGCGAGAGTGAAGCCGATGAAGAGGGAGGTGAGGCCGCGCAGTGCCGAATCACCGAAGGCCGACGAGACGGTAACGAAGGCCAGCACCATCAGCGCGAAATATTCGCGTGGGCCGAAGACCAGCGCCAGCTTGACGATGTAGGGCGCGACGAAAGCCAAAGCGATGGTGGCGATGAGGCCAGCCACGAAGGAGCCGATGGCGGCGGTGGCAAGCGCCGGTCCGCCACGTCCCGCGCGGGCCATTTTGTTGCCCTCCAGCGCTGTGACGATGGAGGCGCTTTCACCGGGTGTGTTGAGCAGGATCGACGTGGTCGAGCCGCCATACATGCCGCCGTAATAGATACCGGCAAACATGATGAGCGATCCGGCTGGATCGAGCTGGTAGGTGACGGGCAGAAGCAGCGCAACGGTCAGTGCCGGGCCGATGCCGGGCAGAACGCCCACGGCAGTGCCGAGCGTAACGCCGATCAGCGCATAGAGAAGGTTCATCGGTTGCGCAGCAACCGCGATGCCTTGCAGCAGAAAATCAAAAGTGCTCATGGACAGTTGTCCCCCTGTCGGGTGAAGCCCTTGCTGCGCTTAAAATGCGGGCGCCAAGGCTTCATGTCTTGTTGTTTATCGAGTGGATCGGCCGTCAGAAGAACAGCCGCTCCAAGGGTCCGGCAGGCAGCGAGAGTTGTAGCAGCTGCGCAAAGATCACCCAGATGATGAAGCTGAAAACGATACCGATGGGGATCGAATACCAGAGCTTGCGTTTGCCGAAGGCGCGCGCGGTAAACGCAAAGAGCAGGCCGGTGGCAATCGAGAAGCCTGCGACGTTCAGCAGAAGCATCTGCGCGGCAAGACCGGCGATGACCCAGAAAACAGGTCCCATTTCCTGTTTGTCGCGGGCCGGAAATTCATTGCGCCATGCTTCGAACCCGGTCCAGATCGCCAGACCGACAAGACAGAAGGCAATGGCGTAAGGAACGGTTGCCGGGCCAACCGGAGAATAACCGGTGACGCTGGCAAGCCGTGCCGAATCCCAGAAGATCACGGCGGCGACGATGACCAGAAAAACGGCGATGCCGAACGCCGCCCAATCAGGGCGGCGCTTTGTGGCTTGGGAAGGGGATGAACCCTGGCTCATTTTACCAGTCCGATGTCTTTGAGGATGGCTTCTGTCGAGGCGGTGTCTTTTGCAAGCTGTTCCTTGAAAGCGTCACCGGCAAGATAGGTATCCATCCAGCCCTTGGTCTTCAGAGTTTCCTGCCACTTGGCAGACTTCGCCAGCTTTTCGACGTCGGCGCTAACAGCCTTTTCCTGCTCAGGCGTCAGGCCTGGAGGTGCTGCAACCATGCGCCAGTTCTGGATCACGACGTCGAGGCCGCTTTCCTTCAGCGTCGGGGCTTCGATGCCGTCGATCTTGGCTTCGCTGGAGATAGCGAGAAGACGAACGGTTCCGGCCTTCACCTGGCTTTCGAATTCGCCGTAGCTGGAGATACCGGCTGTGACCTGCGCGCCGAGAATGGAGGCCAGAGCCTCACCGCCGCCGGAGTAGGCGATGTAGTTGATCTTGGTTGGATCGACGCCAGCAGCCTTGGCAATCAGGCCCGCCGTGATGTGGTCTGTGCCGCCAGCCGAACCGCCGCCCCAGGATACGCTGCCCGGGTCTTTCTTGAGCTTTTCGATCAGCTGGCCGATGTTCTGAATTTCAGACGATGCGGGAACGACGATGACTTCGTATTCACCGGTCAGACGCGCGATGGGCGTCACTTCTTTCAGCGTGACAGGTGCATGGTTGGTGAGGATCGCACCCACCATGACGTAGCCGCCGACGATCAGCGCGTTGGGATTGCCCTTCTGCTGGCTTGCGAACTGGGCAAGGCCGATAGTGCCGCCAGCGCCGGGAACGTTCTGAACCTGAACGCGCTTGGAAATGCCGTCTTCCTGCAGAACGGTCTGCAACGAACGTGCCGTCTGATCCCAGCCGCCGCCGGGGTTTGCCGGTGCGATGATGGTGTAGTCGGCTGCTGCCGCTGGAAGTGCCATTGCGCCTGCGAGAAGCGAAGCGATGAGGAAATGCTTCAAAGTGAACCCTCCTTGTATGCCGTTTCGGCATGTTGTTGTGATCGCGGAAGGGGCGCGCACGGACGACATCAAGGGTGGCAAGTTAGCGACCCGAACCATCTGTCCTGTGAGACTTATCCTCCCGCTTCTTCAGTCCGCCTCCACGGATGAACGAAGAACTGCACAGCACCATAGAAAGCTGTCATCTAACTGACGCTTGGCAATTCCTCAGCACATTTACTGTCTATTAATTTTTGAAAGACGTCTACTGGGCGCGCAAAGCTTCGTTCCAGCGCTCGATGATGCGGGCGCGTTTGACCTGGTCGAGATAGACCATCAGTCCCGGACTGACCGGCACGGGCCGCAATTGCGCGCCGTGGATGGCCTGCATCATGTTGGCCGTGTTGTCGCCCGCCACATCTGGGCTGACGGCGGGGATCTGCAACTGCCGCGCCATGATTGTCTGGCCTTCCTTCGACATGAAAAATTCCAGATAGCGACGGCCAAGTTCCGCATTGCGCGCCGCCTGCGGCACCAGCCCGATGCGGGACATGACAACTGTATAGTCCTTCGGCAGCACGATGCCGACATCGGGGTGGCGCGATGCCCAATCCGCCGCATAGGAGCCGAGGATGTTGTAGCCCAGCACGAAGCGGCCATCCGAGATGCGTTCCAGAATGGCGGATGAGGTGGAGTAAACCTTCACGCCCGCCGTGCCCATGCTCTTGATGACATTCCAGATATCACCGAACTGCTCCTGATCCCGCGACATGAACAAGAAGCCGACGCCCGAACGTTCGATGTCGTAGGTTGCGATGCGGCCGTGGACCTCTTTGGCGTGCCGCTCCAGATAATCCACGAACTCCGCGCGGCTGGCTGGGGGCTTTTCGGTCTGGAAACTCGGCTTGTGGTAGACGAAGACGGCGGGTTCGAAGGTCAGCGCATAGGCCGTGTTGCGCCAGTTGGCCCAGGCGGGCCAGCGTGCGCTCATCGGCAGATCGGAGCGTTGCGCATAGCCGTCATTGCTGAGTTTGACTTGAAGGTCCATGGCCGAGGAGAAAGCGAAGTCGGCGGTTTTTTCACCGGCGTCCGTTTCCCGCACGATGCGATCGTAGATCTCTCCCGTCAGCATGTCCTCGTAAGAGACCGCCACATCCGGGTTTGCTTTCTGGAAACCTTCTATCATGGGCGTGGCAAGTGGCTCGTCCAATGAAGAATAGACCACGAGCGTTTCCGCGTCTGCCTTCCCGGAAAGAGCAGGAAACAGCATCTGCTGCGCCTTCAAACAGGTGGCGGCCGTCAGGAAAAGACAGAGGGACAGAAGAATACGCATGGAAAAGATCATGCCGCAGCGCCTTGCCATTCACAAGACGGAAAGGCTTGGATAGTTTCAAAGCCAAATGGAGGATTGCTGGCGTTGAGAATTCTGCTGGTGGAGGACAATCAGGTTTTGTCGGAAGGCCTTTCTGCGCTGTTGCGCGGAAGCGGCTATGCCGTGGATGTGGTGTCCGATGGCGCGTCCGCTTCTGCCGCCATTGCCGCTGAAAATTTCGATCTCGTCATTCTCGACCTCAACCTGCCGGAAATGGACGGCATAGACGTGTTGCGTTCCATGCGCGCCCGTCAGGACAAGGCGGCGGTGTTGATCCTCACCGCCCGCGGTTCGCCGGAGGAGCGGGTAAAGGGGCTCGATCTCGGTGCCGACGATTACATGACCAAGCCTTTCGACATCAATGAATTCGAGGCGCGGGTGCGGGTGCTGCTCCGCCGCAATGCCGGTCTGCGCTCTTCGCTGGCCAGCTTCGGTAACGTCTCCTTCGATCTGACATCGCGCACATTTTCCGCCGAAGGGCATCCGCTCGACATTCCCGCACGCGAGGTGGCGCTGCTGGAAGTGCTGTTCATGCGCGCCGGAAAAGTGGTGGCAAAGGAAGCCATCGTCCAGTCTCTGACCGGATTCGATGACGAGCTTTCCGGCAATGCCATCGAGCAATATGTCAGCCGTCTGCGCAAACGTCTGGGGCCTCACGGGCTGACGGTGAAGACGGCGCGGGGCATCGGCTATTACCTCGAAAAACTGCCGGAGACCGCGCAATGAGGCAGGCCGCCTATTCGCTGCGGCGGCGCCTGCTGGGCTGGCTTCTGATTTCCACGGCGATCATCGGCTGCATCGCGCTGGCCGATACCTATCGTGAAGCTATCAACACCGCCAATATCGTTTCCGACCGTGTGCTCTCCGGCTCTGCCTTGGCAATTGCCGAGCGGGTCGTGGTGTCTGAAAACGGTTCGCTGGAGGTGGATATCCCCTATGTCGCGCTGGAAATGCTGACATCGGCAGCGCAAGACAGGGTGTTTTACCGGGTGGATGGCCCCAACGGTCAGTTCCTGACCGGCTATCAAAATCTGCCCTCGGTGGACAAGGCGCGCAGTGACGCGCCGATTTTCATCGATGCCGAATTTCGTGGCGAGCCCATTCGTGTCGCGGCCATCGAGCGGTTTGCCTCGACGGGCGTCAACTCGGTGCCGTTTACCGTGACCGTGGCAGAGACCACGATTGCGCGTAGCCGCCTGGCGCAGGCCATCATCATTCGCTCCGCTCTGCGCCTTCTGTTCATGATCATCGGTGCCGCTATTATCGTGTGGATTGCAGTGACGATTTCGCTGCGCCCGCTTTACCGCCTCAGCGAAGCCATCGCTGAACGCAGCCCCAATGATTTGCATCCGATCCGCCAATCCGTGCCGGTGGAAGTCGAGAACCTCGTGGAAACCGTCAACTCGTTCATGGTGCGGCTGCAATCTGCACTGGATGCGCTGCGGCACTTTACGGGGAATGCCAGCCATCAGCTCAGAACACCGCTTGCGATTATTCGCACGCAGTTGGCCCTCTCGGCGCGCGCTTCGACGTTGCAAGAGGCGCAGGCGGCGGCTCACAAGGGCGACGCTTCTGTCGCACATGCAGAGCATATTCTGGCGCAACTGCTGCGCATGGCCAATATCGATGCTGCCGGTTCTGGAGAGAAGCAAAGCCTCGTCGAGGTCGATCTCGTCTCGCTGGCGCAATCTGTCACGGCTGACTACGTGCCTGTTGCAGCAGATGCTGGCATCGACCTTGGTTTCGAACAGGTGGAAATGGCGAGCATTCCGGCAGAACCGTTGCTGTTGGGAGAGTTGCTGGGCAACCTGATCAGCAATGCCATCGCCTATGCCGGGCGGGGTGCGGAGGTGACGGTGAGGGTAGGAAATGTTCAGGGCTCGGCGTTTATCGAGGTCGAAGACAACGGCCCAGGAATCTCTGCTGAAAAAAGAGATGTCGTGCGGCAGCGCTTCGCCAGAGGCGATGGCAATGCGGCACCCGGCGCAGGACTTGGCCTCGCCATTGTCGAGGAGATTGCTGCGCTGTTTAACGGGCAGCTGTCACTGGAAGACGGTACATCTGGAAAAGGGCTGAAAGCCACCGTCCGTTTTTCCTGAAGCGGCGCCTGAGCGCCGCTTCATCGGTCGAATGGAATATTACTCGTTAATCTTGTTGATCAACTGCATCATGATGTCCGAACAAGCCTTCATCGGCTCATCATCGGCGCATTTGATATCGATCTTGGTTTCGCCCTGCTCCAGGCGGAAATGAGCGCCCTTCGAAGGTGGCGGAGGTGGCGGTGGCATCATCATACGATCACGCGGACCGCCTTCTCGTGGGCCGCCGTCTTTAGGACCCCAATGGCCGGGTGGTGGCGGTGGAGGAGGAACATCGGCTCTTGGTCCAGCACCCGGAGGTGGTGGAGGAGGCGGTGGCGCATCAGCCTGTTGGCCCGCGTCTGGCGCGCCCCCTGGAGGCGGTGGTGGTGGCTGCTGGGCAAACGTAGACCCTGCCGCGAGGAACAGCGCGGCACCGGCAATAATCAGCTTTTTCATGAGGGAGACCTCTGTGTTTGATAACGTGAAAACAACGGTCAGTCAGGCGGTCGGTTGCTCCCCAGCGAAAATAAAGTTCAAGATTCTCATCGGTAAAAAATCACCCCATCCGCTCCGATGCGTAACTGCCGGGGCTTGGTGGGAAGACGACGGTGCGGTTGCCGTTGATGAAGGTGCGGTGGTGGATGTGGGCGTGGATAGCGCGGGCCAGGACCTGGCTTTCCACATCCCGGCCCAGCGAGACGTAGTCTTCCGCCGATTGCGCGTGGGTGACGCGAACCGTGTCCTGCTCGATGATCGGGCCCTCGTCCAGATCGGCGGTGACGTAATGCGCTGTCGCACCGATGAGCTTTACGCCGCGCTCGTAAGCCTGCTTATAGGGGTTTGCACCCTTGAAGCTGGGCAGGAAGGAGTGGTGGATGTTGATGATGCGGCCCGACATCTTGCGGCACATTTCGTCCGAGAGCACCTGCATGTAACGCGCCAGCACGACCAGTTCTGCACCGCTGGTGTCGATCAGGTCCAGCAATTGCGCTTCGGCCTTCGGCTTGTTCTCCTTCGTAACCTTGATGTGGTGGAAGGGGATATCGTGATTGACGACGACTTTCTGGTATTCGAAATGGTTGGAGACCACGCCGACGATATCAATGGGCAGCGCGCCGATTTTCCAGCGATAGAGCAGGTCGTTCAGGCAGTGGCCGAAACGCGACACCATCAGCAGTGTCTTGGTCCGTTCGCCATCGCTGTAGATATTGGCCTCCATGCCGAATTCCGTCGCGATGGGCGCAAAGCCAGCCTGAATATTGTCCATGCTCTGGCCTTCCTCGGAAATGAAGGAGACGCGCATGAAAAATTTGCCGGTTTCGAGGTCGTCGAACTGGGAGCTGTCGACGATGTTGCAACCCTTGTCCGCCAGATAACCCGAGATGGCGGCGACGATGCCGCGTTTGGATGTGCAGGCTACGGTCAAAACATAGGTCGTCATCGGCTTCCCCTCATCATGTGTCGCAACGGCCTATAGCGCAGGTCGGGAACGGCGAAAAGCCTCTCGCACAGAACCAAGGCCTTGAATGGATAGGGCATGATGGGAGGGTCAAGCCATGCCGGAAGCGACATTGGATGTTCAAAGGAAAAGCCGCTACCGAAATTAGAGGTAGCGGCTGAGTTTTCGTCAGGAGAGGAAGCTGTCGCGCAGCGCTTCAAATTTCGAAAGCTGGTCGGCCATCAGTTCCTTGTTTTCGTCGCGGCGCACGAACAGCTTGAACATGGCGCTGCCACCGGCATTCATGAACCAGACGGACAGTGACCGGCGACCATGGAACGTGCGGTCCACGAAGGTGATCGTCGCGCAATTGTCTTTCTTGATGTGCCCGCCAATGGGGCTGTCACCATGAATGTTGAACCAGCCATGTCCTTCCGTTCCCTCCGGCAGGTGGCCGGGAACTTCGAAGACGATGTCCGGCGTCTGCACGATCATCAGAACTTCGCCCCAGCTGCGTAGCTCGTTCCAGATATCGATGAACTTCTCGGCGGGCGCGGAGACGGCGGCACCGTGCGGCAGAACGGCCAGCACGTCAGCCGGTGTCACGCCAGCAGTTGCCGCAATGGCTTCCACCACGCCATCGGGTTTTTCGGCAAGCGCTGCCCTTGCGCGCTCGGCAATGGACGTGTCGCTCATGCCTGGGCTGCCACGGGCAGGTCTTCGCCGTTCTGGCCCTCGTGAATGATCACGTCGAAGCCTTCGAAATGCGGACCGGACAGATATTCGACCTTGCCGCGATTGTTGCCGGCATTGGCGTGGGCTGCGCGGAACTGTTCGGATTTCGTCCAGGCGGTGAAATCGTCTTTGGTGGCCCAGACGGTGTGGGATGCATAAAGCGTGTGGTCGTCGGCCTTGGCGCCCTTCAGCATGTGAAACTCGACATAGCCCGGCATCTCGGCCAGATGGCGCTTGCGCTCGCGCCAGATGGTTTCGAACGCTTCTTCGAAGCCCGGCACGACACGGAACCGGTTCATGGCAATAAACATGGATAGTCTCCCTTTCAGTTCTGGCACCAGTGTTGGCACCGCTGCCCCTGGGGACGGAGATATTAAAGATAACAAAAATAGTCAACTTATCGGATTGTGCGGTTTATAAAGATGTGTAATTAACTCAACTTATATGGCGTGCAGGCTGTAGCGCGCCGCATTGTTTCAGGATCACGCCATGCCGCTTTTACTTCGTTCCCTCATCATCAGTGCCATTGTTCCTGTTTCGCTGGCACTCTCTCCCGTGGCCGCCAGCGCCTCCGATCAGGGTAATCCGCAGGCAAAGCGCATCGTGGCGGTGGGTGGCACGATCACCGAAATTCTCTACGCGCTGGGTGCCGGAGACCGCATCGTGGCCCGTGACTCGACCAGCAGCTTTCCGGCAGAAGCACTGACGAAGCCCGATATCGGCTATATGCGTGCACTATCGTCGGAAGGCATTCTTTCGCAAAAGCCCGATCTCATTTTGTCGGAAGACGGTGCCGGTCCTGCCGACGTGATCGGCATTCTGAAGGCCAGCGAAGTGCCGATGGTGACCGTCGATACGCCGCCGCTGCCGAGCGCTATTGCCAAGAAAATCGAGGATGTCGGCGCAGCGGTCGGTCTTTCGGCCAAAGCCAAGGGTCTGGCCGATGAGGTGGACAAGGGCCTTGCGGCGCTGGCGAGTGACGTAGCTGGCGTGGGGGACAAGAAAAAGCGCGTGCTGTTCGTTCTCTCCACCGCAGGCGGTCGCATCATGGCGGCTGGCAAGGATACGGAAGCGGCGGCCATCATCGAAATGGCAGGCGGTATCAATGCGGCCCAGGAAATCACCGGCTACAAGCCGCTGACCGATGAGGCCGTGATTGCGGCAGCTCCCGAAGTGGTCTTGACCATGCAGCGCGGCAACCATGCGGAAAATCCCGATCAGGTATTTGCGCTTCCGGCCTTCCAATCCACACCGGCTGCGGCGTCCAAGTCGCTGATCAGCATGGATGGTCTTTATCTCATCGGTTTCGGTCCGCGCACCCCTGCGGCAGGACGGGAACTTGCCGCCAAGCTCTACCCTGAAATCGTGAAGCCATGAGTGCCGCAGTGGTGAGCCAGGGCGCGGGTCCCATAGCAGGAGACCGTTCTCGCAAGGGTGCCGTCACGATTGTTGCACTCGTTTCGGTTCTGGTCTTTGCCTGCTTCGTCTCTCTGGCCAGCGGTCCGACGGGTGTGGGGCTGCATGAACTCTGGCTCTATTTTACTGGACATGCCGATACCATGGATGCGCGCGACCGGGTGATCCTTGAGGCCGTGCGCCTGCCACGCACGGGTCTCGGCCTGATGATCGGGGCCGGGCTTGCCGTCTCGGGTGCCATGATGCAGGGGCTGTTTCGCAACCCGCTGGCCGATCCCGGCCTGATCGGCATCACGTCGGGGGCTGCGCTGTTTGCCGTCGCGGCACTGGCGCTGGGCGGCGGCATGCTGGCGCCGATTGCGCTGTTTTTTGGGGCGCATTTTCTGCCGCTGATGGCGTTTTTCGGTGGTCTGATCAATACGCTGCTGCTCTATCTGATTGCGACCCGCAACGGCTCCACCTCCACCACCGTTCTCGTTCTGGCCGGTATTGCGATTGCCGCGCTCAGCGCCGCATTGATGGGGTTGATGATGTTCGTGGCCGATGACCGGGCGCTGCGCGACATCACCTTCTGGAGCCTTGGCTCGCTGGGCGGAGCGACGTCTTTGAAAATCTGGACGACGCTGCCGTTTTTCCTCCTCCTTCTCGCCAGCATTCCCTTCGTGTCGAAGGGGCTGGATGCGCTGATTCTGGGAGATGCCGTTGCCTTTCACATGGGCATACCGGTGCAGCGCCTGAAGCGCGTCGTCATCGTTGCCGTTGCCGCCGCCTGCGGAGCGAGCGTTGCAGCGGCTGGGTCGATCGGTTTCGTGGGCATCGTCGTGCCGCATCTGCTGCGGCTTGTCATCGGTTCGTCGCACCGGTTTCTGCTGCCCGCCTCCGCCATCGGCGGGGCAGCATTGCTGCTTCTGGCCGACAGTTTCGCGCGCACCGTGGCAGCACCCGCCGAACTGCCCATCGGCGTCGTCACCGCTCTGATCGGTGCGCCGGTCTTCCTGTTTCTGCTGTTGGGCCGTGACAACGGGCTGGGTCTGAGGAACGTGTCATGATTTCCACGCGTGGTGTTACCGTCACGAGATCCGGCCGCCGTTTGCTGGACGATGTCTCCATCAAGCTTTCGCCGGGCACGTTCAGCGTCATTATCGGTCCCAACGGGGCTGGAAAATCAACGCTGATGAAGGTGCTCTCAGGCGAAATGCGTGCAGATACGGGCGCCGTTGCCTATGGTACTGTCGATGTCGGACTGTTCAAACCGGCCCAGCTTGCCCGACTACGGGCCGTGTTGCCGCAAAGCACGGTGCTGTCGTTTCCCTTCACAGCGCTGGAAATCGTGCGCATGGGTGCCGTGGCGCAGGGGTCTTTTCAGCCGGAAGAGCAGGCGAGGGCGGCACTCGCCAAGGTTGGCTTGAGCGGTTTCGAGGGGCGAGCCTACAACATGCTGTCGGGCGGGGAGCAGCAGCGCGTCCAGTTCGCGCGTGCGCTTGCGCAAGTGCCGCAGGCCGTCGAGAACGGGGAGGCGAAGGCGCTTCTGCTGGACGAGCCGACATCGAGCCTCGACCTCGGTCACCAGATTTCCGTGCTGGAAACCGCGCGGGACTTTGCGAAAAACGGCGGCACGGTGCTGGCCGTTCTGCACGATCTCAATCTCGCGGCGGAATTTGCAGATCAACTTATCGTCATGCACCGCGGCAGAATTACCGCCTGCGGTCCCTCGCGCGAAACGATCAACGACGAGACGATTGCGCGGGTTTATGGCATTGGCGGCACCGTGGGCCGCATACCCGCTGGGCACGTACCCTATGTGCTGCCGCAATCACGCCACCGGTAAGAAACGTTCAGGGTTCGGGCCGGGTCGAGACGTAGAGGGCAGCGCCCAGCATGACGGCGGCGACGATGGTTGCCCGTAGCGCCGTTGGCTCGGTACCGAACCAGAAGATCGCGTAACTCATTGTCATCAAAGACACGGCGGCGATTTTCGCCTTGCGCGGGACGGCACCTTTTTCCCGCCAGTTTCTGAGCGACGGGCCAAATTTGGGGTGGGACAGAAGCCACGCCTCCAGCTTCGGCGATGATTTGGAGAAGCACCAGAGCGCGATCAGCAAAAACGGCGTCGTAGGCAAAATCGGCAGGAAGGCACCGACGATGCCGGTGGCAACCATGAGCCAGCCAAGACAGAGATAAAGGATGCGCATGCCTGCCGGTATCATGAGTTTTGATATCAGGATAGTGGGGAAGCCGTAGTGCCGAGGCGTGGGTGATTGTCTGCCATGCGCCTCGAAATGGCCTCAAGGGTTGAAACTCTCGGCTCCAGCGGCTATCTGCCTGCCCCGATGCCTGCGGCATAAGCAGGACACCACGAAGCAGGAAGAAGGAAACACCATGGCCAAACTTATTCACTCTATGGTCCGGGTGCTGGACGAAAAGCGTTCGGTGGGTTTTTACAATCAGGTTTTCGGTCTGGAGATCGCGGAGCGTTTCGAGTTCGAAACCTTCACGCTGGTCTATCTCAGCAATGCCGAAGGTGATTTCGAGCTTGAGCTGACGATCAACAAGGGCCGCGAAGTGCCTTATGCATTGGGCGATGGCTATGGCCATATTGCTGTGAGCGTCGAAGACGTGGATGCCGAGCATGCGCGGCTGACGGCGCTTGGCCTTTCGGTCGGCAAGATCGTCAACACTGAATACAAAGGCACGCCTTTCGCGAAATACTTCTTCATCTGCGACCCGGATGGGTACAAGATTGAAGTGCTGGAACGCGGCAATCGCTTCAAATAATACGAGGTTCTTCATGGCAGAGGCAGGCGTCAAACTGGAAGAAAGCTGGAAACACGTTCTTTCCGCAGAATTCGCCAGCCCCTACATGCTCAAGCTGAAAGAGTTTCTACTTGCCGAGAAAAATGCGGGCAAGCATATCTTTCCCAAGGGCAGCGAGTATTTTCGCGCTCTCGACCTGACGCCGCTGGACGAGGTCAAAGTCGTCATTCTCGGGCAGGACCCTTATCACGGGGAAGGGCAAGCGCATGGCCTGTGTTTTTCCGTGCAGCCGGGCGTCCGCGTGCCGCCATCGCTCGTCAATATCTACAAGGAATTGCAGAGCGATCTGGGTATTGTGCCCGTGCGCCATGGCTTTCTGGAAAGCTGGGCAAAGCAAGGTGTGCTGTTGCTCAACAGCGTGCTGACGGTGGAACAATCCCGTGCAGCCTCGCATCAGGGGCAGGGCTGGGAAAAGTTCACCGATGCCGTCATCCGCACCGTGAATGACGAGTGCGATGGCGTGGTCTTCTTACTGTGGGGTTCCTACGCGCAGAAGAAGGCGGCCTTCGTGGACCAGTCCAAGCATCTGGTCCTCAAATCACCGCATCCCTCACCGCTCTCGGCCCATAACGGCTTCTTTGGAAACCACCATTTTTCGAAAGCCAACGAGTTTCTGGTTTCTAAAGGCCGGGAGCCAATCGACTGGCAGTTGCCAGCCGATGTCTGATCCCGTCACACCGCCTGAAGCCTATTTGACGACATTGATCTCAGACACATAGTCGCGAACGATGCCGTCCTCCGATGATGCCCGGATGACGACTTTGTCACGACCGACATATCCCTTTTGAGACGTGTAGTAGGCGACGGTTCCCATCACCTCTTTGCCTGTGCAAAGCTTGTAATCGCCGGAAAACTTGCCTTCGACTTTCTCGTGAACGATATCGACCTTGCCGTGTTGAGGAGGATCAATTACGCGCATTTCTGCAAATGTGCGCATGTTGCAATCGCGTTTTACAATGGCAACTCGACTGATTTTGAGACGATCACCGCTCACAGTCGTCTTTTGGGAAGAATATTGTTTCACACCGTCGGCGTTGGTGGTGACGCAACTCGACAGCGCCGCTGAAATTGTCAAAACCAAAGCTGCATTAACCGCAAATCTATTCACGATCCACTCCAGTAACAAAGTTATGAGGTGAAACTAGAGGCGAGCCGACGGCAGTCAAGTTAAATTAACGTAACGAATGGGTTGGTGGTGGACTTCAAAAAAAAAGCGGGGTGTTGGGGTGCTGCCAAAATACACGACCTTGCGCAAAACGGCTTTGCACTTTCAGATCGGGTGATTTAAAGATAACCGGACTATAATCTGAAGGATTTAAGCCGGTGCTTCTGTCTGCGCAAACATCTGTCGTTCTTCCCGATCCAGCTGCCATCGTCGATGCGTTCCACGAGCATTTTGCCGAGTATATGACGATGACCCGCGAGGGGCAGGCGTTGCACTTCGAGGCGGATTACGGCAACGGCACGTTCGATGCGGAAGACGGACGTTTCGCAGCACGGATCAACTGTGTTTCTGAAAATGTGCTGCTCTCCGTCAAGGCCATGGTGGCAGAACATATCGTCGAGTTTACTGGCGATACGTCGCTGGACTTCCGCTGGGAAGGCCATGGCTCTGACATGCGCGAGATGCCCAATCTCTTCAGCGGTCGGGTGGTGCGGGCCTACAATTTGACCCCGAAAATGCGCCGCGTGGTGATTGCCATCGATAAGGGCATCGAGCGCCTGATGAATGGCGGTCTGCATGTCCGTATTCTCATCCTGCGCGATCAAACCCGTACGCCAGTCTGGCCGCATCTGTCGAAGACCGGTGCCATTGTCTGGGCAAAGGGCGAGGATGAGCAGGCCCGGCGCGTCTATACCATCCGCTCCGGCGATGTCGCGCGTGGGGAAATCGATCTCGATTTCGTCATGCATGAGGGTGACGATATGCCGGGTGCGCATTTTGGCGCGACGGCTGCCGCAGGCGATATCGTTGGCATCGTCGGCCCCGGCGGCGAAATGCCGGATGCGGAGACTTACGTTTTTGCCGGTGATGAGACCGCGCTACCGGTCATGCTGCGTATGGCCGAGGATATGCCAGCGGGTAAAAAACTGACGGTCTACGCCGAAATCGACAATGAAAACGAACGGCAGAATATTTACTCCAAATCTGACATGAACTGGAACTGGCTCTATCGCAACGGTCAAGCCGCTGGAACGGCGGGTTTGCTGGCGCAGGCGCTGCGCGCGCATTCATGGTCGGGTTCTGAAGGACTGCATGTTTTCGTTGGCTGCGAGAAGGGCGAAGCCCGCATCGTCAAGAAAATGCTGGCCGAAGACGCGAAGCTTCCGAAGACGGCATTCGTGACGGCTGGTTACTGGGTGAAGGGTGCCAATAATGACGACCACTAAGTGGCGTACTATCTGCTGAACAGTTCACGCTACCGTCTCCAAATTGAGAACAATCCGTTCTGAGCGTTCTGTCTTTACGAACGCCGTCATCTGCACCATCTTGAGCCCATGAACGAAGGGCATCGCTTTCCGCGAGCCCGCCAATATCCAGGGGTTTAAGATGCTGAACCAGATCAAAGGCTTGCACCACGTGACATCCATGGCCGCGAGTGCGCGTGGTAACAACCGTTTCTTCACCGACACGCTCGGCCTGCGCCGGGTCAAAAAGACCGTAAACTTCGATGCGCCCGATGTCTATCACCTCTATTACGGTGACGAAGTCGGCACGCCCGGCTCGGTCATGACGTACTTTCCGTTCCCGCACATTGCGCGCGGTCGCCAGGGCACTGGCGAAGTCGGTACCACGTTGTTTTCCGTGCCCGAGGGATCTCTGGGTTACTGGCAAGATCGTTTCATCAAGGCCAATGTCGATGGCTTGAAGGCCGATGAAGCCTTTGGCAACAAGCGCCTGCATTTTGCCGGTCCTGATGGCGATGGCTTTGCGCTGGTGGAAATCAAGGACGACGAGCGCGCGCAATGGACCGCCAATGGCGTTGGCGAAGATCAGGCCATCAGGGGTTTTCAGGGCGCTTCGCTGCGCCTTCAGGATGAGGGTGCCACAGCTGAACTGTTGAAGTTCATGGGGTACCAGGAAGTGGACCGCCAGGATGGCGTGTTGCGGCTGGGCATGCCCGGCGGCAATGGGGCCGATGTCATCGACATTGAAACCATGCCGAATATTTCAGGCGCACGGGCTGGTGCCGGTTCTGTCCACCATATCGCCTTTGCGGTCGAAAACCGTGAGAAGCAGCTGGAAGTCCGCAAGGCTCTGATGGATACGGGTTATCAGGTCACGCCGGTCATCGACCGTGATTACTTCTGGGCGATCTATTTCCGCACGCCCGGTGGCGTTCTGTTCGAGATTGCCACCAACGAGCCCGGCTTCGACCGTGACGAGGACACGGCGCATTTGGGCGAGGCGCTGCAATTGCCTTCGCAGCACGCACATCTGCGCGCCACGCTGGAGCAGCATCTGGAACCGCTGGACGATAGCGCAAAGTAACTGACGTGAAGGCTTGTGGCGCTATCGCCGCAAGCCCTTCAAGGGAGACATGTCCATGAGCAAGGATAGCTACATTCACAAGGCCCGCGCCGGGGCGCCGGGCCGGCCCGCTTTTTTCGTCTTTCACGGCACGGGCGGCGATGAAAATCAGTTCTTCGATTTCGGTGCCCGCCTGTTGCCGAACGCGACTGTCATATCGCCCCGGGGCGATGTCGCAGAGTTCGGTGCAGCGCGCTTTTTCCGCCGAACGGCGGAAGGCGTCTATGACATGGCCGACCTCGATCGTGCCACGCAGCAGATGGCAGCCTTCGTGACGGCCAACCGCGATTATCACGAGTCGGGTCTTGTGCTGGGCCTCGGCTTCTCCAACGGTGCGAATATTCTGGCGAACGTCCTGATCGAATTCCCTGACCTGTTCGACGCAGCGGTGTTGATGCACCCACTCATTCCGTTCGACCCGAAGCCCGCGCCAGCGCCAGACTCTCGCCGGGTGCTGATAACGGCAGGGGAACGTGATCCGATCTGCCCGATGCCGTTGACCAATCGTCTGGCGAATTATTTCAAGGCACAGGGCGGTGAAGTTGAGATGGAATGGCACGCTGGTGGTCATGACATTCGCGGGAATGAAATTGAAGAGGCGAAGGTGTTTCTGGCACCTTACATGTAACCCTGTCGTCATCCTCGGCCTTGTGCCGAGGATCCACTCACGTTGCAAAACTGGATAGGTAGCAGATGCTCGGGACAGGCCCGAGCATGACGAAACGGGAGGACTTAGCACACTGCCCGTGCTCTAAAGGCCTTACCGGTACCCGCAATCCTGCAACTGCTTCTCGTAGCGGATGGCCATATTGGCGGAGCGGCGGGCGGCCTGTTGGATGGCTCGGTTGTTGCGCCACACTCCGTTCGAATAGCCCGCGTGGCCGGAATAATAGGCGAGATAAAGATTGTAAGGATCGTTCAGCGCGATGCCGTTCTGGCGGTTGCTCTTCGCGTGGTACCAGCCGACGAAGTGGATGGCGTCGGTGAAATCCGTGCGGCTGGCGTTCCAGCGGCCTGTCTCGCGCTGATAGACCTTCCACGTGCCATCCAGCGCCTGGGCATAGCCATAGGCGGTGGATTTACGCCCCCAGGGAATGAAGCCGAAGAGCTTGTTGCGCGGCGGGCGGGCATAGGGCTGGAAGCTGGATTCGGTGTAGATGGTGGCCATCATAACCGGCACCGGCACGCCGAACTCCCGCTCTGCCGCCTGCGCATCTTTTTTCCAGTTGTTGAACATGCCGTTTCGCTGTTCAAAGATCGCACAAGCATTGGTGATCTGCGACGGAGCCGTCGCGCAGCCAGCCAGAACAGTCAAAAGAAAAACGACGACAAATACGCCACGCATCGCGAAACCTCTCGTTCCGCTCATTACTAAATTGTAAATCTTAACGGTCGGTTTTGAGACAAGGTTAATGCAAATGCGATCTATTAAGGTTTCATTTACAATCAGATGCGGCCCATGGCGCTTGCCATCTGATAGAGCGCCAGCCCCGACGCCGTTCCGGCATTCAAGCTATCGAGTTGCGGCGACTGGGCGATGCGGGCGGTGTGGAAGCGGGACAGCACGTCCTGCGGCAGTCCGTCCCCCTCGGTGCCGATGACGAGCGCCATTCTGGCCGATGCGGGTATATCGCGGATTTCCGCAGTGCCCGCCGGGGAAAGGCTCCAGATATCGAAGCCTTCAGTCGCCAGCGTTTCCAGCATGCCAACGGCGCTTCCGCCGCGATGGTATGGGACCGATAAGACCGAGCCGACCGAGACGCGCAGGGACTTGCGATAGAGCGGATCGCAGCAGGTGGTGTCCATGAACACCGCATCGGCGTAAAAAGCGGCGGCGTTGCGAAACATGGCGCCGAGATTATCATGATTGGAAATGCCACAGCCAACCAGCACGAGCGAGGTGTCAGGCAATTGCCGGATGTTCGCCGTCAGGTCGTTTTCGCTTGTCCGCTTTCCGATCGCCAGAATGCCCCTGTGCAGGTGGAACCCGACGATGGCATCCAGCACCTCGGCCTTCGCCACATAGACCGGCACATCAGCCGGGAAGGCATCGAGAATGTCGGCGATGCCTGCCAGACGGTTCTCGAGGATAAGGATACTTTCAGCCGCGAAGTCGCCGCCAGCTTTGTGCGCTGCGGCCAGCATGCGCAGAACGACCGTGCCTTCGACGATGAAGCGGCCCTGCCTGCCGGTCAGGTCGCGCTCCTTCACATCACGGAAATCGGCGATGCGCGGATCGTCGGCCTGCGTTATCGGGATAAAGGTTCTGATATCAGGCAAATCAACGGGCATCGATGGTAATGTCTGCGACGAAGCGACCGGCCTGCACGTTGAACACCAGTGCTTTGCGCGTGCCATTGGCAAGACGTCCGTAAAACAGCATGTCGCCATTGGCGAAAGAGACGTTTTCGATGGTGAAGCCCTGTGGCAGACTTGCGGTGGCAGCGACCGGCGCGTCCGAAGGAACGGTGTTCGTTGCTGCGCTTGTCGCCGTCTTGGACGGGCCGACCGCCTTATAGACAACCGCACCGAAGACAGCCATAAGGCTGATGAACATTACGGAGCCCGACACGATCTGCAAACGGATCATCTTGCGGCGAACTTTTTCCATGGCCGGGTCTAACGGCTGGTCGTCCTGTTCGGCTTGCTCGATCTGCGTCATCGGGATCCTTGGATATTGTTGAGTGATCGGAAAATAAGAATGAACGACCCCTTTAAACAAGGCGGAGACGCAAGGAAAGTCCTGATTGCCGGGGAAGATGCCGAAGGACGCCTCGATGCATGGCTGGCAGCCGAAGTCGGTGGCGATCTGTCGCGCAGCCGCATCAAGGCGTTGATCGAGCAGGGCGCGGTTTTTCTGAATGAGAAGCCTATCACCGAGCCGAAGAAGAAGGTGCATCCGGGCGACCGCATCGAGATCACCATGCCGGAGCCGGAAGACCCGGAACCCAAGGGTGAGGATATTCCGCTCGAGGTGGAATATGAAGACGAAGACCTCATCGTGCTTTTGAAGCCGCCTGGCCTCGTCGTGCATCCCGGTGCCGGTAACTGGACCGGAACGCTGGTCAATGCGCTGATCCACCATTGCGGTGATAGTCTTTCCGGCATTGGCGGCGTCAAGCGCCCCGGCATCGTGCACCGTCTGGACAAGGAAACCAGCGGCGTGATGGTGGTTGCCAAGAACGACAATGCCCACCGGCATCTGGCTGCGCAATTTGCCGACCACGGTCGCACGGGGCCGCTAGAGCGCGCCTATAAAGCCATCGTCTGGGGGCGTCCGAAAACCTTGCGCGGCACCATCGATGCGCCGCTTGGCCGCGGTGCCGACCGCACCAAGCGTGCGGTGAAAAACGAAGACTCCAACGACGCGCGCGAGGCGATTACGCATTACGAGGTGATCGAGCGCTATCACGAAAAGCCGGATGCGACGTGCCTTGCCTCGCTGGTGGAATGCCGGCTTGAAACAGGCCGCACCCATCAGATCCGCGTTCATATGGCCCATATCGGCCACCCGCTGATCGGTGACCCGGAATATGGCGCGGCCTTCCGAACCAAGGCCAACCTTCTGCCGGATGATGCCAGAGATGTGGTCAACCTGTTTCCGCGCCAGGCCCTGCATGCCTACTTGCTCGCATTCGAACATCCCCGCACCGGTGAGGTGATGGAGTTCGAGACGGATATGCCTGACGATATGGATGCCCTGGCGGTCGTTCTGCGCGCCTGACACGCCCAAATGACGACACGTTTACGCTGGTGAGAACGTCTCACCGGCGCCATTCGTGTTGGAGAACATTCGCCTAAGTATCAAATAACATACGAAAATTAGCTTAGTCGAATTCGTGAATGTTAAGTAAAAACAATTTGTCTCAATTTCGCTTCAATTATTCTTAGTTTTTTGCATTGCAACAAGCAGTATAGAAACGGCAACCGGCGTTAATAATAAATCTATCTTAGATTGAAATTTCCTTCAACCTGCTATTCCACATGCAGAAAACAGGGGTAAGGCGCAATGAACGTGAATGACCGTAAATTCATCTTTCATGACCTACAAAAAATCGAAGGTTATATTGATCCTCCCGATGCTCTTGTTTTTACGTCGCTACTCCATGCTCAGCAGAAAAAGTCACTGAAAGGAGGAGTTGCCGAGATCGGTGTCTTCTATGGCCGTTCTTACTTTCTCCTTCGCAAGGCCATAGGCAATGATGGCGATGTGCTGGCGGTTGATTTGTTCGACCTCAACGACGCCGATGGCGAATGCCGCCAATACGAGCGTTTTCTGGACAACGGTAAACGTCTTGACCTGAAGGTCGATGAAAACCTTGTGATCAAGGGCGACAGCACGCAATTGACGCCGGACCAGATTCTGGAGAAGGTTGGCAGGGTCCGATTTTTCAGCGTCGATGGCGGCCATATGCTGCATCACGTTCTGGCTGACAGCAGGCTGGCGATGGATGTTCTGGCCGATCATGGCATTATCGCATTTGACGATACGTTCAATCCGCAATGGCCTGAAGTTACCGTTGGTGTCGCGGACTTCCTTCGCCAACACGGTGATCACTTCAGTGCCTTTTGCATGACGAAATACAAGACCTATGTGTGTCGCCGCGAATATCACGACTACTATGAAAAGGTGGTCACACAGGCGCCGGAACTGCTTGCTTTCGAGCATGTGGAAACGGAGTTTCTGGGTGCAAAGGTCACGCGGCTACACAATCCCATGGGTCGTCGCATGATCTACGAGTTGATGATCCGGTCCGGCCTCACGAATTTTTCGGAACGAATTTATCGCTGACAAGTTTTCAGGGTAACCAAGGCAGAGTTATTTTATAACGTGCCAAGCTTGCGCGCGCTTGAATCGAGTGCGCGCAATACATATCTGACAATTGGGTTCGTGCGGGGTCGAAATTCGACCCGCGACTTTGGTTCGCCCAAAAGGGGATCCAGCCTAGAACAAAGATAAGGGGGTGCTTTATGGCCCGCAATAGTTTGCCTTCCATTACCGCCGGTGAAGCCGGTCTTAATCGATATCTCGATGAAATCCGCAAGTTCCCGATGCTGGAGCCGCAGGAAGAATACATGCTTGGCAAACGTTATGCCGAACATGGTGACCGCGATGCAGCACACAGGCTTGTGACGAGTCACCTGCGTCTCGTGGCGAAGATCGCCATGGGCTACCGCGGCTATGGCCTGCCGATTGGCGAAGTGGTTTCCGAAGGCAATGTGGGCCTGATGCAGGCGGTCAAGAAATTCGACCCCGAGCGCGGCTTTCGTCTGGCGACCTATGCCATGTGGTGGATCAAGGCGTCCATTCAAGAATACATTCTGCGCTCATGGTCGTTGGTGAAGATGGGCACGACGGCCAATCAGAAGCGCCTCTTCTTCAACCTGCGTCGCCTCAAGGGCAAGATACAAGCTATCGACGACGGCGATCTGAAGCCGGAGCATGTAACCGAAATCGCGACCAAGCTTCAGGTGTCGGAAGAAGAGGTCATTTCGATGAACCGCCGCCTGCACGGCGACGCATCGCTCAACGCGCCGATCAAGGCTGCGGAAGGCGAAGCGGGCCAATGGCAGGACTGGTTGGTCGATGACCACGACAGTCAGGAAACCGTGCTGATCGAGCAGGACGAACTCGATACGCGTAGACGCATGCTGGCGAAGGCCATGGGCGTGTTGAACGAGCGCGAACGCCGAATTTTCGAGGCGCGCCGCCTGTCGGAAGATCCTGTTACGCTGGAAGACCTGTCTACCGAGTTCGATATCAGCCGCGAGCGCGTGCGCCAGATCGAAGTACGCGCTTTCGAAAAGGTTCAGGAAGCTGTCCAGAAGGAAGCGCTGGAGGCGGCCAAGGCTCTGCGTGTCGTCGACGCTTAAGGCGACGTTTTGTAGACGGTTCTCCGGCACCAGGTGCGCATCACTTACATATAAAAATAAGGCCCCGGATGATCGCATCCGGGGCCTTTTTCATTTTGATACTGACGATACTACTGACCGGTCGTAGGAACCGCTGCACTCCATTCGCGCAGAGCCGTCTCGAAAGCCGCCTTGCCGTCTGCACCCTTCTGGAGTGTCAACAACGCGCGGCGACCGTTTCGGTAGGATACGGGGATATCGATCCAGTCCCGGGTGCGCATCAATTCCAGATTGGTCTTCAACGCATCCGGGAAGTCGTTGAGCGCGATCATGTGGAAATCGTCCGTGATCTTTGCTGGAACCGCAATCAGGGCGTTTCCGCGATCCTGCTCGGTGCTCTTCATCGCAATGCGTTGAACGCTGTCGATCGCTCCACCCTCGAAACCGGAACCGACCGAGAAAACGATCTCGACCAGATGGCTGGCGGGCAGGGATGGGTCGGTGTTGCGCTTGAAGGTGATCAAAGCACTGAGGCCACGGCCCGGAATGGTGATCTGACCCTGAACCGTTGGGGAAGGCTTGCCATTGGCATCCTGCTCATTTTGCAGCGACCATGAGACCGATCCTTCGATGGCGGTCGGAACGGTCTGGCCCAGCACTTCCTCATAAAGGAACATGCGATGGCCCGATGCTGCGGCGGCAGCAGGCTGTTGCGCGGCCGGTGTCTGCCCAGCCGGTGCAGCAGCACCCGCTGGCGTGTTTGCAGCTGGTGCTGCAGGCGCCTCTTCGTTCTGTACGTAGACGGACTGGCCTTCAGCCGTCACCGGCTGGCCGTTGGCGCCGGGGCCTGCGCCCTCGTCCTTTTCCGTGCCATCGGTCAGAAGGCGCTGGGTGAACTTGGTGCCGCTAACGGAACCATCATCCACAGCCGCAGTCTGCGTCGGCGTGGCTGGTTGCTGGCCATTGGTGCTTGTCGGCTGTGCAGGTGTCGTCGCAGGAGGTGTTGTGGTCGTGTTGGACGTCGTCTGGGGTGGGGTCGTCGTTGTCGCGGTGCCGGTCTGCGCAGACTGCACGAGCCCGCCGACCATGTCGTTCAAGGCGTCACGGTTGACCCACATCGCATAGGCACCACCAGCCAGAAGCAGAATGCCGCCAAGCGAAAGCACCATCGCGCCGTAGTTACGGCGCGGCTTTTTCTTGGTTCTATAGGCCGCAGCCGGAATTCCATCCGCCGCAACGCCCGAATCGAAATCGCTTCTGCCATTGCTGGTCGAGGAATTGCCGGAAGCGCCGTCGTAGCCGATCAGCTCTTCCAGATCGTCCCAGGGGGTACGTTCCTTATCGTCCTTCTGGGCTGCCTGCGGGGCAAAGGGATCGTTGTCGGCGCGTGGCAGACCGGGGCTGGTTTTCGGGGGAAGATCGAGTGCAGCGTCATCGAAGTATGTCGAGTAATCCTCAACGACTGCAGGGGATGGCTTCTGTGCGTCCGCCTTGGGCTCCGGGTGATGATCCACCTCTTCACCGAACTGCGGAGCTTCGCCAAAATGAACCTCTTCGTTGCGCTGTTCTTCGCGGGAAGCGTCTGGGTTCACATCCTGGTAGTAAGGCGAGGGGGCTGCATAGCTGGCTGCGTAGGGAAGCGGCGTGTTTTCGTGGAAAACATCGTCTTCCGCATGCTTCACCGGCTCTGCATGCCGATCTTCGGACGCATGTGGCGCAGGCTCATCGGCTTCGTAAGCCCATGCCTGTTCAGCGGGCGTATCCTGCCCAACCCAGTGTTCATGCGCATGCTCTTCTTCAGCGGCGACGGGCTCCGGCTCTGTCGTTGCTACAGGCTCGTATACGTCCTCTTCATAGCGAGGCTCTTCCTGCGCAGTGGTGAAGTAGCTCTTCGTTTCCGCTTCCGGTGCCACATAGTCTGGCTCAGGCTCTACATAGCGCTCTTCTACGGCGGGCTCTTCGCTGTAGGTAGAATATTGCGGTGCTGGTTCTTCTTCGACAGGTGCAGCGTAGACGGGTTCCGGCTCGACGGCCTCATCCTGTTCGTCGTGCTGGTCTCTGGCGACCTCTTCTTCGTAATAGGGAGAGGTCGTATCCGGTGCCACGGGTGTGGCAACCGGTACTGCGGGTGCAATGTAGGACTGCTCTTCTTCTTCCGCAGCCGGTAGGGCCTCGGAATATTCTCCTTCAACTTCGGCAATTGCCGTATCGAGCTTGAGGATCTGCCGCTTCAACAATTCTTCCGGCGGGCGCGGCTTCATGTTTTCAAGCTGGCGCACGACTGCGCTACGCGCCTTGTCGTATACCCTCGCCCGGTTTTCGGGAGTATTGTTCGCCAAGCCATCCACGGCCTTGCGAATGACTGCTACAAAATCCGCCATAAGCACTTTCTCGTCGAGGCCAACGACGTACTGGCCCGATATGGTTTATGAAACTCGATCGCAGAGGACATTAATCCTCAAATGGATCAGTCACAAGTATTGTGTCATCTCGCTCAGGGCTTGTAGAAAGAAGCGCAACCGGTGCGCCGATCAGTTCTTCGACCTGACGAACGTATTTGATAGCCTGAGCAGGCAAATCCGCCCATTTGCGGGCACCGACCGTCGATTCTTTCCAGCCTTCCAGCGTCACATAGATAGGCTCGACCCGCGCCTGGGCGCCCTGGCTTGCTGGAAGATGATCGATTTCCTGACCGTCCAGCTTGTAGCCGACGCAAATCTTCAGCTCTTCGAGACCGTCAAGAACGTCGAGCTTGGTCAGCGCGATGCCGGTAATGCCGTTGGTTGCAACCGACTGGCGTACCAGTGCGGCGTCGAACCAGCCGCAACGGCGCTTGCGACCTGTCACGGTGCCGAATTCGTGGCCTTTTTCGCCCAGGAACTGGCCGACTTCGTCGTGCAATTCCGTCGGGAACGGGCCTTCGCCGACGCGCGTCGTGTAGGCCTTGGTGATGCCGAGAATGTAGCCGAGCGAGCCCGGACCCATGCCGGAACCGGCAGCTGCCTGTCCGGCAACGGTGTTGGATGAGGTTACATAGGGATATGTGCCGTGGTCGATGTCGAGCAGCGAGCCCTGTGCGCCTTCGAACAGGATACGCTCGCCAGCGCGACGCTTCTTGTCCAGCAGCAGCCACACGGTTTCGCTGAAGGGCAGGATGCGGTCGGCAACCGACGTCAGTTCTTCCATGATTGTTTCGTGGCTGACTTCCGCTGCACCGAAACCGCGACGAAGCGCGTTATGGTGCGTCAGAATGCGGTCGACCTTGGCGGCCAGCGCTTCAGTGTCTTCCAGATCCATGACGCGAATGGCGCGGCGGCCAACCTTGTCTTCATAGGCGGGGCCGATGCCGCGACGGGTGGTGCCGATCTTCGTGCCGCTGTTGGAGGCTGCGTCTTCGCGCATGCCGTCCAGTTCGCGGTGCAGGGAGAGGATGAGGGTCGCATTGTCGGCAATCCGCAGATTGTCAGGCGTAACGGTTACGCCCTGCGCTTCCAGACGGCCGATTTCGGCAATCAGCGCATGTGGATCGACAACGACACCGTTGCCGATAACGCCAAGTTTGCCCGGACGCACGACACCGGAAGGCAAAAGCGACAGCTTGTAGCTGACGCCATCGATAACAAGCGTATGACCCGCATTGTGACCGCCCTGATAGCGAACGACGACGTCCGCACGCTCCGACAGCCAGTCAACGATCTTACCCTTGCCTTCATCGCCCCACTGCGAGCCGACCACCACGACATTCGTCATTTCTTGCTTTCCTGCTCATGGCGCCAAAAAAACGCCCCTAACTCAAACCCGCGAATGTATACTGCGTTGTTTTGCGGAAAGCGACCCTGTTTATGCGGCGAAACCTTGCTTTTTCCGAGGCATTTCAGCGGTGAAGCCATTTCAGGTGCGTCATCTGCGCTTGCAGAACGCGAATCGGCGGTGCAGAACAGCCTTGGGCATCCAGTCGAAAGTCGAAATCTCCGTGACTTCAAGAGCGTATCTCGTCCTGATCATCGCCACCTTGTGCTGGGGCGGAAATGCCGTGGCTGGAAAGCTGGCCGTCGGGCATGTAAGCCCCATGGTACTGACCTTTCTGCGATGGACGCTGGCGGTGGTCATCATTCTCGCGATCTCCCTGCCGCAACTGGTGCGGGACTGGCCGGTTGTAAAAAAGCAGCTGCCCTATTTCTTCGTTCTGGGCGCCATCGGCTACACCTGCTTCAATGCGGCTCTTTACACTGCGCTTAGATACACCTCCGCCATCAACGTTGCCGTCATTCAGGCGGGCATTCCGATGGTGATCTTTGCGCTGAATTTCATCCTGTTTCGAACGAAGATTTTTGCTGGACAGATCATCGGCTTCTTCCTGACCATTGCAGGTGTGAGCCTTCTCGCGTCGCACGGCGACCTGATGTCTCTAGTTCAGTTACAGATGAATGTCGGTGATGCGATCATGCTGCTCGCGGTGCTGTCCTACGCCGTCTACACTGTGATGCTGCGCTGGAAACCCGTGGTCAATTGGCGGACGCTGATGGCCATTCCGGCTATCGGCGCGCTCGTGACGTCGGCGCCCCTGATGCTCTGGGAAGTCGCCAAGGAAACGGCTGTTTGGCCGGACGCGAAGGGCTGGGTAATCGCGCTTTACACCGCGCTGTTTGCCTCGCTCATTGCGCAGATATGCTTCATTCTGGGTGTGGAACGCATCGGCCCCAACCGTGCGGGCTTGTTCATCAACCTCATTCCGGTCTTCGGCACGCTTTTATCGGTGATGATTTTGGGTGAGGTGCTGCACCCCTATCAGATCATCGCGCTATCGCTGACGCTGGGTGGTATTGCTGTTGCAGAACGAAAAAAACCGCCGGTCCCATAAGGAGCCGGCGGCAAGTCAGTCATGATGGTGTGAATGGGCTTAGCGGGCGTCGGGCGACTGATCGAAGCCTTTGAAATACTGATCGAGGGCCGAGAGGGCCTGCTGGCGTGAGATGTCGATGGTGTCGGCGCTGGTCATTGGCGCAACTGACGTGACCACCTCGTGTTCGACCTTGGCAAATCCGCGCGCGAAACCACCGGGGCCGGCTGCATCTGCATGCGTGGAGATCGAGGCGATGACAGCGCCGCAGATGGCAGCGGCAAAAAGCTTCTTGAACATGTTCATACCCCGTTTTTTTACGTTGGCCGGTCTGCTGCCGGTCTTTCCGCTTGTTGTTGTTTGCGCCAACATCTCTGTTCGGCGCCACTGACAACCACATTACAGGGCACTGTTTGCGGGGGATTTAAGCCGATAGGTACAATTTTATCGGTCTTTATTTTTAAAGCGATCTATCTCGATTTTTTTGTTGAGGCGTCGAAAACGGTCAGTTTTTCAGCTGCCCCATGGCGTCGATGGCGCGGTTGGCTAGGTTTTTCCGCCCGCCGTCCTCACCCACATCTGCGATCATGGTGTGAACCGGTGATGTCTCGCCTTCCTGTGCGGCGGTCAGCGCGATCATCCGTGCGGCAATCTGCGATATCTCGCGGCGGATGGCTTCATCGTTGCCGTTGCCTTTTCCGTTCAGCAAGCGCTCGGTCAGTGCCGTTCCCTGATTGCGGATATCCTCGATTTCGCGGGCAAGCCTATCCGGCGTTGCCGCCTTGTCGCCAAGTTGGATGAGAGGCGCTGCGACCGCCGCTATGGGCTCGACGGCTGCTGTCTCGCTGATACCTGCTACGCGTTCTTTCAGGCGGGCCACTTCCTGCGCACGGCGTTCCAGCAGCGTCTCATGATCGGCGGCTCTAGCGGCTTCCTGCGCCAGCTGCTCTTCCAGCCGTGCGACCTTGCGGCTCTCGCGGTTCATGTGGTTGGCCGCTTCACGGTTCTTGGCGTTGGCCTCTTCGAGTTCCTTGGTCAGACTTTCCCGCTCCCGGCGCCAGGAGGCCGTTTTGTGCTTGGCCTGCTCCACTTCGATTTCTCGGGCCGACAGGGTGATTTTAAGATCGTCGAGTTCACGCGAGATGGCGCTGACGCGTTTGGTCAGGCTGGAAATTTCGTGTGTTCTGGAAAGAGCGGTTTCCTCGGCATCGTTCAGCGCTGCCTTTAGACGTGCGGCTGCATCTTCGTGACGGCGAGCCTTGGCGCGCAGGTCGTTGGCTTCCAGCGTCATCTGCTCCAACTGCGTTTTCAGGTCACGCGTCTCGCCCAGAAGCTTGCTCGCATCGGTTACGGCGTTGTCGTTCCTGAATTTCAGGGACAGCGCCTTTTCACGCTCGGCATCCAGTTCCTGCCGCGTGCGGGCGTTT
The DNA here is from genome assembly GCF_021310995.1 of Agrobacterium vaccinii. Lineage (NCBI taxonomy): Bacteria > Pseudomonadati > Pseudomonadota > Alphaproteobacteria > Hyphomicrobiales > Rhizobiaceae > Agrobacterium > Agrobacterium vaccinii. Next base: position 2,332,656 of record NZ_CP054150.1, on the reverse strand, counting down.
TCAGCAGCGTAGAGCGCGCGCGCCATGTCTTTCTGGGCGCGAACTTCCTGCGGGCTGATTGGCATCGTCGCGCGCAGCCGCTTCTCCGTATAAACGACGATGCGGCGATGAATGGCGGGTGCCATCAACGAAACGAGCAAAATGGCAGAGAGAAAACCCAGGCCGAAAAGAAGGGCGTACTCGATCACGCAGGTCGTCTCCACTCACAAACGCAATGCCGGACCTCCACGAGGTCATCAGCATCACGGCTTATTCTCAAGGCGCGATTTCTCTCACACCAATCTTGCGCCAGGCCTTATCCCGCCAAGGGCGGCCTTAAACCGCATTTTACGCGAATCGGTGTCGATTGCGAATCAGAAGGGATTCCATGTCGGCTGCGGTGTCAGTTTCAGATAGCCGACATTGATGCCGAGGCGTGCGCCGATACCGGTTCTGATTGGGGCAATCGTCACGTCGCTGTTTTTCAGCACGGTCATGCCAACGCCAGCCACGATGAAGGCCGAGCCGCTGACGCCGCCATAGCGACGGTAGAGCGAATTGACGGCAGGGAGGTTATAAACCAGCATCATGGCGCGTGTGCCCTGTCCGCCGTAGTCCAGACCCAGCGAAGGGCCCTGCCAGAAGACGGGGTGCTGACCGGCATTCTTGGTGTAAAGCTGGCCTTCGCCATAGGTCAGACCGGCCACGAAGGCACCGGAGCCTTCCTGTCCGAGGATATAACCATTGGGCAGGCCGTATTGCTGGAAGGCGCGTTCCACCACCTTTGCCAGACCGCCGGTGGTTTCGCCAAAGAAGCCGTGGCCAGCGTCAACAATTTCCTGAATGGAATATTGGTCGCTACTTTGGGCAGAGGCATGCGCGGCAGACACGCAAAGGCTCGCGAGTACCACGAAAATCTTTACCAGTCCGAGGCGTGCGATGGTGCGGAGTTCGGTAAGTCGCATCGTCAATTCCGTCCGTCTGTTTCGTTCGTTTTGCCCTGTAAGAGTCCGTTTGAAAACCTCGGACGGGTCGATTCGTCGATGCTTTTCGCGCCAGACTGCGTCGAAAATCTTGCCGATATCACAAGATATCGCCTACGATCTTCTCCTTGTCAGCCACAAAAATCATTCGTCGAATCTCCGCCGCCGAGTTTCCAAACGGACTCTTAGACATTTGGCATTTTGAAACCATGATATTAACAATCGGTTTACCAAATATGGTGTCATTATGGCTTAATAACTTCCACACGGTCCGCGCAGACTTGCGCAGGAGAGAATTTTATGACGAGCAAACCTAATCTGACGCTGTCCGGCCCCGATCTGGCGGCGCTTCTGTGCAGTCGCGTGTGCCATGATGTGATCTCTCCCGTGGGTGCCATCAACAACGGACTGGAGCTTCTCGACGAAGGCGGCTCGGATGCCGACGCACTCGATCTCATTCGCACATCCGCAGTCAACGCATCCGTACGCCTCAAGTTCGCTCGTTTGGCCTTCGGTGCTTCGGGCTCCGCCGGTGCGTCCATCGATACGGGCGAGGCCGAAAAGGCCGCCAAGGACTTCGCTGCTGCGGAAAAGAAGGCCGAGGTAACCTGGACAGGCCCACGCGCCATCGTTCCCAAGAACCGCGTAAAACTGCTGCTCAACCTGTTTCTCGTTGCTTACAGCGCCATTCCACGCGGCGGTAATGTCGATATCACGCTGGAAAACCCTGAAACGGATGCACGCTTCGAAATCGCAGTCAAAGGCCGGATGATGCGCCTTCCTGCAAAATTCGTAGCGCTTGCCGAGGGCACGGAAGAAGAAGCCGTCGACGCCCATTCGGTCCAGCCCTACTACACGCTGCTGATGGCGGAAGAATCCGGCATGAAGATCGAATATGAAGTCCACGAAGACCGAATCGTCTTCAGCGCGAAAATGGTCGAAGCCGCCTGATTCGTTTTTCTTGAGATATGCAACGGGCTGCCGCTGGCGGCCCGTTTTGTCACGTCTGCGCTCACCGCATCACGGTAGCTGTCGTGTCATCACTTCATTGAGATAGGCTTGATCTGCGATGCGAAAATGTGTCTGGCCGACGGATTGGAAGCCGTTTGCCAGATAAAAAGCGAGTGCTGCGGTATTCTCGGAATTAACCGCCAGCCAGACCGAGCCGCATCCACGTGCTGCGCAGGCCGCAAGTGCTTCCTTCAACAGAGCTTTGCCGATCCCTTTTCCATGGTGTCTTGGCTGGACGTACAGTGTCTTAATCTCGGTCCGTGAGCCGTCCGGTCCGGGTGAGGGGCTGTCGAACGTCACGCGGATGAAGCCGTCGATACCTTCGTCGTTGTCAGAGACGATGAGGATGTCATCTTCGGCCTCGATAACAGCTCGAAATTTGGCTACCGTAAATTCCGCGAGCGCGTAATCCGCGAAAAAGCTGCTGATCCCCTTTCGCAGATAGGTGCCGACCCAGACTTCCATTGAAAGGGCCGCGAGGCTCGAAGCATCGGCTGAAACCGCGTTTCTCAATCTCATGGCGAACGCTCCTGAAATGAGGGGAGTTGGTGACACTTAAAATCATGGTTGAAAACGAAAAAAACCGCCTGTTGAGGGCGGTTTTTTTGGGGATCATGCTTGGTTGTAGGATCAAGCAGTCTCTAGGAATTCCGTCGCGCCATCGGGCTCGCGAAGCACGTAGCCACGGCCCCAGACGGTTTCGATGTAGTTCGCGCCGCCTGCAGCATTTGCCAGCTTCTTGCGCAGCTTGCAGATGAAAACGTCGATGATCTTCAGTTCAGGCTCGTCCATACCGCCATAGAGGTGGTTGAGGAACATTTCCTTGGTGAGCGTGGTGCCCTTGCGGAGCGAAAGCAGCTCCAGCATCTGGTATTCCTTGCCAGTCAGGTGAACGCGCTGACCGCCGACTTCAACCGTCTTGGCATCCAGATTGACGATCAGTTCGCCCGTCGAGATGACCGACTGGGCATGGCCCTTGGAACGGCGAACGATCGCGTGAATGCGAGCGACGAGCTCATCCTTGTGGAAAGGCTTCGTCATGTAGTCGTCTGCGCCGAAACCGAGGCCGCGAACCTTGTCTTCGATACCCGCCATGCCTGAGAGAATCAGGATTGGCGTCTTTACCTTGGACAGGCGAAGCGTTCTCAGAACCTCGTAACCCGACATATCGGGGAGGTTGAGGTCGAGCAGAATGATGTCGTAATCGTAGAGTTTTCCAAGGTCCACGCCTTCCTCTCCGAGGTCGGTCGTGTAAACATTGAAACTTTCCGACTTCAGCATCAGCTCAATGCTCTGAGCTGTTGCGCTGTCGTCTTCGATTAGTAGAACCCGCATAATTATCCCCTTTGCCGCCGCGGAAGGTAAATGATTGCCTTTTGCGCGATACGGATCCAGTCGTTGCCTGATTTGCAGGCTGCCACCAAATGGTTAACAAATTCTAATTACCTTTGGCAAGGTGTGCAGAATTTATTAAATAATGGCTCCAGCGTGCTGTTATCAAACGTGAATCCGCATCACCAAACTTGAATCATAACGTGAACAAATCCCGTTAAGTGATTCAATCGACTCCTACATTGTCGTGTCCGCTTTTTCGGACTTGGCGTTTACCGACCTTTAAATGATCTGCCTTATCATTAACGATGCCCGTAAACGAAAGGTTAACGACGCCTATTTTTTATTAACGTCGAGTAACTTTTCGGGAACATTCCGGCACAGGCCGGAGTGAAGGGTCGGTTCCAGTTATGACCGGGGTCTCGCTATCCACGGAGTATTGCGTATGAAGTCGCGTGACAGCCTAGTTCGCCTGAAGGAATTTCAGGTCAACGAAAAACGTCGTCAGTTGCAGCAATTGCAGATGATGATGTCCGAATTCGAACGAATGGCCAAGGAGTTGGTCCATCAGATTTCTCTGGAGGAGAGCAAATCGGGCATTACCGATCCGACGCACTTTGCCTATCCGACATTCGCGAAAGCTGCTCGCCAGCGCGCGGATAATCTTCAGGTTTCCATTCGTGAACTGAAGATGCAGGAAGAAGCAGCCGAGACGGTGCTGGAAGAAGTGCAGGCCGAGTTCGAAAGAGCGTCTGCTCTTGAAAATCGCGACGTGGCGATTCGCGCTCGGGCCTGAACCGTTACGAAGAAACGAAACGTCCTCATTGACGGTGGCCTGTGGATCAGGAGGCTGCTTTCAATGACGTGACGTCATGTCTCGTCGTCGGTTGCCAATCTTCTTGATGACTTGGCAGACAGGTTTCAAAACGAAAAAACCGCTCGATCTCCGGGCGGTTTTTTATGCGATGAAAAGCGGTGATGTTCTCAGGATGATGGGCTGTTAATGAGCAATTTGGGGGAGTTGGGCGTTGCGCCAAAAATCACCCGCGCGAGCAACTGGTTCTGATCAGAACCATCGCATTTTTTGCCGGGCCAAACAAATCAGCGCCACTCTTCCCCGAGATTGGAGAAAGGTGACGCTTCATTTTGTCGATGCTTTCCCTGAGGGGAACGCGTAAACTAGTGGCGGTATTGCTGGATACGCGTGGTGCGCAGACCGGCAAGGCCGTGGTCACTGATAGAAGACTGCCAGGAGAGGAACTCCTCAACTGTCAGTGTGTAACGTTCGCAGGCTTCCTCGAGGCTCAATAGTCCTCCTCGTACCGCGGCGACAACCTCTGCCTTTCGACGAATGACCCAGCGGCGCGTGTCCGCAGGGGGCAAGTCGGCAATCGTAAGAGGGCTGCCATCGGGGCCGATGACATATTTAACTCGTGGGCGTATCATTTCGGTCATTGGACACTCTACACAAACTCAAGACCATATGCAGATGCACTCTAGGGCCGTACCTTTAAAAATTACCTAAGCAGTCAGAGACAATTTGTTAAGAATTTGAATGGTTTCGCCTGATTTGTTCGAGCTTTGCTGGATTCCTGCGGGTAAAGAAAAAATGCTTTTGTCGTTTTTTGTGCCAGTTTTTGTGAAATAAAGTCATATCTGAATTTCATAATATTCGCGTTCGACTGGCAGGCAGCGACTTGAGGCCTCCTCATCGTGCTTTTTTCACTCTCTCCGGTAGCGTTCCTGCCGCCGGTCTTTCGACGCGGCGACAGGGCGTGGTGGCTAGCTGTTTAAAGCATCGTCAGCGACAACTCGGTTTTTCCCGCTCCGTATGCTAACTGGCATGTGCCGGTATGACCCAGCGACAGGCGGTCGTTTGCGTTGAGCGCAATTGTGAAGCTTGCCGATTGCAGGCTGTTGGCCGCCGATGTCGTGCCATTGATGGCAAAGGAGCTTGCCGCGCCGTTGATCCTAATCGCGACACCGTGCCCCGAGGAGGAGACGACGGCGAGTGACAGGGTGACCGTGTAAAGACCCGTCACCGGTACTCGCAATTCCTTCAGTGTATCTGTCACGACATTGCCGAGCGCGAAGCCGCCCTGCTGAACGGGAAGGTCGGTGAAGCCGGAGGCGGAGCCCGCCGCGTGGGCAACATTGCCTGCCGCGCGCCCGGCGCGTGCTACGGGCCGTGCAGGCATGGAGACGTGACCTTCCCCAGAAATGCTCAGCGCCGTCGTCCATTTGCTGCCGTCGCCGCTGGTCTTGATGGAGAAGCTGTCATTGCCAGCCAGTCCCATCTCCGCACGTCCGCTCCAGCCGGATTGAAACAGCAGTGAGGCGGTCTCTGCCGCTGTTGCCTTGTTCACCTTCATCTGGTGCCCGCCGCCCGTGGACGCATGGGTAAAAAGGCTGGCGGGGGACGAGACGGCAAGCCGGTTCGATGCGTCAGCCGTGGCGTTGATGCCGAGTTGCTGGAAGCTGGCACTATCGGGCAGGTGGAGGACCTGCCATGCGCCATTCTGTAGCGCTTTCAGGCGACCGGAATCGGCAAACCATGCCTGCCAGCCTTCGCGCGGGGAGATGTAAAGCCACCCGGCATCCTGCCGGGACGCCAGTTTGCCGCTTTTGCCCGCCCAATCACCGGTGGGGGATGCCGATATTAGAAAGCAGTCGCCTTCATCCGGCGTCTGTGGCGGGGTACTGGCCTCGCTGCGGATCACCATCTGGGTGATGGCATCAAGCCGTTGCAGCGCCTCGTTATGGGTCACGTGTTTCTGCGCCTGCGAGGGCAGAATAAAGGGAAGTTCAAGTCTCGTGGTCTGTTCCGTCATGGGTCGATCTCCGTTGCGCTGGAGATTGTGCGGCCACGCGGAGGACCATTGAGAAAAAATCAAAAAAAATTTGAAAAAATTCGGGCCGCTTAGGGAGCGGCGCCCCAGGCAATGAAATCGGGGTTGGCCAGGGCGTCTTCGTCGCCATCCAGCACCTCATATCGCAGCGGCAGACCGGCCATATCCAGCGTGATGCCACCCGCTGCGCGCAGCACCGCGTCACCCGCTGCCGTATCCCACATCATGGTGCGGCTGAAGCGCGGATAGACGTCGGCAGCGCCTTCCGCCAGCATGCAGAACTTCAACGATGAACCGATGGAGATACTGTCGATCAATCCATGCTCTGCCACGAAGGCTTCCGTCTTCGGCGTACAGTGCGAGCGGCTGATGACGGCGATGGGGATGGTCGGCTTGGCGCGGCAGCGCACCTTGCGGACATCTATCTGCTCGAAGTCTTCGGATATCTGGACCTTGCAGGCAACGTTGCCATCACCTGTCCATAGCACCTTCAGTGCCGGAGCATAAACGACGCCCAGAACAGGCGTCCCATCACGCACAAGAGCGATATTGACGGTAAAATCCTGCTTGCCGGAGATGAACTCCTTGGTGCCATCCAGCGGATCCACCAGAAAGAATTCGTCATGCGCCTCGGGCACGACGCCATTGGCCGCAGCCTCTTCGGCGATGATGGGAATGTCCGGGAAATGCTGCGCCAGCGCTTCCAGGATAACGTCTTCGGCTCGCTGGTCGGCTTCGGTCACTGGCGAACAGTCATTTTTGTAGGTGACATGCGGACCCGCGGCACGAACCGACATGATCTCTTTGCCAGCCCTCAAGGTCGCCGCTGTTAATATGTCGAGCATCGAAGTCCCTTTGGCGCTCGCCGGATGCAATCTCCGGCAGAGACGACATAAGCTTTCGTCACGCAATTTACAACGCGACGTCTCATGCGCTGGTGATGGGTCATATGTGCTGTCGCAGCAAGTTTTGCGTGGTTATGAGCCGCTTTTTACGGCAGCGGTTGCCAAAATTCTGACCTTTGTGAGGCTTGCTGCGCCATTCCATGGGGAAATACCAAATAAAAAGCTGTTTTACAGATTTTTGACTTCACATTTCGTCCGAACGCGATATGGGTTTTAACCAAGGGGGACAGATAATGCAGCCCCCGGAATCAACATAAACGAGACCTGTTCCCTATGAGAGCGGGTCCGGGGGAAAGATATGGAGTATTTTATCCAGCAGCTCATAAACGGGCTGACTCTTGGATCGATCTATGGCCTTATCGCTATTGGCTATACGATGGTTTACGGCATCATCGGCATGATCAACTTCGCCCACGGCGATATTTTCATGCTTGGCGGCTTCGCTGCCCTGATCGTTTTTCTTATTCTCACGACGTTTTTCGCCGGTATTCCGGTCGCAATCCTGCTTCTGGTCATGATGGTTGTCGCCATGCTGATGACCGGATTGTGGAACTGGGCGATCGAGCGTGTGGCCTATCGTCCGCTGCGCGGCTCGTTCCGCCTCGCGCCACTGATCACCGCCATCGGTATGTCGATTGCATTGTCCAACTTCATTCAGGTCACCCAGGGCCCGCGCAACAAGCCGATCCCGACGCTGGTGACCGAAACCTACCATTTCGGCGCGATCACCATTTCGCTGAAGCAGCTCATCATCGTGGCCATCACCTCGGTTCTGCTGTTCGCCTTCTGGTATATCGTCAACAAGACGCCGCTTGGCCGTGCACAGCGCGCAACCGAGCAGGATCGCAAAATGGCGGCCCTTCTGGGTGTGGATGTCGACCGCACGATTTCCATCACCTTCGTCATGGGGGCAGCGCTCGCTGCCGTGGCAGGGACCATGTATCTGATGTATTACGGCGTTGCTTCCTTCAACGACGGCTTCATTCCGGGCGTGAAGGCCTTCACGGCGGCTGTTCTTGGCGGCATCGGCTCGCTGCCGGGCGCCGTACTGGGTGGTTTGCTGATTGGCCTCATCGAAAGCCTGTGGTCGGCTTATTTCTCCATCGCCTATAAGGACGTTGCCGCATTCGGAATTCTTGCCTTCGTGCTGATTTTCAAGCCGACCGGTATTCTGGGCCGTCCGGAAGTCGAGAAGGTTTAAGATCATGGCAAACACTGTTTCCGAAAACGAAACCTCTGGCCCGAGCCTGATGGCGCAGGCCTTGAAAGAGGGCATCTTCGCGGGCTTCGTCTCGTTTGGAATGTTCATTCTTTACATCGGTGTCGTGACCTATCAGGACATCAACAACCAGTTGATCTGGGGCACGCGCTGGGGCCTGCTGGCGATATTCGTTGCCATTGCCGCCGTTGGGCGCTTCCTGATCGTTGGTTTTATCAAGCCGCATCTTGACCACCGCAAGCTGGCGAAAGCCAAAAGCGGCGTGCTGGAAATTTCCGAAAACAAGGGCTTCTTTCACAAGCATTTTCTGAAGCTTGCGTTGGTTTTCCTCGTCATCTACCCGGCAATCGCCGTAGGCCTATTCGGTGTTCAGGGCTCGCTGAAACTAGTCGATAACTTCGGCATCCAGATCCTCATCTATGTTATGCTGGCCTGGGGCCTGAACATCGTGGTGGGTCTCGCTGGCCTGCTCGATCTCGGCTATGTCGCTTTTTACGCCGTGGGTGCTTACTCCTACGCGTTGCTATCCAGCTATTTCGGCCTGTCTTTCTGGGTCTTGTTGCCCATGGCCGGTATCCTTGCCGCGTTCTGGGGCATCATTCTCGGCTTCCCGGTTCTGCGTCTGCGCGGCGATTATCTTGCCATTGTGACGCTCGCATTCGGCGAAATCATTCGTCTTGTGCTGTTGAACTGGACCGAAGTCACCAAGGGGACCTTCGGTATTTCCGGTATCGCCAAGGCATCCATCTTCGGTATCTGGTCCTTCGATGTCGGTGCGCCAAACAACTTCGCCAAGTCCTTCGGCCTGCCCATGTCGTCGGCCTATTACAAAATCTTTCTGTTCTACGTCATTCTGCTACTGTGCATGCTGACCGCCTATGTGACGATCAAGCTGCGCCGCATGCCGATTGGTCGTGCGTGGGAAGCGCTGCGTGAAGACGAAATCGCCTGCCGCTCGCTCGGTATCGATACAGTCAAGACCAAGCTCACGGCCTTTGCTACGGGTGCCATGTTTGGCGGTTTTGCGGGCTCGTTCTTTGCTGCACGTCAGGGCTTCGTCTCACCTGAGAGCTTCGTGTTCCTCGAATCGGCTGTCATCCTCGCCATCGTGGTTCTGGGCGGCATGGGTTCGCTGACGGGTATCGCGGTCGCCGCTGTCGTCATGGTCGGTGGCACGGAACTGTTGCGCGAGATGGAATTCCTCAAGCACGTCTTTGGCCCCGAGTTCACACCGGAACTCTACCGCATGCTGCTGTTCGGCCTGGCGATGGTTATCGTCATGCTGTTCAAACCCCGCGGCTTCGTCGGCTCTCGTGAGCCCACGGCCTTCCTCAAGGAGCGCAAGACCGTATCCGGCAGCTTCACCAAGGAAGGTCACGGCTGATGGTTTCCGGTAACAGTGAAATGACAAAAGACACGATCCTCAAAGTCGAGCATCTTTCCATGAAGTTCGGTGGTCTGATGGCCATCAACGACTTCTCCTTCGAAGCCAAGCGCGGTGAGATCACCGCGCTGATCGGCCCCAATGGCGCAGGCAAGACGACCGTCTTCAACTGCATTACCGGCTTCTACAAGCCGACTATGGGCATGATCACCATGCGGCGCAAAACCGGCGAGGAGCATCTGCTTGAACGTCTGCCGGATTTCGAGATCACCAAGAAGGCCAAGGTTGCCCGTACCTTCCAGAACATCCGATTGTTTTCGGGTCTGACCGTTTTAGAAAACCTGCTGGTTGCCCAGCACAACGCGCTGATGAAGGCATCCGGCTACACTATTTTGGGCCTTCTCGGTCTGCCGACTTACAGCAAGGCGGCAGCAGCAGCCATCGATAAGGCCAAATACTGGCTCGACAAGGCCGATCTGACCGATCGTGCCGACGACCCGGCGGGTGACCTTCCCTATGGTGCGCAGCGCCGTCTGGAAATTGCCCGCGCCATGTGCACGGAGCCGGAACTGCTGTGCCTCGACGAACCGGCGGCGGGCCTCAACCCCAAGGAATCGCTGGCACTCAACAATCTGCTGCGCGGCATTCGTGCTGACGGAACGTCTCTGCTGCTGATCGAACACGACATGTCGGTGGTCATGGAAATCTCCGACCACGTCGTCGTTCTCGAATATGGCCAAAAGATTTCCGATGGTACGCCTGACCACGTGAAGAACGACCCGAAGGTCATCGCCGCCTATCTGGGTGTCGAGGATGATGAAGTGGAAGAAGTGATTGCAGAAGAACTTGGGGGGACAATCTGATGTCCGGTGAACCCCTTCTCAAAGTCCAGGGTGTCGAAACCTATTACGGCAATATTCGCGCATTGGCTGGCGTCGATGTCGAAGTGAACAAGGGCGAAATCGTCAGCCTTATCGGCGCCAACGGTGCCGGCAAATCGACATTGATGATGACGATTTGCGGCAGTCCGCAGGCGCGTACCGGCTCGGTGATTTTCGATGGCGAAGACATCACCCAGGTGCCGACGCACCTCATCGCACGCCGCCGCATCGCACAGTCGCCAGAGGGTCGACGCATTTTCCCGCGCATGACCGTTCTGGAAAACCTCCAGATGGGTGCCAATCTCGACAACCTCAAATACTTCAAGGAAGATGTCGAAAAGATTTTCGTCATGTTCCCACGTTTGAAAGAGCGTCAGAGCCAGCGTGGCGGCACACTCTCGGGCGGCGAGCAGCAGATGCTCTCCATCGGTCGCGCGCTGATGTCGCGTCCCAAGCTGCTGCTGCTTGACGAGCCTTCGCTGGGTCTGGCACCGCTGATCGTCAAGGGCATCTTCGAGGCGATCAAGACGCTGAATAAGGAAGAGGGGCTGACCGTCTTCCTCGTCGAGCAGAACGCTTTCGCGGCCTTGAAGCTTTCGGACCGCGCTTACGTCATGGTCAACGGTAAGGTGACCATGAGCGGTTCCGGCAAGGAGCTTTTGGCTAATCCCGAAGTTCGTGCTGCTTATCTCGAAGGCGGTCGCCACTAATGTCTGCGCCCGCGCGAGCGGGCGTCGATAACCGGGTCTACGCGTCGTCGTGCGGCTCCGGATTCAACATAACAATAAAGCCCGGCGGCAAACGGCGGGCGCAATATCAAGGCAGGTTCTGCGGCTGGTCCAATGAACCCTGATGGGGAAAAAGATGCAGGGACTTTTTTTCGAAAGTGACAGCGGCGTTCGCTACGTTTTGCGCGCGCTCGTGGTGCTCTTGGGTTTCTGGACGGCCTGGCGCACGGGCAAGTCCGTGGCCGATGGCTGGGAAGACTATCCGAAGGTGGTTTTGTACACCCTGCTTCTGGGTGTGGTGATGCGCTTTTTGCACTACGCGCTGTTTGCCGGACCCATGCTGGATGCGTTTTATTACGTGACCGATGTCGTTCTGCTGCTCGCTTTTGCGACGGTCGGATTTCGCATGCGCCGCACCAGTCAGATGGTCGATAAGTACTATTGGCTTTATGACCGTACTTCAGCATTTTCTTACAAGAAGAAAGATTGACAGCGACGTTTTTCTGAACTCAGAATGCGCGCAAGAGTGGAACAGCCTGAGCAGTTAAGGTGGGTGCTGAGCAGGCAGGGATAATCAACCCAACCAATGGAACTGGGAGTAATATAATGAAGAAGTCTCTTCTTTCCGCAGTTGCGCTGACCGCAATGGTCGCCTTCAGTGGATCTGCCTGGGCTGACATTCTCGTCGGCGTCGGCGGCCCGCTGACCGGCCCGAACGCGGCATTTGGCGCACAGCTCCAGAAGGGCGCTGAGCAGGCTGCGGCAGACATCAACGCTGCAGGCGGCATCAACGGCGAACAGATCAAGATCGTTCTGGGCGATGACGTGTCCGACCCCAAGCAGGGCATCTCGGTTGCCAACAAGTTCGTTGCTGACGGCGTCAAGTTCGTCGTCGGTCACTTCAACTCCGGCGTTTCCATTCCGGCGTCCGAAGTTTACGCAGAAAACGGCATCCTCGAAATCACGCCTGCTGCAACAAACCCTGTTTTCACCGAGCGCGGCCTGTGGAACACGTTCCGCACGTGCGGTCGCGACGACCAGCAGGGTGGCATTGCCGGCAAGTATCTGGCTGACCACTTCAAGGATGCAAAAGTCGCGATCATTCACGACAAGACACCTTACGGTCAGGGTCTTGCCGATGAAACCAAGAAGGCTGCCAACGCTGCTGGCGTGAAGGAAGCCATCTACGAAGGCGTAAACGTCGGCGACAAGGACTTCTCGGCCCTCATCGCCAAGATGAAGGAAGCTGGCGTATCGGTCATCTATTGGGGTGGTCTCCACACCGAAGCCGGTCTCATCATTCGCCAGGCAGCCGACCAGGGTCTGAAGGCCAAGCTCGTTTCGGGTGACGGCATCGTCTCCAACGAACTTGCTTCCATCGCCGGTGATGCTGTCGAAGGCACGCTGAACACGTTCGGTCCCGATCCAACCATCAACCCAGCCAACAAGGACCTCGTTGCGAAGTTCAAGGCTGCTGGCTTCAACCCTGAAGCTTACACGCTCTACTCCTACGCTGCGGTGCAGACCATTGCTGCCGCTGCCAAGGATGCAGGCTCGCTCGACGCAGAAAAAGTTGCCGAAGCCATGAAGAAGGGCAAGTTCTCGACCGTTCTCGGCGAACTCTCCTTCGACGAAAAGGGCGACCCGAAGCTTCCAGGCTACGTCATGTACGAGTGGAAGAAGGGCCCAGACGGCAAGTACAGCTACTTCCAGCAGGGCACCTGAGCCTTATCGGATTAGAAAAAGAAAGCCCGGCAGCGATGCCGGGCTTTTTTCGTTAATAGGCGCCCTGTCATGGCATCGCCACAATGGAGCCAACAAGACCGGCAACAACATCGTCATCTGAATATTGCAATTAGGAATAGCAATGACGATACGGCGTGTTGTGATCGGCTGCGGCATCCTTGCCGTTCTTCTGACGGCGATCGTCTCGCTCCATGTGTACAGCAACTCTCGTACGACGCAGTTATTCGGCGACATCATTGCGCGCGTCGAAACGGACAAGCCCGTCGTAGCACTTACATTCGACGATGGTCCTTCCGCACGGTTTACGAAGGATGTCTTGACCGTCCTCAAAGACCGCGACGTGAAAGCGACGTTTTTTCTGATCGGCAAGGAAACAGCTGAAAATCTGCCGCAGGCACGGCTCATTGCAGAAGCGGGTCACGAGATCGGCAATCACTCCTACTCCCACGCCGATATGCGATGGTCGAGCCTGTCAGCGGTGAAAGATGAGCTTGAGCGGACCGATGCGGCCATCCGGGCGGCGGGATATAAGGGAGAAATCCTGTTTCGCCCGCCCTACGGCAAGAAGCTTCTGACCTTGCCTTGGTATCTTTCGCAACATGACCGAAAAACCATCATGTGGGATGTCGAGCCTGAATCTTATCCCGAGGTTGCGGACAATCCCAATGCATTGGCGAAATACGTCATCGATAACGCCATGAATGGCTCGATTATCATCATGCATGTGATGTATCGCAGCCGCGAAGTGTCTCGACAGGCGCTACCGCTGATTATCGATGGCTTGCGTCAACGCGGCTTCGAATTCGTCACGGTGTCGAAGCTTATCGAGAACCGTTAGGTCCACCCAGACGGCTCAAAACGAAATCGGCGCGCTCAGCCACGCTCATTTTCGCAAGGACGATCGTTTCATAACCAAGATCGGCATAGTCGCGAACCAGGCGCTCATACTCTTCGATCGCCGCTGTAAGATCGTGTTGCCGTTCGCCATCGGAAACGTAGATTTCGGGCCATGGCGGCGTCAGGAAAACGAGGGGATTGTAGCGGTGACTGTTCTTCAGTTCGTAAAGCAGCCCATCCGCACAGACGGCGTGAAGAGCCGAGGCTGCGTCGATCAGGCCCCGATCAAAAAATACCCAGCCTGTGTCAGGTGCTTGCTCGTGATCCCCAAGGGACGTTGCGACGGCGCGGCGGGCGAATGCTTCCATATCAACCCACGGAAGAGCCGACCCTTGGCTGTCTGTTTCCTGCTTTACGATGCGGCGACCGGGCTCCTCTATGGTTGCATGACCGCGTCTGGAAAGCTCTGATAGCAGGGTCGATTTGCCGCCGCCGGAGCAGCCCGAAAGGATGACCAGATTATCTGTCTCGCGTCTAATATTCATTCTCCTATACTATTGGGAACAAAGTGTTTTTCAAAAGCGGCAACATTACGCAGGATTAATATTTCGGGGTGGAACCGCTGGCTCGATCACGCGTTTGTTCGCAACCCAACCAAGAGGTTCCTGACATGAAAACACTTCTCATCTCTTCCCTGATTGCTGTCTCTTCCGTATTCGCCTTTTCGGCACCATCATACGCTGACACGGTTACCGTGACCACGACGCAGAAGGTTCGCTCTCCAATGCGCGAAGAGTACCGCCCGCGCCACCACCGCGTTGCCCGCGATTGCGTTGTCAAGAAGGTCCGCTCGCATCACCACGGTCGCGTTGTGATCAAGGAAACGCGTATCTGCCGCTAATATCGCAGTCCATAGTCTGTTAAACGGGCGCGTCATCAGCGCCCGTTTTGCTATGTATCATGCAGAATATGTGCGGCCTTTACCGCGGCTGACGCGCGGTTTTCAACGCCCAGCTTGACGTAGATCTGTTCCAGATGCTTGTTCACGGTGCGGGCTGAAAGGCCCAGTATGTCACCGATATCGCGGTTGGATTTGCCTTTGGCAATCCACAGCAACACTTCCGATTCCCTGACGGTCAGCGTGAAATGCTGGCGCAGCAGCGCATCGGCGGATTTGTCGTTGGCTGCGGTCAGGCGAAACAGGTGTTCGTCCGGTCCCATCGCGCCCAGAAATGTGAGTTGCAGCGTGGCGCGGTCGGGCTGCTCTATGGTGAGCGGTGTCTCGCGAAGGGCGTCATTGCCTCTCGTTTCCAGCCATTCAGCGATATGGCGTGACACGATGTCCATTCCGTCGTCGCGGCCCGTTGCAGCATTGACCAGCCGCGTGGCCTGCGGTGTCGACCAGTGGATGGCGCCGTTTGCGCGCACGGCCAGCAGATGGCGGCCCGCAGCATCCAGCGCAACCCGCGCGCTTTGGGCGGAACGGGCGTTGGAGAGGTGAACACGAATACGAGCGCGCAACTCATCGATGTTGATCGGCTTGGTCAGGTAGTCTACGCCACCAGCCTCAAGTGCCCGCACCACATGCTCCGTTTCGGTCAGCCCGGTCATGAAGATGACCGGGACCTGCGTCACAGCGGCGTTGGATTTCAGCCGCGTGCAGGTCTCGAACCCATTCATTGATGGCATGACGGCGTCCAGCAGAATGATATCGGGGGTAATGCGTTCGGCGATGTTGAGAGCGGCTTGGCCCGATGTGGCGATCAGCACGGAGAAGCCTGACTGTTCCAGCGCATCGGTGAGGAAGCCCAGCGCATCTGGGCTGTCATCCACCAGCAGAACGATATCCTTGGCTAGCGCGGCAGACGGTACGCTCATGGCTGACGCTCCCTGGGTTCTGGGTTTTCAAAACGGCGGAGAAAGGCGGCATAGCCCGCCATGTCGAAGGACTGGACATAGGTTGTTAGTTCTTCGGTGAAGGCCAGATTTTCCGATGTGCGGGCGAGATCGGCAAGCTTTGCCTCTATGCCTCTGATGTAGCCGATTTCGCCCAGCTGCTGCAAATCCTTGATGTGCTGCGGCCCCGGCGTGGTGATGTCGGCTTTTGCTGGCTTAGCAGGGGCATCGGTTTCGTAAACCCAGGTGAGGCCCAAATGAACCGCGAGCTTGTCGCATAGACGGCGAATATCGACGGGTTTTGCGATCGCATCGTTGTGATTGTCTTCGCCCGCACCGGCGACAGAGCCATCGCCGATATTGGCTGACAGCATGATGAGGGGTGCCGATTGGCCCGCCTCACGCAGGCGAGATACCAGTTGCCAGCCGCTCATGCCGGGCATGGAGATGTCGATCAGGAAGAGATCGGGCTTCACGCCTTCGATCAGTGTTAGGCATTCCGGGCCGCTTTGCGCCGTCAGCACCACGAAATCGAGCGGACCCAGCACTTCGCGCATCAATTCGCGATGGTCTTCATTGTCGTCCACGATGACGATGGTGCGGCGTGGGCCGGAATAGGAGACGATCGTCTTTTCCGCCGCCGGTGCCGTGTTGGGGCGGTCTACTGCCGAGAGCATCAGCCGGACCTTGAAGGTCGAACCCTTGTCCTTTTCGCTGACAACAGAGATTTCCCCGCCAAGCGTATTGGTCAGCAGTTGTGTGATGGTGAGGCCAAGGCCGAGGCCCGGCATGGGGCGAATACTCTCTGCCTCACCGCGCTGGAAGGGCTCATAGATGCGGCTCAAATCCTTTTCGGCAATGCCGCGCCCGGTATCGGAAATGGTGAAGGTTGCGACCTGACTGCGATAGGTGACATCGAAACTGACGGTGCCTGCGTCGGTAAACTTGATGGCGTTGGACAGCAGGTTGACGAGGATCTGGCGCAGGCGTTTCTCATCGGTACGAACATATTGCGGCAGGGCCCTGCTGCGTTCATGTTTCAGGTCCAGCCCCTTGGCCTGCGCCTGCGGCTGGAACAGATCGATGATCTGGTCCAGAAAGTCCTTGATATTGATTTCGTTGGAGTAGACCTGCAAACGGCCTGCCTCGATCTTGGAAATATCCAAGAGACCGTCAATCAGCCCGGAGAGGTGGTCTGCAGAGCGCCTGATAACCTTGATGGCGGACTGGCGCGGCTGGGGAATGGTTTCGTCGCGCTCTAAGATTTGCGCATACCCAAGAACGGCATTCAGCGGCGTGCGCAATTCGTGGCTTAAGCCCACGACATAGCGGCTCTTCGCCCGGTTTGCCGCCTCCGCTGTGTCCTTGGCGTTTTGAAGTGCCGCATCGGTCTTCTTGTGCGCGGCGATTTCCTTTAACAGCAGCGTGTTCTGGCGAGAGGATTCTTCTTCCGCCACGACACGGCTGTCATGCGCCAGCACCAGAAACCAGCAGACGATTCCAGCGATGACGGCAAAGACGAAGAAGACGGCAAGGATAGTGCGGTTGACCACATCGACGGTGGCAGGGGAGGCGGTGCCGACCTGATGGGCGATGAGCGCGAGGGTGCCGCCGAGGACGGCGATGGCGAGCGCCGCCGACATGGCATATCTGCCCAACCGGCTAGAGAGCCGGGCGACCAGATCATTTGGCAGGAAGGTGCGGGCGACTGTTGCCACCTGATAGTTGAGCTTGGCCTTTGGCTTGCACATATCGTGGCAGCGGCTGTCCAGCGAACAGCAGAGCGAGCAGATGGGCGCGGCATAGGCCGGGCACCAGGCCATGTCTTCTGGTTCGAAATCATGCTCGCAAATGGAACAGGTGATGCCGCTGGCTTCCTTCCATTTCTGGCGCGGTTTGCGCGCAAGGTAGAATTTGCCCTTCGTGCCCCAGGCGATGAGCGGCGATGCCGTGAAGGCGACGATGAGGGTGAGGTAAGGCGCAAGCGATGCGGCCAGCGCACCGAAGGTGCCGAAATGGGCAGTCAGCGCAACCGTGGCCGACAGCGCCATGGTGCCGACGCCAACGGGGTTGATGTCGTAAAGATGCGCGCGCTTGAACTCGATGCCGGGCGGCGCAAGGCCAAGCGGTTTGTTGATGAAAAGATCGGCTGAGATGGTGCACAGCCACGCCATGGCGACGATGGAGAAGATGCCGAGCGTTTCTTCCAAAAGCCGGTAGATGCCCAGTTCCATCAGCAGCAATGCGATCAGCACGTTGAACACCAGCCAGACGACACGGCCCGGGTGGCTGTGTGTTAGGCGCGAGAAGAAATTGGACCACGCCAGCGACCCCGCATAGGCGTTCATGACGTTGATCTTCAACTGCGAAACGACCACGAAAGCCACCATCAGCAGCAGCGCGGCATTCTGGTTCGGGATCATGTAGCCGAAGGCGGTCAGGTACATTTGTGAGGGATCGGCGGCGCGGTCCACCGATACGCCGGAGCTGAAGGTCAGCACCACGAGGAAAGAGCCCGCCAGCAGTTTCGGCACGCCCACCAGCACCCAACCGGCGCCGGCGAGAAATACGGCAAAGCGATGCCGCAGCTTCAGCTTGCCATCGGCTGGCAGGAAGCGAAGGAAATCCACCTGCTCGCCAATCTGCGACATCAGCGCCAGAATGACGGCAGAGGCGGCTCCGAACTCAACGAGATTGAAATCCGCAACGGTGCCGGGCGGGCCGGAGGCGTGGTGAATGCCTGCGAAGGCGCGCCACAGATCGAATTTTTCCCAATCCAGAAAGGCGATGAAGATAAAGGGCAGGACGTTGAGGACGATCCAGAAGGGCTGGGTGATGATCTGGAACCGGCTGATGAGCCGCACACCATGGGTGACCAGCGGAATGACCATGATGGCCGAGATAATGTAGCCGATCCACAGGGGTATGCCGAGCGCCAGTTCCAGAGCACCCGACATGATGGATGCTTCGATAGCAAACAGCATGAAGGTGAAGGCGGCATAGATGAGCGATGTGATGGTGGAGCCGATATAGCCGAAGCTGGCGCCACGCGTCAAAAGGTCGATGTCCACACCGTAGCGGATGGCGTAGCGGCTGATGGGAATGCCGACGGCGAGCATGACGGTTGCGGCGACGAGGATGGCGAAAAACGCGTTCGTCGTGCCGTAGGAAAGAGTAATCGCGCCGCCGATGGCTTCCAGTGCCAGAAACGAAATCGCGCCGATAGCGGTGTGGGAAATGCGGCTTGAGGAAAACTGCCGGGCGCTTTTGGCGGTAAAGCGCAGCGCGTAATCTTCCAGCGTCTGGTTGGCGACCCAACGATTATATTCGCGCCTGACGGGGATGATGCGTTGCCTTGCGGCCATGCCGGTTTTCCATAGCCTCCGAAACGGTCTGAGGTCTGCGACCGAGGGCAGACGGAAAAATGGCGTCGCCCGGATAGAGCGACGCCATTTTCAAATATTAGGCAGCAGCCGACTTTGCGAGCGGCACTTCTGCGATCGTCTTCAAAACGACGGAAGCGATCTGGTATGGGCAGCCCTGAGAGTTCGGACGACGGTCTTCAAGGTAGCCCTTGTAGCCGTTGTTGACGAAGGAGTGCGGAACGCGGATCGATGCGCCACGGTCAGCAATGCCGTAGGAGAACTTGTTCCATGGCGCTGTTTCGTGCTTGCCGGTCAGGCGCAGATGGTTGTCCGGGCCGTAAACGTCGATGTGCTCTTTCCAGTTCTTTTCGAAGGCACCCATGAGGGCTTCGAAATATTCCTTGCCGCCAACTTCGCGCATGAACTTGGTGGAGAAGTTGCAGTGCATGCCAGAGCCGTTCCAGTCGGTATCGCCGAGTGGCTTGCAGTGGAATTCGACGTCGATGCCGTACTTTTCGCACAGGCGAAGAAGCAGGTAGCGAGCGATCCAGATCTGGTCGGCCGCGCTCTTGGAGCCCTTGCCGAATACCTGGAATTCCCACTGACCCTTGGCCACTTCGGCGTTGATGCCTTCGTGGTTGATGCCTGCTTCGAGGCAGAGGTCGAGATGCTCTTCAACGATTTCACGAGCGATGGAGCCGACGTTCTTGTAGCCGACGCCTGTGTAATATGGACCCTGTGGAGCTGGGTAACCCTGCTCAGGGAAGCCGAGCGGACGACCGTCTTCGTAGAAGAAGTATTCCTGTTCGAAGCCGAACCATGCGCCTTCGTCGTCGAGGATGGTTGCGCGGCTGTTGGAAGCGTGCGGTGTAACGCCATCCGGCATCATGACTTCGCACATCACGAGTGCGCCGTTGGTGCGGGCTGGGTCTGGATAGATGGCGACGGGCTTCAGAACACAATCCGAGCTGTGGCCTTCAGCCTGCATCGTGGAGGAGCCATCAAAGCCCCAGAGCGGAAGCTGCTCGAGTGTCGGGAATTCGTCGAATTCCTTGATCTGCGTCTTGCCACGCAGGTTTGCTACCGGCTTGTAACCATCGAGCCAGATATACTCGAGTTTGAACTTAGTCATTACGAACCTCTCATAGGTTAAAATGCGATGCGTGTTCTCTAGGCGAGCAAGACAGTCGTACCCGCTTTCAAGTTCTGCCTATCTCTATGCATGCGCCGTGCCAGTTCGATGCATACCCTGAAAGAGGTCGCGATTTTTTTGTCGGTGAGTCGTTAAGTGGTCGCGCGGACAGCCTCATGCATAGCGTAACCTTTTTTTAAAAAAAGCTGCAATATCTGATGCTTTTATGGAGGCAGGCGTTATTTTTTGACCAAAAATGATGCCGATTTTAAAAAGAAGAGCAATATTTCTGCAAAAACTTCGGATTTTTCAAACTATCTGCATAAAGACTGTTCTTTGAACTTTATGATTTTTAATGTGATTAAAATTTAGGCTTTATGATATTTATTTAATCAGATGGGGTGAATTGTGGCTCCTTTCGCGCTATATTGTAGATGAAGCAAAAATGCTGAAGCGTTCGAAAGGGAGAAGGTCTCATGAGAAGCGACCCCAACATGCAAAGCGCAACGATTTACCAGTTCCCTGTCGGTGGGCGGGCAGGGTTCAAGGGTTTTCGCCATGAACCTGTTGCGCAGGTAAAGTCTGTGACATCGCCAACCACCTATGTGGATTTCGACAGCTGGTACCATCAGGACGCCATTTCGGAAAAGCCCGATCTGGACAAGCCGCACAACTGAGCCGACGTTGCGCGAAAATGCGGAACGCTTCCGGCGTGACGCTTTGCTTTGCGCCTATGTTCCCGTTTCGCCACCCCATCTACGTCAATTAACGTATACGGTTTCACGGTCGTGAAGCCGATAGTCCCTCCCAGCAGCGGTAAAATAACCGCTGAGCCCAAAGAGGCTGAACAGGAGAGGGGTCCTTCCTATGACTTTCAAGACAATGCTGACCGGCGCCTTGCTCGGCGCCATTATGTCCACCACCGCCTTCCACGGTGCATTCGCCGCTGACGACACGATCAAGATCGGCGTGCTGCACTCCTTGTCCGGCACCATGGCCATTTCCGAAACCACCCTTAAAGATGCGATGTTGATGCTCATCGACGAGCAGAACAAGAAGGGTGGCGTTCTCGGCAAGAAGCTCGAAGCCGTTGTGGTCGATCCCGCATCCGACTGGCCACTCTTTGCTGAAAAAGCCCGTCAGTTGATCAGCCAGGATAAGGTCGCTGCCGTTTTCGGTTGCTGGACGTCGTCCTCGCGCAAATCCGTTCTGCCGGTGTTCGAAGAGCTGAACTCCATCCTATTCTATCCCGTGCAGTATGAGGGCGAAGAATCCTCCCGCAACATTTTCTACACCGGTGCCGCGCCGAACCAGCAGGCCATTCCCGCAGTGGATTATCTGGCCAACACCGAAGGCGTCGAGCGCTGGGTTCTGGCGGGTACGGACTATGTCTACCCACAAACAACCAACAAAATTCTCAAGGCCTATCTGGAATCCAAGGGCGTGAAGCCTGAGGACATCATGGTCAACTACACGCCATTTGGCCATTCGGACTGGCAGACCATCGTCTCCGATATCAAGAAATTCGGCTCGGCTGGCAAGAAGACGGCCGTCGTTTCCACCATCAATGGTGACGCCAACGTTCCCTTCTACAAGGAACTGGCAAACCAGGGCGTGAAGGCCGAAGATATTCCAGTCGTGGCCTTCTCTGTTGGTGAAGAAGAGCTTGCCGGTCTCGATACGGGCCCGCTGGTTGGCCACCTTGCTGCCTGGAACTACTTCCAGTCCGTCGATAGCCCTGCCAATGCCGAGTTCATCAAGGAATGGCACGCTTTTACAAAGAACGACAAGCGCGTGACCAACGACCCGATGGAAGCCGCCTATATCGGTTTTAACGCGTGGGTGAAGGCCGTTGAAGCCGCTGGCACGACGGAAACCGACAAGGTTCTCGACAGCATCATCGGTGTCTCCGTGCCGAACCTCTCGGGCGGCTACTCCACCGTCATGCCGAACCACCACATCACCAAGCCGGTGCTGATCGGTGAAATACAGGCGGATGGCCAGTTCCAGGTCGTTCAGGAAACGCCACAGGTTGTTGGTGACGAATGGTCGGACTACCTGCCTGACTCGAAAGACCTGATCTCCGATTGGCGCAAGCCAATGTCCTGCGGCAACTTCAACGTTGCGACGGGCAAGTGCGGCGGCAAGGGTAGCTGATACGCGCGAGGGCCGGGAGTGCTAGTCAAGTGATTTGGCTGGCACCGCTCCTCTCACGCAACGTAATCCTCGGGCTTGTCCCGAGGATCTGCTGCCTCCGCTCCACACTCTTCGTCAACGAGAATACGCCGCTGCTGTGGTAGATCCTCGGGCCAAGCCCGAGGATGACGTGGAGAGGGAGGCAGAATCCGAGGGCCAAATCCCTCTTCTGTTACGTTTTGCCAGCCTGTATCTAGGTGCAGCGCAGGCTCCAAGGGGGACTTGGATCATGTTTCGTCGTTTGTTCGTCACCATTAGCTTGCTGCTCAGCATCGTTTTTTCTGCCTTCGCTCAGCAAAGCGACCCAAAACCCCTCATCGACTCCCTCGGCACTGCCGATTTCAAGCAGGCCGAAGCGCTGATCGGGCAGATCGCGGCGACCGGAGACCCACGCGTGGTCCCGCCGCTGAATGCCTTTGCAGAGGGCGAGCTTTACGTTCGCAAAGCTGACAACCTCGTTTTCATGACCAAACCCGCCGGTGCCAATTTTACGCTCATCGATCCGCTGAACGGCGACAGTGTTGGTGAAGCGCCGAAGGCGGCGGTTGCCAAGATCAAGGTCAATAACAATCTTCGCCGCGTCATTCGCGCAGCCCTCGGCGGTCTGACGTTGCTTAGCCCGGAAAAGTCCGTCCGCCTTTCCGCAGCAGATGCGGTGCTGAAGGCGCCGAGCGCGGAAAACCTGCAATTGCTGGAAGCAGCACTTGCCAAGGAAACGGATGCGCAGGTGCGGACCCGCATGGAAGAGGCACGTGCGGTTTCGGTGCTGGCGTCCGACCGTTCCGTTGAGGAAAAACGCGCGGCGATCCAAACGATCGCGAATATCGGCGGTCGCGGTGTCATCGGCATTCTTCAATCTGCGTCTCCGTCGCTCGACCCGATGCTGCGCGAAGATGTGATGTCTGCGATCATCAAAATCGAAAGCACGCTGGCGCTTTGGGATGCCGCGCAGAACATCTGGTACGGCCTGTCGCTCGGCTCTGTTCTGTTGCTGGCGGCCATCGGCCTTGCCATTACCTTCGGCGTGATGGGCATCATCAACATGGCGCATGGCGAAATGGTGATGATCGGCGCTTACTCCACCTTCATGGTGCAAGAGGTGATCCGCAGCAACTATCCCGCTTTGTTCGATTGGTCGCTGACGATTGCGCTGCCGGTGGCTTTCCTCGTTACCGGTGCTGTGGGTTTGGTCATGGAGCGCGGGGTGATCCGTTTTCTCTATGGTCGTCCGCTGGAAACATTGCTGGCGACATGGGGCATTTCGCTGATGTTGCAGCAGGGCGTGCGTTCCATTTTCGGCCCGACCAATCGTGAGGTCGGCAATCCCAGCTGGATGTCCGGTTCCTTCAGCGTCGGCTATCTCAACTTCACCTGGAACCGCGTCTGGATCGTCTGCTTCTCGCTGTCGGTGTTCTTCGCCCTTCTGCTTCTCTTGAAGCGCTCCGCCTTCGGCCTGCAAATGCGGGCCGTGACACAGAACCGCCGCATGGCGTCATCCATGGGTATCAGGACGCCTTGGGTTGATGCCTTCACCTTTGCACTGGGTTCTGGCGTTGCCGGGCTGGCCGGTGTTGCGCTGAGCCAGATCGATAACGTCTCCCCAAATCTCGGCCAGTCCTACATCATCGACAGTTTCATGGTCGTGGTGTTCGGCGGGGTCGGTAATCTCTGGGGCACCTTCGTCGGTGCGCTGACGCTGGGTGTTCTCAACAAATTTCTTGAACCCACCGTCGGTGCGGTTCTCGGCAAAATCCTCGTTCTCGTTCTCATCATCCTGTTCATCCAGAAGCGGCCTCGCGGGCTCTTCGCACTCAAGGGAAGGGCCATAGAAGCATGATTACCGGCTTCCTCCTGCGCGCACTCGACCGCCGCATCTCCATTGCCATCGGCATCATTCTGGCGATTGCGCTGCTTGTGCCTGCGTCCAACCTGCTGCTTCCCGCAGACAGTGCGTTCCGCATTCCGACCTATATCATGTCGATGCTGGGCAAGTATCTGTCCTATGCCATTCTGGCGCTGGCGCTCGATCTTGTCTGGGGTTACTGCGGCATTCTCTCGCTGGGGCACGCAGCGTTCTTCGCACTCGGCGGTTATGCCATGGGCATGTATCTGATGCGCCAGATCGGCACGCGCGGCACCTATGGTCATCCCATTCTGCCCGACTTCATGGTGTTCCTGAACTGGAAGGAACTGCCATGGTTCTGGCATGGCTTCGACATGTTCTGGTTTGCCATGCTGATGGTGCTGGTCGTGCCGGGCGTGCTCGCCTTTGTCTTCGGCTGGTTTGCTTTCCGCTCCCGCGTCAACGGCGTCTATCTTTCTATTATCACGCAAGCGATGACCTATGCGCTGCTGCTCGCCTTCTTCCGCAACGATATGGGCTTCGGCGGCAATAACGGCCTGACGGACTTCAAGGACATCCTCGGCTTTTCCGTTCAGGCCGATGGTACCCGTGCCGTGCTGTTTGCCATGACGGCGATCATGCTGGCCCTTTGCCTGCTGATCGCCTCCGGCATCGTCAATTCCAAGTTCGGCAAAGTGCTCGTGGGTGTGCGTGATTCCGAAAGCCGTGTGCGGTTTCTCGGTTTCCGGGTGGAGAATATCAAGCTCTTCACCTTCGTCGTGTCTGCCATGATGGCGGGTATTGCGGGTGCGCTTTTCGTGCCGCAGGTGGGCATCATCAACCCCGGCGAATTTGCGCCTGCCAACTCCATCGAGGTTGTCGTGTGGACGGCTGTCGGCGGGCGCGGCACGCTGATCGGACCGATCCTGGGCGCAATCCTGGTCAACGGTGGCAAGAGCTACTTCACCGGCGCATTCCCTGAATTCTGGCTGTTTGCGCTGGGCGGGCTGTTCATCGCCGTCACGCTGTTTTTCCCCAAGGGCATCGTTGGGACCATCCAGCATTATTGGGTGGGCCGCCGTGAAAAGAGCGCCGCCTCGGCGGCGGAGGCGAGCAGGAATGTCGGCAAAGACGACGGGCCTAAACCGGCACAGCAGGCAGCGGAGTAGAGACCATGAACACGATTGCCGAAAACAGAACGAAAAGCCTGCTCTATCTGGATGGCGTATCCGTGTCGTTCGATGGCTTCCGGGCCCTCAACTCGCTGTCGTTTGTCGTCGAGCCGGGAGAGTTGCGCGCCATCATCGGCCCAAATGGTGCTGGCAAGACGACGATGATGGACATCATTACCGGCAAGACGCGGCCCGACAGCGGCACCGTGCTGTTCGAAGACAGCATCGACCTCACGAAGAAGGACGAGGCGGATATCGCGCAGCTCGGCATCGGGCGCAAATTTCAGAAGCCGACCGTGTTCGAAAGCCACACGGTCTGGGACAATCTGGAACTGGCGCTGAACCGCAAACGGGGTGTCTTCGCCACGCTGTTTTATCGTCTGACGGAAGAGGACAAGGCTCGTATCGAGGAAATCCTTTCGACCGTCCGCCTCGGTTCCCGCCGCAACGATCTGGCCGCCAATCTTTCTCACGGGCAAAAGCAATGGCTGGAAATCGGCATGCTGCTGGCACAGGAACCGAAGCTGTTGCTGGTGGATGAGCCGGTGGCAGGCATGACCGATGCCGAGACGGCTGAGACGGCGGTGCTGCTGAAGGAAATCGCCAAGACCCGCTCCGTGGTGGTGGTGGAACACGACATGGGCTTCATACGCGAGCTTGGTGTGAAGGTGACGTGTCTGGCCGAAGGATCGGTGCTGGCTGAAGGATCAATTGATTTTGTGTCGAGCGATCCGAAGGTAATCGAGAACTATCTGGGGCGGTAGAAAGAGAAGGGTCCTACTTGCGCCTGTCATAAGAACCGGATTTAAATCCTGAAATTTAAAATCTGGAGTTGATTTCATGGCGTTGATCGGACTTTTGGTAATGGCAATTGGCGGTGCGGCGGTTTGGTATTGGCGGCTGAAGATGATGCGAGAAGCGGGCAGTGAAATCATCGATACGGTTGAGAAAATGCGCGGCGCCTATAAGCGCCGGTCCTTTCGCAAGAAGGCCGAGATCGCACCGATTGCCTCCATCCGTGATCCAGCCATCGCTGCCGTTGCCTTCTTCATGTGCCTCGCCAATGAAAAGCCGATGCATGTGGAAGCGGCAAAACTGGTTGTTCGAGACAGGATGAAAAACATCATCGCGTCAAAGGACATGGAAGAAGTGATCGTCTTTGGAGAATGGGCTTCGAAGAATGTCGTCAATCCCGAAGATCCCATTCGCCGTTTCCGCCATATCTGGGCGAACGCGCTGGATGTCGATGAACGGCTTCAACTGATCGATATTGCCGATGAGGTCGCCCAAGTGGGTGGCGAAAAGACCAGCGAACAGGAGCTTGCCTTGCAGGCTTTACGGCGAACCTTGCTGAACTAAAACAGGTGGATGAATGCTAAGCGTCGACAACATCAATCTCCATTACGGTGCGGCGCAAGCCCTGCGAGGTATTTCGCTCAATGCGGAAATGGGCAAGATCACCTGCGTTCTGGGGCGCAACGGCGTGGGCAAGAGTTCTTTGCTGCGGGCCGTGACCGGCCAGCATCCGCTCAGCGGCGGCACGATAAGTTTCGGGGGCGAGAGCCTCAACGGGCTTGCTCCTCACCAACGCGCCAAGCGCGGGGTGGGTTATGTGCCGCAGGGCCGGGAGATTTTTCCGTTGTTGACGGTGCAGGAAAACCTGCAATCGGGTTATGCGCCGCTGCCGCGCAAGGAACGGTTCATTCCTGACGATATTTTCAGCCTGTTTCCGGTGCTTCAATCCATGCTGTCGCGGCGCGGGGGTGACCTGTCCGGCGGACAGCAACAACAGCTTGCCATTGGGCGTGCGCTGGTAACACGTCCCAAAATCCTCGTACTGGACGAGCCGACCGAGGGTATTCAGCCATCCATCATCAAGGACATCGGGCGGGCGATCAAATATCTGCGGGATTCCACCGGCATGGCGATCCTGCTGGTGGAACAGTATCTGGACTTCTGCCGGGAGCTTGCGGATTACGTCTACATCATGGACCGCGGCGAGATTGTTCACGAAGGTGTGGCTGAAACCTTGGATACGGCTGAGGCGCGGAGACATCTAACGGTATAATAATACCTTATACTATCATTTTCGGCTCACGAACGGATAACAATGATGTAAATCGTGACCGCTATTGCAGCTTTGCATAGCATTCATGCGCAATTTTAGCGTTTCATTGAGTAATACGTGTGTTATTGGCAACGAAACTGCTGCATGCAAGACACAATGGCTGAGCCATCTGCATGCCGCTTCCGTCGATCCCTTACATTCCACATATTTTCCGGCATAGTAGGCCGGGAACAGTGCCAATAAAGGCGTGCCGATGAAATTTACGACTGCTGCTAGCCGGTTGCTCCGGTTTGTCCGTCCTGCTCGCGTTTTGGTCGCGGGCTTTGCCATTCTCACAGTCACGAACGCCGCAGCTTTGGCTTCGAGCTGCGGGCAGACAATGCAACCGGGCAGACACGCGTTTTCTCTCATGTCTGAGGGCTCTAAACGCTCCGGCGTTTATTTTGTTCCGTCGTCTTATGACGGAAGCAAGAAAATGCCTGTCGTGTTCGATTTCCATGGCAGCAACAGCAATCCGAACGGACAGCTGGACCGCAGCGGCTGGGATAAAGTCGGCGAGCGCGAGGGCGTTATCGTCGTGGCGCTTCAGGGCAGCCTCAGCGGCGAGTTGCCGGGCACAAACGCCTGGAACGTTCCCGGCGTGACCAAGCGCGACGGTGGGCTGGATGAGCCCGGTTTTATCCGCGACGCGATCACCATGGTAAAATCCAAGCTCTGCGTGGATGAAGCCCGTTTCTACGGCTCCGGTTATTCCGGTGGCGGGCGCATGTTGTCGCAATATCTGTGCGGGGGCAGCAATGATTTCGCAGCTGCCGGTTTCGTGGCATCTTTGCGCGCGGGCCTGCCGATGGAAAATCAGGGCAAGTGGGCACCGGACGCCAAAAGCTGCACGCCCGCAAAGCCGCTCTCCATCGTTGCCTTCGCTGGGCTGAAGGACCCTGCCAACCCTTATCAGGGTGGTGGCAAACCCTATTGGCAGTACAGTGGTGAGACTGCGTTGAAGCGCTGGGCGGAAATCGATGGCTGCAAGGGCGCGGTCAAAAGCAAATCCACCGATAGCTTTACTTTGAACTCCTATGACGTCTGCAAAAGCGGTGCGCGCATCCACTCCTACGTCATCGATGCATGGGACCATGCCTGGCCGCGCGCAACGATGAAGGCGGACATGGTCGCATCCGCTGCAGCTGTTATTCGCAAGCCCGTCAGTGAAGCCGCCGGCAAGGTTCAGCAGGCCGTGGACCGTAAAATGCCGACTGAAATCATTCGGCAGGTTGATGCGGCTGAGAGAATGTGGGACTTCTTCCAGAATACGGAAGGGCAGATGGTTGTCGACGCGACGGCGAAGACGGATTGCTCTGTGAAAGCGGTTCCCGCTTCCGCATCCGCCAAAGCTTCGGAGACGACGTGCAGCCAGACCAGCAAAGCATCCCTGAACCCCGTCCGCAGCGCGCCCGTGGCCGAGGACGCATTGTAACGAAAGCCCTGAATGGGCGCAGCCGTCTGGACGAATTGTTTCAGGAAGGCTGCGCCAAAATCCGGTTGCCCGAAACCTTTTCCAACGAAATGGAAGCCGTTCTCATCAACTCCTCCGGCGGTTTGACCGGAGGCGACGAGATGGAATGGCAAGCGGTTGCCGGTGCGGGGACATCGCTCGTGGTGTCCACGCAGGCCTGCGAAAAAGTCTACAAAGCCGCCTCCGGCACGACGAAAGTCACCGCCCGCGTCACTGTTGGGCCCAACGCCAGACTTCACTGGCTGCCACAGGAAACCATCCTTTTTGACCGCGCTTCCCTGACGCGCAGGCTGGAAGCGGATATCGATGCCTCCGCCGAATTCATTGCTGTCGAAGCTGTTTTGCTCGGTCGTCAGGCCATGGGCGAGATGATGGAGGAGGGGCTGTTTCGAGACCGCTGGCGCATTCGCCACGGCGGCAAGCTGGTTCATGCGGAAGAATTGCGGCTGGACGGGAATATCGCAGAACTGACCCGCACGTCCCCTGTTCTTTCCGGGCAGGTTGCTTTCGCCACCCTGATTTACATCGGCCCTCTCAGTGAAGCGCTATTGCCTAAAATCCGGGCTATTGCTGGAATTTCCGGCGGCGCCAGCGCCTGGACGGGAAAGCTCGTCGTGCGTCTTTCGGCGCAGGATGGTTTCACCCTGAGAAAAATGCTGTTTCCGATCATTTCGCTCTTGCGAAATGGTGCGCCAGTGCCGAAAGTCTGGAATCTCTGATGCGCGAATTAGTTAAGAGTTCGAGCGTCCTTTATGCGTTCTAAAAAAACGCATGGCGCTCTAGAAACGGGACGACCATGAACCTCACCCCCAGAGAAAAAGACAAGCTTCTGATTTCCATGGCTGCCATGGTGGCACGTCGGCGTCTGGAGCGTGGCGTCAAGCTCAATTACCCCGAAGCCATTGCCCTGATTACCGATTTCGTCGTGGAAGGCGCGCGCGATGGCCGCGCAGTCTCTGAGTTGATGGAAGCCGGTGCGCATGTCATCACCCGCGATCAGGTCATGGAAGGCATCGCCGAAATGATCCACGACGTGCAGGTGGAAGCAACCTTCCCCGATGGCACCAAGCTGGTGACCGTGCACGAACCAATACGCTAAAGGATCAGCATATGGCGCTGGAACTTCGCCCCAACTGCGAATGCTGTGACAGGGATTTAGCCCCCGATAGTCTCGATGCGATGATGTGTTCGTTCGAATGCACCTATTGCAAGGATTGCGCCACCAACACGTTGGCGGGCATCTGCCCCAATTGCGGTGGAGAGTTGGTGCGGCGTCCCGTGCGCCCGGCGGGCAAGCTGGTGAACAATCCAGCCTCGACGATCCGTGTATTGAAAGCCGAAGGCTGCGCTCCGATCAAAGCGGCGTGACGATTAAAGGAAAAGATCATGATTCCAGGTGAAGTCATTGCCGCAGATGGCGAGATCGAACTGAACGCCGGTAAGCCCACCATCACGATCGAGGTTTCCAATACGGGCGACCGGCCGGTTCAGGTTGGCAGCCACTATCATTTTGCGGAAACCAATGCGGCTCTCGATTTCGTGCGAGAGACCGCGCATGGCATGCGTCTGGATATCCCTGCCGGTACAGCGGTTCGTTTTGAGCCGGGTCAGAAGCGTGAGGTGACGTTGGTGCCGCTTTCAGGCAAACGCGAAGTCTATGGTTTTCGCAAACTCGTCATGGGAAAGCTGTGATGATGATCGCCACGTCGTTGCGCCATATGTCACTCAGCTTTTTGCTCGCCTTGGCAGCGTTGCCCTCTAGCGTCATGGTCGACCGGGCGTTTGCGCAGGAAGAGCCAGATTGTGACTCGCCGACGACGCAGGCGGATATGAATGCCTGTGCGGCGATTGAATATGAAACGGCTGACAAGGATTTGAATGCGGCCTATCAGCAGGTTCGCAAGAAGATGAGCGCGTGGGACAAGGCCGCTGACGATGATAGCAAGGGCGCGGTCGATGCGCTGGTTGCCGCGCAGCGCGCGTGGGTCGAGTTCCGAGACGCCAATTGCGAAACGGCAGGCTTTCAGGCGCGTGGTGGCACCATGGAGCCAATGCTTGTTTCGTCCTGCCTTGCCGATATGAGCACGAAACGCGCCGAAGAGCTTCGCACTCTTGCCGATGGGTTTTGATTTGATCGCCGCTTTTGTTTTCTCCGCCTTCCCAGGAGCCTGATTTCCATGCCTTACAAGATTTCCCGCGCAGCCTATGCCAGCATGTTCGGCCCCACGGTGGGCGATAAGGTGCGTCTTGCCGATACCGAACTCTTCATCGAGATCGAGAAGGACTTCACGACCTATGGCGAAGAGGTGAAATTCGGTGGCGGCAAGGTCATTCGTGATGGCATGGGACAAAGCCAGGCCACGCGGGCTGAGGGTGCGGTCGATACCGTCATCACCAATGTCGTCATTGTCGATCACAGTGGCATCTACAAGGCTGATGTCGGCTTGAAGGATGGGCGCATCCACGCCATCGGCAAGGCGGGTAATCCCGATACGCAGCCGGGCGTGACGATCATCGTCGGCCCCTCCACGGAGGCCATTGCCGGTGAGGGCAAAATCCTCACGGCAGGCGGCATGGACGCGCATATTCACTTCATCTGCCCACAGCAGATCGAAGAAGCCTTGATGAGCGGCATCACCTGCATGCTGGGCGGCGGTTCCGGCCCGGCGCACGGCACGCTTGCCACCACCTGCACCGGTGCTTGGCACATCGAACGCATGATCGAAAGCTTCGACGGTTTTCCGATGAACCTTGCGCTTGCGGGCAAGGGCAACGCCTCGCTGCCCTTGCCGCTGGAGGAAATGATCCTCGCTGGTGCGTCGTCGCTGAAACTGCATGAGGACTGGGGCACAACGCCAGCTGCCATCGACAATTGCCTGAGCGTTGCCGACGAATTCGACGTGCAGGTCATGATCCACACCGATACGCTGAACGAAAGCGGCTTCGTGGAAGACACGATTGCCGCCATCAACGGGCGCACCATCCACGCCTTCCACACGGAAGGGGCGGGCGGTGGCCATGCGCCTGACATCATCAAGATTTGCGGCAATCCCAACGTCATCCCGTCGTCGACCAACCCGACGCGACCCTACACGATCAACACGCTGGCAGAACACTTGGACATGCTGATGGTCTGCCATCACCTGTCGCCGTCGATACCGGAAGACATCGCCTTCGCCGAAAGCCGCATCCGTAAGGAAACCATCGCGGCAGAAGATATTTTGCACGATATCGGCGCCTTCTCGATCATTTCCTCCGACAGCCAGGCCATGGGCCGCGTGGGCGAAGTCGCCATTCGCACGTGGCAGACGGCGGATAAGATGAAGCGCCAGCGCGGTCGTTTGAAGGAAGAGAAGGGCGAGAACGATAATTTCCGCGTTCGTCGTTACATCGCCAAATACACCATCAACCCGGCCATCGCCCATGGTATCAGCCACGAAATCGGTTCCATCGAGGTTGGAAAGCGGGCCGATCTGGTGCTGTGGAACCCGGCGTTCTTCGGCGTGAAGCCTGAAATGGTGTTGATGGGCGGTTCGATTGCCGCGGCGCCGATGGGTGATCCCAACGCCTCCATCCCGACTCCCCAGCCAATGCACTACCGACCTATGTTTGCTGCTTACGGCAAACTGCGTACCAACTCTTCCGTCACCTTCGTATCGCAGGCTTCGCTGGATGCCGGTTTGTCGCAACGACTGGGTGTGGCCAAGAAGCTGGTGGCCGTGCGAAATGTGCGCGGCGGCATCTCCAAGGCATCGATGATCCACAACTCGCTGACGCCGCATATCGAGGTCGACCCTGAGACCTACGAGGTGCGGGCGGATGGCGATCTCCTGACCTGCGAACCCGCTACTGTACTGCCCATGGCGCAACGTTATTTCCTGTTTTGAGACAGCGTACGATCGGCGGAAGCATTTCCTCCTGTGCATGACTGCCTTGCAGACGCAGGTTTTTGCTGCGCTGCAACCTGATTTGGTTTATCCCGAAAACCTGTTTTCAGGCGCGATCGGTTCTCAAGAATTTTGCGCCGCAACGCTCATCAGGAGAAAATCATGCTCGGTAAAAAAGTGCCTGCCGTTACCTTCCGCACGCGTGTTCGCGATGAGGCCGTTGGTGGCCCAAACCCCTATCGTTGGCAGGATCTGACCTCTGACGATTACTTTAAGGGCAAGAAGGTCGTTCTTTTCTCGCTGCCTGGCGCTTTTACACCGACATGCTCCACCCTTCAGCTGCCCGACTTCGAGCGTTTGACACCGGAGTTTCGCGCCCTCGGCATCGATGAAATCTATTGCCTTTCGGTCAATGATGCCTTCGTTATGAACGCTTGGGCCAAGGGTCAAAACCTTGAAAACGTCAAGGTCATCCCCGATGGTTCCGGCGAATTCACGCGCAAGATGGGCATGCTGGTCGCCAAGGACAATCTCGGCTTCGGAATGCGTTCCTGGCGCTATGCCGCCATCGTCAATGACGGCGTGGTCGAGCAATGGTTCGAGGAAGAGGGCTATTCCGACAATTGCGAAACCGACCCCTATGGCGTTTCCTCACCGCAGAACATTCTCGAAAACCTCAAGGCGCGTATGGCCGCTTGAGGTTTTAACGATGGCGATACGCAGCCCGGCCTCGCGCCGGGTTTCGTTTTTTGCAGGCATTAATATTTCCAAGCGCCAACCGTTCAAAAAACGGACAGAAAAATCAAAATGACTGTTTCCGCTTTGCCATTTGGGTCGTGCCATTAGACTATAGGCTAAGACGCTGCGCGAAGCGGTTTGCCAGCGTTTGCGCTGTTTCTGCTGCGGCGCAATAAAAATAATTACATAATTCTGTTCATTGCGCAGTATTCCACAAATATACCTCCGGTAGCTAAAAATTTAGACAATTGATTTACTTCCAGCCAATCTCTGATCTTTATCGATCATGTCATGCAAGGGTGAGGTGTGATGACTGAACGTTTGAGGAAATTTATTTCATTAGAAATGAGTTTAAGCGATCCCCGCGAAGGGCAAAATCTTCGCACTTTTGCGACCAAAATGGTGTTCATTTCCATCATTCTGTCTGTGCTGGTCAGTTGCGCGGTCATCGCCGTTGCGAGCTTCTTCCACCTGTTGCCACTGCCGCTTTTCGAAGCGCTGGGTTACAGCGTCGTCATGGCGTGGATCGTCGGCGGCATCGTTACCGGCATGCTGTGCTCCGTCATCGGGACAGCGATCCGTAAGCTGCACGAATCCCACGCGGAATTCGAGCGGTTGAGCAGAACCGACACCCTGTCGGGACTGGCGAACCGCCGCGCGTTCAACCAGTCCTTCGATGAAGTCGTTGACGACGCTTCGCTGGCGATCTTCGATCTCGACCGGTTCAAGCGGATCAACGACAGCTACGGCCATGCCGCCGGAGATGTTGTCATCAGACGAGCGGCGGCAGCCATCGAAGATGTGTTCGGGGATTTCCACTGCGTGGCGCGGCTGGGCGGAGAGGAGTTCGCCGTCATCGTGCGCGGCGGGCTGCGCAAGGACAGGCTGACGCTGATCGAACTGGCCCGCATCCGCGTTTCGTGCCTGACCATCAACTATAACGGCACCCAGTTGCAGACGACGGTCTCCGTCGGTGTTGCCGATATCGAGCCATCGCGGTCCAAACACGACACCTTCGCGATTGCCGACAAGGCGCTCTATCTCGCCAAGGCATCGGGCCGCAACTGCGTGTGTCACGAAGAAGAGCTTCCCGTTTCCCACGTCATCGAAAACCTGAAATCCAATCTGCTCGTCGCATCCTGACATCATCATTCAAGCGCCTGTATGAGCGCGCATTTTGCCGGCATCGACTTGCATTCCCCCGCGTGATCCTTCAACTTCCAAAGCACTGAAATTCAATCTGGAAAGATCATGCTGCGCGTTCAATCCTATCTACCCGCTGGCACGCCTGCGGACGAACCGACCGGTTATGTCACTCTCGCCCACGACCAGAGACACCTGCGGCGCAAATTGCTGCATCTTCAGAATGACGAGATGGTGATGCTGGATCTGAAGGAAGCGGTGCTGTTTGCCCATGGCGACTTGCTGGTGGTCGAGAATGGTGATCTCGTGGAAGTCCGGGCGGCAGATGAGAAGTTGTTCGAGGTGAAAGCCAAAAACACGCTGCACCTCATCGAGCTGGCCTGGCATCTGGGCAACCGGCATTTGTCGGCGCAG
Organism: Agrobacterium vaccinii; assembly: GCF_021310995.1. NCBI lineage: Bacteria > Pseudomonadati > Pseudomonadota > Alphaproteobacteria > Hyphomicrobiales > Rhizobiaceae > Agrobacterium > Agrobacterium vaccinii. Next base: position 2,297,435 of record NZ_CP054150.1, on the reverse strand, counting down.
ATTGAGGAAGGCCGCATCCTCATCCTGCGGGACCACGTTATCAGGGCCATGCTGGAAGGACTGGGTGCGACGGTGCGGGACATCGATGAGCCGTTCCAGCCTGCGCGGGGCGCTTATCACGCCCATGGTGGCCATGCCCACGCGCATGACCATCATCACCACAGCCACGATTAAGAGATGACAGCGGGGAACGTGGACGCACTGCTGCGACTGCTGACTTGGATGTCGCCAGCGTTTCCGCTGGGGGCGTTTTCCTATTCCGGTGGTCTGGAAAGTGCCGTGAACGACCGGCGCGTCGTCAACGCCGCCGATCTGCGGCAGTGGATTTCCGTCATTTTGGATCGTGGAACGTTTTGGAATGATGCCGTTCTATTCTCTCAGGGATGGACTAGTTACGGGGAGGCCGATGCTTTGGCTGAACTCGTGGAACTGGCGCAGGCGCTGGCGGGGTCGGCGGAACGTTACCGCGAAACGGTGTTGCTGGGAGATGCCTTCAAGGATGCTGCCATTGCGTGGCCAAACGCGGTTTTCGAGCGCCTGCCGAGGAGCACGCCCTATCCGATCGCGGTGGGGGCCATTGCTGCGGCCCATGGAATTGCATTGAGGGACGCCTTGGCGGCCTATCTGCATTCATCGGTTTCGCAAGTCGTCTCTGCTGGCATTCGTCTAGGCGTGGCTGGACAGAAGGATGGCGTTGCTATTCTGGCGCATCTGGAGGCAAACATTGCCGCTGTTGCCGAGCGCGCTGCGGCGTCAACGCTCGATGATCTGGGCTCGGCGACCATTCTGGCTGATATGGCGGCCATGCGGCATGAGACGATGGAAACGCGACTATTCCGATCATAGGCCCGGCGGTGAAATAGAATGAACGAAATGCTTGGAAGGAAAATGGAATGAAATCGCGAAATGGCCCTTTGCGGGTCGGTATCGGTGGGCCTGTCGGCTCTGGCAAGACCGCGCTGACGGAAAAGCTTTGCAAGGCAATGAGCGCGGATTATTCCGTCGCAGTCGTGACCAACGACATCTATACCAAGGAAGATGCCGAAGCGCTGGTGCGAATGCAGGCCCTGCCGTCTGAGCGCATCGTGGGTGTAGAAACCGGCGGATGCCCGCACACAGCCATTCGTGAGGATGCCACGATCAACCTTCAAGCCATCGCTAGTCTCAACGAACGCTTCCCCGATCTCGACATCGTCTTCATCGAATCCGGCGGCGATAATCTGGCGGCGACCTTCTCCCCGGATTTGGCGGATATCACCATTTATGTGATTTCGGTCTGTCAGGGTGAGGAGATACCGCGCAAGGGTGGTCCTGGCATCACGCGCTCAGATATGCTGGTGATCAACAAGAAGGATCTAGCACCCTATGTCGGCGCTGATCTCGACGTCATGGATGGTGACGCGACGCGGATGCGCAAGGACATGCCCTTCATCTTCACCGATATGAAGCGCGGTGATGGCGTGGATAGCATCGTTGGCTTTCTGAAGCAGCACGGCGGTTTGTAATATCAAACGGAGCGGTCGCGCTCCGTTTTCGATCGTTTTACAACTGCTTGAGGGCTGCGATATCGCTGACCTGAATGATCCGGCCTCGCACGATGACACCGACATCGCGAAGGCTGGAAAAGGCGCGTGACAGCGCTTCAGGTGCAAGGCCGAGTTTGCCCGCCAGAACGCTTTTCTGGAACGGCAGCCGCAGTGAAAAGGACGTGGCGTCTCGTGGTCCCTGCGTGACAAGATAGTTGGCGACACGCTGGGGTGCGGTCTGAAGCCGATCATTAGCCACACAGTCCATCGTCGTCGTCAGACTGCGCGAGAGCCACTGCATCAGGGTTCTGGCAATTTTTGGATCGTCCTCGACCATGGTTCTGAGACGGTCCAGATCGAAGCGGGAGACGGTGCAGCTTTCTGCTGCCTGTGCGTGGTAGTGATATCGATCCGTACCGAAAATCAGGCATTCGTTGAAGCTGTCGCCGGGCCCGCAAATCCTCACATCGGCCTCGCGTCCATCCTTGCTCAGACGGTAGAGGCGGACATAACCGTTGAGAACGCAGTAGAGATGTTCCGCGTGATCGCCCGCGCGAAACAGGACGCTGCGTGCGGGCACGGTGACGATGGTCGATGCCTCCATCAGCTTCGCCGCCGAGATGTCGTCTCCAGCGCCGATGAAGGGCGCATTCAAAAGGATGGTTTTCTCTTTGCTGTTCAGTTTTACCATGCCGTTCACGTCCAGCGTACTCCCCGAAAGCCTTCAGACCGGACGGATGCTTGGTCTGAGGACGATGTTCCCATGCGCGTAAGATAACAGCAGCGGTTCAGACGGACTTGATTTCGATCAAACAATGACAATTTTCGAAAGGCGTTGGCCGACACGCAAAACGCCGGGCGGTGCCCGGCGTTTTCCAAATATTCGAGTCCTTAGCTTACTCGGCGGCGAGTGGCGGCAGGCGCAGCACATTGTTGGCATTCCCCGCCGTTTTGGAAGCGGGGCCGTTTTTCTGCTCGATGTTGGCCAAGCGCTCCTCAAGGCCTGAAAGCGCGTCCTGGTTGGTGCGTGCCACTTCCGACAGTTCCTCATTCGAGAGAACCGGATGCTCCTCTTCCTTTTTGCCGATGAAGCGGCCGAAGAGGTGGGCGAGCAGCCGTGACAGGTCATCCATGATAAGGAAGAAGGCGGGCACGACGATCAGAGAGAGGACGGTCGAGACGATGATGCCGCCGATGACGGCGATGGCCATCGGTGCGCGGAACGAGCCACCTTCACCGACACCCAACGCTGACGGCAACATCCCCGCGGACATGGCAATCGAAGTCATGATGATCGGGCGGGCGCGTTTGCGGCCAGCTTCCACCATGGCATGAACCCGTTCCAGCCCGTGTCGGCGCATTTCGATGGCAAAATCCACCAACAGAATGGCATTCTTCGTCACGATGCCCATCAACATGAGAATGCCGATGAGGACGGGCATGGAGAGTGCGTTGTTGGTGATGATAAGCGCCACCGCCACGCCGCCAATGGCAAGCGGTAGCGAGAACAGAATGGTGAAGGGCTGAATAACATCCTTGAATAGCAGGATAAGCACGACCAGCACCAGCAACAGACCGAGAAGCATGGCGTTGGTAAAGCCGCGCTGCATTTCGCCCTGCACCTTGGCGTCACCGCTTTCCGCCAAGCGCACGGATGCTGGCAGCTTGGCCTCTGCCACGATGCGTTTGAATTCGGCGGACGACGTATCGAGCGCGGTACCGAAAGGCACGTCCGAGCCGATGGAAACGACCCGGTTGCGGTCATTGCGCTTGATGGAGCTTGGGCCTTCGGAGTAGTCGATATCGGCAACGCTGTAGAGCGGAACGGTCGCACCCGTCGCCGTCTTGATTTTCAAGGCACGGATGGCGGCCAGATCGCGACGGACATCCAGCGATGCCTGCACACGGATGGGGATTTGCCGGTCATCCAACGAAATCTTCGTCAGTTGCGCGTCGATATCACCGATGGTGGCGACACGCACGGTCTGCGAAATCTGCTGCGGGGTGATGCCGAGACGAGCGATCTCATCCTTACGCGGGCGAATTTGCAGCTCGGGCCGCGGTAAAGCGCCTTCAGACGACACGTTGACGAGGATCGGCGAGGCACGAAGAAGCGATTCCAGAATGCCGACGGCATTTTGCAAATCTTCTTCGTTCGAAGACAGGAAGTTGAAGCTCAGTTCGCGTTCCGCACGGTCGTTGAGCTTGATGATGCGAACGTCGGGGATGGTGTTGACGCTGGCGAAAATATCCCGCTCCACATCCCATTGCGGGCGGGTTCTGCCGGTGTCTTCCACCTTCGGCAGGTGAGGGCCGATCAACGGAATGGAGCCGAGACCGTCATTCACAAGCGTTTTCAGCAGCGAGTGGTCGATGTGCTGGAGAATGACGCGTACCGTCGCTCGGCGCAGTTCCAGATCGCCCTTCGGCGATGCGCCGCCCAGAATGAAGACGCTTTCGACGCCGTTGATATCTTTTACTGCTTGATAGATTTTCGACGTCGTGGCGTCGGTTTCTTCAAGCGTCGCATTGGGTGGAAGCTCGATGGAGAGTACGACGCGAGACGCATCGTCCGGCGGCAGGAAGCTGCCGGGAACGCCAGCCAGCAGGACGACGGAGCCGATCAGGAAGCCGATGGCACCCAGCAACGTCAGGTACCGCGCCCACCATTTTCTGGTCGTCGCAGTCACCATGCGCGTATAGGCCTTCATCAACCAGCCGTCATTGTCGTGATGGTCATCCACCGCATCATCCGCGCGCATGAAATAGGCGGCCATCAACGGGGTGATGAGGCGCGCGACCATGAGCGAGAAGAACACAGAGAAGGCGACGGTCAGACCGAACTGGATGAAGTATTGGCCGGGAATGCCCGGCATGAAGGACACGGGCACGAAGACGGCAATGATGGTGAAGCTGGTGGCGATCACCGCAAGGCCGATTTCATCGGCAGCTTCCAGCGAGGCGCGGTAGGGCGATTTGCCCATCTTTATGTGGCGGGAGATATTCTCCACCTCCACGATAGCATCATCCACCAGAATACCCGTTGCCAACGTCAGCGCGAGGAAACTGACGAGGTTGAGTGAGAAGCCCAGCACATCCATGACCCAGAAGGTGGGGATGGCCGACAAGGGCAGGGCGACGGCAGCAATCAGGGTCGCACGCCAGTTCCGCAGGAACAGCAGGACCACTATGACGGCGAGAATGGAGCCTTCTACCAGCGTATGAAGCGCAGCCTCATAGTTTCCGTATGTGAAGTAGACGGCGTCATCGACCATTTCGATGGAGACATTGGGGTGGTCTGCGCGCACCTTGTCCAGATTTTGTGCGACTGTTTCCGCAACCGAGACTTCGCTGGCACCCTTGGAGCGGAAGACCGCAAAGGTCACGCCAGGATTGCCGTTGAAACGCGAGAAGGATTTCGGCTCTTCATAGGTGTCGGTGACCGTTCCGAGTTCCGACAATTTGACGAAGCGACCGTTGGACAGCGAAATGGTGGTGTTGGAAAGCTGGGCCACATCACGGGTATCGCCCAAGGTGCGGATGGTCTGTTCGTTGCCTGCCACCTGTCCGCGACCGGAGCCGAGGTCGATGTTGGTGCCACGCAGTTGGGTGTTCACATCCGACGCGGTGATACCGTAGGCGTCGAGCTTGGCCGGGTTGAGCGACACGCGCACTTCGCGGTCCGCACCGCCGTAACGGTCGATCTTGCCGATGCCCGACTGGCCCTGAAGTGCACGCTTGATCGTGTCATCCACGAACCAGGAAAGTTCTTCCAGCGTCATGTTGGGGGAGGAGACCGCAAAGGTCTGTATCGCCTGTCCCTCGACATCGATCTTGCTGACGACGGGCTCCTCGATATCCGCAGGCAATTCGCTACGGATTTTATCGATGGCGTCCTTGGTGTCCTGAACGGCTTCTTCCGTGGGCTTTTCGATGCGGAACAGAACTGTTGTCAGGGACTGGCCGTCGGTGACGGTGGACTGTATCTCATCGATACCGCTGATGGAGGCGACCGCGTCTTCGACTTCCTTGGTGACCTGCGCCTCAAGCTCTGAGGGCGAAGCACCGCTTTGGGTCACGGTAATCGCCACCACCGGCACGTCGATGTTGGGAAAGCGCGTGATCGGCAGATCGTAAAAGGCTTTGACGCCCAAAAACAGCAGCAGGGCAAAGCAGAGCAGCGGCGCAATCGGGTTGCGGATGGACCATGCGGAAAAGTTCATGGTGTTCCCTCAGTCAGTTCGAGGCTGCGGCGTCAGCCGGGACCGGGTTGATCTTATCACCATCGCGCACGAAGGCGCCTGCTTTCTCGACCACCACATCACCGACGGAAATTCCACTTCTGATTTCCACGAAACCACCATCCTGAATACCGATTTCGACAGGCACCTGTTTGACGACACCATCTTCCACGCGCCGTGTGGTCGAACCATCACGGCCCGAGGTGACGGCGGACAGGGGCAGGGCCAGTGCGTTGGCGGAGGCGATGACCACCTCTGCGCTGCCATACATGCCGGCGCGGGCCGGGCTATCCGTCGGCAGCACGATGTGGACCGTGCCGAGGCGGGTGGTGGCATCCACCGTGGGCGAGACGATCCGCACCTTGCCTTCGATCCTGTTACGGCCACCGGCCACGGTGATGATGGCCCTTTGGCCGATCTTGACCTGCTGGATATCGGTTTCCGAGAGATCGGCGACGAGTTCGATCGCGTTGTCCTTGATGACGGTGAACAGCGGATTGCCCGAGCCGCTGGCAATGGCGCCGACGCGTGCATTCTTGGCGGAAACGACGCCTGCAACCGGTGTCTTGACGCTGGTGCGCGCCAGTTTGAGATCGATATCCTCGATCTGAGCATCCACGACTTTGATATCCGCTTCACCCACGGTCACGGCCTGTCTGGAGGCCTGAAGGCGGGCATTGGCCACATCGGCGGCGGCGGCGGTCTGTTCGACTTGGGATACAGAGCCGGAACCGGATTTTCCGAGACGGTCTGCCCGATCACGCTGGCGCACGGCGTCATCGTAATTGGCCTGCGCCTCGATGACCTGCGCCTTGTTCTGCGCAACACCGGCTTCGGCCTTGGCCCTGTTGGCCTGAAGCTGGCTTTTTTGCAGCAGCAGGCTGTCTTTCGAAAGTTCCGCCAGCACGGCACCGGCCTCCACCCTGTCGCCGATATCGACATTCAATTTGTCCACCGACAGGCCGTCGACCAGCGGCTGAACGTAGATTTCGTCCACCGGTCTAATCGTGCCCGTGGCAATGACGCGATCCACCAGATCGCGGGTGGCGGCCTTGCTGACGACGATGGAGGGCAGGTTTTTCCGGTCTGCTGCGGTCTGCGCACCAGCGATACCGGGCAAAACCAGAGCCGAAACCATGATGACCGCGAGCCGGGGGGCGATTGTATTACGCTGCATGTGCCTGTCCGTTCAAATGTCGGATCGCACGTCCACCGCACATCCGTGCCCTGAAAGTCATGCGACGATGAATGCAAAATAGGGGTGACGAGACGTCCCTTACCTCGCAGATCTCTGCGTCCTCCACAAAACACGCCGTCTCACTGGCCATGTTTATCGCAAGGTAAAAACCTAGGTCTGTCGAGGCAGAATGTAATTCGTCGCGAAGGCTAATTCAATCCGTCTAACCGATACAGCGCATATACATTTTTGAATATCGCATTATTCAGATATCGATGATGTTGGCGGGCGGAAGGCGCACATAACTGCGCGCCTTCCGCTTGTTATTCTACTTCAAAGCGGCGTCCGTGATTTCGGTGGTGAAAGCGCCTGTTGGCTCCTTGGTGATGACGGGATCGGAACCGCCACCCAGAAGCGTTTTGACGGTGCGGTCATAGTCGGCCTTGTCGAGCGCGCCTGTGGAGCCCGCCGTCAGCTTGGCGACTTCGGTCATCATACCCTTCTGGTGTGCTTCCGTCTGCGCGCCGGAGGCATCGTTTTCGAGCACGATATCGGCGGCATCATTGGGGTTCTCTTCCGCCCACTTCCAGCCCTTCATGGAAGCGCGCACAAATTTCACCATGTTCTCCTTGAACTTGGCGTCCTTCAGCTTGTCTTCAAGAACGTAAAGACCGTCTTCCAGCGTCGCGACGCCTTCATCCTCGTATTTGAAGGTGACAAGGTCGTTGGCCTTGACGCCCGCTTCCAGCACCTGCAAATATTCGTTGTAGGTCATGGTGGAAATGCAGGCGGCTTGCTTTTGCAACAGCGGATCGACGTTGAAGCCCTGTTTCAGCACGGTTACGCCATCGGCTCCGCCGGTGGTCGGGATTTTCAGATGCGCCATCCATGACAGGAATGGATACTCGTTGCCGAAGAACCAGACGCCGAGCGTCTTGCCCTTAAAATCCGCCGGCTTGGTTATGCCGCTTTCCTTCAGGCAGGTCAGCATCATGCCGGATTTTTTGAAGGGTTGGGCGATGTTGACGAGCGGAACGCCTTTTTCGCGGGTGGCAAGCGCGGAGGGCAGCCAATCCACGACGACATCTGCACCGCCACCTGCCAGAACCTGCGCAGGGGCAATATCCGGGCCGCCCGGCTTGATCTCGACATCGAGACCTTCGGCTTCGTAAAAGCCCTTGTCCTTGGCCACGTAATAACCGGCGAACTGGGCCTGCGTGACCCATTTCAGCTGGAGCGTCACCTTTTCGGCGGCCTGTGCGCTAAACGCCGTCATCAGCGTTGCTCCGGCCAGAAGCATGGATGCAAGTCTGTTTTTCATCGCTGTTCCCTTTTTTCGTTGTTTACGTGCGTCCACTGCGGACGGACGGATGCCAGAAGGTGACGGCGCGCTCTGCCAGCGCCACCAAACCGTAAAAGCCAGAGCCTGCGATGGCCGCCACGGCAATCTCGGCCCAGACCATATCCACATTGCTCCGGCCCATTTCGGCGGAGATGCGAAACCCCATGCCCACGATGGGCGTGCCGAAGAACTCCGCCACGATGGCACCGATCAGCGCCAGCGTGGAATTGATCTTCAAGGCGTTGAAGATGAACGGCCATGCGGCGGGCAGGCGCAGCTTGACCAGCGTCTGCCACCAACTGGCGGCATAGGTGTGCATCAGGTCACGCTCCATGTGGCTGGAGGCGGACAGCCCCTGCACCGTGTTCACCAGCATCGGGAAGAACGTCATGATGACAACGACGGCAACCTTCGACTGCCAGTCGAAGCCAAACCACATGACCATGATGGGCGCGATACCGACCACCGGTAGTGCCGAGACGAAATTGCCGATGGGCAGGAGCCCGCGTTGCAGGAAGGGCGAGCGGTCGATGATGATGGCGATAGCAAAGCCCAGACCACAGCCAAGTATATATCCCGTCAGCACGGCCTTCAGAAACGTCTGTCGGAAATCCGCCCAGAGAATAGGGACGGAGTTGATGAGGCGCAGGAAGATGGCACTTGGGGCTGGCAAAAGAATTGACGGAATGGCAAAGCCACGCACCATGCCTTCCCAAAGCACGATGATCGCCGCCCCGAAGATGAGCGGGATGGCGATGCTGCTGGCGCGTTTTGCGCTGGGTGCTTGGAAATGCTGGCGCACCAGCCATTCGTTCAACGCCCAGACGGCAAGCCAGAACAGGACTGCGCCGATGACCCAGCCGGGATTGCTCATGGCCGCTCTCCCATTCTCTTCAAGACTGCTGTGTGAGCGATGCCGACGATTGACACCAAAATGGCCGCAACCGCGGCAGCCATGAACAGCGCTGCCCAGATTTGTACCGTCTGGCCGTAATAGGAGCCAGACAGCAGTCTTGCGCCAAGGCCCGCGACCGCACCGGTCGGCAACTCACCGACGATGGCTCCGACCACCGAGATGGCGATTGCGATTTTCAGCGAGGTGAAGAGATAGGGCAGGGCAGACGGCCAGCGCAGCTTCCAGAAGATTTGCGATGGTGCGGCGTTATAGGTGTGCATCAAATCCAGCTGAATGCTCTCAGGGCTGCGAAGCCCCTTCACCATGCCGACCACGATGGGAAAGAAACTGAGATAGGTCGAAATCAGCGCCTTCGGCAGCAGGCCGGAAATACCCATAGAATTCAGCACGACGATAATCATCGGTGCCACCGCAATGATGGGGATCGTCTGGCTGGCAATGATCCACGGCATGACGGAGCGATCCATGGCGCGATTATGGACGATGGCCACCGCCAGCAAAATGCCGAGCGCCGTGCCGATCGCAAAACCCAGCAGCGTCGCCGAAAGCGTGATGCCCGCATGGTAGACGAGGCTGCGTTTGGAGGTGATGGCCTTGTTGACGGTCGTATCCCACAACTCCGCGATGATCTGGTGCGGGGCGGGCAGAACCGGGCGTTCCTGAGCGAAAGTCTGCGGAAGGAGTTCGGTAAAGCTCGGCTGCTGGCCTGCTCTGGCAGCCTGATCGCGCGCGAAGGGCAGGTTTAGATAGACGACGGCAATGTGCCAGATGACGAGGATCGCGAGGAGGATGGTGAGGACGGGGAGGATGCGGTGCCGGAGGGTGGTCATGGGTGGCCTCCTCTTACCTTATGCCTGTGGCTACCCCCCTCTGCCCTGCCGGGCATCTCCCCCTCAAGGGGGGAGATCGATTCGTGGAGAGTTCTCGGCAAACTCTGTCGTTGAGCCTGAAGCGACATCGGTGCGCCCAGCCAATCTCCCACCTTGAGGGGGAGATGCCCGGCAGGGCAGAGGGGGGTAGCCCCAGGTAAAACGGACAACGGCTCACCCCTCATAACTATGCCCGGCCTTCAACCCCTCGCGCACCCGATGTGCAATTTCCAGAAACTCCGGCGTCTCGCGTATCTCCAACGGCCGTTCGTTGGGCAAAGTTGACTCGATGATGTCAGTCACCCGACCGGGGCGGGGGGACATGACGACGATCTTGGTCGAGAGATAGACGGCTTCGGGAATGGAATGCGTGACGAAGCAGATGGTTTTGCCCGTAGTGCTCCACAGTTTCAGAAGCTGCTCGTTGAGGTGATCGCGGACGATTTCGTCCAGCGCGCCGAAGGGCTCGTCCATCAGCAGAAGGTTTGCATCGAAGGCGAGTGCGCGGGCGATGGAGGCGCGCTGCTGCATGCCGCCGGACAGTTGCCAGGGGAATTTTTTGGCAAAGCCGCTGAGGTTGACCAGATCGAGCGTGCGTTCGATGCGCGCCTGCTGCTCCGCCTTGGTGTAGCCCATGATTTCCAGCGGAAGTGCGATGTTCTTCTCGATCGTGCGCCACGGGTAGAGGGCTGCGGCCTGAAACACGTAACCGTAGGACCGGTCCTTGCGCGCGTTTTCTGGCGTCGTGCCATTGACGGTGATGTCGCCTGATGTGTGCTTTTCCAGATCGGCGATGACGCGCAGAAACGTCGTTTTGCCGCAGCCGGAAGGCCCGATGAAGGAGACGAACTCGCCCTTCTTCACCTCCAGATCGACGGTGGAAAGCGCATGCACCGGACCGTCCCCGGTTTCAAAGGTCAGGCCGAGATTGCGTGCCGACACAACGACGAAACGGCTATCTATTTTCTCAATTTCTGCGGCTTTCAAAATCATTGTTTCCTGTCGTTATCGCAAAGGCTTATCTGTAGCCCGGCTTTTCTGGGCTTGCCTGTAGAATATCATTGCTCCAGCTAGGCCTCCTGGAAGGAGTAAAAAGAAACGCCTAATGTACAGCCATATGTTTTCTGACGAGGATCTGAAACTTTCACCTGGGTCTGGTAAGAGTTGGTAAAGAACATATGTCGTCATAACCGCCATTAGGAAGCCGAGGGCGAGATAATTCGTGACTGTCGTCCGGATAAACCTAGAAGAAACGTGAAGTACCACCGCTGGAATAAGCGTGGAGGGTAAACCGAAGAGCAAAAGCAAGGCGAACCTCCCTAACAGAATCAGTGGGTTAAAATCAGCTAGTTTGGGATCATCCGTGACGACGTAAATTTGCATGACAAGCAAGACCGCCAGAGTACCCACCGTTATCGCAACCAAATATGTTGCAACGAACTGGCCGATGGCATTCAGTATTTGCTTAGTCACGTTGAGGTGCCTTCCTCGCTTCAAAAATCACGCATGTCTTCCGTTGTAGATATTCTTCGCTGGTTGGTTTGCAGCCTCTTTTGAAGAAACAATTCTTAATTTCGGACTTCGGTCATCATCACACCCCACTCGCCGGAATGCCCGATCGTTCCACCTTGCGGGGTGCGACGAGTTCTTTCCAGGTAGACAGTGCTTTGCTCACGGCAGGGTAGGGCTCGCGGGCCACGAATTGGCCGTGGCCTTCGCGGGTTTTTACCGTGCCTTCTTCGATTGCCACGACACCGCGAGAGAGCGTGAAGCGCGGCAGGCCCTGCACCGTCTGGCCTTCGAAGACGTTGTAATCGATGGCGGATTGCTGGTTTTTGGCAGTGATGGTCTTTTCCAGCGTCGGGTTCCAGACGACGATATCTGCATCGCTGCCAACGAGGATCGCGCCCTTTTTCGGGTAGAGATTGAGGATTTTGGCAATATTGGTGGAGGTTACGGCGACGAATTCGTTCATCGTCAGGCGGCCCGTCGTCACGCCATGGGTCCACAGTAGTGGCATCCGGTCTTCGAGCCCGCCAGTGCCGTTGGGTATCTTGGTGAAGTCACCGACGCCATTGCGTTTCTGCTCAGTGGTAAACGCGCAATGGTCGGTCGCGACGCATTGCAGCGAGCCTGCGCCAAGTCCTGCCCAGAGGCTGTCCTGATGCTGTTTGTTTCTGAACGGCGGCGACATGACGCGGCGGGCGGCGTGGTCCCAATCGGGGTTGGCATATTCGCGCTCATCGAGGATCAGATGCTGGATCAGCGGTTCGCCATAGACCCGCATGCCGTTCTGCCGCGCCCGGCGAATGGCCTCATGCGCCTGTTCGCAGGAGGTGTGGACGACATAGAGCGGTGCGCCTGCCATATCGGCGATGATGATGGCGCGGTTGGTGGCTTCGCCCTCGACGGAGGCGGGGCGGGAATAGGCATGCGCTTCCGGACCGTTATTACTCTCCGCTAGCAGTTTCGCCTGCATCTGCGCGACGATATCCCCGTTTTCCGCATGCACCATGGGAAGTGCGCCGAGTTCGGCGCAGCGGGAGAAGGAGGCGAACATCTCGTCGTCATTCACCATCAGCGCGCCCTTATAGGCCATGAAGTGTTTGAAGCTGTTGATACCCTTGTCCTGAACAATGGTCTTCATGTCATCGAAGACCTGCTCGCCCCACCATGTCACGGCCATGTGGAAAGAATAATCGCAAGTGGCACGGGTTGCCTTGTTGTCCCAGCGGTTGAGTGCATCCAGAAGCGACTGGCCGGGTTCCGGCAGACAGAAATCCACCACCATCGTCGTGCCGCCGCTCAACGCCGCGCGGGTACCACTCTCAAAATCATCCGCCGAATAGGTGCCCATGAAGGGCATTTCCAGATGCACATGCGGATCGATCCCGCCGGGCATGACGTAGCAACCCGTGGCGTCCAGGACGGTGCCGCCGGACAGGTTCTGGCCGATCTCGATGATCGCCCCGCCATCGATTTTGATATCGGCCTTATAGGTAAGGTCGGCGGTGACGATGGTGCCGTTCTTGATGATGGTGGTCATTCCACGATCTCCGCAGTTTCCAGCACGGCGTGCAGCATGACGTTGCAGCCAGCGGCGGCCCATTCGGGGGAAATGTCTTCGGCTTCGTTGTGGGAAAGGCCGTCCACGCAGGGGCAGAAAATCATGGTGGAGGGAGCGACCTGTGCTGCCCAGCAGGCATCGTGACCGGCGCCGGAGATGATGTCCATGTGGGTGTAGCCAAGCTTTTCTGCCGCATCGCGCACGCGCCCGACGAGTGTGGGGTCGAAGGTGACGGGGTCGAAATGGCCGATGGCTTCGATGGTGCAGCCGACGCCGAGTTGTTCAGCGATGAGTGGCACCTCTCGTTCGAAGATGGCACGCATGGCGTCCAGCTTTTCCTGCGAGGGCGTGCGCAGGTCGATGGTGAAGACCACCTTGCCTGGAAGGACGTTGCGTGAGTTGGGGGTAAAGATCATCTGCCCGACACCGGCAACCGCGCCCGGCTGGTGCGCAATGGCAACCTCTTGCACTTTTTCCAGAATGCGGGCGGCGGCGAGGCCTGCATTGACGCGCATGGCCATCGGCGTCGAGCCGGTGTGAGCTTCCTTACCGGTCAACGTCACCTCCAGCCACCAGAGGCCCTGGCAGTGGGTGACGACGCCGATCTGTTTGTTTTGCGCCTCGAGGATTGGGCCCTGTTCGATGTGATATTCGAAATAGGCGTGCATCTTGCGCGCACCCACCTCTTCATCGCCCAGCCAACCGATCCGTTTCAGTTCTTCGCCATAGGTCTTGCCGCTAGTGTCGGTGCGGCTGTAGGCGTAGTCGAGATCGTGGATGCCTGCGAACACGCCGGATGCCAGCATGGCAGGGGCAAAGCGCGCGCCCTCTTCATTGGCCCAGTTTGTAACAACGATTGGGTGTTTGGTCTGGATGTCTAGATCGTTGAGGCTTCTGACGACCTCGAGCCCGGCCAGCACACCCAAGACGCCGTCGAACTTGCCGCCGGTGGGCTGGGTATCGAGATGGCTGCCGATATAGACGGGCAGGGCATCTGCGTCGGTGCCGGGGCGCGTGGCGAACATGGTGCCCATGGCATCGACACCGATGGTCATGCCTGCGGCCTCACACCATTTTTTAAAAAGGTCGCGGCCTTGCGCATCCTCGTCGGTCAGTGTTTGGCGGTTGTTGCCGCCAGCAATGCCGGGGCCGATCTTTGCCATGTCCATCAGGCTGTCCCACAAGCGGTTGCCGTTGATGGTCAGATTTTTTGCGGGTGTTTCCGGCATGCCAGTCTTTTCCTCACCTGTTTGATAGTCATCATGCAAGGGGCGTGCCGATCGATAGGCCGGGCGGCGAATTGCTTGCAGAAAACGGACGGTCGATTATTTGACCGCCTGGTAAACATTGTGAATTTAGGCTTTGACCTCTAGAAGAAACCGAGGGAATTATGCTGTGTAAAGCAGTATTTTCCGGACACGCGTATATATCAGAATATTTTTTGCCCAGATCGATCTACCAATTGCATTCAAAACAGTCAGAGACCTTTCATGCCCATACCCAGAGCGGCAAAAACGCAAAAACGGACACGCATTCAGGAAGAAAAAGAAGAGACCATTCTTGAAGCGGCGCTCGATGTTTTCTCGGTGAACGGATTTCGTGGCACGACGATCGACCAGATTGCCGAGGTCGCGGGCATGTCGAAGCCGAACGTGCTGTATTATTTCCGCACCAAGGAGGCCATGCACCGGGCGCTGATCGAGCGTGTGCTCGACACGTGGCTCGATCCCCTGCGCGCCTTCGATGCTGCTGGTGATCCGCACTCGGAAATCCGCTCCTATCTGCGCCGTAAGCTGGAGATGGCGCGGGACTATCCGCGTGAAAGCCGACTTTTCGCCAATGAGGTTTTGCAAGGCGCCCCCCATGTCGAGGATGAGTTGAAGGGACCGCTGAAACGTCTGGTAGATGAAAAGGCGGACGTCATTCGCGCGTGGATCAAGGCCGGACGCATGACGGCCTGCGATCCCTACCACCTGATTTTCTCGATATGGGCAACGACTCAGCACTATGCGGATTTCGATGTGCAGGTGCGGGCCGTGCTGGGCGCAAATGCGGGTGATGGGCGTTTTGAGGATGCCGCGCGGTTTCTGGAACAGCTTTTCATGGGCGGGCTGGGGATCGTTTCCACACCCACTCAAAAAACATGATGCGAATTATCAAGTTTATACTTTACTCTAAAACTCATCTTTATTATCGTGGCGCCAACCTGATCGCACAGGTAATGGTTTTCAACGATAAGGTGAGGCATGGCGCGCAAGGAAAAGAAGAAGGCGGAGCGAAACGGCAAGCGGGGCAACGCACCGCAGCAGGCAGCGCAATCCGTCGTCCAACAAGCGCCTCCCGGGCCTAAAAGCTTTCTTTACGTGGGCGGCCGTGATTGTCAGGTTGCGCATCTTCGCCAGATCGCCAGCAATTTCGACGCCGAACTCATCCATCACGATGGCGGTTTGCGCGAGGCCGTTTCGCGCATCGATACGCTGCTTCCCTCGGTGGATTGCGTGTTCTGCCCTATCGACTGTATCAGCCATGATGCGTGTTTGCGGGTAAAGTCCGGCTGCAAGAAGTTCGGCAAGACATTCATTCCGCTGCGCAATGGCAGCAAATCCAGCCTGGAGCGGGCGCTTCAGACGATGAACGATCGCGCTGCCGCCAATTGAGATGTTACTGGCCTGCCGCCTTAAAAAAGGCGGCGACCGTCACGGCAACCCAGCCGAGTATCATGCCAAGGCCACCTATGGGCGCGGCCATCGGGAAGGCACCGCTTCCAGTAAAATGGCGTGAGACGAGATCTCCGGCGAAAAGCGCGGTTCCAAGACCGAGCAGAATGGCTGCCGGTGCTGCGGTTTTGATGCGCTCCCAGCCGACATAGAGGCCGAGAAGAATGGGCGCATGGGCAAGGCACATGGTGGACGCATTGCCCAGCAATTGCGTTGCGCCGGTGTGCGTTGCCGCCGCCGCCAGCGCCACGCCGCTGGCACCCAGAAGACCGGAGAGGAAAAGGCTCGTCGGGCGCAGCCAGCTCATACTCATGATGCAGTCTCTTCCTGATTTTGCATGTGGAATGCGAGCCGTTCTATCGGTGCCCAGATGATCTCGCGAAGCTTCGGGTTTTCGATCGTCTCATCCATGGCGCGGCGGAAACACAGCAGCCACTCGTCTCGCTCCGCCGCGCCGATTGGTGCCACGAAATGCCGTCGCCGCAGCATGGGATGGCCGTATTTTTCGACGTAAACCGGCGGTCCACCGAGATAGCCGAGCAGATAATCGGTGAATTTGTTCTCGCTGCCGGAAAGCTCTGGTGGATGAATGGCGCGGCAGCGGGCGGCTTCGGGCAACGTATCCATCAACGCGTAGAAACGCTTCGTCAGTGCGCGGACGGTGGTCTCGCCGCCAATGGCTTCATAAAGCGTGATGGTTTCGTCCGACACCGGGTGCAGTCTCCGTTTCCCGTCGGTTTTGCCGCTTCACGGCCAAAAGCGCAACAGCAAAGGACAGGTGCGGCAATTCGCTTCGCCGCACCTCGGAATTTTCTCAGCCGAAGTTGCGGATAAGATCGAGCCCCTTGTTCAGCAGGGCGTCGGCATCGTCTTCATTGGCGGCTTCCACATAGCACCGCATTTCCGGCGCATTGCCGGAGGGACGGAAGTGGATGGTGTCGCCGTTTGTGAGTGTGACTCGCAGGCCATCGATATCGCTGGTCTCTTTGACCGCGCCCACCGGCGCAAGAAAGCTTTCGAGGTTCGTGCGGGAGGACCGCAAATGCTCCATCAGGGCTGCGCTCTTTTCCTGCGCGAAATCCTGCAAACGGTCGGCGGCGGCGACCGGGAGTTTGTAAGCGGCAGCAATTTCCGAGAGTGGCTTTTTCTGTTCGGCGACGAGTTTCAAAGCCGCGAGCAAAGGCAGGAAGCAATCACGGGTCGGCAGAGCTGAGACCGTCTTGCCATTCAGCGTGAAAGGCGAGGCCGTCAGAAAGCCGCCATTGGCTTCGAAGCCGATCACGCCCTTGTTGCCTTTCGACAGAGCTTCTTCCATGCCTGCGATCACGAAGGGCGAGCCGACCTTGGTGCGCAGAACCTCGAACTCACCGCTATCTTCGATGCCGGAATTCGAGGTGACGGGCGTGACCACGACATCCGCCTTCAAGAAGTTTGCGGTGATGAGGCCGAGCAGATCGCCACGCAGGGGGTCGCCGTGTTCATCCGCCAGCAATGGGCGGTCGCCGTCACCATCGGCGGAGATTATCGCATCGAGCTTATGTTCGGCAGACCATGCCTTGAGCTTCTCAAGGGTGTCGGCAGCGACAGCTTCCGTATCTACGGGAATGAATGTCTCAGAACGACCGAGTGTGAGAACATCTGCGCCGTAGTGCTTCAGGACGTCTACGAAGAGGTCGCGGGCAACTGTGCTGTGCTGGTAGACGCCGATTTTGAGGCCTGACAGGGACTTCTCCGGCAACAGAGAAGCGTTGCGTTCGAAAAAGAAAGCATTGGCCTTCTCCGCCCGGTTTTCAGCGCTCGCTGAGGTTACAGAGATATTTTCCGCCTCGACCGTCTTGGCAAGATCGGCAATCGCGGTTTCGTCCTGTTTGTCGATCTCGCCATCCGGGCGATAGAATTTGATGCCGTTTCGATCTGCGGGGATGTGCGATCCGGTGATCATCAGCGCCGCAGCCTTGAGGGACATGCTGTAGAGCGCCAAAGCCGGTGTCGGCAGCGCCCCGCAATCGATGGGTTTCAGGCCTGCTGCTGCCAGAGCACCGATGCAGGTCTCAGCAATGTCCGGGCTTGAGTCTCTGAAATCCTGTCCGATCAAAATGGGATCGCCTGCTTTTGCCTGTCCCGAAGCCAGAAGATGTCGTGCGAAGGCGGTGGCATATATGGCGGATGCCTTGCCCTTCAAATCCTGCGAAAGTCCGCGAAGACCGCTCGTTCCAAACTTCAGGCTCATGAGAATTTCTTCCTTATTCCAGGTCGTTTAAAGATATATCGATCAAACCGATCAGAAATATAACGCAAACAATGCGGCATTGATCCCGCTTGATATCAGCCAGTGGTTGGTAGCGGGTTTACAATGACCTCTCAAGTTTTGACAGCCGAGGCTCATTGGCACTATATCGGACAAAGGCCGCAACCGGCATGACGGGTGGAGAAAAGACGCTATGGACACTGTATCGATCGACAATCGCGGCGATTTTGGATTGTGGGCGATCGAGCGCGCCAAGGCGATCATTTCAGCCGAGGGGTCGGACCTTGCCATCGCCTCGCGTGATGGAGACGAAGCTGCCATTCGCGAAGCGGCGAACAATCTGGGTGCGGTGATTTCGGCAGCATTGCTGGAAGTTTATGACGGTCTCGTCCCGGAGGAGTGATCCTCCCGGTTCAGCCCAGCATAGCGAAGTGCGATGAAAGCCGTGAGACACGCGACGGCAAAAGCGTTGAGGTTGAAAAGCTTGGCAAGATCGGACTCGCTCCAGATGTGCAGGGCATCGCCGACCATGTAGCGCGTCCAGAGAAAGCCTGCGAAGACGATGCCGGTCATCCCTATCTGCCAGAGACGTTCGCTTTGCCGGAACGATAACGCCACGAGCATGATGCAAGCTGCAAAGAAGAGTTCGGTACCGGAGTCGGTGCCGAACAGCTTGGTTTCGAAGATCGTGTCTATGGTGCCGATCAGCGGCAATGCCACGCGCGCGGCCAGCGCCGAGCGGCGCGCGATAAGCGGAATGGACAGGAAAAACAGCATGGACACGACGCTGATCAGCGACGCCTGAACACCTGTTCCCACCAGCCACCAGATGGTCAGCGGATAGAAAGGCTTGTTCAGAATAATCACCCAGGCAACGGTCAATGTCGCCGCCGTCAAGGGATCGCGCTTTCCATCCTCCGCCATGGCTTTACGATTTCGCTGGCGTCAGAAGGTAGTGACCAACGCCCCAGACAGTACCCTTGTCGTGCCCAAAAAGACCGGCGGTGGCGAGGAAAAAAAGCCGCCAGCGTCGCCGCCACAGGTTGGCATCCTTGCCATAGACACGTTGCAGAATAGGGGTGATCTTCACGGATTCCCTGTCAAAATTTGCAAGCCAGTCCATCGCCGTGCGGCGGTAATGGTCACCCGACCAGCGCCATTCCGCCTCGACATTGTAGATGTCCTCGAACCGATGCGGCAGGTCGAGCGCTGGCATGATGCCACCGGTGAAGAAATGGTGCGCGATCCAGTCTGCCGGGTTGCTCTGATCGAAACGATAGGAGCGATCCTTGTGATTGAACACATGGATGAACAGCTTGCCATCTTCCTTCAGCCAGCTGCGCGTGCGCACAAACAGCGCGCGCCAGTTGGACATATGCTCGAACATCTCAACCGAAACGATGCGGTCGTAGGTGCCTGACGGCCCAAAATCGTTCATGTCGGCGGTAATGACGGTCAGGTTCTGCGCGCCCTGAAGCTCAGCCCTCTCCATGATATAGGCCCGCTGCGATGCGGAGTTTGAGACAGAGGTCACGCGAGAGTTCGGAAACTGGCGGGCAAGATAGAGCGACAGCGAACCCCAGCCGCAACCCAGTTCCAGAATGTCCATTCCATCATGGATATCGGCGTGCTTGACGGTTTCCGCCAAGGCGGCGGTTTCGGCACCATCGAGTGTGGTCGTGGCACTCGGATAATAGCAGCAGGAATACTTTCGCTGCGCGCCCAGCACCAAAGCAAAAAATTCTGCTGGTACTTCGTAGTGCTGACGGTTGGCCTCATCGGTGTGAGTCGCGACAGGGAAGCTCCCCATGTCGCGGACGAAGGCAAGCTCTTCGTCATGCGGCACTTTTTCCAGCTTGCGCTTGGTTCTGTTGCATAGGAAATCGATGCCGGTCAGCGTGAGGCTGTCCGAGAGCGGTGCTTTTTCTGCGGCGTTGATTGCAAAAGCCAGCATGTTCATTTTGTTAGACCTCCTCTTTTCTTGGACCCGGGAAAAATGCGTTGACGCGGCGCTGCAACGAGCGAAATTTCTCACCACGAGAGCGCAGCATGTGTTCCTCCAGCGGCGGAATGCCTGATGCGTGGACCAGCAGCCAGTACATCAACGCCGGGGCAAGCAGTGCTGCCCAGCCAGCGGGTGATGGCCCCGTCAACGCCAGCAGTGGCCATGCGCACCAGAACAGCCATTCGAAGAAGTAATTGGGGTGGCGCGAATAGCGCCAGAGGCCTTCCTCGCAGACCTCTGTGCGGGCTTCCGGTTTCTTGCGAAAATGCGCAAGCTGCCAGTCGGAGATGGCCTCGCCCGCCAGCGCGATCAGTGCAATGACGACACCTGCGATATCAAGAATGGTCGGGAAGGGCGCACTGTTGGAGGCCGCGACATAAATTGCCATAACCAGAATGAAACCGGCCAGTGCCTGAATTTGCAGAAACTGGAACAGGCGGCGGCTGGCATTTGTGCCCCATTCTTCTACCAGTTTTGCGTAGCGCGGGTCTTCTCCTCCGCCTTTGGTGCGTGAGCCGATGTGGCTGCCAAGCCTGATGGACCAGACGGCGATAATGAGGAAAGCCGCAACCCTCCGTTCAAACGTACCATCGGAAAAGCCGATCGCAAAGAGACCGCCAAGCCCAATCGCAAAGGACCAGATCGTATCGATCCAGCCGCTTGCGCCGGTTTTTCGCTGTATTGCCCATGCCGCAGCCATCGCAAGGCTGAGGAAGATGGCAAGGAAGATCAACAGGCCATAATTCATCGCTGTCACATTCACCCGTACGTTGTTCTGCTTTCAGGAGACTACGGTTCTCAGAACAGATCGGTTTCATCAGGTAGAGAAAAAAGCCAACGCAGAGTTTCTTTGTGATCCAATGAAACCTTTCCACCGTTCTAATCTTCAACAACAGGGCTGGGCTAATGTTTCGGTGGAGGAGATACTGATGAAAACGGCATTCAAATACGCAGTCTGCATTTTTGCCCTGTCGGCTGGCGCCGCTTCTGCCGCCGATATCAGCGGCCAGTGGGCCCGGGGTGACGGAAACGCCAAAGTCCAGATCAGCCCGTGCGGCGCTGATATCTGTGCCACGAACACGTGGATCAAGCCCGGCACGCCCAAGGAAAAGACCGGCGACAAGCTGGTGATGAGCATCAAGCCAACATCGGATGGCGAATATGCCGGAACGGCCTTCGACCCCCAGCGCGACCTGACCTACAAGCTGACCGTTTCCGTCAAGGGTGACACCATGACCACGAAGGGTTGCGTTCTGGCCGGGATCGTCTGCAAGGGCGTCAACTGGTCACGTATCAAGTCCTGATCGCAAACTTTAAGGGTACCCAATGAAGAAGCGCGCCGTTGCCTATATCTCGACACTGATCGTCTTCGTCGCGATTGACTTCGTATGGTTGAGCGTCATGGCCAATGTGCTTTACAGGCCAGCGCTAGGCGACATGCTTGCCACTGAATTTCGGCTTGCTCCCGCCATCCTGTTCTACCTCATGTATGCGGCTGGCCTGACGTTCTTCGCCGTGCGCCCCGGTTTGGTGACCGCAAAGTTCGGCACGTCGTTTCTTTATGGTGGTCTGCTTGGTTTTATGGCCTACGGAACCTACGATCTGACCAATCAGGCAACGCTTGCAAACTGGTCTACGACCTTGACCGTTGCCGACCTGATCTGGGGCTCGACGCTTTCGGCAGTTTCCGCAGTCGCGGGTCACTGGATCACGGAAAAACTGAATGGGCGTATCGCCCGTTAAAGGACCCGGTCGTCCGCGTCAGGCGTCTCCAGACGACCGGGTCTCGATCTCTTGAGTATCTAGCATCACCGCTGCATCAAGCGGTTCTTACATTATTTCAGGTTCATCATGGCGTCTCACTTCATTCCCGTGTTTGGTATTCTCGCAGCAATCATGCTTGGGGGAAGTGCTTTGGCCTCTGAAAAATCGGCAAGCTCAGTCGTTACCGGAGAGATAAAAATCGACGTTGGCGGTTTCAAGATGAACAGTGTGCTGCTGCCCGCCAAAAAAGGTGCCAGCCTGCCGCCCATCGTCTTCATTCACGGCGCGAGCACCAGCCTTTATGATCCGATGTACGCTTTTCGCGACAAGCTGGAAGGCAAGGCCACGCTGCTGTTTGTCGACAGGCCCGGACACGGACGCTCGGATGTCGGCCCCAAGGCCAATGTTCAGCCGGATGCACAGGCAGACGCTATTGCCGTTCTGATGAAGAAGAGGGGTATCAGAAAAGCCATCATCGTCGGCCACTCCTTCGGTGGCGCCATAACGGCTGCATTCGCTGTACGCCACAAAGACATGGTGGAAGGCCTGGTGTTCCTGTCGCCTGCGCTCTACCCATGGCCGGGCGGCGTATCATGGTATTATGATGCAGCCCGCACGCCCGTTGCCGGGGTGTTGTTCAGCACGCTGATTGCGCCTGCCGCCGGTGCTCTCGTTATCGATGGGGCGGTGAAATCCGTGTTCACGCCAAACCCGAGACCAGCGGATTACATCTCCAAAACGCGGGCCTATCAGGCGTTACGCCCTGTCGCCTTCCGCCACAATGCGCAGGAAGTGGGTGGCCTGAATGCATGGGCGAAGACGGCGTCTGCCAGTTTTCGTGATATAAAAGCGCCAACGGTGATCATTGCTGGCGATGCCGACAATGTCGTTTCCACAGAGATTCATTCACGCCACCTGGCGCGGGACGTAAAGGGTGCTGAACTCATCGTCGTGCACAATCTCGGTCATAAATCGGATTACGTCGCGAGCGATCTGGCTATCGCGGCCATCGAGAAAATCTCCGGTAAGAAGCGCAACCTGAAATCCATCGCGAAAACGCTGGAAGCCAAGATTGCCAACGACGGCAAATAAAGAATGGGCTGACCGGTTCGGAACCGGCCAGCCCATTGCGTTGTCGGTTTACATCGGAGGCAAAACGGCGATGGCCCGCACGGGTGTCTCAACGCCGGTGATATCGCCAGCCTTGGTGGCCTTGCCCGTTTCCAGATCAACCGTGTAAAGCGCCTTATCAGCGGCAAGCCATGCCGTGTTTTTGCCTTCTGCCGTCGTCTGAATATCGAAGGCATAGGTTGCTGGCTTGCCATCGATTCCCAGTTTGCCGATGGACTTCAGCGTACCGTCATTCGGCTTCGTCTGCTGCACCAGCGCGCCAATCGTGGCGTCGATGTTGTACATCGCCGTCTTTTCAGGCTTGCCGTAGGAATTGGTATAGGCGGCAGCCACGATGTTGGGTGTCTCGCCCTTGTGCATATCCGCATCTTCGAAGGCCAGCACACCGTCGACCGTCACAGCACCCGTATCGGGGTGAACGCGGTGGTTGGTGGTGCCGGTCATGTAGCGAAGGCGGTCCGCCATCGGGTTAAAATCAACGATGACAGGGGCCTGCGTCATTGTCAGCGACTTGTCCATCTTCGCCACTTCGGTGGCGGCACCCGTTTCGAGGTTGATCGACACGATGGTGTTGTCAGGCGTTACGCCGATGACGGCTTTGTTGCCCGGACGAAAATCGATGCCGACCAGCTTGTCGACCCCTGTGACGTCCATGGTCTTGGTCACGGCAGGCTTTTCGGTATCGAACATGACGAGTGTCTTGTCGCCCGTCAGGCCCAGCACGGGCGCAGCAGAGGCGAAGGTTGCCGTCGTTGCGAGCAGGGCGGAAGCAATCGTTGCAGTGCGAAGGATGGTCATATCTTTCTCCCGTTTTCTATCCGTTTAAAGAGGTGGCCAGCAGACCGCTGTTCATCGCTCTCAAAGGGTAGACACATGGGGAAGGCGGTTTGGATGCAGGTGGGTAAATTTTTTTTTGATTTGCATCCATGCATGGTTTTCATGTGTATGTTTCTCATATGAAAACTACGCCCGGGAGAGGCCCTTTGGACGTCAGGCAGACAGTGGCAGACGATTTTAGCGCAGCGCTCAAGGCTTGCGCCAAGGGTGATCGAAATGGTCTGCGACTGATTTTCGACACGGAGGCCGGGCGCCTGATCACTGTAGCCGAGCGTATCGTGCGGCGGCGCGATCTGGCTGAAGAGGTGGTGCAAGAGGCTTTCATCCGCATCTGGAAGAACGCGCATCAATATGCGCCAGAGCGCGGATCGGCCCGCGGCTGGATTTATGCCATCGTTCGTAACCGTGCGCTGAACATGCTGCGCGATGGAAAACGCGAGGATCTGGTTACCGATGACCACCTCGACACCTTGCAGGAAGCCCACCATGTCGAGCATATCATGACATCCTGGCACCGGCTGGATCAGGACAGCAGGCTGCGGGACTGTCTCTCAACGCTGGATGAAACCAGACGTCGCGGCATTCTCATGGCCTATGTCGGCGGCTATACCCACGGCGAAATAGCCGGGCGGCTGAAAATACCGCTGGGTACCACCAAGTCGTGGATCAGGCGCGGCCTCTCTTCTCTGCGGGAGTGCATGGCATGACATTTCCCCGCGAAGACCTCGACCGCATTGCTGATGAATATGTGCTTGGCCTGCTGGATGACGACGACATGAGCCGTGTCGAAGCGCAGGTGGAAGATGACGGCGATCTGCGCCGCGCCATCGCGGCCAGCCGCGAGCGTTTTCTGCCGCTCGATACCTCCGCTGAGGCCGTTACGCCAAGTGCATCCCTATGGCAACGCATCGATGACGGATTAAGCGCCGCGCCCGCACCTGTGAGCGCCGCGGCCCGCCCGCCCGCTACCAACGACAACACAGCCTCCCCATGGAAACGCACCGCCATCACATCGCTCGCGGCGTCCCTGCTGCTCACGGTGGGTCTCGGCTGGTCACTCATGCGCCAGGTGGACCCGGTCGTCATTGCCATTCTGCTCAACGATGCGGGCGAGCCGCAGGCCATCGTTGAGGATTTCAGCAACGAACACGCCAGCGTCCGTCTGCTCGCAGATTTTACGGTGCCCGAAGGCAAGACCATGCAGGTCTGGACGCTGCCGAACCGCGACACAGGGCCGGTATCCCTCGGCCTCCTCAACGAGCACCGCTCCGCCAGCCTCGCGACCCCACGGCTTCCCAAGCCCACGGATGAGCAACTCTACGAAATCACTCTGGAACAATCAGGCGGATCGCCGACAGGACGTCCCACCGGGCCGATATTGGTGAAGGGCTACGCGAAAGCGCCTCGGTGACGGGAGGTATCTGGAAATGGCGTACTACTGCGCATGAAAATGCGAACCTTTCCGGTCTGCCTGACATGGATGCCGTGTTTAAAGCACCATCAGGATGCGGAGAGGAGAACCGAGGGATGTCTTCATCAGGAATCAGCTCGTTAATAGATTGAAGGTTAAAGCGAGGAGTTTCCATTGACCGAGTTGGATAAGGCCAAGCTACCGCTAGCCAAGCTGGTTTAGGCGGGTCGTTTCTTGCAAACATGTCCGACTTGGCTAGATTGCAGACAAATCCTTCTGGAGAAAACCTCATGCATAGCTTTCGACAAAGCCTGATGTTTCCTGTTTTCCTCTTGGCCGCTGGCGTGGCCGCTTTCTTTCTCTTCCTCTTCGTGACTGGGCATGATCCTGACGAGAAGCCACTAACTCTGATCCATTGGGTAATCGGTGGAATGCTGATCGGACCTGGCTTCGGCTATCTCGTGAAATGGAGACAGAACAAAAATCGCTCGAAAAGAGAATATTGAAAAATTGTTTAATGGCGCACCCGGCAGGATTCGAACCTGCGACCTTTGGAATCGGAATCCAACACTCTATCCAGCTGAGCTACGGGTGCATCCGTGCGTGCGATGAATCGCAACTGGTGGTGATTGGTTCTTAGCTCAGCTTTGTTTGCGCATCAATGCGTAAAATGGTGTGGCTAGGAGCTAGGGGGGAAGATTCGTCTGGAAACGTTCGAAATCTTGAAATTTTTTCGCTTAGAAATTGCACGCTGGGAAAGCATGTCGATCAAATTTTGGTCAGTGGGCTGACGGTGAAGGGTCCGCGCGGGCTTTTCATATTGAATAACTTGCCCTTTTGAAGGGTTTCCACGGTGTGTGGTGGGGTGCTCGCATTCGCATGGCTAGCGGGTCTGCGTGTTGGGGTGCTTGATGTTTGCGCTAACTTGTCATGGGTGCGACTTATAACGGATGCGAAAGTTTATACCTTTGCTTTATCTATTATTAAACCTTGTTCTAATACATGTAATTGGGTAATTAACTATAGTTCACGGGACGAATCAAAGGGGCTAAAATGACGGTAGGTCTCGCATTTGAGCATGGCAGAGGCAAGGTTTCCTATAATGAAGCCGATGAGAAGCCCCTGGTGTCTAAGGGGGAAATTGATTATTCGATCCTTTCGGAGGCAGTCGTTTACCGGCTCCGACGCGCACAGCTTTCGGTTGTGACAGAATTTAACGAGAGCTTGCTGGCCTTTGGACTGCGGCCAGCCGATTTTTCGGTTTTGATTCTGGTCGCCAACAATACGGGCCTCAAGCAGAGCGATGTCGCAGAGGCGCTTGGCATTCAACGCGCCAATTTCGTCGCCATCATCGATGGCCTCGAAGACAAGGGCCTGTTGCAGCGACGCCGCTCGGAAACCGACCGGCGGGTTCATTTCATGGAAATGACGGAGGAGGGTCGTTCCGTCATGGATGACATCTCCCATATCTGGAGAGAGCACGAAGACAAGTTGATCGACCGTTTGGGTGGCGAGAAGGCGCGCGACCAGTTGATCGGTCTTCTGCGGCGCATTCAGGACTGATATCGTCTTCGCAGGCTTCGCGGCACTGTTAAAAAAGGTGCGGTTTACCGCACCTTTTTGCTTTGAAGGCTCTCACATGCGCATGGCGCCGGGGCCAGCGGCGGCGCCTGCTGGCACCTTGCCGAGAATGATCATGCCCAGGACCTCGTCCTTGGTTACATTTTCGGTTTTGGCATGGCCCACGACCTTGCCGTTTTTCATGACGAAGACACGATCTGCGAGATCGAAGACATCGTGAATATCGTGGCTGATCAGGAAAATGCCGATGCCCTGTTTCTTCAGTTCCTTGACGAGATCACCCACCTGCGCCGTTTCCTGTGGGCCGAGTGCTGCCGTTGGTTCATCCATGATGAGGATACGGGCATCGAACAGGATGGCGCGGGCAATGGCGACGGATTGCCGTTGGCCGCCGGAGAGTGCTTTTACCGGTTCCTTGAAACGCTTGAAGTTGGGGTTGAGGCGGCCCATCACCTCGCGAGCCGAGGCTTCCATTGCGACATCATCCAGCGTGCCCCAGGGGGTGCGCAGTTCGCGGCCAAGATAGAGATTGGCAGCGGCATCGACATTGTCTGCCACAGCCAGCGTCTGGTAGATGGTCTCGATGCCGTATTTCTTCGCATCACGCGGGTTGCGGATATCGACATCCTCGCCGTTGATCAGGATGTCGCCGCTGTCCCGGCGATAGGCACCCGAGAGTATCTTGATCAGCGTGGATTTGCCTGCACCGTTGTGGCCGAGCAGGGCGACGACTTCACCGGCGTGCAGATCCACGGAAGCGTCTTCAACCGCGTGAATGCCACCGAAGGAGATGGAAATATTGCGCATTTCCACAAGCGGAGTGGATCGGTCCGTCATATCGGAAACTCCTCTTTTTATTATTTCGCTCTGGCGCGATAAACAGTGTCGAGCCAGACGGCCATGACGAGCACCATGCCGATGACGATGCTTTGCAGTGGCGTATCCATTCCCAAAAGCACCATGCCGGAGTTGAGTGACTGCATAACCACGGCCCCGAGAATGGCACCGGCGATGGTGCCCGCACCACCGGCCAGCGACGTGCCGCCGATAACGGCTGCGGCGATGGTGTAGAGTTCGTCCAGCGTGCCCTGCGCGTTGGTCGCGGCGTTGAGACGTGCGGTGGAGATGGCAGCTGCGATGGCGCAGAGCGCGCCCATCAGGGCAAATATCCGGATGGTCACCCAGCGGGTCTTGATGCCAGCGAGAACGGCGGCTTCCGGGTTGCCGCCGATGGCGAAGACATAGCGGCCAAAGCGGGTTCGGTTGGTGATGAAATTCATGACGATGGCGATGCCAAGCGCGATCAGCACCGGAATGGCAACGCCCAGCGATATCTCCAACCCCGCATCCGGCCAGGCGATGCCGTTTGCTTCGGCATATTTGCGGGCGAGATTGACAGGCATGTAATAGCTGTTCAGCACCTTCACGGCACCCAGCACCACACCGCAGCCGACCAGCCCCATGAAATACTCGGCCCAGATGGGCTTGAGCGGGAAGCCGAAGCGTTTGCGCTGTCGCCGTGAATTGATGATGGTGAGGACGATGAGAACGCAGGCGATGATGCCGACGATCCAACTGGCCATGGCACCGATGGAGCCATCGGCACCGCCGCCCATCAGGCGGAAGCGCGTGTCCATGGGCGCAACCGTCGCACCGCTGGTGACCATCCACGCGGCACCGCGCCAGACCAGCAGGCCGCCAAGCGTGACGATGAAGGATGGCACGTTCATGAAGGCGATGATGACGCCCTGAAACGCACCGATGGCGGCACCGAGTGCGATGCCGACGCTGAGCGCGAACACCCAGGACATGGGGTGGTCATAGCCCAGCCATCCCGGCAGAAAGCGTGTCTGCGTCACGGCCATGATCATGCCGACGAAACCGAGGATGGAGCCGACCGAGAGGTCGATGTTGCGGGTGACGATGACCAGCACCATGCCCGTGGCCATGACCGATACGGATGCAGCCTGAACGGAAAGATTCCACAAATTGCGCGAGGTCAGGAACAGGCCGCCGGACAGGATCTCAAAGCCGACCCAGATCGCAAACAGCGCCACCACCATCCCCAGCAAGCGGGTGTCTATTTCCGTCGCGTTCAGAAAACGCCGCAACGGGTTGCCCCGTTCAACCCTGGTCTCGGATGACGGTGCGACAACGGTTTGTTCCGCCATGGTTATTATACTCCCTGAAATATGTCGTGTCTCGCGCGTGCCGGAAACGCCGCGAGGATTGCCCCGCGGCGGCTGGCGTCAGGTCGTGACGATGGCGACGCCTAAGCCATCGCTGCCATCACGACCCCATGCGCGTTATTTGCAAGCAGCGACGGTGCCGCCCTTTACGCCCTGGCACAGTTCACTTTTGGTGATCCATTTGGCATCCAGAACGACATTCAGGTTGTCTTTGGTGATGGCCTGCGGCTCAAGGAAATAGGAGCTCATTTCCACACCCTGGGTGCCGCCCTTGAACTTGATGGTGCCTTCCAGCGTCTCCATCTTGGTGCCCTTGGCGAGCGCGACAGCGACTTCGCCCGCCTTCTTGCCGAGCTTGCGGCTGTCTTTCCACACGGAAACCGTCTGTGTGCCAAGCGCTACGCGGTTCAGCGCAGCCTTGTCGCCGTCCTGACCGGACACGGGAACGGAACCCGCCAACCCCTGTGCTTCCAGCGCCGCGACCACGCCGCCCGCCATGCCGTCATTGGACGACACGACAGCATCGACCTTGTTGTTGTTGGCGGTCAGGAACTGTTCCATGTTCTTCTGGGCGATTTCAGGCTTCCAGCCGTCCGTGTAGGCCTCGCCGACATTCTTGATCTTGCCGGAGGTGATGGCGTCCTTCAGCACTTCCATCTGGCCGGAGAACACGAAGTCCGCATTCGGGTCGGTCGAACCACCCTTGATGAAGACATAATTGCCGGTCGGCTTGATCTTGAAGACTTCCCTGGCCTGCAGGCGACCAACTTCCTTGTTGTCGAAGGTGATGTAATAGGTGCTTGGGTTTTCGATCAGGCGGTCATAGCCGACAACCGGAATTCCCTCGGCATTGGCCTTCTCGATGGCCGGGCCGATGGCGCTGCTGTCCTGCGCGAGCACGATCAGCGCGTTTGCTCCCTGGGCAATCAGGCTTTCGATGTCGGTCAACTGCTTTGCAGCGGATGTCTGGGCGTCAGCGGAAATGTATTTGGCGCCGGATGCTTTCAATGCGTCTTTGATCGCGGCTTCGTCCGTCTTCCAGCGTTCTTCTTGAAAGTTGGACCAGGACACGCCGACCACGAGATCGGCAGCAATGGCTGCGGTGTGCAGCGACACGAGTACGGCTGTACCCGCCAACAACTTGGCAAAAGAATTCATGAATGTCCTCCCGGGTGACGGCAACACACGTGGCACCTCCATGCCTGCGTGCGTGCCAGAAAACCTGTCGAGCTATGCGGTCAGCATTTTTTCTCGACAGTCGAGAAATTAGATGTCAGAGAATCCAGATGCTGTCAACAGGCCCGAAAACGTCTGTTTTCATGGGGTTGGTTGCGGCTGGAACGCACAGGGTTTATGGCGTGGAAAACAAACGAGGAAACTGAAAAGCGATGTCGGCCATAGCAAGCACAGAGCTGGTCCGACAGCAAAACAGTCTTCGCGTGCTGGGCGCACTGCGTCGGCACGGCAATCTGTCCCATACGGATATGGCAGGCCTGACAGGGCTGGCATCGGCCACGGTTTCCGCCATTACCGCAGAACTGGAACGCTTCAGCCTCATCGAACGAACGGAACAGCAGGCGGCATCGGGCAGGGGGCGTCCACGTGTTCTGTTTCAACCCAATAGAGGCTTCGGCTATGTCGCCGTCGTGGTGATCTCCTCGGATGCCGTTCAGTATTCCCTCGTGGATTTTACCGGCAAGCTGATGGACCGCTTCGGCGAGGCGCGGGCCTCCGGCACGAGCGAGAGTTTTGCGCAGGCGGTTCTCGCCGGTCTTCTGCGTCTGGCAGCCCGATCAAAAATCGCGCAGAGCGCCATTCTTCATATCTCCATCAGCAGTAAGGGATTGGTGGATACCGAAAGTGCCACGCTGTTGTGGTCGCCGGTGCTGGGGGAGGGGCAGGTCAACTTTCGTACGCTTTTGGCCGTGCATTTCAGGGCACGGGTCTATCTCTACAATGAAACGCTGCTGGCTGCCGAAGCGCTGTGGATGCGCATGCGTGGCGCCGATGGTGCTGCGAAGTCGCTGACGGCACTCTCGCTCGGACACAGCATTGGGCTAGGTGTGGCGCGTGATGTCGGGGACGGGCGCGCCGATGTCATTGCACTCAATTTCGGGCATATGCTGCATGTGCCGGACGGTGCGCTCTGCCGTTGCGGGGCGAGGGGGTGCGTGGAGGCCTATAGCGGGTTCTACGGAATATTGCGGACCGCCTTCGAGGTTTCGACCAATACGATACCGGCCAAATTCGTGCCGCTTGCAGAGGTCGAGAAAATCGCCGCCTCGGCGCGCTCCGGCAACCGTATGGCGGCCTTTGCCTTTCGGCAGGCGGGACTGGCGCTTGGCAATGGTCTGTCGCGGCTATTCAGCCTGCACGGTCACATGCCGTTATTCGTGACGGGGCCGGGAACCCGGTTTTTCGATCTTCTCAAGGCCAGCATTCTGGAGGGCATGGTGCAGACCAATGTCGTGCGCATCTCTGGCCTGCCGGACATCACAATCGAGCCAGATGAGCAGACTTTGGTCTTCGATGGTCACATGGGGCTTGCATTGTCTCGTCTGGATGGAGATATCCTGACCTCTGGTATGGCCGCGCAACAGACAGGCTGAGCGCAGCCGACAAGGCGCATGGAGACGATATGCTGAACATCGACACGAGCCACCCCATCTACAAGCCCCTCTGGGTGCGGCTGCTGATCGTTGGTTTCTCAACCGTGTGGGCCGTCATCGAATTCATCAATCATGAGATATTCTGGGCAACGGTAGTGGGCGGTGTTGCGGCCTATTCGGCCTATGTGCTGCTGTTCACGTTCAAGCCTGCGCCTGAGAAGATTGAGGAGCCCAAGCCGGTGGAACCGGACGAGGCCTGACTATTTGCCGATGAAGCGAATGGCTTGATCGATCAGCAGATTGGCGGCTGTCATTCGCAGTGTCGCATTCTCACGGAATTCCGGGCTGATCGTATCGGGATGGTTCATCCGGGCAAAGCTGCGGCGCTTCTCGTTCAGCGTCTCGATCGTGTCCTTGTCACCAATGCCGAGTTCCTCGGAGACGTCGGCCAGCGATGTGCGGGCAAGGTGCGGCGGCATGACCTGGGGTTCCGGCACGGGTTCGACCGGCGCCGATGGCTCTTCCAGAAAGCCGAGGTAAGACGATAGCGGCAGATTGGCAGAGGATGGGTCTTGCGTTGCCGTGTCGAAGACGAGACTGGCGCTGAAACTGTTCATGCCAAGGCTTGGCTTGGCATCCTCGACGGAAGGCTCGTCCTCCGCCTCGCGTTCCAGGCGTTCCACCACTGACTGAAAAACAGACTGTCCGAACAGCATTCGATCTTCCCGATTGGTGCGTCACGAGATCATAACAAGGTGGTCTCTGGCTTGCGCCTTCAATTCCACGTCAGATTCCGACTCTCTTCCAGAACGAGATCGTACAACAACTGCGCGCTGGGCGGCAGGGCACGATCCTTGGTCATGATGAGGCTGTAAGGCTTGACGCTGAGTTCGAATTCCGTCGGCAGAATGCGAATATCGCCCATGGGCGAGTGCTGGCCGGAAACGAATTCCGCCATTTCATAGGCTAGCGGCGCAATCGCATTCGTCTGCGTCACGATGGCAAGTGTCAGCACGATGGAGGGGGTGTTGATGATGTTGCGCGGCAGCGCCACGCCCTGCGCCAGAAATACATCTTCCATCGTCCGCCGCAGCAGGGCACCCGGTGGCTGGAACACCCAGTCATATTGCGAGAGGTCTTCCAGCTTCGCAGGCGCTGTTGCCAACAACGGATGATTCTTGCGCACCAGAAGGCAGGCGCGTTCGATGCCGATTTCATGCGCGTTGAACAAAGCAGGGTCAATATCATCAGGAATGCGGCCAATGACGAAGTCGTGGCGGGCGGCCAGCAGTTCACGCGCCAGCACATTGCTCGTCTCCACCTGAACATTGACCTCGATACCAGGATAGGTGTCCATCGCCTTTCGCAACGCAGGCACCACAAGGCTGATGGCGGGTGCGGTGACGGACCCGATGAAGACCGAGCCACCGCCGCCTGATTTCATCTGTGCCAGCTCGCGACTTGCCTCGCGAAGTTCGAGAAGAATCTTTTTCGCACGTTTCGCCAGTGCCTCGCCGAATTGCGTCAGGACCACGCCGCGTGACGCCCGCTGGCACAACGGCGTCTTCACGATGGCCTCCATTTCGGACAACATTCGGGATGCTGCGGGTTGGGTCATGTTCAGCGCAGCTGCCGCAGCGCTTACCTGGCCGTGTTCTTCAATCGTCACCAGCATGCGCAAATGGGTCATTTTCAGACCTGCGCGCAACAGGGGGTTGTCTTCTGTCAGCGATAAAAATTCGAACGAATCCGTTCCATTTCGTTCCATGGCGCTTTCCCCATTGCACCCCGGGAAAGCGGGATAGGCAATTATACCGATTTAATATAACAAAAATGATATAGGAAAAGCAATATATTCTATTTGACAGTTATATGGATTCAGAACAGGTTGCGCCTGTGCCGGGGAGGAGTGGCAAAAGTTCGGATTGTGTCTTTGCATTCAATTCGAGTAAGCTAAACTCCTGACGCTCGGTCATGAATTTACAGGTGATTTGTACAGAACAACGCCTGAAAGAGGGTTCCAAGGGAGAGAGTATATGAAATCCATTATTTCGTTGTTTGCGGCCTGTGCCATCGGCGCTGCATCATTTGCTGGCCCTGTTTGGGCGCAGGACAAGGGCGCAGTCGGCATTGCTATGCCAACGAAGTCTTCCGCACGCTGGATCGATGACGGCAACAACATCGTCAAGCAGCTTCAGGAAGCCGGTTACACAACCGATCTGCAGTACGCTGACGACGATATTCCGAATCAGCTGTCCCAGATTGAAAACATGGTTACCAAGGGCGTAAAGGTTCTGGTTATCGCTTCGATCGACGGCACGACACTGTCTGACGTTCTCAAGCAGGCTGGCCAGCAGGGCATCAAGGTCATCGCTTATGACCGTCTGATCCGTAACAGCGGCGACGTTTCCTACTACGCAACCTTCGACAACTTCCAGGTTGGCGTGTTGCAGGCAACATCGATTGCCGACAAGCTCGGCCTGAAGGATGGCAAGGGTCCATTCAACATCGAACTGTTCGGCGGTTCGCCAGACGACAACAACGCCTTCTTCTTCTACGATGGCGCAATGTCCGTTCTCAAGCCTTACATCGACAGCGGCAAGCTCGTCGTGAAGTCCGGCCAGATGGGCATGGACAAGGTCGGTACGCTGCGTTGGGATCCAGCAACGGCCCAAGCCCGTATGGATAACCTTCTCTCTGCCTTCTACACAGACGCAAAGGTTGACGCTGTTCTGTCGCCTTACGACGGTATCTCCATCGGCATCATCTCCTCGCTCAAGGGCGTAGGTTATGGCTCCAAGGACCAGCCGCTGCCAGTCGTATCCGGTCAGGATGCTGAAGTGCCTTCCGTCAAGTCGATCATCGCTGGCGAGCAGTACTCCACCATCTTCAAGGACACACGCGAACTCGCGAAGGTTACTGTTGGCATGGTCAACGCCGTCATGCAGGGCAAAGAGCCTGAAGTGAACGACACCAAGACCTATGAAAATGGCGTCAAGGTTGTTCCTTCCTACCTCTTGAAGCCAGTTGCTGTTACTAAGGAGAACTACAAGCAGGTTCTCGTTGACGGCGGTTACTACAAAGAAGACCAGCTCAAGTAAGCTTCTATGATCGTGGCGGGGATAGGCTTTGTTGCCTGTCCCCGCTTCTTCAAAAAAGAACGCCGGATTGTACGGCGCTGGATTGCGATATGGACAATACCATCCTCGAAATGCGGAATATCACCAAGACGTTTCCGGGCGTGAAAGCGCTGGAGAACGTGAACCTCAAGGTTCGCCAGGGTGAGATACACGCACTCGTCGGCGAAAACGGTGCCGGAAAGTCGACCCTCATGAAGGTCCTTTCAGGCGTTTACCCCGCTGGCACCTATGACGGTGAAATTCACTACGAAGGTCAGCTGCGAAATTTCCGCGCGATCAACGACAGTGAAGAAATAGGCATCATCATCATTCACCAGGAATTGGCCCTGGTCCCGCTTCTGTCGATTGCGGAAAACATTTTTCTCGGCAACGAGATCGCCACCAATGGCGTCATCAGCTGGCAGCAGACGTTCAACCGCACGCGCGAGCTGTTGAAAAAGGTTGGCCTCAAGGAATCACCTGAGACGCTGATCACCGACATCGGTGTGGGTAAGCAGCAGCTGGTGGAAATCGCCAAGGCTCTTTCCAAGAGCGTGAAGCTCCTGATCCTCGACGAGCCAACGGCATCGCTGAACGAAAGCGATTCGGAAGCGCTCCTCAACCTGTTGATCGAGTTCCGCAAGCAGGGCCTGACCTCCATCATTATCACGCACAAGCTGAACGAAGTGCGTAAGGTGGCAGACCAGATCACGGTTCTGCGCGATGGTATGACGGTCAAGACCCTCGACTGTCATAACGAAGAGATCAGCGAAGACGTGATCATCCGCAACATGGTGGGCCGCGATCTCGAAGACCGCTATCCGCCACGCGATGTGCCGATCGGCGAAACCATTCTCGAAGTCAAGAACTGGAACGCCTATCACCAGCAGCACCGGGATCGTCAGGTTCTACATGATATCAACGTCAATGTCCGCAAGGGCGAGGTCGTGGGTATTGCTGGCCTGATGGGCGCTGGCCGCACCGAATTTGCGATGAGCGTGTTCGGCAAGTCCTATGGTCATAAGATCACCGGCGACGTTCTGATCCATGGCAAGCCTGTGGATGTCAGCACTGTTCGCAAAGCGATCGATGCCGGTCTTGCCTACGTAACCGAAGACCGCAAGCATCTGGGCCTCGTGCTCAACGACAATATTTTGCACAACACCACGCTTGCCAATCTTGCTGGTGTGTCGTCTGCAAGCGTCATTGACGACCACAAGGAAATGTCGGTCGCGAACGACTTCCGTAAACGCCTTCGCATCCGCTCGTCCGGCATCTTTCAGGAAACGGTCAACCTTTCCGGCGGCAACCAGCAGAAGGTCGTTCTGTCGAAATGGTTGTTCTCGAACCCTGACGTTCTCATTCTGGACGAACCGACGCGCGGTATCGATGTCGGCGCGAAATATGAAATCTACACCATTATCAACCAGCTCGCCGCCGACGGAAAAGGCGTTCTGATGATCTCATCGGAAATGCCCGAACTGCTTGGCAATTGCGACCGCATCTACGTTATGAACGAAGGACGGATTGTCGCCGAATTGCCGAAGGGAGAGGCGAGCCAGGAAAGCATCATGCGCGCTATCATGCGCTCAGGGGAGAAGAACTGATGAGTTCGGCCAACACATCCACCGAAGAAAGCAACGTCGTTTCAGTCGGCTCGTATATTCGCGCCAACATTCGCGAATACGGCATGCTGATCGCGCTCGTCGCCATCATGGTTTTCTTCCAGTTTTACACCGGCGGTATTCTGTTTCGCCCTGTTAACCTGACGAACCTGATCCTCCAGAACTCGTTCATCGTCATCATGTCGCTCGGCATGCTGCTGGTCATCGTCGCAGGGCATATCGACCTTTCAGTTGGCTCGATCGTCGCCTTCGTCGGCGCGGTCGCGGCCATCCTGACCGTGCAATGGGGCATGAATCCGCTTCTGGCGGCGCTCATCTGCCTTGGCGTCGGTGGTCTGATCGGTGCGGCGCAGGGCTACTGGATCGCCTATCACCGCATTCCGTCCTTCATCGTGACACTGGCGGGCATGCTCGTCTTCCGCGGCCTGACGCTCTTCGTGCTGGGCGGTAAGAACATCGGTCCGTTTCCTGTCGATTTCCAGGTCGTCAGCACCGGCTTCTTGCCGGATATCGGTGGTATCGAAGGCATCAACGTCACATCCATGGTGCTGACGCTCGCGATCACGCTTGCTCTGTTCGTGCTGGCTTTGCGCCGCCGTCAGGTGAATGTTCGCCACGGTATCGATGTCGAGCCTTTCGGCTTCTTCATCGTCCAGAACCTGCTGATCGCTGGCGCAATCCTGTTCCTCGGCTACCAGCTTTCGACCTATCGTGGCCTGCCAAACGTCCTCATCGTCATGCTGGTTCTGATCGCGCTTTATAGCTTCGTCACGCGCCGCACGACCATTGGTCGTCGTATCTACGCCATGGGCGGTAACGAGAAGGCGACGAAGCTTTCCGGCATCAACACCGAGCGACTGAGCTTCCTAACCTTCGTCAACATGGGTGTGCTGGCTGGTCTCGCCGGTATGATCATCGCGACGCGTCTGAACTCCGCAACGCCGAAAGCTGGCGTGGGCTTCGAGCTTGACGTTATCGCGGCCTGCTTTATCGGCGGTGCTTCGGCATCCGGCGGCGTTGGCAAGATCACCGGTGCTGTTATCGGTGCGTTCATCATGGGCGTTATGAACAACGGCATGTCGATCGTCGGTCTCGGCATCGACTTCCAGCAGATGGTCAAGGGCCTCGTGCTTCTCGCCGCCGTCTTCTTCGACGTCTACAACAAGAACAAGGGCTGATTGCTCTCGTTCCATAGGTTGAAATGATAACAAGTGGCCGGTTTCCGGCCACTTTCATGAGATGCAGGCGTCAAACGTCTTTGAAAGGAATTACCGTGCTGATTTCTCAGATCAAGAATGCGAACGGAAGCATTATCGTCGCCGCTCGTGACGAGGGTGGACAGGCGCGTGCTGTAAACAATGCAGAGTCCGTCTACGCGCTGGCACTCGAAGCTGCCAATGCCGGCAAGACGCTGGTTGAGGTCATCGAAGCGCGCGGTTATGGCGATGCTATCGACCTCGAGGAAGCCTATGCTGAAGGCAAGTTCCTGCCGCCGATCACGCATCCAGATCCTGCCCATCTGCACCTGACAGGTACCGGCCTTACCCATCTGGGTTCGGCTGCCACGCGTGACAGCATGCATAAGAAGGCTGGCGAAGCGGCAGAGGAAACGCTGACCGACTCGATGAAGATGTTCAAGATGGGCCACGAAAATGGAAAGCCTGCTGCGGGCCAGAAGGGCGTTCAGCCTGAGTGGTTCTATAAGGGTAATGGCCATGTCGCGACCGCACCAGGTGCGGCTCTGATGTCGCCGTCGTTTGCGCTTGATGGTGGTGAAGAGCCCGAAATGGCTGGTATTTACGTTATCTCCGATGAAGGCCAGGCCTTCCGCATCGGCTTTGCCGTTTCCAACGAGTTTTCGGATCACGTCACGGAGCGGATGAACTATCTCTATCTCGCCCACTCCAAGCTGCGCCCGGCAAGCTTCGGCCCAGAAATCCGTATCGGCGCTCCGCCGTCGGATATCCGCGGTACGTCCCGCATCCTACGCGACGGCAAGGTCATTTTCGAAAAGCCGTTTCTGTCGGGTGAGGATAATATGTCCCACACCTTCGCCAATCTGGAATACCACCACTTCAAATACGGCCTATTCCGCGCACCAGGCGAAGTCCACGTCCACATGTTCGGCACGGCAACGCTATCCTTCGCAGATGGCGTAAAGCCCGAAGCAGGCGACGTCTTCGAAATCGAAGCCGAAGGTTTCGGCCTGCCGCTGCGCAATGTGCTAAAGGTGGAAATGGAAGAAACCATCTCCATCGGCCAACTCTGAGCCATTCATTCAGAGCGTTTCCCCTTTGTAGAGAAGCGCTCCAAACCTCACCGCAAAGCCTCGAGCCTCCCGGCTCGGGGCTTTTTTGTTTCTGAGAACTGAGCGTGTTCGCGAGAATAAAGCGAGAGCGAGGGCCGCCACGTCGAATGAGGACATCCGACGGGCAGGCTTGATAGCTGGGCAGTATGTCCAATCCATTTTTCTGAGTGATCTGCGTGCCGTCGAAAACCGTTGCGGTCTAGAGCTACACGTTCGGGAAGGGGGATATTGCACCCACGGTTGACAAGGTGTCTTTGCGGTGGCCTAGAGCGCTTCCTTGTTAAATGGAAGCATTCTGCGGGCATTTTTCGCTAGGCTCGAAGCTTTCGGCGTGACAGTACCTGGGATAATGCCGTTCGCTAGCCAAGCTTGCCCTGACGAAAACCTGCTCAATTAACAATAAACGCTCTAGGTCGTCTTCGGGAATGGAACGATGATGGTTGTAGGGGACTTGGCCGTTCAGGCCAGCAGCGGGTTCTTGCTTGGCGGAAGTGTAACGTTAAAAGCGCATCCTCGATAGCCGCAAATGGTTGCGGGGCGTGGTTCCGTATGTTCTTCGCCAATCGTCTTTGTTGTGCTTCAGGTCTGCTTGATGTCAGTCACTCGACGAGACCCGATCTGCCGCGTTTGTGTCTTGTAATAGGTGGGGCAAAAAGAAAACGGCGCGACCTAGGTCGCGCCGTTCGTGTTTGAGCTTGGTATCATTCAGTCTTAGATGTTGCCATAGGCGGCAATGATTGCTGCTACCTGTGCATCGTTGAGCGACTGCTTTTGAGTGTCCGACATTGCGTCGATCCTAGTGTCCTCCATGCCCATGATTGCTTCAGTCGTCAGGCCAGCAAGCGACTTGACGTTGAGGGCCGCAATTTCATCGGTCGTGAAGGAGTTGAGTTCTCCAGCGTCGAGTGTTGCGACCTGTGCAGATGTCAGAACTGCTACCTGCGTGGATGTCAACGCCGCGATGTTGGCGGTGGTGAAGGCCTGCAGCTGTGCGGTTGTCAGAGCCGCCAGCTGAGTTGCGCTGATGGAAGCAGCCTGAGTGGTTGTCAGCCCGACGATAGCATCGGTTGACAGTGAAACGATCTGCTTTGCCGTCAGTGCAGCAACCTGGCCCGTTCCGAAAGCAGCAAGCTGTGCGGAGGAGATCGATGCCAGTTGCTTGTCCGTCAGTGTTGCGATCTGAGGGCTGGTAAGAGCAACGATCTTGTTGGTTGCAAGAGCAGCCATCGTGTCCGTTGTCAGGCCAGCAAGCGATTTAACGTTAAGAGCCGCAATTTCATCCGTCGTGAAGGAGTTGAGTTCTCCACCATCAAGTGTTCCGATTTGAGCCGCTGTCAGAGAACCGACCTGTGTCGAGGTCAATGCTGCGATGTTGGCTGTAGTGAAGGCTTCCAACTGTGCGGTTGTGATAGCCGCCAGCTGAGTTGCGCTGAGCGCCGCTGTCTGATTGCTTGTCAGTCCGACGATAGCATCGGTTGACACGGAAACAATCTGCTTTGCCGTCAGTGCAGCAACCTGGCTCGTTCCGAAAGCAGCAAGCTGAGCGGAAGAGATCGATGCCAGTTGCTTGTCCGTCAGTGTTGCAATCTGAGGGTTGGTGAGAGCAACGATCTTGTTGGTTGCAAGAGCAGCCAGCGTTTCCGTTGTCAGGCCAGCAAGCGACTTGACGTTGAGGGCCGCAATTTCATCGGTCGTGAAGGAGTTAAGTTCTCCAGCGTCGAGTGTTCCGATTTGAGCGGCAGTCAGGGAGCCGACCTGTGTCGAGGTCAGTGCTGCGATGTTGGCTGTGGTGAAGGCTTCCAACTGTGCGGTTGTGATAGCCGCCAGCTGAGTTGCGCTGAGTGCTGCTGTCTGATTGCTTGTCAGTCCGACGATGGCGTCGGTCGACACGGAAACGATCTGCTTTGCTGTCAGTGCAGCGAGCTGACCCGTTCCAAAAGCAGCAAGCTGTGCGGAAGAGATCGATGCCAGTTGCTTGTCCGTCAGTGTTGCGATCTGAGGAGCGCTGAGGGCGGCGATCTTGTTGGTTGCAAGAGCAGCCAGTGTTTCCGTTGTCAGGCCAGCGAGGGACTTGACGTTAAGAGCAGCAATTTCATCGGTCGTGAAGGAGTTGAGTTCGCCAGCGTCGAGTGTTCCGATTTGAGCGGCTGTCAGAGAACCGACCTGCGTTGAGGTCAATGCTTCGATGCTACCAGTCGTGAAGGCTGCCAACTGTGCAGTTGTGAGCGCAACGAGTTGCTTGTTGCTCAGGGCTTGCACTTGGTCGCTTTTCAGGCCTGACAACATCTCTGAATTAAGAGCTGCAACCTGCTTGTCTGTCAGTGCAGTGATCTGCGCTGTTGTAAGTGCAGCAAGCTGACCCGAGGTGATGGATGCAACTTGGTTGGTTGTCAGTGTTGCGACCTGAGGGGCGGTGAGAGCAACGATCTTGTTGGTTGCAAGAGCAGCCAGCGTGTCTGTTGTCAGGCCAACAAGGGACTTGACGTTAAGAGCAGCAATTTCATCGGTCGTGAAGGAGTTGAGTTCGCCAGCGTCGAGTGTTCCAAGCTGACCGGCTGTCAGGGAGCCGACCTGTGTCGAGGTCAGCGCTGCGATGTTGGCTGTGGTGAAAGCTTCAAACTGTGCGGTTGTGATCGCTGCCAGCTGAGCTGCGCTGAGCGCTGCTGTCTGATTGCTTGTCAGTCCGACGATGGCGTCGGTTGACACGGAAACGATCTGCTTTGCAGTCAGTGCAGCGATCTGACCCGTTCCGAAAGCAGCAAGCTGTGCAGAAGAGATCGATGCCAATTGCTTGTCTGTGAGTGTTGCAACCTGAGGAGCGCTGAGGGCGGCAATCTTGTTGGTGGTAAGACCAGAGATCGCATCCGTTGTCAGGCCAGCGAGGGACTTAACGTTAAGAGCAGCAATTTCATCCGTCGTGAAGGAGTTGAGTTCTCCAGCGTCGAGTGTTCCGATTTGAGCGGCAGTCAGAGAACCGACCTGTGTCGAGGTCAATGCTTCGATGCTACCAGTCGTGAAGGCTGCCAACTGTGCAGTTGTGAGCGCAACGAGTTGCTTGTTGCTCAGGGCTTGCACCTGCTCGCTTTTCAGGCCTGACAACATCTCTGAATTAAGAGCTGCAACCTGCTTGTCTGTCAGTGCAGTGATCTGTGTTGTTGTAAGCGCAGCAAGCTGACCCGAGGTGATGGATGAGATTTGTTTGGTTGTCAGTGTTGCGACCTGAGGGGCGGTGAGGGCGGCGATCTTGTTGGTTGCAATAGCAGCCATCGTGTCCGTCGTCAGGCCTACAAGGGACTTGACGTTAAGGGCAGCAATTTCATCGGTCGTGAAGGAGTTGAGTTCTCCAGCGTCGAGTGTTCCGAGCTGACCGGCTGTCAGGGAGCCGACCTGTGTCGAGGTCAGCGCTGCGATGTTGGCTGTGGTGAAGGCTTCCAACTGTGCGGTTGTGATAGCTGCCAGCTGAGCTGCGCTGAGCGCTGCTGTCTGATTGCTTGTCAGTCCGACGATGGCGTCGGTCGACACGGAAACGATCTGCTTTGCAGTCAGTGCAGCGATCTGACCCGTTCCGAAAGCAGCAAGCTGTGCGGAGGAGATCGATGCCAGTTGCTTGTCTGTCAGTGTTGCGATCTGAGGGTTGGTGAGAGCAGCGATCTTGTCGGTTGCAAGAGCGGCCATCGTGTCTGTTGTTACACCGGCAAGAGACTTGACGCTGAGGGCAGCAATTTCATCGGTCGTGAAGGAGTTGAGTTCGCCACCGTCGAGCGTTCCGATTTGAGCGGCTGTCAGAGAACCAACCTGTGTCGAGGTCAATGCTGCGATGTTGGCTGTGGTGAAGGCTTCCAACTGTGCGGTTGTGATAGCTGCCAGCTGAGCTGCGCTGAGTGCCGCTGTTTGATTGCTTGTCAGTCCAACGATGGCGTCGGTCGAAATGGAAACGATCTGCTTTGCAGTCAGTGCAGCAACCTGGCTCGTTCCGAAAGCAGCAAGCTGAGCGGATGAGATCGATGCCAGTTGCTTATCTGTCAGTGTTGCGATCTGAGGGTTGGTGAGAGCAGCGATCTTGTTGGTTGCAAGAGCAGCCATCGTGTCCGTTGTTACACCGGCAAGCGACTTGACGCTGAGGGCCGCAATTTCATCCGTCGTGAAGGAGTTGAGTTCTCCAGCGTCGAGTGTTCCGAGCTGACCGGCTGTCAGGGAGCCGACCTGTGTCGAGGTCAATGCTGCGATGTTGGCTGTGGTAAAGGCTTCCAACTGTGCGGTTGTGATAGCTGCCAGCTGAGTTGCGCTGAGCACGGCTGTCTGATTGCTTGTCAGTCCGACGATGGCGTCGGTCGAAATGGAAACGATCTGCTTTGCAGTCAGTGCAGCGATCTGACCCGTTCCGAAAGCAGCAAGCTGTGCGGAAGAGATCGATGCCAGTTGCTTGTCTGTCAGTGCTGCAACCTGAGGCGTGCTGAGGACTGCCACCTTGTTGGTGGTAAGACCAGAGATCGCATCCGTTGTCAGGCCAGCAAGGGACTTGACGTTAAGAGCAGCAATTTCATTCGTCGTGAAGGAGTTGAGTTCGCCAGCGTCGAGTGTTCCAAGCTGAGCGGCTGTCAGAGAACCAACCTGTGTCGAGGTCAATGCTTCGATGCCACCGGTCGTGAGGGCTGCCAACTGGCTGGAATACATTGCAACGATCTGGCTTGCGGACAGAACCGACACTTGGTTCGTGGCGACCGCCTGAAGCTGATCAACGGTCAAACCGACGATGGCCTTTGCCGAGATGGCAGCGATCGCGTCTGTCTTGAATGAGGATATCGTGCCAGCGTCTAGTGCTGCAATCTGCTTGGAAGATAGCGCAGCAGTCTGGGTTGCGCTCAGGGCAGCAACGTCAGAGGTTTTCAGGCTGGCCATAGTGGTGGTTGAAAGATTGGCAATCTGTTTGACAGAAAGGGAAGAAATAATCGAAGTCATGGACACGTGCCCCCGTTGATAACTGACCAAAGCGCCATTCGCCGTATCAATTCTCTGCCGCGCAACCACGAGGGCTGATCCGGTCCCCCGGATGCGCAAGGCGCGAATTGATAAGGTGTCTCAAGCGCTCGACGGTAGCGTCGATCGAGTGAGCGTCCTTGTGGACAACAGCATGTTAAGCAGAACATGGCTCGTGTAGAGCCGGCGCATCGGGGGGCATCATGCGTGCAGAACTCTCTTCGAGAGTCTGGTCCCTACGCCATCGTTCACTAGAGCCCATTTGACAGAAGCTTTCGGTGCGCGCGTCGCACTCAAGATCGTGCGATCACGGACACCTCACATGAACAGCGTCACTATTGTACGCCAAGTGTGAATTATTGGTTAACACGACGGGCAGACCCATGTGTTACCAAAGTTAACACAGAGTCTAAACTACTCTCATATTCTTAAAGTGCGAAATAAGCTGAGCCATAATGATGGATTTCCGAATCATGTGCAGGTCATTCTAATAGTATTTGCGTGTTGTATTTGCACGCAAAATAAAAAACAGTCTCTAACGCCCAGATGGTGACTTTTTTTGGGTTTGGCTGGTTTTCGCAGGACTCCAAGAGATAAAAAGTATTTCAAGTTGTGGTTTTCAAGAAAAGTAGGATTCTAACGAGGCCATTCTTGAAT
The DNA here is from genome assembly GCF_021310995.1 of Agrobacterium vaccinii. Taxonomy (NCBI): domain Bacteria; kingdom Pseudomonadati; phylum Pseudomonadota; class Alphaproteobacteria; order Hyphomicrobiales; family Rhizobiaceae; genus Agrobacterium; species Agrobacterium vaccinii. The sequence continues at coordinate 2,253,119 of NZ_CP054150.1, read as the reverse complement.
TATGGACCAGTAAAAATCCAAAATAAAAGCATAATCTGGTGATGTAGGCAGTAAAGGCGCGTGAAACTCTGGATCGTTCGAAGAACGGTGGAGATATAAAAAACCGGCTCGCGATCACGGGATCGCGAGCCGGGCGTGACAGTCAGCAGGTGGGAATGGTCAGCTTTGTGACTGACTTTGGCTTTGGGCGTGTTGGACGGTGACTGATACCGTCAGGCTTTCATCGGAAAGGCCAACGCGCATGCCGGAAACCGGCGCGCAGTCGCGATAGGAGAGACCGCTGGCGATGCGGACGTAACGCTCGTCAGGGCAGAGCTTGTTGGCGGCATCGAACCCCACCCAGCCGAGACCGGGAACGTGGGCTTCGGCCCAGGCGTGGGTGGCGATCTGTTCTGCGACGTCTTCCATCATCAGATAGCCGGAGACGTAACGGGCGGGCATGCCCATATGGCGGGCGGCGGAAATGAAGATGTGGGTGTGGTCCTGACAGACGCCTTTGCCCGCTTCCAAAGCCTGCTCCGCCGTCGTTTCCGTGCCTGTCGAACCGGTTTCGTATTCGACCTCGAGATGAACCAGTGCCATCAACTCGTGCAGTCTCTCCAACGGCGTGTCGCCGGTAGACTGGCGAACGAGTTCACGGATGAGCTTGCCGGGCTTGGTCAGCGGCGTCTCGCGCATGAACAACCACAGCGGCGCGTTGCCGACATGGGCGCCGAAGACGCCAGCCTTGTCGATGGTCTCGACTTCGCCACGGGCAACGACTTTGACGGCGCTGCGCGGGCCCTCGGTTTCCACCAGTTCGACGCGATTGCCGAAGTGGTCGTCGTAGCGCACTTCCAGCGTTGCGCCATCGACGGTGACTTCCCATTCCTTCACGGTCTGCGTCGGCCCGCTTGCAGGCGTCAACCGCAGGCGTTGCAGGGAATAGGGGACCGGCTCGTCATAGAGATATTCGGTCGTGTGATTGATCTTCAGGCGCATGTCGTATCCCCGTCTCACGTCCGCTTACTGATAGAAGCGGTAGCCATCCGTGATTTCCTGCCCCAGTTGGGCGTTCTTGTTGACGAACAGCTCGAGAAACTCGTGCAATCCCTGATCCATCACCCTATTTATCGTCGTTTTCTGCAAGGTCGCCAGAATAGCTGCTGCGGTATCGTGGGCTTTATGTTTCTCGCTGTAGTCTTCGGCGAGATGGCCAAGGTTACTGACGATCTTTTCGTAACAGTAGGCCAGTGATCTTGGCATCCTTCCGTTTAAAATCAGAAAGTCTGCAATATTGGCCGGTTTATACTCTGCGTCATAGACCCAACCATAGGAGCGGTGGGCCGAAACGGAGCGCAGGATCGACTCCCATTGGGCATTGTCCAGCGATGATCCGACTTGGGCCGCAGCGGGCAGCAGGACATAGTATTTCACATCGAGAATTCGCGCTGTGTTGTCGGCGCGTTCGATGAAGGTGCCGATGCGCGAGAAGTTGTAGAGATCGTTGCGCAGCATCGAGCCGTGGAAGGCGCCGCGCACAAGTCCTGCCCGATGTTTAATAACATCGATGACTTGAGGTAATTCCGCGGCTTTTACTTTGCGACCAAGAAGATTCTTGAGTTCAATCCAGAATTCGTTGGTCGCTTCCCATGTTTCACGTGTCAGTGCGGTGCGCACCATGCGTGCATTGTTGCGGCCGAATTCGATGCAGGACATGACGCTGGAGGGGTTGGCCTTGTCGCGCAGCATGTAATCGATGGCATCGACCGAGGTCACCTTTTCATGGGTCTGGAGAAATTCCTCGCGTGCGCCAGCACTTTGCAGCACGCCGTCCCAGTCTTCGTCGGCACTGCCGCTGCGGGTCAGCGACACGCGCATGCCTGCATCCACCAGTCGGGCAATGTTTTCCGCGCGCTCGATATAGCGGAACATCCAGTAGAGTCCGTTCGCCGTTCTTCCCAGCATGGCTTAGTCCTCCAGTACCCACGTATCTTTGGTGCCGCCGCCCTGGCTGGAATTCACGACCAGTGATCCCTGCTTGAGGGCAACGCGTGTCAGCCCGCCAGGTATGATTTTCACCTTGTCCGAGACGAGAACATAGGGACGAAGATCGACGTGGCGTGGCGCGATGCCGTTTTTCACCATGATAGGCACTGTGGAAAGCGAAAGTGTGGGCTGTGCGATGTAGTTCGAGGGGCGCGCACGCAGTTTGTCGGCAAACAGGGCGCGTTCTCTCTTGGACGCCGTTGGGCCGACGAGCATGCCATAGCCGCCCGAGCCGTGAACTTCCTTGACGACCAGATCGGCCAGATTGTCGAGAACGTATTTCAGGCTGTCCGGCTCGGAGCAGCGCCATGTCGGCACGTTTTCCAGCAGGGGTTTGCGGCCCGTATAGAACTCGACGATCTCAGGCATATAGGAATAAATGGCCTTATCGTCTGAAATTCCCGTGCCCGGTGCATTGGCGATGGTGATGTTGCCTGCACGGTACACATCCATGATGCCAGGAACACCCAGCGCCGAATCCGGGCGGAAGGTGAGGGGGTCGAGGAAATCGTCGTCAACACGACGGTAGAGCACGTCGATGGCCTCATAGCCCCGAGTCGTGCGCATCTTGACCTTGCCATCCATGACGCGCAGGTCAGATCCTTCGACGAGCTCCACACCCATCATGTCTGCCAGATAGGAGTGCTCGTAATAGGCCGAGTTGAAAATGCCAGGGGTCAGCACGGCGACGCGCGGCTTGCCCTTGCAGCCCGGAGGTGCCAGCGATGCCAGCGATTGACGCAGCTGATAGGGATAATCTTCGACGCGCTGCACTTTGTTCTCGTGGAACAGTTCCGGGAACATCTGCATCATGGTTTCGCGGTTTTCCAGCATGTAGCTGACACCGGAAGGCGTGCGGGCATTGTCTTCCAGAACGTAGAACTGGTCTTCGCCAGTGCGCACGATATCCGTGCCGACAATGTGCGTGTAAACGCCGCCCGGCGGCTTGAAGCCGATCATTTCAGGCAGAAACGCCTCATTGCGCTCGATCAGTTCGCGGGGGATGCGTCCGGCGCGAATGATTTCCTGCTTGTGGTAGATGTCGTCCAGAAAGGCGTTGAGCGCCAGCACGCGCTGTTCGATACCCTGCGCCAGCTTGCGCCATTCACGACCGGAGATGATGCGGGGAATGATGTCGAAGGGGATGAGCTTTTCAGCGCTGTCGGCATGCCCATAAACGGCGAATGTAATGCCGGTCTTTCGAAATATGTTTTCGGCATCCCGGGATTTCTGGATCAGGTGCGATCTGTCCTGCCGGCTGTACCAATCATTATACTTTTCGTATGGGCTTCGCGGCGATGAGTCCGCATTTATCATTTCGTCAAATGCCAACTTTAGGTTCCCCATTTTTGTCCATTTGATTACAAGGACGAGCGCAATGCAAGAACCATGCGTCGTCTCAAGTCAGATTTTTTAGATCGGTCCCCGGACGCTAAACACACATAAAATAAGCAGTTTTGGTCCTTGTTGCGTTAAAATGCGGCAGCGGGCCAAAAGGTTGCGTCCCGCAAACTGTCTGAAGAGGTGTGTTTGGACCATTGCAACCTAAAGACTGCACAAGTTTTCACCACTTACACGCCGCCAGTAGGCATGCAATTCGCGTCTCGAAGCGATCTTTCGTTAATCGTCGCATGCTGCGGATTAGAGGTTTGTTAACCATAAAATTATACTCCTTGGTAACAAAGAGATTCATCGACCGGGGGTTACATGTCTATTTCGCGCCGTGGTGTCCTGTTTGGATTGCCGCTTCTTCTTGCTGGTTGCGCCAGCACCAATTTTGCACAGCAGAGAAACAACTACGCAGCCATCCCGGATGAAAAATTTCCGCTGAAGGCCATGCCGCTGGACAAGATCAATCCCGAGCTTCGCCGTCAGCAGGTCGCGTATGCGACCACGTACCCAGCGGGCACCGTTGTTGTCGATACGCCTGCTCGCCGTCTTTATTACGTCATGGGCAATGGTCAGGCCATGCGTTACGGCGTCGGCGTCGGACGCCAGGGCCTTGCGCTGAGGGGCGATGCCTATGTGGGTCGCAAAGCCGAATGGCCAAGCTGGACGCCAACGCCAAACATGATCCGCCGTGAGCCTGAGCGGAACCTCAAATATGCAGGCGGCATGCCGGGCGGCCCGAACAATCCGCTTGGTGCCCGCGCCTTGTATCTGTATCGGGGCGGCAACGATACGATGTTCCGCCTGCACGGCACAAACCAGCCGCAATCCATTGGTCACGCCATGTCCAGTGGCTGCATTCGCATGCTGAACCACGACATCGTCGATCTCTTTGAGCGCGTACCTGTTGGCGCTCGTGTGGTGGTTCTGCAAGCCTAACGATCTTAGAAACGCCTTGATCCGGCGCTTTGAGAGCCGGATCGCAACCCGCCACGGTGCCCAGCATGTGTCGTTTTCTCGCCTATACCGGCTCTCCCGTCTGGCTCGACAGCCTTCTGATCGAGCCGGAAAGCTCGCTGATCAGCCAGTCGATGGCGGCGCGGGAGGCGAAAACGGTGGTGAATGGCGATGGCTGTGGCATCGGCTGGTATGGCGATCGGGACGAGCCTGGCATTTATCGCGGGATTTTGCCCGCGTGGTCTGATCGAAACCTGACGTCGCTGTGCCACCAGTTGCGCTCCAGCATGTTTCTCGCCCATGTTCGCTCTGCCACAACCGGCGGCGTTTCCATGGCGAATTGCCATCCTTTCGGCTTTGGCCGCCATCTCTTCATGCATAACGGCCAGATCGGCGACTATGAGAAGGTCAAGCGCACTATCGAAGCGCATATCCCCGATAAGGTCTATTGTTCGCGGGCAGGCAATGGCGATAGCGAGGCGATGTTCCTGATTGCGGCGGGCTTCGGTCTCGACCTCGATCCGATCGAGGCGTTTCGCAAAACCATTCAATTGTGCCTCGATGTCGTTGATCGCTCAGGTCTCCACCTGCCAATTCGCTTCAGCGCCATCCACGCGGATGGGGACAAAATCCATGCTTTCCGCTGGTCGAGCGATGACCGGCCACCGACCCTGTATTGGCGCAACATGGGGGCAGGCATTGCCATTGCGTCCGAACCGTTTGGAACGGGCGCGGAAAAATGGGAAACAATTTGCGCCAACACGGTTGCAACCATCGTCGGGACCGACATAACGTTCCAGCCGTTCAATCCGGTGGAACAGCCCCAGGTGCGCATGATAGCCTGATCAGGCTGGTCCTATAATGTCAGGGTCTTCAATTGCTTTTCTTTCTGCGCGATAACATCCGCTGGCTGGGTGCTGGCTTCGCGATGCTGTTTGCGTCCTCCTTCGGCCAGACATTCTTCATTTCGCTTTCCGGCGGTGAAATCAGGCGTGAGCTTGGTCTCACAGATGGGGAATTCGGGCTCATCTATATGGGCGTCACACTTGCATCCGCGTTCAGTCTCGTCTGGCTGGGAAAGCTTCTGGATGCCAAGGCGTTGCGCCTCGTGATGTCGATGACAGCCATTGCACTCGCGCTTGGCGCCATCCTGTTGTCGCAAGCCACGTCTCTTGCGGTGCTCATTCTCGGTCTGTTTCTTCTGCGTCTGTTCGGGCAAGGCATGATGGTCCACACTGCCTATACGACTATAGGGCGCTGGTTTGCAGCCGAACGTGGCCGTGCCGTGTCGATATCGGCGCTGGGCCTGAATGCGGGGCAGGCGATGTTGCCGCTGCTGGCGGTGGCGGGCATCGCCGCGTTCGGATGGCGAAATCTCTGGGTCGCGGTGGCGGTCTTCATGCTTGTTCTGCTGATCCCGCTTCTTTCGCTCATCAAGCACGAGCGCATACCAACCCCGGTGGCAGTCTCTCAGAAAGCTGCTGTTACCAGACACTGGACGCGCGGTGAGGTGCTGCGCGATCCGTATTTTTACGGCCTGATGCTGGGAATGCTGCCGCCCGCCTTTATCAGCAACACGATTTTCTTCCATCAGGTGCATCTGTCGCAATCCAAGGGCTGGCCGGTCGAGACATTCGCGTCGGCGTTTCTGATTTACGCCGTGGTTGCCGTGACCAATTCGTTGCTCTCCGGCTATCTCGTCGATAGGTTTTCAGCGCTCCGCCTGTTGCCTTTCTATCTCATTCCCTTTGGTATCGGCTGTGTCCTGCTCAGCGTCATCGATGCGCCATGGGTCGTTTTCGCGTTCATGGTGCTCTATGGAATTTCGGACGGATTTTCGCTCACACTTTTCGGCAGCCTTTGGCCGGAAGTTTACGGCGTCAAATTTCTGGGCGCGATCCGCGCTGTGATCGTCGCGATCATGGTCTTTGCCTCGGCGCTGGGGCCTGGTCTGGGCGGTGTGCTGATCGACTGGGGCGTGGCATTCACCGCGCAAATCATGGTGATGGGCATCTATTGCATCCTGATCTGCGCCTTAATGTTGTCGCTGACCCGTCATGTTCGCATGAGATAAGACGCCGTTTTCGTTGCGTTTTCGACGATTTTCTCCGGGCGTGGGGAGGGGCGGGCGATCAGCCTTTTCCACGCACTTCTAAGTGATCGCAGAGCATGTTGTTTTTGGATGCAAACCGTGTATCTCGATTAGTTGTATTTCTAAGTTAGGTTTTAACGATCAAAAGATCGAACCTGCGTCATAAGGACAAACACATGGCATTTTTTGACAAACTGTCGCGGTATCAGCCCTACGCTCTGGCTGCACTGCGGATCATCGCTGCGCTGCTGTTCATTGAACACGGCACGCAGAAGCTTTTCGGCTTTCCTGCTTCCCAGATGGAAGGCTCGCTTCCTCCCATGTTGCTGACGGCCGCCATTATCGAAACCGTATGCGGTGTGCTGATCCTCGTCGGCCTCTTCACGCGTCCGGCTGCATTTCTGGCCTCGGGTCTGATGGCTTTCGCCTACTTCATGGCACATGCACCGAAGAGCTTTTACCCGGTGCTGAACGGTGGCGACGGCGCCATCCTGTTTTGCTTCATCTTCCTGTATCTGGTCTTTGCAGGCCCGGGTGCTTTTTCCGTGGATGGAAATCGCCGGTAATTATCGCCGCGCAGACAAAGTTGCCGACGCCGCTTGAGAGCTTCTCAGGCGGCGTTTTTAATTGGATTTCAGGTCTCGCGCCTTGTCTGGGACCCTCATCAACCATTTGTCGATCTTGGCTTGCAGCAGTTCCGGGCTGATGGGCTTTGACAGATAGTCGTCCATACCGGCGGCGAGGCACAGGTCACGGTCGCTGTCCTGCGCATGGGCGGTGACGCCGATGATCGGCACGCGCGCACCCGTTTCCAGCCGGTCTTCTTCCGCACGAATGGCCTGCGTTGCCTGATGTCCGTTCATCACAGGCATGGACACATCCATTAGGACGATGGACGGATTGTCCTCACTCCACGCCTCGACGGCTTTCTTGCCGTTGGCGACGATCCGAAAGCGAAGATCGGTCTGTTGCAGGATTTGCGTGAAAACGATCTGGTTGACGTCGTTGTCCTCGGCAATCAGCACGTCCAACGACGTGGGCCTTGTCTTTGTTTTTGGCTGCGGCGTATGGGGCGTCGATCTGACCGCGGGTGCGGGAAGCGTTTGTGCAGCCGTCGCATCTGGCCGGTGTGGAACCGCGCGCTTTGATCGCGATGTTCGGACCACATCCGTCAGCGTTTTTCGCAAAAGCCGTGCTCGCACTGGTTTCATCAGATGGGCGTCGAACTGGATGTCGCGTTCGGTGTTGACGGCGTCCATCGACGTCAGGAAAATGATTGCTGTGCCATCAAGGCGGGCGTCGGCTCTGATCTTTGCGGCCACCTGCATGCCGTCCATCTCGGGCATGTGGTAATCCAGAACAACGGCGTCGATACTAAAGCCGATCCGGGCTGCCTCTTCCAGAATGGCGAGACCGGCGTTGCCGCTTTCCGCTGCGTGGCTGTCGATACCCCAGCGCGTCAATTGCTCGATCAGGATTTGCCTGTTGATGGCATTGTCGTCGATGACCAGAACGCTGACATTCCTCATGTCGGTCGGTGAGATCGCCTGTTCGCTCCGTTCTTCAACCACACGCAAGGGCAGGGTGACGGTGAAGGTGGAGCCTTGACCGACGATGCTCTCCACATCCACCTTGCCGCCGAAAAGCCCGGCCAGACCGACCGTTATCGCAAGTCCGAGACCTGTGCCTTCATGTCTGCGCGTGGACGATGCATCAGCCTGACTGAACTTTTCGAATATGCGGTCCAGTTCATGCTGCGCAATGCCGATGCCGGTATCCCTGACGCACAGGATCAGCATGAGTTCGCTGTCGTCTGCCCTCTCGCCGGAAAGCTCGATCAGGACATGGCCTGTTTCGGTAAACTTGATGGCGTTGCCGATGAGATTGGTTGCGATCTGCCTGAAGCGACCGGCATCGCCGCTGACGATCTGCTTCAACGACGGATCGACCCGGACGATGAGTTCGATGTTTTTTTCCAGCGCCTGTGAGGACAGCAGGGATGCTACGTCTTCCACTGCCTCGGCAGCGTCGAAAGGCGTGTTGCGCAGCGTCATCTGACCGGCGTCGATCTTGGAGAAGTCGAGGATATCGTTAATGATCGTCAAAAGCGCATTGCCGGATTTGACGATGACATCGGTAAATGTCCGCTGCCGCGTGTCGAGTTGGGATTTGGCCAGCAGTTCTGCCATGCCCAGTACGCCATTCATCGGTGTGCGTATTTCATGGCTCATATTGGCCAGAAACTCGGATTTCGCCCTGTCGGCAGCTTCAGCGCGGGCGAGTAGGCCCTCAAGTTCCGCCTCGCGCTGCTTCATATCGGTGATGTCGGTGACGATGATCAGCCAATATTCACCGGCGCCCATGGTCGATTCCACGTTCAGCCAGCGTGTCTTGTTCACATGTACGGATCGGGAAAACGGCTGGCCGGAAGCGAGTTTGTCCATCAATTGCGTGCGGGCTGATGCTGTCTCTGTCTCGTCACCGAGATCGCCACGCTCAGCGCAAAAATTAAAAAAGCCCATCCAGCTTTTTCCGGGGGCTACCAACTCGGGCGCGACGTCGAACATGCGCGATATCGCCTCGTTCGACATGATGAACTTGCCGTTCTGGATCAGCGCCAAACCCTGCGCCATGACGCGCGTCGCATCCTGCATATATTCGCCGACGCGCTGCAATTCCTGACGCGTGGTGCTGATCTCCCGATCCCGCGCGCGTACGGCGGTGCTATCGGCGAAGGTGATGAGAATCTTGTCCCCGGCGATGCGTCGCTTGGACAGGATGGTGAACTTGTCAGCCTTGCTCTCGACCTCTCTCGACGTGTAACCCTCGACGAGGCTCAGCCGTTTGACGCGGTCACGATAGGCATCCTCGAAGCTGGTATCACCGAAATCATATTTGCCACTTTCATAGCCCATTTCGAAATAGCGGCGGTAAGGCTGGCCGACAAGATCGATCTGCTCGGTGACTTCCCACAGGTCATAGAAGGATTTGTTGGCGTATTCGATGGTGAGGTCAGGCCCCAGCAGCATGACGCCAACGGGCAGCGACTGGAGAATGGACTCGACTTCGGCGTGCAGTCTTTCGGCGTCGTTACGGGCGGCAAGCAGGTCCTGGCTCTGCTGCATCAAAAGGGTCGTGTCGGTGACCGAGCCGACCAAGTAGGGCTCATTGGCGGGGCTGATGATGCGGCCCACCCTGACAAGAGTCGGAACGACCGTGCCGTCATTCAGCGTGATGTCTTCGGCTCTCTCTAGTGCCTCGCCGGTTTCCAGAACATGGGCGTTTTCGCCTCTGAACCGTTCGCCTTCATGGACGAAGAGTTCCTCTTCCGTCAGCCCGTAGAACTTTTCTCTGGGCTCGCCCCAGAACGCTTCGTAGGAGGCATTGGCATAGGTGAGGCGGCGCTTGCTATCCAGCATGAAGACGGAAACCGGCAGGCGCTCCAGCGCTTCCCGGAACAGCCAGTTCTCGCGCGTGTGCTTTTCCATCAGCATTTCCTGCGTTCTGGCATCGGTAATATCGATGCGCAGAGCCACGAGCATGCCGTTTTCCAGGCGCTTGTTGATGAAGCGGATGGAGCGACCGTCAGGAATTTCGTCGATGAATTCGGAATAAGGTTTGCTGATTTCTGCAAGCCTTTCCTCAAACCAGATTTTCCGCTTAGCTACTCTTTCGCCATCAGGCTCTCCCGCCATTAAACAGCGGTCGTAGAATGCCAAAGCGATGTCTTCAAGGCGCAGGCCCGGTTGCCAGTTCAGGTTCAAATCAGCATAGAGGTTCTCGAACCGCTCGTTCGAATAGAGCAGCCGGTTGTCGGCGGCATAGACCGCGACTGCTACATCCAGAAGGTCGAGAATGCTGGTGTCGATCAGCGTTGCGGGTTCATCGGCGGATCGGTCAACGGCGGCAGACGGTCTTGTCTCAAAGACCTCATATAAAAACAGGGCGCCGTCTTCGGTCTCGAAGCGCTCGCATTTCAAACCGTGTGTTTCATCGCGAAAGTGGCTCTTGCACGCGGCAATCTCTTCCGTTGCAAATACCAGACAGCGCCTTTCCTTGTCCTCGCGTTCGTGGTCGTCGGCGGTCTCAAGCAATTGGCGGGTGGTTTTATCCGTAAAGTCAGACGGCGTGCGACCGGCGAAGCGGGCATAGGCTTCATTCACGCAGACATATCGAAGCTGGCTATCTTTGATGCAGGCGGGCAGATCCAGCGATAGAACGCCTTCACGCGCTTTTTCAAGCAATCCACCTCCCTCAACCAAAATAGTCTCCGTCGTTGCTACGAAACGCAATAGAATCAGCGCGTCTATCTACGTTTTCTTGTAGATCGGAAACTATTGTAGAATGATGAACTTGGCTATGAGCTGGACGAGATATCAAGAGCTTTTTAACTATAGTTTTTCACCATTTGTTAGTGTTTTGACACGGCACAGCACATCGCCCGTTTCGTCAACTGGGCATGTTTGACGAGCATGCCCAGAAACATTCACTTGACTTTCCCTGCCAAAAAGACCACATCCCCCATCAAGCTTTCACCCTTAGGCAGCCGCGTGAGCTGCAGCGTCAAACAAAAACGATGACGCATGAGGGAAAAGCGCATTGATACAGGAGACGGCGTACGCGCCGCACTGAAGCGCAGAAAGTCATTCCAACCCACAAGTTCCCAATTCACGCGGGGTTCTTGACGCCAAGACAACCGGACAGCAAGGCTGATCCGGATGCAAGCGTTTTGGCGCCCCGAAAGGTATACTATTGACCAGTTTTAGCGAACTCGGCCTCTCCGAAAAAATCGTGGCCGGTGTCACCCAGCTCGGTTACACAACGCCTACTCCTATTCAGGAAAAGGCTATTCCTCTTCTTCTCGAAGGCCGCGACATGATCGGCCTTGCACAGACCGGTACCGGCAAGACCGCCGCTTTCGGCCTTCCCATTATCGAAATGCTTTTGAAGCAGCCCGACCGTCCGGCAAACCGCACGACCCGAACGCTTATCCTTGCGCCAACGCGCGAGTTGGTAAACCAGATCGGCGAGAGCCTGCGTGGTTTCGTGCGCAAGACGCATCTGAAGATCAATCAGGTCGTTGGTGGCGCGTCCATCAACAAGCAGCAGCTACAGCTGGAAAAGGGCACAGATATTCTGGTTGCCACGCCTGGCCGTCTGCTCGACCTCATCGCACGCAACGCGATTTCCTTGTCCAAGGTCACGTATCTCGTGCTTGACGAAGCCGACCAGATGCTGGATCTCGGCTTTATTCATGACCTGCGCAAGATTTCCAGAATGGTGCCTGCTGGCCGCCAGACTCTTCTGTTCTCGGCAACCATGCCGAAGGCAATCGCCGACCTCGCAGGCAGCTACCTGACCAACCCTGTTACCGTTCAGGTCACGCCTCCGGGCAAGGCCGCCGACAAGGTCGAACAGTATGTTCACTTCGTTGCTGGCAAGAACGACAAGACAGAACTTCTGAAGAAGTCGCTGACAGACAACCCGGATGGCCGCGCCATCGTGTTCCTGCGCACCAAGCATGGCGCTGAAAAGCTGTCCAAGCATCTGGAGCACATCGGCTTCAAGGTCCAGTCGATCCATGGCAACAAGAGCCAGGGTCAGCGCGAGCGTGCGCTCAAGGGCTTCAAGGACGGCGAAGTTCAGGTTCTGGTCGCAACCGACGTGGCAGCACGCGGCATCGATATTCCTGCCGTGACGCACGTCTTCAACTACGATCTGCCGGAAGTGGCCGACGCCTATGTTCACCGCATCGGTCGTACGGCGCGTGCGGGTCGTGATGGCATCGCTATCGCGTTCTGCGCACCGGACGAAACCCGTCTGCTGCACGACATCGAAAAGCTGATGAAGATCGAAATTCCGGTCCTTTCGGGCGAACGTCCTGAAGGTCTGGCAAGCCCATCGCGCGGCAACAACAACCGTGGCGGCAACGGTGGCAATCGCGCCAATGCCAACGGTCCGCGTCGTCAGGGTGGTGAACGTGGCGAACGCGCCCATGGCGACCGTCCTGCACGTGGCCCCCGTGACGGTGGTCATCGCGAAGGCGGTCCTCGTGACGGCGGACGCCGCAACGGCGACTTCCGTGGCCAGCGTGCCGGCGAGTTTGCACCTGTAGAGCGTGACAACGATCTGGAAGTGACGTCCGACTTCAAGCGTCCGAAGACCGAAGGCGCTGCCGCTGCTGCTGGCAAGCCTGCTGGCAACCGCAACCATCGCGGTGGTCAGGGTCGTCCGGCACGTAAGGCTGGCTCCTTTGCCCCTGCCGGTCAGGGTCGTCCTGCCGGTAATGCCGGTCGTGGCCGCAAGCGCGGTTGATCGGTTCTGATCTGAAATGAAAAACGCCCGGATGCAAATCCGGGCGTTTTTCGTTCGGGACTAGAGCATTTCCGCTTTTCTTCGAAACGCGAAAACGCTCTATCTGTTTGTTTTAACGCATTATCCGGACGCAAAACCGCTTAGCACTTTTGCTGGAAATGCTCTATAGGGCGGGTTTCGTGCCGCAGAGCATTTCGCGCTTTCCGGCAAAGCCGGGCCGTCTTTCGACTTTAAACCCGGCCTCGCCCAGATTGCGCCGCACGAAACCGGCCGCTGCAAATGTCGCGAAGGTGCCGCCGGGAGCGGTCTTATCAAACACCGCCGACATGATGTCCAGCGTCCACATCTCGGGGTTCTTCGCCGGTGCAAAGCCATCGAGATACCAAGCATCGAATGTATCGGTGCTTTGGATGATGCCCTGCATGGCATCTCCGCAGAAAACGGTCAGACGTGTCTGCTCATCCAGAGTGATCTCAACCCAGCCCTCCGGGTCTGAAGGCCATTGCGCGACGAAGGCTTTGCGTTCGGCATCCAATTGCGGCCAATGGGAGAGCGCTCGGTCCAGCTCGCGCGCCGTCATCGGGTATAGCTCGAAGGACACGAAATGCAGCTGCGCATCGGCAGGCCTTGAGAGTTTCCACTGCCGCCACGTCTCGCAAAGGTTCAGCGCCGTGCCGAAGCCGAGCTCGCCGATGCGGAACGTTCCCTGCGCAGTTTGCCACCGCTCCGGCAAACCGTTGCCGGACAGCGAAACATGGCTGCATTCCTGCCTGCCATCGGTCTGGCAATAAAAATGATCGCCAAAGGCCAACGAATAGGGCATATCGCCCTCTCGCCAATCCAGCATGTTTGAACCGGCTCGTTCCGGTCCACTGTTATCGGGGTGTGTCATGGTCAAAGCCGATAGTCTTCCCGATCAAACAGGTCAATCACCTTTGCCCTCCAGCGTGCCTTTGTTGATCATCGGCGGTGGCATCATGGGGCTTTGGGCGGCGGTCAAGGCTGACAGGCTGGGTATCGATACGCTGTTGCTGGACGTGGGAAACATCGGCGATGGCGCAAGCGGCGGGCTTCTGGGCGCTCTCATGCCGCACATGCCGGATCGCTGGTCCGACAAGAAGCAATTCCAGTTCGATGCGCTCGTCAGCCTTGAGGCGGATATCGCCGCGATAGAGGCCGCGACCGGTCTGTCTGCCGGTTACCGCCGTTGCGGGCGGCTTATTCCGCTGCCGAAGCCTCACCTTCGCGCAATTGCCGAACGCCACAGTGACGAAGCAGGCGTGAACTGGTGCACAGCCGGAGAGCAATTTCGCTGGGACGTGCTGGATGCGCCACCTGTCGATGGCTGGGTGGATGCAGGTACGGGCGAGGCAGGTTTCGTGCACGACACGCTGGCCGCCAAAGTGTCCCCCAGAGCGTTCATCGCAAGCCTTGCCTATTATCTACGCCAGTCCCGGCATGTTCGCGTGATGGAGCAGTGCGGCGTATCGACGCTTTCTCCCGTTGGAACGGCACAGTTGACGACTGGGCAACAGATCGCGTTTGGCCATGCCGTTGTCTGCGCAGGTCACCAGTCTTTCCCGCTGCTGTCGGGTGCATTCGGCCTGTCTTCGGACCCAAAACTTGGCCAGCCCGTTAAAGGGCAGGCGGCGCTGTTGCGCGCAGACATAGACCCGTCTTTGCCAGTGGTGTTCTTGAATGGACTTTACGTGGTGCCACATGAGGACGGCACGGTCGCCATCGGCAGCACCAGCGAAGAGGATTTCGATGACGCCTTTTCGACGGATGCATTGCTGGATACGCTGATCGAAAAAGCAAGGCAGATCGTGCCGTCACTGCGCAATGCAACCGTGATCGAGCGTTGGGCCGGGCTGCGGCCAAAGGCCATCGGACGCGACCCCATGGTCGGGCGGCATCCCGATCACCCGTGCATCGTGGCGCTGACGGGTGGCTTCAAGGTCAGTTTCGGGCTGGCGCACGGACTGGCCGATGCCGCGCTGGACGCGGTTTTGGGCAACGTGGCCGCTGTGCCCGATAGTTTTACACTCGACGATCACATTCGTGTTTTCAACGCAAAGATGTGACGTCGCGGCTTTTATAGTCGTCAATCTGTCACGCAAATCACCTAACAGCTTGGCTCATGCAATAGAGCTATGAAAACCGTTTCGGACGGCGAGGTGACGACGCATGCGGTATGCCATCCATTTTACGCCGACCCCGAACGACCCGCTTAGCCATGCGGCGTCCGCCTGGTTGGGCCGTGACGTCTACTCCGGGCAGAGCGTTGAACCACCTGCGGTTTCAAGCCTCGGCATGCAGGAAATTTCTTATCACACCGCGCTGCCGCGCCGTTACGGCTTCCACGGCGCGATCAAGGCTCCCTTTCGGCTGCTCGATGAGGTGGGGGAGGCGGCATTGCTGCGCGCCTTGATGCATTTCGCCGGCACGCATCAGCCCTTCACGCTGCCACCTCTCGAAATCGCCAAGCTCGGCAATACCTACGGCTTGGTCCCGTCATGGCAGTCCGAAACCCTGAATTTTCTGGCAGCAAGCGTGGTGCAGGAATTCGACCGTTATCGCATGCCGCTCTCCGATGCCGATATCGAACGCGCAGACCCGGACCGGCTGTCGGCGACGCAACTGACCAACCTTCATCGCTGGGGCCACCCTTACGTGATGGACGAGTTTCGCTTTCAGATGATTTTGACGGGCGGCGTCGTTCCAGCCGATTGTGCAAGGGTGGAAAAGGCCGTTCGAGGTGTTTTCGAGCCTGTTCTGGCACGTCCGGTCGAGTTTACCAACCTTGCGCTTTTCGTGGAAGACGAGCCCGGCGCACCTTTCCGCGTGCACTCGCTGCACCCCATGGGGCGGGTCTCCGCGCGCAAGAGTGCCTGATCAGAGAATGCAGTAAAATGCACTCGACTTTCCGGGCCGCGATGTTACCGTTCACGAAATTTGCGTGAAGGTGATTTGATGATTTCGGCTGACTATCCCCGCAACCTCGTCGGTTACGGCCGCACTGTTCCCGATGCAAAATGGCCCGGTGATGCCAGAATTGCGGTGCAATTCGTCATCAATTACGAGGAAGGCGGCGAAAGCTGCATTCTCGACAGCGACAAGGCATCCGAATCGCTTCTGTCCGAAATCGTCGGCGCGCAACCCTGGCTCGGGCAGCGCAACCTCAACATGGAATCGATCTACGAATATGGATCGCGCGCTGGCTTCTGGCGGCTGTGGCGCATGTTCACCTCGCTTGGCGTGACAACCACAGTCTACGGCGTCACCGCAGCCATGTCGCGCAACCCGGAGGCGGTGGCCGCCATGAAGGAAGCGGGCTGGGAAATTGCCAGCCACGGTTACCGCTGGCTGGAATACAAGGATTTCTCTGAAGAAGAAGAGCGCAAACACATTCAGGAAGCGGTGCGTCTACACACCGAACTGACCGGCGAGCGCCCCTATGGAATGTATCAGGGCAAACCGTCCGATAACACCTTGCGGCTGGTGATGGAGGAGGGTGGTTTCCTCTATTCCTCCGATTCCTATGCGGATGATCTTCCCTATTGGGTCAAAGGCGCCAGGAACGATCCGTTCCTGATCATTCCCTATACGCTCGACGCCAACGACATGCGCTTTGCCACACCGCAAGGCTTCAATTCCGGCGACCAGTTCTTCACCTATCTGAAGGACACGTTCGATGTGCTCTATCAGGAGGGTGAAGAAGGCTCTGCCAGAATGATGAGCATCGGTCTTCATTGCCGCCTCGTTGGGCGCCCGGGTAGGGCGGCAGCACTTCGCCGCTTCATCGAATATGTTCTTGGCCATGACAAGGTCTGGATACCGCAACGCGTTGAAATCGCTCGTCATTGGCATGCGCACCACAAGCCGGAGACACTGTGATGGAGCGGGGGGATTTCATCAGCCGTTTTGGCGGAATATTCGAGCATTCACCGTTCATTGCTGAGCGGGCCTTCGATGCAGGCGCAATTGCTGAACCACTAACAGCGGCAAGCCTGCACGCCGCGCTCGTTGCGCAGTTCCGCGCGGCGTCCGAGGCGGAAAGACTGGGCGTCCTGCGCGCGCACCCGGACCTCGCTGGAAAACTTGCCATCGCAGGCGGCCTGACGGACGATAGCCGCCGTGAGCAGGCCGGGGCAGGCCTCGACCGGCTAACGTCGCAGGAGCACGGTCGCTTCACGGAACTCAACACCGCCTATGTCGAAAAAAACGGCTTCCCCTTCATCATTGCTGTGAAAGGGCTTGATAAGGCTGACATCTTGAAAGCATTCGAGCAGCGTATTCATGATGATGCACAAGACGAGTTCGCAACGGCGTCGGCGCAGGTGGAAAAGATCGCGTGGCTGCGCCTATCCGCCGTGTTGCCGCAGGGCTGAGCCGGATGCGCATACAACCGTCTTTTCACCGTAACTGCGACGCTCTATATTGCGTTGCAGGAGATGTGCGATGAAACCTTCGGAAGTGCTAGAAAACAACCGTGAAGCCATCCGCGAAGCGACCAAACGCTTTAACGCGGCAAACCCCCGTGTCTTCGGCTCCGTTGCGCGCGGCGAGGACAGGCCGGATAGCGATCTGGATATTCTGGTGGATGCGTTGCCGGGCTCAACATTGCTGAGCCTTGGAGGTCTTCAGGACGCTCTTGAGCAAATGATGCTCGGAACAAAAATCCATCTCCTCACTCCGGGGGATTTTCCGGAGCGAGTAAAGCTTCGTGTTCTTTCGGAAGCTAAGCCGATATGAGTTTGGATCGGCGGTTAGATTATCTTGCTGATATGAGGAGAGCCGCTGAAGCTGCGAGAAGTTTCGTTTCTGGAATGCAGGAGGGCGAGTTTCTTTCAGATATAAAGACGCAACATGCTGTCGGCATGAGCCTTATCGTGATCGGTGAGTCCGCAGTTCGTCTGATGGAAACGTACCCGGATTTTATTGAAGATCATCCGGATTTCCCTTGGCATTCGATCCGCGGTTTGCGTAACCGGGTTGCGCATGGATATTTTACTCTGGATCTAAACATCATTTGGGAAACGACGCAAACGACGATACCAGAGTTATTGCAATGGCTCGATACAGTTAGTCATTGGCGGGCCCAAGGTGAATAGCATTGACTGACTTTATTGAAATACAGCCCCTCACACGGCACACATTCGCACCATTCGGCGATGTCATCGAGCCCGAACCATCATCCATGCGCCTCATCAATGGCGGCAACACCGAACGTTACCACGCCCTGTCGCAGGCCGATGTCGTGGGTGAGGGCGCGCGGGTGGTGCTCAATATTTTCAGAGGCAAGGCACGCGGATTTCCTTATACGCTTGACATGATGGAGCGTCATCCACTGGGCAGTCAGAGTTTTACGCCGTTGTCCGGCAAACCCTTTCTCGTGGTGGTTTCGCATGATGAGAATGGCAGACCGGGCAAGCCCAACGTCTTCATCGCGAATGCTGGTCAAGGTGTGAATTACCATCGCAACGTCTGGCATCACCCGTTGATGACGGTAGGTGAGACCTGCGATTTTCTCGTTGTTGACCGGGATGGGCCGGGCAATAATCTCGAGGAATATTTTTACGACGAGCCCTATTTCATTGCGGAGCCAACCCTATGACCGGCCTGACGACCCATGTTCTCGATGCCGCCCATGGCACACCCGCGCAAGGTCTGAAAATCGAGCTTTACCGGCTGGATGGGGAGCGCCGCGAGAAGCTGAAAATTGTTGAAACCAATAGCGATGGTCGTGTCGATGGCGGGCCTTTGCTGATTGGAGAGGCGTTTCGCGCCGGTCAATACGAACTGGTCTTTCACGCAGGCGACTATCTGCGCGCCAAAGGGCTGACGCTGCCGGAACCGGCGTTTCTGGATGTCATACCCATTCGCTTCGGCATTGCCGATGAAACAGGGCATTACCACGTGCCGCTGCTGCTCTCGCCCTATAGTTACTCGACCTATCGGGGAAGCTAACGATCATGATTTTTGCTGCAATCGCCGATGTTCACGGAAATTACGCTGCGCTTGAAGCCGTTTTGGCAAATATACGAAAGCTTGGGATCGAAGACATCGTCAATCTGGGTGATTGCTTCAGCGGCCCACTGGATGCCGGGCCAACCGCAAAGCTGTTGATCGATGGCGGCATTCCGAGTGTCCGTGGAAACCATGACCGCGCCCTGATCGAGCAGCCATTCGACGAGATGGGACCGTGGGAAAAAACCGTCTATCCTCAGCTTTCTCCGTCCGATCTCGACTGGTTGAAGGCCTTGCCGTTCGAGATGGTTTTCAAGGACGTTGCCTATTGCTGCCATGGGTCACCGAAAGGCGATCTGGATTACTGGTTGGAACAGTTGCTACCGCAGGGCGTGCTGCATCTTCGTGCGCGTGCAGAGATCGAGGCGCTTGCGACGGGTATCGAACAGCCATTGATGTTATGCGGCCACACGCATATTGCGCGCACAGTTCAGCTGTCTGACGGACGTCTTATCGTCAATCCGGGCAGCGTCGGTTGCCCCGGCTGGAAGGATGACGAACCCTTCCATCATCAGGTGGATGCGGGACACGCGCTTGCGGCCTACGCTGTTCTCGAAGAGACTGCCCACGGGTGGCAGGTATCTTACCGGCAAATACCCTACGACACGGCCCCGATGGCAGAGCTTGCGCGCCGCAATGGCATGGACCGAATCGGAAATGCTATCGCCAGCGGCTGGCAGGACTAAAGCCTGTCGCCGCTAGCCGTTGCTCGACATGACCACGCAGGAATAGGATTGCGCTTTCAGGTCCTTGCAGGCCGAGAGGGCATCGGCCTGATTGTCAAAGCCGGTGAAGCGGGCGCGGTAGAGCGTCACGCCTCCACTGCGTACGGCTTCCGTGTAGGGTGCAATGTTCGCTGCCGGTCCGGCAGAGAGAGAGGATTGCGCATTGCGGAGAAGCGTCAGGGCGGCGGCTTCTGAATCGGCGGCAGCGATCTGAACTTCCCATGCACTTCTATGCGCAGATGCGGTTGGCGCCACCGACGAGGTCTGGATCATGTCGGCGATTGCACCATTGGCTGCGGCGACCTGAGTGGTCGCAGGCTCACGCCGCTCGGCAAACATTGGCAGCGGCACGGTTGCGGGCGGTACGTCGAATGTGCGGCTGGTGCTGGCGCTGGCGATGAGCTGTTCGTTGACCCGTGTTCTCGACGCCTTGGGCAGGGTCCTGTCCAGCAGGGCAACCATCTGGTTGTCACGGCGCTGGGCCGTCCGCCCGCCCAGAACCACGCCCACGACGCTGCGGCCATTGTGGTTGACGGCGCTGACGAGGTTGAAGCCCGAAGCGTTGGTGTAGCCGGTCTTGATGCCGTCCACACCCTGATAGCGGGTCAGAAGCCTGTTATGGCCACGGATCGTCTTGCCCCTGAATTTGAAGGATGTTGTGTTGAACATCTTGTATTCTCTGGGGAAATCCCGCTGAAGCGCAAGCCCCAGCTTTGCCATATCTCGAGCCGTTGTCACCTGCGCCCTGTCGGGCAGGCCGGATGCGTTGCGAAACACCGTCTTCGTCATGCCCAGTTGCCGGGCCTTGCGTGTCATCATCTGCGCGAACTTGGCTTCCGATCCACCCAGATGATCGCCCATGCCCTCGGCAAGGTCGTTGGCGGATTTGACGATCATGCCATAGATGGCTTCGCGCGCTGTAAAAGTCGTGCCCGCCTTGACCCAGAGTTTGGAGGGAATGGTCGCCGCGCCGTTCTTGGACATGGTGATGCGCTGATCGAGTTTCAGGCGGCCATCATGCAGCGCCTCGAAGGTCAGATAGAGGGTCATCATCTTGGTCAGGGAGGCAGGAAAGTTTATGACATCTGCATTTTGCGAGTCCAGCACCTTGCCCGTCTTCGCGTCGATGATGATGTGCGCATAGCGCGCCTGCGCTGGCGCTGCCCCAAAAGAGACGATCGCGCAGAAGAAAGCAAAAGCAAAAATCCATGCTCCAGCCATTCTCCGTCTGATCTTTCCCGACATGCATTTCCCCTTGTCCGTCTGTACCGCCCGAAGCTTTGCAAGCTGAAGCCAATGTCAGGCAACAAAACCGCTAAGACTTTAAAGACTGCCTTGAGCCTTAATTAAGTATGAAAATCGACCCCGACTGGTGGCGGGTCAAATCTGGGGCTTGGCAGCGGTTTTGCAGAGTTTTGGAAGGGGCGTGTTGGTGTGACTGAAGGAGAGGAACAGGTATCGCGAAAGCCTGATTTTCAGGGGCTTAGGTTCAAGATGACAGCGCGGGCATAAGCGGTAGGGGGTCGCGCATTTCCGTAGAGCATCCATCCGACGACAACAGAAACAGGCCTTGATCCCTCACGCGAATGTGAGGGATCAAGCGCACTTGAGGCGCAGCGTCATTGCACGAGAATACTGCGGTCGACGTCCGTCAGAAGTCGTTTGCCGCACAGCGCCATGGTGATATCCATTTCCTTGCGGATGATTTCCAGCGCCGTCGTCACGCCCTGTTTGCCATCGGCACCCAGACCGTAGAGGAATGGCCTGCCGATATAGGTGCCCTTCGCGCCGATGGCGATCGCCTTCAGCACGTCCTGACCGGAGCGTATGCCGCCATCGAGGTGGACCTCTATCCGGTCGCCGACTGCATCCACGATCTTGGGAAGGATGGCTATGGAAGAAAGCGCGCCGTCGAGTTGGCGCCCGCCATGGTTGGAAACGATGATGGCATCTGCACCAGTATCGGCGGCAGCGCGCGCATCGTCCTCATCCAGAATGCCCTTCAGAATGAGCTTGCCGCCCCAACGCTGCTTGATCCAGGCGACGTCTTCCCAGGAAAGGCGCGGGTCGAACTGCTCTGCTGTCCATGAGGAAAGCGAGGAGAGGTCGGAGACATTCTTGGCATGGCCGACGATGTTGCCAAAGCTGCGGCGCTTGGTGCGCAGCATGTCCACGCACCATTGCGGACGCGTTGCCATCTGCCAGATATGCTTGGGCGTGAATTTGGGTGGGGCCGAAAGGCCGTTGCGCAGATCCTTGTGGCGTTGCCCGAGGATTTGCAAATCGAGTGTCAGCACCAGCGCCGAGCATTTCGCTGCCTTCGCCCGGTCGATCAGATTGTTGACGAAGTCGCGGTCCTTCATCACGTAGAGCTGGAACCAGAAGGGGCGCGAGGTGACCGATGCCACGTCTTCGATGGAGCAGATGCTCATGGTGGAGAGCGTGAAGGGCACGCCGAATTCCTCTGCCGCCTTGGCCGCCAGCATCTCGCCATCGGCGTGCTGCATGCCGGTGAGCCCGGTCGGCGAAAGCGCCACGGGCATCGAGACCTTCTCGCCGATCATTTCGGTTGCCAGCGAGCGATTGGTCATATCCACCAGCACGCGCTGGCGCAGTTTTATCTTGGCGAAGTCATCTTCATTGGCCCGGTAGGTGCTTTCGGTCCATGCGCCGCTATCGGCATAGTCGAAAAACATCTTGGGAACGCGGCGCTTCGCCTTTTTCTTCAGGTCGGCAATGGTGAGGATTTTGGCCATGAAATGATCTTTCACATTTGAATGATAACCGCATAACACGAACTTAGGCCTGAGTGGTAACTGAAATTAAGTGAAAAGGCATGTTCTGAAAGAGTTTTATGGGGGGCCGCTGCGGACAAGAACGGTAACGCTCGTCGTTTCGGTCGTTGCCGTAGCATCGGAAAATCTCAGGGCGTAAAACAGACCCGACGACAACGACGAGACGCATTTGATGACGACGATGGACATTGGTTTTCTTGCAGCAATAACCGTAACTTTCGTTCTAGCGGGCATCGTCAAGGGGGTGACGGGCATGGGCCTGCCGACCGTTGCCATGGGCGTTCTGGGCCTTTTCATGCCGCCCGTCGCAGCGGCAGGCCTGCTGCTTCTGCCGTCCTTCGTCACCAATATCTGGCAGCTTTTTGCGGGGCCGAGTTTTCGGGAGCTTCTGCTTCGTCTCTGGCCGATGATGCTTGCGATCGTTGCGGGAACCCTGATCGGTGTTCAACTGATGACGGGCGGTGCGGCGCGCTGGACGACATCGGCGCTGGGTGCGGCACTGGTCGTCTATGCCGCCTACAGCCTGTTGGCGCGACCTCTTGTGGTGCCCCGGCATTTGATGGGCTTTCTATCGCCGCTCATCGGTCTCATCACGGGACTTCTGACAGGTGCTACCGGCGTCTTCGTGATGCCCGCCGTTCCCTATATCCAGTCAATGGGGTTTGATCGCGATATGCTGGTGCAGGCGCTCGGGCTTTCATTTACGGTTTCAACCGTAGCGCTGGCGCTGGGTCTGGCGTCTCAAGCCGCCGTGCAGATCGATGATTTGGGGCTTTCGGCACTCGCCATCGTGCCAGCACTTCTTGGCATGTGGCTTGGGCAATCCATCCGCCGGATCGTCAGTCCGGCGAGATTTCGGCAATGGTTCCTGATCTGCCTTCTGGTCCTCGGGGCGGAGCTGTTCTCCAGACCCTTCTGGAACTGATGTCCCATAAAAAAGCGGGCGCCAATGGCGCCCGCAGTGTCAGTGTTTTGTTGGGATGGCTCAGAACTCTTCCCAGGTATCCTGCGCAACCGCTGCTGCCGATGAACCACCACCGAAGGCGCCTGCAATCTTGCGACCGAGTGCGCGGGCTGGAGATGGTGCGGGTCTGGACGTGGCCGATGCGGATCTGACTGGCGCAGCCGATGGCATGGTCCGGCCAGAACCTTCGCCCTGACCGAGGTTGAAGCGAGACAGCAACTGGTTGAGGGATGCCGCTTCCTTGGCAAGGCTGTGGCTAGCCGCTGTCGACTGTTCGACCATAGCCGCGTTCTGCTGCGTGCCCTGGTCCATGGTGTTGACGGCGGTGTTGATCTCCTGAAGGCCGACCGACTGTTCGCGAGACGATTCGACAATCGCGGTGATGTGACGGTTGATTTCCTGGACTTCGGTGACGATGACCTCAAGTGCCTTGCCGGTTTCACCCACCAGCGTCACGCCAGAGCGAACGTGTTCGCCAGACGTGGTGATCAATGCCTTGATCTCTTTCGCAGCCTTGGCAGAGCGCTGCGCCAGTTCACGTACTTCCTGTGCAACAACCGCAAAGCCCTTACCGGCTTCACCAGCACGGGCCGCTTCAACGCCTGCGTTCAAGGCCAGAAGGTTGGTCTGGAAGGCAATCTCATCGATAACGCTGATAATGTTGGTGATCTCGCCCGAAGAGCGTTCGATCTCGTTCATGGCGGTCACGGCCTGACGCACGACGTTGCCGGACTTTTCCGCACCATCACGGGCCTTGGCAACGAGATGACCGACTTCTTCGGCGCGGCTGCTCGAATCCTTCACCGTCGTGGTGATTTCTTCGAGAGCGGCTGCGGTTTCTTCAACCGACGCCGCCTGCTGTTCCGTGCGCTTGGAGAGGTCGTCCGCGGCAGAGCGGATTTCGTTGGCACCGGCATCGATACCGCGGGCATTCTGGCCAACGGCACGCAGGGCGTCGTTCAGGTTGGCAACCGAGCCGTTAAAGTTGCTGCGTAGTGTGTCGAGGTGCGAAACGAATGGCGTTTCGATGCGGTATGCCACGTCACCATCTGCAAGACGGCCCAGACCCTTTGCCAGTTGATCGACAGCAAACTGCGTGTCTGCGGCGTCCTGTGCTTTCTGCGCTTCACGGTCGATACGTTCCTTCTCGGAAACGCTGCGATTGGCTTCGGCTTCCTTTTCCAGACGAATCTTCTCAAGGGCGTTGTCGCGGAAGACAGAAACGGCCTTTGCCATCTGGCCGACTTCATCCTTGCGGTCCTGGCCTTCGACAGGCGCTGCCGTCTGACCCTGAGCAAGCGAAATCATCCGTTCGCGCAAGGATGCGATCGGTGTCGTGATCCCCTTGGCGGCAACGACGAGGGAGGCGATGATACCCAGTGCGAAGGTGATGCCGACCACCATCAAGGACGTGAAAATGGTGGAGTTCGTCTGGTCGCTCAGTGCGTCACTTTTGACGCCGACTGCTTTGACCATGCCGTCCAGAAATGCAGCATTGTCCGTTGTCAGAGGTAAAATTAAAGCGTCAGCTTTCGCCAGAACGGCTTTCGCCTGTTCATCCTGATCCACCTGGCCCATTTGAACAGCCTGGTCGGTGATGGAAATAACCTCTTTCGCGCGCGTCAGAAGGGAATCGATCTTTGCGCTTTCGGTTGGAACAAGTTCTTTGACACGGTCAAACCTGCTGAAAAGCTTGGCCTTGCTGTCGTTATAAAAATCCAGCGCCCTTTTCATTCCAGGGTCTTGCTGACGGTAGGTCAGTATTTGATATGCGCCGTAGGCAGAGGCGACCATATTGCGGTTAGCACGTGCCATCTCGACGCTCGCGATGTTGTCCTTCGCAATGAAGTCGGAATAGCTCGTATCCGCTGCCTTGTAGCGGCTGGAAATAAAGACCGTAGCGCTCAGTCCCACAACGCATAGCGGAATGATCAAAGATAGGATTTTTGTCCGAATACTTGCGTTTTTAAGAAATGACATCGTTCCTCGCGGTAGACTTAGTTACTGCGAACACAAGGCACTCGAAGGCGCAGCCGCGGGAGAACGGCTGTGCGAAAACACTTCAGAGAGCGGATAGTTCGTAGGAAATGGTGATGCATGACAGAGCGGTGTGCCGTCATGGCGACCGGGGTCGATGTTCTGCCTAAGAGACCATTAGATAATTAATGTTTAAATATAATTAAATTCGAACACACTTCTTTTCTTAAAAATTATGCATCCTAAAGTATAGTTTTGGCACTTATGCCTGCGATGTAAGTTTCAACCACAGTGCGGTCATCTCCCATGGTCAGCATCAGGAAAAGTTCTTCCGTCAGACTGGTCACCACTTCCATCTTCAATGCCATTGCAGGCGTCGAAGATGCGTTGAGCACTGTGATATCGGCATCTGTACCAACATCCAGCGTGCCGATGCGGTCTACCATCGACAGCGCCTCGGCATTGCCGCGCGTCATCAAGTACCAGCTTTCCAGCGGGTTTAAACGTTCTCCCAGCAGTTGCTGAATTTTGTAGGCTTCGTCCATGGTGCGCAGCATGGAATAGCTCGATCCGCCGCCAATATCGGTGGCCACGCCGATGCGAACCGGCTTTTCTCGCCGTTGCAGCTTCTTCATTGGGAACAGGCCGGAGCCGATGAAGAGGTTGGATGTGGGGCAGTGAACGGCCACCGCGCCGGTTTCCGAGAGCACATCGGCTTCACGATCCGACAGATGGATGGCATGGCCGAGCAGCGTCTTTTTGCCCATCAGGCCATAGCGGACATAGATGTCGGTATAGTCGATGGCATCGGGATAGAGTTCGCAGGTGTAGTTGATCTCGTCCAGGTTTTCAGACAGATGCGTCTGGATAAAGAGGTCAGGGAATTCCTGCGCCAGCGCTTGTGCTGCTTCCATCTGTTTCGGCGTCGAGGTGATCGCGAAGCGAGGCGTGATGGCGACGTGGTTGCGGCCTTTGCCGTGCCAGTCTGCGATAACCTGACGTGTCTCGTCATAGCCGAGTTCCGGTGTGTCCAGCAGGCCTTGCGGGGCGTTGCGGTCCATCATGACCTTGCCGCCCACCATCAGCATATTGCGCTTCATGGCCTCGGCAAAAAAAGCGTCGGCAGATGTCTTGTGAACCGAGCAATAGGCGACAGCCGTTGTGGTGCCGTGGCGGATCAGTTCGTCGTAGAAATGGGTGGCGATGCGTTGCGCATGGGCGCTTTCCACGAAACGGCACTCTTCCGGAAAGGTGTAGGTGTCGAGCCATTCCAGCAGATTGGCGGCGTAGGAACCGATGACCTGCATTTGCGGGAAATGCATGTGCAGATCGATCAAGCCCGGCACGATGAGGTGAGGGCGGTGGTCCGTTTCTTCGATGTCTTCAGGTGCTTGCGCGCGGACGTCCGCATACTCGCCAATGGCGCTGATCTTGCCGTTTTCCAGCAGCAGACCGCCATCTTCGATATAGACATAGCTTGCCGTATCATCGATTGCGAGCGGTGCGCGGTTGAAGCTCAAGAGACGTCCGCGCAGCAGAAGCATGCTCATTCCGTTTTTCCTTGGGATACGGCGCTCTCATACCATGCGGTCAGCACCTTGCGTTCCTGCGGCGTGATCGCCGTGATGTTGCCGGGGGGCATGGCATGGGAGCGTCCCGCCTGTAAATAGATTTCCCGTGCATGCGCCGCAATTTGCGCATCTGTCTCAAGCTTCACCAATTTTGGTGTGAAGGGAACACCTTCCCAGACCGGCTCTGCCGCATGGCACATGGAACAGCGGCTTTGCACCACATCCCGCGCTGAGGCGAAATGCACATCGGCTGCGAAAAGCTGCTGAATGGGCGAAAGCTTCGCTGCTTTTTCTTCCTGTTCGCCGGTCAGCACCCTCGGCACGGTGGAAAGCCACATGATGACGATAAAGATCAGCACCGTGACCAGCCATGTCCATGTGGGTCTGCCCTTGCGGGCGTGGGTGGTGTTGAACCAGTGGCGGATGGTGACGCCCATCAGGAAGACTAGCGCTGCAATGATCCAGTTGAACTGGGTGGCAAATGCCAGCGGATAGTGGTTCGACAGCATGAAGAAGATGACGGGCAGCGTCAGGTAGTTGTTGTGCAGCGAACGCTGCTTGGCGATGCGGCCATATTTCGGGTCCGGCGTGCGACCGGCGATCAAGTCGGCGACGACGATCTTCTGGTTGGGAATGATGATCATGAAGACGTTGGCCGACATGATTGTGGCGGTAAAGGCACCCAGGTGCAGGAACGCCGCGCGGCCCGTAAACACCTGCGTATAACCCCAGGCCATCGCCACCAGCGCAATGTAGAGCACGGCCATCAGGCCCCAGGTGTTGTTGCCGATGGGGGATTTGCACAGCAGATCATAAAACACCCAGCCGATGGCGAGCGAGGCCAGCGACAGACAGATGGCCTGAAACTGCGTGAGTTCCAGCACGGAATGGTCGATTAGGAACAGATCAGCGCCGCCGTAATAAACGATGCACAGCATGGCAAACCCGGAAAGCCACGTGGCGTAGCTTTCCCATTTGAACCAAGTGAGATGTTCCGGCATCGAGGCAGGCGCGACCAGATATTTCTGCACATGGTAGAAACCGCCGCCATGCACCTGCCACTCTTCACCATAAACACCCGGCGGCATGTTCGGGCGCTTCACCAGCCCCAAATCCAGTGCGATGAAGTAGAAGGATGAGCCGATCCAGGCGATGGCGGTGATCACGTGCAGCCACCTGACGGCAAAGGCCATCCATTCCCACGCAATGGCATATTCGTACATTATGTTCCCCTGACGTTGCACCGCACTGTGCGAGAATTTCGAGCGTCAGAAAAGAGGGAACCTGCGAAACCGACAGATTTGTTGAGCGCAAACGCAGCAATCACGGCTCCGTCGGAAACTCCTCCTCCATCCACTCGCTGAATGCCTTGATCTTGGCGACCTTGCGGCGGCTTTCGTGATGAACGATCCAGTAGTCGTGGCCATCATTGCAGACCAGGTCGAAGGGTTGGAGCAGGCGACCGGATGCGATGTCTTCGGCGAAGTGGACCGGATTGACGATGGCAACGCCGTGGCCCGCAATGGCCGCCTGCGCTTCCAGATTCTGGATGCCGAAGTCGCTGCCGGTTCGGCTGTCGAGATCGGTCTCGGTCACCCCTGCTTCCGCAAACCAGTGTTTCCACCAGCGATCATTGGGGCTGATGATGGGCAGTTTCAGAATATCGGCGGGATGCTTCAGCCCGCCGATGGTGGCGGCAAGCTTGGGGCTGACGACTGGGGCAAAATCCAGCCGCATGATTCGACGGCTGATGACGTCAGGCCAATCGCCTTTGCCCCAGCGAATGCCGATATCGACATTGGTGCGGGCGAAGTCCACGATCTCGTTGGTGAGAGCCAGTTGCACCGAGATTTTGGGGTATCTGGCCTGAAACACGCCCAACCGTCTCGCCAGCCATTGATGCGCGAAGGTCGTGGTGCAGGAGATGATGAGAACATCCGCCGTCCTGTTGCGCGCTTCTTCCAGCGCCGTCGCAAGAATACCGAAGGCTTGCGATGCCCGACCTGCCAGTAACTCGCCCGTTTGAGTCAGTTCCACCTGCCGTGGCTTGCGCAGGAACAGCGGTGCACCGACGAAATCCTCAAGCAATTTGATCTGATAGCTCACCGCCGTCTGCGTCATGCCCAGCTCTTCGCCAGCCCTAGTGAAACTCAGGTGACGCGCGGCACTTTCCAGCACGCGCATGGCATTCAGGGGTACGTTACGGGAGAGTTTCATGGATAAGTTCTCTTTATCCATATCATCAGAAGTTTCATTGGTTTTTCCATGAAAACAGGAGCATTTCTTCTCCATAGCATCAAAAGAACTTTGGGAGAAATGATATGCGTACAGCCGCTCTCAGCGTCTGGCCACGGCTATTTGCGCGACTATGGATATTGGACTGGTTTACGCGAAAATCGGCTCAATCGAACCCGTCGCAGGAAGACGAAATGCAGGACCACATCAAACGCGATCTTGGCCTGCTGGATGGTCGCGATCAGATCGGGCCGGGGCGGGTGCGGCAAAGCGATGAATTGCGTGAAGCACTTCGGCTGCTACCAAGGTCGCTATGACGGCGGGACGTTTGTCTTTCACGGTGTTTCCGCCGATGGGCAGAACCAGTCGCTCTAGCATTGACGTTGGCTGACCTTCGCGCTCCAGCCAGTGCGCGAAGGTGGCGCGTTTGGTCTTGGAGCCGATCATGCCGACATAGGCCAGATCAGCGCGGGCAAGCGCTTCCTTGGCAATCAGGAAATCCAGCGCGTGATCATGGGTGACGATGATCACCGTTCCACCAGCGGGAACGGCTTTCACCATGGCTTCGGGCATCGCGGTAATGTGGGACGACACGGTCTCAGGTAGCCAAACCAGTTCCTCACGCCGCGTCTCGATGACGGTGATGGAGAGTGGAAGGAGGGCCAGTGCCTGGGCCAGAGCTTTGCCCACATGGCCCGCGCCGAAGATGAAGACGGCGGGCTGGGACTGGTGCTCTTGCACTAGGCGCTGCTTCAGCCCTTCGGCGATTGCGGGTGTGACCTTTGTGAATTGCAGCAGGGTGCGCCCGCCGCAGCATTGGCCGATTTCGGGGCCGAGCGGGATGTCCATGGTGTCGTTGGCTGTCTTGCCCGCCAGCATCGCGCGGGCGTGGTCGATGGCCATATATTCGAACTGCCCACCGCCGATGGTTTGCCAGATGCGGGTTGATGAAACGAGCATGAAGGTTCCGGCTTCGCGTGGGGCAGAGCCTTTTACGGATTCGATTTCGATGAGGATGGTGGGGTTTGATCCATCGAGAAAAGAGGAGATGGGGGTGTCAGGCATGGGCGTCGGCCTTGGTGCCCGCGAACCCCCTCTGGCCTGCCGGCCATCTCCCCCACAAGGGGGGAGAAACCGTGTGGCTAGGCCTTCGCTTCAGTCGCAGAGACATGCGTGAGTGATGGAGAGGGTGCGGCATATCTTCTCCCCCCTTGTGGGAGAGATGGCCGGCAGGCCAGAGGGGGCTCTGCTCCGCACTCAAGCGTTGCCTCATCACCTCACACCTTCCTCAACCGCTCCACCGCCATCAACACCCGTTCAGGCGTCGCAGGCGCATCCAGCCTCGGGCAGACCTTGTAATCAGCAACGCTGGCCACCGCCATCGACAATGCTTCCAGCACAGAAATCGCCAGCATAAGCGGCGGTTCGCCGACGGCTTTGGAGCGACCAATAGTGGGCTCAGCGTTCTCGGCCCATTCCGCCAGTTTCACATCGAAGATTTTCGGGCGGTCCGACGCCAGCGGTATCTTGTAGGTGGACGGCGCGTGAGTGCGCAGTCGCCCCTTGGCATCCCACCACAGTTCCTCCGTCGTCAACCAGCCCATTCCCTGGATGAAGCCACCTTCGACCTGACCGATGTCGATGGCTGGGTTCAGCGATTTGCCGACATCGTGGAGAATATCGGTGCGCTCCATCATATATTCGCCGGTCAGCGTATCGATGGAGACTTCCGAGACGGATGCGCCATAGGCGAAATAATAGAACGGCGTGCCTTTGCCTGCTGCCCTGTCCCAGTGGATTTTCGGCGTCTTGTAAAAGCCTGCGGCAGAAAGCTGGACGCGGGCGAAATAAGCTTGTTTGATGAAGTCGTTAAAGGCGATTTCTTCCGTTCCCACACGAATACGGTTCGGCAGGAATGTAACCTCGCCTTCGCCAACATTCCATTTTTCCATGGCGAATTTGACGAGGCGCTCCTTGATCTGACGCGCCGCATCATAGGCCGCCATGCCGTTCAAGTCGGTGCCGGAAGAGGCGGCGGTGGCGGATGTGTTGGGCACCTTGCCCGTGGTGGTGGCGGTGATCTTGACGCGGTCGATATCCACCTGAAACGCATCGGCAATGACCTGCGCGACCTTGGTGTAAAGGCCCTGACCCATCTCCGTGCCACCATGGTTCAGGTGGATGGAGCCATCATTGTAGAGGTGCACCAGCGCGCCTGCCTGATTGAAGGCGGTCATGGTGAAGGAGATGCCGAATTTCACCGGCGTCAGCGCGATGCCTTTGCGGATGATGGGGCTCGTCTTGTTGAACTCGATGATTGCCTGTCGCCGCGCCTGATAATCGCTGGAGGTTTCCAGTTCTTCAACGATGCGGGCGATGATGTTGTCTTCGACCTCCTGATGGTATGGTGTCAAAGTTCTGTTCGAACCCTGCTGACCGTAGAAATTCAGCTTGCGGATTTCGAGTGGATCCTTGCCCACCGCATAGGCGATTTCCTCGATGAAGCGTTCAGCCCCCAGCATTCCCTGCGGGCCGCCGAATCCACGGAAGGCCGTGTTGGAAACCGTGTGGGTTTTCAACGGCTTCGATTGCAGTTTTACATGCGGATAGAAATAGCTTGAATCCGCGTGGAACAGTGCACGGTCGGTCACCGGGCCGGAAAGGTCGGAGGAAAAACCGCAGCGGGCGGCATAGGTGGCGTCCACCGCGTGAATGCGGCCTTCGTCATCGAAGCCCAGTTCATAATCGACCCGGAAGTCGTGGCGCTTGCCGGTGGCGGTCATGTCCTCATCGCGGTCGGGGCGCATCTTGACGGCACGGTTCAGCTTCTTGGCGGCAATGGCACAGAGGGCTGCAAACTGATTGCCCTGCGTTTCCTTGCCGCCGAAACCACCGCCCATGCGCCTTACCTGCACGGTGACGGCGTTGGATGGCACCTGCAGAATGTGGCTGACGATGTGCTGGATTTCGCTGGGGTGCTGGGTGGAACTCCATACCGTCACTTCATCATCTTCGCCTGGCACCGCCATGGCGATGTGGCCTTCGAGATAAAAGTGCTCCTGCCCGCCAATACGCATCGTGCCGGTCAGGCGGCGTGGGGCGACGTCCATTTCCAGCTCGGCTTCGCCGCGTTGAAGCGTCATACCGGGGGTGACGAGCGGGTCGCCGTTTTCCGTTGCGCCGTCGATATCGCTCCAGTGCGGTAGGTCGTTATAGGTGATCTTTGCTTTTCGGGCTGCTTTGCGTGCGATGTCGCGGGTTTCGGCAAACACTGCAAAGATCGGCTGGCCGTGAAACTGCACCAGCATTTCCGCCAGCAGCGGCTCGTCGTGACGACCGCCGGAGGAAACATCATTTTCGCCGGTCACATCCTTGCCGGTCATGACCCAGAGAACACCGGGCGTGGCTTCGACTTCTGAGAGGTCCATCGACACGATTTCGGCGTGCGCCCGGTCCGCCATGCCGATAGCACCGTGGATCATGCCCGCCGGTTCGGGAATATCATCGATATATTCGGCACTTCCGGTGACATGCTTGTGCGCTGAATCATGCCGCAGAGAGTTGTGCATCTTGCCATCGACAGCGGTTTTGGTGCGCTCGAAGGTGTTTGTGTCCATGGCTCAGGCCTCCGCCAATTCGAAGCGCTGCAATTCCTGCCGCTCGCCGGATGTCTCCAAAAAGAACCGCGTCAGCAGGTTCTTCGCCGTCAGCATCCGGTATTCGGCAGTAGCGCGCCAGTCCGTCAAAGGCTGGAAATCATCATCGATGGCATCGCGCGCCGCTTCGATAGTTTCCATAGTCCATGGCTGACCCATAAGCGCGCCTTCCAACTTCGCGGCACGCTTGGGCGTTGCCGCCATGCCGCCAAAGGCGATGCGGATGTCTTTGACCATACCTGCTTCATCCAGCTTCAGATGATAGGCGGCGCAGAGCGCGGAAATATCTTCATCGCGACGTTTGGAAATCTTATAGATGGCGTAATGCACATCAGCCGCCGGGATCGGTACGAAAATCTTCTCCACGAATTCGCCCGCGAAGCGGTCTTGCTTGCCGTAATCGATGAAGTATTTTTCGAGCGGCATGGTCCGGCTGCCGGACGCAGAGCGCAAGGTGAGCGTCGCATCCAGCGCGATCAGCGCCGGTGGGGTGTCGCCGATAGGCGAGCCGTTGGCGATGTTGCCGCCGATTGTGCCCATATTGCGCACCTGCTGGCCGCCGATGCGGTCAATCAGGCGGGCGAAGGGTGGAATGTGCTTTGCGAGAACGGTGAAGGCGTGGGCGTAAGTCACGCCAGCGCCAATGGAAATGCCGCCGTCTTCGACTGATATCGATTGCAGCTCGCTCAAGTGATTGATGAAGATCACAGGGTTCAGCGCCCGCATCTGCTTCGTTACCCACAGGCCGACATCGGTAGAGCCAGCAACGATGGTCGCCTTGGGCTCGGCGGCGTAGGCGGCTGCGAACTCGTTGAGGTTCGAGGGGATGATGGTGCGACAGTCATCTTTGCTGACGTTGATCGTCTCATTCAACTGAATGGCCCAGAGGCGGGACATGATGCTGGCGCGGTCTCGCTCTATCGGGTCGAACAGGGTGCTGGGCTTGGCAGCCGTAACGCTTTCGGCGGCGCGAATGATGGGCTCGTAGCCGGTGCAGCGACAGAGATTGCCCTGCAAGGCCTTTTCGATGTCTGCACGCGATGGCTTGTCGCTCGTCAGCCATAGGCCATAAAGCGACATGACGAAGCCCGGGGTGCAGAAGCCGCATTGCGAGCCATGATAATCCACCATGGCCTGTTGCACCGGATGCAGAACGCCGTCCTTGCTGGCCAGATGCTCGATGGTGACGATGTGGCTGCCATGCAGCGAGCCGATGAAGCGAATGCAGGCATTGACGGTTTCGTAACGCAGTGAGCCGTCCATCAGCCGCCCGACCAGCACGGTGCAGGCGCCGCAGTCACCCTCTGCACAGCCTTCCTTGGTGCCGGTCAGTCGTTTTTGCAGCCTCAGATAATCGAGCAGCGTTTCTGTCGGGCCGAAATCCCGAAGAGAAACGGTCTCGTTGTTGAGGATGAAGCTGATTGCGTCTTTCATGCCTTGCCTTCGTATGCTTGTCGTTATTGGGCGGTCCAGCCGCCATCGATGGAGATATGCGTGCCGGTGATCTGCTTGGCCGCGTCGCTGGCCAGGAAGACCGCGGTCGCCGCGATATCCTCGACCTTCACGAATTCCTTCGTCGCTTGCAGCCGCAGTAGAACATCGTTCTTAACCTCGTTCTCGCTGATGCCGCGTGACTTTGCCGTATCGGGTATCTGCTTTTCCACCAGTGATGTCAGCACATAGCCGGGGCAGATGGCATTGACGGTAATTCCGGTTTCGGCAAGCTCAAGTGCTGCGGATTTCGTCAGGCCGATGATACCATGTTTTGCCGCGACATAGGCAGATTTAAACGGTGAGGCGACGAGACCGTGGGCCGAGGCGATGTTGATGATGCGGCCTTTGCCAGCGGCCTTCATCAGCGGAATCGTAGCACGCATGGTGTGGAAAGAACTGGTCAGATTGATGGCGATGATCTGATCCCATTTTTCCGGCGGAAACTCCTCCACTGGGGCCACATGCTGCACACCCGCATTGTTGACCAAAATATCCACTGCACCCATTTTCTCGTGGGTGGTCTTGATCAGGTCGGCAATTTCGTCAGGCTTTGTCATGTCGGCGGGGTGGTAGAGCACGCGGGTTCCGCTTTCCGCTTCCATCAACAGGCGCGTATCTTCGATTTCGTGCTCATCGCCGAAACCGTTGAGCATGACGTTGCAGCCATCATTGGCGAAGGCTTGCGCTATTCCAAGGCCAATGCCGCTGGTAGAGCCGGTTACGATTACAGTCCTGTGCATGCGTTCCCCTTTTTTCCCCAACGTTGCAACGCTTTACATCAGGTTATGCTTAAACCGGGGGAACTGGCAATCGTATTTGACATGAGGATGCATGCGGCGGTGGCTTGACTTTCCCCGCCGCGCATATTGTTTTGCCGCAGACATAGTTTCGGGAGGCATGCATGGGCGGATATATCCTCGCCATCGACCAAGGTACGACATCGACAAGGGCCATCGTTTTCGATGGTTCGATGCAGGTGGCAGGCACGGGGCAGAAAGAATTCCGCCAGATTTTTCCCAATTCCGGCTGGGTGGAGCATGACCCGGAAGAGATATGGGAAAGCGTCGTCTGGTCCATCAAACAGGCACTCGAAAAAGCCAAGCTGAAAGCCTCGGATATCGCCGCCATCGGCATTACCAACCAGCGCGAAACCACGCTGCTGTGGGAGCGAGATACCGGCAAGCCGCTGCACAACGCCATCGTCTGGCAGGACCGGCGCACCGCCAAGCTGTGCGAAAAGCTGAAGAAGGATGGACACGAAAAGGCCTTCGTCAAGAAAACCGGCCTGCTGCTCGACCCTTATTTTTCCGGCACCAAACTGTCCTGGCTGCTCTCGAAGATCAAGGGCGCGCGTAAGCGGGCCGAAAAGGGTGAGCTTTGCTTCGGCACTGTCGATACGTTCCTCATCTGGCGGCTGACCGGCGGCAAGTCTTTCGTGACCGATGCCACCAATGCCTCGCGCACGCTGATGTTCAACATCGAAAAGAATGTCTGGGACAAGCAGCTTCTCGACATTCTCGATGTGCCGCCTTCGGTTCTGCCGGAGGTGCTGGATTGTGCTGCCGAATTCGGCGTGACGGATGAAGAACTGTTCGGCGCGCCGATCCCCATTCTCGGCGTGGCGGGCGATCAGCACGCTGCCGTCATCGGACAGGCCTGTTTTGAACCCGGCATGCTGAAATCCACTTATGGCACGGGCTGCTTTGCGCTGCTCAACACCGGCGAAGACATGGTTCGTTCCAAAAACCGACTGTTGACGACCATTGCCTACCGGCTGGATGGTAAGACCACATACGCGTTGGAAGGCTCCATCTTCGTGGCGGGCGCTGCGGTACAATGGCTGCGGGATGGCTTGAAGGTGATCGGCTCTGCCTCGGAAACCGGCGCTTTGGCCGAAAAGGCCGATCCATCTCAGGACGTCTATCTGGTGCCAGCCTTCGTTGGCCTCGGCGCGCCCTGGTGGGATGCCGATGCACGCGGCGCGATGTTCGGGCTCACGCGTGGCACGGGTCCGGCAGAGTTTGCCCGCGCGGCACTCGAGGCTGTCTGCTACCAGACTGGCGATCTGCTTGACGCCATGCACAAGGACTGGAAAAATGCCAATGGCGACACGGTTCTGCGGGTGGATGGCGGCATGGTCGCCTCCGACTGGACGATGCAGCGCCTCTCCGACCTCATCGACGCGCCCGTAGACCGCCCGGTTATCCTCGAAACGACCGCACTCGGTGCCGCCTGGCTTGCGGGTAGCAAGGCCGGTGTCTGGCCTGACATGAAGGCGTTTTCCGACGCCTGGTCGCGCGACCAACGTTTCGAGCCTAAAATGGATAATGAGACCCGCGAGCGTAAGATCAAGGGCTGGAAAAATGCGGTTCGCCGGACGTTGAGCGCTACCTAAAAATGGTGAGTTATAGTTATTGCTAAAATGCGATATGGTATTCGCTGTCTTAGGGGAGGGACAGCGGATGCAGAAGATCGCAGAGCATGAATTGTCACTGAGCCGAATCATCAATGCACCGCCGGAAAAGGTGTTTCAGGCCTGGGCGGACCCTGAAATGTTGATCCAGTGGTGGGCGCCTTTGCCGTATCAGACATCGCGGGCCGTGATCGATATGCGACCTGGCGGGGCCTTCAACACCACGATGCATGCGCCGACCGGCGAGGTCTATGAAAATCTCGGGGTGTTTCTTGACGTTGTTCCCAACCAGCGCCTCATTTTTACCGATGCGTTTCGCGAGGGCTGGGTGCCGGGTGATCGCCCTTTCATGACCGGCTATGTGACCTTCGAAGACGCTGGCAATGGTGCGACGAAATATATCGCGCGCGCCTTGCACTGGACGGCGGAAGACAAGAAGACCCATGAGGATATGGGTTTCGAGGAAGGCTGGAACGCGGCAGCCGAGCAGATGGAGGCGCTGCTTCAGCGTCATTGATATTGCAGCGGTCCATCTAATCCATCGAAGGTTTTCTCCTATATTTTGGGTTTGCCTCCAACGGCATCCATGCCTATCTCTGAAAAGAGATACGGAAGGACATAGGCATGGAACTGGGGCTTTACACATTCGCGGACGTCGATCCCAACGCACCGAAGGGCCCAGAGGGCGCGCGAAGGCTTCGTGACCTGCTGGAGGAAATAGAGCTCGCCGATCAGGTCGGGCTGGATGTGTTCGGTCTTGGCGAGCACCACCGCCCCGATTATGCGATTTCGTCGCCCTCGACAGTGCTGGCCGCTGCTGCCGTGAAAACCAAAAATATCCGGCTGACGAGCGCCGTCTCCGTGCTCAGTTCCGATGATCCGATCCGCGTGTTCCAGCAATTTGCAACGGTCGATCTTCTCTCCAACGGACGCGCTGAGGTCATGGCCGGTCGCGGGTCCTTCATCGAATCCTATCCGCTGTTCGGCTATAATCTCGAGGATTACGACGAGCTGTTCAGCGAGAAGCTCGATCTGCTTCTGGCGCTCCGTGAGCAGGAGATCGTCACGTGGTCCGGCAACACGCACCCGCCCATCAACGGGCGCGGGGTCTATCCGCGTCCGTTTCAGGAGCGTCTGCCGGTGTGGATTGCCGTCGGCGGCACACCGCAATCGGTGGCGCGCGCCGGTGCCATGGGTCTGCCGGTTGCACTGGCCATTATTGGTGGCGAATACCGGCGATATGCGCCGCTGTTCGATCTCTACCGCGAGGCCGCACGCCGGGCGGGTCAGGATGCGGCAAAGCAGAAAACCAGCATCAACGTCCACGGTTTCATCGCCGACACCACCGACAAAGCTGCCGATCAATTCTACGGTCCGCAGGCCGAGGTGATGAACCGCATCGGTCGCGAACGCGGATGGGGGCCGACCAACCGTGCGCAGTACGACGTGGCGCGTGGGCCGGAAGGCAATCTGTTTCTGGGCGAGCCGGAGCTGGTGGCGGAAAAGATCATCAGGGCACACGGTGTTTTCAAGAATGACCGCTTCCTGTTGCAGATGGCCATTGGCCTGATGCCGCATGATCAGATCATGCGCGGTATCGAGCTGTACGGCACCAAAGTCGCCCCAATCGTCAGAAAAGAATTGACTGGACGTGCCGATAGGGCGAAAGGCGTGGCCTGAAAAACACGACGGAACAACAATGGTCATCTCCACCGAAGAAGAACTGGTCAAGCTGAAAGACATTGGTCGCATCTGCGCATTGGCGATGCAGAGCATGGCTGATCGGCTGGAACCGGGTATCACCACGCTGGAGCTGGACGCCATTGGCCGCAAGGTTCTCGACGACAACGACGCGGTGTCTGCCCCGGAGTTCTGCTATCAGTTTCCCGGCGCCACCTGCATCAGCGTCAATGAAGAGGTGGCCCACGGTATCCCGGGTCCCCGCGTTATCAAGGCGGGTGATCTCGTCAATATCGACGTGTCGGCGGTGAAGGATGGTTTCTTCGGTGATACCGGCTCGTCCTTTGCCGTGCCGCCCGTCAAAAAGGAAATCGAGCGCCTGTGCCGCGATGGCAAGCGCGCCATGTGGACCGGCCTGCAACAGATCAAATCCGGTCGCCCGCTGGCCGACATCGGCAATGCTATCGGGGCCTTCGCCAAGAAAAACCGCTACACGCTGATCACCAACCTTGCCAGCCACGGCATCGGTCGCTCCCTTCACGAGGAGCCGACCGAACTTGCGACATGGCCAGACAAGGATGAAACCCGGATCATGACAGAAGGCATGGTGTTCACGGTCGAGCCCTTCCTGTCCATGGGTGCCTATTGGGCCGAGGATGGTGATGACGATCCGTGGACGCTGTTCAGCGACCCGAGCGCACCAACGGTTCAGTTCGAACACACGGTTGTGGCGACCAAGAACGGCCCGCTGATCCTCACGCTTGCCGAGTAATTTTCGACGCTTGCAGGCTTGCCGTAAGTAATGGTTTGGTAATGTATGATTGCCGAACCGTCGATTTATCTTACATCTTCGTAAGTTAGCGTTTGCCGCATTGCTGCTGACCGATTTCTGGCCTAGTTTCCCACAAAACTGCTTCGCCAATAATGGCCGACCTCAAAACTCGCGAGAGTTCAAAACGTGTTCCATTCCTTCTTCCCAAAACCCAAACTGTTTTTCACCTCCGCAGTGATTTGGGCGTTTGTCGCTATTTTCGGTTGGTATCTTGTATTTCAGGCTGTCGGTGCCTCGCTTGGATATGTGATGCCTGAGCAAGAACCCTTCGATCTCACCTATTTCATCGTACCTGCCAATCTGTATTTCTACGCGTATCTGACGGCATGCCTTGGCATATTTGGTGCATTCTGGACGGTAGCCGCCAAAGACCACCCATGGAAATACTGGTCGATTTGGGGTTCCCTTCTGATTATCGCCGTTACGTACTTCGGGGTCCAAGTCAGCGTCGTCATTAATAATTTTCGACGGCCTTTTGGTGATTTGCTTCAGAATGCGCTTGCCAAACAGCCAGGCATAACGGCTTGGGATTTCTACAGTCTGCAAATTGGTTTCGCCAAGCTGGTATTTTTCAGCATGGTTGTTTCAATCATGACCGACTTTTTCACAAGCCATTATGTCTTCCGTTGGCGGACAGCTATGAACAACTTCTACATGTCAAAATGGGAGAAGCTACGTCACATCGAAGGTGCGTCGCAGCGCGTTCAGGAAGATACGATGCGGTTCTCGGCGACCGTCGAAGGCCTCGGAATTACGCTTATAAATTCTGTTATGACGCTCGTCGTTTTCCTGCCAATTCTGTTCTCGCTATCGAGCTACGTCTCTGAGTTGCCAATTATCGGCGAAATACCACATGCTCTGTTCTGGCTCGCGATTCTATGGTCAGCGTTTGGCACCATACTGTTGGCTACTGCCGGAATTAGATTGCCCGGATTGAATTTCCGAAATCAACGTGTTGAAGCTGCTTACCGTAAAGAGCTTGTTTACGGCGAAGACCATGCTGAGCGAGCGGACCCGGTGACCGTAAAAGAGCTTTTCGGCAATGTCCGAAAGAACTATTTCCGGATGTACTGGCACTATCTATACTTCAACGTTGCGCGCTATTTCTACTTGCAGGCTGATGCGGTATTTTTGCTACTCATGCTGGTTCCCACCATTGTCGCGGGCAAAATTACCTATGGTATATTCCAGCAGATATCCACGGCGTTTGGTCAGGTCAGTAACTCTTTCCAGTATCTGGTCAATTCGTGGACAACGATCATCGAGCTTCTATCCATCCATAAACGCCTAAAGGCCTTCGAGGCCGCTATTGACGACAAGCCGCTGCCGGAAATCGATCAGCGCTATCTGAAGCGTGAGGCGGAAGACGGTGAGTTGGCGGCGAACAAGCCGACCTGACACAAAAAAGGGTGGCCATGTGCCACCCTTTTTCGTTTCCATCCGCGAGAGTTTCACCCCTCCGACTTCGCCCCGCGCCGCGCCTCGATCATCGGCATCGCCTCGGCATAGCTTACGCAGGCAACGTCTTCCTTCTTGCAGACTTCGCGCAGCAACCGCTCGAACGCATTCCAGTACGCGCCGCCGTTCATTTTGACGAAGTGGAAGCCGAGCTGGAGGGGGACGCGTTCGCCGTCATATTGTTTGTCGAAGGCGGCGCGGAAGGCGTGGTAGGCGCGCTCTTCGAACTCCGCTGATTTCTCGCGATTTTCGATGGCCATGGAGTGGCGCACGAAGAGATTGTAGTCCATGGCGATGATCTGGCGGTCGTTCGGCCCCTCAGGAATGAGCGGCAGACCGAAATGTTCGATGCCGTCCTTCTTCACCGGCCATGCCGGACCCTTGGTGATGCTCGTCGCATCATAGACGAAACCGTGCTTCTTCTGCGCGGTGGTCAAGGCGTCGCTCTGGGACAGATAGGGTGCACGAAAGCCGTTGATACCTTTTACGAAATCGCGCCAGCCTTGCGGCTCCTCGCCCTTTTTGCCGATCATCTGCCAGGCATTTTCCAGCGTGCTGGTAAAGGATGTGAACTCGGCGTCCCATTCGTCTGTCGTCCAGTTGCCACCGTCGAAATGGCCGCAGGTGTGGTTGGCGATTTCGTGGCCTTCCTGTTTCGCTGCCCAGATGTTGCCAAGGCGGGTTTCGACTTCGTCGATGGACTGCCCGAAGCCGACGTTTGATCGCCCGGTTTTCTGCCCCGGTCCCTGATAGCTTTTAGCGCTGGTCTTGCGGTCCATGACCAGCGTGCAGGCGAGGAAATAGGTGAAATGCGCGCCGACTTCTTTTGCGGTCTCGCGGCTGCGTGTCCACAACGCGTTATCGCCCGCGCCATCGAAAGACACCAGGACGAGTTGCTTCGGCTTCTCGTCTGTTTGCGCGAGGGCAGGCAGGGCAACGGACAATGAAAGACTTAAAACAGCAAAGGTACGAAACATGATTGACCACATTCTATGGGAAGGCAGAGGCCTTTTGACGCGGTAATAAGGCGAAGCTTTGATTTGTCTGGCAATTTTGCGGTTTTCGCCATACTTCCCTAGCATGTCTTTTTCGCACCGCTGGGGAGCGCTACATGCTGCTGCTGATTCTCTGTCTCGTGTTTTTCTTTGTTACGCATTCGTTGCGATTCATCGCGCCCGCTTGGCGTGATGGTATGATTGCCCGCCTGGGCGCAACTCCTTGGAAAATCGTCTACTCGCTGGTCAGCATACTCGCCATTCTGCTGGTTGCCTATTCATTCGATCAGGCGCGGCAGGTTACGGGCATGCTGTATTATCCGCCGGTCTGGATGAGCCATATCGCGCTGACGTTGATGCTGTTTGCGATGATCTGTCTGGCCGCAGGCTGCCTGCCTGCTGGTCATATCGTTGCCAAAACCAAGCATCCGCTGATCCTTGCGGTCAAGATATGGGCGACGTCGCATCTTCTGGCCAATGGCGAGACCTCGTCCGTGATCCTGTTTGCATCGTTTCTGGCGTGGGGCGTGGTCATGCGCGTCCTCTTGAAGCGTCGCGCGCGCGCCGGTGAAGTGGTCAGCCGCGCGTTCGTTTCGGCGCGTTACGATATTGCCGCTGTGGTGCTCGGCATCGTGTTGTGGGCGGCTTTCATCTGGAAGCTGCACGAATGGTTGATTGGTGTGCAGCCTATCGCGATGTAAGAAATTGACTTTTCCCCTTACATATAGGGGAAAATAGGCTAGAAGGCCGACCAATGATCGTGGCTGGCCTTTTTGCTGGTCGCGACAAAGGGCGTTGGCATGTCCGCAGACCGAATGAACGGCAACTGTTCCGGTGCGGGTAACGGAG
Organism: Agrobacterium vaccinii; assembly: GCF_021310995.1. NCBI lineage: Bacteria > Pseudomonadati > Pseudomonadota > Alphaproteobacteria > Hyphomicrobiales > Rhizobiaceae > Agrobacterium > Agrobacterium vaccinii. The sequence continues at coordinate 2,210,664 of NZ_CP054150.1, read as the reverse complement.
AATTCGATGGCGAACGAGAATGACACCTTCATCCGCGAAGTAAACGAGCAGATTCGTTCGGAGCAGTTCAACAATTTCTGGGGACGCTACGGCATCGTCGTCGTTGGTGCCGCGGTACTGATCGTTCTGGGCTCTGTGGGTGCCGGTATCTATGAATATTGGAACACCAGCCGCGCATCGGCCTCCGGCGACCAGTTTGCCACCGCGCTGAAGCTGGCGCAGGAAGGCAAGAACGACGAAGCGATGAAGGCCTTTTCCGATCTGGAAACGGCAGGCCACGGATCCTATCCGGTTCTCGCCAAGTTCCGGTCCGCCACGCTTCTGGCCCAAAAGGGTGATGCTGCTGGCGCCATCGCTGCCTTCACCGCCATCGGTAACGACAACAGTGCTCCGCAGGTCTTCCGCGATACTGCCAAGGTTCGCGCTGCATGGCTCTTGGTTGACACCGGCACTTATGAGCAGGTTTCGGCGCAGGCGGAAGTGCTGACGGGCGAGGGGCAGGCCATGCGCAACTCCGCACGGGAAGCGCTGGGTCTTTCCGCTTACAAGGCGGGCGATTTCGCCAAGGCAAAGCAGTGGTTCGAGCAGATCACCGCAGATGTTCAGGCGCCGCGTAATGTCACCAGCCGCGCGCAGATCATGCTCGACAATATTGCCGCATCCGGCAAGGCAGCGTAAATTCGCGCCTCAGTTATTCAAGTTAGGGTTTCCCCATGAGTTTCACCGTCGCCATAGTCGGGCGTCCCAATGTTGGCAAGTCCACGCTGTTCAACCGTCTGGTTGGCAAAAAGCTGGCGCTTGTCGATGACACACCGGGCGTTACCCGTGACCGCCGTCCGGGCGATGCGAAACTCATCGACCTTCGTTTTACGATCATCGATACCGCCGGTCTGGAGCAATCCGCGCCTGACACGCTGCAAGGTCGCATGTGGGCACAGACGGAAGAGGCGATCGAAGAGGCCGATCTGACCCTGTTCGTGGTCGATGCCAAATTCGGCCTGACGCCTGCCGATGAAACTCTGGGCGAAATGCTGCGCCGTCGTGGCAAGCCGGTGGTGCTGGTGGCCAACAAGTCGGAAGCGCGCGGCTCCGACGGTGGTTTCTACGATGCCTATACGCTCGGCCTTGGCGAGCCATGCCCGATCTCCGCAGAACACGGTCAGGGCATGATCGACCTTCGCGATGCCATCGTTGCCGCCATCGGCGAGTACGTGGCGTTTCCGCCGGAGGATGATTTTGACGAGGCCGAAACCGATGTCGTCCTGCGCCACGGTGATCTTGATGGCGAGGAAGACGAGGAAGAAGAAGAGCCTGTTTACGACGAGACCAAGCCGCTGCGCGTGGCCATCATCGGCCGCCCGAATGCGGGAAAATCGACGCTGATCAACCGGTATCTTGGTGAAGAGCGCCTTCTGACCGGCCCGGAAGCAGGCATTACCCGCGACAGCATCTCCGTCGAATGGGACTGGCGTGGCCGCACCATCAAGATGTTCGATACGGCGGGCATGCGCCGCAAGGCGCGCGTCACAGAGAAGCTGGAAAAGCTTTCGGTCGCGGATTCTCTCCGCTCCATCCGCTTTGCCGAAACCGTTGTCATCGTCTTCGATTCGACAATCCCCTTCGAAAAGCAGGATTTGCAGCTGGTCGATCTGGTGCTACGTGAGGGCCGCGCTGCCGTGCTAGCCTTCAACAAGTGGGATCTGGTCGAAGATCCCCAAGCATTCCTGGCCGACCTGCGTGAAAAGACCGAGCGTCTCCTGCCGCAGGCGCGCGGCATCCGCGCCGTGCCCATGTCCGGCCATTCCGGCTACGGCCTCGACCGGTTGATGCAGAACATCATCGACACCGACAAAATCTGGAACCGCCGCATTTCCACCGCCAAGCTCAACAAATGGCTGGATGCTCAGGTCACCCAGCATCCACCACCGGCGGTCTCCGGTCGCCGCCTGCGTCTCAAATACATGACGCAGGTCAAGGCTCGCCCGCCCGCATTCATGATTTCCTGCACACGCCCGGAATCGATCCCGGAATCCTACACACGCTATCTCGTCAACAATCTGCGCAAGGATTTCGACATGCCCGGCGTGCCGATCCGCGTGCATTATCGGGGTTCGGATAATCCGTTCGAGAGCAAGGCGAAGAAGAGGCGGTAAGCTTCATCGACGGAGTGAAATTCATGGCTGACATTCCAATCCGTTGTTTCGCGGTATCGGTTGTCATAATCCGCGAAGTTTCCAACGGCCATCAGGTGTTGTTGCTGCGCCGGAACCATACGTTGGTCGGTGAGTGGTGCCAGATTGCGGGCGGTATCGAAGACGGGGAAACCGCATGGCAGACAGCGCTGCGAGAAGTGAAGGAAGAGACGGGACTGGTCTGCCAACAGCTGTATTCTGCTGATATTTGCGAGCAGTTCTACGAGGCAGACCGCAATGCCATCAGCATGCTTCCGGTTTTCGTGGGATTTGTCGACGCTGGTGCGGACGTCACGATCAATGAAGAGCACAGCGAGTTCCGTTGGGTGTCCTTCACCGAGGCGTTGACAATGGTGCCTTTCGCGGGTCAACGCAAAGTGCTCCGGCACGTCGAAGCCGAGTTCGTTCAACGCAGTCCATCGAACCATCTCCGCATTCAAACACCGTAGCCCGTACGGCTCGGAGCCGCGGGCATAGCGCTGTTGCAGGCATCGATAATATTTCTTGAGGACTTATCATGCTGATCAAGCAGACCGATTATCATCGCATCTACCGCGTCATCAACAGCCTGCTGATCAACGAAAATGCCGATCCAGCAACCGCTTCGATGTTTTTCAGCACCTTTGGAGCGTTCATTTTGGAGCATCATTACAAGGTGAAGGCCAAGCCGAAGGGTGGGTTGGCGGCTTATAATCTCGGTGGCACAAACCTGCTGTTCGCTGATCATCGCGACGATGGTCATGTGACCGGTGCAGGCGAGAATTTTCACTGCTGGCTGGAGGCGGATGGCTGGGCGATCGATTTCATGGCCCCGGCGTTTACGCAGGCGGCGGCGGGGCTCTCCATACCGGCGAAAATGTTTCAAACGCCACTGTCATCTATGGCACCGTCCATCAACGATCTCAGCCAGTCCGGTGACTTCTTCTACAAGTCCGAGCCGGAAGCGACCGCCCGCCGTTTTGCCGACTGGCGCAAGCACGGCATGGTCGGCGATCTCGCATCCATCGCAGCGGGATGGTTTCGCAAATCGCCCAAGCAGATGCAGCCATCCATTTCTGTCAGCGATAGCAACGGTAAAAGCCGGACAATTCCGCTTGTGGGAAATCCGCTGACTGGCGCATGGTGATGGATTTTGAAAAGGACGGCCAGCGTAAACTCGCGGCAGCCGCCTGACGTCAATCAGCAGCCCGACCCCGCTCTATAGATAGCGGCAGTCGCATCCCGCACGCCTTGTGACAGGACAAGCGGAGTTCGTCCAGACGCTTGCGGCTAAAAATGCGCGGCGCGTCCAGATTTCACCGTGCTTGCGGCCTTACGCCGGCGATGTTGCGTAGAATTCCGGCACGCCGCTGCTGGCAGCCGAGGTGACGTTGTTCAGGAATTGCCGGGATGCCGTTTCCCAGGAATAGGAGCGGGAGAGCGCAAGTGCTGCGTCCGGGGAGCATTCCAACGCGGCAAGGCAGGCCGTGCGCAGGTCTTCGCTCAGCGCTCCCGCCTTAGTGTGACCGCCCAGAATGTCGATGGGGCCGGTCACCGGAAAAGCTGCGACGGGCACGCCGCTGGCCAGCGCTTCCAGAATGGTGTTGCCGAAGGTATCCGTCTTGGAAGGAAACACGAAGACATCGGCCTGGGCATAGGCTTCGGCCAATTTCCTGCCGGTTTTCACGCCTGTAAAAAGCACATCGGGGTATTTGTTCTGAAGGTCGGCGCGCGCCGGGCCATCGCCCACGACGACTTTCGAGCCGGGTAGATCTAGGTCGAGAAATTCCGGCAGGTTCTTTTCCACCGAGACCCGACCAACCGTCATGTAGATGGGGCGTGGCAGGTCGAAGGGGCGGGCGACTTTCTCGCGCGGGAAAAACTGCGCGGCGTCGATGCCGCGGCTCCAGCGTTTGAGATTTCTGACGCCACGGGCGTTCAGTTCCGTCTCAAGGCTGGGCGTCGCCACCATGCAGGCGCTGCCGCCATTGTGGAACCAGCGCACGAAGCCATAAAGCCAGCTTTCAGGGATAGGAAAGCGGGCCGCGACATATTCGGGAAAGCGCGTGTGGTAGCTAGTCGAAAAGCGCATGCCGTGCTTGATGCACCAGCGGCGTGCCATGAAGCCCAACGGCCCTTCGGTGGCGATATGCACATAGGACGGCTGGCTTTTCTCGATTTCCTTGGAAACACGGCGATAGCTGGCAACGGAAAGGCGGATTTCGGGGTAGGTGGGGCAGGGAACGGAATGAAAGCTCTGCGGCGTCACCATGCAGACCTCTACGCCCATGCGCTCCAGTTCGGCATTAGTGTTTTCGATGGAGCGCACGACGCCGTTGACCTGTGGATGCCAGGCATCGGTGACGATGGTAATTCTGGTCATGCATTGACCCCCGCACTAGCGAATCCCGGAGCTGGGCCGGACTTTAGCGTGTATGCGGCAGGCATGTTACAGCTTGATGTCAGCCCTTCGGCAGCAAGGCCGGGTCGATCAGCGCGCCGTGGTGGCCGATGACGGTGGCGGCTGCTTTTGCGGCAAAGGCTGCGGCGTCTTGAGGGGCAGCGCCCGCCACCAGTTTCGACAGGAATGCGCCGTTGAAACTGTCACCGGCGCTGGTCGTATCGACAACCGAGGCTGATTGCACAGCGGTTGCGTGGGAGCGTTCACCATCGAAATCGAGCGTCGCGCCCCTTGCGCCGTCTTTGACGACGATGTCGCGCACGCCAAGCGCGCGGTAGCGGGCAATGGTCGCCTCGACATTGGTATCGCCGAAATTGCCCGCTTCGTCATCGAAACTTGGCATGACCAAGGTCGCTGCACGGGCGCCATGGGTAATGGTATCCAGCATGGTTTGCCGGTCGGACCAGAGGCGAGGCCGGATGTTGGGATCGAACACCACGCGTCTGCCCGCGGCCTTGGCGCGGCGCATTTCTGCAAGAAACGTATCGACGGCGTTGGGTGTCGCGAGAATGGCCAGCGTGATGCCGGAGAAATAGATGAGGTCTGCCGCCTCGATCGTGCCTCGGAGATGATCGGCATCGGTGGCAAGCTGGCGTGCCGCAGCCGTGCTGCGCCAGTAGCTGAAGGTGCGCTCGCCATCCTTGAGGTTGATGAGGTAAAGCCCCGGCGTGCCGCCTTTGATGCGCGAAACGTTGGCGGTTTCGATGCCCGCTGCTTGGATGAAGTCGAGCATTTCCTGGGAAAGTGGATCGTCGCCCAGTGCGGTGAAGTAATCCACCGTCCAGTCTGCGGGCAGGCAGGCACGGGCATACCAGGCGGTATTGAGCGTATCTCCGGCAAAGCCCTTGCGCAGCAGTCCATCGCCCGCCTGCGAAAGCTCCACCATGCATTCGCCGATAGAAAGAAACCGTCCGCCCATGCAATTGCCTCCCATACATTGACGTTTCGCATTACGATGCCTGCCGCAAGCTGGCAAGGGCAAGTCATCATATGAGTGGCCTGTCTTCGCAAATGCAGCATGATTGCCGTTTACGAATGGAGGCGGGCTTTATATGCTTCGGGGAGATTCACTGGAGATTGCCCATGCCGGACCTGAACACCTCCGCCAACATTGCCACGCAAGACGGAGACTGGTGGAGGGGAGCGGTGATCTATCAGGTCTATCCACGCTCGTTTCAGGATACGACAGGCGATGGTTTCGGTGACCTTGCCGGTGTGACCCAGCGCCTGCCATATATCGCATCGCTCGGCGTCGATGGTATCTGGCTTTCGCCGTTCTTCACCTCGCCCATGGCCGATATGGGCTATGACGTTTCCGATTACTGCAATGTTGATCCGATGTTCGGTACGCTCTCGGATTTCGACGCGCTGATTGCCGAGGCCCACAGGCTGGGTCTGAAGATCATCATCGATCAGGTGATCTCCCACACATCAGACCAGCACCCTTGGTTCAAGGACAGCCGGGCAAGCCGCACGAATTCGAAGGCGGACTGGTACGTGTGGGCCGACCCCAAGCCGGATGGCACGGCGCCCACAAACTGGCTGTCGGTCTTTGGCGGTCCCGCGTGGGAATGGGACGGCGTGCGCAAGCAATATTACATGCATAACTTCCTGGCCTCCCAGCCGGACCTCAACTTCCACAATGTCGAGGTGCAGGATGCTTTGCTGGAAACGGTTCGTTTCTGGCTGGAGCGCGGCGTGGACGGTTTCCGTCTCGATACCGTCAACTACTATTTCCACGACAAGCTGCTGCGCGATAACCCGCCGCATGAGCCCGATAGCGACGATGCGGGCCTAGATGCGCCTGACGTCAATCCCTACGGCATGCAGAGCCATATCCACGATAAGACGCAGGTCGAGAACATCGCGTTTCTCAAGCGGTTCCGCTCGCTTCTGGACGAGTATCAAGGCCGCATGACGGTGGGCGAAGTGGGGGACGGTGCCCGCTCTCTCAAGACGGTCGCCTCCTATACGGCTGACGGTGACAAGCTCAACATGTGCTACACCTTCGACCTTCTGGGCGGTGATTTCTCTGCCAGCCATATTCGCGGTGCCGTCAGTGGCTTCCAGAAAGCTGTGACAGATGGCTGGGTCTGCTGGGCATTTTCCAACCATGACGTGGTGCGCCACCTCAGCCGCTTTTCTGAGGGTGCGGAAGACCATATGCGCGTGGCAAAGCTTGCTTTCAGCATTCTTGCCACGCTGCGCGGGTCGATCTGCCTCTATCAAGGCGAGGAACTGGCGCTGACGGAAGCCGAACTTGCCTTCGAAGATTTGCGCGACCCCTACGGCATACGATTCTGGCCAGCATTCAAGGGCCGTGACGGCTGCCGCACGCCGATGGTCTGGGAAACGGGCAAACCCAATGCAGCATTCACGACCGCCGACAAGCCCTGGCTGCCGGTGCCCTACGCACATGCCATGCTGGCGGCGGACGGGCAGGAGCGCAAACCGGACTCCGTGCTCAACCATTACAAGGCCGTACTGGCCTTCCGGCAAAGCCACGCCTCGCTGCGGGATGGCGACATGGTGTTTCTCGGCACTCAACAGGACCTTCTTGCCTTCACCCGCCATAAGGGCAGGGAGACACTGCTCTTCGTGTTCAATCTGACCCGGGAGCCGGTCGAGTTTCTGATCCCTAAGAATTTGACGGTCACTGAAGTGCTGAGCATGCCGAGCTTCGAGCCTCTGTTCGATGCCGGTACGGTGAAGCTTGATGCGCTGGATGTGTTCTGCGGCAGGATCGGTTGAGCGGTTACAAGATGCCCTTGGTCATCTCGGGGTCGAGGCTGAGAATGAACTGCCAGAGCAGCGCCTTGTCGAACTGCTCTTCACGGCACATCATCCAGCTTAGCGCCTGCTGGGATGACCAGCCTTTCTTATAGGGTCGCGCGGAGGTCAGCGCGTCGAAGACATCGCATATGGTGGAGATGCGCACTTCCGTGCTGATCTTTTCGGCGGCAAGCCGGTCTGGATAGCCTTTGCCATCCAGACGCTCGTGATGGGAGCGACAGATTTCGAGCACGAGCGGTGACATGCCGGGCGTGTTCGACAGAAGTTGATAGCCGCGTTCGGGGTGCTGCTCCATCAGCGCACGCTCTGCCGCGTTCAAGGGCCCCTGCTTTTGCAGGACCTGTAAGGATATCGTGAGCTTGCCGATGTCGTGCAGAATGCCGGCCATGCAAAGCTGCTGCACGGTTTCCTCGTCCATCTGCATTGACCTTGCGAAGTGCAGCATCAACGCTGCCACCGCCAGCGAATGGACGAAGGTGGCGCTGTCGCGGAAGCGCAGGCGTGACATGCCGATGTAAAGCGATGGATTTTCCTCCATCGTTTTCGCCACGTCGTTGACCAGGGGCGTGAAGGCCTCAGGCGAGATGGTGCGACCCTGACAGACGTCGCCGATCAGCGAGCGCGCTTGCGCTGCCTGATCCTTGATCTTCAGTGCCGTCTCGAACTTGTCCTGTTTGGTCGCGGTGGTGATGTTGCGCGCGCCGGAACCGTGTGAAGCAGACGTGATATCGCGGCCCAAGGCAGTATTGATGAAGACCGCGCTGACGTTGCTGTTTAAAATCAGATCGATGTCACTGCCTGATCTGACAGTAAAACGCCGCCCCAATGTCGGGCTGTCCTGCCATGCGCCTTCGACAGCTTCGATGAACATGCCAATCTTCAATTGCGACTTGTCTATCCTCGTTACAACCACAGAATGCTCCGGCAGCGATACTCCAATCCCACAACAGGTTATTTAACGTAACTATCTTAATTTAATATGAGTACATCTTTATATTAAGGCCTATTTCTTTAGCCGGATGAAGATGTGATCAGCGCAAAGCGATCGACATCGACCATTCCCATGTCCGAAATCTTCAGATGCGGAATGACGGGTAGGGGCAGGAACGCCACCTGTAGGAAGGGCTCTTCCAGCGTAGTGCCCAGCGCGTACGCTGCCTTGCGCAAGTCGTGCAGCGTGTCACGCACGGTCTCGTAAGGCTCAAGGCTCATCAGGCCCGCCACGGGCAGGGCAATCTCGCCGGTGACCTTGCCGTCCTCGACTACGACGAAGCCGCCCTTGATGTCGCCAAGGCGATTTGCCGCCTGCGCCATGTCGTCTTCGCTGACCCCGACGACGCAGATGTTGTGGCTGTCATGCCCGACCGTCGAGGCGATGGCACCCTTCTTCAGGCCGAAGCCTTGCACGAAGCCATTGGCGTGATTGCCGTTCTTGCCGTGGCGCTCGATGACGGCGACCTTGATGATGTCGTTGTCGAGATCGACAGTCGTCTGGTTTCCATCCGTCGGCAGCGTGTAGCGGCGATGCTCGGTGATGATCTTGCCCGGCACGACTCCGATGACAGGCGTCTCGCCTTCGGTTGCGGGAACGCCGAAATGCGAGGCCTGAACGGGCCGGGCCTTGACGCTGTCGAGGCCAACGGCAGCGACAGGCTTTCGCGTGGCGAAGAGTTCGTCGGTCACCTTGCGCCCTGCCGAGAAAACCATGCTGGCCTTGCAGTCCTGCAACGTGTCGATAACAACGAGGTCGGCGCGCCAGCCGGGTGCGATGAGGCCACGGTCTCTCAGTCCGAACGCTTTCGCGGCGGAAATAGAGGCCGCGCGGTAGATCGCCAGCGGCTCCACGCCGCTGCGGATGGCGGTGCGGATCATGTAATCGAGGTGGCCCTGCTCGGCGATATCGAGCGGATTGCGGTCATCGGTGCAGAGCGCCAGATAGGGTGACAACCGCTCCGTGATGATGGGCATCAGAGCATGCAGGTCCTTGGACACGGACCCTTCGCGCACCAGTATGTGCATACCCTTGCGAATTTTCTCGAGCGCTTCGGTGGCGGTCGTGCATTCATGCTCGGTCCTGATGCCTGCCGACAGGTAACCGTTGAGCGCAGTGCCGGATAAAAGCGGCGCATGACCATCGATGTGCTGACCCTGAAAGGCTTCCAGCTTTGCCATGCTGACAGGGTCTTTGTGGATCACGCCGGGGAAGTTCATGAACTCGGCAAGCCCGATGACCTTGGGATGGTCGCGAAACGGCAGCAGCTTTTCGATTGGCAGATCGGCGCCGGATGTCTCCAGATGTGTGGCGGGCACGCAGGATGACAGCTGGACGCGAATGTCCATGATGGTTTCCAGCGAGGAATCGAGGAAGAACTGGATGCCTTCGGACCCGAGAACATTGGCGATTTCATGCGGATCGCAGATGGCCGTCGTAACACCGTAAGGCAGCACGCAGCGGTCGAATTCATGCGGCGTGACCAGCGAGGATTCGATGTGCAGATGCGTATCGATAAAACCGGGCACGACGATCTTGCCGGTGATGTCGATTTCTTCCACGCCCGCGTAGCTCTCACAGGTGCCGATGATGGTGTCGCCACAGATTGCTATGTCTGAGGCCACGAGCTCGCCCGTGACGAGGTCGAAAAAGCGACCGCCTTTCAGAACGATATCCGCCTTCTCGCGCGCTGTACCCTGATCGATCCTGCGTTCAAGTGCCGATGCCACGTGTCACCTCATGTCAATTCTTGGTTGGTGGAGATTAAGCCAGATGCGCCAAGGGCTTGTCCAGCTTGCTTTACCATAAAACAAAACCGGGCGCGTCATCCGCACCCGGTTTCAATTTGCCTATCAGGATCGATTACTCTGCGGAAACGATCTTGCCGTTTTCCCACTTGTAGAGCGAGAATGCCTGCGACGACAGGTCGCCTGTTTCGCCGTAGGTCAGCTTGCCGATGGCCGTTGCAACGGGTTCACCAGCCTTGAGAACCTTGGCGACGGCTTCCGCGTCTTCTGCGCTGCCAGCCTTTTCGATACCGGCTTTGAGCACTTCCACGGCTGCATAAGCGTTCAGCGTGAAGGCTTCTGCGGGAATGTTGGCGGCCTTCAATGCTTCGGCTGCGGCCTTGGAATCGGCGCTCTTGGTTGCGTCAGCAGCGTTGGTGAAAATGGTGCCAGCGGACGCATTGCCCCCGATGCTCCAGAATTCGGAGTTGGACAGACCATCACCACCGATGACGGTTGCCTTGGCACCGGCATCCTTCAACTGGCGAACCAGGAGACCGGCTTCAGGGTGGTAACCGCCGAAGTAGACGACATCGACATTCTCGGACTTCAGACGCGTGGTAAGCGCGCTCAGATCCTTTTCGCCCGGTGTCAGCGCGTCGTAGAACACTTCAGTCACGCCGCCGCCATTGATCGTCTTCTTGAAGGAATCGGCCAGGCCCTTGCCGTAAGCGCCCTTGTCATGAATGATGGCGATGCGGCGATCTTTTAGCTGTGTCAGCACAAGCTTGGCCGCAACTTCGGCCTGCTGGTCATCACGACCGCAGGTGCGCAGCACGTTCCACAGATCGCGGTTCGTCAGGTCGGGTGCGGTTGCCGTCGGCGTCACCATCAGGATGCCGTTTTCGGCAAACACGTCGGATGCCGGAATGGCAACGCCCGACGTGACAGGGCCAACGACGAAGCGAATGCCCTCGGCAACCAGCTGGTTTGCGGCAGATACACCCTGCTTCGGCTCGCCGCCGTCATCGGCCAGCTTGAGAGTGACTTGCTCGCCCAAAATGCCGCCATTCTTGTTGATGACGTCGACGGCGGTCTGCGCGCCCTTCTTCACCTGATCGCCATAGGCAGCGACGGGACCAGTCAGCGGCGCGATGAGGCCGATGACGATCTCGGCATGCGCCAGAGGTGCGAAAGCGACGGAAGCGGCAAGCGTCAGGCCGGATAGAATCTTGAATTTCATGATAGTCTCTCCTTGGATTGGGTCGTGTCCCCTGGATATCACCGTGGCAGGAGCGCTTGCGCAGCGCAGATCATCCCTGTCCCCGACAAAACGGTGCCGTTTCATGTTTGATTTCCGACACCCTGTTGTGGTCTTACCCGTCAGAGGCGATTTCGCAAGCCATGTTTGATCTATTTCAGAACGGGGAGCGTAAATCCTCTGTGAGTGCAGACCAGATGCCCTGTCTGTGGGCCATGGTCTCTGGCTTTTCAACGCTGACGGGGAGATAGTAATGCCATGACACCGTCCGACGAAGAGTTCCTGAAAAATCTGCCGGTCTTTCTGCATTTCGAAGATGTGGCCGACCCGACGCTGTACCGCGCCTTGCCGGATGGCTGGGCACTTGCGCTCGCTGACATCATCGACTCGACCGGTGCCATCGACAGCGGTCGCTACAAGGCAGTGAACATGGCGGGCGCTGGCGTGATTTCCGGCCTGCTGAATGCGTTGCAACGACATGATCTGCCCTTCATCTTTGGCGGTGATGGCGCGGCGGTGGCTATTGCCCCGTCACAGATCGATGCGGCACGCGAGGCGTTGTCCAAGGTGCAGGCGTGGGTCGCAGACGACATCCGACTGACGCTGAGAGCCGCAATAGTTCCCGTGTCGGCCATTCGCGAAAACGGGCTCGATGTTCGCGTGGCGCGCTTTCAGGCCAGTGACGACGTGTCCTACGCCATGTTTTCCGGGGGTGGAAATCACTGGGCGGACGAGCAGATGAAAAGCGGGCACTATCTCATCAGCGCTGCGGAAAGCGGTTCGAGACCTGACCTCACGGGGCTGTCCTGTCGCTGGAACCCGATTGAAGCTGCGCGCGGCAAAGTCGTTTCGATCATTGCGCTACCGGGCCCCAACACTGATCCACTGGCGTTCCGGGGTATCGTCGCCGAGATCGTGGCTTTGGCAAACGAAGACGGGCGTGGTGGTCACCCGGTGCCGGTGGAGGGGCCGCCGTTGGGTTTCATCAGGGAAGGGCTGGTGCTGGAAGCCAAGGCGCTGTCTGGCTATCGCGACAGTCTCTCGCAAATTCGCAAGGGCGCATGGGTGCTGTTCCAGACCGTCCTGATCGCCGTGCTTTACTCATTCAAGAAGACGGTTGGTCGGTTCGATCCAGTCCAATATAAACGCTCGGTCGCCAGCAACACGGATTTCCGAAAGTTCGATGATGGACTGAAAATGACGGTGGATGTCGACCCCGACACCTTGAAAAAGATCAAGGCTCGGCTGGAAGGTGCATCACGCGAGGGCATCTGCTTTTACGGGCTGCATGAGCAGGACACGGCACTCATGACCTGTATCGTGCCATCACCGTTGTCCCGCGACCACATGCATTTCGTCGATGGTGGTGATGGTGGATATGCAAAAGCTGCGACCAATCTGAAAGCCCAGATGCAGCCTGTTGCTTAGCAGAAACGAAAAACGCCACGCATCCTCACGGACCCGTGGCGCTCAATGCTTTGCATCCGCGCAGCCAGCTTTAATGAAGCCGACCCACAGCCGATGTTCGCGCTATCATCAAGCGGCAGTCTTTTCCGCGCTGGCGGCTTCTGTTGAACAGTAGATGCTTTCAAGCGTTGCCAGAATTTTCTTCACCGATTCCGATGTGCTGGAATAGTAGATGGTCTGTGCGTCGCGGCGTGTCTTCACCAGACGCTGTGCGCGCAGCTTTGACAGGTGCTGGGAGAGCGCGGACTGGCTAAGTCCGACCTGTGTCGCAAGTACGCCGACCGGCACTTCGCCTTCGACGAGGCTGCAAAGGATCATCAGCCGCTTTGGGTTTGCCATAGCGGAAAGAAGGCCTGCGGCTGCAGTGGACTGTTCTGAAAGCGATTCTGTATTCATATTCTCACTTCTCCTGAGTGAAGCCCGCCCCGGACCACATCATTGGCAAAACGAAATGTTATATGGCTCAAGTGTATCAATTCGGTAAGATCGTTGTATATACCTAAATCTAAGGTACAGACTACCCTTTATTAGCATTATGTGAAATTGATGTGTTTTGGCGTGTTATTGTAAATAAATAGTCGAAAATTCTATTTTAAGCGGCTCTAACAAAGTTCATTGGGTAAAATTTTCGTTATCGCTGTGGTTGCGGGTATTTCGTTTTTTCAATTGCAAAATCATTATCCGGCTGAATGGTTTACGATTTTTCCGCTCTCCCCCCAGATTTCGCACTGTCACGTTGGAAAGCAGTCTTACAGATTCGCTTTGGGCAAGCGGCTGCGATACATTTCGAGATGGAAATATGTCAGCAGAATCGCGCGATCTCAGATAGCCGGGGGCGCAAGAGAGGCTGTGGCACGATGTTTCCATGCCGCAGCCGCTTGTCTCATCTGTGCCGGTGCATGGTCAGTCCGCGCACCACATCGTCGGCGGAGACGGTGCCCACGATGGTGCCGTTATCGACGATGCCGATGGCACCCGGTTGCCGCGTCATGGCGTCGAGGATATCGACCAGCGGCGAGTTGGGCCGCGCCGTGGCCGTTACCGACAGCCCTGAATTTTCTGCCGTCACGCCCTTTCGCATCACATCCGCCGCCGTCAGCATCGAGATCGGGTTCATGTTCTGCACGAAATCCGCGACATACTGATTGGACGGGTTCTTGACGATTTCCTGCGGCGTGCCGCACTGGATGATATGCCCGCCATCCATCATCGCAATACGGTTGCCGATGCGGAAGGCCTCATCCAGATCGTGGCTGACGAACAGGATCGTCTTTTTCAGACGGCTCTGGAATTCCAGCAGCTCATCCTGAAGGCGGCTGCGGATGAGGGGATCGAGCGCAGAGAAGGGCTCATCCATCAACAGGATCGGCGCGCCTGTCGCAAAGGCGCGGGCGAGGCCAACGCGTTGCTGCATGCCGCCCGAGAGTTCGCCGACCTTTCGGTCTGCCCAATCCGAGAGATTGACGAGTTCCAGCTGTTCGGCCACCCGCTTCTTGCGTTCAGCGTCCGCCATGCCTGCAAGCTCCAGCCCGAAGCCGACATTGTCGGCCACATTGCGCCAGGGCAGCAGTCCGAACTGCTGGAACACCATGGAAACCGTGTGGGTCCGAAGCTCTCGCAGCGCTTTCGTAGACGTCTTGTAGGGATCGACATAGCCGGAGGGCGTCTTGACGCTCACGGTGCCGCGCACCACCGGTGCGAGACGGTTGACGGCGCGCAGCAGTGTCGATTTTCCAGAACCCGAAAGGCCCATCAAAACAAGGATTTCGCCTTCCTTGACGCTGAGTGACGCATTGGCGACACCCAGCACAAGGCCTGTCTGCGTGTTGATTTCGGCACGCGTCTTGCCCCCATCCAGCAGGGACAAAGCCTTTTGCGGATTGTTGCCGAAGACGATGTCGATATTTTCAAAAATAATCGCGTCACTCATGCTTCATCCTCCGAACCTGGAAGTCGGAACAGGCGGTCGAGTATGATCGCCACGATGACGATGCAGAGCCCGGCCTCGAAACCCATGGCGATGTTGACAGTGTTGAGCGCACGCACGACCGGCACGCCGAGACCGTTGGCGCCCACCAGAGCGGAAATAACCACCATTGACAGCGACAGCATGATGGTTTGCGTCAGCCCCGCCATGATCTGCGGCGTAGCAAACGGCAGTTCGACCTTGCGAAGCACCTGCGACGGTGTTGCACCGAATGCGACCGCAGCCTCCACCAGAGCAGGCGGGGTGGAGATGATGCCGAGCCGTGTCAGGCGAATGGGGGCGGGCAGGGCAAAGATGACCGTTGCGATCAATCCCGGCACCATGCCGAGTCCGAACAGCACCAGCGCCGGGATCAGATAGACGAAAGTCGGTATGGTCTGCATCAGGTCCAGAGCCGGACGCATGAACGCATAGGCCCATTTGCGCCGGGCCGCGAAGATGCCGAGCGGCACGCCGACAAGCATACAAACGGTGCTGGCTGCGATGACCAGCGCCAGCGTTTCCGTAGTCGCCTTCCAGTATCCCAGATTAATGATGAGCAGCAGGCCGAGGGCAGTAAAAAGTGGCATGCCAATGGAGCGGCGCATCCACGCCGAAAGCGCTGTCAGCAGCGCGACGATGATGAGCGGATGGGGTGCTTGTAAAACATAGAGAAAAGCGTCGATGACGCTTTCGAAAATGAAGGATAACCAATCAAAGAAAAAAGAGAGATTTCCGGTCAACCAATCGACTGCCTCCTTGGCATATCGACCGATCGGCAAACGATTTTGAGAAGCGCTGAGCCATTCCACGGTAAGATCGGACCTTTCGTGAACGGAGTCATGGTCGTCTTCCGACCGGCTGGCCGGAAGACGGGTTCAAGGCACTGAGACCTGCGGCTAGAGGCCGAGAGCCTTTTTGGCGGCCGGCAGGGCGTCTGCACTGCCATCCTTCGTCTTCACGCCAGCAAGCCATGGCTCGATGACGGATGGGTTAGCCTTCAGCCATTCGGTTGCCGCGACTTCGCCCTCTGCGCCGTCGTTCAAGATCTTGCCCATGATTTCGTTTTCCATGGGCAGCGTAAAAGACAGGTTTTTCAGGAAGGTACCGACATTCGGGCATTCCTGCACATAGCCTGCGCGCGCATTGGTGTAGATCGTGGCGCCACCGAGGTTTGGCCCAAAAACATCGTCGCCGCCGGTGAGGTAAGTCAGCTTGAAATTGGAGTTCATCGGGTGCGGCTCCCAACCGAGGAACACGATGGGGTCGCCGGATTTCTCGGCACGGGCCACTTGCGCCAGCATGCCCTGTTCGGAGGATTCGACGACGTCGAAGCTCTTGAGGCCGAACGAGTCTTTTTCCACCATGCCCAGAATGAGACGGTTGCCATCGTTGCCGGGCTCGATGCCGTAAATCTTCCCGCCCAAATCGTCGCTATGCGCTGCGATGTCCTTGAAATCCTTGATGCCGAGTTCGGCACCCTTGGCGTTAGTGGCCAGCGTATATTTCGCACCAGTCAGGTTTTCACGGATCGTTTCCACCGACTTGTCGTCGCGATAGGCTTTGATGTCGCCTTCCATAGTCGGCATCCAATTGCCGAGGAAGACATCGATGTCCTTGTTTTTCAGGGAAGTGTAAGTAACTGGTACGGAAAGAATTTTCACATCCGTCTCATAGCCAAGGCTTTTGAGAATGACAGAGGCCGTGGCTGTGGTGGCGGTAATATCCGTCCAGCCGACGTCTGAAAAGCGGACGGTGCCGCAACTGGCAGGTTCCGCTGCCGAAGCGGCGGTGGTGAAGAGTGCCATTGCAGAAACTGCTGCGGCAAGGGCCAGACAGCGGTGGTTTGTTGCAAGCATTGCTTACTCCCTGTTTTTCAAGTTCCCTATCCATTATCAATATATGCGACGCACAATCAACTCATGCGCATTTGCGACACGGTGTAAAATTTTCGCTCGCATCTCTGGCGTGTCTCAAAAGGGCGAAACCTGTGTGTTTTGTCACCCCGCTCTTGCCCTTTGTCCAGTCCACCCTGCAAAAGGCCAGAAACAAGGACCGGAGGGCAGGATGGCCAAGCTCTACTTCAACTATGCGGCAATGAACGCCGGTAAATCCACCATGCTGTTGCAGGCGTCGTATAATTACCACGAGCGTGGCATGCGGACGCTGATCTTTACCGCCGCCTTCGATAACCGCGCAGGCGTCGGCAAGGTCGCGTCGCGCATCGGCCTCTCCTCCGACGCGATGGTTTTCGATGATACCACGGATATTTTCGTCGAAGTTGATCGTCTGCATGCGGAAGAACCGGTTGCCTGTGTCTTCATCGACGAAGCGAATTTTCTCTCGGAGCACCACGTCTGGCAACTGGCCGCCATTGCCGACAAGCTGGGCATTCCGGTGATGGCCTATGGTTTGCGCACGGATTTTCAGGGCAAACTGTTTCCTGCATCCAAAGAGCTTCTGGCCATTGCCGATGAATTACGCGAAATCCGCACCATCTGCCACTGCGGGCGCAAGGCCTCCATGGTCGCCCGATTCGATTCCGACGGTCAGGTGGTTCGCGAAGGCGCGCAGATCGATGTCGGTGGCAACGAGAAATATGTGTCCTTCTGCCGCCGCCACTGGCTGGAGGCCGTCAAGGGCGAGTGAGGTCCGGGCCTGCCTGCGACAGGTTGGCCCATTTGATTTTGGTCAAGGAACAGGGGCGCTTCGAGGCGTAGGACAGGGCATGGAAAACCGCACAACCGCGGTTTCGCTCGGGAGTTAGCCTCATGATAAACAATGTTATCCGCCTCATTGCCGGCGCTGCTCTGGCAGGTGTCCTCGCATTTCCGGCTTTGGCCGCCGATATCGAGATCAGGATGCTCAACAAGGGCTCGGACGGCCAGGCCATGGTGTTCGAACCCGCAGCCGTCAAAGCCAATGTCGGCGATACCATCACCTTCGTTCCAATCGATAAGGGCCACGATGCAGCCGCCATCAAGGGTCTCATTCCCGATGGCGTCGAGGAATACAAAGGCAAGATGAACGAAACGCTGAAGGTTACCGTGGACAAGGAAGGCGCCTACGTCTTCAAATGCACACCGCATATGGGCATGGGCATGGTGGCTCTGGTCGTCGTCGGCGAGACGCCAGCCAATCTGGAAGCGATCAAAACGGGCAAGCTGCCCAAGAAAGCGCGGGAAAGACTTGATGCGGAACTGACCAAGCTCAATCTCTGAACGCTTTTAAGTTTCCCGCATTGAGAAAAGGTCGCGCATATCTATATGAGCGGCCTCTTTTCCGGCTCGTGATTCGGGAGATTACCCCATATGGCGAAATTGCCGTCTTTTGACAGCCAGCTCGAGAAAACGAAAGCGCAGGCGCAGCATGTGCAGACGTTAACGTCCATGCTGGCCGAGACGTTGGGAGATCTGCCCGATGTCGCCACGCAATCCGTTTTCGAGACCGAAACAGCGCAACTGGCTGAACTTCGTACTGCGAAGGGGTCGCTCGAGGCCGATCTTCTGACTTTCGCCAGCACGGTGGCGGCGCGCACCGACCACGCCTATGCGGCTTTCGACAGGGTTGATGAGGTCGGTCGCCTTCAATCATTTTTTAGTTTCTTCCGACGGGCCAAGGCAAGCTCGTTCAAGGCTGTGAGGGCAAGAACGCTGGCCATTGCGGACAGCTTGCGGTCCACGCTTCTGGAGGCAGCCAGCGTCCATGAACTGGCACTGGCCGACAGACAAAATGCGAGCGCGCTGGTTCTTTCCTGCGAACCGAAGCTTGTTGCCAGCATGGAAAAGCGCCGCACCGTCGTCTCCGCCATGGATGAAGCACGCCAGCGTGACAAGGAGCTTGCTCTTGCTCTCAGCACCCTCAAACGCAAGATCAACGACGCCACAGATACGGTGCGACTCGAGCAACTGAAGGCGGAAGATGCCGAGACGACTGCGCTCTACGACACGGTTCTGGCGACCCGCAAGCGTCTGAGCGACGAACACCACGTGCTGGATCGTCAGGCGGTTTTGCTGGGTGATCTGATCGACGTGCTTAATGATCAGGTTGCGCTCCAAACACTCGTCATCAACAAGCTTTCCATCGAGGCGGAGCGCTGTCTTCAGCTTTATGATGCAGCCTATGGCACGCTGGAACCTCTGTCGGCACTCGCGCAACGGTCTACCTCCTCCGATGATGCAGCAACGAAACCGCTGCCGCTCAACGCTTTCGAGGAGCTTTTGCGGCTTCACACCGAGGGCGGTGTGACCATGCAGGATATCGACAAACGCAAGGCAAGGATCGATGAGGCGTTGCTGCGTCGGCGCTCCAGTGAGGCCAAACCGGACGCCTGACGTAACCAAGACGGGAAAAACGCGCGCCCTTCCGTTGTATCGGGCCTGTCGGCACCATATGTTGTCGGCAGCGATCCACGCACGGATCGCGTTATTGTTGCGTCAAGGAGAGTTTAAAGATGCTCGATCCGGTAATCGCGTTTTTCAAGCGCATATTCGCAGCGCTTGGGAGCGGTGTTTCTCTCGTGATCGCATGGCTTTTCTGGCCGTTTCGCGCAGCCAACGGGTGGTATGGAAACCGGCAAGGCTTCGTCAAACTCCCGATTGCCGCAATACTCATTTTCATCGTTGGTCTCTACGGCTATTTCATTTGGCAGACGCAGGTATGGACGAACTTCAATCCTGATTACGTCAACAATTACAAATACTCCGAGCGCACTTTGAGTGCAGGGCAGGAACTGCCCGCAGCGACGCCCGCGCCTTCTACCACGAGCACCACCACCACAAGCGAACCTGCTGCACCCGTGGTCGCTACGGCCAAAAGCTGCCAGAGCTCCGCCATCGTCGATATGTCGGCGGACCTGATCGACTTCAATGTCGACCAGAATTCATGGATTTCCTCGATGCTGCTCTATCGTCTGGGCCTGTTCGGCATCGATTGGGACAGCACGCCGTTTCTCGACAACAAGGCCTCGTTCCAGCGTGGCGTCAATCAGGCCGTGCGCCGCACATCAGTCGAGCTGGTCGATTCGATTGGCCGCGTTCGCGGCACCTCCGGCATCGATTCCAACCTTCAAAGCGCCCGTGGCAATCTGCAGTTCGACGAGTATTCCTGGTATTTTGGTCTGAACCCTTTTGGCCCGAAAACACCCAGCCCGAGCTATTATCGCTCTGCGGCGGAAAGCCTACGCAAGTTCAACGCGAGCCTGTCCCAGTGCAACTCCGTATTTGATGGCCGCGCGGATAACCTCATCCAGTTCATCGACCGTATCGCCAACGATATTGGTGGCACGTCCGCCATCCTTCGCGAGCGTTCGGAAAACTACAATGGCGGTTGGTTCGATACCCGTGCGGATGACCGCTTCTGGTTCGCCTACGGCCAGCTTTACGGCTATTACGGCATTCTCTCCGCAGCCGGTGCCGATTTTTCACAGGTCATTCGCGAGCGTAATCTGACCAGCCTGTGGAACGACACGCTGCTTCAGACCCGTGCGGCCCTCAAAATCCAGCCATTCGTTATTTCCAATGGTGACGAAAGCGGCTGGATCATGCCATCGCATCTGGCAACCATGGGGTTCTATGTGCTGAGAGTGCGCTCGAACCTTGTCGAGCTGCGGTCCGTGCTGGACAGATAAAGAGGGAGACTGGCGCTTCGCTTTTGCGAGGCGTCAGCTGATCAGTTTAAGGCGAA
This sequence comes from Agrobacterium vaccinii, assembly GCF_021310995.1. Classification (NCBI taxonomy): domain Bacteria; kingdom Pseudomonadati; phylum Pseudomonadota; class Alphaproteobacteria; order Hyphomicrobiales; family Rhizobiaceae; genus Agrobacterium; species Agrobacterium vaccinii. Next base: position 2,190,142 of record NZ_CP054150.1, on the reverse strand, counting down.
TGGATTTTGCCACAAGCTGCGTGCGGTTGACGCAATCGAGCTTGCGGATCGCGTTGTTCAGATAGGCATTGATGGTGTGGTCGGAGAGCGACAAAATCTGGCCGATCTCGGCTGAAGTTTTCCCCTGGGAAGTCCAGTGGATGACCTCCAGCTCGCGCTTGGTCAGGGTGCGGGGCGCAACCATTTCAGCCCGGCGCATGCGCTCATAGGCGTCGAAGGCGTGGATGGCGATCATGCCTAGCTCGTTGATCGCAACTTGCGACAGCGCCGGGCACGTACCATCGAAACGTACCAGATGCCTGTCACCGTTCAACGCGCTTGTGGGAATGACCAAGCCATTGGCAATACCGTACTTCGTCAGAAGCTCCACAATAGGTTTCGCTTCCGGCTCGCCCGTATCGAGATCACTCAAAGCCCAGAATTGCGGGATCAAAGACTGCTTTACCTTCGGAAGCACCGGGCAAACACCCAGCAGCCGCATCGAGTCGAATTCCCTGATGAAACGTATCGGCAGGGTTGATTCCACGAGTGTAACCGCCAGCAGGTTCTCTTCAGGATGCGGTATCCGCATCAGACTTGCATGGGTAAAGCCGAACTCTTTCGCGATGCTCGAGAGCACCTGTAGCCAGCGAGGACGGCTTTCTGCGGCCGATATCTCTTGACTCAGTAGCGATTGCCGTTCGAGCGTGATCATCAAATTTTTCGTTCGTGATAATTAATATGTTATCGGTGACAAATATACGAACCAGCCAAAAATTCCACTGTTTATTTCAATTTTGGTTCCCTGTTCGTAATATTATTACGAACTGTTTTAATTCAAATAGGTGCATATAGAAACCAACGTTGCATGCACGCGTGGCAACCCTTGGTTAAGCTATTGAAATACCTTATCGCTTTAGGTGGTGGCGAGAGATCAGATGTCCGTCGTGCCCTGAGCAGGCTTGCTTTTTGCCATCAGTTTTTCAAGAAAACCGAGCATGACCGCCGATACCACGAAGGCAAGGTGGATGATGGTGAACCACATGAGTTTGCTGTCGGTATACTGATTGGCGTTCAGGAAAATCTGCAAAAGATGGATGGAGGAAATCGCCACGATGGACGATGCGACCTTGATCTTGAGGCTACCTGCATCCAGCTTGCCCAGAAAGGAAACCTTGTCCTCGCCCTCATCGAAGCGGCTGACGAAGTTTTCGTAACCCGAAATCATCACCATCACGATCAGGCTCGCCACCAGCGCCGCATCGATCAACGCCAACATCGCCAGAATCATCTCGGCATCCGTGTAGACGAAGACGTTCTCGGCGATCTTGAGAAACTTGAAGCCGAACGACAAAGCATAAACCGCCAGCGCCGCCACAAGCCCCAGGTAAAACACCACCAACAGCCAGCGGCTGGAAAGAATGATGCGTTCTACGAGCAGTTCCAGAGATTTCATCGGCGGTTTCCAGGTGGGTCCATTGGCTGAGGGGTCTTGTTTCGCGGGTTGATCTAGACGGTCCCGCGCTGTGCTTCAAGTGCCATGGTGGGGTGACGCTCTTAAAATGCGACGTGGCTAAAATTTCTGACAAGGTCCATCCTGTGCGCTCCACCAATGCAAAAGCGCCGGGATAAATCCCGGCGCTTTCTAGTTTCCAAAGGGGTTGAGTTCAGAACTTCTTGGTAACGGACACCTTAAACGAGCGGCCTGTCTCGCTGTAAAAGTCCGTGCTTGCCACCGTGGTGCCATCTGGAACGTCGATGGCGTTGAAGTATTTTTTGTCGAACACGTTGAAGATACCAGCTTGTATTTTCAAACCGGTAATCTGCTCAGGTTGCCACCACACCGTGGTATCGACAACACCGTATCCGGGCGCTTTGAAACCTGTTCCGCTGACTTTGTCTCTCGCCGATGCCATTGTCAGCGAAAGGTCGGTGCCCCATGTCTCGGCGGCATAACCTAAACCTGCAATGGCGCGAAGCGGTGCAACGGAATTAAGGTAAGCACCAGTGCCCGTGTCACGACCATGCGACCACGCCAGTGAGCCCCACGTGCGCCAGTTGTCCGTAAAACGCCATTCACCTGCAAGTTCGACGCCATAAATTCTGACGCGCGCGAGATTGTCGTAACCTGTAATACCGCCGACTGGAAAATCTCCGCCCGGAGGAGCTATGGTCACAGTATCGATGAAGTTACGATAATAGTTGTCGAAGATCGTCGCAGAGATATTGTAATCGCTAGCGCTGTACTTGGTACCAACTTCGAAGCCATTGCTGGTTTCAGTCTCAAGATCGGGGTTGCCGATTCGAGCATAAGAACCCGGTGCACCATATGTCTGGTAAAGCTCGGTCGCGCTTGGTGCGCGGAAGCCCTGAGACCATTGCGCAAAGAGTTCCAGTTCCGACGTCGCTTGCCATGCGGCGCGCAGCTTCGGAGAGAAACGAGAATCGCTCGTTCCTTCAAGGTAATCCGCATCGAACAGGGGGCTGTCCTGATAGGCCGCCGTGTTTTTGGGCGAGTGCTTGTAATAGTCGAAGCGCAAACCGGGCGTGATGGTCAGGCTGTCGTTCATCAGCTTGATGTCGTCTTCCACATACATGCCGAAAATGACGCTATCGACATCCGGCATGTCAGAAGAATTCGAATGCAGCATGCGGCAGCTTTGGGGGCCGTATGGTTGAGCGATTGTCGTCCAGTCCACGTCAGGGCAATTGTCGATGCCAGCCGAGTACTGGTGCGTATCTTGCCAGCTAAGCTCTCCACCGAAACGAATTTTATTCGAAATACCACCAAGCTGAAGCTCTTTTGACGCATTTCCACTTAAACCGTAAGAGGTTTGTTCAAGGAGGTTATCGCGGTTATAAATGCCTGTGGGAAAACCGTACAACAATGCCGCGCCATTTGGTGCAAAAACGCGGGCATCTTGCAAGCGGAAGCCATTGGTCGTGTTGTTCAGCTTTTGCTTCTGCCAGTAAGCAACGATATTTGCCTGATCAAGCCAGTCAGAATTATCCGGCGAAAGGAAATCGTAAGATGCAGAGATGCGTTTACGGTCAACTTCCTCTCCGGATTTCAGGGTGCCTTGTCGATAGCTCGCGGTGGTTCCCTGCATATTGTCGAAGTCTTCGTCACGATTGAACAGTTCGCCCGTGAGGCCGATTCGGTGGCCGCCGTCGATATACTGATGGAGTTTGACGAGTATGTTTTTCTGATCGAAGTCGCCGGGATTTTCATCGGTTCTGGTTGTGCCGAACCCGCCGATCGTGCCTTCGTTCTTGGTCTCGTGACCCTTTTTATAGCCGCCCTGAACCAGCAACCACGTATCGTTGGCGCGACCAGCGATGGCGGCGTTGTTGCTCCAGCTTGTGTCTCCGCTGTCATAGGTGCTTTTCGTTACAGCGCCGAAATTCTTACCCGCTTCTATGATGTCTTCCGCGTTGAGGGTCTTCAATTCAACGACGCCACCCAGTGCACCCGAGCCAAAGCGGCTGGAATCTGCGCCCTTGGTTATGTCGACCGAGGAAAGGCTGTCGAAGTCGAAGGCGTTCAGTCCACCGCGTGCTGAGTCGCGCGGATCGGTCAGCCAAGGAACGCGAATGCCATCGAGTGTGGTCAGAACGCGGTCGTTTTGAAGTCCGCGTAGGTTCACACTGTTGGTGCGTCCGTTGAAATTGACGCCAGCGTCCACGCGACGCGCGAAGTCTTTAAAATCCGTGACCATGCGCTGTTGAATGACGACGCGGTCGGTTTTCTGGGTGAGAGGTGAGTTTTCCGCTTCTCCATTACCTTTGACTTTTCCTTGAACAGTGATCGTCTCAAGCAGGGTTGAGCCTGACTGGGATGTTTCCTGTGCCATTGCTGGCACTGTTGCGCCCATTACGACAAGCAGCGCTGTTCCGCGTAGAAAACCACGGTATTTCAATTGTTTCGAATTCATTACATGCCCCGGACATCGGAATTGCCTACCCCCACGGAAGGCCTGTCCTCTAGCTATAAATGAAGACTAAAAGAGTCAAGTTTGAATCTGAGTAAAATACTCATGTTTTATTAATGTGAACTGGATTGTTGCGTTTTTGACATCTCGGGCGACAAAGGATGCTCTTACCGGCAATACAAATACCCGCCCTTTCGCTCCAGCACATCCAGATGAAGGTGGTCCTGGTGGGTGGCGTCGCTGCCGGGGGAGAGGACTGTGCGGAAGAAGAGGCAGGCGGCGGTGGTGATGGTGCGTTGGAAGGCACCTTCCATCGTGCCGTCTTCGCCGCGCGGTTTCATGACCAGCGGTTCGCCCTTGTCGAAGGTCATGGTGGCGATGTCGACGGCGCTGCCTTTGGCGTGCTCGGAAATCTTGCCGGTTTCCGCGCTGTTGCGATTGCGGCAGATGTAGGTGGAGGCGTTGCCGAAGGCGGTGACGTTTTTGCCCGGAAGCGCGATTTTTGCCGTCGGCACCACCACGTTCTTGGCCCAGCGCGAGAGTGCAAGGGCTGCTTCACATCGCATGGTGCCTTCGGGTTCCAGTTTTATGCCGGGGATGACGGTCGAAAGCTCGATGGGTGAGGCGATGCCGCAACCGTCTTCCTCGCCTTTGATGGGCGGAAGTTCCTTGAACTGCGCGCCCAACTGCGTCAGCTCCGCGAGGCAGGCTTTCAGTTCTTCCGGGTTTTCTTCCTTGACCGGTTCGCGAGCAGGCTCCTGTTGCTTCTTCTCCTCGTCCGCTTTGGCTTTGGGCTCATCCGGTTTGGGCGCGGTTTCAGGCTTTTCCTCGGGCTTCGGCACGGTGTTTTCCGCTGGCGGCTCGACTGGTTTTTCGTCTTTCTTCACGTCGGGCGCGGGTGTGGTGGCTGCCTTGTCTTGCTGCTCGGGTTTGGGCTGTGGAACCGGCACGTCCTGCGGCGGTTCGGAGGCGGCGATCAGCAGCATGCTGGCTGCTGTTATCATGAGACGATAATACATGGTGACCGGTCGCTCCCCTGTTGCGGCAGGAGCCACAACGCCTGAGCAGGTGTTTCGGTTCGATGGCCGCGCAAATCTGCTTGCCAAGGGCCTGACTTGCCGCTAACAATTTGCGCCATGAACACAGTGTCGAACAACATTGCTATCTGGTGGTGGGGCAGCTAACGCGGCCACGACCAGTCATGTTTACAAGACAAGTCCAAGCCGCCCGAAATCTCAGGCGGCTTTTTTGTTATTCTGCTGCCTGTCATCGGGTCTACAAACGGGAAGAGCCTTAGGAAATGGTAACAATTACTCAGGATGACGGGTCCGAAATCTACGAGACCAAGGGCGGCATTAAGGTCACACGCCAGCGCCGCGCGGCGGATTACGCAAGTTCGATCGACAGCTATGTGGAAGGTCTGGATTCCCGCCGCGGCGCGGTGTTTTCCTCCAATTATGAATATCCGGGCCGCTATACGCGGTGGGATACCGCCATCATCGATCCGCCGCTCGGCATTTCCTGCTTTGGCCGCACCATGTGGATCGAAGCCTATAATGGCCGTGGCGAGGTGCTGCTTTCCTTCATCGCTGACAAGCTGAAGGCCACACCGGACCTGACGCTAGGTGCCTCCACCGCGCGCCGTCTGGACCTCGTCGTCAACGAGCCTGACCGGGTTTTCACCGAGGAAGAGCGCTCCAAAATCCCGACGGTCTTTACTGCCCTCCGTGCCGTCGTTGATCTGTTTTACTCCAGCGCAGATGCGGCTATCGGCTTGTTCGGTGCATTCGGTTACGATCTGGCCTTCCAGTTCGACGCCATCAAGCTGTCGCTGGAACGCCCCGAAGATCAGCGTGATATGGTTCTGTTCCTGCCCGACGAAATCCTCGTCGTCGATCACCACTCCGCAAAGGCGTGGATCGACCGTTACGACTTCGAAAAGGATGGCGTCACGACCCATGGCAAGGCGGAAGAGATTGCGCCGGAGCCTTTCAAGATGACCGATACCATTCCGCCGCGTGGCGATCACCAGCCAGGGGAATATTCCGAACTCGTCGTCAAAGCCAAGGAAAGCTTCCGTCGGGGCGATCTGTTCGAAGTCGTGCCCGGCCAGAAGTTCTTGGAGCGTTGTGATAGCAATCCATCGGCCATTTCGCGCAGGTTGAAAGCCATCAATCCGTCGCCTTACTCCTTCTTCATCAATCTTGGCCATCAGGAATATCTGGTGGGTGCATCGCCTGAGATGTTCGTGCGCGTCTCGGGTCGCCGCATCGAGACCTGCCCGATTTCCGGCACCATCAAGCGCGGCGAAGACCCCATTGCCGATAGCGAACAGATCCTCAAGCTGTTGAATTCCAAAAAGGACGAGTCCGAACTGACCATGTGTTCGGATGTGGATCGCAACGACAAGAGCCGCGTGTGCGAACCCGGCTCGGTGAAAGTCATCGGTCGCCGCCAGATCGAGATGTATTCGCGCCTCATCCACACGGTGGACCATATCGAAGGTCGCCTGCGCGACGACATGGATGCGTTCGACGGCTTCCTGTCCCATGCATGGGCGGTGACCGTGACCGGTGCGCCGAAGCTGTGGGCCATGCGCTTCATCGAAGGCCATGAAAAGAGTTCCCGCATGTGGTACGGTGGTGCCATCGGCATGGTCGGTTTCAATGGCGATATGAACACCGGCATGACGCTGCGCACCATTCGCATCAAGGATGGTATTGCCGAAGTCAGGGCAGGGGCCACGCTGCTGAACGACTCCAATCCGCAGGAAGAAGAAGCCGAGACAGAACTGAAGGCCTCCGCCATGATTACAGCCATCCGTGACGCCAAGGGCCAGAACTCCGCAGCAACCCAGCGGGATTCGGCCAAGGTCGGCACCGGCGTTAAAATTCTGCTGGTCGATCACGAAGACAGCTTTGTGCATACGCTCGCCAACTATTTCCGCCAGACGGGTGCGACCGTTTCCACGGTGCGTTCGCCGGTGGCCGCCGAAGTGTTTGACCGCTTTCAGCCAGACCTCGTCGTTCTTTCCCCCGGCCCCGGCAACCCCAGCGATTTTGATTGTAAGGCAACCATCAAGGCCGCCCGCTCGCGCGATCTGCCTATCTTCGGCGTCTGCCTCGGGCTTCAGGCGCTGGCGGAAGCCTACGGCGGTGAGTTGCGGCAGCTTGCAGTGCCGATGCACGGCAAGCCTTCGCGCATCCGCGTACTGGAACCCGGCCTCGTGTTCTCCGGCCTTGGCAAGGAGGTCACGGTGGGTCGTTACCACTCCATCTTCGCCGATCCGGCCACGCTTCCGCGCGATTTCATGATCACGGCGGAAAGTGATGACGGCACCATCATGGGCATCGAACACACGAAAGAGCCAGTCGCCGCAGTGCAGTTCCACCCGGAATCGATCATGACGCTGGGCGGCGATGCAGGTATGCGGATGATCGAGAATGTGGTGACGCATCTGGTGCGCAAGGCAAAGGTCAAGGCGGCCTGAGCGGACAAAACCTATCGGCGGCGTTATGAAGCGCCGCCGTCTCCCCTCAGCTCTGCGGGTGATGCATAGTGAAGTTCTTCAAACATCTGTGCATCGCTTTGGTGCTGGTCCTCATCAGCATCGCCGCTGGCACCTTGCTGCCAAGGTCGATCATTGGTGACAAATCCGAGGTCGGGGCAGATACGTCTCATCGCATCCTGATTCTCAGCAATCCGATCCACACGGACATTGCCCTGCCTGTTGATGCAGAGCTTCTGGCACGCTTTGGATTTCTACGCGAGGGGCTGCTGGAAATCGATAACCCCGGCGTCCGTTATCTGGTGTTCGGCTGGGGCGGACGGGCGTTTTACACGCAGACCCCGACATGGGCGGACCTCAAGCCGATGCCGGTGTTGAAAAGCCTGACGCTGGACAGCGCGGTTATGCACGTCGCAATGACGGGAGACCTTTCGCTGGCGGATGAGAGCGTGACCACCGTCGCGCTATCGGGCGAGGGATATCAAAGATTGCTCGACTTCATCATGTCCAGCTTTGCTCAATCACAGGGAAAGCAAGTTCCGCTTCTCGGTACAGCTTACGGACCCTACGATGCCTTCTTCGAAGCCGTCGGAGGTTTCAATGTTCTGCTCGGCTGCAACACATGGACGGCCGCCGCCCTGCGGCAAGCGGGCGTGCGGACCGGCTGGTGGACACCGCTTCCTCCGCTTTTGACGGCGTCGATGAGGTTGCATAATACTGAGGTCATCGTCCAAAGCGCTGGTACAGCACCTTTGTAATCTTGCCTACGGCAGTTGCGGGAGAAACACAGAATGGCAGACGAGATCGACAACATTCGTTTTGTGAAAACATTTCCGATCCTCCGCATTTTTGATGAGAGCAAAGCGCGGGAGTTCTATGTGGAGTTCCTTGGCTTCTCGGTCGACTGGGAGCATCGCTTCGGCGATAATTTTCCACTTTATATGCAGGTTTCCCGCGCAGGCCTCTTCCTCCATCTCAGCGGGCACCACGGCGATGCGACGCCGGGGTCGACTGTGTTTGTCAGCACCGTCAACGTAGAGGCTTACCAGCGGGAGCTTGCCGCCAAGGATTACACCTTCATGAAGCCCGGTGTCGAAAAGCTGCCTTGGGGGCTTCAGATGGAGATTACCGATCCCTTCGCAAACCGCATCCGTTTCTGCGAACAGGAACAGGCTGAGGGCTCTTGACCTCGCGCCCACTTTAAATCATAGAAGCCGCACATATGAACCGCCTGCACGAATCCTCGTGCGGGCGGTTCATGCGTTTTGGGGTCCATTTCTGCAATTCATTCGCAACCGCACGGGGACAGGTCATGAACGAACAGGGTCACGCGCTTGTCAGAAAGCTTGCTTTATGGGGCATCCCTTTCTCTATTACGGTATTGGGGCTAAAGCTTCTGGCGTGGTGGGTTACAGGCTCCGTGGCGCTGCTGTCGGATGGTCTGGAATCGACCGTCAATGTGGTCGCGGCCTTCATCGCTTATTTCGTCATTCGTTACGCGCAAAAACCTGCCGACGATGATCACCAGTTCGGGCACCACAAGGCGGAGTATCTTTCTGCCGTGGTCGAGGGCGTGTTGATCGTCGTTGCCGCGTTGCTGATCGTCAAGGAAGCGTGGGGCGGCCTCATGGCTCCGCATCTGCCTGATGCACCGGCGCTCGGTCTTGCTATCAATGCCTTCGCGGGTATCCTCAACGGCATCTGGGCCACGGTGTTGATCCGAGTCGGCAGGAAGCAGTCGTCGCCGGCACTTCTGGCGGATGGGCAGCACATCATGTCGGATGTGGTGACCTCCGGTGGCGTTCTGATCGGCCTCGTGCTGGCGATTGCGACCGGTTACGCCATCCTTGATCCCATCCTCGCCATCGTTGTTGCCATCAACATTCTGTTTCAGGGGTCCAAGGTCATCCTGCACTCTCTGGGCGGGTTGATGGACCGTGCCGTGGAGCCGGAAGAGGATGAGGCGATCAAGAAGGCGATTGCGGAGAATTCAGCCGGTATCCTCAATGTGCATGATTTGAAGACCCGCAGGGCGGGGGCCGTCGCCTTCATCGATTTTCATGTGGTGGTTCCGGCATCTCTTTCGGTCGGGCAGGCACATGAGATTTGCGACCGGCTGGAAGATGCCATAAAGGAAGCCGTGCCGGGTGCCGTGCTGGCCATTCATGTGGAGCCTGAAAGTGAACAGGCGCATGGCGTTCGGGTCGAGTTTCAAGAAGCAGGAGTTTAAAAGATGTCAGTCACGGATGTTTCCGGCCTGTCGCAACTGGGCGCGCAAGTCGCATCGCCTGAAAGCCCGGAAAAAGCTGTTCTGGAAAAAGTGCCGAACGGCAATGCCGGGACCGATTATGTCGTGCGCTTCACCGCGCCGGAATTCACGTCGCTTTGCCCCATGACGGGCCAGCCGGATTTTGCCCATATCGTCATCGATTATATTCCGGGCGATTTTCTGGTCGAATCCAAGTCGCTCAAGCTGTTCCTGCACGCGTTCCGCAACCACGGCGCGTTTCACGAGGATTGCTCTGTTTATATTGCCAAGCGGCTGGTCGAGTTGCTTGCACCAAAGTGGCTTCGCATCGGCGCATATTGGTATCCGCGCGGCGGCATTCCCATTGATGTGTTCTGGCAGACGGGCGCACCGCCTGAAGGCGTGTGGCTACCCGAGCAGGGTGTCGCGACCTATCGCGGTCGCGGCTGACCCCTCGGCAAGTCAAAGCTCAGACGAAGGAATCACCGTCGCCTGAATCGAAGTCGGCGTCGTCATTGCTGTCGTCGTCGTAACTTGCCTGTTGCACATCGTTGCCGCCATTGTCAGCATCCGGCTGGGGCTTGTCGTCATCGCCATAGTAGTTGTTGATGACGGTTTCCTCCACCGGGGCTGCACCGGTTCCAGCACCACCCAGGCCGGAGCCCCAGCCTGTTGACGCAACATGGTTGGAGAAGATGCCGCTCAATGAATTGGCGAGCAGCATGCCGCCAGCTACACCTGCCGCGGCTCCCAATGCACCTTGCAAAAAGCCACCGCCGCCGGTCCGTCCGAATGCGGATGGCTGCTGGCCAGTCCATGGGCCAGCGGGTTGAGGCGCATCGTTGCTTCGCCCCCAAGGGCCCTGCGTTTGGCCTGATGTATCGTTGCGATAGGTTGTAGCTGGCGTGGGCGCAGGTGCCTGCTGTTGGCTGCCGCCGAAAATGGAGCTGAGAAAGCCGCCTTGCTGTGCCTGTTGTGGCACCGTGTTGCCGCTTTCAAGCTGGTTGATGCGCTCTTCTAGCTGGCGAATATGCGCCGCTGCCGCTTCCAGCCCTTTTTCCTGCACGATAACGGCTTGTGCCAGATAATAGGGGGAGGCGGGCTGATCTCTTACAGCCTGCGAAATCAGTGTTTCCGCTTCCGCATCGCGCGGCGTGGCGGATGCGGACTTGACCCTGTCGAACAGGGATTTGAGCAGTTGGGTTTCTTCTGGTGACATCGTTTGCCTCCTTGGCGTGTCGAGAAACGCACACCAAGGAGTTAGGGTTCAAATCCGACTTTTGAAAGCCGCATTTTCTTACATTTTTGTAAGGTTGCTCAGCCGCCGAAGGCGAGCGAAAGCCCAGCCAGCGCCGTCAGCCCGCCGACGATACGCCCAGCCATTGTTCCCAGCTTCGCAATGCCAAGACCAAGCGCAATACCGGCAAGATGCAGAAATGCGGTCGCGATCACAAAGCCGACGCCGAATTGAAGCGCGCCCGCACTGCCCAGTTCACCGCCATGCGCATGGCCGTGGAAGAGCGCGAAGACGCCAACGATGGCAGCGGCAACGCTGACGGGAACGCGTGTCGCCATGGCGACCAGAAGACCGAGTGCAATAACGGAAGCGAGAATAGCCGGTTCGACGAATGGCAGCGCGATGCCACCCAGCGCCAGCAGGAAGCCGATGGCCATGGTGCCGACGAAGGCTGCGGGAATGATGAGGAGCGCTCTGTCCTTACCTCTGGATGCGGCAATCTGCGCTGCCCAGATGCCGACGGCGACCATGACGAGGATGTGGTCTGCACCAAACAGCGGGTGCGAAAATCCGGCCATGAAGGAGCCGTGTTCTTCCGGGTTCAGATGGGCGAAGGCTGGCAATGTGGTGAGGCCAAGCGTTGCTGCGGCGAGTGAAAGTCTTTTGAACATTGTTCCCTCTCGAATTTTTACAGGCGCGGCTGAAGAGGCGCTTGGGTCGCCCTGGGGTCGCGCAGTTAACGATATCGCAAGTCCAAACAGACTGTCCATGCGTCATTTGCCGGTGCTCTGTTTATTAAGCAGTTCCGCGCCTTGTCTTTTTCGCTCATTGTTTTACGAAACAAATCACACTATGTCCGGTAGGTAATGAATTACGTTGGAGACCGCCACATGAACGAAGACGAAGACGACAAGAGCAAGGAACTGCCGATCGGCAAGGAAACGGAAGCGAATCTTTTCAAGTCGCGTTCGATCTTCATCTATGGCGGCATCACGCAGGAACTGGCGCAGAAGGTTTGCACGCAGCTCGTGGCGCTTGCCGCTGCCAGCGACGAAGATATCCGCGTCTACGTCAATTCGCCCGGCGGCCACGTCGAATCCGGCGATAGCATTCACGACATGATCAAGTTCATCAAGCCAAAGGTCTGGATCATCGGCACGGGCTGGGTCGCCTCCGCTGGTGCGCTGATCTACGTATCGGTGCCGAAAGAGCGTCGCGTTTGCCTGCAGAACACACGCTTCCTGTTGCACCAACCATCCGGCGGCACGCGCGGCATGGCGTCCGACATCGAAATCCAGGCGCGCGAGATCATCAAGATGAACAAGCGCCTGATCAAGATTTTCTCGGTGACCACAGGCCAGACGGAAGAAAAGATCGCCAAGGATATCGATCGCGACTATTGGCTGGGTGCGGAAGAAGCCGTGGCCTATGGCCTTGTCGGCAAGATCGTCACATCGCAGGGCGAAATCTAAGGCTCTGTTTCACCTAATTATTGAACCCGCATCGGCATGGCAGATGCGGGTTTTTTATTGCTTTGAATAAAGGTTTTTACGCTCAGGGAATGAGGCGGTTCTTTCGCAGCGTCTCGAATAGGGCAAAGAAAGCGTCATCCGTTGGCTGATATTCCTTGAAGCCCAGACGGCGGCTTTTGCCCATGTCGGTGACGACCTCGATCGGTCGGCCCAGATCGGCGTCGGTGTGCCATGGCGATGCAAGGCGGGTAAGGTCTGGCTCGGCGAGATTTTCGCGAATGGCAATCTTATTCCAGATCTCGGCATCGTGTTTCATTTGCTCTTCGAGCGGAACGACGGTGCCGTCGAAGGGCGCAGGCTCGATGCCGAACCAGTCCGCGATGCGGCCCCACATCCAGCTCCAGCGGAAGATATCGCCATTGACGACGTTGAAGGCTTCGTTCTTCGCTTCAGGCGTTTCTGCGGCCCACAGCAATTGTTTCGCCAACAGATTGGCATCCGTCATGTCCGTCAGGCTGTTCCATTGGGCGGCTGAGCCTGGGAAGCGGAAGGGGCGGCCCGTTTCGCGGCAGATGGTGGCATAGACCGCCAGCGTCGTGCCCATGTTCATGGCGTTGCCAACGGCCTGGCCGATGACAGTGTGGGGACGGTGCACGCTCCACGAAAAACCATCGCGCTTGGCGGCGGCAAAGACTTCGTCCTCCTGCGCGTAGTAGAAGTTCTCGACATCGAGACGGCCTTGTTCCTCGCGGAACGGCGTCTGCGGCAGCGTGCCTTTGCCATAGGCCTCGAACGGGCCGAGATAATGCTTCAGGCCCGTGACCAGCGCCACATGGCGGGTGGATTTGCCCGAGCTCAAACCATCCAGCAGGTTGCGCACCATGGCGGAATTGACGCGGATGTTTTCCGCTTCGCTATCCTGCCGCGCCCATGTGGTGATGAAGACCGCGTCGGGGCGAACATCTGCCAGAGCTTTTGCCGTTCCCGCTGCATCCTGCAAATCTGCGGCCACCGGGGTTATCCCCTCCTGCGTGCCGGGCTTGCGCGAAAGTCCGTAAACGCTCCAGCCTTCTTTCAGCAAAAGATTGGCAGTTGCACTGCCAACGATACCGCTTGCGCCGACGACCAATGCCGTTTTCACCATGATCTTGCTCCTTTTTTGTTGAGACATAACTAGGCATTCTGCGCACCTAAGTGTAGATGGCACTGATTGGGGACATGGATACCAAAGGGTGACCACGATGAAGCCGGGAAGCCATGAAGCGGAATGGCGTGAGGATTGCGCGCCCAGGCGTGTGCTCGAACTCTTCTCGACCAAATGGACGAGCATGATTCTGCATGCGCTGCACAAGCTCCATGATGGTGCGGCACGCACTGGCGTGTTGGAACGCAGCCTGCCGGGCATTTCCAAGAAGATGCTGACGCAGACGCTGCGGGAAATGGAAAGCACAGGGTTGATCACTCGCCACGTCTTTGAAACGAGGCCGCCCGCCGTGGAGTATCGCCTGACGCCGCTGGGAAACCGGTTCATCGAACCAGTGGAGATGCTCTATGCCTGGGGTCGCGACAATGCCGATGCGTTGGATGCTCTTGGCGAACGCTCGACCTCAAGGCGGCAGGCTGGCTCCTAAGCCTTGGCCGCCAGCCACAGCGTATGGCGCGCGCCGCCGCGCTTGCCATTGGCGCGAACGCTGACCTCATCCGTCGCGAAACTGGCCTGCCGCAAACGGCGGGTGAAAGCAGCATCCGGGCCTGATGACCAGACCGCGAGGATGCCCTTTGGGCGCAAGGCGGTTCTCGCTGCTTCAAGTCCTTCTCGATCGTAAAGACTGTCATTCGAAGGCCGCGACAGTCCATCCGGTCCATTATCGACATCCAGAAGGATGGCGTCATAGGCGGCCTTTTTCGAGCGGATGAGCGCACCGACATCACCAACATGAATATCAACGCGGGCGTCATCGAGCGTGCCCTTATGCAGCTCCGCCATCGGCCCGCGCGCCCACTCCACGACCGCTGGCACCAATTCAGCGACGGTCACTCGGGCGTCTGAAGGCAGGGCGCCGAGGGCTGCTCGCAGGGTAAAGCCCATGCCAAGCCCGCCGATCAGCATGCTTTGGTTCTGTCGACCCGCGATGCGTTCGCAGGAGAGTGTCGCCAAGGCTTCTTCCGAGCCGCTCAGCCGGCTGTTCATCAACTCGTTTGAACCGAGCATGATGGAAAACTCCTGGCCGCGCTGCTTCAGGCGCAGTTCGGTGCCGTCGCCGGGAATGGCCGCACGGTCCAGTTCTATCCAAGGAAGCATGTGATATCTCGCTGTTGATGGCGTGGGTTTACACGGGCGGGATGGCGAGAACAACAGGGCAGGGCACACGCACCTTGCACAAGTCATACGCGAGTACCTTCGTTAGCGAAAGCAACCTTGCCAGCGAGAGTGTTTTTTGATCTGCAATGATGATCGCCATTTCTCCGTGCCAGAGCCCCAACCATGTTAAAAGAATTCTCCCTTCAAAGCCTGTTCATGGGCCTGCTGACGGCCTTCGTCGGTTTTGCCAGTTCCTTTGCCGTGGTGCTGCAAGGGCTGAAGGGCGTAGGCGCGACGGATTTCGAAGCGGCATCCGGGTTGATGGCGCTGTCGGTTTCTGTCGGCCTCTGCGCCATTGTTCTCTCCGCCATGACACGACTTCCGATCAGCATTGCATGGTCCACGCCGGGTGGCGCGCTACTGGCGGCGACGGGGGTGATCGAGGGTGGCTTCTCCGCTGCCGTGGGTGCCTTCATCATCTGCGCGGTGCTGATCATCATTGCAGGTCTGTTCAAGCCGCTCGGGCGGGCGGTGGCATCCATTCCCACGCCGCTGGCCAATGCCATGCTGGCGGGCGTCATCATCGGCCTGTGTTTCGCGCCCATCAAGGCCATCGGCTTCAACCCGGCGCTCGGTCTGCCGATCATTCTGGCATGGATCATCGTTGGTGCGTTCAAGCGCCTGTTTGCCGTGCCCGCGGCCCTTGCCGCCTTCGTACTGGTCATGATCTTCGGCGTCGATATTCCCGCAGGGGCCTTGGACAGCATAGCCCAATCGCTGGCACCACCGACGGAATTCGTTATGCCGGTGTTCAACCTGCAAGCCTTGATCTCCATCGCGCTGCCGCTATTCATCGTCACCATGGCTTCGCAAAACATTCCGGGGATCGCTGTTTTGAAGGTCAACAATTACGATCCCCAGCCTGGGCAATTGTTTGCCACCACCGGGCTGTTCTCGTTGCTCGCCGCCCCCTTCGGCGGCCATGCCGTCAACCTCGCCGCCATCACCGCCGCCATGTGCGCTGGAGAAGATGCCCAACCCGACCCCAAACGTCGCTATTGGGCGGTCATCGTCAGCGGCGTGGGCTATGTGATCTTCGGCCTTTTGGCGGGCGTCGTCACCGCCTTCGTGGCGCTCGCCCCACCGATTCTCATTCAGGCGGTTGCGGGCTTGGCATTGGTCGGTGCCTTCTCCGGTTCGGCCGTCGCTGCCTTCAAAGACCCCGAAACCCGCGAAGCCGCAGCCATAACGTTCCTCATTACTGCGTCGGGCCTGTCATTCGGCGGAATCTCCGGCGCTTTCTGGGGTTTGCTTGGTGGTGGTTTGATGTTGGCGCTGACGGGCTTTATGAAACGCGTGAAAAATTGAAGATGCCCTTGCAACCCAAAAAAACGCCGCTTATAAGATTCACTATGACCATTCGCACCGCAACCATTTTAGGCATGAGCACGCAGATTTCTGCGAAGGCCAGCCCATGCGGTGCACTCTCGCTTCTTAGCCTCGACCTTACACGCGGTTGCCGGGTCCAGTGAGGAGCGCCCGGCGGCCGAAAGCCCGCTGGTGCCAACGCTCCTCAACTCGAAATCTCACTTTATACTGGATTTAAGGCCCGTTTGGGCGCGCATCTGCCAAGGCTTTTTCAGCCGCGATGCGTGGAAGGAGCAAGATTATGGACGCCAAGACCTCTCAGACTTCCAAGGGTATGCCGGACGCGAACGTGAAGTATCGCCCATACCCTGTCATCGACATCAAGGACCGCACCTGGCCATCGAAAACTATCGACAAGGCGCCGATCTGGTGTTCGGTCGACTTGCGCGATGGCAACCAGTCGCTGGTTAACCCCATGGGGCATGATCGCAAGGAGCGCATGTTCAAGCTGCTGCTGGAAATGGGCTTCAAGGAAATCGAAATCGGTTTTCCCTCGGCATCGCAGACAGATTTCGACTTTGCCCGCTGGTGTGTGGAGCAGGGTGGCGTGCCGTATGATGTTTCATTGCAGGTGCTGGTGCAGTGCCGTCCGGAACTGATCACGCGCACCTTCGAATCGCTGGAAGGTGCCAAAAACCCGATCATCCACTTTTACAATTCCACCTCTGAATTGCAGCGCCGCGTGGTGTTTGCCAAGGACGTGCCCGGTATCAAGCAGATCGCCGTCGATGCGGCCAAGATGATCACCGATATGGCCGCCAAGGCCGGTGGCGGTTATCGCTTCGAGTATTCGCCGGAGAGCTTTACCGGTACGGAACTGGAAGTGGCGTTGGAAATCTGCAATGCGGTGGTTGAAGTCGTGAAGCCAACGGCGGACAACAAGCTGATCCTCAACCTGCCTTCGACCGTTGAGATGGCAACGCCGAACATCTATGCCGACCAGATCGAGTGGATGTGCCGCAACATCGACAACCGCGAAAACGTCATCATCTCGCTGCATCCGCACAATGACCGTGGCACCGGCATCGCCGCCACCGAACTGGGCCTGATGGCCGGTGCGGACCGCGTCGAAGGCACATTGTTCGGCAATGGCGAGCGCACGGGTAATGTCGATGTGGTGACGCTGGCGTTGAACATGTACACGCAGGGCGTCGATCCTGAACTCAACTGCCGCGATATCGAACACATTAAGTCGGTCTATGAATATTCTAACGAAATGACGATCCCCGAGCGCCACCCTTATGTGGGTGAACTGGTCTACACCGCGTTCTCTGGCTCGCACCAGGATGCGATCAACAAGGGTATGAAGGCGATCAAGGTTGCCAACCATCCTGTGTGGGAAGTGCCGTATCTGCCGATCGACCCGAAGGATGTCGGTCGCTCCTACGAGGCGATCATTCGCATCAACTCGCAGTCCGGCAAAGGCGGCATCGCCTATATTCTGCAACAGGATTACGGCATCAACCTGCCGCGCAACTTGCAGGTGGAATTCCGCGAGGAAATCCAGCGCATTACCGATGAGGAAGGCGTGGAACTGCCAGCCAAGCGCATCTACGAGCACTTCATCGCGCAATACGTGACCCAGCCGAATGCACGTCTCAAATTCGTCGATCACCACACCTATCCTGCGGGTGATTATAAGGGTGTGCGCGTTGTCGCGGCGGAAATTACCGACAATGGCGAGATCAAGCGTATTGAGGGCAAGGGCACGGGCCCTATTGATGGCTTCATCAATGCGTTGTCGACTTACCTCGGCATTGATCTCTCGGTAAATGATTACTCCGAGCACTCCCTGCAACACGGCTCCAACGCCTCGGCCATCGCCTATGTCGAGATGGAGCATCCGGGTGGGAAGCTGTTTGGTGCGGGTATCAACACGAACATTGTGGCTGCTTCGCTGGAGGCGATTGTGTCTGCTGCGAACCGGGTTTTGGAGCAGCGGGGAAGAGTCTCCTAGCTTTCTCCCCCCTCCTCATTCCTGTGCTTGTCACAGGAATCCAGTCAGCCCAAGTCTTTGGGCTGAAAAAGAGTCCTTCGCCGCGCAGACGCGCGACGACTGGATTCCTGTGACGAGCACAGGAATGAGGGGAGTATGCATAATGCGCAACTTCCCCTCATATTCCATGTAAGTGATGGGAGATGTCCAGCCAGTCCGGATTCGTGCTTTCGATGAGGTTTAATTTCCACTGCCGAGGCCACTTTTTTATGGTTTTTTCACGCATAATGGCCGTGGTCAAAAGGTCATGATCTTCAAACCAAACAAGTGTTTTAACCCCATATTTTGAAGTGAATCCTGGGGTCAGCTCATTTTGATGCTCAAACAACCTGTTTGATAAGTTCTTGGTTACGCCGATATAAAGCGTGCCATTTCGTTTTGAGGCTAAGATGTAGACGTAACCTTTCATGATGAAAGAGTGCATGTCTTATTCGTGATCCACAAGATCAGGCGGGTATCTTCAGTCAGATTTTTAAGGTGTCATCAATCCGCCTACTCATCATCCCCTTGTTCCACCGGGTTGCTAAAGCCCAGCGGGCGGCCATTGGTGTAAAACACCCGTACATCTTCCAGCTCGATGCCGGTGGCTTTCTCATTGAGGCCATAGCGTTCGCAAGTTACGTTCCAAGTGCCTGGGCCGCCGTCGATGTGGAAGAGATTGTATCCGGCGCGGGGTTTTTCGCCGCCGGGGCCTTGCGAGGCGGAGGCGATGCCGACGACGGGGGTGTGGTCACGCCCGCGATGGGTGTTCAGCCAGTAGACGGTGTTGAGGTGGGTGTGGCCGTGCAGCACGAGTTCCGCGCCGCCGGTGCCGATGGCGGCTGCGAAGCGGCGGATGCCGATCATGCGTTTATGAGTGGAGGCAGCACCGCGAATGGGTGGGTGATGGATCATCACCACGCGGAACAGGCCCATTTCGCCCGCTTTTTTCAGCAATTCGGCAGTGGCGCGCGCTTGTCTCCGGCCAAAATAGCCGGTGGCGGAAAAGGGTGGGGTGGCGATGGAGGTCGAGCAGCCGATCATGGCCACAGGTCCGCGTACCCGCATGTAGGGGAAAATCTTGCGGTCTTCGTCCCAGTTTTCCTTGTCGCCATCGCCGTGCACGAAGGGATACCAAGCGGCCATGGCCTTATCATGCGCGCCGGGCACGTAGGCATCGTGGTTGCCGGGAACGACCGAGACTTTCAGCGGATCGCCCACTTCCTCCAGCCAGTCGGCGGCGGCGCGGATTTCAATGCCGGTTGCCAGATTGACCAGATCGCCAGTAATCGCGACATGATCAGGCGCCTTGCTTTCCATATCGTCCACCACCTTTTCCAGCGTGTCGCTGAAAAGATGCTTGCGACGATTGAGGCGCCAGTTCACAAATCCAAGGATGCGCTTAGATGCGAGCTCCCGAAAGGTGAGTTTGGGCAGCGGGCCGAGATGGATATCGGAGATGTGGGCAAGTTTGAACATGCGTTCAGACATAATCTATCCATGTTGGAGCGTACAATGCGAAACCTCGATTTTTCAAAGGGATAAGCGCTGAACGCCAAAGTGTGAAGCAGTATCTGGTTTATCGGGTACCAGTTGACGGAGAGTTGAGACGTGAGTGAAAACCTTGGGCGGGGTGAAGGGTTCCGGCGGTTGCTTCGGAATATTGCCAAACGCATGCTTCACGCGTTCTTCTTTCTCAGTCGCGGAATGACACTCGGTGTCCGTGCTGCCTGTTTCGATGCTGAGGGCAGGGCCTTTCTAGTGCGGCATACCTATATTTCAGGCTGGCATATGCCGGGAGGTGGTGTGGAGCGCGGCGAAACCGGGTTACAGGCGCTGCACAAAGAAATCCGCGAGGAGGGCAACCTTGTTGCCACGTCCACGCCGCAGCTTTTTCATGTCTATTTCAACAACCGCACCAGCAACCGTGACCATGTGCTGTTTTACCGCCTCAAGGTGACGCAAACCGCCCCAAAGGTGCCCGACCGCGAAATCAGCGACAGCGGGTTTTTCCCACTTGACGCTCTGCCTGATGGCACGACGCCCGCAACTCGCAGACGGCTTGCCGAGTTGGCGGGTGACGTGCAGCCGGATGATTACTGGTAGTTCAACCCAAACGGTCCCGATCATGGGCTCTGTCCAGATCGAGCTCTGGACCCACGGGCACGATTCCCGTCGGGTTGATGGTCTTGTGGCTGCGGTAATAATGCTCCTTGATGTGGCGCATATCCACGGTCTCGGGAACGCCTGATGTCTGGTAGAGATCGCGCAGATATCCCGTCAGATTGGGATAGTCGTGGATGCGGCGGATGTTGCATTTGAAGTGGCCGACATAGACAGGGTCGAATCTCACGAGCGTGGTGAACAGTCGCCAATCTGCCTCGGTCTGCTGCGAGCCGAGCAGGAAACGCTTATCGGCCAGGCGCTTTTCTAGCATTTCCAGCGTCTCGAAAATCTTGACGGCGCTTTCCTCATAGGCCTCCTGCGTGGTGGCAAAGCCTGCCTTGTAGACGCCGTTGTTGACGGTGTCGTAGATCAGATCGTTGAGGGGATCGATCTCTGCACGCAGGGCTTCCGGGTAGTAATCGCTTGTCGATCCCGTCAGGTCGTTGAAAGCGCCGTTGAACATGCGGATGATATCAGCCGATTCATTCGAGACGATGGTGTTCTGCCGTTTGTCCCACAGCACAGGCACGGTCACCCGGCCGGAATAGTTCGGGTCTGCCTTGGTATAGACCTGCCACATGGCGGACGCGCCGAAGAGGTGATCTTCGGTTGCGCCGGGTGTGCGTTCATCTGCTGGTTTGAACTCCCAGCCGTTTTCCAGCATCAGCGGATCAACCACCGAAACGGAAATGAAGTCTTCCAACTTTTTAAGCTTGCGGAAGATCAGCGTGCGGTGCGCCCAGGGGCAGGCGAGGGATACATAGAGGTGGTAGCGGTCCTTCTCGGCCTTGAAGCCGCCTGTGCCGGAAGGGCCAGGCTCACCATCCGATGTCAGCCAATTGCGAAACTGCGAGGCACTACGCTTGAAGTGGCCCTTGGTTTCTTTGGTGTCGTACCAGACGTCTTTCCAGACACCTTCAACCAGCATACCCATCGCGCTTTCTCCTTCATGTTGTTGCACGCACTGTAAGGCATGGCTTTGCGGGAAGTGAACCCCTGGGGACGTGAACAGTGCGTTCGTATCACACTCGCATCATTGAATGGCTGAGGGTTGTATTTGTTCTGGACGCGTCGGAATTTTCCTGATATCCGCGTTTATCACAATTCTGAGGGAATTCTGCTTTATGACCGCAACACGGATGCTCCGACGACGCTGACGCTTCGAACGCCTTAACCGGCGCAGCCGTCACATCGTCCTATCCGTATTTTAACGTTCCGGTCCCTTCATGTCCAAGCACGAACTGGTCTACCTCACCGAAGACGCGTCTCACGACGCCGTTATCGAACTCATCAATGCAGAAGCCTTCGGCCCCGGTCGGCACACCCGTGCTGCTGCCCGCATTCGCGAGCAGGGCCCGCACGACCGCTCGATCTCCTATATCTGCGCAGACGATGGCGAGACGATTGCCTCGGTCCGCATGACGCCGGTTCTGGCTGGCGGCGTGAAAGGGCACATGCTCGGCCCTCTCGCCGTGCGGCCTTCGCACAAGAACATGGGCATCGGTCGTGAACTGGTGCGGATCGCCATTGCTGCCGCCAGGCGCAAGGGTTCGGAAGGCGTTATTCTGATCGGTGATCCGCCGTATTATATGCCGCTGGGTTTCGAGAAGGTCGCCTATGCGGCGCTGGATTTCCCGGGCCCTGTCGATATGAACCGGGTGCTTGTCGTGCCGCTGGCGGATGACACGCATGAACGGCTAAAGGGCTTGATTGCCTGGCGGAACTGTAACGAATCCATCGCATTTCTCGATGAAGAAGCCACTGTGGAGCCTCTTCGCGCTACCGCGTGATAGCCTGAAACTCAGCTCTTTGCGTCGATACTAGCAATTTGAGAGTACGTTCAGACGCGGCGGCGCTTACACGCGCCGCCGCGTTCTTCGCTATTTCTTATAGGCGTCGAAGCGATATTGCTCACCGTTGCGGCTGATATTGCCAATGCCGGGGAAGGGCAGGTGTGCTGCCGCGATAAGATAGCCTTCGTCGGCGGCCTGTTGGAAAGCAGCAGCGCGCGTGATTGCAGCTGTTGGCTGATCGTAATCGAAATCGATCGTCACTGCCGTATTGTCGAACTGCACGCGGTTGCCATGGACGATATCGCCAACGAACACGATCGTTTCGCCGTTGTTCTCAAACCGGATGGCAAGGTGGCCCGGCGTGTGGCCAGCGTGCAAAGTTGCGCTGAAACCGTGCAGAATATCGCCGTTGTCTTCAAACAGCTCGACGCGATTTTCTACTTCATAGGGATCGATCGTGTCGTGCGCGCGGGCGATCTGACCCTTGACCTTCTCCGTTGCATGGGGCGCGTCGGCAGCGCCATCCGTCAGCCAGAAGGCGGCTTCCGTCTTGCCAATATGCAGCGTGGCATTCTTGAAAACGGCCTTGCCGTCCGCGATCAAACCGCCGGTCTGATCGGCATGAATATGGGTGAGAATAACGTCATCGATGTCATCTGGTGACACGCCCAAGGTTTCCAGCGCTGCTCTCAGTTTGCCAAGTGCCGGCCCATAAAGCGCGCCGGAACCGGCATCGATCATGATTTTCTTGTCGTCTGTTTCCACCAGAAATGCATTGACTGACAGCTCAGCCGGAGCGTCTGGAAATTTTTCAGGGGTGGGCTGGTCGGAGCCCAGGCGGTAGAGGCTGCCAATGGGTGCCGTGAGGATACCGTCTGATAATGCGGTAATGCGGGCCTTGCCCAGTGAGAACGTGAAAGGTTCAAAAGAACTGCTGTCTGTCATGGAGAGTTTCCGTAAGCTATTATTTATGAAAGTGATTTTTTGAGATAGATCATAATATTCGCGTTGCCAAAATCTTCGATTTGGCCGAAAACCACATAGCCGCATTTCTGATAAAGGCGCAAAGCGTCTGTATTCATCGTATCGATATAGGCACCTCGGCACCCTCTTTTAAGGGCTTCTTTTTCAGCAAGATCGAGAAGTTTTGGTCCAAGACCTTTGCCCCTCATATCTTCCGGAATGAAGAGAAGCGAGGTGTAAAGCCAGCCGCGCGCCGTGTGGCCGCTCAGCCCGCCGATGATGTTATCATCGTCATCACGCAACGATATGACGAGTCCCCGCCAATCGCTTGGGCCGAACCGTTCGGCATTGTAGGCTTTCAGCCCAGCGAGGATGGCCGCTTCGCTTTCCTTGTCGGAGTCACTGATGGCAATACGCGGTTCCATCAGCGCCCTTCACGCCACCAGAGCGCGGAGAAGGCCAGCAGAAGTGCGGCAAGGCCCGCGAAACCGGCGAAGAGCGGCAATGTGTTGACGCCTTTCAGCACTGTTTCGTCCGTCAGGCGAATGAGCATGCGGTCATTATCCGCCACCCGCACATCGCCGCGCACGGGCAGGATATCTGGCAGCACGACGCGGTCATTGTCGTTCACGACACGGTGGATACTGCCCTTCGTGGCATCGACCAGTGGCTGCAAGGGTTGCGTGGTCGAGATCATCGCCTTGAATTCCGGTGCGTCCACAGCGCCGACATGGACGAGTGTGGTGAAGTCGCCGTTGGTGATTTCGTAGAGGCCGGTTTCGTCCATGCGGCGTTCGATCTTGTAGAGACCGGGTTCTGTCTGCGTGAACGCCATCGTCTCGGTCTTGCCGGTGGGGAATTTGACCGTGGCATCGCCGGGATTGTCGCCGATGGTCTGGCGGGTGATTTCCAGCGTGCGGCCATTGGCGCGGGCTGTCAGCGCTTCTTCTTCAAGCTCGGGCTCTTTCATCAGCCAATGGGCGATGCGACGGTAGAGGCCGACATGCGGGCCGCCGCCTTCGAAGCCGCGTGCCCACAGCCAACCCTGATCGGACAGCAGCATGGCAACACGGCCTTCTCCCTGACGGTTCAGCACCAGCAACGGGTCCTGACCATCACCCAGCATCACGGTCTGGCCCTGCGGTTGCTCGACACCGACGGTGCGGAACCAGCGGCCCCACTGCGGTGGTTCTTCGGCTGAACCCTCCAGACCACGTGTGACGGGGTGCT
Source organism: Agrobacterium vaccinii (assembly GCF_021310995.1). Classification (NCBI taxonomy): domain Bacteria; kingdom Pseudomonadati; phylum Pseudomonadota; class Alphaproteobacteria; order Hyphomicrobiales; family Rhizobiaceae; genus Agrobacterium; species Agrobacterium vaccinii. The sequence continues at coordinate 2,165,909 of NZ_CP054150.1, read as the reverse complement.
TCTTGCCTGCTTCGGACAGGCGCGGATAAAAGGCTGCCTGATGCATCTCGCCGGTGGGCTGTGCTGGTAGCACCGAGGCGAGGGGAGTCATGGCAATGGAATCCTGCCCCGCATGTTCGGGCCCGGCGGCAATCAGCAGCGCGCCGCCTTTTTCGACATATTGGGCGATGTAATCATAGTAAAGGATCGGCAGCACGCCGCGATGCTGGTAGCGGTCGAAGATGATGAGGTCGAAGTCCTCGATCTTCTCGACAAACAGCTCACGCGTCGGGAAAGCAATTAGCGATAACTCGTTGATCGGCGTGCCATCCTGCTTTTCCGGTGGACGCAGAATGGTGAAATGCACCAAATCGACCGACGTGTCCGACTTTAACAGGTTGCGCCATGCGCGCTCGCCCGCGTGCGGTTCGCCGGACACCAGGAGCACACGCAGGTTCTGGCGGATGCCTTCGATGACGTGGACGGCGCGGTTGTTGCTGGTGGTCACCTCGCCCGGCAGTTCCGCCACGGAAAATTCCATGACGTTGTTGCCGCCGCGCGGGACCTTGAAACTGAAGGGCAGAGGCTGGCCGGGCGTCGCTTCCAGCGTCGCGATTTCCTCGCCATTCATCTTCACGGTCACTTCCGCCTGACCACCCTGTGCGCGACCGTCATCGAAGACGCGCAGCGTCAGTTCCTGCTGCTCGTTGACGATACCGAAGCGCGGCGCGCGCACCACTTCGATGCGCCGGTCGAACTCATCTGCCCGTCCGGTGATCAGGCCGTGAATAGGCGCCTTGAAGCCCAGAGTCTGCTCGATATTGGGCGTGACGTTCGGAATGTCGTGGATCTGCCCATCGCTGAGGAGGATCGCGCCGCCGACGCGGGATGGCGAAACGTCCGAGACGGCAGCCGCGAGCGCCGAGAACAGATTGGTCGCCGGGGCATCGCTGTTAGGATCGTTCTTGACATCCACAAAGCGCGGCTCGATCCTCGGGAAGCGCGCGAGACGTTCTTTCAGCGTCGCCAGCGCCTGCTCCGTTTGTTCAGGGCGCTGCTGTACGTCCTGGCTTTGCGAGCGGTCAACGATGACGGGCACGATGGTCGAAAGTGGGTCGCGCTCCTCATTGGTCAGAAGCGGATTGGAGATCGCGAGCAACAGTGCGGCAAGCGCCAGCCCGCGCAGCCACGCACCGCGCACCCCGCGCCACAGGCCGATAATGGCCAGCACGAAGGCGGCGATTGCCATGATGGCGATGACGATCCATGGCAGGAACGGAGCGAAGGTCAGTGTCATATCATTGCCCCAACCGCTGGAGGATATCGGGCACATGCACCTGATCGGCCTTGTAGTTGCCGGTCAGCATATACATCATGATGTTGACGCCGGAGCGGAACGCATGTTCGCGCTGCACCTCATCCGGCGGCACGGTGGGCAGCACCGGTGCGCCATTGGCATCGACGGCCCACGCACCGGCAAAATCATTGCTGGTGATGATGATGGGCGACACACCATCACCTGATGAGGAGATGCCCGATGTCGTCTTTGCCGCGTCCTGCCGCGATTCCACCCAGAGCGGACTGCCGGAGTAGCGACCGGGGAAATTGTTCAACAGGTAGAACGAGCGCGTCAGCACATGGTCTTTCGGCACGGGTTCCAGCGGTGGGATATCGACGTTAGCGAGGATTTCCTGAAGGCGCTGGCCATTGGCGCTCGTGTTGCCGCCGCCATCAAGCGACGAAAACTGATCGCGTGTGTCGAACAACACGGTGCCGCCCGCGCGCATATAGGCATCGATCCGTGAGATCGCGGCAGTGGACGGCATCGGCGCGGTGGCTGAAATCGGCCAGTAAATGATGGGATAGAAGGACAACTCGTCGCTGGAAATATCGAGCCCCACCGGCGCGCCGGGCTCCAGCGTCGTGCGCCATGTCATGAACTCGGTCAGCCCCTGCAAGCCCTGTTCGGAAATGCGGTCGACATCGTCTTCGCCGGTGCGGACATAGGCCAGATGCGTTGTGTCCAGCCGCTCGAAGATGGCCTCGTCACCGGGTTTCGGGTCATCGGCGCGGGCGATGTCAGGCGCAAAAATCGTCAGGCCAGCGGCAAATGTCAGCAGAATGGCCGCAGCCGACGAGCGGGCGCGGGGCAGACGAGAAAAGACGCCGTTCATGAAGAGAACGATGAGGCTGTCGGCAAACAGCATCAGCAAGGCTGCGATGAACAGGGAGGGACGCAACGATCTGGCGGCTTCGCCGACGAGGCCTTCTCGCGTGGTTGCGGTTCCCGCAAGCGCGGTGTCGATGGGACGCAGCGTTGCGTTCGGCGGAAGCAGGTTGAGCGCGACGAAACCGGATTCCGTGCCATAGAGACCGGGGGGATTGTCGAAGCTGGCAGCAGGAGCCTGGCCGGGCTTTACGTCCAGCGGGCGGGCGGTGCCGATTTCAGGCGAGAGCGCGCCGGTTGCGGTCAGCAGGCGGTAAGGCGGCAGGGCTGCGGTGGGTGCATTGGCGGATGCCGAGGAGCCGCCGACCTGTGACAGCTGGACGATCCGGCGCAGCATTTCCACAAAATGGCCTGAGATGGGCAAGTCCGACCAACTGGCTTCGGCGCTGACATGGAACAGCACGATGCGGCCTGCATCGACATTGCGGGTGGTCACCAGTGGCGTGCCATCGGCAAGGCTTGCCCATGTGCGTTCCGACAGATCGGGCGTCGGTTCGGCCAGAACCTGCCGCTTGATGTGAACGCCATCGGCCTTCGGCATGCCTGCGAAGGGGCCGAAATTCGGGAAATCGGCCAGTGGCTGCGGTTCTGCCCAGGAAAGAGCGCCGCCGAGTGCGCGCTCACCCTGACGTAAGGTCACCGGCACTAGCGGATCGTCCGCCGGGGCCGCTGCAAGGCGCGGGCCGGCAAAGCGGATCAAGGTACCGCCACGCGACAGCCAGCGCTGGATGGGCGCGTAGGTTTCCTGCGGCAGGCGACCGATATCGGCCATGACGATGACGGATGGATTGGATTGCAGCAACTCTGGAATGGCGACGGCAAGGTCCGCCTGCCGTTGCGGCACCAGATCGACATAGGGCTGAAGCGCGCGGCTGATATAGAACAGCGGCTGAAGGAGAGGCTGGAAATCATTGCCGGTCTCGCCTGCCAGAAGGGCGACGCGGCGACGGCGGAAACCGTCATCCAGCAGATGCACCGAGCCCGCCGTCGATAGCCGGTCGATGGACAAGCGTGCGAAATCGTTGCGCAGTTCGAAGGGAGCACTGAGAACGGCAGTGGTTTCGGCTGCACCCGGCGCGAAGGTGGCGTTGTCGCTGGCAAGAACCCGGCCCTGACTATCCTGCGCGCTGACAATGAGGGTCGATGGCCCGCTGGTTTCAAGGCGCGAAAGAGCAACTGTCATGGTTTCAGCACCGTTTTCCGCACCTGTTATCGCCGTAACGGCCTGTCCATCACCTTCGACCACGCGGAATTCAGCTGCCTGCATGGTGGCAAGGCTGCTAAGCGCGGCCCGGTCTTCAGGTGTGGCGACGCCATCGGTGACATAGGCGAGAGTGCCGGGATTGGTGCCGTTCATGGCTTCGATAACGGCTTCTGCGGTGCGCACACGATTGGGCACCAGCGGCTGTGGCTTGGCGGCGGCGAGCTTCTCGCGGGCTGCGGCTGTCGTGCCCGGTTCGGCGTCGTGGTCGCGGTCTGCGGTGAAGGCAATCGACACGGGGCGCTCGGCACGTTCGGCATCGCCGATCAGGGCCTCTGCGGTGCGCACGCGGCGCTCCCAATCGGGTGCCGAGGCCCAGCCATTGTCGATGATCAGCACAAGGGGGCCATCGCCCGCCAGCGTGTTGTTGCGCGGGTTGATGACCGGATCGGCCAGTGCGAGAATGACCGCTGCGGCCAGCAACATACGCAGAATTGTCAGCCACCAAGGGCTTTTAGACGGTGTTTCCTCGCGTTTCAGCACGGTTGCCAGAATGCGCAGCGGCGGGAAGATTTCCGCCTTCGGGCGCGGCGGCGTCAGCCTCAGCAGCCACCAGATGGCGGGCAGGGCGAGAAGACCAAGCAGGATGTAGGGACTGGTGAAAACGAAGGGCAGGGCGCTCATGTGCGGCCTCCGTTGGCACCGCCAGCCGGGGTGCCGGAGAGATACATGTGCATGGCAACCAGCGCTTCGGATGCCAGATGATCCGTGCGGTGAAAGACGAAATTCCAGCCAAGGCGACGAAGCGACGAGGACATTGCCTCACGCCGTGCTAAATACGCACGGGTATAATCTTCGCGAATGGTTTCTGCCCGACCGGCGGTCAGTTTTTCGCCGGTTTCCGGGTCCGAGAACTCGGTGCGACCGCTATAGGGAAACACTTCCTCGGCGGGGTCGGCGATCTCCACCACGTGACCGCGCAGGCCACGGCGGGCAAGCGGCGACAGGCGCTCCATCACGGTCGTGGCGTCATCCAGAAAATCACCGATCAGCACCAGCTCGCTGGAACCACGGATCATTGCCGTATCCGGCAGGCCGGTGGTTGCGGGCGCATGCATGATGGCCGTTGCCAGCCTTTCCGCTGAGTTGCGCGCGGAAATCGGCTCCATGATGCCGGGGCAGCCGATGCGCTCGCCGGAGCGGGCCAGGATTTCAGCGAGTGCGAGCATCAGCACCAAGGCGCGGCTTTCCTTGGAGACTGAGCCCAAGGTGGACTTGAACATCATGGAAGGCGACAGATCCGCCCAGAGCCAGATTGTGTGGGCCGCTTCCCATTCCTGATCTCGGATATAGGTATGATCGTCGCGCGCGGACCGGCGCCAATCGATGCGCGACAGGCTTTCGCCATCGGCATAGGGTCTGAACTGCCAGAAGTTTTCGCCAATGCCACGCTTACGGCGACCATGCCAGCCCGCCGTCACGGTGTTGGCAATGCGTTTTGCCTCCACCATGCAATCGGGCACCAGAGCGGCGCGCTGGCGCGCACGGGCCAGCACGTCACTGCCGGGCGTCTGCTCTACGATCTGGCCGATGGATGCCACATGCACTCCTTAACGTATTGGACGGCGGACGGTCAGTTCTTGGCCTGTTCCACAAGGGCTGCGATGACATCGCGCACGGACATGCCTTCGGCACGGGCCGCGAATGTCAGCGCCATGCGGTGTTCTAGAACCGGTTCGGCAAGCGCGAAGATATCGTCCAGCGATGGTGCGAGACGGCCTTCGTAGAGCGCGCGGGCGCGGGCCGTCAGCATCAGCGATTGACCGGCACGCGGCCCCGGACCCCAGGCGACGTTCTTGTCCGTCAGTGTGTTGCCATGGCCGGGGCGCGCTGAGCGCACCAGAGCCAGAATGGCATCCACCACTTTGTCGCTGACAGGCATCTGGCGGATCAGCGTCTGGATTTCGATGAGACGATCGCCTTCGATCATGCGGCGGGCCTCGCCCGACGCTGTTCCGGTGGTATCGAGCAGGATCTGGCGTTCTGCGGCCAGATCAGGATATCCGACATCGACCTGCAGCAAAAAGCGATCGAGCTGGGCTTCCGGCAGCGGGTACGTGCCTTCCTGCTCAAGCGGGTTCTGGGTGGCCAGAACGTGGAAAGGCTTGGGCAGATCGAAGCGCTGGCCAGCGACCGTTATGTGATATTCCTGCATGGCCTGCAACAGCGCAGACTGCGTGCGCGGGCTGGCGCGGTTGATTTCGTCGGCCATCAGCAACTGACCGAAGATCGGGCCCTTGATGAAGCGGAAGGAGCGGCGACCGCTTTCATCCTGATCCATGACTTCGGAACCGAGAATATCCGAGGGCATGAGGTCTGGCGTAAACTGGATGCGGTTTGCATCGAGCCCGAGAACGGTGCCAAGGGTTGTCACCAGCTTGGTCTTGGCAAGACCGGGAACGCCGACCAGCAGCGCATGGCCGCCGGAAAGGATGGCCAGCAGCGTGTTTTCAACGACTGTTTCCTGCCCGAAGATGACCTTGGAAACTTCACTCCTGATGGCGGCGATGTCGGACAGCGCCTTTTCGGCAGCAGCGATGATCGCTTTTTCATCGAGGGTTTCGCTGGTGTTCATCATGCCCATATCGCTCTCCTCAAAACCAACGCCGCTGTCACGTCTTAACAAGCCTACTACCGCTTACAGGACGGATTTCGCGCTGCCTATAGCTTATTGTCATCCTGCCCGCTGACAAGCAGCCTTGGAATGACTATCTCGTTACTCATGCCGATACTCTCAATAATGGACAAAGCAGGGCTCGAATATGGCGGTTGAGACGATAAATTCGGCACCGGATGCCGCAGGGCTCGCAGCCCTGATTTCGCGCGCTGCCGACCAGACTGGCGAAAAGGTGCGCGGTCCCGCACCCGTCGAACGCTGGAACCCGGAGTTGTGTGGCGATCTGGATATGGAAATCCGCGCCGATGGCACATGGTTCTACATGGGCACGCCGATTGGCCGCGCGCCGCTGGTGCGGCTGTTTTCCACCGTTTTGCGCAAGGATGAAGACGGTAGGACCTATCTCGTAACGCCTGTGGAAAAGGTCGGCATCCGCGTGGTCGATGCGCCGTTTATCGCGGTCGAGATGAATGTGGGCGAAAAAGATGGTGTGCCGCTTCTCACATTCCGTACCAATGTGGGCGATGTGGTGGAAGTGGGGCCCGAGCACCCGCTGCGTTTCGAAATCAGCGGTGAAAACAGCGAGTTGAAGCCCTATCTTCTCGTGCGCGGTCGGCTGGAGGCTCTGGTGTCGCGCGCCGTCATGTATGATCTGGTGGAACTGGGCGAAGTGGTTGAAATCGAAGGAAAAGATATGTTTGCCGTGCGATCTGGCGGGCAGGTGTTTGCCATCATGCCAGCAGCTGAATTAAGTGAATTGTCAAAATGATATTATCCGACTGCCAGACCCTTCAATGCTCCTCATTCCTGTGCTTGTCACAGGAATCCAGTTGCTGCGCGTCTGCGCAGCGTGGAGAGTCTTTCAGCCCAGAACTGGGCTGGCTAGATTCCTGTGACAAGCACAGGAATGAGGAATATTCCGGTGGTTTTGCCTACCATGGATGATCTCTCATTTTTCTCAGCCGCCAATTTCCGGCATCGTGTTCTCTCGGAAGGCGAGGGCGTGGCCGAGCGTGAGGACGGGGACAATGGCGATCATGTTCTTAACCCGGGTATACGATTAGCGGGTGAGGGTATTCGGCTGAAAGATGCTGCCGTGCTGGTGCCGGTGGTGGATTATGGCGATGAAGCACGGGTCATTTTTACGCAGCGCACGGCGACACTTCGCAAGCATTCCGGCCAGATTTCCTTTCCCGGTGGCGGTATAGACAAGGAAGATCGCTCGCCGGAAGATGCGGCTCTTCGCGAAACGGAAGAGGAAATCGGCGTGTCGCGCTCCTTTGTCGAGACCGTCGGGCGGTTGCCGGATTATATTTCCGGCACGGGTTTTCGCATCAAGCCGGTGCTGTCAGTGGTCAAGCCCGGCTTTGATCTGACCCTCAACCCCACAGAAGTGGACGAGGTTTTCGAGGTGCCGCTGTCGTTTCTGATGAACCCCGACAATCACAAGCGCGGCAGCCGCATCTTTCAGGGGAGGGAGCGGTTTTTCTATGAAATGCCCTATGGCGAACGCTATATCTGGGGCATTACGGCGGGTATCGTGCGCAGCATCTACGAAAGGTTTTATTCATGAGCAACATTGCCGGGCAGGACTGGTTTTCCAAGCCGTCGCTACAGCGGATACTGGCGCTTTTGAATGCCGATGGTGGTGAGGCGCGGGTCGTCGGCGGCGCCGTGCGCAATGCGTTGATGGGCATGCCGGTGGGCGACATCGACATCGCAACGACGTTGCCGCCGCAAGACGTGGTGGACCGCGCCAAACAGGCGGGCATAAAGGCCGTCCCGACCGGCTTCGAGCACGGCACCGTAACGCTGGTGCTGGATGGTGAAGGCTTCGAGGTCACCACCCTACGCCGAGACGTGGAAACGAATGGCCGCCACGCGCAGGTGGTTTTCGGCACCGACTGGCAGGACGATGCGGAGCGCCGCGACCTGACGATCAATGCGCTTTATGCTGATGCCTCGGGTGAGGTGATCGACCTTATCGGCGGCTTGCCCGATATCGAAAAGCGCAACGTCCGCTTCATTGGCGATGCCGATACCCGCATCGCCGAGGATTATCTGCGCGTTCTGCGCTTCTTCCGCTTTTTTGCGCATTACGGGTCTGGTCGCCCGGATGCCGATGGTCTGCGGGCCAGTGCTCGTGCCAAGGACAAACTCTCCACGCTGTCGGCTGAGCGTGTTTGGAGCGAAATGAAAAAGCTTCTATCTGCGACAGACCCTTCGCGGGCGCTGCTGTGGATGCGGCAATCCGGCGTGCTGGCGCAGGTGCTGCCTGAAACCGAGAAGTGGGGCATTGACGCCATCCACGGTCTCGTCGCAGCCGAACAGGCCCTTGGCTGGGAGCCGGACGCGTTGATGCGTCTTGCGGCAATCGTACCGCCCGATGCCGAGAGGATAAGCGCACTGACCGCGCGTCTTCGCATGTCGAATGCCGAGGCAAAGCGGCTCAAATTATGGGCCGAGTCGACCGCCATCGATCCTGCGGTTGCGGATGCGGCGTTTGATCGTCTGCTTTACCGACAGGGCGTCGATGGCGTGCTTTTACAATTGAAACTGGCTCTGGCTGCGGCGAGGGCCGATATCTCGGCGGGTGAAGCCGCGATGCAGAAAATTGCCCGCCTTTCGGCACTCCTGACCCGAACAGAAAAATTCCAGAAGCCGCAATTTCCGCTCACAGGCGCAGACGTGCTGGCGGCTGGCGTGGAGCCGGGGCCGCGTGTCGGCCAGATTTTGACGGGGCTTGAGGAGAAATGGATCGAGTTCAACTTCTCACTCGACCGGGCAGCGCTCACCGCCCGGCTTGAAACAGCGGTCAGGGATCAGGCCTGAACGACGTTTTCATCGCGAATGCGCGACTTGATGTTCTCGACCATGTTTTCGCGGATTACAGTTTCGCCATGCGCCTGCCGAAGATGCTCGACGGCGCGGCGCACCAGTTCTGCATCTTCATCAGCGCGTGAGTGCCATTCGCAACCCGGCACAAGGGTTCCACATTCGAACAATCTCATCATTGCCTCCCATTGTGAAATGCAGGGCACTAAGGCTTCAAGCGGAGGTGCCTTGCTGTTCAGCAAACGGGTGCGGCAGGGATAAGTTCCCGTCAGACTGTGTCGGAGTGCGCCCAGCAATGGAAGACGGATGACGTTGCCGCGGCGGGCACAGTGCGGCTGATTTTCACGCGGTCGTCGTTCGCGGCGGCCTCATTGGCCAGCTTGCGTTTTGCCTGCTCGACGTAAAAGGAATGTGGGAGTTCTCGGTCTCCCGTCGCGCGCATTTCAGCGGCAAGACGGTCTATGACATCAGGTGTCGGGACGGCACGGGTTTGATTGGTGCCGACAGCGGATTTGGGCATGCTGTTTGAAGTAATCACGATGATAGCTCCTCCAGTCATCTGAGGATTGAAGACTATCACCGGTGCTGTTGTTTACGAAGGTCTAATTTTCTAAATTTGGCATGAAATCGCTAACAAACATCAAACTTTTCGTGAGCTTTCACGGCCAGCGAACCACCGGCGGGAGGGATGAGAGAATCGAATCCACATTGCCGCCCGTCTTCAGGCCAAAAATCGTGCCCCGGTCATAGAGAAGATTGAATTCGACGTAGCGACCACGGCGCACGAGCTGCTCGTCGCGGTCTTCTTCCGTCCAGGGCTTGTTGAAATTGCTGCGGACGATCTTGGGGTAGGCCAGGTTGAAGGCGCGCCCGACATCCTGCACGAAACCGAAATTGGCATTCCAGTCGCCCTTTTCCTCATCCGGGTGCAGCCAATCGAAGAAGATGCCGCCGATGCCGCGGGGCTCGTTGCGATGCTTGAGATGGAAATACTCGTCGCACCACTGCTTGTAACGTGGGTAATCCGCGACAGCGTGGCGGTTGCAGGTGATTTCGAACACGCGGTGAAACACCTGGCTGTCGATGTCGTCCTGCGTGCGGCGGCGGTCGAGAACCGGCGTCAGGTCTGCGCCACCACCGAACCAGTGACTGGATGTGACCACCATGCGGGTATTCATATGCACGGCGGGAACATTGGGATTGACCGGGTGCGCGATCAGCGAAATGCCGGATGCCCAGAAACGCGGGTCTTCTTCGGCGCCGGGAATCTGGCCTCGAAACTCCGGCGGAAATTCGCCGTGGACGGTCGAGGTGTGAACGCCGACCTTCTCGAAGACGCGGCCTTCCATCATCGACATCTTGCCGCCACCGCCGTCGCCGCCGTCGCGCTGCCATTCTTTCTGGACGAAACGGCCCGGCTCGTGATCGGCCAGCGGGCCCTCCAGCTCATCCTCGATGGTTTCAAAGGAGGCGACGATGGTATCGCGAAGGCTTTCGAACCATGCCTTGGCCAGCGCCTTCTTGTCCTCGATGTCGTCGGGCAAGCCTTTCGGCAAAACGGGCCGTTCCATATCCGATGTCCTTCAAGTCGAATCGTTGAGTCCAGCCCGGTTTATCAGCCACGCGGCATAGACACAAATTCGACTCGCCAAGCGCCGGGTCTCACACTATCTTTTGAAAAGAGAGGTGAGTGTCATGACGAAATTTACCGGACCGCCACCCCTGGCTGGCCTCAAACGCAGGCTCGACGCCCACCGGCAGGACGAGGCCGCTGGCGGACGCAAAAACAACAAGCAGGGCATGTTCGTGCGCCAAACCTTTTGTCTGACACGCGGTGAAGCGCGCGCGAAAGCCAAGGAATGGTTCGACGAGTTTCCCAAGGCGGCCTATTGGACCGAAGTGGAAAGCTGGCGCACACTTGAAGGCGACCGCATTGAGTTCACCATGCGCCGCCTGCCATCTGCCGATTGATGTTACGACCGGTTGTCTGCGGCCCGAAGGCGGCTTTCTCCCAACACGCCGCCCTGATCGAGAATGGGATGGGCGACGGAGACGATGTGGGCGTTGATGCGCTTGAGGTCGCGCAACATATCCAGATGCAGCGAGCTGGTTTGCAGGCTCTGCATCAGGCCATCCCGCAGCCGTTCCAGATGGCGACCTGATGACTGTTTTTCCAGCCGCCTGATATCGATCTTGATTTCCATCAGACGGCGGGCGAGGTCGAAATCACCTGTTACGAAAATGCTCTGTGCAGCGCGCAGGTTTTCGATGGTCATATCGAACAGCGTCTTCAGTTCGTCATATCCGTCATCGGAAAATTTGAAGCCGTTGACGATCTTCTTGCGGATTTGTTCGGCCAGCCCTTTTTCAACGATATCACCGATATGCTCGAGGTTGATGGCGTAATCGATGATGGTGATGGAGCGGCGGGCATCGTGCTCGTCCAGTCCTTTGCGACCCAGCTGGGAGAGGTAAATCTTCACATCCTGCTGGCGCGTATCAACCTTCTTTTCGAGCGCTATGATTTCGGCAAGCGGGGCGAGATCATTGTGCTTGAAGGCATTTTCGGCACGGATCAGCATCCGCTCGATGGTGTCACCGACCACGAGAACTTCGCGCGTAGCATTGGCGAGCGCCACAACGGGAGTGTCGAGCGCATCGGCATCGAGAAAATGCGGACCTTCGTCCGTCTGCGGATCATCCGGCACCATCTTTGCCATCATATCCGAGATCAGACCGGAGAAGGGCCATGCGATGGTTGCGAGCGCCAGATTGAAGATCAGATGCGCATCCACCGGCAGCATGGCCTGCGCCAGTGGAAGTTTCTGGAGCAATTCCGCCCCGTAACCGGCAAGCGGCAGGGCAATGGCGCAGCCTGCGGCCCGAACCACGAGATTGCCGATGGTGATGCGGCGGGCCGATGCCGGTGCAGACAGAGTGGCAACAACGGGCGGGATCGCACCGCCAAGGTTTGCTCCCAGAATGAGGACGATGATGAGCCCGGTGGACAGAATATCTGCGGATGCCAGCGACAGAATGAGGACCACGACGGCGAGGCTGGAGGATGAAACGAAGGCCAAAGCCGCCGACAGCAGCAGCGCGACGGGCCACGCATCATCCAGCATGCCGATGAAGGCACCAAGCGCGGGGGAATCACGCATCGGTTCGGTCGCCGCGCTGAGCAAATGAAGCGACAGCAACATCAGACCAACGCCGACCAATGCGGTGCCGCTGCCCTGACGCGCGCTGGAGGCGCCCTTGCGCACGATCAGACCTGTAAGGATCAGCATGGGAGACAGCCACGCCACACCGGTCGCAAAAATCCAGGCCGTGACGGCGGTTCCGATATTGGCACCCAGCAGCACGACTTGCGCCATGCGCGGGCGGATGAGGTCACGTTCGGCGAAGGACGCCACCGTTAGTGCGGTGGCGGTCGAACTTTGCAGGGCGATGGTGGCGAGGAAGCCTGACAGCAGCGAACGCAGCGCGCTCTTCGTGCCGGTCGCCAGCACGGTTCTGAGCTTGACGCCGAAAGCGCGGGTCACGCCGTCTTTCACTTGCGCGAGGCCGAACAACAGCAGGGCGACAGCGCCCAACAGATTGACGATAATGATGGTGGATTGCATGCTTGGTCGCCCTCCTTCCGTCAGTATTCTTATTGTGAACGCATGGCCTTGCCCGAAACCGATGGCGCGTTCGGACGACGGGATGCGCAAAACGTTTCGGAAGGCGGAATCTTTAGTTGGCTAATAAACATAGGCCCGAAATACGCCATCGTACAGGGCTGATTACGACATTTTGAAGCGAAATGGCGCTTACGCCCACGCCGTCTGGCGCAAGGCTTCTCCTGATATCATCGCCGCCGACATGGCGACATTGATGGAGCGCTGGCCTTCGACCATTGGAATGATCAGCCGCTCGTCTGCCTTGTTATGCACATGGTCTGGCACGCCAGCACTTTCGCGTCCGAACAGCAGGATATCGTCGGGGCGATAGGCAATATCGACATAGGGCAGGGCGGCTTTGGTGGAGGCGAGCAGCAGGCGTCTGCCGGTCGTGGCGCGCCATTCCTCGAAGCGCTCCCAGTTGACATGGCGGGTGAGCGATGCGCTGGAAATATAGTCCATGCCGGCACGTTTCAGGTTGCGGTCGGAGATATCGAAGCCCGCCGGTTCGATGATATCGACACCCAAGCCCAGACACGCCGCCAGGCGCAATATGGTGCCGGTGTTGCCGGGGATGTCCGGTTGATAGAGGGCGATCCTGAGATCGGGCATGGTCTTGTCTTTCGCGTCGAACTGGCGGCGGCTTACCACGGCGGGCGGCGTTGAAACAAGCACAGCCGGGCAGGCGCTTCGTTGTCTTACCGACATATGGGTGTCGTAAGCTGCGTGCTTGGAAATCGAGGGCTGTTTGGTGCTGGTCAATGCATATTTTTTGAGCTACAAGGGCGCATCTTCAACACCAGCCACGGAGGTTCAGATGAATATACCTGTTCGATATCGCCTCCCGGCCCTTGTGTCGCCTTCACAGGCCTAGGTGTTTTTGCGGTCTGACCGCGCTTTCCTTTTCTGTTTCGTCATGTGGCTGTTGCGGCCATATTCCATGTTCTTTCCTTGGGCAGCGGTCGGAGCTTCGGTCTCCCGGCGCCGTTATCAAGGTTTTTATGCCCGGAGCTAGGCCATGTTCGGCTGGTTTGAAAAACGTCTCGATCCCTTTCCCGCAGCCACGCCTGTCGTGCCGCCCAACCGGCTGTTGCCGTTCATGTGGCATTACGTCAAACCCGCTGCACCCTGGCTGCTTCTGCTGGGCCTTATGTCCATGGGTATCGCGGTTGCGGAAGTGATGCTCTACCAGTTCCTTGGAAACATCGTGGACTGGCTGGCATCGGCCAACCGGGAAACCTTCCTTCAGGACGAGAGCTGGCATCTTGCTGTGATGGGTGGCCTCGTGCTGGTGGCCCTGCCGTTGATGGGCACCATTCACACCATGACGATGCACCAGACGCTGGCAGGAAACTTCGGCATGATTGCCCGGTGGCATATGCACCGTTTCCTGCTGCGCCATTCCATGACGTTCTTCGCCAACGAGTTTGCAGGCCGCGTTTCCACCAAGGTCATGCAGACGGCGCTCTCCATTCGCGAAGTGGCGCTGAAGGTCATCGACGTCTTCGTCTACGCCATCAGCTTCGTTGGCTCGATGCTGTTCATGGTGGCGGCTGCAGACTGGCGGCTGGCTTTGCCACTCCTCTTCTGGCTGTGCACCTATATCGCGATCCTGACCTATTTCGTGCCGAAACTCGGTCGCCTCGCCAGCGAGCAGGCCGATGCGCGGTCTCTCATGACGGGCCGCATAGTGGACAGCTACACCAACATCGCCACCATCAAGCTGTTTTCCCATGCGGGTCGTGAGGAAATCTATGCGCGCGAAGGCATGAGCGTATTTCTGGACACCGTCCACCGGCAGATGCGCCGTATCTCCGCCTTCAACATCAGCATCGATATCAACAATGCGCTGGTGATGTTTTCGACTGCTACGCTCGGCCTCTATTTCTGGATGATGGGCTCTGTTTCGGTCGGCTCCGTAGCGGTTGCCATCGGCCTGTCCATGCGCGTCAACGGCATGTCGCAATGGATCATGTGGGAAGTCACATCGCTGTTTGAAAACATCGGGACCGTTTACGATGGCATGAGCATGATGTCGAAGCCGCACGATATCGTCGATGCAGCCAATGCACCCGGACTTTCGGCTCACAAGGGCGAAATCCGCTTCGAGGACATCCGTTTCCACTACGGCAAGAACAAGGGCGTGATCGAAGGCCTTTCGCTCGATATCAAGCCCGGTGAAAAGGTCGGTCTGGTCGGTCGCTCAGGTGCAGGCAAGACGACGCTGATGAACCTGTTGTTGCGTTTCTACGATCTGGAATCGGGCAAAATCCTCATTGACGGGCAGGATATTTCCACGGTTTCGCAGGATAGCCTGCGTTCGCTGATCGGCGTCGTCACGCAGGATACGTCGCTGCTGCACCGGACAATTCGTGAAAACATCGCCTATGGCCATCCGGGCGCCACGGATGAAGAGATCATCGCGGCGGCAAAGCGCGCCAACGCCTGGGATTTCATCGAAACGCTTGTCGATATGCATGGCCGCCAAGGTCTTGATGCGCAGGTCGGCGAGCGCGGCGTCAAGCTTTCCGGCGGTCAGCGCCAGCGCATCGCCATCGCCCGTGTCTTCCTGAAAAACGCACCGATCCTCATTCTCGACGAGGCGACCTCGGCGCTGGATTCGGAGGTGGAAGCGGCCATTCAGGAAAATCTGTTTGCGCTGATGGAAGGCAAAACCGTCATCGCCATCGCCCACCGTCTGTCAACGCTGACCGAGATGGACCGCCTTATCATTCTCGATAAGGGCAAGATCGTCGAAGCCGGCACGCATGGGGAGTTGGTGGAACACGGCGGTATCTACGCCGATCTGTGGCTGCGCCAGTCTGGTGGATTCATTGCGGAGGAAGAACCGGATATGAAGGTGGCGGGGGAGTAGCTTCGGACTCTTGGGGCATCTTTTCTTTCGTCATGCTCGGGCCTGTCCCGAGCATCTGCTTCGTCGCAATTTTAGATACGTGAGTGGATCCTCGGGGCAAGCCCGAGGATGACGAAAGAGTCTGTCAAGGCGTCAGCGATCCATTTGAGCAAACGATGGTTTTAGGCGCCTTATCTAACAACCATTACCAAAATATAATCTCCTCGCCGCTTTGCCCGTGGCTGAATTCCACCTATACAAAATCCATGATCATCACCCGTATTTTTGGCTATTTCGAAAACTGGATCAAGCCCTTCGCCCGCAAGGACGATCTGCGTCCGCCGGAAGATACGTTTGCTTTTATTTGGTTCTATCTCAGGCAAGCCAAAACGCCGTTCTTTGCCATGCTGGTTCTGGGTGGGCTAACGGCGGCTATCGAGGCGGCGTTGTTCTGGTTTGTCGGGCGGCTGGTGGATATTTTGTCCACCGTCAAGCCGGGCGCGGGATGGGCCGGACTCATTGCCGATCATGGCTATGAGCTAATCGGCATGCTGGTTCTGATTGCGGTTGTGCGCTTCGTCGTCACCATGGTCACGGCGCTGGTGGATCAACAGATCATTACGCCCGGTTTTTATAATCTCGTGCGCTGGCAGTCCTACATGCATGTGGCACGGCAATCGCTGAGCTTCTTCCAAAACGATTTTTCCGGTCGCATTGTCACCAAGGTCTGGTCTGGCGGACAGGCGGCGGGCGATCTGGTCACATCGCTGATGGAAAGCGTCTGGTTCGTTGGTATCTACTCTGTTTCGATGCTGTTTCTGATTGGCGGTCTGGACTGGCGTCTGGCCGTGGTGGTGGTGGTCTGGGTCGGTATTTTCTCGATGCTGGCGCGCTATTTCGTGCCGCGCATTCGCAGGCATTCGCGGGAAACGGCGGAAGCCGCATCCATGCTGTCTGGCCGCATGGTGGATGCCTATGGCAACATCCAGACGCTGCGGCTGTTTGGCCGTGACGATGCCAACGACCGCTATATGCGTGATGGTTTCGATATCTTCCAGTCGAAGACCATGATGTTCACGCGCTTCATCACCGGCGTAAGAGCCTCCATGGCGCTGCTGTCCGGCATCATGATCACGTCGATGGCAGCGCTCTGTATCGATCTGTGGCTGTCGGGTCGCATCAGTTCCGGTGCAGTCGCGTTTACGCTGGCGCTTGTGCTGCGTCTCAACTTCCTGCTGGGCCGGTTGATGACGCAGTTCAACGGGATCATGCGCAATTTCGGCACCGTACAAAATGCCGCCGAGTTGATTTCTCAGCCGATCGATTTGGTGGACGTGCCGGGTGCACCGGGATTGGTCGTATCCAAACCCGGTATTCGCTATGACAATGTCAGTTTTCATTACGGACGAAGCAAGGGCGTTATCGACAACCTGAACCTCGATATCGAGCCTGGCGAAAAGGTCGGTATCGTGGGCCGTTCAGGGGCGGGCAAGTCCACACTCGTCAATCTGCTGCTGCGTTTCTACGACGTCGAGAAGGGCCGCATTCTGATCGACGGGCAGGATATCGCCAAGGTCAGCCAGGAAACGTTGCGCGCGCATATCGGCATGGTCACGCAGGACACGTCGCTGCTGCATCGCTCCATTCGCGATAACATCATGTTCGGGCGCATGGATGCCGATGAGGAGCAGTTGCTGGCCGCGATCCGACGCGCCAAGGCGGATGATTTCATCGAACGTCTGGAAGACCAGCGAGGCCGCAAGGGGCTGGATGCGCATGTGGGCGAGCGGGGCGTGAAGCTCTCCGGTGGCCAGCGTCAGCGCATCGCCATCGCTCGCGTGATGCTGAAGGACGCGCCTATTCTGGTGCTGGACGAGGCGACTTCCGCACTGGATTCAGAGGTCGAGGCCGCCATTCAGAGCAATCTGGATGAGTTGATGCGTGGCAAGACCGTGCTGGCCATTGCCCACCGTCTCTCAACCATTGCAGCCCTTGACCGGTTGATCATCATGGATGCCGGGCGCATCGTGGAGCAGGGCACCCATACGCAGCTGGTTGAAAGCGGCGGGCTTTATTCCGAGCTTTGGGCGCGTCAATCCGGCGGGTTTCTTTCGCCAGATGAGGTCGCGCAGTAGCGTCTCAAGGCGCCGCGATCCTGAAATCGGCTATCAGCCCGAAATGGTTTGAGCCGAGGTTCTGCGGCAGGCGTTCCAGCCTCATCAAGGTTGCAGGCCTGCGTGCATAGATGTGGTCTATGGCGATGCCGAACGCACCGGCGTCGATAGGCCACGTCGCCGGTTCCCACTGTGCCTTCTTCAGGTCCGTATCTAGCAGAAAATCTTGCATATCCGGTGCAATACTGGCGGAGTTGAAGTCGCCACCAAGAATCAACGGACCTGAGACGGCTGCGATGGTGGACCGAATGCGGTTCAGTTCATTGCGGTGGTACTCATCGAAATAGGGCTTTGCGAGGTGGGCTGCGGCCAGCGTCAGCTTCACGCCGTCAATATCGACAACGGCCATACCAAACCTTTCGCGGCTGACATAGCTCAGCGTCCCGATGCGCGCATCATCCAGTGGTCGTTTCGACAAGATCAGCAGATCGCAACGTTGCGTGCCCTCGCCACAGCCGAGCCGATATGGGTAGGTCTGCTGGATGCGCGGCAGCACAGCGGTCAGGGCCGCAGCCTCCATCACGTAGGCAACATCGGCATTCGAGGCGATGATGGTGTCAGCGATTGATTCGGCGTTGGCGCTGTTTTCCATCAACACGTTGAAGGAAAGCAGTCGGAAGGCGCGAGCGTCTTTCGGCGCGTAACCGTCCGTCACGAACTCGCGCTCCATATAAAGAGCGTGAGCGCTGAGCGTGAATGCCCATGTGATGATGATGAAGAACACGCGAGAGCGAAGCACGGCAAGGCACAGAAGAGCGGCGATTGCGACCAGAACGGCAATGTGCAGCTGAAAACTGGTGACGAAGGCCAGCAGCCATAAATCAACGAAAAATCGGGCACTTATGACGGACAGCGCAAGTACGAGCGCAAGCGCCGTGACGCAGGTGAGCCTAGCTTTCAATCCTAAAACCTCGTTTTACAGGCTCCCTGTGATTCTAATTATCACGCGCCAATGCGCCATACAATGTTGCAGGATGGACATGAGGGCAGGAAAAGGCAGAGAAAAATGGCTCTCAAGGCAGAATTACGGCAGCTTTGTGTGCTTTCCTCTTGCCAAGGTCCGCCATATTTTGCGATCAAGCAGAAGAGGTGCGATTTAATCGTCGCGCACTGACCGGGACTCTAGGGACGGAGTTTGTCTTGGATCAAAACAGAGCTGGAGGACTCATGCGACTTTCAACAAAATCAGCGCAGAGGATGGTGTAGCGGTGAGCGAGCACGTAAATGACCAAGACGCTGCGGGTGAACCAACCCGTCGCGATTTTCTGTATCTAGTCACCGGTATGACGGGCGCTGTCGGCGCTGCTGCCGTTGTCTGGCCTTTCATCGATCAGATGCGTCCAGATGCATCGACGCTGGCGCTTGCGTCCATCGAGGTCAATGTGGCCAGTGTCGAGCCGGGCATGTCCCTGACCGTCAAATGGCGCGGCAAGCCGATCTTCATTCGCAACCGTACGCCCAAGGAAATCGAGGAAGCTAACGCCGTTGCGCTGGCCGATCTGAAGGATCCGGTCGCCCGCAACGCCAACCTCGATGCCGCAGCGCAGGCGACGGACGTTGACCGTTCCGCAGGTGCCGGCAAGGAAAACTGGATCGTCATGGTTGGTTCCTGCACGCATCTAGGCTGTGTTCCGCTGGGTCAGGCCGGCGATTTCGGCGGGTGGTTCTGTCCCTGCCATGGCTCGCACTACGATACGGCGGGCCGCATTCGCAAAGGTCCGGCGCCGGAAAACCTGCATATTCCGACCTTCGCATTCACATCCGATACCGTGATCAAGATCGGATAAGGGGACATTTGAAATGAGTGGTCATTCCAGTTACCAGCCCTCGACCGGTATCGAAAGATGGGTCGATTCTCGCCTGCCGCTGCCACGTATGGTCTATGACAGTTTCATAGCCTATCCGGTTCCGCGCAACCTGAACTACGCCTACACCTTCGGCGCCATGCTTGCCGTCATGTTGATCGTTCAGATCCTGACCGGCGTCGTTCTGGCCATGCATTACGCCGCCGAAACGTCGGTTGCGTTCATTTCGGTCGAGAAGATCATGCGTGACGTCAACCACGGTTGGCTGCTGCGCTACATGCATGCCAATGGTGCGTCGTTCTTCTTCATTGCCGTTTACCTGCACATTGCCCGTGGCCTCTATTATGGCTCGTACAAGGCTCCGCGCGAAATCCTCTGGATTCTCGGCTGCATCATCTTCCTTCTTATGATGGCAACCGGCTTCATGGGTTACGTGCTGCCCTGGGGTCAGATGTCGTTCTGGGGTGCAACCGTCATCACCGGCTTCTTCACGGCCTTTCCGGGCGTGGGTGAGTGGATCCAGCAGTTCCTGCTTGGTGGCTTTGCCGTTGATCAGCCGACGCTGAACCGCTTCTTTGCGCTGCACTACCTGCTGCCCTTCATGATCGTGGGTGTCGTTATCCTGCACATCTGGGCTCTGCATGTGACCGGCCAGACCAACCCGACAGGCGTTGAAGTCAAGACGAAGACGGACACGGTTCCGTTCACGCCTTACGCAACGTTGAAAGACGCACTCGGCATCTCCATCTTCCTGCTCGTCTACGCCTATTTCGTCTTCTACATGCCCAACTTCCTCGGCCATCCTGACAACTACATCATGGCGGATGCGTTGAAGACACCGGCGCATATCGTGCCGGAATGGTACTTCTTGCCATTCTACGCCATGCTGCGCGCCATCACTTTCAATGTCGGCCCTATCGATTCCAAGCTCGGTGGCGTTCTGGTGATGTTCGGTGCGATCATCGTCCTGTTCTTCCTGCCATGGCTGGATACATCAAAGGTTCGCTCTGCCGTTTATCGCCCTTGGTACAAGATGTTCTTCTGGGTCTTCGTGGTGAACTCCATCATGCTCGGCTGGCTCGGCTCGCGCCCTGCGGAAGGCACCTATGTCGTCATGTCGCAGATCGGCACGCTCTACTACTTCGGCTTCTTCCTCATCATCATGCCGCTTCTTGGCCTGTTTGAGACGCCAAGGCGTATCCCGAACTCCATCACTGAGGCCGTTCTGGAAAAGAACGGCAAGACTGCTGCCGCCCCTGCGGCTGCCGTCAAGATCTGAGCGCGAGAGAAGGACGATTACAATGAAAAAGCTTGTAACGAGCATCGCGCTTATCGCTGCACTTGGCGGGTTTGGTTCTGCGGTTTCCGCCGCAGAAGAAGGCCATGATCTCAAGGCACAGACCGAACATGCGATTGCAGGCGGGCACTTCCCGATCCTGAAACCGCAGGAAGAAAAATGGTCTTTCGCCGGACCGTTCGGCAAGTATGACAAGGGCCAGCTTCAGCGCGGCCTGAAAGTCTACAAGGAAGTCTGTTCCGCCTGCCATGCCATGAGCCTGGTGTCCTTCCGCACGCTGGAAGATCTCGGCTATTCGGAAGATCAGGTCAAAGCCTTCGCTGCCGAATACGAAGTGCAGGACGGCCCCAATGCGGACGGTGAGATGTTCACCCGCAAGGCCGTCCCATCGGATCACTTCCCGTCGCCTTATCCGAACAAGGAAGCGGCTGCGGCCTCCAACGGCGGCGCGGCACCACCTGACATGTCGTTGCTGGCCAAGGCACGCGGCGTCGAGCGTGGTTTCCCGCAGTTCCTCATCGACATGATCCCTGTTGTCGGCGGTTATCAGGAAGGTGGACCAGACTACATCCACGCCCTGCTGACCGGCTATCAGGATGCGCCAGCCGGTATCGAAGTCGCCGAAGGTACGCACTATAATCCGTATTTCGGCAGTGCGATCGCCCTCAAGATGGCACCACCGATCAGCAACGATCAGGTGACCTACGACGATGGCACCCCGCAGACGCTGGACCAGTATTCGCAGGACGTTTCCGCATTCCTCATGTGGGCCGCAGAGCCGCATCTGGAACAGCGCAAGCGCACCGGCTTCATGGTCATCATCTTCCTGATGATCTTCACGGCACTGGTCTATCTCACCAAGAAGTCGGTCTACTCCCGCAAGGAACACTGACGATTCGAGACACTTGTTTACGATCAGCCCTCGTGGTTTTCCGCGAGGGCTTTTTTGTGTCCTGGCGTAACTGCCTGATGATCCAATCGGATCGAAGACGTATTTCCTATTGGTCAGCCGCGACCGAGTTGATAAGGTCCTCTGACGATCCATCCATTCATATACATCGGAAATATCATGACCGTTATCGCTTCGGAGCTTTCTGCCGCCATTCGTTCCATTCCCGACTATCCGAAGCCGGGCATCATTTTTCGCGATATCACGACGCTTCTTGGCAATCCGCGTGCCTTTCGCCGCGCGGTGGATGAACTGGTTCAGCCCTATGCCGGAACGAAGATCGACAAGATTGCGGGGATGGAAGCGCGCGGCTTTATTCTGGGCGGTGCTGTTGCCCACCAGCTTTCAGCCGGGTTCGTGCCGATCCGCAAGAAGGGCAAGCTGCCGCATACCACGGTGCGCGTTGCCTATAGCCTCGAATACGGTGTCGATGAGATGGAAATGCATGTCGACGCGGTCCAGCCGGGCGAAAAGGTCATTCTCGTGGACGATCTGATTGCAACGGGCGGAACGGCAGAAGGTGCCGTCAAACTGTTGCGTCAGATGGGGGCCGAGATCGTCTCAGCCTGCTTCGTCATCGACCTGCCGGACCTTGGTGGCCGAAAGAAGCTTGAGGACCTCGGTGTCGAAGTCCGCACGCTGGTGGAGTTTTCCGGGCACTGACCTACCAGAGAGGCTGCCGGAAACGATCCGGGAGCCTCAATCAAACTCCAGCACGTTGCTCTCAAACCACACAACGGTTTCGCCGTGCTGGTTTACGCCTTCGTTCAGCGTGGTGTTGAGGTGGGTGCCGGGACGGGAGGCGAGGGGGCGGGACGCAATCATGGTTGCGTAATAGGTGATGTCGTCGCCCGCATAGACCGGGCGCAGCCATTTCAGATTGCGAAAGCCGGGTGAGGGGCCGAGCTTCGGTGGCTCTATGCCGTCGGACGTTAGCCGTCTGACTTCTTTAGACCAGTAGGCCAGGAAGCACTTCATCCATGAGGCGCTGGTTTGCCAGCCAGAGGCGCAGAGCCCTTCGAATACCGAGTTTTTGGCCGCGTCCGCATCGAGATGAAATGGCTGCGGGTCGAATTTTTCAGCGTAGCGGATGATGGATTCAGCCGAAAAATGGACGGTGCCAAGCTCGAGTTTGACATCTGCCGGATAGAGGTCGATGAACTTCATGATGTCGCTTTCTCCGAGGCTGTGGAGAGCATGGCGTTGAGTTCGACGACGCACACCGTCTCCCCGCGCTGGTTCTGCAACTCGTGCCGCAGCTTTATGACGCCCATGTCGGGCCGCGAGGTAGAGCGGCGCTGGTCCATCACCGTCGATGTGCCGCTCAGCGTATCGCCCGCCAGAACCGGTTTTTTCCACTCAACGAAATCGATGCCAAGTCCTGCCTGCGAGGTGGAGTTGTTGATGTAGCTATCGACTGTCATGCGCATCAACATCCCGCAGGTGTGCCAGCCAGACGCCGCCAAGCCGCCCAGAATGCTGGCTTTGCCCGCTTCTTCCGAGAGATGCATCGGTTGAGGGTCGAATTCCAACGCAAATTCAATGATTTCGTTCGCGGTGACGACCTTCGGGCCCAGCGGAAAGCTCCGTCCCGGCGTGAAATCCTCAAACGTATATTTCACTGGCGAACTCCTCCTTCGCTGGCATGCGTTTCATCAGCCTAGCGTAACTTCGTCTTTTACGTAAAGGTCAAATCTATGCTGGTCTTGGAAACTGTCGTGATCTGAAATGCAAACGGCCCGCGACGGGCGCGGGCCGGTTTTCTCTGTGATGCAGGATCAGGTGTTGAAGCGGAAGTGGATCACGTCGCCATCGTTGACGACATATTCCTTGCCTTCGTCACGGCCCTTGCCGACTTCCTTGGCGCCCACTTCGCCCTTGAAAGCAACGTAGTCGTCATAGGCGATGGTGAAGGCGCGGATGAAGCCGCGTTCGAAATCGGTGTGGATGACACCAGCAGCGCCCGGTGCCTTGGTGCCACGCTCGATTGTCCAGGCGCGGCATTCCTTGGGGCCCACGGTGAAGTAGGTGATGAGATCGAGCAGGTGGTAGCCTGCGCGGATCAGGCGGTCGAGACCGGCTTCTTCCAGACCGAGAGCGGACAGGAATTCCTTCGATTCGTCTTCGGGAAGCTGCGCAACCTCGGATTCGATAGCGGCGGAAATGATGACGCATTCCGCGCCCTGCGCCTTTGCCATCTCGGTCACGGCCTTGGTGTGCTCGTTGCCATCGACCGCATCGGCCTCTGCCACGTTGCAAACATAGAGCACAGGGTGCGAGGTCAGAAGGTTGAGGCCCTTCAGAACCTCGATTTCATCGGCAGCGAGTGTCTTCAGCAGCAGGCGGGCAGGCTTGCCGTCATGAAGCAGCTTGATGACGGCTTCCATGACCGGGAGCTGGGTCAACGAGTCCTTGTCCTTGGACGAGGCGCGCTTGCGGGTCTGTTCCACCCGGCGCTCAAGGCTTTCGAGGTCGGCCAGCATCAGCTCGGTTTCGATGGTATCTGCATCGCCGACCGGGTTGATACGGCCTTCAACGTGGGTAATGTCATCGTCTTCGAAGCAGCGCAGAACGTGGACGACAGCGTCCACTTCGCGGATGTTTGCCAGAAACTTGTTACCCAGACCTTCGCCCTTAGACGCGCCACGTACCAGACCTGCAATGTCCACGAAGGAAATGCGGGTCGGGATGATTTCCTTAGAGCCGGCGATATCAGCCAGAATCTTCATGCGCGCATCCGGCACGGCCACTTCGCCCGTGTTAGGCTCGATGGTGCAGAACGGGTAGTTCGCCGCCTGTGCCGCTGCCGTCTTCGTCAGCGCGTTGAAAAGTGTGGACTTGCCGACATTGGGCAGACCGACGATACCGCATTTAAAGCCCATGGCTTGAACCTGTCTCTATTTTAAGAAATCCGTTAGCGAGCCTTTTGCGGAATGGGCACGGCAAGGTCAAGCCTTGTTGCCGCAAACGCCGAGGATTCCCGCAAAAGACGTCGCTTAGACGGCAGTTTGGTCAAAGCCCAACCAGCCGGAAATCAGCGCCCATCCGCCGTAGAGGATGGCGCCGCTGGTGATGACGGAGAGAATGGCGAGAGCCAGTCCCGTCAACACGGCCATGTCATCCTTCTGCGCCAATCCCAGCGCAATCGCCAGAACGGCGAGGCCCGGAAGCATGTTGCCGAAAGGAATAGGCAAGGCGATGAGCACCGCCATCAGAAAAATGACGATGCCGATGCTGACCGGGCCAAGATGTTCAGCCAGAACATGACCGCGCGGTCGCAATAGTTTTTCCAGCTTCGCCAGTCGTGGCGCCGCCTTCTTGGCCGTAAGTTCGATGATCGAGCGAGAAACGGAAAGGCGACCGAGAAAACCGGGCAGCACCAGCTTTCGTGAGCCGAACATGATCTGAAGCGACAGGATGGCCAGCGCCGTTCCAAAGATCATGCCTGCGGGAATGCCAGGCGTCGGGACGATGGCGGGAATGGCAAAGACCAGCAGGACGAAGGCCATGGCCTTGTCTCCAAGCTTGTCCAGCAGGCCTGCCAGCGTAACCTTTTCAGGCATTTCGTCGGGCAGGCGGCTCAACGCTTCCGCCATGGTTTCGTGTTGCATGCCGGAACTCATCTTTGTGGAGTCCGCACTGGCTTTGCATCTCTGGCTGGACGTGTTTCGGTTTTGATCATGTCAGGCAAATGGTGTCGGGACGGGAAGTTTCAAGTATGTCAGGCAGCGTATCTGCCATCAGACATCGCCTACGGTGACGTCAAAATGGCATCAGCCTGATTTCTTGTAATCCTGAGCTTTGGAGCTGCGCCTTCAGGTCGGATTCTTGTCCATCATCGAATGTGCGTTTGGGCAGAGGAATGTAGAGATTGGGTCCGTAGAAGAGGGTGATCATGGTTTGATCCTCGCTCCAGCCCCGAAAGTTTATCCATTCATATCTCTGAAATCCGTTTGAATGGCGAATGCTCAAGGCGTCGTCGTTCCATTCGGTCGTGAGATCAAGATTTCCAAAGGGAGAGTTTCGGACGTTTTTTATCGTCTTCTTTTTGCCGAGACGATTGAGAATATATAACGCAATAATAATGGAAGGAATGATTGTCAGGTTCGTGATGACAAGGTCAAAAACCGTTGAAGGATGGGATTGCCAGTTTACAAAAGCAATCACTGCGAGAAAGAACAGAAAAGATATCAGGTAATTCTTCTTTCCTTGGCGCCTGAAGTGATCCGTTCCCTTGGCAAATTCCTCTGCCGTCAGCCGGTAGGAGACTGTTTTTAAACCGGGCATCGACATTCCTCACATCAATAAAACGGGATAATCGAATCGGTCTTGGGTTGTATATTCGGCAAGTTCAAGGCGACCGTTTTGAACAGATGTCGAATTAGTCCTTCTTGCCGAACATCCGTTTCAGCATCTCCGCCATCGGTCCGGTCTCCGGCAGCTTCTTAGGCTGAGCGGAATTGCGGGCCTGATGAATGTGCGATTTGGCAGCAGGCTTTGCTGTTTCTTTCTTTTCTTCGGATTTGACGCCGACGGCAAGCGCCAGCTTGTTCATCAGCTGCGAATCCTCGCCCTTGACTAGCATTTCGGCATTGTCGGCGATGGCGTCCAGAAGCGGCTCCAGCCAGACCTTGTCGCTCTTGGCGAAGTCACCCAGCACGTGGCCTTGCACCCGTTCCTTGTCGCCGGGGTGGCCGATCCCGAGGCGAAGGCGGCGGTAGTCTTTGCCGCAATGGGCGTCGATGGATTTCAGGCCATTGTGGCCGCCGTGACCGCCGCCGATCTTGATGCGGGCGCGACCGGCTACCAGATCCAGCTCATCATGAATGGCGATGACGTCGCCCGTCTTCACCTTGTAGAAGCGCGCGGCCTCACCGATGGATTCGCCCGACAGGTTCATGAATGTCAGAGGTTTCATCAACAGGACTTTTTCGCCCGCGATCTCGCCTTCTGATATCTCGGACTTGAACTTCTTCGACCATGGCGAAAAGGATGGCAGGCGTTGCAGGGCATCGACGGCCATGAAGCCGATGTTGTGTCGATTGCCTGTATATTGCGTGCCGGGATTGCCGAGGCCTGCAATGATGATCATGGGCGTGTCCGCTCGGTTGATTTTACACTTGCCCTTCACCACCGAAAAAAAGGGCAGGTGTCAACGGTTTTGTCTATATTGATCCCCTATGGGCGGGTCACAAGGCCATGTTTTTCGTAGATACGACGCTGGGTGCCGTCTGCAATGATGGCGTCGAGCGCGGCCTGCATTTTGTCGATCAACTCTTTCGGCACAAGCTGGTTGCAGGCCATGCCGAGGCTCTGCTGGGTCAAAAGCACGGTTTCCGAAAATGCAGTGGGCGATAGTTTTCTGAGCGCACTTTCAGACATCGGCATCAGGTCGATGCGGCCCGCGACCAGTTTCAGCAGCGTCGTGTCGAAATCGGCGCTGAGATCGACTCTGGGAAACCCCAGCGATTTGAGGAGGGACTCAGTATAGTCGGTGCGTTGCGTGCCGACGGTGTAGGCCTTGGCGTCATCCAGCGTCTTGATGTTCAAATTCCTGCCGCTCACTGCCACGAGGACATTGCGGTCGGTGTGGATGGGGGAGACCCATTTGAACTGGTTTTCACGCTCCGGTGTGCGGGCCGCGGCTACAACGCAGTGCATGGGCTCGGTTTTGGCCAGCGCCAGTGCGCGCGCCCAAGGCA
The DNA here is from genome assembly GCF_021310995.1 of Agrobacterium vaccinii. NCBI lineage: Bacteria > Pseudomonadati > Pseudomonadota > Alphaproteobacteria > Hyphomicrobiales > Rhizobiaceae > Agrobacterium > Agrobacterium vaccinii. The sequence goes on along the minus strand of NZ_CP054150.1, from coordinate 2,138,544 downwards.
GCACACTGGCCTCATACTGGATGCCGGTGCGCTCGAAGATGATCTTCAACTGGTCCATGTAGACGCCAGTTGGGTGCCCGTCTCCGTCCCGTACGTTGTACGGCGGATATTCTTCCGTTGAAATGTAGAGCGTTTCTGCCGATGCCGAAATGGGCATGGCTAGTGTCATCAACGCCAAAAGAATTCGCCACATCGCCCCCTCATCCTCCCCGATGATGTTAGGTCCCGACTTTCATCCTTACGTCCTGCTTGTCGAAGGCTGCCATATAGGCACTGATCGGCTGCGGTTTTGCAAACAGATAGCCTTGTCCGCAATCAACGCCGATTTCCTTCAACATTGCCTCCTGCTCCCGTGTCTCGATCCCCTCGGCGATGACGATGCAGTTCATTTTGTGCGAGATGGCGCTGATGCCCTCGACCAGCATCCGGCTTCTGTGGCTGATCTCGGCCACGTCGTCGCGAATGGAGCGCGTGAAGGACTGGTCGATCTTGACGATATCGATCGGGAAGCGATTGAGGTAGCTCAGCGAGGAATAGCCGGTGCCGAAATCGTCGAGCGCGATGCGGCATCCCAACTCGCGAATGGCACTCAGCACGGCACGAATTTGCGGATCGTCATGCATCAGCACGGCTTCGGTAATTTCTACCACCAACCGGCCAGGCACGATGCCGTGGCGGTATAGAAGGCCGGCAATGCGGGTGGGCAGGCCGGGTTCGAATTGCAGCGCGGAGAAATTGACCGCGACATAGGCTTTTTCCAGACCCGGAAGCTTTGAAAGGGCTGCAAGATTGCGGATGGAATGATCCAGAATGGCGTTACCGATGCGGCGGATCGTGCCATTTTCTTCTGCTACGCCGATGATGGCGGCGGGCGGCAGGATGCCCTTGCGCGGATGGTTGAGCCGCATCAGTGCCTCGAAGCCCACCGTTTCGCCGTTGGTCAGATTGCGGATCGGCTGGAAATGCGCTTCTAGCCAGTTGCCTTCCAGTGCCTGCTCTATGTCCTGCTCGATCTCCGCGCGCTCGCGCGCCTCGTTCATGATGGCAGGGTCGAACATCTGCGCGCCGTTCTTGCCCGCGCGCTTTCTGCTGTACATGGCCATGTCGGAGTTTTGCAGGAGCTCCGCAGCCGTCTTTGCGTGGGTGGGATAGAGCGCCAGACCGATACTGGCGCTCAGCCGGACGCTGTGTCCGGCAGCATCGAATGGCGTGTCGAAGATGGCGCAAATCTGATCGCAGATGCGGGTGGCGCGGATGTCGGTATTCGGGCCCGCCAGCAAAATGGCGAACTCGTCTCCGCCCAGCCGCGATGCGCTATCGAGCGGCGTCAGCAGCAGCTTGAGCCGTTCCACGAAGGTCTTGAGAACAGCGTCGCCTGCAGCATGGCCCAGATTGTCGTTGATGATTTTGAAGCGGTCGAGATCGACGAACAGACACGCAAGCTCGGTGCCGTTTTCGTCGGCCTCGATGATTTTTTCGTCCAGAATGGCCTCGAAGCCCTGGCGGTTGAACAGGCCGGTCAGGTGGTCCGAGATGGCTTGCAGGCGGTTCCGTTGCTCGGAACGGCGCAGTTCCGTCACGTCGGTCATGACGCTCAAACCCTCGGAACGATAATAGCCATCGCCGAGGTCCAGGGTCTTTTCTGCAATCAGCACATCCATGAAGCGGCCATCACCGCATTGGAAGTGGAGGGTCAGTTCGGAACTTCCTGCTGCAGAATCAGCCGTGGGTTCGTGGTGTTTGCGCAGCACGAAACGGGCGCGATCCTCGGGCACGATGAGGTCTGCGAAGCTGCGGCCCAGAACGTCTGCACGCTGGTATCCGGTTGCTTCCACCCAGTAATCGCTCACGGCGGAAATCCGGTCTGCCGGGTCCAGCGAAAACAGCATGGCAGGGGTGCGATTGTAGATTTCGGTTGTGCGCAGATGCGCTTTCTTGATTTCCTGCTCTTCGCGATCTAGTTGGATTTGCATTTCATTGAAGCTCTGCGCCAGCCGCCCCATTTCGTCCTTGGAGCGCCAGTCCACATGGTGACGAGCGCCCAGCCGCCGGGTGGCCTCGATGGCCGCCGTAAGGCGCAACAGAGGCTTCATCACCATCAATCGGTTGCCAATGATGGCGGTCGCGAAAATGGTGAGGATCGCCAGGATGAAGATGGAAATGAAGGCGAGTTCGAGATTGCTGAGCGAGGTCAAAAGGCCGACATTCTGGAAAAAGACGGTGATGCTGCCGACCTTCGTTTCTCCGTCGAGGTTCTTGTAGGTGATGTCGCGCGTGATCGAGGACGTATCGGTGGAAAAGGTGCTGCCTGCGGTCTGGGTGATGTCGAGATGGCCAAGCGTATCACGCACTTTCACCATGTAGACGGCGGGGTCCGTCACCAGCGTTCCGGTGATCTGGTTGATGCTGTCGTCATCGAGGTCCCATAGCGGGCGCCCGAGCGCCTGCGAGTTGGCGACGAGCAGGATTTCCAGACGGTCTTTCTGATTGGCGACGGACTCATGGTGGGACAGCATCAACAGGATCGTGAAGAGCGGAACGATCAGCGCCAGAACGGTGCCTGATACGATCGCGATGAAGCGACTTTCGACGGAATGAGTCATCTGTAGCAACTGTCGTCCCTTTGCCCTGTAAACCCTTTGCCGCACAGAATTCCCCGCCTGCGCGATAATGAAGCCTCTTCCCTAAATATAAAATGCTGAGCGGAGCCGACGAATGGTCCGAACGTGCGAATACATCAGACCTAAACCTAAAGTTTTGACGTATCGTTGCCGGGGATGATTAACTCTTGCTAAAAATAGGAATTACAAAACGAACGACCGGCAAACAGGCCCGTCACAGAGCATGAAAAAAGCCTCGCATCTTGCGATGCGAGGCTTTGAATGAAGAGAAAAATGCGGCGTCTTGGCGCCAGCAAAATTACTCGGAAGCGTCTTCTGCTGCCGGAGCTTCTTCGGTCTCGTCAACGATCGCGACAGTTGGCGGCACGATGGTTGCGATGGTGAAGTCGCGGTCGGTGATGACAGGGGCAACGTTCTTCGGCAGCTTGACCTGCGAAATGTGAACGCTGTCGCCGATCTTCAGGCCGTCGAGATCGACGGTGATCGCATCAGGAATGTCGTTTGCCGGTACGTGGGCTTCGACAGTGTGACGAACGATGTTGAGAACGCCACCCTTTTTGATTTCCGACTTGTCTTCGTTGATGAAGTGAACCGGAATTTCAACAGTGACCTGCGAGTTGCCGGATACGCGCAGGAAGTCTACGTGCACCATGAAGTCGCGGACTGGGTCGCGCTGGTAGTCCTTCGGCAGAACCTTGTACTTCTTGCCGTCGACGTTGAGCGTTGCCACAGTCGTCATGAAGCCGCCAGCCTGGACGCGCTTCGTGACTTCGTTGGTCGAAATCGCGATAGAAATTGGGGCTTGCTTGTCACCATAGATGACAGCAGGAATCAAACCGTTGCGACGTAGTTCACGAGAGGACCCCTTACCAACTCGTTCGCGCGCTTCGGCCTTGAGCTCATAAGATTCTTTGCTCATGGCATAATCCTTTTAGGTTGTCTGGAGAGCCCAATCCGACACAGCGGATTGAACTGGAGAAGGCCTTCGAAAACGCCGTCTCGCCCGCGTTGCCTCCAAGGGTGTCTACACGGATGCGGGCCCTATAGTCCAAAGATGCCGCAAAGGCAAGGGCCGCAGACGCATCGCACAGGTCTCTCCAGCCTCGCGCCGTGATTTAACGCGCTGCGACGAGCGCACCTTTCAGGAGAGTAATTTAATATCTGCTTATCTATGTCGGTAAACCCGGCGCAAACGGGATCACCATTATAGTCTGAAACAATTCAACAGATGCGTGATCTCTATGTATCAAATCCTGACCTGCCTGACGATAGACCACGACCCGCGTTACACGCTTGCCGCAGTGGTTATCTGTATACTGGGCAGCTTTTTGACGATGCGGCTGTTTGCACGGGCGCGCCAATACGCGTCGATCCAGAGGGTCAACTGGCTTTTCCTCGCGGGCATGATTGGCGGCACCACGATCTGGACCACGCATTTCGTGGCGATGCTGGGCTATCAGGCCCCCGGCAATGTCGGCTTTCTGCCCGGCTTCACCGGGCTTTCCTTCGTTATTTCGGTGCTGGCAACAACGGCAGGTTTTGCGATTGCGACCTATGGCGGCAACACGGCGCTGGCCGAAGGCGGCGGGTTGATCATCGGGCTGGGCATTGCCTGCATGCATTATACCGGCATGGCCGCCTACACCGTGCAGGGCTCGCTGGTGTGGGAGCCTGCTTATGTGGTGGCGTCCATGGTGTTGGGTGGTATCTTCGGCATACTGGCCACCAACCGCGTCGTGCGGCCCGTGAACTGGTTCTGCAAATATAGCGGCATGACGTTTCTCGTGCTTGCCATTGCCTCCACCCATTTCACCGCCATGGCGGCCTTCTCCGTATCATACGATCCGGCGTTGGCGATCGAGCCGTCTCTGGTTTCGCCGAGCGTGATGGGTGGTAGCGCAATCATCATCACTTTCGTTCTTCTCGCCTTCGGTTTCTCCACCTATGTCATCGATTCGGAAAACAGCCAGCAGGCGGTTGCCCGTTACCGCCATCTTTCCCTGCACGATGCACTGACGGGCATTCCCAACCGCGCTGCGTTTCAGGAGCATTTGCAGGCCCTGTCCACGCGCAGCAATGATCCGACAGCCCGCTTTGCCTTGCTGGCTTTCGACCTTAACCGTTTCAAGGAAATCAACGACGTCCACGGCCATGGAGCAGGGGATGCGGTGCTGCGCGCATTGGCAGACCGGATGAGCTCCGTTTTGAGGCCGGGTGAATTCATCGCGCGTGTCGGTGGCGATGAGTTCGCAGCCGTCTTGCCGCGCTATTATGCCCGGACCGACGGGCTGGAATTTGCGCATCGTTTGCTGGGCGCGGTCGTCAGGCCTATCGAATGGAACGAGACGATCCTGTCGGTGGGTGCGAGCATCGGCATCGCTGTCGGCGGTTCCGGCACCAAAGACCCGGATGCTCTGATCGCGCAGGCGGATGTTGCCATGTACCGCGCCAAAACGGATGTTTCCGGGACGATCTGCTTTTACGACAAATCCATGGACGAGGCCGCACGCGCCCGCAACGCGCTTGCCGTCAGCATGCGTTCCGGTCTCGGAAAGGGTGCGTTCGAGCTGTATTTTCAACAGCAGAATGACACGGCCACCGGTGTTATCGTTGGCTTTGAGGTCTTGCTGCGCTGGAACCACCCCGAACGTGGCATGATTTCGCCCGCGGAGTTCATTCCGATCGCCGAACAGACCGGCTTCATCATCGAGATGGGAGAGTGGGTTCTGCGTGAGGCGTGCCTGCAAGCAGTGCGGTGGAAGAACCCGCTTAGCGTTGCCGTCAACGTCGCACCGCTCCAGCTTTCGGATTCGGATTTCGTGCGCAAGGTGCAGCGCATCCTGCTGGAAAGCGGGCTGGAGCCCAAGCGGTTGGAGCTGGAAATCACCGAAAGCGGCATCATCGCCGACCATCGTCACGCTCTGTTGACCATACGCCGCCTGAAAGCGCTCGGCGTGCGCATTGCGATGGATGATTACGGCACCGGCTATTCCTCGCTGTCGACCTTGCAGAGCTTCCCCTTCGACAAGATCAAGATCGACCGCGGTTTCGTGGAAGGTCTCGGCAGCAATGTGCAGTCGCAGGCCATCGTGCGCTCCACGCTCATCCTCGCCAACAGTCTCAACATTCCGGTGCTGGCCGAGGGCGTGGAGACGCAGGCGCATCTGGAGTTCCTGCGTCAGGAAGGGTGCCAGCATGTTCAGGGCTATTATTACGGTCGCCCGGGCCCTGCGACCACCATCGATGCCATAGTCAACAGGGTGTTGCCTGCCGATGAGACTGCCTCGATCGAGACGCTTCCGCTGGCAAGCTGACCCTTCACACTTTTTTCTATTGAAAGCTGATGGTATCAGGCGCACCATCCCGGTAAAAATCGGGAGGAGCATATGTCCATCGGTACGGCACATGCGGATCATGTGTACCAGAGCGCCAGCCAGCCATCGGCGGCGGCGAGTTCACCCATCATCGCGTCCTGGCGCCGATGCATGACGATGCATCACCTGTCGCCTGAAAAAAGCAGCGAGCCGATATTCCTTGCCGACGCCGAGTTTCGCAGGGCGCGCGAGATTTCTGCGGGTCTGATTGCCGAAAGTGCTGACGAGCTGGATCGTATCTTTACCGCTGTCGGCAAGGCGGGCTGCTGTCTTTTGCTGACGGATGCGGACGGCGTGGCGCTGGAGCGGCGTGGTGCGGCGACGGATGACCGCGATTTTCGCCAACTCGGTCTCTGGTCTGGTGCGCTCTGGAGCGAAGCGAGTGTCGGAACCAATGGCATCGGAACGGCTCTGGCCGATGAGCGCTCCGTGACCATCTACCGCGATCAGCACTTCTTCTCATCGAACATCAGCCTGTGCTGCACGACGGCACCCATCCGGGATCATCGCGGGCAGGTGACCGGCGCGCTCGACATTTCGACGTGCCGAGACGACGTCAACGAAATGACTTTTTCCGTGCTGACGCAGGCGGTGCGCGATGCTGCCCAGCGCATCGAGGGTAATCTGTTTCGCCGTGCTTTTCCGGGCGCGCGCATTCTCATGCTTCCGTCCGGCAATGCGACGGCACTCTCTTTGCTGGCGGTCGATCAGGACGACATCATTCTCGGCGCAACGCGAGCGGCACGGCTTGCGCTGCGGCTTGACGATTCGCACCTCGCCGCTGGCATTCCAGCATCTGACGCTCTTCGCGAAGACCGGCACGACAAACACGCCGATCTCGCCGATGCAGAGCGGGCAGCGTTGCGCCGCGTCCTGCTGCGCGCCAATGGCAATATCACGCAGGCAGCAGCGCTGCTGGGCATCAGCCGCGCAACGCTTCACCGCAAGATGAAGAAGCTTTCGGTTCACTAGAAGAGCTGTCTTTCCTCATTCCTGTGACAAGCACAGGAATGAGGGAGGTATGATCATCCCAACAGATTTCGTGCCATCGGGACATACATTCCTAGATTGCGCTGTCGCAGATGTGAAACACTGTGCGGTGCGGAATATCGGCGCCGCCCTATCAATCGTCCCAGTCTGCGCTCACCTTCCTGTCACGCGACCAAAAGGTCGCATTCATCAGGGAGGATGAACTCATGAACATTCAGGTCCAGCACAAGGCTGGTGAAACCCCGTTCAAGCTGAAATATGGAAACTACATCGGCGGCCAGTGGGTGGAGCCAAAGTCCGGTCGCTATATGGAAAACCTGTCGCCGGTCACAGGCCAAAAGATTTGCGACGTACCGCGTTCTGACGCCAGTGATATCGAATTCGCGCTCGATGCAGCGCACAAAGCACGCGCCGCATGGGGCCGCACCAGCGTGACTGAGCGCTCCAACATTCTGTTGAATATCGCCCAGCGTATCGAAGACAATCTCGAAGTCATCGCGCGCGCTGAAACCTGGGACAACGGCAAGCCGCTGCGCGAAACAACGAATGCCGACATTCCGCTCGCCATTGATCACTTCCGCTATTTCGCAGGCTGTGTGCGTGCGCAGGAAGGCTCCATCGGCCAGATCGACAATGACACAGTGGCCTATCATTTCCATGAGCCTCTGGGCGTCGTCGGCCAGATCATCCCGTGGAACTTCCCGATCCTCATGGCGACATGGAAGCTGGCACCGGCGCTGGCCGCTGGTAACTGCGTGGTTCTCAAACCCGCTGAGCAAACGCCAGCCTCCATTCTGCTCGTCATGGAGCTGATCGAGGATTTGCTACCACCGGGTGTCGTCAACATCGTCAATGGTCTCGGCACCGAAGCAGGCAAGCCGCTGGCGCAGAGCAGCCGCATTGCCAAGATCGCCTTTACCGGCTCGACATCGGTCGGCAAAGAAATCATGCGTTATGCTGCCGATAACGTCACCAACATCACGCTGGAACTGGGTGGCAAGTCACCCAACATCTTCTTTGCAGACGTGATGGACGAAGACGATGCTTTCCTCGACAAGGCGCTGGAAGGCTTTGCGATGTTCGCGCTCAACCAGGGCGAAGTCTGCACATGCCCGTCCCGGGCGCTGGTGCACGAGTCGATCTATGATCGCTTCATGGAAAAGGCCATCAAGCGCGTCGAAGCCATCAGCCAGGACGATCCGCTGAATGCTTCGACCATGATCGGCGCTCAGGCTTCGCAGGAACAGTTCGACAAGATCATGAGCTATCTTGAAATCGGCAAGAAGGAAGGCGCGAAAGTGCTGACCGGTGGCGACAAGAAATCGCTGTCGGGCAACCTCAAGGACGGTTTCTACATCCAGCCGACGATCTTTGAAGGCAACAACAAAATGCGGGTCTTCCAGGAGGAAATCTTCGGCCCCGTCGTCTCCGTCACCACCTTCAAGACGCTAGATGAAGCCATCGAGATTGCCAACGACACTGTCTACGGCCTCGGCGCAGGTGTGTGGAGCCGCGATACCAACACGGCTTACCGGGCGGGGCGCAGCATCGAAGCGGGTCGCGTCTGGACCAATTGTTATCACGCCTATCCGGCAGGCGCTGCCTTTGGCGGCTACAAGCAGTCCGGTATCGGTCGCGAAACGCACAAGATGATGCTCGATCACTATCAGCAGACCAAGAACCTGCTGGTCTCCTACAGCCCCAACAAGCTCGGCTTCTTCTGATCGGTTACGCACGATCCTCCCCGGAACCGGTGGGGTGACCTGCCGGAATACTCCCGGAGGCGAAAGCTTCCGGGAGCCGGAAATCCATCACAGCGGATCACGCGATCCGACTTAAAACTGTAATCTGCCTAGCGCATATCGTTTCTGTCATTTTGCGATAGATCGATATGCACCATTACATTTTTACGAGCGGTCCATTTTTTCATGCGCCACGCAGGTCGAGCCGATGACCGACGTGGATATCGCCCATATGCGGATTACCATGTGGCTGACGATTGCAACGCTTTTTGCTGTCATCGTCCTTGCCATCTGTCCTTTCATCGATCTCAGAGTCGCAGAACTGTTCTTCATGGGGGAGGCAGGTCGCTGGTGGGCAGGCGGCCCGGTCTTCGAGTTCTGGAGAAACGTCATCAGAAGAGGCGGCGAGGTTATCGCCGTCATCGCCTTCCTCATCTTCCTTGGCAATCTCGCGCTTGGGCAGCAGCAGAAAACGGGCTGGAGGGTGTGGGCCTATTTGTGGATCAGCACGGCCTCCTGTGCGGGTATGCTGGTGAACGGTATCCTCAAGTCAAATCTGGGCCGTGCGCGGCCTAACGGTGTCATCGAGTTCGGCGGGCAGCAATTGTTTACGCCAGCATTTCAACTCGCGAACCAGTGTTCCTCCAACTGCTCCTTCTCCTCCGGCGAAGTCGCGTTGGTGGCAAGCCTTGTCCTGCCGTTTTGCGTGCTCATCTGGCCGCAACTGTCTCGTATCGGAAAAGTCGTTTGTGCGTGTCTGGCAATCGCTGCCATCGTAACCACGGCGATGATGCGTATGGCTGCTGGACGGCATTTTCTGAGCGATACGGTCATGTCGGTACTCTTCGCCGCCATGATCTCGGTTTTCCTCTACCGCGCCCTTGCAATCGGCAGTCACCGGCACGTCTTCACGGTCAGGCCCGTTCTCGCGGACATCTCGTGCATCGCCGTGCAAAGCGGTCGCTATGCGATGGCAATGCTGCGTATGGTTATGGGTAGTTTGCACCGGTCAGGGACGCGCCTGCGGATTCTGGGCGCGAAAGAATATGAACGCCTTTTCACCCAAAGCCGATCGAGGGCGACGGCGGAATAGGGTTCAATTCGTGCGTAAACCTGGCTGTTTTAGTCGAACAGACCCGAGACCGACTGCTCTAGCGATGTGCGGTTGATCGCCTCGCCGAGAAGGGTGGCCGTGGTGATGACGCGGATGTTGTGGGCGGATTGAACCGCCGTCGTCGGCTGAATGCTGTCGGTGATGACGAGTTCGCGCAGCTTGGACGAGGCCACACGCGCAACGGCACCGCCGGAAAGCACGCCGTGGGTGATGTAAGCCGTCACACTGGTTGCGCCGTTCTTCAGGAGAGCCTCAGCCGCGTTGCAAAGCGTGCCGCCGGAATCGACGATGTCGTCGATCAGCAGGCAGTCCTTGCCGGTCACGTCACCGATGACGTTCATGACTTCGGATTCACCAGGACGGTCGCGACGCTTGTCGACGATCGCCAGCAGACAGTCCAGACGCTTGGCCAATGAGCGGGCGCGTACCACGCCACCGACGTCAGGCGAAACGACCATGACATTCTTGGTGTCGTAATGTTCCTTCACGTCGCGGGCCAGAATGGGCGCGGCGATGAGGTTATCGGTCGGAATATCGAAGAAGCCCTGAATCTGTCCGGCGTGAAGATCGAGCGTCATGACGCGATCGGCACCGGCTTCGGTAATCAGGTTGGCGACAAGCTTAGCGGAGATCGGTGTGCGGGGACCGGCCTTGCGGTCCTGACGGGCGTAGCCGAAATAGGGAAGCACGGCGGTGATGCGCTTTGCCGAGGAACGACGCATGGCGTCGATCATGATCAGCAGTTCCATCAGGTGGTCGTTTGCCGGGAAGGAGGTGGACTGCACGACGAAGACATCTTCGCCACGCACGTTCTCACCGATTTCCACGAATATTTCCTGGTCCGCAAACCGCTTTACAGTGGCATTTCCCAAGGGAACATTAAGATACTTGCAGATCGCTTCGGCCAGATGCCGGTTCGAATTGCCTGCGAAAACCTTCATTGGTGCCGCCTGTTTCCATGCCATCGCCCGAGATCCGGTAGAGATGATATTCTCTGCGGTCCCTGCGTCGTTCAACGGGGAGGAATACCCGACCCGAAGGGTGCCGGACACGCCGTTTTGCCATGGGCGCCTTAATAGCGGTGTTGCCCGTGAATGCAAGAGGTCAGAGGATGTTACCCTTAATTTTCATGAAAACTTTGTGACTTCGCGCAATGCGACAGGTTTTCCCACAGGATTCAACGGGCCTATCCCCGTTGTGCCTGTTTCCACGACTGGTAATCGTTCAATGTCTTCGCCGCAATTTTTTGCATGGTGCTGTCAGATGCCGATGCCCAGGGGTCGCTGCCGCGGGCGGGAACGGTTTCCTGACCTTGCAGGCGGTGGAGGCGGGCGCCATTTGCATCCAGAACATCCCAGACATAGATGATGGTCACATTGGAGCCATCGGCAAAGGCGGAGAGATATCCCTTCAGGATGTTTTCCGTGCTCGTATCGCCAGAGGGGCGGATGGTCAGACCCTTTGCCCGTGCTTCCGCACCCAGTTGCCGTGAAAGCGGCGTTACGGCCTGAACCGGCGCGCCGATGATGGGAAGGAATCGGATTGTACCAGCGGCGGAGCCAGAGGGCAGGGACGCAGTCTGGGTATTGGGCTGGTTCTGGGGCTGTGCGGGCGGTGTCTGCTGCGAGGCGACCGGCTGGCCATATTGTGCGCCGCTCGTTATCGCTTGCGCCTGGGCTTGGCGGGTATTTTGCGGTGCATAGGCCGGAATTTGCGCGGAAACGCCTGATGGAGACCGGTCCGCTGCTGCCGCCATCTGGTCGAGATCGCCCTGAGTGACGGGTGTCGATTGCGTGTTGCCATGGCCGACATCCACCAGCGGTGTCAGCGTATCCGTCGTGTTGCAGGCCGATAAAGCGAGCGAAAGGCTTTGGATTGCAAGTACCAACCCTAGCCGCTGCATGCCGGATGTCCCCTCATGATGTCTCCCGCCGAACCGTCATTTCGACCAATGTACGGTTCGACTTCGATGGGAGTCAAATCCAGATTAAACCGTCAGCAAATCCAGGCTGTGGCGCGAGAGCGATTCCGGGGCGCCTTCGGTCGTCAGGTAGGTCTGACCGAGCGTCATGGCGATGCCTGAGTCGCTGTCCATGATGATCATGTGGACGAAGAGCGTCATGTTAGGCAGAATTTCCTGCGTGTTGCCAGCATAGAACATCTGCTGCTCCATCCACGACGGCGAGAAACGCGCGCCGAGCGAGTAGCCGCAGGCGTTGAGACGGTGGCGCGTCAGGCCGCGCTCGTCCATGATGCGGGCGTGGACGTCGAAGACATCGCCGAACGTATTGCCGGGTCGCAGGACTTCCTCGATGGCGCGGATGTTTTCCGCGCAGGCATTGTAGAGTTCCTTTTGCCGAAACTCCGGCTCACCGACCACGACGGTGCGCATCATGGCGGCATGGTAATGCGCGCTGACGCCAGCCCATTCCAGCGTCAACTGGTCTTTCTCGTCCAGCTTGCGACGTCCGGCCTTGTAGCGGCACAGCAGAGCGTCTGGGCCGGAACCGATGATGAATTCATTGGCCGGATAGTCGCCGCCACCGGCAAAGACCGCGCCCTGCATTGCGGCCAAAATGTTGGCCTCATCAGCGCCGGGCGCTACGATTTTCAGCGCGGCATCCAGCGCATCGTCGGCCAGTTCCCCGGCGCGCTTGGCATGGACGATTTCCGCCGGGCTCTTGATCAGACGCAGTTGCCCGACGAGACCGGATGCATCGATGATCTGGCCGAAGCTGGCGAGTTGATGGTCGAGCAGGCGCGCGACGCGACCTGTCATACCGTGGGTGTCGTATTCCACACCGATCCGGCAACCAAGAAGGTCCATCTCGCTCAGCAGGTTTTTGAGATCGAGCGTCGGGTCGGCATTCAGGCGGTCCACCCAGATGACGATGTCCTCGATATTGGATGTCTGGCGCGCCTGCCGCAGATCGGCAGAGCGGGTCAGCAGCGTCACGGTGCCATCGGCCTTGACAATCAGCGTCTGAAAAAAGCAGTAGCCGAACGTGTCGTAACCGGTCAGCCAATACATGCTTTCCTGTGCGAACAGCAGAATGGCATCCAGCTTTTCTTCTGCCATTTTCTCGGTCAGGCGAGCGCGGCGTGCCTCGAATTCGGCAGCGTCGAAGTGCAAAGCCATATCAGTTCTCCAGAATTGCTATTGCTGAAACCTGCCGCCCGTAATCCGGTTCCTGATGATGCGTGGTGCGGCGGAAAGAAAAGAAACCGTTTTCCTCGGGATAGGTGCACAGACCAAGATTGTCCGCCCGCACACCAGCAGCCACAAGGCGGTCCATGGTCAGTTGCTTGAGATCGAAAAAGGCGTGGCCCGGATTGGGCGAGGGTGAGAAATAGGTGGCGTAACCGGGGTTCATCTCCTTGAGGCTTTCGACGCGCTCCGGCCCCACCTCGTAGTGCTCGCGGCTGATGGAGGGGCCAAGGCTTGCAACGATGTCCTCGCGTTTTGCGCCGAGCGCAATCATGGCCTCGATCGTGTTTTCCAGCACGCCGGAGACGGCACCCTTCCAACCGGCATGGGCCGCGCCTACAACGCCTGCATTTGCATCGGCAAACAGAATGGGTCCGCAATCTGCGCTGAGCACGCCCAGCACGATGCCGGGTGTGGCTGTCACCATCGCATCGGCCTGCGGTCTGTCACCGGCATAGCTATCGTCGATGACCACGACGTCGGGTGAGTGTATCTGGTGAACGGTCGCCAGCTTTTCTGTCGGCAGTCCGAACCATGCGGAAACGCGGGTGCGGTTTTCTACAACCGCGTCGCGCACATCCTGCGAGCCGAGGCCGACATTCAGGCCGCGATAGATGCCTTGCGATACGCCGCCCTGACGGCTGAAGAAGCCGTGGCGGATGCTCTTGCCGCTATAAGCGGTCAGCAGCGGGCTTTGAAGGGGAAGCGGCAGCGTTTCGTCCTGCATTACGGTGTCATTCCTTGGCGATGCCGCTGATTTTCAACCGAACGGTCGCGAGCAAGTGTTTCCTGTAGGCGCACCGCTTTGGGTGCCGACGGCAGCTTTTCGCTGCTTCGATTTGGCGCGATGTTGGCCCAAGCCCGGTGGGCATGTCAATCCAGTGCGCGGAACGGCAGCAGATGCACGGGTGCTCCCGATACGGCCAGCACCTTGAACAGCGCACCCATTTTCCCCACGCCTTCGCCCGCCAGCCGGTTGACGGCCTCGGCAATTTCCAGCGTCTGGTCGGGTGTCGCATTGGCTGCCAGCGTCTCGGCGCGTTCCTTAAGCCCGAGGCCATAAAGGAAGTCACCCTGCGGCAGGCAACCGTTGATGTGGATGCCGTTGGCTTGCGCCGTTTTGGACAGGCTTTCGAAATCCACATGGCTGGTCAGGTCCGCTTGACCGGGATGCGCCAGAACCGGATCGAACTCGTGCATGCGCAGCGCCTGCAACGTATCGCCGAAGCCCGAAATCGTGTGGCCGTAATCGATGATGACAGCGGTGCCGCCGTTCCGTTTCAGCGCCTGCGACAGCGCTGCCATCACGGCCTCGCGAGCAGGGGAATATTCGAAGATCGTGCCGATGGGCTGCTTTTCGGGGAAGGGTGGCAGAAGCTCCGGGTCGATGCTGGCAAGACCGGTCGTGAAGATCAGCTCGTCCTGCGCATCCATCGCCACCACGCGCTCTCGAAAGCCTTGCGGCGTCTTGACGAACTGGCGGATGGGAATGGCGTCGAACAGCTCATTGGCGGCAATGAGCAGAAAGCCGGGTGGCACGTCATCGAAACTGTCGTGCCAGGAAATCTTAGTCCCGTGGCTGGCCAGCGTCTGCTGCTGGGTTTCCGTCAGGCGCGGGCTGGTTTCAATCAGATGCACCGTCATGCTCTCATAGAGCGGCGGTGCGATGCGCTGGATCACCCGCAGCATATCGGCCATCATGGTGCCACGGCCCGGGCCGATTTCCACCAGCCGTGCGTTGGCCAGCGTGCCATGCCTTTGCCATGCGTGTACGATGAAGACGCCCAGCATTTCGCCAAACAACTGGCTAACTTCCGGTGCGGTCACGAAATCGCCGGTGCGGCCGAAGGGCTGTCGTGTCTTGTAATAGCCGTGTTCAGGGTCTGCCAGGCACAGCGAAAAGAAATCGGTCACGCTCATAGGGCCGTTGAGACGGATGATGGATTTGATGCGACGTGCGAGCGGTGTCGGCATGGTGTGTTACCCGATTGTCTCTGTTGCCACGGCGCGGCGCGCGCGTAGAACTGCCCAAACGCCGAGGAGGAACATGGGCGTTGAAAGGACCATGCCCATGGTCAGCCAATTTCCTGCAAGATAGCCGATCTGCGCATCCGGCTCGCGGAAGAATTCCACGAAGATTCTGGAAAGCGCATAGCCGCATACGAAAACGCCCGTCACGGTGCCGGGACTTTTCAGCGCATTGAATCCATAGATAAGAACGGCGAGCACGATCAGCAATATGATGCCTTCCAAGCCCGCTTCGTAAAGCTGGCTGGGGTGGCGCGGAAACGGTCCACCCGTGGGAAACACCACCGCCCACGGCACATCCGTCAGTCTGCCCCACAACTCGCCATTGATGAAATTGGCGATACGACCGAAAAACAGGCCGAGCGGGGCAACGGCGGCGATGATGTCGAACATGCTCCAGACGGGAATGGCATTGCGGCGCGCAAACAGGATCATGGCGATGGTCGTGCCGATCAAACCGCCATGGAACGACATGCCGCCATTCCATATCTGCAAGGCTCTGACAGGGTTTTCGACCACGGCGGCCATGTCGTAAAACAGGATATAGCCGATGCGCCCGCCCAGAATGATGCCAGCGGCAGCCCAGACGATGAAGTCATCGAGATGCACAGGCGTGACGGGTGATGCATTGCCGGGCCACAGGCGATCCGTCAGGCTCACCTTGCGGGCATAATACCAGCCCAGCATGATGCCGATGACATAGGCGATGCCGTACCAGTGGATGGGCAGCGGCCCAAGATTGAACGCTACCGGATCGATGTTCGGGAAGGGCATGATCGAAAACTGGGCGAGGGGTCCAAACAAATCGCGTCATCCATTGTCATTGCGTTGAGGGCGAGGAACTTAAGAGCGCTCGTTTAAGAATTGGATATCTCAATCATTCTTTTCCCGGAGCGGGAAAATGGCGACTGAAAAGGGTGCGGTCAAGGCGATTCTTCGGCGGCATCGTGACGCTGTGAAATCGCTGGCCGCGCGGGTGGTTCCTTATTTTGCTTGCAACGTGGCGGGCGAGTGCCTACCTGAAAGCCATGGACCGAAAAGGCGTCTGGCCTTTCCCGATACTGACGAGGACATCGCACCATGAGTACGACAGGAACCAACCGTATTTTCGATGAATTCGCAAAGCTTATGACGGATGCTGCGGGCGCAGCCCAAGGCATGCGCAAGGAAGTGGAGCAGGCTTTTCATGCTCAAGCAGAGCGTTGGCTGAACAGCCTCGATCTGGTGAAGCGCGAGGAATTCGAAGCCGTGCGCGAAATGGCCATTCAGGCCCGCGACGAAAACGATGCATTGCGCGCGCGCATCGAAGCACTCGAAGCGAAGTCTTCGACAACTGCTTCCTGAGCCAGTTTGACGTGTTTGATTCTGGTGCCGGGCCTTCCCCAAGGTCCGGCATTTTTCGTTTTTGTATCATTTCGAAGCAGTTTGCACCGCAGTGGGGATTCGCCGGGGGTAAGCAAGCGATTTCATTCAGTTTTTTTTAACGTCTGTGGAAACACCCGAAAAACACAATTGGCAGAGTCAGTTATGACTCACAACTGAGGTTTCGTCGCAGGAGATATACACAGTTCTGATTGCAAAATCAGGGCGCTGGGGGTGGCGCGGGGACTCGCTCGTTATACACTGATTTTACATGATGATTCGAAACGAACTCCGTAAGCTCCAGACAGGTTCACTGCGTTATTCTGGCGGCGTCGGGCATCATCCGTAAGAATTTGTAACCCGGCAATTGCGTGTGCGTTTTTGTGCCTTTGCGTGCGAAACAGAACATTCATTTCCGGCTGAGAAGGTGCCGTATGAGCCTAATGGAATTTGAAGTCGAGCGTTACTCCAACCCGGTCGATATGATCGAGTTCGTTGCCGCGTCCAACGACTGGTCGTTCGAACGCTCCGGCGAAGATGAAATTGCCATGACGGTCGAAGGCCGTTGGGCCGATTACCATGTGTCGTTTTCATGGATGGAACAGTTCGAAGCGCTGCATCTCGCCTGCGCTTTCGATATCAAGATCCCCGATCACCGCGTCAACGAAGTCATCCGTCTCTTGGCGCAGGTCAACGGCCAGACGCTGATGGGTCATTTCGATCTATGGCGTCAGGAGGATGTGATCATTTTCCGTCAGTCGCTTTTGCTGGCAGGCGGTGCCGAGCCTACCAACCAGCAGGTGGAAGTTCTCCTTTCCAGCGCTCTCGAAGCCTGCGAACAGTATTTCCAGGCGTTCCAGTTCGTCGTCTGGTCCGGCATGGAAGCCAAGGCTGCGATGGAAGCTGCGCTCTTCGAAACCGTCGGAGAGGCCTGAGCCATGGTGTCGCTCGCATCGGGTCCGCTTGTTCTCGTCGGTGCTGGCAACATGGGCGGCGCCCTGCTTGCCGGTTGGTTGAAGAAAGGCGTTGCAGGCTCCTCGATCATCGTCGTCGATCCCGGCCCATCTGACGCCATGATGGCGATGATATCGGAAGCTGGCGCAACACATCTGACGGCTGCACCGCAGGACGTGACGGCGAGCATTCTGTTTCTCGCTGTCAAACCGCAATTGATGGACGTCGTTCTGCCGCCGCTGAAGGCACTGGTGGGGCCACAGACCGTGGTCGTCTCCATTGCTGCGGGCAAGACGCTGTCCGGCATCGAGGCGGCTCTCGGCAAGTCTGCGGCCATTCGTGCCATGCCCAATACGCCTGCCATGGTCGGGCGTGGCGTGACCGGTGCCTATGCTAATGATGCAGTGAGCGAAGAGCAGCGCTTATTGGTCGAAACCCTGCTGAAAGTCAGCGGCCCTGTCGAATGGGTTGCGACGGAAGGCGATATCGACGCTGTTACCGCCTTGTCCGGCAGTGGACCTGCCTATGTTTTCTATCTCGTGGAGTGCATGGCGGAGGCGGGTCGCAAATGCGGCTTGCCGGCGGACCTCGCCATGCGTCTTGCTCGGGAAACCGTCGCGGGGGCTGGGGAATTGCTTCACCAGTCCCCCGAGGACGCCTCGCGCCTGCGCAAAAACGTGACGTCACCGGGCGGCACGACGGCGGCTGCCCTGTCAGTCCTTATGGATGACAATGGCATGCAGCCGCTGTTCGACAAGGCGATTGCCGCTGCCAGACTGCGCGCGGAAGAGCTGGCCGTCTAGCGCCAGCTGAAGATCAGGGAGAGCCGACGATGAGCGCAGACATCAGCTATGCCGATTTCGAGAAGGTCGATATCCGTGTTGGCACCATCATCGAAGCTGAAGCCTTTCCAGAGGCGCGCAAGCCAGCCTTCAAGATCAGAATAGATTTCGGCGCAGACATTGGCGTCAAGAAATCATCGGCGCAGATCACCGTTCACTATACGCTGGACACGCTGGTGGGACGACAGGTGCTCGCCGTCGTCAATTTCCCGCCGCGCCAGATCGGGCCCTTCCGCTCCGAAGTGCTGACGCTGGGCTTTGCGGACGGCAATGGCGACATCGTGCTCGCCGGTGTGGAGCAGGGCGTTCCCAACGGCATGAAAATGTGCTGATCGGGCTTGCTCGATCAGTTCAAGCCGGAATTTTCACGATGACACGCAATCCACCCAGCGGGCTGTCATCCAGCGTCACATCCCCACCATGGCTTCTGGCGATATCGCGCACGATGGACAGGCCAAGGCCGGTGCCGGATGCGTTGAGGTTACGCGCCTCGTCCAGACGGTAGAACGGTTTAAAGACGTCTTCACGGGATGCTTCCGGTATGCCGGGCCCATCATCATCGAAAACAAGCGTGATCGATTTCGGGGCGCGATGCGCTTCGATGTTGAGCGTGCTGGCATAACGATGGGCGTTTGCAGCCAGATTGCCGATCAAGCGGGCGAAAGCGTTTGGTCTCACCGACAACTCGTCCACGCCGTTCAGGGTGTAGGTGCAGGTTTTGCCGCACATCTGGTAGTCGCTGGAAAAGCGAGCGAACAGAGGGGCCAGTTCCAGCTTGCCAATCGCCTCTTCGGCATCGTCCCGCGCAAAGGCGAGATAGGCTTCCAACATGGACTGCATGTCGTCGACATCCTTGTCCAACCCCTCCAGGTCAGGGTTGTCTCCCGCCAGTGCCAGTTGCAGCTTGAAGCGGGTGAGAATGGTCCGCAAATCGTGGCTGACGCCATTCAGCATGGCGGTGCGCTGTTCCATCTGGCGCTCGATGCGTTCTCGCATCAGGATGAAGGCCAGACCGGCGCGGCGGACTTCATCTGCACCACGGGGGGAATAGGCGGTGATTTTCTGTCCACGACCGAAGCTCTCGGCGGCCTTTGCCAGCGCCAGAATAGGTCTGATCTGTCCGCGCAAGAACAGGATGGATATGCCCAGCAGCACCAGCGAAGCGCCGCCCATCCAGACCAGAAAGATATGGGTGTTGGAGGCATAGGCCTGGCTGCGGCGGGTAAAGACGCGCAGGGTCTTGTTATCAAGTTGAATGCGGATTTCGACGAGCGCGCCGTTGCCGAATGTATCCAGCCAGAATGGCCTACCGATCTGCTGCTGGATCTGGTCGGCGAGAATGGTGTCGAGGATGGAGAAAAACGGCTGCGCGCGCGGTTCCGGCAGTGGCGTTTTCGGCTCGATATAGATGCTGAGGTCGAGACGTTCGCGAGCAATGCGGATAACGCGCTGGTAATCGTCCTCTTCTGGGTCTGTCTCCAGCAATTCGATGACAGCGGCGATGTCGCGGGTGACGGCGGCGGACAGGCGTTCTGTCACCATCTGCCAGTGGCGCTCCATGAACACGGCAGCGACGACGACCTGCAACAGCACCATGGGCAGAATGATGATGAGAAGCGAGCGGGTGTAGAGCCCCGTTGGCAACCAGTGCCGCAGCCAGCGCGTGAAAAAGCGCCAGGCCCGTGCGGGGGCACTGTTTCTCGCCACAGTCATGAAATCGAGGCTTGCCATGGTATCGCCCTACAGGCTTTCAATCGACACTCAGACGGTAACCGATGCCGCGTACCGTCTGCAAGTAGACGGGGTTGGCCGGATCGTCTTCGATCTTGCGACGCAGCCGGTTGATCTGCACGTCGATGGTGCGTTCACCTACATCCGCTTCGGCATCCACCAACTCATGGCGGGGAATGGTGTCGCCTGCACGCAGCGCAAACAGCAGCATGATGTCCTGCTCGCGATCCGTCAGGCGGATGATCTCCGCCCCGCGCCGCAATTCCTTGCGGGGCACAGAGAAATTATAAGGTCCGAAAATGATCTGCTCGATCTTCGGTGTGTCAGGGGAGGCGTTGCGGCGCAGAATATTGTTGATGCGCAGCACCAGTTCCCGCGGGTCGAAAGGCTTTGCCAGATAATCATCCGCGCCCGCCTCGAGCCCGGCGATCCGCGCATCGGCTTCCGAACGGGCGGTGAGAAGAATGACGGGTACGGATTTGTTTTCGTTTAAGGATTTCGTCAGAGACAGGCCGTTCTCACCGGGCATCATGACATCGAGAATGAGGAGATCGAAGCGGATTCCCTCCATCTTCCGGCGCGCCTCTGCTGCGTCTGCGGCAGCGGTGATGCGGTAGCCCTTGTCACCCAGAAAACGCTGGAGCAGGTCGCGAATACGGGAATCATCATCGACGATTAGCAGATGCGCTGCATCGTCTTCGGCCAATGGCTGCTTGGGTGGGCTGCTTGCCATCTTAGTCCTCCACACCGGTCAATGGCCGGTCCGTTTCGGCATCGCGCATGCGTGCCAGAAATTCACGCACGCAGGCACGGGCTTCCGGCTGCATGGCCTCAAGTGCGCGGTCTATGCGGCGCGATTGCGGGTCACTGAGCGCCAACGCCAGTTCGCGTCCCGTCAACGTGGGGTAGAGCCTGCGCTGGCGACGATCTTCGGGCCCGGCCATCTGTCGGATATAGCCGTCATCGATCAACTGTTTCAGCACGCGGGCGAGGCTCTGCTTGGTGATCTGCAAGGTATCCAGCAGGTCGGCCACCGTCATGCCGGGCTGGCGGCAGACGAAATAGACGACGCGGTGGTGCGCCCTGCCATAATCCAGTTTGGACAGAATGACATCGGGATCGGACACGAAATCGCGGTAGGCGAAGAAGAACGCCTCGATCGTATCGAAATCGATCTTGCTGTCATCGACATGCGGAAGCGCTGGCGCTTGTTTGAGAGCGGTCTTTTTCAGCGACTGCGCAGGCACTTTGGTTCCTTCATTTTATTTGTCACGGTGTGACGCTTTTACATATGCCGCGACACTACCCGAAAATGTGGCAAACGGGAGCATGCACGCGATCATTTTGTGTTGCGTTCGATAATATGACGTCGGTTGCACATCAATCATATTCTGCTGGCGGCACGTCCGAACGCAAAAAGAGCGCGGACATGCCGCGCTCTTTCGCTCGAAAAAATCGGATCGATTACTGGTAAACGTAAACGACGCGACGGGTCTGGGGCTCTACCAACACTGCGCGGTCATTGAGACGCACATACTGGTATTCATAGTCCGGGATCGTCACCAGTTCAGCACTGGCTGGCACTGTGCCACCGATCACGACATCGCCTTCATAGCGCACGGATTCGCCCGGATGACGGTCGATATAGGTCATGATGTTTTCTGGTGGATCGACTTCGCCAACACGACCGAGGTTGGGGTCACCCGGATTTGGTTCAGCCTGCGCGCTCGATGTCTTCTCATAGGTCACGACCGGCACGTCGATGTCGGAGCGACGCTCACGCAGAATAACAGGTGCGCCTTCGTACATCACGTTCAGGTAATCGGCGTTTGCCCAGCCGCGAAGGCCGTTTACTTCAACGCGGCACCATGCGCTGCCATCAAGACATCCATCCAGAACCGCATCGCTGCCACGGGTCGCAAGACCGACTTCGGGGTATTCCTCACCGGGACCTGATCGAACGGAAAGATCGGATGCCGTTGTCGCGACCATGGCTGCGTTTGCATATCCAGCAAGCAGCGTCAGCGCACCACCGGCGATCATAAGTTTCAGCTTCTTGTTCATATGTCTCACTCCTTTGAAGACTGGGGCAAGAACGCGTGAGTTACCGGTCTGTTCCCGTTTTTGTGATTGCTTAAATTCCCACCGGGGTTCAGCGGCACCCGTTTTTGCGGGCGTCTGAGTGTGCGACACTTTGTTGTGCGCCGTGGATTGGCAGTCTATAGAGAGGCGTATTTTCGAGAAGGAGAGACCATGGGTAAGCTACAGGCGGGCATCATTCCTGTGACGCCATTTCAGCAGAACTGTACCATTCTTTTCGATGAAGACACCAAGGAAGGCGTGATCGTGGACCCCGGCGGGGATGTCGATGTCATCCTCCAGACCGTGGCGGAAAACGGCATCACGCTCAAGGAAATCTGGCTGACGCACGGGCATCTTGATCACGCCGGTGGCGCCAAGGAGCTCAAGGAAAAGCTGTCGCTACCCATCGTCGGCCCGCATGAGGATGACAAGCCGCTTCTGGAGCGCATCGAGGTTCAGGCTGAAAAATACGGTATACCCGGCTTGCAAAACGTGTTGCCGGATCGCTGGCTGAACGATGGTGATAGCATCTCTTTCGGTGACCATGTGTTCCAGGTCTACCATTGCCCCGGCCACGCACCCGGCCACGTCATCTATTACAATCGTGCGCAGGCCTTCGCCCATCTCGGCGACGTCCTGTTTTCCGGCTCGATCGGTCGCACCGACCTTCCCGGCGGCAACCATGCGCAGCTTCTGGCTTCCATCCGTGACAAGGTCCTGCCGCTAGGCGACGAGGTCGGCTTCATCTGCGGCCATGGCCCCGGCGGGCGCATCGGCGAAGAGCGCCGGACCAACCCCTATTTGCAGGGGATTTATGCGCATCATCCGGGTGCGGCGGCGGGAGAGCAGAACAAGCCGGCTGAATAGGGCAATATTGCTGGAGTTTAGTCCTTGAAGTGGGATGGCAGCGAGTTGCGGCATACATCCCGAAACCAAAAAAACCCGGCATTCCTGCCGGGCTTCAACGAGAAGAGAAAGTCGTTAGGGTTCAGCCATCAATCTGCAGGTTGACTGCCTTCGGCCCTTTGCCGCGACGATCCGGTTCAGTGTCGAAGCTCACTTTCTGGTTTTCTGAGAGTGCGGACAGGCCAGAAGCCTGTACGGCAGAGATGTGAACAAAGATATCGGCGCCACCATTGTCTGGCTTGATGAAGCCGAAGCCCTTGTCGGTATTGAAGAATTTAACGGTGCCAGTCTCGGCCATGCATCAGGTCCTTTTCGCTCTGCCCGTGTTCAGCTCCAGGCAGCATTACAGTTTTGCCCGTGAGGGCGTACGGCAGGCAGTTTTTGAATGTTGAGAAAATGGACCTTCGCGTGGAAAGCTTTTGACGTTCTGATCAACGTTATTTTTTGTCCCCGCCGCCCGGAGTTTTTATCCCCGGAGCATTCATTTTGTAGGCCTTCCCATGCTCGCAACTTGCCCGAACCGCAACAGATTGCTGTGTTTATTTAAAATTGGCAAGCGAAAGTTTTTAGACACGCGCAATGCTCGGCAGTCGCTGTGAAAGCGGCTTACGGCAGGTCTGGCAGAATTTTTCTCGTGCTTTCGCGGATGTGAAACGAAAACATCGCTGACGATGAAATTTACGACGCATTTTCGCGTGAAAAGAGTAAATCTTCGCTGAATGTAGAATGATGCAAATTGCTTATGTGCCGCTGATTATACGGTTGTTTCGCCGTTTGGAAAGCTCTGGAACCAGTTCCACCAGCAAAATAGCCGCGAAAATGATGGCGCAGCCGATGTAACCGGCGGACGGAATGGCCTCTTGCAGGAAGATCGCGGCAAACAAAGCCCCGAAAAGCGCCTCCGACGACAGAAAAATAGCAGCCTGCGGAGCCGTCGTGTAGCGCTGGCCGATGACTTGCAGCACAAACGCCAGACCTGACGAGACCAGGCCGACATAGAGGATTTCGGTGATCGACGCGGCAATCGCGTTATAGTTGATGGGCTCGATAAACGCACCGATGATCATGCTGAGGACGGCGCAGACTGCAAATTGCGTGCACGACAGCGCCAGCGGCCTGTTGCTCTGCATGACGAAGCGACCGGCAAGCGTGATCTGGATCGCCCAGAAGAAGGCGCAAGTGATGCTGAGAAAATCACCCGTTGTCAGCCGCGTTACGGCGCCGCCCGAGAGCAGGAAAATGCCGCACAGCATCATCAATGCGCCGGGCCAGACGATCCAGTGCGGGTGGCGGCGATAGATGAGCACGGCGATGACCGGCACGAAGATGACGTAGAGTGCGGTGAGGAAGCTGGAGTTCGTGACCGTGGTGGTCAAAAGGCCGACCTGCTGGGTGGTGGCGCCCAGAAACAGCGCGATACCGACGAGGAAGAAGGATTTCATGTCGCCCGCACTCGGCTTTGCCTTCATCCGGCTACTTTCCGCCATGGCGAAGGGCAGCACGGCGAGTGCAGCAATCGCAAAGCGCAAGCCGACGAACCAGAAGGGGCCGATGTTGGCCATGGCAGTGGATTGCGCCACGAAACCGCCACCCCAGATGGCTGCGGCGAGCAGGAGAACAAGATTGGCCTGAATGCGCGTCATGGTGATCACCACAAAATAGCGCCGCGCCGTCTTTTTCGAGTTTCAAATTGGCGAGGTGCGAGTTGAGGGGCTGATCTATCAGCGAAGCGCGGGTGCAGCAAGGCAATTTGGACCCCGAAAGAGGCCAGATTTCACCGCTGAGGAAGATTGTCTTTCTGGCCCGCTTGAAGGTCGTGGGGAGGGGCGGACACCCGAATTCTAGCCGTCATGGTTAAGAGCTCTTTTAAATTTACAATCTAAGATTTTACAATATTCAGTCTTTTAGTGGGTCGATATCAGTGACGAGTTTGATCAGCAATTCATCAGCAACTGCGGCTCTTGCAACATTGCGTCATATCAATTCTCAGCTCGACCAGACACAATCCAATATTTCGACGGGATATCGTGTGCAGGAGGCCTCCGACGACGTCGCCTATTGGTCGATCGCCACGACGATGCGTTCGGATGAACATGCCCTCGCAGCCGTTCAGGATGCCATGGGGGTAGGCGCTGCGAAAACCGACACGGCCTATGCGGGCATGGAAGCGGCCATCGACATCGTGTCGGAGTTCAAGGCCAAACTCGTTCTCGCCGCAGAGCCCAGTGTGGATAAGCTGAAGATCATTGACGAATTGACCAAGTTGAAGGACCAGCTTCGCGCCGTTGCCAGCAGTGCCAGTTTCAATGGGGAAAACTGGCTCAAGTTCGACACAGGCGATGACCCGGTGGCAATCGGCAATCCGAAGGTGGTGACGTCATTCGTACGGAAAGATGACGACTCGGTTTCCTTGCAAACGATGACGTTTGATCTGATCACCTATCCCGAATCCTGGCCTTTTTCCGGCGCGTTGATTGACGATTCACTTCTGACCCATGGCGAATTTGGCATACTGACCACGGACACTTATGCTTATAATCTAGGGCTCTCTACGGGTTACATGCTGATCCAGGGACGTGGAAGCGGAACCACCTATATGGGGACTCCGGTCCTGCCGCAGGTCGAGATTGCCTTATCTGAAACGACCACGCATGAACAAATCTCCGAAATGGCGTCCGTCGTGGATTACATGTTGAGCGACATGCAAAACAGCGCAGCAAAGATCGGCGCGATGGGCATGCGTATCGGCCTTCAGGATGATTTTGTCACGAGCTTGCGCAGTTCGGTGAACAGCGGGGTCAGCCGGCTTGTAGACGCGAACATGGAAGAAGAAGCCGGTCGGCTGCGTGCCTTGCAAAGCCAAAAGGAACTTGGGATTCAGGCTCTATCGATTGCCAATAACAGCGCCCAGATTTTATTGAGCCTGTTTCGCTGATCACGTCGTTTGACTGTCGATCAAGTCCGGTTATGCATCAGTCGATGCGTTTTCGTGGTGCGCTTTCACGAATGGTTGTCATCGTCAGGACGACGCCACCAATTGCAAGTGTGAGAAAGCCTGTCGTCAGGAGAACGACCACGAAGATTCGGTCGGATGCCTTGGATATGGGAGCCGTGGCGATGGATGATGTCGTCATCATATCGACGGTTTCGGCGGCGTGGGACGTCGTGGCCAGTCCTGCTGCCATGGTGATGATGACGACTAGCGCGGCCAGCGCCATCCATAGAGAAAAAAGCATCCGCTGCGCTCTCAGCCGGTCTGCCGAATTCCGATCATTGAGAAACATCGTCGCGGTCCCTTTGCACGTCTTTGCGTGTCGATTTTTGGAAGTATGTCGGGCATTGCTTCGCTGCGGCACAGACATGCGCGGCGTGGTGCAAAAATCGACTTGGAAGTGGACGCCATGTGGACCGAATTCGGACAGTCCGGCGTATTTAGTGTGGCGATATCAAGGCAACGGTTAA
This sequence comes from Agrobacterium vaccinii, assembly GCF_021310995.1. Classification (NCBI taxonomy): domain Bacteria; kingdom Pseudomonadati; phylum Pseudomonadota; class Alphaproteobacteria; order Hyphomicrobiales; family Rhizobiaceae; genus Agrobacterium; species Agrobacterium vaccinii. Next base: position 2,112,128 of record NZ_CP054150.1, on the reverse strand, counting down.
CGTTGTTTTAAGCAGCCATTACGTTCCGCGTTTTCCGAAGGTGCGAACGGGCTTCACGCCGCGCGGCTCGGGCCCGGCAGCCAAGCGGGGCGGGTCCGTAGGGCGTGGTGGGGAGAGGGCGGAACGCGATGCCCCAAGCAGTTCTGGGAAGCGCTCGTTGAAGGTCGTCGGAGCCAGCTCCGGTCGTGCCAGTGCATAACCCTGCATAAGTGAGACGCCGAGGTCCTGACACAGTTCGATTTCGCGTTCGTCTTCCAGCGCTTCGAAAATGGGCTCGATGCCTTCGGTCGCAAATTGCTTGACGATGACGCGCAGCAGGGCAGCACCGGCGGAATTGCGCATGAAATGCCGCGCCCATGCGGCTTCGAACTTCACATAATCAGGCTTGATCAGTTTGACGCGCTCGATATCGGTATCGCCTGCAACATAGTCGGCAATGGCGACGCGAAAGCCCATGGCGCGCATATGCCCGGCGAAATCGGCGACGAGACCCGCTTCGGACGCATTGTTTTCAGCGATTTCGCAAACGATGCGATCCGGAGACATGCCTGCCTCATGGGCTGACAGCCGCATCCGTTCCACCTCCTGGCGCATCTTGCCGGGTGTGCGAAACAGGCCGGGATGGAAGTTGACGAAAATGCGTGCGCGGGAGCGTTCCAGCGCGCCGGTATTGAGAATGTGAATGGTCCGCAAAATGCTATCGATGGCTTCGATATCGTCAGGGTGGACTTGGGCGAACAGTTGGGCTGGCGAGACCAACTCCGAGCCTTGATGCGGGCGTACGAGCCCTTCGAAGGAATCGATATCGAAACGCCCGTCGGAGAGCCGCCGGAAGATGGGTTGAAGTGCGGATTTGAGGGTGAACGGCGCGTAGGTCGTGGACCAAGAGCCATCCGCTTCGCGCATCAGATTCGAGAAAATGCTTTTGGGTGCCACGGCGTTCTACCCGGAAATCATCTCAACCCCTGCACCATAGCACGCAAAGCGTTTCGCGATAGTTAAGCGATGCATAAAATACAGCTGTGGGGCCGGGTGGATGTCGCCTTTTAGGCCGTCAAAATGATCTGCGCTGCATGAAGTGTAACGTTTTCATGGCATCTGACCTTGAAACCCGGTACGTCTTTCGACATACCACTTTGCGCAGAAGGCGACAGCCGCAAACTTCTGCCGATGTCAATTTCAATAGGACCGATAAAAATGGCCTTCCTTGCCGACATTCTCTCCCGCGTAAAGCCCTCCGCCACCATCGCCGTTTCCCAGAAAGCCCGTGAATTGCAGGCTCAGGGTCGCGATGTGATTGGCCTTGGTGCAGGCGAGCCGGATTTCGATACGCCCGACAATATCAAGGAAGCAGCCATTGCCGCGATCAACGCCGGCAAAACGAAATACACGCCGATTTCGGGCATTCCAGAATTGCGCAAGGCGATTGCCGAAAAGTTCAAGCGCGAAAACGGTCTGGATTACAAGCCGGAGCAGACGATTGTCGGCACAGGTGGAAAGCAGATTCTTTTCAACGCGTTCATGGCAACGCTTAACCCCGGCGACGAAGTTATTATTCCAACACCTTACTGGGTCAGCTACCCGGAAATGGTGTCGATATGCGGCGGCACGCCTGTCTTCGTTCAGACCACGCTCGAAGGCAAGTTCAAGCTGACAGCGGAAGCACTGGAAAAGGCGATCACGCCGAAGACCAAGTGGTTCCTGTTCAACTCCCCATCCAACCCATCGGGTGCTGCCTACAGCCACGACGAGTTGAAGGCGTTGACGGACGTGCTGGTCAAGCATCCGCATGTCTGGGTTCTGACAGACGATATGTACGAGCACCTGACCTATGGCGACTTCAAGTTCGTGACACCTGTGGAAGTCGAGCCTTCGCTCTATGACCGCACGCTGACCATGAACGGCGTGTCCAAGGCCTATGCGATGACCGGCTGGCGTATCGGTTATGCCGCAGGCCCGTTGCAGCTCATCAAGGCCATGGACATGATCCAAGGTCAGCAGACCTCCGGCGCGACCTCCATCGCGCAGTGGGCTGCTTTGGAAGCGCTGAACGGTACACAGGACTTCATTCCTGAAAACAAGAAGATCTTCGAAGGCCGTCGTGACCTCGTCGTATCGATGCTGAACCAGGCCAAGGGCATCAATTGCCCGATGCCGGAAGGTGCCTTCTACGTCTACCCATCCTGCGCAGGCCTGATCGGCAAGACCGCACCTTCGGGCAAAGTGCTCGAAACCGACGAAGACTTCGTGACAGAGCTTCTGGAAACGGAAGGCGTCGCGGTTGTGCACGGTTCTGCTTTCGGCCTCGGCCCCAACTTCCGCATTTCCTACGCGACATCTGAGAAGTTGCTGGAAGAAGCCTGCAACCGCATTCAGCGCTTCTGCGCGAATTGCCGCTAATCCCTGATTGAATTGAGGAAAAGCCCGGCAGCGATGCTGGGCTTTTTTGTTTCAGAGACCCAGAAACAGCAGCATGAGGAATGTCGCGAACAAAATGAAGTGCGTCATACCCTCGATGGCATTCGTCTCACCATCATTCAAATTGATCGCAGCCGCAAAGAGCGTGATGAAAACCATCACCGTCTGCACCGGCGTCATGGCCATGATGAATGGCTGGCCGGTATAGAGAGCGATCGCCTCCATGACCGGCACGGTCAGGATCACCGTCGATAGCGAAGCGCCCATGGCGATGTTGACGACCGACTGCATGCGATTGCGAAGAGCCGAACGCATAGCCGTCATGATCTCCGGTGCCGCAGAGATCGTCGCGACGACGACCGCCATCAGTGCCAACGGCGCGCCGCTGCCTTCCAGCCCGTTGCTGAGAAAGGCGGACATGAATTCCGCGAGAACGCCGATAATGACGACGCCGACGAGAATGACGCCGATGGAATAGGAAGCGGGGCCTTCGTCGTCCTCGTCCTCCGCCTCGGCCTGCTGCTCGGCAGCGGTTTTCTTCCGCTCCGTGCGCGGGTAGCGGTAGCTGAAGAAATAGCTGTGCGGACCGACCTGCATTTTCAGGAAAAGTGCGTAGAGAGCAATCATCGCGCCGATGGTGAAGATGGAATAAAAATGCCATTTCGCCTCTGGAATGAATTCCGGCACGATCATGGAGATGCCCATGGCGGTCAGGATCATCACCACATAGGTGCGGGCGGAATCGTCATTATAGGGCTGCTCACCGTGGCGAAGTCCTCCCAGCAGGGCGGCGATGCCGAGGATGCCATTGATATCGATCATGACGGCGGAATAGATGGTATCGCGCACCAGCGTGGGGGAGGTGGATTCCTGCATGATGATTGCGAGGATCAACACCTCGACGGCAACGGCGGACAGCGTGAGGATCATCGTGCCATAGGGATCGCCGACCTTGGCAGCAAGGATTTCTGCGTGATGCGCCACCCGCATCGACACGAGAATGATCACGCCGATCAGCGCTGCGGCCACGACGAATGAGAGCGTCTTGCTCTGTTCCATCACCATATGTTCTGCGAAATATGCAGCGACTGCGCATGGCACCGCCGCAAACAACATGCGCTCCTCTTTCAGCGTCGTCGCAATCGACATGGTCGCCCTTCCGTATCGTGGATTGATGATGATCAAGGCTGCGGCAACATGCGGGATTTGCACATTGGGCAATTTGGTAGGATAGTGCACTCAAGGACATGGCAACAATGCCGCGATCTCGTCCTTCAATGCATGTTTGCGGCAAAGGTTGCCACGCTCCTTCAATCTAGAGGAGGAAGTGTGCATGACCAAAGTGGTGTATGAGATTGTGGAGCATGATGGCGGCTGGGCTTACCGCATGAGCGGAGCCTATTCCGAAGCCTTTCCCACCCATTCCGACGCCGTCCAGGCCGCCCGCATCGCCGCCGCCGAGCAGCAGGTCGGCGATGAAGACACAGAGATTGCCTATCAGGATGAAGCAGGCCGCTGGCACGAAGAATACAGCCAGGGCGGTGACAGGCCGGAGGCTGAGGTGGTTGACGTTTATGAGGAGCCGCAACCGAGCCGCAATGCCGTCTGAGCTGAGACGGAGATTTATCTTTTGCTGGCGAGCGCGTCAGGGTCCGCTGTTTTTAAAAACCCTTTCAGTCCGTCAACCAGCGCGTTGAAAACGGCGCGGCAGCGGGGAGATGTGCGCAGGTTCTCATGCATTGCGACCCATGTGTGCAGCGGTATTTCCATTTCCGGCAGAATGTGGGTTAGGTTCGGGTCACGGCTGCCAAGGCCGACTTGGCAAAATCCTACGCCTGCACCGGCACGTATCATGGATAGCTGTGCGAGATTGCTGTCGGCGCGAATGGCAAATGGGATATTTTCGGCGTCTGGGATGCTCGGGTTGTCTTTTCTCATTCGCTGAAGGGTGGCTCTTATGAAGGGGGTTTTCCTGTCGAAGCCGATGAGGCGGTGGTTGGTGAGATCGGCTTTGGACAGCGGCGTGCCCATTTTCTGGAGATAGTCGTTGCTCGCGTAGAAACCGACCCTGAAATTACCGATATAGCGCATGACGATCGCATCCTGGACCGGCTCGGACATGCGGATGGCGATATCTGCCTCGCGACGCAGCAAATCCTCGAGCGTATCGGACAGTGAAAGTTCGATCTCCAGCTTTGGATGCAGTTCCTGAAGCGCTGCGATGATCGGCGGTAGGATTTCCACGCCAATGACATCGGACGCGCTGATGCGCACGGCCCCTTCGATCTTTCCCACTTCACCTGAAGCGGCGCGCAAGAGGGCAGAGGCGGTGGCTGCAAGATTTTCGGCGTAGGGCTTTAAGGCAATTGCCGCATCCGTTGGGACCAGCCCGTGGGGCGAGCGGATGAAGAGCTGAAAACCCATGCTCTCCTCCAGCGCACCGATGTGGCGGCCTACGGTCGGCTGGGTTATGCCGAGTTCGCGGGCGGCGGCAGACAGCGATCCGTCGCGTAGGACATTGAGGAAGGTGCGGTAATAATCCCAGCTGATCTCGCGTTCTTTGATCATGGATTTCCGTATAGCCATTCAACATATTTAGACAATTTCGTATAGCGGATAGTGCGCTCATACTCCAGCGATGAATTCACATGGAGTGATAGCATTGACCAACAATAATGAGACGACAAAGCCATTAGCACTTCTTCTGGGCGCGCGTGGCGGTATTGGCGGACACGCCATGGATATGCTGCTGCGCCGGGGCTGGCGCGTGCGGGCGCTTGTTCGGGGCAATGTTCCACAGTCGATCAGTGCCACACTGGAATGGGTTCTGGGCGATGTCATGAGCGCATCCGATGTGGTGAAAGCAGCGGAGGGTGCTTCCCTGATCGTGCACGCCGTCAACCCGGCGGGTTACAAGAATTGGGAAACACTCGTTCTTCCCATGCTGGACAGCACGATCGCCGCCGCGAAAGCAGTCGATGCGCGGATTGTGCTACCCGGAACGGTCTATAATTTCGGGCCCGATGCCTTTCCATTTCCAACGGAGGATAGCTCGCAAAATGCGGTGACACGTAAGGGCGGCATCCGCGTCGAGATGGAGAGAAGGCTACAGGCTTCCGCGACACCGGAAACACCGGTGCTCATCGTTCGCGCCGGTGATTTCTTCGGCCCGGGTGCAAACAACAACTGGTTCAGCCAGGGTCTTGTCACGCCGGGCAAAAAGATTACGCGGATTTCCAACCCCGGTTCACCTGGAGTCGGCCACCAGTGGGCCTATCTGCCGGATGTCGCCGAAACGATGGGTCGCTTGCTGGATCGTGCAGATGAGCTTGAGCCATTCGCAGTCTACCACATGGATGGATTTTGGGATGCTGATGGTAAAGGCATGTCAGCAGCCATCCAGCGGGTGGTTGGTCACAAGATTTCGGTCAAGCAGACGCCTTGGTGGCTGTTGAAGCTTGCCTCACCATTCGTGCCGATGTTTCGAGAGGTGGCCGAAATGCGCTATTTGTGGAAGGTGCCGATCAGGATGAGCAACACAAAACTCACCGGCTTTCTTGGTGATGAGCCGCAAACAGCCATCGATGATGCTGTGTGTGCGACGCTTATCTCTCTCAAATGCCTGAAGCCAGAATATGTTGGCAAGGTTCCGCGAGCCGTATCGCATGCATGACATGCAATGAGATAAGCCGCGCACCCGAATGAATGCGCGGCTTTTTCGTTTTATGCCAGAGCCGGATAGTCGGTGTAGCCTTCAGCACCGCCGCCATAGAAGGTGGCCTGGTTAGGCTCGTTCAACGGAGCATTGTCCTTTAGGCGCTGAACCAGATCCGGGTTGGAAATGAAGGCCTTGCCGAAGGCCACGGCGTCGACCTTGCCGCTTTCGGTCGCTTCGATTGCGCTCTCACGGTTATAGCCATTGTTGGCGATCCACAGGCCTTTGCCACCGGCATTGGTGTAAGCGGCCTTCAAAGCGGCATAGTCGAAAGGCTTGTCGCCCTGCTTGAAATCGCGCGGACCGCCGGTTGCGCCTTCGATGACGTGGATGAAGGACAGGCCACGGCTGCCGAGTTCGCGTACAACATAGTCGAACAAAGGCTGCGGGTCGGCTTCGAAGATGTCATTGGCAGGCGTCACCGGCGAGAGGCGGATGCCCGTCCGGCCAGCGCCGATTTCCTTGGCGACCGCATCGACGACTTCCAGAAGGAAGCGCGCGCGGTTCTCGATGGAGCCGCCGTATTCATCCGTGCGCTGGTTGGTGCCGGATTTCAGGAACTGGTCGATGAGGTAGCCGTTGGCAGCGTGAATTTCCACGCCGTCGAAGCCTGCATCGATGGCTGCGCGCGCGCCGGTGCGGTAATCTTCCAGCACGACGGGAATTTCGTTCAATCCAAGCTCGCGCGGCTCGGATGTTTCGGCAAAGCTGCCGGTGCCGTCATCATTGATGATGTAGGTCTTGGATTTGGCCTTAATGGCGGACGGCGCAACCGGCTGGCCGCCATGTGGCTGCAGCGAGGTGTGCGAAATGCGACCGACGTGCCAGATCTGCGCGACGATCTTGCCGCCTGCCTTGTGCACGCCTTCGGTTACGGCCTTCCAGCCATTGATGGCTTCCTGCTTGTAGAGGCCGGGTACGTCTGCGTAACCCTGACCCTGCTGTGAGACAGGCGTGCCCTCGGTGACGATAAGGCCTGCCGTTGCGCGCTGCTCATAATAGGTAGCGTTGAGATTGTTGGGAATTGCGCCCGGCGAACGGTTGCGGGTGAGGGGGGCCATGACGATGCGGTTTGCCAGCGAAATATCGCCTGCCTGTGCAGGTTCGAACAGTTTAGTCATGAAAGTGCTTTCTCTTCTGGTTGATAGAGAGCGCCGAAAAAGCGCGCTTAAAGCTTCTGGTTCAGATAGCGGAGAAAGGCTGCGATATTGTCCTCGTCACGCTCGTAGAAATTCCACTGCCCGACCTTTCGCGACCGGACCAGCCCGGCGGCCTGCAAGGCCGCAAGGTGGGAGGAGACGGTCGATTGCGACAGGCCTGAAATTTCGAACTGATGCGCGCACACACCCATGGTGAAGGGATGTGCCTGATTGAAATGCTGATCGGGCTCCTTCAGCCATTCCAGAAATTTCAATCGCACCGGATGAGCAATGGCCTTCAGGGCGTCTTCGTGGTTCATATCGTTTCCGTATATCTGCACATTACGATATTTATATCGAGATTTATCGATATCAAGTGCGCGGATGAGATTTCTTTTTGATTTCGCAAAGCAAAAAAAAGACCGCTGGATTTCTCCGCGGCCTGACAGTTTGAAGGCCAAAACCTCCAGAGGGGAACAGCTGCTCGATGCGACCGCATCCGCAACAGCTAATATCAATATGGAAGTGCAGGCGGCCAAGAACAAGGGCGATTTGTTCAATGAACCTCTGGTAGAGAGAAAAATTTTGCGGGTAAAAAAAGAGGGCCACCGGATTGCTCCAGGGCCCTTATAAGTGTGAAGGTTATAAAACCTCCAGAGGGGAACAGCTGACGCGGCGGAACTGGGAGGAAAAGCCGCCGTGTGCATCAGCTGTGTGCGATATGATGCTTTCTTGGGCAGCATTCAACTCTTTTTTGTGCAGGCCAGCCCTGCGTCTGGCGCATCACTGCTATTCGCTGTCATATTTATTTCGCAAATCTGCCAATGAAAATGCGTTGCGCCACCTCTGAGGGATGTCGCTAAGCTGCTCATACTACTACGTTTTCAGCTGATTGAGAGGGTCAGAAATTCCAGTTGCGCGCCTTGGCGACAATAAAGTCTCTGAAAACTTTCAGTTTGGCAGCGTTCTTCAATTCGTCCGGGTAGCAAAAATAGGTATCGAACGACGGAATATCTGCGGGCAACGACAGCTGGATCAGGCCGGGATCGCGCCCGACGATGTAGTCTGGCAGGCATGCAATGCCGATTCCCAGCAGGCAGGCGCGCTTGATCGACGTTTGGCTGTTGATCTGCAAATGCGCCAGCCGCGTGTTATCAGAAGAGCGCCCGGCATTCTCAAGCCAGTTCACATCCAGAAGATAGTTCGGCGCCGGCTCTCCGAAGGAAATGACCTTGTGATTATCGAGATCCTCGATCGACTGCGGCTCTCCGTACCGGTTGATGTAGGAGGGCGCGGCATAGACGTGCATGTGCACGGTAAACAGCTTGCGCTGGATGAGGTCCGATTGCTGTGGCTGGCGCAAGCGGATCGCGCAATCCGCATGGCGCATGTTCACATCCAGCTCTTCATTGTCGAGAATGAGCTGGATGGCCATTTCCGGGTAGAGCTGGAGAAATTCCTGCACCTTGTCCGTCAACCAGCCTTGGCCAAGGCCGACAGTGGTGGTGACGCGCAGCTTGCCGCTCGGTTTCTCCGTCGTTTCCGTCAGTTGCATTTTGACGGTTTCGAGCTTCAACAGAACGTCATGCGCGGTGCGATACAGCAACTCGCCCTGTTCGGTCAGAATGAGGCCACGCGCGTGGCGGTGAAACAGCTTGACGCCGACATCCTGTTCCAGCGCGCTGACCTGACGGCTGATGGCCGACTGGGAGAGATGCAGCTTGTCTGCTGCGTGTGTGAAGGAGCCAGCTTCGGCGGCCGCATGAAATATGCGCAGTTTGTCCCAGTCCAACGGCATAGGCATGCGGTGTTTAGCCTTTCTTATTCAGCGGCAACGGCAAGCGGCGCTTGCGCTGCGAGAAAACGTTCGGCCTCGAGCGCTGCCATGCAGCCCATGCCCGCAGCGGTAATGGCCTGGCGATAGGTATCGTCGGTCACGTCGCCCGCGGCGAAAATGCCGTCGACATCGGTCGCCGTCGAATCAGGTGCGGTCCACATATAGCCGTTCGGCTTCAGCTTCAGCTTGCCTTCGAACAACTCGACCGCTGGCGCGTGGCCAATAGCGACAAAGACGCCGTGAACAGGCATGTCGGTGATATCGCCCGTCTTCGTGTTGCGAATTTTTGCACCAGTGACGGAAGGCGGCATCGGTGGCTTGGCAGGCGTGCCGGTGATTTCGGCGATCTCGCTGTTCCAGAGAATGTTCACATTGGACTTCGCGAACAGACGTTCCTGCAAAATCTTCTCCGAACGGAAGCTATCGCGGCGATGCACGACCGTGACCGACTTGGCAATATTAGAGAGGTAGAGCGCCTCTTCGACAGCCGAATTGCCGCCGCCGACCACGATGACATCCCGGTTGCGGTAGAAGAAGCCATCGCAGGTGGCGCAGGCCGAAACGCCGAAGCCCTGAAAGTGCTGTTCGCTTTCGATGCCCAGCCACTTGGCCTTGGCGCCGGTGCAGATGATCAGGGTATCGGCGGTCCAGACAGCGCCGGAATCGGTTTTGACCGTGAAGGGGCGGCGGGTGGTCTCCACCTCGGTCACCAGATCGTTGACGATCTCAGCGCCCACATGCACGGCCTGCTTCAGCATCTGGTCCATCAGAAACGGCCCCTGAATGGGGTCGGCATAACCAGGATAATTCTCCACATCAGTGGTGATCATCAACTGCCCGCCCTGTTCCATACCGGCAATGAGAACCGGTTCCAGCATGGCGCGGGCCGCATAAATGGCGGCGGTATAGCCAGCGGGGCCGGAGCCGATAATCAGGACTTTGGAGTGGCGGACGGACATGGAACATTCCTTTCTGTGTGAAGGGTGGCAGATGTGGGAGCCATGCGTCCGGCTCAATCGCGATACACCCCTTCGTTGTCCGGTATTTAAGAGTGTCCAGTGCCGATATTCAAGGGCAGCCTTGCGTTACCAACAGGGCATACGCCACTCTACACGTAATTTTGTGTCGCTGGCGCGTAGGATTATTGCGAATCCCGTCCCGTAGAGTAGAAGGAAGCATTCTAGCTCAACAAGGAAGAGCATATTGGCCAGCGTCGAACTCGATGCCATCGATCTGAAAATACTGCGTGAATTGCAGGGTGACGGGCGCATGACCAATGTCGACCTCGCAGACCGCGTCGGCATCTCGGCACCACCCTGCCTGCGCCGCGTGCGCAAGCTGGAAGACGCGGGCATTATCGAAGGCTACCACGCCATGCTGAATGCACCGAAGCTCGGCTTCGATCTCGTGGCCTTCTGCATGGTGGGGCTGAAACGCCAGTCCGAAACCAACCTAAAAGCCTTCGCCGCCGCCACCGATCGCTGGCCATTGGTGCGCCAAGCCTGGATGGTCTCCGGCGACAGCGACTTCCTGCTCCACTGCATCGCCGAAAACCTGACCCAGTTCCAGGACTTCGTCATCGAGGTGCTGACGGCGGACGAACATGTGGATACGGTGCGGACCATGCTGACGATCCGTCAGGTGAAGCGGTTGGGGCTGGTTGGGGTTTGAGGAACTGGTCTTTTTGCATTCAGTCTGATTGATAGGTTTGGTTTTCGGGGAATGAGTATGCATATCGATATCACCATCGTTGCGGGCCGCCGCCCCGATCTTCTGGAACGGACACTGGAAAGTTTCTCCCAGAACGCCTTCAAATTTCACAGGGTCGTCAACGTCTACGCCAACATCGATCCCATATTCGGCACGCCTGATGACGAAGCGCAGTGCATTTCCCTGCTCAAGCGGTATTTTCCCGCCCCTATTATATACACGCCGGAAAAAGCGGGCTTCGGCGCCGCCGTGAAACGTTTGTGGCAGGCCACGAGTGCCGATTACGTATTCCATCTCGAAGATGACTGGATTGCGCTGGACACTCTGGACGCACGTGTCGAAGCCTGCTTCAACGACAAGGTCAAGCAGGTCTCGTTTCATAGTGCGAGCCAGAACTGGGACATCAAGAAGCGGGGTCATCTGCACCGCGGCAAACACTACTGGAAATTCGCAGGCATCAGAGTGCCACGCGGCACCTACACGAAATTCACCACGTCACCCTCCGTGCTGGACGGAAAGGTGGCGCGCAGCAGCGCCGAACTGATGGATCCGGCCTTTGACCCAGAAAAGCAGTTCTATTCTGATGTGAACAAGAAGCTCGAAGAGCACATAGCGCCCTTCGAAAACTACATCTTTTCACCGGGCGGTGTTCCAGTTGTAGAAGACACAGGCCGCGACTGGCGTGATCAACGTGGAATACAGAAGAAGATTGTCAATGCGGCGAGTTCGTGGGTGAGTGAGTAACGCGCGCTGCCGCTGCCTGCACGAAGACACCGTAACCGGACAATAGAAAAGTGGTCTGCTAGCCATCAGTCTCGCAAGCACGCTATTTCAGATCCCGGAAATGCAACAAGAGCTTGGAAAAAACTTTTTGACATTGCTGCGATATGTGGCCTGCGCCTGCTACCCTGGCTGTTCATTGTGCGATATCTTAACTGCGCATCAAAATAAACCTCAGATTTCCACACTTGGCCCAACTATAGGTCGATGAATGTTGGGCAGAGGTCTCCCCGCGCTGGCAAGTGCTTGCAATTGACCGCTTTGCCACCCTATAGACTTTGCGTCGCAATGGCAGACACTGATTTCGTGTCAGGCTTTTCCGTGTAAGAGAAAGTATGCAAAAACAGAGCGTCTCCGCCTTTATCATCTGCCTCAACGAGGAAGCCTATCTTGGCAATTGCATTGAGAGCCTAGAAGGCTGTGCCGAGATCGTCATCGTCGATTCCGGGTCAACCGATGGCACTCAAACGCTGGTTCAGACTTATATCGACAAGGGCTGGCCGATCAGGTTCATGTACGAGCCCTGGCGCGGCTATGCAGGGCAGAAGCAGTTTGCGCTGGAGCAATGCACGCAGGCGTGGTGTCTGAATATCGATGCGGATGAGCGGCTGGATGATGCGTTGCGAGCTAAGCTGCCAGAACTGCTCTCTGCGTCGGAGAATGTTGTCGGCTGGAAAGTGGCGCGGCGGCCCTATCTCATCGGTTTCGGTTATACGCCTGAAAATGTGCGCGAGCGTAAGAATCTTCGGCTCATCCGCAACGGCAAGGGCGCTTACGATCTTTCCCAGAAGGTGCATGAGGGCATCGTGCCAGTGGGGCAGGTCAGCGCGTCGGAAAAGGGCAGTCTGTTGCATTACCGCCCACTCATCATCGATGAGCAGATTTTGAAAGAGAACAAATACTCCACCCTGAAAGCTGATCAGCAATTTGCTGAGGGTCGCAAGGCCCGGCTTTCAAAACTCCTGGTATCGCCCTGGCTGTATTTCCTGAGGCTTTATTTTCGAAATGGCCTGTGGCGTTGCGGTGTGCCTGGCCTGATCGAGGCGGCAACAGGCGGGATTTACGCGTTTCTCACTCAGGCCAAAATACATCAGCGTCACGCGCTGAAACGGCGACCGAATGTCGATGACATGGAGCGCGGAAGGAATAAACCATGAAAGTCATGCATTATCATTTGGGCAAGGATGGCGGCGCGGAGCGTTTTTTCGTGCATCTCGTCAATGCACTGGCCAGCAGGGGCGTGGAGCAGACGGCGGTCATCCGCCCCAATCGTTTGTGGCGCAAGAATATCGACGGAGTATGCGGCATCATCGAAAGCAACTTTCGCAATCTCTCGCCGGATAGACTGTTGCTGCCTATGAAGGTGATGCGCATGGCGCGACACGAACAGCCCAATGCGCTGATGTCTTGGGCGACACGCCCAAGCCGGTTGATGCCAGCCTATAAGGGCTGCATCAAGTTATCTCGGCTGGGCGATTACCCGACAAAACTGGATTACTTCAAGAATACCGACATTCTCGTTTGCAACACGCCCGGCATTGCCGAACACGTGAAAAACATTGGCTGGACGCGTGGGGTGGAGGTCATCTCCAACTTCACCAGCACGCAGGAGATCGCGCCGGTGTCTCGGGCGCAACTGGATACGCCGCCGGATGCGCCCGTGGTGATGTCCATGGGGCGTTTCGTTAAGCGCAAGGGTTTTCACACGCTGATCGATGCCGTCTCCACACTGCCGGGGGTCTATTTGTGGCTGGCGGGAGATGGGGAGGAGCGCGAAGCGCTAGAAGCGCAAGTCGATTCGCGCGACATGCGTGATCGCGTTCGCTTCATCGGCTGGCAGGACGAAACGCGACCCTATGTGGCGGCGGCTGATGTGTTCGTGATGGCGTCCAGCCATGAGCCGCTGGGCAATGTCATTCTCGAAGCCTGGGCGCAGAAAAAGCCGGTCGTCTCCTCCAAATCCGAGGGGCCGTCCTGGTTTATGAAAGATGGCGAGAACGGGTTGCTGGCCGAGATTGATGATGAAAAGGGCTTTGCAGCGGCGATCGGAAATCTTCTGGGTGACCGGGCTCTAGCTGAACGTGTCGCTGTCGGTGGACACGCAACCTTGATGCAGCAGTTTTCTGAAGAAGCTGTCGCCTCAGCCTATATCGAACTCTTCAAACGTAAGCCGTAACAGCGTCGTAGATGCGACCAAGATTGGCCGCTTCGCCCCCGATGGTGAAATGCTGCCCGACGTGCTGACGTGCTGCAACGCATGCTTCGCCGCGCATTGCATCGTCTGTCATCCAGCGTGTTGCTGTCGCGCTCATGCCTCCCAAATCATTGCGGGGGGTGATTTCACCGGTATTCGCCGTTATCAATTCAGGAAAAGCACCCACGTCCGTCGCGATGACCGGAACACCCGTCGCCATGGCTTCCAGTGGGGTCAGGCCGAAGCCTTCCCAGCGCTGGGGGGCGATGAAGAGGTCTAGGGCGCGGTACCAGGCATTGATGTTGGTGTGTTCGCCTACGAAGAGAATGCGGTCGCTGAGGCCTGCGGCGCGAACCTTATCCTTCAGCCCCGTTTCGAATTCGATATGCGGCCCGGTTGCTCGCCCGGCGACGATAGCAGACCAGTCCGGATGTTGTGGCAGAACGGCGATCATGGTGTCTACGAAAAGGTCTGTACCCTTTTGATGGCGAACCCGACCGAAGCATCCGGCATATTTCTGGCCGCTATTAAGGCCAAGCGACTGCTTTGCCTGGGCCTTATCGGCGGGCGGGGAGAAACGGTCTGTGTCTATGCCGTGCATCGCGACGGTGCTCGGCACCTCCAGATAGGACGCCGTCTTGCTGCTGGTTGCGATCACTGCATCCATGCGCGAGACGAGGAACTTCGTCCAGCCGCTGTGTTTGCGTTGGGAGGCAGAGGTGAAGACCAGCTTTAGCTTCATGCGCAGGATATCGCGCATCACGATGCCGGGTAGCATTTCGATGTTGCGGCGGGCGTGCCAGATGCGGGGCGTGCGGCGGGGACCCAACTGCCACAGGCGCCACAGATCGCGAAAGCGAACATGCGGCAGGTCTGGTGGTAGTCCTGGCCCAATGGCGGCCACCATCTGCCCCTGCCTGTTTTGAACGGGCAGGAGTTGAATGATGGTGGATGTTACGCCAGAGAGCCTGCGCTTGAAGTTGGGCGCAAGCACCTGGACATCGGCCAAGTCGACATAGGGCACGATCGGGATCTCGCGGGGAGGGGATCTGGGAATCAACCCCAGTTGACGGAGAGGATTTCGTAACCGCGCGAACCGCCCGGCGCGTTCACTTCGATGCTGTCGCCGACTTCCTTGCCGATGAGGGCACGGGCGATGGGCGAGGAGATCGAGATGCGACCCTGCTTCACGTCTGCTTCCTGATCACCAACGATCTGGTAGGTCTTTTCCTCGTTGGAATCCTCATCGATCAGCTTGATGGTTGCGCCGAACTTGATGGTGGAGCCAGACATTTTCGACAGGTCGATGACTTCGGCGCGGGCCGTCAGGTCTTCAAGTTCGGCAACGCGGCCTTCATTGTGGCTCTGGGCTTCCTTGGCGGCGTGATATTCCGCATTTTCGGACAGGTCGCCATGGGCGCGCGCTTCCGAAATAGCTTCGATGATACGGGGACGCTCTTCCTGCTGACGCCAGCGGAGTTCTTCCTGCAGCTTGACGAATCCACCCTGAGTCATCGGTACTTTTTCTACCATTTTTTTCTTCCTCGCATTCATCCTGCGGTACCCGCAGACACAAAAAGAAACAGGTCCCGGGGCAAAACCACGGAACCAGTCAAAATCACAATTCCCGCGACTATATCAGAAGTCGGCAACGGATTGCCAGCAAATTTGAACCTGATGATTTCCTGTAAAAAACTGAAGCTTTTTAGACCGTTCTTGACAGAGATTTCAAGAACATATAGTGAACATTGTTATGAAAAAGTCGATTAGAGAGCGTTTGGCCGTCCTTTCCGATGCAGCGAAGTATGATGCGTCCTGTGCTTCCAGCGGCACGACAAAGCGTAGTTCTTCTGGGTCGGGAGGGTTAGGCTCAACGGAAGGATCGGGCATTTGCCATGCCTATGCGCCCGACGGACGCTGCATTTCGCTGCTGAAAATATTGCTGACCAATTTCTGCATCTATGACTGTGCTTATTGCGTCAACCGTTCTTCCAGCAATGTGGAGCGGGCACGGTTTACGGTAGAAGAGGTGGTTTGGCTGACGCTGGAGTTTTACCGGCGTAATTACATTGAGGGCCTGTTTCTGTCCTCCGGCATTATCCGCTCGTCCGATCATACGATGGAAGAACTGGTGCGGGTGGCCAAAGAGTTGCGCGTGACCCACGGTTTCAAGGGGTACATTCACCTCAAATCCATACCCGAGGCATCGGCGCATCTGGTGGAAGAGGCCGGGCTTTATGCAGACCGCCTGTCGATCAACATCGAGCTTCCCACCGATAGCGGCATCGGCCAGTTTGCACCTGAAAAGCAGCCCGCCAACATCCGAAAATCCATGGCCGATATTCGCCTGAAAATCGAGGAGGCTGGGGAACCGACGCTGCGGACGAAGCGGGTGAAACGATTTGCCCCGGCGGGCCAGAGCACCCAGATGATCGTCGGTGCCGATGGTGCCAACGACACGACCATTCTGACCACGAGCGCGCGCCTCTATGGTAGTTATGGATTGCGACGTGTGTATTACTCGGCCTTCAGCCCTATTCCCGATTCGTCGAAGAACCTGCCGCTGATCAAGCCGCCTTTGATGCGCGAGCACCGGCTTTATCAGGCGGACTGGCTCTATCGCTTCTACGGTTTCGATATCGGCGAAATCGCTTCGACGCAGAAAGACGGTATGCTGGATTTGGATATCGATCCGAAACTGGCATGGGCCTTGGCCAATCGCCAGCGTTTTCCGGTGGACGTGAATTCGGCAGATCGCGAGATGCTGCTGCGTGTACCGGGGTTTGGCACCAAGACCGTCAAATCTATTCTCTCATCGCGGCGTTTCCGGCAGTTGCGGCTGGAGGATATCGCCCGCTTTGGCGTCTCGTTGAAAAAGGTGAAAGCCTTTGTGGTGGCGGGAGGATGGACTCCCGGCAAGCTGACGGAGCGTCCCGACCTGCGCGACATGTTTACCCCAAAGCCTGAACAATTGTCGCTGCTGTAATGTACAGGGTGGCGCTGGAGGGCCGGGGAGATTTCAACGAGTGGCGCGATGCTGCGCGAACGTTTCTTTCCGCAAATGTCGCGCCGCAGGAGATCGACTGGCGGTTTCAGGGGGAAGAGAAAGGGTTGTTCGGCTTTGAGGAGGGTGACCGGTTGCCATCGAGCGGCGGATCGGCCAACGTCAACGTGCCCTCGGCCTTCATTCCCTTGGCACAAACCATCATTTGTCACAGCGCACCGGAACGGTTTTCATTGCTGTATCGGTTGCTGTGGCGTTTAGGGCAGGACAGGGCGCTGTTGCAGTTCAAGTCCGACCCTGATGTTTCCGAAGCGCGGAAGATGGAAAAATCCGTGCGCCGCGACAGCCACAAGATGACGGCTTTCGTGCGTTTCAAGGAAGTGCCACTGCCGGAGGGTGTCGCCGCTCGCCGCCGGTTCATTGCGTGGTTCGAGCCTGACCATTTCATCGTCGAGCGAAAGGCTGCGTTTTTTCAGCGTCGTTTCACCGATATGGACTGGGTCATCGCAACGCCCAAGGGGTCGGCGCGCTGGGATGGTAAAACACTCGAAACATCACGGCTTGCCGCCGAGCAGCCGGATTTGTCCGATGAGACGGATGAGCTGTGGCGCACCTATTACGCCAATATTTTCAATCCCGCCCGCTTGAAAATCAAGGCGATGACGGCGGAGATGCCGAAGAAATACTGGAAGAACCTGCCCGAAGCGGACCTCATACCCGGCCTTATCCTGAACGCTGAGGCCCGCGTGCTGGAAATGGGCGTAAAGGCGGCGACCGAGCCGCAACTGTTTCACCATCGCATACAGGCGGCGGCGGAAAGCAGGCCAGCGCCCGTTTTGCCGGATGCAGATACGCTGGAAGGTTTGAAGCACGAGGCGAAAGGGTGCACGCTCTGTCCTTTGCATTGCAAGGCAACGCAAACGGTGTTTGGAGAAGGCCCTGTCAATGCTGACGTCATGGTCGTTGGCGAGCAGCCTGGAGATTTCGAAGATCTGGCCGGACGTCCTTTCGTCGGTCCGGCGGGCAAGGTGTTCGACCAGGTGCTGGGCGAGACGGGAATTGAGCGCCAATCGCTCTACGTCACCAATGCCGTAAAGCATTTCAAATACGAGGCGCGCGGAAAGAAGCGCATTCACCAGCGGCCGGACGCGGGCGAAGTGCAGCGTTGTCGCTGGTGGCTGACGCGGGAGATCGATCTGGTTCAACCCAAGCTCATTGTGGCGATGGGAGCGACGGCAATGTTTGCGCTGACGGATTTGAAGGAAAAACTGTCGGACATGCGCGGCAGGCCCATACCCATGGACGGCGGCAGGATGCTCTTCGTGACGGTGCATCCGTCTTATTTGTTGCGCATACCGGAAGAGCAAAGAAAGGCCGAGGAGTTTCAGCGGTTCCGGGAGGATATGCAGGCAGTTCTTAGGCTGATGGAGGTGGGACCCGCGTCAGCTGCCGCGCTGTCAGCTTGATGTTGTTATCTCGTTTAAAACCGCCTCAAGGCGGTCGAAATTCTGCTCGTTGGCGGCGGTGATGAATTTCTCCAGATGCAGGTTTGCATCCGTCGCTTCAAACACCATTCGCCATTGCAAAATCGTACCAGCACGGTTTTTGATGAAGTTCATGCTCATCGTGTAGACGTGCATCGGCTCATGGTGCTCGAACACGATGCTTTCCGGCGCTACGATGTCGCGAAACGTCAAGACGTTGTGGAAATCCGTGCCGTCCGAGGCTGTCATGGTGATGGTCCATGTGCCGCCGGGACGAAAGTCGAATGCGGTGATCTTATTGGTAAAGCCGTGTGGACCCCACCATTGTTCCAGCAGCTTCGGATTAGCAAATGCCTGAAACAGCGTCTCGCGGTCGACTGAGAACAGCCGCTCGTTAAAAATCTCCATTGTGTCCATCATCTTCCCTCCATTCGCCATGCCGAATGATAAAGTCTGGATAAAGCAAAACCGGCCTGCATGTTGGCAGGCCGGTTTATGAACCTTCTATGATCTGCTCGGATCAAAAGTAGCTTTGCAAAGGCCTTACGTCCAAGCTGCCGGCTTTGAGCGCCTTTATGGCAAGCGCTGCGGATTCAGCACCTGACATCGTCGTGTAATAAGGCACTTTCTGCATCAGCGTCGCGCGGCGCAGCGATTTCGAGTCCGAGATCGCCTTGTTGCTGTCCGTCGTGTTGATGACCAGCTGGACCTGACGGTTGCGGATGGCGTCTTCGATGTGTGGACGCCCTTCCTGCACCTTGTTGATCTTTTCGGCATCGATGCCCTGTTCAGCGAGGAAGCGCTGTGTGCCGCCGGTTGCCAGAACCTTGAAGCCGATCTCCACCAGATGGCGGATGGCAGGCAGAACCCGTTCCTTGTCTTCATCGCGGACAGACACGAACACAGCGCCGGAGCGAGGCAGATCGACGCTGGCGCCCAGCTGCGCCTTGGCAAAGGCGAGCGCGAAGTCCGTGTCGAGGCCGATGACTTCACCGGTGGAGCGCATTTCTGGTCCCAGCAGAATATCGACGCCGGGGAAGCGGGCAAACGGGAACACGGCTTCCTTGACAGCGATATGCTTGAGGTTGCGTGGATCGGGCTTTGCGCCGTAAGCCGCAATCGCCGCATCCAGCTTTTCGCCGGTCATGATGCGGGCCGCGATCTTGGCAATTGGCGCGCCGATGGTCTTGGCGACGAACGGCACGGTACGCGAGGCGCGCGGGTTGACTTCCAGAACGTAAATCGTGCCGTCCTTGATGGCATATTGCACGTTCATCAGGCCGCCTACGTTCAACGCCTTGGCCATGGCCGTCGTCTGGCGCTCCAGCTCATTCAACGTTTCTTCGGACAGCGAGCGGGATGGCAGCGAGCAGGCGCTGTCGCCGGAGTGAATACCGGCTTCTTCGATGTGTTCCATGATGCCGGACACGAAGACATTTTCGCCATCGCACAATGCATCGACGTCCACTTCGACCGCATTGGTCAGGTAGCTATCGAACAGCAGCGGGTTCTTGCCCAACAGCGTGTTGATCTGGCCGGTTTTGTCGTTGGGGTAGCGCTGCTTGATGTCTTCGGGCACCAGGCCCGGAACGGTGTCCAGTAGATAGGTCTGGAGCTGTCCCTCGGAATGGATGATCTGCATGGCGCGGCCACCCAGAACATAGGACGGGCGCACGACCAGCGGGAAGCCGATTTCGGAGGCGACCAAACGGGCCTGCTCGACGGAATAGGCGATGCCGTTGTTCGGCTGGTTCAGGTCCAGCTTCATCAGAAGCTTCTGGAAACGGTCGCGGTCTTCGGCAAGGTCGATCATATCAGGCGCTGTGCCGAGGATCGGAATGCCGTTCTTTTCGAGCGCTTCGGCCAGCTTCAGCGGTGTCTGGCCGCCGAACTGCACGATGACGCCGACCAACTCGCCCTTTTCCTGCTCGGCACGCATGATCTCGATCACGTCTTCAGCCGTCAGCGGCTCGAAGTACAGGCGGTCGGAGGTGTCGTAGTCGGTGGAGACAGTCTCAGGGTTGCAGTTGATCATGATGGCTTCGAAGCCAGCATCCTTCAGCGCGAAGGCGGCGTGGCAGCAGCAATAGTCGAACTCGATGCCCTGGCCGATACGGTTCGGACCACCGCCGAGAATGACGACCTTCTTGCGGTCGGAAACCTGCGCCTCGGAGCGCAGCTGACCAACGAAAGGCATCTCATAGGTGGAGTACATGTAGGCGGTGGGCGAGGCGAATTCGGCGGCGCAGGTGTCGATGCGCTTGAAGACCGGGCGAACATTGAGGCTGTTGCGAAGTTCCGCCACTTCCTTCGGGCGCTTCTTGGTCAGGCTTGCGAGGCGGGCATCGGAAAAGCCCATGGCCTTCAGCGAGCGCAGGTTTTCAGCGTCCTGTGGCAGGCCGTGTTCGCGCACGCGGGCTTCCATGTCCACGATCGCCTTGAACTGGGCGATGAACCATGGGTCGATCTTGCTGTTTTCGTGTACTTCAGCCTCGGACATGCCCATGCGCAAGGCCTGCGCAACCATGCGCAAGCGATCCGGCGTCGGTGTGCCGATGGCAGCGCGGATGGCGTTCTTGGAGCCTTCGCCCTCTTCGTAGCCGGGGATTTCGATCTCATCGAGACCTGTAAGGCCGGTTTCCAGACCACGAAGGGCCTTCTGAAGCGACTCTGCGAAGGTACGGCCAATCGCCATGACTTCACCGACCGACTTCATGGCGGTCGTCAGAATTGGCGATGCGCCTGGGAATTTCTCGAAGGCGAAACGCGGGATCTTGGTGACGACGTAGTCGATGGACGGTTCGAAGGACGCAGGCGTTGCGCCGCCCGTGATGTCGTTGTCCAGCTCGTCCAGCGTGTAACCGACGGCGAGCTTGGCGGCGACCTTGGCAATCGGGAAGCCGGTGGCCTTGGAGGCAAGCGCAGACGAGCGCGACACGCGCGGGTTCATTTCGATGACGACCAGACGACCGTCCTTCGGGTTGACGGCGAACTGCACGTTCGAGCCGCCTGTTTCGACGCCGATTTCGCGAAGGACGGCGATCGATGCATTGCGCATCATCTGGTATTCTTTGTCCGTCAGCGTCAGGGCAGGGGCGACCGTGATGCTATCGCCAGTGTGCACGCCCATCGGGTCGATATTTTCGATGGAGCAGATGATGATGCAGTTGTCCGCCTTGTCGCGGA
Organism: Agrobacterium vaccinii; assembly: GCF_021310995.1. Classification (NCBI taxonomy): domain Bacteria; kingdom Pseudomonadati; phylum Pseudomonadota; class Alphaproteobacteria; order Hyphomicrobiales; family Rhizobiaceae; genus Agrobacterium; species Agrobacterium vaccinii. Next base: position 2,090,661 of record NZ_CP054150.1, on the reverse strand, counting down.
CGACTTCCATTTCATATTCCTTCCAGCCGAGAACCGATTCTTCAATCAGCACTTCGGTGGTGGGCGATGCATCCAGACCGCCTCCGATGATTTCGAAAAATTCCGAGCGGTTGTAGGCAATGCCGCCGCCGGTGCCGCCCATAGTGAAGGACGGGCGGATGATGGCTGGCAGGCCGACGACATCAATAGCCTGCGCGGCAATCGCCATGGCGTGGCTGATGTAGCGCTGCTTGCGGTCCGTCTCGCCGAGGTTCCACTGGTTTTCGAGGTTGTCGAGCGCCTTGTCGAGCTCTGCACCGGAAAGCTTTGCCTTCAGGTCGGCGCGGGCTGCTTCATGCGTCTTGCGGTCTGCATCCTTGATGTCGGTGGCGTTGGCCAGCATCGACTTAGGTGTTTCCAGACCAATGCGCTTCATGGCTTCGCGGAACAAGGCGCGGTCTTCGGCCATGTCGATGGCCTCGGGCTTGGCGCCGATCATCTCGACATTGTAGCGATCCAGCACACCCATGCGCTTCAGGGAAAGCGCCGTGTTCAACGCCGTCTGGCCGCCCATGGTGGGCAGCAGCGCGTCGGGACGTTCCTTGGCGATGATCTTGGCAACGACTTCAGGCGTGATCGGCTCGACGTAGGTCGCGTCGGCCAGACCGGGGTCTGTCATGATCGTGGCGGGGTTGGAGTTGACCAGAATGACCCGGTAGCCCTCTTCCTTCAGCGCCTTGCAGGCCTGCGTGCCGGAATAGTCGAACTCGCATGCCTGACCGATGACAATCGGTCCAGCGCCGATGATAAGGATGGACTTGATATCTTGGCGCTTCGGCATGGCTCTCGTTCCGCTTTCTCGTTGCGCAAAAAACGGCCATGGTGAAACTCACCGGCCGCGGGCGCGCAATTCCAATCTTTTCAGGCTAGAAGCGGCTTATAGGCAAATGTCTTGGTGAACGGAACCCCGAATCTTCTGTTTCCGACAGGAAATTTGGAACACGCTATTCGCGATAGCAGACATGATCCTTTATGGTCGCAAAAACGTATAGTCATTTGAATGAATTAAGTTTGCTTTCACACGCACAGAACAGGGCATTATGATCACCGTTCATTATCTGGAAAACTCCCGCGCGCACCGCATTCTCTGGCTGCTGGAAGAACTCGGCCTCGACTATGAGGTAAAGACCTATAAACGCGGGCCGGACATGCGTGCGCCGAAGAGCCTGAAAGCGGTGCACCCGCTTGGCAAGTCGCCCGTCATCGAAGATGGCGGCAAGATTTACGCCGAAAGCGGCGCCATCATCGAATATCTGATCGATACCTATGGAAAGGGTGCGTTTCGCCCGCAGCCGGGAACGGATGACCACCAGCGTTATGTCTACTGGCTTCATTACTCCGAAGGCTCCGCCATGCCGCCGCTGCTGCTGAAACTTCTGTTTTCGCGCATTCCGGGCCAGGTCCCGTTTTTCCTGCGGCCCGTTGCGAGCATGATTTCAAAAGGCGTGATGGGCAAGCTGGTTGACCCGCAGCTGGCGGATCACACTGCTTATTGGGACAACGAGCTCGCGGCGACTGGTTATTTCGTTGGACATGAGCTCTCCGGTGCAGACATTGCGATGAGCTTTCCGGTGGAGGCGGCCATGAGCCGTGCGGAGGGGATGGAAGGCCGCAAGGCGATCCGTCGCTACCTTGAAACCATCCGCGCGAGACCCGCATACCAGCGCGCCTTGAAAAAGGGCGGAGCCTACGTCTTCGCTAACAGCTAAGGTGCCGGAACGCTTTGGAGAGTTTAGCGTTTCAGCATGGCAAGTAAGGGGAGACTGACATGCAGTGGAGAGGGCGTCGCCAATCCGACAATATTGAAGACAGACGTGGAATGTCGTCCGGCGGCATGGGTGGGGGCGGCGGTTTTCGCTTGCCCACCGGCGGTCGCGGCGGTGGCATCGGCATCGGTGGCCTCGTCGTCATCCTGCTGATTAGCTGGGCTTTGGGCATCAACCCGCTAACGCTTTTGTCCGGCGGCGATATCTCCGGCGATAGCGGCAGCACTCAACAGACCACGGGCACCAGGCCGCAGGGCCAGTCCAGTGATGAGACAACGGCGTTCGTGCGCACGGTTCTTGCAGAAACAGAAGATACCTGGGGCAAGATTTTCAGTGCCTCCAACGAGACCTATGAGAAGCCGACACTGGTGTTGTTCGGTGGACAGGTGCGTTCCGCCTGCGGCACGGCGTCTTCGGCCAGTGGGCCGTTCTATTGCCCGGTCGATCGCAAGGTCTATCTCGACACAGAATTCTTCCGCGAACTCGACAAGCGTTTCGGTGCATCGGGTGACTTTGCGCAGGCCTATGTTATCGCACATGAGGTCGGTCACCACGTTCAGAACCTGACCGGTGTCCTGCCCGAGTTCAACCGCCAGCGTCAGTCCATGGGCGAGACGGAGGCCAACAAGATGTCGGTCAAGGTTGAGCTTCAGGCCGATTGCTATGCCGGTATCTGGGGCAAGTCCACGCAGCAGAAGGGTATTCTGGAAGCGGGCGATCTGGAGGAAGCTCTGAATGCAGCCCACCAGATCGGTGACGATACTTTGCAGAAGAAGTCGCAGGGCTATGTCGTGCCGGATAGTTTCAACCACGGTACTTCCGCACAACGCGCAGAGTGGTTCAAGCGCGGTTTCCAAAGCGGTCGCGTCGAAGATTGCGATACGTTTTCGGCAGACATCTGATCGAACGTTCGAGACTTGGGGGAGGGGGCGTAAGCCCCCTTTTTCGCGTATCAGCGAATGATCAGCGCCGTCACAAACATGCCGAGGGCAAAGATCGTGTGTGCCACGAGGTTCAGGGCTCGCACCTTGTTCGGATTTGGTGTTTTGGATGCCGCCCAGCCGATGCCAAGGCCGGGCTGAAGCAGAAACCAGCCAGCGCCGACGGTGATGATGCCCACGATCCACGGCAGAAGAAATGTCGGTGCGGCAAACCACCCCGCGGGTACTATCATTGCAAGCAGGATGCCGTAGATGATGCCAACGGCGTAATGGGATATCCAGCCAAGTGCCACTTCATGCTCGTAGGGTGCTGCTTTCGCGATGCTGTCATGAAAAACCGTGCCCTTGGGCAAATGCCAGAACCAGCGGCCTACCGGTCCCCAATTCGCAGCGGGTTGCTTGAACAGGCGGTAGAGGATGATGGCCCAGACATCCATGAAAATGGTTCCTCCAATGCCCATGGCGACCCCGCGCCACACGATTTCCCATACCATGATGTCCTCCATCCCGACTCACAACTGCCTCTCGGTTAAGGTGTCGGGTTTTGGGCGGGGCTACAAGGTCGGTTTGAGAGTGCAGACCCACTGCCGTCATCCTTGGGCTTGTCCCAAGGATCTGCCGCCGTTCCTGCGCACTCGACGGGGAGAGTCCGCGGGTGCGTGGTTAGATCCTTGGGACAAGCCCTAGGATGACGGTAGTCAGTGTGCTGCCCAGACACTCCATAGCCATCGCGCCATACCTCCAACAAAAAGGCGTGGCCGTTACCCGGTCACGCCTCTCGTCTTCTCACATCGTCGTCAGATCAGGCCGCGCGGCGGTAGCCGTTGCGGTTCTGGTGACCGGCATTTCCAAGCTGGAACTGCGCCAGAAGGGTGTTGAGCGCGGCAGCTTCGGAGGCAAGGCCGTGGCTGGCGGCGGTTTGTTCCTCGACCATGGCGGCGTTTTGCTGCGTGCCCTGATCGATGGTGTTGATCGCGGTGTTGATTTCCTGCAGGCCGGTCGACTGTTCACGGGATGACAGCACGATGGCGTTGATGTGCTTGTTGATTTCCTGAACCTCGGCGACGATGATTTCGAGCGCCTTTCCGGCGTTGCCCACCAGCGATACGCCCGCTTCTACCTGTGTGGTAGAGGCGCTGATCAAGGTCTTGATTTCCTTGGCAGCATTCGCGGAACGCTGGGCAAGCTCACGGACCTCCTGTGCGACCACGGCGAAACCCTTGCCGGCTTCACCGGCACGTGCGGCTTCGACACCTGCGTTCAGCGCCAGAAGGTTGGTCTGGAAGGCGATTTCATCGATGACGCCGATGATCTTGGAAATGCCGGATGAGGACTGCTCGATGCCTTCCATAGCCTTGACGGCATCGCCGACGACCACGCCGGATTGTTCGGCATTGGCGCGGGCACGCTCCACCAGACGACCGACTTCCTCGGCGCGCTTGGCCGAGTCCTTGACCGTGGTGGTGATCTCTTCCAGTGCGGCGGCAGTTTCTTCGACCGATGCTGCCTGTTGTTCTGTGCGCTTGGCAAGGTCATCGGCAGACTGGCGAATTTCGCTGGCCCCGGCATCGATGGCGTGAGCGTTCTGGCCAACATTGACCAGCGCGCCGTTCAGCTTGGCGATGGAGCCGTTGAAATCTTCACGCAGACGGTCGATGCGCGACACAAACGGCGTTTCGATACGGTAGTTCAGATCGCCATCGGAGAGATGGGCGAGACCCTTGGCTAGCGAGTCTACCGCGAACTGAATATCGGCGGCGTCCTTGGCGCTGATATGCTCGCGCTCGGCACGTTCCTGTTCGGAAAGATTGCGCGTCTGCTCGGCGTCACCTTCCAGACGACGGCGTTCCAGCGCATTGGCGCGGAAGACGGCGACGGCGGCTGCCATGGAGCCGATCTGGTCCTTGCGCTCCTGGCCGGGAATGGCGGCATCCAGATCGCCAGCGGCCAGTTGATCCATGGCCGATGTCATCTGCGTCACGGGTCTGACGATCAGGCTGTTGAGCAGGAAAGCGAGAAACGCGATCATACCGGCCACGGCCAGAATGGTGGCGACGACGGCGGCAACGCGGAATTTGGCGATGGAGGCGAAGGCCGTCTTGCTATCGATGACGAGGCCAACGGACCACTCGACATTGGGAAGACCGGGAACGGCAATGAAGCTGGTGATCTTATCCACGCCGCCGATCTGCGTTTGCGACATGGCCTGCGAAATCTTCGGTGTCGCCACGGGGAAGAGGTCGGTCAGCGTCTTGTTGACCATCGCTTCATCGGGATGGATGAGGATTTTGCCGTCCTTGTTCACCAGAAACGCATAGCCCGCATCACCCGCGTCGATGGAGCCGATCATGGAAACCAGCGTCGTCAGCAGGAAGTCGCTGGCGGCAACGCCGACCAGCTTGCCATCTCGCTTGACGGGCAGGGCGGCACTGACAACGAGTTTGCCCGTGGTCGCGTCCGTGTAGGGCTCCGTCAGCACGGTGGAATTGGCTTTGACTGCAGCCTGGTACCATGGGCGCTGACGTGGGTCATACCCCGCACGCATGGTCGTCGACGGGAAGTTGGTGAAGTTACCGGCTTCATCACCAAAATAGGTGGACTTGAATTCCCGCGCCAGCACATCGTTTTGCAGCGCAAGGTCCAGACGCGTCTGATCGGTTGCTTTGACCATGTAAGCGCCGACCATTTCGGTCATCATGACGCGACCATTCAGCCAGTTGGCGATGCTCTGGGCCGATTGCTTGCCAGCGGCGTTGATCTTGTCTCCGACGAAGTGATTGGTCGCATCGCGCTGAAGACCGTCGATGTAAAACGAAAAACCCGCAAAGGCGGCAACGACGACACAGGATGCCGCGACGACGATGCGCGTCATCAAGTTGGATTTTCTAGGCAATTTGAACCTCTAGGTGGAGCCGGAAACCGGATTATGGAGACATGCCTGTTGGCCTTGATGGCGTGCCTCATGCACCCAGAGATCATTCCGTTACGTAAGTCTTTGCTTTATCGTCTGTGCGTAAACAATTCGTGAGTGCCGATATATACCATTGATTTCATTCATATAAATTACATTTTCGGCATCATAGCATCTCATTATTTCGAGTATAAGACAGCTGCAAACCGTCTGGCGGTGTGCCGCGTTGAGTGAAATCTGTGCGTCTGCCACATTCTTGCGCAGTCGGTGCAAATATCGTATCGAGAAAAATGCCGCTCTCCTCGTTTGCAGGGAAGCGGCTTTTGTTTTTTTGAGGGAATGCCATGTTATCGTCGGTTGCGGTTGAGAACGCCCAAAAGGTTGGTGCCAACTCCTGGGGTGCGCATTTGCGCGCGACGCTTGCGCTGGGAATCCCGCTGATTGGTGCGCAACTGGCGCAGCTTGGCATTCATACGACAGATATGGTGATCGTCGGGCAGCTCGGCGCTGAAAAGCTGGCTGCGATGGTGCTCGCCGGACAGTTTTTCTTCGTCGTCTTCATTTTCGGCTCGGGATTTTCCGTCGCCGTCGTGCCCATGGTTGCCAACGCCTATGGGCAGGGTGATGCCACGAGCGCGCGCCGTGCCTTGCGTATGGGCATGTGGGTCGCCTGTGTCTATTGGCTGTTGACGGTGCCGCTGTTTCTCAGTGCGGAAAAAATTCTCGTGGCGCTTGGGCAGAATCCTGCCGTCTCCGCGCAGACGGGAGCGTATCTCGCCGTCGCCCAGTTCGGCCTGCTGCCCGCGCTTCTGTTTTATGTCATGCGCGGTCTGGTCAGCGCCATCGGGCGCGCTGGCATCATTCTCTACATCACCATCGCTATGCTGCTCGTGAATGGCTTTCTGGCTTACGGGTTGGTGCTCGGACACTTCGGTTTGCCTGCTTTCGGCATGATCGGCGCTGCTTTCGCCGCCGTCATCGTCAACACTTTCAGCCTTGTTTTCATTGTCGTCTATATCCAGACGCGGGAGGAGACGCGGAAATACGAATTGTTCGTGCGCTTCTGGAGACCGGATTTCCACGCCTTGTGGGAAGTCATCCGCCTTGGCCTGCCCATCAGCGTCACCATTCTGGCGGAAGTGACGCTGTTTTCGGCTGCATCCATTCTCATGGGCCAGATCGGCACGCTGGAGCTGGCGGCGCACGGCATCGCGCTCCAGCTTGCCTCGATTGCCTTTATGATCCCGCTTGGGCTGGCACAGGCGGCAACCGTGCGGATCGGCGTGGCGCACGGGCAGAACGATTACCCGAACCTCGTTCGCGCAGCGATCACGGTCTACGGCGTGGCCTGTGCCATCGCGGCCTGCGGCGGCCTTCTATTCGCTCTGGCACCCGAATATCTCGCAAGCTGGTTCCTCGATCCCAACCTTCCCGGCGCGCGCGAAGTGCTGGCCTATGCCAGCACGCTGGTCATTATCGCCGGTGTATTTCAGTTGGTGGATGGCATTCAGGCAGTTGCTGCCGGTTTGCTGCGGGGCCTCAAAGACGCACGGGTGCCGATGATCCTGGCACTGATTTCCTACTGGCCCATCGGCCTGGCGCTGGCCTGGATTACCGCATTTCCGCTGGGCTTCGGTGGACCCGGCGTCTGGTTCGGCTTCGTGGTCGGTCTGTCGGCCGCTGCCATATTGCTAACGACCCGCTTCTACCTGATGGTAAAGCGCGAAATGCAAACGGCCCGCTGATAGCGGGCCGCATGGTCTCTTCAATTTCGGAGTCTTATCAGCGCTCTGCGAGCGCCGGTTCGCCCTTCTTCTCGCGCAGCAGGTTGACGAAGCGGCGGAAGAGGTAATGGCTGTCCTGCGGGCCGGGCGATGCTTCCGGGTGGTGCTGAACGGAGAAGACCGGCTTGCCGGTCAGGCGCAGACCGCAATTGGTGCCATCGAACAGCGAAACGTGGGTCTCTTCAACACCGTCGGGAAGGGACTTGGTGTCGACGGCAAAGCCGTGGTTCATGGACACGATTTCCACCTTGCCGGTCGTGAAGTCCTTCACCGGATGGTTCGCGCCGTGGTGGCCCTGATGCATCTTCTCGGTCTTTGCGCCAACGGCCAGACCCAGCATCTGGTGACCGAGGCAGATACCGAACACCGGCAGCTCGGTCTTGATGAGGTCCTGAATAACTGGAACGGCGTAGATGCCGGTCGCTGCCGGGTCGCCCGGGCCGTTGGACAGGAACACACCATCCGGCTTCAGCGCCATGATGTCTTCGGCGGATGTCTGCGCAGGCACGACGGTGACCTTGCAGTCCAGACCGGCAAAGAGGCGCAGGATGTTGCGCTTCACGCCAAAGTCGACGCAAACGACGTGGTACTTGGCATCGGCTTCATCAAGCTTGCCGTAACCTTCGTTCCACACCCAAGGCGTCTCGCTCCAGACGGAAGACTGGCCGGATGTGGTTTCGATGGCGAGATCGAGACCTTCGAGACCGCTCCAGGCCTTGGCTTCCGCCTTCAGCGCTTCGATATCGAAGACGCCGTTCGGATCGTGGGCGATAACCGCGTTCGGCGCACCGTTTTCGCGGATCCACGATGTCAGCGCGCGTGTATCGACACCGCAGAGGCCGATGATGCCGCGGGCTTTCAGCCATGCATCGAGATGCTTGGCTGCGCGGAAGTTGGATGGGTCGGTAATATCGGCCTTGAAGATGACGCCGACTGCGCCACGACGGGCCGCAGGCGTCAGGTCTTCGATGTCTTCTTCATTGGTGCCGATGTTGCCGATGTGCGGGAAGGTGAAGGTGACGATCTGGCCGAGATAGGACGGGTCGGTCAGGATTTCCTGATAGCCAGTCAGCGCCGTGTTGAAGCAGACTTCCGCCTGCACCTTGCCGGTTGCGCCGATGCCGGTTCCCTCGATCACTGTGCCATCTGCCAGAACAAGCATGGCGGTGGGTTTGCGGGTGGTCCAGGGAGCTGTCTCGGTCATCTCGTTTTCCGTTTCTGCCGTTCCGGCCCGCCTCTTGAAAGGCAGGGTGAAAGCGGTCATGTTTTGTCGCGGATAAGGGCGCGCGAAAGCCTTCGCGTCGTAACCTTCGTTAAAATCCTGTGCAGGTGCCGGAAAATAACGAAAGGGTTGCTATCGGTCAACCGCAGCCCTGTGGATTAGCTGGATTTAAAATCCAGCCAAATCAGGCGCTTATGTAAAAGATTTGCTGAAAGCCGCTGGCTCGTTTATGCCGCTGGCAAAATTATGAAGAAAAAGCCCGACCGGACTTTGCCCGATGGCAGGACTTTTTCAAGGAGAGAACCATGATCCGCGATACATTCGCCAACACCCTCAAAGACGCCATGAAAGCCCGCGAATCTCGTCAGATTTCGACGATCCGGCTGATCCAGGCCGCCGTCAAGGATCGCGACATCGCCAATCGCGGCGTTGGTAAGGACGCGGTTTCCGACGAGGAAATTCTGCAGATTCTCGCCAAGATGATCAAGCAGCGCGAAGAATCCGCCGGTATCTACGACAAGGCAGGACGGGCGGAGCTTGCCGATCAGGAGCGCGAAGAGATCGTCATCATCAAGAGCTTCATGCCGGAAGAAATTCCGCAAGAGCAGGTGCGCGCCATTCTGGAAGGCGTCATCGCCGAAACCGAAGCTTCGGGCCTGCGTGACATGGGCAAGGTTATGGCGGTGGTCAAGGAGCGCTACCCCGGCCAGATCGATTTCGGCAAGGCATCGGCACTGATCAAGGAACTGCTGAAGTAAATTCCGCTACCAAATGAAAAGGCAGGGCACATGTGGGCGCCCTGCCTTTTTGATGTCTGGAAGGCGCTTTCGATGAAGCGCCATATCGGCTCATTGGGGGAAGTCGCCGAAATCAAGACATTACGCGTACACTCGGCATCATGCCGATGGTGCGAAATTAGGCCTGTATGGAACCGCCTTCAAATTACAAAAACATAATGTTTCGCAGAGATTTGCTGCCCTAAATTCGCCAGAAGTTGGCGCGTGGGCATGCACTGAGTCTGCCGATCAGCTCTTGTTGCTTCTCTGCTCGCGCACATAGTGGCGCAATATCGCGTTCATGCGGGTCTGGTATCCCTTGCCCGTTGCCTTGAAGAAGTCGATGACGTCCTCATCCAGCCGGATTGAGATCGATTTCTTTGCGACGGGCACAACGACCTCAGCCTTCGACCAGTCGACATCGATCCACTCCGCCCAATCAGGATCGTCGCGCATCGCACGCTCGATGTCCTCATCAGTCAACGCATCGACGCGCGCCCAGTCGGTAGCGCTTTTCTCGCCACGTGCTCGCTTGGCTCGAAGTTCATTCAATGTCATTCGAGTGATAGAGTTTGTGCTCATTTTTCCTCGCCGCGCGCGCAGAGATGATCCGACATATATCGCCGCGCATCGTATAAACGACGGTTATGAGGCGGCGACCCAAAGGACAAATAGCGCAGATGCGGACTTCTCCGTTTCTGTTGGATAAAAGCTCGATATGTGGTTCGCTAAGCGCTTCCAACGCATCTTCGAAGTCGATATCGTGCTTGACCAAATTCGCTGCGTTTGTTCTCGTCCCATTCGAACGAGGCAAATTCTTTCGATACGAGCATAGGGCGTTCCTAGAAACACTGTTCGTCAGCACGTCCTGCGCTTATGTGTATATTCATTTGTATATACACTTCTGTCAAGGCATCCTGTGAATAACGGGCACTACCCGTTTCTGGCCTTGGTAATCTCTCTCAGCTGCGCTTATATAAAAGGCTGGCCGAAACAGGCACTGATTTCAGGTAACGATGCGCTTTTCTAACTCATTTCTTGACGAGATACGGGACCGGGTGAACATCTCCGATGTCATCGGCAGACGTGTGACGTGGGATAGGAAGAAGAGCAACGCGTCGAAGGGTGACTATTGGGCGTGCTGCCCGTTCCACGGCGAGAAGAGCCCGAGCTTCCATTGCGAGGACCGCAAGGGCCGTTACCATTGCTTCGGTTGCGGCGTCTCGGGCGATCATTTTCGGTTTCTGACCGACCTTGATGGCATGGGTTTTCCAGAAGCCGTCCAGCAGATCGCGGATATGGCTGGCGTTTCCATGCCGCAGCCAGATGTGCAGGCGGAACGGCGCGAGCGGGAGCGGGCGACGCTTCAAGACGTCATGGAAATGGCCACGCTGTTTTTTCAGGATCAGTTGCAGACAGCCGCCGGTGCGCGGGCGCGGGCCTATCTGCGTGACCGTGGGCTGACGGGGCGCACCATCGAGACCTTCCGGCTGGGATTTGCGCCCGATAGTCGCAACGCGCTGAAAGAACATCTGGCCTCCAAGGGCATTGCCAAGGAACAGATGGAGGCCTGCGGGCTGGTGGTGCATGAGAATGTGCCTGTTTCTTACGACCGTTTCCGCGACCGCATCATGTTCCCCATCCTGTCATCGCGAGAAAAGGTGATTGCCTTCGGTGGTCGCGCCATGGCGGCGGATGCGATGGCGAAGTATCTCAATTCCAATGAAACGGAACTCTTCCACAAGGGTAACGTGCTCTATAACTTCGCCCGTGCGCGCCGCGCCACACAGTCCTCCGGCACGGTGATTGCCGTCGAAGGCTATATGGATGTCATCGCGCTCTATCAGGCTGGTGTCGAAAACGCTGTCGCGCCTCTCGGTACTGCCCTGACGGATAGCCAGCTCGATCTGCTCTGGAAGATGTCGACGCAACCGGTCCTCTGCTTCGATGGCGATGGTGCGGGCATTCGCGCCGCCAGCCGTGCCGCCGATCTGGCGCTGCCGCACATCAAGCCGGGCCGCTCCGTCAGCTTCGCATTGCTTCCTGATGGCAAGGACCCGGATGATCTGGTGCGCCATGAGGGCAGGGCGCCGTTCGACCGGGTGCTGGCGGAAGCCAAGCCGCTGGCCGCGATGATCTGGAGCCGCGAAACGGCGTCGGTGACCTTCGATACGCCGGAAAAGCGTGCTGAACTTGAAAACCGGCTGCGCCAAATCGTGTCCGTGATCGGCGACGAAAGTGTCCGCCGCTTTTACCAGCAGGACATGCGCGAGCGGCTGAATGCGTTCTTCCAGCCGCAGTTTCAGCGTGGCAACCAACAAAACCGCAATTTCGAGCGTGGCAGTGGGGGCGGTAGTGCGCGTAACGGGCAGCGAACCCCTCCACGCGGGACGACCACCGGCTCCGGCAGTATCTCGGATCGGCTCAGCCAGTCGGGACTGGTCAAAGGTTATCTGGGTGCGCCTGCGCTGCGTGAAAGCGTATTGGCGCTGACCATCGTCAACCATCCGCAACTGCTGCTGGAGGAATATGACGAGATCGCCGCCATCGATTACGAGAACCGCGATTTGCAGAAACTCTGGTCGCAGGTTTTGACCTATGCAGCTGAAAACGGTGCCGAGCTTTCGCGTGAAGGCCTGATCGCACGCCTGGAGGCGCATGGCTTCGACGCGCTCTTGAAGGCGATGAACCAGCAGGTGCGCAACGCTCGGCTTTGGACCGCCACCGAGCAGGCAGCACCTGAAGACGCCCGCGAGGGCTACACCCAGTCGCTTTCCCTGCACAAGCGAACGAAGGCGTTGCGGTGGCAGAAAATCGATCTGGAGCGTGAAATTGCCGAGGCGACGGAAGCGGGAGATGGCGACCGCATGGTTCAGCTCATGCGCGCACTTTCCGAGGTACAGTTGGAGATTGGACGGATGGAAAATCAGGAGGCGATCATAGATGGTTTCGGTGTCATGTCCGGTCGGGTAAAGGGGCCGGCCTACAGTCACGGTTAGCGTTTTGGTGGCGTTAAAGGCTTGTCTTTTGTGAAGATCACCCTAAATAGGGATTAAGTTGGTGAAGGCCCGCAAAATGTTGCCGCAATGACGGCTTTTTTGGTTTTTAGCCCTCGCTCTGGCCATAAAGGCTTGACGTGACGGGAAATAGCGGGAATCACCATTCCAGGAAAAGTAAGGTGGAATGGGCCTTGGCGGATCGAAATTGCGTGAGAAAGCATTTCCGGATGCACTGTCTTGATATTCCGCTGGTGGTAGCCGTGGTTAATCGGCAATTAAAGATCATTCCGTTAGGTGTTTGACAGTGATTCGCGGCCATAGCCGGATGCCTTTTCAAGGCGAACGGTCTTGCGGCGAAGCGAATTAGCGTCAGGGAAAGCGACGAGATACATGGCAACCAAAGTCAAAGAAAACGAAGAAGCTGAAAACGAACGCGATGCTGCGACGGATGGGCCGCTTCTCGATCTTTCGGATGACGCGGTCAAGAAAATGATCAAGGCCGCGAAAAAACGCGGCTACGTCACCATGGACGAACTGAACGAAGTGCTTCCTTCGGATCAGGTCGATCCTGATCGCATCGAAGACATCATGGCGATGCTCAGTGAAATGGGCATCAACGTCGTTGAGGACGAGGACGCCGAAGAAGCGTCTACCGAAACCGAGAGCGACGATTCCGAGGCTGAAGAGTCCGAGGGTGGCGAACTTGCGCCTTCCGCCGGCACCGCTCTCGCAACGGCCAAGAAGAAAGAACCGACGGATCGTACCGACGATCCGGTTCGTATGTATCTGCGCGAAATGGGCTCTGTGGAGCTTCTGTCGCGTGAAGGCGAAATCGCGATTGCCAAGCGCATCGAGGCTGGCCGCGAGACGATGATCTCCGGTCTTTGCGAAAGTCCGTTGACGTTCCAGGCGCTGATCATCTGGCGCGACGAACTCAACGAAGGCACGACGCTGCTTCGCGAAATCATCGATCTGGAAACCACCTATTCCGGCCCGGAAGCCAAGGCTGCGCCGCAGTTCCAGAGCCCGGAAAAGATCGAAGCGGACCGCAAGGCTGCCGAGGAAAAGGAAAAGACCCGTCGCGCGCGTTCGCCATCGGGTGAAGACGACGTGACCAATGTCGGTGGTGAAGGCCTGCCGCTGGAAGAGGAAGAAGAGGACGACGACGAGTCTAACCTTTCGCTTGCAGCCATGGAAGCCGAACTGCGTCCTCAGGTCATGGAAACGCTGGATACAATCGCTGACACCTACAAGAAGCTGCGCAAGCTTCAGGATCAGCAGGTCGAAGCACGTCTGGCCTGCACCGGCACGCTGTCCACCGGCCAGGAGCGTCGCTACAAGGAACTGAAGGATCAGTTGATCACGGCTGTGAAGTCGCTGTCGCTGAACCAGAACCGCGTCGACAGCCTTGTCGAGCAGCTCTACGACATCTCCAAGCGTCTGATGCAGAACGAAGGTAAGCTTCTGCGTCTGGCCGAATCCTACGGCGTCAAGCGCGACAGCTTCCTTGAGCAGTATCACGGTGCGGAACTCGATCCGAACTGGATGAAGTCGATTGCCAATCTGGCCGCCAAGGGCTGGAAGGAATTCGCACGCGAAGAAAACAACACGATCCGTGATATCCGTCAGGAAATCCAGAATCTGGCGACCGAAACCGGTATCTCGATTGCGGAATTCCGTCGCATTGTCTCGATGGTGCAGAAGGGTGAGCGCGAAGCGCGCATCGCCAAGAAGGAAATGGTGGAAGCCAACCTTCGTCTGGTGATCTCGATTGCGAAGAAATATACGAACCGTGGCTTGCAGTTCCTCGATCTCATTCAGGAAGGCAACATCGGCCTGATGAAGGCCGTGGACAAGTTCGAATATCGTCGCGGTTACAAGTTCTCGACCTATGCGACATGGTGGATCCGTCAGGCGATCACCCGTTCGATTGCCGACCAGGCCCGTACCATCCGCATTCCGGTGCACATGATCGAAACGATCAACAAGATCGTTCGCACATCGCGTCAGATGCTGCATGAAATCGGTCGCGAACCGACACCGGAAGAACTGGCTGAAAAGCTGGCCATGCCGCTGGAAAAGGTCCGCAAGGTTCTGAAAATCGCCAAGGAGCCGATCTCGCTCGAAACCCCCGTGGGTGACGAAGAGGACTCGCATCTCGGTGACTTCATCGAAGACAAGAACGCGCTTCTGCCGATCGATGCCGCCATTCAGGCCAACCTGCGCGAAACCACGACTCGCGTTCTGGCCTCGCTGACGCCACGCGAAGAACGCGTTCTGCGCATGCGCTTCGGCATCGGCATGAACACGGACCACACGCTGGAAGAAGTCGGCCAGCAGTTCTCGGTGACCCGTGAACGTATTCGTCAGATCGAAGCCAAGGCGCTGCGCAAGCTCAAGCACCCAAGCCGTTCGCGTAAGCTGCGTTCGTTCCTGGATAGCTGAGTTCTCGCCAGTGGAAGACATCAAACCCGGTCAGTTTCTGGCCGGGTTTTTCTTTTTTCGGATGGTGATTGCGTCGGAAACCGCTATCTCTAGCAATCAAAGGACATGATGCCCTGATGGTAACGACTGGCAAGAACAAATGGTGGCAGGGGAGCTGGACAATCCCGCTCTCGATCATGCTGCATGTTCTTATCGGAACGACCTATCTGCTATGGCCGGGACCTACGCCAGCACCAGCCGAGCCGGAGAGCGTCAGCGTGGAAATGGTGGAGCCGCCTAAAGAGGAACCGCCCAAGGAAGAGCCGCCGAAGCCGGAGGAAAAGAAAGCGGAAGAGCCGCCTCCGCCGCCGCCACCTGCGGAAGAAAAGCCACAAGAGCAACCGCCGCCGCCACCGCCGCCATCACAAATGTCATCCGTCGCCATGCGCCCGGAGCCGACGCAACTGGATGAGCGGGACGACCCGGGTCAGCAGGACGCCGCAGGGCAGGAGCAGCCGAAGCCGGAACCAGAACCGGTAAAGGAGGCAGACACGCCGCAACCTGCCACCCCGCCGTCTCCAGAACCCGCAGAAGCGGAGGCGACGTCCGAAGCGTCAGTTGCCGAATCAACAGCAGAGCAGGGCGAGATACCTGCCGCAGAAGCGCCGGTGCCGGAACAGGAGGTTGCTGCCGTGGTGCCCACTCCGAAACCGGAGATAAAGCCTGCTGCTGCACAGCCTGCCACAGTCGTGCCTGATGGAGAGGGTGATCCGAAGCTAAAGCCTGCTAGAAAGATACTGGCGGCATCGAAGCGGCCGGGCCCGATGATGCGGCAAATCTTCGGTAATCTGCCGCCGCGCGACCGGGTGATGCAGCTATGCTTTGCCGAGGTAGTGGCGCAGATCAAGGAGGCGCCACAAGGTGGCGCGCCTGACGGATTGCAGTTCCTGAAGAGAGACCTTGCCGGTAACGTGCTGGACGCCAAAGCAGCGTTCAACATCGGCCCGCAGTGGTTTCCCATCGATTATCGCTGCGAGGTCGATATCGACAAATACATCGTCACCGACTTTCGCTACGAAATCCGTCCAAAACTGTCTTCGGACGAGATCAGGCGTTTGGATTTGCGCGCAAATTAGCGGCGCTTACGCCAGCACTTGCTTGCCGACCAGCTTCCCGATCGAGCCCATCAACGAATCCTCGTCGTAAGGCTTGCGGATGACCGGCACGTGGGCGAACTCCGGCGGGATCATGATGCCGTCGGCATAGCCGGTGGCGAACATGAAGGGCACGCCGCGTTTCAGCAGCTCGTAGGCGACGGGGATGGAGGTATCATTGCCCAGATTGATGTCGAGAATGGCGACGTCCGGCGTCAGGCTCTTCAGCTTGTCCAGCGCCATCGCGGATGACGTTGCCGTCTCGATGTTGGTGATACCGTGGCCTTCGAGCATGTACTCGACATCCATGGCGATCAGCATCTGATCTTCGACAAGAAATACCTGCAATGGTTCCTCCGAGGAATAGGGTGTGAGGTCGACCGGTCCGCCAACGGCGGTGTCCTGGGTAAGGGGCGTCTGCCCCGCAGTGACGTGACGGGCGGGAAGCAGGATTTCCGCTTCGACGCCGTTGTTGTGATAGGTAATCTTGCTCTTGCCACCGAGATCATAGGGCACGCTTCGGCTAATGAGGGCTGAGCCGAAACCGGTTCTCGTCGGCGGCGTGACGGTGCCGGATACGGTTTCCCGCCACGATATCAGGCAGTCGCCCATGTCGTTCAGTTCCCAACCAACGTTGAGCTTGCCACCGGCCTGCGCCAGCGCGCCGTATTTCGCGGCATTGGTCGCCAGTTCATGGAGGACAAGGGCCATGACTGAAAAGGCGCGCGAATCGAGCAGCACGCTTGGGCCATGCGCGTAAATTTCGCTTTCGGCAGAGCGGTGCGGCGAAAGCTCGGCATCCAGCAGATCCCGCAGCAGCCCGCCCCCTTCGCCACGCACGACCTGATCATGCGCAAAGGACAGCGCCTGAATGCGGCCCTTCAGCGCCGATACATATTCCTGCAGCGTGCGGCCTTCTTGCGTGGGGTTACCAACCAGCGACTTGATGATGGCCAGCACGTTCTTGACGCGGTGGTTCAGCTCTTCGTTCAACATGCGCTGGCGCACTTCGGCCTGCGCACGTTCGCCCGCCAGCAGCTCACTGTGGCGGAACGCGACTTCCACGAGCGCAACGCGGGCGGCCTCGGCAATCTGCCGGTCTTCTTCCGTCCACGGCTGCGCCTGCTTGTGAACGGTTTCCTTCCACAGCGCAAAGCTCTTGCGCGGCGTCAGCCGGTCGCCGAGCGGGCCAACCTCATAGGATTTGTCCGGGTTTCCGCCCCAGTTCAGCGTCTGTACCAGCTCGCGCCTGAAGAACAGCAGATAGTCGTTTTTGACCTGCGAAAGCGGCACGGCCAGGACGCCCGCGATATCGTCGAACACATGTTCGGCTTCCGGCATATGGTGAATGAGGGAGTGGGTGGCCCAGACGCGTCCTTCCGAAATGGAACTGACGAGGCGGCCGAGCTGCGGCGCCATCTCTTCAGGCGGTGCGTGGCCCACGCTGGACCAGCTCTCGTCCATCCACACGCCGACGCCATCGCACGGCAGCAGTCTGCTAAAATCCGGCAGGTTCTCGACCAGCAGCTCTTCGATGTTGTTGTGATGGGCGGCCAGACGCAGAAACTTGTCGAGGGATGCATGGGCATCCTGCGCCGTTGCCAGCTTTTTCTTTTGCTTCAGCGCCTGAAGATGCAGCGAGAAGAATTCACCGAACATCTCAGCGGCAATCCGCATCGGCATTGGCAGAATGCGCGGTGAATAGTGGTGACAGGCAATCAGCCCCCACAACTCGCCATCATTGATGATAGAAATCGACATAGAAGCCGAAACGCCCATGTTGCGCAGATATTCGCAATGGATGGGCGATACGCTGCGAAGATGCGAAAACGAAAGGTCGAGCGGTTCGCCCGATACATCAAGCACTGGCTCCACCGGAACACGTTCACCGTTGGAATCGGAGATGATGCGCAAGGTGTTCTTGAGATAGAGCGCACGCGCCTGCTGCGGAATGTCGCTGGCCGGGAAATACTGCCCCAGAAAGCTTTCCAGCGCTGGCTGCTTGGCCTCGGAGATAACCTTGCCCGCACCGTCCTGCTCGAAGCGGTAGACCATCACCCGGTCATAGCCCAGCATCGCCTTGACCAGCCGTGTCGTGCGAGAAATCAGGCTGTCGACATCATCCGCCTCGCGAATGCGGTCGATCATCAACTGCGCGGTGTGCAGTGGCTGTGATTCGTCGCTTGCTGCTTCCAGCTCGATGATCGAGACAGCCTTATAGCGGTGAATGGCCACATCGAACATCTTGCCATCGGGCAGCTTCACCTTCGGCAGCATGGCCGGGCGACTGCTGTTCGCCGTCACCGTCAGCGCGTTTCTCAGGTCGTGAACGACGTCATTTCCCAGAAATTGCTCGATCGGCAAGCCCAGCATCGGGCCGGAAAACCCAAGCGTTTCCGCACAGTTCAGCGAATGGCGCAGCACCGTGCGCATCGCGCTGTCACAGGCAATCAGGCAACCGTGCGGCTGAATAAATCCTGGGATGTGAATGGGTTCTCTGTCGCAGTTGGTAAGATCGACCTGCTGAACTGTCGACGTCATATGCTAGTCTTTCGATGGCGCAATTGGGCGGAAGGATTACAGTTTATGTTCTTCAATAAACCATTCTCCGCCAAAGGAAACGTATGGAATAACTGTATCTGAACCAGCAGAGGCAATTCGCAGTTTTGTTGCCGGGTATCGTCGTGCATACTTCGTGTGGTTCCCTTATGTGCCCCTCACGTTCGACGTCTTAGACATCGAAAGTCCGCACAGACCATAGCGTGATTGCATCAAACGAATGAGCAGAACTTTGGTTCCATAGCTGAAAGTGAAATTTACAGTGCCGCAAACTTCCATCGAAATCGCCACACGGGGGCAGGGGCTATACGAATTCACGGATGCCGCCCAGGCGTTTGTCAGATCATCCGGGCAGACCGAGGGATTGCTGACCGTCTTCGTGCGCCACACCTCCTGTTCGCTGCTCATTCAGGAAAATGCCGACCCGGATGTGCAAAAGGACCTCAGGACATTCTTCGCACGCCTCGTGCCGCCCTCCAGCGATCCCTCCATGGCGTGGGTGGTGCACACCATGGAAGGCCCCGACGATATGCCCGCGCACATCAAGTCCGCGCTGACGCAAGTGTCCATCGGCATTCCCGTTTCACGCGGCAAGCTCGTGCTGGGCACATGGCAGGGCATCTATCTTTTCGAACATCGCAACCAGCCACACCACCGCGAAATCGTCTTGCATCTCTCGCCGTGATGTCTGTTCGAACCCATGAATATAGGCTGAACGACTGGTTCTGAAAGCGTTCACGTGGCGCTGATTATCGTCAGGGTAATTCGACCGGTCTGTTTGGCAGCCCGGCGAACGTCAGGAAACGGAGTATGACAATGATCAACACATTTGCAAAAGCAGGCGTTGCAGCCCTCATCGCGCTGGGTGGTATTTCCGCGACGGCGACCACCGCAGCCGCAGGACCGGATGTTCAGTATGGCATCTACGTGCAGGATGGTTATCGCCACGGCGGCGGCCATGGCTGGGGTCGCCCGGACCGTGGACGTGACCGCGATCGTTGCTCGTCCTGGATGGCCGAAGAAAAGGCCAGCCGTATGGGCCTGCGCCGCGCACGCGTGGTTGATGTTTCGCCCCGCCGCGTCGTCGTCGCCGGTTTCGACCGCCGCGGTCGTGACCGTATCGTCTTCGCCAACGTTCGTGGCTGCCCGGTCATCCGCCGCTAACCTCAGGCACTGCCACTAAACAATGCCCTCGCCACGGTTTCGCGGCGAGGGCATTTTTGTTTGTGATCAAAGCAAAGGAGGCGCTTTTTCAAGCGCCCACAAGTTGTTTATTGCTCCAGCGCAAAGGTCACGTTGACGCTGACCTTGTAGGTGTTTTCTCCTGCGGCAATCGGCACGCTATCCGATTTTTCCATAGCGGCGGCGCGCATCATGGTCTGCGGCATGGGCATGGGACGCTGCATGTTCTCGCTGATTTCCAGCACGCGCCCCAGCTTGACGCCAGCCGCTTCCGTCAGGGTCTTCGCCTTGGAGATGGCATCGGCGACTGCCGCCTTGCGCGCCTCTGTTACGGTCGCCTCCGGCTTGTCGTTGGTAAAGGCGATATCGCCGCCCTGATTGATTCCAAGCTTTACGGAGCTGTCGAGAATCTGACCCAGCTTGGCCAGTTCACGCACCCGCACCGTCAGGCCGTTGGTGACCTGATAGCCGGTGATTTCAGGCGGAACATAAACCCCGTCCTTTGGCTCGAACTGCTTATAGACGGGCTGGACGGAGAAATTGCTCGTCTGCAAATCCTTGTCGGCAATACCGGCGGTCTTCAGCGCAGCCTGAACCTCGGTCATCGCCTTGCTGTTCTCGCTCAACGCCGCAGCCGCCGTCTCGGCCTGCTTCACGACACTGAACGACAAAATCGCCATATCCGGCGCAACAGCGGCATCACCTTCCCCCGAGACACTGATGACCGGCTCACGTTTCGTACTTTCCTGTGCAGATGCAACCAAAGGCAAGGCCACCAGAGCGGTAAAAGCGCAAAGCGCCACGGAGCGTGCGAGTTTCGATGTCATTAAGTTTCCTCTTCATTAGCGTCCCTGTTGAGGGTGTCGCAGGAGATTATGTAGCTAATACGGCATAGTTCACACGACGATTGTCACAACGGCTTGTCGCGTCCAAAAATTTACGTTAAAGCCAAATCCGCGTCGGTTGAACCATTGCAACCCCGCATTCCGAACGGCCAAACGCCACCGGAAGGGCCTGTAGCTCAATGGTTAGAGCCGGCGGCTCATAACCGCTTGGTTGGGAGTTCGAGTCTCTCCGGGCCCACCACATTATCTTGTTTTGCTCCCTCGACGTCATGATTCCCGCTCAAAGATATCTGGGCACCTTTGTCTCCAGCAATGTGACGAGCGCTGGGTCCATGAATGTATAGTTATCTGGAATATCCAGACAGATCAGGCGTTTGCCCTTGAGCGCGGATCGGTATCTGGCCTGTACTTTCGTGCGATGCGTCTTTTCCATGACGAAGATGATGTCGGCCCATTCGATCAGTTCGGTGGACAGAGGGTTCTCGGCGTCGTTGTTCGTGCCGGCGGACGAGACTTCGATGTGTGGCCAGGTTGAGAAGACCTGTTCGGCGGTTGGGCTGCGGAGTTTGTTCTGGCTGCAAACGAACAGGATGTTTTTCAACCCGATGCACCTTCTCTGAATTCCCGCGCACTATTGATCGCAGGGATGTTATGACGACACGATAAGTGGAGAATTGCTTTTCGCACTTTTGGCCGGACATACGTGACAGGCGTATGACTTAGGCTATTATCTGTGGTTGCGTAAGGAGAATATTTGATGAGCGTTATGGTTGGTGATCCTAATATTCCTGGCAATAGTGTTTTGGGCCTTGCGCTGCGGGTCGTTCTGGTCTCGCTCGTGGCCATAGTCGGGTGGAATATCATGCTGCCGGGGCTGGATCCGGCTTCCATGGAAACGCAGTTGAGCGCTGGCGACAGTTCGCGACTATCTGTTCTTGCGCTGGGTGCCGGGCCTGTTCTGACGGCGCTCGCTTTAGGGCAGATTGTGCGCCTTGTCGCCCCGCGCCTCGACAACAGCGCCACTCTCGTCGGTGTTGAAAACATTATCGCGTTTTTGGTAGCCTTGTCGCAGGCCGATGGCATCGCACGATCATTTTCAGCGATGGGCTTTCTGGTCGATGACAGCACCTTTACCCATGTTGCCATCGTCGCATCGCTGGTGGGTGGCGTTGCGGTCCTGCTGTTTCTATCGAGACAGGTTGCCTTGCCGAGCCTCGTCGCCGGGTTCTGGATTGTCTGGCTTTTGCCCGCGCTCATTGGCTTGCCTGCGCAACTGTCTAATTCGTTTGAATTTTTACGCACGGGCGCGGTTGAGGGCAAGCAATTGATGCTGGTGTTGCTTTTGATCGTCATCGGTGCGGCACTGAGCTTGTTCGCCACTCGCGCTGTCATGAACATCGGCGGGCAGCAGGCAAGCGTTACACGTGCGAAACACAATGTACCTTTGTTGAATGTCGTCATCTGGCCGCCTCTGCTTGCCGCCATCGCCGGTGGGTACATTCTGACCCCGATTGCTTATCTCGCGCCCTACTTCGTCTCGCATTCCTTTTCGATGAACATTTACATGTTCGGGATCGTGCCGGTTCTCATCCCCATTTTCGCCATTGGATATCGGCGCTTTTTCTCAAGTTCGGGAGTCACGTTTCCTTTGTCTGTTGCGCTTCTGGTCGCAGCAACGCAGATCGCCCTGTTGCTGGGAGGAGAGGTTGCGATAGGGCAAATGCTTTTGCCGCTTCCTCTTAACGGTACTACGCTGCTCGTCCTTGTCGCCGTTATCTCGGCCCTCATTGACGCCATCCGCAGACCGTCCATCCCATCGAGTTGAGCAATCACGCAAAGGTGTTGGCTGCGGAGCGCTGGCGGGTGTATCCACCTTTGGTGCGTTGCAGGCACTGCGTGTAGCTTGACACGCCGTGCAGGTCGCCACATCGGTGAATGCATATGCAGATTGATCAGGGAGGCACCATGACGAGACAACCGGCCACGGCGACAACAGGCATCCCACGCACATGATCGTCGGCATTGTTCTAACGGCAGCTCTGCTGCTTTTTCTGATGGCGTTCCCGAGACATCTCAAGCCCGTGGTGATCGGTCTTGCTATTGTTTGGGCATCGACGGTTGCGTGGGTGATGTTCGACTGGTGGCGCTCCGGCGAGCGGTTGAATGCGATTGTCGCCACCGCTTCCTTCGATCCCTCCTGCACGGAAGCCAATGCGCCGATCCGCGTCAGCTTTCAGAACACCAACTCTGTTGCCGTGCGCCGCCTGACCTATACGCTGGAAGGGTTCGAAGCCGCGTTTCGTGCCTCGGTTTCGTTCGATCCCTATCAGGTCAGCGAGCGTCGTCTGGAACCGCACGAGACCTATGCGGCGTGCCGTCCGTTCCGGCTTCGCAACAACGAAAATGTAGAGGCCAGAAATCTTGAATGGCGGGTGACGGTGAATTCGGCGGAGTTCGAGTAGCGCCGGTTTATCTCTTGACAGCCCTATCGACCCGAGGTTCACAATTTTTTGAAGCCGACATGCAGGATAGAAAAAATCCGCTAATAGAAACCAGCCTACAAGGCGTCTGCCGGTGTTCAAGGACCGACCATATCTGGCCTTCGGGCTGCGATACTACTTATAGCATATTGTATGCGACACCAAGCGATGCCATCTGGGCCTCAATTCTTGAAATTTTCCAGAAGGTCTTCCGTTGGTTTCTGTGTCTCGCGTTTTGAAAATCGGCATCGTCTGCCTCATCGCCCTTCCGGCGTCTGTTGCTGCCCACATGGGCATCAACCAGCTCACCGGCAATTTCCACGAGGTTCTGCCGGGCGAACTCTACCGCTCTGCCCAGCCGAGTGGCAGCGATGTCGAGGCCTATGCACGTCAGTTCGGCATTAAGACCATCATCAACCTGCGCGATGAAAACCCGAAAGGCTGGTATGGGCAGGAGAAATCCGCCGCTGACGCCAACGGCGTGGCGATGATCGATTTTCCCATGAGTTCCGCTAGGGAATTGCCGCAGGACCGGGCCGAAGAACTGGTGCGGATGATGAAGGACGCGCCGAAACCCATCCTCATTCACTGCGAACACGGCGCCAACCGCACCGGTCTCGCCTCCGCGATCTATGTCGGCGCGGTGGCCAAGAAAAGCGAACGGGCCGCCGAGTTTCAGCTGTCGCCCTATTACGGCCACGTGCCGATCAAAGGCGTCGGTCGCTACGAGATGTACCAGTCCTGGGATGATTTCGAGGAAACGATCGGGTTCTAAAACGCATCCACTTTCGTCATCCTCGGGCTTGTCCCGAGGATCTACCCACGTTGGATGTTGGGGTTTGCTAGACCCTCGGGACAAGCCCGAGGGTGACGGCGGAGAGGAGAGTGTACTCTCCTGCGAATCTTGCGCACATCCTAAAACCGCCCGCCCTTTTCCAAAATCACCTTCGTCAGACTGCCATCCGCCGGAAACAGCGGAATGAGACAGGCTTGCAGAGCATGATAGATGTCGCCCTTGCCGGGGAAGATGGTGTTGGCCGGGGTGAGATTGTGCGTCAGTTCCTCATGCCAGCCACCGTTCTGGTGGTCGAGGAAGCTGTTGGTGATGGTGCTCCAGACGCGGCGATAGCTGTCTTCGTAGAACTCGTCTGCTGGCAGGTGTTCGTTGAGGAAATGCGCGGCACCGGCCGCCTCGCACATCGGCCACCACAGCTTTTCCGTCTTGGCGGGCGTGTTGTCCCAGTCCAGCGTATAGAAGAAGCCTCCCTTTTCCCGGTCCCAACCGAGGGCCATGGACTGGACGAATAGCGATTTTGCCGCTATCGGCATCCATTCGTGCTTGCGGTCTGCCAGCACCCAGAGCTGGAGGATGAGGCGTGCCCATTCTAGCCAGTGACCGGGGGTGGAACCGGATGGGCGGAACATCTCGTTGCCGCAATAATCCTTGTTCAGGACCCAGTTCTCGTCAAAATGTTCAGGCACACGGAAGTCCAGCGCGCCAGCAGCACGGCGGATGATGAGGTCGGCGATGCGCTCGGCTTTCGTCAGATAGGTCTTATCACCGGTGGCTTCGAAGGCCGCCATCAACGCTTCGGTCAGGTGCATGTTGGAGTTCTGGCCGCGATAATTCTCGATGGGAGACCAGTCGCGATTGAATTCCTCTTTGATCGCGCCGTATTTTTCTTCCCAGAATTTTGTCTCCAGCACCTCGGTAATGTCGGCCAGCATCTGGTCTGCCAGCGGGTGACCAACGGTTTTCGCCGATGATGCCGCCAACAGCACGAAGGCATGACCGTAACCCTGCTTGCTGGCGTCGACCGGGCCGGTCTCATCCACCTGCCAGAAATAGCCGCCATGCTCGGTGTCGCGGTGGTGGTTCCACAGATAGGTCATGCCGTGGTCGATGACATCGCCGCAGCCGGGGCGACCGAGCAGATGGCCGATGGAGAAGCAATGCACCATGCGGGCCGACATATGAATGCCGCGAACCGGATTGTCCGGCTGAAGTGGCACGCCCTGCCGGTCGAGATCGAAAAAGCCGCCTTTTGGATTGATGGCGCGGTACTGGAAGAAGTCGAACAGACCTTCAGCCTGCTTAGCCAGCCATTGCCGGTGCCAGGGCAGGGTGCTCCAGTTCGTTTTCGTGTGTTCCGCCTCGGTCATGCTTTCCTCCGTATGATAGGCTTCATGCGATTCTCTATATCTTTGGGACGTAACGGTGTCATCCATAACGGAAATTTCGTAGCCTTGAGATAGAACGCGATACCAATGCTGGAAATCAACGATATATTGACATAAAGATATCTTTATGTGACTGACATATTGCAAATCAGCAAGAGAATGAGGAGTGTGCCGATGTTGGATGATCTGTTTGGCCCGGTAGGGGGCAAAAGAGACGGCGCGGAAATCCTGAAGGCGCTGCGGCAGGCGGCCCAGGAGCGCATCCTTGTTCTCGATGGCGCCATGGGTACGCAGATCCAGGGGCTTGGCTTCGATGAAGACCATTTCCGGGGGGAACGCTTTATTGGCTGCGCCTGTCATCAGCAGGGCAACAACGACCTTCTCATTCTGACCCAACCGGATGCGATCGAGGAAATCCATTATCGCTACGCCATGGCGGGCGCGGATATTCTCGAAACCAACACGTTTTCCTCCACGCGTATCGCGCAGGCGGATTACGAGATGGAAGGTGCTGTCTACGATCTCAACCGCGAAGGTGCCTTCATCGTGCGCCGCGCCGCCCAGCGCGCGGAGCGGGAAGATGGCCGTCGCCGTTTCGTGGCCGGTGCCATTGGCCCTACCAACCGCACGGCGTCGATTTCGCCAGATGTGAACAACCCCGGTTACCGTGCCGTCAGCTTCGATGACCTGCGTGTTGCCTATGGCGAGCAGATTGACGGCCTGATCGATGGCGGTGCCGATCTCATTCTCATCGAGACCATTTTCGATACGCTGAACGCCAAGGCGGCAATCTTTGCCTGCGAAGAGCGTTTTGCCGCCAAGGGCATTCATCTGCCGGTGATGATCTCGGGCACGATCACAGACCTTTCCGGTCGTACGCTGTCGGGTCAGACGCCGTCCGCCTTCTGGAATTCCGTGCGCCACGCCAACCCCTTCACCGTCGGCCTCAACTGCGCGCTGGGTGCCAGCGCCATGCGTCCGCATTTGCAGGAATTGTCGGAAGTTGCCGACACCTTCATCTGCGCTTACCCGAACGCAGGTCTGCCGAACGAGTTTGGCCAATACGACGAAACGCCTGAGATGATGGCCGCGCAAGTGGCGGAATTCGCCCGTGAAGGCCTCGTCAACGTGGTCGGCGGTTGCTGTGGCTCGACGCCAGAGCACATCCGCGCCATTGCCGATGCCGTTGCCGGTTATGCGCCGCGCAAGGTGGCGGAACACCGGTCCTTCATGTCGCTGTCGGGCCTTGAGCCTTTCGTGCTGACCAAGGACATTCCCTTCGTCAACGTCGGCGAGCGCACCAACGTCACCGGCTCCGCCAAGTTCCGCAAGCTCATCACCGCTGGCGATTATACCGCCGCTCTCGCCGTCGCCCGTGACCAGGTGGAGAACGGTGCTCAGATCATCGACATCAACATGGATGAAGGCCTGATCGACAGCCAGAAGGCCATGGTCGAGTTCCTCAACCTCATCGCTGCCGAGCCGGATATCGCTCGCGTGCCTGTCATGATCGACTCATCCAAGTGGGAGATCATCGAGGCTGGCCTGAAATGCGTTCAGGGCAAGTCCATCGTTAACTCCATCTCGCTGAAGGAAGGCGAGGAGAAGTTTCTGGAGCAGGCGCGTCTGGTGCGCCATTATGGTGCCGCCGTCGTCGTCATGGCCTTCGATGAGGTGGGGCAGGCCGATACCTACGAGCGCAAGGTGGAGATTTGCACCCGCGCCTATAAGCTGCTGACCGAAGAAGCAGGCATTCTGCCCGAAGATATCATCTTCGACCCCAACGTTTTTGCCGTCGCAACGGGCATCGAGGAACACAACAATTACGGCGTCGATTTCATCAACGCCACCCGCACCATCCGCGAAACCATGCCGCTGGTGCATATTTCCGGCGGTGTGTCCAACCTGTCCTTCTCCTTCCGCGGCAATGAGCCGGTGCGCGAGGCCATGCATGCCGTGTTCCTCTACCACGCCATTCAGGTTGGCATGGATATGGGCATCGTCAATGCCGGTCAGCTTGCAGTTTACGAGAGCATCGACCCGGAACTGCGCGAAGCCTGCGAAGACGTTGTGCTGAACCGCCGTGCCGATGGCACCGAACGGCTGCTGGAAGTAGCGGAAAAATTCCGTGGCGGTCCGGGCCGCGAAGCCCGAGTACAGGATCTCGCCTGGCGCGAATGGCCAGTGGAGAAGCGTCTCGAACATGCGCTGGTCAACGGCATCACCGATTACATCGATGCCGACACGGAAGAGGCGCGCCAGCAGGCGGCCCGTCCCCTGCATGTCATCGAGGGTCCGCTGATGGCGGGCATGAATGTGGTGGGCGATCTGTTCGGTTCGGGCAAGATGTTCCTGCCGCAGGTGGTCAAATCCGCCCGCGTCATGAAGCAGGCCGTGGCTGTTCTGCTGCCCTACATGGAAGAGGAAAAGCGCCTCAATGGCGGCGATCAGCGCAAGGCCGCCGGCAAGGTGCTGATGGCGACCGTGAAGGGCGATGTGCACGATATCGGCAAGAACATCGTCGGTGTCGTTCTCGCCTGCAACAATTACGAGATCATCGATCTCGGCGTCATGGTGCCTGCCACGAAGATTCTCGAAACGGCCATTGCCGAGGAGGTTGATGTCATCGGCCTGTCCGGCCTCATCACGCCATCGCTGGATGAAATGGTGCATGTCGCTGCAGAGATGGAACGCCAGGGCTTCAACATTCCACTGCTCATCGGTGGTGCCACGACCAGCCGTGTGCACACTGCGGTCAAGATCCATCCGCGTTACGAAAAGGGGCAGGCGATCTACGTCACTGACGCTTCGCGTGCCGTGGGCGTCGTATCAGCCTTGCTGTCCGAGGATCAGAAGCCTGCTTATATCGAGGGTATCAGGGCTGAATACGCCAAGGTGGCAGACGCCCATGCTCGCAATGAACGGGAAAAGCTTCGCCTGCCTTTGGCCCGTGCGCGCGCGAATGCCCACAAGGTGGATTGGACGGCCTACCAGCCGGTGAAGCCGCAGTTTCTGGGCACCAAGACATTCGAGACCTACGATCTGGAAGAGCTTGCCAAATACATCGACTGGACGCCGTTCTTCCAGACCTGGGAAATGAAGGGCCGATACCCCGCCATTCTCGAAGATGAGAAGCAGGGCGAGGCGGCGCGTCAGCTGTTTGCCGATGCGCAGGCGATGCTGAAGAAGATCATCGACGAAAAGTGGTTCCGCCCGCGCGCCGTCATCGGCTTCTGGCCCGCCCATGCAGTGGGCGACGACATCCGCCTGTTCACGGATGAAAGCCGCAAGGAAGACCTTGCGACCTTCTTCACCCTTCGCCAGCAACTGTCCAAGCGCGATGGCCGCCCCAATGTGGCGCTGTCGGATTTCGTCATGCCGCAGGACACAGGCGTCACCGATTATGTCGGCGGCTTCGTGGTCACGGCGGGGATCGAGGAAGTGGCGATTGCCGAACGCTTCGAACGCGCCAATGACGATTACTCCTCCATCCTCGTCAAGGCGCTGGCCGACCGTTTCGCCGAAGCCTTTGCCGAGCGCATGCATGAGCGCGTCCGCAAGGAATATTGGGGTTACGCCGCCAATGAAAGCTTCGGCCCAGACGATCTGATCGGTGAGGCCTATGCGGGCATCCGCCCAGCCCCTGGCTATCCGGCGCAGCCGGATCACACCGAAAAGGAAACCCTGTTCCGCCTGCTGGATGCGACGGAAGAGACCGGCGTGGTGCTGACCGAAAGCTACGCCATGTGGCCCGGCTCCTCCGTCTCCGGCCTCTATATCGGCCACCCCGAAAGCTATTATTTCGGCGTCGCCAAGGTGGAGCGTGACCAGGTCGAGGACTACGCCAAGCGCAAGGGCATGCCTGTCAAGGAGATCGAGCGCTGGCTGGGACCGGTGTTGAACTACGTACCGGTCGAAGCCGAAAAAGAGGTCGAGACGGCGGCGTGACTGTAAGTGCCATGGCGCCTTTCCTTGCTTGTAAGGTAAGGGTGTTACACGGAGTTTCACTTGGTTTATTTTTCGAGACGAACGCGCATTTTTGCGATTGGGATACTGGCAGGCGTCTTGGTGGGCAGCAGTGCCTATTACTATCTGGTGCCGGATGTTGTACCGGAGCACAAGGCGGCTCTGGAGCGATATGGTTCTCATCCGGACGCCGACTGTCCTTCGAACACTGACAAGACACACTGCCTGTCGCTCAACCTAGTAGACCCAAATTCTCCACTCGAGGTGCCGTCTGCTCCGAAAGTGTCGAAGAGTTTGCTTGCGGACGTCGCGCGTTTACCTGGCCTGCAATATATCGATCTCGGTCATACCGAGATCGATAGTCTGGCGCCTTTGATCGCGGCAAAGGACCTGCAGGAACTTCGTATCTCGGTTGCTCTCATCCATGATACCGGCAGTATCGGGCAGCTAACGGGCATCAAGCGGTTGGAGCTTGGAGAGGTCAGGGGAGCGGATCTCTCGGCGGTCGCGGGTCTCTCGCAGCTGAAATCCCTGTCGCTGAGTGCCAGCGAGAAAGATAATCTGGCGCCGCTTCGGACGATGGAAGCCGAGATCGAGATTGACCACGACTCCTGGCAGACGGGCGATATCGAAAATCTCGCCAACATCAAGGGACTTTCCAACGTTCGGCTCTACGGCGCACGCGACCTCTCGGCGCTTTCGGGCGCGAAGCGGCTGCGGCAGCTTTCGCTTCAGCCAAATGGGCTCGCCAGCCTCGCGCCAATTGCCGGACTTGTCTCGCTCGAGCACCTCAATATCGTCCATTCAACAATTAAGGAACTGACGCCGCTGTCGGTGAATACCCGCCTGAAGTCTCTCACTCTTTTAAATACTGCAATTTCCGACTTATCGGTGCTCGAACAGTTGCGCGATATCGAAACTCTCACCCTAAGCGCCTCCGATTACACCGATATATCTGTTCTGGCGGCGCTTCCCAATCTGAAATATGTCAATCTGGAGGGGCATCGAAAGATCGACCTTACACCACTCCTTCGTTCCCAAAGCCTCGAACGCGCCTATCTTGGCAATCGTATCTGCTGGTCTGACCGTGCGGTCGTCAACGAAATCGTTGCCAAAGGGTTGAATGCCACATCCTATAGTTCTCCTGATGGCGTTGATCCCATCGATCAACTCTGCGCGACCTATCGAGACTGGCGAGGTGGGATAACCGATGAACGAGAATGCGTCGTCACGGCAGACCGCGATTGTCCAATGAACAGACGATAGGCGAAGCAGAAAAATACGTAGAGACCACGGCCTGATACTTCGATTCAGGTGGTTGCAAGTTTGATTCTAAAATCGGCCCTTAAGCATTGATTTGAAAAT
Source organism: Agrobacterium vaccinii (assembly GCF_021310995.1). Lineage (NCBI taxonomy): Bacteria > Pseudomonadati > Pseudomonadota > Alphaproteobacteria > Hyphomicrobiales > Rhizobiaceae > Agrobacterium > Agrobacterium vaccinii. The sequence continues at coordinate 2,060,067 of NZ_CP054150.1, read as the reverse complement.
ACAAAAAGCGCGGAGACATCTGCCCTTTTTTGTTCTGCACTTAAGATTCCTCAGAGCGCAGCATTGTCGACAAAGTATTTACGTTATATTAGATTATTTGAATGTACCTATTGGTTGCGACTGTGATCGACGTCCTCACGTGGAGATTAATGTGCAGCAGCTTTCATCTCTCATTCTGGTGTTTGTCACCCTGACGATCCTGAGTGCTGGTTTCATCACCGGCGCTGCAAACGATGGCCCTTGGGGTGTTGGCATCGGCGCGCTGTTCATCGGCCCGCTCGTTTTCTTCTTCGTTGCCCACACGGTGCTGTATCTTGGCGCGTGGATTTTTTGGGGCAGGGATGGGGTTGCGTCTTACACTGCAAGCAAGATCAATCGCATCTCCGCGCTGATGACGATTTTGGCGGCGATTGCGGTGGCTTGAATCAATGGGATTTACGGTTGAGGCGGCGGGTGTGGCTTACCCCCCCTCTGTCCTGCCGGACATCTCCCCCACAGGTGGGGAGATCGGCAAGACGCATGCTCCCAACCTTATCCGCAGCCTTAGAGATGAGCGAGAGGTATCCACAGCCGATCTCCCCACCTGTGGGGGAGATGCCCGGCAGGGCAGAGGGGGGCTAGCCACACCCACTGCCGCTCAATCACCTACTCAAACCGATCAATAATACTAATCCCGCTATCCCTGAACCCATCCATTGCAGGCAGCGCCGTTACCGCATCCGACAACGAAATATGCCGTCCGATCAGCTTTTCCGGCGAGAGCTTGCCCGTCCGGATCATCGCCAGCATATCGTCATAACGCCAAGCCTGCATGCCGTGGCTGCCGTAAATCTCCAGCTCATGCGCAATCACCCGCGCCATCGGTATCTGCGGCATCGCATGGTCTGCCAACATCAGGCCCACCTGCACATGGCGGCCGCGACGGCGCAGGTTGCTGATGGAGTTGTAGCAGGTCTGCGGGTGGCCGAGTGCATCGACGGAGACATGCGCGCCGCCGCCGGTGATGTCGCGCACGGCTTCGCTGACATCGGCGACATCGCGGCTGTTGATGGTGGCAGTCGCGCCCAGTTCTTTCGCCAGAGCCAGCTTGTCCTCAACGATGTCGATGGCGACGACCTGTGCGCCAAGTCCGGCACCGATCATGATGGCGGAGAGGCCCACGCCGCCGCAGCCATGTACGGCCAGCCATTCGCCGCCCTTCAGCCGACCTTGATCGACCACCGCGCGGAAGGAGGTCGCGAAGCGGCAGCCGAGGCTGGCAGCTGTGTCGAAGCCCATCTCGTCGGGCATGTGCACGAGGTTCTGGTCGGCGTAGTCGATGGCGACATATTCGGCGTAGGAGCCCCAATGGGTGAACCCCGGCTGGAACTGCGTTTCGCAGACCTGCTGGTTGCCGGAGCGGCATTCCTGGCAATGGCCGCAGCCTGACACGAAGGGCACGGTCACCCGGTCGCCCACCTTGAAGCGCATGACGTTTTTGCCGACGGAGGAAATCACGCCTGCGAATTCGTGGCCCGGCACATGCGGCAGGCGGATGTCGCTGTCATGGCCCATCCAGCCGTGCCAATCGCTGCGGCACAGGCCGGTAGCCTTGACCGAGATGACCACGCCGCCCGGCGTCGGCTCCGGGTCTGGCAGGTTGGCGATGATAGGCGTTTCACCGAAGCGTTCGTAGAATAATGCGCGCATAATGGCTCTCCTGAGATGGCTTTTTTTCTAGCCCGATCTCTCAGTCGGAAACAGTGCGTCAGTCTGCTACAATCATCAAATCTTCTGATGCAAATTTCAGCGTGATGCGCTCACCAATGGCCGGTGGTGCGGTGCCGGGATCGTTGAACATGTCGAAGGACAGCGTCGCGCCACCGACATCCAGACGCGTACGGATGACCGAGCCGAGGAAGTGGCTGGAGGTCACCGTGCCCGATATCGCGACGTCTCCGACGTTGGCCTCACCCAGAGAACCGGCCTCGGGCCGCAGCGCCACAGTGACCTTTTCGCCATTGGCTTTGTTCAGTGGCTTCTTCAACGAAACCTGCTGGTCGCCGATCTGGATGGTGCTGGCGGAGGAATCCACGACCGTCGCGTCGATCAGGTTCAGCGTGCCGACAAAGGAAGCGACGAAGCGGGTGGAGGGGCTGTTGTAAATCTCGAAGGGAGAGCCGATCTGGTCGGCGCGTCCGGCATTCATGACCACGATGCGGTCGGAGATGGAGAGCGCCTCTTCCTGATCGTGCGTGACGAAAATGGTGGTGATGCCGAGCTTGCGCTGAATCTGGCGGATTTCCTCGCGCAGCGAAACGCGGATTTTGGCATCGAGCGCCGAGAGTGGTTCGTCCAGCAGCAATACCTGCGGCTTCGGGGCGAGCGCTCGCGCCAGAGCCACGCGCTGCTGCTGCCCGCCCGACATTTGGTAGGGGTAACGGTCGGCCAGATGATCGAGATGGATCAGCGCCAGCATTTCCTTAACCCGTGCATCGATTTCCGCCTTGGGCTTGCCCGCGATCTTGAGGCCGAAGGCGACGTTCTCGTAGACATTCATGTTGGGAAACAGCGCATAGGCCTGAAACACCATGCCGATGTTGCGCTGGTTGGGTTTCAGCGTCGTCTGGTCCTTGCCGTTGATGACGATGGAGCCGTCGCTCGGCGTCTCGAAACCGGCGATCATCCGCAAAATGGTGGTCTTGCCGCAGCCCGATGGCCCGAGGAAGGAAACGAATTCGCCCTGTTCGATCGCCATGTTGAAATCATGGACGACCTGAACCTGACCGAAGGATTTTCTGATGTTGTGCAGTGTCAAAAAGCTCATAAAATAAGTCCTCAGGCCTTGGGAGGCGCGCCTTTTTGATAGCGCGAGACGAGTTGGATAAGGCCTAGGCAGCCCCAGGTGATGCCGAAGGAAATGACGGCAAGGGCGGCAGGCTCGTAGGCACGGTTGGCACCCAGCAACTGCATGTACGGTCCGAAGGCCGGGCGGTTCAAAAGCGCTGCCATGGTGAATTCACCGATGACGATGGCGAAGGTCAAAAACGCACCAGACAGCACCGCTACCAGCACATTCGGCAGAATGATGCGGGCGAGAATGGTCGTCCATCCCGCACCGAGACTTTGTGCGGCCTCCGTCAGCGTTGTGATGTCGATGGTGCGCAGCCCGGTATCGACGGCACGGTACATATAGGGCAGGGCGAGCGTGGTATAGCCGAACATCAGCAGCAGGTTGGTGCCTGATGTCGTCCCCGTCAGCGGCAACCAGCTGGAGGTGTTGTAGAGCCTGATGTAACCGAAGACGATGACGATGGCGGGAATGACCAGCGGCAGCAGCGTGATGAACTCGATGACGGGGCGCAGAGCAGGCAGTTTCAGCCGCACCCAATAGGCCGTCGGCACCACCAGCACCACGCCGAAGATGATGGTGACGAGCGCCATGATGACGGAAAAGCTGAAGGTTTCCTGAAAGCGTGGGTCGCCGAGAACCTTGGCGTAGGCGTCGAAGGAGTATTCGCCGCGTCGCATCTTCAGCGAAAAGTTGGTCATGCCGATCAAAGGCAGGGCGAAATAGAGCAGGCCGAACAGCAGCGCGCCCCAGGCGAAAATCCGCTTCATTTCAGCCACCTTTCGCTGCGCGTGCGCATCCAGATATAGAGCATGTTGGCGATGCAGGTGACAAGGATCATGCCGAAGGCCAGCGCGTAACCGAGATTGGGATTGCCCAGCACGTCACCGCGAATTTGCGCGAACAACAAAATGGGCACAATGTTGAGAGACGAGCCGGTGAGCGCAATCGCAGTCGCAACCGCGCCGAAGGCATTGGCAAACAACAGCGAGAATGTGCCGAGAATGGAGGGCAGCAGAATGGGGAAGGCCACCATGCGCCAGTATTGAAAGCCGCTTGCGCCTAAAATTTCCGCCGCCTCGCGCCATTCGCGCTTCAACCCGTCCAGCGCCGGTGTGATGATGAGGATCATCAGCGGTATCTGGAAAAACAGATAGGTAACGGTCAGGCCCCAGAAAGACAGAATGTTGAAGCCAAGAAGGCGCAGATCAAGGCCAAGCTGGGTTTTCAAAAACACGGTGACGAGGCCGACAGGGCCGAGTGTGGCGATAAAGGCAAAGGCGAGCGGTACGCCTGCAAATTGCGAGGCCACGCCGGAAAATGTCAGAAGCGGTGCGCGAATTTTCTGCGGCAAGCCACCGAGAACAACGGCGGTCGCGACGCCAAAGCCGATCAGACAGCCGAGTGCGGCGGATGCGACGCTGATCTTGATGGAAATCCAGTAGGCCGAGAGAATGGATTCGGTGAACAGGCCTGCAATGTTTTCAAACGTAAAACTGCCATCCGGCGTCTGAAATGCGCCAATGACGATCTTCATCGTCGGCATGATCAAAAAAAGCACAATGAAAATTGCAAATGGCAGAACGCCCAGCCATTCCAGCTTCAGGCGACGCCCGGCTGCTGGTCGCGGTGGCGCGCCATGGGTGTTTGATGACATATGATGTTCCCAAACGCCGCGATCATCGCGGTCTTCTATCATATAAATCAGCCGCTCCGGCTTTTGAAAAGCCTCAGCTTTCAAAAAGATAGGAGCGGCTGTTTCGTTCGTTACTTCACGTTGGCGCCGACGACCTTGTCCCAACCGCCGGTGACGGCAGCCTTGTTGGCATCGACGTCTTCGAGTGTCGGGAAGATGGCCTTTTCATATGCTGCTGCCGGTGGCAGGGCGTCGAGCAGATCCTTCGGAATTTTGTTGGCCTTTGCCATCGCGTTGAAGCGGATCGGGTGGCAGAAGCCCTTCAACCAGCCAAGCTGACCATCGTCGGAATAGAGGTGTTCCATCCAGAGCTTGGCAGCGTTAGGATGCGGTGCGTAGGCAGAGATGCCCTGCACGTAAACACCAGCCAGAACGCCCTTTTCAGGAACGACGACTTCTGTCGGCGGGTTGCCGTTCAGCGTCTTTGCCCAGGACAGCGCATTGTAGTCCCATGCGACGACGATCGGTGTTGCGCCCTGTGCCAGCGTACCGGCCTTGCCGATGACAGGCACGAAGTTGCCAGCCTTGTTGAGGTCGGCGAAGTATTTCAGGCCAGCTTCACCGGCTTCCTTGCCGTCCTTGGCACCAGTGGAAAGACCGGCGGCGAGAACACCCAGAATAGCCTGGTTGGAGGCGCGCGGGTCGCCGGCGAGAGCAACCTGACCGGCATATTCCGGCTTCAGCAGATCGGCCCAATCCTTTGGAGAATTGGTGACGAGGTCCTTGTTCACGAAGATGGACATGACGCCGTAATAATCGCCATACCAGTAGCCTTCGGCATCCTTCACATTGTCAGGAATTTCGTCCCAGGTGGAAACCTTGTAAGGCTGGAGAAGGCCTTCCTTCTTCATCTGTGGGCCGAACGCCAGACCGACGTCGATCACGTCAGGAGCCTGCGGACCCTTATTGTCCTTGTTGGCCTTCACGGCTTCCACTTCGTCGGCAGAACCGGCGTCAGGGTTCAGCTCGTTGACCTGGATTTCAGGATATTTTGCCTTGAAGGAGGCGATGACGTCGCCGTAACCGCACCAGTCGTGGGGCAGGGCGATGGTCGTCAGCATGCCTTCCTTCTTGGCGGCAGCGATGAGTTCTTCGCTCGGTGCAGCAGAAGCGATCGCAGTGGATGCGATGACCAATGCGGTGGTGAGCGATAGCAGTCGGCGGCTGTGCGAGATCACGGTTAGTTCTCCTCTGGTGTCTGATGCGTCTGACGACGCTGTACGTGGGTTGCATGAATGTTATGTGACGGATTTTTCAGGCGGTCTCCCGCCCTCATTATGGTCCCTGCCGTTTTCTTGCCATCATTGCGCCCTGTCGTCGCCAGGATATTTGAGAAACGACATAAAAAATTCGTGTTGCGCCATTCGTTCGCTGGTGGACGCTTTCTTCAGTTCTCCTCTTTTCCCGGCTTTCGAAAAAGGCGGGTCTGCTCGAACAGGCCTTCCAGCGAATTCATCCGCTGACGGGTTTCATCCCAACCATTGCTTTGCACCGCCTCGATCAGCGCTTCCACCACGAACAGCGTCACGACCGAGCTGTCCCATGCGGATGGCGCTTCGATGCGCACGCGAAACGTATGTTCGGCAAAGCGCGAAACGGGGGACGTCCACTGGTCGGTGAACAGCAGAATGCGGACATTGTTGTCGTGCGCCACCTGCGCCAGCGTCACCATGTCCTGCTCGTAACGACGGATATCGAAGATCACCAGAACGTCGCCCGCATTCATGTTCAGCATATATTGCGGCCATGAACTGGAATTGGACGACATCAGCGCCGTCTTGGGGCGGATGACCTGCATATGCGTGAAGAAATATTCGGCAATCGCGCCGGTAATGCGCCCGCCGACGAAATAGATGCTGCGTTTTCTATCCGCCAGAAGGGTGGCAGCATTGTCGAAGGATGCGGTATCGAGATCGCTCAGCGTATCGCGCAGGTTTCCCGTTATCGCGTCGGCGAAGCGGTTGAGAATATGCAGGCCCGGCGCGTTGCTGGCCCAGCGGTCATGCTTGGCGATGGGGTTGGAAATCGTGGCTTCCAGCTCCTGATGCAGCCTTCCCTGAAACTCGGCATACCCTTTGAAACCGAGCTTTTGCACCATGCGCGCCACCGTCGGCGTCGAGACCCCGGCATTTTCCGCAACTGTCGTGATGCTGCCCAGCCCCGAGACCGGGTAATTGCCGAGAAGACTTTCGGCAAGGCGCTTTTCGGCACGCGTCAGGGTCTCGTACTGAGCCTGGATAACGTCCGAAACGGTCGCAGCCGAACTGTGCAAACTTTTCCCCTAGCCGAGCTTTTCGCCGGTCTGTTAGCGCTGATTAAGATACGGCGGGGAAAAGGAGTCAATCGAAAAAATGAAGAGAAAATTTCAAAAACCATTTGACACTTTGGCGTGTGTGAAGAATTCTTTTCTAACTGTCGGGGGACAGTGATGTTGACAGCGGGGTACACCATGACGGTGCAAGTACAGTTTTTCACAAGCGGCGAGGCTGAGCCCGTTGTCGTGGAAAACCCGCTCGGCAAGGGCCGGGTGCTGCTCGTCTGCGAACACGCTTCTCACACGCTGCCCGCGCGCTTCGGCACTCTGGGCCTCAGCGAAGATGTCCGCAAAAGCCATATCGCCTGGGACCCCGGTGCTCTTGCCGTCACCCGTCTTCTGTCTGCAAGCCTCGACGCCACCGTCATCTACCAGAATTATTCCCGGTTGATTTACGACTGCAACCGCCCGCCGGAATCGCCTTCCGCCATGCCGGTTACCAGTGAGATTTACGACATTCCCGGCAATGCGGATTTGAGTGAGGCAGAGCGCTTTGCCCGCACGGAAGCGCTGTATATCCCGTTTCAGACCCGCGTCAGCGACCTCGTCGACGAGAGGCGGGAAGCTGGAATTGAGACAGTTCTGGTGACGATGCACAGCTTCACGCCCGTTTATCACGGCAAGCGCCGTGAGGTCGAAATCGGTCTTCTGCACGATACGGATGCGCGGCTGGTGGATGCGATGCTGGATCACACTGCGGTTGGAGATTTCAAGGTCGAGCGCAACGAACCCTATGGCCCAGAGGACGGCGTAACGCATACGCTGCGCCTCCACGCGTTGCCGAACGGGCTTTTGAACGTCATGATCGAGGTCAGAAACGACCTGATCCAGAATGAGGAGGGGCAGCGGGCTGCTGCCGGTTTTCTGAGTGAGCTTTTGACAAAGGCAATCGCCGCTCACAGCCCCTGAATTTGCTTTGGCGGGAATTGTCCCGCCGGGCAGGAATGCCGTTGCATATCCAAAGAAGGCCGCACAGGTCCGGGGTGCAACGTGGGAACAGCAGATGTGCATGGCGTGATCGGGTTTTCCCATCGCGCCGAGACTGGGGCAAAATCGGCCATTCCGGCTGACGGCCTGTTTTTCTTGATCAGGAGAGAACGGCATGGATAATTCATCATCAGGCGTCAGCTATAAGAAGGCTGACGCATCCTATTTCGAAAAAAGAGGGCTCTCGCGCTATGCGGGTGTCTGGTCGCTCTGGGCTCTGGGCGTCGGCGCGGTTATTTCAGGTCATTTTTCCGGCTGGAACTTCGGCTTTGCCACCGGCGGCTGGGGTGGCATGCTGGTTGCGGGCATGATCATCGCCGTCATGTATCTGGGGCTGACATTCTCGATTGCGGAAATGAGCCCGGCACTGCCACATACGGGAGCAGCCTATTCCTTCGCGCGCACGGCCATGGGCCCGTGGGGCGGCTTTATCACCGGGCTTTGCGAGAACGTCGAATACGTCCTCACCCCCGCCGTTATTGTCACCTTCATCACGGCCTATGTGAACTCCATCCTGGGGCTCGATCCGGTCTATTCACCGCTTCTGTGGGTGCTGTTCTACGTCATCTTCCTGGCGCTCAACGTCTTCGGACTTGAACTGTCCTTCAAGGTAACGTTGGTCATCACACTGATATCGCTCGGTGTTCTCGTCTTCTTCTGGGTCAGCGCCATTCCCAATATGGACTTCTCCCGCTGGGCTCTGAACATCGGCGTTGGCCCGGATGGTGCGGCGGTGGAACTGCCTGAAGGAAATGGCTCGTTCTTCCCCTTCGGCTTCTCCGGCGTTCTCGCCACATTGCCTTTCGCGGTCTGGCTGTTCCTCGCCATTGAGCAATTGCCGCTGGCAGCCGAAGAATCTGTTGATCCGAAGCGCGATATGCCCAAGGGCATCATTCTCGGCATAATCACGCTGATGATTTCCGCCTTCATGATTGTGCTGCTCAACCCTTCGCTACCAGGCATTGGTGCCTTCCATCTCGGTTCTTCGCTGGAGCCGCTGCTGGATGGTTTCAAGGCTGTCTATGGTGATGGTGGCGTGGTTCTCCTGGGCTTCGTGGCTCTCACGGGCCTCATCGCCAGCTTCCACACCATTCTTTATGCGCAGGGCCGCCAGATCTACTCGCTCTCTCGCGCAGGCTATTTCCCAACGGCGCTGTCGGTCACCCACCCCAAGTTCAAGACACCGCATGTCGCGATGTTGACGGGTGCCATCGTCGGTCTTGCCGTGATGATGACCATCTGGTTCGCATTGGGTGCCACGGAAGGCGGCAGCATCATCGGCAGCGTGTTGCTCAACATGGCCGTGTTCGGCGCGATGTTCTCCTACATCATGCAGGCCATCTCCTTCATCATGCTGCGCCGTAACCTGCCGAATATCGAACGGCCCTTCCGTTCGCCGCTCGGCATTCCCGGTGCTGTTTTGACCATTATCATCGCTGTCATAACCTTGCTCTATCAGGTGCAGGACCCGAACTTCACCAAGGGTGTCATCTGGGTGGCGCTGTGGTTTGCTGTCGCCATCGCCTATTTCGCGCTGGTCGGCCGTCACCGCCTCATCCTGTCGCCGGAAGAGGAATTTGCGCTGGAGCACAAGCAGGCCGCACTCAATGCGGCGGCTTCCAAGGCTTGACCGATAAACAGGGCGACCGGCAACGGTCGCCCCATAAAACAAAGGGAACGAAACGATCATGACGACCACCTACACATTCGACGAGCTGAAAAAAGACGTGGCCGAAGGGCGCATCGATACCGTTCTGGCATGCCTCGTGGATATGCAGGGTCGTCTGATGGGCAAACGCTTCCAGGCGGAATTTTTCGTCGAAAGCGCCTATGAGGAAACCCACAGCTGCAACTACCTGCTGGCCACCGACATGGAGATGGAAACCGTTCCCGGTTACAAATCCACCGGCTGGGACAAGGGCTACGGCGATTATACGCTAAAGCCTGACCTCTCGACTCTGCGCCGCGTGCCGTGGCTGGAAGGCACCGCACTCGTGTTGTGCGATGCCTATGACCATCACACCCACGCCGAAGTCGCCCACTCGCCGCGCGCGCTTCTGAAGAAGCAGGTCGCACGTCTGGAGGCCATGGGCCTGAAAGCCTTTATGGCCACCGAGCTGGAATTCTTCCTGTTCGATCAGAGTTTCGAAACCGCCCGCGCCAGCGGCTACCGCGATCTCAAGCTCGCCAGCCCCTATAATGAGGACTACCACATCTTCCAGACCACCAAGGAAGAAGAGGTGATGCGCGCCATCAGAAACAATCTGCAAGCCGCTGGCATCCCTATCGAAAACAGCAAGGGCGAGGCGTCGGCAGGCCAGGTTGAACTCAACGTCCGCTACGCCGATGCCCTCACCATGGCCGACCGCCATGCCATCATCAAAAACGCCTGCAAGGAAATCGCCTGGTCCAAGGGCAAGGCTGTCACCTTCCTTGCCAAGTGGAATTACGATGCCGCAGGCAGCTCGTCGCATATCCACCAGTCGCTGTGGAGCCTGGATGGCAAGACGCCGATGTTTCTCGATAAGAACGGCGAACACGGCATGTCCGACATGATGCGGCATTATGTGGCCGGGCTTCTGGCGCATGCCAGTGAGACGACCTATTTCCTGGCGCCCTACATCAACTCCTACAAGCGCTATATGGCAGGCACCTTCGCGCCGACCAAGGCCGTTTGGAGCACAGATAACCGCACGGCGGGCTATCGTCTGTGCGGCGCAGACACCAAGGGCATCCGCATCGAATGCCGCGTCGGTGGATCGGATATCAATCCGCATCTTGCCATGGCGGCCTTGCTTGCGGCAGGCATTGACGGCATTGAAAACAAGATGGAGCTTGAAGCGCAGTTCGAAGGCGATGCTTACGGCGGCAAGGACATCCGCGAGATACCCAAGACATTGCGGGATGCGACGGATCACCTTAACACTTCCAAGATGCTGCGCAGCGCTTTCGGTGATGATGTGATCGACCACTATGTTCGCGCCGCAAAGTGGGAGCAGGAAGAATACGACCGCCGCGTGACCGATTGGGAAGTCGCGCGCGGTTTTGAACGGGCATAACAAATCATAGGAAAACCATCATGGTCATGATCCAGAATATCTCGCCGATTGACGGTTCGGTCTATGCCGAGCGCGAGGCGATGTCGCTGGACGCGGCGCGGAGAGCCGTATCGAAAGTGCGCGCCGCGCAAAAATCCTGGGCGCGCCGCCCCTTGGAAGATCGCGTTCAACTGGTGCTGAAAGGTGTGGCCCGGCTGAACGAGATGGTGGACGAGGTGGTGCCTGAACTGGCCCATATGATGGGCCGCCCGGTTCGCTATGGCGGTGAGTTCAAAGGCTTCAACGAACGCTCCAACTACGTCGCTTCCATCGCAGCCGATGCGCTGGCACCGCTGGTCATCGAGGAAAGCGGCAATTTCGAACGCCGCATTGAGCGCGAAGCGCATGGTGTGGTTTTCGTCATTGCGCCGTGGAATTACCCTTATATGACCGCGATCAACACCATTGCGCCAGCCTTGATGGCGGGCAACACGGTTGTCATCAAACACGCCGCGCAGACTCTGCTGGTGGGCGAGCGCATGGTCCGCGCCTTCGTGGAAGCGGGCGTGCCGGAGGATGTGTTCATCAACCTCTTCCTCGATCACCAGACGACCTCGGCGCTGATTTCCGAAAGCCTGTTCAACTTCGTCAACTTTACCGGCTCCGTCGAAGGCGGTCGTGCCATCGAGCGGGCCGCTGCCGGAACCTTCACCGGCCTTGGTCTGGAACTTGGTGGCAAGGACCCCGGTTACGTCATGGAAGATGCCGATCTGGATGCGGCGGTCGACACGCTGATGGATGGTGCGACCTTCAACTCCGGCCAATGCTGCTGCGGCATCGAGCGCGTTTATGTCAACGGATCGCTGTTCGATGCCTTCGTTGAAAAATCCGTGGCCTGGGTGTCCAACTACAAGCTCGGCAATCCGCTGGAGCAGGAAACGTCCCTCGGCCCGATGGCCAATAAGCGTTTCGCCAAGGTGGTGCGCCAGCAGGTGGCCGATGCCGTTTCCAAAGGTGCAAAGGCGCTGGTCGATCCCAAGTTGTTTGCTGCCGACGATGGCGAAAGCGCCTATGTCGCGCCGCAGATCCTCATCGATGTCGATCACTCCATGGAATTCATGACCGAGGAAACCTTCGGCCCCGCCGTCGGCATCATGAAGGTGAAGAACGACGACGAAGCCATCGGTCTGATGAATGACAGCAAATACGGCCTCACCGCATCGCTGTGGACGCAGGATGCTGAGCGGGCAGGGCGCATCGGTCGCGAGATCGAAACCGGCACCGTCTTCATGAACCGTGCCGATTATCTCGATCCTGCTTTGTGCTGGACCGGCGTCAAGGATACCGGTCGCGGCGGCTCGCTGTCGGTCATCGGCTTCCAGAACCTGACCCGTCCAAAATCCTACCATCTGAAGAAAGTCACGAAATGAACATCGTCGCAAACTGGAGCTATCCAACCCCGATCAAGATGGGGCGCGGCCGCATCAAGGAATTGGCTGACGCCTGCAAGACGCTCGGCATCAAGAAGCCGCTGCTCGTCACCGACAGAGGCCTAGCCAATATGGCGATCACCGGCCACGCGCTGGATATTCTGGAAGAGGCAGGCCTTGGCCGCGCCATCTTTGCGGACGTGGACCCGAACCCCAACGAGGTCAATCTCGAAGCGGGCGTGAAAGCCTTTAGGGATGGAGGCCATGATGGCGTCGTTGCCTTCGGCGGTGGCTCCGGTCTCGATCTCGGCAAGGCCGTTGCCTTCATGGCTGGCCAGACCCGCCCCGTCTGGGATTTCGAGGATATCGGCGACTGGTGGACCCGTGCCAACTCCGATGGCATCGCGCCCATCGTTGCCGTGCCCACCACCGCAGGCACGGGTTCTGAAGTCGGTCGCGCCAGCGTCATCACCAATTCGCAGACCCATGTGAAGAAGATCATCTTCCACCCGAAATTCCTGCCCGGCGTGGTCATCTGCGATCCGGAACTGACGGTCGGCATGCCCAAGGCCATCACGGTCGGCACCGGCATGGATGCCTTCGCCCATTGCCTGGAAGCCTATTCCTCGCCCTTCTACCACCCCATGAGTCAGGGCATCGCGCTCGAAGGCCTGCGGCTGGTGAAGGAATATCTGCCGCGCGCCTTTAGGGATGGTACGGATATCGAGGCACGCTCCAACATGATGGCCGCCGCCGCCATGGGTGCCGTCGCCTTCCAGAAGGGTCTCGGCGCCATCCACTCGCTCTCGCACCCCATCGGCGCCGTCTACAACACCCACCACGGCATGACCAACGCCGTCGTCATGCCCGCCGTCCTGCGCTTCAACCGCCCCGTCATCGAAGACAAGATCGCCCGCGCGGCGGCCTATCTCGGCATCGAAGGCGGCTTCGACGGCTTCTATGATTATGTGTTGGAGCTTCGTAAGGAGCTCGGTGTTCCCGAAAGCCTTACGGCCATGGGCATCAAGCCTGACCGTGTGGATGAGCTTGTCGCAGAGGCCATCAAGGACCCAAGCTGTGGTGGTAACCCGGTGGAAATGACGGCGGAGAATACGAAGGCGCTGTTTCTGGAGTGCTTTTGATTGACGTGATTGTGCCCTGCCTGCTGTTAAGAGGCAGGGTGCTTAGGACGCAACGCAATATCTCACTTTGAAGTAGGCGGAGACAGGCCGCAACGCAGCAACCCTCATCCTGAGGTGCCCCGCAGGGGCCTCGAAGGACGAGGGTTGCGGGCTTGAGGCAGAGCGAGCAGCGGATGCTTCGAGGGCGCTGCGCGCCACCTCAGCATGAGGGCAGAATATGCGGCTCCCCCACCACTCTTCCCAACCCAAAAAAAGTCAAAAATTTTTTCTCCACGGCCACCAACCCCATGCCTACAATCTCCACACTTTCGCGGCTGGAGTGTTTTCGCGAGACACTGTCGGGGCAGGCGGAGGGTGGTGATTGGACGTAGACGTGCGGGTGATCATCAAATGCGACGACCGATGGGCCTGACTGATGAAATGTTCGAAATTCCGTAAACGGTTTTCGGACATGGAAGAAGAAAGGCACATCGGAAAACTGAACTCAGGCCGGTGCGTTCAACGCCCGGCCTGAGAATTCATAGGACTCGAGACCACGCAAATGCGGTACCGACGACGACCATACCTGAAACACTGCCGCATTTGCGTGTGTTCTCAAGGGCTTCAGCACACCTCGGGCGCATCTGCGCCGCGTGAACGGCGACGCTTGTCTTCAAGCTCTGCCGGATTTTTCAAAGGGCTGAACTGGAGACCCCGAGCAGAGCTATACAACAAATCGCAACGGCCATTTCCATTTCGTTAACCATCTTCGTTAACAATATACAGTGCACCATGAATGTCGCGGTGCGTTGAAGAGCGATGAAGTCAGGCTCTGCATTTGGGGGCCCTATGCCAGTTATCACATTTGCAAACACCAAGGGCGGCGCGGGCAAGACGACTGCGGTTCTGCTGCTGGCCACGGAACTTGCGCGCACCGGTCACCGTGTCACCGTTCTCGATGCCGATCCGCAATTGTGGATTTCGCGCTGGTCGGACATGTCCGGTGCGGTTCAGAACCTCTCGGTCATTTCCCATGTCACCATGGCATCGCTGGAAACCCATATCCGCGAAAACAAGGCCAGCACGGACTGTTTCATCATCGATCTGCCGGGCACCAAAAGTCCGCTGCTGACGATGGCGCTGGGCATTTCGGACCACGTCATCATCCCGGTCCAGGGTTCTGCTATGGATGCGCGCGGAGCTGCCGAGGTTCTCGAGCATATCGAATTGCTGAACCGCAAGATGGGCATCACGATTGATCACTCGGTTGTTCTCACCCGCGTCAACGCGATGGTCAGCACACGCTCGATGCTGGTGGTCAAAGCATTGCTCGCCGCCAAGAATGTCCGCGTTCTGGCTACGCCGATTGCCGAACGCGCCGCGTTCCGCGATATCTTCGACTATGGCGGCACGCTGGCTGCGCTCGACTGTCAAAAGGTCAGCAATGTCGACAAAGCCATGGAGAATGTGCGCAATTTCGCCAATGAGGTGATGAGCCTGATGCCTGTACGCGTCGTTCGCTCCGGTCGCGATCTCAAGTTTTTCAGCCGCCGGGCGGCCTAATCTTTTCAGGCGCCCGGTACAGATTCTGTCCGGGCGTATTTTGTGCTTGATTTGGAAATGATCGTTTCCTATATTGCCACTCATGACACAGCCAAGCCCATCCTTAATCAACACACGCCAGCGCGGACGTCCGCGTGAGTTCGATGTCGATCTTGCCATCGACAAAGCTATCGGCGTGTTTTCGGAACGCGGCTACCACGCGACATCAGTGGGGGATTTGACGCAAGCGATGGAACTGACGCAGGGTAGTCTCTACAAGGCCTTCAAGGACAAGAAGGACATCTATATTGCCGCCGTCGAGCGCTACAAACTGGTGCAATCACGGCGTTTCGAAGCGTCTGTTCAGACCGGCAGGAACGGGCGAGAAAAGCTGCTGGCGGGCATGAATTTCTATGCGGATGCCTGCGTCGGCCCATCCGGCGGGCAGGGGTGTCTCGTCGTCGGTGCCGCTGCCGATCTCGCCTCGCTGGATGACGATATGGCCCGCGTTGTGCGTGGCGCCATCGATGCCCGTGAAAACATTCTGGGTCGCCTTGTGCGTGAGGGGCAGGCGGATGGCTCGGTGTCAAATGTCAAGGATGCAGCCGCTTTGGCGAAGACGGCGCTTTGTATCATTTACGGCATGCGGGTGGTCGGCAAGACGGGGCTGACGAAAGCGGAACTGAGTTCAGTGGTCGATGTTGCCATGAAGGTTTTCGACTGATTTTTATGTGTATTTGGGAAATGAGTATTTCCTAATTTGGAGACGGGTAATGACATCTACGGTGCTCGGCGCTGAGGCCGCACAGGAAGAGACACTCTCTTCCGCCATGATTTTTCTGCTGGCCACGGCCTGCGGGCTGATCGCCGCCAATATCTATTATGCCCAGCCGCTCGCTGGCCCCATAGGCGCAGAACTTGGGCTGTCTGCGGCGGCAACGGGCTTGATCGTGACGCTGACACAGATCGGTTACGGGTTGGGACTGCTGTTCGTGGTGCCGTTGGGCGATCTCATCGAAAACAGAAAGCTGATCGTTATCACCGTCATCATGGCGGTTCTGTCATTGATCGGTGCTGCCTTCGCGCCGCATGCAGTACAGTTTCTCGCCGCCGTCTTTCTGGTCGGGGTCGCTTCGGTTGCGGTGCAGATGATCGTGCCCTTGGCGGCGCATATGACACCTGACGCCACACGTGGCCGCGTTGTTGGCAGCATCATGAGCGGCTTGATGATCGGCATCATGCTGGCGCGGCCTGTTTCCAGCGTTCTCTCGGAATTGGTTTCCTGGCGCGGCGTTTTCCTGATCTCGGCTGGTGTCATGGCCGTTCTGGCGCTCGTGCTTTACCGCCTGCTGCCACGCCGCATGCCGGATGCGAAGCTGCCGTACATCACATTGCTGGCCTCTATGGGCAAGCTGGCCGTAAACACGCGGCTCTTGCAGCGTCGCTCGATCTATCAGGCAGGCATGTTCTCAGCGTTCAGCCTGTTCTGGACAGTCACGCCGCTCTATCTCAGCGGGCCCGCCTTCCGCATGACGCAAAGCGAAATCGCGCTGTTTGCGCTGGCCGGTGCCGCCGGTGCTGTGGCGGCACCCATTGCCGGGCGGATGGCGGATCGCGGTTGGACATGGGCGGCGACGCTCTGTGCGCTGCTGGCTGCCATGGCATCCTTCCTCATGACACACATAGCACCGGAGGGCTCTCACCTGTCGCTGGCGCTGCTGGTGGTTGCGGCCATCGTGCTGGACTTTGCTGTCACCACCAATCTGGTACTGGGCCAGCGCGCCATCTTTACGCTGGGTGCGGAGTTCCGTAGCCGCCTCAACGGCATCTTCATGGCAACGTTCTTCATGGGTGGAGCTGTCGGCTCGGCGCTCGGTGGCTGGGCTTATGCGCAGGGGCAGTGGACAGCGGCCTCATGGCTCGGTTTTGCGCTGCCTGCGATGGCTTTTGCGTTCTTCCTGACGGAGCGCAGGGGTGAAAAGCGGGTGCCGAAGCTCGGGTGATGGATAGGTCTGCACCCCACGACCGTCATCCCGGCCTTGAGCCGGGATCTAGCCAGCCCAAGTCCTTGGGCTGAAATAACTTTTCCGCCGCGCAGACGCGCGTCTGCTGGACCCCGCATCAAGTGCGGGGTGACGGAGGTGAGGGGCGCGCCGCCGAAGACATCCTTCAATCTAGCCAGATAGCAGGGGTTCAAGTCCGGAATGACGGAGAAGAAGTGTACCCCTTACTCCGCGAACTCCACAACCACTCCCGGTCGGACCATCTTGGCCAGTTCCGTCGCATCCCAGTTGGTCAGGCGGATACAACCGTGGCTGTTGGTCTTGCCGATCTTGGAAGGTTCCGGTGTACCGTGAATGCCGTAAGTCGGCTTCGACAGAGCAATCCAGACCGTGCCGACAGGGCCGTTGGGGCCGGGCGGAATCTGCAGAATCTGGCTGTTCTGGCCCTGCTGGAAGTTGATCTTGGGGTTATAGGTATAGCCCGGATTGAGCGCGATACGCTCTACCGTATGTGTACCGGATGGCGACGGTGTGTCGGAGGAGCCGATGGTCGCCGGATAGGCGGCAATCAGCACGCCGCTCTCGTCATAGGCAAATACCTGCTTGATGCCCTTGTGCGCCACGATGCGGGCGACCTGTCCCTTTTTCGTGTCTCCGGGGCTGACGACCTTGATGATGGTGCCGGGAACGGTGAAATCGACGCCTGGATTGAGTTCCTTCAGATAGGTCTCGTCCATATGAAAGCGCTCGGCGAGCGCCTCTGATGTCGAGGTGTAGGCCATGGCCGGAAGCTGTGCCTTTTCGGCGTAGTCATCGGGAATGGAGGCCACGTAGGGACCTGCCGCGTCTGCTGCGGTAATCGTATAATCGACGATCGCCAGACCACCGGTGTTGCGCAGGCGCTCCAGAATGTCGTCGGTGTTGTTGGGGTCCAGACGCTCGCCCGTCATGTCCTGCCAAGCGGCAATCGCCTTGTTGACGTTGTCGCCCATCTTGCCGTCGATGACGCCGGGCGAAATGCCTTCGCGGTCGAGAAAGACCTGAAGTGCCACGATTTCCTGGCGCGAACGATTGACTGGTGCGGTGACCGGCTGGTTACGCTCGACGAGGTGATCTGGCTGCGGCACGATGGCCGTGGTGCTTTCGCCGGGCATGGGTTCGCCAAGCGGGCCGCTTTCGACATCGCCGGGGCGGGTTGCGACAGAGCCGGTATAGACATTGTCGTCGCTGCCATCGCCGCGATACTGGCGGTAATCGCGGGGCATACCGTTGCCCTGGTTGCCATACTGGCGCTGCGGCTGCTGATACTGGTCGGCCTGGCCCGGTGCCGGTGGGTAATAGTCACCGCCCTGATTGTAGTACGGGTCGCGATACGGGTCGGCCTGAGCCTCCCGGCGGGCTGGTGCGCCGCGCGGCATTTCCGTGGCCAGCAGGTTGCCGTAACGGTCGTAATAGACGGTGCGGCCCATGCGGTCTCGGCTGATGACGATGTCACCGCGCTCCGGCATATAGTCCACCACGCGCCCGTCAGGCGCGACAAGCATCGGCTGTTGAGCATTGGCCTGCAAAGGTGCCAGAATGGGTGTCGCCGCAGCCGCGAGACAAAACATTGCGTTAATTAAAAGTTTCACGATTCTGCGATCCCTGGGTTCTTGCCCATTACACACACGTTAATCTTGACCCTATTGTGAAAAAGGTGAATTCGAGATTAACGCAATCTTAATTTCATGACGTTGCGATAGCTTTTGTGTGATCGCTACGTCAACGATCGAAGCCAACGGATTGAAGAGGAGGATGCATGCGCGCCCTGCAAGCAGGACTATCCCCAACCATTTATCTGGACGAAACGTCCGTTTTCGACATCGGTGCCTGTGTGGTTGATGGCATCGATATTGCGCCCGGCCGGGCCATTCCCGATGATGGCGATGCGCGCATCGACCATTCGCTGGAAGGCTTTATGTTCACCTGCGGCCCCGACCACATTCGCCACCCTCAACCCATCGAAGGCGATGATAGCGGCAGGCGCTACCCTCTTCATGGATCGTTCTCGTCGCACCCCGCCGAGATCACCGACTGGGTGGTCTCGGAAGATAATGCGCGCGCAGCGGCAACGGTTCCGGTGGTTCTTGCAGATGGTGGCACAGCCCGTCTGGATCGGCAGTGGCACATTGACGGCGCAAGCGGCGAAATCAGCCTCGATGACACGGTTACCAACACCAGCGACCGGCCACGCCCGGTCTTTCATATGTACCACATGAACATCGGCGCACGGCTTTTCGATGACGACGTGCGGCTGGACGGTGAGATGTTCGAGGGCGGCGGGTTTGGCTGGCGTTTTGGCGAAGAGCCGGGCGGTGTGTTCTGCGTGCCGGTCACCGGTGAGGGCTGGGCGCAGATGTCTGTGGGGCCGATTGCAGCCATCGGCGGGCGCACCCTTCGCGTCGCCTTTCGTGCCGATACGCTGCCCTATCTCCAGATGTGGCGAAACCAGCAGAGTCCCGCAGATGTGATGGGTATCGAGCCCGTCTCGCATCGCTGGGTAGACCGTGCGCAATTGCTCGAGGCGGGAGAGTTCATCATGCTGCAACCGGGTGAAAGCAGGCGTTACGGCTTGCGCTTTTCTATTCTTTGAATGGCCATATTTTTGAAAAATCCTGTCATTGACGCACTGGATTTAACCCCTTACACCGAATGCGGATTTAGGGCGGCATGGCTTGAAACAGGCCAGATTGCTGTTGACGACAGGAGGATATGACGATGGATATCAGGCGTATCGACGACGACTATTCCGTAAGCGGCCAGATCAGCGTTGCCGATCTCGATGAGGTCAAGGCGCTCGGCTTCAAATCCATTGTTTGCCACCGCCCGGATGGTGAGGAAGAGGGTC
Organism: Agrobacterium vaccinii; assembly: GCF_021310995.1. Lineage (NCBI taxonomy): Bacteria > Pseudomonadati > Pseudomonadota > Alphaproteobacteria > Hyphomicrobiales > Rhizobiaceae > Agrobacterium > Agrobacterium vaccinii. The sequence continues at coordinate 2,040,219 of NZ_CP054150.1, read as the reverse complement.
AGCCTCTATTTGCCGACATCGCGGAGCGGGCCGAAGAACTCGGCATCGCCGTCGTGCACGTGCCGGTTGGACGCTTCGGCGTGGATGCCGATGCCGTGACCGGCATGGTGGATGCGCTGGACGAACTTCAGCGCCCGATGCTCGGCTTCTGCCGCTCCGGCGCGCGCTCCACGGCGATCTACGAAAAGACCCATCATATCCGCGGCTGATTTTCAGCCGTCATTTTCTGCCCAAAGTACCAACAGGAGTTTCAGCATGAGCATCAAGCGTATCGAACCCGGCAAGCGCATGAGCGGCGCCGTCGTTCACGGCAACACGGTCTATCTCGCTGGTCAGGTCGGTGAAGGCACGTCCGTGACCGAGCAGAGCAAGTCTGCCCTTGCCGAAGTCGACCGCTTGCTCGCGCTCGCTGGCTCCGACAAGTCGAAGATCCTCCAGACCATCATCTACATCTCCGACATGTCCACCTTCGGCGAAATGAACGCCGTCTGGGAAGCCTGGATCGACCCGGCAAACCCACCAGCCCGTGCGACAAGCGAAGCAGCGCTTGCGACACCGGATTACAAGGTCGAGTTCATTGTGACGGCTGCTGTTTGAGCGGTTTGATGTTTCGATGAGAAAGCCGGTCCTTTGGGGCTGGCTTTTTTGTTTGGGGTGGGTGTTGAGTTGATGTTGGTGGGGGTGGCTTACCCCCCTCTGCCCTGCCGGGCATCTCCCCCTCAAGGGGGGAGATCGACTCGTGGAGAGGTCTCGCCCATCTTCAATGCTGCGGATTGAGCGGTGAGCATGCGTCTTTCCAATCTCCCTCCTTGTGGGGGAGATGTCCGGCAGGACAGAGGGGGGTAAGCCACACGCACTGCCGTTTGCTATCTTGTCAAGCAGACGGAAATTCTGTTTCGTTTTGAATCCCTTATCTCTATCATTTCAAAGATTGAGTCAGTGCCTTCGAAAGTTGATTCAAATCCACGACACGCTCGTCAAACCAAAGCCGAGCAAGATCACTTATCGACGCGAGGTTGATCCCGTCCGGGTCGATAGACGTGATTTTCCAAGCGCCTGATTTCTTCCCCGCCAGGGCTGCCAGACGCGATGCCTCGCCCTTTATCGCATTGAGACGAACTGCTTCAGCCTCCGCTGCTGCCATGAATTGCTCAGCGCCGGAAAGATTGGTGCGCAGATCAGCAGGCGTGATGTTGCTGGCATTGCGTGCAGGGCCGCCATTGATCTGGACGCCTTCTGTGTTCAATCGGTAAAGCTGGGTGTCTGGCAGCGCGAGATAGAGCTTGGCCTTCGGATATCGAGCGATATAGCGCGCTTTGGCGAGCAGTACCTCATTCTCGCCGATGAGTTCGGCTTTTCCCACCAGCGTCAGCCTCGGCAACGTTAGCGCATCACCTTTGTTGAAGTTCGCAAGTACCAGGGAAATACGCGGGTCGGCTTCGATGTTGCGGGCGTGGAGCGCGAGGCGGGCGGTGAAAAAGAAGGGGGTGCCATCCGGTTCGACGGCGATGTTGGTGGCCGTGTTGTAGGGATAGCCGCTATGCGGATCGAGCGTGGCGAGACCGGCGGTGCGCGACGTGTGGAGCACATCGCGGGCGACGCGGACGGCCTCGAAGGGTGCACCAACGGATGGTTCGACTGTGGCGCTGCGTGCGGTTATGACCGCTGGTGTCTGCTCTGCCATTTATCTTTCCTCATTCCTGTTGATGTCACAGGAATCCAGTGCCGCGCGTCTGCGTGGCGGACGACTCCTTTCAGCCCAAGGACTTGGGCTGACTAGATTCCTGTGACAAGCACAGGAATGAGGTGGACGGCAAGGGCGACATTACGTCCGCTCACGAATCTGCGTCAACGTCCGCGCAGGCGTAATCGCCTCCGGGTCCAGCTTCACTTCGATAATCGCTGGCTTGCCGCTGGCTCTGGCGCGCTCATAGGCGGGGCCGAAGTCTTCGGTCTTCTCCACCAGTTCACCGTGGCCGCCATAGGCCTTGGCGAAGGCGACGAAGTCGGGGTTGACGAGGTCGGTGCCGCTGACGCGGCCGGGATATTCGCGTTCCTGATGCATGCGGATGGTGCCGTAGGTGCCATTGTTGACCAGCACGGTGATGATCGGCAGGCCGTAGCGCACGGCGGTGATGAATTCCTGGCCGTGCATCATGAAGCAGCCATCGCCCGCAAAGCAGACGACTTCGCGTTCTGGAAACAGGTGCTTGGCGGCGACTGCGGCTGGCAGGCCGTAACCCATGGAGCCGGAGGTTGGGGCAGATTGCGTGTTGAAACGCTGGAAGCGGTGGAAGCGGTGCAGCCATGTGGCGTAGTTGCCCGCGCCATTGGTGAAGACGGCGTCGACGGGCACATTGGCTTCGATCCAGTCCATAATCGGGCCCATCTGCACCGGGCCGGGTCCTGTCTTTGGCGGGGTGGACCATTTGAGATACGCGTCGTGCATGGCAGCGGTGCGGTCTGCCCAGACCGGGTTTTGGGGCGCCTCAAGGCTTTCCAGCGCGTCAACGAAATCGCTGGTGGAGGCGCAGATGGCGAGATCGGGGCGATACATGCGGCCAAGCTCTTCGGCATCCGGGAAGATGTGCACCAGCGTCTGCGACGGGTAGGGGATGTCGAGCAGGGTGTAGCCGGAAGACGGCATTTCCGACATGCGGCTGCCGAGAAGCACGATGAGATCGGCCTCTTTGATCTCTTTCGACAGCGTCGGGTTGATGCCGATGCCGACGTCGCCCGCATAGGATGGGCTGAGGTGATCGAACAGAGCCTGACGACGGAAGGAGCAGCCGACGGGCAGCTTGAAGGTTTCAGCGAATGTCTTGAATTTCGCCACGCTGTCTTCCGTCCAGCGCGTGCCACCGACGATGACCATGGGACGCTTGGCGTTGCCCAGAAGCTCTGCGAATTTTGCCATCTGCTTCGAGCCGGGGTGGTTTTCCACCGGCGTGTAGGGTTTGGCCTGCGGTGCGTCCACAAGATCGACCAGCATATCCTCTGGAAGGCTCAAAACGACAGGGCCGGGACGACCGGATGTGGCGATGGCGAAGGCGCGGGTGACGAATTCCGGGATGCGGCGGGCATCATCGATCTCGCCGACCCATTTGGCAAATTCGGTAAAAGCGCGGCGGTATTCGACCTCCTGAAAGGCCTCACGCTCACGTGCATCGCGCTGCACCTGACCGATGAAGAGGATCATCGGAATGGAATCCTGCATGGCGATGTGCAGACCAGCGGAGGCATTGGTTGCGCCGGGACCGCGTGTGACCATGCAGATGCCGGGCTCGCCGGTCAGCCGTCCCCAGGTATCGGCCATCATCGCTGCGCCGCCTTCCTGGCGGCAGACAACGGATTCGATGCCGCTTTCGTAGAGTGCATCCAGCACAGCCAGATAGCTTTCGCCCGGCACGCAGGAGACGCGCGACACGCCATTGGCTTTCAGGGCTTCGACAATCAACTGTCCGCCGGTTCTCTTCATGGCGCAATGGTCCTTTCAATATCAGCCAGTTCGGCCAGAACTTCGTCCTGATGCTCGCCCAGACGAGGGCTCGGTCGATTATAGTGCAAAGGTGTCTCGGATAGCACGATGGGGGTGCGGACGCCCGGAATGACGGTGCCATCGGCGGCTTCCAGATCGACGCGCAGGCCGCGGGCCTGAACCTGCGGATCAGCAAACATTTCCTCGATGGAATTGATGGGTCCAGCGGGCACGGCATTGGTTTCGCAGGCCGTCAGCAGATCGCGCTTCATCCATTTGAGCGTTTCAGTGGAAACGATCTGGCGGACCTCGACCTTGTGGGCGACGCGCGCCTTGTTGGTCGCGTAGCGTTCATCGTCCGCGATCGCGTCGATGCCGAGGATTTTGCAGAGGCGACGGAACTGCCCGTCATTGCCAACGGCCAGAATGAGGAAGCCGTCAGCGGTGGGCACCACCTCGTAAGGCGAGATGTTGGGGTGGGCATTGCCCAGCCGCACGGGTGCCTTGCCGGAAATGAGGTAGTTCATGTTCTGGTTGGCCAGCACGGTAGACTGCACATCCAGCAGCGCCATATCGATATGCTGGCCCCGGCCGGTGCGCATGGCGTGGATGAGGGCAGCCTGAATGGCGGTGACGGAATAGATGCCGGTGAAAATATCGGCCACCGCTACGCCCGCCTTCATCGGCTGACCATCCGGCTCGCCGGTAATCGACATGAAGCCGGACATGCCCTGAACGATATAGTCGTAACCGGCAAAATCCGCGTAGGGCCCGGTCTGGCCGAAGCCGGTGATGGAGCAATAGATGAGCTTGGGGTTCAGCGCTCGCAGCGACTGGTAATCCAGCCCGTATTTCTCCAGCCCGCCACGTTTGAAGTTCTCAATGACGACATCGGCGGTTTTCACCAGCCGACGCACGGTCTGGCGACCTTCCTCGGTCTTCAGATCAATGGTAATCGAGCGCTTGCCGCGATTGGTGGAGTGGTAATAGGCGGCAGAAAGGTTATCGCCATCCTTGCTCTCCACGAAGGGCGGCCCCCAGGCGCGGGTATCGTCGCCGACATCGGGGCTTTCCACCTTGATGACATCGGCACCCATATCGGCCAGCATCTGCCCGGCCCAGGGACCGGCCAGCACGCGCGCCAGCTCGATCACACGAATGCCCTTCAAGGGCGGCTGTTTCTTATCGGAAGTCTCTGCCATGTCTGTCTCACACATTTCAGAAGTTTATAGACGGGCCCTCTTCTGCATGCATGTGAAATAATCTCATGGAGTCATTCCGTTTCGGCAGTGAAATGTATGGTCACTCAGTACGACCCTCATTCCTGTGCTTGCCACAGGAATCCAGTCAGCCCGGTCTTGGGCTGAGAAGTCCTTTCGCCGCGCAGACGCGCGTCGGCTGGATTCCTGTGACGAGCACAGGAATGAGGGAGGGCGCAAGCAAAGTCACTCCGCCACCTCTCGCGCCCAGGCCGCGAAATCTGCTGCCGGAACCTCCCAGCCGATTTCGTTCAACGTTTCGTGCCGCATGCCGGGGTAGATACGGTCGGTCACGTTGCTGAAGCCTGCTGCCCGGAACTGCTGAGCCAGCCAGACGATTTCGCGGCCATTGTTGGTGGCGGCGTCTTCGTTGCCGCTGACGAGAAGGATGGGGAGGGTTTTGGGGAGGCGGGAGATGAGTTTCGGGCCGCGATAGGACATCTCGAACACGTCTTGCCACAGCGAGACGCTGGCTTCGAACTGGCAGAGCGGATCGCCAACATAGGCATCGACTGCCGCCTTGTCGTGGCTCAGCCAGTCTGCGGTGGTGCGCTTTTCCGGCATCTTGCTGTTCCAGATGCGGAAGGTTGCCTTGGGCAGGATGGCGCTGGGCACGTCGGAGCCTTTCAGCATTTTTTCGATGCGCAGAACGACCTGCGCCAGACGGCCCATGACGCCGGTGTTGAGGTTGGAGTTCCAGATCGACAGGGCGTCGAAGGCATCCGGGTGGCTGACGGCAGTGTTGAGCGCGATGAGGCCACCCATGGAATGGCCGAAGAGTATGATGGGCAGACCGGGGTGGCGTTCTGCGGCCAATGTGCGGATCGCCATCGCGTCTGCGATGACCTTGCTCACGCCGTCCTTCCAGGCGAAGCGCCCGATGGGCGCATCCCCCGCCTTCGTGCGTCCATGGCCGCGATGGTCGTGGGCGTAGACCTCGAAGCCCTGTGCGGACATGACCTCGGCGAAACGGCGATAGCGCCCGGCATGTTCGACAAGCCCGTGACAGATGAGCAGAACACCGCGCGGCGTGCCGGTGGCGGGTTGATGCCGGTAGGCGAGGGTGGCGCCGGAAGGGCTTTCCAGCCGGTTGATTTCGCCAAACATCATATCGTCCATTCCCGTCTCCACAGCTTGGCTTATTCTTGGTTGGAGGTTGCTCCAACGCCCTATTTACCCTACATAGCGGCAACTTTCCCAAACTGACGTGGAGCATTCGCTACAATGGCACGCCAATTCATCTACCACATGTCGGGGCTGAACAAGTCTTACGGCGCAAAGAAGATTCTCGAGAACGTCAACCTGTCGTTCTACCCCGATGCCAAGATCGGTATTCTCGGCCCCAACGGTGCCGGTAAGTCCACGGTGCTGCGCATCATCGCCGGTCAGGACAAGGAATTCACCGGTGAAGCCTGGCTGGCCGAAGGTGCGACCGTCGGTTACCTCGAGCAGGAACCGCATCTGGACGAGACCAAGACCGCGTTCGAAAACGTCATGGTGGGCGTGGCCGACAAGACGGCTGTGCTTGAGCGTTACAACGAACTGATGATGAACTATTCCGATGAGACCGCCGATGAAGGTGCCAAGCTTCAGGACATCATCGACAGCCAGAACCTGTGGGATCTGGAACAGCAGGTCGAAATGGCGATGGAAGCCCTGCGCTGCCCGCCAAAAGAGAGCGACGTTTCCCTGCTATCGGGTGGTGAGCGCCGTCGTATCGCGCTTTGCCGTCTGCTTCTGTCCAAGCCGGACCTGTTGCTGCTCGACGAACCGACCAACCACCTTGACGCCGAAACCATCGCATGGCTCGAAAAGCACCTGCGCGATTACCCCGGCGCCGTGATGATGATTACCCACGATAGATACTTCCTGGATAACGTCACAGGCTGGATTCTCGAGCTCGACCGTGGCCGTGGCATTCCTTACGAAGGCAACTATTCTGCGTATCTGACGGCGAAGGCCAAGCGCATGCAGCAGGAAGCCCGCGAAGACGCAGGCCGCCAGAAGGCGATTTCGCGCGAACAGGAATGGATCGCATCCAGCCCCAAGGCGCGTCAGGCCAAGTCGAAGGCGCGTATCAAGTCCTACGAGCAGCTGGTGGATGCCGCCGACAAGCAGCGCCCCGGCGACGCGCAGATCATCATTCCGGTGTCGGAACGTCTCGGCCAGGTGGTCATCGAGATGGAAGGCATCGTCAAGGGCTTCGAAGGCCGCACGCTGATCAACGATCTCTCGATCAAGCTGCCACCGGGCGGTATCGTCGGTATCATCGGCCCGAATGGTGCCGGTAAGACGACGCTGTTCAAGATGATCACTGGTCAGGAAAAGCCCGATAGCGGTTCGGTTCGCATCGGCGAGACCGTGCAGCTTGGCTATGTCGACCAGAGCCGTGATGCGCTGGATGGCAGCAAGACCGTCTGGGAAGAAATCTCCGGCGGTGCCGAAGTCATCAAGCTTGGCAAGTTCGACATGAACAGCCGTGCATATTGCGGTGCGTTCAACTTCAAGGGTGGCGACCAGCAGCAGAAGGTCGGCAACCTCTCCGGTGGTCAGCGCAACCGCGTGCACCTTGCCAAGATGCTGAAGGCGGGCGGCAACGTTCTCCTCCTCGACGAACCGACCAACGACCTTGATACGGAAACACTCGGCGCGCTGGAAACAGCGCTCGAAAACTTCGCTGGCTGCGCCATCATCATCAGCCATGATAGAATGTTCCTCGACCGCCTTGCCACCCACATCCTCGCCTTCGAAGGCGACGGCCATGTGGAATGGTTCGAAGGCAACTTCGAAGACTACGAACAGGACAAGATCCGCCGTCTGGGTGCAGATGCGCTGAATCCGGGCAGCCAGGCTTACAAGCGTTTGACACGGTGATCTGCGCCTGAACTGACACGATACCGAACCCGTCGTATTCCATGAATACGACGGGTTTTGTTTTTTATGTTTGACCGTTTTATTCCGCGAGGTGTCGTTGGAAGAAAGCGACCACCTCGGCATTGAATTGCCTGTGGAAGGCTGTTCGGTCAAAGCCAGGGGCATCCTTGCAGGCGTCCGACGACTCCCGGCCTATGGGGCACATCGTCAGAAACGACATGTGGACGGCATTGGGCACGATCCGTACATCGGGCTTTTCGGGCAGGACTCGCGCCAATGTCGCAACATCTTTTGGCGATGCGCCGCCACCCCCACCTAGCTGCGAGCCCCATAGCTGAAGTGGAATTGTGACATCCTTCACGCTATCTGGCGTTTGAAACACAATGCTCAAAGGGTCTGCGACGACCATGGCCTTGATGCGTGGGTCGTGTGTCAGCGGCGCGAGTGGCAGTGTCTTTTGTTGCGCAGGACGGGCTTGATTTGGTGGCGGGCAGTCTGTTGCTTTCGGGTCTGCGCAGCGCGGCGGTAATTTGCTGAAATCTGGATTGGCACCGGCAACGACAAGACCAGTATAGCCACCTTGGGAGAAGCCATAGAACCCGATCCGTTGCGGATCGATCTTGGACCTGTCGGGAAATGCCGTGAGCATGAAATCGACGGTTCGCTTGATATCAGCGGGTCTGTTGATGAGGGCGCCCAAACCATTCGCGCGGCTCATATCGGCATAGTTTGCGTTGGGATGATTGATGGCGACGACGATAAAGCCGAAATCGGCCAAGGCCTCGGCAGTGTCATGATGACCGAAATACCATCCGCCATAGCCATGCGATACAATCACGAGCGGTAGTTTGTTCCCGGAAATCGGGCAATCTAGCACTGCCGGTAACGTCATGGATTTGATTTTCACATCGGCAGGCGCCTGTATGCAGGGCGACCACATTGCCGCGTCTATGGCGGGACCATTCGGCCCGTCAGGAATGTGGAGGAATTTCAGGCCTGCTGCCTGAACGGGCGATATGGCCAGACAAAAGCTGGCGGCAAGAGCCAGATGTAAGCGCTTCATGATGATTTCTCCTGCTCGCGAAAACTGCTGTGCAACCGGTTCCCGAACGGGTTGTCGCCGATGAAATGGTGAACTTCGATATCTAGTTCTCACTACCTTGCAATAACAGGTACCGTGTTATATATGTTTTGTAAACACGGGGAATGGAATGGTCGACTCGATCCAGGTTCAGTTGAGAAAAGGCGCTCTCGACCTATGCGTTCTGGCCGTTTTGTCACGGGGGGAGAGCTATGGTTACGAAATCGCCAGCACCTTGGTCGCGGCGGTGGGAATGGGCGAAGGCACGATTTATCCGCTGATGCGGCGCATGCAGAATGACGGCCTGGTGGCTACGCGTCTGGTTGAATCGAGCAGCGGGCCACCTCGAAAATATTATCGGCTAACGCCTTTGGGTCAGACGGTTTTCGAAGCTCATCGACGGGATTGGCGCTCCTTTGCGGGCTCGGTCGAAAAACTTCTGGAGGATTTGAAATGACCAGAGACGCCTTTCTGCACGCATTGAGACGCGGTCTAAAGGGCCTGCCGCCTCATGAGATTGACGATATCGTTGAAGACTATTCTGCCCATTTCGCAGAGTCTGAAATCTCCGGTCGGCAGCAAGCCGAGGTCGCTGCTGCCTTGGGTGATCCGGCCAGAATTGCACGAGAACTTAAAGCGGATGCGGGTCTGCGTCGCTTCGAGGCGCAATGGAGTGTCTCGAACATGCTGGCAGCGGTTGTGGCGCTGGCGGGGTTGGCCATTCTGGACGTGGTTTTACTCCTGCCGATGCTTTTTATAATGAGCGCCGCGATCTTGGGCTTTGCTCTGGCTCTCGCAGCCATTGGCGCCTTTGGCCTCAAAATCATCTTTACTGCTGTGGTTTTTCAAGCCGGTAGCACTCTTGCGACGATAGTGGGTAATGTCTTCATCGGTGTGGGGCTGATCAGCTTCTTCATAGGCGGCGGCGCTTTGCTGCTGTTGGCGGTGGGATCCGGCATCCGCCTGTTTGGGCGTTATGCCCGACTGCATTTTAAATTGGCCACGCCAGCTCAAGGCGGCCTTTGACGCTACCCTTTTTTCAAGGATGATAAAATGACCCGAAGACTGGTATTGGTGGCAGCGGCAGGGCTGACAGGAGCGGTCGCTTTTCTGGCGGTGGGCATTGGGCTTGCCGGACATAACCCCGGCGACGTGAAGATATTGTGGGGTGCCGTGGGATCGACTTGCGGATCATCCGTTTCTGCGGATGATCAAATCACTTTACCTTTCGATGTGGTTGACAGTCTGGAGATCAGTCTACCGGCCACAGTGCGCTACGAGCGTGGAGAAAGGCCGGAAATGGTCATAAGCGGCAATCGAAGCTTGCTTGACCATGTTCGGATGGAGGGCGGAAAATTAAGCTTGAACTGCGATCCTGGCTGGCCAGCATCTCCGCTGGATGTGCGTATATCCGGCCCAGCCATTGCCAGTTGGAAGTTAAACGGCAATGTTGAGCTTGGCTTGATGAATGTTGACCAACCCAAGATACGGTTTGATCTTCGAGGAAGCGGGAGCATCATTGCTGCCGGGACCACAGAGAACGTCGATCTGACTATTTCGGGCTCGGGTAAGGCGATGCTCAAGAATTTGACGACTCAATCGGCAAAGATCGATATTCGCGGAAACGGTGATGCAGAGATAACAGCGAAGACAAGCGCCGATGTTTCGATCTCCGGAAACGGAAATATCGATCTGTTCGGCAATGCGGTCCTGCGTCGCTCGGAGATACGTGGAAATGGCCATGTCACGCAGTTACCATAGATTTTGTTGATCAGAGATAGGGTAGCCGCCTTCCCGACCGATGACCTTGCCACGAAGGCAACTTTGAAGACTACGAACAGGACAAGATCCGTCGTCTGGGTGCAGATGCGCTGAACCCGGGAAGCCAGGCGTGTAAGCGTTTGACGCGCTGATCTGCCGATAAAATAAGCGAAGCTTTGAAAGTCGCTGCATCAATTTGATGCAGCGGCTTTTATTTTGGGCATTTTATACTTATTGATTATTGTCAAATAAGCCGCCGCGCTCAAGAAATACTTCTGATTTAGTCTTATTTAATAAAGGTGATGTTTATTCGGGTCTGTGCATATGATCTGCGCGGCGGGGTGGCATGAGGTCACGATGAAGGAGCGAACCTCATGAAATTGGTCGATATTGCGATCAGCAAAAGGCTGTGGGCTGCGGTGACCCTTCCGATGCTTGCAGCCGGTTATCTGTCATATGTTCAACTTTCGGCACGCCTGAACGACTATCACAACATGAATGATGTCGTTGTCATCAGCGAGCAGTTGAAGAAACTGAGCGACATTGCGCACTCCCTTCAGGTCGAGCGCGGATTGACGGCGGGCTTTATCGGCTCCAAGGGTACCAAGAATGTTTCAGAACTTGCGAGCGCGCGCACCCAGACCGATGGTGTCGCGAGCCAGTTCGATACGATTTCCGCATCCCTTTCCGGCGTGAGCGGCGACGCTCTCGCAGCACAATATGCCGCCGCCAAAGCAAGTCTGACATCGACGCTGCAGTTGCGTCAGTCTGTGGATAGTCTTTCGGCAACTGGTGGTCAGGCCTTCGGCTCCTATACTTCGGCAATCGGCAATATTGTTTCGATCGCGTCCGATCTCGTCGAGGAAGTGGGTGATCCGAATATCGCTCGCCAGATCGGCGCCTATGCCGAGTTGATGAAGGCGAAGGAGCTTGCCGGGCAGGAACGCGGGCTCGCCAATGGCTTCATAACGGCCAAGAAGATGGACCCGGCGCGCTTTGCTGATTTTGCGGCCATGGCCGGTGGCCAGCAGGCGCTGATCGATACATTCCTGCTGGCGCAGACACCGCAGCGCAAGGCAAGCTATGGCGGCCTTCTGTCCGCAGCCTCCAAGGACATTGCCGATTTCCGCTCGCGAATCGTGGCGAACGGGCAGGATGCCGATCTAAGTGCTCTGGACAGCACAACGTGGTTTTCGACCGCCACCAAACGGATCGAGCAGCTGAAGCAGATTGAAACGGATAATCTGACCGGCATTTCCGATCTCGCAAAGGCGGGCGCGGGGGCTGCTTTCCAGACGCTCGTCATCATCGGCTTGCTGACACTTGCTGGCGGCTTCGCGATGGTGATTTTCTCCGGCATCATGGCTATGACCGTCGTTCGCCCCATCGGGACGATGGTGGCTGCCATGGGTCGGCTTGCCAAGGGCGAGATCGACAGTGCTGCCATTGCCTCGGGCCGCAAGGACGAGATTGGCGATATGGAGCAGGCGGTCGAAATCTTTCGGCAGTCAGCCATCCGCAACCGTGAACTGGAAGCGGCGGAAGCTGACAACCGCGCCAAGGCTGAGCGTGAACGCTTGGAGATGCAGCGTGCGGCAGAAGCCGAGGCCGAGGCGCGTCTGGTGCAGGCCACCAGCACATTCGCTGCCAGCATGAAGCGGCTGGCTGCAGGCGATATGCTGTGCGAATTGCACGAACCGCTGTCATCGCAGTTCGAAACCTTGCGGGTGGACTTCAACAGTTCGGTTCGGCAATTGCGCGAAACGCTCGCCAGCGTTGGCCAATCGGTCTCGACGGTGACGGGCGGTTCGCACGAGATATCGTCTGCGTCGGACCACCTTGCCAAGCGCACGGAGCAGCAGGCTGCTTCATTGGAAGAAACCGCTGCCGCGCTCGAGCAGATTACCGCCAATGTGACCTCGACATCGAAGCGATCTGCCGAAGCGCGCGGCGTGGTGCGGACGGCTCGCGAAAAGGCCAGCACGTCCAGTGACGTGGTGCGCAACGCGGTTGTTGCCATGGAGAAGATCGAGCATTCCTCCAAACAGATTGGCCAGATCATCGGGGTGATCGACGAGATCGCCTTCCAGACGAACCTGCTGGCGCTCAACGCCGGTGTGGAAGCTGCGCGTGCGGGGGAGGCGGGCAAGGGCTTTGCTGTTGTCGCTCAGGAAGTGCGCGAACTGGCGCAACGGTCTGCCAAGGCCGCCAAGGAGATCAAGGAACTGATCGGCAATTCCGCCATCGCTGTGGGTGAAGGTGTGCGCCTCGTTAGCGATACGGGCGCAGGACTGGGTGAGATTGCCGAACTGGTGCAGTCGGTCAATATTCATATGGAAGCGATTGCGACAGCAGCGCAGGAACAGTCCGTGGGTCTTGCCGAGGTGAATACGGCCGTAAACCACATGGACCAGGCCACACAGCAAAATGCGGCAATGGTGGAAGAAATGAATGCCGCGGGTGCTTCGCTCGCACAGGAAAGCGCGAACCTGAACGGTCTTCTTTCGAACTTCCAACTGGGTCAGCAGGGTGCCAGCAGACAGGCGCCTGCGACACGCTCAGCGCCTCAAGCGGTGCGTCCTGCGGCACGCCTTAGCGTTCCAATGACGCACGGCAATGCGGCGCTGGCCGTGACATCGGATTGGGAAGAGTTCTAAGTTTTACAAAATAGAACTGAGAGAGGCGGCACTTGCCGCCTCTTTTGCTATATGAGGCGTCGAATATCTCACGCGTTGCAGCGCTAGCCTTTATCGAGCGCGTTCCACTCCGAAAGCGTCATCATACCCGGAATGTCGGGCCGAGCCTTGCCCGGTAAAATCGTGATATATTCCAGCTGATGGCCGTCGGGATCGTTGAAATAGACGTTGGCCGATGGCATCCAGGGGAAGACGCTGGGTTCGTTGATTTCCATGCCTGCGCCGTTGCGCGGAACGATGCCTTGGGTGCGCAGGTATGCGGGCGCTTCGATGACCTGATCGATTGTCGTCTGAAACGCGATGTGCAGCCTCATTCGCATCGGTGAACTGTGGATCGACCATAGGCCGAGCATGGAAGTTTCGCGCCCGCCGATCCAGAAGAAGGCGACGTTTCGGTCCGCTATGGTGTGCGCCAGTTCAAGGCCGACGACGTCACGGTAGAAATCGATCGAGCGATCGAGGTTCGAGACGGTCAGATGGGTCTCGTAAAGGCCTTTGATGGAAATCATGGTTCAACTCCTGTTGGTCGTACTGACGCTTGATTGATGAGTTGATAGGGTTCATACGACCTCAACTATAGTTGAGGTCAATAGGGTATGGTTGATATTCATCGGGAGCTGTCGGTTGGCGAGGTGGCCAGGCGCTGCGGCGTTGCCGTTTCCACGATCCATTTCTATGAGGCGAAAGGGCTTTTGGCAGCGTCGCGCAATGCCGGAAACCAGCGGCGCTATCCGCGAGAGATTTTGCGCCGTGTGGCCGTTATCAGGATTGCCCAACAGGCTGGTATTCCGCTTGCTGAAATCAAGGAGGCCTTATCGGGATTGCCGAATGGTCGGACGCCGAATGCCGAAGACTGGAAGAAACTCGCCAGCGCGTGGCGGGCGGCACTCCAGAGCCGGATCGACAAGCTGACGCAGTTGAGAGACGATCTGGAAGGCTGTATCGGATGCGGGTGCCTGTCCGTGAAGGATTGTCCATTGCGGAATCCCGGTGACATTCTGGGGAGTGAGAAAGCAGGGGCGGCGCTTCTGCCATGAGCAGACACTGCGTGTTCCGCCCACCGGTCAAAGCAAAGCAGCGGCTGAAATTCATGTGTCGATTTTCTGGTGCCCAGCGACGCACCCGTCTTGCATATCCGCGCTAATCGTATAAAGATATCTTTATATGTTGATTGGCTTGAGGTGTGGTGTTGGCTTTAGGGCTTGATAATCTGGTTGGGCTGTTGAAGGCGGCGGGGGAGCCTACGCGGTTTCGTCTGCTGGCGCTTCTGGCGGCTGGCGATTTGACCGTGACGGATCTGACCGAGATTCTGGGTCAGTCGCAGCCGCGCATCTCGCGTCACCTGAAGCTTCTGGCCGAGGAAAATCTTGTTGACCGTTACCAGGAGGGTGCGTGGGCATACTTCCGTTTGCGTCAGGATGGCAAGTCCGCCGAGATGATAAAGCAGTTGCTGGCTGTCGCATCGCCCACGGATTCCGTTCTGCTGCGTGATAGCGAGCGTCTCTCTGCGGTCAAGCGGGTGAGGGCTGAGCGGGCGCAGGATTACTTCAGCCGCAACGCTTCGGCCTGGGACGAGCTTCGCCGCCTGCACGTCAGCGATGATGCGGTGGAAGGTGCGCTTTTGAAACTGATCGGCACGACGCCGGTCGATTCGATGCTCGATCTGGGAACCGGCACGGGCCGCATCCTGCAATTGTTCAGCGGCACCTATCGCCGCGCCATCGGTATCGATGCCAGCCGCGACATGCTGGCCGTTGCCCGCTCCAATCTCGACAAGGCCGGTGTGGCGCATGCCTCTGTCCGGCACGGCGATATTCTGAACCTGCCGCTGGAAGGTCAGGATTTCGACCTTGTGGTGGTGCATCAGGTTCTGCACTTCCTCGATCACCCGGAAATGGCACTTGCCGAGGCGGCGCGCATGCTGCGCCCCAACGGGCGTCTTGTCATCATCGATCTGGCGCCGCATTCGCTGGAATATCTCAGGGAAGACCATGCGCATGTGCGCCTCGGCTTCTCACATCAAACCATGGAAGAGTGGCTGAAAAAGGCTGGCCTCACACCGGAAAAAGCATTCGATCTGCATTCCGGCAAGGCATCTGCCCAGTCTCTCGACGTAACAATCTGGGTTGCGCGCGATCCACGCCTGCTGATTGCGGGCGAGGAGGCGATTGACGCACCACTTCTTTCCGCCGGGAGGGCATGACATGACGAAGACTGAGGCAGACCACCGCGAACACGGAAATTTCAAGCTTTCCTTCGAGTTCTTTCCTCCCAAAAACGCGGATATGGACGTGCAGCTGTGGGAAACCGTCGAGGAGCTTTCGCGCTGGAACCCGGACTTCGTGTCGGTGACATATGGCGCAGGCGGCACCACCAAGGCTCCCACGCTTCAGGCCGTGCAGCGCATGATCTCCATTGCCGGATTGCCGACGGCTTCGCACCTGACCTGCGTGGATGCCAGCAAGAGGGAAGTGCATGATGTGGTTGAGGAATTCCGCGAGGCGGGCGTAAAGCATTTCGTGGCCCTGCGTGGCGACCCGTCCACCGGCATCGGTACGGATTACAAGCCGCACCCTGAAGGCTACGAAAACGCCGCAGCGCTGGTGCGCGGGTTGCGCGAGATCGGTGATTTCGAGATTTCCGTTTCGGCCTATCCCGAAAAGCACCCGGAGAGCGAAAGCGACGCTGTCGATATCGATATGCTCAAGCGCAAGGCCGACAATGGTGCGACGCGGGCGCTGACGCAATTCTTCTTCGATAATGATATTTTCGAGCGCTACATGGAGCGTGTCGCCAAGGCGGGCATCACCATTCCAGTCGTGCCGGGTATCATGCCGATCCAGAACCTGACGCAGTTGAAGCGTTTTGCCGGTCGTTGTGGCACTAGCGTTCCATCATTTCTGGATGACCGTTTTGCCGGTTTTGATGAGGACCCTGCGGGACGCGCGAAGGTTTCCGCTGATGTGGCTGCCGAGCAGCTCGCTGACCTGCAACGGCGCGGCGTCAACGAATTCCATCTCTACACCATGAACCGCGCGCCGCTGGTCAATGCGGTTCTGGAAAACGTGGGCTTTCGGCCATTGAGAAGATCGGCGGCGTAAAGCCGCACTTTCCAACGCGATATCATCAAATGTAAAAAGCGCAGGTTTTGGAAAACCTGCGCTTTTTCTATGGCAAATGATGATCAACTACCGGGTGTCTGCGATAACCCCAAGGTGCGTGTCAGATGAATAACATCACTCCGACAAACGCGAACGCAACACCGACTGCTAAGGCATTAAGAGAATTTGTAAGTCCCATGCTCTGCCTCCTTTACGTTGACAGTAATCATTATGACCGATTTGTGTCTCTTGAAAAGCAAATTCTATGATGCGGTGCACCTGACAAGCGCATGAAATTTCAGCATTTTGCTGCCAATGCGTTGATATACAAGTTATATTACAGTGTGAAAAACTAGGTGCGAAATGTGAAAAAAGTAAACGGCCGTGGTTAATGCCACGGCCGTTTGTCTTAATCAGTCCGAATCTGCGTATCGAGCGTCTTAAAGCGCGTCCAGCAGAGCACGGGTCGGCCAGCCGTCTGCGGGAAGGCCAAGGCGCTGCTGTTCACGCTGAACGGCGATGCGGGTGCCGGAACCCAGAATGCCATCGATCTTGCCGACATCATGCGTCTTGGCATCGAGCTTCGTCTGGAGTTCCCTCATGGCGGCATCGTCAAGGCCGGGTTCCGGGTTACCCTTGGCGTAGACAGGGGCGCCCATGAAGCGGGTCGCGAAATAGGCAGCCGACGTGGTGTAGATGAAGGACTGGTTCCATTCCAGATAGATGTTGAAGTTCGGGTAGGTGATAAAGGCCGGTCCCTTGCGACCCTGCGGCAGAATGAGGGCAGCGGGCAGGGCGGCGAAATTCTTGTTGCCGTCACGTGGGGTCACACCAAGGTCGAACCACTGAGCAGCCGTCATGGTGCCGCCGAGGCCCGATTTTTCCCACGGGAGATTTTCGGGCACGGAGACCTCCTGAATCCAGGGCTCGCCCTTTTTAAAGCCGAGATGCTGGATGAACTTGGCGGCTGTCAGAATGGCATCCGGGCTGCTGGACTTGACGTTAACGTGGCCGTCGCCGTCACCATCCACGCCGAATGCGATGATGTCCTTGGGCAGCATCTGGACCTGACCGATTTCACCGGCCCATGCGCCGGTGTTGGTGGCGGGGTCTAGGTCACCGTGCTGCACCATTTCGGTGAGCGCGATCAGCTGTGGACGGAAGAGTTCCGGGCGGCGGCAGTCGTGCGACAGGGTGACGAGCGCGTTGCGGGTGTTGAAATCGCCCTGCACGGCGCCGAAATCCGTTTCCATGGCCCAGAAGGCTGCGATGACGCCAGCGGGCACGCCGAATTCGTCATCGGCGCGCTTGAAGGCAGCGGAGTATTCCTGAAGCTTCTTGCGACCCAGATCGAGGCGGCCCTGGCTGACGGTACGCTGCGAGAATTCAAGGAAGGTCTGGCGGAATACGCCCTGTGCACGGTCACGCGACAGAACCTTCTGGTCGATCTGCGCACCAGCCAGCGCCTTGTCGACAGCCTCTGCCGGAACGCCCTTGCCGACGGCTTCGGTCTTTACGCCTGCCAGAAACGTTGCGAGATCGCCACCGCAAGCAACCTGCTTCGGGTCATCCGGCGAGGTTACAAGGGGGACGGCCAGTGCGGAGCCGCAGGATAATGTGAAAAGGGTGGCAGCAAGTGCGAAGCTGCGGGGCGAGAAGCTGAACATCCGAATTCCTCAAATGAAATGATGCCCCTGCCTTGGCCAAGATTTTGGCGGAAGCGTGGGCAAGACGTGGGAAAAGCGCAACCGAACGGTTTGTTTCCGACGCCAAGCGATTATTTCGCAGCACATCTGCCGTATCTGGTGGAAAAATCAAGCCTGGATCATCAGCTTCGTGGCTTGGACGCAGAAGCCACCCAGGTTCGCCAGTTCTTTTCCGACCCGGCAAAGACGTTGATATCCGTTGGCGTGCTGATGCCGGGAATGACGCCGGTGCCGGTATATTGCCAGAACGACCATTGCCGATCGCTGTAAATATCGGTTGGGTGCGCCGCGACGGAGCGCACCCAGAACGGGTAGCTCTTGAACTGGCCGACCAGATTGTCGCGATGGAAATCGACGCTGGTGTAGATGATCGGGCGCTTGCCATAGTGGGTTTCGATGCGGGTGAGGAAGCGCTGAAGTTCGGCGCGCACGACATCCGGTGCAGGCCGCGTCTTGCAGGTGGGGGAGGCCGGGTTCCACTCCACGTCCAGAACCGGCGGCAGCTTCATGGATTCCTTCGGCACGTTGCGAATGAACCAGTCCGCCTGCGCATCCGCAGTCGCGCAGAAATAATAGAAGTGATAGGGCGCGTGCGGCACGCCCGCCGCAGAGGCTTCGCGCCAGTATTCGTCAAAGCGTGCGTCTATGCGATCTGTGCCTTCGGTGGCCTTGATGAAGGCGAAGGACACGCCGGATTTACGAACCGTGGCCCAGTCGATATCGCCATTCCACTTGGAGACATCGATGCCGTGAACCTCGTGCTTGTGCGGCGATCTGGAGCCGAAATCGTGCGGATCGTTATCCTTGAAACGTGGCTTGGCGACGGATGCTGTCTCGAGAAAGTCATAGCTGGTAGAGGTGCAGCCGCTCAACATGAGCGCAGTCGCGAAAAGAGCCGGAAGTAGCCGCTGCATGATGATCCCAGAACGTATGATTTTCCCACCAGTCGTCTTGCAAGACGCGCTGTTAACTTCTGTTTACCATAACAGGGTAAACAAGCCGTTATGGCAAGGTGCTGTGTGGAGAAATGTAGTCGACCTTGTGTTGAAGCATATCGATAGGCAGAGCGTGTGGCTTACCCCCCTCTGTCCTGCCGGACATCTCCCCCGCAAGGAGGGAGATTGGCTGGGCGCCTGCTCCGCATTCCGTCCGCAACTTTATCGCTAGTCACTTCCAACTCCACAACATTCAGGGAGGCCGAGAGCTATCCGCGGTTCGATCTCCCCACCTGAGGGGGAGATGCCCGGCAGGGCAGAGCGACTGTCTTGGCAGTCAAGCGTTTTGCCATGGTTTATTCTCCCGGATGATGGCGTTGAGGATGGTGAGTAGCTTGCGCATGGTGGCCACGATGGCGACGATCTTGGGCTTGCCGGATGCCACGAGACGATCGCGGAATTCCTTGAGCAACGGGTTGTGGCGAGATGCGACCAGTGCTGCCATGAACAGCACCGCCCGCACCTTGGAGCGCCCGCCACCGATGAAGCTCTTGCCTTTCCACTTGCCCGATTGCCGCGTCCATGGTGCCAGTCCCGCAAGGGATGCGATCTGTCGGCGGTTGAGGCTGCCAAGTTCCGGCATTTCGGCCAGAAGCGTGCGTGCCGTGGCCCGCCCGACACCTGGAACCGAGGTCAGCAGTGCTTCGCGCACACGCCACAAGGGGGACTTGCGGATATGCTCATCCATATCCGTGTCAATGCTGTCCTTCTCGCGGTTGAGCGCAGCCAACAACCGTTTGATGCTTTTGTGGGTGGTCTTGTCCAACGCCATCCGCAACCGGTTCTCTTCGGCCACGATCATCTGAACGATCTGCCGTCTGCGATCGACAAGGGCCGATAACGCCTGGGTTTGCGCATCGGGCAGCGACCGGATCTGCGGTTTCGTCGCCACGACGAAAGCGGCAATCAGGGCTGCATCGATCGCATCGGTCTTGGCACGCCGACCGATGGCGTTGGCATAGGCCCGGACCTGCGCCGGGTTGACGACGATCACGCAGATGTCGCACGCCGCAAGCTTTGCCACCGCCAGCGTTTCGAAGCCGCCCGTCGCCTCCACGGCCACGAGATCAACCTTTTCCGCCTTGAGGCGAAGCACCAGCTCTTCGATGCCGTCATGGTCGTTTCCGACGAAAAAGCTTGTACCTGAGGGTGAAACCGCAACGTCGAGGCGATCCTTGGAGACATCTATACCAACGATAATATCCATCTTATCCCATCCTTGCCTAAGCGGGCTTTGCTCGCGCAAGCGGCCCTGGCGACTGTTCGGGTTCGATGGAACGGCGGATGCACGACCGGGCTCTGCCACGGGCTTGGTGTCCCTAAGGGGCTTCGGTCTCACATCCGCCACCGCACTGGACAGTACACACCCAAATGACGGTGAAGGGAAGTTACAAGGGGGGTGAGCCACACCCACTGCCGTGGGCTATGTTTCGACTTCAACCCTTCTGCAGCGTCAGCACAGCGCGCCATGCGTAACCACGCATGATTGGCTGGAACTCCAGTGTGGCATTGTGGGTGCCTGCGATGGCTTCCAGCACGTAGCGCATGTTGTTGCGTGGCGTGACGTGAAATTTCGTGAGCCAGGCCTGAAGCAGGCTGCGGAACCAGCGGGGCAGGTCTTCCTGCTGGCCAAAATCCACGATGTGCAGCGAACCGCCGGGGGCAAGTGCCAGCACGGCGCGTTCGATTGCCTTTTCCCAATCCGGTATCATCGACACGGCGTAGGAAATCATCACACGGTCAAAGCCGTTGGTGCGGCTGAATTCGCTGGGCTTGAAGGTGGTGGCGTCGGAAACGCGCAGGATGGGGCGTTCGCGATGGCCGCCGAAATTCTCGCTGGCGGTCGTCAGCATCTCGGCGGAAATATCGAGGCCGTAGAGCTTTGCAGTGGGAAATAGCCGGGAGGCGCGCAGGAGGTTGCGGCCCGTGCCGCAGCCGATTTCCAGCAGACTGCCGCCCTGGGGAACGTCCAGCCTGTCGATGGTGGTATCGCGGCCCAGAAGGTAGTATTTGCGGGTTATATCGTAGATGTGCCGCTGGTGGCGGTACATGCGGTCCATCAGGTTGGCGTGTTTGACATCGCCGAGGCTGATATTATCGCCGATGCTCTTCATGCCTGGGCCCTCTGGTAAATGTGGAAGCCGCCGTAAATGGCGGAACGGTCCCGCGCGTTCAGCTCCTGCGAACGCTCCGCGAGATAGGTCCACTGCGCGGCGACATCCGGCGAGAGGCGTCCCTCGATGACGCTTTTTTCCGCCGCAGTACGGAAAATGACGCGGGCGTCAGGTGCCGCCGTGCGGCTGATCTGCGACCACAGCTCGTTGATCTGCGTATCGGTCATCCAGTCCTGCGCATCGAGCAGCACGTAGCGATCAACCGATGAGGCAGGCTTTGTGGCCAGCAGTTCGGTGAAGGTCGCGTGGTGGACATGCACACGGGCCGCGTTTTCGCGAATTGCCGCATAGTAATCCTGACGCAGATAATCCGGCAGGGCGCCCTCCTGTGACTGAGGATAGCGGCGCGCGAAGGCCTGCCAGGCGAAGTAGTTATCCTTCAGCGGGAAGTCGCACGCCAGTTTTTCGAGGCGCTGGCGCAGCACCGGCGCAATCGTGTTGCCGTCGGAAAGGCTTGCAAGCTCATCATACTGGCGCGGTGGAATGCCCAGGCCGAACAGCGAGCTTTTACGCTTCGTCAGCCAGCGAATCATCGGCTTGTCGAAGAGAGGTGCGACCTTGCTGTCGAAGAACTGCCGCTGCTCGTCGATGGAGCGAGCATTCGCCATGTCCTGAAGCTTGACGCCGTGCAGGCGCGCCAGAACGTGGCCCGCGCCGATGAAGCGGCCAAGCAGGCCGGTGCGGTAGATATTGCGGTCGAATACGGAGATGCGACGACGGCCCGTCAGGGTGCGTCTGGACCAATAGGCGCGGGTCTGGGCATCCAGATGCGGGGCGATGAAGCGATCATAGCCATCGCTGTTGGAGCGCACATTCGCCACGCCAAACTGGCGTACAACGTCACCATGTGCAGGCAGATGGCGGAAGGCGGCGAGTTTGAGCTTGTTCAGCGCGATGTGGTGCGGATTGAGATCGACGACATCGATGCGTGCGGGATGGCGCGACAGATAGGCCAGCACGTTGCAGCCGCCTGACCCGATGGTAACGATGCTGTGGCCTTCGCGCAGTTCCATGGCCTGCATGTCGACATCCGGGTCCTCCCAGATTTGCGGATAGACAAGACCGGAAAACAGCACGCCGAACAGGCGCTCCGACAGGCCGCTGGTGGACAGGGCCTTGTGCTGGAGGAGGGCGGCTTTGAGTTTTACGTTTTTGCTGAAACCGGTCTTCGGCGCGACACTCGTCATGGGATTCGACCTCTCATTCGGTTGAGAGGCGTTTAGCGATGAGACGCAACAGTTTGATGACGGGGTGTGGATGCTGCATTAAACGTTGGCGGGCTTGGCTTACCCCCCTCTGGCCTGCCGGCCATCTCCCCCTCAGGTGGGGAGATCGGCTGGGCGCGCGCACCTAATCCCATCCGCAACGTTCAAGATGGGCGAGAGCTTGCTACGATTCGATCTCCCCACCTGAGGGGGAGATGCCCGGCAGGGCAGAGGGGGGGAGCCCCATGTGCCGACATTCAATGATTGGAAAAGATCGAGCCGCCGTTACTTCCGTAACACGTGCAGCATGCCCTTGCGCTTGGCGTCGTAATAATAGCCGCGGGCGTAGAGCCTGACGGCATTGTCGCGGTCATTATCGGCAACCATCCATGCGCCGCGCAGGTATTTCACGGCATATTTGAGGTTGGTTTCTGCGTCGAAAAGGCCGGAGGCGGGGCCGTCGAAGCCCATGGAGCGGGCTGTGGCGTGTTTGATTTGCATGAGGCCGAAGTGGCCGCCGTTGACGGCGCGGGGATTGTAGCGGCTTTCGCGCATGACCACGCGGTGCACGAGATCTTCCGGCACGTCATACATGGTGGCGTATTTGCTGATGAGGCCGCTGAGCTTCTGGCGACCCATCATCGTGGGGGCGTCCGGTGCGGTGGTCAGGCCTTCACGGGTGCTGATGGCGGCGAGCGCTGCATTTTGCGGGGCCGAGGCATAGGCGAGCATAGCGCCCTGCGGCTTCGGAACCGGGATGACGCTCTGCTGCTTCATCATCTCTTCTGTCAGTGGAACGGCAGCAGCCGAAGGTGTTCCCGGCGCGCCAGGGGCCGGTGGGAAGCTGCCCTTCATGGCAACGACCTGGGGCAGGGCGGCAGTGTTGGCCTGATGCATGACCGCAGTCGTTGCAGGTGTAGGTGCAGCTGGCGCTGTGAGTGCGACCTGCTGGGCCTCAACCGTCGTCTGGGCCTGTGGCTGAATTTGTGCGTCTATGGCGGCGGCTGCTGCGATTTCCGCTGCTGGCGGAAGCGCCACGCGGCCACCCTTGACGGCGGCGGTGGTGGGCAGTGTTTCAGTTGCTGTGTTGGACGCAACTTCGACGGGGGCGGTCGTGCCTGCTGAGGCGGCCTGGGCGTCGGTCGTTACGCTTGCGGGTGTCTGGGGCGCTGAGGCGATTTTCGGCTGTAGCGCATCGCTCTTGGATGCCACTTCGACGCTGGTGCATCCTGCCAGTGTCAGCGCGATGCCCACCGTGGACGACAGAAGTAGCGCCGATTTTCGACGAAAATTGCCTGAAATTTTCATGCTGCCGCCTTTGAGTGCGCCTGTCACTTGATACCCCCGTTTCAAACGAAGCAGGCAGTCCCTATCCGGCGATCATTAACCTATCGTAAGGATTCCGGCAAGCCGGGACGTGACAGTGAATTTTCAGGCAGCGATACGGCGGTATCCGGCGGTGACGGCACGGCCTGCGATGAAGTGCGTACGGCGGGGATTTTTCAGCTTTTTGGCGACCGACATGCGCCGCACGGAGCGGATGGTGAAGCGAGCAAAGCAGGCCTGGGCGAGGATGCAGACGAAGGCCATGAGCAGGACGACGGCCTGCATTTGTGTCACCATTTCCACCACATCGCGGGTGCCGTTAACGAATTGCACGAGGAAGGCTACGAAGAAGCCGAAATAGCGCAGACGCAGCGATGCCTGGACGAAGCAATCAGTGAAGATGGTGCCGAACGTCTTGCCGCGCAGATTGTCGTTGTCGGCATTGGCTTCGCGGGCGGCGGGCGTTGCAATCGTCCACAGGCTGAACAGCATCAGCCAGCCGGTGCCAGCCCACTGCGCGATATAAAGAACAGGAGAGGGGAGAAACTCCGCGCCTGCGACGATAATGGCTGCGGCTGTAACGGTGGTGACGATGCCGAGCGTTGCGCCTGTGACGGCAGCGACGAGGGCGCGCTTACCGCGAATGGCGGCGTAGCTCGCGACTTTGAACGAGATGGGCGAGGGCAATGCGAACAGAATCACACAGGCTGCACAAAAGACCAGCCAGACTTGTGCGGACATATGCTTTCCTCCTTGCCCTCCCCGACGTCATTTTCGTCAAGAATACAGCATCGGCCCCGAAACCAAAACGGATTTCTAGGCCGATGACAGATATCGTCGGGGCGGTGTGTTTACGCCACAGTGGATCAGCTTGATCGCATAATGCGGCGTAAAGACGGATGGAGTGTGCGGTCAGGCGGCCTTGTAGGGCTGGCCGATGTGGCTCATCACATCACCGAACCATGGAGTCGACAGGTCGAAGTGCTTGCCGCCCTTGATGCGTGGAAACTCGATGGTGCGCAGCTTGCCGCCCTGATCCTCGTCATGGCCGGTCACACCGGACACCTTGTTCAAGGCGCTTTCGACGGCCAGATCGACCATGCTCTGGATGAGGCGAAGGTCTTCGCCATTGGCCGGGGCGGAGCGGGCGTAATAGCCGGATTTCTGCACCATGGTGCGTTCCGCACCGATGAGGCCCGCGAACTGCTTCTGGAACCAGCCGCCGACATTGATCGTATCGATCTTGACGTGGCCGAAGGCATCGCGCTTGACGGTGTCGCCAGCCGCTTCACGCTCGGCAACGATGGAATCGAGACCGGCACCTTCCGAAACGAACAGGGTGACGAAGCCGGTATCGTCCATAATCTTCTTCAGGCGCTCGGCTTCGGCTTTGATATCGAATGCCATTTCCGGCAGGTATAGGCCATCGATGCTCTTGAGTTGCTCGCCCATCAACAGACCTTCGACATATTCATTGCCTTTTGTCTTCTGGATATAGGCGCGGGCGGTTGCCGCCGTCAGCCAGCCGCAGTGGCGGCCCATGACTTCGTGAATGACGAAGGTCTTGGGTGCGGCACTCTGCTCGTTGCTGACATTGTCGAAGAAGTTCGCGCCGACTTCGGCTGCGGTCCATGCGCCCAGCGACTGCTTGATCGGCACGACGTCGTTATCGACCGTCTTCGGTAGGCCGACGACAGTAAGATTATAGCCGTTGGCACCGAGATAGGCCGCAAGATCGGCGGCTGTCGTATTGGTGTCATCGCCACCTATGGTGTGGAGAATGGTGACGCCATCCTTCGCGAGACGATCTGCCGCGACGGCCAAGGGGTTTTCGCCTTCCTTGACGAGGCCGCGCTTTGCACAGTCGGCGGCATTGGTCAGCTTCACGCGGCTGTTGCCGATGGGCGAGCCGCCGTAACGGTGCAAGAGAGGCGCCTTCTCGCGCATATCTTTGGTGATGTCGACGCTGTCGCCCAGAAGCACGCCCTGATAACCGGAGCGGTACGCCACGATGTCGATGTCAGGAGCAATGTCGCTGTAGCGTTCGATCAGCCCGCCCACGGCGGAAGAAAGGCAGGGCGCAAGACCACCTGCGGTCAACATTGCGACTTTCTGTTTAGCCATCGTGGCTCTCCTTCGAGTTCTTTGCAAAGATGTCGTGGCAAATGGATGCGTGACAGAATGTGGCATGTAAAGTGAATTTCTCAAGAAAATCGCGGAATTTCAAAGCGATTGAATGAGTTAGCCGATATAATCGTTTCAATTGACACGCGACCTTCGGCGGTCATCCCAGCCTGTGGAAAACCGATTTGGCGTTCTCGACGTATTAGCAATTCAAGTCAGTCGATATGATCGCAAGATGAAGAAAAGTTAATGGCATGCGACCGTTATGCATATTGCATTCAGCAAATCGGGCCTTATGCTTGGAGGAATGATGTACGATTTCGCCTGTTTGCAACTTTCATCGCTGTGGGAACGGCTGCTCGGCGCAATCGGCGATGCAGCAGGCAACGTGCTTGGACGCGTGATCGAGGCTGTCAGAACCGTCTTCGAAGGCGACCCGGAAACCCGTCGTCAGGTGTCCTTCTCCGTCGCCATCATCGCGCTGTCCGCCAAGATGGCGAAGGCCGATGGCATGGTCAACGATGCCGAGGTTAAAGCATTCCGCCAGATATTCGACTTTCCTGAAGAGGAAGCCAAAAACGTTGCGCGGCTCTACAACCTCGCACGACAGGACGTTGCAGGCTACGAGGCCTATGCAGAGCGCCTGTCTGGCCTGTGCGGTTCGGGCGAACAGAATTGCGACATGCTGGAAAGCGTGATTGACGGGCTGTTTCATATCGCCAAGGCCGATGGCTTGATTCATGAGCGCGAAATGGCGTTTCTGGGCCGCATCGCAGAGATTTTCAGAATCACCGAAGATCATTTCGAAATGATCATGGCGCGGCACGTGCATATGGAAGGGCGCGACCCTTACCGTGTACTGGGTGTTTCGCCTGGTGACGACTTCATGGATATTCGCAAGCGTTATCGTTCGCTGGTGGCCGAACACCACCCGGACAAGCTAATTGCGCGTGGCGTGCCGATGGAACTGCATGCGGCAGCCAATGAACGCATGGCGGCGTTGAATGCGGCCTATGCGGCCATCGAGAAAGAACGCCGCGTCGCATGAGTGATTTCACTGCGGACTATAAGGGCGCGACCGTCGTGCCTTCGCCAAACCATGGCGAGCGCATCGATGTGAGCGCGCCCGACATCATCATTCTGCATTATACCGGCATGGGCACCGCAGACAGCGCGCTGTCTTGGCTGTGCAATCCCGAAAGCCAGGTCTCCAGCCATTACTTCGTGTTTGAAGATGGCCGGGTGATACAGCTGGTGCCGGAAACGCGTCGGGCATGGCACGCGGGCAAAAGCGTTTGGGATGGCTCAAACGATATCAATTCGCGCTCCATCGGTATCGAGATTGCCAATGCCGGGCATCCGGCGGGGTTGCCGGACTTTCCTGAGGCGCAAATCCGTGCCGTCATCGAATTATGTCGCGATTGCGGCGAGCGGTGGTCCATCGCGCCGGAACGGGTGCTGGGGCACTCCGATATCGCACCGGTGCGCAAGATCGATCCGGGCGAAAAGTTTCCGTGGGACGTGTTGTCGCAAAACGGTGTCGGACACTGGGTTCCTCCAGCAACCATTGGCGGTGGCAGGTTCTTTCAGCGGGGCGATAGCGGACAGCCGGTCGAAGCGCTGCAATCCATGTTGTCGCTGTATGGATACGGCGTTGAAATAACAGGCCATTATTGCGAGAAAACCGAAGGCGCGGTGGCTGCATTCCAGCGCCATTTCCGGCCCGCTCTGGTGGATGGCATTGCTGATTTTTCCACCATCGACACGTTGCACCGCTTGATCTCCGAGTTGCCGAAATTTCGCGCTGCCTAGACGCGATTTTCGGAAAATTCTTCTAATATTGAGGGCTCGGCAGTCGATATTTTTCGATTTGCCACAGTATATCCTTAATGCGCCACTTAATACGCCTCATCAACCCGCGACCGGTTTCAGTGAGAAACCCAAGTCGCCAGTATCAATGATGAAGACGTGCGCCGGATCGTTTCGATGATCTTCCTGACTTGAGCGCTATTGCGGACGAATTCCACAGTCTTCACGGTCGGAGACCATTTATACTAATGAGAAGAATGATTGTTGCTGTTTCGGCTTGTCTTGCCATGCTTGCCGCACAGAGCGGACCTGTTTTTGCCAAGGACGACGTGAAGACCAAGACGGTCACTCTGGAAACCTATTTCCGCAAGCCTGGCTATCCCATCCCCGAAAAGACGCTTCCAACCGGCCTGAAGAATAACTACTCCGATCTCATCGTCAAATATGCCAAGCGCTACGGCGTGCCGACCAATCTGGCCCACGCCGTCGTTTCCGTGGAAAGCAAGTTCAACCCTAAAGCACGCGGCAGTGCCGGTGAGGTTGGTCTCATGCAGATCAAGCCCGCCACGGCAAGGATGATGGGCTATCGCGGCACGACGAAAGCGCTTTATGATCCCGAAACCAACATACGCTGGGGCATGCAATATCTGGCAACCGCGCACCAGCTAGGTGGCGGGCAGGTATGCGACACTATTCTGCGCTACAATGCAGGCCATGGCGCTACGCGGATGAACCCGGTTTCGAAGCGCTATTGCGGCAAGGTGCAGGCGATTTTGGAAGGCTAGATGCATTCCACCGCCGTCATTCCTGTGATCGTCGCAGGAATCCAGTAGACGCACGTCTACGCGGCTGTAAAAAAGTCTTTTCCGCCCAAGGGTTTGGGCGAGGGCCGTGGGGATGCGAAAAATGGCGGATTTCAAATATATCGTCGTCGGTGCTGGCATGATGGGGGCTGCTGCGGCACGCCATCTTTCGGCCCAAACGGATGGCGTGGCTTTGATCGGCCCTGCTGAGCCGCTCGATATCAAGAGCCACAACGGCGTGTTTTCCAGCCATTACGATGAAGCCCGTATTACCCGCGGTTTCGATGGCGATCCGGTCTGGGCGGAACTGGCGAAACGCTCGATTGCCCGTTACGCCGAGATCGAAGCCAAGAGCGGTATTCGTTTTTACCACGAGACGGGGTGCCTCTTTACCGGAAACGGCAAAGGGCTTGGAGGAGACTATGTGGCGGGGGCCATGGCGGCGCGGGACCGGCTGGGGCTTACGGTGGAGGAATACGCTGCCTCGCAGATCGGGGCTCGTTTCCCGATGTTTTCTTTGCCCGATGATCACGATGGCTGGTTCGAGCCGCGCAACGCCGGTTATGTCAATCCACGCGCGCTGGTAAAGGCGCAGGTCGCAATTGCAGAACGCCAAGGTGCGACGCTGATTCGCGAGACTGTGGTGAGCATCGATGACACGGCCTCCGGTGTGGAGGTGGTCACGAACGAGGGCCAGCGCTATACGGCGGACAAGGTGATCGTCGCGGCGGGCGGTTTCACCAATATGGCCGATCTGTTGCCATCGAAAGTCGATATGGCAGCGACGGGCCGCACAATTGCGTTTTTCGAACTGGACGAGCAGAAGCAGCGCGATTTCGTGGGCATGCCATCGACCATCGTGCTGGCGGAAAATGCCGATGACATCGTCTACATCCTGCCGCCCGTGCTGTATCCCGATGGCAAGACCTACCTGAAAATCGGCGGCGAGAGCGAGAAGAGCAGGCTGGAGACGCTGGATGAGGCGGTGCGCTGGTTCCACTCTGATGGCACGGCGAGCGAGGTGGCGTTTCTGGAGCGGCGGGCTATCGAGCTTATGCCGAAGCTGGAGGGGTGCCCGGTCACGTCAGGCTCCTGCGTCGCGTCGATTACCCGCACGGGTTATCCCTATATTGGCTATACGCAGTCTTCGAACATTGCCGTGTTGACGGGTGGGAACTTTGTTTCGGCGAAGTCTTCCGATGAGATCGGGCGATTGGGGGCGGTGTTACTGCTGGACGGACAGCTGACGGAAGAGAATTTTGCGGGGCAGGTGGGGCCGGTTTTTGTTTGAGGTGCTGCATTGGATGATGGCGGGTGTGGCTTACCCCCCTCTGCCTTGCCAGGCATCTCCCCCACAAGGAGGGAGATCGGCTGGGCGCACTAACTTCTCTCCAGTCTCAACGTACGAGATGGCCGAAACCTAACCGCGATTCAATCTCCCCACCTGTGGGGGAGATGTCCGGCAGGACAGAGGGGGGTAAGCCACACCCACTGTTCTCAACCATCATCTCAGCCCAAAACCTCTGGAATCGATTCACCAAGCAGCTACAACTCATTGTAACGGAATCGAAACTCGGTGAGCTCGAACATGGCAACACAGTTCAAATATATCGTGGTCGGTGCGGGCATGATGGGGGCTGCTGCGGCGCGGCATCTGGCTGGAAAGACGGATGGCGTCGCGCTGATCGGCCCGCGTGAGCCTGCGGATATCAAGAACCATACCGGTGTTTTTGCGAGCCATTATGATGCGGCGCGTATTACCCGCACGATCGATGGCAATGCGGATTGGGCGCGGCTGGCCAATCGGTCGATTGCCCGATACGCCGAGATCGAGCGTGAGAGCGGCGTGGAATTTTACGGTGAGGTTGGTTGCCTGATTGTTGGCAAGAAACGCGGCACCGGCTTTGACTATATCGAGAATGTTTGCGCAGCGGCGGAGACGCTGGGTGTCGCAACCGAGATTCTGGATGATGTGGCGCTGGCGGATCGCTTTCCCTATTTTGCGTTCGAGAGTGGGTGCGAAGGCGTGTTCGAGAGGCGCAACGCCGGATGGGTCAATCCGCGTGAGATGGTGCGGGCGCAGATCGTCAGTGCTGAAAAGCGCGGGGTGACGCGGATCGATGACATTGCCGTTAGCGTGCGGGAAGAGGGCGGTGTTGCGACGGTGACGACCGCGTCCGGCCAGGTCTATACGGCGGAGAAAGTGATCGTCGCGGCGGGCGGGTTTTCCGTTGCTGAGGGGTTGTTGCCGCAGAAGCTTGAGATGCAGGTCAATGGCCGCACGGTGGCATTTTTTGAAATTCCAGACGACGAGCTGCATCGCTACGCGGGCATGCCATCGCTGATCTATGAGCCAGCCGATCCGCGCAAGCACATCTATCTCTTGCCGCCCGTGCGCTATCCCTATGGCAAGACCTATCTCAAGATCGGCGGTGAGCCTGTCGATATTGTTTTGAACGGCGACCGCGAAATCCGTGAATGGTTCCGCTCAGGCGGAAGCGCCAAGGTGCGCGACGACTTCTCCGATATCATCGAAACGCTGATTCCTTCCATCGACCGCTCGCGCATTTCCATGGCGGCTTGCGTGACATCTTACACGCCGAGCGGGTTTCCGGCGATCGGCTATACGGCGTCACCAAGCATCGCCGTTCTGACCGGCGGCTGCGGTACGGCGGCCAAGAGTTCCGATGAAATCGGGCGGTTGGGCGCTGAGCTTCTGGTGGAAGGACGGATCATCGATACGGAATATGCTGCGGATTTCGCGCCTGCTTTCTCTGCGTAATGATCCGTTCGCGGATTTTCCGGTGGCTTTCGTTTCTGAACCCGTCTAAGGAGCCCCTGCCAGTTGGCCGGGCAGCTGCGCTTTACCAATGTCGAAAGACGGTAAGGTGAGGAAAGTCCGGGCTCCACAGAAACACGGTGCCGGATAACGTCCGGCGGGGGCGACCCTAGGGAAAGTGCCGCAGAGAGTAGACCGCCACTTTTATAGTGGTAAGGGTGAAAGGGTGGGGTAAGAGCCCACCGCGCCGCTGGTAACAGGGGTGGCATGGTAAACCCCACCGGGAGCAAGACCGAATAGGGATAACGCGGGATGCGCGCAAGCGTATCTACAGCCGGTTTTTGGGCGAGTTATCCGGGTGGGTTGCGAGAGGCGGCGTGCAAATGCCGTCCCAGATGAATGGCTGCCACGTTCCGGGTCAAACCGGGGCCATACAGAACCCGGCTTACAGGCCAACTGGCAAATTCTCTTTTTATTCCAAGTGCTTGTGCGCCCCGCGTGACGGGGCCCGCAAGTATTTGTTTTTTCTAATAAAAAAAGATTTTAGAGGCGATAAATTGTTGTCGTCCGGCAAGTGCTTGAATGCACACGGTAAACCATTCGTTAAACTTAACGGGATATGAATATTCGATCCGAGGCCGGTATCCCACTGGCTTCTCCCATTGACGCCCATATGGTCCCATGGTATCCCAAATGCACACCACAAAGGGTCGTGTTTTTGACCCGCAATCTCTGAAACGGAGAGGCCTGCAAGGGTCCGATGGGCATTACGTCCTACCGGTCAGCGATTTGTCGTGCGTAACGGTGTTGCCTCTCGGTGCGGGTTGCGGCTCTGCATGCGGTGGCTTTGGCGAGTTTTACAATGGGGCGCTTTTTATCGAACGTGACAAACAGGATCGACGCCAAGGGGCGCGTTTCGGTTCCGTCGCTGTTTCGCTCGGTGCTGGCGGACCGTGGCATCCAGGAGCTTTATTGTCTCCAGGATTTTGCATTTCCGGCCATCAGCGTGGGTGGCCCGGACTTGCTCGAACGATACGAACGGCAGATCGCGTCCATGGACGCGTTTTCGCCGGAGGCGAACGCGATGTCGCTGCTGGTCCACGGCGGCGGCATTTTCATGAAACTCGATGCCGAAGGGCGATTGATGGTGACGGATTTCATTCGGGAATTCGCCAATATCACCACCGAGGTTACCTTTGTGGGTCGAGCGGATCATTTTCAGTTGTGGCAGCCGGACGCGTTTCACGAGGCGCAGAAGGCGGCAAGAACGGGGCGCGGTTTTACCGCTGGTCGCCCCGGATAGGACGGGGAAACGGAATGGCGGTGAATTCTGGCGGACGATCTTCTGAAGCCGGTGGCGGACCGGTTCGCCACATTCCGGTTCTTCTCCACGAGGTTATAAAGGCGCTGGAGCCAGCGCCCGGCAAAGTCATTCTCGACGGTACCTTCGGTGCTGGCGGTTATACCCAAGCCATTCTCGACCAGGGCGCCAATGTCATCGCGCTCGACCGCGACCCGACTGCGATTGCCGGTGGGCAGGCCATGGTTGCTGCCAATGGCGGGCGTCTTTCTCTCATCCAGTCGCAATTTTCCAATCTTGCCGCGCATGCACCAGCCGAAGGCCTCGATGGCATCGTGCTGGATATCGGCGTTTCCTCCATGCAGATCGATGAGGCCGAGCGCGGTTTTTCGTTCCAGAAAAATGGCCCGCTGGACATGCGCATGTCCGCATCGGGCGTATCTGCGGCAGATGTCGTCAACCGCTGCAAGGTGGGCGATCTCATTCGCATTTTCGGTTTTCTGGGCGAAGAAAAGCAGCCGGGCCGCATTGCCCGCGCTATCGAAAAGAAGCGTGCCGAAGAGCCGTTTCGGACCACCCGTGATCTGGCTGGATTGATCGAGATCGTTACCCCGCGCAAGGCGAAAGACAAAATTCACCCGGCGACGCGCGTCTTTCAGGCGCTGCGCGTCTTCGTCAATGACGAGCTTGGCGAGCTGGCGCAGGCGCTGTTTGCAGCCGAGCAGGCTTTGAAGCCCGGTGGCCGGTTGGTCGTGGT
The DNA here is from genome assembly GCF_021310995.1 of Agrobacterium vaccinii. NCBI lineage: Bacteria > Pseudomonadati > Pseudomonadota > Alphaproteobacteria > Hyphomicrobiales > Rhizobiaceae > Agrobacterium > Agrobacterium vaccinii. Next base: position 2,006,991 of record NZ_CP054150.1, on the reverse strand, counting down.
GACCTTCCATTCGCTGGAAGACCGCATCGTCAAGAAGTATTTCGCAGATCGTTCCGACCGTGCATCGGGCTCTCGCCATATGCCGATGCTGGCCGCCAAGTCGGCGATTTTCGATGCTGTTGGCAAGCCGATGATTGCGGCTAGCGACGAAGAGGCCGACATCAATCCTCGGGCCCGTTCTGCCAAGTTGCGTGCGGGACTTCGCACCACGTCGCCAGCGCGGCCTGCCGATCTGTCGATCTTCGAGCTGCCCGATCTCGCCAGCCTTGAAAAAATGGGAGGCTGATATGCTGCGGACCCTCGATTTTATGCTGATGGGTGTGATGGTGGCGGCAGCCGTCGTGACCTATTCCATCAAGCATCAGGCCGATCTCAAGCTCGAATCGGTCAAGAAGCTGGAAACGGAAATTCGGCTGGAGAAGGACACGATTGACCTTCTGCGGGCCGACTGGGCGCTTCTGACGCAGCCGAACCGCCTGCACCGGCTGGTGAATGCCTATCAGGCCGATCTTTCGCTGGCGCCGACAGAGCCGACGCAGCTTTCGCAGCCCAAAGAGCTTCCGATGCTACGCTCGCAACTGCCGCAGCCGCCGGAGCCGGAAGGCATGAGCGTCGAGGATGTGATTGCGGCTGCCGTCAATGGTTCCAAGCCCGGAGCGACACTGGGCGGAGCCAAGCAGAAGTCTGCACCGGCAGGACAGATCGTCGCCACCGGTGGCAAGCCTGTTCCGGTGCCTGCACCACGCGCGCCGGTCTCGCGGCCCAAACCGGCAGCGCCTGTCAGCGTCGATGCCGGTGACGAGTCTGGCGATATGGATGAAACGATAACTGGATCGGTGGACTGATGTCTTTTCTCTCCCGTGTCATGGTTCTGAAAAGCAGGGCTCATTTTTCCGCAAGCACCACAGGTGTGACGGATCACGCCGCCTTTGAGGGTGCCCGCAAACGCCGTGCGACGCAGGCAAAGACCCGCGTCGGCCTGCTGATATTCGGCTTCATCTGCTTTTACGGTGTCGTGGGCGGTCGTCTGGTTCAGTATGGCATGACGCAGCCGGAAACGGTTTCCAGCATTGCGCCCGCCGACAGGCTGATGGCCTCGCGGCCGGATCTGCTGGATCGCAACGGCGAGGTGCTTGCCACTGATATTCGCACCGTCTCGCTGTTTGCCGAACCGCACCGCATTGTCGATGTCGATGAAGCCATCGAGAAACTGCGCACCGTTCTGCCCGATCTCGACACGCGCGGCACCTATCAGAAACTGAAATCCGAATCACGCTTCCAGTGGCTGCGTCGTCAGTTGACGCCGAAGCAGCAGAGCCAGATTTTGGCGCTTGGCATTCCCGGCATTGGTTTCCGCCCTGAAAAGCGCCGCTTCTATCCCGGCGGCGCGACGGCTTCTCACGTCGTTGGTCACGTCAACATCGATAACCGTGGCGTCGCCGGCATGGAACGCTATCTCGATAATCAGGGCCTGGCCGATCTGACGGCGCTTGGCATGACGTCCGATCAGCCGCTGGAGCCTGTAAAGCTTTCCATCGATCTGCGCGTTCAGGCGATTGCTCGCGAAGTGGTGAGCGAATGGATCAAGAAAACAGAGGCTCTCGGCGCTGGCGCCGTCGTGATCAACGTGCATACCGGCGAAATCCTCGCCATGGTTTCCGAGCCCGATTATGATCCCAACAATCCGGCGGAAGGCGCTAAAGAAGGCTGGCTCAACCGTATGTCGAACGGCACGTTCGAGATGGGCTCGACCTTCAAGTCCTTTACCATCGCCATGGGTCTTGATTCCGGCAAGGTCCACATCAACGATATGTTCGATGCCCGCGCGCCGATCCGCATCGGTGGCTTCACCATCAAGGATTTCCACGGCAAAGGCCGCATGTTGTCGGTGCCGGAAATCTTCCAGTATTCGTCCAACATCGGTACGGCTAAGATTGCCGACACCGTGGGCATTGATGGCCACAAGGAGTTTTTGACCAAGCTTGGCCTGCTGTCGAGGATGAAGACGGAACTGCCGGAAGTGGCCATGCCATCGCAGCCGCGCACATGGAAGAAGATCAATTCCATCACCATCTCCTTCGGTCACGGTGTGTCGACAACTCCGTTGCAGACGGCGATTGCCGGTGCGGCGCTCGTCAACGGTGGAAAGCTGATCGAGCCGACCTTCTTGCCTCGCACTAGAGAACAGGCAGATCAGGTCGCTACGCAGGTCATGAAACCGACGACCAGCAAGGACATGCGCTTCCTGTTCGACTGGAACGGCACCAAGGGTTCCGGTCGCAATGCGCGCGTCGAAGGCTTCGACGTTGGCGGCAAGACGGGTACGGCAGATAAGGTCGTGAACGGTCGCTATGTGCACGACAAGAACTTCAACGCTTTTCTGGGCGCATTCCCGATCTATGACCCGCAATATGTGGTGCTGACCTTCATCGATGAGCCGCGTACCGACAAGGGTAATGGGGCAGCTCTTGCCGGTAATACGGCAGCGCCGATGGTGAAGGATATCATCAGCCGCTCTGCTGCTATTCTCGGTGTAAAGCCAAAGTTCGGCAGCGACGGATCGGCCTTGCTGGTGTCTTATTGATTGTTACAGCTTACCACGGACCGGCGATTCGCGCCGGGGGGACAAGACGGACATATCGATGAATTTGCGAGATCTCTCGGGGGCTGAGTTCCCCGAACTGAATGAGTTGCTTCGGACAGACGCCGGAGCGCTTGAAATCACCGGGATTACGGCTGACAGCCGCAAGGCCCAGCCGGGATCGCTGTTCGTGGCGTTGGCCGGGACCAAGGCGGACGGCAGCACTTACGTGCAGGACGCCGTGGCCAAGGGTGCCGTTGCTGTCGTGTCCGGTCATGCCGTGGATGCCGCTGTGCCGGTTCTTGTTGTCGCTGATCCGCGTCGTTATCTCTCTCTTTCTGCTGCCAACTTCTACGGAAAACAGCCCGAAACCATGATTGCCGTGACCGGCACGGCGGGCAAGACCTCCGTCGCCTCCTTCATTCGCCAGATTTGGAAGTCTGCGGGCCATGCGGCGGCGCAGATCGGTACCACAGGTGTGATTGCGCCGGGTCGCGAGGAATATGGTTCGCTGACGACACCTGATCCTGTTTCCCTGCATGCGCTCTTGGCAGAATTGGCCGACGAAGGCGTAACCCATGCGGCGATGGAAGCCTCCAGCCATGGCCTCGACCAGCGCCGTCTGGATGGCGTGAAATTGGCCGCTGCCGGTTTCACCAATCTCGGTCGCGACCATATGGATTACCATCCCACCATTGAAGACTACATGGCCGCCAAGATGCGGCTGTTCGATATGCTTTTGCCGAAGGGTTCGCCTGTTATCATCTTCTCTGACGATCCGTGGTCGGACCGCGCTATCAAGGCGGCGACGGATGCGGGCCATGATGTGCGCACCGTCGGTCGCAAAGGCGATTATCTGACGCTGAAGCGCGTCGAGCATTTCCGCCATAAGCAGATGATCGAAGTGCATCATCAGGGCAAAATTTACGAAGTCGATATTCCGCTTGCCGGTGATTTTCAGGTGGCCAATGCGCTGGTTGCCGCAGGGCTTGCGATTTCGACCGGTGTTTCGGCGTCGGTGGCGCTCAAGGCGCTTGAGAAACTGGTGGGGGCTGCGGGCCGTCTCGAACTGATCGGCCAGACGAAGAACGGTGCGCTGGCCTATGTGGATTATGCGCACAAGCCGGATGCGCTGGAAAATGTGCTGACGTCGGTGCGGCCGTTCACATCCGGTCGCATCATTACGGTTTTCGGCTGCGGTGGAGACCGCGACAAGGGCAAGCGCCCGATCATGGGTGAAGTGGCGACCCGGCTGTCCGACATCGTTGTTGTCACGGATGACAATCCGCGCTCCGAAGAGCCGCAGACCATCCGAGCCGAAATCATGGCGGCGGCACCCGGTGCGCTGGAAATCGCCGATAGGGCAGAGGCTATCAGCCACGCCGTGTCGCTGCTGGGGAGTGGAGATACATTGATCGTTGCGGGCAAGGGGCACGAGGAAGGTCAGATCGTGGGCGGCGTGACATTGCCGTTCTCGGATCATGAACAGGTGCGTACCGCGCTGGAAGGATTGAAGATTTGAACTGGTTATGGACAGTGCCGGACATGGTCGCCGTAATGGCAGGCCGTCCGGTCGGCAACCTGCCGCAAGGCATCACGGGCATTTCCATCGACAGCCGTACGGTGCAGCCGGGCGAAGCTTTCTTCGCCATCAAGGGTGACCGGGTGGATGGCCACGATTACGCAAGCTTTGCGGTCGCCAACGGTGCGGGCCTTCTGGTCGTTTCGGAAGGCAAGCTGCCTGCGCTTGGACGACTGACCGTGCCGATGATCGTGGTGGAAGACGTTCTGGCGGCCTTGGTCAAGCTTGGCATCGCTGCCAGAGAGCGAACATCGGCGCGTATCATCGCCATCACCGGCTCTGTCGGCAAAACCACGACCAAGGAGATGCTGCGGCAGGTGCTGGCACCCTCGGGCAAGGTGCATGCCGCCGTCTCGTCCTTCAACAACCATTGGGGCGTGCCGCTGACGCTGGCGCGCATGCCGGCCGATACGGAATTCGGCATTTTCGAAGTGGGCATGAACCACGCCGGTGAGATCAGCCCGCTGGTCAAGCAGGTCAAGCCGCATCTGGCCATCATCACCACCATCGCGGCTGCTCACCTCGGCAATTTTAACAATCTGGAAGAGATTGCGGCGGCAAAGGCTGAAATCTTCGACGGTGTACTGCCCGGTGGCGCGGTTATTCTGAACCGCGACAATGCGCAGTTCGAGCAGCTCGAGCGCGCAGCACTCGATGCGGGTATCGAACACGTGCTGACATTTGGACAGCATGCCAAGGCAGATTTCCGCCTTGCCGATTACGAGAATACGCCCAACGGTTCGACCATCTGGACCATCATCAATGGCGAGACCAGCGAGCTGCATATCGGCGCTGCCGGTCGTCACATTGCCGAAAACGCCATGGCGGCTCTCGGCACCGTTGCGGTGACGGGTGCTGACCTTGACAAGGCCTTTGCAGCGCTGGGCACACTGGAGCCCGTGAAGGGCAGGGGCCAGCGCCACCGTCTTTCGGTTGGCGAAGGCTCGTTCCTGCTGATCGACGAGAGCTACAATGCCAACCCGGCTTCCATGCGGGCCGCCATAGCGCTTCTGGCCGCAGCCGAAGTGAAGGGCAGTGGACGGCGCGTGGCCGTGCTGGGCGATATGCTGGAGATGGGCGAGTTTTCTGCCGAGGTGCATGAGGAATTGTCCGGTCCGCTTCTATCGGCTGGCATCGAGCACGTGTGGCTGGCGGGTGAGTCGATGGCCGCACTGCGCGATGCCCTGCCGGAGAGCGTGACCGTTGCGTGGTTCCCGACGACTGCCGAACTCAATGAATTCGTTCTCAAATGGGTCCAGCCGGGCGATGTATTGATGATAAAATCGTCACTTGGCATCGGTTTTGGCAAGATCGTGACGGCTCTTCTTGACAAGTATCCGGCATTCCCCGAGACGGAACGCCAGATTTAGAGCACTGGATGAATGGCACGATGCTGTTTTCGATTGCTCGTTGCTGAAACAAACAAGAACTCGAGGTGGCGCAGGCACAATTTTTGACGCCCGCTGCTTTGATCGCCTTTCGAAAGGGCACACATGCTGATCTGGCTCGTTGAACTGTCGGACAAAGTTCAAGTCTTCAATCTGTTCCGGTACATTACGTTCCGGGCCGGTGCTGCATTGTTCACCTCCGCGCTGATCGTCTTCCTGTTCGGTCCTGCCATCATCAATTCGCTGCGCATTCGCCAGGGCAAGGGTCAGCCGATCCGCGCCGATGGTCCACAGACGCATTTCAAAAAGGCCGGTACGCCGACCATGGGCGGGTTGATGATCCTGGCGGGTATCCTTGGCGGTTCATTGTTGTGGGGTGATCTGTCCAACGTTTACGTCGTCTCGGTACTGATGGTAACGCTCGGCTTCGGTGCCATCGGCTTTTACGACGATTATCTGAAAGTCACCAAGCAGAGCGACAAGGGCTTTTCCGGCAAGGCCCGTCTCGGCATCGAGTTCGTCATTGCCGCGATTGCCGTGTTCTTCATGATGGAGGTCGCACTGGCAACGGCGCCGCATGGCGGGACGCTTGGAAGTTCGATCGCCTTTCCGTTCTTCAAGGAATTCGTGATCGACCTCGGTTATTTCTTCGTGCTGTTCGGCGCTTTCGTCATCGTCGGTGCGGGTAACGCGGTGAACCTGACAGATGGTCTCGATGGTCTTGCCATCGTGCCTGTGATGATTGCTGCTGCGACCTTCGGCATCATTTCCTATCTGGTCGGAAACGCGATTTTCGCCAATTACCTCCAGATCAATTTCGTGCCCGGAACGGGTGAACTTGCGGTCATCGTTGGCGCGGTTATCGGGGCGGGGCTCGGCTTTCTGTGGTTCAACGCACCGCCAGCCGCTATCTTCATGGGTGATACGGGTTCGCTCGCGCTGGGCGGCCTCATCGGCTCCATCGCGGTTGCGATCAAGCACGAGCTCGTCATGATCATCGTTGGTGGCCTGTTCGTCATGGAAACGCTGTCGGTCATCATTCAGGTGTTCTGGTTCAAGCGCACCGGCAAACGCGTCTTCCTGATGGCGCCGATCCACCACCATTTCGAAAAGAAGGGCTGGACGGAAAGCCAGGTTGTCATTCGCTTCTGGATCATTTCCGTTGGTCTGGCCATGCTCGGCCTCGCAACGCTGAAGTTGAGGTAACGGCATGATCCCTGTCACCTCACTTGCCGGAAAAAAGGTCGCGCTGTTCGGGCTTGGCGGCTCTGGTCTGGTCACTGCCAAGGCACTGGTTGCCGGTGGTGCCGACGTGACGGCATTTGATGACAATCCTGACAGTGTGGCCAAGGCGAGTGCCGAGGGCATTCCAACGGCGGATTTGCGCACGCTCGATTGGTCGAAGCTTGCCGCTTTCGTTCTGGCACCCGGCGTGCCACTGACGCATCCAAAGCCGCATTGGTCCGTCGATCTGGCGAAGGCCGCCGGTGTAGAGGTGATCGGCGATATCGAGCTTTTCGTGCGCGAACGCCGTGCGCACGCGCCGAATAGCTCCTTTATCGCCATTACCGGCACCAACGGCAAATCCACCACGACGGCGCTGATCGCACATATTCTGAAAGCCTCCGGTCGCGATACACAGTTAGGCGGCAACATCGGCACGGCTGTACTCAGCCTCGAACCGCCGAAGGCGCAACGCTTTTACGTGGTCGAGTGCTCGTCTTACCAGATCGACCTCGCGCCGACGCTGAACCCGACCGCTGGCATTCTGCTCAACCTGACGCCTGATCATCTCGACCGTCATGGAACGATGCAGCATTATGCCGATATCAAGGAGCGGCTGGTTGCAGGCAGCGATACGGCCGTCGTTGGTGTTGACGACAGCTATTGCACGCTGATTGCCGACCGCATCGAGCGCGCCGGTGTGACCGTGCTGCGCATCTCCAAGCGCAACGTCGTGGCCGATGGTCTCTATGCCGAGGGTAGCCGCATTATGAAGGCGCAGGGTGGCACGTCGTCGCTGCTCGTTGATCTCGATGGCATCCAGACGCTGCGCGGTAGCCACAATGCTCAGAACGCGGCGGCAGCGATTGCGGCTTGCCTTGCTGTCGGCATTTCGGAGGATGAGGTGCGGGCCGGGCTCAGCTCCTTCCCCGGGCTCAAGCACCGCATGCAGCCGGTGGGCCGTCGTGGCAATGTGACCTTCGTGAATGACAGCAAGGCGACCAATGCCGATGCCGCAGCACCGGCACTTTCCAGCTATGACCGTATCTACTGGATTGCCGGTGGCCTGCCGAAAGCGGGTGGCATATCCAGTCTTTCGCCGCTGTTTTCCCATATTGCCAAGGCCTATCTGATCGGCGAGGCGGCGGCTGAGTTTGCATCGACCTTGGGTGAGGCGGTGCCTTACGAAATCTCCGGTACGCTCGACAAGGCTGTCGAACATGCCGCAATGGACGCGCAGAAGGATGGTCGCGACGGCAATGTCGTGATGCTATCACCGGCTTGCGCAAGCTTCGATCAATATAAGAACTTCGAAATACGTGGTGATTCGTTCGTTGGCCATGTTGCAGCACTGACTGGCGTGACGATGTTGGTTGGCTCGGAAAAGGAGTAGTGATGAAATGGTAAGCCGTATCGACCGTGGACCGGTCGCGGAATGGTTCTGGACCATCGACCGTTTCTTCCTCGCGGCCTTCATCGCGCTGATGGGCATCGGGCTGATGCTATCTTTTGCGGCGTCACCTGCGGTTGCCGAGCGTATCGGCCTCAACAGCTTCTTCTTTGTCGAGCGTCAGGCCATGTTCATGGTGCCATCGCTGGCCATTATGGTGGGCCTGTCGTTTCTGACGCCGCGGCAGGTGCGCCGCGTGGCCGTGATCATGCTGATTGCCGCGCTGCTGATGATGATCTTTGCGCTGTTCTTCGGTATCGAAGTGAAGGGCGCGCGCCGCTGGATTTCCATCGGTTCGTTCTCCATTCAGCCTTCAGAATTCATGAAGCCTGCCTTCGTCATCGTCTGTGCCTGGCTGTTTGCCGAGCGTGCGCGCCATCCTGAAATTCCCGGCAATCTCTTTGCCATCATCACCTTCGGCATCGTCGCCGCGCTTTTGATCGCGCAGCCGGACTTCGGCCAGACCATTCTGACCTCCGTCGTCTGGGGCGGCATGTTCTTCATGGCCGGTGTGCCGTGGTTCTGGATCATCATGCTGGGTGGCCTTGGCGTCGGTGGCATCATCACTGCCTATCTGATGCTGCCGCACGTTGCAGGTCGTATCGACCGGTTCTGGACGGGCGAGGGCGATACGTTTCAGGTCGATACCGCCCGCGAAGCCATCATTCGCGGCAACTGGTTCGGTCAGGGGCCGGGCGAAGGCATCGTCAAGCGCATCATTCCCGATAGCCATACGGACTTCATCTTTTCCGTTGCGGCGGAAGAGTTCGGCATCCTGTTCTGCATGCTGCTGGTCATGATTTTCGCCTTCATCGTGCTGCGCGGCCTCAGCCACGCCTTCAAGGAAAAGGACGATTTCGTCCGCTTCGCGGTGGCCGGTCTCGTGCTGCAAATCGGCATGCAGTCGATGATCAATATCGGCGTCAATCTGGAACTGATGCCTGCCAAGGGCATGACGCTGCCGCTGATTTCCTATGGTGGCTCGTCCATGATGGCGATTTGCGTGACGGCTGGTTTTCTTCTGGCGCTGACACGCCACCGCCCTGAAAAACGTGCGCAGGAGCGCAGTTTCTTCCGGGTCAATGCAGGCCTTCCTGCGGAGTAAAGAGTATGAGCAAAGGCATCGTTCTGCTAGCCGCCGGGGGAACCGGCGGCCATGTGTTTCCGGCAGAGGCGCTGGCATACGAGTTGAAGGCGCGCGGTTACGCCGTGCATCTGGTGACCGACAGCCGTGCCGAACGCTACGCAGGCAAATTTCCCGCCGATGAAATTCACGTCGTACCCTCCGCCACCATCGGCTCCAAGAACCCTATCTCCGTTGCCAAGGCGCTGCTGAAACTATGGACCGGCCTTCGCGCCGCCCGCCGTCTCGTAACCAAGCTGAAGCCGGTGGCCGTTGTCGGTTTCGGTGGCTACCCCACCGTGCCGCCGCTGCTGGCTTCCACTGGCCTCGGTGTGCCGTCGATTATCCATGAGCAGAACGCCGTAATGGGCCGTGCCAATAAGGCGCTGGCCAAGCGCGTCAAAGCGATCGCCGGTGGCTTCCTGCCGGAAAACAAGGGCGATTATGCCGACAAGACCGTGACGACCGGCAACCCCGTTCGTCCCGCCGTGCTGACGGCTGCCGACATTGCTTACGCGCCGTCTGGGGCCGGTGAGCCGTTCCAGCTCGTCGTGTTCGGTGGAAGTCAGGGCGCGCAGTTCTTTTCCGGCGCCGTGCCCGCCGCCATCTGCCTGATGCCGAACGAGATGCGTTCTCGCATTTCGTTGACACAACAGGCGCGCCCGGAAGACAAGGATAGCGTCATTGCCTCCTATGCCAAGCTGGGTGTGAAGGCGGACGTTTCGCCGTTCTTTGGCGACATGGCAGAGAGGATCGCGGGTGCCAATCTCGTCATCAGCCGTTCGGGTGCTTCCACGGTGTCGGAGCTTTCCGTCATCGGGCGTCCATCCGTTCTGGTGCCTTATCCGCATGCGCTGGATCATGACCAGGCGGCCAATGCCGCAGCGCTTTCTGCTGCGGGTGGTGCAAGCGTTATCAAACAGTCCGAACTGTCTCCGCAAAAGCTGTCATCGCTGCTGAGCGATGCCATGAACGATCCTGATCGTCTGGCCAACACGGCGGCGGCTGCGAAAGCGACCGGCAAGCCGGATGCGGCGCAGCGTCTGGCCGATCTGGTGGAAGCGATTGCGGCTGGTCAGTCCGTTCAGCAATTTAAAGCAAAAAATAAAGAAGGAGTGCATCCATGAAGATGCCGAAAGCCATAGGTCTTGTCCATTTCATCGGAATCGGCGGCATCGGCATGAGCGGCATTGCCGAGGTGCTTCACAATCTCGGTCACCGCGTGCAGGGTTCCGATCAGGCAGACAGCGCCAATGTGCAGCGTCTGCGTGACAAGGGCATCGAAGTCTTTGTCGGACAGGCTGCGGAAAACCTCGGCGATGCAGAGGTGGTCGTGGTGTCCACCGCGATCAAGAAGAACAACCCGGAACTGGCAGCGGCGCGCGAAAAGCACCTGCCGATCGTTCGGCGCGCCGAAATGCTGGCCGAACTGATGCGCTTCCGTAATGCCATCGCCATTGGCGGCACGCACGGCAAGACGACGACGACCTCTATGGTCGCTACGCTGCTGGAAGCAGGCAATCTCGACCCGACCGTCATCAATGGCGGCATCATCAACGCTTACGGCACCAATGCCCGCATGGGTGAGGGCGAGTGGATGGTGGTGGAGGCCGACGAATCGGACGGCACCTTCCTGAAACTGCCCGCCGATGTCGCCGTCATCACCAATATCGACCCTGAGCATCTGGACCATTACGGCAATTTCGACGCCGTGCGGGCCGCATTCCGCCAGTTCGTGGAAAACGTGCCCTTCTATGGCTTCGGTGTGTTGTGCATCGACCATCCCGAAGTGCAGACGCTGGTGGGCAAGATCGAAGACCGCAAGGTCATCACTTACGGGGAAAACCCGCAGGCCGATGTGCGCTTCTCCAATGTCCGTATCGACGGGACCAAGTCGATTTTCGACGTCGAAATCCGCCGTCGCCGCACGGGCAAGATTTTCACTTTCACCGATCTCGTGCTGCCGATGCCCGGCCGTCACAACGTTTCGAATGCGACGGCGGCTATTGCGGTCGCCAACCGTCTGGGAATTTCTGTCGAAGACATCAAGAAGGGGCTGGCCTCTTTCGGCGGTGTCAAGCGCCGTTTCACGCTGACGGGTGAGTCCAACGGCGTGCAGGTCTTCGACGATTACGGCCATCACCCTGTCGAGATCAAGGCCGTGTTGAAGGCCGCGCGTGAAGCATGTAGCGGTCGCATCATCGCCGTGCACCAGCCGCACCGTTATTCGCGCCTTTCCAGCCTGTTTGAAGATTTTGCGCATTGTTTCAACGATGCCGACACAATTCTTCTTGCTCCGGTCTATCCGGCGGGCGAAGATGCCATAGAGGGTGTGAACTCCGAGACGCTCGTTTCAGCCACCAGAGCTGCGGGCCATCGCGATGCGCGCCACCTCTCTTCCCGCGACGATCTGGCAAAGACAGTTGCAGGCATTGCGAAACCTGGTGATTTCGTGGTTCTTTTGGGAGCTGGTAATATTACGCAGTGGGCGGCAGTGCTGCCCTCAGAATTGGATAGCATTTCAGGAAAGTCTGCATGAGACAGGTGGATGGGGTAAAGTTGCTGGAGAGACTCGGCGACGGAGTAAAGGAACTCAGAGGACGTTTGACGCCGGATTCGCCGATGGATCGCGTAACGTGGTTCAGGGCAGGTGGTCTGGCGGAACTGATGTTCCAGCCCCATGACGTGGATGACCTCATCGCTTTCCTCAAAATCCTGCCGGAAGACGTTCCGCTGACGGTTGTCGGCGTCGGCTCCAACCTGCTGGTCCGTGATGGCGGCATTCCCGGCGTCGTCGTTCGTCTGTCCGCCAAAGGCTTCGGCCAGGTGGAACTGGCAGGCGAAAACCGCATCAAGGCGGGTGCGATCTGCCCGGATAAGCACATTGCAGCCATGGCGATGGATAACGGCATCGGCGGTTTCCATTTCTACTACGGCATTCCCGGCTCCATCGGCGGCGCGCTGCGCATGAACGCCGGTGCCAATGGCGGCGAGACGAAGGATCGTGTCGTCGAGGTTTACGCCGTGGACCGTCAGGGCAATCAGCACACCCTGTCCAATGCGGATATGGGCTACAGCTATCGCCACTCCGAAGCATCCAAGGATCTGATTTTCACAGGTGCCCTGTTCGAAGGCCACCCGGAAGACCGGGCGAAAATCCGCGCTGACATGGACGCCGTTCGCCACCATCGCGAAACGGTTCAGCCGATCCGCGAGCAGACTGGCGGCTCAACGTTCAAGAACCCCGAAGGACATTCGGCCTGGAGCCTCATCGATGAGGCGGGTGGTCGCGGCATGGTCATCGGCGGCGCGCAAATGTCATCGCTGCATTGCAATTTCATGATCAACACCGGTCACGCGACCGGCTACGATCTGGAATATCTGGGTGAAGCGGTGCGCAAGCGCGTGTTCGAACATGCAGGCATTCGCCTGGAGTGGGAAATCAAGCGCCTCGGCCTTTTCATGCCGGGGAGAGAAGTAGAGGCGTTCCTTGGTAGCTGACAATGAAACGATGCCGGGCAGTTATCTGTTGCCCCCGCTTTTGTTTCGTCTAGCCACGTCCGAAGATCGCACTACACTCCAGCCGCTGCGTTTTGCATCTGCTTTCTCAATAACGGTTACGTTGATCGCTCTTGTCCTCAACGTAACCGCACTCAGCACGTTGATTGTCCTAGGATTTGTTCCCAACCCCAAGACAGCTTTATGGGTTGGCAGCACTTTGACCGTTTTCATCACGTTTCCGATCTCGTTCGTGCTGTCGCATATCATCGCCAAGCAGGTGAAATGTCTTTCCATTTCCCATGAGCGCTACAAACATCTCAGCCATACGGATGGTCTGACAGGTCTGCGGAACCGGGCGGGGCTGCATGCCGATGCAAAGCATCTGGACGAGGACTATTGTCTGGCGTTCTTCGACATCGATCACTTCAAGTCGATTAATGACAATTACGGTCATGCCGCTGGAGATGCAGTGATATCCGGCATTGCACGGCGCATCGCGGAGGCGTTTCCGGCATCTTCGCTTTTGAGCAGGCTCGGCGGTGAGGAGTTTGTGGTTGCGACGTCAAACATTCCGCTCGCCGATTTCTCTGCGTATTGCGAGGGTTGCCGACAGTCGGTTGAGGCCCAGCCTTTTGTGGCCGAGAGCGTTTCCATCAATGTCACGATTTCGATTGGTATCTCGATGCCCAGAGATGATGAGCTGTTCGAGAACGTCATGCACCGTGCCGATGTTGCGCTCTACAGGGCGAAACAATCTGGACGCAATCATGTTGTCGTCGACGAACAAAGTCTTGCAGGGTGATCTCTACAAACGAAAACAGCCGGATGATTGATCCGGCTGTTTCGATCTCAACGTGAAGATGACGGCTTAGACTTCGTCTTTGCGCGACAGCATGATGCACAACAGAGTGATCAGCGCGGCGACGCAGAGATAGTAGCCGACGTAGCCCATGCCGTAATTCACCTGCAGCCATGTGGCGATGTAGGGCGCCAGCGATGCGCCGAAGATGCCGGCCATGTTGAAGGTGATGGACGAGCCCGTGTAGCGAACCGTCGTCGGGAAGGGGGCTGCGAGTGCCGTGCCGATGAGGCCGTAGGTCATGCCCATCAGTGCCATGGCGAGTGCTGCGAAGAGGAAGATCGAGCCTTCGCCGCCGGTCATCAGGCCGGGCAGGAGGAACGAGAAGGCACCGATCAACACGGTCGTGGCAATCAGGACTTCGCGACGACCGAAGCGTTCGGCCAGCTTTCCGGCGATGGGAATGAAGATGCCGAAGACGACGGAGCTGACGAGCTGAACTTCCAGCGCGTCGAGGAACGGAATTTTCAGAACCTTGACGTTGTAGGACAGCAGATAGGCCGTGCCGATATAGAACAGCACGAAGGTTGCCAGCGCCACGAATGTGCCGAGCAGCAGGCTGCGCTTGTGATGGCGGAAGAGTTCGGCCACGGGAACGGCGACGCGCTCTTCCTTGTCGATAGCCTTCTGGAAGGCAGGCGTTTCGGTGATCGATAGACGCACCCACAGGCCAACGGCGATAAGGATGATCGACGCGACGAAGGGAATGCGCCAGCCCCAGCTGAGCAAGGCTTCCTGCGACATCAGGTGAAGCAGCAGCCAGAAGACGCCGGAGGAAAGGAAGAGGCCGAGTGGAGCGCCGAGCTGCGGGAACATGCCGTACCAGCTGCGCTTGCCGGGAGGGGCGTTTTCCGTTGCCAGAAGCACGGCGCCACCCCATTCACCACCAAGGCCAAAGCCCTGACCGAAACGGCACAGCGCCAGAAGCAGCGGTGCCAGAACGCCAGCTGTTTCATAGGATGGCAACAGGCCGATGATGACGGTGGAGACACCCATTGTCAGAAGCGCAGCAACGAGCGTCGTCTTGCGGCCCACGCGGTCGCCGTAATGGCCGAAGACCACGGCACCCAGCGGACGGGCGAAGAAAGCGATGGAGAACGTGGCGAAAGAGGCCAGAAGCGCCGTCATCGGGTCGTTGTTGGGGAAGAACAACGTTGGGAACACGAGCACTGCTGCGGTCGCATAAACGTAGAAGTCGAAGAACTCGATGGTCGTGCCGACCACGCTGGCAGTAAGAACTCGTGCAGGCGAATTTGTCTTTACATCGTTCGAAGCGTCAGCGGTCGGCGATACCTTGGATATCGCGTCGGACATGGGATTTTTCCATTGTTAAGTAACACTTATGACCCTTTACCGGGGTGAGGTTGCGTTAACGCAATTTTCGATCCTTTGAAACGGTTAAAACGCAATATTCTGGAAAAAATGGACGATTATCGGTGTTCGTGCGTCGTTTTGCTTCATGTGATGTGTGGTTCGGCGGGTTTTGGCGTGAGCGAAAAATCGAGGTGCCGGCAATGATATGACCGTTTACGCCATAGCTGGCGGACCATTCGATTTTGAAGAGCGAGTCGGTTTGGATGATGTCCAGCATTAAAATGATACCGGGCATCATATCCAGGTCAGTCAGGTTGACGGTGTGAATGCCACCCAGATTGAGGATTACGTCCGCATGCTTTTCAGAAATAAGAAAGCCATTTTCATCGACCGCATCTGTGAGGATCGACGTGTTGAGCCGCAACGAACCCGTGCTGTCTGCCCTTATGACAAGTTCCTGCAAGAGCGCATCGTGAAATTTATGGGTGCCACCAAACCAGTCCAGCATCTCCCTGCCACCGGCAATGCTGTGCCATATTGAATTCTCTCTCATTTAGGCGTGCCTCCGTTCGGCGTGATCATAGAATGAAGTAGGAGGTAGGTACAAAAGCCCGCGGTAAACGCATCGGCAATTGTCAAAAATGGCTGGGGAAAAGCGGCGGATCTTAACGAATCGATCTTGCTTTCCCGGCTGTGATCTCTCGTTCGCGCAACGATTTTATTTCATCCCGTTGAAATTCTGAATCTTGCATTGGCGCCAACTCTCTGATTCCAAGGAGGGAATCCGGGGTTGATGTGATTCTTTAAGAAAAATCGCGTCGCTGGTCGTTTCGGCTAACGAAAGTAAACACTTCATTAACCTTAATGGCGCTTAAGTGTTTGCCACGGAGCGGGCGAGAGAATCGCGGAGCAGGTTTCTGGTCCGGTTATCTTGGTCAGGTGTTTTTGGTGTCAGAGGTTGTCATGAGCGGCAAACATATCGCTGTTCTTATGGGTGGGTTTTCTTCCGAGCGGCCAGTCAGCCTCTCGACGGGAGAGGCTTGCGCATCCGCCTTGGAAGGCGAGGGCTTCAAGGTTACACGTGTCGACGTGGACCGTGATATCGCTGCGACGCTTTCGAAGTTGCGCCCCGACGTTGCCTTTAACGCGCTCCACGGTCCCTACGGTGAAGACGGCACCATTCAGGGCATCCTCGAATATCTCGAAATTCCCTACACGCATTCGGGCGTGCTGGCGTCGTCGCTTGCCATGAACAAGTCGCAGGCCAAGAAGGTTGCTGCTGCTGCGGGTATTCCTGTTGCGCCGGAAAAGCTGATGAGCCGTTTCGATATCGGTAACCAGCATCCGCTGGCACCGCCCTATGTCGTAAAGCCCGTGCGCGAAGGTTCGAGCTTCGGCGTGGTCATGGTGCAGGAAGATCAGTCGCATCCTCCGCAAATCATCGGTTCGTCGGAATGGCGCTATGGCGATGAGGTCATGGTCGAGCGCTACATTCATGGTCGCGAGTTCACCTGCGGCGTGATGAATGGCGAGGCGATGGGCGTCACAGAGGTGGTGCCACTCGGTCACACATTTTACGATTACGATGCGAAATATGTGAAGGGTGGCTCAAAGCATGTCATTCCTGCAGAAATTTCACCAAAAATTTACCAAAAAATCCAATCATTGGCGGTTATGGCGCATCAGGTGATTGGCTGCCGTGGCGTAAGCCGTTCGGACTTTCGTTACGACGACCGTTTCTCAGAAGATGGCGAGATTATCTGGCTTGAGGTCAACACTCAGCCCGGTATGACGCCGACCTCCCTCGTGCCCGAAATGGCAGCTCATGCGGGCCGCTCGTTTGGCGAGCTTGTCCGTTGGATGGTGGAGGACGCTTCGTGTTCGCGATAAACCGCAAAAAGTCGGGACAAAAAAAGCGCGAGCAATTCGCTTCGGCAGCAGCCGATGAACGCATGGTTTTGCCACGTCCGTTGCGTAAGGGCTTTCGCTTCGGCGTGTCGCTGGCCACCGGACGCATCCACATTCCCGCGCATACCGGCTCGCTGGCAACGCTGGCATTCTTCTCGGCAATTGGCCTTTACGGCATGTCGCTGGGTGGCCACACCAATGTCGTTGCGCAGGCCACGACATCGGCTGCCGGCTTTGCCATCGAGGACGTAAAGGTTTCCGGCAACATCCAGACGTCCGAAATCGACATTTTCCAGCTGCTCGGCCTTGATGGCGCGACATCGCTGATCGCGCTTGATGTAAACGCAGCCCGCAAAAAGCTGACAGAATTGCCGTGGGTCGAAGATGTCGACGTCCGCAAGATTTATCCCAAGACCATCGAAGTGCGTCTGAAGGAACGTCAGGCCTTTGGTATCTGGCAGCACGGCACGGAGCTTTCGTTGATCGAAAAGAGCGGCAGCGTGATCGCGCCGTTGCGGGACAACAAATACGCCGGTCTGCCGCTGTTCGTCGGCCGTGATGCCGAAACGGGTGCTGCCAGCTTCGTGGATGAGCTGGCCGACTGGCCGGAAATTCGCAACCGCGTTCGCGCCTATGTTCGCATTGCCGGACGTCGCTGGGACCTGCATCTGGATAACGGCATCGTCGTCAAGCTGCCGGAAGAGAATGTTCCGAAGGCCCTGCAATTGCTGTCGCGTATGGACATGGAAGAAAAGGTTCTTTCCCGTGACGTGGCTGCCGTCGATCTGCGCCTTTCGGACCGCACGACCGTGCAGCTGACCGAAGGTGCAGCCGAGCGTCGCCAGAAGGCTGTCGAAGCACGCACCAAGGCGATCAAGTTGGCGGAGAAGAACACATGAGCTTTTTTGGTTCTTCCCATTTCGGTCTCCCGCGCTTGAAGCCTCTGTCTTCCAAGCGCAGCCATGTGGTTTCGGTTCTTGATATCGGTTCCACCAAGGTCGTGTGCATGATCGGTCGTCTCACACCGCGTGAGGAAACCGAAGTGCTGCCGGGTCGCACGCATAAGGTCGAAGTCATCGGCATCGGTCACCAGCGTTCGCGCGGCGTGAAATCCGGCGTCATTGCCGATCTGGATGCGCTGGAAGGCGTCATTCGTCTGGCTGTCGATGCCGCCGAGCGCATGGCAGGCCTCACCGTCGATAGCCTGATCGTCAATGTTTCCGCAGGCCGTATCGCCAGCGACATCTACACCGCCAGCATTGATCTGGGCGGGCAGGAAGTCGAATCGGGCGATTTGCGCAAGGTTCTGATTGCTGCCAGCCAGCAGTCTCTGCGCCAGGACCGCGCGATCCTGCACTCGCTGCCAACCGGCTACTCGCTGGATGGTGAACGCGGCATTCGCGATCCACTGTCCATGTATGGCGATATGCTGGGCGTGGACATGCATGTGGTCACGGCTGAACGCACGGCGCTGAAAAATCTGGAGCTTTGCATCAACCGCGCTCACCTGTCGGTCGAAGGCATTGTTGCGACACCTTATGCCAGCGGCCTTGCAGCTCTGGTGGATGATGAAGTCGAACTTGGCTGTGCGGCCATCGACATGGGCGGCGGCACGACGACGATTTCGGTTTTTGCCGAGGGCCGTCTGGTTCACACCGATGCCATCGGTCTCGGCGGACACCACGTCACCACCGATCTGGCCCGTGGCCTGTCGACCCGTATCGAAGATGCGGAGCGCCTGAAGGTCGTTCACGGTTCGGCGCTGGCCAACGGTTCCGACGACCGCGACATGATTGCCGTTCCGCCGATTGGCGAAGACGACCGCGACCAGCCTTCGCAGGTATCTCGTGCTCTCGTCAGCCGCATCGTTCGGGCCCGCATCGAAGAGACATTGGAATTGATTCGCGACCGCATCCAGAAATCGGGTTTTTCCCCGATTGTTGGCAAGCGCGTGGTTCTGACCGGAGGAGCCAGCCAGTTGACCGGCCTGCCGGAAACGGCGCGGCGCATTCTGGCCCGCAACGTTCGCATCGGCCGCCCCATGGGCGTGTCCGGCCTGCCGGTCGCGGCCAAAGGCCCGGCCTTTTCCACAGCCTGCGGGCTGATGATTTATCCGCAGATCGCGGACATCGAAATCCATGCGGCGCAGAACGGAATGTTCTCGCCGTTCGGAACAGGTAGTGGCCGGATAGCCCGCGTAGGGCAATGGCTGAAGGAAAGTTTCTGACCTCTGTCTGCCCATCGGGCAGGGGACTGAGTGAGTTGATTAAGAATTGGCCTGCGGGGCGATGCGGCCAGAGAAAGAAGGAATGTTAAAATGACGATACAGCTGCAAAAGCCGGATATCACCGAGCTGAAGCCACGCATCACCGTTTTCGGCGTTGGAGGTGGCGGCGGTAACGCTGTGAACAACATGATCACGGCTGGCCTTCAGGGCGTCGACTTCGTCGTTGCCAACACGGATGCACAGGCTCTGACGATGACGAAGGCCGACCGGGTTATCCAGCTCGGTGTCAACGTTACCGAAGGTCTGGGCGCGGGTTCGCAGCCGGAAGTCGGCCGCGCTGCTGCCGAAGAGTGCATCGATGAAATCATCGACCACCTGAACGGCACGCACATGTGCTTCGTCACTGCCGGCATGGGCGGTGGTACCGGTACAGGTGCTGCACCCGTCGTGGCACAGGCTGCCCGTAACAAGGGCATTCTGACGGTTGGCGTCGTGACAAAGCCTTTCCACTTCGAAGGCGGTCGCCGTATGCGTCTGGCCGAACAGGGCATCGAGGAACTGCAGAAGTCCGTCGATACGCTGATCGTCATTCCAAACCAGAACCTGTTCCGTATTGCCAACGACAAGACCACGTTTGCTGACGCATTTGCGATGGCCGACCAGGTTCTCTACTCCGGCGTTGCCTGCATTACCGACCTGATGGTGAAGGAAGGTCTTATCAACCTCGACTTCGCCGACGTTCGCTCAGTCATGCGCGAAATGGGCCGTGCGATGATGGGTACCGGCGAGGCTTCCGGCCAGGGCCGTGCCATGCAGGCTGCGGAAGCGGCGATTGCCAACCCATTGCTCGACGAAACATCGATGAAGGGTGCACAGGGCCTCCTGATCTCCATCACCGGTGGTCGCGACATGACCCTGTTCGAAGTCGACGAAGCTGCGACCCGTATTCGCGAAGAAGTCGATCCAGACGCAAACATCATCCTCGGCGCGACATTCGACGAAGCTCTGGAAGGTCTCATTCGCGTATCCGTCGTTGCCACCGGCATCGACCGCGTTCCTGGCCAGATGGAACGCAACGCCGAAGAGCTTCGCCAGGCTGCTGCTGCAAAGCCGCTTATCCGTCCTTCCGCGGCCGTTGCTTCTGCTCCGGCCGCAGTGCAGCCTGCCCCAGTCATGCAGGCACCAAAGACGACCGTAGACCCAATCGCCCAGACCATTCGCGATGCCGAAATGGAACGGGAACTGGCACTGGCGGCCGCTGAACAGCGTCTCCGTCAGGCCCAGGCAGAAGCCGAATTCCGCCCTCAGAGCAAGCTGTTCGCAGCCGCTCCAGCGGAAGCACCGGTTGCTGCTCGCCCCGCAGCACCAGTGCACACCGCACCAGTGCCTGCTTACCATGCGGCGGAACAGGTGGCAGCACCTGCACCCCGCATGCAGCAGGCACCGGCACCGGTTTATCACGAGCCAGCCCCTGTCGCCCGCGCCCCAGAGCCGGTCCGCATGCCGAAGGTCGAGGACTTCCCTCCAGTCGTCAAGGCTGAGATGGATCACCGCGCCCACCCGGCATCGGCTGTTCCTGAAGAGCGTGGCCCGATGGGCCTTCTGAAGCGGATCACCAATTCGCTCGGTCGCCGCGAAGAGGAAGAAGCCGTTCCATCCGACATGATGGACGCGCCAAGCCTGGCCAACCAGCAGCGTCGCCCGCTGTCGCAGGAGGCCAGCCTCTACGCACCGCGCCGTGGCAATCTGGACGATCATGGCCGTCAGACGCCTTCGTCTGCCAGCCAGCACGAGGACGACCAGCTTGAGATTCCGGCGTTCCTTCGCCGCCAGTCCAACTGATCTGCCGATTCTCTGCAATGCCAATACCCGGGTCCCAAAGACCCGGGTATTGTTGTCTTATAAGGCTGTGATTGCGCGGTTTTAGATTAGCTTTTTCAAAGATTTGGGTCTGTTACAAAGCGAAATCAACAGTGATTTGAGATAGGCACCCACTGTGCGTATGTATGACGATGAGACGAGAATATAACGCGGTTTCTCCGATGATTATTCCCCTCGGTTGAAATTTGGGCCATGCCGGGTTAGCAGGCTGGTTCACATGAAAAGGCAAGACTCGCATGACCATCGGACTGCTCGGTTTCCAGACAACGATCGCCAACCCCGTTCAGCTCAAGGGCATTGGCGTGCATTCAGGCAACCCGGTATCCATGACATTCCAGCCTGCGGAAGCGGGCACGGGCATCGTTTTCAGCCGCCAGTTCGACAATGGCACCTCCGTTGAGGTCAAGGCCGTTTCCGCCAATGTGGGCAACACCGACCTGTGCACCGTCATCGGTCGCTCGGCCACGCAATCCGTCGCGACAGTTGAACACGTCATGGCCGGTATCTACGCCATGGGCATCGACAACCTCATCGTTGAAGTCGACGGTCCTGAAGTGCCGATCATGGATGGCAGCTCTATGCCTTTCATCGAAGCCATCGAATCAGTCGGCATCGAGAACCTCGGCGTAAAGCGCCGCTATATCCGCATCGTGAAGCCTGTGCGCATCGAGGCCGGTGCTTCATGGGCCGAGTTCCGCCCGTATGATGGCACGCGCTTCGAAGTCGAAATCGATTTCGATACGCCGCTGATTGGTCGCCAGATCTGGAAGGGCGACCTGACGCCCGATACATTCAAGAACGAACTGTCGCGCGCCCGCACATTCGGCTTCATGCGTGATGTCGAGCGTCTGTGGGCCGCTGGTTATGCGCTGGGTTCCTCGCTTGAAAATTCCGTCGTCATTTCCGACGACAACACTGTGATCAACATGGAAGGCCTGCGTTACGAGAAGGACGAATTCGTCCGCCACAAGACGCTGGACGCCGTGGGCGATCTGGCCCTGGCAGGCACGCAGTTCATCGGCTGCTACCGTTCCTATCGCGGTGGCCACAAGGTCAATGCCAATGCTTTGAAGGCGCTGCTAAACGATTCGTCTGCCTATGAAATCGTCGAGGCTCCCGGCGCTCGCAGCCCGGTGGTTCGCGCACGGGAATTCGTTGCCATCCAGCAGTCCGAGTTTGCGCCCTGGTCGGCGTGAGTTATAGACACAAAAAATAAAAAGCCGTCCGTGTGGGCGGCTTTTTTGTATCGCGACCGAAAAACACAGTAAAATGGCGATGCAAGCCTTCAGATAAACATCGGCTACGACGTGCCATGCCATAAAAATGCGTTATTGCGTCATCATTGCGTTGCCCTGCGGACGCTTTTATGGCTAGAAACGCCACAGGAAAAGCCGATGTTCTGTATTTACGCGGAAGTGGGAACTAACGAATGAAGCGTGTAGTGTCTGGTGCGATGAATGGAACGGTACGGGGAGCGCTCGTATCGCTCATGCTGATTGGCGCCGGAACACTGGTGACAGCTTGCCAGTCCGACCCCGACATCGACATCACCAAGCTCGGCGTCGAAACCGATCCGCCTGACGTGCTCTACAAGCAGGGCCTCGCCAACATGAATGCCGGTAACATGACCGAAGCCGGTCGCAAGTTCTCGGCCATCGACAAGCAGTATCCTTTCACTGAGTGGGGCCAGAAGGCGCTGGTGATGAACACCTTCATCGCCACCCGCCAGAATAAGAATGAAGTCGCGATTGCATCCGGCACGCGCTTCCTCAAGCAATATCCCCGTGCCAAGGATGCGGCCTACGTTCAGTACATGATCGGTCTGGCCTATTCCAAGCAGATCGCCGACGTAACGCAGGATCAGCGCGCTGCACAGCGCACGATCGAGGCGATGAACAAGGTGGTCAACGATTACCCCGATTCGGAATATGTCGCAGATGCGCAGGCGAAGATCCGCTTTGCACGCGACCAGCTTGCCGGTCGCGAGATGCAGGTTGGCCGTTACTATCTTGAGCGCAAGGAATATCTTGCTGCCGTATCGCGCTTCCGAATCGTTGTTGAGCAGTACCAGAACACCAACCAGATCGAAGAAGCGCTGGCCCGTCTGACCGAAGCCTATTACGCCATGGGCCTTGCGGATGAAGCGCAGACTGCTGCTGCTGTTCTCGGCAACAACTATCCTGACAGCCAGTGGTACGACGATTCCTTCAAGCTGTTGAAGGGGCAGGGGCTTGCGCCTCGCGAAAACAGGGAATCCTGGATTTCCCGCGCCGGTAAAAAACTGGTGGGAGCCTGAGGACAGAGCATAAGCCATGTTGGTCCAGCTATCGATCCGCGACATCGTTCTGATCGAACGGCTCGACCTTGGGTTCGAGGCGGGCCTCTCCGTGCTGACTGGCGAAACGGGTGCCGGTAAATCCATTCTTCTCGACAGTCTGTCGCTGGCGCTCGGTGGGCGCGGCGATGGCGGCCTTGTGCGCCACGGCGAAGACAAGGGGCAGGTGACTGCCACCTTTGAAGTGGGCATGGAGCATCCCGCACGTGCCCTTCTGCGCGAAAACGGGCTGGATGATGATGGCGACCTGATTTTCCGCCGGGTTCAATCCGCCGATGGCCGCACCAAGGCCTATGTCAACGATCAGGCCGTTTCCGTTCAACTGATGCGCCAGCTTGGCCTGCACATGGTGGAAATCCACGGCCAGCATGACGACCGTGCGCTGGTGGACACCAACGCCCACCGCACGCTGCTGGATGCCTTTGCCGGGCTGACCGATGAAGCAGTGGCCATGCAGGCGCTGTACCGTACCTGGAAAGATGCCGAGCGCGGCCTGAAAGTGCACCGCGCCAAGGTGGAAGCTGCGGCCCGCGAGGCGGATTATTTGCGGGCATCTGTCGAAGAGCTTGAAGTGTTGTCGCCGCTCGATGGCGAAGAAGACGAGCTTGCCGAGCGCCGTGGCGTAATGCAGAAATCCGAACGTATTGCCGGCGATATCGGTGAGGCCAGCGAGTTTCTCAATGGCAACGCATCGCCAGTTCCGATGATTGCGTCGATGATGCGCCGTCTGGAACGCAAGAGCCACGAAGCACCAGGCCTGCTGGAAGAAACGGTGCAGTTGCTGGATGCTGCACTCGACAGCCTGTCGAACGCGCAGATGGAAGTCGAGGCAGCCCTTCGCCGCACGGAATTCGATCCACGCGAGCTGGAACGCGTCGAAGAGCGGCTGTTCGCGCTGCGCGCTGCCGGTCGCAAATATTCCGTGCCGGTCACGGAGCTTCCCGCACTTGCCGAGCGCATGGTGGCCGAGTTGGCCGATCTGGATGCCGGTGAGGAAAGACTGGGGCAGTTGGAAAAGCAGCTTGGCGTGGTGAAGGCTGATTTCGATCGCGCCGCCCAGTCGCTTTCCGAAAAACGCCACAACGCCGCTTCGGCGCTGTCAGAAGCTGTCATGGCCGAACTTCCGGCGCTGAAGCTGGAACGTGCGCGCTTTACCGTTGAAGTGACCAGCGATGCAGCGTCTGCCTCGGCTGATGGCATCGATGTCGTAGAGTTCCATGTTCAGACCAACCCCGGCACGCGTCCCGGGCCGATCATGAAAGTGGCGTCGGGTGGCGAGCTCTCGCGCTTCCTGCTGGCGCTGAAGGTTGCGTTGGCAGATCGTGGTTCGGCGCCCACGCTGGTCTTCGACGAAATCGACACGGGCGTCGGTGGTGCGGTGGCGGATGCCATCGGCCAGCGGTTGAAGCGCCTCTCGAAAACCGTTCAGGTTCTGTCGGTGACCCACGCGCCGCAGGTGGCGGCACGCGCTGGCACACATTTGCTGATCTCAAAGGGACCATCCGGCGACGGCACGGAACGCATTGCGACCCGCGTTGCCACGATGCAGCCCGAACACCGCACCGAAGAAATCGCCCGCATGCTGGCCGGTGCCTCGGTGACGGATGAGGCGAGGGCGGCGGCTGCAAAGCTGCTGGCGGCGCAGGATTAACGGCTGACCGCCACCGCAACCCCAGAACCGATCATCACGCCACCTGCGGTGCGATTGACGCGCCGCACGATCTTTTCAGAGCGCAGCAATGTGCGGGCGCGCACGGCGAGTGCGACATGGCCGCCGATGACGAGGGCTTCAACAGTCAGGATGACACCCGCCAGCGCGGCGAGATGATCCACCGTCAGCGAGGCTCCGACCACGTTCGGCAGCAGCGCCACATAAAACAGCGGCATTTTCGGATTGCCGAGGTTGAGCGCCATGCCGGTCGCGAAGATCGACAACAGGTTGCCGCGCGCCTTCACGGCTTGCAATTCCGGCACCACGGGTTCCGCCGTCCATAGTTTGATGCCCATCCAGATCAGATAGGCCGCGCCCGCATATCGCAGGACCGTCATCACCGTTCCCATTTCGGCGGCAAGGATGGATAAGCCGAATGCGGCCAGCGTCAGGAAGATGAGGATGCCTGCGACGGTTCCGGCGCCATAGGCAAGGCCGGATGCCGCACCGTGGGTTATCGTGCGAGCGACGATGGTCATATTGTCAGGGCCGGGACTGGCGGCAAAAACGAAGAAGGCGGCGGCGAATGCGATGAGCGTCGTCATGTCCATGGTTGTATCCCCGTTGCTGCTCACTCCCGGAAATCAGATTACGCGAAAGCTTGGCGTTGAAAAGTGGGCAGGCTGCGTTAAAAACAACTTCGATTCCTGCACGAGGCGAGCCCCATGTCCCAAGACCAGACCCCTGTTGAAAAACTGTCCGAGCTTGAGGCGTCTGCCGAGCTTGCCTTTCTGGCAGCAGAGCTTGCGAGGCATGATGCGCTCTATCACGGCAATGATGCGCCTGAAGTATCGGACGCCGAATATGATGCGCTGAAGCGCCGCAACGACGCCATCGAGGCGGCGTTCCCCGATCTTGTCAGGGCGGACAGCCCATCGAAGAAAGTCGGCTTTGCGCCTCTGCCTACCTTCGCGCCCATCGTCCATGCGCGGCCCATGCTGTCGCTCGGCAATGCGTTTTCCGATGAAGACGTGCAGGACTTCGTGGCATCGGTCTATCGCTTCCTCGGCAACCTGCCGGATGATTCGATTGCCTTTACCGCGGAGCCGAAGATCGACGGCCTCTCGATGTCGATCCGCTACGAGAACGGCAAGCTGAAAACGGCGGCGACCCGTGGCGATGGCACGACGGGCGAGAACGTGACCGCCAATATCCTGACCATCACGGAAATCCCTAACAGCTTGCCCAAGGGCGTGCCTGACGTGGTGGAGGTGCGCGGTGAGGTCTATATGGCCAAGAGCGATTTTCTGGCACTGAACGCGCAGATGGAAGCCGAGGGCAAGCAGACCTACGTCAACCCGCGCAACACGGCCTCCGGCTCGCTGCGGCAGTTGGATGCGACTGTGACAGCCAAGCGCAAGCTGCGTTTCTTCGCCTATGCCTTGGGTGAGGTATCCGATGGCGGCCAGCCGACGCGCATTGCCGATACGCAATTCGGCATCGTGGAAAAATTCAGGGAATGGGGCTTTCCGGTGAACCCCTTCATGAAGCGATTCACTTCCGCCCAGCAACTGATTGAACACTATCAGGAAATCGGCATCGCGAGACCTGATCTCGATTACGATATCGATGGCGTTGTCTACAAGGTCGACCGTCTGGATTTGCAGGAACGCCTTGGCTTCCGATCCCGCAGCCCGCGCTGGGCGACCGCGCATAAGTTCCCGGCGGAACAGGCTTTCACGACTGTCGAAAAGATCGAGATACAGGTTGGCCGCACCGGTGCCTTGACGCCGGTTGCGCGGCTGACGCCGATCACGGTCGGCGGTGTCGTCGTCACCAACGCCACGCTGCACAATGCCGATTACATCGAAGGCATTGGCAATAATGGCGAGCGCATTCGCCCCGAGGATCACGATATCCGCGTGGGTGATACGGTTATTGTGCAGCGGGCGGGGGATGTCATTCCGCAGGTGCTGGATGTTCTGCTGGAAAAGCGGGCGGCGGATTCAGTGGCCTATGAGTTCCCTAGGAAATGCCCGGTCTGCGGCAGTCACGCCGTGCGTGAGCGCAATGAGAAAACCGGCAAGCTGGATTCGGTGACCCGCTGCACCGGTGGTTTCGTGTGCCGTGCGCAGGCGATGGAGCATCTCAAGCATTTCGTCTCGCGCAACGCCTTCGATATTGAAGGTCTCGGCACCAAGCAGATCGATTTCTTCTTCGAAAGCGAAGATCCGGCCCTTTCGGTGAAAACCGCACCTGACATCTTCACACTGAAAAAGCGGCAGGAAGATTCGCACCTCACAAAGCTTGAGAACATAGACGGCTTCGGCAAGACCAGCGTCAAGAAGCTGTTCGACGCCATTGATGCGCGCCGTGAGATCGACCTTAACAGGCTGATCTTCGCGCTCGGCATCCGCCATGTGGGCGAGACGACGGCGAAACTGCTGGCGCGCAGCTATGGCACCTATCAGCATTTCGAAGAAGCGATGAAGGCCGCCGCTGACGTGACCGGTGATGCCTGGAACGAGCTCAACAGCATCGACGGCATTGGCGAAGTCGTGGCCCGGGCCATCGTGGAGTTCTACAAGGAGCCACGTAACCTCGACGTCATCGACCGGCTGATGAAAGAGCTGCGCCCGAAGGAAGCCGAACAGCCGACGACGGACGGCAGCCCGGTGGCAGGCAAAACGGTAGTCTTCACAGGTTCACTTGTGAAATTCACCCGCGACGAAGCAAAGGCCCGTGCCGAAAGCCTCGGTGCCAAGGTGGCTGGTTCCGTGTCCAAAAAGACGGACTACGTGGTGGCCGGACCGGGTGCGGGCTCCAAGCTGGACAAGGCGCGAGAGCTTGGCGTGCAGACGATGGATGAGGATGAGTGGCTGGCGCTGATTGCGGGGTAGCTTCGATTTATCCTGCAGCCGTTACAGCACCTTCTCGGATATTTTTTTGCGAAACACCCGCCCATCAATCGCGACCAATCCACCAGCTATCATTGCAATGCCGATGAAATGTTTCGCTTCCAACTGTTCGCCCAGCACAAGAGAGCCCAGCAGAATGGCGCTGACAGGGATGAGGAAGGTGACAAGCGCCAGGTTCGTGGCGCCTGCTGAGGAGAGGATGCGGAAGAAGATGAGGTAGGCGAGGGCTGTGGAGAGGAGGGCGATGCCGAGCAGGGCGGCCCAGACTTCGCCGCTTGGCATGGCGAGCGACCACGGCTGGTCGATGATGAGGGCCAGCGGAATGAGCATGATGGAGGATGCGGAAATCTGCCCGGTGGCGGTGACGAGCGGTGGTACGCCCATGGTTTTGAAGCGACGGCCGAAGATACCGGCGAAGGCGTAGGAGATTGCCGCGCCGAGAATGGCGAGTTGGCCCCAGAGGCTGGAGCTTTCGCCGGTCAGTGCCGCCGGGCCGATCATGGTGGCGACACCGGCGAAACCGATGATGATGCCTGCCAGCTTGTTGATGGTCAGCTTTTCATCGTTCGTCAGCAGATGTGCAACGATGACGGTGAAAAGCGGTGTGGTGGCGTTGAGAATGGAGGCGACGCCGCTGGCGATATGGGTCTGGCCCCAGACGATGAGGCAGAAGGGAATGATGTTGTTGAGCAGACCCATGCCGAAGAAGGCGCGCAACACCTGGGGCGCTTTGGGCATGCGATAGCCCATAATGCGGCAGACGGTGAGCAGGGCAAGTGCTGCGATCGAGACGCGCAATGTCACGATGGTGACGGGCGGGAGTTCTTTCACCGCGATGCCGACGAAGAAGAACGATCCGCCCCACAGGATCGACAAGGCAACCAGCAATGCCCATTCACTCGCATTCATCTGTTTATGCACGGCCACGTTCGATGTCCCCTCGCCATTTATTCTGGCTTTTGTGTAATCCGCTCACATGCGCGTGACCACCCGATTCCTGTGGGCAGTTCATTTTCGCGTCTGTTTGCTTTATGCCGTGCAAAGAGCAAACGGGAATCACCACTTGAAGACCATCGCCATCGATTTTGAAACCGCCAATGAAGAGCGTGGCAGCGCTTGCTCCGTTGGATTGGCGTGGATCGAGGATGGACGGATCGTGCGGGTGGAAGAGCGGTTGATCCGCCCGAGGGATATGCGGTTTTCCCCGTTCAACGTTGCCATCCACGGCATTAGACCCGGCGACGTGGAAGACGCGCCGGAATTTCCCGAGGTGATGGACGAGTTCATCGATGATCTCCGCGATTCGACGATGATTGCGCACAACGCGGCCTTCGATTTCAGCGTCATGCGGGCGAGTTTCGATAAGTATCGCCAGAGCTATCCGCAGCTTTCCTATTTTTGCAGCGTGAAGATGTCGCAACGCGTCTGGCCGTCGCTGCCATCGCACAAGCTCAATATCATTGCTCACCATCTGCAATTGCGCTTCGTGCACCACAATGCTGCCGAAGACGCCGTTGTCTGCGCGGCGGCATCGATTGCGGCGGCCAAAGCGCTTGCCGTCGAGCACATCCACCACATCCCCGAAAAGATCGGCATGGTGGCCGGGCGGCTACACGCCACAGGCTACGCGCCCTGCACCATGAGAAAACGCTGATATCACGTCTTGTTGTACGCCTGCGCAGACCTATCTCTATGGCAGTTCATGTGAGGGTTTGGGTTATGGCTAAAGCGTTTCGTTCTCTGGTGGTTGCGGGCCTTGCCCTGTTGCCGGTTGCCGCAGTTGCGCAGGTTGTTGGCAAGGTCGGTGTGGACTGGACCGGCAACGACATCGTGGTCGAGGCCATCGCAGATCCCAAGGTCAAGGGCGTGACCTGCCACGTTACCTATTTCGACCGTGGTGTGATTGACCGTTTGAAAAACGGCAACTGGTTCGAAGACCCTTCCAACAACGCGATTTCCTGCAGCCAGACCGGTCCGGTCGAGGTGGGCGATATCGACCTGGACAAGGAGGGCGAGGAAGTCTTCCGGCAGGGTATGTCGCTCGTTTGGAAGAAGATGGTCGTTAACCGGATTTACGACAAGGCCAACGACACGCTGGTCTACCTCGTTCACACCCGCGAATTGACGGATGGTTCCGCCAAGATGGCGATTTCCACGGTGCCGCTTTATGGGCAGACGGTGACGTGGGCGAAGGGCAAGCCTTGAGTTCTCTTCCGTCATTCCGGCCTTGAGCCGGAATCCAGCAGCGCCGCGTCTGCGGCGCTAAAGAGTCTTTTGACCGCGCAGACGCGCGGTCACTGGATACCGGGTCAGGCCCGGTATGACGGAGGAGAGGTGGTCGTTAAACGTCAAAACGGCGAGCTTTAGGCCCGCCGTTCGCGTTCGTGAACTGTATTTGGCCTCAAGCGGCTTCGCGCGAAAGCTCGTCGGCGATGACGGTGTCGAGGTTGAGGAAGCAGACCATGCTCTTTTCCAGTGCCACGATGCCGCGGCAGAAGTTGCGCTGCTCTTCGGGGATGATTTCAGGTGCTGGCTGAAGGTCTTCGGATTTGATGGTCATCATGTCGGAGACCTGTTCGACCAGAAGGCCGACCAACTTGCCGCCGATGTCGGTGACGATGATGGCGGAGCGCTCGGATGGTTCGGTCATCTTCATGCCCAGACGGCATGCCATGTCGATGACGGGAATAACTGCGCCGCGAAGGTTGATGAGGCCGAGAACGTAAGGCGGTGTGTGTGGCATCGGTGTCACCGGCGCCCAACCGCGAATTTCGCGGATCGCCATGATGTCGATGCAGAATTCCTGATCGCCGAGATGAAAGGACACGATTTCCAGATATGCGCCGGATTGTTTGATGGCGTTCGACATGGTCGCACTTTTCCTGACGGCTCTCTTGGCTGGCCGAATGTGGTTTGGAACATAATGCGGTGTCGGACCAATGTCCCGGTGACGTCATGTCGTGCGCTTATGCGGACCGCTGGCGATGATCATGCGCAAAAACCATTTAACTTTTCCTAACGGCAGGCTTTAAACATCACATCATCGTTGTTTCACGCTGGCTTTTTTGCGAGTATATTTGTGAGATGAGAGAGTTACTCGCCAGTCCCGTAAAAATGCTTGGCATTGCCGCCGCTACCTGCGGTGCGTTGTTGCTTGCCATCGTCACGTTTCAGGGCTGGATACGGCATGGCACGGATATTTTCCTGTCTTCCGTGCAAAGCGGCATCGCCTGGTGCTTTTGAGACAAATCAGCGCATTGGCCGCGATCACCCTCTTCTTGAATTGCAGACAGGCGGCAGCGTGAGATAGAAGCGGCGCATAGGCTGGTTCTGTGCTGATCGGGGAATGGCATGAAAAATTTTCGCATTGCGCTTTGGGGTGCCGTGGTCGTGTTGATGGGCGTTATGGCCTGGCTAACGATGGAACTGACCAAGAGCCGCGACCAGATGGTCGAGGAAGTCTACGGCACGCCTTTCCAGCTGGTTGCGCAAAACGGCCAGCCAATTACCGAAAAAGCCTTTCAGGGCAAGCCGACCGCGCTGTTTTTCGGCTTTACCCATTGCCCGGAAGTCTGCCCCACCACCTTGTTCGAGTTGAATGGCTGGATGGAGAAGGTCGATCCGGCAGGCGACAAGATGCAGGCCTATTTCGTCTCGGTCGATCCTGAGCGCGATACGCCTGAAATTCTCAACCAGTACATCTCCAATGTCTCCAAGCGCATCACCGGCATCACCGGCGTGCCGGATAAGATTGCCGAGACGTTGAAGGGTTACCGCATCTACGCCAAGAAGGTGCCGGTGGACGACAAGGACCCGAGCGGCGAATACACCATGGATCATACCGCCTCTGTCATTCTGCTCGACGCAAAGGGACGCTTCGCCGGAACCATTGCCTACGGCGAAAATCCCGATACGGCGGTGCAGAAACTGCAAAATCTGACGAAGACCTGATCGCCGACGCATAATCTCGCTCTTGCCGCATTGGACTGGCTGGAGATTTATGGCAAAGGCTGACGGCTGTAACCTATCTGTAGAAAGCGTGAGCCGTGAGCGAAATTCGTCTTTTTGTGACCACCACTGAAGTTCAGGCTGGCGAAGTGCTGGACCTGCTGTCTGAGGTCTTCGGCGAAGAGGATGTGGCGATTGCCACGACCGAGGTGGATGAGAAGCGCGATATCTGGGAGGCCTCGGTCTATCTGCTGATGGCCGATGAGGAAGAGACCCGCGAACGCGTCGAAGATGCGCTGAACGTCCCGTTCCCTGATCTCAAGCTCGAACGCGAAGTCATTCCCGATGTCGACTGGATTGCCAAGTCGCTGGAAGGTTTGAAGCCCGTGCGGGCAGGGCGGTTCATCGTCCACGGCTCGCATGACCGGGACAAGGTTCGGATCAACGACATCGCCATCGAAATCGAGGCCGGTCAGGCCTTCGGTACCGGTCACCATGGCACCACTGCTGGCTGCCTGGAAATGATCGAGCAGGTGCTGCGCGCGCGGACTATTCGCAACGCACTGGACCTTGGAACCGGCAGTGGTGTTCTCGCCATCGCGGTTGCCAAGATGCGCCCGGTGCCGGTTCTGGCAACAGATATCGATCCCGTCGCCATCAAGGTCGCGAAGGAAAATGCGCGCCTGAACGGCATCGTCTCCGGCATGGCGCTGGAAACGGCACCCGGCTTTCATTCCGATTCCTTCCGCAAGCACGGACCTTTCGACCTCATCATCGCCAACATTCTGGCGCGTCCGCTGATCAAGATGGCGCCGCAACTGGTGACGCATCTGGCACCCGGCGGCACCGTCATCCTGTCCGGCATTCTGGCGTCGCAACGCTGGAAGGTGCTGTCGGCCTATAACGGCATGCACCTCAGCCACGTCAGAACCATCTGGCGCAATGGCTGGGTCACGATCCATCTGCGTCGCGACTGATAAGCAAACGAAAAAGGCGACGCTTGCGCGCCGCCTTTTCGATCGGTCTTGATGACCGAACCCGCGAGCTTTGGGAGGAGAAGCTCAAGCGGTCATTTTATGGGTGCTTCGAGAAGCGCCGTTGCGGCGATTACCAGTAGGAGTAGCTGCCCTTTGCCTTGCTGCTCAGTTCGGCACGGTTTCTACCGATGGCAGCCAGCGTGGAGTCGTCGAGGCTGAGCAATGCGCGGCTGACATAGCGGTCTGCTTTGCGGGCGCGTGCTTCAACAACCCGGTCGTATGCGTTGCGAAAAAACGAATTTGCCATTGCTTTGGTCCTTATCCCTTGGGCTTTCCGTTGCCCTTGTGGTGCTATCTATATAGGCCGAATGTTTGCCTTGAGTTAGGAGGGTATCGACAATGGAGGCATGCATCTGTCGCATGTCTTAGTCATAAGGTCACCGGTTTCTCCTGTGCAATGCTCAATATCTGTGCGGAAAATATCTGCTCTTCGGCTTCTGCCGCTTTCATCTGGACCATCGCAATGCTGGCGGGCTATGGTCCCTGTGAAATCCAGCAGTTCGGAAAGCAGTTCATGTTTCAGTCCTTCGAAAACAAATCCACCCCGCAGTTTGGCAAGACCCGCGTCGAGGCGCTGCGTGCAACATTCGATACACTCGACATCGATGGCTTTCTGGTGCCGCGCGCCGATGAATATCAGGGCGAATATGTTCCCGAATCGGCTGAGCGACTGGCTTGGCTGACGGGCTTCACAGGTTCTGCCGGGGTTGTGCTGGTCACACGCACTCAGGCTATCGTCTTCGTGGATGGCCGCTATACCACCCAGCTTGCCTCGCAGGTCGACCCGGCCGTGTTTACCGGTGGCGATCTGGTGGGGGCGCCGCCTGCCAAGTGGCTGGCGGATCATGCGCCTGATGGCTTCCGCCTCGGCATCGACCCCTGGCTGCACACCGGCGCGGAAGTGACGCGTTTCGAGACGGCTTTGTCCGAAAAGGGCGGTTCGGTCGTTCTGTTGGAGAGCAATCCGCTTGATCCCCTGTGGGAAGGCCGCCCGGCAGAACCGCTCGAGCCTGTCATTCTCCAGCCTGACAATGTGACCGGCATTCCGGCCACGGCAAAAATTGCGACGATTGGCGAGATCGTGTCGGCGCGCAAGGCGCAGGCCGTTCTGGTGACTGATCCATCGTCGATCGCCTGGATTTTCAACATTCGTGGCAATGACGTGCCGCACACACCGCATCCACTGGCGCGCGCCATCATCTACGCCGACGGCAAGGCCGATCTGTTTGTGGACGAACGCAAGGTGGGCGATGAAGTGGGTGCCTATCTCGCGCCCCTCGCCACGCTGTTGGCGCCCACTGAAATTGCCGCGCGTCTGCACGCCATCGCCAGCGCTGCCGGGCGCATTCTGGCCGATACAGATGTCACACCGGTTGCGCTGACATTGTCCATTACCGAGGCTGGCGGCGCGGTGGTGACCGCACCGGACCCGGTCAAGCTGCCGCGAGCCTGCAAGAACGAAGCCGAGATTGCCGGTTCTGCCGCAGCCCACGTGCAGGACGGTGCCGCCATGGTGGAGTTTCTGGCGTGGCTGGATGGCCAGCAGCCGGGTTCGCTCACCGAAATCAAGGCCGTGGAGGCGCTGGAAGCTGCACGCGCGCGGGTTGGCCAGACCATGCAGAACCCGCTTAAGGACATCTCGTTCGATACGATTTCCGGTGCGGGTGAAAACGCGGCGATCATGCACTATCGCGTAACGACGCAGAGCGACCGCCGCATCAATGACGGCGAAATGTTCCTGATCGATTCAGGTGCGCAATACATCAACGGCACGACGGATATCACCCGCACCGTGGCCATCGGCAATGTGCCCGAGGAGCAGAAGCGGTTCTTCACGCTGGTGCTCAAGGGCTTCATTGCCATCAGTCTTGCGCGTTTCCCTAAGGGTACACGCGGGTGCGATCTCGATCCTCTGGCGCGCATTGCGCTGTGGAAAGCTGGAGCGGACTTTGCCCATGGCACGGGCCACGGCGTCGGCTCCTATCTTTCGGTGCATGAGGGGCCGCAGCGTATCTCGCGCGTGTCGCAGCAGGAGCTGCTGCCGGGCATGATCCTGTCGAACGAGCCGGGATATTACCGGCCCGGCGCATTCGGCATCCGAATCGAAAACCTCGTTCACGTTCGCGAGGCAGAGCCTGTCGAAGGCGGTGACCTGCCGATGCTTTCATTCGAGACGCTGACCTGGTGCCCGGTGGACCGACGCCTGATCGTCGTTTCGCTGCTGACGGAAGAGGAGTTGGCGTGGCTGAACAGCTATCACGCGCAGGTTCGCGAAAAGCTGATGCCGCTGATATCAGATGCCGATGTTCAGCAGTGGCTGGTTGCCGCTACCGCCGAAATCAAGCGATAGAAAAATAGCGCATCGCCACGACAAGCGCCCAGCCTGATACCAGCATGATCAGGCCGGGAAAGCGCAATCCGACGATGAGCGCGAAGATCATGCCAAGCTTGACCTCGTATCCGCCTTCGAAAAAGGCGGGTGCGACCAGCGTCGTCAGCACCGCTACGGGAACGGCGTTGAGACCGGCCTCTACACGGGGAGGGATGGTCTTCATGCGCGTCATCAGCACATAGCCGCCGACGCGAGTAAAATAGGTCGCCACAGCACCCGCAAAGATGATGATCAGCGTCTGCAAGTCGAACATCGCGCCCATCACACGGCCTCCACTTTGGTCACGCTGTCATCGGTTTTTGCAGGCGGAAGAATGACGGCGAGCAGAATGCCTGTCGCCGCGCCGATGCTGACATGCCAGGGCGAACCGACGAAATGATAGGCGGCGATGGCGCCCACGGCGCTGGCCAGCATGACGGGATAGAAGCTGGCGCGCTTGCGAAAGCCAAGAACCATGCCCATGAAATAGATGGGCAGAAGCACATCCAGCCCAGCGGCCTTGGGATCGCCGATGAGGTTGCCGAGTGAGGCGCCGAGCACCGTCGATACCATCCACAGCACGTAGACGATGACGGCGTATCCCATATAACAGGCGAAGTTGACGCTTCCATTGGTCTCCTTCAGCCGCACGGATTCGGCAAATTGCGGATCGACCAGGAAAAAGAAGCCAAAGGCTTTCTTGGCGAAGGACCATTCCGGCACGATGCGCACCATGGCTGCCGAGTAGAGAATATGCCGGAAATTGACGGCGAAGATGGACAGCACCACCAGCCATGCCGGCAGGTTCTGATTGAACAGCTCTATGCCGACCAGCTGGCTTGCGCCCGCATAGATCACGCCGCTCATTAGCGTTGCCTCGTAAATGGTGAGGCCATTATCGATAGCGACGGCACCGAACAGCGCGCCGAAGGGAAAAACGGCGAGGGCGACGGGCAATCCGAGGCGGATGCCGGACTGAAATGTTGCATGGATCATGGGATAAACCGGTCCTGTGCCGGAAAGACATTCTATGAGTGCCGCTCGTACCGCGTGACGTTTTTCAACACAAACAAATTTAAGGAATGGTTTGATTGAATTTGTTGAACCTTGCCTTACGGTGGAGCGGTTGAGGGAGACGGTGATGAAGGATCTGGTGATCGAAAAGCAGCAGAAGGCGGAGATGATATCCGCCACCCGTGCATTTCTGGCCGAGGAACTGGACATCGACATCGGCGCACTTCAGGCCGAGATGCTGGTCGAACGGCTAGGAGAAATCCTTGGGCCGTTCTTTTATAATCAAGGCCTGCTGGATGCCCACGCCGCCATTCTGCGACGGATGGAAGATGCGGCAGCCGATATCGACGTGCTGGAACGGCATCCGCCGCGCCGGTAACGGGCCTCAGACACCCAAGACGTCGTTGCTGTTGATAATAGCGACGCCCTTGTCGCGCATGGTCGCGATGGCCTTTCGGATGCCTTCGGAGTCTATGCCGCGGCTTGCATCTTCGATGAAGCGGACCTTCACCTCGGGCAACATCTCCAGCGCGTCCAGCACGGAAAAGCTCACGCAATAATCCGTTGCCAGGCCGCAGACATCCAGCTGGGTGACGCCCTGCCGCTGCAAATAATCCGCAAGGCCGGTGGTGGCGAACTGGTCGTTGTCGCGGAAGGCCGAGTAGCTGTCGACTGCGGGATTTTCGCCTTTCTGCTGTACGTAATCAAAGGCCTCCGTGTTGAGGTCCGGGTGGAATTCGGCATCGGCTGTGTCTTGCACGCAGTGGTCTGGCCACATGACCTGCGGCTGGCCAGAGAGTTCGCCCATGTCGAAAGGCTGCTTGCCGGGGTGCTGGGAGGCGAAGCTGCCATGATTTGCCGGGTGCCAGTCCTGCGAGGCGACGATGAGGTCGTAGCCGCCATTATCGATCAGGGCGTTGGCGATGGGCACGACGTCATTACCCCCTGCCACGGCAAGGTTGCCACCAGGGCAAAAGCCGTTCTGGATGTCGATGAGTAGCAGCGCCTTCATGGTATTTCCTCCGAACGTGCCGTCAAGATGACAAGTGAGATGCCCGGAATCAAGCTAAAAGGCTGATATCGACGGCTTCGCAGTCCATTCTGCCGCAAGGTCGCCGCAATTGTAGCCAATTTTCGGCGAAGTCGGCATATAGGGGAGCGTTGTCGATGGGGAGAATCATTTAGTATCCATATCGAAATCTCTGGCGCGCCATTTTCATCGCTCTAGCCTCGCATTTTATTGCGTGGCAAAACGGTACCTGGCCCAGAGAAACGCATGCAAGCTTCAAAGAACTTCGATTTCAGGGGACTTGTAAAGACTTTGGTTACCATAATTCGGCATCCTTCGAACCAGTCAGCTCCGAGGCCTGCGTCGTTTTCGCAGAGTGCTCGTGGCGTTCACCCGACGACCGGATTTTTCCGGTCTTGCGTAACCAGTTCGAGTATCGAGTATCATGGCGTCACCTGTCGTGGCCTGTAAAGCAGCGCGCGCTCGCAGCGCTTCCCGCACAAAAAAGCCTGGAGCATCTGGCTTCAGCGGCCTCACCGCCATTCTGGGCGGCGGCGTTCTGGCTGGCGTCTGCGCCATCACGGCCTTCGCTTCGCTTCACGGCATGGCGCAGGCTTCCCACGGGGTAGGGCACTTCGACACCATGGTGGTGTCGGGTCTCGATCGCTTTGGAAACGCAACGACCGATGCCGTTGCGCGCAACGTTCACATCCGCAAATTCTCCCGCCTTTCGGAAAACGGACAGGGTAGCCAGAAGGGCATCCGTCTCGCGGCCGAACATCACATTGGTGCCAAGGCCTTTGCCGACCGTTTCGGTGCTGGCACTGCGCTGGACGCGAAGGGCAGGGCGACAGCCGAGGCGCTGGCCGCACTGCGCCCATCGGCAATCGTCGATTCTGCGCTGGGTCGTTCCGATGAAAACCCGGAACTCGCCATGCTGGAAACGCAGGCGAAAGAACATCCCGCATTCGAAGTCGCGCTCGGCAAGCCGCAGACGACTGCCGACGCCGAAATCGATCTGTTGCCGGAAACAGTTCCGTTGCCGAGCTTCCGTCCGAAAATGTCTGACGCCGCGGATGTGGAGCCAACCCCGCGCCCTGCAAGTCCGGCATTGGCGGAAAAGCAGCTTGCTGCTGCCCCCGTTCCGACCCGCACGCCTGCACCGGCGGCGCCTGCCACCAATACAATGGTCGCCTTCGCGCGGCCTGATAATCCGATGCGCGAGACCAAGATGGATGCCGTGCCGTGGCCAGACCGTGGCAATGGCACCGCCATCTACGATATCTCCGCTGGCGTGGTGCACATGCCGGGCGGTGAGAAGCTGGAAGCGCATTCCGGTATCGGCAAGATGCGCGACAATCCAGACTTCGTGCATGTGAAAATGCGCGGTGCCACGCCACCATCCAGCTACCGCCTGACGATGCGCGAATCGCTGTTCCACGGCGTCGAGGCCATTCGTCTGACACCGGAAAACGGCATCAAGCCGCATGGTCGCGATGGCCTTCTGGCCCACACCTACATGCTGGCACGTCGCGGTGAATCCAACGGCTGCGTGGTGTTCAAGGATTACACCCGCTTCCTGGCAGCGTTCAAGCGGGGCGAGGTCAAGCGCATCGTGGTCGTGCCAAAGCTTTCCGGTCGTCCCGCAATGACGGCAAGTGGCTCCAAGAGCGGCGGAAAAACGCTGTTTGGCATGTTCTCTCGCAGCACAGACAGCTGACGCAAGTTATTTGCGCCGTTGCGTCAGCGCCATTCCCGCCAGGATCAGCAGGATGCCAAGCAGGCTCGCCCATAGTTTTGGTGGCTGGTCGCTGAAAAGATCCAGTACGACGCCTGACACCATCTGACCGCTGATGACCAGAAGTGCCGTGTTGATGGCGCCGATACGCGGAATGAGCCAACTGCCCGAGGCAATGAAAACGACCCCGATCGGTCCACCGATGAAGGCGTACCACGGCGCATCCGCTGCACCCGCAGGCACCAATCCGCCAAGCCCCAGACCCAGCACCGTCAGCACCACAAAGCCGACGATATGGTTCCAGAACGACGCAATCAGCGGCGAATTGGACAGGCTGAGGCGACCATTGATCTGGCGGCTGAGCGAAACGAAAACGCCGCCTGCAATGGCCATGGCAATCCAGAGCGTCATGCGGCTCTCCCAACCAGAATAATAAGCGCGCTTCCTCCTAAGATGAGCGCGATGGCGCTGATATCACGCAGATCAGGTCGGCGCTTCGGCAGGCCGAACATGCCCCAGAGATCGGCAGCTAGACTGAAGATGACCTGACCGCCCAGACCAAGCGCGATAGTGCCTGAAAGCGCTAGCGGCGAATTGACTGCTGTGGATGTCAGCATCACGATGGCAGCACCAAAGACGCCGCCAAAATAGGCCCAGAGCGGTGCCTTAGGCTTTTGAACTTTCTCGCCTGCAGGTTTTCGGTAGAGCAGGGCAAGATATATCAGCGCCGCGACCGTGCCGGTGCCATGCGCTGTCCAAGAGGAAAACAGCGCGTTGCCGAAATGGGCGAGCATGCCGTTGAAGTGCACCATCAGCGTCAAAAGACCGCCACTGGCAAAGGCCGCCGCAAGGTGCAGCGGGTTGGAACGCATGGGTGTGCTGTTGTTCATGATCGACCAAATACTTAAGGCGGCAGGGCAGCCTTGTAGCGTTTCCAGTGAGAGCGAAACCTTCTAGCCGATGTGGTAGTGATGCAAAATCGAATTTCGCTGATGGATGGTCATGACAGGATTTTATCGGAACCAATCCGGCATCCAGCGGGTTATCTGGCCATGAAAAAAACGACCCGCAAACCACTGAACCGCATGACTCTTTTCGTCATCTCGATCTTCATTCTGGCAATCATCGTCGCCGCCATTTATCTCCTTGGCTTTACGCCAGGTGAGACGCCGATAGCACAATAATTTCAGGCCTTTATGGTCATAGCAAGCGCATCGCATGGATTGCAAGCGCTTGCTTTCGCGTGTCGATTTTCAAGGACTTTCAGCCGATTAGGCAGATTTGTCCGACCGCTCCACGAACCCATCCAGCACCTTTTTCTGTCCGGCACGGTCGAAGTCGATGGTCAGTTTGTTACCCTCGACGCTTGCGACATTGCCGTTTCCGAATTTGAGGTGAAAAACGCGGTCGCCGACGGAGAATTTGGACGGTGTGTCGGCAACGGATTTTGCGACGAGTTCGCCGTCTATCGTGCGCGTTTTAGGACCGCTTTCTCCGTAGCCTATGCGCTCTACCGAGTGGCCGGAGCGAGTACCCCAATTGTCACGGGTGGCGTCGGATTTGTTGGCTTGGGCACGTTTCCAGCCGGGTGTGGAATAATTATTGGTGAAAGGATCGGCCTTATCGAAGCGCGACTGGCCGTAACCGCCACGCCCGCCGTAGCCACCGTAGCTGGTTTCCGACGCCGAAACTTCGACGTGAGACGGAGGCAACTCATCCAGAAAACGGGATGGCAGGGTGGATTGCCACAGACCGTGAATGCGACGGTTGGATACGAACCAGATATGGCAGCGGCGCTTTGCGCGGGTGATACCGACATAGGCGAGGCGACGTTCTTCTTCCAGCCCGGAGCGACCACCTTCATCGAGGGAACGCTGATGCGGAAAAAGACCTTCCTCCCAGCCGGGCAGGAAGACTGTTTCGAATTCCAGACCCTTTGCCGAGTGCAGCGTCATGATTGAGACTGCATCGAGCTCTGCGTTTTGTTCGGCATCCATGACCAGCGCGACGTGTTCCAGAAAGCCGCGCATGCTTTCATAGGCTTCCATGGAGCGGATGAGTTCCTTCAGGTTTTCAAGCCTGCCGGGTCCTTCAGCGGTTTTATCCGCCTGCCACATGGCCGTGTAGCCGCTCTCATCGAGGATTTGTTCGGCCAGAACCGTGTGGTCGGTGTTTTCCAGCAGGCCCTGCCAGCGCCGGAAATCCTGCACCACATCGAACAGCGCCTTGCGCGCCTTCGGCTTCAGCTCATCGGTTTCGATGATGTCGGCGGCAGCGGCCAGCATAGGAATGTCGCGCGCACGGGCATAATCATGCAGGTTGCGCACCGTTGTGTCGCCAAGGCCTCGTTTTGGCGTATTGATGATGCGCTCGAACGCCAGATCGTCAGCCGACTGGCAGACGAGGCGGAAATAGGCGAGGGCATCGCGGATTTCGAGGCGTTCATAGAATCGCGGGCCGCCGATGACGCGATAGTTCAGGCCAAGGGTTACGAAGCGGTCTTCGAATTCGCGCATCTGGAACGAAGCGCGCACAAGGATGGCCATGTTGTTCAGCGGGTGCTTGATGCGCTGTAACTGCTCGATTTCCTCGCCGACAGCGCGGGCTTCCTCTTCCGAATCCCAGGCGGCATGCACCACGACCTTTTCGTCGTTCGGATCGACACGGTCTGTGAACAGCGTCTTGCCGAGACGGCCTTCATTGTGCGCGATCAGATGACCGGCGGCACCGAGAATGTGTTCGGTGGAGCGATAGTTGCGCTCCAGCTTGATGACCTTGGCACCGACGAAATCCTTGTCGAAGCGCAGGATGTTGTCCACCTCCGCGCCGCGCCAGCCATAGATAGACTGGTCATCGTCACCCACGCAGCAGACATTCTGCGGCTCGCCCTTTGGGCGCTGGGCCAGCAGGCGAAGCCACATATATTGGCAGGTGTTGGTGTCCTGATACTCGTCCACCAGAATGTAGCGGAATTTCTGATGATACTCCTTGAGAATATCGGGATGCTTGCGGAAAATCGTGATCGGGTGCAGCAGCAGATCGCCGAAGTCGCAGGCGTTCAGCGTCTTCAGTCGAGCCTGATAGGCGGCGTAAAGCTCACGACCCTTGCCGTTTGCAAAAGCGCGGCTGTCACCTTCCGGGATTTCCGGCGGCGTCAGGCCCTTGTTTTTCCAGCCATCGATCATGCCTGCGAACTGCTTGGCGGGCCAGCGCTTATCATCAAGACCCTCGGCCTGAATGAGCTGCTTGATCAACCGCACCACATCGTCGGTGTCGAGAATGGTAAAGTCCGACTTGAGGCCCATCATCTCCGCATGGCGGCGCAACAGTTTGACGCCGATGGAGTGGAAGGTGCCGAGCCACGGCATGCCTTCGACGGCACCGCCGACGAGAACGCCGATACGTTCCTTCATCTCGCGTGCGGCCTTGTTGGTGAAGGTCACGGCAAGAATCTGGCTGGGGTAGACACGGCCCGTTGCGAGAATATGGGCGATACGGGTCGTCAGCACCCGCGTCTTGCCGGTTCCTGCACCTGCCAGAACCAGAACCGGGCCTTCTAGAGTTTCGACGGCCTCGCGCTGTTCCGGGTTCAGACCTGCCAGATAATCCGGCGCAGAACGAGACTTGTCGCGGGCTGCCATGGCCTGCGCAGCAATGCCCAAACCGCCTGCGGCGGGTGGGGCTGCGGGCTGGCGGCGTGGCTCTGAAGGTTCTTCATCGAAGAACGGCATATCGTCGAAACTATTGCTCATGCGGCCCAATGTAGTGATTCGGGGCGGAAAGGCCATAACCGTGTTCTGCTTTTATTCCGCTTTTCAGCATCAAAACGCCTATT
The DNA here is from genome assembly GCF_021310995.1 of Agrobacterium vaccinii. Taxonomy (NCBI): domain Bacteria; kingdom Pseudomonadati; phylum Pseudomonadota; class Alphaproteobacteria; order Hyphomicrobiales; family Rhizobiaceae; genus Agrobacterium; species Agrobacterium vaccinii. Next base: position 1,964,097 of record NZ_CP054150.1, on the reverse strand, counting down.
GCGGGGCATTTTTACAGGGGTTTCTGGTCCGCATCGAAGGCCGCGTCTACGGGAAGTTGTAGTGCGGTCGCCAACTGGTTGGTCTTGGCGGCGAGCGAGATGACGCGCAACAAATCGGCATGCTGCTCCGTCGTCATGCCCTTCGCCTGCGCTGCTGCCGTGTGGGAATGGGCGCAGTAGGAGCAGCCATTGGTGACGGATACGGCTATGTAGAGCATTTCCTTGACGACAGGATCGAGCGCCGAGGGCGTGGCCATGACGGCTTTGACTTCAGCCCACGTCTTTTCCAGAAGATCGGGATCGAAGGCGAGATAGAGCCACATATTGTTGATGAAATCGGATTTTCGCGTTGTGCGGATATCGTCGAACACCGCTTTGACACGCGGGTCGGCTTCCGGGTTTCGTGCTTTTGAAACGGTACTCATCGTGGCTCCTCCTCCAACGTGTGATCGCGCCCGGCGAAACTTTGCGCGACGCTGGCAACCAAGTACAGGCTATATTATTATTACCCATGTGTTCGTGCTGTTTTAGAAAACGTCGCAAATTACAATTATGTAAGAAACGGATTTGTGCGTTGCGTTGTTTTTGGCAAGCAAACATACTGCCGCGCAATCTATAAGCGGCCGCAATCCATGCAAATGAAGCGGTTACGAGTATCAATTCGGAGACGTGTATGCAGGTTTGGAAGCAGGTTGGTGTCAGTCTTGCTGTGGTCGGTGCTGGTGTCTGTCTATGGGCATACATGTCCGCAGACGGCAGGATCATGCTTTCCAAAGCGGGGCTGATCAGTGCCGAACAACCTGCAGCTCAAACTGCCGGTGCTGCTTCCGCTGGCGGTGGTCAAAGAGGGCAGGGCGGCGGAAGAGGCAACAGCGCAACGCTGGTGTCCATCGCACCCGTCAAGACCGGTACCGTCAACGACCGCATGAACGCCATTGGCAATGGCGAGGCCATCCAGTCCGTGGTGGTCACTCCGCAGGCATCCGGTCTGATTTCGGAAATCCTCGTATCATCTGGCCAGAGCGTCAAAAAGGGCGATGTGCTGGCAAGGTTGGACGATGACGAGCAACTGATCGAACGAGAAAAGGCGCAGGTTTCCCTGCGCAGTGCTGTCGAGAAATCGACCTCCTACCGCAACCTGCGTTCCGTTGCCCGGCTGGATGTGCTGGATGCGCAGATTGCCGAAGAGGCAGCGAAGCTTGCGGTCAGCACTGCTGAGCTGAATTTCAAGCGCCGCAATATCGTGGCCCCGATCGATGGCATCGCCGGTATCGTCGCCATCAATGTGGGTGATAACGCCACGACGCAGACCAGCATCGTCAGCATAGACGACCGCTCGAAAATCCTCGTCAATTTCTGGGCGCCCGAACGTTTCACGACGGCCATCAAGATTGGCATGCCGGTGGAGGCGACGTCGATTTCGCGTCCTGGCGAAACCTTCAAAGGCAAGGTCGAAGCCGTGGATAACCGCGTCGATGAGGCGAGCCGTACCGTCCGCGTCCGGGCCGTGTTCGACAATGCCAATGACGATCTGCGCGCAGGCATGTCTTTTGCCGTGACGATGGGCTTTACCGGTGAAAACTTCCCCTCCGTCGATCCCCTGGCCGTTCAGTGGGATGGCGAAGGCTCCTATGTGTGGCGCGTGAAGGATGACAAATCGCACAAGGTTCGTGTTCAGGTCGTTCAGCGCAACCCGGATTCCGTGCTGGTAAAGGCCGAGTTGGCGCAGGATGATCCTGTCGTCATCGAAGGCTTGCAGCGCGTGCGCGAGGGCGGAACGGTTCGTACCGCCGGTCAGAAGAAAGCACCGGAGGTCGCCAGCCGATGACAGCGCAGACGCCGCCGAGCGGAACCGATTCCAAACTGGCTTTCACGGCTCTCTTCGTCCGACGCCCCATTCTGGCTGCCGTCATCAATACGCTTCTGGTTGTCGCCGGTCTGGCCGCACTGGTGGGCGTAGATGTGCGCGAATTGCCGGATGTCGACCGCCCCGTAATCACGGTGCGTACGACCTATGACGGTGCATCGCCGCAGACCATCGACCAGGAAGTGACGCAGACCATCGAGGGCGCGGTAGCCCGCGTCAGCGGTGTGAAGACCATTTCCTCCGCCTCGCAATTCGGCACCAGCCGCGTGACGATGGAATTCAACGACACCGTCGATATCGCCGTTGCGTCCAACGATGTGCGCGATGCCATTGGCCGCATCACCAACCAGATGCCTGACGATGCCGACGAGCCGCAGATCATCAAGGCCGATTCCGACAGCCAGCCGATCATGCGACTGGCCGTGACGTCCTCCAGTCTCAGCATGGAAGACCTGACCAAGCTTGTAGACGATGAAATCATCGACCGTCTGGCCGCCGTGGATGGCGTGGCCGACGTGGAGCTTTACGGCGACCAGGAAAAGGTTTTCCGCATCGATCTCGATCAGGGCGCGCTCGCCAGCCGCGGGTTGACCGTCACCGATGTGTCGAATGCGCTTGGCACTGCGGCGCTGGACGTTCCGGCGGGTTCTCTGAAAAGTTCGACGCAGGATATCGTCGTGCGCGCTACAGCCAGCTTGACCACGCCTGCGGAATTCGAGAATCTCATCGTCAAGGACCGCGTGCGTCTGCGCGATGTTGCCAGCGTTATGCTGGGTGCGGATGATGAAACCACCTCGCTGCGCTCCAACGGCGTGCAGGGTGTGGGCCTGGGCGTTATCCGTCAGGCGCAATCCAATACGCTCAACATCTCGACGGGTGTGAAGGCCGCCGTGGCTGCGATGGCACCCAACCTTCCAGAAAACACTCGCATCGTTATCACCAGCGACGACGCGGTGTTCATCGAAGGTGCGTTGCACGAGGTGCAGCTCGCGCTCGGTCTTTCCGCACTGATCGTTGTCGTGGTGCTGTATCTGTTCTTCCGCGATTGGCGTGCGACGCTCATTCCGGCCATTACCATGCCGGTCGCGCTGATTGGTACCATCGTCGCGATCTACATGGTCGGCTTCTCGATCAATATTCTGACGCTTCTCGCCATCGTTCTGGCCACTGGTCTGGTGGTGGATGACGCCATCGTGGTGCTCGAAAACATCGTACGACGCAGAGCGGAAGGCATGGGGCCGCGCGCTGCTGCCGTGCTTGGCACGCAGGAAGTGTTCTTCGCCGTTATCGCGACGACAGCAACGCTGGCCGCCGTGTTCATTCCGCTGTCCTTCCTGCCCGGTCAGTTGGGTGGTCTTTTCAGAGAATTCGGCTTCGTGCTGGCCTTTGCCGTCGGTCTGTCTTCCATCGTTGCGCTGACCCTTTGCCCAATGCTGGCATCGCGCATGCTGAAAAACGGCGTACAGGAACAGACCGGGCCGCTGGCGTGGTTCGGCAACCTGTTTGCCTCCACCTATAAGAGTTCGCTTTCCGCCTGCCTCAACAACCCGCTGATCGTCGTCATCGTCGCAGTTGCTTTTGCCGGGGTGTCCTGGGCCGCGTTCGGCATGGTACAGAACGAGCTGACGCCGCGCGAAGACCGTTCGTCGGTGATGATGCGCGTGACTGCGCCGCAGGGCGTGAGCCTTGAATATACGCGCGACCAGTTGCAGCGGATCGAGGAAAATTTGCAGCCACTGCGTGACAGTGGCGAGATCCAGAATATCTATTCTATCACCGGCATGAACGGTTCGTCCAACACAGGCTTCGTGGTGCTGACGCTGGCACCGTGGGCCGACCGGGAGCGGACCCAGAACCAGATTGCGCAGGACGTCAACGCGGCCGCGCAGACGGTGCCGGGTCTGCGTGCCACAGCATCGCAGCCTAACAGCCTTCGCATTCGTGGCGCTGGCAATGGTCTGAGCATGGCGATGATCGGCACCAATTATCAGGCGCTGACGGAATCCACGCAGAAGCTTCTGCTGGCCATGGAAGAAAGCGGCCTGTTCGATACGCCGCGTTTCGATAACGAGCCGAACCAGGCGCAATTGTCCGTTTCCATCGACCGCGAGCGGGCATCCGATCTCGGCATCGATATCACCGGCCTTTCGACCGCCATGCAATCGCTGCTGGAAGGCCGTTCCGTGCTGGATGTGTTCGTGGATGGCGATGCGGTTCCCGTGCGCCTTCTTTCCTCGACGCGCCCGATCAACGATCCAACCGATCTCGAAAACATCTTCCTCAAGGCCAAAGACGGTCGCATGGTGCCGATGTCGGTCATAGCATCGCTGAAGGAGACGGCTGTTGCGCCGCAGCTCAATCGTGAGCAGCAGCTACCCTCCGTCGGCTTTACCGCGAACCTTCGCGAAGGTGTTTCGCTGGGCGATGCCGTGGCCAAGGTCAATGAACTGGCCGGGTCCATCATGCCGTCGGGCGCGCGTCTTCTGCCTCTGGGCGAAGCTGCGACCTTGCAGGAAAATTCGAGCGGCATGGTGCTGACCTTCGGCTTTGCCATCGCCATCATCTTCCTTGTGCTGGCCGCACAGTTTGAAAGTGTGCTGAGCTCCGTCATCATCATGTCGACGGTGCCGTTGGGCTTGGCCTGCGCCGTCATTGCGCTGCTGGTCACCGGCTCCAGCCTCAACGTCTATAGCCAGATCGGCCTCGTGTTGCTGGTGGGCGTCATGGCGAAGAACGGCATTCTGATCGTTGAGTTCGCCAACCATCTGCGCGATCAGGGTGCAAGCGTTCGCGAAGCCATCGAAAAGGCATGCAGCATTCGCCTTCGCCCTGTCATGATGACGATGATCGCCACCATTCTTGGTGGCGTTCCACTGGTTCTGGCGCAGGGTGCAGGCGCGGAAGCCCGTATCGCGCTGGGCTGGGTCATCGTCGGCGGTCTTGGCTTTGCAACGCTGATCACGCTTTACATCACCCCGGTCTCCTACCTGCTGATCGCGCGGTTTGCCAAGCCGCAGGCGGATGCAGACGTGCGTCTTCACCGCGAGCTGGAAACGGCCATCCGCCGCCGGGCGATCGAGGAAGACAAGCCGCTTCTGGCCGCGGAATAATGTGCCAGCACTGGCGCCCATCTCGAAACGGCTGTGCTGGACAAAGCTAAAGACCTGTCACATACCAGCCGGACTTGCCCTTGAGGGTGAGTCCGGGTTTGCATGGCAGCGGAGAAGAACATGGCTTTAAAGGATGTGGTGTCTGGCACGAAGGACGAGGCTGCTATTTCCGCCGTTCTCGATCTGCTGAAACAGCAGCTTGGCGACAAGCTTCAGACCGGCCAGTCCTTTCGCGAGCAGCACTCCCACACCACCACCTATCTGACAACGCAGTTGCCCGATGGTGTGGTGTTTGCCGAGACGACAGACGACGTAAAGGCAGTGGTGAAGGCTTGTGCGCAGCACAAGGTTCCCGTCATTCCCTTCGGCGTTGGCTCATCGCTGGAAGGTCAGGTCAACGCGCCCTCCGGCGGTATTTCGCTGGATTTCAGCCGCATGAACCGCATTCTGTCGGTCAATGCCGAAGACCTTGACGTGACGGTCGAGCCCGGCGTGACCCGTGAGCAGTTGAACACCTATCTGCGCGACACCGGCCTGTTTTTCCCGATCGATCCCGGTGCCAATGCGTCCATAGGCGGCATGGCGTCCACGCGGGCTTCCGGCACCAATGCCGTGCGCTATGGCACGATGAAGGACAATGTTCTTGCCTTGACCGCCGTTACGGCCAATGGCGAGGAAATCAGCACGGGCCGCCGCGCACGCAAATCCTCTGCCGGATATGATCTGACCCGCCTGTTTGTCGGGGCGGAAGGGACGCTCGGCGTTATCACATCGGTGACTTTGCGCTTGCAGGGCATCCCGGAAAAGATTGCCGGTGGTGTCTGCACCTTCGATACGATCAAGGCGGCCTGTGATGCCGTGATTTTGACGGTGCAGATGGGCATTCCCGTGGCGCGTATCGAGCTTCTGGACGAGGTGCAGATCCGTGCCTGCAACGCCTATTCAGGCCTGTCCTACGAAGAAAAGCCGACGCTGTTTCTGGAATTTCATGGCACGGAGGAAACCACCGCGCTGCAATCCCAGCAGTTTTCCGAGATTGCGCAGGAATGCGGTAGCGCCGATTTCCGCTGGACGAATGATGCGCAGGAGCGGGCGAAACTGTGGAAGGCGCGCCATGATGCCTATTGGGCGTCCAAGGCGCTTGCTCCGCATCTGGACGTTCTGTCTACCGATGTCTGCGTGCCGATTTCACGCTTTGCGGAATGCGTGACGCAGACGCAGCAGGATATCCTCGACAACCAAATGCTTGCGCCGATCGTCGGTCATGCCGGTGACGGGAACTTCCACGTGCTTGTGCTGTTCGACGGCAAGGACGCGACGAGTGTCGCCAACACGGAGGCTTTCGTTGCCCGGCTGAACCGGCGGGCCATCGCCATGGACGGCACATGTACCGGCGAACACGGAATAGGGCAGGGCAAGATGAGCTTTCTGGCGGAAGAGGCGGGAAATGCACTGGATGTGATGATTGCCATCAAGCGGTCACTTGATCCCGATAATATCTTTAATCCGGGTAAGCTTTTTCGGATAGATCCTGTATGAGCAATCTTCGCGGTGGCGAAATCGTGCTTGCTCTGGCAGTAAAAAAAGATAGTTTTCATCGCAGGTTAAGGGAGACACCGGGTCGTGCTCGGACGCATATTGGTTTTTCTGGGCGGACTTGTGGTCGTGGCGCTGTTTGCGGCGCTGTTCATTCCCTATTTTATCGACTGGACTGACTTCCGGCGCAACTTCGAGGATCAGGCGAGCCTCATCCTCGGCAAGAAGGTCGTGGTGCATGGTCCTGTCGAAGCGCGGTTGCTGCCGTTCCCATCCGTTACCCTGCATGATGTGCGCGCCGGTATGGATGCCGATGGATCACCGCAAATTCAGGTCGCCCGTTTTTCCATGGATGCCGAACTGGCACCTTTCCTCTCCGGGGAAGCGCGCATTTTCGACATGCGTATCGAAGAGCCCAAGGCGCGCATTCGCCTGCTGAAAGACGGCACGCTGGACTGGACGCGCGGAAGCCGTGCGGTTATTCCGGCAAAGACCGTCGTGCTGGAAAATGTCAGCATCGAAGGCGGGCAGATCGAATTCGTCGACGAGCAATCGGGCCGCAACCGCACGGTCACGGGCCTCAACGCCGATATGTCGGCGAAGTCGCTGGCCGGTCCATGGCGTGCAGAAGGCCGGGCTGCGGTTGATGGCCATGCCGGGTCGTTCTCCCTCTCCAGTGGCGAACCGGATGCGAGCGTCGGTCGCATGGGTCTTCGTCTGCGTATGCTGCCGGATGAGCATCCGGTGGAAATCGATCTGGATGGCGCCATCGCCGCAACGGGTGGACGCCCCGTCTATAGCGGCTCTTTCACATTCAACTTCAGGCAGGACGACAAGCAAAAGCAGCAGAACGCGCAGGCCAGTCTTTCTGCACCGCGCACACGCGGCAGCTTCGAGCTGACCAATGGCCGTGTCCGGGTGCCCAGCTACCGCATGGAACTGGGTGGCACGGAAAATCCCTATATCATTACTGGCGAAGCGACCCTCGACACCGGGGCCGCACCCGAATTTCTACTGACGGCAGATGGCCAGCAAATTGATTTCAACCGCTTTGCTCCTGCGCCGGTGCAGACCGGCAAGACATCACGCACACCGACTGTGCCCGTGCGTCAGCGCATCGAGGCCTTTGCCAGCCTGATCGCGCGCATACCGGTGCCGCAGGTGCCGGGCAAGGCCAGCATCCGGCTTCCAGCGCTGGTGTCCGATGACACGACCATTCGCGACATCCGGCTGGATGTGCGGCCCGATGGTGCGGGCTGGCAGGTGGAAAATGCGGTGGCGGTGCTGCCCGGTCGCACGCAGTTGGAGGCAAAGGGGTCTCTGACGCTGACCGGTGGCCCGGCGTTCAACGGCGATCTCCTTGTTGCCTCCAACCAGCCCTCCGGTCTTGCCAACTGGTTGTCCGGTTCGGTCGATCCGGCCATTCGCCAATTGAATGCTGCGGGCTTCTCCTCCACCGTGTCGCTGACCACGCAGGCGCAGCGCTTCGAAAAGCTGGAACTTGCGATAGGTCAGGCGTCGCTCAAGGGTCGCATCGCGCGACAGTCTGAAGACAAGAGCGCCAGCATCGACATCGACCTTGCCGGTGACGAGATCGATCTGGATGCGCTCAAAGCTTTGGGCGGGCTGGTTCTTGGCGATCAGGTCGGCTCCTCCGTTCTCGATCACCGCATCACCGCCAAGTTCAAGGCAGACCGCATCAATATGGCGGGTGTGACGGCCAACCGTGTGGAAACCGCCTTCACCACTGCTGGCGGCGTTCTGACACTGGACATGATGAATGCTGGAGATATTGCCGGTGCGGAAGTGCGCGCCAAGGGGCAGGTGAAGGGCTCGTCTAGCGATTTCGCGGGCAAGGGCACCATCAACCTTCACGCTGCCGACATGCAGCCCTTGTTCGATCTGCTGCGCCAGAAACTGCCACAGCATCCGCTAGTCGATCGTCTGGTCAGAAGTGCTGCCTGGTATGCCAACTCCGATATTGCCGTTGACCTGTCCGTCGACAAGAACAATGGCGGTGCCAATGCAGCCGTGTCCGGCACCATCAATGGCAGCCGCGTGTCTGCCGTCGCCAAGCTTCCCGATGTTCTCTCAGATACCGACGATACCGCGCTGACACTGGAGGCTGTTCTCAAGAACCAGTCCACGGCGATCCTGTTCGGGCAGGCCGGTCTCGATCCATTGCCTTTCGATGCAGACGGTGAAGGGTTGTTGTCTCTCAAGCTCAACGGCACGATGGGTTCACCGGTGCAGACGGATTTCCGCTTCTCGACGGAACGTACCCATTTTTCCGCCAATGGCAGTTTTTCGCTGCGCGCTGACAATTTTGCGCAGGGCAATGCCGATGTGTCGCTGGAGAGTGCGGATATCGAGCCCTATCTCATTATGAACACCGTCGGCCTGCCGCAACTGGGTGGCGGCATGTCCACCAAGGCGACGGCGAAGCTGACGTCCGATAAGGACAAGACGACGCTTGCCAACCTCTCCGGCCAGGCGGGTGGCAATGCATTTTCCGGCAATCTCTCGGTCCTGAAAGCTGCACCTTATAAGCTCACGGGTGATCTTTCGCTTGCGAACGTCGATCTGACATGGCTGGGCGATACCATGTATGGCCCTGTCATCGACCCTGAATCCGGTGCACTCAGTGCAAAGCCTGTCTCTCTTCCGGCCTTTCCAAAGCTTGAGGCTTCGCTTGCGATAAAAGCTGCCAATTTCGATACGGGTGCGTTCGGCACCGTCACTGGTCTCACATTCGCGCTCAACCACGCCAATGGCACGCTGTCTCTGGATGATATGGCTGGCGATTGGATGGGCGGTAAGGTCTCCGGTCGCGTTGCGCTGGCAACCGGCGATGGCGCTGGCATTTTCCGCACCAAGATCGCGGTATCGGGTGCCAACCCTGATGCCGTGATGTGGAAGAGTGCCGACAAGCCCGTCGCAGCCGGTCGTTTTGCCTTGGATATGACGGCGGAATCGACGGGCAAGAGCGCCGCGGAGCTGTTGTCATCGGCAGGTGGCTCTGGTGAAATCCGTGCTGGTGGCCTCGTGCTGCGCGGTTTGAACCAGGCGGCGTTCCCGCTTTGGCTTCAGGCGGCCAACGACCTTCAAGGCAATATCGATGCCGCAAAGGTTCGCCCGCTGGTGGATGCGAATCTCTGGCAAGGTGAAATTCCACTTGGCGACGTGACCATGCCGTTTACGCTGAACGGTGGCAACTTGCGCATGCAGACGATTACCGCTTCCACGCCGCAGGTTTCGTTTGATGGCGATCTGGCACTTGATCTCGCCAATAAATCGCTGACCGGCGGTGTCGAGCTTCTCTTCAACGCCGGTGCGGAAGAAATCGCCGGCGCCGAGCCCTCCATTCGCCTGAACTACACCGGTCCGCTTGCGCAGCCTGCGCTGACCACCGATGTATCAGGACTGACGGGCTATCTTTCCCTGCGCGCTTTCGAGCGTGAACGTCGCCGTGTCGAGGCCTTGCAGGCAAGCGTCATGGAAAAGCAGCGCTTACGCCGTGAAGTCGCGCTCTACCGCTTCCAGGCATCGGAGCGGCAAGCGGCTGCTCAGCGTGCGAAGGAAGAAGAGGAGGCCCGCAAACTGGAAGAGGAGCGCCTGCGCGCATTGGCTCAGGAACGTCTGGAAGCCGAGAAGGCCAATCAGGAGCGGCTGAAACGCCAGCAGGACGCCGAGCCCAAGCCGCAGTCCGGCCCAGTTCTCACGGTGCCGCCGACGCAAGAGGTGATCCGGCAATATTCACCGGCCCCGAACACGGGAACGCCGTGAGCGGGCATACCGTTTGTGGGTGCTGATTATCCGACCCCATCTCGCGGTTACGGAGTGGTGCTGCTTCAGGCGTACCGGTAGCCAGCGCCAGCTTTTGATGGTTCGCGCTTGTCACGTTACCAAAGCCCAGTGAATCTCCATCCAGTTCTGACTTGAAGAACTGAATCGCCGTCTTGTACGCTTCACTTGCCTGTTTCGTATCTTTCAAAAAGAAGTCGTGACCGCCTTGGAAGATGTTCAGCGTTGCATGGCCACCCGCCTTGTTGACCTCTTGCACAAAGCGCTGCCCGGTGGTGAGCGTAAAGACCGTGTCCTCGCTGCCCCAAATCAATTTGAACGGTGGTGACTTGCCTGACGGAAACGCTTTTGAGGGCGCTCCATCCACAAGCACAACGGCGTTCGAAGGCGCGCGGCTCGATATCGCTAAAGCAGCACTTTCCGCGCCGAGAGAGATGCCCAGTAAGCCAATGCGGCCGTGGTATTCTGGTCGTTTACCTAGTGCTGTGAGCAGTTTGGCCGTGCTGCCGATCCAGTCTTTTCGCCGTTGCTGGTAGTAATCGATGCGCTGCTTCGCACCCTGCAAGGAATTTATCTGATGCAGATCGTCGGTAGTCAGCAGATGGGCAAGATATACATCGATCCCAGCGCCTGAGAACTGACGGGCGATCCCGTCATATGCTGGTGCCGCGAACCCCTTGCTGCCGCTGAGGATGACCACGACAGGGCGAGGGCCGTTCTGTCCGCTGCTGAAGGTTTCGACTTTAACCCCAGCGATGACGCCGGTTTCCCGAGCGTTGACGGCACCGGCTGCAAAGACCGTGAGGATGCAGATCGCCAGAGCTTTGAGGATGGTCATTCGCAATCAGTCGTCCAGTGTTTCGCTTTTCAGCCAATTCAGCACATAGACGCGCAGAGAGGAAGACAGATTGCTGGTCTCGGGGCGGTTGTCGTCTATTTCGGCGAGAAGAGCAGCGAAGCTCATTTTCCGCTTTTCGGCGATGGTCCGCAATTCGTCCCAGAAGGCATCTTCGAGTGAGATACTCGTGCGGTGCCCGTGAAGGGTGGTGGAATGCTTGCGTATCAAAATATGAGCTTTCCGAACTGATTCAAGACGTTGCCAGCTGGATTCAAGTTTTGCACGTAAGATTATGATTTTGAATCTGTTTCATTTTGCTGGCTTCTTACAACGCCAGTCATTGCGGGGAAGTTCCCCGCAATATGGTCAGGAATGACGGGTGGCCAGCGATGACGCTGACGACCCGCACCCAAACCTATTCCAGCGGCACTGCAACGAAACGCAGATTTCCCTGCGCATCCGCGACCATCATATGCGCATTCTTGCGACCGGCAGACTTCAGACCGTTGACCCGGACCATAACGTCGCCGGGCACTTCCATGAAGTCCTGGCCGACTTCGACGATGACATCGCCTGCCTTGACGCCCTTCTGTTCAGCCACCGAACCAGCCTCGACGCTGGCGACGAGAACACCTTCCACGCTTTCGGCAATGCTCTTTTCGGTGCGCAACTCATCGGTCAGCGTGACCAAGTTCATTCCGAGAACGGTTTGCGGGCCTTCGCGCTGGTCCGGCGCCTGCTGTTCGGTCTGGTCGCCACTCTTGTCGTTCGGGTCGGTCATCTCGCCGCCTTCACCGTTTTCCGGCATGGCATCATCGCTGCCAGCGCCCGGCTGCTGTTCGTCGGCGCTATCCTGCAACTGGCCAAGCTTGACCTTGACCGTCTGCTCCTTGCCGTCGCGAAGGACGATGACATCGACTTCCTTGCCGACAGGGCTTTCCGCAACGACGCGCGGCAGATCCCGCATTTCGTGAATGGCCTTGCCGTCGAAGGTCAAAACGACATCGCCTGGCTGGATCGGGCCGTTCTCGACCGGGCCGCCTTTGACGACGCCTGAGATCAATGCACCGCGTGCCGCATCCATGCCAAGACTCGTCGCAATATCATCCGTTACCGGCTGCACTCGCACGCCCAGCCAACCACGACGTGTCTCACCGAATTCGATCAGCTGCTGTACGATGTTCTGTGCCAGTTCGGTGGGCACGGAAAAGCCGATGCCGATGGAGCCGCCGCTGGGTGAGATAATCGCGGTATTGATGCCGATAACTTCGCCCTTCATGTTGAAGAGCGGACCACCGGAATTGCCCTTGTTGATCGCGGCGTCCGTCTGGATGAAGTTGTCATAGGGGCCTGCATTGATGTTGCGGCCACGTGCCGACACCACACCCACGCTGAGAGAACCGCCGAGACCAAAGGGATTACCGACCGCCATGACCCAGTCGCCGATGCGCATGGCGCGGGAATCACCGAATTTCACGGCTTTCAAGGGTGTTTTTGGCTCTACCTTCAGAACCGAAAGATCGGTCTTGGTATCGGTGCCGACAAGCTTGGCTTTCAGCTTGTTGCCGTTGGGAAAGATGACCTCGATATCGTCGGCACCTTCAATGACGTGGTTGTTGGTCACCACATAGCCTGCGGGATCGATCACGAAGCCAGAGCCCAGCGAGCTGACCTTGCCGCCGCTATCCGGCTTCTGATTGTCGAAGTAATCCTTGAAAAACTCCTGGAAGGGCGAGCCATCGGGAATTTTCGGCGGGGTAGGGCCCTTACCCTCGGCCTTCACGCTCTGCGATGTGGAGATGTTGACCACCGCATCCAGCAGCGGAGCGGCAAGATCGGCCACCGATGCTGGCCCGTTGCTCTGCGCCATCGCGCGTCCCGGAACAGCCATTCCACCTGCAATCATGGCTATTCCCGCCACGGCGGCAATGCTGCTGCGGAATGGCGAAAGAGTGGTAACGGGCATACAGCGTCCTCGCATCTTGCAAAACCTGGGCCTAGCTTAATAGCCAAGCATAAGGCGGAATGATGAAGTGTAAAAATACCTTTTCGTGAATAAGCCCGAATCTATTGCTCATCCACCGAAATGGAAGCCGTACAGGAAAGTTGTCGTCGCGCAAGCGCTCCATCAATCGACGATGAAAGGCTTCGCACGGCAATCCCATGTTTCGTTCGACATAGAAAAAGGGCCGATGTTTCCACCGGCCCTTTTTATCAAGTCATCAATCAATTCGCAGGTGCGGCAGGCGGGGTTGCCTGGGGTGCGGGCTGCGTGGGTCTGCCTTCGATGTTGTTGAAATAACGGAAGAAGGTCGAGTCTGGTGAAAGCACCAGCGTCGTGCCGTTTCCGTTCAGTGCCGTGACATAGGCGCCCATCGAGCGATAGAACTCGAAGAAGCTTGGGTCACGCTGGAAGGCGTCGCCGAAGATGCGGTTGCGTTCGGCATCGCCTTCACCGCGCAGCACTTCGGACTGACGGCGGGCGTCGGATTCGAATTCGACCACCTGACGGTCCGCGATGGCGCGGCGGCGCTGGCCTTCTTCGTTACCGCGAGCGCGGATCAGTTCGGCTTCTGCCAAACGTTCGGACTTCATGCGCTCGAAGGTCTGCTGGGAGACTTCCTGTGTGAGGTCCGTGCGGCGGATGCGGACATCCACGATGCTGACGCCCAGTGTTTCGGCGTCTGCACGCAGATCGTCGCGCACTTCCTGCATCATCGAGGCGCGTGCATCCGACAGCGCGGATTCAAAGCCACGCAGACCGTAAACACGACGCAGCGATGCATCGAGACGGGTGCGCAGGCGCATTTCGGCAGAGAGCTGATCGCCGGATACCGTTTCGCGGAAGCGACGGGCATCCGTGATGCGGTAGACCACGAAGGCATCCACTTCGTAGAACTTGCCGCCGGAAACCTGAACGCGGATGTTGTCATGATCGAAACGCAATGCGCGATTTTCGATGTACTGAACCCGGTCCGCATCCATGAAGGCGAATGGCAGCTTGAAGTACAGGCCCGGCTCGGTCTTCACGTCCTGAATTTCACCGAAGCGGACGACGATGGCCTGCTGGCGCTCGTTGACCACGAAAAACGAGGAGTAAACGAAGAACAGGATGACGGCGAGGCCGAGGAGGATTGCGGTTAGACGATTACCCATATCAGTTGCCTCCCTGCTGTGCTGCGCCGGTATTGCCGCGCATGATTTCGTTCAGAGGCAGATAAGGCACCACTCCCTGCTTTTCATCGATGATGATCTTGTTGGAGCCCTTGAGAACCTGTTCCATCGTTTCGATGAACATGCGCTCGCGGGTGACTTCCGGCGCCGTGCGGTACTGGTCGTAGATAGAGATAAAGCGCTGTGCTTCACCCTGAGCTTCGTTCACGACGCGGCCCTTATAGGCGTTGGCTTCTTCAACGATCTGCGCTGCCTGACCACGGGCTGCACCCAGCTTCTGGTTGGCATACTGGTTGGCTTCCTGAACGAAGCGGTCTTCGTCCTGCTCTGCACGCTGCACTTCGTCGAACGCATCGGCCACTTCACGCGGTGGTGCTGCGTCTTCGATCGCGACGGCATTGATGGAAAGACCAGCGCCGTAGCCGTCCATCGTCGCCTGAATGATGGAGCGAACATCTGCGGCAATCGCCTGACGATTATCGCGGAAAATATCCTGCGCCGGACGACGGCCAACGACTTCACGCATGGCGCTTTCGGAAACCTGCTGAAGGGTTTCGGCTGGCGTATCCACGTTGAAGAGGTAGGATTTCGGATCGGCCACCGTGTAGAGCACCGAGAACTGAACATTGACGATGTTCTGGTCGCCCGTCAGCATCACGCCCGTTGCGGCGGATGTAGATGTGGCGCGCGCACCGATGTTCTGCTGCTGCTCGGTAACCTTGACGATCTCGACGGTTTCAATGGGCCAGAAGTGGAAATGCAGGCCCGGCATCGAAACTTCGTCCTTAGGCTTCCCGAAACGAAGTTCCACACCGCGTTCATCCGGCTGAACCGTGTAGATGGACTGGATGCCGACAAAGGCGAGGATAACAAGCACGAGAATGGCGATAACGCCACCATTCAGGCCGCCCGGAAGGATGTTCTTGAAACGATCCTGACTGCGGCGAATGATTTCCTCGATATCAGGAGGGCCGCCATTGCCGCCGCCGCCGCCACCACCGCGTGGACGGTTCGGTCCTTGACCCCAGGGTCCGCCCTGGTTGTTTCCACCGCCGCCGCTGCCGCCGTTACCGCCGCCACCCCACGGGCCACCGCCGCCGCCATTTTGATTGCTCCAGGGCATCCATACCTCTTATGCTAAAAAACTCTCCCGCTCCCTCATCAACACGCTTGCACATGTCAGGCGGGACTGTAGGCTCAGTTATAAGTAGGAGAGCGGTGCGTTTCAACGCAGAGGCGGTAACTTAATACCCAATCACGGTAAATAGTTCACACCGCTTGCCGATAGCGACGATAGGTTGCGAATCTCACCGGATAATTGTCTTTTTCCCCAGCAGGCTGGGGTGTTTCCTCGATTTTCTCGAAAACATCAGTATCGATCTGCGGGAAAAACGTGTCGCCTTCCAGGGAAACCTCGACATGGGTGACGGAAAGTTGATCGGCGAAGGGCATCGCCTGACGGTAAATTTCGCCGCCGCCAGCCACGAAAATCTCATCGACGCCAAGTGCTTGCGCCTTTTCCTTCGCAAGGGCAAGTGCGGCTTCAAGCGACGAAACCACGTCTACGCCATCTGGGCGATAGTCCGGGTTTCTACTTATGATGATATGCGGGCGACCGGGCAGGGGCCGCTCTCTTACCGACAGAAATGTCTTGCGACCCATGATCATGGGCTTGCCCATGGTCAGCGCCTTGAACCGCTTCAAATCCGTCGAGAGTTTCCACGGCATATCGAGATCACGGCCGATGACATTGTTTTCAGATACGGCAGCGATGAGCGTAACGCGAGGTTTGGTCATACGGCAATCGGTGCCTTGATAGAGGCGTCGGCCTCGTAATTCTCCAGCGTGAAGTCTTCGAATTTGAAGTCGAACAGGCTTTTGACATCCGGGTTGAGGCGCATGGTGGGCAGCGCTTTCGGCGTACGCTGCATCTGAAGTTCGGCCTGCTCGAAATGGTTCGAATAGATATGCGCATCGCCCAGCGTATGAACGAAATCGCCCGGCTTCAGGCCCGTGACCTGCGCGACCATCAGCGTCAGCAACGCGTAAGATGCGATGTTGAAGGGTACGCCAAGGAAGATATCTGCAGAACGCTGGTAGAGTTGGCAGGACAGCTTGCCATCCGACACATAGAACTGGAACAGGCAGTGGCAGGGCGGCAGCGCCATGTCATCGACAAGGGCAGGGTTCCAGGCCGACACGATATGACGGCGTGAGTTGGGGTTGGTCTTGAGGCTCTCGATCAGAAGCGCGATCTGGTCGATGTGGCGGCCATCGGGCGCTGGCCAGGAGCGCCACTGCGCGCCATAGACGGGGCCGAGATTGCCGTTCTCATCGGCCCACTCATCCCAGATGGAAACGCCGTTCTCCTTAAGATACGCGATGTTGGTTTCGCCCTTGAGGAACCATAGCAGTTCATGAATGATGGAGCGCAGATGCAGCTTCTTGGTGGTGAGAACCGGGAAACCTTCCGACAGATCGAACCGCATCTGATAACCGAAGACGGAACGCGTGCCGGTGCCGGTGCGATCGCCACGGTCGCTGCCGGTGTTCATCACATGTGCAAGAAGGTCGAGATATTGCTTCATATCAGTCCGCCGCCGATTCTTTGTAAGCGGTTATTATAGGCTTTTGCGGCGGCGGAACCAGTGTCGGGAGTGGGCTCACCCACAGAAATCAAAGGGTTTCGAGCTTTCCGAGATGCTTTGCCACGAGATAATAGAAGGTCACGCGCGATTTTGTGCGGTCGCCCTTCATTGCGGTGATGGTTTCTTCCACGGCTTTATCGGCGTCAGGGCCGGTGACGCCCAGCTTCTTGCCGATCCAGTTGGTTTTGACCCGGGTTAGCTCTTCCGCGTCGGATGTCGAGACGAGAGAGGAATCGCGATTACGCAGCGCGATGCCCAGATGCTTGACGATCTTGTTGACCGTGGCTTCATCAGCATCGGCATCGTATATTTTCACATCTGCGAGATAGTCCGTCATGTCCTTCTCCTCCGCGGTATACGGCCCTTGGTTTAGGTGCCGCTTGATAAGCAGAATGTGCCAACTGCCTTGCTCCGTCAAGAATTGCGCACAACCTTTCATCGAAATGTCATGGAGCCTCTTTTCTCGGAGCTACGAAACGCCTATATGAGCCTTGCCGGGTGCAAATCCGGCTATGGCGATAAACGGTCGATGGAATAAACCTATTGGACCCGGGGGCGGTACCCGGCGCCTCCACCAAAAACCGGCGGGCTTGTTGATGAGGCCGGCTTTTGATGGGGGCGAAATAGGATCGACAAGGGTGTAAAGATCGAACTTTTGCTCGGCATGATACCGCCGTTATCGGGTCACAAGTGTAGTTGCAAATGACAACAACGCTAAGGAATACGCTCTCGCTGCCTAATGGCGGTGTGGGAATTCCGACTTAAGTCCTTACGGTTAGCCCCGTAAGGCGGGGTTCGGAGGTACCTGGCAACAGAAACCTCCACCTTCTCCCTTTCGCCGAAATTGGCTATAAGATGAAATGACTCGCGGCAAGCAGGGCTTTTCCGTTGCTGCGGTGTAAGACATTGCGTATACTTGGTTAAAAGACGTTCGAATAAGGAAAGACAGGACCGCATGGGGCAGGATCATATCCGTTACGACATTCTCGCACAGGATGCCCTTCGCGGCGTTATTCGCAAGGTATTGAGCGAAGTCGCAGCCACGACACGGCTGCCCGGCGACCACCACTTCTTCATAACCTTCCTGACCGGCGCGCCGGGTGTTCGCATCTCGCAGCACCTCAAGGCCAAATATGCCGAGCAGATGACCATCGTCATCCAGCATCAATTCTGGGACATGAAGGTCACGGAAACTCAGTTTGAGATCGGTCTGTCCTTCTCCGACACACCGGAAAAGCTGGTCGTTCCGTTCAATGCGATCAGAGGGTTCTACGACCCCTCCGTCAATTTCGAGCTGGAATTCGACGTTCCCCTGGCCGAGGAAGAGGAAGTCGTGGAAGCGGAAATCACCGCTTATCCCGTTCCTGCCGAGGGCAAGCCTGCTTCGTCTGAAGACAAGAAGTCCGACGAGGAAAAGAAGCCTGGTTCGGTCGTTTCGCTGGATGCCTTCCGCAAGAACAAGTGATTGCACGGCGCAGATGAGGAGATGTCTTGACCGGCGATGTCGTTAATCTGCGCCAGTTTCGCAAACAGAAGGCGCGTTCCGAAAAAGAAAAGCAGGCGGACCAGAACCGCCTGACCTTTGGCCGCACCAAGGCCGAAAAGAACCTCACCTCCGCTTTGAACGAGAAGGCCAGCCGCGTGCTGGATCAGGGCAAGCTGGATAAGGGTGAGGGGGACGAGTAGGTTTCTCCCCTCCTTCCTGTGCTTGTCACAGGAATCCAGGTGCCGCGCTTCCGCATGGCAGGAAGATTTTTCATTCCAAAGACTTGGGTTGGTTAGATTCCTTTGACCAGAACGGGAATGAGGGCGGCATGAATATTCGCATATTCAACTTTCGCTGAAACACCTCCAAATAACACCCCTCCGCAATTATTTTCCGTTCTTCGCGAAATGCGCAAATATCATTCCGCCTGACATCCAACTAAGCAATCTATTTTCTATATTAAAATAATAGACAATGTAGGCTTCTTCTCATCCGCACAACGCCGTTCCAAGACGAACGGTATCGACGCAAAGTCTGGAAAGTTTTTACTTTCAATGACTTGCAGGTCATAGGGGAGAAGAATATGACACGCAAAATAAGGCTCGGTGCGTTTTTGCCCGGTGGTGGGCAGCATGTTGCGGCGTGGCGGCATCCAGATCAGCCTGCCGATGGGGCGCTGAACTTCGAGTTTCACAAGCAACTGGCGCTGACGGCAGAGCGCGGCCTTTTCGACGCGTATTTTTTGGCCGACAATCTGGCGATTGGATTTGGCGGGGCGCGGGAAGGCGGCAATGCGAAGGTTGCCGGGTTCGAACCGACGACGCTGTTTTCGGCGCTCGCGCCCTTTACCACCCATCTGGGCTTTATCGCGACATCCTCCACGACCTATGAAGAGCCCTATACGACCGCTCGCAAATTCGCTTCGCTGGACCTGATCTCCGGCGGGCGGGCAGGATGGAATGTCGTGACCACCACCGGTGACCCGACGGCGCAAAATTTCAACCGCCAGACCCAGTTGCCGCATGCCGATAGATACCGTCTCGCGGCTGAACATGTGGATGTGGTCAAGGCGCTCTGGGACAGTTTCGAGGATGATGTCTTCACCCGTGATGCCGAGAGCGGCGTTTTCTACGACCCTTCCAAGCTGCACGAGACCAACCATCGCGGCGAGCATTTTCAGGTGCGCGGGCCGTTGAATGTGTCACGTTCCGCTCAGGGGCATCCGGTTATCGTGCAGGCTGGCCAGTCGGATGATGGGCGCGGGCTTGCGGCTGCGACTGCCGAGGTCATCTTCACGGCGCATCAGCATCTCGAGACGGCGCAGGAATTCTACCGTGACATCAAGGCACGGGCGCGGGGCCTGGGTCGCGACCCCAGCCACATTCTCGTCATGCCGGGCGTATCGCCTTTCGTGGGACGCACACTGGAAGAGGCGCAGGAGAAATATGAGCGGCTGACGTCGCTCATTCTGGAAGAAGATGGTGTCGGCCTGCTGAACGGCCTGACGGGCGGCACGCTGGACCTGCGTGGTCATGATCTGGACGGACCGTTGCCGGTTGCACCTCCGACCGAAGGCATGAAGAGCCGTCAGACGCTCATCCGCCAGATCGCAGACGAGAACAACTTCACCATTCGCCAGCTTTATCAATGGATCGCGTCTGCGCGCGGCCACTTCACCATCGTCGGTACGCCAGAGACGATTGTTGATACACTTCAGGAATGGTTCGAGAACGAAGCTGCTGACGGCTTCAACATTCTGCCGCCATGGTTGCCAACCGCGCTGGATGATTTCGTCGATCTGGTCATTCCCGAATTGCAGCGCCGTGGCCTGTTCCGCACGGAATATGAGGGCAAGACCCTGCGCGAAAATCTTGGGTTGCCATATCCCGTCAATCGCTGGACTGCCGCCCGTTCGGTCGTTCAGGCCGCAGAGTGAGACGCGATCATGTCGTTTGAAGATGCAAAAGTCATTCTCCCGAGGTCGCTCCAATACCGACAGACGGAAACCCGAGCGCCGGTGCTGGGGCAGGTCGTACGCGGCCTGATCGGGCCGTTCCTCTCCCGCTATGGCCTCGTCCTCAGCTTTCTCGCTGCCTGGCAGATTTCCAGCGTTTTGGGCTGGATCAATCCGGCGGTGTTTCCGCCGCTCGACGCCATTGTCGGCGCGTTGTGGAAGGGCATTGCCAGCGGCGCCTTGATCGACGATATCGGCATCAGTCTGCAACGCTCCGGCATCGCCTTCGCAGCGGCGGTCGCCATCGGCATTCCGCTCGGTCTGTTCATGGGGCAGGTCACGGCGGTGGAGCGGGCTCTCGATCCGCTGTTGCAGTTCTTCCGCCAGACCTCAGCGCTGGCACTATACCCCGTCTTCATTCTGCTGCTGGGTCTTGGCGAAGCATCGAAGGTTTTCGTGATCTTCTGGGCAACGCTGTTTCCCATACTCCTGTCCACCATTGGCGGCGTGAAGGAAGTGGACGGCAAGTTGATCGAGATGGCACGAACCTACGGTGCCGGACCGCTGACGATTTTCCGCCGCGTCGTTCTGCCAGCCTCCGTACCAGCCATTTTCGTCGGCTTGCGACTGTCTGCAACGACAGCGCTGCTTCTCTTGATCGCCGCCGAAATGATCGGTGCCAACAAGGGTATCGGCTTTCAGGTCATGAATGCGCAGTATAATTTCCAGATACCGCTGATGTTTGCCGCCATCCTTCTGCTGGCGCTTCTGGGGCTAGCTGCCAATGCCGTGCTGGTTCTTCTGCAACGCAAGCTTTGTCGCTGGTCGCAGCCTTCGCAGTAATGCCCATCAGCTAGACACATTCTCTTTTTCAAAGGAAAAACCCATGAGCTTTCATTCTCGTAAGCTATTGCTTTCGGCTGCCCTGATTTTTGGTTTCGCGAGTGCCGCGCCCGCCGCCGAAGAGGTCAAATTCCGCTACCTTGCAAGCCAGGGCGGCCTTTCTGCCCAGGAGTTGGCGCAGGAACTCGGCTACTTCAAAGGCACCGGTGTCACCATCGAAAACGTCGGTTATGCCACGGGTGGCCCGGCCTCCCTGTTTGCCCTGGCATCCGGTGATGTCGAGATCGGCAGCGCCGCGACTGCTGCCGTGTTGAACTCGATCATCGGCGGTAATGACTTCGTGGCCGCGTTCCCGTCAAACGGGATCAATGACGAGGTGCAGTCGGTTTTCTATGTTCTGGACGATAGCCCGATCAAGGATATCAAGGACATTGCTGGCAAGACGATCGCGGTCAATACGCTCGGCGCGCATCTGGATTACACCATCCGCGAAGCCCTGCATTCCGTAAACCTGCCGACGGATGCTGCAAAGCCGGTCGTCGTTCCCGGCCCGCAGCTGGAGCAGGTCCTGCGCTCCGGGCAGGTGGACATTTCCGCTTTCGGTTACTGGCAAACGACATTCGAAGGCAAGGCAAAGGCCGCTGGCGGCATTCGTCCGATTTTCGATGATACCGATGTGCTGGGCGATATCGCCGGTGGCTTCATCGTCTTGCGCCGCGATTTTACCATCAAGCATCCCGAAGCCTCGAAAATCTTCGTTGAGCAATCGCAGCGTGCTCTCGATTACGCACGCGAGCACCCGGAAGAAACGAAGAAGATTTTCGCCAAGGCTTTGGCCGAACGTGGCGAGAACCCTGATATTGCGCAATACTTCCGGGGCTACGGCGTTCGCCCGGGCGGCAAGGCGGTGGACCGTGACTTGCAGTTCTGGATCGATATTCTGACACGTGAAGGCAAGGTCAAGGAAGGCCAGATCACGGCCAAGAACATTCTCTACGCGCCTGAAACAGCCAGCAACTGAGGACGCACCATGACACAGGCGCAATCCGTTCGCGGGGAGGTGGCGATCCGCCATCTCTCCAAATCCTACCACCTCAATGGCAAACCTTTTCAGGTTCTCAAAGATATCAACCTGAAGATCGTGTCTGGCGAGAGCCTTGCTATCGTCGGCGCCAGTGGCTCTGGAAAGACGACACTACTGCGCGTGTTGGCCGGGCTCGAGGCAGCAGATACCGGCGAGGTGCTGATTGACGGCAACGCCGTGCACGGCGTGGGCTCGGAGCGGGCGGTCATCTTTCAGGAGCCGCGCCTGCTGCCATGGCTGACGGTTCTCGAAAACGTGGCTTTCGGGCTGGAAACGCAGGGCGTGTCGAAAGATCAGGCTCGATCGAGGGCGCAGCGCTACATCGATCTCGTCGGCCTGCAGCAATTCGAAACCGCCTATCCGCGTCAGCTTTCCGGCGGCATGGCGCAGCGTGTGGGCATTGCCCGCGCCCTTGCCGTGCAGCCCGAAATTCTGCTGCTGGACGAGCCGCTTGGCGCGCTCGATGCGATGACGAAAATCAGCATGCAGCAGGAGCTGGCGCGCATCTGGCGGGAGGAGGACGTGACGACGGTGCTGGTCACGCATGATCTGGAAGAAGCGATCTATCTCGCCGACCGCATTCTCATCCTGCCGCGCGAAAAGGGCGCTGCTCCTCGCATCATCGACATCGATCTTCCACGCCCACGTGACAGAAGCTCAGCGGCGTTCGTGCGCCAGCGTGAGGAACTGTTGCGGGTGTTCGGTTTGCATTGATTATTTTTAAAGCCCTACCCATCTTCCGTCATTCCGGCTCAAGGCCGGGGTGACGGAGGTGGGCACCACAGGCCACTCACTTCCCCAACCACCGCTCCAGCATTAGAGCATACGTCACATGCTGCTTGAGGTGTGGGTGGCTGTCCGGCACGCGAGGGTGCAGGAAATCGCGGGATGGGTCGCGGATAAGGCCGATACGTTTCATCACTGCGATTGAACGCAGATTGTCGTGAACGGCGAAGGACACGATTTCGGGGAGCTTCTTCTCATCGAAAGCCATTGCGAGCAGTGATTTTGCCGCTTCCGTTACATAGCCCTGACCCCAGTAACGGGTTGCCAGCCGCCAGCCGATTTCCATCGTGCCGCGCGGGAAAATGCCTTCCAGATTGGCGGGCGCGATGCCGCAAAAGCCGATTGGTTCGCCGGTTTCGCGCAGTTCCACCGCGTAAAAGCCGTATCCGGTCGCGTGGATCATCTCGTTGACGGTCTTCAGCGCAGCATCGGATTCGTCATGGTTGCGCTGATGTGGAAAGAACTCCATCACCTGGGGGTCGGCGTTGATCTCGCGAAAGAGATCCCGGTCCGTCTGTTTCCAATCCCGAAGGATCAGCCTTGGTGTTCCGCTGACAATCATGGGGTAACGAAGTCGGACTTTCTGTAGCCCTGGAGGTAGAGTAGGGCGGTGAGGTCGCTGTGGTCGATGCGGATTTTTGCCTCCGCTGCGACGGCGGGCTTGGCATGGAGAGCAACGCCGGAACCGGCCAGATGCAACATGCCGAGATCATTGGCGCCATCACCCACCGCCAAGGCATCGTCAGGTGATATGCCGAGCTTTG
This sequence comes from Agrobacterium vaccinii, assembly GCF_021310995.1. Taxonomy (NCBI): domain Bacteria; kingdom Pseudomonadati; phylum Pseudomonadota; class Alphaproteobacteria; order Hyphomicrobiales; family Rhizobiaceae; genus Agrobacterium; species Agrobacterium vaccinii. Next base: position 1,940,203 of record NZ_CP054150.1, on the reverse strand, counting down.
CGGCGATGTCGTTGAGAGCATCGACCTTGGCCTGCTTGCCCAGAATGGGTTCCGCCACGGTACCATCGAGAAGGCCGTCTTTCTCACCCAGAATGTTTGCGCGGTTCTCATCGAAGCCCAGCGTTGCTGCAATCCGGCTCGTAAAAACGGTGAATCCGCCGGAGACCAGCGCCGTGTAATGCCCCTTGGCCTTCATGGTGGCGATGAGTTCCATGCCGCCGGGTGTGAGCGTGATGCGCTTTTCGATGACCTCATCCACCACGGAAATCGGCAGGCCTTTCAGCAGGGCAACACGCTCCCGCAGCGCAGGCTCGAATGCGATCTCGCCATTCATCGCCCGGGCGGTGATGGTGGAGACCTGCTCTTTCAATCCCACTTCGGCAGCCAGTTCATCGATGCATTCCTGGCCGATCATGGTCGAGTCCATATCGGCGATCAGGATTTTCTTGCGCCGATTGTCCTGGTCCTGAATGGCGATATCGATAGGTCGGTCAACGATGGCCATGCGCAGCACGCGTTCTGCCGCTGCCCTATCGGTTCCGTCGCGCAGCACCAGATCGCAGGCAATGCCGTCCGCCAGCCAATAGAGGCCGGATGCGTCGAGCGCCTTGGCGGCACTTTCTGCAATGGTGGAATTCAGAACAGGATTTGACGGATTGGCGATAAGCGTGGCAACGAGAGCCATGATGAAAAACCTTGCTGACGACTTCAATGCGACCCTGATAACCGGACCGACGGCGAGCGGCAAGTCCGCGCTTGCGCTTCGTCTGGCCCGGGAGAAGAATGGTGTCGTCATCAATGCCGATAGCATGCAGGTTTATGACACGCTGCAAGTGCTGACAGCGCGCCCCTCCGCGGCGGACATGGAGGGTGTGCCGCATTGCCTCTACGGCCACGTTCCCGCTGCACGACTTTATTCGACGGGCGAGTGGTTGCGGGAGGTGACGGCGCTTCTGGAAACATTGCGCGGTGAGGGTCGTTACCCCGTTATCGTCGGCGGCACGGGGCTCTATTTCAAGGCGCTGACCGGTGGCCTGTCGGATATGCCGGCCATTCCGGTAGACATTCGCGAGCGTTATCGCATGCGGCTGCTGGAAGAGGGACCGGCGGGGCTTTACGCCGAACTATCGACCGGCGACCCGCAGACGGCGCAAATCCTGCAGCCAGGCGATGGCCAGCGCATCGTCCGCGCGCTGGAGGTGCTTGAGGCCACCGGGAAATCCATTCGCACGTTTCAGCAGGCGACCGGACCGGTGATCATTGATCCGGTGCGGGCGCAAAAGCTTGTCGTGCTGCCGGAACGGGCGGTGTTGCATGATCGCATTAACCGCCGGTTTGCGGGCATGATGCAAAGCGGTGCCGTTGAAGAAGTGGAGGCGCTGCTGGCGTTGGAGCTTTCTCCCGATGCGACTGTGATGAAGGCCATCGGCGTTTCGCAGATTGCGGAGATGCTGGCGGGACGCATGGGCGAGGCCGAGGTCATCGAAAAAGCTGCTGCGGCGACACGGCAATATGCCAAGCGGCAGATGACATGGTTTCGTAACCAGATGGGGGAGGATTGGGAGAGGGTGTTGCCGTGAGCCATCTCTTCCCTCATTCCTGTCCTTGTGACAGGAATCCAGCCGACGCGCGTCTGCGCGGCGGGAGGATTCTTCCAGCCCAAAGACTTGGGCTAACTGGATTCCTGTGACAAGCACAGGAATGAGGGAGGGAAAAGGGATGACGTAAGCCCATCAATCCTCCCGATACAAACTCCCCAACGGCTTCTTCAACAAACTATCGCGCAGAGAAAGCCGGGGTTCTTCGGCGAGAGGCGAGAGCTTTGGAGCCGCCTCCGTCATCTGCGCCTTTCCAGAGAAAACCGAGCTGCGGGGCAACATTTCCGGGCGGTAGGGTTCATTGCTGTTGCTTTGTCCTTTGAATTCCTGGCTCCAGCTCTCGAACTCGTCCTCATCCGCGTCCTGGGCGATTTTGGCTTCGTAGCTTTGGCGGAAGCCGGAAATGTCGGGACCAGTGACGGCGCGCATGCGTTTGACGATGGAGCGAAGATCGACCGTATCGGGCGTGTCTTCCGCGATGTGCGGCATGATGCCATTTGCTTTCGGCAGGCTGTGGGCGGCCACGCGGTTGAAGCGAATTCTCATCGGTACGCTGATGGCTTCACCGAAGGCAATGGCTTCACCATTGCCGATGGAGGACAGGAAGCTGGTGGTCGAGACGGACGAATTCGGAATGGCGGAGCGAATGATGTCCTGATCGCTTTCATTGGAGAGGCGCATGGCAAACACTGTCGAGCATTGCGACAGGATCGTCTGGTCGAGTTCGCCAGGGCGCTGGGTGATGATGCCGAGCGAAACTCCGTATTTGCGGCCTTCCTTGGCGATGCGGGCAATGGCCTGCCGCGTGGGGAAGAAGCCGAGCGAGGGGTCAGCGGGCACGTAACGGTGCGCTTCTTCGCAAACGACCAGCGTGTGGATGGCACCCTGGCTCCACAGCGCCAGTTCAAAGGCCATGCGGCACAGAACAGAGGCCACGGAATTCACGACTTCGGATGGAATGCCCGCAAGCTGAAACACCGAGATCGGCTTGCCTTCTCCCGGCACCCGGAAGATATGCGCCACGGTCTCCATGATCGTATCGGTAATCGTGCTGTTGGAGAACATGAAGTGGTAACGCGGATCGTTGATCGCGGCCATGATGCGCATTTTGAGATTGCGCAGTGCAGGCTTCTCATCACGGCCTTCCAGCCGCCCGATGCGCTCATCGATCAGCGCCAAGAGATCGGCGATACGGTAGGGGACTGGCGTATCTGACGTCAGCGAGGATTTTTCCGAGGCGCGACGCATGACGGAATTGTCCGCACCACGGAAGGCACGCTTCGCATCCGGGATGAGGTCACGCAGAACGTCCAGCTCTTCGGCCACCGGCTTGCGGCCACGATAGAGTACCTCGGTGAACTCCTCCATTTTCATCAGCCAGAAGGGCAGATCCAGCGTATCGGTATCGATGACGACCGATGTCATGGGAAAGGCAGCGGCATATTCATTGTGCGGATCGAGGATCAGTACCCGTAGCTTCGGGTCTTTTTCGATTGCCTTGTTGAGAAGCAGTGAAACGGCAGTGGATTTGCCGACGCCGGTGGAGCCCAGAACGGCGAAATGCTTCGACAGCATCTGCGGAATGCTGATGGTGGCATCGATACTGTCATCCTGCGTCAACCGCCCGACCACACAGGCACCGCGGCCTTGCGTTTCATAGATGCGCATAAGATCGCTGGAGCGGATGCGATGGGCGACTGCGCCGAGATAGGGATATCGCGAAATGCCGGTTGAGAAACGCTCCGATCCGTCCTGCATAGCGTGGATTTCGCCCAATAGCTCGACATCGATCAACAACGTATTGCTGCTGTTATCGGACCATTCGACTTGGCCTGTTTTCATGGCGTAGGTTAGCGCGGCGACGCGGGTTTCACCCAGATCGATGGAGATCAGCCGTCCGACAGACCACAGTTCGGCAAGGTCGGTCTTGCCCGGTTCGGTGATGGCGGAAATGGTGGCGCGGGCGCCGGTGCAGGAAATGACGTGGCCCAGCAGGCGGTTTCCTGCCGTCGAATCATCGCGGCGGTCATGCTCGCCTGCTTTTGCAGATTTGCGAAGGTCGTCGTTGAACACGTCTCGCCCCTGTCATAGGTCCTGTTGGCCTTTTCACTCGGCCGCCCACGGGTTTGTCCCGATTATCCCTGAAAATTTACAGTATGGCGTTTAATAATCGGTGTAGAGAGTGCGTATTTTTATGTCTTCAAACGCGCGTCTTTCGCAATAAATGGAAATGAATGCCGATTTTTTCCGCAACATGCGTTGACGGATATTGGTTTTGTGTCTAACACTCCGACCCATGAAAAATCTTAACGTACTTATCGTGGTGGGACGGCGCATGGGCAGGATGGTGTAACCATCCGGCGAAAGCACCCATGCGCTGAACGAGGCTCCTCAAGGGGCCTTTTTTTATGTCTTCACACAGGCCATATGGCCCACGATATCCAAAGCCAAATCGGGATGGAACAGGCAATGACGGATAAGGACAATACGGATAACAGCAACACCATGACAGGCGCGGAAATCGTTCTGCGCGCGCTCAAGGACAATGGCGTAGAGCATATCTTCGGCTATCCCGGCGGTGCGGTTCTTCCGATCTATGACGAGATTTTCCAGCAGGAAGACATCCAGCACATTCTGGTTCGCCACGAACAGGGTGCAGGCCACGCCGCCGAAGGTTACGCCCGCTCCACCGGCAAGGTCGGCGTTATGCTCGTCACTTCCGGTCCCGGCGCTACCAATGCCGTTACGCCCTTGCAGGACGCGTTGATGGACAGCATTCCGCTCGTCTGCATCTCCGGCCAGGTTCCAACTTCGCTGATCGGTTCCGATGCGTTTCAGGAGTGCGATACCGTTGGCATCACGCGCCCCTGCACCAAGCACAACTGGCTGGTCAAGGACGTCAACGAGCTGGCCGGCATCATTCATGAAGCCTTCCGTATTGCCCAGACGGGTCGTCCCGGTCCTGTCGTTGTCGATGTTCCCAAGGACATCCAGTTCGCGACCGGCACCTACACGCCGCCATCCGCTGCCATTCAGCAGAAGAGCTACAAGCCGAAGGTTCAGGGCGACATCAACGCCGTTCACGCCGCCATCGAACTGATGTCGAAGGCGCAGCGCCCGGTTCTCTACACGGGCGGCGGTGTCGTCAATTCCGGCCCGGAAGCCACGCGCCTGCTGCGTGAACTGGTTGAACTGACTGGCTTCCCGATCACATCGACGCTGATGGGCCTCGGTTCATATCCGGCATCTGGCGAGAAGTGGCTGGGCATGCTGGGCATGCATGGCTCCTACGAAGCCAACATGGCCATGCACGACTGTGATGTCATGATCTGCGTCGGCGCGCGTTTCGACGACCGTATCACGGGCCGTCTCAACGCGTTTGCGCCGAACTCCAAGAAAATCCACATCGATATCGATCCGTCCTCGATCAACAAGAACGTGCGCGTCGATGTACCGATCGTTGGGGATATTGCCCATGTTCTGGAAGACATGGTTCGCCTGTGGCGGGCGCTGCCGAAGCGTCCTGAAAAGGCGCAGACGGCGGAGTGGCTGGAGCAGATCGAGCGCTGGCGCGCTCGCAACTCCTTTGCCTACAAGAACTCCAACGATGTCATCATGCCGCAATATGCGCTTCAGCGTCTGTCCGAGGCGACCAAGGGGCATGATACCTATATCACGACGGAAGTCGGCCAGCACCAGATGTGGGCCGCGCAGTTCCTCGGCTTCGAACAGCCGAACCGCTGGATGACCTCCGGTGGTCTGGGCACCATGGGCTATGGCTTCCCGGCTGCCATCGGTGTGCAGGTCGCTCACCCGGACGCGTTGGTTATCGATGTCGCCGGTGATGCCTCGATCCAGATGTGTATTCAGGAAATGGCCTGCGCCATCCAGTACAATCTGCCGGTCAAGATCTTCATCCTGAACAACCAGTATATGGGTATGGTGCGGCAGTGGCAGCAGTTGCTGCATGGCAACCGTCTGTCCAACTCCTACACCGAAGCCATGCCTGATTTCGTCAAGCTGGCCGATGCTTATGGCGCCGTCGGCATGTATTGTGACGACCCGAAAGAATTGGACGACAAGATCGCGGAAATGATCGCGGTCAAGCGCCCGGTGATTTTCGACTGCCGCGTCGCTAATCTCACCAACTGCTTCCCGATGATCCCATCGGGCAAGGCACATAATGAGATGCTGTTGCCGGACGAGGCAACAGACGAAGTCGTTGCCAACGCCATCGATGCCAAGGGCCGTCAGCTAGTCTGAGAACCGGAGAGGAATACGGATATGAATGCACATCTACAGCCCACCGGTTCGGCCTACTTCATTCAGAAGGAAACGGAAACCGTTGAAAACCATACGCTTTCGGTTCTCGTCGCTAACGAACCCGGCGTCCTTGCCCGCGTCATCGGCCTGTTTTCCGGTCGCGGTTACAACATCGAAAGCCTGACGGTTTCGGAAACGGAACATGAGGCGCATCTGTCGCGCATCACCATCGTCACGCGTGGCACGCCGGGCGTACTGGAGCAGATCAAGGCCCAGCTGGAGCGCATCGTGCCCGTTCACCGCGTCGTGGACCTCACGGTTCGCGCCCGCCAGAACGGACAGGACCGCCCCATCGAGCGTGAAGTCGCGCTCATCAAGGTGGCCGGACGGGGCGAGGACCGCGCCGAAACGCTGCGGCTGGCCGATGCCTTCCACGCCAAGGTGGTGGATGCGACGCTGGAGCATTTCATCTTCGAAATCACCGGCAAGTCCTCCAAGATCGACCAGTTCCTGACGATCATAAAGCCGCTTGGCCTCCTCGAAGTATGCCGCACCGGCATTGCAGCAATGAACCGGGGTCCGCAGGGGATGTAATCTCCCTCAGCCTCCTGCCAATCTATGAGCCCGCAGTGTTTCGCTGCGGGCTTTTTTGTGCTCTTACGGGTTGCAAGCGCGTCGTATTATCCTGTAATTTCAATGAAAACAGGAAAGGCTCGTGCATTTGAGTTCCAAGGAAATTTTCGTAATCTCCGGCTTTGGCGCGATTCTGCTGCTGATCGGTTTCCAATTGGTGATGTTCTATCGATTGGCGCGCCGAAAGGATTTTGGTCCTTTCCACACCAGATCCATCCGACCGCTCGACCCGCGTTGTCTCGAGAGAGCAACGATATTCGGTCAGGAAGCCAGAGCGCATTTGTCTTCCATTGCCGGAAAGCTTCACGTCATCCTGTTCGTCGCCTTTGCGATCACCGCGGTCGTCACCGGCATCCGACACAAAGAAATTTTCGAGGTGCTGAAGTGAAGCCAAAAACGCGACAGGCATGGGCGCTCTATTGCCGTAGCTATCTGCTAACCCTTGGCGTCATCCTGTTTGCCGGCTCTGCCTTTACCCTTCATCTCGCGTCTGAAGGCCAACTGCTGTTTGAATGGTGGGCTTGGCTCGTTACAGCCTTCATCAGCCTGACTGGGTTCACTCTTATAGCCCTTGGCATCTTCGGCAGCAATTCGCTGGTGGACAAGTGGGCCGATGCCGCGTCTACCCATGAAGCGAGCATTTTTCTAATGATCCTGGCTTTTCCGATCTATTGGCTGTTGAAACAGACGCCGTTTTTCCGTCGTTGATTCGACGGAACTATTGCATACGCGGCAGACCGGGATTGGCGGATCAAAGCCCCTCGGGTACCCTCTGGTTGTATTTTTTTGAAACAGTATTTCGCAGCATAACGTTGCGTAAGTTGATGAAAACAGTAGGTATTTACGTTTTCCGCCTGATATTCAATTTCACGTATTTGGCGTATATTAAGCCTTTATCAATGCGTTCATCATAAACAGAGACTGTCTTTCGCTCCATGATGGAGCGTATCCCCGAGATCGACAAAGCAATGGCTTCTGACCTGAAACAGGGGGAGGGAGGGTAGCGCGCTATTGTCGTCTGGCAGATGCCTAACGCGAGGACACATGTCGTTTCTAGAGAACGCGAAAATCCGCACCAAAATACTCTCCCTCATCGTCCCCGTGGCGCTTGTTGGCTTATGTGGCGTTGCTTTCGTATCGTCCAACTACAAAACTGCCGACAGTACCTATTCAGATTTCATCTCTCAGGACGCGATAGCCGCGACTGAACTGTTTCGCTCCAACACATCTCTGGTTTCGGCTGGCTATGACACATCCATCGGCCTGATGATGTCCGAGCGGTCGATCAAGCCGACCGAGATCGAGGCGACATACAAGAAAGATATCGAAGCGATATCGCGCCGTCTGGACAATGCCAAGAAGCTCGTCCCGGAAGTCGCTCCCAAGCTTGATGTCATGAACGATCGGGCAAAGACCATTGTCGGTTCGTTGGACAAAGTCTGGGCTTCGATCCGCGCCGGCGATTTCAATACCGCGCGCAAGACGCTTCTCGAGGTTGGCCCTTCCATCGAACAATGGCGCGCCGATATTCGCGACATCAGCGAAAGCAATCTTCAGTCGGTCCTGAACAAATCCGACGGACTGACGGACCAGACGAACTCCGCGATCCTGACCTCGCTTGTCACTCTCGGCATTCTCTTTGCGCTCGCCATCATTGCCTCCCTCTGGGTTTCTGCACGCGGCATCACCGGACCCGTTGCACGTTTGAGCGCACGCATGGCATCTCTTGCCAGCGGTCAGACGAAGGAAGAGATCGACGGTCTCAACCGCAAGGACGAGTTGGGCCATATGGCGCAGGCCGTCTCCGTCTTCCGCGAAAACGCTCTTGAGCGCGCTCGTCTCGAACAGGAAGCTGATGCCAATCGCAGCCTGTCCGAGAAGGAACGCATTGCCCGTGAGGAGCAGAAGGCTAAGGAAGCGGCAGACACCAGCTTTGCCGTCGATAATCTGGCCGATGCGCTGTCGCGCCTGTCGGACGGCGATGTGTCCTATCGCATCAGCCAGCCCTTCGCTGCCCATCTCGATGCTGTCCGCAGCAACTTCAACTCGTCCGCTGAAAAGCTGCAATCGGCGCTGTCTCGCGTTGCCGAAAACGCTCGCGGTATCGACGCCGGTGCCAATGAAATCCGCTCGGCTGCCGATGATCTGGCCAAGCGCACCGAACAGCAGGCTGCATCGGTAGAAGAAACCGCAGCAGCTCTGGAGCAGATCACTACGACGGTGAAGGACAGCACCAAGCGTGCACAGGAAGCCGGTCATCTGGTTGCCAAGGCTCGCACGGGTGCCGAACAGTCCGGCAACGTCGTCCGCAAGGCCGTCGTTGCGATGGAGCAGATCGAGAAGTCCTCGTCTGAAATCTCCAACATCATCAGCGTGATCGATGAGATCGCCTTCCAGACCAACCTTCTGGCACTCAACGCCGGTGTTGAAGCGGCACGTGCCGGTGAAGCAGGCAAGGGCTTTGCGGTCGTGGCACAGGAAGTGCGCGAGCTTGCACAGCGTTCCGCAAATGCTGCGAAGGACATCAAGGCGCTGATCACGACTTCGAACACGCAGGTTCAGGAAGGCGTCGAACTCGTCGGCCAGACCGGTCGTGCCTTGGAAACCATCGTGACCGAAGTGCAGGAAATCAACCGCCATGTCGTGGCCATCGTGGACGCGGCGCAGGAGCAGTCTTCCGGTCTCCAGCAGATCAACACCGCTGTGAACCAGATGGACCAGGACACGCAGAAGAACGCGGCCATGGTCGAAGAGCAGACGGCAGCCAGCCACGGCCTTGCAAAGGAAGCGGCGTCGCTCAACCAGTTGCTGGGCCAGTTCAGGCTGGGTGGTGGATACGAAGCACCGCGCCAGGCAACGGCAAGCGAGCGTCCCGCTCCCTCGCCAGCCCGCGCCCTTGGCCGCAAGGTGGCCTCGGCCTTCAACGGTAATGCGGCGGTCAAGTCGGATTGGGAAGAATTCTGATCAACTGATATCAGATGAAAAATATAAAACCGGGCGTCATTGGCGCCCGGTTTTTTTGTGTCTGCATTCTCAATCATCAATTCAATTCGTTGCCAATCCGATTCCGCAAACTGCGGTAAGTCGTTGATCGCGAATCACAACATTTCCAGCTGCCGCTTCTCCGTCGGCGGTGGGAACGCTGCATCCAGTGCGGCCCAGTCTTCCTCGGTGATCTCCAGTTCGATAGCGCCGAGATTTTCGACCACGCGTTCCACATTGGCGGTTTTGGGAATGGGCATCACGCCGTCGCGGTCCAGCAGGAAGGCGAGGGCCACCTGCGCTGGAGTGGCCTGATAGGCTTTGGCAACGCGAATGAGTTCATGGTTGGAAAGAAGGCGGCCTTGCTCGATGGGGGAATAGGCCATCACCGGCACGCCGTGGTGCTGGCACCATGGCACGAGATCGTATTCCGGCCCGCGACGGGAGAGGTTGTAGAGTATCTGGTTGGCAGCGCAATTCCTGCCATCCGGCACGGAGAACAGTTCCTCCATATCGTCGGTATCGAAGTTCGATACGCCCCAGTCGAGAATCTTGCCATCGGCTTTCAGCCGCTCGAACGCAGAAACTGTTTCCTCCAGTGGGTGCGAGCCGCGCCAATGGAGAAGATAGAGATCGAGGTGGTCTGTACCCAGCCGCTTGAGGCTTCGTTCGCAGGCTTCGATGGTGCCTTGCGCACTTGCATTGAAGGGATAGACCTTGCTGACCAGAAAGGTCTCTTCGCGAAGGCCCTTGATGGCCTGACCCACGATCTCTTCGGAGCGGCCATCGGCATACATCTCGGCGGTATCAATAACCCGCATGCCCAGTTCCACTGCCTTGCGAATGCTGGCGATTTCCTGTGCGGCACTGGTGCTGGCTTCGCCCATGTTCCACGTTCCCAGGCCCAGCGCCGGAATGGATTTGCCGGAGGGAAGGGTGACGGTTGGAAGTTCGTCGAACATGTGGTTCTCCCGAGATTGCTGCGTTGAACAGTCTAAACCAAGCAGCCGATACGTCGATCCATCAAAACTTGTGAGGATTTCCATTCGCTGTAACGACTGGCCTTTGCGAAAAAGCTCTCATAGTCTGGCGTATCGGGGGACGGGATGACGATCGAAACCTTTATCGCGCTTTTGCTTTTCGCTTTTACGACATCGATCACGCCGGGGCCGAATAATATGATGTTGTTCGCATCGGGCGTGAATTTCGGCTTTCGCCGCACCATTCCACATATGCTGGGCATTGGTGCCGGGTTTCTGTCGCTGCTGATCGGCGTCGGTCTGGGGCTGGGTGCGCTGCTGCATTCCGTGCCGTTGCTCTACACGGTGCTGAAATTCGCTGGTGGTGCGTATCTGCTGTGGGTCGCGTGGAAAATCGGTACGTCGCGCAGTCTGGGTGATGGCAAGGTCGGGGCGCAGCCGATGACGTTTTTTGCCGCTGCGGCGTTCCAGTGGGTCAACCCGAAAGCGTGGGTCATGGCGGTGACGGCCATGGCGACCTATACGGATGATGCGCGGTACTATTTCACAGTCATGCTGGTGGGTGTCGCGTTCGCGGCGGTCAACCTGCCCAGCGTTTCGACATGGGCCGGTTTCGGTTCGGCGCTGCGGGAATGGTTGTCGGTGCCGGCACGGCTCAAATGGTTCAATATCACCATGGCGGTTTTGCTGGTTATCAGCCTTTGGCCGATGCTGAAATAAGTGCCGTAGAAAGCAAAAAGCCCACGGTTTCCCGTGGGCTTTGTTTTGGGTTCAGGCTGGGATCAGAATTCTTCCCAGGACTTGTCCACTGCCGCAGCACTGCCGCCGCCGAAGGCTCCGGCCACCTTGCGCATCAACTGGCGGGTAGGCGAGGCGACAGGCGCCGAGGACGAGGAAGCGAGCTGCACCGAGCGGCCCGACGTGCCATCGCCGAGGTTGAACTGCGTGATCAGGTGGTTCAGCGCCGCAGCTTCCTTGGCAAGGCTATGGCTTGCAGCCGTGGACTGTTCGACCATGGCGGCGTTCTGCTGGGTGCCCTGGTCCATGGTGTTGACGGCAGAGTTGATTTCCTGAATGCCGACAGACTGTTCGCGCGCCGATTCCACGATGGCATTGACGTGCTGGTTGATGTGCTGAACTTCGGAAACGATGCCTTCCAGCGCCTTGCCGGTGTTGCCGACGAGTTCCACACCGGAGCGAACCTGATCGCCAGAGGTGACGATCAGCGTTTTGATCTCCTTGGCCGCGTTGGCAGAACGCTGCGCCAGTTCACGCACTTCCTGCGCAACAACCGCAAAGCCCTTACCGGCTTCACCGGCACGTGCCGCTTCCACGCCTGCGTTCAGAGCAAGCAGGTTGGTCTGGAAGGCGATCTCGTCGATGACGCCGATGATGTTGGAAATCTCGCTGGATGATTTCTCGATCTGCTGCATGGCGATGACCGCATCACGAACGACCTTGCCGGAATGTTCGGCGCTGAGACGTGTCTTGGTGACAAGGCCGCCGACTTCTTCGGCACGCTTGGCGGAGTCACGAACGGTGGTGGCGATCTGTTCGAGCGCTGCTGCCGTCTCTTCGACGGAAGCGGCCTGCTGTTCTGTGCGCTTGGACAGATCGTCTGCGGCAGAGCGGATTTCGTTGGCGCCAGCATCGATACCGCGGGCGTTCTTGCCAACGGAGACCAGAGCTTCATGCAGCTTGCCGACGGAGTTGTTGAAGTCGTTTCGCAAACGGTCGAGATGCTCGACGAACGGTGTCGTGATGCGGTGGGCGACGTTGCCGTCCGCAAGCTGACCGAGGCCCTGCGCCAGTCCATCCACGGCGAACTGAATGTCGGATGCTTCCTTGGCCTTCTGGCGCTCGCGCTCCACACGTTCCGCTTCGCTCATGCTGCGGTTGGCTTCCGCCTCGCGCTCCATGTTGATCTTGGCAATGGCGTTTTCCTTGAAGACCTGAACGGTCTCCGCCATTTCGCCGATTTCGTCCTTACGGCCAACGCCTGGAATGTCCAGCTGCGTTTCGCCACTGGCAAGGCGCTTCATGGCGGATGTCATTGCCAGCAAGGGCTTGGAAATGCCGGAGCCGATCATGAGACCAGCGATAAGGGCTATGACCACCGCAGCCGCAAGGCTGGTCCAGATCATGCTGATGGCGTTGGAAATGGTCGCGTCGTTTTCGGCGCTGCGCTTTGCCAGCAATGTGCGCTCGTCGGCCTGTGCGTCCTTGATAAAACCGCGAAGACCATCGAAATAGGCCTTGCCCTGCGATGCATCGAGCTGCTTGTTCAGATCGCCGATGGAGGTCGTGTCAGCCAGCGTACCGCGCGTCTTGATCTGCGGCTCGGCGAAATTCTTCTGCCAGTCGCCAATTGCCTTCTCGACATTGTTCATACGTCCGATCTGCGTCGGGTTGTCGGCGACCAGGGCTTTCAGCTCATTGATCGTCTTGTAGATGTTCTGTTCGCCCTGACGATAGGGCTCAAGAAAATTCTGCTGACCGGTGATGATGAAGCCGCGCATGCCGGTTTCCATATCCACGGCTGCTGCGGTGATCGCGTCGGTCTTCTGCAGGACCTGGTTGGTATGGTCTACCCAACCGTTACTTTGGACCATGGAAGAAATGCTTGTAAGGGCAATTGCACCGATGGCAATGGCCAGAACTACAGGTGCTGCTGTGCCTGAGACGACTTTCGTCTTGGTTGATAGGTTCTTGAAAGAAAACATATTTACCCGACCCCTTAGTCAAAGTTAGTGCATGTGAATGGGCATGGCGTTGATGCGAACAACTTTTTTATTGTTTTCGGGGGTTTTCTTTTGGAAAGCCGACGTGTCGTTCTGGTCCGTTTCATGATGCGGATTTGATATCCCTAATATCTAATCCGCACAGTCGAGATAATATTTGAAACCAATTGACCGATAGTTAAAATCTTAATGATGACTTTTAATATTCATTCTTGGCTGAAATAGTTATTCCGCCAGCCTTTATTCTTCTTTCGTTCTTTTTCGGTTGCGCAGCACGCTCGAATCCTGCGATGAGAGCGCATGCAATTTTCACCGCAACAGGATGAAGCCCTGAAGGCTGTTTCGCGCTGGCTGAAGGAAGGCCGGACGCCGGTTTTCCGGCTGTTCGGTTATGCCGGTACGGGCAAGACGACACTTGCCAAGCACTTCGCTGAAAACGTCGATGGAGAGGTTCTGTTTGCTGCCTTCACCGGCAAGGCGGCGCAGGTTCTGCGCTCCCGTGGCGCTTCCAACGCCCGCACCATCCATTCGCTGATCTATCGCCCGCGCGGCGAAGAGGCGGTGGAGGATGAAGAGACGGGCAAGACATCTATCGCGCCGATGTTTTCCATCAACCGCCAGAGCCCGCTTGCCAAGGCAGCGCTGATCATCATTGATGAATGCTCCATGGTGGATGAGGCACTGGGCCGCGACCTGATGAGCTTCAGCACTCCCATTCTTGTTCTGGGCGATCCCGGGCAGCTGCCGCCGGTCAGCGGTGGCGGGTTCTTTACGGAACAGGAACCCGACTTCCTGCTATCGGAAATTCACCGGCAGGCGAAGGACAACCCCATCATCCAGCTTGCCATGGATGTGCGCGAAGGCAAGGAAATCATGCGCGGCGATTATGGCGCAGCGCAGGTCATTTCCAAGAACGAGGTGACGCAGGGACTGGTGCTGGACGCCGATCAGGTCTTGGTCGGTACCAACCGCACCCGCCGCCGCTATAATCAGCGTCTGCGCGAGTTGAAGGGTTTCACGGCCGATTATCCGCAATCCGGCGACAAGCTGGTGTGCCTGCGCAACGATCCCGCAAAGGGTTTGTTGAATGGTTCGCTGTGGCAGGTGATGAGTTCATCGCGTGAAACGGTCAAGCCCGGCATCAACCTGATGATCCGTCCTGAAGATGACGATATGGATCGGGGTGCGGCCAAGATCAAGCTGCTCAAGGCCGCGTTCGAAGAGACGGAAACGGAAATTCCGTGGACGACGCGCAAGCGATACGACGAGTTCGATTATGGTTATGCGCTGACGGTGCACAAATCCCAAGGCTCTCAATGGAACAATGTGGTGTTGTTTGACGAGAGCTTTGCATTTCGCGATTCGCGTGAGCGCTGGCTCTACACGGCGATTACCCGCGCTGCGGAAACCCTGACCATCGTTCGCTGACAGTCTCTAAAACAGCAAAACGCCCGCGACAGTGTGTGCTGCGCAGGCGTTGATTTTACGTTGAAAGGGCCGCGCTTATCCGCGCGATGCCGCTTCTCCATCGTGACGGATCACGCCCAGCATGAAGGCCTTGGCAACCGCCTGAAAGCGATTGTTGGCGCTGACTTTTTCCATGACGCAGGCTTCCAGCTTCTGAAGCTCGTCGCTGGAAATTCCGAGCGTACGTGCCAGCCGAACAGGGGCGTAACCTTCAGCCATCAGCTCCAGGCACTTCCGTTCCTGTGCGTTCAGATTGATTTCAGCGCCTTCGTTGTCAGCGTCTTCGGTTTTCCCGTCGCTGTCGTTGACCACGAGAACATCGCTGATCTGCTGGATCTGGCGACGCACGGTCGAGATTTCACCGGCCAGTTCGCTCTTGCGGGTATTCAACACGTCCTGAAACAGCGCGTCGGCCTCGGACTGGCTCGACGTTTCCGTCAGCTTCTGCATGATGTCCTGAATGGTGGCGACGGGAATGCCAATCTCTCGGCAGAAATTCACGACGGCCATGCAGTGGACATCTTGGTGGGAATAGATGCGCATCAGACCCGCACGGCGCGAAGAGATGATGGCTTTTTCCTCGTAGAAATGCAGTGTGCGGTGAGTTACGCCGAACATATTGGCCATATCGGCGATCGCGACGGGTTCTGGCGGCATATTGGAGGGAAGTGGAACTTCTGGAAGAAAACCTTTGCGGCTGACTGTCGACATCTGCCGCTGCGGCGATGTCTTGGGCTCTTCCGCCATAGGTTTTGCTCTCCAGCGGGCTTCGTTGCGCGCTCTTCCCGTTAAGGATCGCCGTGTGGGAAGCTCGTCCCTCAGAAGCTCGTCAATTCCCGCTTCTATTGAAATGTCCAGATTTTGATGCACTTTTAGATGCGTCTCAGACGCGAAATATTCATTCGACATAATAAATCCCTAGCCCTAATTGGCAGTAGAATGCGGATGTCGATGTTTGGTTCCGCAAGTTTTCAATTATTTTTTGCAAAGCGCTTGCGGGAGGCGGAATAGTGGAGGAAACAAGGCTTCCTTTCTTGAAAACGAACGGTCGGACCATGCCAGCCAAACTCTCCGTCAATCTCAATGCCATCGCCATGCTTCGCAACCGCCGCGACTTGCCTTGGCCAGATGTTGCGCAGTTTGGCCGCATCGCGTTGCAAGCGGGTGCGAGTGGACTGACGGTGCATCCGCGCCCCGACCAGAGGCACATCCGCTTTTCGGACCTGCCCGTGCTGCGGGCGCTGATCGATGATGAGTTTCCCAAAGCCGAGTTCAATATCGAGGGCTATCCTTCCGAAGATTTACTTTTGCTGTGCGAGGAAGCTCAGCCCGAGCAGGTGACGCTGGTGCCCGATGACCCGGCGCAGGCGACATCGGACCACGGTTGGGATTTCAAAAAGCATGCGCGATTTTTGAAGGAGAGCGTTGCGCGTCTGAAAACCGGTGGCATGCGTGTCTCGCTGTTTGCCGATGGCGATGGTGACGAGGACGCCGTCAAGCTTGCTGCGGAAACCGGCGCGAGCAGGATCGAGCTTTATACGGGCCCCTACGGCGGCTGTTTCGACAATGAAGAGCAGGGCCGTATCTGGCTCGAAAAGCTGGGCGCGACGGCTGATTTTGCCCATGCGCTGGGATTGGAGGTCAATGCGGGTCACGATCTCACCGTTGCCAACCTGCCGCCGCTCGTTCAGCGCATTCCCTACCTTGCCGAAGTTTCCATCGGTCACGGCCTGACCGCCGATGCGCTGGAGTTTGGAATGGCGGAAACGGTACGGCGATTTTGCCGCGCCTGCGGTCAGTCTATTTCATAACTATCGTCAATTTTTGCCTTTATATTGAAGCCGCGCACTCTCCGAGAGGTACAGGGGTGTGCGGCTTATCAATTTGAGAAGGGCAGATTTTATGCAGGAGCATCACGTTGTCGTCGTTGGGGGAGGCTTCGGCGGATTGCAGGTCGTTCATGGACTGAAAGGCGCACCGGTTCGCATTACGCTGATCGACCGTCGCAACCATCATTTGTTTCAACCGCTATTGTATCAGGTCGCCACGACCGCGCTGGCGACATCCGAAATCGCCTGGCCGATCCGCCGTCTTTACAAGAACAGGCCTGAGGTCACCACGCTGCTATCCGAGGTCGGCGATATAGACCGGCAAAATCGCACCGTCATTCTAAAGTCCGGCGACACCGTCGCCTTCGACACTCTGGTGCTCGCCACCGGCGCGCGGCATGCCTATTTCGGCAACGATGCTTGGGAAAAACACGCGCCCGGCCTCAAGACGCTGGAAGACGCGACCACCATCCGTCGCCGCCTGCTGCTGGCGTTCGAGCGGGCGGAACTCGCCAAGACGGAAGAAGAGCGTCAGGCGCAACTGACCTTTGCCGTCATCGGTGCCGGGCCGACGGGCGTGGAAATGGCTGGCATGATTGCAGACCTTGCCCACAAGGTTCTGCCGCCAGAGTTTCGCAATGTCGATACGCGCAAGGCGCGGGTGATGCTGGTAGAAGCAGGCCCGCGTGTTCTTGCTGCCTTTACCGAAGATCTCTCGGCCTACAGCAAGCGGGCGTTGGAGCATCTGGGTGTAGAGGTCGTGCTGGGCACGCCGGTATCGTCCTGCACGGAAGACGGGTTCAAGATCGGCGACGAATTCATCCCCGCCCGCACCATTATCTGGGCCGCAGGCGTGCAGGCTTCCCCCGCCGCACAGTGGCTCGATGTGAAGGCCGACAGAGCAGGGCGCGCCACGGTCGGGCCGCAGTTGAGCATCGAAGGCGATCCCGATATCTTCGTCATCGGCGATACCGCATCTGTGATGCAGGCGGATGGCAAGCCGGTGCCCGGCGTTGCCCCCGCCGCAAAACAGCAGGGTGCTTTCGTCGCCGAGGTCATCAAGGCCCGGTTGAATGGCACGACAGAGCCCGCCGCATTCCGCTACCGCCATCAGGGCAATCTCGCCACCATCGGCAGAAGCGCTGCCGTGGCCGACTTCGGAAGGATCAAGCTGAAAGGGGTGCTGGCATGGTGGATATGGGGCCTCGCCCACATCTACTTTCTCATCGGCACCCGCTCGCGGTTGGCGGTGGCGTGGAGCTGGCTGTGGATCTACCTCAGCGGACAGCACAGCGCCCGGCTGATCACGCAGAAGGAAACGTTGAAGGACGAGGGGTGAGCTTGGTTTCCTGTAGATTACGGTCAGCGCCACCACTACTGCCGTCATCCTTGGGCTTGTCCCAAGGATCTAATCACGTCACATCCGCAGGAGCATTATCAGACCCTCGGGACAAGCCCGAGGGTGACGGTGTTGGGGTGCCCGTCGCTATTTCATAGCAGGCGCGGTGGCGTGTCCCCGGACTAATCCGGGGATATCACCAACATCAATCAGCGAATCCGTTTCGCCGCAGGCTCCGGCACCAACTCGCCATTCAAACGGCGGTCGAGGTAATCCTCGCATTCGGCCATCAGCGTGTCCACCTGGCCGTTGAAGAAGTGGTTGGCGCCGGGAACGGTGCGGTGGGTGATGAGGATGCCCTTTTGGGTCTTCAGCTTTTCCACCAGAACGTTGACGTCCTTCTCAGGCGCGACCTTGTCGGCATCGCCATTGATGATGAGGCCCGACGACGGGCAGGGGGCGAGGAAGGAGAAGTCGTAGGTGTTGGGCTGTGGCGCAATCGACATGAAGCCTTCGATCTCAGGGCGACGCATTAGAAGCTGCATGCCGATCCACGAGCCGAAGGAGTAGCCGGCCACCCAGCAGCTCTTTGAATCTGGGTGCAGGCTCTGCACCCAGTCGAGCGCCGATGCGGCATCCGACAACTCGCCTGCGCCGTGGTCGAACTCGCCCTGGCTGCGGCCGATGGAGCGGAAGTTGAAGCGCAATGTCGTGAAGCCGCGCTTCTGGAACAGGTAGAAGAGCTGGTAGACGATCTGGTTGTTCATCGTGCCGCCGAACTGCGGGTGCGGGTGCAGGATGATCGCAATCGGGGCGCTTTTTTCCTTGGACGGCTGGTAGCGGCCTTCGAGGCGACCCGCAGGGCCGTTGAAAATGACTTCGGGCATAGGTACTCCGGTCGTGTTTTTGTGTTTCTAAACCTTTTCCATGCGCAAGAAGACTTGACGGGGAAGGTCAGCTTTTCTAAAACCCAGTTTAGAACTATTCGAAACTTCGTGTGCTGTCTGCACTGTTGGACGTGTCATAAGGCAAGCACGACGGAAATTTCAAGGAAAATGCGCTTTGGCGCATCAATCATAGGTTAGACAGACAGTTTCCCCATGAGCACGACAACGCGCACATATCTGGACTGGAACGCGACGGCACCCTTGCTGCCCGCCGTCCGGGCTGCGTTTGTTGCTGCTTTGGATATGTCCGGCAACCCGTCTTCCGTCCACAAGGAAGGTCGCGCAGTGCGCGCCGCAATCGAATCCGCGCGCCGCGATGTGGCTGAGCTGGTCGGTGCGCAGGCGTCACATGTGATCTTTACCAGCGGTGCGACGGAAGCTGCCAATCTTGTGCTGTCGCCCACGTTCAAGATGGGGCGTTCGGCGCTTTCTATCGGTCGTCTCTATGTTTCGGCCATCGAGCATCCGGCCATTCGTGAGGGCGGGCGGTTTGACAAGGCCGATGTCAGCGAAATCGCGGTGACGTCTAATGGCGTTCTTGATCTCGCGGCGCTTGAGGCTGCGCTGGCATCGCATGACGCCACTAAAGGTCTTCCGATGGTGGCGCTGATGCTGGTCAATAATGAGACCGGTATCGTTCAGGCGGTGGAAGAAGCTGCACGTCTGGTTCACGCCGCTGGCGGTCTGTTGGTTGTCGATGCCGTTCAGGCGGTTGGCCGTATTGCTGTGGATATAGAAGCGCTCGGTGCTGATTTCTTAATCGTGTCTTCACACAAGATCGGCGGCCCAAAGGGCATGGGTGCGCTGATTTCCCGCGGTGAGGTGATGATGCCGAAGCCTTTGATCCATGGTGGTGGCCAGGAAAAGGGTCATCGTTCCGGCACGGAAAACACCTCCGCTATTATCGGGTTTGGAACGGCTGCTGTCGAAGCATTGAAAAATCTCGATGAGGAAGCGCAGCGTCTCGGTGCATTGCGTGGGATTTTGGAAAACGCGATGCGCGCTATGGCACCGGATGTTATTATCCACGGCGACGATGCGGCGCGGGTCTGCAACACCACATTTTTCACCCTGCCGGGCCTGAAGTCAGAGACGGGCCAGATCGCATTCGATA
This sequence comes from Agrobacterium vaccinii, assembly GCF_021310995.1. NCBI lineage: Bacteria > Pseudomonadati > Pseudomonadota > Alphaproteobacteria > Hyphomicrobiales > Rhizobiaceae > Agrobacterium > Agrobacterium vaccinii. Next base: position 1,920,310 of record NZ_CP054150.1, on the reverse strand, counting down.
TTGAAGGCATCGCGCTTTCGGCTGGTGCTGCCTGTTCTTCGGGCAAGGTAGGCGAGAGCCATGTGCTGACGGCCATGGGGCACGATCCCAAGCTGGGTGCCCTGCGCATTTCGCTGGGTGCGGCAACGACTGAGGCTGATATCGACAAGGCCATCGCGGCGTTTGCCAAGATTGCAGGGCGACGAAAGCTGGCTGTGCAGGCGGCGTGAGGCCAAAAACAATTGCGGAAAGTCAAATTTCCGCTTGCCGGAGAGTGTGAAAAGCGCCATCCGAACACTAAATAATGCATAGCGATAAAAGTTATGCTCGACCACGAATGAAGGCGGGTCTTCCGTCTTGATACGTTGACAAGCCACCGGACCTTGGATCCGGCGAGATTGGAGAACGACTATGGCAGCGGTTCAGGAAACGATCGATCAGGTCCGCCAGATCGATGTGGACCAGTACAAATACGGTTTTGAAACCGAGATCGAGGTGGACAAGGCTCCGAAGGGCCTGTCCGAAGAGGTGATCCGTTTCATTTCCGCCAAGAAGGAAGAGCCCGAATGGATGCTTGCATGGCGTCTTGAGGCTTACCAGCGCTGGCTGACGATGGAAGAGCCCACCTGGGCGCGCGTCAATTACCCCAAGATCGATTTCAACGATCTGTATTATTATGCGGCACCAAAGAGCACGCCCGGCCCGAAATCGCTTGAGGATGTCGACCCTGAGCTGTTGAAGGTTTACGAGAAGCTCGGCATTCCGCTGATGGAACAGGAAATTCTGGCTGGCGTCGAAAACCGCCGCGTGGCCGTGGATGCCGTGTTCGACTCAGTCTCGGTTGTCACGACATTCAAGAAAGAGCTGATGAAGGCTGGCGTGATTTTCATGTCGATCTCGGAAGCCATTCGCGAATATCCTGACCTCATCAAGAAATATATCGGCTCGGTCGTTCCGACGACGGACAATTATTATGCGACGCTGAACTCCGCCGTCTTCACCGATGGTTCGTTCGTGTTCGTGCCGAAGGGCGTTCGTTGCCCGATGGAGTTGTCCACCTATTTCCGCATCAACGAGAAGAACACTGGCCAGTTCGAGCGCACGCTGATCATCGCGGAAGAGGGCGCTTACGTGTCCTATCTCGAAGGCTGCACGGCGCCGCAGCGCGACGAAAACCAGCTTCATGCTGCCGTGGTCGAGCTTGTGGCGCTCGATGATGCCGAAATCAAATATTCCACCGTCCAGAACTGGTATCCTGGTGATAAGGACGGCAAGGGCGGCATCTATAACTTCGTGACCAAGCGTGGCGATTGCCGTGGCCATCGTTCGAAGATTTCGTGGACGCAGGTCGAAACCGGCTCTGCCATCACCTGGAAGTACCCATCCTGCATTCTGCGCGGCGACGACAGCCGTGGCGAGTTCTACTCGATTGCCGTGTCCAATGGCCATCAGCAGATCGATTCTGGCACCAAGATGATCCACCTCGGCAAGAACACGTCGAGCCGTATCATTGCCAAGGGCATCGCTGCCGGTTTTTCGGAAAACGTCTATCGCGGCCAGGTTTCGGCTCACCGCAAGGCGACCAACACGCGCAACTTCACGCAGTGCGACAGCCTTCTGATCGGCGACAAGTGCGGTGCGCATACGGTGCCTTACATCGAAGCAAAGAACTCGTCCTGCCAGTTCGAGCACGAAGCAACGACGTCCAAGATTTCCGAGGACCAGCTGTTCTACTGCCTGCAACGCGGCATTCCCGAGGAGTCGGCCATTGCGCTGATCGTCAATGGCTTCGTGAAGGACGTCATTCAGCAGTTGCCGATGGAATTTGCGGTTGAAGCGCAGAAGCTGATCGGGATTTCGCTTGAGGGAAGCGTGGGCTAACGTTTTTCGTCATCCTCGGGCTTGTCCCGAGGATCTACTGCCGTGGAATGTAGGATGAGCGGTTTCGTCTACATGATGTCCGACAAACCACGGGGTGTGATCTACACAGGTGTCACAAGCGATTTGCGGGCACGGGTTTGGGAACATCGCAATGCAGTACGAAAAGGTTACACCGAGAAATACAGGGCAAAGAGCCTCGTATGGTTCGAAACCCATCCGAATATCGTGCTGGCGATCCAGCGGGAGAAATCGTTGAAGCGCTATCTGCGTGAATGGAAAATCAGGCTGATAGAGGGACTTAATCCAACTTGGGAAGACCTTTACGAGCGCATTGACGAGATCGAAAATGCCTATATGCCGCATGAAAATACGCGGGCGTTGGGTGACTATAGTTGACGTGATTAGATCCTCGGGACAAGCCCGAGGATGACGGATGTGAGAATTGAGACTGGCCTTTAAGAGGGCTTACAAGACGGACTTTTAAACCGTCCTAAGAGTTAGGAAACAAACATGCTTGAAATCATCGACCTGCACGCAAAGATCGCCGATACCGAAACTGAAATCATCAAGGGCCTGAACCTGAAGGTTGCTGCTGGTGAAGTGGCGGCTATCATGGGGCCGAATGGCTCTGGCAAGTCCACGCTGTCCTACATTCTGTCGGGCCGTGAAGATTACGAAGTCACTTCCGGTGACATTCTCTATAACGGCGAAAGCATTCTGGAACTGGACGCTGCCGAGCGTGCGGCCAAGGGCATTTTCCTTGCCTTCCAGTACCCGGTCGAAATTCCTGGCGTTGCCACCATGCAGTTCCTGAAGGTTGCCATGAACGAGCAGCGCAAGGCGCGCGGCGAGGCTGAGCTGACGACGCCTGACTTCATCAAGAAGGTGAAGGAAGCTGCTGGCGATCTGAAGATCGACATGGACATGCTCAAGCGTCCGCTCAATGTCGGCTTCTCCGGTGGTGAAAAGAAGCGCGCCGAAATTCTGCAGATGGCGCTGCTGGAGCCGAAGCTTTGCGTGCTGGATGAAACCGACTCCGGTCTCGACATCGACGCGCTGAAGATCGTGGCCGATGGCGTCAACGCGCTGAAGTCTCCAGACCGTGCAACCATCGTCATCACCCACTATCAGCGCCTGCTAGATTACATCGTGCCTGACAGCGTTCACGTTCTCTACAAGGGCAAGATCATCCGTTCCGGCGACAAGAGCTTGGCGCTCGATCTGGAATCCAACGGTTACGCCGACATCATCGGTGAAGCAGCCTGATTGGCTGGGAAAGGTGATGTCATGAACATGCAAACAACCAACCGGCAGACGCCAGCGGAACTCGCGCTGGCAGACGCTTTCACCGCCAAGTTCAGCGCTTTACCGGGCGACGGTAACGTCGTAGCTGCTCGCGATGTTCTGTTTGACGATCTGAAGACCGGCGGCTTGCCGACGCGTCGCGTCGAGGCCTGGCACTACACCGATCTGAAAACGCTGCTGCGCGGCATCCCTGAAGATGCGCCTGCACCCATGATCGAAAAGCGTGCTGCACTCGTGGCCGGTGCGCCGATTGCTTACATCATGCACGGCAAGGCTATCGATTCCGAAATCGAAGGCTTCAAGATCGAAAGCTATGCGGAGAGCCTTTCCGATGGCACCGCTGCCGCCGCTCTCGTTGCTGCCAGCAAGGATGACGCGATTGGTCGGATCAATGGCAGCTTCGTGCGCGACGGTCTGACTGTCATCGTTCCCGATGATTCCATCTTCGTCAATCCGCTCGAGCTTCAGGCGATCCATGGGGCAGGGCAGGTTCACAGCCGTTTCCCTGTTACTTTCGGCAAAGGCTCCAAGGCAACGATCATCGAACGTCACCTATCGGTGACCGATGAAGCCGCATTCGTCTCTTCGGTCAGTGAGATCGAGGTTCAGGACGGCGCGGAAGCGACCTACGTCATTCTCCAGCAACAGGGTACAGCCGATACGCACCTTGGTCAGCTGCGAATTATCATGGGTGCGGATGCCAAGCTGCGGCTGTTCGTCATCAATGCCGGTGGCAAGCTGGTACGTCAGGAACTGCGTGTTGACGTCAACGGCGAGGGCTCCGACCTTTCCATCCGTGGTGTCAATCTTCTGGGTGGCGAAACGCATACCGACGTGACGATGGTTCTCGGCCACAATGTGCCCAACACCACCTCGACTGAAGTCTTCCGCAACGTTGTGTTCGACCGCGCCAAGGGCATCTTCCAGGGCATGATCCGGGTTGCGCCCGATGCTCAGAAGACCGATGCCAAGATGGCCTGCAACACGCTGCTGATGTCTGACGATGGCGAGTTTTCGGCCAAGCCGGAACTGGAAATCTTCGCAGATGACGTTCAGTGCGGCCATGGTGCGACCGTTGCCGATATCAGCGACAACCACCTCTATTACCTGATGGCGCGTGGCGTGCCGCGTGCGAAGGCGCGGGCCATGCTGGTCAACGCTTTTGTCGATGAGATCATCGAAGAGCTGGAAGACGAACAACTGGTAGAGGCGCTGGAAGACATCATCGCCAGCTGGCTGGAACATCATGCCTGATCGCGAACGCGCCGCCGTGGCCGCCCCTTATGACGTCGAAGCCGTGCGGAAGGATTTTCCGATCCTTTCGCGCGAGGTCTATGGCAAGCCGCTGGTCTATCTGGACAACGGCGCGTCCGCGCAAAAGCCGCAGGTCGTCATCGATGCCATTTCGAACGCCTATTCGAATGAATATGCCAACGTGCATCGCGGCCTGCATTTTCTCTCCAATGCCGCAACGGATGCTTATGAAGCGTCGCGCGAAAAGGTGCGTCGCTTTCTGAATGCCGGTTCGGTGGACGAGATCGTCTTCACCAAATCCTCGACCGAAGCGATCAATACGGTTGCTTACGGTTATGGTATGCCGAAGATCGGCGAGGGCGATGAGATCGTCATCTCGATCATGGAACACCATTCCAATATCGTTCCATGGCATTTCATTCGTGAGCGGCAGGGTGCCAAGCTCGTCTGGGTGCCGGTGGATGATGACGGTGCTTTCCATATCGAGGATTTCGAAAAGAGTCTGACCGAAAAGACCAAGCTCGTCGCTATCACGCACATGTCGAATGCGCTCGGTACCGTCGTTCCCGTCAAGGAAATTTGCCGCATCGCGCATGAGCGTGGCATTCCGGTGTTGGTCGATGGCAGCCAGGCTGCGGTTCATATGCCTGTCGATGTGCGCGATATCGATTGCGACTGGTATGTGATGACAGGCCACAAGCTTTACGGCCCGTCCGGCATCGGGGTGCTCTACGGCAAGGCCGACCGCTTGAAAGAGATGCGTCCGTTTCAGGGCGGCGGCGAGATGATTCTCGACGTGTCCGAGGATGCGATCACCTATAACGAGCCGCCACATCGGTTCGAAGCGGGTACACCGCCCATCGTTCAGGCCATTGGTCTTGGTTATGCGCTGGATTATATGGAGGGTGTGGGCCGTGCCGCGATTGCGGCGCATGAGGCGGATCTTGCAGCTTACGCCGCCGAGCGGTTGCGTGATATCAATTCGCTGCGCATCATCGGCAATGCGCCGGGCAAGGGTGGTATCTTTTCGTTTGAGCTTGAGGGTATTCACGCCCATGATGTCTCGATGGTCATCGATAGGCGCGGCGTGGCCGTGCGTGCTGGCACCCATTGCGCCATGCCGCTCTTGAAACGCTTCGGCGTCACCTCCACATGCCGTGCATCGTTCGGCCTCTACAATACGCGCGCGGAAGTGGACGCTCTGGCCGAAGCGCTGGATTATGCCCGCACATTTTTCGCCTGAAGGATCAGGATCATGACAACTGACATCACCGAGCAGACACCAGCCGTAACAGACGTTCCGGCAAAGGTTTCCAATATCGCACCGGATGAACTGGCGCGCATCAGCGACGACGTGATCGCTGCTCTCAAAACCGTCTACGACCCGGAAATTCCCGCGGATATTTTCGAACTCGGTCTGATCTACAAGATCGATGTCGAAGACGACCGCATGGTCAAGATCATGATGACGCTGACCGCCCCCGGTTGCCCTGTTGCCGGAGAAATGCCGGGCTGGGTGGAAAATGCCGTTGGTGCTGTCGAAGGCGTGTCGGGCGTCACGGTCGAGATGACCTTTGATCCACCATGGACGCCGGATCGCATGTCGGAAGAAGCGCAGGTTGCCGTCGGCTGGTACTAAGGCTTGATACCGGCTGACGATGAGACTAGATTCAATCCATGAAAGCATCGGGCCTTGAACCCGATTGTTGAAGGAGAATGGGCCCATGGGCTTTGCAGTAATGACGATGACCGAGGCTGCGGCTTCCCGTGTCAAAGCAATCGTCGAAAATTCCGGGCCTGATGCCAAAGGCCTTCGCGTGGGCATCAAAAAAGGTGGCTGCGCTGGCATGGAATACACCATCGACATGGTGACCGAACCGTCCGCCAAGGATGACTTGATCGAATTTCAGGACGCCAAAGTCTGGATCGAACCGTCGGCTGTGCTGTACCTTCTCGGCACTCAGATGGATTTCGAGACGACGACGCTGCGATCCGGGTTTACGTTTACGAACCCGAACCAGACGTCAGCCTGTGGCTGTGGCGAGTCGGTAGAGTTGAAGCCTGCGGATTTGGCGGCGCTTGCAAAGCAACGCCAGGAGGCGGTTGGGGTTTAGAAGACCGTTTTGCGTTAGGTCGCAAACCTCACCTTCGTCATGCTCGGGCTTGTCCCGAGTATCTGCTACCTCTCATTTCTCGCAATGTGATTAGATCCTCGGGACAGGCCCACTGCTGTCCGGTTTAAATTTGTAGACACGGCGCACGGTGTTGATTCTATTCGTATTCAAGCGTTTGGCGACGATTTGGACACGAAAGAGAGGCAACACCGTGCGGCATCACAATAGCGTTTTTCATGATCTTTTGAAGCGCGTTTCCTGGTCGACCTTCGAGCGGCTTGTGGATGAGCATGGCACCGATAAGCATATCCGGCGATTGTCCACCAAGAGCCAGTTGATCGCCCTGCTGTATGGGCAACTGGCCGGTGCTGTCAGCTTGCACGAGATCGAAGGCGGTCTGGAAAGCCATTCGACACGCCTTTATCATCTCGGCGCACGCCCGGCCTCACGTTCGACGCTGGCTGATGCCAATGCCAAACGCTCAAGTGCGGTCTTTACCGGTCTGTTTGCCGAGCTGGTCACACGAGCTGGGCGCGGGTTGCGACGGGCCGTCGGCGAGGCGACCTATCTGATCGATGCCACGAGCCTTCGCCTTTCCGGTGCAGGATCGCAATGGGCGCGGTTCTCCCATAAGGCGTGCGGAGCCAAGGTCCACATCGTCTATGATGCGGGCGCAGAGCGACCGATCTATGCCGCCGTTACACCCGCCAATGTCAATGACATCACCGCGGCCAAGGCCATGCCGATCGAACCGGGCGCGACCTACGTCTTTGATCTGGGCTATTATGATTTCTCATGGTGGGCCAGAATGGATCAGGCCGGATGCCGCATCGTCACCCGCTTCAAGTCCCATACACCCCTGACGGTGTTGCATGAGCAGCCGCTGGGGGACGCGGATGCAAACGGTGGTCGCATCCTGTCGGATCGCATTGGTCTGCTGCCTGCCCGTCAGGCCGGCAACCGCAAGAACCCGTTCAGCGACCCGGTTCGCGAGATCACGGTGCAAAGCGATACCGGCAAGGTCCTGCGGATCCTGTCGAACGATCTCGATGCCACTGCGCAAGAGATCGCCGATCTCTACAAGCGTCGCTGGGCTATCGAGCTGTTCTTCAAATGGGTCAAGCAGACCTTGAAGATCAAGCATTTCCTGGGCGTCTCAGAAAACGCCGTGCGCATTCAGATCACCGTGGCCCTCATCGCTTTCCTGCTTCTGCGCATGGCGCAGGCAGACCAGAAGACCATCAAAAGCCCCTGGATCTTCGCCCGCCTCGTGCGGGCCAACCTCATGCATCGAAAAAGAACAGACAGTCTTCTAAAACCACCCAACAGCAGCAGATGCCACAATGACCAGTTGATGCTCCAATGGACGTCGGTTTAAACCGGACAGCAGTGGGACAGGCCCGTGCATCTGCTAGGTCTCATTTCTCGCAGCGTGATTAGATCCTCGGAAGGAGCCCGAGGATGACGAATGGGCTAGTCTGCGTCTTTATAGCGCTGCTTAAACCGCTTCCCGCACAGCAATCTCAGCCATGGCCAACGCTGCTTCGCGCGTCTTCGCCGCAGCAATAAATCGTCCGTTGTGACAGAAGGTTGCGCCTTCCACACCCGAGGCTGTCTCCAGATCACCATTCGTCAAACCGGCCCATGCGGCTGGCAGGTCGGCGCGCAGTTCGAAGCCTTCGTCGGCGCGGCGGATGCCGGTGACGCACCAGTCCTTGTCACGGGGATGCACGACGAAGAGCAGGTGGTCTGCGCCAGCCTTGATGATGGCGGGGCGGAAGGGCATGCCGCGGGAGAGTTCCAGAACGCGGCTTTCACCTGCGGCCTCGATAGAGTGGAGCACCTGCGTTTCGGCACGCAATTTCGCAGCCTTCTTCTCGATGCTGGCTTCAACGAAACTGCGGGCAATCGAAAGGGCTGCGTGGAACGCGAGATCGTCTGCCTTCGGGTCGTCATTGTCGAAGGTTGGTTTCAGCGTTTCTAGCAGGGACGGCAGGGTCAGGCCCGCGAGAGGACCAGCAATCGATGGGCTGAGTGCACCATTATCCGTGAGGTCGATGGGCAGGACAAAGCTTTTGTCGAACGACTGATGGATTGTTTCGATGTGACCTTCTGGAATCCCGTAGGCGCTAAGATAGGCATGGCCGTAATGCTTCCAGATCAGTCCGAACGAGCTATAGGGTTGACCATCTTCGCGAAGCGGCGCGCCGCGCTGGTGATGGTCGAAAATGCGTGCTTCCGCGTCATAGGCGCCGCCGACATCATAGATGATGCGATCTTCGCCCAATGTGATCCATTCTGGTGCGCGGCTGCGAACGATCTTCGCCTGCGGGAACAGCCGGGTGAGGATGACGCTGGACAGCAGTTCATCGGCATGGAAGCCACCGGAATGGGTGACGAGAAAATCCACAGACATGGGAGGACCGGCCTTATTGTTCGGACAGAGCTTGATGACCGATCAGATACCGTTTGTCTGCCCAGCCCGCAACCCGCCAATCAGGCGATTGCGGTGATTTCCAGCTCCTGATCGCCAACTTGCACGAGGTCACCCACGGCTTTGCCCAAAAGGGCGCGGGCGACGGGGGATACATGTGACATCGAGCCCGCCTTCGGGTCCGCTTCGTCTTCTCCAACGATACGAAATGTCTGCACGCGCCCGTCATCCCTGTCGAACGTAACCGTGCTGCCAAAGGCGACAACATCGTTGCTTTCAGGTGCTGGCATGGGCTGGGCGGTATGCAGGCGTTCAGAAAAATAGCGAAGGTCGCGCATGTGCGGTGCCGCCAGTCGTCGGCGCTCATTGATATCTTCGATGGCGTTTGCCTCATCGAAAGCCTTGCGGGCTGCATCAACCTGCGCCGCCAGCGCCTTTAGCCCGGCTTCGGTGACGAGATTGGGATGCGGCGAAACGGGGCGATCCGGCAGCTGAGTTTCTGCTGCGGTTTCGGCACTCTCTTCTTTGACAAACGCGACGCTCACTTCAAAACTCCTCTTTCATACCTTTCTTATATGGAGAGGGGATGGATGAATGACAACGGGCTGCGTCATTCGTGCCGCAGCGCTTCGATCGGGCTGAGGCTAGCGGCTCTGCGCGCCGGGAAGTACCCGAAGATGACGCCGATCGCCGCTGAAAACGCGAACGCCAGCGCGATGATCGCCGGGCTGGTGACGAAGGGCACGCCAAGGAAGCTGACGACGCTATAGGCAAGCCCAAGACCAAACAATATGCCTGCCACGCCGCCGAAGGCAGAGAGCATGACCGCCTCCACCAGAAACTGTGTCAGCACCTGCTTTTCCAGCGCGCCGATCGCCAGACGAATGCCGATTTCCCGTGTTCGTTCCGTCACCGATACCAGCATGATATTCATGATGCCGATACCACCGACCAGAAGGCTGACGGCAGCGACAGCGCCCAACAGGCCTGTCAGCAATGTGGTGGTGCCCGTCATGGCGGAGGCGATCTGCGCCATGTCGTTGACGGTAAAATCATCATCGCGACCCAGCGCGATGCGACGACGTTCACGCAGCAGATTTTCAATGTCGGACTGCACCTTGGCCGTGGATACGCCGTCCTGCGCCGACACCATGATGCTTGAGATGGTGGTGGTGCCACCAATGCGTCGCTGGTGGATTTTCAGCGGCATGATGATGGTGTCATCCTGATCGTCGCCCAGACCTGATTGTCCCTTGCGGGCGAGAACGGCGATGACAGGGCAGGCGATATTGCTGACGCGAATGGTCTGGCCGACGGGATTTGCCGAGCCGAACAATTCCTGCCGCACGGTTTCGCCAATGATGCAGCCGATCTGGCCGCCGCGATCTTCCGCTGGCAGAAATGTGCGGCCCTGTGACAGCGTCCAGTCCTGCGTGACCAGATAATCATTGGTGGTGCCAACGACGCTGGTGGAGTGGTTCTTGCCGCCATAGATCACGGTGGCTGTCGAGCTTCTGTTGACGGGCGCGACGGCTCTGATTCCGCTCAGCTGATCGCGCATGGCCTGTATATCGTGGTCATTGAAGCGCTTGGCTTCCGTGCTGGCACGGCCGGGGCCGAATTGGCCGGGGCGTACGAACAGCATGTTGGTGCCAAGGCGTGACAGTTCAGATTTCACCTGTGCGGTCGTGCCGTTGCCGATCGTGACCATGGCGATGACGGCGGCAACGCCGATGACGACGCCGAGCACGGTGAGAAACGAGCGCAAGATATTGCGGCTAATGGCGCGCAGTGCGAGGCGCGCGGTTTCAAGAAACATCTGCAACCTCCTGCCGTTTAGCGGCGCTGTCGGATTCCAGATGCCCATCCTTGAACCGCAGGAGCCGGTTTCCGTAAGCCGCTATGTCTTCTTCATGGGTGACCATGACGACGGTGATACCCTTGTCGCGGTTGAGCGAGGTGATCAGCTCCATGATTTCGGTGCTGGTCTTGGTATCGAGATTGCCGGTCGGCTCATCGGCCAGAAGTAGGGCAGGGCGTGTCACGATAGCGCGGGCAATAGCCACGCGCTGTTGCTGTCCGCCGGAAAGTTCCTGCGTGGTGTGGTGCTCGCGCCCGGCCAGTCCCACCTGCGCCAGCGCTTCCATGGCCTGCGGGCGTCGTTCTGCCGCCTTCATGCCGCGATATATCAAGGGCAGTTCCACATTCTCGACGGCAGATGTTCGTGGCAGCAGGTTAAAGCCCTGAAACACGAAGCCCAGCATGTGCCGACGCAGCAGCGTTAGTTGCTCGTTATCGAAACCGCTGGTGGGCACGCCCTGAAACAGATACTCGCCGCCGGTCGGCTTATCCAGGCAACCAATGATGTTCATCGAGGTCGATTTGCCGGAACCGGATGGACCCATGATAGCGACGAATTCGCTCCGGTAGATCGACAGACTGACGCGATCCAACGCCCGGATTTTTGCTTCGCCGAGGCCATATTGCTTGATGACGTCTCGAAATTCGATGAGTGGTTCGGCTGTCATGGCAACCTCAACCACTGCGCTGGGTAGCATCGGTGATGACCTGATCGTCAGGTTTGATCTCACCCGATGTGATGGCCGTGAATTGGCCGTCGGTAGAGCCGGTCTCGACCTGCACGGAAACGGGGTTGTTGTTGCGCAACACCCAGACGCTGCGCTTATTGCTAGCCGCTGCGTCATTGCCGCCACGCTGTCGGCCCATGCGTGGCGGACGAAACAGGCCCATCAACCCACCGCCACGCGATGCAGATTCGCGCGGTGGTGCATAGCGAAGGGCAGCGTTGGGCACTAGGATCGCGTCCTTTACCTGCTCGACCACGATGTTTGCCGTCGCCGTCATGCCGGGCCGCAACAGCAGCTCGGCATTATCCACCGTCAGAATACCCTTGTAAGTCACGACGTTGGACACGGTCTCGGAGGCAAAACGCACGGTCTCGATTGCGGCAGGAAAGCTGCGCTCGGGATAGGCATCGACGTTGAAGGTCGCCGTTTGGCCGGTTTGTACCTTGCCCACGTCAGCCTCATCTATCGCGACCTGCAATTCCATATGGCGAAGGTCTCCCGCGATGGTGAACAGCACCGGCGCGTTGAGCGACGAAGCGACCGTAGCGCCCGGGTCCACGCTCCGCGTCAACACCACGCCGTCGATGGGGGAGATGATTTTTGCCTTGCCGAGGTTCAATTCCGCCAGTCGCAGGTCCGCCTCCGAGGACAGAACAGTGGCACTGTTGACCTGAAGCGTTGCGGCTGCAGCATCATAATTGAACTGTGCCACATCCAGATCCTGCTGGCTGGAAACACGGTTCTGTACCAGAGATTTCAGGCGTTCCATGGAGGATTTGGCAGAGCCGAGATCGGCCTGCGACTTCAGGACACTGGCCTTAGCCGATGCCAGCTTGGCGCGCGCGCTCTGCACATCCGCCTCCAGCTTGTTGGTATCCAGTTCTGCCAGCACATCGCCTGATTTGACCGCGGTGTTATAGGTCACGTTGACCTTGCGGATCGTGCCGGAAAGCTCACTGGAAATATCCACCTGATCCGTTGGCTGCACGGAGCCGGTTGACGTGACGATGACGGAAAGCTCGCCCTTCTTGACGTCCTGCGTCGTGTAGACATAGGCAACGCCTGATGCGTTGGACATATAATAATAGGTGCCAGCACCGCCCAACAGCAAAAGCGCGACGACGCCATAGGTGAACCTGCGAGATTTCTTGCCGCCGGATCGGGAGGATTTCAGAATGTCGCGGAGGTCGGGTTCCTGCGCTGGCTTGGTCGTGGTGTTGCCAGCGTCATCGGGCGTTATCATGTCGTATACCTGCAAAACTTGGCCGTTTCTCGCGCCATGTCCCGGCTTTTTGGTCGGGGCAGCGCTGAATATGAAGTCGGCGATGCGAATTTCGTTGCATCGGACGTCGCACAGCTTTGTGGCAGGGGGAAGTGAATTCTTGGTAATGATGGGCGCAACCCGCGGTTTGCGGTGTCAAGGGCGAGACAGCGCCAGGTGTTCTATGCAGCAATCATCATAAACAGAAACAGCCGGGCGACAGAGCCGCCCGGCTGGAGATTTATGTTTAGAACTCGGCCCACTCGGGCTCCTGCTTCACGGCTGCTGCGCCGCCGCCAAAGGCGCTGGCTAGTTTGCGGCCAAGGCTGCGGGCCGGTGAGGGGGCGGGGCTGGAAGCGGCTCCGGCTGCGTGCGGCCTTGCAGCATAGGCGTTTGGCCGTTGTGCCTGTGCATTGTCACCAAGGCGGAACTGCCCCAGCATTTCCGTCAGGCTCTGTGCTTCGCGCGCCAAGGCGTGGCTGGCCGCGGTGGATTCTTCCACCATCGCCGCGTTCTGCTGCGTGCCCTGATCCATGGTGTTAACGGCGGTGTTGATTTCCTGAAGACCCAGCGACTGCTCGCGAGAGGCTTCTGCAATGGCGTGAACATGCCGGTTGATTTCCTGCACCTCTGACGCAATCGTGTCCAGAGACTTACCGGTTTCACCCACCAGCGTCACACCGGTGCGCACCTGATCACCCGAGGCGGTGATGAGCGCCTTGATTTCCTTCGCGGCATTGGCAGACCGGGACGCGAGTTCCCGCACTTCCTGCGCCACCACGGCAAAGCCCTTGCCTGCTTCGCCTGCACGGGCCGCTTCCACGCCGGCATTCAGGGCCAGAAGGTTGGTCTGGAAGGCAATGTCATCGATAACGCCGATGATGTTGGCGATTTCCTTCGAGGAGTTTTCGATCTGATGCATGGCCTCGATGGCGTTGCGCACGATCTTGCTGGAATTTTCCGCACCATCGCGGGTGCGAACCACCAGCTTGCTTGCCTCATCGGCGCGCTTGGCGGCATCCTTCACCGTCGTGGTGATTTCTTCCAGAGCCGCTGCCGTCTGCTCGACCGATGCGGCCTGCTGCTCCGTGCGCTTGGCAAGATTGTCTGCCGCACCCAGCAATTCGTTTGCACCGGCGCTGATGGTGTGCGCATTGCCGCCGACAGAACTCATGGCGATATTCAGCTTCTGAACAGAACCGTTGAAATTGCGGCGCAGGCCATCCAGATGCTGAACGAACTCGTTGTCGATACGTACGGCCAGATCACCATCGGACAAACGACCAAGGGCTGTCTCCAACTCGGTTACGGCGTGCTGAAGCTCCTGCGATTCGCGGGCCTTCTGGCCATCGCGCTCCACGCGCTCAGCTTCGGTCGCCACCTGCGCGGCATCGGCCTGCTGCGAAAGCCGCGCACGCTCGATGGCGTTATCGCGGAAAACGGCCACGGCCTGCGCCATCTGGCCGATCTCGTCCTTGCGGTGAATGCCGTCGATTTCGGCTGCCGTTTCACCCTTTGCAAGGCTGGACATAAGGGCACGCAGGCGCGCCATAGGGCCGGTTATACCGACATTGGCGACGTAAAGAGCAAGCCCGAAAGCCAGCACGATACCAAGGCCAAGGCTGATGATGCTCCACTTGATCGATGAGCGGACGGAGGCCGACATACGGTCACCGCCTGATGTCAGGATTTCCATCATCGCCGTGTTGTTGCCACCCGTCTCGGACGACAATTGTCTCAGCAGCCCGTCGTTCTCCTTCAGGATAGCGGGAATTTCGGCTCTGTTGTCGGCAGCCGCCAGTGCCAGCATCTTGTCGATGTTGGCTTTCACCAGGCGCTGCGTCGCCAGAATCTTCTGCATGGTTTCCCGCCGGCTCGGCACGGAAACGCCGATTGACTCGAATCGCTCGGCGGCGACCTGCATATCCTTGTCGTACTTCTCTTTGACTTCCTTGTAAGTGGGCGTCGTCGGATCGGTGTTCATCAGGCGGCTCGAAATGGCCACTGCGGTCCACACGCCAGCGGATGCCCGGGCACCCAGTACGGCTGCCTGGCTCTCATTGGTGATGAAGCCGTGATAAATCTCGTTCGCCTGGGCGAAACGGTGGGACATGTAAACAATGCCCGACAGTGAAATGACGCTGAGCAAAACAAGCAGCGACAGGATTTTGGTTTTGATTCCGAAGTTTTCGAGCACGAACGTTCCCCCCGCGTGGTGCGCGACTCCATCGGCACCAAACGTTACACAGTAAAAACAATGGTTTTTAAATAGAATGCCCCCGAGGCCCCGACATGCGCATCATGCTTTCGGTGTTAACCGTGTCGTACGGGCTGATTTAGTGACGCATTGGTTAAAATCTAGCTAAATCAATAACCTCAGGTTGCCAAAATCTTCGAAAACTGCGTCATTCGTTTCTTTGCACACGCACTCGTTTCTTGGGAAAACTTCGTTATCCACCAAAAAACATGGTGCGATGCAAAAACTGAAAAGATTTTTGATTTTGCTGTTGCAGGGCAGGGGGGAACCGTGTATCTCCCCACCATCGAAAGACGGAGTGTAGCGCAGTCTGGTAGCGCATCTGGTTTGGGACCAGAGGGTCGGGAGTTCGAATCTCTCCACTCCGACCATTTCTTAAAAGCCTGTGATAACAGTGGCTTCGATAAATCCTCATAAAAATGATCTGATACTGCTGCGGCGCTTAAGCGTCGTGCTGCGTGCTTTTCAGTCCCTCATGCGAGGAACTGAAAATAGGCCCAGGCCGCGATGAAGAACGCGATGACGCCTGCAACGATCGCGAACTTGCGCAGCTGTGGACGAGGCTGCTTCGGTGGCTCCGGCTTGCGGAATTTGATGACGTTCTCATTCATGACGATGACCCTTTGCATAAGGGCCCGATAAAACAGCGTTCACCCTTTCCATGCAAGTCGAAGCGTCGAATTTTATCATCCCTGGTTTTCTATGGTTTCCGTATCTGTAAGGAATGAGCGTCTTGACTTCATGGTTGAGTCGGTCCAAACGAGTTTGAGCACTGCTGCGGTCGGCAACGATCACTTTTTGTGCTGAAAAAGGCGGAACGCCGCTTGATCGTAAGACCGGAGCAGTTTGAGATGTCTGCAAAAATTTATCGCCCAGCAAAGACTGCCATGCAATCCGGCAAGGCCAAGACCAATCAATGGGTGCTGGAGTTCGATGCCGAAGTGCCCCGCAAGATCGATCCGATCATGGGCTACACGTCGTCTTCCGATATGAAGCAGCAGGTCAAACTTCTTTTCGAAACGCAGGAACAGGCAGAAGCCTACGCCCAGCGCAAAAGCATCGAATACCGCGTTCTTCAGCCACAGGAAGCCACGCGCAAGGTCGTATCCTACACCGACAATTTCAAGTTCAGCCGCACCCAGCCCTGGACGCACTGATTTAAAAAATTGGCCCCTTAGCTCAACTGGATAGAGCAACTGCCTTCTAAGCAGTAGGTCGCAGGTTCGAGTCCTGCAGGGGTCGCCACCTTTCTTTTAAGTATCTGATTTTATTTAAGGTGCGTGATTCTGATTTCGCTGAAAAGGTTTGTCCCTGCGCGGTCTGATCGGGGCATATCGCGTTATTTGATTTGGGCATTTTATCCCGACACTTCTTTTTGCTGAGGCACCATTATGGGCCGACGCAACGGACCCACCCAGGGTAAGCGCTTGAACCAAATGGGTTTATGCACACTCGCCGTCGGTTGCTGTTCAATAAAATCGCCATATGGTGGTCAGGCGACTAATGAGGTTGAGGTTGGTATTGGAAGATGTTGACGCAAGGCCTGCGATGCTGTTGCAAAACGACCTTCCTCAGTTCGGATTCACGCTCGTGTAGGCCCGCTCAGGTGAGCGGGCCAGTCGTGTAATTCCATGCGTTGCCACTATTGGGTTGCCATTGAAGTGTACTGCTTTCGGACGATGCGCGACGTTAGAAGCTCGCTCACGCGCGGAGCCTTATCACTGTACAGTTTCTTGAATTGGCCTCACTTCGTTTTATTGCTGCGTCCACACGCATCTTCTCTTGCGAGGAGCTTAAGTCTCCGTCGAAACTCCAGCCCAAAGGAGGATCCACGATCCATTCCAAACTTAGTGGATCAAACAGTCCGGGAAGAGGAAAGTACCGATCAATCAGTAAGAAGTCTTTCACTTTCAAGGTTGCGATCGGCATCTCGTGTGCGATGGCAGTTGCCGCAATCATGGGATCGCTGCCGAACTTCAGCTTCTTTTTCTGACTTCCAGAAGCGTCGGGCCACATGATCCAGTGATCTTTGAGCGGCCCTCTGCATGCCATTTGCGCGATAATCGCACCAACTTCCGGAGTCGTGTCGGGTATCATAAAGTCGAGGCTGAGAAAATGATCGCGCCAAGCCCTGAGTTTATTTGCACGTTGCGGATCGGTATCGGCAATAAGTTCGATCCCGTAAGATATTTCGAAGAATGCGGAGTAGGGGATCGCTACCTTTGATGGAGGCAGTGTTTCCAGCCAAGCCACGAGCTCGGGTCGAGGCCTTGGTTTTTGTGCGTCGGAGAGAATATTCGTGTCGAGAATGATGTAGTCGGATGCCATTACAGTCACTCCTGTGTACCGTCCGACCGATTGATCGGAGACGATTGTAACGGTACGTTAGAGAGGCTGGTAAAACCTTTCTGTGATTCCCAGCACGGCAGAGGAGCGCCAATCCATGAGACGTGTTCACGCTTGGACCCCGACAGAGGCAAAAGCTGACTTTGACAAGCTTCTTGATGCTGCAAAAACTCAAGGGATCCAGCGCATTAGCGATGATGACGGGAGTTTTTCCGTACAGTTTACCAAGCGCAAGGGGACCGAGCCGGTGACAGATTTTCTGGGTAAAGGCTTGCAAGTAGACTGATCTTGGTAAGGATTCGTTAACCCTACGGGCTAGCTTGAGATGCGGGCGTCAAAAATACCACAACGCCAATCCTTGGTGCCCTAAGCCTTCCGCTTACGTCTCCGAGCGGATTTTCTGCTAACAAATCCATCTTGACTGCGTGGCTGGGATCACCATCTCAAGGCTGTTTCCCGAAGCCTCGACATGGACGACCTGATCCTCACGACTGTATATGACCACGACGAAATGGATATCCTGCCGCCGGAGCGGAACTCTTGTCCCGAGGGAACGAAGGCATCTTGTGATTGCTGCGGACAGCCTGCCACGATGGATGAAGACTGTTGCGGCATCTGCGAGGAGTGCCTATCGCCGTGACCGTGAAGGAGAACAATGCCGTCGTACCTGATTTTGAGCATAAGCTCGCACAATTTCCGTCGGGCTATGTGGAAGGAACTTTCGATGGAAGGAAGTGGGGAGCGAGCGTTAGACGCTCCGCAGATGGACGGCGGCTCTGGCTCTACGCAGAGGCTCTGGGTGCAACGGACATCGTGTCGTTTAACCTTTACCGCGGAACCACGCGGGCTTTTCTAAAACCGTGTGAGATGTCGTCAGCCAAGGTCGCCCGGTTTGTTCTGGGGTTCCAGCCATCGACGTGAAGACCGGACGACATCAAAGGATTTGCCCCCCAGCCTTATGACTTCTTCCTACGGGCGGCAGTCTGAATCGTGGCATGTTCCGATCGAACTGATTTGGACTATCGTGTCTCGGGATATGCGGATGGCGTCAAGATTTCCAAAGCGCACGACCACGGTTTGGCTTGGGTCGACGACCGCATCTCGATGGGCAACCTCATTCGCCGCGCCGAATACGCCAGAGGACCGACCAGTTGGGCGGGAGCGTGGCACCTAGGCCACTCAGATGGCAACCGCCAGGTAGGGCTAGTCGTCGGCAACAAATACCGGGCATGAGCGTCTCGTAAGCATCGGAAATCGCCCGGCTTTGTCCAAAGCGGTCTCGTAACTTCAGCGGCCTGTCCAAAACTGCCTCATAAGGCGGGCACAGCTTGGGTGCGGGACACGTTTTCTAGTATCTGTCGTTTCAATAACTCTGCTCTATAGTATATCGAACGAAGGCACACTTTGGAGCAGGCAATGAATGCCGACACGATCGAAGAGCAACTTGACCAGAGCCTCGTCGCCATTTGGAAGACCTTACATCAGGCGCAAGCTGGTTCAGCCTGCTTCATTGAGGGACTGATATCCGAGATAGGTGACGAAGCTGTTGCCCCTGAGCAGCGCATCGCATCTGTCGGTCAGGCTTGGTGGCCGTTTTTAGCAGGTGGACGGGGTATTTTCGATTTCTGTCTATGGAGTGGAAACCCGAGAAGAGACAGAGAGGCGAAGGAGAACGTCCGGGAGCACGTCGAACGAGTTTGCCAACTGTTGAAGCAATATGACAGCAGGCAGGAACGTCCGCTCTCGGACCAGCGGCAGCGCTGAATCCTAGCTCGTAATAGCCGAATCGATCGTCATAAAGCCGCGCAGGCATGTCCGCCTTTCGCGAAGTGAGCGACGCTATTGGCCCATTGCAGCCATCCCGGTGGCTGATTATCGTCGTCTTCGGAGGAAGACAATAGACCGGAGCGATTCGATTGAGCTACAAAATTGCGATAACCTCAGACACGGCATATGAAGAATTAGTTGCTGAAATCCTCTTCGACAATGGCGAATTGGTGGTGGTGAGCCAGGAGCGATCTTTGGATCAGTTTGAGGTGAGCATTTATTCCCGCTATCGGGACAGCGATCCCGCCAATGCCCCTCTCGTCATCGATTTCGAGACGTTTTCCGATGCGTTAGCGGATGCGAAGCAGAAGTTGATTTCCTTCTCCCTCGACGGGCCTAGCGCCCTTGACGCAAAGCGGAATTGACCATGGCTGGTGATCATCAACGCTGTTCAAAGCGAAGCCGATAAATAGGATTGCCTGTGCCTGACTCCCTCAATTTACGTCAAAAGCTTGACGTTGCGTACGATGCGTTTGCTCGATACCGCCGTCCACTGGTTCTTAACGCTTCGCCGCTGCGCGATCCAGAAATGCTCCTGAAGCAACTGACCGCCGAGCCTATAAGGCTTCTGCACCTTGGAGATGTTCAAGAATATGCATCTGCAGCATTAACGACCGTCGGTACCGTCGAGGATTACAAGCACTTCCTGCCACGGCTCCTTGACCTTGCAACGGAGTCTGGTGTAGTTGAGCCTGAGATGATTGCTCTGAAGCTGAAGTCGGCAGAATGGCGGGCGTGGCCGAAAAACGAGCAGCAATCCCTCGAAGAGATTTTCGTCCACGCGTGCGTGGATGCTTTCACGCAGCATACGGATGATTACCTTGCGGGTAAGTGGCTCGTGGGCCTTGCGATACTGAACATTGACCTTGGTCGCTTGCGGACCGACGTCCTCGTATCAAATGATGACTGTTGCGCGCTCCAAGTCGCCAACCTGCTGCTATCAGACAATCTTTTTGCCAGCGATCCATCCGAGCGGGCCTATCGGGAGAATGTGCCCCAGAAGACTGTGAACGAAACGCGTTCCTGGCTGCTCAGCGAGCGAACACGGTCGTTGCTCCTGTCCGTGAGCCTTCGGACACGCTCAGAGGATGGTTGGCTTCTTGAAAAAGCGATAGCTAGACAAGAAGAGCTGGTTCAACAGGGCCTTCATTGACCGGCGAACTGGGATGTCCGCAGTTGGCGCGAGGGAGACCATCGGCGAACGCCGATGGTCAGAATTCTACAGCTCAATCTGCTCAGCGATTCTCAGAGCGTCATCCACCTCGACGCCAAGGTAGCGAACTGTGCTTTCGAGTTTCCTGTGACCGAGGAGAATTTGGACGGCTCGCAGGTTTGAACTCCATCATCGTCTCTGCATTAAGATCTCGCTTTTCATCGGGGAGGGTGCTTTGATTGCAAAAGGCCCTCTAACTGTAAAGTTACCTTCCCATTGCCACCGTCAAACGCAATACGGTTGTTGACATCCGAGACTCGCGCCTCCTGGTCACCCGTGAGACAGAAGGTCTGCGCTTCCAAGAGATATTCGTGATGTTGGATGTTCCCAAGCACCTTGCTCACTTTTCCGTATCGCTTAACTTTCGATGTAAAGCCAAAGCGGCAGGACTTCGCAGCGCGGGCTCCTCGCCATTTTCAACTACGAGCACCATGCGGATAAGCTCTTCCTCCGCCAGGCGTCGCGCTTCGTCGTAACCATATTTGCCGACGTTGAACGTCCGTGTGAGGGCCTTGCGATGTCGCTTTGCCGGAGAGCCGCGGCCGCCGTCATCAACCTGCAATTCAATCCTGGCGATCCAGGCGCCATCTTTCGAGTGCTTACCGGGTTCGGTATAGTAGACACCCGGCAGATTGCTACCTTCAGAGCGGTTCTTGCGCACTTGCATACGCATCTCTCTGTTGGTGAGAGGTGGTACAACCTTCAGAACCGCATCACGGTAAGCCTTGGCAACAGTCAAAGCCTGCGCGCGTCCGCCGTACGTACCGTCGCTGAACGTCATCTGAAAAGTTTTCCCACCTCTGGAAAGATTGACCAGCCATGCATTTTGGCCATGGCGGTCGGCATCAACCCGACTGATCGCGTACATGGTGTTGTCGTCTGACTTGACCGGACGTTGAGCTCGAGCGGTCAATTTTTGAACTGGGGGTTCGGGATTAGCCATTTTGCGTTCCATTGTTCAGCTCGTTCCCGATAGATCAAAGTTAACTCACCATGACCAGGATATGTGATCGGCGGAGATCGAGATGCTGATTGGTGCGACCCGTGATATAGTGCCTTCAAGGAGCGTTTGATTTCGAGACGCTCCATCAAAACCCTAGAGAGCAAGTCTTTTCTTCGTTGTATTGGAGGTAAAGCACTTTGGATGTGTCGAAGGAGAAAACTGCAACATGGACGAAGAGGCGTGGCCTGCACGCGATAGACATATAGCGTATCTTCATAATCCGGCAGCCATTGCTCGCTACGCCCAGTTGTCAGAATAGGATCACAGCCCCTTGTTATCAACGAGTTCAATTTTCTTGAAATTGACACCGTCATAGCGACAAATATGTCTGTCGCCGACTATCCAAAGGCATTCGTCGTCGACGCTATCGATCTGCTGAATTACCGTCGAGGCATCCAGACCAGATGACGGTTCGTGGACGACTTCGAAACCGCTTCCTGTGAACCTTCTTAACCCAGCCGTCGTGCCAACATATATTTCGTTACGGAATTCACGAACGGAATAGAATGTTAATGGGTCATCAAATTCGTGCGCCACTGAAAAGCCCCCCGTTGCGCTACCGATTAGAAGCGTTTGAGAGTACCCTACCATCAAAATTCGATCCGGATTAACGCAATGGATATCGAGTAGGTGGACGTCTGTCGGCGAGGAAAGTCGGGACAGCATCGCACCATTGTAGTGCATGATCGTACCGTTCAAGCCGGTAAGGTAGGCATCGCTTTCAGATAGGCCATCGATCTTCGTGAAGTTGGGCCTTTGTTTACTCAATTCGAGCTGTTTCTCAATGTCGAGTATGGGCTGGTTGGCAAATTCGCCGATGCCAAGCTCCTCGCGCATAGTGCGTTTCGATTGATCTTCTAGGCCGCCATCAATGGCTTCCCAGCCGGTATTCCAACGCCGATAGACTTGCCCACCAAAACCACATGCATAAAGCGTCTCGCCAATTTCTTGGATGCTGCGCATCGAGCCAAAATTGTTAGGGTCGACATTTAAGTTTTCTTTAATGTGTTCATTAGAGTTCAATATCTGAATACGACCATTATCAGACAAAAAACATCCGGCTCTTGTCCTCGATTCAGTTGGCCGACGCAAACACGCTGAAACGACAGTTTCTCCGGGCCATTCTTGATAAGTGAACAACGTCTTGCCGTCTAAATTCAGGTAAAATATTCGCGTGAGCGGAGTGTCACTTTCAGAAGTCTCATCTGGAAAGCCCACGATAATCAGAAGCGGCTGGATATTGCAAATCCGTTTCCGAGAGAGACCGGTGTGCCTGGTGTCATAATCATCCTCTCGGGTTAATTTGCGAAGAAAGGCCGCATCTTCGTTATTGTTGAAATCACCCGATACTACATGAAGTGGCGACCTACGTTTCACTCCAGCCTATAGGCCCCCCAAGACCTGCCATCAAAATTCTTCCAAATCCGGTCATCCATTCGTTGAATTGAAGCTCAATCACTTTGCCTTCGTTGAGAAAAAAAGAAACACGGCGGTCGCTTGCGTCTCCCCCGGCGGTATCCCTTGATAATTTCGACATTGCCGAAGAGAGCGTTTCTTCAACTGGATTTAGCCCGAAGGGCCGCCCTGCACACGATAGAGATAGAGTGCGTCTTTATTATCCGGCATGGACTGGTCGGTCCGTCCGATAGTGAGAATACGGCCTCGCCCAAGGTTTGTAGTGTGAAACGATCCAGGCGAGAGATTTTGTCCCGGAAGATCAAAACCAAGCTTCAGTGCCAGGTCGCCAAGCCAACGCCCGACGCCAAAGCAATTGATTTTCTCGAAGATATCATCTGCGATACTAAGCATGTTGGTTTTTCCTGGCTGGCATTTTTTACCTTAACTTGGCCCGAGGAGCACTTATTTTCCACCCGTCGCATTTCCAAGATAATCGATCCGGTCCCAGGTCTTTCCGTCGAAGCGGACGATTTCCTTGTGACCGACGACAAGCAGCATCTCATCTGTAGCACTCAACGAGGACAGGCCGCCGATTTCACGGGGTAAACCGGTCTCTACTTTGGAGAGGCTTTTTCCGTCATAGCTGTACAGTCCGCCACGTATGCCGTCAGCGCCGGGTGCGGCTAGGTAAACCTTGTCGCCAAACGTGGCCATCCGACGGAAGGTCAACTCATGCGATACGTTTGCAGCCTGACGAAAACCATCGCGGTGATTCCCGATCAGCAGTATGCCTTCGCCACAGACCAGAATGCGTTCCTCGTCCAAGACAACAATATCAAGAAGTCGCTGTTCGGTAAGTTCCGGCAGGCGTCGGAAACCGTCTTGATCTGTTCGAGCGGCCAAAAGGCCATCTTTGCCGCAGATATAAATTGTGCTCTCATCAGGGCCATTGATACCGTAAATCAGGTCGTCACGGAAAACTTCGACGAGGCGATCAGTATGGCGCTTTAGTATATCAGGATTATCGAGCAAATATTTATTCTCGTTGCCGCCATTTTCAAGAAAGCCCGGAGGAAAAAACTCTCGGTTCCAATGAGGATCCATTTCGGGACGGAAGAATGATACGTCCAACGGTTCCCATGCGCCGGATTTGCGCAAGTATGTCTGTCCTCCTTCACCGGCAGCGTAAAGCTCATTTCCCATTTGACGAAGACGTGTCATCCGACCCAGCCTCAAACCATTCTGCCAAGTACGAGAGGGATCAATCATAATCTCGTCGTTAAATTCTTTATCGGCAGAAACGACCAGACCAGGCTCTCCCAAGACGCAGAGAATGCGGGCGTCGATCCTGTCCCAGCGGTAGAGTGTCATATCATTCGAGGCGAAGGGATAATCGTCGTAGGCCCAATCGCGCCCATTTCCCTGTTGTCCTTTGGCATATTGCAACACACGAGAAGACGGCGCGAAAGCATCTGCATCGTCACGGCTGCCTCGAAGGTAAAACAAGTCCAAGGATACAGCCTGGCAGTTGGTGAAGCTTAATTTCATGGCTTGCCTTACGGCGTCATTGTTTCACTGCTAGGAAACAAAATGCGCTCCCAGGTTTTTCCATCGAAACGCAGCAAATCCTTTTCTCCCATCACCCACAACACCTCGTCGCCAACAGCAGAGACGGCGGAGACGTCATCAATGCCGGGAACGAGATCGCCTTCGACGCGCTCAAGTTTTGCCCCATCAAAAACAAAAAGACCGCGCGGACGACCAATACTGGACAGGTAAAGCTTGCCCTGAAAGCTCGCCATTCCGTTGAAAACAGGCGATCCTGGGACACTCAATTTGCGGAAGCCGTCACGGCTATTGCCAAAGAGAAAATTACCATCCCGTCCACAGGCATATACTGTGTCGGCATCGACCGCGTGGACTGCAAGTATTCCACTGTCTGCCTCCGTTTCGAGTTTTGAGATGCGCTCCCCGTCATAGTGATAAACGGCATTCTTTTCGCTGGCGAGATAAATGTCTTTCTCTGAAAGGCCCGCAATGTCCCAAATAACATTAAGTGCGTTATCTAAAATCAATTTAGATGTAAGATCAAAATTTTCTTGAGTGTTATTAGAGGGGTCATGCATTTTAAACAAATGCTGCCGAAGCTTAGAGCTTGGATCTAGTGTTGCGTCTGGCCCATCAAGAAATTTTGGGTCCAATATTTCCCACTTACCACCCGATGCTCGCTGGAGTAACTGCCCTCCGTCACCACAAGCAAACAAATGTTCCCCAATTTGTCGTATCTTTCTAAGATAACCTAACCGATGGTCTTTCCGTATTGGCGCCTTCGCCGGAATCAGAATTTCACGCGCCTTCGTATCGAAATCAACCGCAATACCGGCTTCCGCTAGAACATACAGAATGCGGTAAGACTGCTCCGGCGCCTCGTAAAGTGAGAGACTTGCGAGTGAAAAGTCGAAGGCTTCGTAAGACCATTCGCCATGATTGTACTGGCATATTGCTGTAAATGGCGTCGCAAGTTCCTGACCTTCCGGGTTCGTCCCAAGATAAGCAATATCGTAACTTACAGCGCATAGTCTCGTGAAACTGATTTTGGATTTTTTTTGCATCGTCTTCTTTCAATGTTTTGTCGCCCGAACGCCATTTTTCAGTAATTCATAAGCTTTATCAACGCCCTCAATCGGTGGCGGAATAGTTGTGCGACCAAGAATGTCAGAAAATAGATTAGGGTGCTTTTGAAGCTCCAAAGTAATCTCAGCGACACATTTTCCACCCTTGGCTGAGATTGCGGCGCTCATAGAAATCGCAGTTATTGTACCGATATCCGTTGTACCTTGAGGTGTACTTGAGCCTGATCCGGCTGTGTAAACTTGCATATCTGCAGCGTGGGCAAGGCCATGTTCACTACCGGCATCCGCCTTTTGGCCAAACAGACAAATGGAGGGGCCTTCACCGAATTTTGGCAATCCTGGTATGCGCTTTTCATCGCGTTCAGCCTCTGCTCTTGTGCCATAACGCAGAGTATAATCTGGCACAATGTGATGGGCCTGATATCCTGGACCGCACAGAGTATTACAACTCTTTTTCATTTTGTCGTACGATCCTACGTGGCAACCGCAGTCCTTCTTTTCTTCTTCGTCCTTCTTGGGTTTACCCAGAATGCTTGTATTTCCTTCAGTTCTTGAATGAGGCTCGGGTTTTTTATCGGTGCGCTGTGCAGTCGCCTCAATGCCTGAGCCATTCGGTACGTCATTATCGACGTAGTGTTCCTTCTGAGTCGGGTCACCAACCCATAAACCCTTCTTGTACCAATCTTGCGGTTGGTTCACATTTCGTTTCAGCCAATAATCTGCATATGACATGGCCTCCATTGCACCGGGTCCGCTTGGGGAGATTGTTTTGATGTTTTTCAACATGTTCACTATCTTCCACCATCGGCTTAGCTCCTCTGGCTTATTGTCGTTGGCTGACGGTGGGATTTCGCCTTTTCCATTGAATCCATTTTGATTGAAAGGACTACCGCCGCTCGGAACCTGGCCCGGATTTACGGGATTACTGTTCTGCTGAACCGGAGTAGGAGCAACCGCAGCGTTTTGAGCATACTGCGCATTCATAACGAGCGGATCCGGCAATGCATCCGACATTATCTTGCCCTCATCTGAATCCTCAGCATACATATCATCGGAAACTAAAAGAGGCGGCGTTGGGCCGAATGATTTTTGATGTTTGGGCCAGACCAACTTCCCAACGGTGTTCTTGTTATTCATCCACCATTCGTCGCTATCCCGCGTGGCCCACTGACCTTCGATACGAACATTGTTCGAATGCCGTTTCCGGTGGCAGATAGAAGACACTGTGTTGGAGCAGACACCCAATCCCTTGCCCGGTTCGTCGCCCGTGCACTTCGTCACGATGGAGTTTTGCTTGTGGGCGCGTTGGCCCGTCATGAAGACGCTGGAAGCCGTATTTGCATCATCGTCTTGATACGCGATGATGGTGTAGGGCACGGGCGCCGTTGGGGAGCGGCATACGTCTGGGTACTTCGAAATGATGATACCTTCGTGCGTGGCGCGGCTACCTTCACGGGGAGGAGGGATGCTCATGCGATCTCCTCTGAAAGACCATCAACTGTCGCTCTAGGAAGGCCTGACGCTCGCATTGTATCAAGCTCATCGACGGTCAGTTCAATGCGCAAAAAATTCGGGCAGATCGGCAACCACGAGCGCCAGGTGATATCCACCTGGTACGGCGCTTGGCGAAGGTCGATGTGTAAGCCATCGAGATTGAGAAGAACCCGGACCTCTCGTCCATCACGCCACCGATAAAGCGCTGTGGGCTGTACGCCGGGCAACGAAAACCGAAGGGTTCCGCCTCCCGGCGTCAGACGGGCAAGCTCGATGGACTCATCGCCTGCCAGGTAGCCTGGGTAAATCATATCAGGATGGGCAGACTGGTAGAAACGGTAGTCGAAGTCTTCCGGCAATTGCGGATGGCGCTCAGCTACCCACGCGTCGTCGTATGTTCCTGCATATTGCTGTCTCAGACGCCAGAACGGCGGTACAGGTGAAAATCCTTTTGGTGCTTTGCTGGCGATATCGGAATAGTCATCGTCGAGAGAATCGATCAGAGCAACAGGTAACGCATCATCGTTTTCGTTACCCTCTCTCGGTGGTCTTTTGATCCCTATAGGATTTTGCGGCACCTCTGGATCATCATGATGATCCCAGCTCAGATCGCCCGAAGCATTCCGATAATCCATTGCGGCTTCTTCGATCGGTTCCGCTGCTGAGAGGTGCCAGCTTTTGGCCCGCCAAAGCCAATGGCGACGTCCATTGATGCGAACAGCATTCGCCCACTTGCCGATGCGCACCCCAGCAATCCACTCGGCGCTGGGTTTCCCTGCGGGTGCGTAAGCTTTTCCAATAATGCTGATATCGGTCGATGGCTTGAACGGTATGAGATCGGCCGCTTTCAGCAAAGGCGTCGTGTGAGGATCTCCTTCGTACTCGTCGACCAGAACAAGCTCCTGCTCAGGGGCAAGAGCAAGTTCACCATCGTCGCCAATCGTGTATTTGCCACGGACGGCGATCACGCCCATGTCGTGGCCATCACGATGAGCCTGCTCGAAGCCGATTGCGGCAAAAGGGGTGTTGTTACGTCCCAGCATAGCCCACCTCAGTTCAGGTCGATAACGTCACCGTTGATCTGAACATGGCCGGAGGCCGCGAAATTGAATTTCGTGCCTGTGATCGTCACATTCCCATCCTTGTCCATCATCAATTTCGACTGGCCGCACTTAATGATGAATTCCTCTCCGGCATTGATTGTCATCGTGTGACCAACCGTCGTGTTTTTGTAGACACCGATCTGCTCGGTCCGGGCGATACCAATCGTGTCGGTACGAAATTTCTCGATCACAGTGGTGACGATGCCGCTCAGTGGGAACAACTTGCTAAGAAGCCCACCCAGCGCAGAGCCAGTGGACGTCTGCTCGCTGCCCGCACCCTTGGCAAAATTACCAGCATTGGTGACATCAGCGTTTGCCATGAGCGAGGAAGCCTCCGTCGCCACACCGGAAGACGCAATCGCACCAGCAAATTGTTGAAGCAGGGGATTATCAATCGCCGCTGCACCATTCTTGCTGTCAAGACCGCCAGCCGCAGCAATGCCGCTCAAAATTCCTAACAACGGGACGCCGCTCGCTCCACCACCAACCGTCAGGTTCATCGACCCGCCAATTTTCTCCTGATGGTTCTGCCCGACATCGATGGATTTGTTTTGCCCCACGCTTTCGACCTGGTGAGCTTCAACACGCTTCACGCGGTTGTTGAGAACTTTGAGGGTCTGGTCCTTCTGCGCGTGAAGAAACATGTTCTCTTGTCCAGCTTCATCTTCAAAGGACAGTTCGTTATACCCTTGGCCTTTGTGGGTGTTCGAGCGGAGCACCATCCGCGTCTTGTTGCCAGGAAGATCATAAGGGACCCCATTGGCTGGGTTGGGCACGACGCCCGTCACCAGCGGGCGATCGGGATCGCCATCGACAAAGGCAACCATGACTTCCATCCCAATACGCGGAATGATCTGACCGCCCCAGGTGGAACCGGCCCAGTTTTGCGCTACGCGCACCCAGCAGGTATCCGTACCATCCTTCTTCGCCTTGCGGTCCCACGGGAACCACAGCTTGATGCGGCCATATTGATCCGGGTGGATTTCTTCGCCCTTGGGACCGGCGACGATAGCGACCTGCGTGCCTTCAATGTTCGGACGCTTGGTCGTGCGATGCGGGGTGAGGGGTACGCGGGCGGGAATGGCTTCGAAGGCGTTGCGGTATTCCGGCTCGTTGCTGTTGGTCTCATAGGAGCGATCCACGATGGTGTGGCTGGCCCGGATGATCACATGCTCTTCGTATTCGTGCTCGGGGTGGGCTTCCTCATATGGGGTGAAACGGCGACCTGCTTCCAGAATGCGAGAGGTCGATGCGCCGAAGACGCGGTCGTGATCGGCTTCGGTGGACTGGGTTCTGAGTTTCTGCGCACGTTCCGCTTCGGCCACGGTCTTGATGCGGGCGGGGAATTCGTAAAGCTCGCGCTTGGTGGCGTCCGGCATCTGCACCAGAGACGGCGTCATTGTGCCCGGCACCATGGAGGGCGTTTCGAAATTCCAGTCGGCACCGGCGCGCTGACCCGGCACATAGGAAAAACGGCGAGCCCAGTCATTGATGTGGTTGCGATCCGACGATCCCTGTGCCAATCTCACCCTGCCTTCACCCTGTGCGGAAGGCGATGGCCCAAGCCATCCATTGGCAGTATCGGCCACATGCAGCTTGTGAGACCCCTCTTCATGGCTGAAAAAGTAGAAAAGACCGTCTTCTTCAAAGCGGCGCAAGAGATAATCAAGGTCCGTTTCGTTGAACTGAGTACTGTAGTGCTGCACCGGTGGCAGTGAAATTATGCCCGACGTGTCCGGCGCTGGAATGCCGTGTTCGGAAAACAGCGTTTCGACGATATCCACCGAGGTCTTGTCCATCCAGATGCGGCAATCGGATCGGCGGGAGAGCAGCCACATCTGTGGACGTATGGTCATGGCGTAAGAGCGTAGACCGCGGGTAATCGGTGGCCCCTCATGCAGGTCCGTCACCAGACCGTTGAACGGACGACGGATACCACTGCCAGCCTCGCCATCGCCCTGTTGCACCTCAACCGACACATCGACCAGACGGCCGATCAGTTCTTCCGGCTTCACCGATTCCTTCTTCGCACGGACGTTCAACTGGATTTCGAAGAGTTGCGAGACACCCTCGTTGATGACCATCCGTTCCGGTAGCAGCTGGTCCTCGCCGAGTGGCGACTTGACCTTCAAAACACGGCTCGCCTGGATGAAATCGGCGGATGAAGGCTGGTCGGTCATGGGAAACCTCGACGATGGAGTGAAGAAAATATCAATCTGCCAACAAAATCTCAAACAAATGCAATCGATAATTGTGGCAAAAGCATGGATTTCCACGAAATTAAGGCGAATAAGGATTTCAAATCTGACAGGACCTTTGCTCGTCGAAAAATCAGCGTGATCTCAACGATAACGTCTCCGATAAACGCAGCTAATCGGGCACTCGTTCCCTGGCAGGGTGACGGAACTTTTAATCGAAATACGGCAGCGTCCCCAGAAACAATGGGGAGCTGCAAGTGACCGTCGAGAGCAATCCGAACATTATCAAAATTACAGGCACCGTACGGGAGGCCAATGGACGAACGTTCATGGGTTACAACGGTCTGGATGCCATCGACGACATCTGGCACTATGCCCATGTGATCGTTGAAAGTGCCGATGGCGAACTGCTGAAATTTCAGCGGGTGACTACCAACGAAAAAATCGATCCAGAAATCGAAGTCGGCAATGAATGTACGTTTTACTTCCGGCGCATATGGTCCTGGAAGCAGTCCATCTTTCATCTCATCGCCAGTGAAAGCAAAGATCGGGGTGTCAATCACTTCGCATTCGCCAATACGAGCAGGGTTTCCCACGCAGCGACGATGGTGAAAGCCGTTCCGGGCGCCTACATCCTCGGACTGATCATGTTCGCTCTGCCGGCACGGTTCACGATAGGGCTCGGAAACGTGTTCTGGCTGGCCCTCATTCCTCCCGTGGCGCTATTCGTTCTCAACCATATGGCGAGCATCGAACGTGTGCGCCAGGACTCCCTCGCGCTCCAGAAGGAACTGGAAAAGACCCGTGTTGGTCAAAAGTTCGCTGGCCGCGAATTGAAGACGATGTGAGGCTGCAATGATCGACAGCCATGTTCGTAAGCGCAGACGGGTTCTTTTCCTCGGCGTCGTCGTCGGCGCTCCAATTTTTGCCACGCTCGTGATCGCGGCAGCCCTCATCTCAAACTCCATCGGGCCGATGATTTGGATTCGTGGTCGGCCCATGCTGACCGCGTCGCACAGGAAGAAGCCCGTGGCGCCCATATCGAAACGGAAGCGCGCAAGCAGACTTTTCAGACTTTGTGCCCTGACTACTTCGAGGCATCGTTTTTCGCCAGATGGCTGCGCTACAGCGATCGCCGGTGGTGCGAGTCATTTCGGGATAGAATGTCGGCGCAGTCATGAGATGGCTGCCTTGCAGCAGCTTGTCCGTTTGATCTCCCGCAAGATCATTCCTCTGAGGAGGGGGCGTCGGCGATCCCAGCGGATATGGAAAGTGCTGCCAGGTGCACAAGGTTCCTCGCGCCAAGCAGTGTCTTCAGACGCTCAACTCTATGATGGATCGTTCGAAAGGATCGATGCGATGCCTCTGCGATTTCCTTCATGGTCGCTCCCTCAGCGAGCAATTGCAGGATGCCGAGATCGATGTCTGACACGGCTGTCTTCGAAACTGCTGGCAAGAGAAACTTAACATCGATCAGGACCAGGCACCACTCGCTGCGGCCTTTGGGATTCCTTTGGGAGGATCAAGCGGTCATACATCATGTTCATGTCGAGGATCCCGGCGGTGATACGGTCAGTTCGGGGACGACAGTGCTCCATCGTACTGACGTAAGCCGGTATCATCAGTCTGCGCAGATGCTGCTGGTCAGGAAATTCCGAAAGTTTTCGGGACTCTAGAAGATCCCGCATGGCAGACATCCCCGTGGGCACTTTGTACTTGTGGATGAAGTCCAAGGCGAAGTCGTCTGGATTGAGCGCCCGAGTTTCGATGACGGCGAGGATCATGTTTGACCGCAGCCTCTCAAGGATTCGAGCATAAATGCCCGACTCATCACGATGACCGTCCTGGCTGTATATCCACGCATCCGTCATCAGCCGCGAAATCAATTTGAACGAGGCAGGCTGCTTCATCCCCTCATATCCACGAGGGCCGGAACCAGGGTATCCGACGACAAAAACCAACGGTTTTGTCACGACGCATAAAACTGTTTTGTCTCATGCATGACCCGTTGGGAATGTTGTCCATAATGCTTTTTGTATGCTTGCGTCTTCCTGCTCCGCGAAACCGTTCGTTTCTGTCAAGCCGGTCTAACCGCATGGGGGATTTGGAAGGATTCATGGCAAGAATTGGATACTCGCGAGTGTCGACGGCTGACCAGCATCTGGATCTACAGAAGAACGCTCTGCGCGATGCCGGTTGCGTTCGAATCTTTGAAGATCATGGAGTGTCAGGCGCCCAGCGGACAAGGACTGGTCTCTCTGCCACGATGAAAGTTCTCCGAAAAGGCGACGTGCTGGTCGTTTGGAGACTGGATCGCCTAGGAAGGTCGATCCGGCACCTGATCACGCTCATAGACGGGCTCAAGCGACGCGGGATTGGGTTCCTGTCCCTTACGGAGAACATCGACACGTCGTCTGCGGGCGGAAAGCTGATCTTTCACATCTTCGCGGCCATCTCCGAATTCGAAAAATCCTTGATCCGGGAACGGACCATTGCAGGCATCGCGGCGGCGAAGGCGCGCGGTAAATATCCGGGTCGGCGGCCGGCATTGAACACCGTGCAGTGTTGCGATATTCGCGCGGCGATCAACGCAGGTATGTCCGTTTGCGACGTCGCCCGCCAGTACAAGGTTCACCCCAGAACCGTCGTCCGGGGAATGGAACGATTGGAAATGACGCAAGCCTGATCACGTCGAATCCTACTGGAACAGCGCGAGGATATTCTGAGGTTCGGAATTGGCTATCTGCAGAGACTGAACGGCGAGCTGCTGTTGCGTTTGAAGAGCCTGCAGCCGGGCGGACACTTCTTCCATGTTGGCATCGACAAGACGGCTCACTCCGGATTCTACGCTGTCGGAGAGCTTTACGACGAAGTCTTCTTGCATAGATACAGGGCGCTGATCAAGGTCGAGCTTGAAGCGGCCGGGATTGCTCCGATTTTTGAGCCTGACGGATTCGTCGCCAGATTCTACCGACGCTCGGATTTGGCTCGTGCTGGGTACGTGCTATAGAGCTACCTAGCCCTGAGGTTAAAGCCCGCTTCGGCGGGCTTTTTTTGTATCCATATCTCAAACCTGCCCAAATCAAATCCAGCAGTATGCCCAAGGGAGTTTGGAAGGCCCGAAAATAACACAATGATTTCAATGCGCAGAACTGCTTCAGGGACAAACCAAGACGGCGCAATCACCAGTCAGGCTCTGTCGCCTTGGCTTCGCCGGACTTATGACGTCATGTCCGTTCATCGGCAGAACCTGCCGCGACCGGATCACGGCATTGTGGCCATTGCGCAAGTTTTTGATCTGGTCGAGTATCGAAGCGACTACGTCTGCGCTGGGGGTCTCATATGAAGCTGGTCGAAACGCCGGAATTCTCGATCGAAGTAAATCCGATATTTGAAAATGTCCGCGTCTTTGCAGGATCAATCGGATTGCGTCGTCATCCTGAGACCGCGTTCTCGCCACAGATGAGCGTGTGGTCTTCCAAGCGTGAGAGAAAATCGCCGGAAAAATGGTTCGGCGAACGCCTTACAGACAACGGCGGTAAGATCGTGGAGCGAAAGACTGTCACCTTCGCGGGCATGACGGGCGAGATGAGCAAGGTAAAGGATCGTCTGCAGGACTGGGAAACGAAGGAAAAACGCGACTGGTACCGCCTGCGCGTCCTTTTGGTGTCGGCCGATGGCTCAACCTGGTACCACGCCACTGCCATGGTCAGTGCGCCCGATCTCATCGAGATCGAGGCGGATTTTGAGCGTCTTCTGGGATCCATCCGCCTCACGCTTGAAGGCAATGCAGCGAACGAGGCGAGAGCTGCGGCGGAAGCCGAGACCGTTGTTGTCCTTGAAAGACTGAAGGACGACATGGAGCGGGTGTCAGCCATCCGTATCGAGCAAAGCCATGAAGAACGGCGCGTGGAAAAGGCAGCGGCGGCAAAGGCACCCGTGG
The DNA here is from genome assembly GCF_021310995.1 of Agrobacterium vaccinii. Taxonomy (NCBI): domain Bacteria; kingdom Pseudomonadati; phylum Pseudomonadota; class Alphaproteobacteria; order Hyphomicrobiales; family Rhizobiaceae; genus Agrobacterium; species Agrobacterium vaccinii. The sequence goes on along the minus strand of NZ_CP054150.1, from coordinate 1,886,079 downwards.
CCAGTATCGAGGAGCGCTTTAACGATGCTGTGGTTGACGCTGGTTTTGAGGATAAGCGTGACGCCCTGCGACTGATCGTGATGCCAACGGTTGCCATGGTTGAACGTGATGCCGCCGACTGCAAAATCGCTGGACTAAGCCGCATTGGCGGTGGTCCCGACCTGCCTGCCGACGTAGATTGGCCGCGCGACGACAACGGCTTGCACCTCAATTATCTTGCCCAGATCAATCTCGCTGACGTGCCCGATCGGCCGGAAGCGCTACCGGAATCCGGGTTGATCTCGTTGTTCACGGGAACGGACTACACGGATTGGCGCGTCCTTTACTCGTCAGTGGACGCAACTCTCACGCCCCATACAGTGTCGGAAGACGCGATGGACACGGCAATCTCGGCGTCGCAGATGATCGTCTGGGATAGCGACCTCAGGCGATTTGTTCCGAATGGGCAGGCTGTTGACGGACTATCGCTTGGTGTTGACGAGGCCGGTCTCATGACATTCAGCCGCGACGGCGCACCTGTCAGGGCTTTTGCCTCCGAATACGAATTCAGCCGCTCGGCGCAGACGCTGCGCTTCGAACGCTCATTAAGCGCTCCCTTTGGCCAGCGCGGCGAGAACAACAACCCTAAGGTCTATGCTGATCTCGGCATCGAAGACCCATCGGATTTTTCCATCGCGATCAGCGAGCGCTTTAAAATCGGAGATGGACCACAGCACCAGATGTTCGGCATAACCGGCGTTCGCGAGCTCTCTGCGATCCAGCAAATGGCTGCTAAACATGCATCACAACACGGCTGGTCCGATATATCCGCGGCAGATGGCTGGTTCATTCTGGTCAAGCTCGCATCCGGAGGCGAAGCAGATTTCAACTTCGGCGACCACGGCGACTACATTTTCATGGTCCATCGAAAGGACGCTGCCCGAGCAGATTTCTCGAGGGTCTACGCCTTCGTCGACTCTGGCTAAGTACGACGGATAAGAACTTTGATCCATTGCTTATAGTGCAATCGCCTAAAGAAACAGGAAATTCCAGCGTCTGCTTCGGCCAAAGCGGCGTCAGTCATCATAACAGATTTGCGCTAATAACGGACTTAGCAATTTACGAAGTGCCCTTGCTTCGCTAACATTTTGCTAAAGATACCAACGCTGAAAAAGGCAAATAGAGCTTGTCTCAGGCAAACCCGCATCGACGTACAATTGCCACCCTAGACAAACTTAATAGCGTTGAGTGGTTTCGACTGGTTGGTGTTGGAGATATCGAAGGCGTCAGGCTGCTGACATCTTGGCCAGAAGCAATCAGCCATGCCTCATCCCTAGCTTGGGAGAATACTCGTTTGGAGGCGGCAAATGCATGGAGAGTGAAGCTGCTTCAGAAAGACAAATCGGCTTATGCGACGTGGAACGATAGAGTCAATATCGTCAAGCCGTATGCCGAGGCGCTGATCAGCGATAAGCTGCAGGCCTATATCAACCCGCAATACCTTGACGCGGTTACGCTCGAGGCCCGTTGGGACATTCTGCATCTCTGCTTGGAATGCGAGTTTGCAGATGTTCTCGACCCGGGTTTTTATCACTCGCTAGCGTATTATTACCTATCAGGCCACTTCCCGTGCGGCGTAGAAGGGGACTCCGCGAGCGGGTCGATGGTCATTTATTGAGCTGGTCCGGAAGTCCGCGAAGGGCCAAGTGCTGCGTTGGCAGCGTTACGCCAATGGAGTTTGGAAGCGAGGGGCGATCGGATTCTCCATTACTCAGGTAGGCTCGTCAGCCGGCATCGTTATCCGGCCAAGCCAATGAGTGACCGCAATTGCTCTATCGATTGTTGAGGAAATCCAGAACCCTACGCTGCTGGAGAATTTTGCGCTGGAGATCGATTTTGACTTTGCGGCTTTTGGCGATCGGCTACGAGGACATCAGCGAGGACTGTTTGGGCGCGCCCGACGAGCCACCGGCTGATGATAACCTGAATGCGGTCTATAGGGCTTGGCTGATCGAGCGCTACGGTGTCTCGATCCCAGCCATGGCCTCCGACATAGTGGACGAGGTTCCAGACGAGCTCACCAAGACGTCGGATGATCCATTCTGGCGCTGGGTGCGCAAGACCCAAGAAGAGCGGGACAGCGGGAGCCGGATTGTGACCTGAAAGACCTATTTGCTACGATCGTCGTAGTTTATAGGTATTTTTGAATGGAAAGCGCGCATTGAGCAAGTTTGCATGGACAGAACGGGCAAAAAATGTTGAGGAGGCGCGAAGAGCTATCAATACTTCTCCACGAGAGCCCGCATTACTAGAGCGGTTTTACAATGCCACCAAAGCGGCTTACCCTCCAGGCTTCTGGGAGCATTATGATCGGCTGAAAAACGGCGACGCGCGCGGTGTGGAAATGGCCATCGAGTTCCTCGAGGCTGACCCGTGGTTCTTTCGATCTGGCTATATCAAGGCGAACCTTGCGAGGTTTCTAAAACAAGTGACCTTGTCGAACCAGCAGGTTCGACGATTGGAAAAGGTCTTGCTCAAAATCGTTGATGAAAGAAACACGCAAGAATTTCGCAATTATTGTCGTCTAGCCCGCATTATTGCTACCCCAGAGCTGATAGAAGCCCTGAAAGAACGTCTGGCTGATGAAAGACTCCCTCGCAGGCTCAGAGCCACATGGATGCTTTCCACCATCGAACAAACTCGGATGTCACGGAAATCCTAAGGTGTTCGGCTAACTCCATTTTTCTGAAGCGGCCCAAGGACGCTTGTCGCAACACTCTTTCGCAAAGTTCGGTCTCGCATAGCCTATCGATTGTCTTTTTGGGCTTGACACGTTGAGGCTGCAAGTGGTGTTTTCGCGTTGCACAGAGGCTTATGCGACTGGAAGCATGCATGATCGTCGGTATTGATCTTGGAACGACAAACTCGCTGATCGGGACATTCGAAAACGGAAGCCCTGTCCTGTTTCCCAATGCCAGTGGACTTACCTTGACGCCGTCAGTCGTCAGCTTCGACGACAATGGCGTCATCGTAGGTGAAGCAGCGAAGGACCGGCTCGTCACCCACCCGGATCGCAGTGTTGCTACCTTCAAGCGCTGGATGGGAACAGCGCGCGAAACACGTCTTGGCGGCCAGGATTTTCGACCTGAAGAACTGTCCTCCTTTGTTCTGCGAAGCCTGATTGGCGATGCGGAAGCTGCGACTGGTCATAAAGTCACGGAAGCGGTTATCTCGGTGCCTGCTTATTTTTCCGATAGTCAGCGACAGGCGACCCGCTTGGCAGCCGAGATGGCGGGACTGAAGGTCGAGCGGCTGATCAATGAACCGACAGCAGCGGCGCTCGCATATGGTATGCAAGACAGAGAAGGCGAAAGCCGGTTTCTGGTTTTCGATCTGGGCGGTGGCACGTTCGACGTATCAATTGTCGAGATTTTCGATGGCGTCGTTGAGGTTCATGCCAGTGCCGGCGACAATTTTCTAGGCGGGGAGGATTTTCTCGATCTGCTGATGAATGCGGCCGCAGCGGATCTAAAGCTCGATCTCGATAAAATACCGCCTTCCGAACGCCTGCAACTGCGCCGCCACATGGAATTGATCAAACGACAGCTTTCCGGCACGCAAGAGGTGGCGCTGGAAGCGAAGATCGGCGCTCGCGACATCAGATGGTCGATTGATCAGGCACGGTTTGAAGTTTTGGCCGAACCGCTGCTCGCACGCTTGCGTGGCCCTCTTGAGCGTGCGCTTCTCGATGCTAAATTAAGACCGGATGATCTAGACGACATCGTCATGGTCGGCGGCGCAAGCCGCATGTCACCTGTTATCAAGACTGTGACTCGCCTGCTTGGGCGTTTGCCGCTACGTCACGTCAACCCGGACGAGGTCGTGGCCCACGGTGCCATCGTCGCAAGCGGGCTCAAAGGACGTGATGCCAGTCTGCGGGAAGTGATTCTGACCGATGTCAGCCCATACACTTTGGGCACCAATATCTCACGCCAGGATGTCAGCGGGCAGTTTCAGCCGGGCTATTTCCTACCACTCATCCCGCGCAACAGCACTGTTCCCGTGAGCCGGGAGCAAGAATTCTTGCCGGTCAACGAGGCTCAGACAACGATAACCTTCGGTATCTATCAGGGTGAAAACCCCATCGCAGACAAGAACATCCTGCTCGGTGAGTTGAAGGTTCCTATCCCTCAAGCGCAAAAAACCGCCGACCGCGGGGTCATTGCCCGATTTACCTATGACATCGATGGCATTCTTCAGGTCGAGGCTCGGGTCAAAGCGACAGGCGCTCACCACGAGATCGTCATCGAACGCGGACAGACGGGATTGAGTGAAGCGGAAATCCGCGAACGGCTGGCCAAGCTGGAGGCGATCAAGGTGCACCCGCGTGAGCAGCAGGAAAATCTCGCGCTGATGGCAAGGGCAGAGCGCCTTTATGAGGAAAGACTGGAGCACCGGGAGATGTTGCAAAATGCCATCATGCATTTCAACGGTGTGCTGAACACACAGGACGAAAGGCAGATCTCTCGGTTTCGTGACGATCTGGTCAGAGTTCTCACTGAAATCGATCCGAGATGACCCATCCGCTGGTGGCTTTCGAACTGGACGAGGGCGCTGACGAAAGAGCCGTCAAGCGTGCCTATGCCAAACGATTGAAGGCAACGCGGCCCGACGAAGACCCGGTTGGGTTCCAAGCGTTGCACCAGGCTTATCAGCAAGCATTGGATTTCATCCGCTGGCGCGACCATCGCCACCAGCCCATGGATACGGTTGCAAACGAAACGTCGACTTTGCCGCTGGAAAATATAGGTAGCGACCCCGAGACACAACGAATGCCGCATCCCGGCGCCGGGCCAGCTGCGGATACGGCACCAGTCGAGGAACTTTCGCTATTGCCTGCCGATGACGTTGTGCTGGGTCGAGAATTCATATTCTCCTTGTCGGATTTCGTGGACCCTTTGCTGCAAGAAAGTCAGCATCTTGATCCCAATCGCTTTCGACAGTGGTTGCGGGAACGCATGGCCGATTGGCCGTTGACCTCTAAACCAGTTCTTGCCCGTGCCATCGCTGAACATATGTTTGAACATCAAGTGCCTTTGAAACCAGATCGCTTCGATATTCTGGTGGACGAGCTTGGCCTCAACGATGTGCGCAGCGGGCTGGTCGATCCGATGCAGCTTGCTTACTATAGGGAAGGGTTGGTTTTTGACTCGCAATCTGTTCCTCCAGTCCGTCGAACCGGCTGGTGGAGGTCTTCGCTCATCGAACTTGTTTGTACGGCTGTGTTTTGTCTGGGTGGTCTGGCGCTGATCGCATATTCCGTCGCAATGACACCGGCGCCGAAGCCCACTCCATGGTATGTATCGTCATTGCCAAGCGATGGCCCGATCAGTACACGACTCTTGCCCGGAGCCGATCCGGAGGCGCGTCGCCTCATCGAGCAAGCTTCCAGCGCATCGGACGTACAGGTCGTCACAATACTTGATCAGGTGATTGAGAGGTTGTCGGAGAGCCCTGAACTGGCGAACGAGCGTCTGCTGGCACTTGCGCTGTACAACAAGGGTCACAAGTTGCAACACACAGATCGGTCCGCTTCTTATGCTGCCTATGGTCAGTTACAGAGACGCTTTGGCACGAAGAAAGACGTAGATATCGGCGTTATGGTCGCTGCCAGTTATGTGAATATGGGACATGAAGATTTCGAAACAAATCGTCTCGAGACGGCGCTGGAGCCTCTCAATGCAGTTATCGAACTCTACCGCAGCATCAACGAAGGGCCAATCGGGCGCCAGGTTCTTGCGGCAATGGTTTTACAGGCAGAAACTCTGATTTTGCAACGAAAACCAGAGGATGCGAGGCGTAAATTGGACGAGATCGATGCAAGAGTAGGGCTGTCAAGCGATCCTGCCTATCCCGGATTTAAGTCCACCACAAATACGCTGCGTGCCAAATTGCCTCCACCACAAACCTAACCCGCTCTGGAAATATCATTTTTGGGAAGCGAGCCTCGATAAGGGAGGGCTCGTGCCAATTGACGCGAATGGGCTCAAAACGGCGCGGTGTCTATCAATCGGTAAGACCGAAAACCACCGACCACGTTCTCAAATCGCTTTATCGAATGCGTCTGCCTCAGCTTCACTTGTAAAGGTGAATGTGACGAGTTCACTGTCATCGTCCTGACGGATGCTGATTGCAGTGACAATCAACCGAGCGATCTCATCTTGTGCGTCATTTCCTGATCGAGACGAATTCACCGTTTTCTCGATGGCTGGTGCGAAGACCTCGCTGATGACACCGAGACGCATATTGTGTTTCATGATGATATCCCGGTCCTCAATGATCGCGGCCTGTTCATCTTTCGGAAGTCCGGCGTTGTCCATTGCGGTGATCGTGGCGTTCGTCGCGAGTCTGATTGGCCCCTCGTTAAGCCAGCGATCAACCATTTGATGGAACTGGCGCATACGCGCAGCGGGAATAACTTTCTTTACGGTGATCGACATCTGCGTTCCTTTGTCAGCGTCCATGCAGGCTCATAAAACGACCTAAAAAGAGGACCTGTTATCGCGAACAAAATTTGCTCGAGCAGGGTGTAAGGATTCGAGCAACAAGCTTCAATGCAATTGTGTTGAAATGTCGCGCGACCTCATTGAAAAGAAAGTCGATTCATAAGCCGAGCGGATGATTCCGATCGCCAACGTGCGGCTTTGGACCGGGATAAACCATCTAGCAGAGAAGCATATGGTTTTTGAAGACGACAGGACTATACATTTCAAAGCTCCAAAACCCCTATTTGGGCGGCATTTTCCACTTCGACGATTCGGCATTAGCCCGCTCTTCGGGTTTTTTAGGTACCATGCCGGCTTTCTCAGGCGTCCAACCCGGGTCTTCAACCCAGTAACGGAGTGGGAGATACGAGGCCGTTTCGCCTTTTTCAAAAATGCGCCGCGGGTAAATCAGGTCTCCGTAGCTAAGATCGCCTTCAAAGTTGGTCACATCAACATCAAGCAAGTAGGTACGCGTGCTCTTTGCAGGTTGAGCAGTCGGATCAGGCGCAATAATCCAACTTTCTTGTCTCGGAGCTAAGCCGTAGTCCCGCAGTGTTAAATCAAGGTCGTTTCCACTAGGAGACTTCATGATAGCGATCAACATTTCGCCGCCCGAGTCGAAATCTTCAGGACCGGATGGCACGCGGATTTGCGATGTCGGTTGCCAACCTTTAGCCTCAAGTGATGTAATTAGTTCAGTCACATATGTCCGAGCTTCATCTAGGGGCTTAGGCTGCGCGAAGGGACGGAAAGCCGCCCCATTGATAATTCCTGCTCTCTGCGTAATTTGAAGAGTGCGCCCTGGGATCACATCGAAGCTTTGAGCGCCATCCAACACGTGAAGCGAAATCCAATTATCATCAAAAAAGATTGGTGAAGTGTCGCCAATCTTGTCGATGTCTACGACATAACCTTGAGGAACACGTGGCCCGGTTTGCAACTTGTTACGATCGAGAAAATCCCTGACCGTCATGCGCATGGCAACTTCAATGGAGCGAGGCTCACTGTCAGCTGGGTCCTTAATTTGGAACATAAAGTTCCACACGTAAGTGAGGGCGATCAATAGAATTAAAAATATCAGAAGCTTTTTCATCAGTTATGTAACCATCTCCGATCCTAGTATAATGGACGGAATTTCTATCTATCAGTCACCGTGTGACATGCTTGGAATAAGCCGGTCCTTGATCTCTGGGACAATACTGCTCGTTAGCTCTACATAACCAGAGATGAACCTGTCCTCCAGTTGTTCTTACACTGCACCGCGTCAATCAGCAGCAACCCACCGATCTCTTTTCGGACTACCGGGACGGCATCTTCCAATTGGAGGAATCGGGTTGAGCGCGCTCCTCTGAAGATGTGGGCACCATCCCTGCCTTTTCAGGGAACCAATCGGGATCTTCGATCCAGCGCCGCAACGGTATTGCTTTGTCGAGATCTGAGGTCTCAAACAATCGTCTAGGATAAATAAGCTCCTCGTATACTCTGCCATCATAATCCATAACATCGACTTCAAGTAGATATGTGCGGCTACTTTCCGCTGGCTTATAAGTTGGGTCTGGCAAGAGTATAAAGCTTTCATGTCTGGGAGCCAGACCGTAATCTCTGAGCGTCATCTGAAGTTTGCTACCGCTTGTGGCCACCATTTCTGCGAATATATTTTTTCCTGCACTGTCGAAATCGTCTGCACTGGCTGGCGGTGTTGAAGGAGAGGTCGGCTTCCATCCTTCCTTCTCTAACGTCCCAAGAAGTTCGTTAACATAAATTATCATGTCTTTCAGAGGTCTTGGTTGGGCAAAAGGACGAAATGAAATTCCAATAACACGCCCCGCGCGCTGGGAGACTTGAAGTGTGCGTCCAGGCGGCAGGTTAAAACTCTGCGCTCCATCCAGGAAACGTAATGCAATCCAATTGTCATCAAAAAATATCGGCATCACATCAGTAAGCTTATCGACGTCGATACCATAACCTTGTGGAACTCGCTTCCCCATATCCAGACGGTTTTTTTCAATAAAGTCCTTTACCGTCATACCCATAGCGACCTCGATAACCCGCGGTGGATTTTGAGCAGGATCGTCCCGTTCGAACATCAGTTGCTATCCTAAAAAAAGAACGAGAACGGCGAAGATAATGAATAAAATTTTTTTCATAAATTTTGTTTCTTCCAACCTTGAGAAGAAAGCCTATCCATCTATCGTCCGTACAAACTTACTGGAACATTCATTTTGATCAAGCTCGCCCTCGACGCCGCATAGACGCCATCATGATTAGCGCAGCGAATGTTGCGACGATTGAGGAGATTTGAATGACGGTTCGGAAGTCGTAGGCCTGGGCGATCAGGCCGACTGCCGGGCCCGCCAGAATTCCGCTGACGCTCAGGACATTCCAGTAAAGTGCAGTCGCTTGGGCAGGGCGATCACCGGCGAATGACTGGATGAAGCTGATACCGAGGCTGGCGTAAAGACCATAATACAGTCCCTCAAGTGCTGCTCCCGCCAGCATCTGGGGATAACTGTGAATATGCGACAGAAGCTGGATCGTGGCTGCGGCAAGAAGCGCTACTGCGAAGAGCGGCCCTCTAAGGCCGAAGCGTGAGATGATCCATGGCGTTGAAAAAATCGCGATGACTTCGAAGAATGTCTTCATGCTGAACGCCGTTCCTGGCGCATAGCCTGGCAGGCCTACCTCTCGAACGTAGAACAGCGGCAATGCGCTGAACGTTAGGGAGTGTGCTGACGACAGGCAAAAGATGAAGGCCGCTGCTAACCAGAGACCGACGGGCCGTTGCGCGACCTGCCTGTCGGCTGATCCGTTTTTAGGGTTCAGCGTCAGGCCTCTTGGGATGATTTTCCACCACATCACGGCCCAGCATAACGCCAATCCCAGTGCGAGCTTGAATACGGAAGCCTCGCCGAATCGCTCTGATACGAGAAAAGCTATTGCAGGCCCCATCATCCATGCCGTTGATGTGGTTGTCCGCATCAGAGCGTTGGAACGCCCAAGCGCGATTTTGCGCCGTTCCGCGACAACTCTTCCTAAGCTGAACATGGTCGCGACTGCACTGCTGCTCAAGCCGAAACCAAGCACGCCAAACGTCAGCAAGACTTCGAAAGTCGGAGCGAGGGACAAAGCAGATGTTGCGAGAACATACCCTGCTAGTGCGACGCCGATCAGGGGGAATGGTGCTTTTCCCGCATCCAGCCACCGCCCGAATGTGCGGGTACAGAAAATACCCAGCACCGTTACCATCCCAGCGTAGAGACTGATGGCAGATGGCGAACGGCCAAGGCCTTCGACAATATAGAAAGCCATGTATGGCCCGATCATCGAGCTGCAAACTGTGCCGGTAAAAAGCGTGATAATAAAGGGATAGAGCGGAAGGTCGCGTTCGCTAGTGGTCGTCATAAAAATATCCTGCAACGTGCTGGACCAGACGTCGGTCACGTACACGTTCAGGTGGATATGCGAGGAACATGACGGTTATATAACATCGAAAGCTTAGCTTGCAATCTCTGCTTGGCAGAAGATTGTGGTGTCACAACACGGATGGCGGTCTCGCTGCATCTGCGCCGGCTCGAACTCTACCGGGCATAAAATTAAAAAACACGGGAGCGGCGAACCCCCGTGTCACTTCCGAAATTCAATGCACGTTCAGCACATGCGCGTGGTTGCTCGCAACCATGAACGATTCTCGGGCTGTTTCCAGGTCGCATCGGCCTGCGATTGCTGCGAGGCAGTTCTTGCGTGCTTCTTCGTATTCGGGGCCGTGATCGTTGGGCCAGCGGTACATCAGCATGTCGAGTGCGATGAGCGGGCTGTAGATTTCCAGTGCCGCGCAAAGCGGCAGATGGATAGCAACCGGCTTGATCCACTCGGCGTGGTGACAGGGTTCAGTTTTATGAATGAGCATCGGATCCTCCTTCCCATGGTCCTCTGCGCGAACCGCAAATTCACGTATTAGTTCCCGTTCACGAAAAAAGTGAACAGAGGAGGGGTATCTTTTTTCCCAAGATGAATGGAAGATGAATGAACCGAAGATGAACGAAATCACCACAAGAGCGTTATTAGCATACGCTCATGATACAGGAGGGCCGATCATGTTCAACCTATCTGGCATTCAGGAAAGCTTTTTTGGCGAACGCACCGCTGGTGTATGCCAGGCGATTACGTCAGCACTGGCATTTGAATCGGGTCTGGAAAAGTCCAGCATCTCCGCTTCTGTCGATAATGATGTGATCTATCTGGAAGGCACGGCCGACTCGGTCGAGGCAATCGATATTGCGATCAACCTTGCATCGTCGATTTCCAATTGCCGTATCCTCAGCCACATCGAGCCTTGCTACTGATGTGACACCTTTGCCGGGCGGTGTTCGCCCGGCCGGCGGCTGCTTCTATTGAGCGCTGCCGATCTGCTTGCTGCTAACAGTGTCGCCCTTGGCGATGCCAAGTGTCTTCGCAACGCCGCCATTCAGTTCCAACACGTAACGGACGGGTCCGCGAGAACTGATGATGTCTTCCGAATGCGGTACGGCATTGGCGCTGACGTGCGTTACCTTCCCAGCTTTTGAAATAAACACCATGTCGAGTGGAATGAGCGTGTTGCGCATCCACATCGTTACTTCGCGATCTGTTCCGAAATCGAACAGCATGCCGTTCTCTGGCGCCATGGACTTGCGGAACATCAATCCCTGTTCGCGCTGGGGGTTCGTCGTGGCCAGTTCGACTGTAAAGTCGTGGGTCTTTCCATCAGCAGTCTGAATGGACAGCGGCTCGGACGTGAATTTTTCCTGGGCCGCGAGGGGCAGGGCGGACACAATGCAAAAAGTGAGCGCCACAAGGGCACTCACTGCAAATTTCGAGATAGTCTTGATCATCAATGTGCCATTCCAACCGTAACAGGGTTATCGGGGTGGATTTCCGCCGCCATCAAGCCCTTGTCTCCATCGCCGAAACGAACGAGCACGACCTGTCCCGGACGCAGTTCGGCGAGACCGAAGCGGCGCAAGGTTTCCATATGTACGAAAATATCTTCCGTGCCTTCACCGCGCGTCAGAAAGCCGAAGCCCTTGGTTCTGTTGAACCATTTCACGATTGCGCGCTCAAGCCCGCTGGATGGCGTGACCTGCACGTGGGTGCGAACCGGCGGAAGCTGGGATGGGTGGATGGCCGTGGACTGGTCCATGGAAAGAATGCGGAACGTCTGGTAGCCACGGTCCCGCTGCTGGATGAGCGCCACGATGCGTGTGCCCTCGAGAATGGTCTGAAAGCCATCGCGTCGCAGGCACGAAACGTGTAAGAGAACATCCTGCATGCCGTTATCCGGCACGATGAAGCCGAAGCCTTTGGCAACATCGAACCATTTGACAACGCCGGTGATCTCGATGAGGTCTACCGCATCGCTCGAAAGGTCTTCGAAATCGATCACATTTTTCGACGACATTCTATCAGCCATTTCCGCCCAGCCCCTCTACGCACGCACCACTACCGGTCAACTGATTCCCTGAAGATAGATTAACATCTTGGTAACGGTTTCGCGCAAGCCCTAGTTTTCGATTTATCCACCTGCTTTTATGTCTCTGGGCTTGCTCAGGGCTGACTTACCTGCCGTAACGGCAAGATTAAAACGCGAAGGACTTACCTGCCGTAACGGCAAGATTAAAACGCGAAGGAGAAGTACATGCGCTATCTGCACACGATGGTTCGGGTAAAAGACCTCGAAAAATCCCTGAATTTTTACGGTGAACTGTTCGGTTTGGAAGAAGTTCGGCGTATCGAGAACGAAAAGGGGCGTTTTACGCTCGTTTTTCTGGCCGCGCACGACGATGTACCCGCTGCGCGTGACAATAAAGCGCCTTGCCTTGAGTTGACCTACAATTGGGATGCCGAGGATTACACGGGTGGACGCAACTTCGGCCATCTGGCCTACGAGGTGGACGATATCTACGAAACCTGCGCCAAGCTTCAGGCCGGTGGCGTTACCATCAATCGCCCGCCGCGCGATGGTCACATGGCCTTCGTGCGTTCACCTGACGGTATTTCCATCGAGATACTGCAGAAAGGCGCAAGCCTTGCACCAGCCGAGCCGTGGATATCCATGGAGAATACCGGCTCTTGGTAAGCTGATTCCTTTTCAATGAGGCATCGAGATACCGCAGCGCTGGCGCGACTGGCCGGGCAGGCATCGTCAAATGACGAAAATGCCTATCCAGTGTCGGCAGCGCTGTGATAGAGGGTCGGTGAAGTTGAAAAGAATTTGCGGAGGCTTTGCCTTGAAAATCGTCAACGGTAAATCGGCATACACAGCTCAGCGCTGTCTCTCTGTCGTGTTCCTTATGGCGCTTTCAGGCTGCGTTTCTGCTGTTTCGGACGACAAGAACGTGTCTGCCGCGCTGACGCCGGCAACGACGGCAGCCCCCGCCGCAACAGCGCAAGCAGCCGTAGCGAATCACGGTCAGAACACTGGATATGTCGATCCCGCCATGGTGTCTGCACAGGGTGCCACAGCACCCGCCACCCATGTCGCTGCAACGCCACCACCACAGGGCACGCCGCAGGTTTACGGTCAGGCACCACAAATTTCAGGTCTTTCCACGCAGCCCACTGGCATTTCCGCAAGCTCGCTGAGCATTTACGCAAATTCCCAGCCGGTCGCGGCTACACCAGCGCAAGCGGTTGAAACTGGTAGCGTTCCGGCCTATGCGCCAGCGCCGAAGGTCGCGCCAGCATTGAACAGCGTCTATTCCGCGCCAGCGGTCGTTCAACCGCCTGCCAACACTGCCGCTGCGGCGGTGGCCGAGCAACATTCTGCCAGTGCCGTGCCCGCACCGGTTCCCACTGCCGCGCCTGTCGTTGCGCAGGCGGCGCCGACGAAAACCACCAATCCGGTTGAACCGGCAAGCGTTCCCATCGCGGCATTTTTCGCAAGCGCTGCAAAAAAGCGCGGCTCTGCGGCGACGGCTGGTTTTACTCAGGTCGCGGCTCTGCCGGGATCGAGCGTCGGGCAACAGGCAGCAGGCATTGCGCTCAACGGTCGCGCGTCGATGACGGATGAGTTCGACGATACGCATGTCGATGAAGACGATAAGCCTGCGGGCCTGATGAAACTCGCTTCTCTCTCCGGTCTCAGTCGCATATCGCCCAACGGGCTGCTGGTGCAGACGGAGCAGGTCAATGTGGGCTGCTTCAAGCCTGAAATGATCAAGCGCATCAAGGAAGTCGAGGCGCATTACCGGCGGCCTGCCATGGTAACTTCAGGTTACCGGCCACCCAAGGCGACGACGCAGGGCTCGAAACATTATACTTGTGATGCTGCCGATATTCAGGTCAGTGGCGTCACGAAGTGGGACCTCGCCAACTATCTCCGCTCTCTGCCGGATCGCGGTGGCGTTGGTACCTATTGCCACACCGAATCGGTCCATATGGATCTGGGTGAACCACGCGACTGGAACTGGCGCTGCCGCCGAACCGGCAAGACCTCCAACTCCCTGTAAAGCAGAACGCCCCACCTTGGAAAAGGCAGAGCGCTCGATTTTCATTCAGATAGCGCGAACGCTAGATCAAGGCGCTTATGGCGTTGCAGGAGCCGGTGCGGCTGGTGCAGGTGTCGCCGGTGCAGGCGTTGATGGTGCTGGCGTCGCGGGTGCGGGTGTTGCCGGAGCCGGTGTTGCAGGCTGCGTCGTTGTCGCGGGCGGCGGGCTGGCCGTTGTCCCGGTCGTGCTTGTGGTTTGAGAGCCAGTCATAAAATAGGCGACTGCCAGAATAACGACGATGGCCGCAATGACGATAGTCACGGTACGATTGTTCATGAATGCATCCTCCAAATCACCCCCATGCCGATAATCGGCAGGCACGATGACCACATAACAATGTGGTATCAGCGTGATTGGTTTCAACTACAGGCATTATTCCGCTGTATACGCATCCGTATTCTCAACCCTCGGCAAGCCGAAGGTGAGGTTTTGGGAGCGTTCTGATAACGCTTGAGATCGCGATTGAAGGCACGTTGAGAAAGTTTTGGAAGATAGTGGGAAGTGGTGAGAGGCGTGGGACTCGAACCCACGACCCGCGCATTAAAAGTGCGCTGCTCTACCAGCTGAGCTAGCCTCTCTCACCATTTTCGTCTGCGCGTCTCAATCGCCTTATCGGCAAAACTACGCTTGTTCCGGTTGGCGGCGAAGCGCCCCTCGGAAGTGGGCGGAACATAGGGAGGGGCAGGTCTGCGGTCAACCCATAAAAACGCGATTATTTCTCCGTCCTGCGTTTTTTTGTCGCTGATACAAAAAGATGATTGGTCGTAAGGGGTTGGCGGCGCTAAATGCATTTCGAAATCTCGCGGAGTTCTGCCTTGTCCATCGCCGATATATCCCTTTTCACAGCGCTTCTGGCGGGTGCACTGTCGTTTCTGTCGCCCTGCGTTCTGCCGCTGGTGCCGCCCTATCTGTGCTACATGGCCGGTGTTTCCGTCGAGCAGTTCCGTGATGACCAGTTTGACGCAAAGCCGCAGGTGCGAAAAGCCGTCATGCTGGCGGCACTGTTTTTCACGCTGGGGTTTGCCACGGTTTTCATCGCTTTGGGGGCAGGGGCATCCAGCATCGGCATGGTACTGCGGCAGAATCTCGATATTCTGGCAAAGATCGGCGGCTTCATCATCATTCTGATGGGTCTGAATTTTCTCGGCGTCTTCCGCATCGGCATGTTTTCGCGCGAGGCGCGTTTTCAAAGCGGCGGCAAGCCTGCGACGCTGTCGGGTGCCTATATCATGGGGCTCGCCTTTGCCTTCGGCTGGACACCCTGCATCGGCCCGGTGCTGGGTGCCATTTTAGGCGTTGCCGCATCGCGGGACACGGTGGGTGACGGCGCCATGTTGCTTGCAGTCTATTCGGCGGGTCTTGCCATACCGTTCTGGATTGCCGCTGCCTTTTCGGGAAGCTTCATGCGGTTTCTCGCCCGCTTCCGCCGCCATCTTGGCGTGGTGGAAAAGGCCATGGGCGTGCTTCTGGTGCTGACCGGCATTGCCTTCATGTCCGGTTTCGTCACCAACGTAGCAATCTGGTTTCAGGAAAGCTTTCCAATCCTCATGCAAATCGGCTAAACGCTGCCGGGGCATAAAACACGGCGAGGGGAGCCATGGCCGACATCGCCGGATTGCTGTTTCCATTTTTCGGACTGATTTTCATCGGCTATCTGGCCGGGCGCATCACCCGCCAATCTGCCGAAGCAATGGGATGGCTGAACACTTTCATCATCTATGCCGCATTGCCCGCGCTGTTCTTCAAACTGGTGGCAAAGACGCCGGTCGATCAACTGGCGCGCATGGATTTCGTGGGCCTGAGCCTTTTGGCGACCTATTCCATTTTCGCACTGCTGTTCGTCATTGGTTACGTTGTCCGCCGCAACAGTCTGGCTGATTCCACCATTCAAAGTTTTGCGGGAAGCTACGGCAATATCGGATACATGGGCCCCGGCCTTGCGCTGCTGGCTTTCGGTGAACGGGCGGCGGTGCCGGTGGCGCTGATCGTCTGTCTGGAAAACGCCATGCACTTCATCACCGCACCGGCACTGATGGCGTTGGCCGGTGGGGACAAGCGGTCACCACTGAAACTGGCGGGTGATGTGACGAAGAAGGTGCTGACGCATCCATTTATCCTGTCGGTCATTGCAGGGTTTCTGGCGGCTGTCATCGGCTGGGCACCACCGCAGCCGGTGCAGCAACTTGTGGATTATCTGGCGCAATCGGCAGCACCCTGCGCCCTGTTTGCCATGGGGGTGACGCTGGCGCTGCGACCTTTGAAGCGTGTGCCGGTCGAGGTCAGCTATATCGTCCCGGCAAAGCTCATTTTGCACCCGCTGCTGGCCTATGCCATTCTGTCGTCGTTTGGAAACTTCGATCCCGTCTGGGTCTCGACGGCGGTGCTTCTCGCGGCACTCCCCACGGCAACGAATGTCTTTGTCATCGGCCAGCAATATCAGGTCTGGCAGGAGCGCGCCTCGGCAACCATCCTGATTTCCACGGTGCTTTCGGTGTTTACCGTGACGGGCGTGCTGTATGTCATCCGTTCCATGAGCGTCTGAGGCTGCCAACCAGAAGAGACGGCAGCGCCTTCAACCCACGGCCCGGCTCGATGCCTTCTCGCATGACCAGACCGCGCAAGGGTCCGACGTTGGAAAGCACATGCAGGCCTGCTGCGCGCGCCACCTGCATCGGCAGGAAGCTGGACAGAAGCGAGCGGTTGAGCAGATCGACGCTCAAGGTACGGCTCACCACATCTGCGCGGCGGCGACGGTCGAATGCGTTGCCTGCATCGGCGGGAATGGGTCCGCCCGTCAACGTGCCCAAAAGCTCCGTCAAGACAATGATATCACGCAGGCTGAGGTTCAGGCCCTGCGCGCCAATGGGCGGAAAGCCGTGTCCCGCTTCACCCACCAGTGCCACGCGGCCCTTGCCGAAGCGATGGGCGGTCATGCTGGAAAGCGGCCATGTCTGGACGCTGTCTTCGACGGTTACGGAGCCGAGCATGGACTGCATGCGCTCTTCCACCCGAAGGCTCAGTTGATCGAGCGGCAGCGCGGAGAGTTCCGCAGCCTGTTCCGGCGTTACCACCCAGACGAGGCTGGAGCGGTCGCCCGTCAATGGTACCTGCGTAAACGGGCCTGTCGGTGTGTGGAACTCGGTGGAGACATTGCCGTGCGGGCGGGTGTGGGCGAAGTTCAGCACCAGCGCCGTCTGCGGGTAGGACCATGTGCGCACGCCGATTTCGGCGACCTCGCGCACCCTGGATTTGCGGCCATCGGCACCGATCAAAAAGTTTGCCGAGATGTGCTCACCGTTATCGAGCGTGATGGTGGCATCGTGCTGACCGATATCGATGGTCTCGGCGACCGCGTCGATGACGGTGATGTTGTTTTCCTGCGCGACCGCTTCGCCAAGCGCCGTCAGCAGTGCTTCGTTCGGCATGTTCCAGCCAAAGGCAGTTAGGCCGATTTCGGAGGAGCGGAAGGCGACGGTCGGCGCGCGCAGAAGACGATCGGTTCCGTCGATGATCTGCATCGTGGAAAGCTTGGCGGCGGATGGCTCGATCTTTGACCAGAGGCCGAGGCGGTCGAGAAAGCGAATGGACTGGTCCATCAACGCCGTCGTGCGCTTGTCTACCTTTTCGGTTTTCGGCGCAATCAGCGCCACACTGCGACCGGAACGCGCCAGCGCAATGGCGGCGATTTGTCCGGCAAGGCCAGCACCAACGATAGCGATCTCGACGTTTTTCATCGTGTCGTTCCAATTCTGACGCGCATCCACGTCTGCAACATAGGATTTCCGGCCCGGCAAATCCAGACGGCAGATGTGTCGCGGAGGCCATGATCCTGATGTAAAATCCATATTAGTCCGAGGATAAGCCGTGAGGAATGGTTGCAAACAGCGATGAATGGTCGCATACCGGAGTGGATATTGCGGATTAAAGCGAGGCGCATGCGCTGATGAAGATATTCAAATACAAGCGCGTGCCCTATGCAGAGATGCGGGCCTTCTCGGTTCACATTCTCACTGCATCCGGTTCTTTCCTTGCGTTTCTGGGCGTTGTGGCGGCCGCTGAGCATCGCTTCGTTGATATGTTCTGGTGGCTGGGTCTAGCGCTTGCTGTCGACGGTATCGATGGACCCATTGCCCGCAAGGTGCGGGTAAAAGAGGTTCTGCCCAACTGGTCCGGCGATACGCTCGACAACATCATCGACTACGTGACCTACGTCCTGCTGCCCGCCTTCGCGCTTTATCAAAGCGGCATGATCGGTGAGCCCTGGTCCTTCGTGGCTGCAGGCATGATCGTGGTGTCCAGCGCCATTTACTACGCCGATATGGGCATGAAGACGGACGAATACTTCTTCTCCGGCTTCCCCGTGGTCTGGAACATGGTGGTGTTTACGCTGTTCGTCATAGATGCGAGCGCGACGACGGCCATGACCGTCGTGACCATTTCGGTCATCCTGACCTTCCTGAATATCAATTTTCTGCATCCGGTGCGCGTCAAGCGTCTGCGCCCGCTTAACATGACGATTTTCCTCGTATGGTGCGTGCTCGGCGGTTATTCGCTTCTGCTGCATTTCGACACGCCGACATGGGTGGCCGTGGGCGTGGCAATTACCGGGCTCTATCTTTATTGCGTCGGTGGGATCATGCAATTGTTTCCGAAACTCGGCACCCGTACGGAATAGTAAAAACAGTCGTTCAAAACTTGCATGCCCGGTCTGTTTTGCAGTTGTGCGCAGCCATAAAACCGGTATTTAGTATCAATAACGGGCACTGCCCAATTTTCGTGCATGGTTATCGATCCGGCGGCTCAACACTTCATAGAAAGTGCGGCACCGGGTTGGAAAAGGGGAACAGGTGACGGGATCGGTGACGTCTGGGGCCTTGCCTCTATTGTCCGTTCGCCAGCTGACCAAGCTGTTTGGAACATTCGGCGCTTGCAATGCGATCGATCTCGATATTGCGCCCGGTGAAATTCATGCGCTGCTGGGTGAGAACGGGGCTGGAAAATCCACGCTGGTCAAAATGCTGTTCGGCGTGCTGGAACCATCGGCAGGCGACATCCTGTGGAAGGGTGAGCCGGTTCGCATCACTTCTCCGGGTGAGGCGCGCAAGCTCGGCATCGGCATGGTCTTCCAGCACTTCTCGCTGTTCGAAGCGCTGACGGTCGCCGAAAACATCGCACTGTCTCTGGACCCGAAGATTTCATTGAAAGAGATTGCCCGCGAGGCGGAAGCGCTGTCCAAGGCCTATGGTCTGCCGCTCGACCCTTATGCCCACGTCGCCGACCTTTCGGTGGGCGAGCGCCAGCGCATCGAGATCGTGCGTGCGCTGTTGCAAAACCCGCAGCTCATCATTCTGGATGAACCGACCTCCGTGCTGACGCCGCAGGAGGCCGACCGTCTGTTCGAAACACTTGCGAAGCTGAAGGCCGAGGGCCGCTCGGTACTCTACATCAGCCATCGTCTGGAAGAGGTGCAGCGCATCTGCGACCGCGCGACCGTTCTGCGTCATGGCCAGGTGACCGGCGCCTGCGATCCGCGCAAGGAAACGCCGTCCTCGTTGGCACGCATGATGGTGGGTTCGGATGTCGCGGGCATTCAGCGCGATGACACTTGCACCATTGGTGACGTGAGTGTGGAGATGATCGGCCTTTCGGTCGCGGCCCGCACGCCGTTCGCCGTTTCGCTCAAAGATATCTCCATGACCGTCCGCTCCGGTGAGGTTCTGGCCATTGCCGGTGTTGCCGGAAACGGGCAGGGGGAATTGTTCGATGCGCTTTCCGGTGAATATCCTGTCGCGAAGGATGACTCGATATTTCTGCGTGGCAAGCCGGTGGGGCGCATGGGCATCAATGGCCGCCGCCTGCTGGGTGCCGGTTTTGTGCCGGAAGAACGCCACGGCCACGCCGCGGTGCCGACCATGACGCTATCCGACAATCTGCTTCTCGCCCGCTGCCGCTCCGACAAAAAAGCCTTTTTGACCGGCGGTTTTCTGAAGGTCATCCGCAGTTCCACAATAAAGAATGCAGCCAAGCGTATTTCCACCTCCATGGATGTGCGCAAAAGTGGGGATGATCCGCTGGCGGGATCGCTTTCAGGCGGAAACCTGCAAAAATTCATCGTCGGGCGAGAGCTGGATCGCCAGCCCTCCGTGTTGGTCGTCAACCAGCCGACATGGGGCGTGGATGCCGGGGCCGCAAGCCGCATTCGCCAGGCGCTGGTCGATCTCGCCAAGGCAGGCTCTGCGGTTATCGTCATCAGCCAGGACCTGGATGAAATCTTTGAAGTGGCCTCCAGCATTGCCGTCATTTCCGATGGACGTCTGTCGCAATCCTACCCGGCGGGCGAGATGAACCGAGAAAAGATCGGACTTTTGATGGGCGGTGTTCACGCGGGACATGCGGAGGCTGCCGCACATGCGCATTGAGCTCGAAAAACGTACCGGCGTTTCCAATCTCTTCGCCATTCTCTCGCCTCTGCTGGCGCTCGCCCTCACGCTGGTCTTCGGCGCCATCATGTTTGCGTTACTGGGCAAGAACCCGTTCAGCGCGCTCTATTGCTTCTTCATCGATCCGCTCTTGGAAGTCTGGTCGCTGCATGAGCTGGCGATCAAGGCGGCACCGCTGATCCTCATCGCGGTCGGCCTGTCGGTCTGCTACCGCTCCAACAACTGGAATATTGGTGCTGAAGGACAGTTCACCATTGGCGCGATCACCGGTTCCATCCTGCCGGTGCTTTATCCGCAGTGGCAGTCGCCAATGATCCTGCCGCTGATGCTCATCATGGGTGCTGCCGGTGGCGCGCTCTATGCGGGCATTCCGGCGCTGCTCAAAACGCGTTTCAACACCAACGAAATCCTGACCAGCCTGATGCTGGTCTATGTCGCGCAGCTGTTCCTGGACTGGCTGACGCGGGGTATCTGGCGTGATCCGGCTGGCTATAATTTCCCGCAGACGATAGCCTTCAACGAAAGCGCCGTGCTGCCGGAAATTCTCGAATCCGGTCGCGCCCATTGGGGCATCGTCTTTGCCATCATCGCCGCCATCGCGCTGTGGTTCATGATGCGCTTTATGCTGAGGGGCTTTCAGGTCACCGTGCTGGGTCAATCGCCACGGGCAGGACGCTTTGCCGGTTTCTCCTCGCGCGGCATGGTGTGGTTTTCGCTGGTGCTATCTGGCGCGCTGGCGGGTCTCGCCGGTATTTCCGAAGTCTCCGGCTCCATCGGCCATTTGCAGCCGTCCATTTCGCCCGGTTACGGCTTTACCGCCATCATCGTTGCATTTCTCGGTCGCCTGAATCCGCTCGGCATCATCGCCTCCGGCTTCGTGCTGGCGTTGACCTATCTCGGCGGCGAGGCGGCGCAGCTTTCCATCGGCGTGTCCGACAAGGTTACGCGCGTGTTTCAGGGGCTGATGCTGTTCTTTGTGCTCTCCTGCGATACGCTGATCATCTACAAAATCCGTATCCGTTTCGGGCGCGGCAACAGCAGCGAAGGAGCCGCATGATGGATATGTTTCAGGCGATCCTTCTGACCGTCATCACCGCTGCTACGCCGCTTGTTATCGCCGCTCTGGGCGAGTTGGTTACGGAACGGGCAGGCGTGTTGAACCTCGGTGTCGAGGGCATGATGATTATGGGCGCGGTCTGCGCTTTTGCCGCCGCCCATATCACCGGCTCGCCCTATATCGGCATTGTCGCTGGTATCGCATCCGGTGCCGTTTTTTCGCTGCTGTTTGGTTTCCTGACGCTGACGCTGGTCACGAATCAGGTGGCGACGGGACTTGCACTGACTATTCTCGGCCTCGGCGTGTCCGGCATGTTGGGTGAGACCTTCGTCGGTCTGCCCGGCGTCAAACTGCCGCCCATCGTCTTTCCGGTCCTGTCCGAAATCCCCGTCATCGGACCGGCTCTGTTCCGGCAGGATCTGATCTTCTATATGTCGATTGCGCTTGTCATCGGCATTGGCTGGTTTCTGTTCAAAAGCCGCACGGGCCTGAAAATCCGCGCCATTGGCGATAATCACGGTTCGGCCCATGCTCTGGGCATCAATGTCATCCGCACGCGCTACCTCGCCGTCATGTTCGGCGGTGCCTGTGCGGGGCTGGCCGGTGCGCAACTGTCGCTGGTCTATACGCCGCAATGGGTGGAAAACATGTCGGCAGGCCGCGGATGGATTGCGCTGGCGCTGGTGGTGTTTGCCTCCTGGCGGCCATGGCGGGTTCTGGCGGGCGGCTATCTCTTCGGCGCAGTTACCATCGGCCAGCTTCACGCACAGGCTCTCGGCATCGGTGTGCCATCCCAACTTCTTTCAGCAATGCCTTACATTGCGACTATTGTGGTCCTCATCATCATCTCCCATAATCGTCGCACAACGCTGATCAATACACCGGCATCGCTCGGCAAACCGTTCGTGCCGGACCGCTAAAAAACCAGGTTCACGCCTAACCAAGCAGGGGTAAAAATGAAGAAAATCATCATCGCACTGGCCGCCTCGGCCGCCGCCATCGTCGGGTCCATTCCCGCCGCGCAGGCCGCAGACGCCAAGAAGGTCTGCTTCGTCTATGTCGGCACCAAGACCGATGGCGGCTGGACACAGGCGCACGACATCGGCCGTCAGGAATTGCAGAAGCATTTCGGCGACAAGATCGAAACGCCGTTCCTCGAAAGCGTTCCCGAGGGACCAGACGCCGAACGCGCCATCGAGCGCATGGCCCGTTCCGGCTGCGAACTGATCTACACGACGTCGTTCGGCTTCATGGATGCCACCGTCAAGGTTGCCCAGAAGTTCCCGAAGGTGAAGTTCGAACACGCGACCGGCTTCAAGAACGCCGAAAACCTCGCGACCTACAATTCGCGCTTCTATGAGGGACGTTACATTCAGGGCCAGATCGCTGCCAAGATGTCGAAGAAGGGTGTCGCCGGTTACATCGCGTCCTTCCCGATCCCTGAAGTCGTGATGGGCATCGACGCCTTCGTTCTGGGCGCACAGTCCGTGAACCCTGAATTCAAGGTCAAGGTCGTCTGGGCCAACACATGGTTCGACCCCGGCAAGGAAGCCGATGCTGCCAAGGCACTGATCGACCAGGGTGTCGATATTCTGACGCAGCACACCGACACCACGGCCCCAATGCAGGTTGCTGCCGAGCGTGGCATCAAAGCCTTTGGTCAGGCATCCGACATGATCAAGGCCGGTCCAACCACGCAGATGACGGCCATCGTCGATACCTGGGGCGCTTACTACATCAAGCGCACACAGGCGCTTCTGGACGGCACATGGAAGTCCGAATCGGTCTGGGATGGCCTTAAAGACGGCATCCTCACCATGGCGCCGTACACCAACATGCCAGATGACGTAAAGAAAATGGCTGAGGAAACCGAAGCCAAGATCAAGTCCGGCGAATTGCACCCCTTCACCGGCCCGATCAAGAAGCAGGACGGTTCCGAGTGGCTGAAGGCTGGCGAAAAGGCTGAAGACAAGGTCCTTCTCGGCCTGAACTTCTACGTCGCAGGCGTAGACGACAAGCTGCCGCAGTAACGGTTGCGTCTAAAATTCTTCATCACTATCATGCCGCGCATATTGAAATATGCGCGGCATTTTTTTTGGAGAAAAAGATGAAGTTATTTCGGACGACAGAGATTCTTGAAGTCAACGACAGCGACCTCTCCGGCTCGACTTTCAATGATGCTAATCTTTCGGGCACTTCTTTCAACCAAATCAATTTTTCAGGTGCGTCCTTTAATGACAGCAACATGAGTGGCTGGTCCGTAAATGACGTCAACCTGTCTGGCTTGGCCATGAACGCCGTAAATTTGTCGGGTGCCGTTATCAAAAACGCTAATCTGACCGGTGCGCAGTTCTCTGGGTGCGGTTTGATGGGTGCTACCATCGAGGGGATCGAGATCAGCGAACTTCTGGCTGTCTATAAGGCAAACGGCCCCGTCAAATCCTAAGATTTCGATCTTGCTTTGATCTTTATGGCGCAACTGCTAAATGACCGACGCGTGCTCTGGTACGCGTCGTTTGTTTGTTACGGAGATACCAATGGAACGCAGTTGCCTTGCCGTCATTCTCGCTGCTGGTGAAAGCACACGGATGAAGTCATCCATGTCGAAAGTGCTGCATCCGGTGGCTGGGCGGGCGATGATTGCGCATGTGATGCAGGCTGTCGCAGGCGCTGGCGTCAGTGCCGCAGCACTGGTTGTTGGCCGGGATGCTGACAAGGTGGCGGATGCGGCGCGCGGTGCTGGCGTCAGCGTCGAGCCCTATCTCCAGAAAGAGCGTCTCGGCACCGGCAACGCGGTTCTGGCTGCGCGCGCCGCCATCGAAAGCGGGTATGATGACGTTCTGATCACCTATGGCGACGTGCCTCTGCTGACATCCGAAACGCTTGATAAGGCGCGTCAGGCGTTGAGCGAGAATGTCGATGTCGTGGTCATCGGTTTCCATACCGACAAGCCGACGGGTTATGGTCGTCTGCTGGTCGAGAATGGTGAACTCGTTGCTATCCGCGAGGAAAAAGACGCAACGGAGGACGAGCGCAAGGTTACTTGGTGCAACAGTGGCCTGATGGCGATCAATGGTCGTCGTGCGCTGGATCTTCTCATCCGCATTGGCAACAACAACGCCAAAGGCGAATATTATCTCACGGATATCGTTGAAATCGCCCGCTCACTGGGCGGCAAGGCCGTCGCTATCGATGCGCCTGAGACCGAATTGATCGGCTGTAACAACCGCGCCGAACTGGCCACCATCGAAAAGCTCTGGCAGGAGCGCGCGCGCCATCAGTTCATGATCGATGGTGTCTCGATGATTGCGCCGGAAACCGTATTCCTGTCCTGGGATACGCAGATTGGACAGGAGGCGCTGATCGAACCCAATGTGGTGATCGGGCCCGGCGTCACCATCGAATCGGGAGCCGTCATCCACGCCTTTTCGCATCTCGAAGGCGCGCATGTCAGCGGCGGCGCGACGGTTGGTCCCTATGCCCGTCTGCGTCCCGGTGCCAATCTGGGTGCCAATTCCAAGGTCGGCAATTTCTGCGAGGTGAAGAAGGCCGAGATCGGTGAGGGTGCCAAGGTCAACCACCTGACCTATATCGGCGATGCCTTTGTCGGTGCTGGAAGCAATATCGGGGCAGGGACGATCACCTGCAATTACGATGGCATCAACAAGCACGAGACGCGAATCGGCAAGAATGCTTTTGTTGGTTCTAACTCCTCGCTGGTCGCGCCCGTCAATATCGGGGACGATGCCTATGTCGCATCCGGTAGCGTCATCACCGCGGATGTGCCTGCCGATGCGCTTGCCTTTGGCCGTGCCCGTCAGGAGATCAAGGAAGGTCGCGCCACGGATATTCGAGCCCGCGCGCAGGCCATCAAGAACGCCAAGAAGAAGCCCTGACAATCGTAACGGATAGACATTGAAAGTGACCGCGGTTGCAATTGCGATTTTTGCGGAAATCGCTAGGACTTCGGCTATCAAAAGCATCGGATCGTAAGAAGACTTCGACCGACTCGATGCCCTAAATTTTTTTGGAGAATTGTATGTGCGGCATTGTTGGCATTGTTGGAACGCAGCCGGTTGCGGAGCGCCTCGTGGATGCGCTGAAGCGTCTGGAATATCGGGGTTATGACTCCGCTGGCGTCGCAACGATCCATGACGGCGCACTGGCCCGCCGCCGCGCCGAGGGCAAGCTGTTCAATCTGGAAAAGAAGCTGTCGGAAGAGCCGCTTCCCGGCCTGACCGGCATTGCCCACACGCGCTGGGCAACCCATGGCGTGCCGAACGAAACCAACGCCCACCCGCATTTCGTGGATGGCGTGGCCGTCGTCCATAACGGCATCATCGAGAACTTCTCCGAGTTGCGCGATGAGCTGACGGCAGACGGCGCCACCTTCACGACCCAGACGGATACGGAAGTCGTCGCTCAGCTTTTGGCAAAATTCACCCGCGATGGTCTTGATCACCGCGCCGCCATGCTGGCCATGCTCAACCGCGTCACCGGTGCCTATGCGCTGGGCGTCATGTTTCAGGATGACCCTACGACGCTGCTGTCTGCGCGTTCCGGCCCTCCGCTTGCCATCGGTTACGGACGTGGCGAAATGTTCCTGGGTTCGGACGCCATCGCGCTGTCGCCCTTCACCAATGAAATCACCTATTTGGTGGACGGCGATTGTGCCATCATCACCGCCAAGGGTGCAGAAATCATCGATTTCTCCGGTAAGCCGGTTCAGCGCCAGCGCCAGATTTCGCAAGCGACGGCCTATGTGGTGGACAAGGGCAACCACCGGCACTTCATGGAAAAGGAAATCTACGAGCAGCCGGAAGTCATTTCCCACGCGCTCAGCCACTATGTGCATTTCGCCGAAAAGCGCGTGAAGGATGCCGATCCGGCCATCGATTTTTCCAAGCTGAGCGGCCTTGCCATTTCCGCCTGCGGCACGGCCTATCTGTCCGGCCTCATCGGAAAATACTGGTTCGAGCGTTATGCGCGCCTGCCGGTCGAAATCGATGTCGCCTCGGAATTCCGCTACCGCGAAATGCCGCTTTTGCCGACGCAGGCAGCACTCTTCATTTCGCAATCCGGCGAAACGGCAGATACGCTGGCATCGCTACGCTATTGCCAGGAAAACGGCCTCAAGATCGGCACGGTCGTCAATGTTCGCGAATCCACCATGGCGCGCGAATCGGATGCGGTGTTTCCGATTCTCGCAGGTCCTGAAATCGGCGTCGCCTCCACCAAGGCCTTCACCTGCCAGCTGGCCGTTCTGGCTTCGCTCGCCATTGCCGCTGGCAAGGCCCGCGGCACGTTGACGGTTGAGCAGGAAACGGACCTTGTTCGAAACCTGATCGAAATGCCGCGTGTCATGAGCGAAGTGCTCAACGCCATCCAGCCGCAGATCGAAACCCTGTCGCGTGATCTCTCCCGCTTCAAGGACGTGCTCTATCTCGGTCGCGGCACCAGCTATCCGTTGGCGCTGGAAGGCGCGCTCAAGCTCAAGGAAATCTCCTATATCCACGCTGAAGGCTATGCTGCAGGCGAGTTGAAGCATGGGCCGATTGCGCTGATCGATGAGAACATGCCTGTCATCGTCATCGCCCCGCATGACCGTTTCTTCGACAAGACCGTATCCAACATGCAGGAAGTCGCAGCCCGCGGCGGCAAGATCATCTTCATCACCGACGAGAAGGGCGCTGCCGCCTCCAAGCTCGAAACGATGGCCACCATCGTTCTGCCGAACGTGGACGAAATCATCGCTCCGATGGTCTTCTCGCTCCCGATCCAGCTCTTGGCCTATCACACCGCAGTCTTCATGGGCACGGATGTGGACCAGCCGCGCAACTTGGCGAAGTCGGTGACGGTGGAGTAAATTCTCCTGGTTTCAACTCTTAAAAGTTGTGTTTTTGCTGTCCTTATGAAATCCTCAACGTCGTCACTTAATGTTGAGGGTTCATGTTCAATCACAGCTGGTTAACACGGTTTCTGGCGATCTCCATGATCGGGGGGTCTGCCGTCGCACTCTGCTTTTTAGCGCTGACGATACCTCAAAAAATCAACGAGGGCGCTTCCGATGCTGTAGCCGTTTTTGTCACGATTGCTTTGCTCTTTTTGTGGTCTCTATATGTCGGCTGCCGCTTCATCAGAGGAGACGCTTGGGCCTACCGTTGGGTTCTGGGGTTATTCGTAACCCAAATACCGATCGTTGCCTGGGGCCCGGTGGAAATGCGTTGGTCCACGGGGTTCGAAATACCGGTGATACTCAATGGCGTGCAGGAAAAGTTACTTTATCTTACATATCACGCCAATATCGGCTTTGAAGCGGGCTTTGTCTTCGGAGGATCGGTCGAGGAAACAGCCCTTGGCATCAACGTCTTTGCTCTCATTGCCAGCATCGTGCTTTTCCGTGCCCGAAAACGCGTTCTTTCAACAGATGGGGAGCACATAGAGGCGTCGGCGCAATAGCGCGATCGGCAAAGCTTTCATGCGCTGAGCTTGTGTAACCGATAATTCACTTGAAACACGGAACAGGTCTGGTCATTGTCCGTTCAAGAAGGTCTTCATCTCTTGAAGTTTCTCGAATGTATGCGGATTCATGACCGAAATTCCCGTCAAAATTTCTTTCGCAACACGCTTGCGCAACAGCTTCCTGACAGGCGTGCTCATCCTTGCACCTGTGACCATTACCATGTGGCTGGTCTGGACCTTCCTGCAATGGGTGGACAGTTGGGTTAAGCCCTATATTCCGGCGCGTTACGATCCCGAACAATATTTCGATGTCGCCATTCCCGGTTTCGGCCTTCTGGTGGCGGTCATCGGCATTACGCTGATTGGTTTTCTCGGCAACAACCTCATCGGCAAATGGATCGTCGGCTTTGGCGAGTCGGTGCTCAACCACATGCCTTTCGTTCGGCCCATCTACAAAAGCATCAAGCAGCTGTTCGAATCGGTTCTGAAGGAACATTCCAGCTCGTTCAAAAAGGTCGGCCTCATCGAGTTTCCATCGCCCGGCACATGGGCCATGGTTTTCGTGGCGTCGGATGCCAAGGGGGAACTGGCGTATCGCTTCAATGAAATCGGTCAGGAGATGGTGGCCGTCTTCCTGCCGCCAACGCCGGTGCCGACTGCGGGCTTCCTGCTGTTCGTGCCCAAAGACAAGATCATCATGCTGGACATGTCGCCGGAAGACGGCGCAAAGCTGTTGATCTCCGGCGGTCTCGTGGCCCCGGATTTCGAACTGCCCAAGGCGATTGCGCCGGTTTGACGGTCAATCGTCGTCAAAAACCTCGCCGCCAACTGTGGATGTCGAATGAAACACCGGCACGAACACGCGCATATAGACGAAGCGCACGCTCCATCCTTTTTCCTGGGCTTCTGCCCAAGCTTTCTTGCGGCCCGGCTTCTTGAAGTTCTTTCCGATGGCCTTCTTTTCACTTTTGGCGAAGGTCTCCGGCAGCAGCAGGTTGTCTGGTGAGCAAAGCGCGTAGCCTTTGCTGAAGGCTGCAGGCGGTAGGGGCATGTCATTCATGGTCGTTAGCCTGCATGGAGGAAACGGATCGCTTCGTCACGGCGATGGAGATAGAGCAGGGTGCGCAGATTGCGGCCTCGCTCGCTAGTTAGTTCTGCGTCGCGTTCGATGATATAGGCGGCATCCTTGCGGGCGATTTCCAGCAGGTCGGCGTGGGCTTCAAGGCTAGCGATGCGGAAGCCGGGCGTGCCGGATTGGCGGGTGCCGAGAAGTTCGCCTTCGCCGCGCAGCTTCAAATCCTCTTCGGCAATCAGGAAGCCATCTTCGCTATCACGCAGAATGGAAAGACGTGCCTTGCCGTTTTCACTGAGCGGTCCCTTATAGAGCAGAATGCAGGTGGATGCCTCGTCGCCACGGCCCACGCGCCCGCGCAACTGGTGGAGCTGGGCGAGGCCGAAATTTTCGGCATGCTCGATCACCATGATCGTCGCATCCGGCACATCGACGCCCACTTCCACGACGGTGGTTGCCACCAGCAGGCGGGTTTCACCAGTCTTGAAGGCGAGCATCGCGGCGTCCTTCTCCGGTCCGCTCATGCGGCCATGGATGAGGCCGATGTCTGCGCCGAGTGACTTGGACAGAACAGCATGGCGCTCCTCCGCCGACATGAGATCGGATTCCTCCGATTCCTCCACCAGCGGGCAGATCCAGTAGGCTTTCTTGCCTTCGGACAGTGCGCTTCTCAGCCGTGCAACGATATCGCCTATGCGCTCGGTGGGAATGGTCACAGTCGTGATCGGCTTTCGGCCTGCCGGTTTTTCCAGGAGTTTTGAAACGTCCATGTCACCGAAAGCGGCCAGAACCAGCGTGCGGGGAATGGGGGTTGCCGTCATGACCAGCATATGCGGCGAGATGCCCTTGGCAGTCAGCCGCAGGCGCTGGTGGACACCGAAACGGTGCTGCTCATCCACCACCGCCAGAACGAGGTTCTTATAGCTGACGCTATCCTGAAACAGCGCGTGGGTGCCGATGATGATTTGCGCTTCACCGGAGGCAATGCGCTCCTCGATCTCGCGGCGTTCCTTGCCCTTTGTGCGGCCTGTCAGCACCTCGCAGGAAATGCCGGCGGTGGCAGCGAATTTCGAGATCGTCGCGAAATGCTGGCGGGCGAGGATTTCGGTGGGGGCCATCAGCACGGCCTGGCCGCCAGCCTCGACGGCAGTCGCCATGGCCATCAGCGCCACCAGCGTCTTGCCCGCGCCGACATCACCCTGCAACAGGCGCAGCATGCGGTCTTCACCTGCCATGTCGGTGAGGATGTCCTTCACCGCAGCGCTTTGGCTTGCCGTCATCGAAAACGGCAGGTTCGCCAGAATTCTGGCGGCAAAATCACCTTTGGCGCGGATGGGTTGGCCGGTGACCTTGTGCAGTCTCTGGCGCACCAGCGCCAGCGAAAGCTGACCGGCCAGAAACTCGTCATAGGCGAGGCGACGTCTGGCAGGGGCTTGTGGGTCGATATCGGCCTCGTCCCGCGGATCGTGCAGATCGCGAAAGGCATCGGCGATATGCGGAAAGCTCTCACGTGCCGCCAGCGCTTCGTCGATCCATTCGGGAAAGACCGGCATTTTGGTGAGCGCGCCGTCAATGGCTCGCCGCAAGACCTTGGGCGAGAGCCCGGCTGTCAACGGGTAGACAGGCTCGACCAGCGGCAGGTTCTCGGCCTCCGAGACCTTTACCATAAAGTCCGGGTGCACCATGGAGGCGCGGCCATTGAACCAGTCGATCTTGCCGCTGACCATCACCTCTTCGTCCACCGGCAGGGCCTTGGACAGCCAGTCGCCTTTGGCGCGGAAGAAGGTCAGGGCCAGTTCGCCCGTCTCATCATGCAGGAAGACCCGATAAGGGGCAGACCGGTTGCCGGGCGGTGCCGGTTGGTGTCGGTCCACACGTCCCTGAATGGTGACAATGGCGCCCTGTGGTGCATGCGCGATGCCGGGTCGGTTGCGCCGGTCGATGATGTTGTAGGGCGCATGAAACAGAAGGTCGACAACGCGGCTTTCCTCGACGCTTTCCCTGCCCAAAAGCTTCGCCAGCAAATCGGCAAGCTTCGGCCCTACGCCGGTCAGCGTGGCGACGGTGGCAAACAGCGGATCGAGGAGGGCGGGGCGCATGGCGAGCAAAATCGTGGAAGGGCGTGCGCAATGCAAGAGCGGTGGGATGAGAAACTCGGTTTATCACCGGTAGATTTTCCGGCCTGTGGCGATATTTGCGTAAAAACCTGTTCCCAATCGTTCCTGTCCTGTTCTATAGGAGAGGCAACAGATGAATCTGATTGAAGGACGCTCCGCGATTACGAGGCCCGCTGTTTTCGGCCATCCTTTCCTCTCCTTCATCCCTGTGCTTGTCACAGGGATCCAGTCAGCCCAAGGACTTGGGCTGAAAAGACTCGTTGACCTGACAGACGTCAGGTCGCTGGATTCCTGTGACGAGCACAGGAATGAGGGTGGTGGTGCAGGGACCGGCAGGTGGGCTGTGGAAGCGTAAGTCGTCCCACAGGGAAGGAAATGCGATGACAGGACTGGTACGCACGAGCGCCGACCTCGATCCGAGGCGCAGGCGCATTCTTTATCGGTGCTGGCATCGTGGCATCAGGGAAATGGACCTTGTTCTCGGCCAGTTTGCGGAAGAGAACATTGCCGATCTCTCGGATAAACAGTTGGACGAGCTTGAAATCATCATGAATGAGGAGGATCAGGACCTCGTGCAGATGGTGACGGGCGCGCAGGCTATCCCGGAAAAATTCCAGACGCCCCTTTTTGAGAAGATCATTTCCTACCGCCCAGATTTCGATCTGGTCACTGCCCAGAACGGACATAGCCCAAAATGATAGCCGGATTCGATGTCAGGCTGGTGGCATCGGCCGATACGCCGTTGACCATTGGCAACGTGCCCTCGGGCACGGAAGCCTTTTTGCTCGCGGATTTGGCACGGCAGGGCACGCCCGTGGCCTATGTGCTCTCCGATGGTCAGCGCGTGGCCGATCTGGAGCAGATGCTGGGCTTCGTTGCGCCTGACATTCCGGTTCTGAGCTTGCCCGCCTGGGATTGCTTGCCCTATGACCGCGTGTCGCCCAGCGCGCATGTGTCGGCCCGCCGTCTTGCCACCCTGTCCGGCCTTATCCACCACCAGAAGAAGCCGCACCCGGCCATCGTACTCGTCACCGTCAACGCCATGTTGCAGAAGATGGCGCCGCGTGACGTCATCGAAAGCCTCGCTTTTTCGGCCAAACCCGGCAACCAGATCCGCATGGACGACATCGCCGCCCGGCTTGAGCGCAATGGTTTCGACCGTGTGGCGACGGTGCGTGAAGTGGGCGAGTTCGCCGTGCGCGGCGGTATTCTCGATGTCTTCGTGCCCGGCACGGAAGAGCCGGTGCGGCTGGATTTCTTTGGTGATACGCTGGAGAGCATCCGCACTTTCGATCCCGCCAGCCAGCGCACCATCGGCCAGGCGCGTTCGCTCGGTCTGAACCCGATGAGCGAAGTGACGCTGACACCGGATACGATCAGCCGCTTCCGCAAGAACTATCTCTCGCTGTTTGGCGCGGCGACACGGGATGACGCGCTGTATCAGGCAGTGTCCGAAGGACGCCGCTATGCCGGTATGGAGCATTGGCTGCCGCTGTTTTACGAGTATCTGGAAACGGCCTTCGATTATCTCAAGGGCTTCCGCATCGTTACCGACCACACGGCGCGTGAGGCTGCCGTCGAACGCTCCAAGCTGGTGCATGATTATTTCGAGGCACGGCAGCAATCCGGCCAGACGAAAGGCGCAACGCAGGGCGCGCCCTACAAGCCCGTCTCACCCAGCCAGATTTATCTCGGCGGCAAGAGCTTCGATGAGGCCCTGAACGCCGTCAACGCGGTACGCCTGACGCCGTTCAACGAGCAGGATTCCAAGGACAAGCCGGTCGCAACGCTGGATGCCCATGTCGGTCCGCGTTGGGCGAAGTCGCAGACGGAGAGCGAAAGCGAAGAGCGCATCAATGTCTTCACGCTTGCCGTCAAGCACATTGCCGAGCGTCGCTCCAAGGGTTGGAAGGTGCTGATAACGGGATGGTCGGAAGGGTCGCTCGACCGCATGTTGCAAGTGTTGAACGAGCATGGGCTTGAGAACATCAAGACCATCCAGTCGTTCAAGGAAGTCGAAAAGCTCGGTAAGGGCGAGGCTGCCGCTGCGGTGCTGAGCCTTGAGGCCGGGTTTGAAACCGGCAATCTCGCAGTCATCGGTGAGCAGGATATTCTGGGCGACCGCATGGTGCGCCGTTCAAAGCGGCGCAAACGCGGTGCGGATTTCATCTCGGAAGTCGCGGGGCTGGACGAAGGCTCGCTCGTCGTTCACGCCGAACACGGTATCGGTCGCTTCGTCGGTCTGCGCACCATTGAGGCGGCTGGCGCGCCGCGTGATTGTCTTGAGCTACATTATGCCGATGAGGCAAAGCTTTTTCTGCCGGTCGAAAACATCGATCTTCTGTCACGTTACGGCTCGGATGCGGCGGAAGCCAATCTCGACAAGCTGGGTGGCGGCGCATGGCAGATGCGCAAGGCCAAGCTCAAAAAGCGCCTGCTGGATATGGCGGGTGATCTCATCCGCATCGCCGCAGCGCGCATGGTACGCCACGCGCCGACACTGATTGCGCCCGATGGTCTCTATGATGAGTTCGCGGCTCGTTTCCCCTATGATGAAACGGAAGACCAACAGAATGCCATCGATTCCGTTCGGGATGATCTGGGGGCAGGTCGCCCGATGGATCGTCTGATCTGCGGTGACGTCGGTTTCGGCAAGACGGAAGTGGCGCTTCGCGCTGCGTTCCTGGCCGCCATGAACGGCGTGCAGGTTGCCGTTGTCGTCCCGACGACACTGCTGGCGCGCCAGCATTTCCGTACCTTCTCCGAACGGTTCCGTGGCCTGCCCATCCGCGTTCAGCAAGCATCGCGTCTTGTGGGTGCCAAGGAACTGGCGCTGACGAAAAAGGAAGTGGCCGAGGGCAAGACGGATATCGTCGTCGGCACGCATGCTCTGCTCGGCGCTGGCATCAATTTCGCCAATCTCGGCCTTCTCATCATTGATGAGGAGCAGCATTTTGGCGTGAAGCACAAGGAACGGCTCAAAGAGTTGAAGAGCGACGTGCATGTGCTGACGCTGTCGGCCACGCCCATTCCGCGCACGTTACAGCTGGCCATGACCGGCGTGCGGGAACTGTCTCTGATCACCACCGCGCCGGTGGACCGCATGGCGGTACGGACTTTCATTTCGCCGTTCGACGCGCTGGTCATCCGCGAAACGCTGATGCGCGAGCATTATCGCGGCGGCCAAAGCTTCTATGTCTGCCCGCGTCTGGCTGATCTCGCTGATATCCATGCCTTCTTGCAATCCGACGTACCGGAACTGAAGGTTGCTGTTGCCCACGGCCAGATGGCGGCGGGTGAGCTGGAAGACATCATGAACGCCTTCTATGATGGCAAATATGACGTGCTGCTCTCCACCACCATCGTCGAATCCGGCCTCGATGTGCCGACAGCCAATACGCTGATCGTCCACCGTGCCGATATGTTCGGCCTGGCGCAGCTCTACCAGCTGCGCGGTCGCGTTGGACGCTCCAAGGTTCGTGCCTTTGCGCTGTTCACGCTGCCGGTCAACAAGGTGCTGACGACCATGGCGGAGCGCCGCCTGAAGGTTCTGCAATCGCTCGACACACTCGGTGCCGGCTTCCAGCTCGCCAGCCATGACCTGGATATTCGCGGCGCTGGCAATCTGCTGGGCGAAGAGCAGTCCGGCCACATCAAGGAAGTCGGCTTCGAGCTTTACCAGCAGATGCTGGAAGAGGCCGTGGCCGAGGTGAAGGGCGAGGATGATGTCATCGACACCGGCTGGTCGCCGCAGATCTCGGTCGGCACATCGGTCATGATCCCGGAAAATTATGTGCCGGATCTGCATCTGCGCATGGGTCTGTATCGCCGCCTTGGCGAGTTGACCGATCTGAACGAAATCGACGGCTTCGGTGCCGAGATGATCGACCGTTTCGGCCCGTTGCCGAAGGAAGTGCAGCATTTGCTCAAGATCGTCTACGTCAAGTCGCTGTGCCGCACGGCCAATGTCGAAAAGCTGGATGCCGGGCCGAAGGGCGTCGTCGTGCAGTTCCGCAACAAGGAGTTCCCGAACCCCGCGGCACTGGTCGGCTACATCGCCAAGCAAGGCTCCATGGCGAAGATCAGGCCTGACCATAGCGTGTTCCTGACCCGCGATCTGCCAACGCCGGAGAAGCGTCTGGCGGGCGCTGCGATGGTGATGACGCAGCTGGCGGAACTGGCGAAACCCTGACTCTGTAAGGATCGCCGTTTCTTACGGCGATTTAATCAAACGGACATCTGGCCGTAGGCTTGGCAGGCATAACCTCGTTCTCGTCGGCACGGCATGATTTCGCCGGGAGCCGATGAACGAAGGAGCAGGACTATGTTGACCACCATGAACAGGTTCGTCACCGCTGGTCTGGTTGCTTTGACAATTGCGGGCACCACAATTGCCACCACCAGCCAGGCAGAAGCACGTAACAATTTCGGACGCGGATTTGGCGCAGGTATCGCTGGGGCCGTCGTTGGCGGCGCGTTGATTGCGGGCGCGCGGAACTATTACGGCCCGCCAGCCTATAGCTATACGCCCGTTTACAGTCAGCCCGTCTACGGTCCACCCGTCATCTATGAGCCCGCTTATCCCCGTTGCCATCTGGCATGGCGTCAGGATGGCTACGGCGATATGTATCGTGTGCGTGTCTGCAATTGACGGTGCCGAGGGTGGGCTGATCAGTCCGCCTTTTCCCCATCGCTCTCCGGTGTCATCGCGACGGCAACATTCTGGTCTGCCGC
Organism: Agrobacterium vaccinii; assembly: GCF_021310995.1. NCBI lineage: Bacteria > Pseudomonadati > Pseudomonadota > Alphaproteobacteria > Hyphomicrobiales > Rhizobiaceae > Agrobacterium > Agrobacterium vaccinii. The sequence goes on along the minus strand of NZ_CP054150.1, from coordinate 1,850,147 downwards.
CGCAATCGACGTGGGCAGAGCGACGTGCCTCTGCCGTTCGCGAATGAGTGTGATCAGGCCTGAGCCGATGATGAGCGCAATGCCTACCAGCATCCAGCCATCGACGGCATCTCCGAAAACCAGATAACCGAACAGGATAGCCCACAGCATCTGGCTGTATTGCGTCGGGCCGATAACGGCGGCGGGTGCGTATTTCGCCGCGTACATGACAAGCACGTTAGCGACAGCGCCGAGGAGGCCATAACCGGCCAGGAACATCCATTGCTCGGCATTGGGCGGGGTGAAGGACGACGTCATCGCCACGCCGCAAATCACCAATGTTCCCAGCAAGCCCGCACCATAAAGCGAGATGTTCTTTTCCGATGGCCCCATGGCGCGGAAGATGACGATCGAAATCGCGCCGCAGAGACCCGCGACAATGGCCGAGAAATGGCCGGTCGACAGCTCGCGAAAACCGGGCCTCAAGATTACGAGCACACCGGCAAAGCCGATTATGACGGCGGACCAACGCTTGATGCCGACCTGCTCCTTCAGGAACAGAACCGACATGATGGTGACGAAAGCGGGCAGCAGGAAGATAAGCGCAAAAGCTTCCGCCATCGACAGATGGGTGAAGGCCGTGACCGAGGTGATGGCGCCGAGGCCGGATGACACGAAGCGCAACAGCCACAGTGGGCGGTTGGTGGTGCGCACGATGTCGCGCCAGTCGTCATTGCGCTTGCGGATGAAGGGCAGGGCGCAGAGCCCGAACAGCGCGCCGAAAAAGGCGGATTGAATGGGCGACAATTGCCCTTCGATGAGCTTCACGCTCGCATCACTCCAGGCGTAGGCCGCAAAGGCTGCGAATGCGAGCAGAATGCCCTTCAACGTGCTATCGGACACGGAAACACCTGAAAATATTAGGGGCCGGAAATCGACAGCGGGGAGGCGCTGACGATCAGTTCATTGCCCTATGCTCTTCCAGCTTCATTCTGGCAATATCCCGCAGTGCATTAATCAGCACTTCCTTGCTTTGCGCGCCGCTGACCGCGTATTTCTGGTCGAGAATGAAGAAGGGAACGCCCGAAACACCCATCTGCTGAGCCGCGTCGATTTCCGCAACGACCGTGTCCTTGTCCGCGTCAGACGCGAGCAGCTTCTCCACGACTTCGCGGTTCATCCCGGCCTTTTCACCGATATCGGCCAGCACGGTGTGGTCACCGATGTTCAGGCCTTCCTCGAAGTTGGCGCGGAACAGTTCGTTCACGACCTTGTCCTGAAATTCGCGTCCCTCGGCATGGGCCCAGAGTGACAGGCGGTGGGCATCCAGCGTATTGGGGCCGACCTTGATGGCGTCGAAATCGAAGGCGATGCCGACTTCCTTGCCAAGCTGCGTTAGCATCTCGTGCGCCTGCTCGACCTTGTCCTTGCCGCCCAGCTTCTTTTCAAGCTCGGCCTTCTGGTCCACGCCCTCAGGCGGATAATCCGGGTTCAGGCGATAGGGACGCCAGTTCACATCGACGCTAACCTCATCGAGAATTTCGGCCAGCGCCAGATCGAGCCGCGCCTTGCCGAGATAGCACCACGGGCAAACCATGTCCGAGACGACGTCGATAACAATGCGTTGCATGGTGCTTCCCTTTCAGACCCGAAAATATCCGCTTCATCTAGGGGCGTTGCCGCGCGTGCGCAAGGCGTTACCTCAAGAGAACCATGTTGCGCGCCTCATTGAGCGCGTGCATCCCACCATGTGCTTTTCTGGTTGCCCAGAAGCGGCGTGGCCTCGGGTCGCTCGATATATTTCCACCGCGCCACCCACTGCGCACCGATATAATAGAGCGGAATGATGTAGTGGCCTGCGGTTAGCAGCCGGTCATAGGCGCGCACAGCGGCCTGGAAATCCTCGGTCGAGCGCGCCTGCAAAAGCGCCTCCAGCATACGGTCCACGTCGGGATCGGCCACGCCCGTATAGTTGAAGCTGCCATTGGCATCGCGCGAATCAGAGCCCCAGCGGTTAAGCTGTTCGGCCCCCGGCGACAGCGAGGACGGCAGCGAGCGGATGATCATGTCATAGTCGAAACTGTTGGAGCGGGCCTGATACTGCCCGTCATCGACGGAGCGGATGGCCATATCGACGCCGATGAGGCGCAGCGACCGCTGATAGGCCAGCGCAATGCGCTCCTGCGCCGGGTTCTGTGTCATGATTTCGAAGGCGAGCGGGCGGTCCTTGGCATCGGACATCTTGCCGCTTTTGATCGTGTAACCGGCTTCCTTCAGCCTATCGACGGCGAGTTTCAGCACCTTGCGGTCGGCACCGGAACCATCGGTCACGGGCATGGCATAGGTACCAGCCAGCAGTGCAGGCGGAAGTTTCTTGGCGGCATCGCCCAGCAGTGCAAGTTCACGTGCATCCGCCGCGTTGCCGAAGGCGCCGAGCGCCGAATTCTGCCAATAGCTTTGCGTCCGCTGGAAGGCGCCGCCCAGAATGTTGCGGTTCATCCACTCGAAATCGAGAGCATAGGACAGGCCTTCGCGTACTTTCTCATCGGCAAAGATGGCGCGTCGCGTGTTGAAGACGAGGCCGAACATGCCCGATGGCAGGCGCGATTCGAAAACGTCGCGGGCAATGTCTCCGCGATGCACGGCCGGGAAATTGTAAGCCTGCCCCCAATGTGATGAGTCGGCTGAGCCATTGATGGCATCGCCTTCGGGGTAGATGTCGATATCGCCCTTCTTGAAGGCCTCGAACATGGTCGTGACCTGAAGGAAATAGAGAATGCTGATCTCGTCGTAATTATCAGAGCCGACCTTGGACGGCACATCCTTGCCCCAGTAATCAGGGTTACGCTCCCAAACCACACGCTCTCCTGGGCGCAGCGTTTTGATTCGGTATGGGCCAGAGCCGACCACGGGGCCGAGGCCGCCTTGCTCGAATGTCGCCTGATCGATGGCATGCTTCGGCAGGATCGGTGTCGAAGACGCCAGAATGAGTGGCGTTTCGCGATTGGCATTTTCGTTGAAGGTGAAGCGCACGCCGTGCTCGCCGATCTTCTCCATCTTAGCCACGCCGTTCAGGCGGCTGTTGAAGGGCGGGCGGCCTTTTTCCTTCAAAAGATTGAAGGTGAAGATCACATCATCGGGCGTAACAGGCTGGCCGTCCTGCCATTTGGCTTTCGTATTGATGTTGAACTGGATGTAGGTGCGGTCGTCATCCCATTCGGCGGTTTCCGCCAGCAGGCCATAGAGCGAGAAGGGTTCGTCGTTGGACCGCTGCATCAGCGGCTCGTAGAGCAGATTGCCGAATTCCGGGTCCCACACGCCGCGCGCTGTGGTGCGCATGCCCTTTAGAACAAAGGGATTGAGGCTATCGAAGGTGCCAACGACGCCGTAGGAAATGCGACCGCCTTTTTTTACGTCCGGCTTCACATAGGGAAAGTTCTTATAGTCGGAGGGCAGGGCTACCGTGCCATGCATCGAAATCCCGTGGAGTGGTTCCGCCATCGCCAGACCTGAAAAAAGAAGGGCGGGGATGAACGCCAAAAGGCTTCGCATGGTAATTGTCCTGTCACATTCGGGCTGTCTCATCACGGCATTGCTACGTTGGCCAAACGCCGCCCGTCTTGTATTGATTCCCGCGGGAATGTATCACACCCAACTATGGCAGGCATCCGACCACGGAAAATCTGTCGGCGCTCAAGAAAAGTTGAAAGAAGTGCTGGATATCGCACTCAACGGGATGTAACAGGGTTGCCGAAACCGTCGGGTCACGCATTTGCCTCATTTAAACGACAGTGGAACGGGCAGACGGATACCGATGATGTTGAGCAGTTCGTCCCGTTCTGCTTCGCATAAGAAAATTCAGGAGACGGAACTCTTATGATGCAATTCGCAAACACATTTACCCGCGCAGGCTTGTCTGCTCTCGTTCTTTCGCTGGGTGCCGTGTCTGCACCAGCCGTATCGCAGGCTCAGCAGGCTGCTCCTGCTGCAGGTGGTGCCGGTGCGCCTCCGCTTGGCTGGTTTAAGACTTGCAGCAAGCAGGAAGACAATGATGTTTGCGTCGTGCAGAACGTTGTTCTCGCCCAGAACGGCCAGATGATCACGGCTGTCGGCCTCATCAGCGTTGAAGGCAAGGTCAACCGCAAGCTGCTTCAGGTTTCTGTTCCAACTGCACGCCTGCTGCCTCCGGGCGTCATGATGCAGATCGATGGTGCCAAGGGCCAGAAGCTCGACTACGCTGTCTGCCTTCCAGACAAGTGCACGGCTGAAGTGCCTTTGACGGATGCGATGATTGCCAGCATGAAGAAGGGCACGGAAATCGTGTTCACCTCCATCAACTTCCGTCGCGCGCCAAACCCGATCAAGATCGCTCTCAGTGGCTTCACCGGTGCTTATGACGGCCAGCCAATCACGCAGTCGCAGCTTGCTGAAAGCCAGCGTTCCCTTCAGGAAGGCATGCAGAAGAAGGCTGAAGAAGCTCGCAAGAAGCTCGAAGCCGCTCAGGACGCAGCAAAGTCCAAGCCTGCGAACTAAGATATTCGACGTTAAAAAAACCGGCCTGAGATTTCAGGCCGGTTTTTTGTTGTTCAGATTTCAGTTATGGCGGTCAGTGAGTCATCGCTGATTTCGCCCGCAACACACCATTGGGAGTGGTGTCGAAAATGCGGGAAAGATTGGGGTTGCGCAGCGGCTGGTCGCTTTCATCGTGCACCAGATTCTGCTCGGAGACGTAGGCGACATATTCCGTGTCGTCGTTTTCTGCCAGCAGATGGTAGAAGGGCTGGTCACGTTCTGGACGGATTTCCGCAGGAATTGCGTTCCACCACTCCTCGGTGTTCGCATATTCCGGGTCTACGTCGAATACCACACCGCGGAACGGAAACACCCTGTGACGAACAACCTCGCCAATCGTAAATTTTGCGTCTCTTTGTTTCATGGCATGCACATCCTTTCCCCATACCATTTGGGGTACGAATGAAAAATATCAAGATATTCGGTTGTGAGGTACGATTTTGTTACCTCAGCTTTCCGAAAGGCGCTGTCGCCAGCACTACGCCGCCTGTTACCAATACGATACCAACCGCATGATAATGTTCGAAGCGCTCACCGAGAAACGCGACAGCCATGACGATTGACACGGGTGGCATCATATAAAGCGTAATGCCTGCCGTCGCCGGTCCGAAGACCCGCACCGTGTGGGTAAAGCAGTAAAACGCGGACACCGACGCAAAAACAATGATCCCGCCGATTTTGCCCCATGCGGACAGCGAAGAGGGCAGCATGCCGCCATAGGCTAATTCCATGGCAGCAGGTGGCAACAGCACCAGCGCGCCAGACAATGCGATGACGGCGAACAGGCTGAGCGACGCCATCTCTCTCGCAGCAGGATCTCGCAACAGCAGTGAGTAGATGGCAAACGAAATCGATGCGACGAGAATGGCGAGATCACCGAGATTGAAATCGAGGTGCAGAAGCTGCGACGCATCACCTTTCAACACGATGGCCGCCACACCTGCAAAAGCGATGACCATGCCGACAACCTCCAGCCGTCGGATTGCGCGACCGTAGAGTATGCGCTGGATCAGAATGATAAACAGCGACGATGTCGTATAGATCAGCGTGCCATTGGCCGCCGATGTCAGCGTGAGGCCCCAATAGACGACGCCACCACAAATCCCCATGCCGAGGAAGCCCAGCACAAGCCACAGCAATGTTTTTGTACGGATAAAACGCAGGCAGGCCCGCCAGTCTCGGATGATGAAGGGGGCGACGAACAGCACCGAAAAGAACCAGCGCAAAAAGGCGGTAACGAAGGGTGAGACCTCACCAATGACGCCGCGTCCGAAAATGACGTTGCTGGAAAAGAAGAAGGGTACGGCGAGGAAAATCAACCAGTCACGCAGGCGAGGGGCGGTGTCGGTGGCTGCGGTCATGGAGGCTTTCCGGTATGCGTATTATTGTCGACGGGCTGTCGGTCATTGATGGTGGTGGGTGTGGCTTACCCCCCTCTGTCCTGCCGGACATCTCCCCCACAAGGAGGGAGATTAGCTTGGCGCGCTGGCAATGCTCCAATCCCAACGTCAGAGATAGTCGAGGGGTTGCCAAGAGTCGATCTCCCCACCTGTGGGGGAGATGCCCGGCAGGGCAGAGGGGGGTGAGCCACACCCGCCATACCTAACGGCAAAAGAAAAAGGCGCCCCGAGGAGCGCCTTTTCCCGGCCATTACGCCGAGTAGTACATGTCGAATTCGACAGGATGCGGGGTCATTTCGTAGCGCATGACTTCGTGCATCTTCAGTTCGATGAAGGCATCGATCTGGTCGTCATCGAACACGCCGCCAGCCGTCAGGAACTTGCGGTCCTTGTCGAGGCTGTCGAGGGCTTCACGCAGCGAGGCGCAGACGGTTGGGATCTTCTTGAGTTCCTTTGCAGGAAGATCGTAGAGATCCTTGTCCATTGGCTTGCCGGGATGGATTTTGTTCTTGATGCCATCGAGACCGGCCATCAGCATCGCGGCGAAGCCGAGATACGGGTTCTGGGCCGGGTCGGGGAAGCGAACCTCGACGCGCTTTGCCTTCGGGTTGGAGCCGAACGGAATGCGGCAGGATGCAGAACGGTTGCGGGCAGAATAGGCCAAGAGAACCGGTGCTTCGTAACCTGGAACCAGACGCTTGTAGGAGTTGGTTGTCGGGTTGGTGAAAGCGTTGATCGCCTTGGCGTGCTTGATGATGCCGCCGATGTAGTAGAGGCAGGTTTCAGACAGGCCAGCATATTCGTCGCCAGCGAAGGTCGGCTTGCCGCCCTTCCAGATGGACTGGTGAACGTGCATGCCGGAGCCGTTGTCGCCATAGATCGGCTTCGGCATAAAGGTTGCCGTCTTGCCGTAAGCGTTGGCAACCTGATGCACGACATATTTGTAGATCTGCATCTTGTCGGCGCTCGAAACCATCGTATCGAACTTCACGCCCAGCTCGTGCTGTGCAGAAGCGACTTCATGGTGGTGCTTTTCAACGACCACGCCCATTTCACCAAGAACCGTCAGCATTTCAGAACGCATGTCCTGAAGGCTATCGACCGGAGGAACCGGGAAGTAGCCGCCCTTGACGCGTGGACGGTGGCCCAGATTGCCGGTTTCGTAATCGGTGTCGTCGTTGGATGGCAGCTCGGACGAGTCCAGCTTGAAGCCCGTGTTGTACGGGTCTGCCTTGTACTTCACGTCGTCAAACACGAAGAATTCCGGCTCTGGGCCAACGAAAATCGTGTCGCCGATACCGGACGCCTTGAGGTAGGCTTCGGCCTTCTTGGCCGTTCCGCGTGGATCGCGGTTGTAGGACTCGCCGGAGACCGGATCGAGAATGTCACAGATGATGACCATGGTGGACTGCGCGAAGAACGGGTCCATGTGAACTGTTCCCGTGTCGGGCATCAGCACCATGTCGGACTCGTTGATGGCCTTCCAGCCGCCGATGGAGGAGCCGTCGAACATGACGCCATCAGCGAACATGTCTTCGTCCACGCAGGCGACGTCCATCGTCACGTGCTGCAACTTGCCCTTGGGATCGGTAAAGCGCAGGTCGACGAACTTTACGTCGTTGTCCTTGATCTGCTTCAGAATATCGTTTGCGGTCGTCATTTTAAACTTTTCCTTGAGTGTAATGATGACAAGGTTAAGCCCCTGTTTTACGGGCCCAGTCTTTTTATATGGCGTCTACGCCTGTCTCACCCGTACGGATACGAATGACCTCTTCCACGTTGGAAACGAAAATCTTTCCATCGCCGATGCGGCCTGTCTGGGCAGCGTTGCGAATGGCTTCGATAACGGCATCCGCGTTTTCATCCGCAAGCACGACCTCGACTTTGACCTTGGGCAAAAAGTCGACGACATATTCCGCGCCGCGATAGAGTTCCGTATGGCCTTTTTGACGACCAAAGCCCTTGGCTTCTGTAACCGTTATTCCCTGAAGTCCGACTTCCTGAAGGGCTTCCTTCACTTCGTCGAGCTTGAAAGGCTTAATGATCGCTTCGATCTTTTTCATGAGAAAATATCTCTCCGCTTCTCCCGTTCAAGCGGTCTTTCCGCTCTGCCACAAGAATGCACGTATCGTGCCAGATCGGAAGCCGCTTTGAATAAAAAAACTTCAAAAAAACTGTCGGCCACGCCAATTTTGACGCGTCTGCTCTGTTTCTGTGGACAAATATACCGTTCCTATTGGCTGGAAACCGGATTTTTCCACGATTTTACCCAATTTCAAAAGCGCAACATAAAAGTCATACGAAATCAACATTTGCTTATAAGTTATTCAATTGCCTATCATTTGCGCAATCCATTTTGCCTATTTATGCGCCGATTGCCTTTTCCTTCGTTTTGCGCTGGTATGATCCCATGACCTTCTCCATCGCCCATGCTTTACTCAATCCCGCCGCCATGTCCCGGGTCGATGCGGACGCCGAAAAAAGCGGCATGTCCATATCCTCATTGATGGAGCGGGCAGGGCAGGCGGTCTCTGCCAGCGCACTCAGACATTACCCGCAGGCGACGCGTTACGCTGTGCTGTGCGGCACCGGCAACAATGGCGGTGATGGTTTCGTGGCGGCACGGGCGTTGCGCGAAAGCGGTGCCGAAGTCGCCCTCTATCTCTTCGGGGATATCAGGAGCTTGCAGGGCGCGGCGCAGCAGGCATTCGCAACGTGGAACGGCCCGACGGAACCGCTGGAGCGCTACCAGCCGCAACCCGGCGACGTGGTGATCGACGCCATCTTCGGTGCTGGCCTGTCTCGCGATGTTCCGGCAGAGGTCTCGGCGGTGATTGCTCGCGTGGAGGAGGCGGGCCTTCCCGTCATTGCCGTGGACCTTCCCTCGGGCTTGTGCGGGCGTCGGGGCGTCGCACTCAGCAGTGCGTTTCGGGCGCAGCACACTGTCACCTTCATGGCGCGCAAGCCCGGTCATCTTCTCATGCCGGGTCGTTCCCTCTGCGGCGAAGTCGAGGTCTTCGATATCGGCATTCCCCAGCGCATTTTGAGCCAACACAGCGGTGCTGTCGTGGAGAACCACCCGGCGCTTTGGACCGGAGCTTTTCCGCGCGGGGACGATGATACGCACAAGTTCAAGCGCGGACATCTCACGGTATTTTCCGGCCCATCCCACGCCACGGGTGCTGCGCGCATGGCAGCGATGGCGGGTTTCCGGGCTGGTGCCGGTATCGTCACCGTCGCCGCGCCTTTAGATGCCGTGCCCGTGCTTTCTACGACCCTCACCGCCGTCATGGTGTCGCCCATCGACGGCGATGATGCGCTGGCGGCGTGGCTGGAGGACAGACGCCACGAAACCTATGTCCTCGGTCCCGGCTTCGGCGATTTCGAAAAGGCGCACCGCTTCGTCGCGCTGTTGAAGGACAAGGCGCTGGTGCTGGATGCCGATGGTATCAGCGCGTTCAAGGACGATCCGCAGCAGCTTTTCGACCTGTTCGCCTCCAGCGCACCGCGCATTCTGACGCCGCATGAGGGGGAGTTCGGTCGGCTGTTTCCAGACCTCATAGCGGACAAGAACCTGAGCAAGATCGAGAGAGCGTTGACTGCTGCGGCGCGGGCCAATGCCGTCATCATCTACAAAGGCGCAGACACGGTCATTGCCGCCCCGGATGGCCGTGCCGCCGTCAACACCAATGCGCCGCCGTATCTCGCGACGGCGGGTTCGGGTGACGTGCTGGCGGGTATCGCGGGCGGCTTTCTGGCTCAGAAGGTTCCGGCGTTTGAGGCCGCCGCCGCTGCCGTCTGGCTGCATGGAGAAACCGCGCAACGCCTTGGCCCCGGCCTCACCGCCGAAGATTTGGCCGCAGCGGTCCGCCAGTTCGGGGCTTAATGCGCGGCCTTGCCCTGACTGGCCGCTGCTGCCATGCGTGATGCGCTCATCACCAGCTTGCGCTCGGCGCGCTCCTGTTGCGGCGTGCGATTGTAGATTTCGCGATAACACTTCGAGAAATGCGAAGCCGAGACGAAGCCGCAGGCGACCGCCACCTCGACCACCGGCATAGCCGACTGCACCAGAAGATGCCGCGCCCGGTCCAGCCGGATCTCGAGGTAGTAGCGGGCGGGGGAACGTCCCATTTCCTGCCGGAACAGCCGCTCCACTTGCCTGCGTGAAAGGTCCGCATCATCGGCGATATCCAGCAGCGAGAGCGGTTCGGACAGATTGCTTTCCATCAACTCGATGATCGAGAGAACCTTGTCGTTTTGCACGCCGAGACGCGCGCGCAGGGGCAGACGCTGGCGGTCATGCGGGCTGCGCACCCGGTCGGTCAATTGCTGCTCGCAGACGCGGTTGACGAGGTTTTCGCCGAAATCCTGCCCGATCAGGTTCAGCATCATATCCAGCGAAGCCGTGCCGCCCGCACAGGTGTAGATGTTGCCATCCACCTCGTAGAGGTCGGCGTAGACCTCGACCTGCGGAAAGGATTCGGAAAAGCCGGGCAGGTTTTCCCAGTGGATCGCACAGCGCTTGCCATTCAGCAGTCCTGCCTGGGCCAGCACATGTGCGCCCGTACAGAGGCTGCCGACGGCGATGCCGCGATTGTTGGCTTCCCGCAGCCACGCGTTGACGGACTTGTTGCTGTATTGCTCGATGTCGATACCCGAACAGATCAGCACCATGTCGGGGCGGTTTTCGCCGCTGACGGATTTGCGCTCCTCCGCTAGCGAGGTCTTGGCCTCCAGCGCGATCCCAGCCGATGATTCCACCTTCTGACCATCAGCGGAAGCCAGGCGCCACTCATAGGCGGCATAGCCCAGCATTCGGTTGGCGATGCGCAGTGTTTCCACCGCCGCCGTAAAGGGAAGCATGGTGAATTGCGGGACCATGAAAAAGACCACGGAGCGCTTTTTGGAAGGAGTTTTGCTCATCAAGACCATGCTCCATTGCGGAAACGCAATTCCTTGCTTGGAAACGGTCCGCTGTATATCGCAAATGCGACACTCTCGGCACAAGATACGACACGCCTTATTTGCTGTCAAAAAAACTAAGAGTGATTGGGCCTTGATGTTCGTCAAACCACCAGCCGACGATGGTAAGGTTAGCGACATCTTAATTCAGTATTTTGCATTTTATTAATATTGTTTTCAATTTTCGGGCGCAGCCTTTGATCACTATCGCGACGTTGCGCGTTCTATCGACGTGAGGGAACGGCGGACTGACGAGAGACACACTGAACCGCCGCTTCGTCTTTTGTTTCAGCCACGGACATTTTGAGCGGCGCCGCCGTTCCCGTCCGGTGCTTTTGAGCGGAGTATTGCGTATGTCTGAAACTGGCTTGACCGTACTGATCGTCGAAGACGAACCGATCATTCGTTTTACGCTTGCCGATGCGCTGGAGGAGGCGGGGTATACGGTGCTGGAAGCATCCAACGTGCTGGAAGCCGTCGCCACCATCGGCAAAGTCGCCAATATCTCAGCCGTCATCACCGACATCGACATGCCCGGCGGCCTGTCCGGTCTGGACTTGGTCCGCATGATCGAGACGTGTCAGGAGCACATGTCCGTCATCGTCACGTCAGGCGGCCATTCGCCCGATACGCTTGACCTGCCGAATGATGTCCGCTTCTTCAGCAAGCCGTACCACCTCGACGACATCTTCTTTGCGTTGCGCGCATCGATCGCGGGCAAGGTCAAGAGCCGCAGGAAGCGCAGCATGCGGCTACCGGGCATCCAGCTCAGCCATCCCTGAGACAAAAAAAGCGCCGGGATTTCGCCCGGCGTTTTGTTCTTTTCCGACGTCATCCTTGGGCTTGTCCCAAGGATCTGCTGCCGTTCAAGCGCATTCGACGGGAAGAGTGCGCGGGCGGGTGATTAGATCCTCGGGACAAGCCCGAGGATGACGGCGGTGAGGGGAAGCGCTGTCGATATCCAAACCCCGCTCGTGTGCACTTAACCCGTCAGCCGTCGCCACTATGCAGCCCGCAACAGCACCAGAGTACGACCTTCAACCGTGTAGTTATCGCCATTGGCGATCTTGTCGCCTCCGGTTTCCGGGTCTGCGGTCGTCAGCTCTGTCATCCAGCCATGTTCGGCATCGGGCAGCTTGAACTCCACCGCGCCGTCATGGGGGTTGAAGAGAATCAGAACGTCGTTCCACTCTTCCGCATCGTCACCGCCATCGCGGGACATGCGCAGGCCAAGCGATGTGGAGCCCGGATCGTTCCACTGTGCTTCCGTCTGCTCGCCACCGCCGGGGTTCAGCCATGTCGTGTGGGTACCGTCGCGCCAGCTGTCCCGGCGTAGAATCGAGTGGTTCTGGCGGAGCTCGATCAACCGCGCGGTGAATTTGCGCAGAGTCTCGGCGCTGTCCGGCAGGTTTTCCCAATGCACCCAGCTCAGATCGCTGTCCTGGCAATAGCCATTGTTGTTGCCCATCTGGCTGCGACCGAATTCGTCACCGGCCAGCAGCATCGGTGTTCCATGGGACAGGAACAGGGTTGCGATGAAGTTGCGCTTCTGGCGATCGCGCACGGCAATGATGTTCTCATCATCGGTCGGGCCTTCCGCGCCGTAGTTGAAGCTGCGGTTGTGGTCGTGGCCGTCCTTGTTGTCCTCGCCGTTCGCCTCGTTGTGTTTCTCGTTGTAGGAAACGAGGTCGTTCAGCGTGAAGCCGTCATGGGCGGTGATGAAGTTGACGCTGGACCATGGCCTGCGGCCGCGCAGATCGTAGACGTCGCCGGAGCCCATGATACGCGCGGCAAAGTCGCCCGCCGTGCCATCCTCGTCCTTCCAGTATTCACGCACCGTATCGCGATATTTGTCGTTCCATTCTGCCCAGCCGGGTGGGAAGCCGCCGACCTGATAGCCGCCGGGGCCGATATCCCAGGGTTCACCGACCAGTTTCAGCTTTGACAGCACCGGGTCCTGACCAACGGCATCGAAGAAACCGCCGCGCTGGTCGAAACCTTCCGGCTCGCGACCGAGAATGGTGCCGAGGTCGAAGCGGAAGCCGTCGATGTGCATGTCTTCGGCCCAGTAACGCAGCGAATCCGTTACCAGCTGCAAGACGCGCGGGTGGGAGGTGTTGACGGTGTTACCGGTGCCGGTGTCGTTGATGTAGTAACGCGGCTGGTCCGGCATCGTACGGTAATAGGAGAAGTTGTCGATACCCTTGAAGGACAAGGTCGGCCCAAGCTCGTTGCCTTCAGCCGTGTGGTTATAGACCACATCCAGAATGACCTCGATGCCGCCATCGTGGAATGCCCTGACCATATCGCGGAAGCCAGCCATGCCGCGTGGGCCATAGTAACGCGATGCGGGAGAGAAGAAGCCGAGGGAGTTGTAGCCCCAGAAATTCTTCAGCCCTCTTTCCAGCAGATGCGAATCATCCGGGAAGGAATGGATCGGCAGCAGCTCGACGGAGGTAACGCCAAGGCTCTTGATGTAATCGACGATCTGCTTGTCGCCGAGACCCTCATAGGTTCCGCGCAGATTTTCCGGCACGCCGGGGTGCAGTTGCGTGAAGCCCTTGACGTGCGTTTCGTAAAAAATCGTCTTCGACCATGGAATATTCGGGCGCTTGTCGTTGCCCCAATCATGGTCGTTGGGGTCGATCACCCGGCACTTCGGCATTTTGGCCGCGCTGTCGGAGTCGTTGAAGGACATGTCCTTGTCTTCGGCATCGAGGATATAGCCGAATTGCTCGGAACCCCACGCGATGTCGCCCACCAGTTCACGGGCGTAAGGGTCGATCAGCAGCTTGTTGGGGTTGAAGCGGTGGCCGTTTTCCGGGTCGTAGGGGCCGTGTACACGGTAGCCGTAGAGCGCGCCGGGCTTGAGGCCGGGAATGAAACCGTGCCAGATTTCGTTGGTGAATTCCGGCAGTGTGATGCGCTCGATTTCGTTTTGACCGCTCTCATCGAAGAGGCAAAGTTCCACGCGTTCGGCATGGGCGCTGAAGATCGCGAAGTTGACGCCATCACCGTCGAAATTGGCGCCGAGACGGGTGAAGTCGCCGGGCAGAATGCTGGAACCGAACTGGGCCATAAATATCCTCTTAGCTGATTGGGGCAGGGGAAAATGTGGTGGTCGCCCATTTGTTCCGCAGTGCAAAAAAATGGCTCGTCAGAAACAGGTTCTGCGAGCCATTCAACGTCCGATATTGTCTGCGTTTATTTCTGCGCAATTCGCATGCGCTTGTTGTCGCTTGATGGCCATCCGATATCCTTCAACGTTTCTGCGGGCAGGGCTTCGAGAGCGCGCAGAGACTGCCTGCGACGCCAGGATGCGTGAAGATCACGGCCTAGGTCCACAAGGTGGGATAACCAGTATAGCGAATGCAGCCGGACCCTCGATGGCCCCCTGCTGTGGGTGATGATCATGGTCATGTCCAATCTCCTTTCATGTTTCATGGGCGGTTGACGACGAAGATATGCGCTCAAGCATGTCATCAAACAATCGAATGATTTTTATGTCATCGATCGAAAATCGTTATGTGTCGAAATGCTCGAAAACCTATGCTTGCCTAAGTGTCTCGAGCGGCATGGTGAGGAGAGTGCGGCAATGTTGACATTCAATCAAACGAAATGATATCGATGTATCAATGAGAAAAATTGAAGGCTATCGCCATGACAGTATCCTTCCGCCAACCCTTGCCGCTGCTGGACAATGATATCTTGAGAACCTTTGTGGCGATTGCCGAGACCGGCAATTTCTCCACGGCGGCTGAGGTCGTTTTCCGCACGCCGTCTGCGGTATCGATGCAGATCAAGAAACTGGAAGAGCAGTTGAAGACGACGCTGTTCCTGCGCGATGCGCGCTCCGTGACGCTGACCGCCCATGGCGAGACGTTGCTGACCTATGCCCGGCGCATGATCGCTCTGTCCAACGAGGCCGTGTCGCGCTTCGTCATGCCGGAACTGTCGGGCGTCGTGCGCCTCGGCGCGCCTGAGGATATTGGCGAGCGTCGCCTGTTGGCCGGAATTCTCAAACGTTTCGCCGATGCGTTCCCGGCCATCATGGTCGATGTCACCATCGATTCCAGCTCACAGCTCTACAAGCGGATGGATGAGCAGCGGCTTGATATCGCGCTCGTCAATTGCGCCTCTCTGCCACTGCGCAACACCGGCGAAGTGCTGATGCGCGAGCGGTTGGTCTGGACCGGTGCCAAATGCGGCACGGCGCATCTTCGCGATCCGCTGCCGATTTCGATCTGGGAAGACGGCTGCATCTGGCGTTCCGAGGCCATCACCTCGCTGGAAAAGCAGGGTCGCCGCTTCCGCGTGGCCTATCTCAGCGGCCACACCATGGCGCAAAAGGCGGCCATCGAGGCTGACTTGGCAATTGCGCCTATGCCGCGCTCATACGTGCAAAACGACATGGTTATCCTCAGCGAAAAAGACGGTCTGCCGGAACTCGGCTGCTTCGATATTCGTCTCATCGTTGCAGACAAACCGACACGTCCGGTGCAGGCCGTCGCAGACAGCATTCGCAACGCGTTTCGCGACGTTGCGCAGGCTGTTTGAAATTTATCGGATTATTTTTTCAACCGCGTGGAACCGGCCCCGTTATCCGGCGTTATCTGCCCGCTATTGACATCACGTTTGTGCGATCTGCGCAAACACAAGGGGAGTTTCACGCATGTCTACACGTTTCTTCGCATCCATTGCTGCGGTATTTATCGCTCTCGTTTCCCTTAGCTCTTGCGGTAACACGATCCGCGGCGTTGGCAAGGACGTGGCAGGCACTGTGGATGGCACACAGGCTGCCGGACGCAGCGTTGATCGCGCCGCGCGCAGATAATCTGTCCCGCTGAATATCCAAGAAAAGGCTGGCGCTCTTCGCCAGCCTTTTTTGTTATCACCGAAACGTTGGCGCTATGCCATACTCTCGTCTCTCTGCCTCTGCTAAGCGTGCACACGACGAAGCGCATGACTGACGAGGGACGATGAGAAAGCTTGCACGATATCTGCTGCCGTTTCTGTTTTCGACAACGGTGAATGCGGCTGATCTGCCGGATTTCTGTCAGTCCATAGACCATATGGGTGGCCGCTACACCGTCTGCAGCTTCGATCCTGCCAAAAGCAATATCCGGCTCTACCAGTGGGACCACGTCGCGGGAAAACCCTATGGGTCCTTCGAGGCGCTGTCATCGGCCCTTTGGCGCCAGCACAGCTTCGTCACCTTTGCCATGAATGGTGGCATGTATCACCGGGATTTGTCGCCCGTCGGCCTTCACATCGAAAATGGCGTCGAGACGAAGACGATCAGCACTGGCGGTGGCTGGGGCAATTTTCACATGCAGCCCAACGGCGTATTTTTCATGGATGGCAAGACGGCGGGTGTGCTGGAAACCAGCGCCTATCTCAATGCCAATCTGAAGCCCGATTTCGCCACCCAGTCAGGCCCCATGCTCGTCATCGATGGCGAACTGCATCCGCGCTTCCTGCCCGAGAGCGACAGTCTCAATACCCGCAATGGTGTCGGCGTATCTGAGGATGGCATGGTGCATTTCGCGATCTCGGAAAATGCCGTCCGCTTCTACGATTTCGCCACGCTGTTTCGCGATCGGCTGCATACGCCCAACGCGCTTTATCTGGATGGCAGCATTTCCAGCGTCGATATTCCAGCCGCGAAACGTCGCGACTGGTGGCACCCCATGGGTCCCATCATTGCCGTGGTGGACAGGGTGCCTGACTAAGCCCTCAGATTTAGAGCGGTGCCTTCGGATAGGCCTTTTCCAGACCGCCTGATTTCGTCAGCCCGCTGCGAAATGCCGTGAAGGCTGCATGCTGGCTGCTCTTCGATACTTCGTGAAGGCGAATCTGCATGCGGGAAGGGGCGTTTACACCAAACCATTCGCCAGATTTTTCCAGCTTCAGCGAGTTGAGAAACCGCGCTTCCGCCTGCTGGTCCAGAAACAGACGCAGACCTTCCAGCAGATTTTCGTCCTGGGCCGCGTTTTCGAGCAGCAGTTTCAACCAGCTTTCGTCCTCGGGGCTGAACGAGGCGATTTTCGCCGCGACGGTGTCGCGACCCGGGAAGGAGGAAGGTGTGGCTTGCATTTGTGTCACCGCTTTCTCGAGGGGTTCGATCATTCTTTGAATGCCCGATAAGCCAGATGCGAGACGCGTTCAATATGGCTGGCAGGCCGTTGGGGCAAATGGCTTGCGCCGCGCGGGTTTATACACAGCTGGCGGCATCATGGTGAACGAAATATGACCCCGTTTACACTTTGGTCTAAATTGAGACAGGCTTCCGGCATGCCTTGTTTCGTATTGAACAGGTAAGCCATTGTAATTTCTTGTACCTATGCAGTGAGTGAATGGCAGATGGGCAAATACGCCTTGCTTTAGCCGTTTTTTGCATTTGCGTTTGTCACAAGTTTTTAATAAATGGTTCACCCACTGGCTGACGCATGAGCGGCCTGAGAGTAACACGCTGGAGTAATCATGGACGAAACCGCACAGAAATCCTGCTGGGCCGTAACATTTCGCGCGCTTGCAGGTTTTGCCGCTTTTCTCGCTTTGACCTACGTATTTGGTAGCCCGTAAAAATCTCTCATCGATATTTCAGTTATTGCAGCACGGTTTCCTCGGAAATCGTGCTGTTTTCGTTTGAACCGGATGATGTCGCAGGCGGCACAGGCCATGGCCATTTTTGATGTGGCGCAATGCCACGGTTCGGATAGACTGGCCCGATAAGTCTATACATAGGGCAGGATACACATGTTTCTCTCGGTCTTCGACGTCTTCAAGATCGGCATCGGGCCTTCCAGTTCGCACACCATGGGTCCCATGTCGGCTGCGAACCGCTTTCTGGAGACAATCCTCTCGGATGAATGGCCACGGCCAGCTGGCGCTACCGTTGCTGCCATCAAGGTCAGTCTGCACGGCTCCCTTGCCTTTACCGGCATTGGCCATGGCTCTGGTCGCGCCGTCGTGCTGGGCCTGACGGGAGAACGCCCCGACCTCGTCGATCCCGATGCGATGGACGCGCTTATCTCGCAGGTCGAGACGACCGGACGCGTTTCACCCGCTGGACACCCGTCCTATGCGTTTCGCCCCGCCGAAGACCTGATCTTCGACAAGAAGAACCCACTGCCGGGACACGCCAACGGCATGTCCTTTTCCGCCTATGACAATCAGGGCCGGATGCTCTTGAAGCGCATCTACTACTCCGTCGGCGGTGGCTTTGTGGTGACCGATACCGAGCTGGAGGCAATGCGCCAGCGCGGAAAGACGGTCGATAATGGCCCCAAGGTCCCTTATCCCTTCGCCTCGGCCAAGCAGATGCTGGAGATGGCCGAGCGGTCCGGGCGCACCATCTCGCAGATGAAGCGCGCCAACGAGGAAACCGTCATGAGCCGTCAGGAGCTGGATGACCGGCTGGACCAGATCTGGGAGGCCATGAACGGCTGTATCGAACGCGGCCTGAAAGGCGAGGGCATCATGCCCGGTGGCCTCAAGGTCAAGCGCCGCGCCCGCTCCATTCACGACAAGCTGAACGCCGAGTGGCGCAGTAACCGCCTGAACCCGCTGCTCGCCAATGACTGGCTGAGCGTCTACGCCATGGCCGTCAACGAGGAGAATGCGTCGGGCGGTCGCGTGGTGACAGCGCCGACCAATGGCGCCGCCGGTGTCGTGCCCGCCACGGTTCGCTACTTCCGCCACTTCCATGAAGATGCGACGGTGGATGACATCAGGGATTTCCTGCTGACGGCTGCCGCCATCGGTGGCATCATCAAGCACAATGCCTCCATTTCCGGTGCCGAAGTCGGCTGTCAGGGCGAAGTCGGCTCTGCCGCCGCCATGGCCGCTGCCGGTCTTGCCGCCGTCATGGGTGGCTCACCCGCGCAGATCGAAAATGCGGCGGAAATCGCACTCGAACATCACCTCGGCATGACCTGCGATCCCATCGCCGGACTGGTGCAGGTCCCTTGCATCGAGCGAAACGCACTGGGCGCGGTGAAAGCCGTAACCGCCGCTTCGCTCGCGCTGAAAGGTGATGGCGAGCATTTCGTGCCGCTGGATGCCTGTATCGAGACGATGCGCCAGACCGGCAACGACATGAGCGAGAAGTACAAAGAAACCTCTACCGGTGGCCTTGCCGTGAATGTCGTGGAGTGCTGAACAGCGCAACCTATCAATGCTTGACGCAAGGCCCAAAACGGCCTTGATAGGGCCATGGCTCTTCATCTCATCAAGCTTTGTGTCGGCGCAGATTCCATCGACGATCTGCGCGAATGGGTTTCCCACCGTGCGCTCACCGCGATCGCGGCTGGGCTGGAACCCCACAGCGTTCACACCACGCGCATGTTTCCCAAGCGGACGGAGGAGTTGCTGGATGGCGGCTCGCTATACTGGGTCATTAAAGGCCAGGTACAGGCGCGCCAGTCGATCCTCGATATCCGCTCCTTCAAGGGCGAAGACGGTATTTCTCGCTGCGATCTGGTTCTGGGACCGGAGGTGGTCGAAACCTCACCCGCGCCCAAGCGACCGTTTCAGGGCTGGCGGTATCTGACTGCCGACGATGCCCCGCGTGATCTCGGCGGTGCTGGCCTGCCCGAAGACATGCCATCGGAATTGAAACGCGAACTCGCCGAACTCGGCCTTCTCTAGAGCATTTCCGCTTTTCTTCGAAACGCGAAAACGCTCTATCTGTTTGTTTTAACGCATTATCCGGGCGCAAAACCGCTTCGCACTTTTGCTGAAATGCTCTAGCAACTGCGACACAAAAAAAGAGCCGGTTCCGGGGCAAGGAACCGGCTCTTTGGCGCGGCCGTCAGAAAAGCGGGGAAACGGGCCGGCCAATAAGCATTGGATGTTAGTTGATACCTGCGACGGCGTTGACGGCGCGGCCATCCTGAACCTTGACCCAGCGGCCCGGATTGGCGCTGTCTTGGCGCTTGAGGTAGGTATATTCGGTCTCGGACCAGTCCATGACCTTGTTGCGCAGGTTATCCAGAACGAAGTCGCCACGGTCGGTACGCACGGTCAGAACCGCATGGCCGGAACCGTTTGGCTGAAGGACGACCGTGATCAGCAGGTCGGAGGCGGAGATGCCCTTGTTCATCAGCATCTTGCGCTTGAGAAGAACGTAGTCCTCACAGTCGCCAACAGTTGTTGGATAAGCCCAGCGCTCTTCAACGCCGTAGATTTCCATGTCTGTCATCGGTGTGATCGTGGTGTTGACCGTGTAGTTCACGTCCAGGATCATCTTCCAGTTTTCTTCCGTCAACCGCAGCGGGCCACGGTCGCCGGATGTTGGCTGGCATTCGCTCTGGTAGGTCTGGCAAAACTCGTAGTGACCAATCGGTGGATTGGCTTTGCCCATGATGCGCATTGCGGCGGCTGGCGATGCTTCTGCCTGTGTTGCAAAGGCACCTGCGATCATTGCTGCAATCATAAATCCTAAACGGCTGATTTTTTTCATTTCTTGTCTCCCCGTTGTGAGGAGAAGAATGCCACCGATATTTTGACCGCCAGCAAATAACGGCGCTCAAATTCGACGTTAAATTTAGGAAAAACTGCGCTTTATTTGATGTTGTTTTTAGCTGTATTTGAGCAAAATTTGATTCAAATTTTATCGTTTCGATTATGATTTCTATTGGAATTTATCCTTAAGTTGCTGTAAAATATGGTCTCTTAACCGCTTTTGGTTAACGCGGCAGGGCACCATTCAACCTTGTGCGGCCCCTTAAACTATTCTTTGACTATACTTGTCCCAATGCATTTGCATTCTGAACGCCAGATGAACAATTATCGGGTGTAAAAATCTATCAAAGGTTGCGTTTCGAGATGCATTTTCAGCCAATTTTTCCGGATATTTTTCTGAAATTTCTTCGTTTTCCCGCAATGGCACAGTTTTTTCTGCATTTCGGGTTCAAAAAACTGCGCGTCAAGGCTCGCTGTCGGCAATTTCGGGCACAAAAAAACCGGCTGACGCGAGGCGTAGCCGGTTGTTTAGAGCGCGGGTCGGTGGATTATAGAAATTCTATTAGCGCATCGCGCGACTGGACCGCGTCGAACTCGATGGCGACGCCTTCCATGAAGTGGCGCACGATCCGGCCAGCCATATTGCCCAGCCGCACATTGCTGCCCATGGCAGGGCGAATGTCGATTTCGACCGCAGCACCTGATAGCGAAAGGTCGATGATTTTGCATGGCGCGATATTGCCGTCGCTCAGCATCAGGTCGGCGCGCGGGTTGCGCGGTGTCAGACGGTCGTGGCGGCGGTCTTCCGGCAGGCCGAGGGCATGGCGCTTGGCAATCCAGGCCAGCTGTGCAGCCAGCTTCTCACGCTTGCGCTCCGTGCCCATGATGGCGATGGTGAAGCCATCCGCCGTCAGTGCCTTGACGATACCTTCGACGCGTCCGATGTGCTGGAGATAGGCAATGATACGGTCGCCATTGCGCGGTCGCACGAAGCAGGTGATGCGTGCCGTCTCTGCCGTCATTTCGTGCGCGGTGCAATCATACTCGTCCTGCGACGGCACCATCAACCGGCCAGTCAGTGCCACAGGCAAAACCTCGGCAGCAGGCGACGATTCCACGGAGCGGGCGGCAAATGCGACGGTGGTTGAGCGGGATGAGAACATGGGCAGCACAGTAAAGAGGAATGATCCCCCTTCTTTACAGATGTCGAGTTAACAGACCGTTCTGTAACTAACGCCGATTATAATTGTAGGTTCTTATAATGAAACAGACCGATCCAAAGAAAAGCCGAAGTCTGTCCGCTGCGCCATCAACTGCACCGATGTTTCCTCCAGCAGGCGGCTGCGCGTCAAGGCGAGCGGCTTGAAGGGCTGGCCGAAATCCACCAGCGGCGGATCGGAAATCAGGGCGCCCAGCAGGCGCGGCGGAAAGTGCGGCTCCGCCTCCAGCGGCAGCAGCAACATTTCGAAAGCCTGCGCGACATGGCCGCTGACGCTTTCGGACCAGATGTCGAAAACCACGGGCCGCTCGTGCTGCAATACGCCATTGGCAATGCGGCAGGCGTCTTCGGCGGCATCCGGTTGCCATATCATCGAAAAAGGCGTGTCGCGCAGTTCGCGGCTGAACAGATTGTAGAGACGCGTTCCGGTCAGGCGGAATACGGGCGCGTCATCGCCCGCATCGGTCAGCACGAAGAGGTCGGGCAGCACATGGCGGATATGCGACGGGTCGATCTCGCTGCGCAAAGGTGCCGCGCGCTCGCCGCGCAACGCATCCCAATAGGCGTAGATCTCCAGACTTGCATTTGTCTTCATGACACGGTCTCCGGGCCGCCGCAC
Organism: Agrobacterium vaccinii; assembly: GCF_021310995.1. Taxonomy (NCBI): domain Bacteria; kingdom Pseudomonadati; phylum Pseudomonadota; class Alphaproteobacteria; order Hyphomicrobiales; family Rhizobiaceae; genus Agrobacterium; species Agrobacterium vaccinii. The sequence goes on along the minus strand of NZ_CP054150.1, from coordinate 1,827,928 downwards.
CTGTGTCGTTTCGGGACACAAGCCGTCTTGATGTGCGGTGCTGAAGATGTCCAAGCGATTTCCATGCCACGCGTCTGGTCAACAAAAGGCACGACGGCATTTTTAGTTGCAGGTGCGCGCCCTTGTCGGTGCTTCTTTTTCTCGCAGCGTTACTATATTGCTCCCAATGGCTTTTGCGGAACGCGAGACGAGGAGAAGACGGGCTGATGACGCATAATGACGGTGAACGGCCCGAAGTGGATGAGCTAGAGCAGGCGCAGGCCACGCAGAAAACCCCTGTTTTCAACCTGCCTGGCGCGCTCGTCGCCGTCATTGCGCTGATGGTCGTCATCCATGTGATCTCGTCCTATGTCCTGTCGGATGATGGTTACGGCTGGTTCCTGTTCACCTTCGGCTTCATTCCCCTGCGCTACGCCACGGCACTGTCGCAACAAGGTCTGGAGTGGCTGTGGACGCCCATCACCTATTCGCTTTTGCATGGCGGCATCGAACATATTCTTTTCAACAGCCTCTGGCTGATGGCTTTCGGTGCGCCGGTGCTGCGCCGAATCGGTACGTCGCGTTTCATTTTGCTCTGGTGCATTTCGTCAGCCGTCGCCGCCTTCGGCCACGCATTCCTGCATTGGGGTGATCCAACGGTGCTGATCGGCGCATCCGGTGTCGTCTCGGCGCTGATGGGCGCGGCGTGCCGCTTCGTGTTTCCCGCACGCGGCGGACGCTACCACCCGTCGCTTGGCCATCTCCTGCCGCGTCAGGGCATCCTCCAGTCTCTGTCCAACCGAACGGTGCTTATCTTCACGCTGATGTGGCTGTTCGGCAATGTGCTGATTGCTGTCGGCATTCCCCTGTTTGGCGATGCTGGCGGCGAAGTGGCGTGGGATGCGCATATCTTCGGCTTCCTGCTGGGCTTCCTGTTTTTTGCACTGTTCGACCGCAAACCTGTGGACCGCCAGTTTGCAGATACAATCGATTGAGCTTTGCCAAGCCGCTGAAATCTATTGATTTCGATGGTCCGCTGGCGCACCATTGGCATCCAGCCTGACCGTGCGTTTGTGGAGGAGACGCGGCGCGCGGTGTCTAGGACCGTCGGACAAGGAGGACAATATGCCTGTATTTGTGAAAGAGCTTCTCGATCTCAAGGGCCGCGATGTGGTGACTGTCGATCCCGGCATGTCGCTGGGCGATGCCGCCGTGACCCTGCACGAACACCGCATCGGTGCGGTCGTGGTGGTCGATGAGAAGGGCGCCATTCTCGGCATTTTCACGGAACGCGACATGGTCAAGGCCATCGCCAGCCATGGCGCAGGCGCATTGCAGGTAACAGTGGCAGATGTCATGACCAAGAACGTGACGCGCTGTCACGAAGGCTCCACCACCGACGATCTCATGGAACTCATGACCGGCGGCCGCTTCCGCCACTTACCCGTAGAAGCCAGCGGCCGCCTCGTCGGCATCATCTCCATCGGCGACGTGGTGAAGGCCCGTATCAGCGAGGTGGAGGCCGAAGCGGAGCATATCAAGGCTTATATTGCGGGGTAGGGGCGTCCTCGCTGTCACTCTGGAATCGACCTGCCGCTGTCTTAAATGGCACGGCATTTTGGCCTTTCCAGTAAATTGGTAATAGACGGCAATACACCTCTGCCGTCATCCTCGGGCTTGTCCCACTGCTGTCCGGTTTAAATTTGTAGACACGGCGCACGGTGTTGATTCTATTCGTATTCAAGCGTTTGGCGACGATTTGGACACGAAAGAGAGGCAACACCGTGCGGCATCACAATAGCGTTTTTCATGATCTTTTGAAGCGCATTTCCTGGTCGACCTTCGAGCGGCTTGTGGATGAGCATGGCACCGACAAGCATATCCGGCGATTGTCCACCAAGAGCCAGTTGATCGCCCTGCTGTATGGGCAACTGGCCGGTGCTGTCAGCTTGCACGAGATCGAAGGCGGTCTGGAAAGCCATTCGACACGCCTTTATCATCTCGGCGCACGCCCGGCCTCACGTTCGACGCTGGCTGATGCCAATGCCAAACGCTCAAGTGCGGTCTTTACCGGTCTGTTTGCCGAGCTGGTCACACGAGCTGGGCGCGGGTTGCGACGGGCCGTCGGCGAGGCGACCTATCTGATCGATGCCACGAGCCTTCGCCTTTCCGGTGCAGGATCGCAATGGGCGCGGTTCTCCCATAAGGCGTGCGGAGCCAAGGTCCACATCGTCTATGATGCGGGCGCAGAGCGACCGATCTATGCCGCCGTCACACCCGCCAATGTCAATGACATCACCGCCGCCAAGGCCATGCCGATCGAACCGGGCGCGACCTACGTCTTTGATCTGGGCTATTATGATTTCTCGTGGTGGGCCAGGATGGATCAGGCCGGATGCCGCATCGTCACCCGCTTCAAGTCCCATACACCCTTGACGGTGTTGCATGAGCAGCCGCTGGAGGACGCGGATGCAAACGGTGGTCGCATCCTGTCGGATCGCATTGGTCTGCTGCCTGCCCGTCAGGCCGGCAACCGCAAGAACCCGTTCAGCGACCCGGTTCGCGAGATCACGGTGCAAAGCGATACCGGCAAGGTGCTGCGGATCCTGTCGAACGATCTCGATGCCACTGCGCAAGAGATCGCCGATCTCTACAAGCGTCGCTGGGCTATCGAGCTGTTCTTCAAATGGGTCAAGCAGACCTTGAAGATCAAGCACTTCCTGGGTGTCTCAGAAAACGCCGTGCGCATCCAGATCACCGTGGCCCTCATCGCTTTCCTGCTTCTGCGCATGGCGCAGGCAGACCAGAAGACCATCAAAAGCCCCTGGGCCTTCGCCCGCCTCGTGCGCGCCAACCTCATGCATCGAAAAAGAACAGACCGTCTTCTAAAACCACCCAACAGCAGCAGATGCCACAATGACCAGCTGATGCTCCAATGGACATAAGTTTAAACCGGACAGCAGTGGGCTCGTCCCGAGGATCTAACTCACCCCGACATTCAACGTGGTCAGATCCTCGGGACAAGCCCGAGGATGACGGCAGTCGAGGTGGCGCCGCTGGATTTCGGCTCAAGGCCGAATGACGGAGGGAGGGTGCCTTCCGACACAATCACCCCTGAAACACCTGCTGCATCCGTTTCAGTTCCGGTATTCTCGAGCGCGCTTCCTCATAACCGCGCTCGATTGATTCGGCGGCGCGGTGGAATTCCGACAGGCCTATGTGGTTGATGCGCGGATGCAGCGCCAGGTCCGGCGGGTCACCGGCGAGGCGCGAGCGGGAAATCCTGTCCTGAATGATGTTGAACGCTTGCACCATGACGCCGGGAAGGCCCACGCGTGCTGTCTCGGATGGTGCTTTGGGCAAGGGTTCTCCGCTGGCTTGCCCTGCACCGTGCTTGACCACCGCGGAGCGTCCGAAAATGTCGTAGTTGAGGTTCACCGCCACCACCAGCGTCTGTTCATAGGCGCGGCAGACGGAGACAGGCACCGGGTTGACCAGTGCGCCGTCGATCAGCGTTCTGCCGTTGCAGCGGACAGGCTCGAAAATGCCAGGAAGAGCGTAGGATGAGCGCAGCGCCGTGATCAGGTCGCCCTGGTGCACCCACACTTCGTGGCCAGTTTTAAGCTCCGTTGCCACGGCAATGAAGGGGTGTCCCAGGTCTTCGATGTTGAGGCCGACAAGGTGCTCCTGCATGCGTTTGGTCAGCCGCATGCCGCCGAACAGGCCGCCGCCGCCAATCGTCAGGTCCAGCAGGCCTGCTATGCGGCGCATGGTGAGCGATCGCGCGAATTCTTCGAGTTCGTCCAGCTTGCCTGCCAGATAACAGCCGCCAACCAACGCGCCGATGGAGGTGCCCGCGATCATGCCGATCTGCACGCCCGCCTCATCCAGCGCCCGCAGAACTCCGATATGGGCCCAGCCACGTGCGGCACCGCCACCCAGTGCCAGCGCAATGCGGTTATCGGGAATTTTGGGCAGGGGCGCAGAGTTTTGCTGTTCGACCTTTTCCAAGGCCGCCATCGCTGCCGGATTTTCGCGGTTCAATCCCCAACCCAACATCCATTTCACTCCCAAGCAGATGCACTCAATCTGTAGTTTACTGTGCCAACTCCTATAATAATCGTAACAAGAGCGCAGGGAATGGAAATAATCAGTTTTTCGGAGTGCCGTAGGTTTCCGCCGGGTCGAAGTGCCGCGTTTCGTCAGTAACGGTCGTGATTGCCTGACCGTTTTCCAATGTCACAGTCCTGTAAAAGCAGGAGCGGCGACCCGTGTGGCAGGTTGCATCGTGGCCTGCGACTGAAACCTTCAGCCAGATGGCATCCTGATCGCAATCGGTGCGCAGTTCCCGCACGGTCTGCAGGTTGCCGGAGGTCTCGCCCTTCTTCCAGATTTTATCGCGCGAGCGGCTGTAATAATGCGCGATGCCTGTTTCGAGCGTCAGCGATAGCGCCTGCGCATTCATATGCGCCACCATCAGCAACTCGCCGTCCTTGATGTCGGTCACGACGGCGGTGACGAGGCCGTGGGCATCGAATTTCGGTGTGAAGGCACCTGATGACTCAAGCTCTTCCTTGTCCGCAGGTGCGGGCGGAAATATCGAAGACATGGGAACCTCTGATGACAAGCGGCAAAGAATTGCCTTGGCAGAAATCAAAAAGGGCGGCCCGCGCCGCCCTGTCAGATCGATTTTAATCTTAGCGGTTGTAGACCATCGTCATGAACCGCGCCTGCTGCGCCGGTTCGGACTTGAATGTGCCGGTGAAGCTGGTCGTCAGCGTGGTGGAGCCCTGCTTCTGCACGCCGCGCATGGACATGCACATGTGCTCGGCATCGATCATCACGGCCACGCCGCGTGGCTTCAGCGTCGTCTCGATGGCCAGCGAAATCTGCGCCGTCATCGTTTCCTGCGTCTGCAAGCGGCGGCCGTAGATTTCGACCACGCGGGCAATCTTGGACAATCCCAGAACCCGTCCTGCTGGCAGATAGGCGACATGCGCCTTGCCGACGATGGGCACCATATGGTGTTCGCAATGCGAGTAGAACGGAATGTCGCGCACGAGAATAATGTCGTCGTAACCGCCGACTTCCTCGAAGGTGGTGCCCAGAACGTCGCTGGCATTCAGATCATAACCGCCGAAGAGCTCACGGTAGGACTTGGCCACGCGCTTGGGCGTATCGAGCAGGCCTTCGCGTTCGGGATTGTCGCCCGCCCAGCGAAGCAGAACGCGCACGGCGTCTTCGGCTTCCGCCTGTGTGGGGCGCGTATCGACCGCGTCGTTCTTTGTGCCTGCACCGGGGAAATTCTTCACGATAGCATCCATCTTTTTGGTCTCCCGGCACGGTTGAAAATCCGCACCTGAATATTAGGTTACGGCATGAGTACAAAGTTGCCGCGCCTGCTATCTGGTTGGTTTCAGGCAATTTGGCAAGTCTGTGGTCACGAAAACGGTGACGGAAGGATTAAATTCACCGCACCTTGATGACGACGATGTGTCGTAACATATAATGGTGACGCCCGTGCAGAAAAGCCTTGCCACTGATGACACAGTGTTTGAAAAATCAATCCTGCGCGAATGGACCAGCCAATGGACGATATTTACAACAACCGTATTCTCGAATTCGCCGGCAATATTCCGCTGACCGGTCCCATGCCGGATGCGGATGCCAGCGCGCAGAAACATTCCAAGCTCTGCGGCTCCAAGGTCAAGGTTTACGTCAAGCTTGCCGATGGTGTGGTCACAGATTTTTCCCATGAGGTCCGCGCCTGCGCGCTGGGTCAAGCCTCGTCCTCCATCATGGCCAACAACGTTGTCGGCGCAACCAGCGGCGAAGTGCGTCAGGCACGCGCCGATATGCTGGCCATGCTGACGGCAGGCGGCGAGGGGCCGGAGGGCCGCTTTGTGGATATGCGCATCCTGAAACCCGTCAAGGATTACAAAGCCCGTCACGCCTCGACAATGCTCACCTTCGATGCCATCTGCGACTGTCTCGACCAGATCGAGGCCGAGCAGCGCCTTCCGGCTTAAGCTGTGTGCAACGACCCGAACTGCCAGCACCCCGACAAGACGCCGAAAACCCGCAACTGGTCAGGCTCCTTTGCCAAAACGCCGGGACGTCTTCTCGGCATGGGCCTTATCCGCTTCTACCAGCTCGCCTTCTCCGGCTTCGTCGGCAATTCTTGCCGCCACATTCCCACCTGTTCCGAATATGGCTATGAGGCTTTTGCGCGCCATGGCCTCTGGGCAGGCGGATGGTTGACGCTTTTTCGTGTCGCCCGCTGCGGACCCGGTGGGACGAGCGGACTTGATCCGGTCGTGGAAAAATTGGACGATACATATGTCTGGTGGGCACCATGGTCCTATTGGAGGCAGGCCAGAAAGCAAACCAACACAGGGGGATAAGCACGTGCCTATGCCGATGGAGTACCGTCAGGCGTCGGTGGATTTCGACCGGTTCATGGAAGACCTGAAAGAGGTTTCCATGCTGAGTACATCGCATCAGGCCTACACGATGTTACAGGCAGTGCTTCAGGTGTTTCGCCGCAGATTGACGGTGCAACAGGCATTGGACTTTGCGAACGCATTGCCGCCGGTTCTACGTGCTATCTTCGTCAGCGATTGGGACGTCAGCGAAGAGAGGCGTGCATTCGGCAGCGAAACCGAAATGATGATGGAAGTTCGAGCGCTGCGCCACAACCATAATCTCTCGACCGATTCTGCCATTCGGGATGTAGCAGAAGCTTTGGGGCGGAACGTAGACCCGGATGCTTTCAATCGAACCCTTTCGAAGCTGCCGCAGGAAGCCCGGGCCTTCTGGCGGTTGCCCGCGCTTTCTTAAAATTCTTTACTCAGCGCGGATTCCACATTATCACCCGCGCGTTCACATTCCGGCGTCAGCCGGTCAACAGCACCACCCGCATTCGTTGGCGGGACTGGACAGGAGAATTATGATGTCAGACGCCGTTTCCCTAACATTTCCCGATGGCTCCGTTCGTCAGTATGCCCCCGGCACGACTGGACGCGATGTTGCCGAATCCATTTCCAAGTCGCTTGCAAAGAAAGCCGTCGCGATTGCGCTGGATGGCACTGTGCGCGACCTCTCAGACAACATCGTCGATGGCAAGATCGAGATCGTCACCCGTGATGACAAGCGTGCTCTGGAACTGATCCGCCACGATGCAGCCCACGTGATGGCCGAAGCCGTGCAGGAACTATGGCCCGGCACGCAGGTCACGATCGGCCCCGTCATCGAAAACGGTTTCTACTACGACTTCGCCAAGAACGAGCCCTTCACGCCGGAAGATCTGCCGAAGATCGAAAAGAAGATGAAGGAAATCATCGGGCGCTCCAAGCCGTTCACGCGGGAAATCTGGAGCCGCGAAAAGGCCAAGGAAGTCTTCGCTGCCAAGGGTGAGAGCTACAAGGTCGAACTCGTGGATGCCATTCCCGAGGGGCAGGACCTGAAGATCTATTATCAGGGTGACTGGTTCGACCTTTGCCGTGGCCCGCACATGGCCAACACTGGACAGATCGGCACGGCCTTCAAGCTGATGAAGGTTGCCGGTGCCTATTGGCGTGGCGACAGCAACAACCCGATGCTGACGCGCATCTACGGTACCGCATGGGCCACGCAGGACGAGCTGGATCAGTATCTCCACATTCTGGCCGAAGCCGAAAAGCGCGATCACCGGAAGCTCGGCCGCGAAATGGATCTGTTCCATTTTCAGGAAGAAGGTCCGGGCGTCGTCTTCTGGCACGGCAAGGGCTGGCGCATGTTCCAGACCCTGACGGCCTATATGCGCCGCAACCTCGAAGGCACCTATCAGGAAGTCAACGCGCCGCAGGTTCTGGACGCTTCGCTGTGGGAAACCTCGGGGCACTGGGGCTGGTACCAGGAAAACATGTTCGCCGTTAAATCGGCCTATGCGTTCACGCATCCGAAGGACGAGGAAGCGGATAACCGCGTTTTCGCGCTAAAGCCGATGAACTGCCCTGGCCATGTTCAAATATTCAAGCATGGGTTGAAGTCTTACCGCGAACTGCCTGTTCGCCTTGCAGAATTCGGCAACGTCCATCGCTATGAAGCCTCCGGTGCGCTGCACGGCCTGATGCGCGTTCGCGGCTTCACGCAGGACGACGCCCACGTTTTCTGCACGGAAGAGCAGATGGCGGCGGAATGCCTGCGCATCAACGATCTCATCCTGTCGGTCTACAAGGACTTCGGCTTCGAGGAAATCGTCGTCAAGCTCTCCACGCGCCCTGAAAAGCGCGTCGGCTCCGACGAAGTATGGGACCGCGCCGAAAGCGTCATGACCGATGTTCTCAAATCCATCGAAGAAAAGTCCGAAGGCCGCATCAAGACCGACATTCTGCCGGGTGAGGGCGCGTTTTACGGGCCGAAGTTCGAATACACACTGAAGGATGCCATTGGGCGCGAATGGCAGTGCGGCACCACGCAGGTGGACTTCAACCTGCCGGAACGCTTCGGTGCCTTCTACATCGATCAGGCCTCGGAAAAGCGCCAGCCGGTGATGATCCACCGCGCCATCTGCGGCTCGATGGAACGCTTCCTCGGCATTCTCATCGAGAACTTCGCCGGTCACATGCCGCTCTGGTTCGCGCCGCAGCAGGTCGTCGTCGCAACGATAACGTCTGATGCAGACGATTACGGTCGTGAAGTTGCCGAAGCCCTGCGCGATGCGGGCCTCTCGGTTGAAACCGATTTCCGCAACGAGAAGATCAACTATAAGGTCCGCGAACACTCGGTCACCAAGGTCCCGGTCATCATCGTCTGTGGTAAGAAGGAAGCCGAAGAACGCACCGTCAACATCCGCCGCCTGGGCTCGCAGGCCCAGACGTCGTATGCGCTGGACGAAGCGATTACCAACCTCGTGGATGAGGCGACACCACCGGATGTGAAGCGCAAGCGTGCGGCGAAGGCTGCTAAGGCGAATGGCATCGTAGCCTGAGGCGATACTCTCAACGTTATCCTCGGGCTCGTCCCGAGGATCGACTACCGGGCGATTTGGGATCGTTCAAACTTTGGAAGTGCTGACGCGTCCGGCTCGGACGGCGGCTGCCAGGCTCTTTTTTATTTCCAGAAAGAAATCTTTGGGTACGTTCCGTAGTCGCAGCGAGAGGGATTGTTTGGTAGTGGTTTGATACGGTCTGAAGGCCACTCGAACCGATTGACCTCGCTCAGCCGAACGTAACTGATGTCCTCGTCCAAACCTATTGCTTTGCAGATGTCTTCGGGTATCTGCAACGATTGGTCTTCTTCCCCGATATCTGGGTAGGAATGAGTAATGGGAACAACCGTTACAATGCCGGTTTCACTCGAGGCCAGAACGATGGCGCACGGTCGTTCTTTCCTTAAATGGTTTCTGTGCCAAGTGTAATCAAACCGGATGACGAGACCCGGAGTAGGGTCTGGCAGGTTCACTTGGATACGACGCCATACTCTGCGTTTTCAATCTCGTTAAGCAGCCGGTCATCGATTTCGCTAACATGAAGCACCTGTACTTCACGTCGTTTGAGGCGGTTGAAATGCTCAAGTTCTTCTGCGCTAATATACGCGCCCACAACACGGCTATGCGACGTGACCTCGATCACTCCGGCCTCATGCACTGCTTCACGAATTCGTCCAAAGTGACGAGAGAAATCTGATGCGGGTATTTGGAGCGCTGAACCCATAATCTATCTCCTTATTGATAGATAAATTACGTATTTTACGTAATTTTGTCAATGTGGGAGGTTTATTCTTCAGCAATAGGCCAACGGAACACCGAGAACAACTAAAGCGCCGCCTCGATCCTATTCAAAATCACCCATCGTATCATCCGGGGCTTGGTCCTTCATCAGCACTTCCACGTCCGAATCCTGCCCTGATGCGATCTTGAAGTTGCGTTGGTAGACCTTGTCCTTGTTGCGAGCGATGGCCGTGTATTCGCCGTCGGCTAGCACCATGGTGGAGAAGGCGCTGACGCTTTCGTTGACGAGGTCGCCGGAGCCCGTCAGCACCGACCATGCCGTATCGGCAATCGCTTCGCCGCCATGTTCGGACACGAGTTTCAGCGTGACCTGTGCGGCGTGGTGCTGAAGCGTTGCTTCCGTCAGCTTGCCTGCTTCCACCTGAATGTCGGCGCGCACGACTGCGTTGATGCCGCCATACTCGGAGACGACGTGGTAAGTGCCTGCGTTGAGGCGGATCACGGTGTTTGGTTTGACATCGGACATCACCAGACGGCGCTCGCCATCTTCCTGCGTGTCGGAGGAGTAGACCGAAAATTTCAGCTGGCCCGGTGAGATGCGCTTGTCGGTTCCGGCCACCGCGTTTAGCACGAAGCCACCGGCATCGAGGATCAGTACCTGCTTGTCGATCTTGCCGCTGGCAGGCACATTCAGCTTCTTTGTCACGCCTGCGCGGCCAAAGGAGACGTTGACGAAGTAATCGCCCGGCGACAGGTGGAACTCGGCAGAGCCGCCGTCGGAGCTTGCCAGCATCGGCAGCTTGCCGTCAGGGCCGGGGATGGGGCTGAAAACACGCCATGCCAGTCCTTCCATCATCGGCTCGCCTTCATTGGTCAGCTTGGCTTCCATGACGATATCGCGGGAGGTGGTTTTTTCGACATCCGGTGCCGCAGGCGCGGTAAACGCGTTGAGCTTCGGCATTTTCTGCGTGCCGCCAAGCTGTTTGAAGTCCTTGAATGCATCCTGCGAAAAGGCAACGCCCATTGGCAGCGCGGTCGAAACGAGTGCCACGCATAGGCCGGTCGCAATTTTGATGGACGTCATTTCTCTCAACCGCATTGACTTCTTGTTCTTCGAGGACCACTTCAAACGCCACCCGGTGGCTATTTCAAGGCCCTTGATTTCATATGTACGACAATGGAACGCTTCTGTCATGAAAGACAATATCTCCCTCATCGATTATTTGAATGTCCGCCGTTCGACCCCGGCATTGCAACTGACCGAGCCGGGTCCTGATACGGCAGAGATCGAGGAAATTCTGCGCCTGACAGTGCGCGTGCCCGACCATGGAAAGCTGGCACCTTGGCGTTTCATCGTTTATCGCGGCGAAGAGCGTCAGCGGCTGGGCGAAGCCGTCCTGAAGCGGGCGCTTGAAAAAACACCTGATATCGGTGCCGATTATCAGGAAGTCGAACGCACGCGCTTTACCCGCGCGCCCGTCGTTGTCGCCGTTGTCAGCACAGCCGCGCCGCATGTCAAAATCCCGGAATGGGAACAGGTCATGTCCGCAGGCGCGGTCTGCCTTAATATGCTGTTTGCAGCCAATGCTAACGGTTATGCTGCCAACTGGCTGACGGAATGGGTGTCTTATGACGAAGCCCTTTTCCCGGCACTGGGCGTGAATGCTGGCGAGAAGATCGCTGGCTTCATCTATATCGGCTCCACCACATTTCCGGCAGTCGAGCGTCCTCGCCCTGAATTGGCCGATGTCGTGACATGGGTGGGTGAGGCCTGATGTTTTACGCAACCGATACCAACCGCCACGGTCTGCCGCATGATCCGTTCAAGGCCATCGTCGCGCCGCGCCCCATCGGCTGGATCGGCTCGAAGGGCAGGGATGGCACGCTTAATCTCGCGCCCTATTCCTTTTTCAACGCCGTGTCGGACACACCGAAACTGGTGATGTTTGCCTCCAGCGGCCATAAGGATAGCGTGCGCAATGTCGAGGAAACCGGTGTTTTCACCGCAAACCTCGTCAGTCGGCATCTGGTGGAACAGATGAACGCATCGTCCGCGCCGGTCGAGTACGACGTGAACGAATTCGACATCGCCGGTCTCACACCCAAGGCTGGCGAGTTGGTGGATGCGCCCTATGTGGCAGAGGCCTATTCCGCACTGGAATGCCGGGTCACGCAAATCATTCGCCCTGTGGATGTCGATGGCGTCGAAGCGCAGACCTGGGTCGTATTCGGCCAGGTCATGGGCATCCATCTCGATGAGAGCGTCATCGAAAACGGGCGCATCGATATGGCCCGCGCCCGCCCCATCGCCCGCATGGGTTACCGCGATTATTGCGATGGCGGGACGGATGTGTTCCAGCTCACACGTCCCGGCCAGCGCTGAAGGTCTTAGACCTGTAGCCTAACTTTAGGGCGCCGCCATCACACACCCACTTCCGTCATCATAGGGCTTGTCCCTAGGATCTACCGACGTAGCATCCGCAGAAGCGTGGTTAGATACTAGGGACAAGCCCTAGGATGACGGAAAGAAAAATTGTTTCGAACCTCGATCAAACCACCACCCAGTTAATGAATATGGTGAACCAAACGTAAACCTTTTGCCCCTAGGTTCGACACAGAGGCAGAGCCCGATTCACATCGCGTCGATTCTGCCAGATACAGTCGGTATGTCTGGTGTTGGGGCGCAGGGTGATCGTACAAGCATTTCTTCGGTGGTCTGAAAAGGCGCGGTCTGGCGACAGGTCCAAGGCAGCGACGGCACTTGCGCAGGCTTATGTGCAATCCACCCTGCCGCAGGACCGGCAAGACAGCGCCTATGAGGCGATGACCTTTCTGCTGGACGATCCATCGCCCAAGGTGCGGTTGGCGCTGGCCGAAACTCTGGCCTATTCGCCCGTTGCCCCACGTCCCATCATTTTTGCACTGGCCGAAGACCAGCCGGATATCGCCTGTGTCGTCATCATCCATTCGCCCGTGCTGCGGGAGACGGATCTTGTCGATCTCGTCGGCAACGGCACGGCCACGACCCGCTCCATGGTTGCCGCCCGTCCGTTTCTGGAGCCGGGCGCCTGTGCGGCCTTGGCTGAAATCGGCGATCTCATGGAACTGTCGATCCTGCTGGAAAACAGCAGCGCGCGCATCACGCCGTTTACGCTGCGGCGCGTTGCCGAGCGCTATGCGCAGGATGCTGAAATCCGCGACCTCCTGCTGCACCGTGACGATCTTCCCGCTGATGTGCGCTACGCCATCGTCGGCCATATCGGCGCAGCGCTGGCCGCGTCAAACCTTGTCTGTTATGCCATGCAGCCCGCACGCCTGTCCGGCGTCATCCGCGATGCGTCGGAAGCTGCAACCGTGCTGATCGCGGGCGATGTGACGGGGGAGGCCATGCCGCTTCTGGTCGAGCATCTTCGCGCAAGGGGCGATCTGACGCCCGCTTTCCTGATGAACCTGCTCTGCTCCGGCAAGCTGGCATTCTTCGCCGAAGCCATCTCCAACCTGTCTGGCCTTGATGAGCGGCAGGTGCGCTCCATTCTGGCCACAGGTCGCCACCACGCCATGAAGGCACTGTTCCAGTCCACCGGGCTGTTCGGTGCCGTGCTGGATATCTTCATGGAAGCAACGTTGCTCTGGCGCCAGGTGGCTGAGACCCCTTATGCCAACCCGGTTGCCGAGCTGTCCTCCGGCCTTCTGGCGAAATTTTCCGACACCAGCGCCGATGCGACCATGCGCGAGCTTGTCCATATGGTCGAAAAACTCCAGATGGCCCAGCAGCGCAGCCGCGCCCGTTCGCTGAATTCCACCCTGGTCGCCGAGGCCGCCTGACGTTATTTCGACAGTCGACGGGCGATCCAGGAATAGCTGTCTTCCACCATGCGCACCGGCTTGCCCAGCACTTCCTTCACACCCTCTGTTGATGGCAGAATGCGGCGTACGCGGGTGATGGCTTTCTGTGTCAGCGTCTGTTCTTCCTGCGGCGCAAGCGCCGGTGGCACAGCCGTGTCGGGCGTGTGCGGATCGGCCTTGGCGATATCCGTCTTTGGCTCTTCCGGCGTTTGGCACACGGCAACAATCACCGGATAATTCGCATTCACGAACTGGCCGAGCTTGTTTTCCGATTCGGCATCGCACAGTTCGATACTCGTCCAGCGCTGCTGCAGCGTGGCGATGTGCTGGCAATCGGTTGCGGTGTCATCGCAGCCCAGAATGGTCATCAAAACAAGCGCTGTTCTCATTGTCGCTCTGTTGCCTCTCGCAGAAGAATTGTCTTAAGACGTGTCCATGATCTAGCGAAATTGCAGTCTTAATGCGACGCAAAGATCGGACTTCGCAAAATATTAATGGGAACCAGCATGCCAGTCGAAATCAAGCTTGAACCGCCACGCCAGCCAGACGTGCTGCGCCTCATGGAAATGTCGAACGCCTATATGGCATCGCTCTATCCGGCGGAAAGCAACCATATGGTCGATATCGATACGCTGGAAAAGCCCGCCGTATCCTTCTTCGTGGCGCGCAATGATGGCGAGATCGTCGGTTGCTGCGCGCTGGTGGAGGCGGGCGATGGCACGGCAGAAATCAAGCGCATGTTCGTCGATCCCTCGGCGCGTGGCCTGCGGATCGGCCAGATGATGATGGACGCACTGATTGCGCGCGGGCAGGGCCTTGGCCTCTCTGCCATCCGGCTCGAAACCGGCATCAGCCAGCCGGAAGCCATAGGGCTTTACCGCAAGGCGGGCTTTACCGAGATCGAGCCATTCGCGCCCTACAAGCCCGATCCGCTCAGCATGTTTATGGAGATGAAGCTCTAGGACGCCGTCTTTCGCAGCGGCGGTGGCTCGACAATGTCTGCCTTCGCCTCGATCGTCTCACCCTCGACGGCCGAAATCTCGACTTCGCGGACCCATTCACGCCACACGGCAACCAGCAGCGCCATCAGCACCGGGCCGATGAACAGGCCGAGAAAGCCCATGGTTTTGACGCCGCCTACCAGACCGAAGAAGGTCGGCAGGAAGGGCAGCTTGATGGGCCCGCCGACGAGGCGCGGACGAATGGTCTTGTCGACGATGAAGAGTTCCACCGAGCCCCATGCAAACAGGGCGATGCCAGCGCCGACAGAGCCGCTGGCAACGAGATAGAACGACACCAGCGTGAACGACAGAGGCGCGCCGCCGGGGATCAGCGCCATGACGCCGGTCAGAACACCCAGCGTGACGGGTGAGGGAACGCCCGCAATCCAGTAGGCCACGCCTAAAATAATGCCTTCGCCGATCGCAATCAGCGTCATGCCTGTGACGGTAGAGCTGATGGTGGCGGGGACGACACGGGAAATACGCTCCCAGCGCGTCGGCAGAATGCGCTCTCCCACCAGATCGATCTGACGGGCAAAACTGACGCCGTTGCGATAGACGAAAAACAGCGCGATCAACATGAACAGCAGCGTCAGAATCAGGTGGAATGCACCATTACCGGCGGCCACGATGGCGCGATAGATGTTGCCGATATTCGCACCGCTGACGAGCTGTATGACTTCGCCGATGGCACCCGGCGTGCCGACATAGCGCACCCACTGTTCGCTCATCCACGCGCCGACGCCCGGCAGTGCTGCGATCCAGTCGGGCACCGGCGCGCCGACCTTGTTGACCTCCACGGCCCAGCCGAACCACTCGCGGATTTCGCTTGCGGTGTAGGAGGCTGCGATGAAAATCGGCACGATCAGAAAGGCGATGATGAGAAGCAGCGCAATCGTCGCGCCAATGGAATTGTTGCCGCCAACCCGGCGCAGCAATTCCCGGTAAACCGGCCAGCTGGCAAAACCGATGACCAGCGCAGCCAGAACCGGCACCAGAAACCCGTAGAAGAAGTAGATACCAGCAGCGACAATCAGAACCAGAAGCCAGCGGGCAGCGGAAATGGATGGCACGAGCGCCGTGCGCGCATGTGTGGCCGGACCAAGCCATCTTGGTTCGCTGGTCTTTCTTTGATTGTCTGCGTTACTCACCAGCGTCTCTCTCGCATTCCCCTGAGAATTGCACTCTGCCATCATTTAGCGTGCAGATCACAGCATATTCCATCAGCATTTCGTTTTTATATTGTCCTTCGCTTTTATTGCACGATTTTGGTAAAAATAACGCAACATGCCTTGGCCTGTTCTAACAAATATGAGACTTGAGGTCACATTTTAGAACTCTGCGGCGAAACAGGCCGCTCTGGACGTGGTCATGCTCAGCCGTTTCTTTTCCTATTATCGTCCCTATCGTGGGTTGTTCATTGTCGATTTCGCCTGCGCCATCCTTTCCGGCCTTCTGGAACTAGGCTTTCCCATGGCGGTCAAGGTCTTCGTGGATGTATTGCTGCCCGCCGGGGATTGGCAGATCATCATGCTGGCCTCCATCGGCCTTCTCGTCATCTATGTCGTCAACACCGGGCTGATGGCCATCGTCACCTATTGGGGGCACATGCTGGGCATCAATATCGAAACCGATATGCGGCGACACGCCTTCGACCATTTGCAGAAACTGTCCTTCCGATTCTTCGACAATCAAAAGACCGGCCATCTCGTCGGGCGGTTGACCAAAGACCTCGAGGAAATCGGCGAGGTCGCTCACCATGGCCCTGAAGACCTGTTCATCGCCATCATGACCTTCATCGGCGCGTTCTTGCTGATGCTGTCCGTCAACGTGCCACTGGCCCTGGTTACCGCGGCCATCGTGCCGATCACCGCGTGGGTTACCAGCCGTTACGGCACCCGCATGACCAACAATTTCCGCTCGCTTTACGGTCGCGTCGGTGCCTTCAACGCGCGAATCGAAGAAAATGTCGGCGGCATGCGCGTCGTGCAGGCTTTCGCCAATGAAGACCACGAGCGTGCCTTGTTCGAAAAGGACAATCAGCGTTACCGCCAGACCAAGCTCAATGCCTACAAGATCATGGCCGCCAGCACCTCGCTCAGCTATATGAGCATGCGCCTGACGCAGATGATAATCATGATCTGCGGCGCGTGGTTCGTGTTGACGGGCGATCTCACTAATGGCGGCTTCGTCGGCTTCCTGCTTCTGGTCAACGTCTTCTTCCGCCCGGTCGAAAAGATCAACTCCGTCATCGAGACCTATCCCAAGGGCATCGCCGGTTTCCGCCGCTTTACCGAACTGGTCGATACCGACCCGGATATTGCCGATGCGCCCGGCGCCATCGAGGCGTCCCACCTTCGCGGTGAAATCGCTTACAGCGATGTCAGCTTCGGCTACAGCGACGGCAAGCAGGTCCTGAACAACATTGACCTTACCATCCGCGCAGGCGAAACCGTGGCCTTCGTCGGACCTTCAGGCGCTGGCAAGACGACACTGTGCTCGCTGCTGCCGCGATTCTATGAGGTGACCGGTGGCGCAATCAGCATCGATGGCATCGATATCCGGCAGATGACGCTGACCTCGCTGCGCAGCCAGATCGGTATTGTCCAGCAGGACGTGTTCCTGTTTGGCGGCACGATCCGCGAAAACATCGAATATGGCCGCCTTGGTGCCAGCGAAGCCGACATCTGGGAAGCAGCCCGCCGCGCGCGGCTGGATGACGTCATCAAGGATATGCCAGAGGGTATGGATACGGTCATCGGCGAACGCGGCGTGAAACTGTCCGGCGGGCAGAAACAACGCATGGCGATTGCCCGCATGTTCCTCAAAAACCCACCCATCCTCATTCTGGATGAAGCAACCTCGGCGCTGGACACCGAGACCGAACGCGCCATTCAGGCTTCACTTGCCGAACTCGCCAAAGGGCGCACCACCCTCGTCATCGCCCACCGCCTCGCCACCATCCGCGACGCCTCCCGCATCGTGGTGGTCGACGAAACCGGCATCGTGGAAACGGGCAATCACGGAGAACTGCTGGCAGGCAAGGGGCCGTATAGTCGGTTGTATGAGGCCCAGTTTGGGGCTCAGTTGCTGGTTTAGCAGGCGGAAGCCGTCGGTCATTTAAAGCCGTCTGCTCACCTCAAAGGTTGCGCCTGTGTTTCCAGCCCGACATTTGGCTCCGGCTTGCCCGGATGCGATGTCACCAGATAGGTCACGGCCGTGGCGCTGGCAGCTACGATCAACACGCCGATGACGATGAATGTCAGGGTCCAGGGCTTGGATTTGCGGCGGGACCAGACGATGCGGCGGCCGCGTAGCCGTTCCTTATCCTTGTTGTTGTGATATTCCGGCCCGAGATTTTCGGTGTTGGACATCGGCTTCCTCACTTTTCGTTCGCATAAAACCCGAACGCGCGAGCGTGGGTGAAGTTCAATTCCGCTCTTTCCGGCCTTGCACTGCCGTTTTCCCACGGTCATGCTGCGGCAATAGACTGAACTCGACGCCTGCCCGATGGAGACCTGAATTGATTGCCGATCCGCGTGCATTTCTGGAAAAGCTGTTCGTTGCCGCGGTCAAGGCCGCGGAC
Organism: Agrobacterium vaccinii; assembly: GCF_021310995.1. NCBI lineage: Bacteria > Pseudomonadati > Pseudomonadota > Alphaproteobacteria > Hyphomicrobiales > Rhizobiaceae > Agrobacterium > Agrobacterium vaccinii. The sequence goes on along the minus strand of NZ_CP054150.1, from coordinate 1,809,804 downwards.
CCTTATGAGGCGATCCTGCGTCACCTTCCACAGCCACCCAAGGGGCGTACCGTAGTGGTCGGTGCTGGCAAGGCGGCGAGCCAGATGGCGCAGGCTTTCGAGCGGGCATGGACGCACCCGTTCGATGGGCTGGTGGTGGCCCGCCATGGGCCGATTGCCCAGTGTGAGCGAACGCGGGTCCTGCAATCTGCCCATCCGGTGCCGGATGATGCCGGTATCGTGGCAGCACAGGCTTTGATAGCGCATGTCGGTGGCCTCAGCGAAAACGATCTGGTGATTGCGCTGATCTCCGGTGGCGGTTCGGCGCTTCTGCCGGCACCTCCGCAGGGCTTTATGCTGGCGGATGAGATTGCGCTCAATCAGGCGCTGCTGGCATCCGGCGCGCCGATCTCGGCCATGAATGTCGTGCGCAAACATTTCTCGCGCATCAAGGGCGGCAGGCTGGCGGCCTTGGCGCATCCGGCCCGTGTCGTCAGCCTCGTCGTTTCCGATGTCCCGGGCGATAATCCCGCCTTCGTCGCATCCGGCCCCACAGTGCCGGATGCTGGCAATGCCGAGGACGCAATGCGGGCTATCAGAGATTTTCGCATTGATCTTCCCGAACCGATCCTTCGCAGCATCGCTGCCGCATCAGCACCGCAAGCGACCGACCCCGCCTTTGCGCGCAACGAAGTGCACCTCATCGCATCCGCCAGCGTTTCCCTTCAGGCGGCAGCGGCGCTCGCGCGCGAGCACGGCGTCCACCCGCTCATCCTGTCAGACAGTATCGAGGGCGAGGCGAAGGACATTGGCCGCATGCATGCGGCACTCGCGCGAGAGTTTGCTGCTGGCGATGCCTTCGACAAGCCTATGGTGATTCTCTCTGGCGGGGAGACCACGGTCACGATCGGCAGCGGCGGCTATGGCAAGGGCGGTCGCAACACGGAATTCCTGCTGTCTGCTGCGCTGGACTTGCAAGGCGTTGACGGAATTACCGCACTGGCTGCCGATACCGATGGCATAGACGGCTCCGAAGACAATGCCGGTGCGTTCTGCGATGGCGACACCATCACCCGCATCCGCGCCGCCGGTGGCGATGCCCGCGCGCTGCTGTCAGCGCATGATGCATGGACGGCGTTCAATCTCGCCGGAGACATCTTCGCGCCCGGGCCAACGGGCACGAATGTGAATGATTTCAGAGCTTTTCTGCTAAGCTAAACGCAAATCTCTCTCTGTTTTGAAGAAATACACATTAAAATTCAATGCCTTGTGCGAATTTTGAAAAATCTCGATTTTTTCGCAGATTCTTTTCTCAATGGTCCCTGAACCCATGCCTAGAATATCCTCGTCTTCACAGCCGGGTGTATCGCGAGACACTGCGGCGACTGGGAACCGGTACTCTCAAGTCATTGCCTGTAACGTGCGGGCGGTGGTGGCGGGTGCCGTGACTGACCGGTGTGCTGATGCCACGTTGTTCCGAAGCCATTGGGCATTCGGGCCAGCGAGCAGCAACAGTTTGCCAAACCGGGGGCAGGGTGCTGGCTGGATCATTCACGGTCCCAGCCACACCCGATCCTTCGATAGACTGGAATGAGGACTGCCCGGAGGCCACGCAGATGCGGACGCCAACGACACACATACCAGAAGACATCACCGCATCTGCGTGTGTTTTCCAGGGTCGGATAAGTCATGCCACGGGCGCCTGCGCGCCGCGTGAACGGCGAAGCCTATCCACCGCAATATCACAGTCTTTGATCATCGAAGTCTTTGCAAAGAACGTGATTATGATGATATTCTGATTGCAAATTCACCAGGCGAAGGGAGGCGCGGACGTGAAAACCACGATACTGTTCAAGGAAGACCATTTCGTTCAGTCGGATGCCGCGCGCAAATACAAGCGCACCGGTGCCAATGATAACGTTCGCAGTCTGGAATTCGAGATGGAAGGACAGGAGCGGGACTGGCGGGCGCTGGCTCTCGTCGCCACCATCGTCTGCGGATTTGCCGCCTTCATCTTCATGCCGCTGTGGTGAGCGGCGCAAGCGCACCTCTTTGCACTTGAAAAAGCCCGCTTCGGCCTTTAGCCCGTAGTGAAATCATAGGGCGGTATGGGTAAGCTGAAGCATGGCAATGAGTGAGACGGTCGATACTGTGCCGAGAGCCTTTCTCGGCGTAGAGCGGTCGGCAACGGAACAGCGCTGGATGTCGCGGCTGGATCAGGCCGGGCAGAACCGCGCGCTGGCCATGGCGCAGGTTCACGGCATTCCCGAACTCGTCGCCCGTGTGCTGGCCGGACGCGGTGTGAGTGTGGATGACGCGCTCGCGTTCCTCGACCCCACCATCCGTTCCCTGATGCCCGATCCGCATACGCTGACAGACTGCGAGAAGGCCGCAGAACGCATCGCCACCGCCATCAAACGCAACGAAAAAGTCGCGATCTTCGGCGATTATGACGTCGATGGTGCGGCATCCTCAGCGCTCATGTACCGCTTCCTCCACCATTTCGGGCTGGAACCGGAAATCTACATTCCCGACCGGATTTTCGAAGGTTACGGCCCCAATCCCGCCGCCATGCAGCAGCTCGCGGCCAATGGCGCGACACTCATCATCACCGTCGATTGCGGCTCCACCAGCCACGAATCGCTGACAGCGGCGCGAGATGCGGGAACCGAAGTCGTTGTTATCGATCACCACCAGGTCGGCACCGAACTGCCGCCAGCGGTGGCGCTGGTCAATCCAAACCGCGAGGACGATCTGTCGGGGCAGGGGCACCTCTGTGCCGCAGGTGTCGTCTTCCTCGTTCTCGTGGCAACATCGCGCGTGTTGAAGGACCAGCGGGACAGCCGCGCCTACACGCTCGATCTCCTGTCCTTTCTCGATATCGTGGCGTTGGCAACGGTGTGCGATGTCGTGCCGCTGAAGGGTCTCAACCGTGCCTATGTGGTCAAGGGCCTCATCGCCGCACGCCATATGAACAACGCAGGCCTTGCCGCCCTATTCAAGAAGGCTGGCCTTGGCGGTCCCGTCACGCCCTACCATTTCGGCTTTCTCGTCGGCCCGCGCATCAACGCAGGCGGACGCATCGGCGATGCCGCACTCGGCAGTCGTCTGCTGACGCTGGATGATAGCAGCCAGGCCGAGGTGATCGCCGAAAAGCTGGACGAGCTGAACCGCGAGCGTCAGGCCATGGAAGCCGTGATGCTGGCCGAGGCCGAGGCGGAAGCGCTGTTCGAATATGGAGATGGCAGCGGCGCCGGTGTCATCGTGACAGCAAGGGAAAACTGGCACCCCGGCATCGTCGGCCTTCTCGCCTCACGCCTCAAGGACCGTTTCCGCCGCCCGGCCTTCGCCATCGCCTTCGATTCGCAGGGCAAGGGCAGCGGTTCTGGTCGCTCCATCAATGGTTTCGATATGGGCCGCATGGTTCGCAATGCCGTGGAGGCCGGTCTGCTGGTCAAGGGCGGTGGCCACGCCATGGCAGCAGGTTTGACGGTAGAACGTGCCAATCTCGGTCGGCTCAGAACATTCTTCGAAGAAGCCGCTCAAAAGGCCGTGTTTCAACTGGTGGAAAACAGCGTGTTGAAGATCGATGGTGCGATTGGCGCGTCCGGTGCCACGCTCGATCTGGTCGAGCAGATGGAACAGGCAGGCCCCTACGGCTCCGGCCACTCCCAGCCCATTTTCGCCGTGCCCGCGCACCGCCTGCGCGACGTGCGCGTGGTCGGCACTTCGCATGTGAAAATCACGCTGGAAGCACTGGATGGTTCCCGCCTCGACGGCATCGCCTTCCGCGCCGCAGACGCCCCATTGGGCCACATGCTGATGAACGCCCGTGGCCGTCAAATCCACGTTGCAGGCACGCTGGGTGCCGAGCAGTGGCAAGGCCAACGCAAGGTGCAACTGCGCATTCTGGACGCTGCATTGGCACCATGAGACTGTTCTTTATATATTTGAAGTTGCGCGCAACATCGCTTGCACTCTGGATGAGCAAATGTCTTTATCGCAATGATAAGATTGGGGAAGTGGTACGCCCTAGGGGAGTCGAACCCCTCTTTTCAGAATGAAAATCTGACGTCCTAACCGATAGACGAAGGGCGCGTACGCGTTGTGGCGCCCTTATAGTCAGGCACTGGATTCTCCGCAAGCGCCTATTTCCACTTTTTTGCATTTCCATGACATTTTTATGCAAATGCCATGCCGCTAGGTGGAAAACTCGTCTTGAGGACGGGCAAATCATGCAGCTGCGGTAGCGCCGTTATTCACATGTGGGGAAAGGGGGAAGCGTGGGATTACGTCGGGGATCAGGGGGCGTCCCGGTGATCGTAACCCCACGCTTCATCGGGGGACGCGGGATTAACGGAGCAGCAAAAGATTGGTTCCGAGGGTTATTCTAAAAAGTTTTATCGGCGCAACACCTGTCCGTGATCGGTGAGAAGTGGCGCGAGATAGTCCACACAACGCTCGCTGTTCTGGTGGAAAAATTGCGTGATGGCCGATTGCGTCAACTCCACGAAATGGACTTTAACGAGTTCCGGCTTTTCTCCGGCGAGGCGCAATTGTGCCAGATGCGCGTCGAACGCAGCTTGCGCCTCCACTTTGGTCGCGTTGACGTGTAGCACGTAGTAGATTCCGACGTGATCGGCTTTACCTCTGGTCTTGATGCAGAGAGGCCGAAAGTCTTCAGCCATCTCCAGAAAGGCCGACCCAATCTCCTCAATGACTTCACGTTCGCAACAATGCCTGCCACTGATCGACCCATCCGGGGCAATCTCTACGTTGCAGCCAACGAATTGCAGTTGTCCCGGCGAGGAGGTTGACGAGTTCATTTCGCCAAACAGAACGTAATTGTCGCTGGTGACGATGGCAGCTGCACAATATACGATATGGCAGGGCGTGGCTGTCGGATGGGCATTTGCGTAGAGGTAATGCGCGTAGTCGGTGGTGGAAACCGAAACTTTGGGCGCGCCATTAACGTCGATTGCCGTAGCAGCGAGAACCGGGCCGTTGAAAAAATTGCCCTCAGCATTCACGCGCTGCCAATGGGCTACGATCAGGGCGCGTTCTTTTTCAGACAATGGCAGTGGAGCGACTGGTGTGCTGAACGACGTCTCTATGTCAGAGAAATGAAAATGAACTTTACCCAAGATAAAAATCCGCAATTTGTGTCTACAATGCGCGGCAGGATACAGGAAAACAATGCGGCTACAACCAGAGCTGTATGTCTGTTTTAAAACGCTCTCAAAAACAAAACCGCCCGCGAACGTGTCGTCGCGGGCGGTTTTGAAACATGTCGTCACCGGCTGGTGATTACAGATCGACGTCCAGGATGGCCATCGAGAAATTGTAGGAGCGGTCGCCGTCTTCGTCATCGATGTAGACGACGCCAAGAAATTCTTCGCCAGCATAGACTTCTGCCGAATCGTCCTTGCGGGGGCGGGCTTTTACGATCATTTTTTCGTTGAAGGTACGCTTGAAATAGGCGTCGAGTTTTTTGATTTCGTCGGCTTTCACCAGTCTTCTCCTGTGCGGTTCCCACGGCGCAACGCGTCTTGCGAGACGCGTCATCAGGACGCCGTGACTCTTAAAATGTGCCCGCTTTTGGCATGGCTTAAAGGCGAAAGTAAAGTCAAAGAGGCAAATCGTCGGCGTGATCTGTACGGACGCACCTGAAAATACTCTCAGATATCCGCGCCGATGATCTGGTCCATGATGCGCGAAGGCTCGTTGCATCCGCCGTCTCCCACCACGCGGGCCGGCACACCGGCAACGGTGGCATTGGGCGGAACCGGCTTCAACACGACGGAACCGGCGGCGATGCGTGAGCAACTGCCGATCTCGATATTGCCGAGAATTTTGGCGCCTGCGCCGATCAGCACGCCGCTGCGGATTTTCGGATGGCGGTCTGCGCCTTCTTTGCCAGTGCCGCCGAGTGTTACGCCGTGCAGGATGGACACGTTGTCGCCGATGACTGCCGTCTCACCCACGACGAGACCTGTCGCGTGGTCGAGGAAAAGACCCTTGCCGATGCGCGCTGCCGGGTTGATATCCGTCTGGAAAACGCTGGATGCGCGGCTTTGCAGATAGAGCGCGAAATCACGGCGGCCCTTGTTCCATAGCCAGTGGGCGAGGCGGTGCGTCTGGATGGCGTGGAAGCCCTTGAAATACAGTACCGGCTCCATGAAGCGGGTGCAGGCGGGGTCGCGGTCATAGACGGCCTGAATATCCACCCGCAGGATCGCGGCCCATTCCGGCCAGTCCTGCAACATCTCGTCAAAGGTCTGGCGCAGCAAAACCGCCTGCATATCCGGGTGGTCCAGAAGCTCGCAGATGCGGTAGATCACGCACTCTTCCAGAGAATGATGGTTGAGGATTGTCGAATAGAAGAAGGCCGACAGCAGCGGGTCCTGCGATGCGGCGGTGCGGGCCTCGTTCTGGAGGCTTCCCCAGATGGGATCAACAACGGACAGTTGGTCCTGCTGACGTGCATCTATGCGTACGACCATGGAGGATCTCCCTCAAATTCGTGTCGTTGATTTATACAGAAAAAAGCGTCGCCTAGAAATGGTGATTTACCAACGCGATTAAAGACGCGAAAGGATGAGTTTTTCTGACAGCTTTTTAGAAAATGAGTGCTTGAGATCAGCTCTCAGTGTCAATCTCGCGGAAGAACTCCAATACGGCAGCCTTGAACACCCGGTCGCCGACGGCCAGCATGTGGTCGCGGCCTGGAATATCGATGGCTTTTGCGTGCGGCATGAGCGCTGCAAGCTCTTCGCCCGAACCAGCGATATCGTCCTTGGTGCCGACAGCAATCAACGTCGGAATTGCGATGGCTGCCGCTTCCTCGCGGGTCACCAGGACGCGCGACGTTTCGATACAAGCTGCAAGCGCGATGCGGTCGCTTTTCGTCTGGTCGGCAAAGGCGCGGAACATGCGGCCACGCTCATGGGTGACGACATCCAGCGACGGTGCCCGCAGGGCATCTGCAATCGGGTCCCAATCGCCAACGCCATCCACCATTCCGATGCCGAGGCCGCCGAACACCAGCGACAAAGCGCGCTGAGGATTTGCCAAGGCGACGAAAGCGGAGACGCGCGCGCCCATGGAGTAACCCATGATATGGGCCTTCGCGATGCCGAGATGGTCGAGCAGGGCCACGGCATCCTGTGCCATTTTAGCGGGATAGTAGGCGTCGGGATCATGCGGCTTGTCGCTGGTGCCATGGCCGCGATTGTCGAGCGCGATGACACGGTAACCCGCATCGCCCAGCGTCTTCACCCAGCCGGGATGCACCCAGTTGACCGCGGCGCTGGAGGCGAAACCGTGAATGAGCAGCACCGGCACGCCGGACGGGTTGCCCGCATCGAAAAACGAGAGCTGGAGGCCTTCATGGGAGAACGACTGATATTGCGGCACATTGAGATTCATCAAGGACATCCTTTTTGCGGCACCATATGTCAGGAAATCGAATGGTTGAACATATCGGGCAATATTTTCTGTGGAGGTCAAAAGGATTTGACGCTACATATCCGCAATGATGTGAGCAGAGGCTCACCCACGCGTGCATTTGGAGACGAACATGGCCGGGCATACCATTCCCCACTTCCAGAACGATGGCGGACACCGCGTCATCGAAATCGGCGTCAAGGAATTCATGTGCACGGGCGCATCCGTGCCGTTCGATCATCCGCATATCTTCATCGATATGGGCGACGACAACGAGAAGGTCTGTTCCTACTGCTCGACGCTTTTCCGTTTCAATGGATCGCTGAAGGCAACCCAGACCAACCCGCCCGGTTGCGTCTTCCACGTCAAGGCGGCCTGACCTGCCATTTTAGCTGGGGCTTTCCATGCCCGTAAAATCCGTTGCGATCATCGGTGCCGGCGTTGCCGGTCTGACCGCTGCCCTTTCCTTTGCCAGGTATGGCGTGCGGTGCGATATCATCGAGCAGGCCGACAATCTGGAAGTAGTGGGCGCGGGCCTGCAAATCTCGCCCAATGCCGCCGGTATTCTGTCTGCGCTGGGCGTTCTGCCGCAGATCGAGGCGCAATGGCTTGAGCCCGAAACGGTCGATCTCGCCTCCGGCAAGTCGCTCAAAACGCTCGTCTCGCTGCCCATGCACCAAGTGGCTCGGCAGCGCTGGGGTGCGCCCTATGGCGTGCTGCACCGGGCGACGCTGCAAAGCGCGCTGCTGGCGGCGGTGAAAGCAAATCCGCTCTGCCACCTGCATCTGGGCAAGCGACTGGATGCGGTCAATAAAGCGATCATCTCGGCAATAACATTTCAGGAGCATGACCTGATCATGGGTGCCGATGGTGTGTGGTCAAGCGCACGTTACGCCGTGCCGGGCAGTCCATCGGCCACGTTCTCGGGTAATATAGCGTGGCGGTTTACCGTGCCAGGGCAGGGCGCGCCCGCGTTTTTGAACCGCCGCTCCGTTACCGCTTTTCTCGGCCCATCCGCGCATCTGGTTGCCTATCCGCTGGCGGGAACAGGCGGGTTTAACATCGTTGCCATTGCGGCTGGCACCAATCCCGGCGACACCTGGAAGGCGGAGGCGCAGGGCCAGCAGCAGGCGCTGCTGCTGAAGCAGTTTCGGCGCTGGAACCCGGTATTTGCCAGCATGCTGCAAACCACTGCCCAGCCGACATTCTGGCCGCTGTTTCAGGCAGGCGAGGGGCGCTGGCACAATGGTCGCGACGCGGTGCTGATCGGCGATGCCGCGCATGCGATGATGCCGTTTGCGGCGCAGGGTGCCGCCATGGCCATCGAAGACGCTTTCGAACTTGCCGCATTTGTAGGGCGGGATCAGCCGTTGGCGGAAACGCTGGCACGTTTCGAGGCGCATCGCCTTCCGCGCATCGATAAGGCCCGCAAGCGCGCGGCGCTGAACAAATTTGCCTATCACGCCAGCGGGCCGATGCGGATCGGGCGCGATGTGCTGCTTTCCATGCGACCACCGGAGGCGTTTCTGGCGGATTTCGACTGGTTGTATGGGTATGAGGCCGAGGGGCTTTAGTAGGTCGCCCTCATGTTTGGGCACGATAAGGTCCGGTTCGCTTTCTATGGGGTCGAGCAGGGCCACACCCACGGTCGTCATGCTCGGGCCTGTCCCTGATATCAGCCACGTCGCATCCGCAGAAGCCTGATTAGAGCGTTTCCACGTCTTTCTAAATCGGGTTTGATTCCCAAATCAGTTCTGATGTGATTCACTGATGTTGGCTGGATGGAGGCCAGCATCTGATGACCGCACCGATATCAAATGATCTTCGTGAACGTGTTGTCGCAGCCGTGTCGAGCGGCGAAAGCGTCCGTGCCGTTGCAGCGCGCTTTGATGTGGCCGCGTCTTCGGTGGTGAAATGGTCTCAGCGCCATCGTGCGACCGGATCGGTTCGTCCAGGCAAGATGGGTGGTTACCGCAAGCGCATCCTGGAGCCACATCGCAGCTTCATTGCCGAACGGCTCGCTCAGAATCCACACCTGACACTGCATGGACTGAAGGCCGAACTTGCCTTGCGAGGCATCGCCGTCTCCCACAATACGATTTGGAAATTCATCCGCAGCGAGGGGCTGCGCTTTAAAAAAAACGCTGTTCGCCCTTGAACAGGCGCGTGCCGATGTCGCCCGTAGAAGAGAGCGATGGAAGACCTTACAGCATCACCTCGATCCTGAACGGCTGGTCTTCATTGATGAGACCTGGATCAAGACCAACATGACACCCATCAGGGGCTGGGGACCCAAAGGCAAGCGACTGCGTGCGTTTGCGCCGCATGGGCACTGGCGTACGCTGACATTCCTCGGTGCATTGAGAAAGGATCGGTTGGCAGCACCTTGTGTCTTCGACGGACCGATCAACGGTCAGTGCTTTCGTGCCTATGTCGAACAGCAGTTGGTTCCGGTTCTCAAGCCAGGCGACATCGTCGTCATGGACAATCTTGGCAGCCACAAATCCGCGGCAGTCCGTCAGGCGATCACGGCTGCCGGTGCTCGGCTATGGTTCCTGCCACCCTACTCGCCGGACCTCAATCCAATCGAACAGGCCTTCTCGAAGATAAAGCACTGGATGCGCCACGCACAGAAGCGCAGCATCGAAGATACCTGGCGGCATATTGGCGGGCTGGTCGAAACGATCCGACCCGACGAATGCGCAAACTACATCAGAAATGCAGGATATGGTTCCGTCAAAAGGTGAAGCGCTCTAGATCCTCGGGACGAGCCCGAGGATGACGAACGTGGGTGCCGTTTGTTCAGACAGTTGTAGCGTTTCCGCCAACCCTTACCCTGCCAGCGCAGCCTTATGCGCCTCGAAAAATGCCGTTGCTGTCTGCGGCTTCTCACCGGTCAGTGTCTCGTAATCCGTCGTCACGATATCAAAATTACCAGCTGCGACGTTTTCTTCCGATGAGACCAGCATGTCCGCCACGAAGCCGGGGAGGCCTGCACCTTCGATGCCTTTTTTCAGATCGGCGGGGGATACCTGCACCACGGCGAGCGGCTTGCCCGCAGCTTGCGAGATGGTCTCCGCGATCTTTTCGGTGGTCTCAGCCTGTGATCCGGTGATGGTGTAGGTCTTGTTTTCGGCCTTGCCCTTGGCCAGCACGGCGGCTGCGGCGCGAGCGCAGTCATCGCGGCTGATGTTGGAGACCTTGCCGTTTTGCGTGGCGGTGAACCATTGGCCGGTGGACAGATTATGCGGCGCCGAATGCAGATAGTTGTCGAAGTACCAGGCGTTGCGGATGATGGTGTAGGGCAGGCCGCTTGCCTTGATGGCCTGTTCGGTGCCCAGATGATCCGGCGCGAAGGAGACCAGCGATTTGCCCGGGTTGGGCATGGAGGTATAGGCGAGATGCTTCACGCCAGCCTTCTTCGCGGCCTCAACCGCTGCCCTGTGCTGTGCCAGGCGCTGGCCGGGAACGGCGAGGGCGTCTGTGGAAATCACCAGCAGTGTATCGATGCCGGTGAAGGCCTTTTCCAGCGATGCGGCATCGTCGAAATCCGCCGCGCGCGTCTCGATGCCCTTGGCGGCGAGGTCTGATAGTTTCGCAGTGTCACGGCTGGCAGCCACGATGCTGGAGGCGGGCACGTGGTATGTTTCGATGATGTGGCGGATGATGGCCTGACCGAGTTGACCAGAAGCGCCCGTGACGAGAATCTTGCTCATGACTGTTTCCTTTGCGGTGGTCTCAAAAAGAGAGTAAGGCTAAAATAGGAATTACGGTGCATCTGTAAAGAAGGCATGTTTTCCGCTGTACGTTACCAAAAAGGAACCACCATGACTGCGACGATTTCCAGATTGAAGCCGAAGGCATCTGCGCCATCGCCAGATTTTGCCAATCTGGATTTCGACAATTGCCCGGTGCGCGACCTTCTCAACCAAATCGGCGGTAAGTGGTCGACATTGTTGCTGCAGGCCTTGTCGGAAAAGCCTTATCGCTTTGGGGAATTGCGCCGCATGGTGCCGGATATTTCGCAGCGCATGCTGACACAGACATTGCGCGATCTTCAGCGCGACGGTTACATTCATCGCGAAGTGTTTCCCACCAAGCCTCCCAGCGTGGAATATAGCATGACGCCGCTGGGTCGCTCGCTGTACCGGCCCCTGTCGGAGGTGATCAACTGGGCACTGGAAAACCACGATGCCGTCAAGGTTGCGCGGCAGCGCTTCGAAGCGGATACCTGATGCTTCATACACTTGTGAAAGCGCTCATGTTGCGTCGCGTCAAATCGCGCGTCTCTTTCAAAAAAGTTCTTGACCCTGCACGTGGCTCCCCTTAAACAACACTCGAACCGTACCGTACGGTACATAATATTCGAGATGGAGTGGACAAGGTGGGGACCGATCCGAACACATCGCAGGAATTTTCGCCGCGCCAGAACGCCGTTCTGGAACAGGCATTGCGTTTGCTGGTCGAGGGCGGGGAAAAAGCGCTGACGACATCGGGTCTGGCGCGCGCTGCCAACTGTTCCAAGGAAAGCCTCTATAAGTGGTTCGGTGATCGTGACGGCCTGCTGGCTGCGATGATCACCTTTCAGCAGAGCAAGGTCCGTACCTTTGAAAAGGCGGGTGACCGGGTGTCTGCGCCGCAACTGATCGACCATCTCGAGGTCTTTGCCCATGATCTTCTGGACGTTCTGGCAGGCGACGTTTCGCTGGCGCTGAACCGTCTGGCCATCGGCCAGGCCAGCCGCGATGGCTCCAAGCTGGGCAACCTGCTGGTCGAGCGCGGTCGTCGCCAGATCGACAAGCGGGCGCGGGGTCTCATCGAGGCCGGTCGCCGCTCCGGTTATCTGCGCTTCGATGATCTCGAAGACGCCTATCGCAGTTTTTACGGCCTGATCGTTTCCGATCTGCATGTGCGCATGCTGCTCGGCGAGGCGCAGGCCAAGGATTTTTCCGCGCGGGCGCGCAAGGCCGTTTCGGCCTTTCTCACGCTCTACGGCACGGAGAAGGTACATTCGGAAACGGGCGGAAAGGCCGCCTGACATCCGGTTTCAACACCATCATCTATCAAGGAAGGACTACCGAAATGCGCGTCTATTACGATCGTGATGCCGATCTCAATCTCATCAAGGCGAAGAATGTCGCCATCGTCGGTTACGGTTCCCAGGGTCGCGCGCATGCGCTGAACCTGAAGGACAGCGGTGCGACTGGCGTCGTCATCGCGCTGAAGGCTGGCTCTGCCACCATCAAGAAGGCCGAAGCCGATGGCTTCAAGGTCATGACCGTTGCAGACGCTGCAAAGTGGGCCGATCTCTTGATGATGGCAACGCCTGACGAACTTCAGGCCGACATCTACAAGGCAGACATTGCCGACAACATTCGTGACGGCGCAGCCATTGCATTCGCCCACGGCCTCAACGTTCACTTCGGCCTCATCGAGCCGAAGGCATCGCTCGACGTCGTCATGATCGCACCGAAGGGCCCAGGCCACACGGTTCGCGGTGAATACCAGAAGGGCGGCGGCGTTCCTTGCCTCGTTGCCGTTCATCAGAACGCATCCGGCAACGCGCTTGAAGTTGCGCTGTCCTACGCCTGCGGCGTTGGCGGTGGTCGCTCCGGCATCATCGAAACCAACTTCCGCGAAGAGTGCGAAACCGACCTCTTCGGCGAACAGGTCGTTCTGTGCGGCGGTCTCGTCGAGCTGATCCGCGCTGGTTTCGAAACACTGACCGAAGCCGGTTACGCACCAGAAATGGCCTATTTCGAGTGCCTGCACGAAGTAAAGCTGATCGTGGACCTGATCTACGAAGGCGGCATCGCCAACATGAACTACTCCATCTCCAACACTGCCGAGTGGGGCGAATACGTCACCGGTCCTCGCATCATCACTGCCGAAACGAAGGCTGAAATGAAGCGCGTTCTGACCGACATCCAGACCGGCAAGTTCACATCCGACTGGATGCAGGAATACCGCGCCGGCGGCTCGCGCTTCAAGGGCATCCGCCGCATGAACGACACCCACCAGATCGAAGAAGTTGGCGCCAAGCTGCGTGGCATGATGCCTTGGATCGGCAAGAACAAGCTGGTCGACAAGGCTGTGAACTAAGCCTTTCGATGACGGATGGCTCAGGTTTCCTTGGAAATCTGATCGTCAGGCAAATGCATGAACTCATCAAGAATGCCCGCGAAAATGCTTTTCGCGGGCATTTTATTGCCAGCCTGGTAAACACGTGCTGTGATAGTGCCAAGACACAACCAGTGAGGTATGTCATGCATGAATCGGACACGCAGCTGTCAGATGAGGATTTCGATACGATCCGCCGTCTGGAAGAGATCCTGTGGATCAGCGAAACGCGGTTCGATCCCGCGTTTATCGAGAAAATATTCGCGAAGGATTTCTTTGAGTTCGGACGTTCGGGCCGGACTTATGCCAGAGCGGAAATGGTCTTTGATCCTAGCAAGGCCACGGTGATTGAGTGTACTTTGCCATTCCCCAGTTTCCACGCCAGGCATTTGTCGGAAGACATCGTGCAGGTCACCTATGTCAGCGAAGTCGTCTATTCAAGCGGAACCGAGCGTGCCAACCGATCTTCGATCTGGAGCCGGAATGGTGACGATTGGGTGCTGCGGTTTCATCAAGGGACGCCGATTCGGTGATGGGCTAACGTGATCGAGCGCGTTCCGACCGAAGCTTAGAGTTTAAGCTGGATGTGCCTTCCTTCATTCCTGTCACAAGCACAGGAATGAAGGTGTATTAAATTCCTCGCTCACATAACAACATGTTGAGAGGCGAACTCAATTTCCCGGCGCAATCACACCCTTCGTCAGAATAAAACACCCGTAAAACCGCGTCTCGCCCGTCGTAATTACGCAGTATGCATCTTTCGCCTGTTCGTAGAATGCAAAACGCTCGATGCCGTACATCGGCGCGGGCTTGCCTTCGGCGGCGTCAATTTCCGCTTGCACCTCGGCCTGCACCGGTTCGATCTGGTCAGGCGCGCCCATGACTTCCATGCGGCCGACGGAGGGCTGGAGGGGGGTGTCGAGAGGGAAGACGGAGAGGATGGCCTTCATGGCGCGGGCAGCGGAAATGTTTTCCATGCGCAGCACCTGCCCGACATTGGTCGACTGGGCGACGCTGTCGGAGGGGAAGTTGGTGTCGGTGACGACGAGCGTGTCGCCATGGCCCATGGCGCGCAGCGCGTGCAGCACATCGGCATTCAGCGCCGGGTCGATATTCTTGAGCATGTCGTCTCCTCCTGCGATCAAATCAATCGGCCCGCAATCGAGCCGGAAAATGCCCTGTCGTCAATCCATCGTGAAGCAGATTGTGAAGTCTGCGGAGAGATTGTATTTGGTATCGGCAATTTGGGAGCAGGCGCAAAAAATCTGAAAAACCGTACCGAAAACCGATAAGTCAGCATTGCTGACCTATCGTGATTTCTGTACATATTTGCGCAAGAAAACGAAATATGAGGAAACCACCCTATGCTTGATTGGGAACAAATTTTCGCCACGCGCTCATCGCGGATGAAAGCCTCTGAAATCCGCGAGCTTCTGAAGCTTCTGGACCAGCCTGACATCATTTCCTTTGCGGGCGGTATTCCTGACCCGGCGCTGTTTCCCGATGAGGAATTCAAGCAGGCTTACGCGGATATTTTCTCTGGTCCGCAGGTGAATTCGGCTCTGCAATATTCCGTCAGCGAAGGCTACAAGCCGCTGCGCGAATGGATCGTCAAGGACATGGCGAAGATCGGCATCGACTGCGCCGTCGATAACGTTTTCATCACCTCGGGTTCGCAGCAGGCGCTGGATTATCTCGGCAAGCTGTTCATTTCACCCAACGACACCGCGCTGGTGACATGGCCGACCTATCTCGGCGCTCTCTCGGCGTTCAACGCCTATGAGCCGACCTACGATCAGCTGAACCCGAACGGTAACCGCACGCCGCAGGCTTACCGTGACACGGCGGCGAAGACTGGCGGTGCGGTGAAGTTTGCCTATCTTTCGGCGGATTTCTCAAACCCGACGGGCGAAACCGTCGATCTGGCCGGTCGCCACAAGCTGCTGGAACTGGCGGATGAGCTGGATATCGCCGTTATCGAAGACGGTGCCTATCAGAACCTGCGTTTTGATGGCGAGCCGGTCACGCCGATCATGGCGCTGGATATCGCCCGCAGCGGTGGCATCGAAAAGACCCGCACGATCTATTCCGGCAGCTTCTCCAAGACGCTGGCGCCGGGTCTTCGGGTCGGCTTCGTGGTTGCGTCCATGCCGGTCATCCGCAAGCTGGTGCTGATGAAGCAGGCTGCGGACCTGCATTCCTCGACCATCAACCAGATGGCCGTCGAGCATGTTGCGTCGCGCGGTTTCGACAAACAGGTCGCCAAGATCAAGGCAGCCTACAGTGCTCGCCGCGATGCGATGCTGGCTGCGTTGGACAAGTACATGCCGAAATCTGCCCGCTGGACGAAGCCGGAAGGCGGCATGTTCGTCTGGGTCACGCTGCCGGAAGGCCTCGATGGCGCGGAACTGCTGGCGCAATCGCTTTCCACCGAACGCGTGGCCTTTGTTCCCGGCAAGGCCTTCTTTGCGGATGGCTCCGGCGCCAACACGCTGCGCATCAGCTTTTCCTGTGCCAACGAGCAGATGATCGAGGAAGGCATCAAGCGCCTTGGCCGTTTGATTGCCGGTGCGGAAACGAAATCGACTGCGACGATGCCGCTGGTCTAAGCGGTCGTCTTTTTGCGTCAGTTCCTCGGGCTCGTCCGAGGGACTGACGCACCCCAACATCGAACGTGATTAGACCCTCGGGACAAGCCCACTGCTGTCCGGTTTATTAATCCTCCGTCCATTGGAGCATCAGCTGGTCATTGTGGCATCTGCTGCTGTTGGGTGGTTTGAGAAGACTGTCTGTTCTTTTTCGATGCATGAGGTTGGCCCGCACGAGGCGGGCGAAGATCCAGGGGCTTTTGATGGTCTTCTGGTCTGCCTGCGCCATGCGCAGAAGCAGGAAAGCGATGAGGGCCACGGTGATCTGAATGCGCACGGCGTTTTCTGAGACGCCCAGGAAGTGCTTGATCTTCAAGGTCTGCTTGACCCATTTGAAGAACAGCTCGATAGCCCAGCGACGCTTGTAGAGATCGGCGATCTCTTGCGCAGTGGCATCGAGATCGTTCGACAGGATCCGCAGGACCTTGCCGGTATCGCTTTGCACCGTGATCTCGCGAACCGGGTCGCTGAACGGGTTCTTGCGGTTGCCGGCCTGACGGGCAGGCAGCAGACCAATGCGATCCGACAGGATGCGACCACCGTTTGCATCCGCGTCCCCCAGCGGCTGCTCATGCAACACCGTCAGGGGTGTATGGGACTTGAAGCGGGTGACGATGCGGCATCCGGCCTGATCCATTCTGGCCCACCATGAGAAATCATAATAGCCCAGATCAAAGACGTAGGTCGCGCCCGGTTCGATCGGCATGGCCTTGGCCGCGGTGATGTCATTGACATTGGCGGGTGTAACGGCGGCATAGATCGGTCGCTCTGCGCCCGCATCATAGACGATGTGGACCTTGGCTCCGCACGCCTTATGGGAGAACCGCGCCCATTGCGATCCTGCACCGGAAAGGCGAAGGCTCGTGGCATCGATCAGATAGGTCGCCTCGCCGACGGCCCGTCGCAACCCGCGCCCAGCTCGTGTGACCAGCTCGGCAAACAGACCGGTAAAGACCGCACTTGAGCGTTTGGCATTGGCATCAGCCAGCGTCGAACGTGAGGCCGGGCGTGCGCCGAGATGATAAAGGCGTGTCGAATGGCTTTCCAGACCGCCTTCGATCTCGTGCAAGCTGACAGCACCGGCCAGTTGCCCATACAGCAGGGCGATCAACTGGCTCTTGGTGGACAATCGCCGGATATGCTTATCGGTGCCATGCTCATCCACAAGCCGCTCGAAGGTCGACCAGGAAATGCGCTTCAAAAGATCACGAAAAACGCTATTGTGATGCCGCACGGTGTTGCCTCTCTTTCGTGTCCAAATCGTCGCCAAACGCTTGAATACGAATAGAATCAACACCGTGCGCCGTGTCTACAAATTTAAACCGGACAGCAGTGGGACAAGCCCGAGGGTGACGAATAATCTTGCTTTGTGCCATCCCAACAAAAGGATTTGCCCATGACCAGCCAGCACGCTTTCCAGCAAGTGGATGTCTTCTCGTCGCAGCCACTCAAGGGCAATCCTCTCGCCGTTGTCTTCGATGCGGACGGCCTTTCCGACGCGCAGATGGCGGCTTTTGCCAACTGGACGAACCTCAGCGAAACGACATTCATTCTAAAACCCACATCGCCGGATGCCGATTACCGAGTGCGGATATTTACGCCGCATGGTGAGCTGCCCTTCGCCGGTCATCCGACGCTTGGCACATGCCACGTCTGGCTTTCGCGTCAGGGTAAAACAGATAAGAGCGAGGTCGTGCAGGAGTGTGAGGCGGGTCTCGTCAGGGTCAAAGTTTCGGATGGCAAGCTTGCCTTTGCGGCACCGCCTTTACGCAAATCCGGTCCGGTGGAGGCCGATACGTTTGAGGCGGTCATCGCGGGTCTTGGTCTTGCCAAGGACACCGTTGTCGATGCGAATTGGACGGATAACGGTCCCGGCTGGATTTCGCTGCTGCTGCGCACTCGCCAAGATGTGTTGAACATCAAGCCGAATTATCCCGTTCTCGGCGGGCTGAAGGTTGGCGTGGCGGCGCCTTGCGGTACGGATGATGCTATCGAGGCGGATTTCGAGCTGAGAGCCTTTGCGGATGGTTACGAAGACCCAGTCACAGGCAGCCTGAATGCGGGCATCGCGCAATGGCTGATCGGGCAGGGCATTGCGCCACAACATTATGTGGCAAGTCAGGGTACGGTTCTGGGCCGGGCCGGGCGCGTGAGTGTCGACAAGATCGGCGACGATATCTGGATCGGTGGTGCGGTGACGGTGTTGATAGAGGGTACTGTTACGTTGTGATGGGCGCTTAAAACCTGCCTGTCACACACATGTTATGGATGTGTGTTTTAGCGGTGCCAGATCGCAACTGGAACCGCATTCATGAAAACGCTTCTTTCCGCCTTCACGGCCATCGTATCGCTCGGCATTCTCATGGGCAGCGCCCAGGCGGCTGATCTGGTGCTCTACACCAGCCAGCCGAACGAGGATGCGCAGGCGACCGTCGATGGCTTCAAGGCGGCCAATCCCGACATCGACATTCAGTGGGTGCGGGATGGAACGCCGAAGATCATGGCCAAGCTGATGGCCGAGATCGAAGCGGGCAACCCGGTTGCCGACGTTCTGCTGATTGCCGATACCGT
Source organism: Agrobacterium vaccinii (assembly GCF_021310995.1). NCBI lineage: Bacteria > Pseudomonadati > Pseudomonadota > Alphaproteobacteria > Hyphomicrobiales > Rhizobiaceae > Agrobacterium > Agrobacterium vaccinii. The sequence continues at coordinate 1,791,040 of NZ_CP054150.1, read as the reverse complement.
GACGCTGGAGCGCATGAAGCAGGCCAAGCAATTGCTGGCCTACAAGTCGCCGGAAGCAGCCCATTACGATGCGACGCTTTATGATGCTGATGGCTATTACTACTCCACCAAGCTCATCACGACCGGCATCATGTACAACACGCAGGCCGCGATGAAGCCTACGAGCTGGGCGGATCTGGCAAAGCCGGACGCCAAGGGGCTGGTTGCCATGCCAAGCCCACTGACCTCTGGTGCGGCCCTCATTCACGCGCAGACGCTGGTTGGTGTCGATAGCCTGAGTTGGGATTACTACAAAGCCCTGAAAACCAACGGCGCGATTGCTGCTGGCGGCAATGGCGCGGTGTTGAAGTCTGTTGCATCTGGCGAAAAGGCCTATGGCGTTGTGGTGGATTACATGCCGATCCGCGAAAAGGCCAAGGGCGCCCCGGTTGAGTTCGTGTTTCCGGAAGAGGGCGTTTCTGCCGTGACCGAGCCAGTCGGCATTCTGGCCAACACCAAACATGCCGATGCCGCCAAGAAGTTCGTGGATTATGTCCTGTCCGCGAAGGGACAGGAAGGCTTCGTCAAGCTCGGTTATATCCCGGCCCGCAACGACGTTGCCCTGCCGGAAGGTTTTCCTGCGCGCGACAAGATCAAGGTGCTGCCGATCAACGCGTCCGAAGCGTTGAAGAATTCCGAGAAGGACCTGAAAACCTTCTCCGATATCTTCGACTCCAAGGGCTGATCCACCTTCATGCCCGCACGTTCGAACAGTGGAAACAGCCAGCCGCGCTGGCTGTTTCCCTTTGTGGTTTCAGTCGTTTTCATGCTGAGCGCGCTGCCGCTCGGGCGGCTGGCCTATACCGGTGTCATCTCGTCACTCAAAGGTGACATGTGGCCGCTGCTGAGCGATCCGGCGCTGTGGGACGCCGTGCTGAACACGCTGTCCACATCCTTCTTCGGCATGGTGATCTCGCTTGCCATTGGCGCCGGTTTCGCGCTAGCGCTGACGCTGTGCAATATCCGCGGGAAATCGATCTTAAGCTTTCTGTTTATGCTGCCGATGATGATCCCGCCGCAGGTGACTGCCTTGTCGTGGATCGGCATGACGGGGCCATCCAGCACGCTGCTGAAAGCCATCGGCCTTGCGCCGCCTCTGGGCTCGCCGCAGCCGCTGTATTCCATTGCTGGCATTGCCTTGCTGCTGGGCGTGCAGCATGCGCCGCTGGTCTATCTCTCGCTTCGTGCGGGGCTTCTGGCCTTGCCGCAGGATGGCATCGAGGCGGCCAAGCTCTCCGGCGCATCTTCCTGGCAGGTGCTGAAACACATTATCCTGCCGCTGGCCGTGCCGGGGCTGATTGCGGGTGCTGCCATCTCCTTCGTCTCAGGTGTTGGCAATTTCGGCATTCCGGCCATACTCGGTATTCCCGCCTCCATCTTCACCTTGCCGACGCTGATCTACAGTCGTTTTTCAAGCTTTGGCAGCAGCACCTTTGGCGATATAGCCATGCTCTCCGGCATGATCGCCATCATCTCGGTGCTGGGCCTTGCCATTCAGGAACGGGCAATGAAGGGGCGCGATTATCGCATCATCGGCCTATCCGGCAAGGCGGCGACCTTCACGCTGGGGCCATGGCGGGGGCTGGTGGAAACAGCACTCTGGCTCGGCATATTCTTCATGCTGGTCGCGCCGCTGATGGCGCTGGTCTCGAGTTCGCTGGCACCCGCCTATGGCGTCCCACTCAGTCTCAAAACCGCGAGCTTGCATGCCTATGAGGAGATTCTGTTTCGGCAGGCGGTGACGCGAACGGCCTTCGCCAACTCGTTGTTTCTGGCCACAGCGACATCGCTTTGTCTCCTTGTGGTGACAGTATTGACGGCCTATTTCCTCGTGCGCGGCAAAAGCCGTTTCATGTTCCTGCTGTCGGCGCTGGTGGACATTCCCTATGCGCTGCCGGGCGTCGTCATTTCCGTATCCTACGTGCTACTGTTTGCGGCACCTATTCCGCTGCTGGGCGTGACGCTTTACGGCACGCTTTGGATCATTCTGCTGGCCTATTTCTCCTCCTTCTTCGCCGTCAGCCTGAAGCCCATGGTCAGTGCCTTCACGCAGTTCGACCCGGCGCTGGAGGAGGCTGCACGGCTGGCCGGGGCTGGCTTCTGGCGGCGGATGTTCGATATCATCTTGCCGCTGGTCGGGCCTGCTGCGGGTGCATCGGTCATTCTGGTCTTTCTCATCGCCTGCAACGAACTGACCGTTTCGGCGCTGCTCTGGTCGGCGGGCACGCAGACGCTGGGCGTAGTGATCTATAATCTCGATGATAGCGGCAGCTTCAATCTGGCCTCCGCACTGTCCGTGCTGGTAGTGATCATGGTGGTGGTGCTGATGCTGCTTCTCGAACTTCTCGGCGCCAGGCTGCCGAAGGGAGTTGTGCCGTGGCGAAACTGATCCTCAACCGCCTGTCCAAGCGTTTTGGCACCGGAAAACCAGCGGTGGATGATGTCTCCATCACCATTCGGGATGGGGGATTTCTGGCGCTGCTGGGCCCATCCGGCTGCGGCAAGACGACGGTGCTGCGCATGATTGCCGGTTTCGAGCAACCGACCGATGGCTCCATTCTGCTGGGCGAACGCGTGCTGGCCGATGCCGGCAGCATGGTGCCACCGGAACGCCGCAACATGGCGATGGTCTTCCAGTCCTACGCGCTGTGGCCGCATATGACGGTGGCCGACAATGCAGGATATCCGCTGAAAGTGCGCGGCATTTCCGGGGAGACCTACAAGCGCAAGGTGGCACACGCGCTCGCCACCGTGCGGCTGGAGGCCTATGCCAACCGCCGCCCATCCGAATTATCGGGCGGCCAGCGGCAGCGCGTGGCGCTGGCCCGTTGCCTCGTGACGGAGCCGGACGTCGTTCTGCTGGACGAACCGCTCGCCAATCTCGACCGGCATCTGCGCCAGGAAATGGAAGAAACCTTCCGCGAATTCCATGCCACCTCAGGCGCAACGATGATCTACGTCACCCACGATCAGGCCGAAGCCATGGCGCTGGCCACGGATGTCGCCGTGATGTCCGAAGGCAAATTATTGCAGATGGCAGCACCGGCGGAACTTTATGCAAGGCCGGAAGGCAGGCTCGTCGGTGGGCTGGTGGGGCAGGGTGCTATCCTGTCCTTGGTCCTGCCTGAAAGCGCGCCACGGTCTCTGGACTGGAGCCTGTTGAAGCCGCTGATGATGACGGAACGCTCGTTATCACCGCACGGTGATATTCTAGTCCGCCCGCAGGATGTGATACAGGATGGCAATGGCATACCGTGCCGGGTTGCCAACATTCTCTACGAGGGCGAGCGCTATTCCCTGCGGTTGACGCTACCGGACGGGCAGGCGTTGCGCGCCTATTCTCGCGAACCTGCTGCCATCGGCTCGCTCCTTCCCATTATCATCAGGTCTGCATGGCGGCTGTAATGCTTGCCGTGACAGGATTAACGGCTAGTCTGACCTGAGACCAACCGGGAATGATTCATGTCGCTGCGGCTTGCCACGTTCAACATCGAAAACCTGATGACGCGTTTCGATTATACCGGCTTTCGCAACCAGACGCGGCGCGACCGGGCCATGCAGCTTTTCGATGTGCGCGACGAGGCGACCTACCAGGCGCTTGAAAGCGCGCGCATGCTGGCATCGACCGATGATACCCGCCAGCTTTCGGCTCTGGCCATTGCCGATGCGGATGCCGACATTCTCTGCCTTCAGGAAGTCGATAACATGGCCGCCTTGCAGGCCTTCGAATACGGCTATCTCTACCGCATGGTGGGCAATGGCTATCGCCAGAAATATCTGGTGGAAGGCAATGACAGCCGCGGCATCGATGTCGCCGTCATCATGCGCGACGAAACGCTGGATGGCGAAAAGATCGAGCTTGTCGAGATCAAAAGTCATGCGACGCTGACCTATCGCGAGCTTGAACTCTTCACGCCTGAACTGGCACTCACCAACCGCATAGACGACAAGATTTTCAAACGCGATTGCCTCGAACTCAATCTGCGCATCGGCGGCAAACCGTTCACGCTGTATGTGACGCATCTGAAGTCTATGACCAATGCGAGGGAAGCGGGTGATGCCCGGCTTTCCACCATGCCGGTGCGCGAAGCGGAGGTACGGGCCATCCGCCGCATCATCGAAAACCGTTTCGGAGCAGACAAGTCCCGCTCCATGAATTTCGCCATCTGCGGCGACATGAACGACTATCAGGAGCGCGTCATCATTTCCGGCAACCGCCGTACCGGCTACAGCTTCACGCCGGTGAAAGAGGAGCGCAGCGCGCTCGATATTCTCAGCAAGGACGGCTTTGCGATAAACCCCATGCAACGCCGCGACGAGATGGACCGCTGGACCCTCTACCACTCCCGTGGCCCGCAGGAACAGCATCTCTGCCAACTCGACTACATCTGGCTCTCTCCGCATCTGGCGGAGATCAGCGCCAAAAGCGCGCCTGAAATCATCCGCGGTGGTCAGCCTTATCGCACCATCTTTCCGCCGGGGCAGGAGGTTGAGCGCTATCCACGGACGGGTTGGGACCGGCCCAAGGCTTCGGATCATTGCCCGGTGGTGATGACGCTGGATTTGGGGTGATATGGACTCGATTTATTTTCGATAGCATCGGAGCATTTCTTGGAAATGGGCGGAAAGAAAATCAGACCATCCGATTTAGCGTGGGCAGCTGCGACGCTGGCTTTCGGAGCAATCGTCGGGTTGATGGTGGCCACGCTGGGAGTCGTGGTCGTTCGCGGCTTTTGGATAGTTCTGCTCCTGATGCTGCCGTTTCTTTTGATTCAATTTCTGTTTGAAGCGGGCCTGTCTCGTATGTCATTGTTCATAATGAGTTTTTTTAAGAAAATACCAGAGGATGAGCCTGAGCCGCTGCCTAAAGAATATCCTTGGTGGCGTCGCTATAGTTTTTACATAGGATTTCCGGTAGGCGCGGCCTACGGAATCTTTTCCGTCTGGTCCGTTTAGATCAGGAAAAATTAGTCTTACCAAAAGCAAGGCGTGTTTTCGACCATCATTGGATGGACAGCTTATTAGAAAGTGGTGCGCAACTACGCACCAGAACGCCGATTTATTTCTTTGGGAAAGAAACTGGTGCCCCCGACAAGGTTCGAACTCGTGACCCCCTGATTACAAATCAGGTGCTCTACCAACTGAGCTACAAGGGCATTCCAGTGCGGGTGGAATTATCAGATTCTCTGGTGGTGTAAAGCAGAAATTTTGTCTCCGCGTGAAAAAAGTTGGGGGTGGGGTGGTTGGGTTATTCCAGGAGGGCGTAGAGTTTGTGGATGATGGTCCAGTTTTTGTCGCGTTCCAGCAGGCAGAGGTATTCGGAAAAATGCATGCCTGCGAAGCGGTTGGTGAGTTTGACGGAGGCGGTGTCGCCGGTGCGGTCTATTCCGTGGATTTCGTGGTCCGGCTGGTGTTCCTGCAAACCGCTGCCTGCGGAGCGGATCTGGTGGATGAAGTCTTCCAGCGATAGCCACTCGGTGGCGCCTTCGTAATTGCCGACGATGCTGGCGCGCGGGTCGAAGACTTCGCGCAGCAGGCTGGCATCGCCGTAGCTCATGGCCTGCACGTAGTCGGTTACCGTTTGGGTAATGGTTTCTGCCATGGCGTGATCCTCCCTCCAGAAGTTTACGCTAATCTACACCGGTTTTATGGGCTGCGCTATAATCCGAAAGGCCTGCCTGGATGGTGTATGGCGAGCGGTTTTTTGGTTCTGCCATGCGCTGGACAAATTTGCGGGCAATGGCGTAGCGCGGCTGGTGAATGCTGGCGGGTGATGTTGTTTTACGTTCAAAACCTCATGCAAGGGGTGCCTTGGACGGCTAAAATTGCGTATGATCCCGTAATGGTGCTGGCCGCTTGGTGTGGGTGAGGGCTGTTTTCGAGAATGCGAGTGCAGGTGTTTCGGTGATCGATCCTTATGTTTTGCTGGGTGTTGAGCGCGATGCCGATGAGGCGGCGATCAAGTCTGCCTATCGCAAGGTGGCTAAAAGCGCGCACCCCGACAGTGGTGGCGATGCCGATCAGTTCGCGAAGCTGCAACTGGCCTATGAGTTGCTGAAGGACCCTGTGCGCCGCCGGGTGTTTGATGACACGGGCTATGATCCGCAACTGGCCGATGCCAAGGACCTCAAGGGTTTGCTGATGCTGGAAACTCTGGTCAACGAGTTCATTCTAGACGAGCGCGAACCCGGCAGCTTCGATCCCGTTGCCGCCATGCGGCGCAAGCTGACGGACGATATTTTGAAGAGCCGTTTTCATATTCTGGAGCTGGAGCGTCACCGTGCCCGCGTGCGCAAGCATATGGACCGTCTGGGCCGCAAGCCGGAAACGGATGTGCTGGGCTCGATGCTGCGGGCACGCAGCCAGTCCATTGCCGATGCCATTCGCAACGCCGAAACGCAGATCGAGGTTATCGAGCAGGCCTATACGATGCTGGAAGGCTATTCCTATGAACTGGAGATCGCCATTCTGGCAGAGCCGGTTTTGAAAGGCGAGGCGGCGGAGTAGCGGGCCTTTTGGCTCAGGGGCCGTTGACCAGCGTCAGGATCAACTGATGCACCGCACCGCCGTTTGATAGCTCATCCTTGTCGAAATCACGGCCGCGCTGGCGCTGTTCGTTTGAGAGTTCTCCCAGCCGCTGCTGGAGAACGACGCGCACCTTCTGGCATTTCGGATCGTCCTCGGCCCGAAGGCCAACGCTGAAGGCTTCGATCTTTTTGACCATTTCGAGAATGTGCTGGCCGTGAACGCGCTCGTGTTTTTCGACGCCTGCGATGAAGCGTTGCCAGCTTGCGGCGACATCTGGTGGCAGTTTTGCCGGTGCTTTCGGCCAAGTGTAGATAATAGTGAGATTGGGGCGGGCGGTTGCCAGCACGCAGGCACCGTCTGGCTGGGGGCGGTAATCGCGCCGCCATGTCAGCTTGAAAGTGGTGTGTGCCACGGCCTGAACACCGGCCTGCGGCCCACGTTCGCCGATGGAACGGTAGAGATCGATGCCGGAACTGCCTGTGATGGCGTAAGTTTTGATCTGCTCGGAAGGTTTCCATCTGCCCGTTTGCGCATGGGCGAAAGGCGTGGCTATCGTCATCAGCGCGGCGGTGAGCAGAGCTGTCTTAAAGGATTTCGGCACTGAAGCGTCCTGCTGTTTTGGCATTGTATCGGGAAGGCGGTCTGTTCAGACCTGCTCGGGCTCGTAGAGTTCCCAGCCGCGCGGTGTCAGGTGTTCCTGCGGGTGGTAGCGCACCTTGTAGCCCATTTTCTCCGAGCCGTTGACCCAGTAACCCAGATAGACATGCGGCAGGCCAAGCGTGCGAGTACGGGCGATGTGATCGAGAATGAGGAAGGTGCCGAGCGAGCGTTTCTCATAGTCGGGGTTGAAGAAGGAATAGACCATGGACAGGCCGTCGCTCATGGTGTCCGTCAGCGCGACGGCGATCAGCTCGCCGCGCTTGCTGTCATCGATGCCAGCACCCGGCTCGCGCTTGCGATACTCGATGATGCGGGTGTTGACGTGCGTGTCTTCCACCATGACGGCGTAGTCCAGCGCCGACATATCCGACATGCCACCGGATTGATGGCGGTGGTCGAGATAGCGGCGGAAGAGGGAAAACTGCTCAGTGGAGGGTTCAGATTGGTGAACGGTGGCCACGAGGTCATTGTTATGGCTGAGAACGCGGCGCATGGACTTGGTGGGCACGAAACGGTCCACCAGAATGCGTACGGAAACACAGGCGCGACAGGTTTCGCAGGCCGGGCGATAGGCGATGTTCTGGGAGCGACGGAAGCCGCCCTGGGTCAGCAGGTCGTTCATATCGGTCGCGCGTGGACCGACAAGATGCGTGAAGACCTTCCGCTCCAGCTGGCCGGGCAGATAGGGGCAGGTGGCCGGAGCTGTCAGATAAAATTGCGGAGAAGGCGTCGCCTGCGTGTTCATCGAACCCTGATCGCTCCCTTCGCCCGTCAAGACCTTGGTACCAGAATGGCAAAAAGCCCTGAAACGTCAACTGGCAGATGGGGGCTGCACATCAATTTGAGGCAGCCCATGTGACTTTCCTTATATGAGCGTGTCAATCAAGTCGTTCGGACCATAACGGTGCCCATCAGGAAGTCGTGTAGCAGACGCGAACGTTCCGTAAACAGGCCTGCCAGCAGGATCAATGGTGTCAGCACCGAGTTCAGGATCCAGAAAAGCGCGATGTGCATCGTAGATAGAAGGAAGTCGATTCGCCGACCGTTCGTTCGCGCCATTGCAATGCCCATGGCGCGCATGCCGGGTGTTGCCTGGGCGGAGCTGCCCAGCGTCAGGCCGAAATACAGCACGGCAACGACGAAGATGAGGATCGGATAGAGCGCGAAGCCGAGACCGAGCGTGATGACACCAAGGAAGAAGACGATAACGGCGGCCGGAATGCACAGCAGAGCCACGATGATGTAATCGATGATGAAGGCGAACACGCGGCGGCTCAGCACGCCGCTATAGGCGCGCCAGTCTTCGGTGGGTACATATGTCGTATTCGGGTCGAGTGTCATCGACGGGTTCTCCTGTTCGCAAAATTATATGGTGTGGAAAACCGTGCAATGCAATGAGCCGTAGCTCAACCCTTTGCGAGCTTCTTTGCGGCCTCGATCGCGAAGTAGGTCAGGATGCCATCGCAACCCGCGCGCTTGAAACAGAGCAGGGTTTCCATCATCACCCGTTCACCGTCTATCCAGCCCTGCATGGCGGCGGCTTTGATCTGGGTGTATTCGCCGGAGACCTGATAGGCAAAGGTCGGAAGGCCGAAGGCTTCCTTCAAGCGCCAACAGATGTCGAGATAGGGCAGGCCCGGCTTGACCATCAGCATGTCGGCGCCTTCTTCCACATCGAGCGCCGCGTCGCGCATCGCTTCCATGCCGTTGGCGGGGTTGATGTAATAGCTGTTCTTGTCGCCCTTCAGCAGGCCGCTGGTGCAGATCGCCTCGCGGTAGGGACCGTAAAAGCCGGACGAGAACTTGGTGGCATAAGCCATGATGCCGACATTCTGGTGGCCGGCAGCATCCAGCCCGCGACGAATGGCGCCGATGCGGCCATCCATCATTTCAGAGGGGGAAATGATATCGGCACCGGCATCCGCCTGCATGATCGAGGCCTTGACGACCTGATCCACGGTTTCGTCGTTGACGATATCGTCACCGCGCAAAATGCCGTCATGGCCGTGGCTGGTGAAAGGGTCCAGCGCCACATCGGTGATGACGCCGATGTTGCGGACGGACCTTTTGATGGCGACGGTGGCCTGATTGATGAGGTTGTTGGCCTCCAGCGACTGCGATCCTGTCTCGTCACGCAGGTTCATCTCGATGTTGGGGAAGGTCGCGATGGCGGGAATGCCGAGATCGGCTGCTTCCTTCGCTGCCTCCACCAAGCGGTCCACACTCATGCGGTTGACGCCCGGCATGGCGGGAATGGGCTCCACAATGTTGGTACCCGGCACGATGAAGACCGGCCAGATCAGATCGTCCACCGTCAACTGGTTCTCGCGCACCAGCCTGCGCGTCCAGTCCGCCTTGCGGTTTCTGCGCATCCGGCGGTGACCGGTAATGTGATCTACCAGATGGGTCTTGTCGTTCATATACCTTTGCCTTTCCAGATGCGGCACCACTCATACCGACGGTACGGGACGCCGCTGTCTGGACGCGGTCACTTTGCTCACCCTCATTCCTGTGCTTTTCACAGGAATCCAGCCAGCCCATGTCTATGGGCTGAAAAGAGTCCCTGCGCAGCGCAGACGCGCGGCGACTGGATTCCTGTGACAAGCACAGGAATGAGGGGTGCGGATGTGACGGCGTCCAAAACGTCGCTTCATTCAGAGTGGCCCATAACACAATGTAACGCACATGCGAATGCGGCAGATCGTTGCGGGGTTTTGACAGTCACCGTGTCGCAGCGCAATATCTGCTGGTCGCGCCCGCAACAGGTCATTATCTTCGCCCCATGGAACCTGATTCTCTCCCTCATCCCAAACGACCTTTCGCGGAAATTCTCTACATCGTCTTTCTGAGACTGGTGGCGCTGTCGTGTTTCTGGTTCGGCCTGCAATATTGGGCGATGCTGACGGGCTATTCGGTGGGCGGGCAGGCGCGGTTCGATATGCTCAACATGCCATGGCGCGTGGCAGGCACCAGTCTGGCCGTCGTTTTCCCGGTTGCAGCCCTTGGCCTTTGGCTCGGCGCGTCCTGGGGCGCCGTCATGTGGGTCATCGGTGCCGGAACCCAGATCGCCATGTACAGGGTGTGGCCGAATATATTCGGGCACAACACCATGGTGCCCATCATGCACGGCATAATCTCAACTGTTTATATACTATTCCAGGTCGCTTTCTGGCTCGATGCACGCCAAAACGACGAACGCTCAAGAATTGATTTACCATAAAATTAAAGCTATTGAGGCCATTTTTTGGCAGATTTTTTGGCATAAGTCATTGAAATATATAGCGGTGACCGGGGCGATTTTGAATCCGGTACAACACTCATCAAAAGCGAGACATGCAAGTAACGTTTCATTAATCGTGCATTTTAAGTAGAATTTTATGCGCATTGCTTAGATTTGGTCTCAAGGCGGGAAACAAACAAACACCGCCAAACAAAACAGTGAGGCAGTCATGATCAATAGCAAAGCAAAGCCACAGGCCATCGTTTCCGACGCTCAGGACGAAACCATCCGCTCTCTCTACATGGAATCGCTTCACCTGGTCGAGCGCCTCCACCGCCGCCTTCTCGATGTCATCAAGGACGAGTTCGACCGTCAGGGTCGCGATGATGTCAACGCAGTTCAGGCGCTCCTGCTTTTCAACATCGGCACATCCGAACTGACCGCCGGCGAGCTGCGCTCGCGTGGTTACTACCTCGGCTCCAACGTGTCCTACAACGTCAAGAAGCTGGTAGACCTCGGCTTCATCAACCACCAGCGTTCCCGCATCGACCGCCGCTCGGTTCGCATCAGCCTGACCGAAAAGGGCCAGGACATCGCAGAAACCGTTGCAGGCCTCTATGAGCGCCACATCGGCTCCATCGAAAAAGTCGGCGGCATCGGCACCGGCGAGTTCGCAGAAATGAACAAGATGCTCCAGCGTCTGGACCGTTTCTGGAACGACTCGATCGCTTACCGCCTGTAATCGATCGGCAATATCGTATCATCAAGCAAAGCCGGATGTGGGGGCGCATCCGGCTTGTTGCATTTTTGTGCGCTGCAATCGCAAAATCACCTGGCAACACGGGTTCGTGAGGCGCCATCAGGTGACACGAATTGGCCATATTGGTATGGGACCGCCACATGCTAGGAGCCGGCGGTTTCTCCTGTGTTCGCGTCATGCGTCATCCATCGTTCGCATAGAGTTCTTCCTGCCGGCAGGCGCGTCCATACGTGTTTGTTAACGATGTTGTTTTAGGCGTTGTTTATGATGCCTGATAAAGTGGCTGGTAGGTAAAATGACAAAGAAAATCGTCCCCGAAGTTGTTTCACGGCGCGCCATGTTGCGCTCTGCCGTTTCCCTCGGCGCTGTGGCTCTTGCCGCGCCCGCATTTGCGCAAGATGCGTTCAACGATCTCATCGGATCGTCGCGTCGCGGCAATTGGGACGATCAGTTCGATGCCAACTCGTCGCGCGCCGCTGCCGGTGTTGCGTCCAACACCCCGGTTCTGAGCCCTGAGTCGCCCGGCTTCGTGCAGCAGGCGATGATGCAGTATCAGCAGATCGTTTCCAACGGTGGCTGGCCGGAAGTGCCGCCAAGCCAGCAGAAACTTCAGATTGGCGTCAGCGATCCATCCATTCAGGCCCTGCGCCAGCGTCTGATGATCTCCGGCGACCTGCCGCGTGAAGCCGGTATTTCCAGCGCGTTCGATTCCTATGTCGATGGTGCCCTGAAGCGCTTCCAGGCGCGCCACGGCCTTCCGGCTGATGGCGTTATCGGTGAATACACCTTGAAGGCGCTGAATGTTTCCGCACAGATTCGTCTGGGGCAGCTTCAGACCAACCTTGTTCGCATCAACACCATGTCGGGCGATCTCGGCCCGCGCCACGTGATGGTGAATATTCCGGCGGCGTCCATCGAAGCGGTCGAGAACAACCGCGTCGTGCTGCGCAACACGGCTGTCGTTGGCAAGGATACCCGCCCGACCCACATCATCAACTCCAAGATTTACGAGATCATTCTCAACCCTTACTGGACGGCGCCGCGCTCGATCATCGAAAAGGACATCGTGCCTTTGATGCAGAAGGACCCGACCTATCTGGAGCGCAACAACATCCGCCTTCTGGATGGCCGTGGGCAGGAAGTGTCGCCGACGACGATCGACTGGAACGCGCCTAAGGCCCCGAACCTGATGTTCCGTCAGGATCCGGGCAAGAACAACGCCATGTCCTCGACCAAGATCAACTTCCACAACCCGAACAACGAATACATGCACGACACGCCGCAGCAGGGCCTGTTCAACAAGCTGATGCGTTTCGAGTCGTCGGGCTGTGTTCGCGTGCAGAACGTTCGCGACCTGACATCGTGGATGCTGCGTGACACGCCCGGCTGGTCGCGTCAGGAAATCGAACGGGTCATCGCGACCCGTGTCAACACGCCGATCAAGCTGGCGCAGGAAATTCCGGTGTATTTCGTTTACATCACGGCATGGTCGACACGCGATGGCGTCGTGCAGTTCCGCGACGACATCTACAGCAAGGACGGCAATGCCGAGCTGGCGCTGAACACCACCTATACGCAGGAGCAGCCTTCCGGCTCCATCGATGACGATCTGTTGCCGCGCAACTGATCTGCCACGTCAGGCCTGTCAAAAGCCGCGTTTTTCGAAGCGCGGCTTTTTTGTTTGGGGCTTGGATGGAATATTTCCGCTGAAGGTCGCAGTTTGACGGGCAAATCTCGCAGGCTGTCTTGCTCTTGAAAGGGCAGGGCGTTAAGACGCCATCGCATGACTGTCTCAGGAGCTATCATCATGACGAATACAGATGCCTTCTTCTCCCGCCCGCTTGCCGACGCTGATCCCGATATCTTCGGCGCGATCGAGAAGGAGCTGGGTCGTCAGCGCCACGAAATCGAGCTGATCGCTTCTGAGAACATCGTTTCCCGCGCCGTTCTCGAAGCGCAGGGTTCGATCATGACCAACAAATATGCCGAGGGCTATCCGGGCAAGCGCTATTATGGCGGCTGCCAGTTCGTGGATATTGCCGAGGAGCTGGCCATCGAGCGCGCCAAGAAGCTGTTCGGCGTCAATTTCGCCAACGTTCAGCCAAACTCCGGTTCGCAGATGAACCAGGCCGTGTTCCTCGCGCTGCTTCAGCCGGGCGATACGTTCATGGGTCTTGACCTGAACTCCGGGGGGCACCTGACGCACGGTTCGCCGGTCAACATGTCCGGCAAGTGGTTCAACGTCGTGTCCTATGGCGTGCGCGAAGGCGACAACCTGCTGGATATGGACGAAGTCGAGCGCAAGGCCAAGGAAACCAAGCCGAAGCTTATTCTGGCTGGCGGCACAGCTTACTCCCGCGTCTGGGACTGGAAGCGTTTCCGCGAGATTGCCGATGAAGTCGGCGCCTACCTGATGGTCGACATGGCGCATATTGCCGGTCTGGTGGCCGGTGGCCAGCATCCATCGCCCTTCCCGCATTGCCACGTTGCCACGACGACGACCCACAAGTCGCTTCGCGGCCCGCGCGGCGGCATGATCCTGACCAATGACGAGGATCTGGCCAAGAAGTTCAACTCGGCTGTTTTCCCCGGCCTTCAGGGCGGCCCGCTGATGCATGTCATCGCCGCAAAGGCCGTTGCATTCGGTGAAGCGCTTCAGCCGGAGTTCAAGGATTACGCCGCACAGGTCGTCAAAAACGCCAAGGCACTTGCCGAAACGCTGGTCGAAGGCGGTCTGGATGTGGTGTCCGGCGGCACCGACAACCACCTGATGCTGGTCGATCTTCGCAAGAAGAACGCGACCGGCAAGCGGGCGGAAGCAGCACTCGGTCGCGCCTACATCACCTGCAACAAGAACGGCATTCCGTTCGACCCTGAAAAGCCTTTCGTCACCTCAGGCGTTCGTCTCGGCACGCCAGCCGGTACGACACGTGGCTTCAAGGAAGCGGAATTCCGCGAAATCGGCAAGCTGATCGTCGAGACGTTGGATGGCCTCAAGGCTGCCAACTCCGATGAAGGCAATGCCAGCGTTGAAGCTGCGGTCCGGGAGAAGGTTGTCGCGATGACGGACCGGTTCCCGATGTACCCATATCTATAAGAGGGATTAGGCGATGCGCTGCCCTTTTTGCGGCTCGGAAGATACGCAGGTCAAGGACTCGCGTCCGGCAGAGGATAACACCTCCATCCGCCGGCGGCGCATCTGCCCGGATTGCGGCGGTCGCTTTACGACCTATGAACGCGTGCAGTTGCGCGAGTTGATGGTCATTAAGAAGAGCGGCCGCAAGTTGCCCTTCGATCGCGAAAAGCTGGTGCGGTCCTTCGAGATCGCGCTGCGCAAGCGCCCGGTGGATCGCGATCGCATCGAGCGAGCGGTGTCCGGCATTGCGCGACGTCTGGAAAGCTCCGGTGAGACGGAAATTCCATCGGAAGAAATCGGTTTGCAGGTGCTTGAAGCTCTGAAAGGTCTCGATGACGTGGCATTCGTACGCTACGCATCCGTCTACCGCGATTTCAGCCATGCGGAAGATTTCGAGAACGTGATTGCTGAGATCAACGCCAAGATTGCGCGTGATACGGACGCTGGAGCGTAAAACCTTGACGACCCGCGCCGATGATGAACGGTTCATGGCACGGGCAATCGAGATTTCCCGCAGCCATACAGGCCTCACAGATACCAACCCCTCCGTCGGCTGTGTTCTTGTCAAAGATGGCGAGATCATCGCCGAAGCCGTGACGGCGATTGGCGGACGCCCGCATGCGGAGCGCCAGGCACTGGAGATCGCGGGCGAAGCGGCGAGGGGAGCGACGGCCTATGTCACCCTCGAACCCTGCTCCCATTTCGGCAGAACACCGCCATGCGCCAACGCGCTGGTGGATTTCGGTGTGGCTCGCGTGGTTGTCGCCGTCGATGACCCGGACGAGCGGGTTTCCGGGCGCGGCTACCAGATTTTGCGGGATGCCGGGATTGCGGTTGAAACCGGCTTGCTGCGCCGTGAGGGCGAGCGTTTGATGGCCGGATATCTCACGCGGAAGATGAAGAAACGTCCGCATGTGATTTTAAAAATTGCAATTTCTGCGGATGGTATGATTGGCCGGGTTGGGGCAGGGCAGGTGGCGATCACCGGTCCTGAATCGCGGCACGCCGTGCATGAGCTGCGGGCGCGGTGTGGTGCTATTCTGGTTGGGATTGGGACTGCGATTGCCGATGACCCTGAGTTAACGGTGCGGATTGCCGGGCTTGAGCACCGCTCGCCGGTGCGGATTGTGCTGGATCGGCGGTTGGAGTTGCCGGTCGGGTCGACGTTGGTGCGGACGGCTGGGGATGTGGGTGTGGTTGTGGCGCGGCTGGGGTCGAGTGCGGAGCTACCCCCCTCTGTCCTGCCGGACATCTCCCCCACAGGTGGGGAGATTGGCTGGGCGCTGGCATCGCTGGACACCTCACCCTCAGGGTCAGACGCTAAAAATGAATCAATGGTCGACGCGTCCGATACAGGTTCCGGAGTGGAGCGATCAGCCAACCGCGAGTCGATCTCCCCACCTGTGGGGGAGATGCCCGGCAGGGCAGAGGGGGGTAGCGCCACCCACAAACGCCAACACCTCGAAGCCTCGGGCGTCGAAATCCTCGAAACCGAAACCCTCCAATCTCTCCTAACCCTGCTCTCCAACCGCGGAATATCTGAACTTCTGGTCGAAGGTGGCGCTCACGTCGCGAAATCCTTCCTTGAAGCCGGCCTCGTAGACCGTATCCTGCTGTTCGAAAGCCCCATGATCGTCGGCGCGGGCGGGCTTGAAAGCCCGGTCAAGCGGTCCGATATTCCAGAGGAATTTACATTTGTCGGCGAAACCGCTTACGGGCCGGATCGCTGTTTTGAATTTGAAAGGCCGCTTTGATGTTTACCGGAATTGTCACCGACGTCGGAACCGTGTCCGAGCTTGAGGCGCTGCCTGAAGGTGTGCGTCTGCGCGTTGCGACGAGCTATGACCCCAAAACGATCGACATCGGCGCATCGATTTCCCATGGCGGTGTGTGCCTGACCGTCACGAAGCTGCCGGAAGAGGGAAGCAACGAGCGCTGGTTCGAGGTGGAGGCCTGGGAAGAGGCGCTTCGTCTGACCACCATCGCAAGCTGGACCAAGGACACCCGCGTCAATCTGGAGCGGGCGCTGAAGATCGGTGACGAACTCGGCGGGCACATCGTTTCAGGTCATGTGGATGACAAGGCCGAGATACTGTCCATCGAACCGGAAGGCGAGGCCGTGCGCATTCGCCTGCGGGCACCGCAGCATCTTGCGAAATTCGTTGCACCGAAAGGCTCCATCGCGCTTGATGGTACATCGCTGACCGTCAACGCCGTCAACGGTACGGATTTCGATGTCCTCCTCATCCGCCACACGCTGTCCGTCACCACATGGGGCGACCGGCAGGCGGGTGATTTCGTGAATTTCGAGGTCGATACGATGGCACGCTACGCGGCCAGGCTTGCGGAATTTCCGACCCAATCTGCCTGACGTAACTGGCGCAACTGGCCTTTTGCAGCACCCGTCGCGGGCGGCGGGTGAGCAGCATTGCATTAAAAATACTTGCCAAGCGTGGCAAGCCATGGTTTGACCGCGCCAAAAGCCGGGATGATCCGGCGCAGCTTTTCAGGAAATTCCCATGTCCAAGCCTCATCTTCTCATCGTGGAAGCACGTTTTTATGACGATATGGCCGATGCTCTTCTCGATGGCGCGAAGTTCGCGCTCGATGAAGCTGGCGCCACCTATGACATCATCACCGTTCCCGGCGCGCTGGAAATTCCACCTGCCATCGCCATGGCGCTCGATGCTGCTGACGATGAAGGCACGGAATATGACGGTTTCGTTGCGCTTGGCATGGTCATTCGCGGTGAGACCTACCATTTCGACATCGTTTCCAATGAATCCTCGCGCGCGCTTATGGACCTCGCGGTCAGTGAATCGCTTGCGATCGGCAACGGCATCATGACTGTCGAGAACGAAGATCAGGCCTGGGCGCGCGTGCGCCGGTCCGACAAGGACAAGGGTGGCTTTGCAGCCCGCGCTGCCTTGACCATGATCGAACTGAAGAAAAAGCTGGGTGGCTGAAAGCATGAGCAATACCGATAACGGTTCCGAGCCACGTCAGCCTTCCACGAAGCCCGTCAACCAGCGTGGTGCTGCGCGGCTTGCTGCCGTGCAGGCGCTGTACCAGATGGATGTCGGCGGCACCGGCGTGATGGAAGTGGTTGCTGAATACGAGGCACACCGCCTCGGTCAGGAAGTGGACGGCGAGACCTATCTCAAGGCCGATCCATCTTGGTTCCGCTCCATCGTTGCGGGCGTCGTGCGCGACCAGACCAAGATCGACCCGCTGGTGCGCTCCGCCCTTCAGGAAGACTGGCCACTGTCGCGTCTCGACACCACCGTTCGCGCTATCTTACGTGCTGGAACGTTCGAAATTCTGGAGCGGAAGGACGTTCCGGTCGCCGTGATCGTGACCGAATATGTCGAGATTGCCCGGGCGTTCTTCGAACATGACGAGCCCAAGCTGGTAAATGCGGTTTTGGACCGCATTGCCAAGCAGATCCGCGGCGAGGTAAAGCGCTAAAAACACACGAGGAAGATATGAGCGCCGTTTCTGTTCCGGGACTTGAACAACAACTGAACGACGCCAAACGCAATGTCTTCCTTTTGACCATGGCGCAGGCCGTCATGGGATCTGCCGGGCCGCTCAGCTTTTCGGTCGGGGCGCTGGCGGGCTATCAATTGCTGGGCGCGGACAAATCGCTGGCAACGGCACCGCTGACGGGTTTCAACGTCGGCGTTGCCATTGGCGCCATCGCGGTGGCTTTCGCCGCCCGCTTTCTGGGCCGCAAGACGGGCTTCATTCTAGGCGCGCTGCTTTGCTCCACCGGGGGAGGGCTCGCGTCACTCGCGCTGTTTCGTGCCGACTTCTGGCTGTTTGCGTTCGGCCTGCTGTTGATCGGTGTCGCCGGTGGCTTTACCCAGAAAATCCGCTTTGCCGCGGCGGACGCATCTCCTTCTTTCTACAAGCCCAAGGCCATTTCCTGGATTTTGGCTGGTGGAGTGATTTCCGCCATTCTCGGGCCGCAACTGGCCATTTTCGGCAAGGATGCATTCGAGCCCGTGTTGTTTGCCGGTGCTTTCATGGCGCTCATTCCTCTGGGTCTCATCGCTGCTGCCGTTTTTTCCTTTCTCAAACTTCCCGAATTGCGCAGCGCATCCACAATTTCAGAACCAGCGCGGCCGCTTAAAGAGATCGTGCTGACGCATCGTTTCATGACCGGCATGATCTGCGGCATCGGTTCCTATGCGCTGATGACCTTCATGATGATCGGCGCGCCGCTGGCCATGGTCATCGGCTGCGGCTTTCCCAGCGAAATGGCGACGCTCGGCATTCAGTGGCACGTGCTGGCCATGTTCGGCCCGAGTTTCTTCACCGGCATGCTGATTTCCCGTTTCGGCGCGGAAAAGGTCGTGGCTGCGGGGCTTCTGGTTTTGATGGCCTGCGCCGTGGTTGCGCATATGGGCATTGCGCTCTGGAATTTCTGGGCGGCGCTCATTCTTTTAGGCATGGGCTGGAACTTCGGTTTCATCGGCGCGACATCCATCGTGTCCTCCAGCTATCGCCCGCACGAAGCGGACAAGGTGCAGGGCTTTCACGATATCATCCTGTTCGGCACGGTCGCGCTGTCGTCCTTTGCCTCGGGGCAGGTGTTCACAACATGGGGCTGGTCGGTCATGAACCTCGTGATATGGCCGGTCGCAGGCACATGCCTTCTGCTTATTCTTTTCCTTTTTCTAAAACAAAAGCGAAAACCACTCTGAATCAGAGTGATAAGATTTCCGCCAGTCATCTTCGCACTTGACGCGGCGGGTTTTGCCAACGCATCTTTGCCGCGCAAGCCGTTCGTCCTTGGAGGAGAACGAGCGGCTTACCTCGGCGTCAGGGCTTGGTTTCTCGCGCCGCGCATGGTTTCGCCCGCCGGGAAGGGAGTGAGCCCGGCACATAGGAGGTAAGTGCGAATGACCGTTATTGCATTGGTAATTTTATGCGGTGTCCTGTCCGTGGTTTACGCGGTCTGGGCAACGAAAAGCGTTCTGGATGCCGATCAGGGCACCGCGCGCATGCAGGAAATAGCAGGCTACATCCGCGAGGGCGCGCAGGCGTATCTCACCCGTCAATATCTTACCATTGCAATCGTCGGTATCATCGTCGCAATCGCCGTCTGGTTCCTGCTATCGCAGGAAGCCTCTATCGGTTTCATCATCGGTGCCGTCCTGTCAGGTGCTGCCGGTTTCGTCGGTATGCATGTCTCGGTGCGTGCCAATCTGCGCACCGCGCAGGCCGCATCCCACAGCCTGGCCGCAGGTCTGGACATCGCGTTCAAATCCGGCGCCATCACCGGCATGCTGGTGGCCGGTCTCGCGCTCCTGGGTGTGTCCATCTATTATCTGGTGCTGACGGCAGGCCTTGGCCATGCCACGGGCTCGCGTGAAGTCATCGATGCGCTGGTGTCGCTTGGCTTCGGTGCATCGCTGATCTCCATCTTCGCCCGGCTTGGTGGCGGTATCTTCACCAAGGGTGCGGATGTGGGCGGCGATCTCGTCGGCAAGGTCGAGGCGGGTATTCCCGAGGATGATCCACGCAACCCTGCCACCATTGCGGACAATGTCGGCGACAACGTTGGCGATTGCGCTGGCATGGCGGCCGACCTTTTCGAGACCTATGCGGTCTCGGTCGTCGCGACCATGGTTCTCGCTGCGATCTTCTTTGCTGGTGCGCCTGTGCTGGAAAGCGCGATGCTTTATCCGCTGGCCATCTGCGGCGTGTGCATTCTAACCTCGATTGCGGGGACATTCTTCGTCAAGCTCGGCACTAACAATTCCATCATGGGCGCGCTCTACAAGGGCCTGATCGCAACCGGCGTCTTTTCCGTCGCGGGTCTTGCGGCAGCTACGTCGCTCACCATCGGCTGGGGCAGCATCGGTACGGTTGCCGGACAGGACATTACCGGTACCAACCTGTTCTTCTGCGGCCTTCTGGGGCTTCTGGTTACCGCACTGATCGTGGTCATTACCGAATACTATACCGGCACCAACAAGCGCCCGGTCAATTCCATCGCGCAGGCCTCCGTCACGGGGCACGGCACCAACGTCATTCAGGGGCTTGCCGTCTCGCTCGAGTCGACTGCTCTGCCTGCCATCGTCATCGTCGGTGGCATCATCTCGACCTATCAGCTCGCAGGCCTGTTCGGCACGGGTATCGCCGTGACGGCTATGTTGGGGCTTGCGGGCATGATTGTGGCCCTCGATGCCTTCGGCCCTGTCACAGACAATGCCGGTGGAATTGCGGAAATGGCGGGTCTCGACCCGGATGTCCGCAAGGCGACGGATGCGCTGGATGCCGTGGGGAACACCACCAAGGCGGTGACCAAGGGTTACGCTATCGGCTCGGCTGGCCTTGGCGCGCTGGTTCTGTTTGCGGCCTATTCCAACGACCTTGCCTACTTTGCCGCTAATGGCGATCTCTATCCCTACTTCAAGGATATCGGCGAGATTTCCTTCAGCCTCTCCAACCCCTATGTCGTCGCAGGCCTGCTGTTCGGCGGCATGATCCCCTACCTCTTCGGCGGCATCGCCATGACGGCTGTCGGCAAGGCTGCGGGCGCCATCGTGGAGGAAGTGCGCCGTCAGTTCCGCGAAAAGCCGGGCATCATGCAGGGCACGGAAAAGCCGGATTACGGCAGAGCGGTGGATCTGCTGACGAAGGCGGCGATCCGCGAAATGATCGTTCCATCGCTGCTGCCGGTTCTGGCTCCGCTGGTTGTCTATTTCGGTGTGCTGCTGATTTCAGGTTCGAAAGCCTCGGCTTTCGCTGCCCTTGGTGCATCGCTGCTGGGTGTGATTATCAACGGTCTGTTCGTGGCGATCTCCATGACATCGGGCGGTGGCGCGTGGGACAACGCCAAGAAAAGCTTTGAAGATGGCTTCATCGACAAGGATGGCGTGACGCATATGAAGGGTTCGGATGCGCACAAGGCATCGGTGACCGGGGATACGGTCGGTGATCCCTACAAGGACACGGCTGGTCCCGCGGTCAATCCTGCCATCAAGATCACCAACATCGTGGCGTTGTTGTTGTTGGCTGTGCTGGCGCATTGATATGGCGTGAGGTGAGGGGGTAACGAGACGATCTTGCTGTCCCACCCTCCGTCACCCCGCAATTGATGCGGGGTCTCTTGCCACGTAGACGCGTGGCGACTGGATACCGGCTCGAGGCCGGTATGATGGATAGGGGAGATAGGACATCAAACAAAAAAAGGCCCGCGAGACAATCTCGCGGGCCTTTTGCATATCCGTCTGCCGGATCAGAAACCGTCGCTGCTGCCGCTGGACTGACCCAGGATGCTCTTGGCGATACCAGCGCCTGCCGTGCCGCCGGACAGAAGCTGCTGCAGGAAGGTCAGGTCCTTGCCGCCTGTTGGGGTGGTGCGCGAAATCGTATCGAAGACCTTGCCGTCCTGAAGCGTGTAGTTCGCCTTTTGCGATACGACGCCGTTCTTGTCGAAGTAGATCGCAAGAATGCTCTGCTCGACCAGCTTTGGCTTCATGAAGGCTGCCTTACGCACGCGCTTCTGGGAGATGTAGTAGAAAACTTCGTTGCCGAAGGTGGCTGTGGTCGATGGCGTGCCCATGGTCAGCAACACCTGTTCGCGGCTTGAGCCGACGGGGATCAGTTGCAGCGACTGTTCATCGGCGACATAACCGTTGTGGAAGACGTCGGTGGTGCTGGAGCAGGCCGTCAACAGGCTGGATGCGATGACGATTGCCACGGCAGTCTTGCTCAGAAAACGTGTCTGCGTTGCGGACTTCTGCTTGCTCACCTGCGTTTCCCCGACTGCGATCATGAATGGCACCTTCCGGTATGCTGACGTGTGTACCGCTTCTGTACACATGATTATGTCAATCCGGGGACACAAAACCCCCGCTTCACAAAGGAATGCAATGGCTTCGTGAAAATGACGCTTCCTCCGGCGCTTCTCTTCGACTGTTTCAGCCCAACGATGAACGTGACCTCAACGGCATTGCAATTCTCGGATGCTTCGGTAAACCAGCTTTGGCAATCATGCAACAAGGGCAATGGACGAGACGCGATTTCGTCGATCAATATTCGGAAATTTCGATGGTCTTCGGTCTCTTCAAGAAGAAAAACAGCAATGGTGCGATCGTTGACAGGCAATATACGGCGCTGACGAGCGCTGCACGCCAGCCTGACTTCTATCTGCACCTCAATGTTCCCGATACCGTCATGGGCCGTTTCGAGCTTCTAGCGATCGTGATGATTCTGTATTTCCGCCGGACGAAAACCTCTGAAACCAGTGGACAGGAGATTGCCCAGGAGATCATCGACGCGTTTTTTCAGGATCTGGACCACTCCATGCGCGAGCTTGGCATTGGCGACCAGGGCGTGCCCAAACGCATGAAGAAATTTGCTGGAATGTTCTACGGTCGTCTCGAATCCTACGCCGCAGCGCTGGATGGTGGGGATGCGCAAGCCCTTGCCGCAGCCCTCGCGCGCAATATATACCCACAGGCAGAAGCGCCGGTCCCTTCGATGGACGGCCTTGCCAACTGGATGATGATGGCGTCCGACGCCCTGTCTGCACAGTCGGAAGACGTGATCGCGACGGGCAATGTGACGCTGCCCGCCCCGGAGTTTAAGAGGTTTTAATGAATTCGCAAAACGCGGCCAATGACGACGTTCCTTTTTCCTACCCCGTCAAGGTAGGTCATATTTCCGCCAATCCCGTCAGGATTCGTCTGTCCGCCAGTGAGGATGAACTCAAGGCGTTGGCGAAGCTGTGGAATGTGCTGTCCGTCGAATATCTGAAAAGCGAATTGCAGGTCACACGCTGGAAACGCGATGGTGTCAAGATTACCGGTGATGTGAAGGCGGCGTTGACGCAGTCCTGCGTCGTCACGCTGGAGCCGGTGGAAAGCGTTCTGGACGAGACCTTCGAGCACATCTTCGTGCCCGAGGGTTCGAAGCTGGCGCGGATGATGACGAACGAGCAGGGCGAAATCGTGCTGGACCCCGATGGTCCCGATACACCGGACCAGTTCACCGGCGATACGATCGACGTCGGTGCCGTTGTGACGGAGTTTGCGGCGCTCGGCATCGACCCCTATCCGCGCAAACCGGATGTGGATTTCGCGGGTTATGGTGAGACAAAGGCGGAAGAGGACAAAAAACCGTCGCCTTTTGCAGCATTGAAGGACTGGAAAAAGGACTGAACGGATCGCATGCGATCGAGAATTCAGTTGTAAGCAGGCGCGGAAACGGTATTTTCGCGCAAAATTTCGCCGCAGGGCGGTAAAAAGGATCAGGGACGAGTGATCAGAATAGCAATTGACGTCATGGGCGGGGATTTTGGCCCTGATGTTGCCATCGCTGGCGCTGCTGCGGCGCTGGACCGTCATAACGATGTGACCTTCCTGCTCTACGGGCAGAAGAGCAAATGCGATCCTATTCTGGCGCAATTTCCCAAGCTTCGGGACAAATCGCAATTTTTCGATTGCGAAGTTTCCGTTGCCATGGACGAAAAGCCAAGCCAGGCGCTACGCCGCGGGCGTTACGTCTCCAGCATGTGGCGCGCCATCGAAGCGGTGAAGCTTGGCGAAGCGGATGTCGCTGTTTCTGCCGGTAACACCGGCGCGCTGATGGCGATGGCGAAGTTTTGCCTGCGCACCATGGCGCGGGTGGAGCGCCCTGCGATCGCCGGTATTTGGCCGACGCTCAAAGGCGAAAGCATCGTTCTGGACGTCGGTGCGACCATCGGTGCGGATTCGCAGCAGCTTCTCGACTTTGCCATCATGGGCGGCGCCATGGCGCGCGCGCTGTTCGACATCGACCGCCCGACGGTTGGACTGCTGAATGTCGGCGTCGAGGAAGTAAAGGGGCAGGAGGAGGTCCGCGAAGCCGGTCGCCTCATTCGTGAAGCCGACCTTGGCACCATCGATTATCGCGGTTTCGTGGAAGGTGACGATATCGGCAAGGGCACCGTGGATGTTGTCGTCACCGAAGGCTTTACGGGCAACATCGCGCTCAAAGCAGCGGAAGGTACGGCAAAGCAGATCACCACGCTGTTGCGCGAGGCGATTTCCCGCAGTTTCATCGCTAAGATCGGTTACATCCTGGCCAAGAGCGCATTCGACGTGCTGCGCGAGAAGATGGACCCGCGTAAGGTCAATGGCGGCGTGTTCCTCGGTCTGAACGGCATCGTCATCAAAAGCCATGGCAGCACGGACGCGCTTGGTTTCGCGTCCGCGGTCGATGTGGGCTATGATATGGCCCATAACGGACTGACCGCAAAAATAGAAAACGATTTGAAAGCATACCACGCAAGACGGCTGCCGCCACCGGCGCCGGAAGCTCTCGTGGTCGATGAGGAATAACGGATGATCCGCTCAGTAGTACGTGGTTTCGGGGCAGCGCTTCCGAAGCAAGTCATGACGAACCAGGACATCGAAAAGATCGTCGATACCACTGACGAATGGATCGTCCAGCGCACCGGCATCAAGCAGCGCTATATTGCGGGCGAGGGCGAAACGACCTCGTCTCTGGGTGAGGCTGCGGCCCGTGCAGCTCTTGAAAACGCCGGTCTTCAGCCTGACGAGATCGACCTCATCATCGTTGCGACCTCGACACCCGACAACACGTTTCCTGCAACTGCCGTCAACATCCAGAACCGCCTTGGCATTACCAGTGGCTTTGCATTCGACGTTCAGGCCGTCTGTTCCGGCTTCGTCTATGCCATGGCAACTGCCGATCTCTACATTCGCGGCGGCATGGCCAAGCGCGTGCTGGTGATTGGCGCCGAGACCTTCTCGCGTATTCTCGACTGGACCGACCGCACGACCTGCGTGCTGTTCGGGGACGGTGCGGGTGCGGTGGTGCTCGAGGCGGGCGAGGGCGAGGGCAAGACGTCTGATCGTGGCATTCTGACATCCAACCTGCGCTCCGACGGATCGCACAAGGACAAACTCTACGTCGATGGTGGACCTTCGACCACCGGTACGGTCGGTCAGCTGCGCATGGAAGGCCGCGAGGTTTTCAAGCATGCGGTGGGCATGATCACCGATGTCATCGAGGCTGCATTCGAGGCCACGGGAACAACGGCGGACGATCTGGACTGGCTGGTGCCGCACCAGGCAAACCGTCGGATCATCGACGGTTCGGCCAAAAAGCTTGGTATTCCCGGTGAAAAAGTCGTCATTACGGTGGACCAGCACGGCAACACATCTGCCGCATCCATTCCGCTTGCGCTGGCCGTTGCAGCCGCCGATGGCCGCATCAAAAAGGGCGATCTGGTCATGCTGGAAGCCATGGGTGGCGGTTTTACCTGGGGTGCAGTTCTGCTGCGCTGGTAAAATTCTCTTTACGCAGCCGTGTAAGCCATTGCCACCATTGCTGGAAATGCCTAAACGATTCTGAAACTTTGCTTGACCGGTCGTCCCAAGGGCAATAATCTTGGACGGCTTCAACGAGATAAAAGAGAGCGGTGCGGGGAAATATGGCCGGGAAAACAGTGACACGTGCGGATCTAGCCGAGTCTGTGTTTCGAAAAGTGGGGTTGTCCCGAACCGAATCCGCCGAACTGGTTGAAACCGTGATCGACGAGATCTGCAACGCGATAACACGTGGGGAGGTTGTAAAACTATCCTCCTTCGCGACGTTCCAGATCCGCGAGAAGAACGAGCGTATCGGTCGCAATCCCAAGACCGGCGAAGAGGTTCCGATCTCGCCACGACGCGTCATGACCTTCAAGGCCTCCAACGTTTTGAAGCAGCGCATTCTCAAGGCGCACTCCGCCCGCAAGGCAAAGCAGAAGACTCAAAAAGCGGTCTCCTGACGCAGTCGCCATCGTGCAGGGCTTTGATTTCTGCACGCTAGGATTCCTTATCTCCTGTGAACATAGTTGAATTTCAACCTTCAAGCCGTTGAAATCAGTGCGATTCGCATCGTAGCTTAAATGGTGTTTTGAAATCCTGCCTCTGGTGTGGATGGGAGTGGACCTTGGATAAAAGCCCCGACGCCTTTCGAACCATCAGTGAAGTGGCTGAGGATTTGGACCTGCCGCAGCACGTGCTGCGCTTCTGGGAAACCCGCTTTCCGCAGATCAAGCCTATGAAGCGCGGCGGCGGCCGCCGCTATTATCGCCCCGATGACGTCGATCTGCTGAAGGGCATTCGCCACCTGCTCTACGACCACGGCTACACGATCAAGGGCGTGCAGAAGCTGCTGAAGACCAACGGCAACCGCTTCGTCTCGGCTATCGCCTCAGGCGATATGGCAACGATGGAAGCCATCATGGCGGCCAGCGGTGAAACGGTTGAGCCACGTGTCACGAACGCAGAGGAAGACGAAGTCGTCGGACGTCCCAAGGCCAAACCAAGTGGCCGATTCTTCGGCTTCGGAGGTGCTGGAGACGACACACCGGAGATTTCCATCGGTAAATCCAGCATCAGCAAGGATGACCGGGCACTGTTGCAGGAAGCGCTGTTCGACCTTCTGGAATGCAAGCGCCTGCTGGATCAGGTGCGCTAACGTCTCCTTGTTTGTGCGACACGTGCAGGATTAAAGGGTGCGGCGACGCACATGAGTTGTGGATAAATTCATTTTTTGATCCGCATTTATGTCAAATGCCAACCTTTCGGAAACCCCTTGGGCCGATAATGCGCATGGACAAGGAGTGATCCCCGTGAGCAAGAGAAAACCGACAAGCCGCCGCCGTTCATCTGCCAAATCTGGCGGTTCGGGCATGTGGTCATGGCTGTTGCTGCTCGGTGTCGCCGTCGGCGGCATCCAGGTCTATGAGCACCGCGACAGCCTGATGCCAGCCTTGAAAGGCACCGTCGCTGCCGTCTCCAGACCGGCGACAACCCCACCCAAACCCGTGACGCGTGATGTAGCGAGCGAGCGCATGAGGCCTGCCGCAACACAGACCGTGGCACTTCCGGCAAGCGGCGCACCGGTGCCACCGCGCAGCATCGCCATGCCCTTGGCAGGCGCCTCGACGCAGACGGCAAGCGCCACGCTGCCATCCCCCCGCCCATCGGTGGAAAAGGTATCGCTAACCGCAAAGCCCGGCACTTTCGCCTTTTGTGGTCGTTCTGGCCTCAACAATTGCGTGGCTGACGGCAACACGTTCTGGCTGAATGGCGAGAAAATGAAGCTGGCCGGCATCGACGTGCCGCAAACCGATCAGGCCCGCTGCCTGGAGGAGCGTCAGCGAGGTTTTACCGCCAAGGTACGTCTGCGCGACATGCTGAATTCCGGCGGCTTTCAGGTGGCATCTGCTGGCGGCGCATCCACCCTGTCAAGGTCAGGTGTATCCTTTGCCGATCAGCTTGTTCGCGAAGGGCTGGCTCGCCCGGCTGGCGCGAGAAATCAGAGCTGGTGCGGTTAAATCCACCCCGCACCCTCAACGCCCCGTTGACCACACCCGCCTGCGCTGTGTAGATAAAACCCGCAAGCGGACGTGGCGGAATCGGTATACGCAGCAGACTTAAAATCTGCCGGCCTCTGGTCTTGCGGGTTCAAGTCCCGCCGTCCGCACCAAGCCTATTTTTCCCAATACGGAAGTTTCGCAAGTTTTTTTGCTTTAGCGTTATTGCAAGTGTTCGCTGCAAAAATCCGAGATCATCTGGGGATATGGTTTTGATCGAGAACCGTTGCTATCATGATAGATAGTCTACGAGCCCCTTCAACAGTGAGGTGCCCGCTGTCCCTTAGAAGCGCTCTTTTGTCATAATATGTGCAAACAGCAGAGCCAGATTTACAGAATAAGCTCTGAGGATCAATGAACCATAAGCGTTCACGGCTGTTAGACTGGAGGTAGTAATTCAAAGGCCCAGTCTTGGCATCGTAAGCTTCTTTCTCAAATGTTGCATTTTCGAGGACTGAGGTGTCATTCCTATAGGCGCGGAGCAAATCTATCGCGCCATGTCTCGCTTCAGCGTAGAAGCCTCCTATCAGGATGACGCCCTTGCCCAGCCGCTCTACTGAGCGAGCTGTCTCAATGACACGATCCGCTATCGCCTGTCTGACATCCTCTTTGGCAAGGTTGGCCATATTTTTTGGAATTAGCTTTGCGTTAGGTCCATATGGTGCCATGGCGCTACCTAGTCCACTAAAAATCACAACGGTTTTGATGTTTTTATTCTGAGCAAGTTCTGTCATAACCCGGGCATTATGTTCTTCGCATTTTCGGCCAAAATTTCGCCAACCCGGTCTATCATCCACTCTAATCGTGTCGAGGATTGCTGGGCAAGAATGCAAGATGAACCCGATCGCAGATCGTTCTTGTAGAATTGAAGAAAAACCTGATTTTAGTGCATCAGCATATGAATCACCCCATATTGCTATGTCGGGTGCTAGTGCAGCATTTCCGATTCTGCAGTCTGAGACACTGACTGCATTTTCAATGATTTGGCATTTACTGGATGTGACCAGCCGTTTTGTATCTTCCATAAGATTCGCCGTTGTTTCTCCGTAAAAAGCAACAACGAGAGAGTGTCTATCGAGCGCAGCTTTTATCCCCAGGCCTGTTACGATCAGGAGAGTCAACGAACATGAAGCGAGAATAAGCGTCTTTTTCGTCTCGGAAGAACTTTTTTTCGTTCTAAACGGTTGTTCGACCCACCGCCAAGATACTACTGCCGCGCCAAAAGCCATCAAAAGTGCAGCAGCGCGTTCTAACGTCGAAAGATCACCACTTTTTGCGTAGAACCATATTGCGAGAATGGGCCAGTGCCAAAGGTATAATGAATAAGAAATCAGTCCTATTGGAATTAGGGGATAGGTTGACGCGAGGCTTCCGCCCTTCGATGTCGTGCCTGCGCAGATCAATAAAGCGGTCCCCATGCACGCCGGAAGGGCAGCTAAGCCAGGAAAGGGCGTGTTAGAGTTTAAGAAAATGTAGCTTAGACCAATCATCATAAGGCCAACCAAAGAGGCGGCATGACGAAAAGGTATTTTCCATTCCCTTAGACTTCTCGTTGCCAAAATTCCTCCAATGGCAAACTCCCAGATTCTGTATTGGGGAAAATAAAATGCGGTTACTGGATCCTTATGTAGTTCAAATTCGGTTGCTACTATTGAAATTAATACACACGACAACAGAAAATGACCGACTTTGCCAAATCGATACGCAATAAAGAGAGCTACAGGAAATATGACGTAGAATTGCTCTTCGATTGAAAGAGACCACATATGTAGGAGAGGTAACTCTTTTGCATCCGGTTCGAAGTAACCGCTATCGGAGTGAAAACGAAAGTTCGCAGTAAAAGTCGCTGTCGATATCAAGGTCTTCGCATATGAGCGAAAATCAGGTGGTGAAAAAAAAGCACCAACGAAAATGGTTGTGATGATGAGCATTGTTATCAATGCCGGTAATATTCTTTTTGCCCGTGAGCAGTAGAATTGCAAAATCGAAAATTTAGAATTTTGAATATCTGACAGCAATATCCTAGTAATTAAAAATCCTGATATTACAAAAAATATGTCTACGCCAATAAATCCGCCAGGTAAAATCTTAGGAAATGCGTGATTTATAACAACGCCGATCACAGCTATTGCGCGAAGACCATCAATTTCGGGTCTGTAATTACTATGTTTCAATTCAGAATGCATAAAAAAACTTTAATCCGGAATTTAAATTTTATGCCGTTTAACTTTATGGAATCTAAATAATATCTATTTTGGACGGAATCAAATAAAATAAAGACTGCAGTTCAACAATTAGCATTATTATCAGTTTAGCTGAACTTACATATTTTGTGGAGTTTTTAGGTCGGGTGCTTGTCTAGAAATGCAAATGGAGAAAGCATTCATAATGCGTTAAACGCAAGTTATTCAGATTTTCCTAAATATTAGCTGAGTGGACCAATTATGACAACTGATACTCAACCCCGCCAAAACAGCGGCATCAGCAGCACCAGCACTGTCAAAATCTCCAGACGTCCCAGCAGCATCATCAGTGATAGCAGGTAGAGCGCCGGGTCGCTGATCGTTGAGAAATTTCCGGCGGGGCCGATGGTGGGGCCGATGCCGGGGCCGACGTTGGCGAGGGAGGTGGCCACCGCCGAGGTGGCGGTCAGGAAGTCGTAGCCCATGGCACTCATGACCAGGCTGCCGCCAATCCACAGGGCTATGAAGCAGCTCAGGAACAGGAAGACGTTGCGGATGGTTTCGGCGTCCACGACCTGGGCGCCATAGCGCACGGTGTAGACCGCGTCAGGGTAGAGCAGCTTTTTCAGGCCGGTTTTTACGACATTGTAGACGATGACGAAGCGGTAGGCCTTGATGCCGCCTGCGGTGGACCCGGAGCAGCCGCCCATGAAGGTGGCGAAGAAGGCGACGACGACCACGAAGGGTCCCCACAGCGTATAGTCGTCACTGGCAAAGCCGCCGGTGGACAGGATCGACGTCATGTTGAAGAAGGAATGGCTGAGCGCGATGTCGAGCGGAACGCCGTTCGTGATGTGGTGGTAGATGCCGACGGCGAGCGATATGGCGCAGAGATAGCCGATGAAGACGCGGATTTGTGGGTCGTGGAGAATATCCATGCGGCCACGCACGGCGAGCAGGATCATCACGGAAAAGGGCAGGCTTCCGAGGATGAGGAAGAAGGTGGCGATCCACAGCAGTGCAACATTGTTGCCGAAGAAGGCGAAGGATGCGTCGTGGGTGGAGAAACCGCCGGTGGCTACCGTCGACATGGCGTGGTTCAGCGCATCGAAATGCGTCATGCCCGCGAAATCGAATGCGATGGTGCAGGCCAGCGTCATGACCACATAGATGCCGACGAAAGCCTTGGTAAAGCTCGCGAGCCTCGCGAAAGGCCGGTCGTTGGCGGTGTCTGAGGATTCCATGCGAAAGAAGGTCATGCCGCCAACGCGCAGCAGTGGCAGGATGAAAAGGCCAAGTGCCACGATACCGATACCACCCAGCCAGCACAGCAGCGAACGCCAGATGAGAATGCCCTGCGGCGCCTTGTCCAACCCGTAAATGGCGGTGGAGCCGGTGGTGGTGATGGCGGAAACGGATTCGAACAAAGCGCGTCCGAAGGAGAGATTGAGCTCCGACAGATAGAGCGGAACGGCGCCGATCAGCGAAAAGACCAGCCAGAGTACATTGACCAGCAGGAAACCGAACCGCTTGTTGAAGGTTGGCATGGGCGCGCGGGTGGCTAGCGCGCAGGCCAGTGACAGTCCGCCGCATAGGAAGCCGGAGGTGGCAAAGACCGCCCAGTCATTGTTGCCGTAATAGAGGTCTGTCATGGCGGGAATAAACATGGCGGTTGCCATGTAAAGCCCGAAGACCGAAGCGATATAAAGGACTGCGCGCAAAAGGTTGCTGTTCAAAAAAGGGAACCTTCATGGAGTGAGCCGTACCGAAAGCGCGTAAAGAGTCTTTGTGTCAGGCGTTTTCCTATGGCATAGCGGGTGCCATCGTGAAATTCAATGGATTGAAAATCGTGGATAAACTGCTTGTAGAGGCCGCACGGCGGGAAGTTCGGGAATTGTTTCCCGAAACGCCGTTGCAGTTGAATGAACATCTCAGCCGTCGCTATGGTGCCGAGATTTGGCTGAAGCGTGAAGACCTCACGCCCGTTCGTTCCTACAAGATTAGAGGTGCCTTCAACTTTCTGCGCAAGGCGGTGTCCACCACGGGCAAGAATAAAGTTTTCGTCTGCGCATCTGCGGGTAACCACGCGCAGGGCTTTGCTTTTGCCTGCCGCCATTTCGGCGTGCATGGTGTGGTTTTCATGCCGGTGACGACGCCGCAGCAGAAGATCGACAAGACCCGCATCTTTGGTGGCGAGTTCATCAAGATCAGGCTGATCGGCGATATTTTCGACCAATGCTATGCCGCCGCCCGCGCTTATGTGGAAGAAAACGACGCCTATATGGTGCCGCCCTTCGACCACAAGGATATCATCGAGGGACAGGCGACCGTTGCCGCCGAGATCGTCGACCAGTTGCCCGACTCGAACCCGCCCGATCTGCTGGTGATGCCGGTTGGCGGCGGTGGACTTTCGGCTGGCCTGACCGGCTTTTTCGCTGGCAAGGTTGCCAGCGACAACTTCATCTTCTGCGAGCCCGAGGGTGCGCCGAGTCTGACGAAAAGCCTTGAAGCGGGCAAGGCCGTGACGCTGACCAAGGTCGATAATTTCGTGGATGGCGCGGCAGTGGCGCGCATTGGCGACCTTAACTTCGAAGCCTTGCAGCATTTTTCTGCCGAACAGGTTCAGTTGATCCCTGAAAATGCGATCTGCGTGACGATCATCGACATGCTCAATCTGGAAGGCGTGGTGCTGGAGCCTGCCGGTGCGCTGTCCATCGCGGCACTTGAGAAACTGGGTCGCGAAAGGCTGGAAGGCAAGCGCGTCGTGTGTGTGGTTTCCGGTGGCAATTTCGATTTCGACCGTCTGCCGGACGTGAAAGAGCGCGCTATGCGCTACACGGGTGTGAAGAAATACTTCATTCTGCGCCTGCCGCAGCGCCCGGGCGCGCTTCGCGATTTCCTCAATCTTCTGGGACCCGATGATGACGTTGCGCGTTTTGAATATCTGAAGAAATCCGCCCGCAACTTCGGCTCGATCCTGATAGGCATCGAAACGACGGACCGGGAGAATTTCAACGGGCTGTTCCAGCGCTTCGAAGATGCGGGATTGGGCTATGAGGACATAACCGAAAACGAAATCCTCGCCAATCTGATCATCTGATTGCAATTCATGACCGGGCAGGGAGGGCTCGTCCCTTCCTGCGGCAAGAAAAAAGGAATGTAACCATGGCTTCGTTTTTCTCGAAAATCCTGTCCGCCTTCGGCTCTCAAGCATCGGATGACGCACCGAAGAAGGCCGAAACATCAGAGCCGCATGCGTACAAGGATTGCGTCATCTACGCGACGCCGATGAAGGAAGGCGGGCAGTATCGTCTGGCCGGACGCATCGAAAAGAAGGTGGGAGAGGAAACGTTGACGCATGAATTCGTGCGTGCCGATGTGTTCACCAGCCTTGACGATGCCGTGGAATGCACCGTGCGCAAGGCGCAGCTGATCATCGACCAGAATGGTGCGTCGTTATTTTCCGACAAAAAATAACGGCCGCGAGAGGCTCGCAGCCGTTATGGAAGTGCTTGAAAGCGGCGTTGCGAAACGCCGCTTTTTTATATCAGGCAGCCTTGGCCAGTTCTTCAACCTTGGCAGTTGCGGAAGCGATTGCCTTTTCGGCAGCTTCTGGGCCGAATGCCAGACCTTCGACATAAACAACTTCAACGTCCGTCATACCCATGAAGCCCAGAACGGTCTTGAGGTATGGGACAGCGTGGTTGAGAGGAGCAGCCGGGCCTTCGGAATAGACGCCGCCGGAAGCGATGACGATGTAAACCTTCTTGCCGGTGGCAAGGCCAATAGGGCCTTTTTCCGTGTAGGTGAACGTCTGACCTGCGCGAGCAACGTTATCAATCCAGGATTTGAGGCCGGAATAGATGTTGAAGTTGATCATGCCGGTACCGATGACGATCGTGTCGGCTTCCAGCAATTCGGCAACGCGCTTGTCGGAATCGTCTGCGGCGGATGCTTCGTCCGGCGTACGCTGGTCGGGAGCCTTGCGGATGGCAGAGGTGGTTACGGTGTCGAGGTGCTTGATCGGGTTCTGACCCAGATCAACATGCGTGATGGAGCCGTTCGTCTGCGTCTGAAGCTTCGCAGCCAGCTCGCCTGCGAATTTGTTCGACAGCGATTCGCCACCGCGTGGGCTGGAGGTTACGAGAAGAATCTTCGACATTTGAAATATCCTTGTTTTCAATTTCGGAGGTCGGACGGGGCAGGGGAACCCAATCGTTGCCGCTTGTATCGGTCAATGTTGTCATCTAGAAAACTGTGATAATATGGAAGTCACCTATCGAAAAACTGGATGGACCATGGAAGCCAACCCCACACTTGACCAATTGCAGGTGTTTCTTTCCGTCGCCGAAACCGGCAGCTTTTCAGCCGCGTCTCGCGCGCTGAACCGGGCGCAATCGGTTGTCAGCTATACTATCGCCAATCTCGAGGCGCAGTTGGAAGTGACGCTTTTCGAGCGCAACGGCGTGCGCCAGCCCAAGCTGACACAGGAAGGCGTGGCGATGCTGGAGCATGCGCGCCGCATCGTCGCTGGACTTCAGGATTTGCGCGCCCGGGCCAAGGGTTTGAAGCAGGGTCTGGAAGCGGAGGTTTCGCTCGCCATCAGCACAATGGTGCCTGCCGAAGCGGTGGTCGAGGTGCTGCGGGATTTTCGCGTGCAGTTTCCAACCGTAACGCTAAACCTCAGTGTCGGTGAACTCGGAATGGTCATGGAGATGGTGCTGAGCCGCAAGGCTGGCATCGGCATCGGCGGGGCCATGTTCCATCAGGATGACGGTCTCGTCATCGATAAGGTCGGCCATTCCTTCATGATCCCGGTTGCAGCGGCGGATCATCCGCTGGTGCGTCTGAACAGACCGCTGACCCTGGCCGATGTGCGCGAAGAGGTGCAGCTTGTTGTGACAGACACGTCGGGCCTGACCAAGGGCAAGGATTTCAACGTTCTGTCCTACAAGAAATGGCGCGTCAGCGATATCGCCACCAAATATCAGCTCATCAAGGGTGGGCTGGGTTGGGGTGGGCTTCCGGCATCCGTGGTGCGCAATGACATTATCAATGGCGATCTGAAAGCGCTGGAGCTTGATTCCTATGAGGGTGGCGAATACCCACTTTATGCCTTGCGCAAGACGGACACGCCCTGCGGACCAGCGGCGAAGTGGCTCGTGGATGCGTTCGAGCAGCGCCTGTCGCAATGCCCTAATCATGAGACTTTCCTGGCCCACATTGCACCCAGCTATTCGGCTGACCTGCGAGATGCGGCGGAATAAACCGTACCGTACCGAACCGTACTGTTTTGCCGCAAGGTGACAGTGACAGGCGCGCGGCTTTGGAGTAAAAGCCTTGCAAAAGCGAAGATTGGGGCAGTTTGCTCTGCGGGTGAAAGCCTTCGCGACAGACAAATCGAGGAATAAGCACATGCCAGTTTATCGCTCCAGAACGACAACCCATGGCCGCAACATGGCCGGTGCGCGTGGCCTTTGGCGCGCCACTGGTATGAAGGATGGCGATTTCGGCAAGCCGATCATCGCCGTCGTCAACTCGTTCACGCAGTTCGTGCCGGGCCACGTCCACCTCAAGGACCTCGGTCAGTTGGTTGCGCGCGAAATCGAAGCGGCTGGCGGTGTTGCCAAGGAATTCAACACCATTGCCGTGGATGACGGCATCGCCATGGGTCACGATGGCATGCTCTATTCGCTGCCATCGCGTGAAATCATTTCCGATAGCGTCGAGTATATGGTCAACGCCCACTGCGCTGACGCGATGGTTTGCATTTCCAACTGCGACAAGATCACGCCCGGCATGCTGAGTGCTGCCATGCGTCTCAACATTCCTGCCGTTTTCGTGTCCGGTGGACCGATGGAAGCAGGCAAGGTCGTTTTGCATGGCAAGACCGTCGCGCTCGACCTCGTGGATGCGATGGTTGCTGCTGCCGATGACAAGATGACGGACGAGGAAGTCGATACCATCGAGCGTGCGGCATGTCCGACCTGTGGTTCCTGCTCCGGCATGTTCACGGCCAATTCGATGAACTGTTTGACGGAAGCGCTGGGTCTTGCTCTGCCAGGCAATGGCTCGACGCTGGCAACGCACTCGGATCGCAAGCGTCTGTTCGTTGAGGCGGGTCATCTGATCGTCGATCTGGCCCGTCGCCATTACGAGCAGGATGATTATACCGTTCTGCCACGCTCTATCGCGACCAAGGCTGCTTTCGAAAACGCCATTGCACTGGATATCGCCATGGGCGGTTCCACCAACACCGTGCTGCATATTCTGGCGGCGGCCCATGAGGGCGGCGTCGATTTCACAATGGAAGACATCGACCGCATGTCGCGGCGAGTGCCGTGCCTGTCCAAGGTCGCGCCTGCCAAGAGTGATGTGCACATGGAAGACGTTCACCGCGCAGGCGGCATCATGCGCATTCTGGGAGAGTTGGAACGTGGCGGTCTGATCAACACGGATTGCTATACCGTGCATGAGGCAACGCTGGGCGATGCCATCAACCGTTGGGACATCACCCGCACCAACAGCGAAAATGTGCGTCAGTTCTTCAAGGCAGCACCCGGTGGCGTACCGACGCAGGTGGCCTTCAGCCAGTCGTCGCGCTGGGATGAGCTGGATACGGACAGCGATAACGGCGTCATCCGCTCGGTCGAAAAGCCTTTCTCGAAGGACGGTGGTCTGGCCGTGCTTTACGGTAACATCGCGCTGGATGGTTGCATCGTGAAGACGGCGGGCGTGGACGAATCCATCCTGAAATTCAACGGTACAGCCGTGGTCTATGAAAGCCAGGACGCAGCCGTTAAGGGCATTCTGTCCAACGAAGTCAAGGCGGGCGATGTCGTCGTTATCCGCTACGAAGGCCCCAAGGGCGGTCCGGGCATGCAGGAAATGCTGTACCCGACCAGTTATCTGAAATCCAAGGGGCTGGGCAAAGCTTGCGCTCTGATCACCGACGGACGCTTCTCCGGTGGCACGTCAGGCCTTTCCATCGGTCACGCCTCACCAGAAGCGGCCCAGGGCGGTGCCATCGGGCTGGTGCGTCAGGGCGACCCTATCGAGATCGATATCCCCAACCGCACCATCAACCTCAAGGTTCCAGATGCGGAACTTGCAGCACGCCGTGCCGAACAGGATCAACTGGGCTGGAAGCCAGCCGAACACCGCAAACGCAATGTCACGACGGCGTTGAAGGCCTATGCGGCGTTTGCGTCTAGCGCGGACAAGGGTGCTGTTCGGATTTTGCCGGAGTAAACATGTCATTCACCGTCTTCCTCGGGACAAGCCCGAGGATGACGGTGAAAAGGACGTTATGCCTTCTTCACCGAACGTTTTTAATTAATAACGGCGCAGCGAAGCCACCATCTTCCGCTGCCTGCAAAATGACTGCGTCCTCCCAACATCCCTGAACCCAAGTTTCTCCATCAAATCGCAAGATGCTCTGTTATCGCTGATGGGGTTGGCGTGAAGCGTCGTCATTTTCATGTTCGTAAACGCGTGGTCGATGATGAGACGACTGGCTTCTTCGCCGTAACCCTTGCCCCATCTATTCCGAGCCAGCCACAGTCCGAATTCTCCGGCAAGGCCGATGAGGCCGATCAGTTGGCCGTTATCGATGGCCCAAACGGGCAGATTGTTTTTCCGAAAGCGCAGTATCCTCGCTCGGGCGTCGTCCACTATGAAGGGAGATGACGTGCGAAGCAGATTGTGCAGGACCAGCGGATCGTTGGTGATGCGCGCCAACGCAGGTGCGTCAATCACGCCGAAAGGCCGGAGCGTAAGTCGGTTCGACACCAATCGTGGCACTGTGCTGTCTACTTTTCGCATGGCGCGCAGCATGTTCGATACGGGCATTTATGCCAACTGCGATTTTTTGCACCGGAACTGGTGTTCCTCCAGCACGTTGGCTGACAGGTGTGAACGTAAGAAATGGAAAATACATGAAACGCGCAATCGTAACAGGTGGTGCCGGATTGATCGGAACAGGCATTATTGAGCTTCTTCTCGAGCAAGGCTGGACCGTGGCATCGTTCGATATCAAGGAAAGCACTACGAAAGCGCGGCACATTCATTGTGATGTTGGTGATGAGGCGTCCGTCGCAGAGGCGTTTGCGCAGCTTGGCTGGAACGGGCTTGAGCTTCTCGTCAACAATGCCGGTATCGCCTCGCCAAACAACGGGCCCATCCATGAATTGCCTCTGGCCGATTGGCGCAGGGTGACGGATAGCCATCTGACCGGCGCGTTTCTGATGACGCGGTCGGCGGTGCCCTTGATGGGAGAGGGTGCCAGCATCGTCAATATGGTCTCCACCCGTGCCTTCATGTCTGAGCCGGAAACCGAGGCTTACGCGGCATCGAAGGGCGGTCTGGTGGCGCTGACCCATGCGCTGGCCGTCAGCCTGGGGCCAAAGATTCGCGTCAATGCGATTGCGCCAGGTTGGATCACCGATGATACCGACCTGCGGAAGAAAGATCAGATGCAGCACCCTGTCGGTCGCGTCGGTCGCCCGAAAGATATTGCGGATGCAGTCGTCTATCTCGCCAGCGCAGGTTTCATGACCGGGCAGGTCATGGTGCTGGATGGCGGCATGACGAAGAAGATGATTTACGCGGAATAGCCACTCGAAAATGATTCAACGCGTTGGCAAACTGATTCAGCAAAAGGATGGAAACCCTTGTTCGAATACGGTTTGTCACCGTGAGGTGAAGTCACAAAGCGGTGAGAGGGCTACCGCCTGCCTCGAAAGGTACTACGTACTCTCCATGAAAAGACGCACCGCACTTGCCCTCATCGCCACGCTTCCCCTCGCTTCGAGCCTCCGTGCGCAAGTACGCGACGGTGTTCCTAAGCTCCTCGAAAAAGCAGATGCTCTCGACAGTTTGAAAACAGTCATCGTCAGCGTTGATGGCAAAGAGGTTGCCACTCGCGCCTATCACGGCGCGTCGCTGAATGGCTCGACCAATATCAAGTCTGCGTCCAAATCCATCGTTTCGTCGCTGGTGGGCATCGCGATCGATCGCAAAATATTGGATGGCGTCGATCAGCCGATCTCATCCGTGCTGCGTTCGGATTTTCCCGCCAAACCCGACCCGCGTATCGAGCGTGTGACCATCGGCAATCTGCTATCCATGCAGTCTGGTCTGGAACGAATGTCGGGGCCGAACTACGGCCGTTGGGTTTCCAGCCGCAATTGGGTGCGCATGGCTCTGGGTTCCGGTTTTGCCGGAGAGCCGGGTGGCGGGATGCTGTATTCCACGGGATCTACCCATTTGCTGTCTGCCGTTCTGACCAAGGCGTCTGGCAAATCCACGCTGGCGCTGGCGCGAGACTGGTTTTCCCCGCTGGATGGTTTTTCGATCGGGTCTTGGGAGCGCGACCCGCAGGGCATTTATCTCGGCGGAAACCAGATGGCGATGACATCGCGGTCTTTGCTTGCTTTCGGTGAATTGTACCGGCGTGGCGGTATCACGGTTGATGGCACGCGGTTGATTTCCCAAAGCTGGATCGAGCAATCATGGGTTCAGCGCACCAATTCCGTCTTCAACGGCGATGGTTACGGCTATTGCTGGTTCATCAAGGAGATGGCGGGGGAAATGGTGTGTTACGCCTGGGGCTATGGTGGGCAGATGCTCTATATCGTCCCGTCGAAACGGCTTTCGGTCGTCATGACCTCGCGCGAGGACGCGCCATCCGCCCGTACCGGTTATCGGGACCAGTTGCACGGGCTGATGGCTGATATCATTACCGCTGTTTAAAGCGGGCGGTTGATGTTCTGAAAGGCTTCGCTGAGCTTTTTCATGCGCTCGTCATAGGCGGTGGTCAGGCAAGCGACGTCTGCACCGCAGCTCTGGCGATGTTTCAGCCATTCGCTCTGTTGAGTTTTCAACTCATCGCGCGCGCCCATCGCCATCAGTTGCGTGACGATTTCGAAGGTCGTGGCCATGCGTACGTCCTGGTCGTTCAGCGCAAGGTTTTCGCATATCGTCTTTTCGTCGGCGGCGAGATCTGTCTTGGCGCAATCGAAGCTGGCGGCGCCCACCGGCGAGCCATGGGAGTATGATGCGGTGACAATCAGAGCAGCAAGAATATGTTTCTTGAAATGCATGTGGATCTCTTTTCCATGAACAGTCTTATAAGCCGTCTAAAGCCTTGATCATGGCAAGTTGTTCCATTTCCGTGTTTGACGTCAGTCCGTCATGATCTTGCCGCCCTTTGATTTATAGGCTCAAGCGTTATAACTCCATCATATTGATGAGGATGAGGAATCACATGCCAAGCATGGTGAAGTATCTGACCACCGGCCTTCTTGCGTCGCTGCTGTTTTTGCCAGCGCCTTTGTTGGCGCAGGACAACAAGACCGTGCCATCCAGCACGGCTGAAATGCAGCTGTCCTTTGCGCCGCTGGTAAAACGCACGGCGGGTGCCGTGGTGAATGTCTACGCCGAACGTCTCGTCCAGAAGCGGGCCTCGCCCTTTGCAGGCGATCCCTTCTTCGAGCAGTTTTTCGGCCAGCAATCGCCCAACCGCACCGAAAAGCAGTCCTCGCTCGGCTCCGGTGTCATCGCCACGGCCAGCGGGCTGGTGGTGACGAACAACCACGTCATCGACGGTGCCGACGATATCAAGGTCGCACTTGCCGATGGTCGCGAGTTTTCGTCCAAGGTGCTGCTGAAGGATGACCGTCTCGATCTTGCGGTGTTGCAGATCGATGCCAAGGAACAGTTCCCGGTTCTGGCGCTCGGCAATTCCGATGCGACCGAAGTCGGTGATCTCGTTCTGGCTATCGGCAACCCCTTCGGTGTCGGCCAGACGGTAACGAGCGGTATCGTCTCGGCATTGGCGCGAAATCAGGTGACGCAGGGTGATTTCGGTTTCTTCATTCAGACGGATGCCTCCATCAACCCCGGTAACTCCGGTGGCGCCTTGATGAACATGGCGGGTGAGCTGATCGGTATCAACACGGCCATCTTCTCACGTGGTGGCGGCTCGAACGGCATCGGCTTTGCCATTCCGGCCAATCTGGTTCGCGTCTTTCTGGCTGCTGCCGAAAAAGGTGACACGTCGTTCCAGCGTCCTTATGTCGGGGCGACATTCGATCCCGTGACATCGGAAGTGGCCGAAGCACTGGGCCTGAAGCGTGCCCGTGGTGCGCTCGTGGTCAGCGTCGTGAAAGACGGCCCGGCTGAAAAAGCGGGTATCGAACCGGGGCAGGTCGTTACCGCGGTCAACGGCATCGAGGTGGAGCATCCCGATGCGCTCGGCTATCGTCTGACGACAGCCGGCATCGGCAAATCGGCCAAGATCAGCCTGATCGACAAGGGCAAGGAAAAGACCGTTACCATCGCGCTCGATACGGCACCGGAAACGGCACCGCGTGACGAGCGCCTGCTGGAAGGCCGCAATCCGTTTGCGGGTGCGACTGTCGCCAATCTTTCGCCGAAGCTTGCCGATGAGTTGCGCATGTCGACCAGCACGACGGGCGTGGTCATTACGGATGTCAAACGCAGTTCGCCCGCCGCCCGTGTCGGTTTCCAGCCCAAGGATATCATCGTCTCCCTGAACGGAGCGGATATGGCATCTACGGCAGATGTGGAGCATGCGCTGGAAGACAACCCGGGCTTCTGGCGTCTTGAGATCATTCGCGACGGCCAGCGCATCCGGCAATTCCTGCGATGAGCGGCGATCTCTTTGCCCCACAGATACCAGCGGAGGTCGCCAACCGGCGACCTCTGGCAGATAGGCTGCGCCCGACGACGCTCGGTGAGGTCACGGGCCAGTCGCATCTGACGGGCGAAGAGGGCGTCCTGCGCCGCATGATCGAAAGCGGCTCGCTGGGCTCCATGATTTTCTGGGGCCCGCCCGGTACTGGGAAGACCACGGTCGCCCGGCTGCTGTCGGGCGAGGCGGGGTTGGCGTTCGAGCAGATATCAGCGATTTTCTCCGGCGTTGCCGACCTGAAGAAGGTTTTTGAAAGTGCTCGTACCCGCCGTATGAACGGGCGGCAGACACTGCTGTTCGTGGATGAAATCCACCGCTTCAACCGCGCCCAGCAGGACAGTTTCCTGCCGGTCATGGAAGACGGCACCATCATTCTGGTCGGCGCCACCACGGAAAACCCATCCTTCGAACTCAACGCCGCTCTCTTATCGCGGGCGCGGGTTCTGACATTTCAAAGCCATGACGAAGAAAGTCTTCTTGAGCTACTGAAGCGCGCAGAGCAGGTGGAGGACAAACCGCTACCGCTCGATGAGGATGCGCGTGCGTCCATGGTCCGCATGGCCGATGGTGATGGCCGTGCGGTGCTGACGCTGGCGGAAGAGGTCTGGCGTGCGGCGCGCAAGGGCGAGATGTTCGATACGGAAGCCCTGACCCAGATCGTCCAGCGCCGGGCACCGGTTTACGACAAAGGGCAGGACGGTCACTACAATCTGATTTCGGCGCTGCATAAATCAGTGCGCGGGTCCGACCCGGATGCAGCGCTTTACTATCTGGCACGCATGTTCGATGCGGGTGAAGACCCGCTTTACCTGGGCAGGCGGTTGGTGCGCATGGCAGTGGAAGATATCGGCCTTGCCGATCCGCAGGCTCTGGTCGTCTGCAACGCTGCCAAGGACGCGTACGACTATCTGGGGTCGCCGGAAGGTGAACTCGCTTTGGCGCAGGCCTGCGTTTATCTTGCGACGGCGCCGAAATCCAACGCCGTCTATACCGCGTTCAAGTCTGCGATGCGGGCGGCCAAGGAAAACGGCTCGTTGCTGCCGCCCAAGCATATTCTCAATGCGCCGACCAAGCTGATGAAGGGCGAGGGCTATGGCGATGGTTATCGCTATGACCACGACGAGCCCGATGCCTTTTCAGGGCAGGATTATTTCCCCGAAAAAATGGGCCGCACAAGATTCTATGACCCGCCGGACCGGGGCTTCGAGCGTGATATCCGCAAACGGCTGGACTGGTGGGCGAAGCTTCGGCGCGAGCGTGGCGGCAAATAGGTTTGCCGGTCGATGCCGTTCAGGATGCTTTGCGAAGGAGTGTCGCAGTGCGCGGCGGTATCATCTTGACCGATGATTCCGCTAGATCGAGATGGCCTTCGCAATCCACGATCAGATGCCAGTGCGATGTCTCGGGGATGACAACGCGCAACGGCGATATCTTGGCGACGCCGCCGAGATATTTGAAATCCAGCATTTCCGTGAAGCGCTGATAATTTCCCGACGTCATCAGCCGCACATTGTTCACCGCATTCAACGATACCTCGATGATAGCGCCTTCGCGCAGCTGTCTCAGATCGTAGTGTGTATAGCGGAAGCCGGGCACGGCCATGATGAGCCCCGTCATGATGAGATATGTTTCATAACGATACGAAACGATCCTTAACGCTTCTTTAGCGTCCACTGCATTCTCTTGTTTTTGAAATATAAAAAGAAAATGAGATGGCTTTTACTGTCGTTTTTATTGTGCGGCTCTGGATGTTCAATATCCACGCGACGGGCCCGAGTTAACGTGCAAGCGTATTTTCAAACGGGAGCACGGATTGCTATTTCCAGCTGATAATTGCGATTTATCAATAATAAATTTTTCCGCAATACAATTTCACGGTGTGTAATAGTGGGGGAGTGTTTGTCGGGATGAAACATCTTACGATTTCGATGCGTCTATATGCGCTCG
This sequence comes from Agrobacterium vaccinii, assembly GCF_021310995.1. Classification (NCBI taxonomy): domain Bacteria; kingdom Pseudomonadati; phylum Pseudomonadota; class Alphaproteobacteria; order Hyphomicrobiales; family Rhizobiaceae; genus Agrobacterium; species Agrobacterium vaccinii. The sequence continues at coordinate 1,747,458 of NZ_CP054150.1, read as the reverse complement.
TTGGATTGTTCTTTGTAATATTAGCTGGCGCTTTAACGTTCAGTCTGTTTGGCAGTTACCAGGGGATGGAGCGGGAGCGCAAAGCAGGACTGGAATCGATGACGCAGACGGGCGTCGGTATTCTTGATCAATATTATCGTCTGGAACAAAGTGGTGCGTTGACGCGCGACGTGGCGCAGCAACAGGCGAAAGCCACGCTTGCCGCCATGCGATATGAAAATGGCAGCGGCTATTTCTGGATCAACGATATGGGTCCGAAAATGGTCATGCATCCCATCAAGCCGGAGATGAACGGCACGGACCTGACGGCAAACAAGGACCCGAATGGCAAGCAGCTGTTCGTGGAGTTCGTCAAAACGGTCAAGGCGAGTGGCAAAGGCTTCGTCGATTATTATTGGCCAAAGCCCGGCTCGCCTGATCCGGTAGAGAAATTCTCGCATGTTGCAGGTTTTGCGCCCTGGGGCTGGATTGTCGGCACCGGCGTCTACGTGGATGACCTGAAGGCGGCTTTCTGGGGCGAAGCGCTGTGGATCGCCGGTATTTGCGCCATCAGCGGGCTCGTCGTTCTGGCTGGCGCGGCTTTTGTCGTTGGTGGTGTGACGAAACCGATCACCAGCATCCGAAACATCATGGGCCGCATCGCCGATGGTGATGGCAATGCCGACGTTCCCTTTACCGATCGCCGCAACGAAATCGGTGCCATGGCGAAGATGCTGGTGGTGCTGCGCGATTCGGTCAATGAGCGCAGCCAGTTGCAGCACCGCCAAGCCGAGCAGCAGAAAGCGCTTGAAGACACACGTCGCGGCAATGAGGAGACGCTTCGCGCCGCATCCAGCCAGCAGGCCTATGCCATGTCGGAACTGGCAGGCGCGCTGGAGCGGCTGTCGCATGGCGATCTGACCGTGCAGGTGGGCGATATCGGCCATGAATACGCAAAGCTGCGGGCGGATTTCAACAATGCCGTTGGTGAACTTCACAATGTCATCGGCGCTATCTCCAACACCAGCCATGTGGTGAACGACAGCGCTGGCGACATCAGCCAGGCAACCGGCAACCTTTCACGCCGCACAGAGCAGCAGGCCGCAGCGCTTGAGGAAACCGCTGCCGCACTGGAGCAGATCACCGCCACCGTCCACACGGCGTCGGAGCGTGCCAATGAGGCGCGCACCATGGTCAGCGAGACCAAGACCAGCGCTGGTCGCTCTGGCGATATCGTTCGCGATGCTGTCGAGGCGATGGGCCGTATCGAGGACTCGTCCAAGAAGATCGGCCAGATCATCGTCGTCATCGACGAGATTGCCTTCCAGACCAATCTTCTCGCTCTCAATGCCGGTGTGGAAGCCGCGCGGGCGGGTGAGGCGGGTCGAGGCTTTGCTGTCGTGGCTCAGGAAGTGCGAGAACTGGCACAGCGTTCCGCCAATGCGGCGAAGGAGATCAAGACGCTGATCAACAGTTCTGCCGAACAGGTCAATGGCGGCGTGTCACTGGTGCGTTCCACCGGGGATGCGCTGGACGAGATCATGGCGCTGGTCAACCGCGTCGATGGTCACGTCAACACCATTGCCACCACGGCGCGGGAGCAGGCGACCGGTCTTCGCGAGATCAACACCTCGGTCAACCACATGGACCAGATGACCCAGCAGAACGCCGCCATGGTGGAGGAAACCACGGCTGCGAGCCAGACGCTGGCGGAAGAAAGCCGTCAGTTGCGCACGTTGCTGTCCCGCTTCCAGCTAGATCAGGCATCGATGCGCCAAGGCCAGTCCCGCGCAGCCTGACATTTCTCTAGAGGATATAGCGGGCGCCCATTTGCGGCGCCCGTTTGTTTTTCACCCAGACCTTTGCCTGTAATTTCCACGGCGCGCTTAAAAACGGTTCGTTTACCAAATTTGTTTAAGATTTAGCTTGATTGCCACGCATTGTGGCCGCTGAAGGTGCAGGTTCTGGTATGGCGTATGTTTCCCTTCCGCGTCGTTTTGTGACGTTGCTGACGATCTCCACGGTGATTGCTTCGTGTTCGGCAGAAGGGCTCGTGCCGCCCGCCGATGTCGACGGCGCAACGCGTGTCAGCTCCATTCGCTCCAGCCATCAGCAGAATTATAGCGCCCCATCGGCGCCAAGCGTTCCAAGTCAACCCGTCAACGATTATGCGCCTTTGTCGCAGCCGATGCCTGCCGAGATGGCGCCGTCTCGTGATCCGTTGTTGCAGGCCGGTCCGGGCGAGCAATATTCGACGCTGGATGCCCAGCAGCAGAGGCTGGGTGGTGGCACCGCGCCACAGATGCCCAGCGAAATGGCGGAGGGGGAGGGCGGCGTCAATATGGACGACGGCTTGGGCGTCGCACCGGTGCGCGGTCTTGCCGAAGAGCAGGACATGGAGGTCTCCGGTGCCCAATCCAGCCAGCCCATGGCGAACGAGGCGGAGAGCCAGATGCCGATGTCTCCTGCACCACGCAGGCAGTCGGCAAGTCAATCCCGCCTCATTCCACCGCCCGGCGAAGGCCAGCGCCAGCGCCAGCCGGTGCAGGAGGTGGCGATGCTGATGCCGGACAATCCGACACAGGAACGCCGCATGTCCACGCCTCCGGGCATGATGCCGCAAGCCGAAGTGTCCTGCCGGTCCGAACTGCGCAGGCTCGGCGTGTCTTTCCGGGATGTCGCGCGCGTTGCCGATGGCCCGACCTGTGGCATCGATTACCCGATCGAACTCAGCGGCCTTTCGAGCGGTGTGGCGATCCGCCCTGCCGTCAAGCTGAACTGTCAGATCACGCTCGCCTTCGCCAAGTGGGTCAAATTCGAACTCGTGCCATCCTCGCGCTTCCGCTACCTCTCGGGCGTCGAACGCATTACGCCGATGGGTGGCTATTCCTGCCGCAAGATGAACTCGCGCTCCAGCAATCCGTGGTCGGAGCATGCGCGTGGCAATGCCATCGATATCGGCACCATCACTCTGAAGAACGGCAAGGAAATCGACGTTCGCAAGAAGAGCTTCTTCGCTTTCCGCGAAAAAGGACTTCTGAAAACCGTTCGCAGTGACAGTTGCAAATATTTCTCGACGGTATTGGGACCGGGCAGCGACCCAAACCATTGGAATCACTTCCATTTCGATCTGCGCACGCGCAAATCCGGCTATCGCCACTGCGATTGAGAATGAACGATCAAATTCATCGCGCGAATGAGTATGATTTCGCCGAAGGGATGGCTTTTGAGCAATCTTGAACCTATATCCTTGGGAACATGATTGTGTTGAAAGATTTCTCATGAATTCCCCGACTAAACCGATCGTTTCCATTCAAAATCTGACGAAATCCTACGCCAATGGCTTTCAGGCGCTCAAAGGCGTCTCTCTCGATATCCATCAAGGGGAAATCCTGGCGTTGCTGGGCCCCAATGGCGCTGGCAAGACGACGCTGATTTCCATTGTCTGCGGGCTGGTAAACCCCGGCGAGGGCCGGGTTCTGGTAGGCGGGCATGATGTCGTCAGCGAGTTTCGCAAGACGCGCGAGCTCATCGGCCTCGTTCCCCAGGAGCTGACAACAGATCAATTCGAGACGGTCTGGAACACGGTGTCTTTCTCGCGTGGTCTGCACGGGCAAAAGCCGAACCCTCAGCTCATCGAGCGCATCCTGAAATCGCTGTCGCTGTTCAGCAAGAAGGACAACATGCTGCGGGAGCTTTCCGGCGGCATGAAGCGGCGTGTGCTGATCGCCAAGGCGCTGGCGCATGAGCCGAAAATTCTGTTTCTGGATGAGCCGACAGCGGGCGTTGACGTCGCGCTGCGCCGGGACATGTGGAAGGTGGTGGAAGAGCTTCGCGCAACCGGCGTGACCATTATCCTGACCACGCACTACATCGAGGAAGCCGAGGAAATCGCCGACCGTGTTGGTGTCATCAACGGGGGCGAGTTGCTGCTGGTGGAGGACAAGACGGCCTTGATGCAAAAGCTCGGTCGCAAGCAACTGATGCTGGAACTGACCGAACCGGTAAAGGTTCTGCCGGACAGTCTGTCCGAATTCCAGCTGTCTCTTTCCGAAGGCGGCAGTTGCCTGACCTACGAATATGAGGGTAACGGCGAACAGGGCCGTATCGCCGATGTGCTGGCGGCACTGTCCGCTGCAGGCATTCATTTCAAGGATATTTCGACACGCCAGAGCTCGCTCGAAGACATTTTCGTGGCGCTGGTGGGAGGTCAAAAATGAACTTCGAGGCTATCAAGTCCATCTATCTGTTCGAAATGGCCCGTACGCGCCGTACCCTGCTGCAAAGCGTGGTGTCGCCGGTCATTTCCACATCGCTCTATTTCATCGTCTTCGGCACGGCCATCGGCTCGCGCATTCAGGAGGTCGAGGGTGTTTCCTACGGTGCCTTCATCACGCCGGGCCTGATCATGCTGACCTTGCTGACGCAGTGCATCAGCAACGGCGCTTTCGGAATTTATTTCCCGAAATTCACCGGTACGATCTATGAGATTCTATCGGCTCCCGTGGCGATGACGGAGATCGTGATCGGTTATGTCGGAGCCGCCGCGACCAAGGGTTTGATGATCGGCACCATCATCCTCATCACCGCGTCCTTCTTCGTTGATATATCGATCGCACACCCGTTCATGATGGTGCTGTTCTTCGTGCTGACGGCAATCAGTTTCAGCCTGTTCGGCTTCATCATCGGCATCTGGGCCACGAATTTCGAGCAGCTCAACCTCATTCCTATGCTGGTGGTGCCGCCGCTGACATTCCTCGGCGGCAGCTTCTATTCCATCAACATGCTGCCACCCTTCTGGCAGACGGTCAGCCACTTCAATCCGGTTCTGTATCTGATCAGCGGCTTTCGCTGGAGCTTCTATGAAATCGCCGACGTCAATCCCGTCATCAGCCTCGTGATTATCACAGCCTTCCTCGCCGCCTGCCTGGGTCTGGTAGCGTGGATGTTCAAGACTGGGTATAAGTTGAGAAACTGATGGATGGGGCAGTTCTCACCCACTCTACGTCATCCTCGGGCTTGTCCCGAGGATCTGACCACGTTTGATCTTGGGGTTCGTTAGATGCTCGGGACAAGCCCACTGCTGTCCGGTTTAAACCGACGTCCATTGGAGCATCAACTGGTCATTGTGGCATCTGCTGCTGTTGGGTGGTTTTAGAAGACTGTCTGTTCTTTTTCGATGCATGAGGTTGGCGCGCACGAGGCGGGCGAAGATCCAGGGGCTTTTGATGGTCTTCTGGTCTGCCTGCGCCATGCGCAGAAGCAGGAAAGCGATGAGGGCCACAGTGATCTGAATGCGCACGGCGTTTTCTGAGACACCCAGGAAGTGCTTGATCTTCAAGGTCTGCTTGACCCATTTGAAGAACAGTTCGATAGCCCAGCGGCGCTTGTAGAGATCGGCGATCTCTTGCGCAGTGGCATCGAGATCGTTCGACAGGATCCGCAGGACCTTGCCGGTTTCGGTTCTGACCGTGATCTCGCGAACCGGGTCGCTGAACGGGTTCTTGCGGTTGCCGGCCTGACGGGCAGGCAGCAGACCAATGCGATCCGACAGGATGCGACCACCGTTTGCATCCGCGTCCCCCAGCGGCTGCTCATGCAACACCGTCAGGGGTGTATGGGACTTGAAGCGGGTGACGATGCGGCATCCGGCCTGATCCATTCTGGCCCACCATGAGAAATCATAATAGCCCAGATCAAAGACGTAGGTCGCGCCCGGTTCGATCGGCATGGCCTTGGCGGCGGTGATGTCATTGACATTGGCGGGTGTGACGGCGGCATAGATCGGTCGCTCTGCGCCCGCATCATAGACGATGTGGACCTTGGCTCCGCAAGCCTGATGGGAGAACCGCGCCCATTGCGATCCTGCACCGGAAAGGCGAAGGCTCGTGGCATCAATCAGATAGGTCGCCTCGCCGACGGACCGTCGCAACCCGCGCCCGGCTCGTGCGACCAGCTCGGCAAACAGACCGGTAAAGACCGCACTTGAGCGTTTGGCATTGGCATCAGCCAGTGTCGAACGTGAGGCCGGGCGTGCGCCGAGATGATAAAGGCGTGTCGAATGGCTTTCCAGACCACCTTCGATCTCGCGCAAGCTGACAGCACCGGCGAGTTGCCCATACAGCAGGGCGATCAACTGGCTCTTGGTGGACAATCGCCGGGTATGCTTGTCGGTGCCATGCTCATCCACAAGCCGCTCGAAGGTCGACCAGGAAATGCGCTTCAAAAGATCATGAAAAACGCTATTGTGATGCCGCACGGTGTTGCCCCTCTTTCGTGTCCAAATCGTCGCCAAACGCTTGAATACGAATAGAATCAACACCGTGCGCCGTGTCTACAAATTTAAACCGGACAGCAGTGGGACAAGCCCGAGCATGACGGAGGAGGGGTTCTCTCCCTCGTAGAAATACAGGTAGAAGCTCGCGCTATCTCCCTGATGTATTGTCAAACAGGCCGCACCAGAATGTGCTTCTTCTTGCCCAGCGAAAGCTTGATCACGCCATCTGCCGTGACCTCACCAGTTCCGATGACCTGACGCTCATCCGAGATAGCATTGTCATTGATCTTCACGGCACCACCCTGAACGTGACGACGGGCTTCACCGTTGGACGCCGCAAGACCGGCGCGGACGATGAGCGATAAAAGGCCGAGGCCTGCCTCTAGCTCGCCCTTGGGCACCTCGATAGACGGCAGATTGTCGGCCAGCGCGCCTTCTTCGAAGGTCTTGCGGGCGGTTTCGGCAGCCTGCTCGGCATTGTCGCGGCCATGCAGCATGGCGGTGATTTCGGTCGCGAGGATTTTCTTGACCTCATTGATCTCCGAACCACCCAGCGCCGAAAGACGTGCGATCTCGTCCATCGGCAGCGTCGTGTAGAGCTTCAGGAAGCGAGAAACGTCGGCGTCCTCGGTGTTGCGCCAGTATTGCCAGAAATCATAGGCCGACAGCATATCCGGGTTCAGCCACACGGCGCCGTTCATCGACTTGCCCATCTTGGCACCCGACGATGTTGTCAGAAGTGGCGAGGTCAGTGCGTAAAGCTGCGGCGTGCCCATGCGGTGGCCGAGGTCGATGCCGTTGATGATGTTGCCCCACTGATCCGAACCGCCCATCTGCAAACGGCAGCCGGTACGCTTGTTCAGCTCCACGAAGTCGTAGGCCTGAAGGATCATGTAGTTGAATTCGAGGAACGACAGCGACTGCTCGCGCTCCAGCCGCGTCTTAACGCTTTCAAACGACAGCATGCGGTTGACCGAGAAGTGACGGCCCACGTCGCGCAGGAATTCGAGGTAGTTGATATCGCGCAGCCAGTCACCGTTGTTGATCATCAGGGCAGGCGCGGTCGCGGCGTCGTAATCGAGGTAGTTCGAGAAGACGCGCTTGATGGAGGCGATGTTGCTTTCGATGGTATCGACCGTCATCAACTGACGGGCTTCATCCTTGAACGAGGGATCGCCGACCATACCGGTGCCGCCGCCCATCAGGGAGATCGGCTGGTGTCCGGTTTTCTGCATCCAGTGCAGCATCATGATCTGGATCAGACCGCCAGCGTGAAGGCTGGGTGCCGTTGGGTCAAAGCCTATATATGCAGTCACGGTTTCCTTGGCGAAAAGTTCATCGAGACCTGCCTCATCGGAGATCTGGTGAATGAAGCCGCGCTCATCGAGCGTGCGGAGGAAATCGGACTTGAACCTGGACATAACCTTTTTCTTTCTGGTTGGGTCTTCGTGCTCACTGGAAAACCCAATGAATGCCGCGCCTTTAGCATTGTTTTTTGAAAAGTGCACCCGTTTGCGCCATGAATGTTGGCAATGAGTGACGAGATGATTCCATCAGGCAGGAGCGTTGATATGGGCGAGATCAGAACGGCGATAGGGCTGATGAGCGGCACGTCCATGGACGGCATCGATATTGCCCTGCTGCGCACTGATGGAGAAGCTGTCGTTGACCACGGGCCAAGCCAGTATTTTCCCTATGATCAGGAGCTTCGCGAGACTTGGAAACGGGCGCTGATCACCGCCAAAGCCATACAGCAACGCGGTGAGCGGCCCGACGATCTTGCCGATGCCGAGCGCAAATTAACGCTGGCCCATGCTGCCGCCGTCAAATCCTTTCTGCGCCGCCATAGATTGAGTGCGCAGGATATCGACGTCATCGGTTTTCATGGTCAAACGGTGCTGCATCGCCCGGATGACGCGTTGACGGTGCAGATCGGCGATGGTCCCTTGCTGGCTGAGGAAACCGGCATCGATGTGGTCTATGACATGCGCGCCAATGACATGGTGCATGGCGGGCAGGGCGCGCCGCTGATCCCCATCTACCACGCGGCGCTTGCCGCCAACCTGCCGCAACAGTTCGAGACGCCCGCCGTGTTCGTTAATATCGGCGGCATTTCCAATCTGACATTCGTGGGCGCGGATGGCGCACCGGCCGCCTTCGATAGCGGGCCCGGAAACATGCTGATCGACCAATGGATCGAAGTGCATACGGGCGCGGCTTACGATAAGGGCGGTGCGACGGCGGCGAAGGGTGCGGTCGCTCCGGCGCTGGTCGCGGGTTACATGGAGAGCCCGTTTTTTTCCGCCAATATCCGTCGTTCGCTGGACCGTTCCGATTTCCTGCCGCCCGCCAAGGGTGAGGTCTCGCTGGAAGATGGTGCGCGGACGCTGGCCCATGTGACAGGCGCAGCCATTCTCAAATCTGCCAGTTATTTGCCAGAAGCAGCAAAGACCTATGTCGTGTGCGGAGGCGGCAGGCTGAACCCTGTTATCATGCAGGAGTTCACCGATCAGGCGCAAACACGCGGCGCTGGCGTGATCGCAGCGGAAGCCGCGGGCTTCGATGGTGGCGCGATGGAGGCCGAGGCGTGGGCGTATCTGGCCGTGCGGTCGTTGCGTGGTTTGCCACTGACCTATCCCGGGACGACGGGCGTGAAGGAGCCGGTGACGGGTGGAGTTCTGGCGAGGGCGTGATGAGCCCCGGGTGACGGAGTCCGTAGAAGCTGCGGCGCCATTCCTTGGCGATAATCGTCAGCCTATCGAGACAGCAGCGTCAGCGCCGTCATCTTGTCCAGCAGCGTGCGCGTGACGCCGCCGAACAGCATCTCCCACCAGCGAGAGTGGCCGTAAGCGCCCATGACGAGCAGATCGATGCTGTTGTCTGAGAGGCGTTTTTCGATGGCTTTTTCAGCAGACAGGCCGTGGCTTTTTTCTTCCGATGTCACCGTGACGTTGATGCCGTGGCGCGCGAGTGTCGAGGCGATTTCCGAACCCGCGAGGGTAGCCGATCCCTTGTCGTCATCATCGGCACCCACCGAAAATATCTCCACGGTTTCTGCGGCGATGAGGAAGGGCAGGGCATCGAAGGTAGCGCGGGTGGCTTCGCGTGAGCCGTTCCAGGCGATGAGCACGCGCTTGATGGGCTTGGGCTGGTCGAGCATATGCGGCACCAGCAGGATGGGGCGTCCGCTTTCATAGAGGAAATTATCGAGGTCGGCGCGGCTGTCGGAAATCGACGACGACGTGGACTGGCGAGCAATGACGAGATCGGCGCAACGGGCGCTTTGCATCGCAGTGTTGGAAGAGTAGCCGACCGAGGAGACGAAGCTGCGCCACTCGTTGGAGATATTTTTCGCAGCCATCGTGCGGGCGAAAATGGAGGCGATGTCGGTGGTTTCCTGATGGGCGACCTCCTGCACGGCTTGAACGGTCGCAGGGTCGGGCATCTCCATCGGTGCCACGAGTGGAACGGTCGCAAAGGTTTCCATGTGAAGGCCAACGACGTGCGCTGAGAAAGTGTTGGCCAACGCCGCGGCGAAATCTCCGAGCTTGCCAGCGTTTTCCGCAGTGTCCATCACTGCCAGTATCGTCTTGTAACCCATGATCAGTCTCCTCATCGTGGTCAGTGGTGCTTGCACCTTCGGCTCAAGCGGAATGCGCGGCCTTTTCGCGGGTGATGGCATCGATCATCGCGGACACATCCTGTGCTGCAGCATGGAGCGCATCCGCATCACGGGCACGCACGACGATCTCGGTCGAGAAGCGCTGGCCATCATATTTCGGATAGGAGCCGATGCTGGTGTCTGGATGGGATTTCTGCACGCCGCTGAGCAACGTGCCGATGTCGCCTTCGCCGAAGGGAGAGCGCACGGCTTGCGACAGGATTTTCGAGCCTGTGCGCAGCGTGGGGATGACGTTGTCCAGCATGGCCTGAAACACTTGCGGCACGCCTGCCATGACGTAGACATTCTCAACGATGAAACCGGGCGCGACCGAGACGGGGTTGACGATATGTTTGGCACCGCGTGGCATGCGCGCCATGCGTTTGCGCGCATCGGTGAATTCCATTTCGCGGGTGCGATACATATCGCCAAGCAGGCGCATCGCATCCGCATCGTGCTCGCAGGGCAGGCCGAATGCAGCAGAGACCGCATCGGCGGTAATGTCGTCATGCGTGGGGCCGATGCCACCGGAGGTGAAAACATAATCGTAGCGGCTGCGCAGCGCGTTCAGCGCCTCGACAATGGCAGGCTCTTCGTCTGCCACAATGCGCACTTCCTTGAGGTCGATGCCCGACATGGTCATCACATCTGCCAGATGCCCGATATTCTTGTCCTTCGTGCGCCCCGACAGCAGCTCATCGCCAATGGCGAGCATGGCAGCGGAAACGACATTCGAGGCGGAGGAGGGTGCAGGCATGGGGGTCACTCGCAGTGGGGTCTGTGCAGACGTTAGCGCGCTGAGCGCCGAATGCAATAAGGCATCTCATGAAAAAAATCGCGGGAGCGACTGCCGATTAAGAGACAGGCTAACAAACAAAATGCGGCTCTGAAGCCGCATTTTGTTATCGCTAACTGAGTAGCGTATCAAAGTGTAAAAGTATGTATCGCCATTAAATAATGGGGTTAACCATCATAAGGCATGTAATAACCACGAAACCGAGCAGTGATACTTCAAGAAGACTGTTGAGACCGTCACGCATCGCTTTACCCTCCATTATCTGTGGAAGAAGAACGTGCATAACTTAACGAAGTTCCGTGACACAGGCGTGAATTATGAAGATTTCGTGGCCAGATGTCTGCGGAGGTCGCTCACATCACGACGAGCGCGAAAATCCAGTGCCCGACGATGCTGATGAAAAGGCAGGCCAGAATGAGAATGAAAACGAATTTCTTCATGGATATGCGTCACTCGGTGTTTAGATGTTCCTCAGGTCTTAGCGGCACGAGGCGCATATATTAAGAGAGGAAATGCTGCTGCGTCATTATGACTTTACGTCGAGGCCCGCTTCAAGTGCAGCCTCGATAAAGGCCTGACGCGCATCTTCGGGCTTCTTTTTGCCCGCATCCACCGCTGCAAACACCAGAAGCGCGCGGTCGAGTTTCTCGCCGTCTTCTTCCGGCCAGTCTTCGATCAGCGCCCAGGATGCGGCTTGCGTCGACCCAATGCTGACGTATACGCCGGGCTCTTCCAGCGCAACCAGAACCGGCTTTTTCCATGGCGTCTGCATGATCGTTCTCGCTCGTTTCAAATCTGGAACCAGCGTTTAGAAGCTTATGCGGCTCTATTCAATGGGCAATCGCCTCAGTCATCACGCCCGAACAGGGACCAGTCCCGTACGATGCGACGATCGATGATCCGCAACGAGCGGTCCGGCTGAATCTGATAGGTCTCGATTACGCGGTCGTCGAAGCGACGGAAATTGTGGGTAAAGGTGCTACCGATCGGAGACTTCGTCAGCTTTGTTCTCGGCTGACCCTTGTAGGTGATGCTGCCGGGGATGGGCTCTACGCTGTAGGAAGAAACGGGCGTGGTGCAACCCACGAGGCCAAGCGCCAGTCCGGCACTCACGAATGCGGTGGTCAGTTTCATGGCGCTCTCCGAAAAGGTTTGGGGTCTGATGGAATAAACTGGCGAAAGCGAGCGCAGTTCCATAGCCGACGCATCCGAGACGCGCAAACGCCGAGTGAGTTGGGAGGTGAGCGCCAAATGCGAGCATTCGACATTTCGACTGCGCAAAAAAAAGGCACGCCAGTCTGCTTAGCGTGCCTCGCATTACCTGTACTTTAAGGTTGACGTTATCGAATGATCACGCCGTATTCCTGTTGGCCGCTAGCCACGGGTGGGCGGTAACGGGGACCATTGCGCCATCCGCGGTCGTCACGGCTGTATCGACCGTTATCCCGTCGCCAGTCTCGGCGGTCGTAGTCACGGTAGGAACGGTCGCGGTCGTAGGTGCGATAGGTGACGCCGGACGAATAATAACCGCTCCGGTATCCACGATCATCCACGCACCCGCTAAGAATTCCGACCGATAAAAGGCAGATAGCTGCGCTCAAAAGTTTCATGGTGTTTCCTCTCCAATGACGGACTCTAACGTGCGCTGGCGCATGCAGTTCCATTGAGATCGGAGACTGAAGTAACTGAGCTTAATCAGGGCTGAACGGGATGCAGGTCTGCATGAATTAGCTGCAGAATGCTGCGCCTGAATTCGACGTCCGCTTTAAAGGATCAGGGAGTGGATTTGAAATTTGGAGGCCTCGCCCGGAATTGAACCGGGGTACGAGGATTTGCAGTCCTCTGCGTCACCACTCCGCCACGAGGCCTCACACGCTGATTGCTCAAGCGATGGCGGGGATTTAGAACGAATCCATTTTCCGTGCAATAGGGTAGGTTTGAAAAAGGATAAGAAGTTATGTGGAAAAGCCGCAGCTTCGCCCGAGGGGAGATACGGCTTTTCTGTTTGGTGTCAGATGCGGCCCAGGAGAACCAAAATCAGCACGATGACGAGAACAAGGCCAAGGCCGCCCGAGAGGCCGTACCCATAATTGTGAAAACCCCAGTTCGGCAGCGCACCGATGAGGAAGAGAATGAGCAGGATGACGAGGATTGTGCCGAGCATGCTGGCCTCCGAATGTTGTTGAGCATTTCCAGTCTTTTATGAATGATTAGGCGGATAAAAAGTTCCCGTATGAGGGGAGGTTTTGCCTCTTGGCGAAAACGAAAACGTGGTCGAGCGTCACAACGTCTATTTTTAACGTTGAGCGTGCGTGCTTGTGCTTGAAAGCTAAGGCGTGGCCAATTAAGACGGTAGGCAACGGCAGCCGTCATGTGTGGCTGCAATGAAGCTGATATTGAGGCGAAAACGACATGATGGATTTCGAAACCGCACGCGGCAAGATGGTGGACAGCCAGTTGCGCACGACAGATGTGACCTCGCATTCTGTATTGAAGGCGTTTCTGGCGGTGCCGCGCGAGGAGTTCGTTCCCGCCGGTGTGAAGCAGATCGCCTATGCGGATGAGGATTTGCAAATCTGTCCTGCCAAGGACGGGCGCGGCGCGCGCTATGTGATGAAGGCGTCTCCGCTGGCAAAGCTTTTGCAGCTTGCCGCCATCACCAAGGATGATGTCGTGCTGGAGATCGGTGGCGGCATGGGCTACGTCTCAGCCGTTCTGGGTCAACTGGCCGGCTCGGTCGTTTCGCTGGAAAGCGACGAAGAGTTGAGCGCCAGTGCGAGCGCCAAGCTTGCCGCGCTGGGCTATGACAATGTCGCTGTTGTCACCGGCGAACTCTCTCAGGGTAACGCGGCAGAAGCACCTTACGATGTCATTTTCGTCAACGGCTCGGTGGAGGAGGTGCCTGCTGCACTTCTCGACCAGTTGCGCGATGGCGGACGTTTGATTGCCGTTGTCGGTTACGGCAATTCGGCCAAGGCCGTGGTGTACCGCCGCGATGGCAAGGGCACGTCCTCGACAGCGTTCTTCAATGCTTCGGTCAAGCCGGTGCCCGGTTTTGCCAAGGCGCGCGAATTCGTTTTCTGACCGGAGCTTAGCCTCTTCCGATAGGTTGATGCCGGACCCCAACAGGTCCGGCATTTTTGTTGGTTGCTCAAGCACGCGCGAAATAAAGCTGTGCAACAAGCAGGTTACTGCAAAGGTGTGGATTCATTTCTCGTCCACGGTGGCCTACACTGAGGGTGATTCGGAGTGTGCGTGTTTGCCTCCGATCCGACTTGAATGTGTAAATCGGGGATAAAGAATGGCTCAGCCCAGCGTCGCGCGCGAACCATCGATGGAAGAAATTCTGGCATCCATTCGCCGCATTATCGAAAGCAACGAGCCGACATCTGGCGATGCGTTTTCTGCCCCTCTGCCTCCGGTTTACGATGAGGAAGAAGAGGCAGAAATGTCCTACTCCGCCGAGCTTGCAAGCCCGCCCGCCCATGTGCCGCCTGCCGCAAACCAGGGTTATGGCGCGCGTCAGCAGCATGAGCCTAGCATGGCTGACGCTATTGATATGGCCGCGTCCAATGCCGCGGAAAAGACGATGTCTCTGGCCGATGTTGCAGCGCGCGTTCGTGCAGCAGCAGATCGCAACGCATCTTTGGGGCCGCAGGGTTTTGCAACCCAGCAGCGCGTGGCTGAGCCAGCGCCGCGAGCAGAGCCTGCGCACATGAACGAGCCTACGCCGTTCCCGCAGCCCGTGTTCCAGCAGGAGCGCCCGGTACCACCGCCGCGCCCAACGGATATCCGCCCGCTGCTCAACGCAGCACCGACACCCCGCCCGCAACCCGCGCCCCAGCCTCAGCCAGCGCCGAGCCTGGTGCAGCCCGCAACAGCCCCTGCACCGCAGCGGCCTCTGCCCGTATGGGAAACGATGGAGCTTCGCGGCCCGGTGGAGCCGGAACAGCCAGCGCCTGCCATGCCCGAACTCGTTGTACCGCAGCCTTTCGTTGTAGAACCGGAGCAGAAGCCGGAAGAGACGGGTCTGTCGCTGAACCTCATTTCCGCTGCTGCTGGCGCGCAAATCGCGCAGTCCTTCGGTGAACTTGCCGAATTGTTCGACGGCGTGGAGCGCCCATCCGTCGAGCAGATGGCGCAAGACATGTTGCGCCCGATGTTGCAAGACTGGCTGGAAGATAACCTTCCGACACTTGTCGAGCGTCTTGTGCGTGAAGAAATCGAACGCGTGGCCCGCGGCCCGCGCCGCTGAGATGTGACGAAGTCCGATTTGATTTGTAGAGACCCGGAGGTTGGAGACAGCTTTCGGGTTTTTGCTGTTTGGGTGAGGGTGGCTTGGCGTAGGTGCGATAGGTTTCTTCGTCCTCGGGCCTGTCCCGAGGATTTGCCACGTCGCATCCGCAGAAGCGTGATTAGATCCTTGGGACAAGCCCAAGGATGACGTCAGAGGGTTTGTTATGGTCTCAGTTGTGTTGTCTTATCAGGCCGTCAATGGGCGACAAATTTAATACGCGCGCAACTCGAAACAATATTCTCCCATAGTCAAAATCAAAAAACGCGCCCGGTGCAGTACCGGACGCGGCTCTTTTCATTTTCTGACGTGAGAATCTCAACTATACGTCACACGTCCTACTAAATTAGGCGGCCTGTTTGGGCAGGCTCTTCATGTCGATGACGAAGCGGTAGCGGACGTCGCTCTTGATCATGCGCTCGTAAGCTTCGTTGATCTGATCGATGTTGATCATCTCGATGTCGGCAGTGATGCCCTTTTCGGCGCAGAAATCCAGCATTTCCTGGGTTTCGGGAATGCCGCCGATCATGGAGCCTGCGAAGGTCTTGCGGCCCGGGATGAGGCTGAAGGCGTGAACCGACAGTGGCTTTTCGGGTGCGCCGACCTGTACCAGTGCACCATCACGCTTCAAGAGAGCGAGGTAGGAATCGATGTTGTGGTCTGCTGCCACGGCGTCGATGATGAGGTCGAGGCTGGATGCCGCCTTCTTCATCTGCTCTTCGTCTTTCGAGACGATGACTTCATGCGCGCCTAGACGCTTGGCGTCTTCTGCCTTGCCGGGGGAGGTGGTGATCATGACGACCGTTGCACCCATGGCGCTGGCGATCTTGACTGCCATGTGGCCGAGACCACCGAGACCGACGACGCCGACGCGGGTGCCGGGACCGGCATTCCAGTGACGCAGCGGTGAGTAGGTGGTGATGCCAGCGCAGAGCAGGGGTGCTGCCGCGGCTGGATCGAGGTTTTCGGGGATGCTGAGGACGTAGCGGTCATCAACGACGACATGTGCGGAATAACCGCCCAGTGTGTGTGCATCGCCACCCATGGCCTTGTCAGGCGCGTTGTAGGTGCCGCTCATGCCCTTTTCGCAATAATTCTCAAGGCCTTCCGCGCAGCTTGGGCAATCGCGGCAGCTATCGACGATGCAGCCAACGCCGACGCGGTCGCCTGCCTTGAACTTGGTGACTTCGGCACCGATGCGGCCAACGCGACCAATGATTTCATGGCCGGGAACGCAAGGGTAGAGT
This sequence comes from Agrobacterium vaccinii, assembly GCF_021310995.1. Classification (NCBI taxonomy): domain Bacteria; kingdom Pseudomonadati; phylum Pseudomonadota; class Alphaproteobacteria; order Hyphomicrobiales; family Rhizobiaceae; genus Agrobacterium; species Agrobacterium vaccinii. The sequence goes on along the minus strand of NZ_CP054150.1, from coordinate 1,731,204 downwards.
GAACCGGCCCATTCGCCACGCGCCGTGTGGATATCGGAGTGGCAGACGCCGCAGAATTCGATTTCGATTTCGACATCACGTGGGCCAGGATCGCGACGCTTGATGGTGGCGAGTTTCAGCGGCGAGGAGCCATCGTCGCAAGCATAGGCGGAAGTTGTGAACATTGAGATGTCACCTATTTTCTGGTTTATCGGATTGGGCAAACGACCGGATCGCGATCCGGGTTTTGAGCCCTGAAGAAACGTCCGTCGATACGGAAGGTTGCCTTCCGGCTGGGTGCCAGCCTTCAGGCCACTTCGTTTTCTGCCGGGCCGAAAACTTCCTCGAAAGCTTCGCGCAGCAGAATATCAACATCTTCCATCATAACCGGCAATCCCAGATCGACAAGGCTGGTGACGCCATATTGCGTGATGCCGCATGGCACGATGCCGGAAAAATGCGTAAGGTCGGGCTCCACATTGATGGAAAGGCCATGGAAGCTCACCCATTTGCGCAGGCGAATGCCAAGGGCTGCAATCTTGTCTTCGCTCATGCCACCATCGGGCAGACGCGGTTTTTCAGGACGACGCACCCAGACGCCGACGCGGTCTTCGCGGCGCTCGCCCCGTACATTCATCTTGTCCAACGTGCGGATGATGACGTCTTCCAGTGCGGCGACATAGGCGCGCACATCCTGCTTCCGGCGTTTGAGGTCCAGCATGACGTAGACCACACGCTGTCCGGGGCCGTGATAGGTGTATTCCCCACCGCGACCGGTGGCAAAGACCGGGAAGCGATTGGGCTCGATCAGGTCGCTGGAATCGGCGCTTGTGCCAGCCGTGTAGAGAGGCGGATGCTCTAAAAGCCAGACAAGTTCATCCGCTTCGCCTGCTGCAATGGCTGCGACCTGCCGCTCCATCTCGGCGACGGCCTCCTCATAGGGCACCAACCCCTCGGAGATTCGCCAGCGCACGGCGGCAAAACCTTCCTGCGGGAACATGTTTGTCTGTATGTCGGTGCGTGTCAGCATGAAAATGTCCTTTCCACAGCCTTCTCGCAGAATGATTTCCAGGCCGCAAGCCCGGCATTTGCGGGCTTCTTTCATATAGGAACGACGGGCCTGATTTTTAATTTCAAAAATCTGTCATGACGCTCTTGTGCACCCAAAGTGCTTTTGGTACATGCACCTTCGTCGGCGCAAGTCGGCTCTACCACGATGCGGTCGTGGCGGAATTGGTAGACGCGCAGCGTTGAGGTCGCTGTGGGGCAACCCGTGGAAGTTCGAGTCTTCTCGACCGCACCAAAGAAACCCGCTTCGGCGGGTTTTTTCTTTTTTACCAATATGTTTTCGGCGTTTGTTAAAGTCCCACGCAGCCGGTTTCCGGTCTGGATATCGCGTGCCAGCGCCTCAGCGCTGGCGACTTCTGGCCGCGGCGGTACGGCGTTTGCTGACCTGTTTTTTGGCAGGGCGGGCTTTGGTAGCTCGGGTGGTTGTCTTGCCGAGAGCTGCTTCGAGGATGCCTCCCAGAATGCCGCCTGCAACCGATGTGCTGGCTTTCGCCCGACGCTTGGTACGCCGTGTTTGCTTGACACCGGTCTTCTTGAGAATTTCGGACATCGCACCTTTGACGACGCCACTAATGAGTTGGTCAACTATTTTTGACAATGGGGCCTCTTATGCTGCTGGCTGCCTATAAAATGTCACCATTTAGAATATAGCTGCGGCGCTCAATGTATCAAGCGATCCTTTCGTGGTTGCCGTTCAAGGATTGCTTCTGATGGCGAAGGTTTCGTCGCGACTCGTCTTTTATTTTCCGGGCTTCGATCCACTGGATGCAGCTGCGCACCACCGCCGCTACCAGCGCAGTGCCGCGCAATCTGCAAAGACCTTCGGCGTGGATTTCGCCGTTGGCGATGTGGTGGCGACGGAGGCGGGGCAGAGGGTCGATATTGCGGCGGTGCATGGTGGTGAAACCACGCAGACCGCGCTTTACATCCACGACCATAACACGCTGATTTCGCAGCTTCGCGCCGCATCGATCTGGAAACAGATTGCGCTGGGTTTCAAGGCGGGGGCGGGAATTATCGCTGAAGGCGGTGCTGTGGCCTATTTTCACCATGCCTGGCGTTTCGGCCTGTTTTTCCTGTTTCCGTTCCTGCTGATTGCAGCGGGAATTGCTGCCGCAGTGCTGATTGCGGCATCGCCCTGGCCGGCGGGTTTCTCGCCACTGTGGTGCCTGATCGGCATTCCTCTCGGCTATCTGTTTTTCATGAAAGGCGTCATGCCGTTTTCGGAGCGCTTCCATACGCTGCATCTGTTCGCGGACTGGCGCTTTGCGCTGGCCGTGGGGCGGGATGAGCCGATGGCACGAGATTGGATCGATACGGTGGCGGCAAAGGTCCTCCTTGCCCTCCAGCAGCCCTCGCAGGAGGTTTTGTTCGTATCCCACAGCATGGGCGCCAGTCTGGCGCTGGCGGTTGCGGGCAGGGTGCTGGAGCAGAAGCCGGACGCCTTCGACGGACGCGCTGTTTCCTTCGTCACGCTGGGTGGCGCGGCACTGCAATGCGCCTTGCTGAAAAGTGCTGCACGGCTGCGCAAGAGCATTGGAATGGTCGCGCAACATGCAGACGTGAACTGGTTCGACATTCAGTGCCTGACCGACCCGATCCATCTCTATAAGTGTCATACGGCAAAGCTGACGGGCCATCCCGATGCCCGACAGCCGAAAATTGTGCCGATCCGCTTCAAGCATTCAATGTCCGAGGAACGCTATGGCAAGAACCGGCGCAATTTTCTGCGCATGCACCGGCAATATGTGCTGGGTTCCGACCGCAAGTCCGGGTTTGATTTTACGCTGATGACGGCGGGTCCGCTGCCTGCGGTGTCGTTCGCGGATTTGCGCTCGGACAAGTCACCGGACATGTTTCGGTAGAGCAATTTAAGTTGCCACTCACTCTCTCAAGGCCGGTATGAGGGAGGTTAACTGGACAATAAAAAAAGGCCTGCGCGCGGGGTTCGCGCAGGCCTTTGATCTTCAACTTGGACGTTGATTATTCTGGTGCTGATGTCTGCAAGGCGAGAGCATGCAGAACGCCGCCCATATTGCCCTTCAAGGCGTCATAGACCATCTGGTGCTGTTGCACGCGGCTTTTGCCCTTGAAGGCTTCGGCCACGACTTCTGCCGCGTAGTGATCGCCGTCACCGGCGAGATCACGGATGGTTACCTTCGCGCCGGGAATTCCAGCTTTGATCATGTCCTCAATGTCGCCAGGCTTCATGGGCATGGTGTTCACTCCTCAATTCTTATTCTGCAGCGGCGAGAAACTCGCCATCCATGAAGTGAGGGAACCATGATTCATAGGCGTTGCGCAATTCATTAATCTCGACGGCGCGCGCGGTACCCAGCTTTACGACAGAGCCGCCGGTCTTGCCGATTACAGTGACGGAAACGCCAGCCGCAGCCGCGCGGGATTTCACCATTTCGAGATCCACTTGGCGAATAGTCAGTACATAACGGCCCTGATCTTCGCCATAGAATGTCGCGACGGGGTTGTGACCTTCGACGGCATCCACAGTGGCACCAATATCCGATGCAATGGCCATTTCAGCGACCGCAAGAGCCAGACCACCGGACGAGCAATCGTGGACGGCAGTCGTCAGACCATCGGTGATGACTGAGCGAACGAAATCGCCGGTCTTCTTTTCGTGGGCCAAATCCACATGCGGGGCAGGGCCATCGGTGCGGCCATGGACATCGCGCATGTAGACGGATTGTGCGATGTGGGTGCCCAAACCTTCGGGTGCGCCGGCCAAAAGAATGATCTCATCGCTGGCTGAAAAGCGGATGCGAGCCATCTTGGCCCAATCGGCCAACAGGCCGACGCCGCCGATGGTAGGCGTCGGTAGGATCGCCTGACCGTTGGTCTCGTTGTAGAGCGAGACGTTGCCGGACACGATCGGGAATTCGAGCGCGAGGCAGGCTTCGCCGATGCCTTTGATGGCATGGACGAGCTGGCTCATGATTTCAGGCTTTTCGGGGTTGCCGAAGTTGAGATTGTCGGTCGCAGCCAGCGGCAATGCGCCTGTTGCCGTGATGTTGCGCCAGCATTCGGCCACGGCCTGCTTGCCGCCTTCGAATGCATCTGCCTCGACATAGCGCGGCGTCACGTCAGACGAGAAGGCAAGCGCCTTGGTGGCGTGGCCTTCGACGCGGACAACACCGGCGTCACCGCCCGGCAGTTGTAGCGAGTTGCCCTGGATGAGCGTATCATACTGCTCGTAAACCCAGCGGCGCGATGAGTTATTGGCGGAACCGACGAGCTTGATTAAAGCATCGGCAATATCGGCGTCCGGCACGTCATTTTCTGCCAACGGTGCAGGCACCTTGGCGGGCGTCCATGGGCGATCATATTCCGGGGCTTCGTCACCGAGTTCCTTGATCGGCAGGTTGGCGACTTCTTCGCCATTGTGCAGAACGCGGAAGCGCAGATCGTCCGTGGTCTTGCCGACGATGGCGAAATCCAGGCCCCATTTGACGAAGATCGCTTTGGCGACCTCTTCCTTGGAAGGTTCCAGAACCATGAGCATGCGCTCCTGGCTTTCCGACAGCATCATTTCGTAGGCGGTCATGCGCTCTTCGCGAACCGGAACCTGATCAAGGTTCAGTTCGATGCCGAGGTCGCCCTTGGCACCCATTTCGACGGCGGAGCAGGTGAGGCCAGCGGCACCCATATCCTGAATGGCAATGACTGCGCCTGTCTTCATCAGTTCAAGGCAGGCTTCCAGCAGGCACTTTTCGGTAAAGGGGTCGCCGACCTGAACGGTGGGGCGCTTTTCCTCGATGGATTCGTCGAATTCGGCAGACGCCATGGTTGCGCCGCCGACGCCATCACGGCCCGTCTTTGCGCCGAGATAAACGACCGGCAGGCCAACGCCCTTGGCTTCCGACAGGAAGATGGCGTCGGATTTTGCGAGGCCCGCTGCAAAGGCGTTGACGAGAATGTTGCCGTTATAGCGCGCGTCGAATTCGACTTCGCCGCCAACCGTGGGAACGCCAAACGAGTTGCCGTAACCGCCAACCCCAGCAACGACGCCAGCCACGAGGTGGCGCGTCTTCGGGTGGTCAGGCGATCCGAAACGCAGGGCGTTCATGGCGGCGATGGGGCGCGCGCCCATTGTGAAGACGTCACGCAGAATGCCGCCGACGCCAGTCGCGGCACCCTGATAGGGCTCGATATAGGACGGGTGGTTGTGGCTTTCCATCTTGAAGACGACGACATCGCCATCATCGATATCGACAACGCCAGCGTTTTCGCCAGGGCCCTGAACGACGCGCGGGCCTGTGGTGGGCAGGGTCTTCAGCCACTTCTTGGAAGATTTGTAGGAGCAGTGCTCGTTCCACATGGCGGAGAAGATGCCAAGCTCGGTAAAGCTCGGCTCGCGTCCGATGAGGTCGAGGATGCGCTGGTATTCATCGGGCTTGAGCCCATGGGATGCAATGAGTTCCGGGGTGATCTGGATATGATTTGGAAGTGTCATAGGTCTCACGGGGTTCGAGCCGGTACGGGAGTTTCCGGTTCTTTACCGCAAGAGACGGGAACGTGCGACAGGAAAATGTCCTGACGCCCCGGCAAAATCAGTCTTCACCCCAGTTTTTGCTGTTAGGCCACGCCCTCATACCCGGCAGAGCCGTTGTCCAGCAGTTGCCGCAGAATGCCGAAAGCGTCTGTCAGTTCTTCGCGGGTTCTGGGTGCGGAAAAACTGATGCGGACGCGGTGGAAGACTTTTTCCGAACGCCCGGCTTTGAACTCATCCTCGTCATCGATGAGAATGCCTTCCTTGATCGCGGCGCTGCGGAAGGTGCCTGATAGCCACGGTTCCGGCAGCTTGAGCCAGAGGAAGGGAATGTCCGGCATCGAATTGAATTCGAAACTGGCAAAGGCTTTGCGGGCGATCTGTTCGCGGGCCTTGATCTCGTCTGTGACGTCTCTGCGGATATCATGCGCATCGCCACTATTGACCATGCGGGCACTCAGCTCCGCCAAGAGGAAGGGCAGGCCGCCGGTCATCATGGCGTGGGATATGCGGATGCGCGTGGCGAAATTCGAGGGGCAGGCTACCCAACCGCCACGGACACCAGCGGAGACAGATTTCGACAGGCCGCCGACGACGAAGGTAAGATCAGGCGCGAATTGTGCAATCATCGGCGGCTGGCTGCTGACCATTGCGCCGTAGAGATTGTCTTCGATGATCCAGACATTGTACCGGTGAGCGATATTGGCAATGGCGCGACGGCGCGCCTCTGGCAGCACGGCGCAGGTCGGGTTCTGGCCTGTCGGCATGAGGAAGACCATCTTCGGATGCTGCTGTGCGCAGATCCGCTCGAAATCTTCGGGGACGATGCCCTGTTCGTCGCTCTCCACCACAGACGCACGGCGACCGGCCAGAATCGCGGCACGGGCAATCTGGGAATAGGTGACGGGCTCGAACACGATCCTGTCGCCCGGCGAGGTCATGGCGGTGATGATGCCCATGATGGCCGCATGCGCGCCCAGCGTGGGGACAATGTTGTCGACCATTGGAGACCAGTCACCCTGGGTCAACCAGCGAACACCGGCCTGTGCCCACTCTGGCGGGAACGCCCTGACATAATCGGCGATCTTTGGAGAGCACTCCTTTACGATATCGGAGATGTGCCGGTCGATTAGCAGGTTCTGGCCGATATCGGGAGCGGCTGTCGTGTTCAGCCGATATTTGTTGGGTGTTTCGGCACTTGGCCGCGTGCCGCCCAAGTCAGAGACCGCATGTTCCGGCTTTGTCGCGGGCCGGGGTGTCTTGCTTGCATTGACATAGGTACCACGTCCGACTTCGCCGCTGACAAGGCCGCGCTCGTGGATCAGCGCGTAGGCGCGGCTGATCGTGCCGATTGTTACCCCCAGATCGAAGGCGAGATTTCGCTGCGGCGGCAGTTTGGTGCCAGGCGGCAGGGTGCCTTCGGATATGGCGGTTTCAATATGGTCGGCAAGTCGTACGTAAATCGGACCGGTGCCTTGCGATAAATCTGGACGCCAATTTGTCATGGTGACAATTTATGCATTGTACTCGTTCTCGAGTCAATTGTATTGATTGTTTCAATTGAATGATTTCTAAAAAAATCCCGAAGGGGTACAATATGCGTAAGCTGGATCAATATCTTTCGACAATAGATACAATGTACCCCGATAGCTATGCGCGGGAGCGTGTTTTCCGCGATGATGGCGAAATGGTCAGCCCTGCGCCTTTTCAGGCCGAGCCGCGCACCGTCTTCGAGCGGCTGTTGGGTGTATTCGGCCAATGGCAGCGTAAGCGTAACACCCGTCTGGCACTGCGTGAACTGACCGCGGAAGAATTGGCGGACATTGGAATTACGCGGCAGGATGCAATGCGCGAGTTTTCCAAGGCACGCCTGTTCTCACTGCCGCGCTCGTTTTAAGGTCGCGTGGATCAGCAGCCCTTGCCGCCATTCGCCCAACGCTTCACGTCCGCTGAGATGCGGGCGGAGTGGGGCTCGTTCATCGCGGGACCGAAGGCGTCCAGCTTGGCCGGGTTGCCTTCCGCATGCACGACGAGCATCGGGCGGGATTCCGGGCTGTTGCGCGGCACCAGCAGAATGCGGGGACGACCGGAGAAGGAGTTAAGCTCAGGCGCTAGGCGATAGGCCTTGAAGGCCGGGTCGCCAGATTTGAACCAGCAGGCATTGGCTCCCAGCGCCACACGTTCCATGACAGGCAAAGCCGCCTGCGAGGACGATGAGGACGACGCAGCTGGTTTTCTTTCGGACTGACAGGCGGCGAGAGACATCGCAATAAGGCCGAGGCCTGCAATGTTGAGTGCGTGACGACGGGGCAGGCGGTTCATCGCTTCAATCCATGACTGGGAGAGATCATAAAGCCGGGTATATCCCGGCTTTATTAACAATTAAGCTGCGATGACGCCCAGAGCGGAGGCGAAGAGGCCGCGACCGTCATTGCCACCATGGGCGGCTTCAATGAGGTTTTCCGGGTGCGGCATCATGCCCAGTACATTGCCCTTGGTGTTGATCACACCGGCGATGTCGTTGAGCGAACCATTGGGATTGGTGCCTTCGGCATAACGGAACACGACCTGACCGTTATCTTCGAGAGCCTTGAGCTGTTCCTGCTCAACGAAGTAGTTGCCATCGTGGTGGGCGACGGGCGAGCGGATGATCTGGCCCTTGTCGTAGGCGCGGGTGAATTCTGTGTCGTTGTTGACGACTTCGAGCTTCACTTCACGGCAGACGAATTTGAGCGATGCATTGCGCATCAGGGCACCCGGTAGCATGCCTGCTTCGACCAGAATCTGGAAGCCGTTGCAGACGCCCAGAACCTTGACGCCCTGTTCCGCCTTCTCACGGATGGCCTGCATGACGGGCATGCGCGCGGCAATGGCGCCGCAACGCAGGTAGTCACCATAGGAAAAGCCACCGGGGATGACGATTAGATCGACATCGGGGATTTCGGTTTCGGTCTGCCAGATGGTGACAGGTGCCTTGCCGGAAATCCGTGTCAAAGCCGCGATCATGTCACGGTCGCGATTGAGGCCCGGAAGCTGGACGACTGCGGATTTCATGGGGCGGCTCCTGAGCGTCAGAGAATAGCGATAGAGTAGTTTTCGATCACCGTGTTGGCGAGCAGCTTTTCGCACATCGCCTTCAGGTCGGCTTCGGCCTTTGCCGCGTCGCCGTTCAGTTCCAGATCGAAGACCTTGCCTTGACGGACCTGGCCGACGCCATCGAAACCGAGGCTGCCGAGGGCGCCTTCGATTGCCTTACCCTGCGGATCGAGAACGCCGTTCTTCAGCGTAACAGTCACCCGTGCCTTGATCACCTGTTGCTCTCCTGAATTTACTTGACCAGAACCGGGCCGGTGCCACGGATCGGTTCATTTTCGTTGATGATGCCGAGACGGCGCGCGACTTCCGAATAGGCTTCCAGAAGCCCACCCATATCGCGGCGAAAACGGTCCTTGTCCATCTTTTCCTGCGTCTCGATGTCCCACAGGCGGCAGCTATCGGGGGAAATCTCGTCGGCCAGAATGATGCGCATCATATCGCCTTCGTAAAGGCGGCCGCATTCGATCTTGAAATCGACCAGCTGAATGCCGACGCCGAGGAAGAGACCCGAGAGGAAGTCGTTGACGCGGATGGCAAGCGCCATGATGTCATCGAGTTCCGCAGGGTTCGCCCAGCCGAAAGCTGTAATGTGCTCTTCCGAGACCATCGGGTCTTCGAGCGCATCGGACTTGTAATAGAATTCGATGATGGAGCGCGGCAGAACCACGCCTTCATCGATACCCAGCCTTTTGGAGAGCGAGCCAGCGGCGACATTGCGCACGACGATCTCAAGCGGGATCATCTCCACTTCCTTGATCAACTGCTCGCGCATGTTGAGGCGGCGGATGAAGTGCGTGGGAATGCCGATCTTGTTGAGGTGCGTGAACAGATATTCCGAAATACGGTTGTTCAGAACGCCCTTACCATCGATGACTTCGTGCTTTTTCTTGTTGAAGGCGGTTGCGTCGTCCTTGAAGAACTGGATGAGAGTTCCTGGCTCTGGACCTTCATAAAGGATCTTGGCCTTGCCTTCGTAAATACGGCGGCGACGGTTCATATCAGCAAATCTCTTGGTTGGCGCCGGTGGGCGGCGTTTGTTTCGTGTCTTGAGGCGGTCCCATAACGGAAAAGAAGCAATTCCACAATGAGGCACGGAGCGTTCGCTTCAATTGTGGCCTTTGCGTGTGTCTTCTGCGAGAGCCGTCCTGCGTGATTACGCTTTTTCAACAGTTTTATTTTACAACAGAAACGTCCCAGCGAAGAGGACGAAAATAATAATCTAATAAAAACCGGGGTGAAATTATGTTTGCATTGAAAGAACGTGGTAAAGCACTCGAAAATATTTATTTCAACGAAGAGTATGTGACGTTTCGTCTTCACGCCATGCGCAACAAGCTGGTCGGTCTTTGGGCAGCGGCGTTGATGAAGAAGGAAGACGCAACCGCCTATGCTAGCGAACTGGCGGGCTGTGCGGCTGATAGCAACGAAGACGAAGCCGTTTTTCTGAAGTTGCATGCCGACTTTGAGCAGGCTGCCGTGACCGTGGCCGATGATGAAATTCATGACCGCATGCGCGACTTGCTAAACTCTGCCGCCCAAAGCCTGCGTGAGGGAATGGCGGAAACCCAGGCGAAAGCCGCAGCCTGACCATCAAAGTTTCAGTCAGCCGCCATCTACTCTTCTGCAGGCAGATTGGCGGCTTTTCTGCGCGTTTTGGGTGGCATGTGCGTTGCTGCCGATCGCCAACCCTCGGCGGCAACGAAAGCCGGAACCTGATCCCGTGGGATCGGGCGGCACAGGGCATAACCCTGAAGCGAATCGCAGCCCATCTCCTGCAAGATGCGGATATGCTCTGCCGTCTCCACACCTTCCGCCACGACCTTGATGCCCAGCGAGTGGCCGATATCGATGATGGAACTGAGCAGCTTGCGCTGTTCTGCCGACTCAGGTGTCAGGCGCACCAGTTCCCGGTCCACCTTCAGTGTGCTGGGGCTGACTTTCAAAAGGCTGATGATCGAGGCGTGGCCGGTGCCGAAGTCGTCGATTTCGATATCGATGCCCAGCGCGCGCAACTTCTGCATATTGGAAATAGCGATGTCGTTGCTGTCATCGAGGAAGATGGATTCCAGTAGCTCGAATGAGAGCGTTCCAGGTTCGATATCCAGCCGGTCCAGTGTGTCCGTTAGCGCAGGATCGTGCAGACGTCGGGCCGAAACGTTGACTGAGACAGTCGGAATGGCCATGCCTGCCGCTTTCCACAGCTTGAAATCGGCCAATGCCTTTTCGAGAATGATGCCATCGATGGTCGCCACGGCGTCGAGGTCTTCGGCCACGGCCAGAAACTTATCCGGTGTCAGAATGCCCTCGATCGGGTGGTTCCAGCGGGCCAGCGTTTCCACGCCGGAAATATCAAGCGTCTTGGCGTCGAATTGGAACTGGTAGTAGGGCACGAATTCGTCCCGCTCCAGCGCCGTCAGAATTTCGTCCGAGACGCGCTTGGTGTTGATCAGCCAATCCTGCGTGTCGGCGGAGAAGAATTCATAGCGGTTACGACCACGTTTCTTGGCGTTGTAGAGCGCGATATCGGCGTTGAGCAGAACCTGCTTGTAATCGATGTCATCGCCGATGCCGCAGGCAATGCCGATGCTGGCGCCAAACCGGCATTCATGCCCTTCATGCAGAACCGGCTTCCGCAACTCCTTGATCAGGCCGTCGGCCATCGCCGCCACTCTTCGGGTGTTGCCGTTGAAGGGCGATACAAAGACGAACTCATCGCCTCCGATGCGTGCCGCGAACTCGTCCGCTTTCAGGTTTTTGCGCAAGAGATCGGCGACATGCTGCAGCATGACATCGCCGGTGCGGTGCCCCAATGTGTCGTTGATCTGCTTGAAACGGTCGAGATCGATGTGGAGGATGGCAATGCCGCGTTTGTTCTCGGCTGTTCCCGGCACGCGGCGCTCCAGCACGTCGTCCAGATAACGACGGTTTGGCAGGTCGGTCAGATAGTCATGCATCGCGTTGTGCTCGATGCTCGCTCTCGCAGCTTCAAGCTCGAGATTGCGGGCTTCCGCCAGTGTCTTGGCGCGCTCCAGCTCGTGGCGAAGCTGCACGTCTGCCGTCACATCCCAGTTGACGCCGATCATCTTCTTGCGGCCATCGATATCGAAGAAAGGAAGCGAACGGGCGCGAATGTAGCGCAAGGAGCCATCCGGCAGAATGATGCGGTAGTCTTCGGAGAAGGGCTGAAGTTCTTCGATTTTGTTCGAAACGTTTTTACCGACCCGCTTCAGATCGTCTGGGTGAACGCGCGATTCCCACAGGCCGCCGATCTTGACGGGCGTGATGGGATCGACCTGGTACATTTCGTACATGCGCTCGTCCCAGATGGTTTCTCCCTCGTCGAAATCGACTTCGAACACGCCGACCTGCGAGGCTTCGAGCGCGACTTTCAGATGGCGCGAGATGCGCTCCATGAGGTGTTCGGTGGCTTTTCGATCGGATACATCCGTATCGGTGCCGACGATCCGTACCGGCCTGCCGTATTCATCGCGCTCTATGCAGGCCCCGCGACACTCGATCCAGACCCAGTGGCCATCCTTGTGCCGCTCCCGGTACTGGAAGGCGGTATAGGCGGGATCGCCAGCATTCTGCCGTTCTATGCAATGCAGCGTGTGTTCCCGGTCATCCGGGTGCAGCAAATCCACCCATTTGTTGTAATCGGTTTCGACCGACTCGTGTGGTGCCAGACCACGAATGGCCTTCCAGGTATCCGAACCGTACATCGCACCGGTGACGAGGTTTTGGTCCCAGACGCCGGACACGGAGCTGACGAGCGCGCTGTTCCAGCGGCTTTCGCGAAAAGCGATTTCTTTTTCCCGGTGTCGCTGCTCGGTGATATCGGTGAATTGAGCCAGCGTTCTAGCACGCGCGCCGGTGCCGACCGCGCTTAAAGACAGGACCGCGTAACGATCCGCAGTGCCGGTGCCGTGCAACCGGGCTTCCAGCGCCGCCGAAGAAACCTCCGGCAGGGTTGCCAGCGCCTCTGTAATGCCCGCGTGGTCATCGGTGTGGATGAAGTCCAGCAGATGGCCTGGGGTGTCGCAGGAGGCGGCCATATTGAAATTGGCCGGAACGAAGACGATATCGCCACTGGCCCGAAGATGGAGGACGGGAACGGGCAGAGCTTCAAGAATATCTTTCAGCAACAGATCTTGGTTCACGCGATCCTGCCATATGTTCAATCGATTAAAATAGCGCACGGGCGTACGCTCTCAATTCGCACCCTATTCTCGCAGACTTAAGTCGCAGTTAAAAGGGACGTGCAAAAAAATGTGCTTCGCAAGTTAGGGTCGTGAAATATTTGAAATAACTAATGAAATTACTTGGTGAATCCGGCAGGTGGTTTCAGCTTGCTGATAAACTGCGCAAACACCATCGTACCCTCCGGCCACGGACCATGACCGGACTCGGTGTTGATATGGCCGGACATGCCCGCATCGATCAATGTCGAGCCCCAGGCATTGGCGATATCGCCCGCATGCTCATAGGTGCCGAAGGGGTCGTTCTGGCTGGCGATGGTGATGGTCGGGAAGGGGAGTGGTTCGCGGGGATAGGGCCCGAATGTCATGAGATGTTTCGGGCGAATATCCGGGTTTGCCACATCCGGTGGGGCAACGAACATCGCACCGGCGATCTTGTCCTTGATCTGCGGCAGCGCGTGCATAACGGTCGGCACACCGAGGGAGTGCGCGACCAGCACGACCGGCTTGGTGCAGGCATTCACTTCCTCGATCAGCTTCGCCACCCAGTCATCCTTGACCGGCTTTGTCCACTCCGCCTGCTCGACACGACGAGCCGTGGACAGCTTTTCCTGCCAGCGGCTTTGCCAGTGTTCAGGGCCGGAATTGGTATAACCGGGAACGATGAGGATATCTGCTTCAGATGCTTTCATGCCGCATATCTCGGTGTGATTGTGGGTGGAATCAAGGTGGCGGTTTGTGTAGTGACGGTAAATCCTCTCTCCGTCATCCTCGGGCTTGTCCCGAGGATCTACCCACGTCGCGTCCGCAGAAGCGTGATTAGATCCTCGGGACAAGCCCGAGGATGACGGAAGAAAGGACGAAAGTCTTTCGACCTTTAACCCTTGCCGAACACGCGATTGAAAATCGTGTCCACATGCTTGGTGTGATAGCCCAGATCGAACTTCTCGCGGATTTTTTCTTCTGGCAGCGCGGCGCGGACTTCTTCGTCGGCAAGCAGCTCTTCCAGGAAGTCCTTGCCTTCTTCCCAGACGCGCATGGCGTTGCGCTGGACGAGACGATAGCTGTCCTCACGCGAAACGCCAGCCTGCGTCAGTGCCAGAAGAACGCGCTGGGAGTGAACGAGGCCGCGGAACTTGTTCATGTTCTTGAGCATGTTGTCGGGGTAGATCACCAGCTTTTCGATGACGCCAGCCAGACGGTTCAGCGCAAAATCGAGCGTGATCGTCGTGTCGGGGCCGATAGCGCGTTCTACGGAGGAGTGGCTGATATCGCGCTCGTGCCACAGGGCAACGTTTTCCATGGCCGGAACGACAGACATGCGAACCAGACGCGCAAGGCCGGTGAGGTTTTCGGTCAGCACCGGGTTGCGCTTGTGCGGCATGGCCGACGAGCCCTTCTGGCCGGGAGAGAAGAACTCTTCGGCTTCCAGAACCTCGGTGCGCTGCATGTGGCGGATTTCGATGGCGACGTTTTCGATGGACGAGGCAATGACGCCCAGCGTTGCAAAGAACATGGCGTGACGGTCACGCGGGATGACCTGCGTGGAGACGGGCTCCGGTACGAGACCGAGCGCCTTGCAGACGTGTTCTTCAACGGACGGATCGATATTGGCGAATGTGCCGACAGCGCCGGAAATGGCACCGGTTGCGATTTCTGCGCGAGCGTTGACGAGGCGGGCACGGTTGCGGTCCATCTCGGCATAGAAGCGGGCAAAGGTCAGGCCCATCGTCGTCGGCTCGGCATGGATGCCGTGGCTGCGACCGATGCGAACCGTGTCCTTGTGTTCGAATGCGCGGGTCTTGAGCGCTGCGAGAACGCGGTCCATATCGGCGATCAGCAGATCGGCTGCGCGCACGAGCTGGATGTTCAGCGTGGTGTCCAGCACGTCTGAAGATGTCATGCCCTGGTGGATGAAGCGACTGTCGGGGCCGACGAATTCCGCCAGGTGGGTGAGGAAGGCGATGACGTCATGCTTGGTCACGGCTTCGATTTCATCGATGCGCGCGACATCGAATTCCGCAGCGCCGCCCTTTTCCCAGATGGTCTTGGCCGCATCCTTGGGGATGACGCCGATTTCCGCCAGCGCGTCGCAGGCATGCGCCTCGATTTCGAACCAGATGCGGAATTTTGTTTCCGGCGACCAGATTGCGACCATTTCCGGTCGGGAATAACGAGGGATCATAGCAATGACTTTCTCTCAGGAAGGAATATTTCTGCCCCTTTAGCAAAGTGTCCCGATAATCTCAACGCATAGCGCGTGTGAGGGTTAAGCGGTGGCAGGGCAGGGCCGCCGCTTGAGACGAAGGTCAGGCGCGGCCTTTTTCTGCAGCGGTTCTGACGGCGCTGACCATCTTGCGATAGTCTTCCGTGCCGTCGCCCTTGAAGATGGCAGAACCGGCGACCAGCACGTTTGCGCCTGCGGCAATGGCGCTGCCTGCCGTGTCGATGGTGATGCCGCCATCGACTTCAAGCTCGATAGGACGGTCGCCGATCATCGCCTTGGCGGCGCGGATCTTGTCCAGCATGGCGGGAATGAACTTCTGGCCGCCGAAGCCGGGATTGACGCTCATGATGAGGATGAGATCGACATCATCGAGCACGTTTTCCAGAACCGACAGCGGCGTTGCCGGATTGAGCGTGACGCCGACCTTCTTGCCGAGCGCGCGGATGGTTTGCAGCGAGCGGTGCAAATGCGCACCCGCTTCGGCATGAACGGTGATGCCATCACACCCAGCCTTGGCGAAGGCTTCGAGATAGGGATCGGCGGGGGCGATCATCAGGTGACAATCGAAGAACGCTTCACTGTGCGGGCGCAGCGCCTTGATCACATCAGGGCCAAAGGAGATGTTCGGCACGAAATGTCCGTCCATCACATCCAGATGAATCCAGTCGGCACCCGCCGCCGTGACATCGGAGACTTCCTGACCGAGTTTCGCAAAATTGGCAGCAAGGATGGAGGGGGCAATTCTGACGGGGAGTGTCATCTGCAAAAGCTCCTGAAACAAGAATGCGAAATCGCGACCCGAGGCCGGAAGCCTCATTTGCCGTCGATCTCCTATGGCGGGCATTTAACACCGATGCGCGGGATCAACAATCACCGCCTGGGCAATTGTGGTCAGCGTTCTGCGCGGTCCACAGGAACGAAGGCTGTGCCGTTCCACTGCTGCAAGCGGTAAAGATTGGCCTGAAGCTCGTGGCGGTCGGTGAAGGTGATCTGGCCAATCGCGGTGTCAAACGGCGTGCCGATCATCAGCGTCGGCGCGGGCTTGTCCTGCGCTTCTACCAACTCGTTCAGCTTTGCGGTGATCTGCGTCGCGGCGAATGCTGGCAGAACATAGCCCTCGGGCTCCACATTGGCGGCCCGCAATTCCTTCACCGCCTCGGCGGCAGATGGCAGAGCGGCATAATCCGGCGTGGTGATGGCAAGGACGCCCGGCTGCAAGGCGACGGGGCTGTTGGCCGCTCTCATCGTGTCACCGGACATAATGGTCAGCGTAGCCTTCTCGGCGGCCACGTCGCGGGCGACAGTGGCGACATCATTGCGCTCGGCGGCGATGAAGGCATGGGTGATGCCGGTGCGGCTGAGACGCCTGACCAGCGCAACCTGCTGCTCCTGTGACGGGCGCATGGTATCTGTGAAGGTCGGCTTCAGGCCGGATTCTTCCAGCCTGGTGCGAATGCGATCCACGAGTTCGCGGCTGTAGATCGTGCCGTCATCGATGAGGCCGAAGGAGTGGCCTTTCCAGTCCCGCAGCATGACCTCGATGGCAGCGTCGGACTCGGCAGCATCGGATGGGCCGAGACGAAACAGTGGCAAGCCACGCTTCAACGTGTCTTCCATCAGGCCGGAGGCGCGGCTGGACAGGGTGATGGCGGGAATGGCTGCATTCTTGAGCGTCGGCAGGGCGTCCTGCAACGTCTCTGTGCACAGAAAGCCGATGACAACGCTGACTTTGGCCGCGACCAGCCCATCGGCTATCGCGCCACCGCTGCCTTCTTCGCAGCTTTCGTGAATTTCCATGACATCGAGGCCAGCCTTGGCCGCTGCGATCTTCACGCCCTGGCGAATTTGTAGGCCCAGCATCTCATAGGCACCATTCTGCGGCGCGACGACACCGATGGTGGCGGCACTTGCTGTGCCGGCAAAGGTGACACTGGCAGCAATGATGAGCAGGCGAAATAATGGCATCGGGCGGCTGTTGTCCTCTTCCTGTCCTGCGATGTTTATCGACACAGAACCGTTTACAAAAGAGGCAATGCTTTCGAAAAGGCGCTAGCAGGACGAATTTTGGCGTATTTTCAGCAATGTAGGGGCTCCGTGACCCTCACGCGCTCCGCTTGCGCAGATGGCGGAACGCATCCTGTGCGAAAAGCGACAGTGGCTGCGGGGCGTCATCCATGTCGAACCAGCCCATATCTGATAATTTATCGGGCTCTGTCAGGCTCGGTTCGCCCTTCACGTTGCGAGCCAGATAGATGAGCGACAGCCAGTGCTGTCCATCTTCGGGAATGATCTGTTCGCTGATGCAAAGGAATGTCACATCGCCGATGGCAAGGCCGGTTTCTTCTTCGGCCTCGCGCTTGGCGGCTGTGGCGGCGGGCTCCATATGGTCCACCTTGCCGCCGACGATGTTCCAGTGGCCTGCTTCGGGCGGATTGACCCGCTTGTAGAGCAGCACCTTTCCGTCCCGTTCAATGACGAGGCCGGAACCGACACCCGGAAAATGAGTGCCGGGTTTCATATCAGGCTTTCGCGCTTGCCACGATCAGCATGAACGCAGGGATGTCATCGCCGAAGCCGACTGGTGTCGGGCCATCGTCGTAATCACGGTAGTGACGACGGCGATTATCGTCGTTTGCGGGAGGCGTCGTGTTGTGGTTCCGCTCGAAATTGCGAGGTGCTCTTTCTTGCTTGCGCTCTGCCTTCAACTTTTCGCCTCCGTTTGCCGCAACTTCAACGATGGCGGCTGGCTGAATGATCTTTTCTTCGACTTCTATCTGTGGTGCGGCTTCGCGACGATTTCTGTCGCGGCCACGGCCCCGTGGTTCCTTTTCCTTGCCACGGCGCGGGCGCTCGGCAGCAAAGCTTTCCATCGGGGCGGGCAGTTCGGTCAGGTCGCCGCTCAGCCACTCGATCTTTTCACCGATCAGCTTTTCGATGGCGTCCAGATACTTGGTGTCACGACGGTTGACCAGGGTAAATGCAGCACCGGAGCGGCCAGCGCGGCCCGTGCGACCGATGCGGTGGACATAGTCTTCCGCATGGATCGGAACGTCGAAGTTGAAGACGTGACTGACGTCGGGAATGTCGAGACCGCGTGCTGCAACGTCGGAAGCGACGAGCAGGGTGATCTGGTTATCCTTGAAGCCCGCCAACATCTTGGTGCGCGAGTTCTGGTCCATGTCGCCATGCAGAGCGCCGACCGAGAAGCCGTGACGTTCCAGCGAACGGAACAGATCGGCGACATCTTTCTTGCGGTTGCAGAAGATGATCGCGTTCTTGAGTTCCGTCTGAGCGTTTATGAGATCGCGCAGAATGGCGCGCTTCTCGTAATCCTTGTCGTGCGTGGCGACGATGCGCTGCGTCACGGTCTTCGCGGTCGAAGACGGCTTGGCCACTTCGATGCGAACCGGGTTCTGCAGGAAGCGGTCGGCCAGCTTCTGAATTTCTGGCGGCATGGTGGCCGAGAAGAACAGCGTCTGACGCGTGAAGGGAATCATCTTCGCGATACGTTCGATATCGGGAATGAAGCCCATGTCGAGCATGCGGTCGGCTTCGTCGATCACGAGGATTTCGACGCCAGTCATCAACAGCTTGCCACGTTCGCAATGGTCCAGCAGGCGGCCAGGGGTGCAGATCAGAACGTCTGCGCCGCGCTCCAGCTTGCGGTCCTGTTCATCGAAGGACACGCCGCCGATGAGGAGAGCCACGTTGAGCTTGTGATTCTTGCCGTATTTCTCGAAGTTCTCAGCAACCTGCGCCGCGAGTTCGCGCGTCGGCTCCAGAATGAGGGTTCGCGGCATTCTTGCGCGCGCACGGCCTTTTTCGAGAAGGGTCAGCATCGGCAGCACGAAGGATGCGGTCTTTCCCGTACCCGTTTGCGCGATGCCGCAGATGTCGCGTCGTTCCAGCGCTGGCGGGATCGCACCTTCTTGAATAGGTGTCGGTGTCGTGTAGCCGGCACTTTCGATAGCAGAAAGAACTTTTTGGCTCAGGCCAAGATCAGAGAATGTTGTCAAAGGAAAAACTGTTTCCGTGTTGGTTCGAAAAGAACACTTAGCTGTCATAACGGCGACGCCGCAGACCGGTAGCGGCGGAATAGGCCGAATTGGCAAGAAAGTCAAGGAAACAGGGATTTATCCCAAAATAATACAGCTTGCCGCACTGATTGCAGTGAGACTGGCAATTGTATCGGTATCAATAACCAAGCCGCGCATTGGCGACTGTTTTATTGAAGATAGGTTTTTAGCTCTGTTCCGGCAACCAGAAACCGCATCGGATCGACCGGATTGTCATTCAGGCGTACTTCGTAATGCACATGCGGGCCTGTCGAACGACCGGTACTGCCGGCTTTTCCGAGGACATCACCCAGCGCGACCTTGTCGCCTTCCTTGACCAGAATTTGTGACATGTGGCCATAGCGGGTGGTGATGCCCTTGCCGTGATCGACCTCGACCATATTGCCGTAACCTCCGGAAAATCCGGCGCTAATCACCGTTCCGGCACCTGTCGTGTGGACGTCGGCGCCCGTTTCGGCGACGAAATCCACACCGGCATGCAACGCGAGGCGTCCGAGGAAGGGATCGATCCGGTTACCGAATCGGCTGGATATCTCGCGACCGGGGGCAGGGTTGCCGAAAGGAAGTGCCACGGCTGCGCCGCGCACGCTTTCCAGACGGTTCAGGGCGTCGTCTAGATTGCTCAGCGATGTCTCGAAAGTTTCGGCGCTGGCTGTCATCGGCTCGACAAAGGGGCCGCCGATATTTTCACTCGATTTGTCATCGATCTTGATGCCGGTGCTGCGGATGATATCCGCCATGGCGTTTGCCTTGCTGGCTGCACCCGTGGTCAGCGAAGCGATTCGGCTTAACTGATCGTTTTCGACCTCGCTCAGCGAAGCGACCATTTTGGCAAGGCTGCGTTCGGAGAGTTTGTCGCTTCTGGTGCCGTAACCGAGGCTGCCCTTGAGGGCGGTTGCCGACGATGGCGGGGCCATCAGGTGTTCGATTGCGCTGGAAGCGCCAGACAGGCTGGCACGTTTGTCTGCGGAATAGGCATTGACGGGGCGGCTCTCGACCGGCGTTTCGGACAGGCCGGATTTCTCGGCCCGTTCGAGCAACTCGCTCATGCGACCGTGGCGTGAGGTGAGGGCGTTCTGCTGTTCCAGAAGCTTCTCGACCTTGCGCTCCACCACTTGCTGGTCAAGAAGCTGTTTGGATGTGACGCGGTCCACTTGCGCGCGCAACGCGGCAATTCGGTCTTCATATTCGCGCTGAATGCGGGACTGGCGGGCAATCGTAGCGCCGACCAGATCATCCCGCAAAATCAGATAGGCCGTGGAGCCGATGTAACCGACGCTGAGGAGGCCCGCGAGGCACAGTGCCGTTGCCGCTAGCCAGGGGCGGATGGTGATGTGGCGAACCTTTTCGCCACTCGCCAGAATGAGGACGTGCTGCTGGCGCTTTTTGCCAAAGGCCAGGTTTTTACCCGCTTCCGTCAAAATCCACCTCCAGCCAAGATCACGTTCAGCTGGATAGTAATTTGTTAAGGTTAACGAAGTTTTGACTTTCGCGGGCAGTCTCGTTGTCCACGCGTCGATTTCAGAGCTTTTTGATCGTCTCGAGCACGTCCTGCGCGTGACCGAGCACCTTCACCTTGTTCCAGATATGGGCGATTTTGCCATCCGGGGCCACGAGATATGTGGTGCGCTCGACGCCCATATATTTCTTGCCATACATGCTTTTTTCTTTCCACACGCCGTAGGTTTCAAGCACTTGTCGTTCCTCATCGGACGCCAGCATGACGGTGAGGGAATGTTTGGCGGCGAATTTGTCGTGGCTCTTTACCGAATCGGGTGAAATGCCGATGACGACGGCATTGGCCGCCTCGAAATCTGCGCCCATGGCGCTGAAGTCTATGGCCTGCGCCGTGCAACCCGACGTATCGTCCTTTGGGTAGAAATAGAGTACCACAGCCTTGCCTTTGAGGCCTGCGAGATTGACGTCGCCCGTACCGTTTCTGGGAAGGGTGAAATCCGGTGCAGCATCTCCGATTTTCAGTTCTGTCATGGGTGACCTTTCTTTCGCCGGATTGTTAAGTAAATGGGCCATTATTCGATATATACCGAATAAGAGCTTCGTCCAGTCTTGTGGCGAGTCAGACGGTGTGGTTGGTTGAGCCGCCATTCCGAACAGACCCTGATGGTATTTTCAGGGCGTGGCAATTCCGGGAGCAAGCACAGGCGGATGGCGGAAATTCGTGGTGAAAAGGTAAGCTTCAGCAAGCGCGATATCACGCCGCTGCATGCGATGCCCTCTGCCCAAGTCGAAGATCCGATCATCGTGCATTGCCCGCTCCCGCGCTCCATGATGCGATCGCTGTTCAAGGTGTTTGCGGCTCTCGTCGTCCTCGCCTTCATTTCCATCGGCGGCATCATCCTCTCCATCGAGACCGGTTCTATCGACAGCACGCTGTCAACGCAGGCCAAGCAGGCGCTGGAACGGTCGCTCGGTTCCAAATACGAGGCGCGGATCGGCTCTACATCGGTGCGGTTCGCATCCGGCTTTCACCTGGCGCTGGTGGCGCAGGATGTCGATATCATCGACCAGGGCACCGGCCAGCATGTCAGCCGCGCTCGTGCCATTGGCATGGCGCTCAATCCGCTGGCGCTCCTGACCGGTCGCGTCTCTGTGCAAAGCCTTGAGGCCACCGGCATGGAGCTGGATACGGCGCTTTTGCCGAAGGGGCAGGGGCTGGATTTTTCGAGCCTACGCGTTGGCGATGTGCCTTCCTATCTCAATCTGGCCTTTGCGGAACTGGACCGTTTTGCGCTGGCCTTCGAGGCCAGCGGTACGGAAGAAATCGATCTTTCCGACATCGCCGTGCGCCTGCCTGCGCGTGAAGACGGCCAGCCGCGCACCATCTTGCTCGAGGAATTATCGCTGGTACCGGATGGTAACGGCGGATATTCGCTGGATGGCAATGTTTCTTTCAACGGCGAAGTGGCGACGCTGTCGCTGGCCGCCCGTGGGTCTCAGGGCACGATCGGCAATTTCAGCGCACGGCTCGATGGTTTCGATATCGGCCCGCTTCTGGAACAGCACGACCCGGAAGGGCTGATGCACCAGGGGCTGAACGTCAAGGCGGGCTTCAATATCATCGGCAATCGCGATCACGGCGATGCGGAGCCTTCTCTGTCCGTTTCTGTCGGCATCGGCGATGGCAAGCTCTATATCGGCGGCGATGCGCAGCCGGTATCGAGCGGGGTGATCAATGCCCGCTACGATTTCGACAAGACCGTTATTGCGCTTGAAAATTCCCACCTGACGCTCGGCCAAACCGTTCTGCCGCTGCGGGGCGAAATCAAGGACAGCGCCACCGGCTATGACCTTGCCCTGCGCATGGAGCGGGCAACAGCGTTGGCCGAGGCGGGTGGAGAACCGCCCGTCACCTTCGACCTGACGGCGGATGGAACATTCAACAAATCGACACGCCTGCTCGATGTGCCAGCGCTCTATGTAAAGAGTGCGCTTGGAGATATGGCCGGGTCTCTCAAAGTCCATTTCGTTGGCAAGGGTTCGCCTGAAATCAGTTTCGGTGGACAGATCGCCAAGATGGAAGCGACGGCTGTCAAGCAGTTATGGCCGTTCTGGATGGCCCGCAAGGCAAGGCCCTGGGTGGTGTCCAACCTCTTTGGCGGTACGATCAGAAACGGATCGATTTCCGTCTTCATTCCGCAGGGACGGATGTGCGGCCCCGGTTGCCCGCTGGAACTTGCCGATAGCGAATTGCAGATCAAGTTCGACGTGGAAAACACCCGTCTTAATGTAGCTGGCGATATCCCGCCGCTGCGCGATGCATACGCTCACTTTGAGCTGATCGGCGAGACGATCGATGTCGATATCATCAAGGCGACATCGTTCTTCCCCTCCAACCGCACGCTGACGCTTGAAAACAGCACGTTCGCGATCAAATCCGTCTACGACAAGCCGCTGATGGCTGATCTCGACCTCAATGTCTCGGGCTCGGCGGATGCGGTGGCGGAACTTGCGACCTTCCAGCCGATCAATGCTCTGCGCGACACGGAGTTCAAGCCGGGTGATTTCGCCGGGCAGGTGAAAGCCAATGCCAAGCTGCGGATCGGCCTGCTGGCCAGCCAAAACCCGCCGCCACCTGCATGGTCGGCGCGACTGGATCTGGATGATGTCGCGCTGACCAAGCCCTTCTCGGGTCGCAATATCTCGGCGGTGAATGGACCGCTGACGATCGACAACGACGCCCTTCGGCTGAAGGGCAAAGCGCGCATCGATGATGTGGCGATGGATATCGATGTCGTGCAGCCCACGCGCAAGACCAGCACCGTTCCGCGGCAGATGGTGATCAAGGCAACGCTGGAGCCGGGTCAGGTGGCCAAGCTTGCGCCGGAGTTGACCAAGCTTCTTGGCGGCACGACCATGCTTGAGATCAATGCCTCCGACCCGCGTCGCCAGACCGTAAAGCTTGATCTGTCGAACGCTTCCATCGTGCTGCCCGGCATTGGCTGGACCAAAGGTGCGGGCATTCCGGCATCCGCATCCTTCGTGATGGAGACGGCGGATGGCCGCACCTCTATCGAGAATTTCTCGCTGAAGGGCGATGGTTTCGGTGCGGCGGGTGATCTGACATTCGATAAATCCGGGCTGACCGCTGCCAATTTTTCGCGGTTCCAGCTCTCGCCGCAAGACGATGTCTCTGTCAGCGTTTCCTCAGTGCGCAAGAATTACACGATCAACGCCAGCGGCAAGTCCATCGATCTGAGGCCCCTGATCGCAAGGCTGCGCAACTCGTCTGCCAAGAATGGCGGCGCTGCACCATCCGATAATACCGATTTCGGTGCTTTCTCCATCAAGGCGCAACTGGATAAGGTTTACGGTTTCAATGACGAGGTGATGAGCAACGTCAATGCCGACGTCAATCTGCGCGACGGCAAGCTGCGGACCATCGACATGAAAGCCGTCACCAGCCGGGGGCAGGCGCTGGTTGCCCAGACCACCAACCGGGGCGGCGGGGGAACGATCAATCTGACCACAAGCGATGCAGGTTCCTTTGCCCGCTTCACCAACCTCTATTCGCGCGTGCGCGGCGGCCTGCTGAACCTTGCGCTAACGACGGCCAACGGCAACGACTGGAGCGGATCGCTCGATATGCGCAACTTCGCGGTTCTGAACGAGGCCAAGCTTCAGGATATCGTTGCCACGCCCACGGGTGAGGATGGGCGAAGCCTCAACAACGCCGTTCGCCGCAATATCGATGTCAGCTCGGAAAAGTTTCAGCGTGGTTTTGCCCGGGTGGTCTATGTCAATGGCACGCTGGCGCTGGAAAACGGCGTCATCAGGGGTGAGCAGATCGGGGCGACATTCCAGGGGTTGGTCAAGGATCAAAACGGCAATATGGACATGACCGGCACGTTCATGCCCGCCTATGGTCTGAACCGTCTGTTCGGCGAGTTACCCTTCATCGGCATTTTCCTCGGCAATGGGCGGGATCGCGGATTGCTCGGCATCACATTCAAGCTGACCGGCCAGACCGACTCACCGCGCCTGACGATCAACCCTCTGTCGTTGATTGCACCCGGTGTCTTCCGGCAAATCTTCGAATTCCAATAAAAAACGGGCCGCTTGGAAGCGACCCGCGGAAGTGTCGTGGTGTCCGTTTTCACGCGCACCACGATAGGTATGCTTTTGTTTACTCGATTATGGCTTCGCGGCGACGGTCCGTATGGGCTGCGCCGATGTTACCGCCGAAGAGGGCTGCGATGGCACCGATCAGAAGCGCACCGAAAGCAACGTAAGCAGCGGTGGAAACGCCTGTGGCAGTTGCCTGAGCGGCTTCAGTTGCGGTCTTCTTTGCCTGTTCTACGGCCTGCTTGTACTGGTTTTCATAGTCTGTAACCTGCTGGCGGGCCTGATCGACAGGGATACCCTGGGCGCGGGCCAGAGCATCGGCAGCACGGTTGCGGGCATCGTCTGCCTGAGCCTGATCACCGGTCAGAGCAGCGCGCATGGCGCTGACGGCTGCATCGCGCAGGGCCTGCGGGTCGTTGCCGCCGCTTGCTTCACGGATACGCTGTTCGATTGTCGACATCGGGTTGTTCGCCGTAGCGAGCGATGGTGCAGCAGCGGTTGCCGCAGTCGCGATGGTGGAACCGGCGCCAGAGAAAACGCTCGTTACGCCTGTGAACGCGCCGCCGACCAATGCACCAACGGATGTTGTCAGCAGGTAAAAGACGATGAGCGTCGTGACAGCCCAGGATGCGAGGCCATGCAGAGCGCCTGTGGAACGAACCACGCGACCGGACAGGCGGCTTGCAACATAAGCGCCGATAAAGGCTGCGATGATGCCGCTGACGATGACCCAGATAACGGAGCCGGTGGAAAGAGAAGCTGCTGTTGGCGTGTCGTTCTGCGCCGGATCGATGACGCCTGCGCCGATAGCGAGGCCTAAGAGGTTGAGCAGCAAATGCAGCGAAAGCGCAATGGCGACACCAGCAAAGATGCTGCCCCAGGAAACATTTGCAATCGAATCGCGCAGTACAGGAGCGTGAACACCTGTCGTCGTAGTGGCATATCTTGTTTGGTCGGTCATTTCGCTCTCCTGACAGTAGCGCTTGTTTTGCGCCTGCGAAAAACGAAATCGTGATCGGTTTGTTCCGAAGTATCGTCTGAAATACTAATTAAGGTCGATATTATATCGTCGACGGCTAAAACTTTCGTCTCGCCGCCGAATATTTCCGGCTTTACTCGCGCAGATTGTCGCGAATCTAGCCTATCGGTCCAGCGGTTTGCGCAGACGTCCTGCGGCATCCTGTATATATTGCCATGCGACGCGGCCTGAACGACCGCCGCGTGTGGTTGCCCATTCCAGCGCTTCGCGATGGAGCGTTTCTCGCGACATCCCCAGATCGAAGTAGTCGCTGTAGCCATCGATCATCGTCAGATAGTCATCCTGGCTGCATTTGTGGAAGCCGAGCCACAGGCCGAAGCGATCTGACAGCGACACCTTTTCCTCAACGGCCTCGGACGGGTTGATGGCGGTCGATTGCTCGTTTTCCATCATGTGACGGGGCAGGAGGTGGCGGCGGTTGGAGGTGGCGTAAAACAACACGTTGTCAGGCCGCCCCTCTATGCCGCCATCCAGCGCTGCCTTGAGCGATTTGTAGGCGGTATCATCGTGGTCGAATGACAGGTCGTCGCAAAAGAGAATGACGCGCTGATCAGATGCTTTCAATATATCGAGGAGGGCTGGCAGGGTGTGAATGTCTTCACGGTGGACTTCCACCAGCTTCAAAGCTGCGCCGCTGGCTGCACGCACGTCTTCGTGAACAGCTTTGACCAGCGAGGATTTGCCCATGCCGCGCGCGCCCCAAAGAAGGACATTGTTGGCGGCAAAGCCTTCCGCAAAGCGAAGGGTGTTCTCGTGCAGGATATCGCGAACATGATCCACGCCGCGAATGAGTTGAAGCGCAATGCGGTTTGGCCGGGGCACGGGCTGGAGCCAGCTATTGGCCGGCACCCAGACGAAGCAATCGGCGCTGTTCCAGTCGTTTGCAGCGGGGGCAGGGCCCGCCAGGCGCTCCAGCGCCGTGGCGATGCGTCGAACTTCGGTAAGCAGAGCCATGTTGGTTTCTTCCGGCGTCATCGTCGCGTCTCCCTGCAAACAGTTCCCGTTGTGTTTTCCACGCCATGAAGGCGGCACAAGCCTAGAATTTCTGCGGGGTAGCATGGTGTTTATTGCGTTGAAAGGTTATGAGGCGTGGAAACGGTACGGCGCGCAGTGTCTGTCTGTTGCATTCTAGGGGATCGCAACTATATTCCGGCGGCTTGAAAAGCCGGCCAGTGGCGAAGACTGCGCCCGATAATCTGAGGAGTTCTTAATGTTCATTAGCCAAGCTTTTGCCCAGGATGCAGCGGGCGCACCATCTGCATTCGGGTCTGGCCTCGAAATGCTTTTCCTGTTCGCACCGTTGATGGTGGTCTGGTACTTCTTCCTGATCCGTCCGCAGCGCGCACAGTTGAAGAAGCGTCAGGAAACATTGACGGCCATCCGTCGCGGCGATCAGGTCGTTCTCGGTGGCGGTATCGTCGGCAAGGTGACCAAGGTCATCGATGACAACGAACTGGAAGTCGAAATCGCCGAAGGCGTCAAGGTTCGTGCATCGCGCACCTACATCGCCGAAGTCCGCGTCAAGGGTGAGCCGGTGAAGACCGAAGCGCCTGCCAACGCGAAGTAACACACGCAACGCACCTAATAAGCAGGCTGCGGCGACCGCAGCCTGGGTTCTGACACCCAACCCTGACCGAGACCTCAATGCTTCATTTTTCCCGCTGGAAAACAGCCTTCATCTGGCTGGCCGTGCTGATAAGCGTGTTTATCGCTTCTCCAAACCTGTTTACCGACAAGCAGCTGGAGGGCATGCCCAACTGGTACAAGGATAATAAGGTAACGCTAGGTCTCGACCTTCAGGGTGGCTCCCACATCATGCTCAAGATCGAGCGTTCCGACATCGTGAAGGAACGTCTCGAGACCATCGTGGGCGATGTGCGCACCCAGCTGCGTGATGCCAACATCAAGTATTCCGGCCTTGCCGGTAACGGCCAGCAGGTGCAGGTTCGCATCAGCGATCCGGCACAGTACGAGGCCGCAAAGACCGCACTTCGCGACCTGACGCTGCCCGTCTCTTCCGGTACGCTGGTCGGCACATCCATTAATGAAGTCACGATGAGCGATGGCGGCGACAACCTGCTGCGCCTCAACCTCACCGATGACGGCATCAACTATCGCCTGTCGTCTGCCGTGTCGCAGTCCATCGAAGTCGTTCGCCGCCGCGTGGACGAAGTCGGCACGACCGAGCCTCTGATCCAGCGTCAGGGTTCCGACCGCATCATCGTGCAGGTGCCGGGCCTTCAGGATCCGCAGCGTTTGAAGTCGCTGCTGAACCAGACGGCAAAGCTGTCCTTCCGTATGGTCGATACGTCCATGCCGGTGCAGGAAGCCTTAAATGGCCGTCCGCCTGCGACGTCTGAAATTCTCTATTCGCAGGACGATCCACCGGTTCCGTATCTGGTCGAGCGTCGCGCACTGGTCTCCGGTGACAATCTGGTCGATTCGCAGGCGAGCTTTAACCAGCAAAACAACGAACCTGTCGTGACCTTCCGCTTCGACAGCCGTGGCGCGCAGCGTTTTGCGCAGGCCACCCAGCAGAATGTCGGCAAGCCTTTCGCCATTATCCTCGATAATCAGGTTATCTCAGCGCCTGTGATCCGCGAGCCGATCATCGGCGGTTCGGGCCAGATTTCCGGTAACTTCTCGGTGCAGGGCGCAAACGATCTTGCCGTTCTGCTGCGTGCCGGTGCACTTCCGGCAACCCTGACCGTTGTTGAAGAACGCACGGTTGGCCCAAGCCTTGGTAGCGATTCGATCAACGCCGGTCTGATGGCCAGTGCCATCGGTGCCATCGGCGTTGTCATCTTCATGTTCATTTTCTACGGCTTCTTCGGCCTGCTGGCGAATATCGCTCTCATCGTGAACATCGTCATGCTGCTCGCGGTGCTGAGTATGATCGGGTCGACGCTGACGTTGCCGGGTATCGCCGGTATCGTGCTGACCATCGGTATGGCCGTGGATTCGAACGTTCTGATCTATGAGCGTATTCGTGAAGAGGTGAAAAGCGGCAAGCCGCTGATATCCTCGCTGGAGAACGGGTTTACCCGCGCCTTTGCGACCATCATCGACGCCAACCTGACGACACTGATCGTTGCCAGCGTGCTGTTCTATATGGGCACGGGCCCGGTCAAGGGCTTTGCGGTCACGCTTGCCGTCGGTATCGTCACCACCGTCTTCACCGCTTACACGCTGACGGCATGGCTGTTCGGTGTATGGGTTCGCCGCAGCCGTCCAAAGCATCTGCCGAACGGTATCCGCACCGCCATTTTCGATGGTAAGGATATTCCGTTCATGCGCTACCGCCGTTACGTGTTCCTCTTCACCGGTGCGGTGATGCTGGCGTGCGTTGGTGGTTTCATGACCAAAGGTCTCAACCTGGGTATCGACTTCCAGGGCGGCTCCGTCATCGAGGTCAAGGCCAAGCAGGGTGATGCCGACATTGCCGATATTCGCGATCGTTTGAGCCAGCTCAACCTCGGCGAAATCCAGGCGCAGGGCTTTGGTACTCCGCAGGACGTGCTGATCCGCATTCAGGCGCAGGAAGGCGGCGAGAATGCCGAACAGTCTGCCATCACGCTGGTGCGTGGCGAGCTTGAGGACAAGTACGAGTTCCGGCGCGTGGAAGTCGTCGGCCCTGCCGTTTCCGGCGACCTGACCTTCACCTCCACCATCGGCATTCTGCTCGCCATGGTCGCTATCATGGCCTACATCTGGGTGCGGTTCGAGTGGCAGTTCGCGCTCGGTGCTATCATCTCGATGGTGCATGACGTGGTGCTGACCGTTGGTCTCTTCGTGTTCTTAGGCATAGAGTTCAACCTCACCAGTATCGCGGCGATCCTGACGATTATCGGCTACTCGCTGAACGATACCGTCGTCATCTATGACCGAATTCGTGAAAACCTGCGGCGTTACAAGAAGATGCCGCTGTCCATGATCATCGACGTTTCGCTGAACCAGACATTGTCGCGCACGATCCTCACAGGTCTGACGGTGATGCTGGCGCTGCTGTCGCTCTATCTCTTCGGCGGCGAAGTTATCAGGTCCTTCACCTTCGCCATGTTGTTCGGTGTCGGTATCGGCGTCTTCTCGTCGGTCTACATCGCTGCACCAGTGCTTATCGCCTTCAAACTTCGCCCAGGTGGTAATGACACCGAAGACGAGAAGGCCGATGCAAAGTCCAATGGCAAGACAAACGCTATTGACGGCAAGCCTGCTGTCTGATGGCGGCTGGTATAGAAATACGCCCGGCCCATTTTCCCGGCCGGGCGCCCATCGATGCCTATGGCAATGGCGGCTTTCGCTTTGCCGACATGTCCCATCGCGGCTCCATCCTCTGCTTGCCCTCTGGCATTCACGGCTGGAGCGTCGATGATCCGGCAAAACTGTCCGTCGAGGATTTTTCGCGGATCATTGCGCAGGCTGGCGACATCGAAGTCCTGCTGGTTGGCATGGGCGATACGATGCGCGTGCTTCCCAAAGAGTTGAAGCAGGCTTTGCGGGACGCAGGCATTGCTGCTGACCCGATGAGCACGGGTGCTGCGGTGCGCACCTACAACATCATGCTTTCGGAAGCGCGTGCCGTTGCGGCAGCCCTGATTGCCGTCGAAGGCTGAAAGAGCGGAACAGTCATGACCGAGCCGTTGGCAGACAAGGACGCGTGCCTGACGATGTTGCGTGATCTCGACCGAGACCGCTATCTCGCCTGTCTGCTTTCGCCTGAAGACAAACGCCCCGCTCTTTCTGCGCTCTACGCCTTCAACGCCGAGATTGCCCGCATTCGCGACCTCGTGCGCGAAGCCTTGCCGGGCGAGGTGCGGATGCAGTGGTGGCGTGATTTTCTGGATGGATCGCCGCATGGCGAAAGCCTTGCCAACCCTGTCGCCGCAGGGCTGCTGAGCGCCATCGAAACCTTCGATCTGCCGCGCCAGACATTGATCGACATGATCGACGCCCGGATATTCGATCTCTATGACGACCCCTTCGAAGATCGAAACGCGCTGGAAGGCTATGCCGGGGAAACGGCATCGGCGCTGATCCAGCTGTGCAGCCTTGTGCTATCGCCAGCCGATGCGACCCTGAGCGCGCATGCCGCCGGTCACGCAGGCGTGGCGCAGGCCATGGCGGGAATGCTGTTGCTGGCGCCGCTGCACAGACGGCGCGGCCAGGTCTATATTCCTCTCGACATGCTCTCGGCAGCAGGATTGGACCGGGAGACGTTTCTGGAAGGCAAGGACACGTCGCGCATTGCGGCAGCCATCGAGATTTTCTGCGTCCACGCGCAAGACCATCTGAAAAAGGCGCGTGGCGCAACGATACCCAAGCCCGTGTTTCCGGCCTTCATTCCGGTGGCACTGACGGGCAGGGTGATTGCCGACGCGCGCCGGGCAGGGGCCGGGCTGTTCGAACAGGATATTCAGCCATCGATGCTGCGGAGGCAGTGGCTGCTGGGCAAGGCTTCGGTGCTGAAGCGGTTTTAGCCTGCTCAACATTCGCGCAAGGTTCGCTGGCTATGAACCGGAAACGATGAGACACTTTCCCGCCACCACCACCACGAGCAGCCGCATGGAGCAACGTCGATGGACCCTTTGATCTGGATCGTCATTCTCGTTCCGCTCGGCTTTCTTGGCATGTATTTCTGGCGCATGAAGCGGGATGCGGGTGATGGTGACAGTCACGACACCGGACAGGCCATTCTCGACTTCGCGCGCGCCTTTCCAACCGAAGCCATTCGCAGCCTGCACATGACCGCAGATGGCATGGCGGTGTTCGTGCGCCTGCACGATAACAAGGCCGGTTTCATGCGCAATATGGGCAAGCACCACGCCTGTATGCTGATCGATCCCGAGCGCATTACGGTGGAGCAACTGGAAACCGGCGACGGGTTCGTGGTGACCTTTGTCGACGCGCCGAAATATAGC
The DNA here is from genome assembly GCF_021310995.1 of Agrobacterium vaccinii. NCBI lineage: Bacteria > Pseudomonadati > Pseudomonadota > Alphaproteobacteria > Hyphomicrobiales > Rhizobiaceae > Agrobacterium > Agrobacterium vaccinii. Next base: position 1,699,512 of record NZ_CP054150.1, on the reverse strand, counting down.
GGCGCGTACCGGTTCAAATCGGCAGGCGAGGCGGCGGAAGTCTCTCTGTGGCTGCTCGGCAGTTATCTGGAAGCCGCCGAAAGCCTGCCGGAGATTTCAGAGGATCAGGCGGCGGATGCCCCTGCCTCCACGCCGTCGCCGTCCTCTTCTACTTGAGCGAACACAGGGGCGGGAACGCCAAGCCATGATGCGCAATCGGTCAGCGCACGCTTGGCCATGAGGTGCCGCTTCATGATCGTCTTGTCCTTGCCGCGGAAGCGTTTCACGCCCTCCGGCTTGACGATGGAGCCGGGCGCAAGTTCCGGGAACAGCCCGAAATTCACGTTCATCGGCTGGAAAGAACGCTTGCCCGGCTCTTCATCTGTGGAAAGATGGCCGCCGGTGATGTGGCTGAGCAGCGAACCGAGTGCGGTGGTCGCAGGCGGCAGGCTGACCGGCTCATCCTTGCGTTCGGCGCTCGCAAAGCGGCCAGTCAGAAGGCCGATGGAGGCGCTTTCGACATAGCCCTCGCAACCGGTGATCTGGCCCGCAAAGCGCACCGAGGGCCGTGATTTCAGCCGCAGCGATGGATCGAGCAGGCGAGGGGAATCGATATAGGTGTTGCGGTGCAGACCGCCGAGACGCGCGAACTCGGCGTTCTCCAAACCCGGAATCATACGGAAAATATCGGCTTGCGTGCCGTATTTCAGCTTCGTCTGGAAACCGACCATATTGTAAAGCGTGCCCAGCGCATTGTCCTGCCGAAGCTGAACTACGGCGTAAGCCTTGACTGTCGGGTTGTGGGCATTCGTCAGGCCCATCGGCTTCATCGGTCCGTGGCGCAGCGTCTCGCGTCCACGCTCCGCCATGATTTCGATGGGCAGGCAGCCGTCGAAATACGGCGTGCCTTCCCACTCCTTGAAACCGACCGTATCGCCCGCGATCAGCGCGTCGATAAAGGCATGGTACTGCTGCTCATCCAGTGGGCAGTTGATATAGTCCTTGCCATTGCCGCCGGGGCCGACCTTGTCATAGCGTGACTGGTACCAGCAGATATCCATGTTGATGCTGTCTCGGTGGATGATGGGAGCGATGGCGTCGAAAAAGGCAAGTGCATCCTCACCCGTTTCGGCCTGAATGGCGGCAGCGAGGTTGGGCGAGGTGAGTGGGCCGGTGGCGATGATGGTGTTGTCCCACTCCTGCGGCGGCAGGCCTGAGATTTCTTCGCGGATGACAGTGATCAGCGGATGGGCCGCAAGCTCTGCCGTCACCGCATCGGCAAAGCCGTCTCGATCTACGGCGAGCGCGCTGCCAGCAGGCACCTTGTGGCGGTCGGCGCAGGCCATGATCAGCGAACCGGCAAGGCGCATTTCCGCGTGAATGACACCCACGGCATTCGCTGTCGCATCATCCGAGCGGAAGGAGTTGGAGCAGACGAGTTCCGCCAGCGCATCACCCTTATGCGCATCCGTGCCGCGCACGCCGCGCATCTCGTGCAGAATGACAGGAACGCCCGCCTGCGCAATCTGCCAAGCCGCTTCAGAACCGGCCAGCCCGCCGCCAATGACATGAATGGGGGAATAAGTCTTGTCTTGCATCGTACACCCGCACCGCCATAGAGCGCGACGTGCGTTCCAGCGGACATGTTGGTTTGATTGGAAAGCCAGCCATTTTCAGGAGGCGATTTTGCCGATCCAGTACCACGACACGGAAATGCCGCCAAACTTTTTCGGCAGCTCTGTTTCAGGAGACTGTCAACGGATCAGCGGTTTCTGCCCCATGCTGACGGCAATGATGCCGAGCAAGAGAATCGCTTCACAATTTTGCAGAAACCTCGACGACAGATGCGACCATAGGGCGAAGCAGGCGAAATAACGGCTTTTGAATGTGAAAAACATGGCTGTGGTGGCAGAGTCACACAACGGCCAATTGGTGGGATTTCATTCCGTTTTGGCCTGATTAATCCCTAATAGTTAGAACAAATTAGCTGTAAAGCACCCGTATACGCTGTAGATGGGCATCTTACGTAAATTATTTTTGCAGTGCAAAACGCTTTACTCAGCAGGCGGTAGATTGCCTTTTTTTTCAAAGCACGGCACGTTTTTCCCAACGCATTGCCTTGATTGGGGAGAGACATGGCAAAACAAAATATCATTTTAAGTGGTGCCTTGAGCTTTGCCGTCGGTTTGACATCGATGACGCCTGCGTTTGCGGGTGGGTTGGAGCGCGGCGGGTATAATATTGACCTGCTTTTTGATAGTTCACGATTTGCAGCAGAATCGACTGCGACGTTCGTTGCTCCTCAGCGTAAGTTGAAGAATGCGAGAGATACGAACACCGGCAATAACCCGCTTCTCGGACAGAATGGCGACAACAACAATCTGTCTTCATCAACAGACGATAGCGAAAATTACTGGGTACCTCGAGTCGGCTTAAAAGCTGGATTCGGTGATGCCACGGATTGTATGGTTGATTACTCCCAGCCTTGGGGCGCGCATACTAAGCCGGGAAGAAATTGGGCGGGTATAAATGAGAATATCGAAACCAAGGTAGAGAGCGATAACTATGCTTTAACATGTTCCTACAAGTTTGATGTCGGACAAGGACAGCTTCGCTTCATTGGGGGTGGTTTTTATCAGGAGCTTTCTGGCTTTAAAGAACGTCAAGTTTTGCCAGCTAATATTTTGGGTACAGGTGTTGGTCGCCTTGATTTGAAAGGTGATGGCTGGGGATGGCGCGCAGGCATCGCGTATGAAATTCCAGAGTACGCACTTCGTGCGAGCCTTGTTTATAATAGTGAAGTGAAGTTGAACGACATCACGGGCACGCTTAACCTTTCGCAGGTCGCGGCACTAGGTGGTCCAGTCGTGCCTGTTTCCGGGTCACAGGCGATGCCAGACACGCTTGAGTTCAAGTTTCAGACGGGTATAGCACCTGGTTGGCTTGCGCTCGGTTCTGTGAAGTGGGTTGACTGGAGCCAATTTTCGAAAGTCCCATTTTACTGCTCGACGGCAGGTGTGCCTATCTGTGGAGCAAACCCCGCTACCTCCCTTGATTTGGGTTATCGCGACGGCTGGACTATCTCAGGCGGCGTAGGTCACAAGTTCAATGATCAGTGGAGCGGCGCCGTAACCGTAACATGGGATCGTGGAACCTCTCAGGGCTTCGGTACTCAGACAGACACGTGGACGCTGGGTACCGGTGTCTCCTACTCTCCTACCGAAAATGTCGAACTGCGTCTTGCTGGTGCTCTTGGCATCCTCACAAGTGGTTCCTCTGGTCTCACCACGATCAACGGTCAGGTCTACGGTAATGACGCCTCTTACAGCTTTGGTAACGACCTCGTTGCGGCTGTTTCGACATCGCTTAAAGTCAAGTTCTAGTCAGCGCTTGAACTATTCTGAAACCCGGTCCGCCAAGGCCGGGTTTTTTTGTTGCCCGCTCGCAATATTGTGACGATTTGGCAACATATTTCTGCAACCTTCACGTAGCGTAAGAATGCCTGCCTATTTGTCCATTTCCCGCCACAAACAAGTTGCTTGTTTGTCTTCGAGGGCGCGGGAAATGGAAGAATATGCAAGCTTCGACAGGGGGTCTGCGGAAGTGGTTAATGTGAAAATAAGTGTGGATTCAGTGTCTAAGCAAGTAAACGCACGAATTGAATTCGTGGTCTTGCTCCAGACGATTATGACGGCAGTCCAACGCCGTTATATTGCCGGAAACGGCTCCTACATTTGTTCCCATGCAAAGACTGATCTATCGCCGGAAGCCATGACTGGCAGCACTGTCAAAAGTGCGGCTGGAAAGACGCAGTGTGTTCCAAAGTTGCAGCCTGGTGTGAATTGGCTTTGCAGTATTGCGTGAGTATTCGCTATACGCCGGGAAGAGTGAGAGAAGTCCGTTTAAATGCTGAAATGTGACATCAACGTTTTGAAACCGCTGTGTACCGGGTTATTGCTTGCAACGCTTGCAATGCCTGCTGCTGCTTTTGATATCAATTCCGGCGTGACCAAGGAATCCGGCCCTTTCGACCTGTTCAAGTTCGGCTTCAAATCTTACAAGAGCGGCAAGAAGGACGATGCTGTCGAGGCATACCGCTATGCTGCGGAAAAGGGCCATACGGGCTCCCGCTGGGCGCTTGCCAATATGTATGCCTTTGGCGACGGCGTGGCCAAGAATGACTTCGAAGCCTTCAAGATTTACAGCGAGATTGCCAGCCAGGGCGTGGAGCCCGGTTCCGAAGACACGGGCTTTTTCGTGAACGCCCTGCTTTCGCTTGCCGATTACTACCGCCACGGCATTCCCGGCAGCCCCGTGAAGACGGACCTGTCTCAGGCGCGCCAGCTTTATTTCCAGGTCGCCTCTACCTTCGGCGTTGCCGAGGCGCAGTTCGAACTCGCGCAGATGATCCTGGCGGGCGAGGGCGGTCGTGCCGACGCGCAGCAGGCCAAGAAGTGGCTGAACCAGGCCCGCAAGCACGGTCATGCCGGTGCAATGTCGATCTTCGGCAATCTGTTGTTTCAGGAAGGCCAGACCGTTCGTGGCCTCGCTTTCATGACGGCTGCGCTGGACAAGTGTTCCTCCGTCAACTGCAAATGGATCCAAAACCTGCAGGAGCAGGCTTTCTCCGTGGCAGCAGAAGACGATCGCCGCGTGGCGATCTCGCTTGCACAAAACATCTCGGCTGGCGACGCAGACTGATCGCATCCGGCGGGTCAATTTCCTTATGATCTAACGGTATAGAACAGCTTCCCGCTGCCCTAGAGCCGCGCGTGTTGATGACGCACGCGTTGTGAAGTTTGGCTGTGGTGCCTGCACGTTCCGTTATCCGCCGGTCACAGAAATTATCCGTGCCTGCTAACCTCTCCGTCACCCCGGCCTATCGTTGATAAGGCCGAGGTAACTGAAAGTGTCGTAATGTGTTCGCGTCAGGCTCTCAGCACGGCGTTATCGGGATCAAACGGGCTTTCTACCACCACTTCGGCGTCGTAGAGATCACCCAGTATCTTGATTTTCAGCTTGGTGCCGATGGCGGCGTGATCCGGCGACAGCATGGCGAGCGCCAGCGATTTGCCGATACGCCAGCCGAAGCCGCCTGACGTGGCGCGACCGACGACGTCGCCAGCAGCATTGTAGATGGCTTCCGAACCGCGGGCGTCCACTGTCGTGTTGCCGGAGACCACAAGGGTGGAGAAGAGCCAGTTCAGGCCTTTTTCCTTGCCTGCGACCACAGCGTCACGACCGATGAACTGCTTTTCCGGCTTGATGAAGCGGTCGAGGCCTGACGTGTAGGCATTGTATTCGACCGAAAGTTCGCGGCCCATGTTGCGGTAGGATTTTTCCAGCGACATCGAGACCATGGCGCGAATGCCGAAGGGCTTGATGCCGAACTCCGCTCCGGCTTCCATCAGCCGGTCGAAGATATAGGCCTGCATCTCGATGGGGTGGTGAAGCTCCCAGCCCAGTTCTCCGACGAAGTTGACACGCAGTGCGTGGGCCGTCGCGACACCAACGGAGATTTCCTTGGCGGTGAGCCAAGGGAAATCCTTGTTATCGAGACTGGTGCGGGTCAACTTTTTCAGCACATCGCGCGACTTCGGACCGGCCAATGCCAGCACGCCGTATTTCTGCGTGATCGGCTGGAGGATAACCGAGCCATCCGTCGGGGCGAGGCGACGCAGTACGTCATGGTCGTGATTTTCTAGACCACCGGCGGAAACGAGATAGAATCGACCCGGTGCCCACTCATAGGCGGTAAATTCCGCCTTCACGCCGCCGTCCTTGGTTAGAAGGTGGGTTAGCGCAATGCGCCCGCGCTTCTTGGGGATGGCGTTGGCGAGGATCGAGTCCAGCCATGCGCGTGCGCCGGAGCCGGAGACTTCCATCTTGGCAAAGGCCGACATATCCAGCACGCCGACATTCTGGCTGACGTTCTTCACCTCGTTTCCGACATGCTCGAAGTAGTTCGAGCGGCGGAACGACCATTTCTCAACGATGCGACCATCATCCAGTGCTGGTGCATGATTGTGGTTGGTGATGACGTCGGCACCTACGCCAAGCTCTTCCGGCTTCAATTCGTAACCATCCGGCACGAACCAATTGGCGCGCTCCCAGCCGTAGACGGAGCCGAAGACGCCGCCGAGTTTCTTCAGGCGGTCATAGATCGGCGTGGTCTTCAAAGGACGGGCGGCGACGCGCTCTTCATCCGGGTAGTGCATGGTGAAGACGTTGGCATAGGCCTCCTCGTTCTTGGCGATGAGGTAACCTTCTGTCGCATAGGGGCCGAAGCGGCGTGGATCAACGCCCATCAGGTCGAGCGTAGGCTCGCCGTCGACGATCCATTCCGCCAGCTGCCAGCCCGCGCCACCGGCTGCGGTGATGCCGAAGGAGTGGCCCTCGTTCAGCCAGAAGTTCTTCAGACCCGGTGCAGGGCCGACAATCGGGTTGCCGTCAGGCGTATAGGCGATGGCGCCGTTATAGACCTTCTTGATGCCGACCTCACCGAAGGCCGGAACGCGGGCGATTGCTGCTTCGATGTGCGGCATCAGGCGGTCGAGCTCTTCCTGGAACAGCTCGTATTCGCTTTGGTCGGAGGGACCATCGACATAACAGACGGGCGCGCCGACCTCATACGGGCCGAGAATAAGGCCACCAGCCTCTTCGCGCATGTACCAGGCGCTATCGGATTCGCGCAGCACGCCCATTTCCGGCAGGCCTTGTTTGCGACGCTCCAGAATGGCGGGGTGTGGTTCGGTGACGATATACTGGTGCTCGACCGGAATGACGGGAATGTTGATGCCGACCATCTCGCCGGTCTTGCGAGCGAAGTTGCCGGTACAGGAGATGACATGCTCGGCGATGATCTCGCCCTTGTCCGTCGTCACCTTCCAGTGACCGTCCTCAAGCTGCTCAAGTGCTGTGACGGTCGTGTTGCGATAGATGGTGGCGCCACGGTCGCGCGCGCCCTTGGCAAGAGCCTGTGTGAGGTCTGCGGGCTGAATGTAGCCATCGTCGGGGTGCTGGATGGCACCCAGCAGGCCATCGGTCTCACAGAGCGGCCAGACGTCCTTCACCTCTTCCGGCGTCAGCATCTTGACGTTGACACCGATGGTTTCGGCAATGCCGGAATAGTACATATATTCGTCCCAGCGATCCCTAGTGCGGGCGAGACGAATGTTAGACACCTTCGAAAAGCCGACATTCATGCCGGTTTCTTCCTGAAGCTCTTCATAGAACTTCACCGAATATTTGTGGATCTGGCCGACGGAATAGCTCATGTTGAACAGCGGCAGCAGGCCAGCGGCATGCCAGGTGGAGCCTGATGTCAGCTCCTTGCGCTCGATCAGAACGGCGTCGCTCCAGCCCTTCTTGGCCAGATGATAAAGCGTCGAAACACCAACGACGCCGCCACCGATCACCACCGCCCGCGCATGTGTCTTCATAATGAAAATTCCCCTTGAAGCCTGTTCGTCCGCTTTCACGCAGGCTTTATCAAGCCCGTTGGGGCCAGACTATGCAATGTCGCACCGCCGCCCAAACGCCTGATTACGACATGCAAAAGGCTCGCCGCGACGGCGAGCCTTTTGACGATTTTCAAGGCCTCGGAGCATCAGCCTCTGCGGTTGCGCGCAGCACTTCTTGCCGTCTCGATTTCCGCATTCTTTGCGGGTGCGTCCTGTTTATCAGGCTTGGGCGCGTCTTGCTTCGGTGCGGCAGCGGTTGGGGCTGGTGCCACAACCGACTTGTCGCCTTCGTCATCCATCAACGCAGCCAGCGCCTGCGGATTGCTGTCTGCATCGACATGGATATTCAGATTGCGTTGTTTCATGGGAATGCTGATTCCTTCTTCGTGGAACCGCTTCAAAATCTCCATTCGCAGATTGTTTTTCACCGTCAGGCCATGGCTGAGATCGGCCAGATGGAAACGCAGTTCGAAGTCCAGTGCGAACTCTCCAAACCGCAGGAATTCCACATGCGGTTCCGGGTTGCGAAGAACCGGCTGCTGCTTCTTCACCAGTTCCAGCAGAATATCCATCACCCGCTGTGGGTCCGTGTCGTAGGAAACGGAAACGGGAATCTCGGCGCGCTGGATGCGGTTTCTATGCGTCCAGTTGCCGACGGAAGAGTTGATGAACTCCGAGTTCGGCACGATGATGGACTGGCCTCGGAAAGTCTCGATTTCGGTCGCACGCACCGAGAGGCGCTTGACGGTTCCTTCGACCGTGCCCGTCACCACCCAGTCACCGACCTTGAAGGGGCGTTCGACCAGAAGAATAAGGCCGGATACGAAGTTCGACACGATGTTCTGTAGGCCGAAACCGATACCGACCGACAGCGCCGAGGCGACGAGGGCGAGGCTCGACAGATCGAGACCGGCGGATGAGATACCGAAAATGGCGGCCACTACGATGCCGAGATAACCGATGCCGGTGCCGACGGAATTACGCACGCCAGCATCCACCTGACCGCGTGCCATGACGTTGCGGTCCAGCCATCTCTGGAACCAGCGGGTAACCGCATAGCCCACCACGAAGACGAGGATGCCGGTGAAAATGCTGATCAGCGAGATGGAGGTATTGCCGATGCTGAAGCCGGTCAGCAGACGATAGGCCCAGCCTTCGATATCGCCCGGCTGGAAGCCCCAGGAAAACAGAATGAGCGGAATGCCGAAGGCGAGCGCTATTCCATAAATTCCAAGACCTGCGGCCAAGCCTGCCTGATCCAGCGGGACGGGGCCAAGACCGAAGCGTCTGCCGAGATAGCGTCCGGCCAGCGTTTCCGCAAAAGCGCCCTGTTTGGAAATGGCTTTGCCGGAGAGAATGCCGATATAAACAGTGGCAAGCACCGCGCCCGTCGCGACGATCTGCGTTGCCAGAAAACGCGCCAAGCCGACATAGCCGGTCAGGCACGCGCCAATGAGTAACAGGCCGCCGACGCGCAGCAGGATGGATAGCCAGCGAGGCAGGCGGTGATGGCCGTTTTCGGCATCCTCACCTTCACCGATCATCGGCTTCAGGAACGACATCGCAAAGAGAATCACGCCGATGATGATCGAGGCGACGAAGCTTTTGGCGACGGTCAGGATCAGCGGGGAGTTCAACGTTTCGCTGATGGTGCTGAACAGGTAATCCAGCCCGTTGACCAAGGACATGAGCAGAACCGCTGAGGACAACACATGGGCGCCATGGTTGGAGACGTGCAGCAGACGCCATTCCGGCTGGGTCGGCGCAAAGATGGCGTAGGTCAGGCGCGATACGAAGTAGACGAACGCGATGACCGACATCGCGACATAGACGATGGGTGCGATATCCGGTCTCAGCACGCCGAAATTATCCAGGAAGAATGCCGAGGTGACCATCAGAAGAAAGACGGACATGGCCTGTATGGTTGTGGACCAGAAGGCCACGGACAGGCGTCTGAGATAGGACGGCTCGCCAGAAAAGGCGCGGCGCTCCATCCGGTGCCCCAAAATGCGGTATCCACCCCAAAGGAACAGCACCGCAGCCATGACGGACAGCGAGACCGCGCCAAACATCGACAGGCGCTTGTAGTTCCAGACGAAAATCGCCCAACCCGTTAGCGAACTGCTGAGTGCGCTGATCTCGCCGACGAATTCGGTGCCTGCATCGGCGAGAACTGATGGCGAGATTTCCGTGCGCTTGAACAGTGTGGCGGCAAACAGGGCACGGCGCATTGCCGTGATGTTGTTGGAAAGCTGTGTGGCGTGGCCCGACACTGCTTCGGCATCGCCCAGAACCGCATTGATCTGCGACTTTTCGGAGTTCAGCCGCGTCCGCTCGTCGGTGACGACGCTGGCCTCTGGCGGCTGGCCTTCCTTGGGCGGTTCGCCAAGCGAGGTGATGCGCGAATTGATCTCATCGAGCCTGCTTCGCAGGCTAGTGACCGTGCCGCTGGCCGTGCTGGCGAGATCGTCTGCCTTGCCCTTGAGATCGACCAGACGCGGGTCTTCGTTTCGCGCATCTTCGATTTGCTGGTTGATTTGCGCCAGCGTGGCTTTCGATTTTTCAAGATCGGCCTTGGATTGCTCCACGATGGGAAGCGAAGCGCTGGACGCGCCTTGATCCGTGACTTGGGCGAAGGCGAATGAGGATATCAGCAACCATAACACGGGCAATAGGAACAGGGCAGGTAACCACCGTTGCTGCCTTATCGAAAACGTCATCAAGAATGCCCTTTGTGCTGCTGCCGAATCATTCGATCAAAATAAACGGCAAGTTTTGCGTATCAAGAAGCAAGCGCAGGAATAGCGCGGAACTTCTTGGCGGTCTCAACCATTACAATCACCGAATATATGTTGTGCGCAAACAAGGAGAACGTCATGGAAACTGCTGGTATTGGTTGGATCGCCGCGATTATCATTGGTGGCATAGCCGGTTGGCTCGCCGAACAGTTCATGAAGAGCAATATGGGTGTTTTCATGAACATCATTCTGGGAATCGTGGGCGCCATCATCGCCAACGCCATTCTCGCACTGTTCGGCGTCGTGCTGACGGGCTGGATCGGCTACCTTATCGCCGGCTTCATCGGTGCCTGCATCTTGATTGCGGTAGCCCGCGCGTTCCGTCGCGGCTGATGGAAAAAAGAACCAGGCCTTAAAAAGCCCGGTACTCAAGGGTTTTCCAGCGTGGTCGAGATTTTTACGAAACAAATTTCGCAGAAATGTCATTTCCACGCTGGACAAGCCGAATTATCCTCTTTATACGGCCACTCACACCGCCAGACACGGCGGCGGCGGGTGATTAGCTCAGTTGGTAGAGCAGCTGACTCTTAATCAGCGGGTCGTAGGTTCGAGCCCTACATCACCCACCATTTTCTCTCAAAAATCAAAATGTTATTGTGACTTCTTGAAGTCGGCGAACGTGATGCAGGTATGTGTCCGACCGCCATTAGCCGTCGCAGGCAAAAGCATTTCTCTTCTCATCATAACGACGCAACGCACGACCTCCGACATCAACATGTCTGGAGGACTACGTCTCGTGAAGTGATCAATTTGCTTTGTATTGGCACAGGGGCGGACGTGGTACGCCTTTTTTCGTTGCGGACTGTCCTTCGTACCAGCCAACGCCCATGGCGATGAATGTGATTTCAAACCCCATCCAGGCATTTGGTGCCTTCTCGCCAAAAATACGCTCTGAGACTTCCGTAAACTTCCAGCTTGGAACGCCGGAACTGTCACATGTCGCTTCGCCCGCAGCATCTGCTCGGATCAGGGCGTCGAAGTGTTTTACCAAAAGCGCGTGGGTCTTCTCGACCTCCGGCATCTGCGGCACCTTTGCGCAAGCGCCGCGCGTGATCATAAATCCCGGCGGAGTTCGCAGCGGGTCTGGGGAGAAGAAAGCCAGATCACCTGAAATCAACCCAGCGCCTAAAAACCGTAGATATTCCTGATTGGCCTTATCAGCAGTCCATCCTCGCGAGACCTTTGCGGTTTCGAATACTGATTGGCCATCGAGATAACAGCCGGGAGAACCGTCGGCGGCATAGGCGTCGATCGCAGAGGTATTCTGAACGACCTCGGGATCGTCTATGGCGATTTCGCTTGTGACCCTTGGCGGTTTAATTTCGCACGTCTCTCTGGGAAGAACCAACCAGTGTCCGGTCTTCACCGTTCGGCCATCTCTCTGAGCATCTGTCGTGAGTTTAACGATGATTGACGTATCGATCCCGGCCGTAAGCGCGGCCGACATGGTTGAAGGGCCGAGCGCGCAGCCTTGATCGATCAGAAATTCCTTGACCGCCTGGTCATCGGCATGACCAGATGCAACGGACGACATCCAAATGAGCGCGACGACGAGTGTTCCCCGAAGATAGTGCCTCATTCGCAGTTCCCCTTTATCTAACCTGTCTCTAGCGACAATAGTTATCAAAAATGGATCGCCACGTCGTTCTTTTTTGCAGCCAAAGGTGGAATTATAATACAGTTGTCTGCTTCACGCCTTTCAACTTTCCGGTCACATCGAGACTTGGCCGAGAAAGCCATCGTCATCCATCATTGTTTCCAGATTACTGAAATCGTTGGCAATATTGAAATCCTCAACACGAATGCCACACACGCCGACGTTTATCAGCTTATTCTTCCGATATGGGTTGCCATCCCCAAAGCCGTCTTATTTTTCGGCATAATGGTGCGAATGAGAACTGTTACCAATATTTTGATTCTGATGGCCGGAGTGGTGGGCAGCGGGCTTGTTGCCGCCTTCACGGTGACCATTGTGGCAGAAGCGGGTGGTCTGGGCTCCTGCTTGGGAGAGACCTGCGGCTATGCGGCCCTGTTCATGGCGTTTCCGCTGACATGGTTCATCATGTTCTGCCTCGTTCTGATGGCGATGCTGATCTGGCGGCGCAAGCCTCGGCGTGACTATTGAGAGACCGCTGGGCCGCTTGAATGGCCGGGATATCCACAGGATCGTCAGTGATCTGAACTTGACACTCACACTCATATGACAGAATCTCCCTCTCGCTGGGGGATTCGTTTTACTTGTACCGCCGGTCATCTTAGTGGTGGCCAGTGCTTTGAGTGTGTGAATTTTCGTACGTCCCGAGTTCCTCTCGGGAGTCCGTGCGTTAGAATGGAGTGCTTAATGCGCGCTTTGATCAATTCCCCGTCGCTTTCGGTCGACACCATGGATTATCAGGCTGAATGCCAATTTGCTCTTGAGCCATCAATCAACGGCCTTATCGAGAAGGCCGAGGGTGCTGGCTGGGACCGTCAACATGCGGTTCTCGCAATCATGGCGCTTGCCAGTGGTAAGGTTCCCGAGAGCAGCTTTACGGATGATCGCCTGCTGTCCTGAGTGGACGGTTCTCGTTTCGGGCCGAGATCAGGTGCTGGCCCGACGTCATCTAGGGACGCCAGCGACGTCCGCGCCTTCTGTTCCAAGACACGATTCGACAACAGCAACACCGCTCCAGATACGAACTGACCTGTTTGACGTTGTCATAAGGTCGGTTCCACATCACGGGGCGGTTTTTGTTTGCGGCGCTTTGGCTCGGAAATAGCCAGATGCTGTTGACTCTCAATCCCCCATCCTTATTTAAAAATCATACATATGGCACGACGCGATTTCCCGGATTCGCGATGTGCTATAGTCTGTTTGAATTGTCGCATGTCGTTACCGTAAAACCGCTTTATGGTTTTGCGCAACATGCTCTGGAACTCTAAAATTCAGGTCCATAAATGCTCGAAAAGACCTACGATTCCGCATCCGTAGAACCGAAAATCGCCAAGGCGTGGGATGATGCCAATGCGTTTCGCGCTGGCGCCAACGCCAAGCCGGGTGCGCAGGCCTTCACCATCGTCATTCCGCCGCCAAACGTGACCGGCTCGCTGCATATGGGCCACGCGCTCAACAACACGCTGCAGGACATCATGGTCCGCTTCGAGCGTATGCGCGGCAAGGATGTGCTCTGGCAGCCGGGCATGGACCATGCCGGCATCGCAACGCAGATGGTTGTCGAGCGCAAGCTGATGGAAAACCAGCTTCCGGGCCGTCGCGATATGGGCCGTGAGGCTTTCGTCGAAAAGATCTGGGAATGGAAGGAAGAGTCCGGCGGGCTGATCTTCAACCAGTTGAAGCGTCTCGGCGCATCCTGCGACTGGTCGCGTGAGCGCTTTACGATGGACGAGGGGCTTTCCGAAGCGGTTCTTGAGGTCTTCGTTACGCTGTACAAGCAGGGCCTGATCTACAAGGACAAGCGTCTCGTCAACTGGGACCCCAAGCTGCTGACGGCGATTTCCGATCTGGAAGTCGAGCCGCAGGAGATCAAGGGTAACCTCTGGCACTTCCGTTATCCGCTGGAAAAGGGCGTCACCTACGAATACCCCATTGCCTTCGATGAGGACGGCAAGGCGACCGAATTCGAAACTCGCGATTACATCGTCGTTGCGACCACCCGACCTGAAACCATGCTGGGTGATACGGGTATTGCGGTTCACCCTGATGACGAGCGGTACAAGGGCATTGTCGGCAAGCATATCATTCTGCCAATCGTTGGACGCAGGGTCGAGATCGTTGCGGATGAATATGCTGACCCGACCACGGGCACCGGTGCGGTCAAGATCACGCCTGCGCATGATTTCAACGACTTTGAAGTCGGCAAGCGTGCGGGCCTGCGCGCCATCAACATCATGAACATCGATGGTACGATCTGCATCAAGGAAAATGAAGACTTCCTCGAAGGGCTTGATCATCCCGCGGCACTGCATGGCGCCTGGGACCGTCTGGAAGGGCAGGACCGGTTTACCGCGCGCAAGCTCATCGTCGAGATTTTCGAGGAAGCCGGTCTGCTCGACAAGATCGAGCCGCACAAGCACATGGTGCCGCATGGCGACCGTGGCGGCGTGCCGATCGAGCCGCGTCTGACGGAACAATGGTATGTGGATGCCAAGACGTTGGCCAAGCCGGCCATCGAGAGCGTTCGCGAAGGCCGCACCAACTTCGTGCCGAAGAACTGGGACAAGACCTATTACGAATGGATGGAAAACATCCAGCCGTGGTGCGTCTCGCGCCAATTGTGGTGGGGTCACCAGATCCCAGCATGGTACGGTCCAGATGGTCAGGTCTTTGTTGAAAAGACCGAAGAGGATGCGTTGCAGGCGGCGATCCAGCATTATCTGGCGCATGAAGGCCCTTGGAAGGCCTGGGTTGAGGAGAAGCTTGAGAACTTCAAGCCGGGGGAAATCCTGACTCGCGACGAAGACGTTCTCGATACGTGGTTCTCGTCCGCGCTCTGGCCGTTCTCCACGCTCGGCTGGCCGGACAAGACGCCGGAACTGGCGCGCTACTATCCGACCAACGTGCTCGTCACCGGCTTCGATATCATCTTCTTCTGGGTTGCCCGCATGATGATGATGGGCCTTCACTTCATGAAGGACGATGCAGGAAATCCGGTCGAGCCGTTCAACACGGTTTATGTTCATGCGCTGGTTCGCGACAAGAACGGCCAGAAGATGTCGAAGTCCAAGGGCAACGTCATCGACCCGCTCGATCTGATCGACGAATATGGTGCGGACGCGCTGCGCTTTACGCTTGCCATCATGGCGGCGCAGGGTCGCGACGTAAAGCTGGACCCGGCGCGCATCGCCGGTTACCGCAACTTCGGCACCAAGCTTTGGAACGCCACCCGTTTCGCAGAGATGAATGGCGTAAAGCGGGACCCGCATTTCATCCCCGAAGCGACGACACAGACGATTAACCGCTGGATTCTGACCGAGCTTGCCAACACGGCAAAGGAAGTCACCGGCTTTGTCGAGAATTACCGCTTCAACGATGCGGCAAGTTCGCTTTACCGCTTCGTTTGGAATCAGGTCTGTGACTGGTATCTCGAACTTCTGAAGCCAGTCTTCAGTGGTGACGACGAGGATGCCAAGCGCGAGGCGCAGGCGTGCGCGGCTTATGTTCTGGAGGAAATCTACAAGCTGCTGCATCCGTTCATGCCGTTCATGACGGAAGAGCTGTGGGCGCATTCAGCCGGTGAGGGTGAGAGCCGCGCCGACCTGTTGTGCCACACCGACTGGCCGACACCGGAGTTCCGCGATGAGGCGGCGGCAGCGGAAATCAACTGGCTGGTGGACCTCGTCTCCGGTATTCGTTCGACCCGTTCGGAAATGAACGTGCCGCCGGGTGCGACGGCCCCGCTGGTGGTCGTTGCCGCGAACCCGACCACGGAAATGCGTCTCGACCGTCATTCGGCAGCCATTCGCCGTCTGGCCCGTGCTGACGAAATCCGCGGCGCCGATGTTGCGCCGAAGGGCTCCGCACAGTTGGTGCTGGGTGAGGCGACAGTGTGCATTCCGCTCGGAAACCTCATCGATGTCGCGGCGGAAAAATCCCGTCTCGAAAAGGCTATCGGCAAGGTGGAAGCGGAACTTGAACGGATCGACAAGAAGCTGTCGAACGAAAAGTTCGTGGCCAATGCCGACCCGGAAGTGGTTGCCGCCGACCGCGACCGCAAGGCTGAGCTGGATGTCCAGATCAAGAGCCTCCGCACAGCTCTCCAGCGGGTCAACGAAGCCGGTTGATGTTTGTAACTGATCGCTCGTTATGAGTGACCAGTCTCAGACACCTGTCTGCGGGTTGCGATTACGCAGTGTGATTTGTCTTCTCGTAGCGCAGACATGAAAACGGGCCGCTGAAGAGCGGCCCGTTTGTTTTTGGGTCAGAACCGGCAACGCGTTTAGTGCCGGTTCTGAAGGGATCGGGAGAGGTTAAGTGGCGTTACCGCCGTAGCCACCGTGACCACCGCTGTTACCGCCGTGACCGCCATGGCCACCGCTGTTGCCGCCATGGCCACCGCTGTTGCCGCCATGGCCACCGCTGTTGCCGCCATGGCCACCGCTGTTGCCGCCATGGCCACCGCTGTTGCCGCCATGGCCACCGCTGTTGCCGCCATGGCCACCGCTGTTGCCGCCATGGCCACCGCTGTTGCCGCCATGGCCACCGCTGTTGCCGCCATGGCCACCGCTGTTGCCGCCATGGCCACCGCTGTTGCCGCCATGGCCACCGCTGTTGCCGCCGTGACCACCGCTGTTGCCGCCATGGCCACCGCTGTTGCCGCCATGGCCACCGCTGTTGCCGCCGTGACCACCGCTGTTGCCGCCATGGCCACCGCTGTTGCCGCCGTGACCACCGCTGTTACCGCCGTGGTGACCACCGCTGTTGCCGCCATGGTGACCGCCACCGCCGTGGTGACCATGGCCGCCATGGTGACCACCTCCACCGGGATTGCCACCGCCTGGGTTGCCACCACCGGGATTGCCGCCGCCCGGGTTGCCACCACCAGGGTTGCTACTGCCGGGATTTCCGTTGTTTCTGTCGTTGTCGCCCTGGCTGTCTATAGAAGTTGGTATTGTGGCTGTGGGTCTGCAGAGCGCTGCCTCCAGCGTTCCTGGCGTTACTCGATCGCATCGTTGTGGACGCGTTTGAGCCGATACCAGTGACGTACTGGACAGCAAGATTGCAATACACGAGAACACAGTTGTTATCTTACTGCTCATGGGATTCCTCCATTGATTGGCAGTTTTAGGACCGCACTGTGGAGGCTATATTAACGAAATATTATGCACAATATGACGGTATACTGTGATTATTTCGTGCTAATGTCTTGACACTAACTATATTAAGCTATTGTCGGGCTATATTTAACCAAAGTAGTTATATGTTTCTGAGAATTATATTCTCATTTTGGCACTTTTTTGCTGTGGCGGAGAACGGCGATGTGGCTGTCAGAACATCTGTTCCGAAGGCCGACTTTCCCGAAATGGCACACATCAAAAAGGGGTACGTTAATATTTTTTTGATCTTTTAGGCTAATCATGCCATGAGGTGGCCTTAGGCGCGTTTTAAAGGTGTTTTGGTTAGAGTACGACGTCGTGTCGGTCACCTACAGTGTGCATGCCTACGTGTTGTTGCGTGAGTCGGGCAGCGGTCTTCCGAGCCCTTGGATCACCAGGCTACCTCAAAGGAACGGGCATATCATGAAATTTTCTGTTTTGAGCTACGCTCTTTTGGGCGCGGCCATGCTTTGCACACCCGTATGTGCCGGCCAGTTGCAGGCGACGCGCGCCATTGCCGCCCCGGAAGGCTTTTCATCCGCCTGTCAGCGTTACAGCTGGCTCTGCACCACAAAGGCTGGTGTGAAGATGAGCGACGCCGAGGCGCTGGAGCTTTTGACCAAGGTCAACCGACAGGTGAATGCGGCTATCCGTCCCGCAGAAGATAGCGTCGTCTACGGGCGCAGCAATTACTGGACGTTGCCGAAAGACGGGCGTGGCGATTGTGAAGACTATGCCATGGCAAAGACCAAGGCGCTTCTGGATGCGGGCTTTCCCGCTAGCAAGATGGCCGTTTCGGTCGTGCTGGATCGCAGTGGCAACAATCACGCGGTGCTAATGGTCCGTATCGCCGATGGAGACTACGTGCTGGACAATATGACCAGTTCGATCAAATCCTGGGATCGCACCGGCTACACCTTCCTTGCGCGCCAGAAATACGACCACAAAGCGGCCTGGGAAGTCATTCTGTCCGGTCCACGCGCGAAGCAGTTCAGCCAGATTTAAGCGCTAGCAGACGCTAGCGGTCGCGCAGCTTCAACTCGTCTGTCTGCATCTGCAATGAGCCGAGGGTGGAGAGAAATGTCATGCCCAGCAGGCTCTGGTCCAGTTGCCCATCCTGAGCCACAAGGGCTGAGATGTTGCGCCGGACAATCGGTCCTATCGCGACTTCCGACAGGCGCACCGGCGCTGCCGATGTACGCCCGTTGGCCGTCATGACGGTCACCGTATAGGAGAGGTTGTCAACGTTGATTCCGACCGCCTCCGCATCGCTTCTCGACAGAACGACGGAACTGGCACCGGTATCGACCAGCATGTGCACGGTGCCACCGTTGACCTCGGCATTCGTTTCGAAATGCCCGCTCATGGATTTGTTGAGGATGACTTCCTGATCGCCGTTCTGGGTGGTCATCACCACGGCGCGGCCCGGCATGAGGCCTGCCAGCACCCGGTCTCCGAAACGCTGGAAGTCGTAGCGATAGAGATAAGCGGCGACGAGAGTGAGTATGATGACGAGCCAGATGGCAAGCTGTCGCACCGCAGTGGAAAACCCACCTCGATTGCCCGCCAGTATCCCTGCCGAAAGCAGTCCTGCGATGGGTACGAGGTAGACCAACTGTCCGAATTGCTCGTTGCTGATGCCGAATGTCTGGCCGCTATCGTGATTGATGACCAGCAATGCAAGGCCGATGCCCAGTACGAGGAGAACGAAGGTCAGCCTGTTCATACGGTCGCTGTCTCCTGAAGGGTTTCATGGCGCTGTGCGGCGCGCTGCGGTAGTTCGGCCATGATGGCAAGACGCTCTGCCGATGTGTAGCCCGTCCAGCCCATGATTTCCTCGATGCTGCGGTGGCAACCGGTACACAGCCCATCCACGGGGTCCAGCGAACAGATGTCGATACAAGGTGATTCCATCACTTCATATCCGCAATCTAGGCGATCAGGGCAAGGGCAACGAGCATCACGATCTCTGTGATCTGTTGGGTTGCGCCGATGGTGTCTCCCGTGTGGCCACCTATCTTGCGGTCGCAGAGGCGATTGAACAGATGGGTAACGCCGAAGACAGCGGCGACGGCGAGAACGAGGAGATAGGGTGAGAAAAAGGGCAGGCAGAGGAAAATCGCGATGCACGTGCCGTAGGTGATTGCGCCCTTGCGTTCACGCTCTCCCGGCTGGCCCGCCGTTGCTGCCACGCCGCCATCTCTGGCGGGGGCAAGCGTCTGCCAGTGCCAAACCATCAGCCCACGGCTGATTGTTGCAGCGGCAATGATGCTGGCAGCGATGGCCGGAGGCGACAGTTCTCGAAACAGGGCGGCGATGGCCGATGCTCTCAGCACGAAGGACACGATGAGCGCAATGGCTCCATAGGTGCCGATGCGGCTGTCCTTCATGATAAGCAGCGCGCGCTCCGGGCTATTGCCGCCACCAAAACCATCGGCGGTATCTGCAAGGCCGTCTTCGTGCAGGGCGCCGGTGATGACTGTCGTAACGGTGAGAACCAGTGCTGCCGCCATCAGCGGATCGGCGTCCACATTTGCCAGAATCGCTGCAAGGCAGGCGGCGGGCAGGGCGATCAGCACGCCTGCAACCGGGAATGCGCGCACCATCTGCCCCAGCGGGCGCTGGTCGTCTTCAAAGAAGATGTCGTTTACGGGAATGCGGCTGAGAAAGCTCAGCGACCGCATCATATCCGTCATGAAATTCCCAGCCCGCAACCGTCTCTCCTGTTGTTGAACAGCGGCATATCGCATTTGAGGTTGTTCCTCTGCGCATCCCCGATTATGAGAAGCGCAGCAAAGACCGATTTGCCGGAAAAGACAAGCGTCCGGCGTGAGCAGAAAGACCGATATCATGAGCATGAGCGGATTGCCCTTTGATGATTTTCGCACGTTGCTGCGCGACCTGCCGGGTCCCGATACCCACGCGCTGGTGGCCGCGAAGGAGCGCAATGCGCAACTGACCAAGCCAGCCGGTTCGCTCGGCCGTCTGGAGGAGATCGCCATGTGGCTGGCGGCGTGGTCCGGGCGTGCGCCTGCGGTCAACCGTCCGCTGGTGGCGATTTTCGCTGGCAATCACGGCGTCACCCGCCATGGCGTCACCCCCTATCCATCGTCCGTTACGCAGCAGATGGTCGAAAACTTTGCCGCCGGTGGCGCGGCCATCAACCAGATTTGTGTCACGAATGATCTGGGTCTGAAGATTTTCGATCTGGCGCTGGACTACCCGACCGGCGACATCACCACCGAACCGGCCCTTTCCGAGCGCGACTGTGCAGCCACCATGGCTTTCGGCATGGAAGCCATTGCAGGCGGCACGGACCTTCTGTGCATCGGCGAAATGGGCATCGGCAACACCACGATTGCCGCTGCAATCAATCTGGCGCTCTATGGCGGCACCGCAGAAGAATGGACCGGTCCCGGCACCGGTTCGGAAGGCGACGTCATGGCGCGCAAGATCGCTGCCGTCAAAGCCGCTGTCGAATTTCATAGGGACCACCTGTCCGACCCGCTGGAAATCATGCGCCGCCTCGGCGGTCGTGAAATCGCGGCGATGGCCGGTGCCATTCTGGCCGCCCGCGTCGAGAAAATTCCCGTGCTGATCGATGGTTATGTGGCAACCGCTGCTGCGGCTCTTCTCAAGGCGGCCAACCCTGCCGCACTCGACCATTGCCTGATCGGCCATGTGTCCGGCGAGCCGGGTCATCTGGCTGCGGTCGAAAGGCTGGGCAAGACGCCGCTTCTGGCGCTGGGCATGCGGTTGGGCGAGGGAACCGGGGCAGCACTTGCTGCCGGTATCGTCAAATCCGCAGCGGCGTGCCATTCTGGTATGGCGACCTTTGCCGCAGCGGGTGTCGATACCCGTACCGACCACTGAGATCACCATGGACAACCCCAACGTCATGCAGCCACCAGAACCGGTTTTCCGCAAGGAGACCGGGCTGAAGCATCTCTTCGCCGCTGCGCGCTATTCCGCGCAGGGACTGTCGCGGCTGTGGAAAGAGGCGGCGTTTCGCCATGAAGTTCTGGCGCTTGGCGCGGGGCTGGCGGTGATGGGCGTCATCGGTGCCCCGCTGGCGCATTACCTGATCTTCGTGGTGCTGATGCTGCTGTTGTTTTCGATCGAAGCGCTCAATACGGCCATTGAGGAAATCGTAGACCGGGTGTCGCCGGAGTTCTCCTCCGCTGCCCGCAACGCCAAGGATCTCGGTTCTTTCGCAGTGTTCTGTCTGTTGATGGCGAATGGCGGTTTCGTGCTCTACTCGCTGGTTAGCACGATCTTTTTTCCGGTCGCTGCGCTTTAAGCGAACGACCGTTTGCGCGGCTGCACGACCTGCACGTCTTCGACGGCTGGAATGCTTTGCAGCACGCGCTTGGCAGGCAGAATGGCAATGACTTCGGTGCCTTCGCGCAGGCGCGATTTCAGTACGAACTGGCCGTCATGCTTGGCAAGAATGGCCTGTACGATGGGCAGACCGAGGCCCGTTCCCTGTTCGGCACTCTTGATAGCAATCGAGCCCTGGCCAAAGGCCGAGAGAACGACGGGAATTTCCTCTTCGGGAATACCCGGGCCGTTATCGCGAATGGCGACATATTGCCCGCCGCCTGCCGTCCAGCCCGCCTTGATGGTGATTTCGCCGCCCTGTGGGGTGAATTTCACGGCATTGGACAGAAGATTGAGAATGACTTGCCGGATCGATTTTTCATCGGCCCAGACATGGGGCAGGGTGGTTTCGAACTGCTGTGAAATGCGGATGTTCTTGGCGCGCGCCCGAAGTTGGATCATGCCCACGCAATCATCTGCGATTTCCAGAAGCGCGATGGCTTCTTCATGCAGGTCGTATCGCCCGGCTTCGATGCGTGACAGATCGAGAATTTCGTTGATGAGGTCGAGAAGGTGCTGGCCCGAGCGGTGAATATCGCCGGAATACTCTTTATATAAGGGATTGTTCAGCGGTCCGAGAACTTCAGACGCCATGACCTCGGAAAAGCCGAGGATGGCGTTGAGCGGAGTCCGCAACTCATGTGACATGGAGGCGAGGAAGCGCGACTTGGCCATGTTGGCCTCTTCAGCCCGCCGGCGCGCCTCGTCCGACATGGATTTTGCCACTTCCAGCTCGGCGATCAGATCGTCTTTTTCCGACTGGAAGGACAGGAGCTTGATGCTGGACTGGTAAAGGCGCTTGGTGACGTGGTGGCAGAACAGCATGGCGAGCGCGAACATCAGCGCCAGACCAATTTCCATCGGGCTTCGCGAAAGGGCTGCCGTCACACTCAGCGCAACAAGCACGGGCAGGAACGTCATCAACATGGCGCGCCGTAGCAACACGTTGGATGTCGCCGTGATCGACAGGGCAATCAGCAGCGTACCGCCCTTGTAGAACATGATCAGCGCCGGGTCGCCCGCCTCTATTTTCTGGATGGCAAACAGCACCCAGACAAGGCCGATGACGATCTGTGCGGCAAGGAATATGGTCTGCCATGTGGACAGATTGGCGGGTGTCAGTTCCTGACGCGATGCGCGACGGGCAAACAACAGGGCGATGGCGTGGGCGGTCAGTGCCAGCACGGCCCATGCAACTATTTGCGGATCGCGGCTGATATAGATGCCGACGCCGGTTGCCAGTATCGTGAACAGAGGCATGATCGTTGCGCTCTGCAACGTCTCGGCAATATGCATCTGCAGCATGTCACGCTCGAAAGCATTGCCGCTGACCGGGCCGTATTGCAAGCGTTCGCGCGTCGCCTTGACCGTATCGAACACCGCCTTGTTACGGCGCGTTCTGGAACGGTCGACGATGTTTTTGTCAGCGATGGTGCTGGCGCTTTTACTCATTGATACAACGCGAATGATCTAAAGACTTGCAGCCTAGTCGCAAAATCTTAAGAAGATGCTGCCGCTAAAGGATTTGTTTGCCATTTCTGAAAAGGGTTTGTTCTTACATGAGACGAAAGTCGGGCGGGCCATTCCGGCTGGTGAAGGACGGCATCATCGCCGTTCTGTTGCTGGTGATGGGCACGCTGATTGCAGCGCGGGTGGATGGTATCAATCAGGAGCGGTTTTCGGGCCGGTTCACGGCGGTGGATGGTGACACCATTGCCCGTGACGGCGAACGCTTCCGGCTGCTCGGCATCGATGCGCCGGAACTAGACCAGAGCTGCCAGCGCAGCGCAGATGAATGGCCCTGCGGCAGGCAGGCGAAAACCTATGTCCAGACGCTGCTGCAAAGCGGAGCCGTGGACTGTTCCGGCAGTGAGCGCGACCGCTACAAAAGGCTGCTCGTTCGTTGCATGATCGGAGAACGAGATCTGGCAGGCTTGATGGTTGCAGCCGGTTATGCGGTGACCACGGAATATTTCCTGTTCTCCCGAGAACAAGCGCAGGCGCAGGACCGGCGCGCTGGCATATGGTCCGGTACCTTCGAGCAGCCACGGGATTGGCGACGGGAACACAAGGCCGCCGACATGGATGTGCCGCTGGCCGGAGTGCTCAGCCTGATCAGGCAGATCATGGGATGGTAGGGACGCGCATGGTGCCGGATCATCCAGACGTTGCCGCGCTTCGGCTGCACATTGCGCAATGCAGGCTCTGTCGTGACGCGCCGCTGAAAGGCGCCCAAGATCGCCTGCCGCACGAGCCGCGCCCGGTTGCGGTCGTTTCCACCACAGCAAGGCTGCTGATCGCCGGACAGGCGCCGGGCCTGAAAGTGCACGAGAGCGGATTGCCGTTCAACGACGCCTCGGGCAACCGGCTGAGGGACTGGCTGGGTGTGAGCAGGGAGACGTTCTACGATCCAGACCGGTTTGCGATCGTGCCCATGGGCTTCTGTTTTCCCGGGTATGACGCCAAGGGCAGCGACCTGCCGCCGCGCCGGGAATGCGCTCCGCGCTGGCGCGAGACAGTGATGCAGGCGATGCCGCAGGTCGAGTTGGTGCTGGCAATCGGGCAATATGCGCAAGCCTGGCATCTGGGCCCGCGACGCATGAAAACAATGACGGAAACGGTGCAAAACTGGCGCAGCTATTTCCATACCAACGAGGGCATTCCGGTGCTTCCACTGCCGCATCCCAGCTGGCGCAATACGGCGTGGCTGCGGAAAAACCCGTGGTTCGAGGAAGAGTTGTTGCCCGTACTTCGTCAGTCTGTGGAAAGGCTTATCGCCTGAAACAAAATTCTTTTTTTCTCTTTTTTTTAGTGTAAACAGAGGAAAATAATTCTGGAGGAGAGTAGATTGGACCGCCTCGACCGAAAAATACTACGAATTTTGCAGGAAGATTCCACACTTGCTGTCGCCGATCTTGCCAAAAAGGTCGGTCTTTCAACGACGCCGTGCTGGCGCCGTATCCAGAAAATGGAAGAAGACGGTGTCATCCGCCGCCGCGTCGCCATTCTCGACGCTGGCAAGGTCAATACCAAGGTCACGGTCTTCGTCTCCATCCGCACGGCATCTCACTCCATCGAGTGGCTGAAGCGCTTCTCCGAAGTGGTTTCCGAATTCCCCGAAGTGGTGGAATTCTACCGCATGAGCGGTGACGTGGATTACCTTCTGCGCGTCGTCGTACCCGATATTGCCGCTTACGACGCCTTCTACAAGCGCATGATCGCCAAGATCGAAATCCGCGACGTCTCCTCTGCCTTCGCCATGGAGCAGATCAAATACACGACCGAACTTCCGCTTGACTACATGCTGCTGGACAATCCGAAGTCCGGCGAGGAGTGAGGCGCTGAATATCTCGACCTGAGCCACCACTGTTCGGGTCAACTTTCATGGCTTTGGTTCTGTAAACCAAACAAAAGGCCCGGAAGCAGTTAGCTTCCGGGCCTTTCTCATTTCAAACATCAAGCCTTAGTTCTGGGCGACTGGGCGGACCAGCGGGGTGATGCGGCGGATGGTGACGCGGCGGTTTTCCTGGCTTGGGCCGAGAGTCTGGACCTTCAGGTAGCGCTCGCCATAGCCCTGTGTCGTCAGGTTTTCCGGCGGGATGCCGTAGACATCTGAGAGAACATTGGCGACGGAGGCGGCGCGCTGGTCTGACAGCACAAGATTGCTTTCATCGTTACCAACCGCGTCCGTGTGGCCTTCGATGAGGAAGGTTTCTGCCGGGTTGTTCTTCAGGACCTTGTTCATCGCGTCCGCGACCTTGCGCAGCGACTGTGCCTGGCTCATCGGAATTTCCGCACTGCCTGTCGCGAAGGTGATGGTATCGAGGTCGATACGGCGCACCATGTCGCGAACGCGGGCAGAGTAGCGAACCTCATCCAGCGAGTAGACGCGCTGAACTGGTTCGACCGGCGGCTGTTCGAGGAAGCGGTAGTAGTCGCGATCCTCATCCGAAGACGTGTCGATGATGTACTCGTTGACGGGAATACGCAGACGCAGTGGTGGCAGGTCGAGACCTGGGTCACGATAGACGTATTCGCGGTCAGGCTGATCGACGAGCTCAGGTGCGTAGAACAGCACGTACTCACGGCCACGTGCATCGATACGCGAACGCTGGACGACGTCGCCATAGCGGTTGCGGATCGTTACGATCTGCGTGCGGTCAGGACGCTCGATGGTTTCGCGGTAGCGGTCACCGGGCAGGCGCTCGTAGTAAGGTTTTGCGCCGTCGCTGATGAAGCGGTCGTCGTCATTGCCACGCACGACCACGCGGTCGCCGAATTGCAGGAAGACGCGGTCGCCCATATCGCGGTCACGCGGCATGTCACGGGGACGCCATTCCCGCACGCCGTCTGGACGGTCGAAATCGGGACGACGGTCGATGCGCTCACCCTGGACATTGGTGATGTTCTGGATGACGATTTTCGGAGCGGATGCACCGTCACGGCGGGAAGAGGACTGTGCTTCGGCGTCGGATGTCGGGACCTTGAAGTCGCGACCCTGCTCACGCTCAAGACGACGCTGCTCGCGTGTCTGCTCGTTGCCGCTGCGATAGGCTTCCTTGTCACTGTCGAGAACGGCAGCACCCTTGTCGACCGGCAGAAGCACGGTGTCCGAGGACTTGGACGGGTCCTTGGCAACGGCGCGTGCCTTGTCGAGCTGTTCCTTGGTGGATGGAGGAGCTTCCTGCTGAGGTGTCGCGACCTGCGTTGGGGCTGGCTCGTTTGCCGGTGCCTGTCCGGTGGTTGCGCCATTTGGAACCGCTGGTTCCGTTGGAACAGGGGCTGGCTCACCGTTCTGGCCGCGCGGCGGGCGTGGCTGCTCGGATGGCTGCTGGCCGGGAGCAGGGTTCGGCTGATCGGTTGGAGCAGGGGCCTTGCCGGGTGTCGGTGGCTCTGCGGGGACAGGGGTCTTTCCAGCTTCAGGTTCTGGGGCAGGCTTTCTGCCGGGAACGGCTGGCTTTTCAGGCTTGGCTTCTTCAGCGCCCGCAGGTGCGGCGTCGGGAGCCGGGCGAGGGCGCTCACCCTGTGCCTTTGGCGGTTGCGTGCCTTCGGCCGCCGGCTGCTGCTCGCGTTGTGGACGGCGAGGAGTTTCCGATGGCTGCTCTGCCTTTGGCTCTGCGGGGGCGGCGTCTGGCTGTGCGTTACGGCGTGGACGCTCCGGTGTCTGCTCACCGTCTGCTGCTGGCTGCTGGTCGCGCTGAGGGCGGCGACGCTCCTGCTGCTGCTCAGGCTGCGCCTGTGCAGGGGCCGCATCCGGCTGGGCTTCGCGACGCGGACGCTGCTGTGGTTCGGCAGCACCTTCCGGTGCGGCTTCGCGGCGAGGGCGCTCCTGCTGCTTTTCCTGACGCTGCGGTTCGGGGGCCGCCTCAGGTGCGGCTTCACGACGTGGGCGCGCTGGTGCCTCTTCCTTTGGCTGCTCCGCGCGGGGCGCTTCGGCCTTAGGCTCTGGCGCCCGTGGCTTTTCGGCCTTGGGCTCTTCCTGCTGCTCTTGCTGCTGGCGCTTCTTGGGAAGCTCCTCGGCAGGCGGTTCGGCCTGCGCCACCAGCATTTCGCCGCTGGCAGGCGTCGAATGGCTGGCAGTATAGTATGGTACGCCGTTGCCCGTCGCTGCAAGCGCAGGCTCGGCGACCATGGCAATCGACATCAGGGGGAAGACCACCCCGGTCAGCAGCTTGTTTTTCTTCAGCATCAAAGTTCCTCACCTAGAAATCGTTTGTACCGCTTGTTTACGGATTTAGAAAAACGCGTCTGCACATGCGGGCGGTGAACAACGTCCGAATTGCAGTCTGGTTCCCATGATGACGGAGCGGGTCTGTACCTGAAATGAACAGATCAAGGCCATTTCATGGGCTGTTTGTGGCGTTCGTTGCGGTGCGAAACGATTAGGGTTGCATTTTCAAGACAAGGATAAGACTATCCGGCAAGCGCGGCGCTCACCCATAGGGATGAGTGCGCCACGCGAAACATTTACCGCCCGGAAAACACAAACAAGCCGGGGCGGATCTGCCGAAAGAGAGGATCGAAATGCGTATCTCCACCCGTCTGCTTGCTGCTGCATCGATTGCCGCGATGTCGCTATTCTCCGGTGCCGCCATGGCGCAGGACAAGCT
This sequence comes from Agrobacterium vaccinii, assembly GCF_021310995.1. Taxonomy (NCBI): domain Bacteria; kingdom Pseudomonadati; phylum Pseudomonadota; class Alphaproteobacteria; order Hyphomicrobiales; family Rhizobiaceae; genus Agrobacterium; species Agrobacterium vaccinii. The sequence continues at coordinate 1,671,969 of NZ_CP054150.1, read as the reverse complement.
GGTTATTGGCACGGAAGGCGCCTACCCACCCTTCAACGTTCTTGAAGCAGACGGCACCCTGACCGGCTTCGACATCGACATTGCCAAGGCGCTTTGCGTGGAGATGAAGACAGAGTGCACCTTCGTCACCAACGATTGGGACGGCATCATTCCGGCCCTTCAGGCCAAGAAGTTCGACGCCATCGTAGCGTCCATGTCGATCACACCAGAGCGTCTGGAAAAGGTCGATTTCTCGAAGAAATACTACAATACACCTCCAGCAATCGCCGTACCGAAGGACAGCCCGGTTAAGACGGTCGAAGACCTGAAGGGCAAGACCATCGGCGCGCAGGGTTCCACCACCCACGCAAACTACGCGGAAAAGCACCTGGCTGATTCCGAGCTGAAGCTTTACCCGACAGCCGACGAGTACAAGCTCGACATTACCAATGGCCGTATCGATGGCGTGATCGACGATATCGTCGTTCTCTCGGAATGGGTCAAATCCGACGCAGGCGCTTGCTGCAAAATCCTTGCCCCAATGCCCGTCGATGAAGCCATCAATGGCCAGGGCGCCGGTATCGCAGTGCGCAAGGGCGACACGGCACTTGCCGACAAGCTGACTGCTGCCATCGCCGCCATCCGCGCCAACGGCGAATACAAGAAGATCAACGACAAGTACTTCGATTTCGATGTTTACGGCAAATAAGCCGCTTGCCTGTTGAATAGTGTGGCGGAAGGCTTGCCCTTCCGCCATTTTTGTTTGAGAACAGAAGACTAAAATAATACGAAACGCGCGGCAAAGTCCGCAGGGGAAATTGGCATGAGCGGAGCACTTTCCGCCATAGGTTCGTTCTGGACCTATCTGACGTATCTCTTCGATCCCTTCTGTGGGCCGGTTGGCATCTTCTCTCTTTTCGGCAATGGAACCCTGCTGGCCTGCGGCGATGGCTGGGGCGACGAAATTGCCTTCGGCGTCAAGATCACCATTTCGGTGGCGCTGGCGACTTTGCCGATCGGTCTCACCGTCGGTTTTCTCATTGCGCTGGCGGCGCAATCGCAGGAAAAGTCGCTGCGACTGGCGGCTGGTATCTACACCACCATCTTTCGTGGCCTGCCGGAGTTGCTGACGCTCTTCATCGTCTATTACGGCATCCAGATGCTGCTGCAATCGGCGGGCAGCTATATCGGCATTTCCGGCCCCATAGAGATCAACGCGTTCGTTGCGGGCATGGTGGCGCTGTCCGTGGTGTTCTCGTCCTATGCGTCGGAAGTGCTGCTATCGGCTTTCCGCGCCATTCCCAAGGGGCAGTTCGAAGCGGGTGACGCGCTGGGCCTTTCGCGCAGCCGCACCATGGTACTGATCATCATTCCGCAACTTGTGCGTATCGCGCTGCCCGGCATGACGAACCTGTGGATGATTCTGCTGAAAGACACGTCCTACGTCTCGATCATCGGCCTGTCCGACATCCTGCGACAGACCGGCATTGCCGCGCGTGTCAGCAAGGAAGCCTTCTTTTTCTACGGCATCGCCTGCCTTCTTTATCTTTTCCTTGCGCTCATCTCATCCTTCGGCCTCGGCTTCATCGACCGTTGGGCCCGCCGCTCGGAGGCAAGCCGATGAGCCATGTGGATCAGTTGATACCGGCACGCCCGGCACCTCCGGCCATCGCAAGGCCGCTGTCGACCGCCAAAATCGTCGGCGTTACCGTGACAGGCCTGTGGCTGCTTCTGGCACTGGGCCTGCTTTACAGCGTCGTCTCGGATTGGGACCCGGACAAGTTCACCCGCTACGGGCCGCGCTATCTCGACGGTCTGTTGACGACGATCACGCTAGTCGGCACATCGATCATTCTTGGCGCGTTGTTGTCGCTGCCGCTGGCCTTCGCCCGCATGTCGCGCAACCGCATCATCGGGTCGCTGGCCTTTGTCTACGTTTATGTCTTCCGCAGCACGCCGCTTCTGGCGCAGCTCTTCCTGATCTACTATGGCCTTGGCAGTTTTCGCCCGGAACTGGAATCCGTCCATCTCTGGTGGTTCTTCCGCGAGGCCTGGTATTGCGGACTGCTTTCGCTGACGCTCAACACCGCAGCCTATCAGGCGGAAATCCTGCGCGGTGCGATCCAGAGCGTGCCGAAGGGGCAGCATGAGGGCGCCAAGTCGCTGGGCATTTCCAAGCTCGTGACCTTCTGGAAGATCGTGCTTCCGCAAGCCTTGATCGTGGCGCTCCGTCCATACGGCAACGAGATCATTCTGATGATCAAGGGATCGGCGGTCGTGTCCATTGTCACGGTCTTCGATCTGATGGGGCAGACGCGCTATGCCTTCTCCCGCACGTTCGATTACCAGACCTATCTCTGGGCGGCGATTTTCTACCTCTCTATGGTCGAAATACTGCGCCACACCTGGGCACGGATCGAGGCGCGGCTGACCCGCCACCTTGCGCGATGAACTCGCTGGCAGCACTCACTGCGAGTGAATGCTAACGATCTGAAATATATAACTATTTTGTGACAGATCGGCCAATTGGCAAGGTTCGGTTAACCATGTCATGTTCCCATGGTCATCGATACCAGATGGTATCGGCGACCAACAAGAACGGGAGCAGCCACCATGAACAAAGACATGGAAATGATGCTGAAAGGCTACGGCCTGACCACTGCCGAAATTCTCTACCGAATGCCGGATCATCCGGTCGTCCTGCAAACCTATCTTTGGCAGAACTACGATCTCGCACCCGATTTTCCCGAAATGCACGGTTTTCTGAAATTCTGGCAGGAAAAGCTGGATGGTCCGCTGCACTCCGTGCGCTACATTCATCGTCAGCTGATTTCCGCGCAGGAATGGCGTTCGCTGAAGGGCGAGTTCATTCTTCACTGACGAAACACATATTGCACCATCCGGCTTTGGAGACTAAGCAGGCGTCAAAACCTGACATCAAGCCGGGATGCGCACTGTGACGAACAACCAGAAGATCGACGAAGAAGCTCTTGCCGAGGCCTATAACCGCGCCCTTGCGCTGGAAAAGGCTGGCGATATCGACGCGGCCGTGAAGGCGTACGAAGACGTCCTCGCCATCGACCCGGAAGATCACGGTGGCGCTGCCGTGCGTATCGCGTCCATGGGTCGCGGCGAGACACCGCCCAAGGCGCCGGACGCCTATGTCGAGACCCTGTTCGACCAGCAGGCCGAAGCCTTCGAGGATATTCTCGTCGAGCAACTCGGCTATGCCGTGCCGATGATCGTGCGCCAGCGCCTGCAAGCACTGGAGCTCGGGCCCTTCAAGCGCATGCTGGACCTGGGCTGCGGCACGGGTCTGACGGGTGAAGCCCTGCGCGACATGGTCGATGACATCACCGGCATGGACCTGTCCGAAAACATGGTCGAGATCGCCCATGAGAAGGACATCTACGAGACGCTCTATGTCGCCGAAGTCGAGGACTTCTTGGAAGACAATGACGACGACGCTTTCGACCTGATCACGGCAACCGACGTGCTGCCCTATCTTGGCGCGCTGGAACCGATTTTCTTCGGCGCGGCGGAAAACATGGTCGAGGGTGGCCTGCTCATCTTCTCATCGGAAACCCTGGCCGACGACGTTCTGGCTGGTCGCCCCTTCATGGTCGGCCCGCACCAGCGCTTCGCCCACGCGGAAACCTATGTCCGTGAACGCTTGACCGCCACCGGGTTCGAGGTCGTCGAGGTGACCGACATCAACGTGCGCATGCAGGATGGCCACCCGACGCCGGGCCATCTGGTGATTGCGAAGTTCAAGGGATAAAAAAAGGCGCACCTGACGGGTGCGCCTTTAAACATATCCATGAAATGGGTGACGCCTTAAACCAGCGCCACCGCGATCTCAGCCGCAAGGCGTGCATTGTTGCGCACCAAGGCAATATTCGTATCGAGGCTGCGACCCTCGGTGATCTCGAAAATCTTCGACAACAGATATGGCGTGACCGCCTTGCCGGCGACCTCATCTTCCTCGGCATGGGACAGTGCGCGGGTGATATAGACCTCCATCTCCTCGCGGGAGATTTCGTCTTCTTCCGGCACTGGGTTGGCGATCAGCATGCCGCCATCGATACCCAGCTGTTCGCGCGTAGACTGGAAATTGGCAATCGCCGCCGGGCTGTTGAGCGACAGCGGGCTCTGGATGCCCGACGCGCGGGACCAGAATGCCGGAAATTCCGTCGATCCGAAGGTCACGACCGGCACGCCGTTGGTTTCGAGCACTTCGAGTGTCTTAGGAATATCGAGAATGGCTTTTGCGCCCGCGCAAACCACGATCACGGCGGTTCTGGCCAGTTCGGTAAGGTCTGCAGAAATATCGAAGCTTTCCTCGGCTCCGCGATGCACGCCGCCAATTCCGCCCGTGGCGAAAACCTTGATGCCAGCATGTTCAGCGGCAATCATGGTGGCGGCAACGGTGGTGGCGCCCGTGCGGCGCTCGGCAATCGCAAAGGCGATATCCGCGCGCGAAACCTTCATCGCGTCCTTGGTCTGGGCCAAGGCTTCCAGCTCATGCTTCTCCAGACCGATATGCAAGGTGCCATGAATGACGGCGATGGTTGCTGGCACGGCGCCCTGATCGCGGATGATCTGCTCGACGCTTTCCGCCATCTGGATGTTGCCGGGGTAGGGCATGCCGTGGGTGATGATGGTGGATTCGAGCGCGACGATGGGCGCGCCGCGCTGCTTGGCGGCGGCGACTTCTTGCGAATAAGCGATAGGCAGCAGTGAGGGCAGGGGCTTTGTCATCATAGGTTTCCGGATTTATTTCAGGGGTCTGTTCACACCATTTCGGCTGGCGGCACAAGAGCCAGCATGGCGTCCAGCGTTTGCGGGTTCAATTCATGCGCCGTGGCGCTAGGTGACTGTACGGTGATGGCGGCAGCCGCCGCACCCCAGCGAAGCGCCTGCGATGGAGGCTCTTTGCGCAGTGTCGCGGCCAGATAGCCCGATGCCATGGCATCGCCTGCACCGGTCACGTCCCGCACGGCCTCGATCAAGGGCGGGCGCAGAATAGCGGTTTCGCGCTCGGAAAATGCAACGACCTGCCGCGCTCCGCTGGTGATGACACCACCGCGCAGGCCAAGCGCTGCGAGATGACGCGGCCAATCGCTGGCATCCTCGACGGTCTGGCCGGTCAGTGCCCGCGCTTCGGCTTCGTTCATGAACAGCATGTCGATATCAGGTAATGCCGCCTTAAGCCTGACGACCTTTGCCGGAGAGATGGCGATGGCGGCCAAATGCTTGCCGCAAACCCTCGCAGCGACGCCGATGGCGCTCAGCGTGTCCTCTGGCAGATTGGCGTCGCACAGGATGACATCGCAGCCCATGATCGCTTCGCGAACGGCGCGCACCCGCAGGCGGCGCGGTGTGAACAGGCGGTAGAGCTCCATATCGGCAATGGCGATGACGAGGTTACCGTCACGCTCCAGAATGGCGGTGTAGCTCGGCGTGCGCCGGTCGAGAAAGGTAAACGGCGTGTCCTCGACGCCTGCATCGTGGGCTGCCGTCGCCACGGCCGCGCCATTCGCATCGCCCCCGCGTGGTGCGATCAGCCTGACCTGAAAGCCGAGGCGCGAGAGATTGCGCGCCGCATTGAAACCGCCGCCGCCTGCCTCTTCCATCCATGCGCCGGGGTTGCTGGCACCCATGGTCGTTTCGGTCTCGATCATGCCTCGCCGGTCTATGTGCGCACCGCCCAGAACGAGTATTTTTTTCACTGCCAAATTTCCTGTTTCGATAGGCCGGAGGTAGGTCGATTCGTGCCGGACGGGTCATTCCAACCCTATTTTAAGTGCCTCTTTTTCCACAGACAAAAAAGAAAAACAAAAGTGGAACAAAGGACTTATCCATATTTGTTTTCAATATGATGATCGCGCCTTGTGGAATGAGAACAAATAAAGTACAAAATCCCCACAGAGAGCTTCATTGCCTGTGCGGCTTCAATAATCTAAAGGTGGTTTCCAGATGGCACAAAATTCTTTGCGTCTTGTAGAGGACAAAGCAGTGGATAAAAGCAAGGCACTGGAAGCGGCGCTTTCCCAGATCGAACGTGCGTTCGGTAAGGGATCGATCATGAAGCTCGGTTCCAATGAAAGTATCGTCGAGGTCGAGACCATTTCAACCGGTTCACTTAGCCTCGATGTTGCGCTCGGTATTGGCGGTTTGCCTAAGGGCCGTATCGTGGAAATTTACGGGCCGGAAAGCTCCGGTAAGACGACACTGGCGTTGCAGACCATTGCAGAGGCCCAGAAGAAGGGCGGCATTTGCGCCTTCGTGGATGCCGAACATGCGCTTGACCCGGTCTATGCCCGCAAGCTCGGCGTCGATCTGCATAATCTGCTGATCTCCCAGCCGGATACGGGTGAACAGGCGCTTGAAATCACAGATACGCTGGTGCGTTCGGGTGCCGTTGACGTTCTGGTCGTCGACTCAGTTGCGGCGCTGACGCCACGTGCGGAAATCGAAGGCGAAATGGGTGATAGCCTTCCGGGTCTTCAGGCCCGTCTGATGAGCCAGGCGCTGCGCAAGCTGACGGCTTCGATCTCCAAATCGAAGACCATGGTGATCTTCATCAACCAGATCCGTATGAAGATCGGCATCTCCTACGGTTCTCCGGAAGTGACGACAGGCGGCAACGCGCTGAAGTTCTACGCTTCCGTTCGTCTCGACATTCGCCGCATCGGCGCCGTCAAGGATCGCGAAGAAGTGGTCGGCAACCAGACGCGCGTCAAGGTCGTCAAAAACAAGATGGCGCCTCCCTTCAAGCAGGTCGAATTCGACATCATGTATGGCGAAGGCGTTTCCAAGACCGGCGAACTGGTGGATCTGGGCGTGAAAGCTGGTCTGGTCGAAAAGGCCGGTGCCTGGTTCTCCTATAAGAGCCAGCGTCTGGGGCAGGGGCGTGAAAACGCGAAAACGTTCCTCAAGGAAAATCCTGCCGTGGCCGAAGAAATCGAACTGGCGCTGCGCCAGAACGCCGGATTGATCGCCGAGAAGTTCCTCCAGAATGGTGGACCTGAAGCGGATGCGGATGGGGTCGATCCCGACGCATGATCAGACCTCACGGGGTTGAGGTCTTGATATATTCGAGCATTTGAAGATCAAAGGTCGTGCGATTGTGTCGCGCGGCCTTTATTTGTGCTGTAACCCCGCCCTCTTTGGCTGGACAGGCAGGGTGGCGGACGATAAAAGCCAGTGTTTTTTATGCTATAGCCGCGGGATCGCGTGGAAATGAAGGACTTCTGATGAGCGGTGTAAATGAAATCCGGTCGACCTTCCTCGACTACTTCAAGAAGAACGGCCACGAGATCGTGCCATCCAGCCCGCTGGTGCCGCGCAATGACCCGACATTGATGTTCACCAATGCGGGCATGGTGCAGTTCAAGAATGTTTTCACCGGACTGGAAAGCCGCCCCTATTCCACAGCCGCCTCGTCGCAGAAGTGCGTGCGTGCCGGTGGCAAGCATAACGACCTCGACAATGTCGGCTACACCGCCCGTCACCACACCTTCTTCGAAATGCTCGGCAACTTTTCCTTCGGCGATTACTTCAAGGAAGAGGCGATCAGCCATGCATGGAACCTGATCACCGGAGAATTCGGCATCGACAAGAACCGCCTGCTGGTGACGGTCTACCACACCGACGACGAAGCCTTTAACCTGTGGAAGAAGATTGCCGGTTTCTCCGACGACCGCATCATTCGCATCCCGACAAGCGACAATTTCTGGGCCATGGGCGATACCGGTCCTTGCGGCCCTTGCTCCGAAATCTTTTATGACCACGGCGATCACATCTGGGGCGGCCCTCCCGGTTCTGCCGATGAAGATGGTGACCGGTTCATCGAAATCTGGAACCTCGTCTTCATGCAGTATGAGCAGGTGACGAAGGAACAACGCATCGATCTCCCGCGCCCGTCCATCGATACCGGCATGGGTCTCGAGCGTATCTCCGCTCTGCTTCAGGGCAAGCATGACAATTACGACACCGACCTGTTCCGCGCGCTGATCTCCGCTTCCGTTGAAGCGACCGGTGTTCCTGCGGAAGGCGAAAACCGCGCGAGCCATCGCATCATTGCCGACCACCTGCGCTCCACAGCCTTCCTGATTGCCGACGGCGTTCTGCCATCCAATGAAGGCCGCGGCTACGTTCTGCGCCGCATCATGCGCCGCGCCATGCGCCATGCCGAATTGCTGGGTTCGCGCGAGCCGCTGATCTGGAAGCTGCTGCCCGCCCTCATCCAGCAGATGGGCCGCGCCTATCCTGAACTGGTGCGTGCCGAAGCACTAATATCCGAAACGCTGAAGCTGGAAGAAACCCGTTTCCGCAAGACGCTGGCCCGTGGTCTGACGCTGCTGTCGGATGCGACATCCACGCTCCACAAGGGCGATATGCTGGATGGCGAAACCGCCTTCAAGCTTCACGACACCTATGGTTTCCCGCTCGATTTGACGCAGGACGCGTTGCGCGCCCGCGAAATCGGCGTTGACGTTGCTGGCTTTACCGACGCGATGGAGCGCCAGAAGGCCGAGGCCCGCTCGCACTGGACCGGCTCTGGCGACAAGGCAACGGAGACCGTCTGGTTCGAGCTCAAGGAAAAGCACGGCGCAACCGAGTTTCTGGGCTACGACACTGAAACGGCAGAAGGCATCGTTCAGGCGATCGTCAGGGATGGCAAAGCCGTAGATGCGGCGTCTGAAGGCGAGAGCGTGCAGATCGTCGTCAATCAAACCCCATTTTACGGCGAATCCGGTGGCCAGATGGGCGATACGGGCATCATCGTGTCTGATGAGGGCACGTTTACGGTCACCGATACGCACAAGAAGGGCGAAGGCCTTTTCGTGCATGTCGGTAGCGTGGCAAAGGGTGGCGTCAAGGTCGGTGATGAGGTGCAGTTGACGGTGGATCACGATCGCCGTTCGCGTCTGCGCGCCAACCACTCCGCCACGCACCTGTTGCACGAAGCTCTGCGCGAAGTCCTTGGCACCCATGTTGCCCAGAAGGGCTCTCTGGTCGCGCCAGAGCGCCTGCGTTTCGACGTGTCCCATCCAAAGCCCATGTCGGCTGAGGAACTGAAGATCGTCGAGGATATGGCAAACGAAATCATCCTGCAGAACTCTCCCGTCGTTACCCGCCTGATGAGCGTGGACGATGCGATTGCGGAAGGTGCCATGGCGCTTTTCGGAGAGAAATACGGCGATGAGGTTCGCGTTGTGTCCATGGGAACCGGCATTCACGGTGCCAAAGCCAATCGTCCGTACTCTGTCGAACTTTGCGGCGGCACGCATGTTGCAGCGACAGGCCAGATCGGTCTCGTGCGCGTTCTTGGCGACAGCGCCGTGAGCGCAGGTGTGCGCCGTATCGAGGCGGTGACGGGCGCGGGGGCTCTGGCCTATCTGGCTGAGCAGGATGAACGCGTCAAGGCGCTGGCATCATCGCTGAAAGTTCAGCCCTCTGAGGTGCTAGGCCGCGTCGAAAGCCTTGTCGATGAGCGCAAAAAGCTGGAGCGTGAACTGGCAGACGCCCGCCGCAAGCTGGCCATGGGTGGCGGTTCTGCGGAAGGTTCTGCTGGCGATGTGAAAGACATCGGCGGTGTGAAGTTCCTCGCCCGATCCATGTCCGGTATCGATGCAAAGGACCTCAAGAGCCTTGCTGACGAAGCCAAGGCCAGCCTTGGCTCCGGCGTCGTTTTGCTGATTGCCGTCTCTGACGATGGCAAGGCCAGCGCCGTTGCTGCCATGACCGAAGACCTGACGGCCCGCTTCAGTGCGGTCGATCTCGTTCGCACCGCATCCGCCGCTCTCGGCGGCAAGGGCGGCGGCGGACGCCCCGACATGGCGCAGGCCGGTGGCCCGGATGGGGACAAGGCTGATGCGGCGATTGAAGCGGTTGCGGCTGCTTTGGCTGGGTGAGTTGATGGGAGTGCTGCGAAAGCACTTCATGTTATCCAAAGTGCCGAAATGACGATGGAGGTGAGCCAGCATCACACCTCCATCCGTCATTCCGGCCTTGAGCCGGAATCCAGTCAGACCAGGTCCTTGGTCTGAAAGAACTCTTTTAGCCGCGCAGACGCGCGTCTACTGGACCCCGGATCAAGTCCGGGGTGACGGAAAGAAGAAGCGTTTCGTCGGACAGTCGTTGGCGCAAGCCCGAGGGTGACGATGGATAAGGATCGACTTAGGTCGTCATCACCAAGGTCTTGCAGCCCTCCCGATCGTGGTGACTTAACCCGCCGCCTGTTGCGCCTTTACCGCATCGTCATCCATTTGCCATGCGCGCTTATAGGCCGAGCGGTCTTGCAGATCCGCGAGGTAATCCACGAAGCGCTGGCGCTTTTCGATGGAGCCGAAACGCAGGCCCCAGTTGATTTGTGAGCCGATGTAGACATCGGCAGCCGTAAATTGGTCTCCCGCAACATAACGGTTGGCGTTGAGTGCGTGCTCCAGCGTGTCCATGACATCGGAATAGGCGCCACAGCCTGCCATGCGCTGCTTGTCGGGGCCGATTTCAAAGCCCATGGCTTTGGTGGTCACAGCCATTTCGAGCGGGCCAGCGGCATAGAAAAACCAGCGATAATAGGTGCCGCGATCCGTGATGGCTGGGGCGAGATTGGCTTGCGGAAATGCGTCCGCAAGGTAGGCGCAAATGGCGGCGCATTCCGTCACCACTGTGTCGCCGTGTTTGATGGCCGGCACTTTGCCCATAGGATTGATAGCCTTGTAGGCTGCCGACTTCATGCCGTCGCTGTCGTAGCCGAGATATTGCGTTTCATAGGGCGCGCCCACTTCCTCCAGCATCCAGCGCACGATGCGTCCACGCGACATCGGGTTGGTGTAGAATGTCAGTTCACTCATGATCTCTCTCCCTCTTGTTTTCTGATTTCGAAATTGCATTGCGTCTGCGACGTAATCAAGACAGAGGCCATCCGGCCAAAAGAAAACCCGGCGCTAAGGCCGGGTTCTCGTGGTCAGTCATGAATGTTGCCGATCAGGCAGCCATTGCCTTCTTGAGGTTTTCGTCGATCTTGTCGAGGAACGCCGTTGTGGAGAGCCAAGGCTGATCCGGGCCGATGAGCAGTGCCAGATCCTTGGTCATGTAACCGGCTTCGACGGTGTCGACGCAAACGGTTTCCAGCGTGGAGGCGAAGCGTGCCAGTTCGGCATTGTCGTCCAGCTTGGCGCGGTGAGCGAGGCCCCGGCTCCAGGCGAAGATCGATGCGATGGAGTTGGTCGAGGTTTCCTGACCCTTCTGATGCTGGCGGTAGTGACGTGTCACCGTGCCGTGGGCGGCTTCGGCTTCCACCGTGCGGCCATCGGGCGACAGAAGAACTGAAGTCATCAGGCCGAGCGAGCCGAAGCCCTGCGCAACCGTGTCCGACTGCACGTCGCCGTCGTAGTTCTTGCAGGCCCAAACGTAACCGCCGGACCACTTGAGAGCGGACGCAACCATGTCGTCGATCAGGCGGTGCTCATAGGTGATGCCGACTTCGTCGAACTTCGCCTTGAATTCCGTCTGGTAGATTTCTTCGAACAGATCCTTGAAGCGACCGTCATAGGCCTTGAGGATGGTGTTCTTGGTGGACAGGTAAACCGGCCACTTGCGCATCAGGCCATAGTTCATGGATGCGCGGGCGAATTCGCGGATCGACTCATCCAGGTTGTACATGGCCATTGCAACGCCAGCGCCGGGCGCGTCGAACACGTCCTTTTCGATGACCTGACCGTCTTCACCAACGAACTTGATGGACAGCTTGCCCTTGCCGGGGAACTTGAAATCGGTTGCCTTGTACTGGTCGCCGAAAGCGTGACGACCGACAACGATCGGCTTCGTCCAGCCTGGCACGAGGCGCGGTACGTTCTTGCAGATGATCGGCTCGCGGAAAATAACGCCGCCGAGAATGTTGCGGATCGTGCCGTTCGGGCTCTTCCACATCTGCTTGAGGTTGAATTCCTTGACGCGATCTTCGTCTGGAGTGATCGTCGCGCACTTGATGCCAACGCCGTGCTTCTTGATGGCGTGGGCCGCATCGACCGTTACCTGGTCGTTGGTAGCATCGCGGTTTTCAACGGAAAGATCGTAATATTCGATATCGAGATCGAGGTATGGCAGGATCAGCTTGTCCTTGATGAGCTGCCAGATGATACGGGTCATTTCGTCGCCGTCGAGATCGACGACCGGATTGGCTACCTTGATCTTTGTCATGAATTCCTCACCTTCGAGAACGATTGCGCCGGGAGGGCGCGATATGCAAAAAATATCCCGTGGCGCTATAGCATCGCGAGCGCCGAAGGCAAAGCCATGCACGTTCTTTTTTGGACTTGCTAAAACATACTGGGACACATTGCCAAAATACATTGGGCTACTAAAGTCTGGCGAATCGCTTACGTAGGGTAAGCTTGCTACCAGGACATCATCATGCGGAAACTTCTGCTCGCCTCTGTCACCATTCTCTTTTCCTGCAACGCCTTTGCGGCAGACCCCACGGAGCCGGTCAAGAAGGTGATGGACATCACCGTCAAGAACTGGTCCGGCGAGGCGGATGACTGGAAATACATCTTCGACGAGGATTTGCTGAGCACGCTATTCAGCAAGGAATTCATCAAGCAGTACCGCGAGGCCTCCAAGAAGCCTGCATCCGAAGTCGAGAGCGGCGATAAGGGTGATCCGTTCGGCTACGACGTCGTGACGAATTCGCAGGATGGTTGCCCTTTGCAGGATGTCGCGATTACCGCAGCACCGCCGAAAGATGGCGTGAGCGATGTCACCGTGAAGTTCAAGCTCTGGGCCTGCATGGATGAGGCGGAGATGAAGGCAAGCGTCGATCAGGTAAATTTCGACGTCGTGGAAGAGGATGGCAAGCCCGTCATCAACGATATCCACCGCGTGGGCGACGATGGCCGCGATTCCCTGCTTCAGGAGATGGCCAACATCATCAAGGGCGAATAAGCAGCGCATGCCTGTGCTGTGCCTTTGATTTGTCGCAAAAACTGTGCCAGTGAAGCCGAAAAATCGGAAGGCGAATATGGCAGGTACGAATAGCGAGCTCGAGCTTGTGGCTGAGGGTCCGGCGATCATTCTGGTCGAGCCCCAGCTGGGCGAAAACATCGGCATGGTGGCGCGGGCCATGGCCAATTTTGGCCTGGCCGAGTTGCGCCTCGTCAACCCGCGCGATGGCTGGCCGAGCGAGAAGGCGCGCGCCGCGGCCTCCAAGGCCGATCACGTCATCGACCACACGCGTGTTTTCGATACGATCGAGGAAGCGACCGCCGACCTGCAATTCACCTATGCCACGACGGCGCGAGAACGTTACGGCTTCAAGCCGGTGCGTGCGCCCGTGGTTGCCGCACAGACATTGCGCCAGAAATTTACGTCAGGCGAAAAAACCGGCATCCTCTTCGGGCGCGAGCGCTGGGGCCTGACCAATGAAGAGGTGGCGCTGGCCGATGAGATCGTGACCTTCCCGGTCAATCCCGCCTTCGCATCGCTCAACATTGCGCAGGCCGTGCTGCTGATGTCCTATGAGTGGATGAATTCCGGCATGGAAGACCTGAGCCAGACGCTGTTCGTGCCGCTGGAGCAGAAACAGGCGACGAAGGAGCAGCTTTACGGGCTGTTCGAGCAGCTGGAAGAAGCGCTGGATGCGCGAGGCTATTTCCGCCCCGAAGGCAAGAAGCAGCGGATGATCGAAAATCTGCGGGCTGTCTTGTCGAGGCGCGCGCTGAGCTCGCAGGAAATCAGCGTGCTGCGCGGGGTGTTCGGCACCTTCGACAAATATGGCCGCCAAACACCACGCGGCAGCAATGGCCCTTATGCTGACGGGAGCAATGCACAGGATGACATCGATAACGCGTGATCCCAGCGAGATACCACTCAAGCCGGTGCTGGTCCTCGACAGTGGCATTGGCGGACTGACTGTCCTGCGTGAGGCGAGGGTGCTGATGCCCGAGCGTAGCTTTGTCTATGTGGCCGATGATGCCGGTTTTCCCTATGGCGGCTGGGAAGAGAGCGCTTTGACCGAGCGGCTTTTGTCGCTGCTTAAGCAATTGATCGAGACTCACGACCCTGAAATCTGCATTGTTGCCTGCAACACGGCTTTCACGCTGGCAGGTGTGGCGCTGCGGGCAGAGTTTCCCGAAATGACCTTCGTTGGTACCGTTCCGGCGATCAAACCGGCGGCGGAACGGACCCGTTCCGGTCTTGTCTCGGTTCTGGCCACGCCCGGCACCGTCAAGCGCGCCTACACGCGCGATCTCATCCAGTCTTTCGCTTCGCAATGTCATGTTCGTCTGGTGGGGTCTGAAAACCTGGCGCGCATGGCGGAAGCGTGGATACGGGGGGAGGCGATTTCCGATGACGAGGTGACAGCGGAAATAGCGCCATGTTTCATCGAGGACAGCGGAAGGCGCACCGATATCGTCGTTCTGGCCTGCACGCACTATCCTTTCATGGCCAATGTCTTCCGAAGACTGGCGCCATGGCCTGTGGACTGGCTGGACCCGGCGGAAGCCATTGCACGGCAGGCACGGCGCAAAGTGCCGTTGGTGGAGAGCGCGGAGCATCCCGACGGTTTCGACGTTGCCATTTTCACCTCCGGTCAACCGGATTTCACGACCCGCAGACTGATGCAGGGCTTCGGCCTCCGTGTCGCCGGGTAGCGGACTGCTCATCTGTGACATTTTTGCACTGATTTTTGCTCTTTGATGCAATTCGGGATTGAGTGGCTTGAAATCGAATCGAAGCCATGTCACAAAATTCAAGCCCGCAACTCAAACAAGGAGGCTACAAATGAACACATTTAATTTGCACGGCCTTTTTGGCGTGGTTCGACTTATGGCAGCGGTTCATACCGCCTATATGGTGCCATCAGTGCGACGTGGAACAGCGATTTAAAGCCGTTCCTATAGCCTTTATAGGCATTTTTAACTTGTCTCATAACGTGTCGGTCCCCGTTTAGTCGTCGCAGAGTCTATCTGCGTCTGTTGGTCCCCGCACGTCTTTTCCCATCACGAAAGGACCTGGTCGCCACAGTGCGCCGGGGCGGATTTCCTATGTCTCATGAACAATCTTTACGTGTAAATGATGTTTCGAAAGAAGTTGATGATCTGTTCAGGCATTTCGGTGTCTGGACGACGTTCAAAGCCGTACTGGTGGTTGCCTGGCAGCATCGGCAGAAGAAGGTGTATGTCTCGCATCTGTCTGACCACATGTTGCGTGACATCGGTCTTCCTGTCAGCAAATATCGGTTTGAAATACCATTGTTACCACCTTGGACCCCACGCTTTTGAGGGTGGTGGCCTCCTCGGCAGTCATTCTGCCGGGGAGGTTTATTGTGATGCAGCTGAAATCTTGAGATAAGCCATGCAGACTTCCATAGAAAAATTGTCGACCATTGACGCAGAGGCTTATCGTGACCTTCGTCTGGAAGGCTTGGCTGCTCATCCGGAAGCCTTCGGTGCTTCGTTTGAAGATGAGGCCGTGTTGTCAGTCGATGATTTCGCTCAACGCCTTGAAGA
This sequence comes from Agrobacterium vaccinii, assembly GCF_021310995.1. NCBI lineage: Bacteria > Pseudomonadati > Pseudomonadota > Alphaproteobacteria > Hyphomicrobiales > Rhizobiaceae > Agrobacterium > Agrobacterium vaccinii. Next base: position 1,656,466 of record NZ_CP054150.1, on the reverse strand, counting down.
AGGAAACGTTTTTGGCGCTCGTTGCACCGACACGAATACTTTGGTGGGTGCCGTTGGCCTTCGCATTTCGACGGCTTTGAAGACCAGACATAAAGGCGCGATCTGGGGCATGTATGTGCGACCGCAGACGCGCGGCTCGGGCATTGGGGCTGCCCTCATCAAACACGCACTGGACTATGCCAGGCCGCTCGTTGAAGAGGTCACCATCATTGTTGGCGCGTCGAATATTGCTGCCCATAAACTGTATATCAAAATGGGTTTCGAGCAGTATGGGTTTGAACGGCGCGCGTTGAAAATCGGGCCAACCTATTATGATGAAGTGCTGATGGCGGTGGTTCTCAACCCGCCCACCGGGCAGTGACGGCCTAAGGTCGACCGCATCGATTGACATGCTTTCGACTTGGTGGCTTGCTCCGCATTATCATCACAAGGGGACATCATCATGCCGATTGAAAACTGGTTGGCCTTCGTGGCCGCATCCGCTGTCATGCTCGCCATTCCCGGGCCGACGATCTTGCTCGTTATTTCCTATGCGCTTGGTCACGGTCGCAAAGCCAGTTCCGCGACTGTGGCGGGCGTGGCGCTGGGGGATTTTACGGCGATGACGGCATCCATGCTGGGGCTGGGTGCGCTGCTGGCGACATCTGCTGCGCTGTTTACCGTTCTGAAATGGGTGGGTGCCGCTTATCTGATTTATCTCGGCATCAGGCTGTGGCGTGCGCCGGTCAGCGGTGAGGGCGCGCAAGAAGCGGCGACCGGCAAAGAGCGTCCGCTTAAAATCTTCCTGCATACTTATATTGTCACGGCTCTGAACCCGAAAAGCATCATCTTCTTCGTGGCATTCCTGCCGCAGTTTCTGACGCCATCGCTGCCGTTCTGGCCGCAGGTGATGATCTTCGAGGTCACGTTCCTTGTGCTTGCCACCTGCAATGCGGCTCTTTATGGATTGCTGGCAAGTGCGGCCCGCAATTCCATTCGCAAGCCAAAAGTCCAGCGCATCGTCAACCGTACAGGTGGAAGCCTGCTGATCGGGGCTGGCCTGCTGACCATGGGTTGGAAGCGCGCCGCCGGTTAAGAACGCCGCAATCTCGTGCGGCACCCGATTGGATAAAAACAAAATGGCCGTGCCGCATATCTTTCTCGCCCTGATCACCGTGTTTTTGTGGGGCTTCAATTTCGTTGTCATCAAGGTCGGCGTCATGGATATGCCGCCCTTGTTTCTAACGGCGTTGCGATACTTCTTTGCTGCAGTTCCCCTGGTCTTCTTTTTGTCGCGCCCGAAAGTGCCTTGGAAGCACATGGTCGTCTACGGCATGGTGATGGGCTGCGCGCAGTTCGGACTTTTGTACACCGCCATCAAATGGGGGCTTCCTGCCGGGCTTGCGTCGCTGGTCATGCAGTCTCAGGCGTTTTTCACCATGGCGCTCGCGGTAACGCTGCTGGGTGAGATACCACTGAAATCGCATATTGCGGGCGCCGCCGTTGCGTTCAGCGGTCTGGCTGTGATCGGTCTTGAGCGTCTTGATATCGACGCGATGGTGCCTCTGCTTATGTGCGTTGGTGCCGCCTTTAGCTGGGCCCTCGGCAATATCGTCAATCGCAAGGTCGGCAGGGTCAATGCCGTGTCTTTCGTTGCCTGGACAAGCCTTGTGCCGGTGCTGCCGCTTATGGCTCTTTCTCTGGTTTTGGAAGGGCCGCAGGCTATTTCGGCAGGTCTGGCATCTGCCAATGTCATGACAGTGCTTGTCGTGGTCTACATGGCTTATGGGGCAACGATTGTCGGCGCGGGTATCTGGAGTTTCCTGCTGCTGCGGTATCCGGCGGGCACGGTTGCGCCATTCTCGTTGCTGGTGCCGATCGTCGGTTTTCTCGGCGCTTACTTCGCTTTCGCAGAGGAAATCACGCTGCTGGAGATCATTGGCAGCACGCTGGTTGTTGCGGGGCTGGCGCTAAACGTGTTCGGACGTCGCCTGTCATGGGGCCGCGTTGCGTCCTGACGAGGGGAGATATTCCCTGTGCATTGTTGCGATAGGCAGGGGTATTCGGTTAAAACTTTGGTAAAGAGATGGTTCGCGCGGCGAGCCAGCGCATCATCCATTCTAAGTCGCAGGGACATTCACAGTGCAGGTCGGTATCGACATGGGAACCTTATCGGGCGGGCAGGCGGCCAAGCTCGATATCGAAGAATTGCTTGCCACGCGTTTGCTGGTGCAGGGCAATTCCGGTTCCGGCAAATCGCATCTGCTGCGCCGTCTTCTGGAGCAGTCTGCGCCATGGGTGCAGCAGGTCATCATCGATCCCGAGGGCGATTTCGTTACGCTGGCCGATAAATTCGGCCATGTGGTAGTGGATGGTGAGCGCACCGAAGGCGAGCTTGCGGGCATCTCCAACCGCATCCGGCAGCACCGCGTTTCCTGCGTTCTCACGCTGGAAGGCCTCGACATCGAGCAGCAGATGCGCGCTGCCGCGGCCTTCCTTAATGGCCTTTTCGATGCCGACCGCGAATTCTGGTATCCGGTTCTCGTCGTGGTGGACGAAGCGCAGATGTTTGCGCCGTCCGTTGCCGGTGAGGTAACGGAAGATGCGCGCAAGATGTCGCTGGGCGCGATGACCAACCTGATGTGCCGTGGTAGAAAGCGCGGTCTGGCAGGCGTTATCGCCACGCAGCGTCTGGCAAAGCTTGCCAAGAACGTCGCCGCCGAGGCCTCCAACTTCCTGATGGGTCGTACCTTTCTGGATATCGATATGGCGCGCGCTGCCGATTTGCTCGGCATGGACCGTCGTCAGGCGGAAATGTTTCGCGATTTGCAGCGCGGCAATTTCGTGGCGCTTGGCCCGGCCCTGTCGCGTCGTCCGCTGCCCATCGTCATCGGAAATGTAGAGACGTCTGCACGGTCCTCTTCGCCGAAGCTGATGCCATTGCCGGATTCGCCGCAGGACGTCGAAGACTTGATCTTCACGCCCGACCCGGAAGAATTCACGCGCTCTCCCGTGCGCCGCACACCACCAGCACCGCGCCCGACGACCGATATTCTGGCTGAGCTTTCACGTTCCACCCCGGCGATAGGCGGGCCGGAACTGCAGCAACCACAGCGCAGCAGCCAGCCGGATATGACGCCGGAAGAGCGGACGGAGAAGATTTCGGCCGTTCTGACCGAAATCATGGAAGACCCGCAATCGGCCTATCGCACGGATGCCGTCCTTTATCAGGAGTTTCTGGTGCGCGCCCGAATGCGCCGAATTCCCGGGACCCCCATGGCGCTTTCGGAGTTCCGCCGACAGGTGGCCATTACCCGCTCCGGCGTGGATGTGGAGATGGCTGCCAGCGAGGACTGGCAGAAGGCGCTGGAGCTTTCAAAGAATGTCTCGGATGATTTGCAGGGCGTGTTCCTTCTGCTAGTCAGGGCGGCGTTGGCGCAAGAGCCATGCCCTTCGGACGCCCGCATTGCTCGCGCTTACGGTACGCACTCCGCGCGCCGCGCTCGTATGCTGCTCGGTTATTTCGAGGAGAAGGAACTTGTCGTCGTCCACGCGGATTTTTCCGGCAAGCGTATCGTGGCGTTTCCTGATCTCGACGCAAAAACCGCACCGGGTGATGCTGATGCGGCTGAGGATATCGCGAAGTTCGCGGCTGAGTAGGCTCATTTTAGTCTGAGGGATGCTCCAGATGCGAACAGCATGGGGACGGGTGCAAGCAAATCTTTAACGCTATCTTTGATTGTATTAATTTATATTACTACCTTAAATTGACTCCCGGTGCCTGAGATGGAACAACCAGAGGCGGCAAGAGAGAAGCATTCTTGCTGTTCAAAAGTGGAAACCATTTGAGGAGAATGAGCTATGTCTGCTGCTCGTAGCACGATCTGGACGATTACCAACGCCACCGATTCCGATTGGTCGTTGACATCTTCAACTCTCAATCACGGTGTGTGGGCATCCAACCCGCCACAGACGATCAAGGCGGGAGCAACCGCGTCTCTGACGGCTGAATCCAACGGTCTCGCGACAGGCGATGAAGGCACCGTTGTTTACTCCTTCAGCGGCGGGTCAGTCAGTTTCTATTTCGATAACCCGTTTTTGGGTTCCGATGATTACAAGGCGACGGTTCCGCCGGGTTATGACCAGACAAGCAACCAACAGACCGGCAACACGCAGGTTCTGACGACTCGCGTCTTCAAGACCAGCTAAAAATGGAACGGGCGCGGTTTTTACCGCGCCCGCGTCAGCATCTCGTTTCGGTTTAACCTTACTCGATCGCCTTCTTTTCATTACGGGTCGCCAGCAGCGAGCCCACAACGCCTGTCACGAGGATCGCGACGGTTACGCCCAGCGACAGGGCAGGCGGGATCTTGGCGATGCCCAGCATGTCGGCCACGAAGATTTTCGAGCCGACGAAGACCAGAACCGCAGCCAGCGCGTATTTGAGATACGCAAAGCGGTGGATCAAGGCGGCCAGTGCGAAGTAGAGGGCACGCAGGCCAAGGATCGCGAAGATGTTCGACGTGTAGACGATGAACGGGTCTGTCGTGATCGCGAAGATCGCCGGAATCGAATCAACTGCGAAGATGAGGTCGGCGATTTCAACCATGATCAGCGCGAGGAAGAGCGGCGTGACGAAGGTATTCAGCTTGCCCGTCTTTGCGTCGACTTCCTTGACGATGAATTTTTCGCCGTGCAGCGCATTGGTCACCGGCAGGTGACGGCGCATGAACTTCAATATCTTGTTGTTGCCGATATCGTTTTCATCATGGTCCGACGAAAACAGCATCTTGAGACCGGTAAAGACCAGAAACCCTGCGAAGATATAGAGAACCCAGTGAAAGTTATCGACGATGGCTGCACCCGCAGCAATCATGATACCACGCAGAACGATCACGCCCAGAATACCCCACAGCAGCACGCGGTGCTGGTACTGGCGGGGAATGGCGAAGTAGGAGAAGATCATGGCGATGATGAAGATATTGTCCATCGCCAGGCTTTTTTCGACCACGAAACCGGTGACGTATTCCATCGCCGATTGCTGACCGGACTGGTACCAGATCCAGCCGCCGAAGGCCAAGCCGATGACGATGTAGAAACCGGACATCAGCAGGCTTTCGCGAATGCCGATTTCTTTGGAGTTCTTGTGCAACACGCCCAGATCGAGAGCGAGCAGGCCTAATACGAGAGAAATGAAGACGCCCCACATCCATGTGGGCGTGCCGAGAAAATCAGAGAAGAGGAAGTCCATCAGTCAACCTTTGGCCGGACGAGGTTGGCTTTACGGATGGGGAACGTGTGATAGACATAGACGTGGCCCCAACCTTAAGAAACTCGACATCGCGTATTGTCCGGTAATACGCCAGAGGGGCCCGAGTTCTGATCACGACGATGAAATAATGTGGCGAAATCCTGTTTCAAGAGGATCGCCAAACTTTTTTCTCGTTGACAATTTTATGAAGGCCTCCTAGAAGCCGCACAACACCGGGCAGCAATGCTCGGTGTTATCTGTTGATTGCCTTGCAGCTTCTATGTTGTCGTTCGGCAATCGACATCACTGACATGTCCCGTGGCTTCTCCGTACGCAAATGTGAGAAACCTGTCAGAGGTTCTCAACAGAACCTCAGAGGAGGGCGTGTTTCCTTGATGCGGTTTGGCAATAAACCGGTGTAACGTTCTGAAAGGAAATACGATGAGCAAGCGCGAATCGTCTAAGTATAAAATTGACCGCCGCATGGGCGAAAACATCTGGGGTCGTCCTAAGTCTCCAGTAAACCGCCGCGAATACGGCCCAGGTCAGCACGGCCAGCGCCGCAAGGGCAAGATGAGCGACTTCGGCACGCAGCTGCGCGCCAAGCAGAAGCTCAAGGGTTACTATGGTGAAATCCGCGAGAAGCAGTTCCGCGCAACTTACGACGAAGCAAACCGTCGCAAGGGTGACACCTCCGAGAACCTGATCGGCCTGCTCGAGTCCCGTCTGGACGCGATCGTATACCGCGCAAAGTTCGTACCGACTGTTTTCGCTGCTCGCCAGTTCGTAAACCATGGCCACGTCACGGTTAACGGCGTTCGCGTCAACATCGGTTCTTACCGTTGCAAGGTCGGCGACGTTATCGAAGTTCGCCAGAAGTCCAAGCAGCTCGTAACCGTTCTGGAAGCTGTTGCTCTCGCAGAGCGCGACGTTCCTGATTACATCGAAGTCGATCACAACAAGATGGTTGCGACATTTGCTCGCGTTCCAGCTCTGTCTGACGTTCCATACCCAGTCGTCATGGAACCACACCTCGTGGTCGAATTCTACTCGCGTTAATCTGCCTGTAGCACCAATTGAAAAGCCGCCTTTCGGGGCGGCTTTTTTGTTGGGCGGTTTTCCGTCTTTTACCTGCATAACTTGGCGTCATCCTAGGGCTTGTCCCTAGGATCTAACCACGTTAAATGTTGGGGTTCATTAGATCCTAGGGACAAGCCCTAGGATGACGGACGGGAGGTTCGCGGTATTCCAACCTTATCAGGCCGCAGCCACCCGCTTGGCAATCAACCGCTCGATCAATGCCGCATCCAACTCATCATAGCTATCAATCACCACATCCGGTCCAAGCTCGGCCATCGGCACATCCGTATAGCCGAAGGTCACGCCGACCGAGGCGATGTTGGCGTTCTTGGCGGAGGCGATGTCGTTGAAGCTGTCGCCGACCATCACGCTACTTGCAGCATCGCCGCCCGCCTTTTCGATGGTGCCCGTGATATGGCGGGCGTCCGGTTTGCGCCACTCGAAGGTGTCGCCACAGGTCGTCGCGGCGAAGTAATGGCTGAGGCCAAGTTTCTCCAGCAGCGGAATTGCAAGAGCGGTTGTCTTGTTCGTGCAGACAGCCAGCGTGAAACCCGCTGCGGCCAGTCTGTCGAGCGCTGAGACGATGCCAGGGTAGGGTACACTCTGCCCGGGCATTTTTTCAAGATAATAGGACAGGAAGCGCTCATAGAGAGGCTCCAGCTCGGCGTCGGAAAGCTCTTTGTTACGTAGGGCAAAGGCCCGCTTGATCATAACGCGTGCGCCGTGACCAACGAGGTGTTTGAGGTCACCGTAGGTCGTGGGTGCGAGACCGGCTGCGGCAATGGCGTAATTCAGGCTGTCGATCAGGTCGTGGGCGGTGTCGACCAATGTGCCGTCGAGATCGAAGATGACAAGGGGAGTAGTCAAGGAATGCCTCATGAATAACTGTCTATTTTCGGCAAGGCTAAGCAATGGCGCGGGCTTTTGCAACGAAACCTTTGGATCGTCATGGGTTGTGATCTGAAAGGGCTTTCGTTTGCTATTCTTCCCGTGTAAACACCACGCCAACGTTCTGGCCCTTTGAAAGGGCAGGGCGTGGACAGTCTAAACCGACCCGGAGTTTGCAGCCGAATGGATGCCCGCCAAATGAAGATCAAGGCCGCAGAAGCGGCGTTGTCCTACGTCGAAGACGGAATGCGTCTCGGTATTGGTACGGGCTCCACGGCAGAAGAATTCGTCAGGCTTCTGGCGGAAAAAGTCTCCAATGGCCTCAACGTTCAGGGCGTCCCCACATCGGAGCGCACCGCGCGTCTGTGCGTCGAACTCGGCGTTCCCTTGAAGTCGCTGGATGAACTGCCCGAGCTTGATCTGACCATCGATGGTGCTGACGAAGTCGATCACGGCCTGCGTTTGATCAAGGGTGGCGGCGGCGCGTTGCTGCGTGAGAAAATCGTGGCTGCGGCCTCATCTCGCGTCATCGTGATCGCCGATCAGACCAAGGTCGTGGACACGCTGGGAGCGTTTCCACTGCCCATCGAAATCAATATTTTCGGCCAGGTCGCAACCTGCATCGCCATTGAAAAACTGGCGTCCAGGCTTGGTCTTTCGGGCGAATTGAAGCTGCGCGCGTTGGAGGACGGACCCTTCAAAACCGACGGCGGACACCTCATTTTCGACGCATCTTTTGGCCGTATTCCTGATGCAGAAGCACTGGCACGCGAGCTGAACACCATACCGGGTGTTGTCGAGCACGGACTTTTCATTAATCTGGCATCGCTTGCTATTATCGCCGGGCCGGATGGCGCCCGCGTAATGCAGGCGAAACTATAACAGGAGCGAGAGATTTCATGATCAAACTTGCGGGACTGGGCAAAGCTGCCGCTGCTTCTATCCTCATTTCAGGCGTCATCTTCGGCACTGCCGTTCGCGCACAGGAAATCACGGAAGAGCATATTGCCGCTGCAAAGCAGGCCATTGGCACTCTCGGCGTTACCGACCGTTTTGACGACATTCTGCCGGGTCTTGCAGAGCGACTGAAGGCCGAGCTTATTCAGGCTTCACCAAACGTGCAGGACGCCATCACCGAGACGGTCGATAACAAGGCGCTGGAACTTGCACCACGTCGCGCCGATCTGGAACGTGAAGCCGCGCTCACCTACGCGCGCGCATTTTCGCTCGACGAGCTGAAGGCCATCTCCACGTTTTACGGCAGCGAAGCTGGCAAGAAACTGTTGAAGGACGGCCCAATCGCCACGCGTGAACTGATGAAGGCTGCCGATATCTGGGCGGCTGGCATTAACCGTGACCTCAACACATCCAGCATGACGGAACTGCAGAAGGTTGCCGGTGCAGACCTGCAGCCACTGCCTGCAAACAGCGCCAACACAGGTGGCGCACCGGGCGCAGCAGCGCCGACCACTGCTGCACCAGCGGCTAAGCCCAAGCCTTAATCGTCTGAGCGAGATTCAGAATTTTTCAAAGCCCGGATATCAGTCCGGGCTTTTCATTTATGTGGTGCGCCACCTATATGAGTGCATCAGGGATGGCTGCGACCGTCCTTCCTATCAGAGGCTCTTCCATGACAACTTACGACTACGACCTTTTCGTTATCGGCGGCGGCTCCGGCGGTGTGCGCAGCGCCCGTGTGGCAGCGTCGCTGGGCAAGCGTGTCGGCATTGCGGAAGAGTACCGCTATGGCGGAACCTGCGTCATAAGAGGTTGCGTGCCGAAGAAGCTGTTCGTCTACGCCTCGCAATTTCCTGAGCATTTTGAAGATGCCGCAGGCTACGGCTGGACGGTGGGCGAGAGCACCTTCGACTGGAAAAAGCTGATTGCCGCCAAGGACAAGGAAATTGATCGCCTCGAGGGCCTCTATCGCAAGGGTCTGGAAAACGCCAAGGCCGACATTTTCGACAGCCGTGCCGAACTGGTGGATGCTCATACAGTAAAGCTGACGAAGTCAGGACAGACGGTAACGGCGGCGCGCATAGTGATTGCAGTGGGTGGCACACCCAACCCGCACGTGTCCTTACCCGGCTATGAATTGGCGATTTCGTCCAATGAAGCGTTTCATCTGAATGCCTTGCCGAAATCCATTCTGATTGCGGGCGGCGGTTACATCGCGGTGGAATTTGCCAATATCTTCCATGGTCTTGGCGTGGAAACGACGCTGATCTATCGCGGCAAGCAAATTCTGAATGGCTTCGATAACGATATGCGGGAAGGCCTGCATGCGGCGATGACCGAAAAAGGCATTCGCATCATTCTGGAAGACGTGATCCATGAGATCAGCAAGGACGGCGACGACGGTTTCGTGGCGCGCACTAAGCAGGGCGAGTCGCTGCATGTCGGGCTGGTGATGCTGGCGCTGGGCCGCGATCCCAACACGCAAGGCCTTGGTCTGGAAAATGCCGGTGTGGCAGTCAACGAAAAGGGTGCAATCATCGTGGACGAGTATTCGCGCACCAATGTGCCGGGTATCTTCGCATTGGGCGATGTCACCGACCGGGTACAGCTGACGCCAGTCGCCATTCATGAAGCTATGTGCTTCATCGAAACCGAGTTCAAGAACAATCCGACGAAGCCCGATCACCACCTGATCGCAACGGCGGTTTTCTCCCAGCCGGAAATCGGCACGGTCGGTATTTCCGAGGAGGAGGCGGCTTCCAAATTCGAGGAGATCGAGGTCTACCGCGCGCAGTTCCGCCCGATGAAAGCCACGCTTTCCGGTCGTACGGAAAAGACCATCATGAAACTGATCGTCAACGCCGCAGACCGAAAGGTCGTCGGCGCGCATATTCTTGGCCATGAGGCCGGTGAAATGGCGCAACTTCTGGGTATCACGCTGAAGGCCGGATGCACCAAGGACGATTTCGATGCGACCATGGCCGTTCACCCGACCGCTGCGGAAGAACTGGTGACCATGTACACGCCGAGCTACCGCATCAAAAACGGCCAGCGCGTGTAATTGCCCGTGCAGTGGCGGAGAAATTAAATCGTTTAGATTCTCTTTTCTTCGCTTTAACGGCACAAAAACGGCTGAAACGCCTAGGCTCCATAAGGATCGGCTTTGCAAAGCCTGTCCTTGAAGCTATAAGCCGCGCAACTTTCGAGATCGCCGCTCAAGACGGAGTTGGCGTGGAAACCAGGTGAAAAACATGGCACAGAATTGGACACCCGGTAGCTGGAGACACAAGCCGGTCCAGCAGGTTCCAGACTACCCAGATATGGCTGCTCTGGCGGCCACGGAAGCGACGCTGGCGACCTATCCGCCGCTGGTGTTTGCCGGTGAAGCGCGCCGCTTGAAAAAGCAGCTTGCCAATGTGGCGGAAGGCGAAGCCTTCCTGCTACAGGGTGGCGACTGTGCAGAAAGCTTTCTGGAACATGGCGCGGACAATATTCGCGACTTTTTCCGTGCCTTCCTGCAAATGGCCGTCGTTCTGACCTATGGCGCACAGCTTCCTGTCGTGAAGGTTGGCCGTATTGCCGGTCAGTTCGCCAAGCCGCGTTCTTCGAACATCGAGTCGCAGAACGGTGTCGAGCTGCCGTCTTACCGCGGTGACATTATCAACGGTATCGAGTTCAATGAAGGCGCGCGCATTCCCAACCCGGAGCGTCAGCTCGACGCTTACCGCCAGTCGGCTGCGACGCTCAACCTGCTACGCGCCTTTGCCATGGGTGGCTATGCCAACCTTGAAAACGTGCACCAGTGGATGCTCGGCTTCGTGAAGGACAGCCCGCAGGCGGATCGTTACCGCAAGCTGGCCAACCGTATCTCTGAAACGATGGACTTCATGAAGGCCATCGGTATTACGTCGGAAAACCAGCCAAGCCTGCGCGAAACGGACTTCTTCACCAGTCACGAAGCGCTGTTGCTCGGCTATGAAGAAGCGCTGACCCGTATCGATTCGACCTCCGGTGACTGGTACGCCACCTCGGGCCACATGCTGTGGATCGGCGACCGTACGCGTCAGTTGGACCATGCCCATGTGGAATATTTCCGTGGCATCAAGAACCCGATCGGTTTGAAGTGCGGCCCGTCCTTGCAGCCCGACAATCTGATCGAGCTGATCGATGCGCTGAACCCAACCAACGAGGCCGGTCGCCTGACGCTGATCTGCCGCTTCGGTCACGACAAGGTCGCCGAAAGCCTGCCGAAGCTGATCCGTGCAGTTCAGAAGGAAGGCCGCAAGGTCGTGTGGTCCTGCGATCCGATGCATGGCAACACGATCACGCTCAACCACTACAAGACGCGTCCATTCGAGCGCATTCTGTCGGAAGTCGAAAGCTTCTTCCAGATCCACCGCGCCGAAGGCACGCATCCGGGCGGCATCCACATCGAAATGACCGGCAAGGACGTGACAGAATGCACCGGCGGTGCGCGCACCGTGACAGCCGACTCGCTGTCCGACCGTTACCACACCCATTGCGACCCACGTCTCAATGCCGATCAGGCATTGGAACTCGCGTTCCTGCTGTCTGAGCGCATGAAGACCGGTCGCGACGAGAAGCGTCTGGCCGTCGTTAACGGCTGATCGGGTTTGAGAGACATGCAAAAGCCGCCGGAGCGATCCGGCGGCTTTTTTGTTGTGGTAATGTCTTCACTGCACCAGCGCGGGGTGGGCGCACCGGGCATCGGTGACGCGTACATCGGCTTCACCGATCTTGATGCCGAGCAGCATCAGCGTGTTGTAGAGGAGCGCATCGATCGGCACCGTGGCAACGGAGAGTGTTTCGGCGAGAGCAGCCTGAACCAGCGTCGGCGAGCCGATGGTGAGGAACAGGACGTTGATATCGACGTCGAGATTCTTCAGCAGCGATTTCACCAGGGATGTCGTTGCGTCCTTGGTGGACACGCTTTTCACCGTTGCCTGGGTGATGTCGGATTGCTGGAAAGTCAGCTTCGTCTTCGTCATGTTGGCGGCATCGACATGGGCCATGCCGTTAATCTTGAGCACCAGTGCATCGACGATGGCGGCCTTGGTCACGCGAGGGTCACGCCCGAAATTGTTGAAGGCGGTGGTATCGACATTACCAAGCGATATCTCGGCAATGCCCGGCACCACGTCTACATCCACAGCCGCCGTGCCGTTTGCCGAGCATTTGATGTCGGTGAGTTTGGCCTCTGCATTGGCCACTTCCACATAGAGCGGAACATTGACCGAGAGGCCGAGCAGAGCCTTCAGGCCGTCTACCTTCGTATCGATGGAAAGCCGCGTCTGCGACGTTCTGACGATGCTGCCGGTTGAGCCAAGGGCGAGGGATGGTGTGCCGACGGGTGGTTCGCCGATGGCAAGGGTGATCTTGGTGGAGGCAAGTCCCGGCACGGTGACACCGGCGTCGAGAGACAGTTGCTTGCCGCCGTTTGCTGCGGTCGCCGCAGCCGTGATGAGATCGAAGATGCCTGCCTGTAAATTGAGGTTCTCGGCATTGCCGATCTGTTTGTCGAGAACGGGCTCCAGCGCCAGCACCTGCTCCAGCCGCAGCTTGACGGTGCTCTTGTTGAGAGCCTTTTCCAGCGATTTCAGCGCAGCCGTGACTGTTGGCCGCGTGCCGGTGGCCTTCAGCAGGGCGCTGACGAATTTGCCGTAGGTAATCTCGGTCTTCAGCACATCGCGATAGGTCCCAGCCGTGAGGTTGAGATCAAGCGCCAGCGCATCGATGATTTTCAGGGCGTTCACATCGGCGGCGACCAGCGCCTGATAATCCACCAGATTGAGCGAGATGGTCGTGCCCAGCAGCCCGCCCAGAAGATTGTTCAGCAAGCCGTTGTTGAGGCTTGCGACACGTGATCCAACGGAGACCGCGGCGAGGCGCTGTGCTGCCGCCGTGCCGACAGCGGAGATCGTTGGCGCCGTGGTAAAGGTGCTGGCGAAATAGATATGGCCCTTTTCGTAAATATTGACCTTCACGGCATTGGGGGGCGTCGCGTTTTCCACGAAGCGCTTGCCGACGCCCACACTGGCATCCGGGACGTAGCGACCCTTGATCACCTCGGCATAGCCATCGCGGTTGGAGAACGCAGTTTTAGGATCGAAGGGTGTGGTGCCCGTTTCCGTCAATATGCCGGACGCCGTCTTCACGCCGATGTTCTTGTTGTTAAGCTGGAAATACTGAAAGACCGCGCGCTCCACATTGCTGGCAGAGGCTGCCGATATGGCGGCAAGATCTGCCGTATTCTGCAACTGGCGCTTTTGCACTGTCAGCGAGCCGTAATCGACACCCAGCGCCAACACGCCCATCATCAGCGGCGCGGTGATGCCAGCCATGATAGCGACGTTGCCGGAGCGGTCGCGCAGCATTCTGCCGATTTTCGAAACGGAATTCTGCATCTCAAATCCCCCCGATGCGAATGGTCGAGAAACGTCTGATGGTCTTGTCGGGAAGCGCGAAGCTGTAGAGGCTCCAGATCGGCAGGCCGGTGGCGTCATATTCGACTGTCACGGTAAACTGGTTGATGTTACCGGGGTCGCTACCGACGCTGACGTTCACATTCCTCTTGTCGAGGAAGATGTAGTTCAGCGCTGTCCGATCGACGAAGTCCTTCGCCAGAGTTTCCCGCTCGGTTTTGTTGATCCCGGCTACTGCCGTGCGGGCCGCATCTGCAGCCACCTGCTGCACGGCATAGGCCGCTGTCAGGTAGATGCCGTAGGCGATCATCGTTAAAAGCACGAGGATGAAGACCGGGGCGACGATGGCAAACTCCACCGCAGCGGAGCCAGAACGATTACGGAGAATTCCTGCCACCTGTTTCATGGCGCACCCCTGATCCGAAGTATTATTATTTTCGAATAGGCTAAAATATAGAGATTGATTTTTTATTAATTCACGGTTGTGCCAAATGCGCACAACGGGACGGCTGGGTGCATAAAACCTAGATCAGCCGCAGACCCTTAAAGCTGACATGCCCATCCTTGCCGATGATGATGTGATCGTGCACGGCGATCCCCAGCGGTTTGGCGGTGTCTATGATGGTCTTCGTCATCTCGATATCCGCGCGGGACGGTGTCGGGTCGCCGCTTGGATGGTTGTGGACGAGAATGATGGCGGTTGAAGAAAGCTCTAGCGCGCGGCGCACCACTTCACGCGGATAGACCGGCGTATGGTCCACCGTGCCTTGCCCCTGTACCTCATCGGCAATCAGCACGTTGCGCTTGTCGAGAAACAGAATGCGGAACTGCTCGCGCGCTTCATGGGCCATCACGGCATGGCAGTAGTCGATGACCGACGACCATGAGCCCAGCACCTGCTTGTTGCGGATTTCGCTTTTCAGCATGCGCTGGGAAACGGACGAGATGAGTTTCAGATCGAGTGCGACGGCTTCACCGACGCCCTTGACCTCCTGCAAAAGGGAGATGGGAGCGCCCATGACTCCGCCGAAGGTGCCGAATCGGGCGATCAGCGCCTTGGCAATCGGTTTCGTATCCCGCCTTGGAATGAGCCGGAACAGCAGAAGCTCCAGCAATTCGTAATCGGCAAGCGCCGCGTCGCCATTGTCGCGGTATTTGGTGCGGAGACGCTCGCGATGGCCGAGATAATGCGCCGCGTCGCTGTCCGGTGCGGGTGTCGGCTCCGCTTTCATCTTGCGGGGCGCCTGTCGTTGTTCTGCGAAAAAGCCGCGCTCATCAGGTGCTTCGGCAAGGCCGTCGCTGCCGCCATCCTCGGCGCTGAACAATGTCTTCTGATCGGCAGGGCCTTTGGCCATCGGCATCGTCTCGCGTGGTTTTCGTTACAGCGGTGGCAGACCGGGGCGGTGCAGGCCACCGGGCGAAAGCGTGAAGATTTCAAACCCCGTCGCCGTCACGCCCACCGCATGCTCATACTGCGCAGACAGCGAACGGTCGCGGGTTACAGCTGTCCAGCCATCGAACAGAACCTTCACATGAGGCTTGCCCAGATTGATCATCGGCTCGATGGTGAAAATCATGCCTTCACGAATTTCCGGCCCATCGCTTTCCTTGCCGTAGTGCAGGATGTTGGGCGTATCGTGAAACAGACGGCCCACGCCGTGGCCGCAGAAATCCGTGACGACGGAGCAGCGCTCGGATTCCGCATAGGCCTGAATGGCAGCGCCGATGGCGCCTGTGCGGGCACCCGGACGCACTGCCGCAATACCGCGCATCAGGCACTCATAGGTCACTTCCAGCAGCCGCTCGGACGCGCGCTTTATCTGACCTACCGGGTACATACGGCTCGAATCACCGTACCAACCATCCAGCACATAGGTGACGTCGATGTTGACGATATCGCCCTCACGCAAAGGTTTGTCATCGGGAATGCCATGACACACGACGTGGTTGATGGAGGTGCAGACGGACTTGGTGTAGCCGCGATAATTCAGCGTGGCGGGCAGGGCGTCGTTGTCCATGCCGAATTCGAACACGAAACGGTCGATGGCATTAGTCGTCACGCCGGGCTTGACGATATCGGCCAGCGCATCCAGGCAGCGCGCCGTCAGCTGGCTCGCCTTGTACATGCCCGCAAAGTCTTCCTGGTTATACAGGCGGATCACGCCCGTATTCTTCATGGGGGCCGTTGCCGCGTCGATGTAAGTAACCATTGTACCGCCTTCTGTGCTTTATGCTTTGTTTCATAATGCAGCAGGGTGCCAGTCGTCCATTGCAACCATCTCGTTTGCGCTAATTTCCAGTGAGGAGATGTGACATTTGATGGCATAGGCCTCAACACCGCGCTTCATCGCCCGCTGAAACGCCGAAAAATAGACCGGATCGAGGTCGTCGCAGATGCGCAACCGCTGGCAGTCGCTGCGCTGGATGAGGTAGAGCATCACCGCCCGGTAACCGGCCTCAGCTGCATCTCCCAACTCCTCCAGATGTTTTGCACCGCGCTTGGTCGGGCTGTCGGGAAATTCCGCCAGACCTTTTGCGCGGGTGAAATGCACATTCTTCACCTCCACATAGGCATCGGGCCTGCCGGGTGCAGAGAGCAGAAAATCGATGCGCGAATTGATGCCGTATTTCTGCTCGCGCTTCAGACCTGTATAGTCGGTGAGTTGCGGGATACGACCGTGGGTAATGGCTTCCTCAGCCAGCCTGTTGGGCATGCCGGTGTTGATGCCGACCACCGTTCCATCCGCTTCCACCAGTTCCAGCATATGGCGATATTTGCGGGTAGGGCTGTCATGCTGGGAAAGCCAGATGCGGGAACCCGGCGTGGTCAGTCCGCGCATCGAGCCGGTGTTGGGGCAAAAACCCGTCACCGCCGTGCCGTCCTCCAGAACCGCGTCGAACAAAAAACGTTTGTAGCGGGACACGAGCGTGGCGGGGATGAGCGGGGAATCAAACTGCATGGCGCAGTGTCGTGCCGGGCAATGGTTTATTCAAGCACATAGGTGCCTGGCGCATCGCAAAGCGGCGTCAGCACATCGCCGCCGGGCAGGCGGGCTGCCACTTTTCGGCTGTCTTGGTTGGCAATCCACCGCTGCCAGTGCGGCCACCAAGACCCCTTGTGAGCGCTCGCCGTCTGCTGCCACGCTTCGAAGTCACCTTCCGGTGATGCGCCGGTCCAGTATTGATACTTGTCCATCTCAGGCGGGTTGACCACGCCCGCGATGTGGCCTGATGCGCTGAGAACGAAGTCCACCGGCCCTCCGAAGAGGGCAGCTCCCGTGAAGACCGACTTGGCAGGCGCAATGTGATCTTCGCGCGTGGCTAGATCGAAGACTGGAATGGTGATGTCCTTGAGATCGAGCAGCTTGCCTGCCACCGGCATGCGCCCCTCGGCCAGATTGTTTTCCAGATAGCAATTGCGCAGATAAAACGAGTGGTTGGCCGCAGCTACACGGGTCGAATCGGAATTCCAGTAGAGCAGGTCGAAGGGTGGCGGCTGCGCGCCGCGCAGGTAATTGTCCACGACATAGGGCCAGATCAGGTCGGATGCGCGCAGCATGTTGAAGACGCTGGCCATGACGGCACCATCGAGATAGCCGACGGCCTTCATATGTGCGTCGAGCGCGGCCAACTGCTGTTCGTCTATGAACACTTTCAGGTCGCCCGCATGGGTGAAATCCGTCTGGGCGGCCAGCAGCGTGGCGGAGCGGATGCGCTTGTTCTTTTCCTGCGCATGCAGCGCCAGCGTAGAGGCCAGCAGCGTGCCGCCAATGCAGTATCCCACGGCGTTGATCTTCTTTTCACCCGTCGCCTGTTCGATGGCGTCGAGCGCGAAATCTATCCCTTCACGGGTGTAGCTTTCCCAGTTTTTCTCAGCATGGCGCGCATCGGGGTTGACCCATGAAATCATGAAAACCGTATGGCCCTGATCCACGCACCATTTGACGTAGGATTTGCGGGCATTGAGGTCGAGAATGTAAAATTTGTTGATCCAAGGCGGGATGATCAGCAGGGGCCGTTTCAACACCTTTTCGGTGGATGGTGCGTATTGGATGATCTCGCACAGGTCGCTGCGGGCGATGATCTTGCCGGGGGTGACGGCCACATTCTGGCCGATGACGAATTTGCTGTAATCGGTCTGGCGCAGCTTGATGTTGCCGTTGCCAGCGGCCATGTCCTCGGCCAGTTGGGCCATGCCCTTGACGAGGTTTGCACCGCTGGTCGCCACCGTCTCGCGAAAGACCTGCGGATTGGTGAAGGCGAAATTGGCGGGCGAAATCGCTTCCGTCACTTGGCGCATATAGAATCGGGCTTTCTGCCGCGTATGCTCGTCCAGCCCTTCGGCCTCGTTCACCATTCTGTCGGCCCAGCTTGCCGTGGCGAAATAGACTTTTTGCAAAAAGTCGAAAAACGGGTTTGCCTTCCAGTCGGCATCGGCGAAGCGCTTGTCCTTGCGCCCGGTGTCGGCGCTCTCCCGGGCGGCGGAAGGCTCGCCGGAAAGCTCGGACATGGACTTCTGCCAGATGTTGAAATAGCTCGACAGGAGATGTGTTTGCGCCTCGACGGAGCGCTGCGGCTCCGCCATCCAGTATTCCGCGACGTCGGACAGTGTCTTGAACAGATCGCTGGTGGGGCTGGCGGTGGATTGCGGAATGTCGCCGCGCTCTCGCGGGGCCAGCCATTCAGACGCTGCCTTGCCCAGATTTTCCAGTGCTCTTGCCACGTTCATGGCAAAGGCCTGGGGATCGCGCACGATATAGGCGTCGGCAGATTTGGGATCGAAGCCCGCAGGCTTTTCCTCCGTGTCGTCAACCCCGCCTTTCGTACCCTTCATCCATTGTCCTCCGGTGCATTTTTGTGTTTGCACATTCTGCATGAAAACGAATACAAGTTCCAGCAACACAGACGCCAGCGAAATGGCGTCCGGTCTGGGATACATTGGTATAGGCGGGATATCGAAATGGGCAAGCATGTGGATAGCATAAGAGCGGCAACCGTGCTGTCCGTCTGCGGCGTTCTTTTGCCGCTGGTTGTTTCCTGCAGAACCCTGCCGCCGGTGGTCGCCCCGGAAAACATGCCGCGCCCCACGGCGCAGGTGGTTGGTCCGCAGCGGGTCGATGCATCTCCCGTCTCCCAGAAGCGCGATACGGGCACCTATCCGACCTTTGCAAAGCCTATGACGGCCGCTCTGCCGCAGATGGAAAACGAAGAAGCCGGTACCATGGAAACCACCATGACCCGTCTTGGTGCCGCACGCCGCAAGGGCCAGATTTCAGAAGCTGAATACAAGCGCAAGGTTGCCGAACTGCGCGCGTTGTCCGAACAGCAGAAGCCTGTCGCGACACCGGCTGCTTCCCAGTAAATCAGCGTTGGAATGGATTTTGACGGGCTGTTAGCTGCTTGATCCGTTGATCGTTCCCTGGATCGCGTCAGCGGCTAAAGCCCTTCACATTCTGGCTCAACCCATCCTTCTTCAGAAACAGGAATGTTGGGTTATTCGCTTGCCAACGGTATAAACCTTTCCGCTGCGCACGTCGGCATTGAAAACGAGGTATCGTCGTTGTGGGCAAACCAGATCAAGGGATGTCTTGTGACATTCCAGAATATCCGTTTTTCGTTGGATATTGTCGCCCGAAACCACCGTGCGGTTTCGATCTATGGTTTGGTTGCACTTAAATCCATTTCGCGTGGCCATGACCCTGCTGGCTTCAAGCGTGGAGCCTACGGCATCTAACCTGCCAACATCGCTATTGTGAACAAATTCTGGGACCTTCGTTAGTCCACAACCGCTGATACTGAGGCATGCGGCCAATAGAATTAAATTACGAGACACGTTCTCTCCTCGATGACGTCTGGTCATTCACCCTTAACAACTCCCTACCCACATCCATCAACTCTTACGCTTGCCGACAAGACCCGGCTTACTGCGTTCCTTAAGCGGATGGATGCAACTCATGCGTTATACATATGTCCAGGGAGGCCACTGGCCGATATGCGCTGGGGAGCGTTGAAAATGAAATGCTTTTTCGCTTGTTTGATCGTTGCAACCGCGTTGTTTCACCCGGCTCAGGCCAAGGCACCGGCTGCCGGCGGGTACACGGGCTCGTACCCGATAACGGGCTATCGTTGAGGCCCGATTGGGCCTGACGGAAAGTGGGGCTTTCGCCCCACCATGCTCAAGAGCAGGTTGCTTTGCCACAAGTGCGCATATTCGCGATTTTTTCCTTCAGGGGAGTGGCCCCGACTGCGCCGAAGATGGCTTCGTTGCCGACGACGTAGGAAGGTGTTCCGGTGATACCGAGGCTGGTGGCGAGCTGGTAGGCTTCCTTGACCTGCGCATCGTTGGGATTGGCGGCCATGGACTTGCGGATGTCGGCTTCCTTCACGCCCAGCGATTCCGCAACTTCGATGGCGCTGGCCTCGTTGGCGCGGCCCGTGCTGCCCAGCAGGGTACGCTGAAATTCGGGGTACTTTTCGGGTGCGATGAGTTTGAACGCGTTGGAAACCTTGTGTGCTTCCAGTGACTCAGGCCCCAGAATCGGGAATTCCTTGAGGACAAAGCGAACCTTCTTGTCGGTCTTGAGGATGGTATCGACATCGCTCATGGCGCGTTTGCAATAGCCGCAATTGTAATCGAAGAATTCGACCAGCGTCACATCACCATTTGGATTGCCAAGCGACAGATCGTATTTCGATTCGAACAAAGCCTTCTGGTTTTCAGCAACGGCTTCGGCGGCCTTGGCATTGCGCGAATCGTATTGCTTCCGCTCAAGAGCTTCCTGAACCTCCAGCATGATCTCCGGGTTTTCGATCAGATATTCCTTGATGAAAGCGCCGAATTCCTTCTTCTGCTGATCATCAAGCGCGTGAGCGTGCAGGGAGACGAATAGCGTCGAAAGGGCCGTCAGGCTGGCGATAGCAGTGGTTTTGATCGAAAGTGCCATGTCGGTCCTCTAAGGTCGTTACTGGGCGGTGATTCCGTTATCCAACGCAATTACCGTAATTTAATTTAAATGCCATATCGCAGATCAAATCTGCCCATTGCGTTCTCGTCATTGTGAAGACAGCAATAATACGGCAAATGTCCGACAGTTTTCCAAGAAAGAACATGCCCTTGATTACCTTGTCGAAGCGCAGCGCGGTTGAGCCCTTCCATGCCATGGATATTCTGGCGGAGGCCAACCGTCGCAGACAGGCGGGGCGGCCCGTTATTTCCATGGCGGTGGGTCAGCCATCGCATGCCGCACCGCGCGCATCTCTTGAGGCTGCCGAGACGGCGCTGAAGCATGGGCGTATCGGTTATACGGATGCGCTGGGACTTCGCGACCTGCGCGAAGCCATCGCCTCCAGCTACCGTGTGCGCCACGGCGCAATCGTAGACCCCGCCCGTATCGCGGTGACGACGGGTTCGTCTGCGGCGTTCAATCTGGCATTTCTGGCGCTCTTCGATGCGGGCGATGCCGTTGCCATCGCGCGACCCGGTTATCCCGCCTACCGCAATATTCTGAAGGCCCTGGGGCTGAACGTTGTCGAGGTGCCCGTCACCGCCGAGACCGGATATACGCTGACGCCTGCGAGCCTTGAGCGGGCAGAGACGAAGGCCGGATGCAAGTTGAAGGGCGTGCTGCTGGCAAGCCCCGCCAACCCGACCGGAACCGTGACAGGACGCGACGCGCTCAAGCGTCTGATCGCCTATTGCGACAGCCGCAACATCGCCTTCATCTCGGATGAAATCTACCACGGCCTGACATTCGTGGGTGATGAGACGAGCGCCGTCGAGATCAGCGAGAATGCCGTCGTCATCAACTCCTTCTCCAAATATTACTGCATGACCGGATGGCGCATTGGTTGGATGGTGCTGCCGGAGAAGCTGATCCGCCCGGTCGAATGTCTTGCGCAGAGCCTGTATATTTCAGCGCCAGAGCTTTCCCAACTGGCCGCCACCGCTGCATTTTCCGCGGAAGAGGAGCTTGATGTCTACAAGGAAAGCTACCGCACCAACCGCGACTTTCTGACAACGCGCCTGCCGGAACTCGGCCTGCCGCTGGCGTCGCCCATGGACGGGGCTTTCTACGCCTATGTCGACACTAGCCGTTATTCCAACGATAGCATGGATTTTGCCAAGCGCATGCTGGCGGAAATTGATGTCGCGGCGACACCGGGGCTGGATTTCGACCCGCTGGAAGGACACCGTGCCCTGCGTTTTTCCTATGCGGGATCTGTCTCCGATATTGCAGAAGCGGTGGGGCGCATCGCCGGTTGGCTGAAATGACCGTCTTCGCAGGCCGCAATTTTCCGTAACCGACCTATCAGGGATTTTGGTTCGAAGTCTGCCGAAAATCACGCTAAGCTTCCGGCAAATCGAAGGGAGCGTGACGATGTCTGCAGAAAAAGTTGCAGTGGTGACAGCGGGTGGTAGTGGCATGGGGGCGGCGGTTGCACGGCGTCTGGCTGCCGATGGCTACAAGGTCGCCATCCTTTCTTCCTCCGGCAAAGGCGAAGCATTGGCCAAGGAGCTTGGCGGGATTGGTGTGACGGGATCCAACCAGTCCAATGATGATATCCAGAAGCTTGCCGACCTGACGTTGCAAACATTTGGTCGCATCGACGTGTTGGTCAACAGCGCCGGTCACGGCCCACGCGCACCCATTCTCGATATCACCGACGAACAATGGCACGCTGGGCTCGACGTCTACTTTCTCAACGTCATCAGACCAACCCGCATCATCGCACCCGTCATGGTGCAACAGAAGGCGGGCGCCATCGTCAATATCTCCACCGCATGGGCGTTCGAACCCAGCGAGATGTTTCCGACATCGGCGGTCTTCCGTGCTGGCCTTGCCGCTTACACGAAGATTTTTTCAGACACCTATGCGTCAGACAATGTGCGCATGAACAATGTGCTGCCCGGCTGGATCGACAGTCTGCCTGCCACCGAACAGCGGCGTGAAATGGTCCCCATGCAGCGTTACGGAAAGAGCGAGGAGATCGCGGCGACAGTGGCTTTTCTAGCCTCCGAAGGGGCTGGATACATCACCGGCCAGAACCTGCGGGTGGACGGCGGATTGACCCGCTCCGTCTAACCTGTTTCCAATTAAGTTTCCTATGCTTTTCAAGTTTTTGCCTTGTCGAGGGCTTGATTCGACAGGCAACGAAGGAACCTGCGTCTATTGGGGACGTTGTTCAATCTGAGGTCAAAAGTTTTCACAAACACGACGCTTGGATGTAGAAGCAGGTAAATTGAAGTCATGGGACAGCGAAACGCATACGCCAAACAAGTGGTGCTGGTCGTTGAAGACGATCCGCTTTTACGCATGATGGCTGTCGATCTGGTGGAGGATGCCGGGTTCGACGCGATCGAGGCGTCGGGTGCCGACGAGGCCATGGAAATCATGGAAAGCCGCTCCGACATTGACGTTCTCTTCACGGATGTCGATATGCCGGGCAGCATGAATGGCGTTGGGCTGGCGAACTGGGCCCGGCGTTCCAACACACCGCTTGGCATCATGCTGACATCTGGACATCACAACCCATCCGACGAAGCATTGCCGGAGCGCAGTGTGTTCTTTCCCAAGCCTTACGACTTCAAGAAAGTCGTCGATACTTTGAAACTGATGACTGTCTAAGTCTTCGGGATGGTCAGAGGCGCGATAGGCTTTGCGAATAAGTAACCATAGTCGAAAAGCCGTTTCGCGATTAATTATTCTGAAAATATCAGCCGTTATATTGGCTTTCAAAGCTTGAAGGGTTTTGGGGGCATAATGAATTTTCTGGGTATTACGGGCATGCAGTATTCTGGCGTGCCATTTCGCGACACAAGAATATTGCTGGCGGAAGACTCCAATGTCTTCACCCAGATGATTGGCGCCAGACTGAAAGAACTTCTGGGTCTGTCGGTCGAAGTCTGCCGTAACTTCGAAGAATTGCAGGAATGCTATGAGCGTTCTTCCGAAGAGGTGACTCTTGCGATTTCCAATATCAATCTGCCAGGCGCCGAGAATGGCGAGGCGCTGGAGTATCTCGTCGATCTCTCCATTCCGACCATCGTGTTCACCAGCACGTTCCACGAGGATACGCGCGAGAAGCTGATCACCAAGGAAGTCGTCGACTATATTTTGAAAGACAACGTCTTTGCCGTGGATATGCTGACGGAATCGGTCTGCCGCTTCCTGACCAATCATCGCCACCACGTGCTGATCGTGGATGACAGTCCAACCGCACGCGCGCTGCTGTCCAGCCGTTTGAAGCGTTACAACTTCCGTGTCAGCCTTGCCGAGAGCGGTGCAAAGGCGCTGGAAATCCTGCGCAACAACCCGGACATCGGTCTTGTCGTGACCGACTACAACATGCCTGATATTGATGGTTTCGAACTGACGCGCCGCATTCGCACCATGCGTGGCTCGCACGAACTGCGAATCATCGGCGTATCGTCCTCCACCAACCGTCTGTTGTCTGCGCGCTTCCTGAAGGCTGGCGGCAATGACTTCATGCTGCGCCCCTTCATCGATGAAGAGTTCTATTGCCGCGTGAACCAGAACCTAGACACGCTGGTGCAGATCCAAGCGGCAAAGCAAAGCAACAAGAAGGCCGCTGCTTAAGCCGCGCTATCGGCCTCGGTCTCCTCGATGGGGCGTCCGAGAGCCAGCTTCTGCGCCAGATCCGGGCCAAGCTTATCGACATAGGCCTGGTCCGGTGAAGTGCCCAGCGCATCCAGCGTCTTGGAAAAGAAGCAGCGAGCCGATGCGGCGGCGACGATGTCGAAGATTTCGGCATCCGTCAGCGCGTGGGTCTTCAGCGCATCGATATCGGCCTGCGTCACCGACGTTGCATCGCGCACCACTTTCGAAACGAAAATCATGATGGCGCGCTCCTGTTCATCCAGCGGCGCGTCTTCTGCGTTGGTGATGATGCCGGTGAGTTCGTCTGCGTCGAGCCCCTCTCGTGCCAGCACCGAGGCGTGCGCCAGCATGCAATAGGAAGACCTCAGTTCTCGCGCTGCTGCCAACGTGACCAGTTCATAACGCCGTGGCTCTATGTTGCCACGCAGAGCGACCAGCAACGCACTCCAGCTTTCCATGACCTCGGGACGGTGCCCAAAGGTGCGGTACATATTGGGCAGATAGCCATAGGTGCTTTCCGCGTTACGATACATTTCCGCGATTTTGATGCTGGTTTTTGGCTCCGGGGGCGTGATGAACATGAATGTCTCCTGTATTTCAATTATGCCTAAAATGCCTGAGCTCTGAATTCGATCAGCCCATCGCAGATTTTTTTCATCAAAGTTGGGATTCGAGCGGCAAAATACCCATGATGCTGACCAGTGCGCGGCGGCTGAAGGTAGCGTAGGGCTCGCGACGGTAGTGCCTTGGCTCGCCTCTGACCAAGCCGGTCCACGTCAGGTTTCGACGCTCGTTAAGCGCCAGCTCGAAGCTCATCTCCCGGCTGGTTTCTTCCTTGAAGATGTCATCCATCTCCTTCACCAGTGGGGCGGAGGAAAACAGGACGCCCATCTCCGTGTTGAGGGACATGGAGCGCGGATCGAAGTTCAGCGAACCGATAAAGCCTGTGTCGCCGTCCCGGGTAAAAGCCTTGGTGTGCAGGCTTGCCTGACCCGAACCGCGCAATGAGAAGGATTTGTGCTGATCCGCGAGGGACCGCAATTCATGGATTTTGATACCGTTGAGCAGCAAAGGCCTGCGATATCGCGAGTAACCGGCGTGAACGGCAGCGACATCGGTGGCGGCCAAAGAGTTGGTAAGGACACTGACGGAAACGCCATCGGCAGAGAGCCTTGACAATGTCTCCAGACCTTTTTGACCGGGGATGAAGTAGGGAGAGGTTATCTTCAGTCGGTCGTTCGTCTCCTCCATGACGGGCAACAGCGTCTCCATCAGATAGTTGTGGCCATTGCGACGTTTGTCCGCAGCCTTCTCTGGCGGGTCGGCAACGACCGTTGCGCTTTCCACCCAATGGAGCGTATCTGACAGGAGGAAGTTGCCGGAATGGTGCTGGCTTTCGACCTGCGCCAGATAGGGACGAGCGGCATTGCCGGAGGCGAGAACGTCCATTCTGCGGCGCAGCTTCGCCAGCTTGCTGGGGCGGCGGGCCAGAAGCGAGCGTACGGGAACGGCGACGGCACTGTTCCAGTAATCGTCGAAAATCTCTTCGGCCTGCGCCACGCAGGCACCATGTGCGATAATATCGAAATCACGGAAATTCGCCTGTTCGGCAGCATCGAAATAGGCGTCACCGATATTGCGGCCACCGACGATCAATGTGCGGCCATCCGCAATCCAGGCTTTGTTATGCATGCGCCTGTTGACGCTGCGAAACCGCAGCACCATTTCCAGCCCACGGCGAAAGACGTTCTCACGCGCCTTTGTGGGGTTGAACAGCCGAAGCTCGATATTGGGGTGGCTGTCTATAGCTTGAAAAGCGCGGTCCGAGATCGACACACCCAGATCGTCCAGCAGCAGGCGCACCCGGACGCCACGGTCAGCTGCGGCGATAACCTCACGCATCATCAACTGCCCGGTGAGGTCAGCATTCCACATGTAGTACATGAGATCGAGGCTGCGACCGGCGGCGCGGGCCGCGCCCACGCGTGCGGCAAACGCGCCGAGGTTGGATTGTATCAGCGACAGCACGCTCTGACCTTCACGACCGTGACTGATATCCGTCCAATGGCGGTCGAGCGGCGTGGCATCTTCTTCTGTAGGAAGTGCTGCCGACGCGATCTTGATGATGATTTTGTCACGATGGCGCGATGCGAAAACGAGGCCCGCGATAATGGCGATGACGATGAGGGCACAAATGGCGACGGTGACATTCACAGTGATGATATTACCCGCATCTTTGCCCTAAGCCTCTCGCACATTCAATGAATATCAATATTCCGCTTATCCGCTTCTTCCTTGATGATGTCCTCAATGACCTGCCGCTTCAAAGCGGCATCTGTCGTCAGGTAATCATCTGCGAGTTCAAAGATAGACTTCGGGCTTTCGTTGGCCTTGAGCGTGTCGAGGTCCTGACCGATCTGCTGGCGAAGTTCGGAATACTGATCCATCTTTGTTCTCCTTTATGCGTAGAATGCGGGAGGCGGCCCGGCGGTTCCGGTCGACGCGGGTAAAACGCCTGCCTGCTTGCATAGCGTAGCGCGAAGCGACATAAGAAGCGCTATCAGGTGCCTGCTTCACGCAGGAGAATCGGGAACGCGGTGAAACTCCGCGACGTGCCCAACGCTGTGAGGCCGATGCGACTGTCGAATGCCACTGAGAGATTGGGAAGGCGGCATATCGTGATGACGCCCAGTCAGAAGACCGGCCTGATACCATAGACCGCACCGCATGGACGGCGGCAGGTTGTTGACAGGCGGGCCCTTGTGGTCTGCCCGTGCATTGTTGGGGAATGACGATGCGACCTGATGAATTCGAAGATGCGCTTCACCCTGCGCAGGCGTTCAGCGACGCCGAGAAGGCCGCGGTGTATCGCGCCATTGAGACGAGGCGTGACGTTCGCGACCAGTTCTTGCCGGATGCGCTGCCGGATGAACTGGTGGCGCGATTGCTGGCAGCGGCCCATGCCGCGCCGTCCGTCGGCTTCATGCAGCCGTGGAATTTCACGCTTATCACGGATGCACGGGTGAGACAGCAGGCGTGGGAGGCGTTTTCGCACGCCAATGCGGAAGCTGCCGAGATGTTTGCGCAGGAAAGCCAGACGCTCTATCGCAGTCTGAAGCTGGAGGGCATTCGCAAGGCACCGCTTTCGATCTGCGTCACCTGCGACCCAACCCGTGGCGGCGATGTCGTGCTGGGGCGCACACACAATCCGCGCATGGATGTCTACTCAACCGTCTGCGCCATCCAGAACCTGTGGCTGGCAGCCCGTGCCGAAGGTGTCGGCGTCGGGTGGGTCAGCATTTTCCACGATGCCGATATCCGCCAAATCCTCGAAATACCCCAACACATCGAAATCGTTGCCTGGCTCTGCCTTGGCCGCGTCGATAGGCTCTACAGCGAACCGGAGCTGGCTATCAAAGGCTGGCGGCAGCGACTGTCGGTGGAGGAGCTTGTGTTTCGCGATAAGTGGGGCACAAGTTAAGTCCCGGCCCTAATATCACTGCTGTTGTGGCTGGGCGCCTTGCAAAGCGGGATTTTTGAGGTCGATGCGGCTGGTTTCTTCCTGCATAAAGCGGGGGCCGACGATGCGGACTTTGCTGTTGGCTGGATCGTAGTCGCGCTCGGGGATCGGTTCGGCTTTCTCGACGGGTTTGGTTTCCGGCTTCGTTTCGGCAGGGGCGGGGTTCGTGTCGCTCTTCGGTGACGTCAGCGTGGTCACGCTTGGCGAGCTTTGCACGGCGGTGGATTGCGGTGCGTGGCTGTTGTCCTGCGGCTTCATCGTCGGGTCGGAAGAGGCCGTCATTTTGCAGCTGCATGAGGGTGCGCGGCTGGATGCGGGGTTGTTGCGGTAGGCAAAAGCGGTTGGCATCGAGGCGTAGGGCTGGCCGGTTTTTGCCGAGACCATGTCCTCGCTCTCCTGACCTTCCATGGCGTGATAGAATAATTCGGTCTGCGTGCCAGGACACATGCGCTCACATTGGGCTGCCTGCTCACGGAAATCGAGCGGTGTCGCGTCCGAAGAAATGGGGAAGAACGCACCATCGCAGGTGCGGACGCAAAGTGTTCGGAGCCCACCCTGCATCGGCATATCGGGCGAAGGCGCGTAATCGTTGTTCGGCTCACCAAAGCCGTCACTCGGGTCGCGCATGTCGGGATAGGGCGAGGGGTCTGTGGAGGTGAACGAGGGTGGCTGCTCGTCGTAGCAGCCTTGCGCATCCAGCGCGGCCAGAATGCGCTCACGCGACCCTTGGGCATTGTCATTGCGTTGGGCGGCCAGCATGCGGTCGCGGTCGTCAGCGATCATGTCGCGCTCGGCCTGCGCCTGCTCCAACGCATCGCCGATTTCGCCGCAAAGCTGCGCATTGGGGTTACCGTAGACGATAACGCTACCGGAGGAGCAGCCATAGCCGCGCATGTCGTTCTTGATACGCCGTATGAGAATGTTCTGCTGGGCAAGAGCGCTCGCAAAGCGGCGTACCTCTGCGGTATTGCCGTAAACCTGCACGGGCTGGTTCAACTGCGAGCGCAACGAATCACAGACAGCGCTTGCCTGCGCCGAAAACGGAGCGGCCAGCATGACAATCGCAAATGTGCCGACCAGTCGGCTTCGGCGCGGGATCAATGGTCCGTCCGTTCCGCCTGCCGTTGGGCAGGACATATCCTGAGGAGCGCACCCGCGAAATGCGGATGACGTATTTTCGATCAGGATAACATAGGCGCGCGCAGCAAAGCGGCAACAGTCAGTTCAAAATTGCGTTAACCCGTGCTTACACCGAAGGGTGCGATGCCTGCACGGCGGCTAGTGCTGCCATGTTGACCACGCCGCGCGACGTGACCGTTGGCGACAGAATGTGCACGGGCAGGGCGGAACCGAGCAGGATCGGCCCGACATGCAGACCTTCCGTCATGGTGCGCACGACGCCAAGCGTGATGTTGGCCGAATCGAGATTCGGGAAGACCAGCAGGTTCGCTTCTCCAGACAGCGAGCTGTTGGGCATGGCGCGTTTGCGCAGCACTTCCGATAGTGCGGAACCGCCCTGCATTTCGCCATCGATTTCCAGTTCCGGTGCTGTTGTGCGCACGAGCTGCAACGCGCGGCGCATCTTGCGGGCACTTTCGGAATCGCGCGAGCCGAAGTTGGAGTGGCTTGCGAGTGCGATTTTCGGAACGATGCCGAAGCGCTTGATTTCCTTGGCCGCGAGAATGGCCAGTTCTGCGATATCTTCCGAGGTCGGCTCGTAGTTGACGAAGGTGTCCGTCAAAAACAGCGCACCCTGCTGCGTGATCAGCAGGCTGAGGCCGCCGAACGTATGCGCGCCCTCACGCTTGCCGATGATCTGGTTGATGTCGCGCAGATGACGGTCGAAACGACCTTCCAGACCGCAGATCAGGGCGTCCGCTTCACCACGCTTCACAGAGAGTGCGCCGATGACGGTGCTGTTGGTACGAACGATGGTGCGCGCAGCCTCCGGGTTGATACCGGCGCGGCCCACGAGCGCGAAATAGTCATCGACGTATTCACGGTAGCGTGGATCGTCCTCCGGGTTGACCACGGCAAAGTCCGTATTCGGGCGAATGCGCAGCCCGAAGCGCTTCAGGCGCGTCTCGATGATCTGTGGACGACCGATGAGAATCGGCACACCGGTGCCTTCTTCCAGCAGAACCTGTGCAGCGCGCAGCGAGCGCTCGTCTTCGCCTTCGGCAAAAATGATCCGCTTTTTTTCTGCGGTTTTTGCCAGGTTGAAGATCGGTTTCATGATGAAGCCGGACCGCCAGACGAAGCGGTTCAACTGATCGAGATAGGCGTCGAAATCGGTGATCGGTCGCGCGGCGACACCGCTTGCTGCAGCAGCACGGGCAACCGCAGGCGCGATGCGCAGGATGAGGCGCGGGTCGAACGGCGAGGGGATAAGATAGTTGGGGCCGAAGATCGGCGTCTCATCGCTATAGGCCTTCGCCGCGACTTCCGACACTTCCTCGCGCGCCAGTTCGGCAATGGCGTGGACGGCGGCCATCTTCATTTCTTCGTTGATGGTGGTCGCGCCGCAATCCAGCGCACCCCTAAAGATATAGGGGAAGCAAAGCACGTTGTTGACCTGGTTCGGGAAGTCCGAACGGCCTGTGCAGATCATCGCATCCGGGCGTGCCTGACGCGCCAGTTCCGGCATGATTTCCGGGTTGGGGTTTGCAAGCGCTAGAATCAGCGGCTTCTCCGCCATGCGCGCCAGCAGTTCCGGCTTCAGAACGCCTGCGGCGGACAGGCCCAGGAAAACGTCGGCGCCATCGATGGTTTCGCTCAACACGCGCTTGTCTGTCTTCTGCGCGTAGACTTCCTTCCACTCGTCCATCAGGGTGTTGCGGCCCTCATAGACGAGGCCTTCGATGTCGTGAACCCAGATGTTTTCACGCTTCGCACCCAGCACTACCAGCAGGTTGAGGCAGGCGAGTGCAGCGGCACCGGCACCCGAAGCAACGATCTTGACGCTCGACAGAGACTTACCAGCAAGTTCCAGTGCGTTGGTCACGGCGGCTGCAACGATGATGGCCGTGCCGTGCTGGTCGTCGTGGAACACGGGAATGTTCATTTTCTCGCGAAGCTGACGCTCCACTTCGAAACATTCCGGTGCCTTGATGTCTTCAAGATTGATACCGCCAAAAGTCGGCTCCAGCGCCGAGATGGTGGAGACCATGTCGTTGATGCCGGGGGCGTCGATTTCGATGTCGAAGACGTCAATGCCAGCGAACTTCTTGAACAGAACGGCCTTGCCTTCCATGACGGGCTTTGAGGCGAGAGGGCCGATATTGCCGAGGCCCAGCACTGCCGTGCCGTTGGAGATGACGGCTACGAGATTGGCACGCGCGGTGTATTCCGCTGCGGCCTCAGGGTTTTCATGGATCGCGAGGCATGGTGCAGCGACGCCGGGGGAGTAGGCAAGCGCTAAATCGCGCTGGTTACCAAGCGGCTTTGACGCCTGTATTTCCAGTTTTCCCGGGCGCGGATAACGGTGATAAAACAGGGCCTGTTGTTCCAGATCCGCATTGGCGTTTTGGTCTTGCGTCTTGCCCGTGTCCTCAGAACTCATTTTATCACCGCTTATTTCAATTTCTTGGAGGCCTTTGCATACAACAATCGGTCCATGCGTACAGCCGTTTATTTTGCCTCGATATCTCAAAACTGTCGTTTTGAAATTGCTTAAAAGCGGCACTTCCTGACCCGAAATGGCGTTCTGTCATCTTGCTGAAACACGAGTCTGGTTTTCCAGAGGTTGAAAATTGCCGAGACAGGGGGAAGAGTTCCATGGCCGCGCAAACCGAAACCAGACAGTTCAGAACGCTTTTCATTTCCGACGTGCATCTTGGCTCCAAGGCAGCCAAAACGGATTTCCTTCTGGATTTCCTTCGCTACCATGAAGCCGATACGATCATCCTCGTGGGCGACATCATCGATGGCTGGCGCCTGCGCCGCAACTGGTACTGGCCACAGGGCTGTAACGATGTGGTGCAGAAGCTTCTGCGCAAGGCCCGTAAGGGAACGCGCATCGTCTACATTCCCGGCAACCACGATGAGTTTTTGCGGGAATTCCCCGGCACCCATTTCGGCGGTATCGAAGTGGCTGAAAGGATGATCCACGAAGCTGCTGACGGAAAGAAATATCTCGTCATTCACGGCGATGAGTTCGACGTGGTGGTGCGCAATGCGCGTCTGCTGGCCTATCTGGGTGACTGGGCCTACGACGCGGCGATTGCCATTAACGTTCTCCTTGCCGCTATTCGCCGCCGGATCGGCTTGCCCTATTGGTCGTTCTCGGCCTGGGCAAAGCTTCAGGTGAAGCATGCCGTCAACTTCATTGGCGAGTTTCAGCGCGTTGTGGCCGATGAGGCCCGTCGCAACAATGTCGACGGTGTGATCTGTGGCCACATCCACCACGCCGTGATGGAGGATATCGACGGTATCCGCTACATCAACACCGGCGACTGGGTGGAAAGCTGCACGGCGGTTGCCGAAACGATGGACGGTACCTTCGAGCTGATCACGTGGATGAAGTCGGACGACAAGATCGAGGAAAACCAGGTGACCGAGCTGGAGCCGGTGGCTTTCCCCAAGCTCATCAGCACCTACGCCGCCTGAACAGCACTCGTCGTCTCAGCCCCAGAGTTCAGCCTGGGGCGGGTGGAGGAGTGATCCGTCGTATATGAGCCCGGGAACACGATCCCGGGCCAGCAGCAATGGGCCATCCAGATCGGCATAGGCGGTATCCTGTGCGAGCAGAACGGCCGGTGCCATGCCAAGCGATGTGCCCAGCATGCATCCAACCATGATCGTATAGCCGAGCCGTTCGGCTTCCCGCTTCATCAACAATGCCTCGGTCAGGCCGCCAGTCTTGTCCAGTTTGATGTTGATGGCATCGTAACGGTCTTGCAGGGATGCCAGATCAGCGGTCAGGTGCACGCTTTCGTCAGCGCAGATCGGCACGGTGCGGGTGATGCGTGAAAGAATGGCGTCTTTACCCGCAGGCAGCGGCTGCTCGATGAGGGCGATGCCCAGCTCGGCGGCGACCGCCAGATGGTGCTCTATATTGTCGTCCGTCCAGCCTTCATTGGCATCGACGATGATGCGGGCGAGAGGTGCGGCACGTCTCACGGCTCGAAGACGCGCTTCGTCATCATCCGTGCCTGTCTTTATCTTCAGCAGCGGACGCGCGGCGTTTTCTGCCGCTTTCGCGCCCATGGTGTCCGCATCCCCCAGAGAGATGGTGTAGGCGGTAACGATAGGCCCCGGTTGCGACGGCAGGATAGTCGCGGCGACGCTTTTACCGGAGAGTTTGGCCTCGAGATCCCAGAGGGCGCAATCGACGGCGTTGCGGGCGGCACCCGCCTTCATCACCCTTTGCAGTTCCTGACGGCCCAGCCCTTCGGATATGCGATCCGAGACGGCGCTGATATCGGCCAGCACGCCTTCGATCGATTCGCCATATCGTTTGTAAGGAACGCATTCTCCCATACCCGTGGCGCCATCCTGCGTAATCACGCACTTGATGACCTCGACTTCCGTGCGGCTTCCACGGGAAATGGTGAAACTTCCCGCAACCGGGAATGTCTCAGCTGTGGCTTGAATGTAACGACGCATCAAAATTGCCTTCGTGTTTTGTCATAAACCGTTAAACCGACGAAAAAACACCGGGAATCATCCGCAGTGCTGTGGCTTGGTGATCCGTCACTCGATATGAATCGTTAGAGAATCTTTAATAAGCTGCATTCGCTTGGAGCAAGATGCAAGAACTTGAAACACGGCAGCAGGTGCAGCCAGCAGCAATCTCGGCGGATGACAACGCGGAGAATGGTGGCGCGCGCTATGCTTTGACCGGTTCCTGGCGCAATGCCAATGTCGCTCCCGTTCTTGCCGACATCGAGAAAATCGAAAAGTCCAAGCCATCAGGCGCGATCACGATCGATCTTTCCGGCGTCGAGAACATCGACACCACGGGCGCTTGGCTGCTGCGTCGCATGCGCAACCGGCTGGATAAGGCAGGAACGCAGGTTTCGTTCGAGGGTAACGAACGGTTCGAGGAAATCATCGCGGCGCTGCCGGATGAAGCGCCTATGCCGCCCAAGGACACCAGCAAGACCGGTATCGTCCAGCGCATATTCGATCCTATCGGCAAGAACATCGTTCAGGCCGGCGCCGATTTTCTGGCGGGCATGTACATTCTGGGTTCCGCCGTTCGCGGTGCGCAGATGAAGCTGGGGCGGGGGCGCGGTGTTTCGCCTGCGGCCATCGCCAACCAGATCGACCACATGGGCGTACGCGCCGTGCCCATCATTCTGCTGATGTCGTTCCTGATCGGCGCCATTATCGCGCAGCAGGGCGCGTTCCAGCTACGCTACTTCGGCGCTGAAGTCTTCGTCGTCGACCTCGTGGGCATCTTGCAGCTTCGTGAAATCGGCGTGCTGTTAACCGCGATCATGATTGCCGGTCGTTCGGGAAGCGCCATCACGGCTGAAATCGGCTCGATGAAAATGCGCGAGGAAATCGATGCGCTGAAGGTCATCGGCCTCAACCCGGTCGGTGTTCTCGTATTTCCGCGCCTAGTGGCGCTGACGATTGCTCTGCCGCTTTTGACGATCATTGCAAACTTTGCCGCTCTCTTCGGCGCAGCCGTCGTCTCGCTGCTGTACTCCGGCATCACCTTCGAGGTCTTCCTGTCGCGGCTTCATTCTGCGGTGGAAATCTCGACCATCGCATCCGGCATGATCAAGGCACCGTTCATGGCGCTGATCATCGGTATCGTGGCGGCGGTGGAAGGCATGAAGGTTGGCGGCAGCGCCGAATCGCTCGGCCAGCACGTGACGTCATCCGTCGTGAAATCCATTTTCGTTGTAATTCTGGTCGATGGCGTTTTCGCCATCTTCTATGCAGCCATCGATTTTTAAGGAGTGGCTGTGCAGGATCAGGAATTGAACACAGACAAGAAAAAAGGCGAGCGGGAAGTCATTCTCTCGGTCGAGGGCGCGACCGTTGCCTTCGGTGACAAGGTCGTTCTCGACAACCTCAATCTCGATGTTTACCGCGGTGAAATTTTGGGCTTCATCGGTCCTTCCGGTGCGGGCAAATCTGTGCTGATGCGCGCCGTCTTGCGCCTCCTGCCGCGCCAGGCGGGCACGATCAAGATTCTCGGTATCGATTACGACAAGGCGACGGATGAGGAGCGCATGGCGCTCGACACCCGTCTCGGCGTTCTCTTTCAGCAGGGTGCGCTCTTTTCCGGCCTGACTGTGAAGGAAAACATACAGTTGCCGATGCGCGAATATCTGGATTTGCCGCAGGAACTGATGGACGAGCTTGCCGCTATCAAGATCGAGATGGTGGGTCTTAAGCCCGATGCGGCGGATAAATATCCCTCGGAGCTTTCCGGCGGCATGATCAAGCGTGCGGCATTGGCGCGCGCGCTGTCTCTCGACCCCGATCTCGTCTTTCTGGACGAGCCGACCTCGGGTCTCGACCCCATCGGTGCTGCCGAATTCGATATGCTGATTGCGCGCCTGCGTGATTCGCTCGGCCTGACCGTCTACATGGTCACCCACGACCTGGACAGCCTGTTCTCGGTCTGTGACCGCATTGCCGTTCTGGGCGACAAGAAAGTCGCCGTGGAAGGCACCCTTGAGGAAATGTTCGATAGCGACGATCCTTGGGTTCAATCATATTTCCGCGGAAAGCGGGCACGCGCCGTCGTTCTTCCCGATGGCACGCAACACATTCCGGGGAGTGACGGATAGCCATGGAAACCAAGGCAAATTACACCATCGTCGGGATTTTCACGCTGATCGTGATCGCAGCCGCCTTCGGCTTCGTTTACTGGATGGCGGAATTCGGTCGTGGCGGACCCACTGCGCAGTTGACGATCCGTATTCCGGGCTCCGCCAATGGTCTGTCGGTTGGCTCGCCTGTGCGCTTCAACGGTATTCCCGTAGGCACCGTGCGCGGACTTTCCATCGACCGTGACGACCCGGCCTATTCGATTGCGTTTACCGAAGTGCAGGCCGATGCGCCTGTGTTTCCGTCCACCCGCGCCGTTCTGGAAATCCAGGGCCTGACGGGTGCTGCCTATATCGAATTGTCTGGCGGTCGTAACAATGAAGAGCGTATTTTGCAGAAGTCGTTCGACACGGGCGTGCCTGCGGAACTGACGGCTGATCTTTCCAGCGTGACCAACCTCTTGGCGACTGCCGACAAAATCCTGCGTCGTGCAGATGGCGCTATCGGCGAATTGCAGGGCTTCGTGCAGGACGCACGCGGGCCGCTGACGCAGACAGTGCGCAACGCCGAGAAGTTCTCCAACGCTCTGGCCTCCAACTCCGATGGCATCGAGAATTTCATCTCGAGCCTCAGCTCGCTATCGACCACCGTACAGTCCGTTTCTGTCCGTCTGGACAGCACGCTGACGGCAGTCGAAGATCTGGTAAAGGCGGTGGACTCTCAGAAAATCGACTCCATCCTGACCAATGTCGACAAGGTCACAACCGATGTCGCGGCCTCTTCCGGCGGCATTCAGGATGTGATGGAAACCGTTCAGCGCACGTCGCGAAACTTCGAACAGGCGAGTGCTGAAGTTCAGGTCGTCGTGAAACGTGCCGACGAGTTGCTGGCGTCGGTGGATGCTGCAAAGGTTGGCAACGCTGTTGAAGACGTCTCTGCTGCCACAGCCGATGCCCGTCAGGCCATCGCCACGTTCCGCCAGATCGCCGATGATGTCGGCACACGCCGCCCGGATATCGATCAGGCCATTGCCGATTTCACCGACATGTCGCGCAAGCTGAACATGGCGTCGAGCCGGGTGGATGGAATTCTGGCAAAAGTTGACGGCCTTCTTGGAACCGATGATGCCAATTCGCTTTTCTCCAAAGCGCGTGAGACATTGGCCTCATTCAAGGCGGTTGCCGATAATCTCAATGCGCGCATTGGCCCTATTGCCGACAATCTCGCACGTTTCTCCAGCTCGGGTCTGAAGGATTTCCAGGCACTGATTGGCAACACGCGACAGACGGTCGACAATCTGAACAATGCGATCACAAATTTCGATCGCGATCCGCAGCGGCTGATTTTCGGTGGCGAGAACGTAAAACAATATGATGGCCGAACAAGGCGCTGACGGGGGTAGGAATTTGAAAAATTCGTTGATGCGCGGGCAGGCGGCTGTCCCGACCAGAACCAAGGCTTTCGTGATGCTGCCTTTGCTTGCTGCGCTGTTGGCGGGCTGTGGCGGCAGCGCGAAGAATGACACATTCGACCTTTCGGTGTCGGCGGCTCCGGTGACGCGCGGTCCAGTGCTGCGGTCGCGCCAGTTGCTGATCGCCGACCCAACTGCGCTGAAGGCGCTGGACAGCGAGAACATTCTGGTGCGCCTGTCAGGCTCCGAGGTTCAGTATCTTGCCAACTCGCAATGGAGCGACCGCCTGCCTCGCATGGTGCAGTCCAAGCTCGTGGAAGCCTTTGAGGATACGGGTCGTCTCGGCGGCGTGGGTCGTCCCGGTCAGGGTCTTGCTATCGACTATCAGGTCGTGACCGACATCCGCGCCTTCGAAGTCGACACCGCAAAGAACCTCGCCAATATCGAGATTTCGGTAAAGCTGCTCAACGACAAGAACGGCACCGTCAAAGCACAACAGGTGTTCCAGTCCAGCGCCCGCGTCAGCGGTTCTGGCAATGCGAACCTCGTAAAGGCTCTGGACAGCGCCTTTGCCGGCGCTTCGCGTGACATCGTCGCCTGGACGCTGAAGTCGCTCTAAGCGAAAGACTTCGACCAACAAAAAACGCTGCGTATCGGATAGATGCGCAGCGTTTTTGTTTCTGGATTAAGCGTCTTACTCGGCGGCCTGTGCCTTCTTCCATTCCGGCAGCGGAAACAGGCGGTCGTAGCACCAGTTGAAGACGAAGGCGTAGACCACGTAGAACAGTGCGAATGACACATCCATGATCAGCGCATGGGCGAGGCTGATGTTCAGATACCAGGCGATGAACGGCATCAGCACCACCAACAGGCCAAGTTCGAACAGCACCGCATGGACGACGCGGATACCGGTCGTTTTTAGCGTTGTGCCTCTGGAGCGCTGCATAATGTGATCGAAGATGAGATTGTAGAGGTAGTTCCAGGCTGTCGCGATGGTCGCGCTGACGACGCCGACAACCCCGATGTCCTCCGCAGGCATGCTGAATAAAAGCGCACCCAGCGGTATCATGAGAATGAGGCCGATAATCTCGAAGCTGAGCGCGTGACGTATACGGTCGGCAATGGTCCGCATGGAAAACTCCCGAAATGTCCCGGGCCGTCCCGTATGCTTTGCCCCAATGGCCGAGGTCGTCCTCGCAGGCTCCATATAAATCCTCAGCGGCTTTTCTTCAAGCCTGCGGTCTCACGCATAAAAGAAAAGCCCTCCCGGCGGACCGGAAGGGCTGATGTCTTTGCTATCGCGCAGGCGCTTAGCTGAAGCGTCCGGCTGCATGCGCTAGCATGGTGTAGACCTTGCCGGTATCGGAGGTCAGGTAGGACTGGGTGACCGTGCGGTCCCGGTCCGTACGCGCCACGTCTGCAAGCAGCTTTTCGAAATCGGAGATGTAGCGATCGACCGCAGTGCGGAATTCCGTTTCACGTTCGTATTTACGCTTGATCTCGTCAAAGGTCTGCTGGCCTTTCAGTGTGTAGAGACGACGGGTGAAGACGTCGCGTTCGCCACGCTGGTAGCGGCCCCAGAGTTCGACCGACGCATCATGATCGATAGCGCGGGCGATATCCACGGACAGCGAGTTGAGCGATTCGACCACATGGCGTGGGTTGCGCGCATCGGCTGCTCGTATCTGTGGCTCGGACGCCTGACGGGGCACAGGTGCAGACTGACCGTTGCCATCCTGTCCGTCGCGCGATGCGCCACGAAGCAGGTCGCTGATCCAGCCGCCACCGTCTTCCCGGCGCTGAACCGGTGCTGCTGCAATGCCTGCCTGCGGCGGTACGCTGCGGGTTTCGAGCGGCGCTGTGGTGCGCAACTGCGGTGCGGCGGGCTGCTGTGGCGCAGGGCGCGAGATGACGGGAGCAGACTGCACGATGGGAGCGGGAGCGGCCTGCTGTGGACGAGGCTGTTCAACGCGCGGCTGCTGCGGCTGTGGTTGTGGTTGCGGCTGAACCGGTGCAGCAGGCTTTGTGGCCGCGATGGCGCGGGCTGCCGGTTCGGAGATTTCCAACTGTTGCGTGGAGCGACCGACGAGCTGCGAAATATCCTGCAACGCCTTGATCTGCTCGGAAACGGCGCGGCGCATGGCAGCAGCGCTTTCCTTGGCTTCCTCCGGCAGGTCGAAAGCACCGCGCTTCAGTTCGGCGCGGGTCGAGTCCAGTTCTCGGCGGATGTCGTGGCTGGAGCGGCGGATTTCGTCAGTCGCGCCTGCGAAGCGGGTTACAGCGTCTTCGACCGCTTCGCGCAACGTCTCGCGCAGAACCTCTGCGGCGGCGTTGGACTTGTCGGTTGCGTTGCCGAGCAGCTTGTCGACATTCGAGAGCGAGGCAGCGACGCCGCCGCGCATGCGGTTGACCAGCGCATCCGAGTATTTCTGCGCTTCGGCCATCGTGCCTTCGATGGAGCGGCTGGCGTCTTCGCCAGCGGAAAGAAGTGCACCACGCATGTTCTGCGCGGCAGACTGTGCCCGCTGTTCCGTCTCATCAAGCGAACGACCGATCTGCTCGAAGGACGAGTTGAGATTGTCGCGCAGGTTGCCCGCGACATTTGCCGAACGCTGCTCAGCAGTGGCAAGTGTCTGTTCCACCACGCCCATGACGCCGCGCATCGAGGTTTCGATTTCTTCGGAGCGCTTCAGCAGACCGACGGACAGGGTCCGCAAGGCTTCCTGGCGCTCGTCCAGCGTGCCGACGAGGCTGGTCTGGGCTGCACTGAGCAGCTCCGATGCCTGCGACAGAACCGACGAATGCTCTTCGAAGCGGCCGACGATACCGGCGATCTGCGACAGGGCTTGGCCGGAAATATTCGTCAGTCGATCGATCTTTCCTTCCAACAGACGGCTGGAACTGGAGACCATATCGGCAGCACGGGATGCGGTTTCCGTAAAGGTCGTTGCCACCGTGTTGAGGGTCTGGTCGGCAGCCCGGAACTCCTGCGAGGCGCGAGCGACGGCCACGTTCAGGTCATCGACAGCGCCGGTCACGACGTCGGCCATGCCGGAATGGGTTTCGGTCAGCATCGTGGTGCTGTGGCGTGTCGCCGCGACAAGGCGTTCAGCCGCATCGTTGCCAGCCTTGGCATAATCGCCGATGGCCTGTTCGACCAGCTGCGCCATGCCGCTGTTGCTTTCAGCCAGAAGGTTTGCGCTCTGCTGTGCGGCGGTGACGATCTTTTCTGCCGCATTATGGCCGATCGTCGCATATTCGTTGACGATGGGCTTGGCCTTCTCTTCGATGAGGCGCGACAGTTCCGCAGAACGGCTTGCCAGCATCGAGTTGAGTTCGCGAGTGCGTGTATCGAGCGTCGAGCGGATGGATTCGCCACGGGCGTCGAGCGAGCTTTCCACGCCGGACAGCGTTTCAGAGATTGCGCCCACCTGTGTGCGAACAACGGCTTCCGCTTCGGCAACCTTGTTGACGATGGCATTGCCCGCCTCGGAGAAGGTCTGGGCAACAGCGGCAGCCTGGCCGGAGAGGCGACCCTGTGCATCGGAAATACGTCCAACGATTTCATCCGAACGCTGCTCTATGGCGCGGGCGAACTCGTCATTGCGCGACTTCATCTGTTCTGCAAATTCAGAGCCGGTTTTCGCGAGCAGTTCGGTCGAGCGAAGCGCTTCGCTATCCATGGTCTCGGTAGCGTTGACGACAGCGTCGCGAAGGCTGACGGCGAGGTTGGTCGCCTTGCCTTCGATGGTGCGGTTGACGTTGTCGAGGCCGATGTTCAGCGCGCGATCCATGGTGCCGAGACGCTCGTCGATACGGGCGGTTCCGCTGTCCAACACGCCTGCGATGCGCTGGGTGGCGTCATCGCTGGTGCGCACGAGATCGGCGGTCTTGCCATCGAGCGTTTCGGAAATCTTGCGGCTCGCATCTTCGATGGATGCGTTGACATTGCCGAGATCGGTCTGAATCCGGTTCTGCAAACCATCGATGTTGCTTTCCAGCCGTGCGCCGGTTTCGTCAAGACGGGTGGAGACGTTGCTGACGGACTGTTCGACGCGAGAAGTGAGGGCGTCGGCTGCGCTGCCGATTTCACGGGCTGCGTCGTCGATACGGCCAGCCACGAGACCGGCACTGTTTCTCAGCCGCTCTTCCAGCGTGGCGCCACTGGCGTCGATGGTGCGCTGAATGGCTTCCTGCTGATTTTCCAGCGACATTTCCAGCATGCTGGCACTGGACGCAATCGTCGTGCCGATGGACATGGACTGTTCAGACAGCAGATCGTTCATGCGCTCCTGCGCCGAACCCAGCGTTTCGCTCAGCGCGCCATGGTGCTGATCGAGCGTGGTGCGGAGCAGATCGTGTGAGGAAGCGAGGTTGTTTTCCACACGCGAAACGCCGCTTTCCATCGTCTCGGCAAAGCGGCCAGCGCCAACTTCGGTGGCGGTTTCGATGCGTGTTGCGGCGGTGCCAACGGTCTGCTCGATGAGGCCGCTGGTGCGTTCGATGGTGCGCGTGATCGCGTCGGCCTGAACGCCCAGCATAGTGTCGAGGCGCAGATGGCCGACGGACAGAGCTTCCTCGATGGTGGAGGCGGTGGACGACAGGCGCTGCTCGGCACCCGTAACAGACTGGGTGAGGGCGGCTGTGCGGTTGTCGAGCGTTTCAGTGATACGCTCTTCGGCGCCGGATATGGCCATGTCAATCGCCAGAGCACGGCTGTCGAGCGCATCTGCGATGCGATCTTCCACGCCGGAGACCGCGTTGGCAAGCGCCGAGGTGCGGCTGTCCAGTGTGTCGGCAATGCGGGTTTCGACGCCGGAAACCGCGCTGGTGAGCGCGAAAGTGCGTGTATCCAGCGTTTCCGCGAGACGCTCTTCGG
This sequence comes from Agrobacterium vaccinii, assembly GCF_021310995.1. Classification (NCBI taxonomy): domain Bacteria; kingdom Pseudomonadati; phylum Pseudomonadota; class Alphaproteobacteria; order Hyphomicrobiales; family Rhizobiaceae; genus Agrobacterium; species Agrobacterium vaccinii. The sequence continues at coordinate 1,614,704 of NZ_CP054150.1, read as the reverse complement.
CACCGGAGAACGCCATGTCGATGGCCAAGGTGCGGCTGTCCAGCGTGTCGGCCAAGCGTTCTTCAACGCCAGAGACAACGCTGTTGAGGGCAGCCGTGCGGCTTTCGAGGGTGTCTGCGATGCGATGCTCGACGCCGGATACAACGCTGGTAAGTGACGCTGCGCGGGCATCCAGTGTCTCGGCCATACGCTCTTCAGCACCGGAGAATGCCATGTCGATTGCGAGCGTGCGGCTATCGAGAGTGTCTGCAATGCGCTCTTCCACGCCGGACACAACGCTGGTAAGTGACGCTGCGCGGGCATCCAGTGTCTCGGCCATACGCTCTTCAGCACCGGAGAACGCCATGTCGATCGCGAGCGTGCGGCTGTCCAGCGTGTCAGCGATGCGCTCTTCGACACCCGCAACCACGCTGCTGAGCGCAGCCGTGCGGCTATCGAGAGTTTCAGCGATACGATCTTCGACGCCATTCACGGCATTGCTGAGTGCAGCGGTACCGTTATGAATGGTATCGGCGATGCGGCTTTCGACGCCCGAAACGATTGTGTTCAGCGCAGCGGTTCTCGCGTCCAGGGTATCAGCGATGCGTTCTTCCGCACCGGAGAATGCCATGTCGAGCGCCATCGTACGGCTATCGAGTGTATCGGCAATACGCTCTTCAACACCGGCAACAACGCCGCTCAGCGCGGCAGTGCGGCCATCCAGCGTTTCGGCGATACGAGCCTCGACACCGGAGACGGCGTCCGTAAGCGCTGTTGTACGTCCGTCTAACGTCTCGGCCAAACGCTCTTCTGCTGTGGAGAATGCCATGTCGAGTGCCATGGTGCGGCTGTCGAGAGCATCGGCAATGCGCTCTTCGACACCGGAGACAACGCCACTGAGGGCAGCCGTGCGGCTATCCAGAGTATCTGCGATGCGAGCATCGACGCCAGACACTGCATTGGTCAGCGCAGTCGTGCGTCCATCCAACGTTTCGGCCAAGCGCTCTTCTGCTGTGGAGAATGCCATATCGAGAGCCATGGTGCGGCTGTCGAGTGCATCGGCAATGCGCTCTTCGACACCGGACACAACGCCGCTGAGAGCGGCGGTACGGCTGTCCAGGGTTTCGGTGATGCGTGTTTCGATGCCAGACACGGCGCTGGTCAATGAAGCGGTGCGTCCATCCAGCGTTTCGGCCAGACGCTCTTCCGCTGTGGAGAACGCCATATCGAGGGCCATGGTTCGGCTGTCGAGTGCATCGGCGATCCGCTCTTCGACACCGGAGACGACGCCGCTTAGAGCAGCTGTGCGGCTATCCAGGGTTTCGGCGATGCGATCTTCCACGCCGGAGACGACGTTGGCGAGTGCAGCCGTGCGGCTTTCGAGCGTATCGGCAATCCGATCTTCGACGCCCGCTACGGCATGGTGAATGGCAGCGGTGCGCATATCAAGCGTATCGGCCAGACGTTCCTCGACACCGGAAACGGCGCCGGTGATGGCGGCTGCGCGGCTATCGAGGGTTTCGGCAAGACGACGCTCTACATCGGCCACGATGCTGTTGATGGCTGCGGCACGTTCGTCGAGCAGTCCGGCGAGGTGCTCGGCAGTGCCGGACATCGAGCCGGTAATGGCTTCCGCACGGCTGGCGAGCGCCGTGTCGAAACGATCCTGGCTGGCAGAGAGCGCACCGAACAGGGCGGCGCTGCGTTCTGCAAGAACAGTGTCGATCTGCTGGTGTGTGGTGGTGAATGCGCCGGTGATTTCCGCCGTGCGCGCGCCGATGGCGTCGCTCAATTCGCGGGTATGGCTTTCCAGAGAGCTTTCGAGCATTTCCTGGCCTGTGCCAAGCGTGGTGGCCAGCGCGAAGGATTGGTCGGTGAGGGCCGTGCTGAGGCGTTCGATGCCGGAGTTCAGCATGCCGTCGATGGAATCAGTGCCGCCAGCAACCGTTTCATTGATGCGGGCGAGGCTTTCCATCAGCTTGCTGTCGAGGCTGCCTGCGCGCTGGTCAAAGGCGCTGGTGAATTCCGCGACACGATCATCGAAAGCCGAGTTGACGAGGCCGACGGTCGTCTGAAGCTTTTCTTCAAACAAGCCGGTGCGAAGATCGAGATCCATGATCGCATCGTCGGCGGAGCTTTGCAGGTTCTGGCGGAACGACAGACCTTTTTCTTCCAGCGTCGTTGCCAGCTTGTCGAGAACGTTGTCGAGCGAGCCGCCGATGATTTCCTGACCGCGATCAATGTTCTGCGTGAGTTCCAGCGTGCGCTTGGACAGGATGTCGTTGAGAAGGCGGGTGCGCGCTTCCAGAGATGTGTTGAGGTTCTCGGTTCCAGCAGACAGCGTCGAGGCCTGGGTTGCGAACTGCTCGAGAAGCAAACGACCGCGATCATCCAGCGTCGTGGAGAGGTCATGCAGGCGCAGATCGAATTCGTTGGAAATGGACGCGCCGGACGTATTGAGCGCCTTGAGAAGATTGTCGGTCTTTGCCGCAATTAGGCTGCCCATGGCCTCGGTGGAAATGCGGGATTTTTCGAGCAGTGCAGCCGAGCGCGTGTCGATCATCGAAGCGAAGGCTTCGCCGCTGGTCGCCAGACGCATCGAAAGCTCTTCACCGACGATGGAGAGCTCTTCCTTGATCTGGTCCTGCGCGCCGACGATGGAGGAACGAATGCGTTCGGCGTGGTTGATGATGGCATCGCGCTCTGCGCTCAGTTCCTGAACGAGGCTGCGAACGCGCAATTCGTTGTCGGCATAGCTGCGCTCAAGCGCATTGACTTCGGAATGAACGAGCGTTTCCAGCTCGGTGGCGCGCGCAATGGTGCGCTCGATGCCGTCATTCATTGCCGAGACTTCGCGGCGAACGGCCTGTCCCACGGACATGATGCGCTCAGACGCAATGGTTTCCGGTTCCGAAAGGCGAAGAGCGACTTCCGCCATGGAGCGCGCAGCATTGCGCAGGTCCTTGGCGCGCGCCATCATGATCGCGAAGGCAAAAAACAGCATGATCGGTACGACGACGCCGACGATGATGGCCATGACGCCGGGAACGGCAAAGAGTTCGGCAAGCGAACTGACGTTCCAGATCAGATTGCCGTAGATGACATTGGCAAGGCCTGCACCGGCGATGGCCCAGAGGACGGACACGATACCGGCGTTGCGAAGCGCACCTGTCATGGAGCCGGCATCCAGCGATTTCAGGATCATGGCGGGGCTGCGCTTGGAGCCGTCATTTGCAGCTTCCAGAGATGGCGATCTGGGTGCTGCCTGTTCGGCGGCAGGTCTTTGCTGCTGCGGCTCAGCTGCGCGGGCTTTGTTCTTCTCAGGCACTCTCGTCTGTTCTGGCACTTTGGCCCCCGCAGGCTTTGGAGTGGATTTTTTCCGAGGCTCCGGCTGATTTTCGTAGGCGCCGAGCTGCAAGGCATCTTCCAATGCCTGAAACGCAGTCTCGTCGATCGAGTCGCTAATCTTGTTGTTCGCCATGCGGTTACGCCTCGTTACTATACGCCCGGCTTCATGCCGTTCAATCCCATGCCGCCTGCACGGGAAATCCGCCATCATGCCTCGAGGCACGATACCAGCCGGTATATAGTGCCTCGTTTCTTACTAATTCCTGAGAGCAGGTTGCCGCGCCCCAGGTAAAACTACATTTACAAGCCGGATTCACAAAGCCTGCAATGAGGTTAGGAAACACGGCAGTACCGTAGTGACACATTTGCGGCTTTGAAACAATTAATGCCGCGTTGGCGCCTGAGCCAAGTGGCGGTTTGTTAACAGTTTTTAAACCTCGTCAGAAGGCTGAACGCCTTGTTTCGTATAAGTTTAACATAAATTAACCATAGCGAAAGATTTCCACCTTCGTTGCGCCCCAATTTAAGCTCATCGCAGTCCTAACCTGCGCAAATGCAGGACATATGTGCCTCAAAACAAGAAACCGGCCCAAACGAGGAATTCTGAAAAATGGCAGCGTTGAGTATCGCATTCGAAGCTCCTGACAATCGCGGCGGCCCAGCGCCCGCCAGCAAGCCTATCGATTTCGTGCATCTGGCGCGCCAGACAATGGGCGACAAGGATCTGGAGATCGAAATCCTGCAACTGTTCACGCGCAACGCCCGGACATTGCTGCATGATCTGGCCGTCGCCAATGACATCGACATGAAAGCCATCGCGCATCGCCTCAAAGGTTCTGCCGACGCCGTCGGTGCTTTCAACGTATCGGCAGCCGCAGAGGCAGTCGAAAACGGCAGCCGTGATAGCGTTGCACTTGCAAAAGTGGCGTCTTCGGTCATCGAGGCGGAAAATTTCATTCTGAAACTGTGCCGTTGATCGCATTCGTCTGAATGTTTTTGAGGCCGGATATGCGCGGTAACCACTTTGACGGGTTGCCAAGCCTATCCGGCCTTTCTATTTGTTTAGAAACATTCTCAAACATTTGCTCTGGATTTCCGAAATGACAAAACTGACCATCGTTGCTTTCGACGGCACGCCGCACGAACTTGACGTCAGCAATGGCTCCACGGTGATGGAAAACGCCATGCGCAACTCCGTACCCGGTATCGATGCGGAATGCGGCGGCGCCTGTGCCTGTGCCACCTGTCATGTCTATGTGGACGACGCATGGTCGGAACGTGTCGGACCGCCAGAGCCGATGGAAGAGGACATGCTGGATTTCGCGTTCGATGTGCGCCCGACATCGCGGCTTTCCTGTCAGATCAAGCTGACCGATGCGCTGGACGGATTGGTCGTGCACGTGCCTGAGCGTCAGGGCTGAGCCGTCATTCAGCCAGACTGCGATGCGCGCTCCACAAAAAGCCTCGCTTTCCTTTTCGCGGGATAAGCGAGGCGAGTTGGGCACGTCACCATCAGGCAGGAGGAGAGGCCTAAGGCTCAAGGACGCGCCGAGGGACCGAAACTTTAGAAACATAGACGCGATGACTGATTTCGCGTTATTTCTCAAAACAATAGTCGAGTCGTGCTCTGACCGAAACGACTAGAATTCAATCATCATAAACACGCGGCGTTGCCTCACCTTAAAGTTGCGGTGAAACTTTAAATTATTTCCATAAGTAATCGTAATGAATTGATATTCAACGCCCGGATGCTTTTTGCGATATGCGGTTTTTCAAAAGCCGCGTCATGCGTGAATCGAAGTTTTTCGATTCCACCATATCGAAACGCAATTGATCCTTGTCATGCTCGTCCATCACGCTCTGCGTGGTGCGGGTCACGAGCGCCTGCATCTGTTCGCAGGTCTTTTGCGGACGAAGGGACTGGAGCTGCTTGTCGAGGCTGCGGGCATAGCCGCGTGAGATTTCGGCGTGGCGTTCTTCGTGCCGCTTGATGTCGGCTGACAGCGTGTCCCAGATCAGGGCAAGATTGGCGGTGGTGCGCCGGCGGTTCGTCCATTGCGGCAGCAGAATTTTCGTGTGTAGCGTCACTTTCACCGTGCCAACGGCGCAGAGCGAGCCCTTTTCGACATAGGTGATCTCGCCGCCGAACTTGATTTCCGTTGCACCTGGGTGGCGCGCGCCGGTGGATTTCGTCATCGGTCCGTGGCGGGAAAGCTCACGGTCCAAGTCCTCGGCAGTCTTGCCGCCAACCTTGAAGTAGGAGAAGGACTTGCTGATCACACTTTCTGCGCTGGCAAACTGCGGAACGGACAGAAATATGACGCCTGAAAAAACGACGGAAAGTATGCGGGACTGTGGCGTCATTTACCGGCCTTCCGGTTGAACTTGGAAGATGATTGCGGCATAGAACGCCATGTGCACGGAACGTCAGGCTTAGCAGGCGGAGTGGTAGGACGAGCGATGGCGGGGCACTCCGTTATTCCGGAAAGGCTTGATGTTACGTGATAACAGCCAGTGACAAGGTGTGGCAAGTCGCGCATGGGCGCTCCCTGAAACTTGATGGGGATGGCCTTATTATGGCTATCGTCAATGCGACGCCGGATTCCTTTTCGGATGGTGGCCAGTTTCTGGCAGCGGATGAAGCGATAAGCCATGCGTTAGCCTGCGTGGAGCAGGGCGCGCACATCATCGATATCGGCGGTGAATCGACCCGTCCCGGTGCGGCTGTTGTGACAGCGCAGCAGGAACAGGATCGCGTGCTGCCCGTCATCGAGAGGCTGGCAGGAGAAACGGAAGCTCTGATTTCTGTGGATACATATCGCGCATCCACAGCGAAGCTGGCAATCGAAGCCGGTGCGCACATCGTCAACGACGTCTTCGGTCTCCAGAAAGACGCCGACATGGCCCGCGTGATCGGCTATGCTGGGGCGGGTGTCTGTATCATGCACACGGGTCGCGAGCGCCAGAAGTTGGCCGATATCATCGAAGACCAGTTTCTTTTTCTCACCCACTCGCTGGAACTGGCGGAGGGCGCAGGCATTGCCCGCAACGCCATCGTTCTCGATCCCGGCTTTGGATTTGCCAAGGATACGGATGAAAACGTGGCGCTGATGTCGCGTTTCGAAGAGCTTGCAGGGTTTGGCTTGCCTATTCTGGCTGGAACGTCGAGAAAGCGATTTATCGGTGCTTTGACCGGTCGCGAAGGCGCCGAGGAGCGTGATGTCGGTACATCGGCAACCACGGCACTTCTTCGCATGGCAGGGGCAGTTATTTTTCGCGTCCATAACGTGGTAATGACACGGGATGCCCTTGCGATTGCCGATGCGGTTTTGAGGCACAAGAACCATAATTAGGGGTTGGACACCAATGAGCCGCTACACGATTTTGCTGAAGAACTGTTCGTTCTTCGCCCGCCACGGCCTGCTGGAGCAGGAAGAGACCCTTGGGCAACGGTTTTTCGTTGACGCCGAAATGGAAGTCGAGGCCGGAGATGCCTTGGAGACCGACGACATCAAGAACACCGTCGATTACGGTGTCGCCTTCGACGTCATCGAAAAGATCGTCGCCGGTCAGCGCCGCTATCTCATCGAAGCGCTTGCCAACGACATCGCATCCGCGTTGCGTCGCCGCTACCCGCAGATCGTGCGTGTCAAAGTCACGGTTCGAAAGCCATCCGCGCCGGTTCCCGGCATTCTCGATTATGCACAAGTGAGCGTCGAGCTGCATGGCTGATGGCATGACGCTGGCTGCGTTGGGGCTGGGCGGTAATATCGGCGACCCGCCCGCAGCGATGGCGCAGGCGCTCGATGCTTTTTCCCGCCATGAAAGCTGCCGGTTAGTCGCGGTTTCGCATCTCTACAGCACGCCGCCATGGGGAAAGGTCGATCAGGCATATTTCTTCAATTGCTGCGCCCTCATCGAAACGTCACTGGCCGCCGAAGCGTTGCTCGACCTCGGTCTTGACATAGAGCGGGGCATGAAGCGTGTGCGCATCGAGCGTTGGGGGCCACGCACGATCGATATCGACGTGCTGACCTATGGCGAAGAGCATGTGATGACCGAGCGCGTTGAAATTCCCCATCCGCGCATGACCGAGCGCGCCTTCGTGCTGATGCCGCTGGCAGATATTGCGCCCGATATCGTGGTCAATGGGAGACGGGTGCTTGACTGGCTTGAGAATGCCGACAAGACCGGGATTGTTCGTGCGAATGAACAGCGGGAATGGTGGGCGCTCAAGTGAGCCGCGCAAAGGCGGCTCTACCGTGGACGAGCAGGACGAAGGCTTATGGCTTGATGGAGCCGACGGCCATCTGATCGACGTTGCGCGCAAGCGTCAGTCCGATCACGGGGACCATCTGGTCCGCGACTTTCACGGAAATGGTGATATTCATGGATGTGTTGTTGGTCACGCGCGCAACCATCGCGCCGTTCAGCTTTGCGCGGTTGATGCCGAGAACGACTTTGTCGCCGCTGACCTGACCCGATACGATGTCGATACCCTTGCCTTCGGAACCATCGAGGAACTTGCCTTCGTAGCCATTGCCCTTTTTCGAGATGACTGCCGACATGGGCTGCTTGAACACACCAACGCGGCATGTGCCGCCGAGCTTGATGCCTGTGTCCTTGTCACTGATCGGTTCTCCAGTGAGGTCGCAGGTGAATTTCGTACCCTTGTATTTGCCAGCAACGATCTCGCCGGGACCCGACCAGACGCCAGCGACAGAGCCAAAGAACTGGTCGTCACGAGAGGCTGCCTGAACGTCGGAAACTGCAAGTCCGCCACTGACGGACATCACGGCGGCGAGGCCACCCAGTAGCGAAAAGAAGCGCGAATACATGATACTTTCCCTGGCGAATAGGCCGCTTTGTGTAGGGCTAATCTACGTCGGGAATGGTTAATGCTTCGTTTCTTTCACCGATATTGCTGCTGCCAGCAGTAACCATTTGGTGAAGGATTCAACGAGAAATCATGGCTTTTCAACACCTTTTCCGCCCGTAAGGTCGGGTGTCAAATCCGAGACGAAATCGCCTATACCAGGACGCTTCAGCGCCCGGAACGGAAGCGGTCGGCACAGATCCATGGCAGCAATACCGATTCGTGCCGTCATCAGGCCGTTGATCACACCTTCACCCAGACGCGCAGACAGCCGGGATGCTAAGCCGTGCCCGAGAACCTGCTGAGCCAGCCCATCGCCAACCGCGATGGACCCGGTAACAGCAAGATGTGCGATGACATCGCGCATCAGCCTCAGCATACCAAGCGTGCCGGGACGACCGCCGTAAAGCTCCGCCATGGTGCGCACCAGCCGTGTGACCTCGAACAGGACGTAGGCCAGATCGACCACAGCGCGAGGACTGACAGCCGTCACGACGGACACGCGTTTGGACGAGTTGAGAATCAGCGCGCGGGCCTGCCGGTCGAGCGGGCTCAACAACTCCCGTTCTGCGAGATCGATCAGGTGCGGCCCATCGATCACGTCGTTTTCTGTCAGCTTGAGCGCGGCACGACCTTTCGCCGTCTCGGCTCTGTGAGAGAGGACAGTGGTCAGGCGTGAAATAACGGCGCGGGCCGCCGAGGGCTTTTTCTCGAGTGCGGCCTTTTCCGCATCCGCTTTCAGCGATTGCACGGCGTTGAGCCGCATGATGCCGACACCTTCACGGATGACGAGCGCGAGCAGGCCGAAAACGGCGACCGCAAGCGCCACCGTCGCTGTATAGCCCAACCAGTCGGAGCGGGTGAAAAGATCGCGTATGAGCTGGTCTGCCCAGAGACCGAAGGCAAGCGAAAGCAGAACACCGATTGCGCCCATGGCCAGCTTGCCGAAGGAGAATCGACGCTGTCGGGGAGCCGCGACGGGCAGGGCGGCCGCATCGACCGTCTCGGGGGCCAGAAACGGGTCTTCCTCATCGGGCGTCATCGATATGTCGGCATCGAAACTACGCGGTGCGCGCTTAGCGTCCATCACCCGCGTCGGTGCGGGCTCGCTTTCCAGCGTGAAGGCTGCCGGGCGGCGGCCTGGGTTTTCGGTTTCGTCCTTCATGCGAGCCTATCTCCGAACAGAAACTGCATGGCGCGGTCCAGCCGGATATGCGGGACCGAGAGCTTGATGCCGTCACTGTTTTCCTCCAGTTTGGGCGGGCGAAAGCGAACCACGTTCACATCCGGCAAATCGGCCTTGTCGCCCTCGACGTCCAGTGCCCGAAACAGCGGCTCCGGGTTTTCCGGCAGGTCGCCGGGAAAGATCGCCGTCGTGCGGTTTCCGTCAAAAATCTCGCCGTTGATCTTCTCGCCCGCAATTGGCGTGCCAACGATGACGGGCAGGGTATGTCCATCCTGACGTACGCTGGCTTCCTTGGTGGCCCGCACCGAGGCCAGCGCCATGACCTCGATGCCAGCGCCGCTCATGCCGATGGTAGTTATGGCGCGGTCAACCAGACGGCGTGTCAGGTTTTCTAGCCGGTCATGGCTTTCGTGGTGCAGGTGGTCAGCCTTGGTCGCGGCGACCAGAACCTTGTCGATGCGCCTGCCGACGAGCGAGGACAGCAGGCTGTTCTTGCCGGGGCGGAAGCAGGCGAGAACGTCGCCCAGAGCACGTTCCAGATCCTGAACGGCTTCGGGACCGCGATTGACGGCCTGAAGCGCATCGATCAGCACGATTTGCCGGTCCAGACGCGCGAAGTGCTCCCGAAAGAACGGTTTGACGACGATGGATTTATAGGCCTCGTAGCGACGCTCCATCATGGCCCTGAGTGAGCCCTTCACCGCCTTGCCATCGGTCAGGCCGGGAAGCGGCGAGAAGGTGAGGGCAGGCGACCCCTCCAGATCACCCGGCATCAGAAAGCGACCCGGCGGCAGGGTGGATAGTGAGCGCTCGTCCGACTTGCAGGCGCGCAGATAGGTGGCAAAGCTTTCCGCCAGACGACGCGCCGTCATCTCATCGGCAGGGCCATCGAGATCGACCGAATTGGCGATTTCGAGCCACTCGCGCGCAAGTTCCGCCCGCACGCCGCCCTGTGCCAGTGTCACGGTGTTGTCACTGAAGGTTTTGTAATCCTGCCCCAGCAGCGGCAGATCGAGCAGCCACTCGCCGGGGTAATCGACGATGTCGATCGCCAGCTTTCCCGCCGAGAACCAGCGACCCCAGCCGCTCGCGCTCTGGTAATCGAGTGTGATGCGCAGCTCCGAGATGGCACGGGTCGAGTCCGGCCAGATACGGTCTCGCACCAGCGCCTGAATGTGGTCTTCATACTGAAAGCGCGGAATGGCGTCATCCGGCTGCGGCTCAAGCCGGACGTTCGAGACACGACCGGACCGGATGGCCTCGAAGATCGGTAGCCGTCCACCGTTCAGCAGATTATGGACGAGAGACGAGATGAAAACCGTCTTGCCGGCACGCGACAGCCCGGTCACTCCGAGCCGAAGTGTCGGGTTGGTCAGAGCACTGGCGCGGTCTGCAAGATTGTCGATGGCAATCAGTGCGCTATCGGTGACGGAGGTGAAGGATGGCGCCAAAGACTGTTTCCCAAAAAATATTTCACTATCCGAAAATATATAGGGTGGCTGCCTGCTCAAAAAAGAAGCGGCTGTCGGAAAGTTTTCTGACCGCCGCAGGATGTCTCAGGGATGAAGAAAGTCGATGAGGTGCCATCGCACTTCACCAGAGGATTTTGGGTCAGCATCGAAAACGGCGAGACCAGCGGTGGGAAAACCGGAGGGCAGGAGAGCCTCCATCTGTTTGCGACCGATCAACGCCTCTGCAACGGCCTCTATGGTAGGATTGTGCCCGATCAGCATCACCGCGCGGCTCGTGGTCTGTGCTGCGATCAAGGCCAGATAGGTGTCGGCCTCGGCATTGTACATCTCATCGATATAAGCGACGTCGAAGCTATCATTGAAGGCCCGGCGCATCGCCTGTGCCGTCTCGCGGCAACGCAATGCCGTCGAGCTTATCACGGCATCAGGGAGATAGCCCTTATCGGCAGCCCGATCTGCGATCATCTCTGCTTCCGCAAATCCTGCAGCATCGACCGGCCTGTCGAAGTCCCGTTGGCCGGGTCCGGCCCAGGCCGCATGGGCGTGGCGCAGCAGATAGATCCGGGAGGGTCGCGATGAGGGCTCGTGCATGCCGGGTATCCTGTGCGCAGCGAAACAATGGCAACAGCTTTACAGGAATAGCCCGTGAGGCTGCAAGTGGCGGGCGGTATAGGCAAGTTATGAAAACGTGATCGAAGAAATAATTCGTGTAATGCCAATAAAGCATAAAAAATAATCGTTTAGCTGAATTTTGTGACAGATTTAAAAATGCCTGAAAACTGTTCTGCGCACTTGAACGGGCCTACAATATCGGAGTATACCCGCGCAATATGAGATGTTCTTCGAGGAGAATCGCGTGAGTGAGAAGATCGATCTTAGCAATTATGTACTCTCGGAAAGCGATGAGTTCATGAATGCCAACCAGCGAGCCTATTTCAGGTCAAAGCTGGTCGGTTGGAGAAATGACATTTTACGGGAAGCGCGGGAGACGCTGGGTCATCTCGCCGAAGAAAGCGCCAATCATCCTGATCTGGCCGACAGGGCATCGTCAGAGACAGACCGCGCCATCGAACTTCGAGCCCGCGACCGCCAACGCAAGTTGATCTCCAAGATCGACGCCGCGCTGCAGCGGATCGAAGATGGGACCTACGGCTACTGCGAAGAAACCGGCGAACCCATCGGCCTCAAGCGACTGGACGCTCGCCCCATCGCCACCCTGTCCATCGAAGCCCAGGAACGCCACGAGCGCCGCGAAAAAGTCTACCGCGACGAGTGAGCCATTCTCCTCGATCTACGTTTTGAAAGGGCCGTTTCCGAGTGAGACGGCCTTTTTTCTAGCCTAGTGCTAACGCACATCAGCCCGATCAGGCAAGCTATCACGCGCCATTTCCGCACGCATCCAGCTGGAATCTCCCCACGTCGAAAGCCAGATCATCAGATCGGTGAGGGCTCCGATGATCGGCAACAGAACTTTGCGCATCGTACCACGGCTTTTCTGGCTGTTTTCGGCCTCGGTCAAATGGGCCAATTCCTGTTCCTGAATCGACAGGATCAGCGCATGCAGTTCAGGGTCGCGTTTTCGAAGAAAAGTCAGCTGGTCTTCGAGGTGTTGATGAACGGTACTTTCGACAGCCTCTGTGCAAATCCAAACCGTGTTGCGTCCACAAAGCGCCGTCAGAAAGCCTAGAACAAAGCCACCCAAGCTCCACAGCGCCATGATCCGGCATGGTCTTGCGCCTCGCGCAGGCATTGCGTCGCGAAACAACCGGCAATGATCGATCTCGTCGTCGCGCATTTCTTCGAGTTTTGAAACGATATCTGGGAAGAGCCAGCGGGCGACGAAAATCTGCGCACCGTAAATCCTTATAGCGCCGAACTCGCCAGCGTGATTGACTTTTAAAATGCGGCGCACGGTTAAAGCAGGATCACGGTTGTTGGTCACAGAAAATCCATCTGGTTCGGGTGAAAACCTTCCTCGAAGCACAACCTCTATGCGTGTATTTCTGCGTTCTCGTCAAATGAAAGAGGCCCCGCAATGCGGAGCCTCAACTCATTCGTCAGCGTCGAAAGCTAAGGCTTAAAAGAAGCCACGTCTTTGCCACCAGCCGCCCTTGCGGGGTTTGGATGGGTCGGTGTCGCCACCTTCGGGTGCTGCCGAGGTGACGACGGGCTCCGAGGAGGAGACGTTGTCACCGCGGTTGGCGCGGGTCGGCTTGGCAGCCTCTTCCGTCGTTTCTTCCTTCGAAACGTCGGATGTTGCAACAGCAGGTTCTACAGGCGCTGGTGCCGGAGCAGGGGCTTCGGCAACGGGTGCTTCCACTGCTGGCGGTGCAACAGTCTCGACCGGTGCTGGTTCAGCAACATCAACAGCTACCGCAGCAACTGCCGCAGGTTCAGCCTCGGTGTCGCCAGCCTTGTCCTTTGCCTTACGGGTCCGGCGAGGCTTCTTCGGCTTTTCCGACTCTTCGGCAACAACCGCAGGCGCTGCTTCTACAGCGACAGCTTCGATGACAGCAGATTCTTCCGAGACCTCGGAAGCAGAGGTGGTTTCGCCTTCTTCTACGGCCTGCACGGCTTCAACTTCATCATTGTCTTCGATGATGTTGCCGTTTTCGTCACGATTGCGGCGTCCGCCACGCTTGCCGCGACGGCGGCGCTTGCGCTTTGCTTCGTCGCCAGACGTGCTGTCGCTGGTTTCCAGTGTCGAGGTGGATGCCTCGTCATCGGATTCGCCTTCGGCATCATCGTCCTGATCGTCGGAAGATGTGTCGTCATCCGACTCGCCTTGAGCCTCGGTGCCATTCTGGCTGCCCTTGCCCCGACGACGACGACGACGCTTGCGCTTGCGCTTGCCATCTTCGCCCGCGTCTGCCTGTGGCTGACGTGCTTCGGTCTTTTCAGCCTTTACGACGACTTCTTCCTCGTCTTCATCCTCATCGGCTTCGATGATGATGTCATCTTCCTCTTCCTCGAAATCAGGAAGCATCTGGATGAGGCTTTCGATCTTGACCGGATTCTCAACGGCTTCACCACGATCAATGGCAAAGTGCTGTGCACCAACGCTGTCGTCTGCGGCGATGATGATCGCCACGCCGAAGCGGGCTTCATAATCCACGATGGTCGCGCGCTTGTGGTTGAGCAGGTAGAGCGCCGTATCCGGCGTGCAGCGAACTGTGATGTTGTGGGTGGTGTTGCGCAGCAGATATTCTTCCACGCCGCGCAAAACATGCAGGGCGATGGAGGATTCGGAGCGCACATGGCCCGTACCGCCGCAGTGCGAGCAGACCTGCGTCGTGGATTCCAGAACCGATGCGCGAATGCGCTGACGCGACATTTCCAGAAGGCCGAAATGCGAGATACGGCCGACCTGAATGCGGGCGCGGTCGTTCTTCAAGCAATCCTTGAGCTTCTTTTCGACGGAGCGGTTGTTGCGCTTCTCTTCCATGTCGATGAAGTCGATGACGACGAGACCAGCAAGGTCGCGCAGGCGCAGCTGGCGTGCCACTTCTTCTGCAGCTTCCAGGTTGGTCTGGACGGCAGTTTCTTCGATCGAATGTTCGCGGGTCGAACGACCGGAGTTCACGTCGATGGCAACCAGTGCTTCGGTCTGGTTGATGATGAGATAGCCACCGGACTTCAACGTAACCTGCGGCTGCAACATGCGGTCGAGCTGTGCTTCGATGCCGGAGCGCGAGAAGATCGGGTGAATGTCGCGGTAAGGCTGAACGACCTTGGCATGGCTCGGCATCAGCATCTTCATGAAGTCTTTCGCTTCACGATAGCCTTCTTCGCCTGACACGATGATCTCGCTGATGTCCTTGTTGTAGAGATCGCGGATCGAACGCTTGATGAGCGATCCTTCTTCATACACGAGGCACGGAGCCGTGGAGTTGAGCGTCAGCGTGCGGACGTTTTCCCACAGGCGCATCAGATATTCGAAGTCACGCTTGATCTCGACGCGCGTGCGGTTTGCACCGGCTGTACGCAAAATAACGCCCATGCCCTGTGGCACTTCCAGGTCGCGTGCGATTTCCTTTAGGCGCTTGCGGTCTGTCGGCTGGGTGATCTTGCGGGAAATACCGCCACCACGCGCCGTGTTCGGCATCAGAACCGAGTAACGGCCTGCGAGCGACAGATAGGTCGTCAGAGCAGCGCCCTTGTTGCCGCGTTCTTCCTTGGCAACCTGAACCAGAAGGATCTGGCGGCGCTTGATGACTTCCTGAATGCGGTACTGCTTCCGTGGCTTGCGCGAAACGCGGTCTGGAACTTCTTCCATCGCATCTTCAGCGCCGACGGATTCGATGACTTCCTTTTCGTGGTGGTCATCGTCATCATCGTCATCATCGTCATTGCTACGACGGCCAAGACCTTCGACTTCTTCCGAAATCGTGTCGGTATCGACCATGGCAGCCATTTCGCCGCCCTTGCTGCCATCATCTTCGGAACCATCGTCCGAAGGGGCTGCTTCAGCAGACGCTTCATCTGCTTCGGTCTTTTTCTTGGTGCGGGGACGACGAACGCGCTTCTTCGGCTTTTCGTCTTCGGCTGGTGCTTCTTCAGCCACGGCCTCGGCAGCCTCGACTTCGGTTGCAACCGGTTCTGCTACGATCTCGGAAACTTCGCTCGTTTCATCGGCAGCTTCGGGTGCTGCGACGATACCGATATCAGGCTGGTCGATCTGGGAAAGATCGACGGCGAGCGACGACGCGGAGGATGGCTCGTTGGGACCATCGTTTGCCGATTCGAAGTCGTCATTGCGGCGATGGTCTTCGGCTTCCGCTCTCAGCAGAGCCTGTCTATCGGCCAGGGGAATCTGGTAATAATCGGGATGGATTTCCGCGAATGCGAGAAAACCATGGCGGTTGCCGCCGTAATCCACGAAAGCAGCCTGAAGAGAAGGCTCAACCCTTGTTACCTTGGCAAGGTAGATGTTGCCACGGATCTGTTTCTTATGTTCAGATTCGAAATCGAATTCCTCGATCCGATTTCCCCGAACAACGACTACCCGCGTCTCCTCTTCATGGGAGGCGTCGATAAGCATTTTGTCTGCCATGTAAGCTGTGCTCCTCGGCGCAGCCCTGTCTTATACGAGAACAGGCCCGCCGCGAGGACAGGCCTTTCATCTATGGTCGAGGGTGTGCCGGAAATGAAGTTTCTTGCCCGGCGTCTGTAAACTGGCAGCATCCGAACGCATGGCAGAGCATGAAGCCTGCTCCTGGTATCCGGTTCATATGAAAGCTGCTGCAACGACATCATTGGCCAAGCGAGAACGACTTTAATAAATAGACCCCGAAGGATCCGATGAAAATGCTCTCCTCGAGCGTGCGGTGGCATGCCACCGGGTATTGTTCCGACTAGCGCCGGAATTGATCCAGTTTCAGGAGAAAAATGCAGCGACGGCAGATGATTGCCCGATATTACAGCGCCAGCGTCTTTGGTCGATTGGCAGCCGGCGGGCATCTATCCCGTCAACACTTTTAACCCTCATTCATGTTGTATGTTCTATCTGTCATAATAGCAATAGGGTGGCTAAATATGCCATATCATTGGCGGAATTTGGCGGTTAAGAATTGCTTCACCAAGGGCTGCAATTGTTGCGCGCATGTGCAAATCAGGCCATTCTAGTGACGGCTTAAGCGATATTTTGGCCAGCATGTCACGATATCCGGCCCCAATGACCGAAATTACGGAAACGACGTTGACGACCAGCAAACATCTCATCGGCGGAGTTAAAGTCGCCATCCTCACCACTCTGGCGGGGCGAATCGCATCTGTGCTGCTGGTGGCCGCGCTTTGCGCGCCGATCGTGTTGTCATCGGCGAATGCGACGGACAAAGCGCCATCTTTGATCGTCAGTTCGGCCCGTATTATCGGCGATGAGGCGCGGACGCGAATTGTGATGGATTTCAACGAAGAGCCGGAATTCGAAGTCCATTATCTGGATGGACCTGCGCGTATCGTCGTCGATTTTCCTGCCGTCGGTTTCTCGTTTCCGACAAAAGACCTCGCACCCACGGGGCTGTTCAGCGATATCCGGTTTGGAACCATGGGCGAGGGCAGTGCGCGGCTGGTGCTGACAGCGAAGAAGCCCGTCCAGGTCGCCATCGCAGACGTCAAAGCCGAAGATGGCGGCAAGGTTTACCGCTTTGTGCTCGATACGGAAATCGCGACCAAGCAGAAATTTGCCGATCTTCTGAAGAATCAAAACTGGCAAGCGCTGGCTCCCGCCACCACCGCGTCTGTCACTGCCGATGTTGCTCCCAAGACCAGCAGGCAGTCGGATTTCGTCATTGCTGTTGATGCTGGACACGGCGGTATCGATGCGGGTGCGAAGGGTGGCGTCAGCGGAACCGACGAGAAGGTCATCACCCTGACCTTCGCCAAGGAACTGACCGACCGTCTCAATAAGATCGGTGGCATCAGGGCATTTCTGACGCGCGATGACGATACGTTTCTGGCGCTCTCAGAGCGTGTGACGCTGGCGCGGCAGCAGAACGCCAATCTCTTTATCTCCGTGCATGCCGACACACTGAAACAGAAGGGTATTCGCGGTGCGACGGTCTACACCATATCGGACCGGGCGTCGGACCGGATGGCGCAGGATCTGGCTGAACGTGAAAACCTTTCGGACCAGATTGCAGGTGTCGCACAGCAGCATTCCCAGCCCGAAGTTGCCGATATCCTGCTAGATTTGACGCGGCGCGAGACGCAGGCATTTTCCGTGACGCTTGCGGAAAACATCGTTAAATCCTTCGAAGGGCAGATCGGTCTCATCAACAATCCGCATCGATATGCAGGTTTTCAGGTGTTGCGCGCCCACGACGTGCCATCGGTTCTCCTAGAACTGGGTTTCCTGTCCAACCCGGATGACGAAAAACTGCTGCTGGATGAAACGTGGCGTCAGAAGGTTGCAGATACGCTCGCTGTGGCCGTTACCCGGTACCGCGCGCAGGCTCTGGCCAACGGCGGTTAGGCGTTACCGTTCTGTGTCGATGCGTCGCGAAGATGTCACCTGTGACATCTTCGCGACCTGCGCGATAAAAAGGGCGTAGAGACACAATATCTGGAATGATAATCTGCTACGGGCCCTATTTTACTCACATTCCCCACGTTACTCGGACACAGGATTCGATGGTGATGTGTGCTTTTCGCGAAGCAGAAAGCCACGGCTCACTTTAATGTATGAGAGAATGCTGCTCTTGGCGGCTTGTCATCGATGAAGCGGTGTGCAAAACGGCATGCTATATGCAAGAATGTGCTCATAACAACGGGCGCAACCAGTTACGATTCGAAGTATCGGTAGCTTTAATATGATCAGACTTATTGGATATTTCTTCGGCTTGGCCAGCATGCTGTTCCTTGTGGTGGCTGGCGGTGTTGCCATTTATTTGGTGACCATTACGAAGGATCTGCCCGATTACGCGGTGCTGAACAGTTACGAGCCACCGGTAACGACACGCATCCACGCCGGTAATGGCGCGCTGATGGCAGAATACGCCAAGCAGCGGCGCCTGTTCCTGCCCATTCAGGCCGTGCCGGACCGCGTCAAGGCTGCGTTTCTGTCTGCCGAAGACAAGAATTTCTATCAGCACCCCGGCATCGACGTCACCGGCTTTGCCCGCGCAGCTGTTGCTTACGTGACGGGCGGTCCGACGCAGGGTGGCTCGACGATTACGCAGCAGGTTGCCAAGAACTTCCTGTTGACCAATGAGCAGACCATGGAGCGTAAGGCCAAGGAAGCGATCTTGTCCTTCCGCATCGAGCAGGCCTACAGCAAGGATAAGATCCTCGAGCTTTACCTCAACGAGATTTTCTTCGGTCTCAACTCCTACGGTATCGCCAGTGCTGCTCTGACCTATTTCAATAAGTCCGTGACTGAACTGACGATTGCGGAAACAGCCTATCTGGCTGCGCTTCCGAAGGGACCCGCGAATTATCACCCATTGCGCCGTGAAAAGGCTGCGGTCGAACGCCGCAACTGGGTCATCGACCGCATGGCGGAAAATGGCTACATCACACAAGCCGACGCAGCCGATGCCAAGACGCAGCCCTTGGGCGTGAATATTCGCACAGGCGGAGCGCGTCTCGCGGCATCAGATTACTTCTCCGAAGAGGCACGCCGCCAGATCGTTGAGAAGTACGGAGAGAAGGCATTGCTGGAAGGCGGCCTTTCCGTTCGCACGTCATTCGATCCCGATATTCAGTTGGAGGCCCGCAAGGCGCTTCAGGATGGTTTGCTGGATTACGATGAGCGTCGTGGCTTCCATGGTCCTGTCGATCAGATTGATACCTCCGGCAACTGGAGCGAGGCGCTGGCTAAGATCAAGCCGCTTCGTGACGTTCCCGAATGGAAAATGGCCGTCGTGCTGGCCGCATCCGCCGATGGAGTCGATGTTGGCCTTCGTCCTGATGGTGATAGCGACAACCCGGATAAGCGCAGCCGAGGCCACATCAAGCCGGAAAACATGCGCTGGGCCTACCGTGATGCCAAGGGGCAGCGCGCGACAGCCAAGTCGCCTGCGAGCGTCTTGAAAACCGGCGACGTCGTCTACGTCGAGCCGCTGTCCAATGATGGTGTGGAATACCGTCTTCGTCAGCCGCCGAAGGTGCAGGGCGGCATGGTGGTGATGGACCCGCATACCGGCCGCGTTCTGGCCATGGTGGGTGGCTTCTCCTATGGCCAGTCGGAATTCAACCGCGCGACGCAGGCGATGCGCCAGCCGGGTTCCTCGTTCAAGCCGTTCATCTATGCTGCGGCCCTGGACAATGGCTATACGCCTGCATCTGTAGTCATGGATGCACCGCTTGAGGTTGTTTCCGGCGGTCAGGTCTGGCGTCCGCAGAACTACGGCGGCGAAGTAGCTGGTCCGTCGACACTGCGTCTGGGTATCGAGAAATCCCGTAACCTCATGACTGTGCGCCTGGCGCAGGATATGGGCATGAACCTCGTTGCGGAATATGCCGAGCGATTCGGCATTTACGACAAGATGCCGCCACTGCTGGCCATGTCGCTTGGTTCCGGTGAAACCACTGTGATGCGGATGGTCTCTGCCTATTCCGTGATTGCGAATGGCGGCAAGCAGATCAACCCAACGGTTATCGACCGCATTCAAGACCGCTACGGCAAGACGATTTTCCGTCATGAGGAGCGCGGCTGCGAAAGCTGTAACGCTGCTAGCTGGCAGAATCAGGATGAACCCGAGATCGTTGACAATCGCGAGCAGGTTCTTGACCCGATGACGGCGTATCAAACGACATCCATGCTTGAGGGCGTCGTTCAGCGCGGTACGGCGGCAGGCAAGATCAAGGTCAACCTGCCGGTAGCAGGCAAGACCGGCACGACCAATGACGAAAAAGACGCCTGGTTCGTGGGTTACACGCCTGATCTGGTGGCTGGCCTCTATATCGGCTTCGATAGCCCGGCACCGCTTGGTCGTGGCGGCACCGGCGGTTCGCTGGCAGCGCCGATCTTCGGTGAGTTCATTGCGCAGGCTGCAAAGCATCTGCCACAGAGCAAGTTCATCGTTCCCAACGGCATGCAATTCGTTGCCGTCAACCGCAAGACCGGCATGGCTGCCAATGAGGGCGAGCCCGATACGATCATGGAAGCCTTCAAGCCTGGCACGGGTCCGGCCAGCAGCTTCAACGTGATTGGTATGGACGGCGCCATGTCCCAGGAAGACATTCTGCGCGCTTCGCCACAGGCCCAGCAGGCCATTACCGGCGGTGGCGGCGGCCTCTATTGAACCCAATTGATGGAAAGGCGAGGGGCGCGGGCTTTACATCCGCGCCCCTCGCATTTATTCAGCCATCGAGTTTTAATGCCAATTTCCATGAAAGCGAAGTATCTGCGAAATGCGCAATGAGATCGTGAACGTCGTCGACGAAATCAGGCAGGCCATAAGCCTGCTGAGGAGGCATCTTTGACTGGGACCAGGCGATAAGACGACTGGACTGGTTGAACAACAAGGCCGAAGACCCGAACCTCTGGAATGACGCGACAGAAGCGCAGAAGCTGATGCGCGAGCGCCAGCAGCTTGACGAATCCATCCATGGCGTCAAAGCCCTCGAACAGCAGGTCAACGACAATGTCGAGCTGATCGAGATGGGTGAGGCGGAAGGTGATGCCGACATCATCAAGGAAGCCGAAGACGCTTTGAAGACGCTGCGAAGCGAGGCGAACCGCCGTCAGGTGGAAGCCATGCTTTCGGGTGAAGCCGATAGCAACGATACTTATGTCGAAGTGCATTCCGGCGCCGGTGGCACGGAGAGCCAGGACTGGGCCAATATTCTGCTGCGCATGTACACGCGCTGGGCAGAGCGTCAGGGCTACAAGGTCGAAGTTCTGGAAGTTCATGAAGGCGAAGAAGCGGGCATCAAATCCGCGACCATTCTGGTCAAGGGCCACAATGCTTTCGGCTGGATGAAGACGGAATCGGGCGTTCACCGTCTCGTTCGCATTTCGCCTTACGACAGCAATGCGCGCCGACACACCTCCTTTTCGTCCATCTGGGTTTACCCGGTTGTCGATGATTCGATCCAGATCGACATCAACGAAAGCGATTGCCGCATCGATACCTATCGCTCGTCGGGTGCGGGCGGACAGCACGTCAACACGACCGACTCGGCTGTGCGTATCACGCATATTCCAACCGGCATCGCGGTGGCCTGTCAGCAGGAACGCTCCCAGCACAAGAACCGCGCCAAGGCGTGGGAAATGCTGCGTTCGCGCCTCTACGAAGCCGAGTTGATGAAGCGGGAAGCCGCGGCCAATGCTCAGGCCGCATCCAAGACAGATATCGGCTGGGGCCACCAGATCCGCTCCTACGTTTTGCAGCCCTACCAGCTGGTCAAGGATTTGCGCACGGGCGTGGAAAGCACCGCGCCGAGCAACGTGCTCGATGGTGAACTGAACGAGTTCATGGAAGCAGCGCTCGCCCACCGCATCAGCGGCGGTGCAGACGTCGAAGTCTCCGACATCGACTGATCTCAGGTGTTGTGCTTTGTGACGACATTGGCCTCTCGCATGTCTTGCGGGAGGCTTTTTGATTTGGAGCCCAATTTACAGGGGAGCGGTGTAGCGTGAAACAGGTTCTCTATATCGTCGATGTGCAGCCAAGCTTCGATCCGCCTGCGGACCTCGTCAGCAACATTGCCCGCCTTGCCACGCTGCTGCCGAGTGTCGCAAGCGTCGAGCGGCATGATGAAAGCATCACGCCTTTCGAGAGCCAGTTGGGCTGGAAGCCGGGTGCTTCAGATAATTCACTGGTCGCTGCCGACCGCGTCTTTATCAAGCATGGGTATGCCCCACCGAGAGAAGCCGTTGACTACCTAGTGTCGTTGAAGCCAGACCGTGTGCTCGTCTGCGGCATTCAGGCTGATACCTGCGTTCTTGCGGCGGGGTTCAGCTTTTTCGACGCCGGGTTACGCCCAACGCTGATACCGTGGCTGACCGTCGGTTCCAGTCTCGACCGCAGCGGCGCGCTGGGCGCTCGCCTCTGGAAACATCATTTCGGTGCTGTGTTGGAGAGGCCGGAGGACATCGGCCTCTGATCGCCCACTCAGTTCGAGGCTTTCTCGATCTTCATGTCGCCGAGTTCATCGATCAGAACCGTCCATGCATCTGCATCTTTTTGCGTGGGGTTCGTTTTCAGGTGAACAGTGACGAAAAGGCCTGGAACATCGGAGGCACCGGCGGAGCTTTCCGGGCGGATGTCGGTCACATAGGCCTCCATCTGGGTGAATTCTTCCAGCTCGACGGTCTCAACAAGGCTGGGACCATTTGCGGTGTAGGCGATCTGCTGAAGGTAAATCTTCGCTGTTCCATCGGTCTGGCGCATGGCGATGACCTTATAATAGCCGCGTGTTGGCTCAGCCGATCCTGCTGACTTGTTTTCAACCTGGGCTTGGGCATCCTGTTCCCACATACCGCTGCTTGCCACGAAAATCGTGGAGACTGGCAGGGCGTCGATGCCGGGTCCTTGCGTCTGGGCGTGAGCCACGCAGAGGCTGGCAGCGAGAAATGTGGCGGCGAGGAAGCTTTTGATCATCGTTATCTTCATCAATTCGTAAACTGTTCGGCAAGCACCCTGTCCGACCATGATCGATCCGGGTCCGAGAGAATTTTTGCGGTTCTGTCCTGGGATTGCGCTATGCGCACGGTTTGCACCGACTTGACCTCCGTGTGGTCGGCAACGGCGTTGACCGGACGCTTTTCGCTCTCCAGAACGTGGATATCCACCGTTACCTTATTTGGCAGCAGAGCGCCACGCCAGCGGCGCGGGCGAAACGCACTGACCGGCGTCAACGCCAGAAGCGGCGATTCGAGCGGCAGGATCGGACCGTGCGCCGAGAAGTTATAGGCCGTGGAGCCCGCAGGTGTTGCCACCATCATGCCATCGCAGATCAGCTCTTCCAGCCGTGTCTTGCCATCCACATCCACCCGCAGTTTTGCGGCCTGGTGGGACTGGCGGAACAGACTGACTTCATTCATGGCAAGCGCCGAGAAGTCTTTGCCATCGGCATCGATGGTGGTCATGCGCAACGGGTGAAAATCATTGCCGGTGGCAATCGCGATCCGCTCCGGTAACCCTTTGACCCGGTAGTCATTCATCAAAAACCCGATCGAGCCACGATTCATGCCGTAGACACGCTTGCCGGAGTTCATGGTCTCGTTGAGGACCTGCAACATGAAACCATCACCGCCCAGCACCACGATGACATCGGCTTCATCGAAAGAGGCATTGCCGTAATGCGTGACAAGTTCGTCCCGCGCACTTTGCGCATTGTCGGTGGTCGAAGCAACGAAACACAGACTCTCAGTTGAACGCGACATGCAGTCACCCCTGTTGATGGCCTTTGGTACATGAAGACCTGCTGTCAGGACAAGCTCTTTAAAATGCACCGGCCACGTCCACAGCTTCTTGAGTGCTTGCGTATAAACAGGGTTGCAGTGCCCAGTCAGGTCAGGCAGTTTGCGGGGCATTGCAGGTGCCCAGGGAGTGGGATGTGGCGATAGAGTACAGTATCTACGATGTCTTCACCCGCCAGAAACTGGCTGGGAACCCGCTGGCCGTGATGTTCGGCGCAGATGGTCTGGATGACGATACGATGCAGGCCATCGCGCGGGAGATGAACCTGTCGGAAACCGTTTTCGTCACGCAATCCGATAACCCTTCCTATGCCGCACTCCTCAGAATATTCACGCCTGCATCGGAGCTGCCTTTTGCAGGGCACCCCACAGTGGGTGCTGCCATTGCCATCGCTGAACGAAATCACAGTCAGAGCTCTGCCGATATGGTGACTGTGCTGGAGGAAAAGGTCGGACCCGTCAGATGCGCCATCCGTGTTCGTGAAGGCGAGGCGAGCTTTGCCGAATTCGACCTGCCGCGAAAATCGTCGTGTTTCGACCTGCCGCTTTACAATGATCAGCTTGCCGATGCTCTGGGCCTTGCAGAGGCACAGCTTGGCTTTGAAAACCACCACCCGTCGATCTGGACTGCGGGCGTCCCCTTTCTCACCATTCCCGTGCACAACATTGCGGCGATGGAGGAAGTGGATTTCGATGCGAGCCTGTGGCTTAAAAATGCGCCGCTTGTCGAGGGACGGCTGACATCTGCTTATCTCTACTGTCGCGGCGGCGTGAACCATGCGGCGAAATTCCACGCCCGCATGTTCTCGCCCGATATGGGCATTTCAGAAGACCCGGCGACCGGCTCCGCGGTCGCAGCGCTTTCCGGTGCTATCCATCACTTCGACAGGTTGGCCGATGGGCACTACCCGATGTTGATAGAGCAGGGTGTCGAAATGGGACGCCCATCGCATATTCATCTCACAATGGATGTGAAGGAAAACGAGATTTCCCGCGCCCGAATCGGCGGTCATGCCGTGCGTGTTGCCACAGGTGTCTTCGATATCTGAGACTTAGCGCAAAACGTGCAAGGTTTCATCCAAAGCAATCACGAATTCGTGACTGTATAAAGTATTTTTTCGAAACGAATTGTTAACCTTTGCTTGCGTGACGCAGGAACCAAAGGTCTCGCCCTCCGTTAATTTGGAGAAGGAGAGGTAGCATGAAATTGCAAAACAGCTCGAACATCAGACGGATATTGCAGGCGGCCAACACGACTTCGGCCTCCACATACAAGCCGCTCATCGTTCCTCTGAGCGGAACATATGTGGCGATGATTTTCCGCCGGTCGCTCAAGGCAAGACTTGAACTCAGCAAGAGCTAACCCGGATTTGCAAGCTGCCTAGCACGAACGTGTGATTCCAAGACAATCAGTTTGATGAATATGTTGCTAATATAAACAAAGAAGGGAGAATGACATGAAGCCAGTTCTCATTATCGCAGCCATGATCGGCTTTTCCGCTTCTGCGGCCATTGCCGACGGCGTCGTCAACAAGAACATGAACGCATCGATCCCAGTCGACCGTGAGTTCAAGACAGCAAGCATAACCCCACCGGTTGAACCCGCACAAAAGCCAATCCTGGTTCTCAAGAAGACCGATCGACTGCCCGGCAACGCAGAAGCAGCGATTGCCTCACCTCAGTCAGCACTTCTAAGAATGCAGTAAGCCAATGCGAACACCTGTTTCAAAAAATCCCGTGCGGACATGATCTCGCACGGGATTTTTTGTGTCAGCAAACTTAGTTCGAAGTACATGCGGTTAGAAAGTAGGGCGCGTGTCAGCCCCTTAGCTATCCAACCGAAGCGACAACTGCCGTCCACCATTCTTTTTCAAAATATAAAGTGGCTTGACCGTCACCATTTCGGCGCGGCGCTGCAATTCGCGACGCCGTTCCAACGCGCGCTCGCGAAGGCTGCGTGACTGTGCGACGAGAGACATGGCGTGTTCAATGGTTTTATCTGCTGCGTTCATTGCTGCAACTCCATATGTTCACTTTATGTTCTATTATTTTGCGACAGTTGTCAAGTGCTGGCGTGTTTATAGCGAAGTGGACGAATCGGAGTTGGCTTGGGAGATGAGGATGCTGTCATCCTCGCTTGACGCAATTCGGGAGACGAAGCTCTCGACCGAATGCCTTGAATCAAAAACGGCGCCCGAGGCGCCGTTCTGATTACCTGTCGCTCAGCCATTCAACGCCCGTGGGAGGTCGGTTGGCGGAATGGCCCTTTACGCTGATTAGCGGAACGAACGGGAAGCAACGTTGCGGATGTCGTAACGTGTCAGGCCGATGTCGCTGAGGGCCTGGTTGGAAAGGCTACCCAGCTCATTGATTGTGCGGCGGTAGCTGATCCAGTTTTTTGCAATGCGGATAGGGTTCATGGTCGTTTCCTCGATCTATGTTCTGTTTGACTTCGAATTAGGCTGCCGAGGCGTTTCTGTCTGCGCTCTCTGCTGTTGATGTGTATATACATATGCAGACCAAGGATGTGGAGTGCAGAATTTAGGCGACTGCCATGCATTTGTGCAGTGCGTCGGCTAATTTTCAGCCATTTCCATGGTAATGGGTGTTTTTTAAGCGCGATCGCTCGAGCGCTAAATGCCAACGGCGCATGGGAAGTGCAGACAAAGAAAAAGAAAAAGAAAAAGGCCCGGAGCCGAAGCTCAAGACCTTTTTTAAAAACGTACCATAACCAGAGGCTGATGCCTCCGATATTCTGTTTATATATTAGATGCCGACGGCTGTGCGTGCAACGCGACGGATATCGCTGCGGCCGATGCCGAGGTCGCTGAGTTCGCGGTCGCTCATGCGGCCCAGTTCAGTTACGGTCTGACGGTACTTGCGCCAGTTGTTCAGCGAGCGAGTGATGTTCATGATCGTGTCCTTCGTTTCGTCTTTGAGCGCCGCTTGGGTCAGCGCTGCTTTGATTTCCTGAGACCGAATATAATCGGTTTAGGAGAAACAAAAACAGACAATGAAGTATGCCACCTATGCATTCAGCGCATTGCCGCGCCTGAAAACGCCGACGCTTCGTTAATAAATGCATAATTTGAGGGCAGTGTGAGCGTCTAGGTGGCTCCGACTGAGTGGAGATGCCCAACATTGCACAATATCTATTGCTGTTCGTGATCCTCGCGACTCATATGTCGTACGCATTATTCCGTGGCTCATCTGGTCGCTTGATAAGCCCGAGCCGACCGATAAATCTTGGGAGGGGCGGGCAAAACCCGGCAAATAGCGACGTAAAACCGTCATTTTCCCTTTGCGCTCCAGAAAACGGGTGATATAGAGACGCGCGCTCCGGAAGGCCTCGTGTGCCAGATGTTGTTTATGCAGGATTCAAGAGCGCGGGTATGGCGGAATTGGTAGACGCACCAGATTTAGGTTCTGGCGACGAGAGTTGTGGGGGTTCGAGTCCCTCTACCCGCACCACATGAATCGCCGGGAAGATGCGTGGAGATTTTCTTCGCGGCTTCCTTGGCTCAAGCGCAGTTTTTGCTCGGCAAAATGCTTGTGCATGCACTTTATATAGCAACGGCCGGTGAATTTAGATTCCGGCGCTGTGCTCGAAAGTAAACCAACGGCTGTCTGAGCACCGCCGCCATGATGTGAAGGTATGAAAATGCAGGTTATCGAAACGCTCGCTGAAGGGCTGAAGCGCGAAATCAAGGTCGTAATTCCGGCCGCCGATATGAAGTCTCGCCTTGACGAGCGCCTGGTCGACGCCAAGGACAAGGTTCGCATCAACGGCTTCCGTCCAGGCAAAGTGCCTCTCGCGCACCTGAAGAAGATGTACGGCAAGTCCATCATGGCTGACCTCGTCAATGAACTCGTTCGCGACAAGCCATCCGAGATCATTTCCGGTCGTGGCGAAAAGTCTGCAACGCAGCCTTCGATCTCCATGACCGAAGATCAGGACGAAGCCGACAAGATCCTGGCTGCTGAAGCCGATTTCGAATTCAATCTTGCATACGAAGTCATTCCTGCGATCGAACTGAAGTCGAACGAAGGCATCAAGGTTACGCGCGAAGTCGTTGAAGTCACCGAAGACGAAATCAACGAGCAGATACTCAAGATCGCTGAAAGCGCTCGCACGTATGAAGCCAAGGACGGCGTTGCCGCTGAAGGCGACCGCGTCACCATGAATTACCTCGGCAAGGTCGATGGCGTGGCCTTCGATGGCGGCGCTGCCGAAGATGCAGAGCTCGTAATCGGTTCCGGTCGCTTCATTCCTGGCTTTGAAGACCAGCTGGTCGGCGTCAAGGCTGGCGATGAGAAGGCTATCACTGTTACCTTCCCGACTGAATATCCTGCTGCAGAACTTGCTGGCAAGGAAGCCGTGTTCGACATCACCGTCAAGGAAGTTGCATCTGCAGCAGCCGTTGAAATCAACGACGAACTGGCGACCAAGCTCGGTCTGGAATCGGCTGAAAAGCTGAAGGAAATCGTACGCGGCCAGATCGAAAGCCAGTACAGCAACGTTACCCGTCAGAAGGTAAAGCGTCAGATTCTCGACCAGCTCGACGAAGTCTACAAGTTTGAGACACCGGCTGGCCTGGTTGACGCCGAGTTCGACAACATCTGGCGCCAGATCAACACCGATCTCGCACAGTCCGGCAAGACATTTGCCGACGAAGACACGACGGAAGAAGAAGCACGCGAAGAATACCGCAAGCTTGCAGAACGTCGCGTTCGTCTCGGCCTCGTTCTCTCCGAAATCGGTGAGAAGGCAGGCGTTGAAGTAACGGAAGAAGAAATGCAGCGCGCGCTGTTCCAGCAGTTGCAGCAGTTCCCTGGCCAGCAGAAAGAAATCCTCGATTTCTTCCGCAACACACCAGGCGCTTCCGCTTCGCTTCGCGCACCGATCTTCGAAGAAAAGGTCATCGACAAGCTGCTCGAAGAAGTCTCCGTCACGGACAAGACCGTAACGAAGGAAGAGCTGCTGGCTGAAGACGCCGAAGAAGGCGAAAAGGCTGAGAAGAAGCCTGCCAAGAAGAAGGCTGCTGCCAAGGCCGACGCTGCGGAAGGCGAAGAAGCCGCTCCGAAGAAGAAGGCTCCCGCCAAGAAGAAGGCTGCTGAAGGCGACGCCGAGTAAGCTTCTTTCTCAAAATATTTTGAAAGGCCGTGGCGTGAGCTGCGGCCTTTTGCATTGCGTGCTGATAAACGATTTCCGGCTGCATGCGCATCATACAAAAGAGACGTTGAATTCGGTCGCGAGAAAATAGGTGAGGTCTGGGTTAGCTAGCGCTTTTAGCCGTGCCGTTTCGATCACAATGCAGCGCACAATGAATTTTTGCTGCATCTGCTCTTGTTCATCTGCCGTTCATCTGGCAGACTCGGGTCATTGATTTGCGGTCGCCAAGAGCGCCGTGCAAATCCGTCGTGCTTCGCGCGCGGCCCGGCTTTTAGCCCTCAGTTTCAGCTCTCCATTCGGCATCATCGACCGCTTCGTCATGCCGGATGATCAACCACGCGCCCGTCATTGCTGGCGCGGTCTGCCAACTCGGGACGTGTGGTATTCCATCGTCCAAAGCCGAACAAGGCGCGTCATTGCCCCTCCCAGCAATGATGTGCCTCCCAAAGCTTGAGGAACAGAAGTCATGTTTCAGAAAACCAGCGGCCTCTTGATTGCCGCGCTTGCCGTCATCCTTTCGGCTGGAACTGTCCATGCGCAGGAGCGGGGACTGATCTGGTCTCCGGCCAAGAATTCCGATCAATCCTATTCCGCACGGGTTGGCGCCAAGCTCCCCATCCAGACGCCAGTGCGTGCTGGGCTCGAAATGGGCATGAACGCGTCCGAAGGCGGGGCGCTGGTGGATACGCCGGTCAAGTTTTGGGGCAACGTCACGCTGCTGTCGTCCAATGTTCCCGGCGCGAAGGTTGCGGGTGACATCGCGGTTCTCATGAACGCCCTGACCGGCTCCAGTGCCTGGACCATGACGACGACGCAAAAGCGCATCGCAACCCCCGAGCTTGATGTAGAGGCCAATCGTAACATGACGGTGCGATATGATGGCACGGCGCAGCAGTGGAGCGGGCTCGATGTGTCGCAATCCATACGCCTGACCCGTTCGGAGACCGGAACCGCTTTTGTGCTGACAGGGGCCAGCCGCGAGACTTTCGATGAATTCACGTCCAGCGTCGCGCTTGAGCAGAAATTTGGTGAAAATCTCACCGTGACGGGCAAGCTCAATCAGGGATACGAAGACCGTTTTCGCCCCTCAGTCAACGCCCGCTACCAGATTCGCTGGTAGGGGCGTCCGTGCCTCAGGCGTTATTGTTCTTGATGTCGCCCATGCGGTTCCACGCATCGAGACCGGCGATCTTATAGGCCTCTGCAAGCGTCGGGTAATTGAAGGTGTTCTCGACGAAATACTCGACAGTTCCCTTGAGGTTGAGAACCGCCTGGCCGATGTGCACGAGCTCTGTTGCGCCTTCGCCGACGATGTGAACACCGAGAAGGCGGCGGGTCTTCAGCGAGAAGATCAGTTTCAGCAGACCGGTGTCCAGACCCATGATGTGACCGCGTGACGTCTCGCGGAAGCGGGCAATGCCGCATTCATAGGCGATCCCACGTTCCTTCATTTCCTCTTCGGTCAGGCCGCAGGTTGAGATTTCCGGCACGGCATAGATGCCGTAAGGGAAATACTTCTGTGGCTCCATGCCGATGGCACCGACCGCAACGCGCGCGGCAATGCGCCCCTGTTCCATGGACGTCGAAGCAAGGCTTGGAAAGCCGATGACGTCACCGGCGGCGAAAATTCCCTTGGCCGAGGTTTCAAAGGTTTCAGGATTGACGGACAGGCGGCCTCGGTTATCGGCGGACAGACCAGCGGCGGCCAGGTTGAGCGTATCTGTAGCGCCCATGCGGCCAGCAGCGAACAGAACCATTTCCGTCGTCAGCGTACGCCCGCTATCCAACGTCAGCATGACCTTGCCTTCCGGCGTATGCTCGACCTTCTCAGCCTTCTGGCCCAGCAGCAGTTTCATGTTGCGGTCGCGGAGTTGGTAGGTGAAGTCCTCGACGATTTCCTTGTCGATGAAATCAAGCATCGTCGGCTTTGGATCGATGATGGTCACCGCCGTGTCGAGCGCGCTGAAAATCGTGGCATATTCGATGCCGATAACACCCGCACCGATGACGACCATCGAACGGGGCAGCTTTTCCAGCTCCAACAACTCGTCGCTATCGATAACCGTCTTGCCATTGAACGGCATGTAATCCGGGCGGAAGGGGCGGGTGCCGACAGCAAGCAGAATGCTCTTGCCCTTGACGAGAACGACCTCGCCATCGTCCTTGCTGATCTCCATTGTGTCGTTCGTCACGAAGGCTGCCTTGCCGCGAATATGGGTGACGCGGTTACGCGCGAACTGGTGTTCCAGCACTTCGACTTCGTGGTCCAGCGTGATGAGCAGGCGACGACGCAGGTCTTCCGCGCTGATTTCCTGCTTCACACGGTAGGAGCGTCCGTAGAACCCACGCTCGCGCCAGCCGGAGAGATTGAGCGCGGTTTCGCGCATTGTTTTGGAGGGAATTGTCCCGGTGTGCACGGAAACGCCGCCAACGCGGCTGCCTTTTTCGATGACGAGGACTTTTTTATCCAGCTTTGCCGCCTGAATGGCAGCACGTCTACCAGCGGGACCGCTACCGACAACAACAAGATCGTACTCGTTCATGAAAAATGCCTCGGAACAGAATTTCGATAGCCGGAGATCGTGTCTCCAGCGCGTGGGCGTCGCTGCTCGGAAAAGCGTGATGCCTTCTGATACGGAAAGTGATTCCCGTGTCGCTGCACCCAGAGTGCAATGCAACAAATGCCCGCGTCAATCTGTAGCGGAAGAATCTGACGGATTCGTAACCAATGCAGAAAAAGGCGCAAAATGAATATCGAATGACAATAGACGTGTTGCGCGGGTGCAAGTCACGGCAAATCGGTGCTGTTTTCCCGGTGTGTATGAAGCTTGGCAATTTCTTCCCGCAGCGCCACCAGTTCTGCCAGCACCTTCACATCGATCTTTTCGTGCAGGGACAGGACCTCGAGTTCGGACTTGAGATTGACCTCGTAATCCTTCGCGGCCTCGAAACGGTCACGCGTTCCCTGACGGTTCTGCGACATCATGATGATGGGTGCCTGAATGGCCGCCAGCATGGAAAGAATGAGGTTGAGGAAGACGAAGGGGTAGGGGTCGAACGCTTGCGTCGTTAGCACCACGGTATTGATGACGGCCCATACAACCAGAAAAACCATGAAGCTGATGATGAAGGCCCACGAGCCGCCAACGCGGGCTATGCCATCTGCGAGCCGCTCCCCGAAGGTGGAGTTCTTCGAAAATGCCGCGTTGGTATCTGTCGAAATGAGTTGCCGCTGATGGGCGATGTCGAGAATGTGCCGTTCCACATCTCCGATCTCTTTGGACGATCGTTTGAAATGAGAGGCGATATAATCGGGGATAGCAGGCATTCTTCGATCTCCAGCCAATGCTCAAAACCGCCCGGGACGACGGTCCGATAGTCTTGACGAGTAACCGGGGCCAATACCGAATTCAAATGAATTCGGTATCGGCATCACCGCCGTCAGCTGGATGGCTGAGCCGGATTGATCCACGCAAAACCGGGGAAGAACCGATCCTTGCTAAATTGTTTTCCGAACATCATATCGAATTGCAGCTGCCGATATTCGTTGATGGCGGAAGGGACCGCGCCTGTGCCCGTTGACCAGTCCGGCACGGCAGAGCCGTCTTTTTCCACCAGCATATGCCGGTCTATGACAGAGTAGGATGCCTGCACCTTGCCAAGAACGCCGGTGTAGAATGGGTCGGCGAAACCCGCAGTTTTCAGGACGTGGTAGGGCAGCAACGCAGGGCTGATCGTGCCGATCCTGTTATGCAATCCGGTTTTGGAGGACCAGACCACAAGCGGTGTTTCATGTTCTTTTCTCATGGTGTCGAGCGGCGCCCGGCGTGTCGCGACCATGCCTGGCATGTGGCCGCTTTCGACATAGACCTGCCCCAGCGGCGGCAGATGGTCTCCGAAGAGAACGATGACGGTCTCGCGCTCACGGTTCTTGGCCCAATCAATCAGCCGCGCAAAATTGTCGTCAGCTTCTGAAACGCCCTGCGCGTAAGTCGACAGCGCTTCTGCGGCACCATCCGAGAGCGGTCCACCCACGGACACGGTGTTTTGCCCGTATCGGTTGGGCTCGTAGGGGCCATGGCCCTGCAAGGTGACGGTGAAGAGGAACAGCGGCTTTTCCGCTGCATCCACCGTCTGCATGATTTCGGATGTCAGCGCCTCGTCGGAGGCAAACATGCCACGCTTTTCCATCGCCGGAAGTGTTTCTTCTGAGCGGAATTCCTCAAAACCAAAGGACTTGTAGACCTCGCGGCGGTTCCAGAACCAGTCCTGAAACGGATGCATGGCCATGGCGGAATAGCCTTCGGCACGGAAGAACGTTGCCAGCGAGGGAACGGGCTGGCGCACATATTGCTGATAGGGAATGCTGCCATAGGGCAGGAACGCGTTTGAAAAGCCGGTCAGTGCTTCGAACTCGACATTGGCAGTCATGCCGCCAAATTCGGGAGAGAAGATGTGGCCTGATTGCCGGCTGCGAATGTTTGGCATCGGATCGCGGGACAGCGAGACGTTGGGGAGCCGCGTCGGGTCCCAGAGCGACTCGCTCATGATCATGATGACATCCGGCCACTGACTGTGGTTGACGGCAAAAGCCGAACCATCTGAGGCGATGTCTGCAATTGTGTTTTCGCCATAGCCTGCCGGGGCTGAAACATTGGCCATGGGAATGTTGAACGCGAAGGCCATCAGAAAGCCGTTGTGCCGATAATTTTCCTTCTGGTCCCACATCATGGGAATAATGTTCAAACGGTCGCGGACCCAGGAGTTGTCAGAATATTCCATCAGCGACGCAAGGCCGGTCAGCAGCGGGACTGCGAGCGCCAAGCGAACCAGTCGTGCTCTCGCCGAAAGCGCCGGTGTGTGTTGGCGCACGAACCGCCATAGATGGATGGCACCTGCACCTGCCACGATCAAGCCGACCGCGAGCGCTACTGCCGTCAGCGGCTGGGCCTTCAGCATGGCAGGCATCAACTGCAAGATTTGACGCCCGAACAGCAGGTCGGATGGATAGAGTGGGTCGGAAAGAAAAAGCTGTTTCTGATGCGAGACGAAGGCCGTAACGAGCAGCACCGGGCCAGCGATGAGCAGCGACTGATATTGCCTGCCGAAAACGGCATCCAACGCCAACAGCGACAGGAGAATCGCGACCACGGTGGTGATGCCAGGCCGCACGGGCGAGGTGAGGAACGTGCCGACATCGTGTAGCGATCCGCGCGCGATCCACTCTACGCAGACGATCAGCAACAATGAGGCTAACGTCAGATTGACCAGCGGCTGAAGGTCGCCCGCGATGCTGGTTGGGTTGCGTGCCAACGGGTGCGAAAGGACGAGTTTCATCCTTTCGGCGACCGTTGTTTTGGGCGCCAAATTCCTCAATATTCTAACTCCGGTAGTCTGTGACGCACACGGTGAATCGGGCGTCATGAAGGTGTCATGTAACTGTCACATAAGCGGACTGAATGCGACATGAACTCTGCAAAATCCACAATCGTCCAGCATAACCTTTGCGTGAAATGCATCATGATGATGCTATGGTCGTTTTTTCGGTGACTTTAATTGCCTGCGTTGCACAGCGGGCATGACCACGGTAGACAAGTGTTATGAGCCAAATACACACCAATCCCAATGTTTTGCGAATTGCCGTCGGGCAGTTCAATCCCACAGTCGGCGATGTCTCTGGCAACCTTGCCAAGGCCCGCGAAGCCCGTGCGGACGCCGCATCGCAAGGTGCGGATCTGCTGCTCTTGTCGGAGCTTTTCATCTCCGGCTACCCACCGGAAGACTTGGTCCTAAAGCCATCCTTCCTGAAGTCTTGCCTGAAGGCGGTGGAAGAACTGGCTGCAGAAACGGCGGATGGCGGGCCGGGCGTGATCATCGGTTTCCCGCGTCAAGGTGAGACGGGGCGGCACAATTCCGTGGCGCTGCTGGATGGCGGCAAAATACTGGCACTGCGCGACAAGGTCGATCTGCCCAACTATGGCGAGTTCGACGAGAAACGTGTTTTCTCCGAAGGCTCCATTTCCGGTCCCTTCAATTTCCGGGGCGTTCGCATCGGCATTCCGATCTGCGAGGAAATCTGGAACGATCTCGGCGTTTGCGAAACGCTGGCCGAAAGCGGTGCGGAAATTCTGCTAGTGCCGAACGGCTCGCCATATTATCGCGGCAAAGTGGACGTGCGCCATCAGGTGGCCTTGCGACAAGTCATCGAAAGTGGCCTGCCGCTCGTCTTCGTCAACCAGGTCGGCGGTCAGGACGAACTGGTGTTCGATGGCGCAAGCTTTGCCTTCAATGCGGACAAGACGCTAGCCTTCCAGATGAGCCAGTTCGAATCGACGCTTTCGGTCACGGACTGGAAGCGGACCGAAAAAGGCTGGCATTGCAGCGAAGGACCGTTCTCGCAGATACCGGAAGGCGAGGAGGCTGATTACCGCGCCTGCATGCTGGGCTTCCGTGATTATGTGAACAAAAACGGCTTCAAAAGCGTCGTGCTGGGCCTCTCCGGCGGTATCGATTCGGCCATATGTGCGGCGATCGCGGTGGATGCGCTGGGTGAGGAGAGGGTGCGCTGCATCATGCTGCCCTATCGCTATACATCAGAGGATTCGTTCAAGGATGCGGCGGATTGCGCAAAGGCACTTGGATGCCGCTATGATATCGTGCCGATTGCCGATCCGGTCGATGGCTTCCTGTCTTCGCTGGCAGAACTGTTCGAAGGCACAGAAGAGGGTATTACCGAAGAGAACCTTCAGAGCCGCGCGCGCGGCACCATTCTTATGGCTGTCTCCAACAAGTTCGGCTCCATGGTCGTGACGACGGGCAACAAGTCCGAGATGTCGGTGGGTTACGCCACGCTGTACGGCGACATGAATGGCGGCTTTAACCCCATCAAGGACCTCTACAAGATGCAGGTCTACGCCATCTCCGCCTGGAGGAACAATCACGTGCCACCAACGGCGCTTGGCCCTTCCGGCGAGGTCATTCCCGCCAACATCATCTCCAAGGCGCCATCGGCTGAGCTACGTCCCAACCAGACCGATCAAGATTCGCTACCGCCCTATCCGGTGTTGGACGATATTCTGGAATGCCTGGTGGAGCAGGAAATGTCGGTGGAAGATATCGTCGCGCGTGGCCACGACATCGCAACCGTTCATCGCATCGAGCATCTGCTCTATCTGGCCGAATACAAACGCCGCCAATCCGCACCGGGCGTGAAGATCACCAAGAAGAATTTTGGTCGTGACCGGCGCTACCCGATCACCAACCGATTCAGGGATCGATGATGGAGAGTAATCGCTCGATAGACATTGAGTTTACGGACGAGGAGCGACGCTATATCGAGCTCATGTCGCTACAATCGGATAAGGTCTCTGCCTCGGCTCGCATATTATACAATGTCGTATTTTATCTTCCGGCAGTTGCTTTGGGGATTTATGGGATTTTCGATGCGAGCCTCAAGATAGTCGGTGTCGCTTTTGTAACGCTTGTCTGTAGCATGGCGTATGCTTTTACAGCAGAACTTCATGAAGCTCGCTACACGATGCTGGCCCACTCTATCTTCAGAAAAATGCGGGCGAGGATGGAAAATGCGCAGAAAAAATAATGTCGCCACCGCCTGGTAGGCAAAGTGAACTTCGAGGAGTTTTATGCGCAGTTCCGTTGAAATCTTCAACATTCGCACACGGGAAAACCGGGTGGTCTGGCAGACACCGGAACTGTTCGAAGCGCCCAACTGGTCGCCGGATGGTACGTATCTTTTGCTGAACAGCGAGGGGTTGCTCTACCGCCTGTCACTGACTGGTGATGCAGCAGTCAAGAAATTCGATACGGGTTTTGCGAGCGAGTGCAACAACGACCACGGCATTTCGCCGGATGGTTCGCTCTATGCTATTTCCGACAAGGTGGAGTTTGGCAAAAGCACGATTTACCTTCTGCCTTCTGAAGGTGGTGCGCCAAGGCTGATGACGCATAATCTGCCGTCCTACTGGCATGGCTGGTCTCCCGATGGCAAAAGCTTTGCCTATTGCGGCATTCGCGATCAGGTTTTCGATATCTATTCGATGGACGTCGAGACCGCGACCGAGACACGTCTGACCCACGGCGAGGGACGTAATGACGGACCCGATTATTCGGCGGATGGACAGTGGATTTATTTCAATTCCAGCCGTACGGGATTGATGCAGATCTGGCGCGTGCGTGTGGATGGCTCGGCGGTCGAGCGCGTCACGGACAGCCAATATGGCGACTGGTTTCCACATCCGTCACCGAGGGGTGACAAGGTGGTGTTCGTTTCCTACGACGCCGACGTTTTCGATCATCCGCGCGATCTCGATGTAAGAGTGCGGCTGATGGATGTGGATGGAAGCAATGTGGAGACGCTTTTCGAACTCTTCGGCGGGCAGGGCACAATGAATTCTCCCAATTGGTCACCTGATGGTGATGAATTCGCCTATGTCAGGTACTTTCCCGAATAGAGTTCTAAAAGCACAATAAAGCCCGACTGGAGATAGCTCCAGTCGGGCCTGATATCGGTCAGTCCATAGTTCTTAGAACACTGCGAGATACTTCAGCAGGGAAATAATACCGATGATGATTACGATTACCTGTGCGATCTGCTTCGCGCTGCCGCCAACGGGCAGGCGGTTGATCAGCCAAAGAATGAGTACGATGACCAGAAATGTGATCAGAATACTTACGAGTGCGCCTGTAGCCATATGTCCCAGCTCCTATTTATAAATCTGTAACGGTCGATCACCGTTCCGTGAGTAAAAGCACAAACGGGTATTTTGGTTCCATTGTGCAAAATGTAATTTCTGAAAATTCGAAATTAAGGAAATGGGCGTGAGCGAAGTCAGGGTAAAGAAGCGCGAGACCGGTGCTACCGCAACATTGGGGCGCAACGGTCACCCGCAGATCGCAACGCCGACCGGCGGTGCACTCGCCGTCGTCACGGCTGCGTCCGAGCCCGGTTTCAATCCGCTCGACCTGCTTTACTCCTCGCTCGCCGCCTGTCTGGTGCTGAGCGCTCGCATCGCGGCCAGCCGCATGGGGATGCTAGACCGTTTCGAAAGCGTGGAGGCGCGGGTAACCGGCGAGAAGTCCGAGGGGGAGCCGGCACGGGTCACGCATTTCGAGATGCGCCTTAAGATCATCGGCGATTTCGATGCGCAGACGAAACAGGCTATCGCTCATCAGGCCGAGGAGATTTGCACCGTCAGCAACACGTTGCGTGGTGACGCCGCGTTCGGTCTCTCCGTCGAATAATCAGCGCTGTGCCTTTTCCCATTTACGGATCAAGCGATCGCGCTTGAGTTTCGACAGGCGCTTGAGCCAGAACATGCCGTTCAACTGGTCGATCTCGTGCTGGATGCAGATGGCGTTGAAACCCTCCGCCTGCTCTTCGTGCCACTGGCCGGAGACATCCTGAAAACGCAGCGTCACCTTGGAGGGGCGCTCTACCTCTTCGGTAAAGCCCGGCATGGATACGCTGCCTTCGACGTGGCGCATGGTTTCATCAGATGTGTCCAGAATCTCTGAATTGACGTAGATTCTAACATCACCCGGTTTCAGCTCCAGCACGAAGAGGCGTTGCAGCACGCCGACATGCGCGGCAGTGATGCCGACGCCGGGGGCGGCGCGCATCGTTTCCACCAGATCCTGTGCGAGTTGCGCGAGTTCGGGCCCGAACTCAGTCACAGGCTCGCAATAGGAGCCAAGCGCCGGATGCGGGTAGAACACGATAGAACGAGTTGGCATGGGACGTTCCATTTATTCTATTCGGCTGTAAGCGAGCTCTTAAGCAGGATTTGGGAGGCAGATGCAAGGGACGATGCCTCATCCGTAAGGTCCACCCATGTTCGCTGCGTGCGCGCATCGCGCTTGACGATGGTCAGCATGCGGCCAGACAGCGCGTTGATTTCCCGCAGCACCAGGGCGTGCGCAATGCCGAGCTTATTGGAAAGGCTGCGACTGTCATTGCCGATGCCAAGGTGAACCGCTGCAACGAGCGCGGCCCCGGTGGCGTCGAGCGCAACCGGGGCCGTTTGGCTGATCTGTTCCGCAACGGCCAGAAAGCGCGCGGCGGATTGATCGTCATTCATCAGGCGGCCTCTGCCTCTGTGCGCAGGCGAACCGAGACCAGAACGGATTTCGATGTCGGCGTGAAGCTGCCTTCGCCATAGCTGTGCAACGGCACGAGAACGTTCAGTTCCGGGTAATAGCCACCGACGCTGCCTTCTGGAATGTTGTAGGGCACGAGGCGGAAGTTTTCCGCAATGCGCTCGACGCCGTCGCCATATTCACCGATGACATCCACACGCTGCTTGGCATGCGCACCCAGCTTTTCCATGTCCTTCGGGTTCATGAAAATCACCTG
The DNA here is from genome assembly GCF_021310995.1 of Agrobacterium vaccinii. NCBI lineage: Bacteria > Pseudomonadati > Pseudomonadota > Alphaproteobacteria > Hyphomicrobiales > Rhizobiaceae > Agrobacterium > Agrobacterium vaccinii. The sequence continues at coordinate 1,575,427 of NZ_CP054150.1, read as the reverse complement.
CCGCTCGCCATAGACGCCGCGATAGCGGTCATCCATGCCGTAGATCGTGGTGTTGTACTGATCGTGGCTGCGGAAGGTCTGCAGAACGAAGATGCCAGTTTTGGAAAGCGCTTCCTGATGGTCGGTCTTTTCAGGCAGGGCGCCCGTAAAGAAGGTGGCCTTCTTGGCAGGCGTATTCCACTCTCTTTCTGCCGCAGCATTGCGGAGATGGAAGCCACGCGGCACGCGCACACGCTCGTTGAATTCGTGGAAGCCTGGCAGCACGCGAGAGATCATATCGCGGATCAGGTCGTAATCGTCGGCCAGCTTCGCCCACTGAACGTGCTCGTTGCCGAGCGTGGCTGCCGCAATACCGGCGATGATGGCGACTTCCGAGCGCAGTTCCGGCGACGCGGGCTCGTTGATACCACCAGAGCCGTGCACCATGCTCATGGAATCTTCCACGGTCACGATTTGCGACTTACCCTGCGAGTTGCGGTCGATTTCGGTGCGGCCAAGGCAGGGCAGGATGAAGGATGTTTCGCCGGGTACCAGATGCGAATGATTGAGCTTGGTGGCGATGTTGACCGTCAGCTTCTGCTTTTCGAACGCCTTGATGATCAGCGGGCTGTCCGGTGTGGCGCGCAGGAAGTTGCCGCCCAGCGCGATGAAGGCCTGTGCCTTGCCATCCAGCATGGCGCTGATGGCTTCAACCGTGTTGTGGCCACGGTTACGCGGCATTGGCACGCCAAGTTCCTTTTCCAGCGCATCGAGCAGGGCAGGCGGGGCCTTCTCGTCGATACCAACCGTGCGGTCGCCTTGAACGTTGGAGTGGCCACGCACCGGGCAGAGGCCCGCGCCAGGACGGCCGATATTGCCGCGCAGCAGCATGAAATTGGTGATTTCTCTGATAGTAATGACCGAGTGCTTGTGCTGGGTAATGCCCATGGCCCAAGTCGCGATCACGGCATTCGACGCCATGTAGATACCAGCGGCTTCTTCGATCTGCTCGCGGGTCAGGCCGGACTGGTCGAGGATTTCTTCCCAGCTCGTCGCCTCTACGGTAGCTTTGTAAGCGTCGAACTCCACCGCATGTTCGGCAAGGAAATCATAGTCGATGACCGCAGGCTTGCCAGCCGCGCGAGCTGCGTCATCAGCCGCAAACACCGCCTTGCTCATGCCGCGCACCGCGGCCATGTCGCCGCCCTGACGTGGCTGGTAATAGTTGGTGGCAATCTTGGTGTTGCCGCCGGTGATCATTTCGATCTTGTCCTGCGGATCGGTGAAGCGTTCCAGACCCTTTTCGCGGATCGGGTTGAAGACCGCGATGCGCGCGCCACGAAGGGCCGCACGGCGCAGGTCACCCAGCATGCGCGGATGGTTGGTGCCGGGGTTTTGGCCGATGACGAAAATGGCATCCGCCTTCTCGAAATCCTCCAACAGAACCGTACCCTTGCCGACGCCGACGGAGGCCTTGAGGCCAACGCCGCTTGCCTCATGGCACATGTTGGAACAGTCAGGGAAATTGTTGGTGCCGTAGAGACGAACCATCAACTGGTAGATGAAGGCTGCCTCGTTGGAAGCGCGACCTGAGGTGTAGAACTCGGCGCGATCAGGGCTGTCGAGACTCTTCAGAACGCCGCCGATTTCAGCAAAGGCATCGTCCCAGGAAACGGGCAGATATTTGTCTGTCGCGCGGTCGTAGCGCAATGGGTCCGTCAGGCGGCCCTGCTTTTCGAGGCTGTAATCCGACCAGGTGCGGAGTTCGGACACCGTGTGGCTGGCAAAGAAGTCCGGTGGAACGCGCGCTTCAGTCGCTTCCCATGCCACGGCCTTCACGCCGTTTTCGCAGAACTCGAAGGAGGAGCCGTGCTCCGGGTCACCCCATGCGCAGCCGGGACAATCGAAACCGTCCGGCTGATTGGCCTTGAGCAGGGTTCTGGCACCGGAAATCGGAGCACCCGATTCCAGCAGGCGCTTGCCCACGCTCTTGAGTGCACCCCAGCCGCCAGCCGCGCTGGAAGCCTTTCCGATGAAATCCATCTTGCCCATTATAAGGTCTCTTTCCGATTTGTTATTTGCCGCTCGTCCGGGTGCCATCCCGGCGGTTATATTTTCGGCACTTTGCTTCAGATTCCTGCATAACTGGCATATGTCAACTCGTAACTTCATAACCACACGGGCAGGGCGATCAATTCGGCGATAGTGTTAGGCTGCGGTTAATGCATCGTCTCACGCCGGGGGCGAAAGCAGCGGGCAAAATGCAACTTATTTTGTCCTATCCTGTTGTTGACATTGTGCTTTTAACAGCCATTCTCCAGCCCTTCGCGAAGCAGGCAAATCAACCGGAAAAAGGGGCGCAACTTGACGCAATCCGACCACCATCATCCCGTGCCGGAAGATGCCAAAAGGCCCGAGATCATGGCGGACATCTATTCCGAGGACGGCTCTATCCGGTCGGATTTCCTCGCAATGGTGGGCGCGGCCATCGGCGACCGCGACGTCCTGTTTCTGCGTCAGAACGTAGCGCGGCTGCACGAATCCGAGCTGGGTGACCTGCTCGAATCCATCCAGCCTGACCAGCGTCACGCCATGGTGCGTCTGCTGGGTGCCGATTTCGACATGACTGCGCTGACCGAGGTGGATGAAGCTATCCGCCTCGATATCGTCGAGCAGATGCCGAACGACCAGATCGCTGCCGGTATCGGCGAAATGGATTCGGACGACGCCGTTTACATTCTCGAAGACATGGACCGCGAAGACCGCGAGGACATTCTTGCGCAGATGCCATTTACCGAGCGTGTCAGGTTGCTGCGTGCGCTGGATTACCCCGAAAGCTCGGCTGGTCGCCGTATGCAGACGGAATTCGTGGCCGTGCCGCCCTTCTGGACGGTCGGCCAAACCATCGATTACATGCGTGAAGAGGAAGAACTACCCGAATCCTTTTCCCAAATCTTCGTCGTCGACCCCACCTTCAAGCTGGTTGGCGCGCTTGATCTCGACCGTTTGCTGCGCTCCAAGCGGCAGGTGAAGGTCGAATCGATCATGCACGAGACTAACCATCCGATTGCAGCCGAGATGGACCAGGAGGAGGCGGCGCAGCTTTTCGAGCAGTACGACTTGCTGTCCGCAGCTGTGGTTGACGACAACGGTCGCCTCGTCGGCGTGCTCACGATCGATGACGTTGTCGACGTTATTCAGGAAGAAGCCGAGGAAGACTTGCTGCGCTTGGGCGGTGTGGGTGACGAAGAACTGTCCGACTCCATCGCGGTGACATCCCGTTCACGTGTGCCGTGGCTAGCGGTCAATCTCATCACGGCTTTCATGGCTGCTTCCGTCATCGGGCTCTTCGATGCGACGATCGAGCAGATCGTGGCGTTGGCCGTTTTGATGCCGATCGTGGCTGGAATGGGCGGCAATGCAGGCTCGCAGACCATGACGGTTTCGGTGCGCGCGCTCGCCACCAAGAATCTCGATATTCACAATGCCGCCCGAATTATCCGGCGTGAAGCTGGTGTGGGTTTGCTCAACGGCGCGCTGTTCGGTTGCGCGATCGGCGTTATCGCTGGCCTCTGGTTCAATGATGTCAATCTGGGCGGTATCATTGCGACAGCCATGCTGATCAACATGTTCGCCGCAGCGATCGCCGGCATCATCATCCCATTGCTGCTGGATAAATTTGGCGCGGACCCTGCGGTGTCATCGGCTGTCTTCGTGACCGCTGTTACCGACATCGTCGGTTTCTTTTCGTTCCTTGGCCTCGCGACCTGGTGGTTCGGCGTTTCCATCTGATGGCTTCAAAATTGACTTTTACGTGAAGGTCAATCATATTGAATTGCTAAAAGATAAAACTGGCAGGCGCGGAACGCTTCGTCATTCTATCTTGTTGTTTGAGCAACGGATATTCCGAAAACCGTGTGTTATTTTCGGTCCGATGCTCCAGAATCGGATGAAGCCTTGAACAAGTATTATAGCATCACGGAACTGACACGCGAATTTGGGGTCTCTACCCGCACACTCCGCTTCTATGAGGATGAGGGCTTGATCCATCCTGAGCGGCGGGGCCGCACGCGGCTGTTTCGCATGGCAGACCGCAGGCTCATTCAGGAAATTCTGCGCGGTCGCCGCATCGGCTTCACCATCGCTGAAATTCGCGAAATCATTCAGGTCTACAAGGAGCCGCCGGGTGAGTCCGGGCAGCTCGTTCTGTTGATGAAGAAGGTCGATGAGAAGCGCGCTGATCTCCGTCAGAAGCGCAAGGACATTGAGGAAACCTTGGCGGAGCTCGACAATGTCGAAGAGGCCTGCCTCACGCGGCTCGCCGAAATCGGCGTCGGCACCTGATCCTTATTGGATCTGGTTCGAGCATTGCGAGGCGATCTCGCCAATCTTCGACTGCTGCTCAGGCTGGAGACTGTTGGCCATCATAGGGTCGAACAGGCTTTCCGCCTGAAGCTTTTCCAGCGTACATCCGCAGAAGCTCTGGCATAGTTTCAGCCCGTTCTGCTGCTGCATGCAGCTGGCCTCGCAGCTTTTCTTATATGCCTCGACTTGATCGACCGGCGGTGGCGGGGCGATGAGGGATGCCAGATAGACGATGCCGATCAGGATCGGCTGGTGGACAATGTAAAACAGCAGGCTGTGACGCCCGAAGAAGGCAAGGACGTTCTTGCGTCCACTGGGCTTTCTGAAACGGTCCAGCCAGCCACGTGGCGTGACGAATTGCGAAACGGCAAGTCCCAGTAGAAATGGTGCGAGGAACGGCAGGAGCGGAACATAGTCGTTGGACCGGGGAGGGACGGTCGAAAGGCCGATCCATGACAGCCATATGGGGTTGAAGCTATCCGAGCTGAGATAACGAGGTGCCAGCAGCGCAAGGGCGGCGAAAACCAGCGTTACGACAAACGGAAGCCGCAAAAACAGCAAGCCAATCAGACTGGCGGCTGCGATATTGTGCAAGATACCGAAGAATATCCAGCCATCCGGTACGGCAAAATAGGTCGCGACGGAAATCAGAAGAGCCGCGCCTGCCACCATCGCAAAACGTTTGCCGAAGGACGGCCAGTGAACGCCGCGCCTATGGGCAAGGTAAAGGCTGAAACCGGCAAGAAACAGGAACGAACTCGCGATTGCGCGGGCGTAAAGCCGCCACCACCCTTGGGTCGCCGTGCCTGGATCGAGATATCCGAACATCTCCAGATCCCAGGTAAAATGGTAGCTCGCCATGGCAATCAGCGCAAAGCCGCGCAGCGTATCGAGCGCGCCGATCCTGCCCTTTGTCTTAAGTTCCGTGGGCGTTACAGGGACTTCACTCATCAATTCCGTCCTTTGCAACGGTTACAAACTGCTGGCAGCGCTTCGCCTGTGAAGTGCGTCGTTTTCATGGCATTTCACAGGTCGTCCATGATCGCGCGGCGCGCTTCCGAGAAGAACTGCCTGCGCAACAACGCCACCATGATGATGATGGTCGACGCCATGAACACGTAAGGGCTGATGAACCAGCCGAGATAACCGATGGAGAAGAAAATGGTTCTCAGGCCATCGTTGAAATTCTTCGCGGCGATGATGTTCATGCGGATGACGTTTTCGGCAGCATGTTCGGCGGCCTGCCTGTTCTCGTTCGCCTGATGCATCATGGGCATACCGCCGAAGAGAATGGTGCAGTAATTGAATAGGCGATAGGACCAGCCGAATTTGAAGAAAGCATAGCCGAACAGGCAGGTGAGGCCGATGACCTTCATTTCAAAGGCGGTGCGGCCTGCATAATGAACAAACGGCATATCCCGAAACACCGATTCGACCTGATCCGTTGCGCCTAGAAGTGCGAAGCATCCGCCGATGGCGAAAATCGACGTAGACGCGAAAAAAGCCGTTCCGTTCTGTAGTCCCGCCATGATCTGGGTGTCGATCATTTTCAGATCGCGGGTCAGCGAATTGTAAATCCACTGACGACGCCGTTCGGCCATGGCCAGGTTGAGGCTGGTGCGGCCAAATGCCGACTTCGACGTTGTGATGAGCGTGTAGGACGTCCACAGCACCAGAAAGACAATCAACGCTAGATAATCCACGGTCGTCATGATCACAGTCTATCCTTTTGGTCGCGCCCGAATCTCCCGCGCTATATTGATGCGATTTGAATGCATGGCAATCTGGATGAAAACTCATCCCTCCGTTCTTTTCCTGTTTGCGCTAACCATCCGGTAACGAACTACCGTTATTGGTGTTCGTGCACGCCGGATTTGTTTTGCGTACCGGTGTGCCATTCCCCGCTGTTGCGGAGGATTTCAATACCGCGTTTGCGCTCTGGCGTAGCGCGGTTTTTGCTTTGCGGCATTTGACAATTTTCCTGACTGAACCTACCTTATCAAGACGATCCGGCGCTTTTGCATCGAGTGGGTTTGCTGACATGTCTTGCACAATGCGGGCGGGCAAACAGGTTCCGATCCTCTACCGGGCGCGCATGGCATGATTGACCGGGAGAACGCCTCCATATCTACGAATCGTTCTCTTTTCATGTCGAATGCCCCCCGGCTTGCGCTTCAAACCGCAATGGCTGCCGGATCGTTTCATCATCCTAGCCAAATGCTGTTCGATGTCTGACGCCGCTCGCTCTGTGCTGGTGCTGGGCGGTGCGCGCTCCGGCAAATCGGCCTTTGCCGAGAATCTCGTTCTCGCGGGCAGTGGGACCGCGCATTACATCGCCACCGGTCGCGCTTGGGACGATGAGATGAAAGACCGCATTTCCCACCACCGCGACCGCCGCGGCGACGTGTGGACGACGCATGAAGAGCCGCTTGCGCTGACCGAAGTTTTGCAGCGGTTGGACGAGCCGGAGAACATCATTCTGGTCGATTGCCTGACGCTTTGGGTGACGAACCTGATGATGGAGGAGGGGCGGGATGTCGAATCGGCCTTTGCCCCTCTGGTTACGCATGCTGCGACTGCGCGGGCGCGGATTGTGTTCGTGTCCAACGAGGTTGGGCTTGGGATCGTGCCGGAGAACCGGATGGCCCGGGAATTTCGCGACCATGCAGGGCGTTTGCACCAGCAGATCGCGGCTGTGGCGGGGGAGGTTTATTTTATTGCGGCAGGGCTGCCTTTGAGGATGAAGGGGTAGGAAGGACGCTGATACATCGCGCTACATTGTGTAGCGGAATGTGCGGTCAGACCCAGTTATCGAACCCATACAACTCCTAATCATCCCCAAAACAGAGAAACAGCGTGATCCATATTCGCCCTGCGAGAGAAACGGATGCAGCAGTGCTGGCGGCCATTGGGTTGCGGGCTTGGGCGGAGGCGACTGCGGTGATTGGTGTGACGGAGGCGTTGCGGGAGAATGCGCGGTATGCTTTCGAGAATTTCACCCATGCGTCATGGGCGGCGATCACGGTGGCGGAGGCAGGCGGGGGCATTGTCGGCTGGGCGGCGCGGGAGCATTTCGACGATACGATTTCCGATTTCTGGGTCGATCCACCGCACCAGCGTCAGGGTGTCGGCGCGGCGCTTCTGGTCGAGATCGAGCGGCAGATCGTGGCGCGCAATTTCCCCTCGGCAAAGCTGGAAAGCCACGCCCAGAACGAACGTGCCGTCCAGTTTTTCCGCAAGCACGGCTACGGCGTCAGCTGGTTTTCCATGAAATACTCCACCCGGCTTGATCGGGACGTGCAATCCATCGGCCTCGAAAAGCAGTTCGTTCACATCAGCGATGACAGTTACGGCTTCGATTTTTGAACCGCATTCTCAGCCTCGATAAACAACCTCTCGGGCTATTGCGGCATGATGACGAGCGAAAGTGCGACGCCGACATGAAGGATTGCGATGGACAGTAGAATGCTGCGGAAAGGTTCCTTGCGCGTCTTGTGGCGCAGCAGGCGTTGCGCCAGGATCGCCCCAGCCGTGCCGCCCAGAAAGGCCAGCAACAACAGCGTGCTTTCGCGCACGCGCCATTCGCCATTTCGCGCCGCTTCCTTATCCCACCAGAAGACCAGGAAAACGAAGAGGTTGAATGCAATATAAGTGCCGAGGAGCAAACCGAGAATCATCATGCGCGCGATTAAACCTTGAATTGTAAGGAAATGGTATTCTCTCGCCTCGAAATCTCATGCCGATGATGCCTTTGGCGCGACAAGCCTTGCGCCACGGTGCCAATTGCTCTACCTCACCAAAGACAGACATTCCGTATATTAAGAGCTTGATATGACCCTTGTAGACGTGCGCACACCAGACCCGAAACGCTTCATTCCCGGCGCGACCGGCGATTGGGAAATCGTCATCGGCATGGAGGTTCACGCGCAGGTCCTCTCCAATTCCAAGCTGTTTTCCGGCGCTTCCACCACCTTCGGCAATGCGCCGAACTCCAACGTGTCGCTGGTGGATGCCGCCATGCCGGGCATGCTGCCCGTGATCAACGAGGAATGCGTGGCGCAGGCCGTGCGTACCGGTTTGGGCTTGAAGGCACAGATCAACAAGCGCTCCATCTTCGACCGCAAGAACTACTTTTATCCTGACCTGCCGCAGGGCTATCAGATTTCGCAGTTCAAGGACCCCATCGTCGGTGAGGGCCAGATCGTGATTTCGCTCGGACCGGACCGTCAGGGCAATTTCGAGGATATCGAAATCGGCATCGAGCGTCTGCATCTGGAGCAGGATGCAGGCAAGTCGATGCATGACCAGCATCCGACCATGTCCTATGTGGACCTGAACCGTTCCGGCGTGGCGCTGATGGAAATCGTGTCCAAGCCCGACATGCGCTCTTCCGATGAAGCCAAGGCCTATATGACCAAGCTGCGTTCCATCGTGCGCTATCTCGGCACCTGCGATGGCAACATGGACGAAGGCTCCATGCGCGCCGATGTGAACGTTTCCGTGCGCAAGCCGGGCGAGGCCTTCGGCACACGCTGCGAAATCAAGAACGTAAACTCCATCCGCTTCATCGGTCAGGCCATCGAATACGAGGCCCGTCGCCAGATCGCCATTCTGGAAGATGGCGGCTCCATCGATCAGGAAACCCGCCTGTTCGATCCCGGCAAGGGCGAGACGCGCTCCATGCGCTCCAAGGAAGACGCGCATGATTACCGCTATTTCCCCGACCCGGATTTGCTGCCGCTGGAATTTGACGATGCCTATATCGAGGCGCTGAACAAGGATTTGCCGGAACTGCCCGATGACAAGAAGGCGCGCTTCGTCAGCTCGCTCGGCCTGTCGGTCTACGATGCGTCGATCCTGGTCTCGGAAAAGGCAATTGCCGATTATTACGAGCTCGTCGCCGAGGGACGTGACGGCAAGATTGCCGCCAACTGGGTCATCAACGATCTGCTCGGCGCGCTGAACAAGGCGAGCAAGGGTATCGAGGAAACGCCTGTTTCGGCCGATCAGCTGGGCGGTATCATCGATCTCATCAAGGCAAACACCATCTCCGGCAAGATCGCCAAGGACCTGTTCGAAATCGTCTGGAACGAGGGCGGCAACCCGGCGGAGATTGTGGAAAGCCGTGGCATGAAGCAGGTCACCGACACAGGCGCCATCGAAAAGGCCGTGGACGAGATCATCGCTGCCAACCCGGATCAGGTCGAGAAGGTCAAGGCCAAGCCAACGCTGGCTGGCTGGTTCGTCGGTCAGGTCATGAAGGCCACTGGCGGCAAAGCCAACCCGCAGGCCGTGCAGGAACTGGTCAAGGCGAAGTTGGGTATCGAGGAGTAAGGCCTACTCTCGCTCCGTCATTCCGGCCTCGAGCCGGAATCCAGCGGCGGCGCGTCTGCGCTGCTAAAGAGTCTTCTGCGATCAAGGACTTGATCGCACTGGACCCCGCATCAAGTGCGGGGTGGCGGCATGAAAACCGACAGGCATTCTCAGACGGAGCAAGACGTGTTTTTCATTCGGACAGCCAATGAGCGCGATATCGAGGCGGTGAGGGCACTGCTGGCCCGAACGTGGCACGCCACCTACGATACGCTCTACGGTGCGGAAAAGACCGCAGCACTCATCGCCGACTGGCATTCTCCAGCCGCGATGAAGGAGCGTATCCAGAAAAAGGGTGGCGAGTTTCTGGTGGCGGATGACGGCAAGCGCATTGGTGGCATGGGCTATGCGGCCATGTCGACCAGGATGGTGAAAACGGCGCTGCTGCACCAGCTCTACGTCGATCCGCTGTTTCAGCGTCAGGGCATCGGGCACGATATGTTCGCCGAGCTCGAGACTTGCTTTCCCGATGCGGACATCATGCGCCTTGAGGTGGAGCCTAGGAACAAGGCCGCGATTTCGTTCTATGAGGGCGTCGGTTTCGTTGAGGTCGATCGCGTCGAACGCATGGCGGGTGTCGAGGGTTTGCCCGGCATCGTCATGGAGAAAACGCTGTCCCGATGAACACCATGGTTGAGAATCTCACCATCCGATTTGCTCGCGAGGACGACATCCCGTCGCTGGCCGCCATGTTCGCCGCCGATGATATTGGTGGTCACGGCGATACTGCTGATCGATCGGCCATGCCGGATTATCTCGCGGCTTTTCATGCCATCGAGGAATCCTCCAACGAGACGCTTTATGTGGCGGAACTGGACGGCGAGGTCGTCGGCACGTTTCAGACGGTGATTCTGACCAAGCTGGTCGGGCGCGGCGCGACGTCGATGAAGATCGAAGCGGTGCAGACTCGGGCGGATATGCGCGGTCGCGGCATCGGCGCGATCATGATCCGCCACTGCATCGAGGATGCGAGAGAGCGCGGCGTCAAAAACGTCCAGTTGATATCTAACAAGGCACGGGTGGATGCGCACCGCTTTTATCAACGGCTCGGCTTCGAGCAGCGCCATCTCGGCTTCAGCATGACGCTGAAATAGCGTCCGCAGCACGGGAAATACTGGACAATTGGCCCGTGGAGCGGCATAAGCTTTTGCTGTGCAGCGCACATCACGTCGTCGCGTTTCACTCAAGCCCGAGGAATGGATAATGAAGACTCTCCTGACGCAAATCTTCACCTGGTGGAACGGCCAGACGATTGGAACGCGCTTTCACACATGGCGTTTCGGCAAGAAGGTCGGCACGGATGAGTTGGGCAATACCTATTACGAAGGCGGCACCACATCCTGGGGCATGCCACGTCGCTGGGTCATCTACAATGGCTACGCCGAAGCCTCTGCGATCACGCCCGGCTGGCATGGCTGGATGCATTATCGCACCGACGTTCCGCCGAGCCAGGAAAACTATGCCGCTCGCGAATGGGAAAAGCCGCATGTGCCCAACCTGACCGGCACATCGAACGCCTACCGCCCGCAGGGCTCTCTGGCCGTTGCTGGCGAACGTCCACGCGTCACCGGCGACTACGATGCCTGGACGCCCGGCAACTGATCGCGGTGCGGGTCCGCCGTGAATGTGCGCTCTTCGCATTGAAACGCCACCCGCTTTCGCCACATTCCGCCTGTAGGCGTTGAGCCCGCGCCCGATGGTGCGGGAAATCTTTCTGGAGACGGTTCGACATGGGAAAATTCACGCGGGAAACCTCTTTGCGTGCACTGGCTGTTTCACTGTTTACGCTCGTGCCCATGACCGCCCTGGTCACCCCAGCCTCCGCCGCCCGAATCGAAAACCGTGTCGCCGTATTTTCCGGCATCGACAAGATCACCGGTCGCATCACGTCCTTCGATGTCTATCTGAACGAAACCGTGCAATTCGGCGCGCTTCAGGTCACTCCAAAGGTCTGCTATTCGCGAGACGATACAGAAGCGCAAAAGATCGATGCCTTCATCGAGGTCGATGAAATCACTCTCGACCGCAAGATCAAGCGCATCTTCACGGGCTGGATGTTCGCCGACAGCCCGGGCCTTAATGCCGTCGAGCACCCGATCTATGACGTCTGGCTGACGGGCTGCAAGCAGGAATCGGATGTGCCTGCGCCATCCACCGCCAGCAAGTGATCTCTGAAATCAGAATGCGAGGCTTGGCCTGCTGACGGCAGGCTCCAGCATCTTCGCGTACTCAGCCTTCGGAACATCGATTGCGCCGAACGTCTTGAGATGTTCGGTGGTGAATTGCGTGTCGAGGAGCGTGAAGCCTTTGTCGCGCAGATGCTCGACCAGATGGACGAGGCAAATCTTCGAGGCATTGGTGCGTCGGGAGAACATGCTCTCGCCGAAGAAGGCTGAGCCCAAGGACACACCGTAGAGACCGCCGACCAGCTCGTCGCCTTCCCACGCTTCGACGCTATGGGCGTGGCCGATCTCATGGAGTTCCACGTAGAGCTTGCGGATCGTCTGATTGATCCAGGTGCTGGGACGATCCGGCGCTTCTGCGGCGCAACCCGCCATCACACCCTCGAAATCCGCATCGAAGCGGATGTCGAAAGGGCGTTTGCGGATGGCCTTGGCAAGGCTTTTAGAAACGTGGAAATCATTGAGCGGGATGATGCCCCGCATCTCCGGCTCGACCCAGAAGAGTTCTGGGTCATCTGCCGAATCGGCCATGGGAAACAGGCCGATGGAGTAGGCGCGCAGCAGAATATCGACATCGATGTCGTTGTTTCTGCCGCGCCGTCCCATGTCTTACTTCGCGTCACCGGCCAGATATTTTTCCAGCCAGTGAATGTCGTAATCACCTTTCAGAATGTCTTCGTTTTGCAGAAGGTCCTGAAACAGCGGCAGGGTGGTCTTGATACCGTCTACGACGAATTCGTCGAGCGCGCGGCGAAGGCGGCGAATGCATTCGTCACGGTTGCGACCATGCACGATCAGCTTGCCGATCATGCTGTCGTAATATGGCGGTATCTTGTAGCCCTGATAGGCACCGGAATCGACGCGAACGCCGAGGCCGCCGGGTGTGTGGAAGTAGGTCAAAGTACCGGGAGACGGCACGAAGGTGCGCGGGTCCTCGGCGTTGATGCGGCATTCGATGGCATGGCCACTGAATGTCACCTGATCCTGCGTCACGGAAAGGCCCTGGCCGGAGGCAACGCGGATCTGCTCCTGCACGAGGTCCATGCCGGTGATGGCTTCCGTAACCGGATGCTCCACCTGAAGACGGGTGTTCATTTCGATGAAATAAAACTCGCCATTTTCGTACAGGAACTCGATGGTGCCGGCGCCACGATACTTCAGCTTACGCATGGCATCGGCGCAAATCTCGCCGATCTTCATCCGCTGTTCGACGGTCAGCGCCGGCGAGTTCGCTTCTTCCAGAACCTTTTGGTGGCGGCGCTGCAACGAGCAATCGCGTTCACCCAGATGGATGGCCTTGCCTTCACCATCGCCGAACACCTGAACTTCGATGTGGCGTGGCTTGCCGAGGTACTTTTCCATGTAGACGGCGTCGTTGCCGAAAGCGGCAAGCGCTTCGGAGCGGGCCGTAGAAACAGCTTCCTCGACTTCCGATTCGTCCTTGGCAACCTTCATGCCGCGTCCACCGCCGCCAGCGGTGGCCTTGATGAGAACGGGGAATCCGATCTTGCGAGCGATCTCCAGCGCGTTCTCAGGCTTTACTTCGCCGTCAGAGCCGGGAACGACGGGAATGCCGAGTTCCTGCGCCGTCTGCTTTGCCGTGATCTTGTCACCCATGATGCGGATGTGATCGGCGGTCGGTCCGATGAAGGTGATGCCGTGGGCGTCGAGAATATCGGCGAACTTGGCGTTTTCAGACAGGAAGCCGTAGCCGGGGTGAACGGCATCCGCACCGGTGATTTCGCAGGCAGCAACGATCTGGTGGATGTTGAGGTAGCTATCACGCGATGGTGGCGGCCCGATGCAGACGCTCTCATCGGCGAGGCGCACATGCATGGCATCCGCGTCAGCCGTGGAGTGGACGGCAACCGTTGGAATGCCGAGTTCCTTGGCGGCGCGCAACACGCGAAGGGCGATTTCGCCGCGATTGGCGATGAGGATCTTGGATACCATGAAATCAGCCCTTATTCGATGACCACGAGGGCTTCACCATACTCGACTGGCTGCGAGTCGTTGACGATGATTTCCGTGACCTTGCCCGACTTCGGTGCAGGGATCTGGTTCATGGTCTTCATGGCTTCAACGATCAGAAGCGTCTGGCCTTCCTTGACGGTGGCGCCGACTTCAACGAAAGGACGCGCGCCGGGGGCGGACGACAGGTAAGCCGTGCCGACCATGGGCGATGTCACGGTGTTGGCCGGGTTGCGGGCAGGTGCGGCTGGTGCAGCATTGCCGGGCGCAACTGCCGGTGCGGCAGCAGGCGCTGCTGCGGGAGCAGGGGCATACTGCGCAGGTGCGGTTGCGTAAACAGGTGCGGGCGCTGCGCGCGAAACGCGGATGCGCAGATCGTCCTGCTCGACCTCGATCTCGGAAAGGTCGGTGTCGTTGAGAATGTTCGCGAGGTCGCGGATCAGTTCCTTGTCGATACCGTTTTTCTTTTCAGACATGACAAACCCTATTTCTGATTGTTTCTTTTTATGCCGTGATATTTTTCAAGGCGTTGAGCGCCATGATGTAGCCATAAGGCCCGAAGCCGCAAATCATTCCCTTTGCAGCGGGCGCTATCATCGATTTATGGCGGAATTCCTCACGTGCGTGGATGTTGGAGATGTGAACTTCCACCACGGGCACGGAGATGGCTCTGATCGCATCATGCATGGCAATCGACGTATGGCCGTAAGCACCGGGATTGATAACGACGCCGACGGCGCGTTCTCCAGCCTCATGCAGCAGATCGACCAGCGCGCCCTCGTGGTTGGACTGATGGCACTCGACTGCAAAGCCCAGCTCTTCGCCAGCCTTGATGCAATCGTTCTCGATGTCTTTCAGCGTCTTGCCGCCATAAATGCCCGGCTCACGTTTTCCCAACATGTTGAGATTAGGTCCATTGAGGACGAAGATCGTGTTGCTCATTTGTCGTTCCGCTAAAAAATCAGCGCCACCTATAGACCGCGCGACCGCGAAGGAAAAGCCCCGAAGCGCGTAAAGCGCTGGTTGTCCTTAATCTTCTGGCGTTTATGGCGTGTTTTGAAGTGGATGACGCAATGCACTGCGCTGCGACTGACAGGGCAACGCCCTTCGACCGCAAAGGCCAAAGGGCGTTGGTTGATCGATCAATAGACGACGACGCCACGGATGCTTTCGCCGGAATGCATCATTTCGAAGCCCTTGTTGATGTCTTCAAGCGGCATGGTGTGGGTGATCATCGGGTCGATCTGGATTTTGCCTTCCATGTACCAGTCGACGATCTTCGGCACATCCGTGCGACCGCGCGCGCCACCAAAGGCGGTGCCCATCCATGTGCGGCCTGTGACGAGCTGGAAGGGACGCGTGGAAATCTCCTGACCGGCACCGGCCACGCCAATGACGACTGACTTGCCCCAGCCGCGATGCGAGGATTCCAGGGCCTGACGCATGACTTTGGTATTGCCGGTGCAATCGAATGTGTAATCCGCGCCGCCGATCTGGTCTGCACCACGCTTCGTCAGATTGACGAGGTAAGGCACGATATCATCGCCCGCATCCTTCGGATTGACGAAGTGGGTCATGCCGAAGCGTTCGCCCCATGCCTTCTTGTCATTGTTGAGATCGACACCGATGATCATGTCGGCGCCAGCGATCTTCAGGCCCTGAATGACGTTGAGGCCGATACCGCCCAAACCGAACACGATGGCGGTGGAGCCGATTTCGACCTTGGCGGTGTTGATGACGGCGCCGATACCGGTGGTGACGCCGCAACCGATGTAGCAGACCTTGTCGAACGGAGCGTCCGGGTTGATCTTGGCGACCGCGATTTCCGGCAGAACCGTGTAATTCGCGAAGGTCGAGCAGCCCATATAGTGGTGGATTTTGTCCTTGCCGATGGAAAAACGGCTGGTGCCATCCGGCATGACGCCTTGTCCCTGGGTGGAGCGGATGGCGGTGCAGAGATTGGTTTTGCGCGACAGGCAGGACGGGCATTCGCGGCACTCGGGCGTGTAAAGCGGAATGACGTGGTCGCCCTTCTTGACCGAGGTGACGCCGGGGCCGACATCGACCACAATGCCTGCGCCTTCATGACCGAGAATCGCTGGAAACAGGCCTTCTGGGTCAGCGCCCGAAAGCGTGAAATCGTCCGTGTGGCAAAGGCCGGTCGCCTTGACCTCGATCAAGACCTCGCCGGCGCGCGGGCCTTCAAGCTGTACCGTCATGATTTCGAGTGGCTTGCCTGCCTGAACAGCGACTGCGGCGCGAACGTCCATATTCGTCTCCTGATAATATTCGTTTTATTCGAAAAGACTTTTGCCCGACCTCTGCGACAGGAACAAGGGCGGTGGGCGACATTCGTCACACTTCTGCGACATCCACGATGGTTGGCCTTGCGGCGCGCCGCTCTCTCCAGATGATGAACAGGCCTGACGCGACAATGATGAAAATACCCACCCATTTCGACGCCGTGGGGAAATCGGCAAACAGCACATAGCCCAACACAGTTGCCGAAATGATCTCGAAATATTGAAAGGGTGCCAGAAGCGATACCGGCGCGAGACGGAAGGCCTTGACGACGAGAAGGTGCATGTAGCCGGAAATGGAGCCGAGCAGCACCAGAAGCACGAGGCCGTGGCCCCACCCGGGCAGCGACATTTCGAAATTCACATCTCCAAACCCGTGGCCGATCAAAAGAGCTGCGCCCATGAAAATCGTACCGGCGATACCCGCCATCGTTTGCATGACCAGCGGGCTATCGGCATCGCCCATGGCGCGGTTGAGGAAGAGGTAGAGTGTAAAGAGGAAGGCGCAGGCAACGGGGAGAAGCGAGGTCCAGCCGAAAACCTCGAAGCTCGGCTGAATGACGATCATCGCACCGATGAAGCCGACAGCAATCGCGCTCCAGCGCATCCAGCCGACTTTTTCGCCCAGAAACAGCGCGGACATCATGGTCAGCAGGAAGGGTTCGACGAAATAGATGGCGAAGACATCGGCCAGCGGCATGTATTTGACGGCAGCGAAGAAGGCGAGGCTCGCGGCGGCATGCAACACTCCGCGCAACAGGTTGAGCCATGGCCGTTTGGCGGAAAGCAGTGCACGAGGCGACATGATTAGCAGCAGGGGCAGGGTGCAGACGAGCTGGAAGAAGAAGCGATAGAACGTCACCTGAGCCGGTGACATGCCTTCGCTGGTGGCCATATATTTGGCAATGGCATCCATGACTGGCAGCACGATCATGCATGTCGCCATGATGAGCATGCCTTTGAGCGCCGCAGAGCCAGTTGCCGAATTGTTCACATGATCACCCTTTGTTCCCCGTCGCGATCTTGATCAGAGTCGCGAGAGGATGGCAACCGGCATCACGTATGGAAAGGCCCGCCGAGAGGCGGGCCGAATGCGTAACGATCCATGAAATGACGAAGTGCCGTTACTTGTCGCGGGTGACGGCCATTTCACCGAAGATGCGGGCCATTTCCTTCTGAACATCGCTATCGGCAGCGCCATCCGATACGGGCGGCGAGACGGTCTGCTGCGGTTCTGTCGGCCATGTCGGCTCGATATTAATTTTGGGTCTGATGTCGGAGGTGATATCAGGCGTGGCAGCGGCGTTCTTGGCAATTTCAGCCTCGAGGAAGCTCTCGAAATCGCTGGTCAGCTGATCGCCGAAGACGGGACCGTTATCGCCGGGTGCCAGCGGCTCCGGCTTGGCAATCGAGGCTGTGGCTGCGATGGGTGCGGCAGTGGTGAATGTGGGCAGGACGCGTTCGCGGGCGGCATCCAGAAAGTCTCCCGCATTGTTCTGGTCGATGAACGGTTCTCTGGAAGCGACCGGCTCTGGCGCGGCGTCAGGTGCGACCGCAGCGGGCTGGGGTGGAGCGACCGGAGGCTGCTTCACGACTGGCTCGACGGCGAGCGATGCTGCGGTTACGGCTGGTACGATGGGTGCTGTCATTGCAGGTGCAATCGGCTCCTTGGCAACGACGCGCGGGGCGGGAGCCACTGGCAGCGCAGGACGCGAAGGGGCGGCGACCGGCTGGGCTGCTGTCACAGGTGGGGATGGTGGTGTGACTGGCCGAGGTGCTGGTGCCGGCGTCGGTGCAGGCCTTGGGCTTGCCACAGGCGCGGGTGGCTGGACGGCGGCTGGGGCTGGGCGCAATTCGGGCTGTGGTGCCGGTGCTGCCGCAGGAATGGACGGTGCGGGACGGCTTTCCTCTTCCTTCACGGTGGGAAGCGCACGCGTGCGGCTCGGCGGAATTGCTTTTTCGGCTGGTGGCGCTGGCAGCATGTCGTCCTGCGGGTCGCGCACGTCCTTCATGAAGGGAATGGCGCCAATGCCGCTTTCAATGACGATATCGGTCGGGCCGCCGATCATGACGAGGTGTTCGACATTGTCGCGGCGCACCAGCACCAACCTGCGCCGGGCATCCACAGCTGCGGCATCCAGCACCTGCAAGCGCGGTTGACGGGTTTTACCACCACGAATGAAAGGCGACGAGCCGCCGCGTCTGCGAATGAGCCACAGGACGATGGCCAAAGCCAGAAGTGCCACGCCGACACCAACAACAGCAACGATGAGGTTGTTGCCATATGTGCCGATAAAATCTTCCATCATCGAGCCAGTCCCTCTTGCATTTTGTGGGGCAAATGATTGCCTTGTCTGAATTTTTCAAGCCGGTTGAAGCGAAAAGACGATTTTTTTCCGTCAAGTACAAGTTTTTATGCTGCGTGCGCCACCAAATTGCGGTGCGTTTCAATCAGCGACAACGTTTTGACGTGGCAAAGGTGCCACGCAGGCAGCCATATCGCATCCAAAACCTTGCATTCGCTGTGTATTGACAAAGGTTTATGGTGATGCGGAGCTTTTTGATATTTCAGCGAATTGCTACAAGGGATAGACAAAAGCGATTCCATCAGGGGCATTTGTGTTCTGATGTGCGAGGATCGGCAAAACTGCAAGGGTTAGAGCCTCCATGACCAAGGTCAGCCAAGCCAGCGACAATGACTTTCCGTTGGTGGACAGGCGCGCCAGATCCGGCACCCTGTTGCGCATCCTGCTGTTGGCCCTCGTCCTCGTGGCTGCCGCTGTCGGTTTCGTTTATTTCAAGGACTCGCTGGAAAACGAAGTCGTACTCGGCATTCTCGGCGTGCTGGCCATGCTCGGCATCTTCTTTCTGGTGTCGTCGGCCATCGGCTTCATCGAGGTCATGCCGCAATCGCAATCCGATGGCATGGCGCGCCGGTTTCTCTCTTCCCATCCCGATGGCACCCTGATCACCGACCCCAAGGGGCGGCTGGTCTACGCCAATGCCACCTATTGCCAGATGACCGGCGCGACCAAGGCCACAGACATCCAGAGCCTTGAGACGCTGCTGTCGCGGGATCGGGAATCGACGGAAGCGCTCTATCGCCTCATCAACGGCTTGCGTGATGGTAACGACGGTTACGAGGAATTCCGGCTGCTGAAGCCGTTGAGTGCCAATACGTCGCAGGCCGGGCCGCACTGGTACCGCCTCAAAGCCCGGCTTTTGAGGGACACAAACGATAAGGCACTCCACGTTTTCCAGATTGCCGACATCACCACGGAGCGGGAAGATCAGGAGCGGTTTTTCCGCGAGCTGCAGAACGCCATCGACTATCTCGACCATGCGCCTGCCGGGTTCTTCTCTGCGGGCAAGAAGGGCGAGATCGTTTATCTCAACGCCACGCTTTCCGAATGGCTGGGCATTGATCTTGCGCAGTTTTCTCCCGGTTCGCTGACGGTTTCCGATATCGTCGCGGGTGAGGGCATGGCGCTGATCGAATCCGTTCAGCCGCAGGCCGGATCGAACCGCACCGAAATGCTGGATCTGGATATGCGCCGGGTCAATGGCCAGAGCATGCCAGCGCGTCTCGTTCATCAGGTCACCGGCACGCGCGACGGTGCGCCAGGTGAAAGCCGGACCATCGTGCTGATGCGCGCCAAGGGCAAGGCGAACGCCGAATCGGCCTCGGCCATGCGGTTCACCCGCTTTTTCAACAACACGCCGATGGCGATTGCCTCGCTGGATGGTGATGGCCGAATTCTGCGCACCAACGCGCCGTTCCTGAAACTGTTTTCCGGCGTCGTCGGTCGTGACGATATCGACAATGGCGTGGTGCTGGATGCCGTGCTGCACGACAACGATAAGCCGAAGCTGTTGCAGGCCATCGATGCCGCCAAGGACCGCCAAGGCGATATTCCACCGTTCGATTCCCGCCATCCGACCGATGAGGCGCGGCATTTCCGCTTCTACGTTCACGCCGTGATCGACCAGGACGATGAGGCGCCGGAAGAGGTTGCCATTGTTTACGCCATTGAGGTGACCGAGCAGAAGGCGCTCGAAACGCAGATGGCGCAGACTCAGAAGATGAATGCCGTGGGTACGCTGGCTGGCGGCATCGCACATGACTTCAACAACGTGTTGACCGCCATTCTTCTATCTTCCGACCATCTGCTGCTACAGGCGCGGCCTGCCGATGCCAGCTTTGCCGATCTGATGGAAATCAAGCGCAACGCCAACCGCGCCGCCGTTCTCGTGCGCCAGTTGCTGGCGTTCTCGCGAAAGCAGACGATGCGCCCGGCGGTGCTGAACCTGACCGACGTCATCGGCGATCTGCGCATGCTGGTGGACCGGTTGATTTCCGGCACCAATGTCAAGCTGGAGGTGGATTACGGGCGCGATCTGTGGCCAGTGAAAACCGATCTGTCGCAGTTCGAGCAGGTACTGATCAACCTCTGCGTTAACGCCCGTGATGCGATGCCGGATGGTGGCAAGATCAAGATCATGACCCGCAACATGTCTGCGGAAGAAGTCGTCGCGCTGGGACGTTCGGATATTCCGTCCGAAGACCTCGTGATGATCGAGGTTGCCGATACCGGCACCGGTATTCCGCCGGAGATTATGGACAAGATTTTCGAGCCGTTCTTCACCACCAAGGAAGTGGGCAAGGGCACGGGGCTTGGCCTTTCGATGGTATATGGCATCGTCAAGCAGTCCGGCGGCTACATCTACCCCGATTCAGAAGTGGGCAAGGGCACGGCTTTCCGCATCTTCTTACCGCGCCACATCATCGAGGTGGTGCATCAGACGGAAGAGGAAATTGCGGCTCGCGGCATCGCCGACGCGGCGGCTGCCAAGGATGCTGCGGCCAAGGAAGAGCTTCTCGACCTGACCGGCAAATCCGCCGTCGTTCTGCTGGTCGAGGACGAGGAGGCGGTGCGCCGTGGTGGCAAGCGCATGCTGGAAACCCGCGGCTACACTGTCCACGAGGCCGGGTCCGGCACAGAAGCGCTGGAAGTTCTGGAGGAGCTGGACGGCAAGGTCGATATCGTCGTCTCCGACGTCGTGATGCCAGAAATGGACGGCCCGTCGCTGCTGCGGGAGCTTCGCAAGACCTATCCCGACATGAAGTTCATCTTCGTATCGGGGTATGCCGAGGATGCATTCGCGAAGAACCTGCCAGCCGATGCCAAGTTCGGTTTCCTGCCCAAGCCATTCTCGCTAAAGCAGTTGGCCGTGGCCGTGCGCGAGATGCTGGATGGCGAAAATTGACAGGCTACAGCTGCACGATTAGGCTTTTCGGTAGAGCGTCGAACTGACCCATAAGGTCGTTCGGCCAATCCCCATCCACCCGGATGGGGTTCTTTTGATGCAGAGGTATGAAATCAGCCAGGACCTTCTCATCAGACTGCAAAAAGCCGACACGATGGACGATGTCGCGCTGTTGTTGACCGAAATTCAGAACATGTTCGGCTTTCGTTATTATTGCGTGTTCGAAACGGCGCGTGTGGAGGAGGAAGAGCCGATATCCTTCCTTTTCCCCTCCAACATGCCGGTTGACCTGTTCTACAAGATCGATGAGCGCGTGGCGGCTTTCGCTGAACGGCTTTTCAAGCATCTACCCGGTACTCTGGGTCCAACCCCTTGGGATTTGAGCGAGGATGAAGCCTGTGGCGAGATCGAACCGGATCACGCAGCATTTTATCGTTCCGTTGGTTTCACCATGGGGATCAGCTTTTCCGCGCTTGGCGTTTCATCCCTGCCGCGCCTGATAGGCTTTGCAGGAGACCGACCACACCCTGATGTGGATGAGGTCGAGCGGATGAGCATGCTGATGTTTCACATGCATATGCGCCTCACCTCGATCGGGCGTGCGCGAACGGAGAAGAGGCAACCGCTTTCCGGTCTTGAAAAGCAGATTCTTTTTCTGGCCGCAGAAGGCGAAAGCTTTGAGATTATCGCTGCAGAAGTGGCTCTCTCCAGCATAACAATAGGCTATCTGATGGAGTCGATTTGCCGGAAGATGGAGGTGTCGACCTTCGAACATGCGGTCGCTGTCACGCTGCGACGCGGCCTGTCGCGATGAGGAGGGCTTGCGCGCGCCATTGCTTCGCGCTTCTCTTCACACTTTCGTCGCCTGTGAACGTATTAGTGATTGCAGTGCGGCAAAGGGGGCTTAAAATCACCATTGGACGACCTAAATATAGGTGAGCGAAATTCTGGCTCGTATCCCAAAAAGACCGGTGCGAGTGCGATCTGGAGAATGAAGTAAGATGATCGCTAAGCCGATCGACATGCAGGGCGACGGTGAAGGGGAAGATGGCGGTGCGAACCGCGGAACGTCTGTTATTACCCGCACCAAACCGAAGACAAAAAAGCCTAATCTCTACCGTGTTCTTTTACTGAACGACGACTATACTCCCATGGAATTCGTCATTCACATTCTGGAGCGTTTTTTCCAGAAGGACAGGGAAGGGGCTACCCGCATCATGTTGCATGTACACCAGCACGGTGTCGGCGAATGCGGGGTATTTACATATGAGGTCGCAGAGACAAAAGTAAGTCAGGTCATGGATTTCGCCCGACAGCACCAGCATCCGCTTCAGTGCGTCATGGAAAAGAAATGAGGATCGCAACGTGCCAACTTTTTCCCCAAGTCTAGAGAAGGCGCTGCATCAGGCACTGACCTTTGCAAATGAGCGTCATCATGAATATGCGACGCTCGAGCATCTGTTGCTGGCGTTGATAGAGGATGCGGATGCGGCAGCCGTGATGGGTGCCTGCAACGTTGATCTGGATGCGCTTCGTAAAACCGTGGTCGATTACGTCGACAACGAACTGTCCAATCTGGTGACGGGTTACGACGAGGATTCCAAACCCACTTCCGGTTTCCAGCGCGTTATCCAACGTGCGGTCATTCACGTGCAGTCGTCGGGCCGTGAAGAGGTCACCGGCGCCAATGTGCTGGTCGCAATCTTTGCAGAGCGCGAAAGCCACGCCGCCTACTTCCTGCAGGAGCAGGAGATGACGCGCTACGACGCCGTCAATTACATCTCGCACGGCATCGGCAAACGTCCCGGGACCTCCCAGACCCGGTCGCCCCGTGGTGCCGAGGACACCGAAAACGAAGCAAAGCCTGCACGCAACGGTGCCGAAGAGGACAATGCTGCGCCCAAGAAGCAGCCGGACGCACTGAAGGCATACTGCGTGAACCTGAACGACAAGGCGCGTGGTGGCAAAATCGATCCGCTCATTGGTCGTCATGCCGAGGTCAACCGCACCATTCAGATCCTGTGCCGTCGCTCCAAGAACAATCCGCTTTATGTGGGTGATCCAGGCGTTGGCAAGACGGCCATCGCCGAAGGTCTCGCCAAGCGTATCGTTGAGGGCAAGGTGCCTGAAGCGTTGAAGAACGACACGATCTTCTCGCTCGATATGGGCACGCTTCTGGCCGGTACGCGCTATCGCGGCGACTTCGAAGAGCGCTTGAAGCAGGTCGTCAAGGAACTGGAAGAGTTTCCGGGTGCGGTACTGTTCATTGATGAAATTCACACCGTGATTGGTGCCGGTGCGACATCGGGCGGCGCAATGGATGCGTCCAACCTGCTGAAGCCCGCGCTCTCCTCCGGGGTGATCCGTTGCATCGGCTCGACGACCTACAAGGAATATCGCCAGTTCTTCGAAAAGGACCGGGCGCTCGTTCGTCGCTTCCAGAAGATCGACGTCAACGAGCCGTCCATCGAAGATGCGATCGAGATCATGAAGGGTCTCAAGCCTTACTTCGAAGATTATCATCACCTGCGCTACACCAACGACGCCATCAAGGCGGCTGTCGAGCTTTCGGCCCGTTACATTTCGGACCGCAAGCTACCGGACAAGGCAATCGACGTGATCGATGAGACCGGTGCCGCACAGATGCTGTTGCCTGCTTCCAAGCGTCGCAAGCTGATCACCGAAAAGGAGATCGAGGTTACGATTGCGACGATGGCGCGCATTCCGGCCAAAACCGTTTCCAAGGATGACGAGATGGTTCTCGCCAATCTTGAGAAGGAGCTGCGCTCGGTCGTTTATGGTCAGGATATCGCTATCGAAGCGCTGTCTACCGCAATCAAGCTCGCCCGTGCGGGTCTGCGCGAACCCAACAAGCCCATCGGTTCCTACGTCTTCTCGGGCCCAACGGGCGTGGGCAAGACGGAAGTCGCCAAGCAGCTTGCAGCGTCCCTCGGCGTGGAGATGCTGCGTTTCGACATGTCGGAATACATGGAGCGTCACACCGTATCGCGTCTCTTGGGTGCACCTCCGGGCTATGTCGGATTCGACCAGGGTGGCCTGCTGACGGATGGCGTCGATCAGCATCCACATTGCGTTGTGTTGCTGGACGAAATCGAGAAGGCACATCCTGACATCTACAACATCCTGTTGCAGGTCATGGATCACGGCTCTTTGACCGACCACAACGGCAAGAAGATCGACTTCCGCAACGTCATTCTGATCATGACGACCAATGCGGGTGCGTCCGAAATGGCGAAGTCGGCCATCGGCTTCGGCTCGTCCAAGCGTAGCGGTGAGGATGAAGAGGCTCTCAACCGCCTGTTCACGCCTGAATTCCGCAACCGTCTGGATGCGATCATTCCGTTCTCGCCGCTGCCGACTGCGGTCATTCACAAGGTGGTGCAGAAGTTCGTCATGCAGCTGGAAACGCAGCTTTCCGAACGCAACGTCACCTTCGACCTGCATGAGGATGCCATCGCTTGGCTGTCCGAGAAGGGCTACGATGAGAAGATGGGTGCGCGTCCACTCGGCCGCGTCATTCAGGAACACATCAAGAAGCCGCTGGCCAACGAGATATTGTTCGGCAAGCTCAAGAAGGGCGGCGTCGTTAGCGTCAGCATAGGCAAGAAGGAAGACGGCACGGATGGCTTGAAGCTGGACGTGCTGCCGGAGACGGCACCTGTGAAGCCAAAGCCGGAGGCCGAGTTGAAGGCCGCGAAGTCTCCGGGCAAGGCCAAGAGCAAGGCGAAAGCCGCCAAGGTCGAGAAGGAAGACGAAGTGGTGGCCGCCGACACGGACAAGGCAGCGGAAGAAGCCAAGCCTCGCCGCAAGACCAACACCGTTCCCAAGGTGCCGAAAAAGAAGTAATCGGTACCATAAGACTGACAAGTGCCGGGCTCTATGCCCGGCACTTTATTTTTATCGATACCGGATAACGACATGCCTTTAGAACACCCTGCGGAGCCCATCTATCTCTGGTTTTTCAGAGGCATGAAGGGCATTTTCTCGCTGCCATCGCTCATTCTCATGACCTCGTTCGTTGGCTTCAGCGCCTTTGCTCTGGAGTCCGGCGTGCCGCGCGGTGAGGCTGTGTTTATGACGCTTACCATCTGGGCGCTTCCAGCCAAGATGATCCTGATCGGTGCGATGACCAGCGGCGCGGGGCTGGCGACCTGCTTTCTTGTGGTCACCCTGTCTTCCATCCGTATGATGCCGATGGTGGCCTCCATCGTGCCCGAAATGCGCACCGCAAAGACACCCACCTGGGTGCTGCTGTTTCTCTCCCATTTCGTCGCGATCACCGCCTGGGTGTTTGCCACACAGAACCTGAGCAAAGTCCCGCGCGAGGCCAGGGTCGCGTGGTTTGCAGGTTTCGGTATGACGCTGACTCTGGTGAATGCGGTAATCGTCGGAATCTGCTACGGCCTCGTCGCTGCCTTTCCGCCGCTGGTTGCGGGGATTCTGTTCTTTCTGACGCCGGTTTATTTCGTGTCATCCATCTGGGCATCCGCCCGACACACGGTGGTCAAAGTGGCCTTCATCATCGGCGTGATCGCTGGGCCGCTGTTTGCGGTCATCGAGCCGGAATTCGATATTCTCTATGCCGGTATCGGTGGCGGCACGCTGGCCTATCTGATTGACCGTTTCTGGTTTCGCCGTAAAATCGAGCCCGTGACCGTGGAGGGCGAGCCATGATCCCGGATGCATGGTGGGCACCCTACCTCTTCATCGCGATTGCGGGTTGGCTGGCCACCGACCTCTGGCGCTGGCTGGGCGTGATCGCGGGCAATCGGCTGAAAGAGGGCTCCGAAGTCCTGAACTGGGTCCGCGCGGTTGCCACGGCGCTGGTCATGGCCGTCACCGCAAAGCTGATCGTGTTTCCCACCGGTGTGCTGGAGCAGTCGCCGATGTGGTTGCGGATAGGGGCTGCTGCGCTGGGGTTCGTCGTCTTCCTGCTGGCACGGCAACGCGTGCTGGTTGGCGTGATTGTACCGCTGGTTTTGCTGACGATCGGTATGCTCTTTATCAGTCCACGCTGAGATTTACACGAATTTCAGGCTTTTGGCTTAGCGTCAGTCATACTTGGAGAAGCCAATGCGACTGTTGCCAGCCGAACGTTTGTTCGCCTTTGTCATTGCCACCATAGCCGCGGTTGATCTGGCGCTGATTTTGGTCAAGGGCGTCAGAACCGACTGGGCTGGCTATGCAGTTCCATTTTTCGGCAGCATGCTTCTCATCGTTGGCGGGCAATATTACCGTACTTATCGTGGAGAGGAGCGCCTTGCTCTTGCCCTTACTGCGTCGGGCCTGTTCATAATATTCACTCTGGTCGCGTCTATTTTCAACTATCTCCTCCTGCCGATACGTTCCGCACCGGTGGATTTGACCTTCGTTCGCATCGACTCAATTTTCGGTTATAGCTGGCCGGAGGCAGTGGCAATCGCTGCTCAATGGCCTTTGGTGACCAAGGTCCTATTTTTCGTTTATTTCAGCTCGTTGCCCCAACTGGCCTTCGTGGTACTTCTCCTAAGCTTCTCCGGCAAAGAGCAGTATCTCTGGCATTTTTTGTTGACCGGCGTTTTGGGTGTTATCGGTTGCATCGCGGTATGGGCGATGTTTCCAACCTTTGGGCCATCGACACTCTACAAATTGTCACCGGAGATACTTTCGGCGATCGATCTTGGCGTGACTCCCGAATACGGAGCTGAATTGTTGCTGCTTGGACGCGATGGACCAGGATATCTTTCGCCATCCCACGTGCTTGGCTTGATAGGTTTTCCATCGTTTCACACGGTTATGGCTTGTATGTCGGCGGTATTTCTAGCGCGGTTCAGAATGGCCGCGCCTGTTGCGTTGCTATTAAACGCGGCGATGGTGCCTGCCATCCTCGTTCACGGTGGGCACCATCTCAGCGATGTGTTTGGCGGCATTGCGATGTTCGCCTTGGCCTATTGGATATCGGGAAAACTCGTTCTGTATCTCGCTTTGTCCGGCAGAATGGTGCCGATGCTGTCGCAGGCGACTGAACAGTCAGCAGACCAGTGATGCGTTAGTTCAAAGCGCGGCCTTGATCTTCTCCGCGTGCTCTTTCAGCAAAGCGCCATCGGCCATCGCGCCGCTATGAGGCTTCAACGATTCGCCTTCCTTGCGGGGTACGATGTGGAAATGCAGGTGGAAAACGGTCTGGCCTGCTGCGGGTTCGTTGAACTGTGCGATGTAGACACCATCCGCATCGAAGGCCTGTTTTGCGGCGACTGCGAGTTTTTGGACCACGGCGATGGTTTTCGCCAGCACTTGCGGGTCGGCATCCAGCATGTTGCGTGACGCGGTCTTGGGGATGACGAGCAGGTGGCCCGGTGCTTGCGGCATGACATCCATGAAAGCAAGCGTATCGTCGTCTTCGTGAACCTTTACGCAGGGAATTTCGCCGCGCAGGATTTTGGCGAAGATATTGTCTGTCTCGTAAGCTGCCGTCATGGGAAGTCTCCTCGAAATGCTGTTGTCCTAGTCGTCGGTTTCCAGACGCTCGCCTTTGCGGAATGGGCTGTGGTCGTCAAGATAGCCGCTGATCTCTTCCACTTCGCTACGCTCCCGCTCCAGATAATCGGCGATTGCGCGCCGCAGGCCCGGGTGCGTAATGAAGTGAGCAGAATGGGTGGTGACAGGAGTGTAGCCTCGTGCCAGCTTGTGCTCGCCCTGGGCGCCTGCCTCCACACGCTTCAGGCCCTTCGCCAGGGCGAAATCGATGGCCTGATGGTAGCAGACTTCGAAGTGTAGGAAGGGGTGGTCTTCGATGCAGCCCCAGTGGCGACCGTAAAGCGCGTCGCCACCGATGAAATTGATGGCGCCTGCGATGTAACGGCCCTCGCGCCTGGCCATGATCAGCAGGACGTCCTCTGCCATGCGTTCGCCGATTAGCGAGTAGAACTGACGGGTGAGGTACGGTCGGCCCCATTTACGGCTGCCAGTGTCCATGTAGAATTTGTAGAACTGGTCCCAGATGTCTTCGGTCAGATCGCTGCCGGTAAGCCAGTCGATTTCGATGCCGTTTTCGAGTGCTGCGCGGCGTTCTTTTTTCAGGCCCTTGCGCTTGCGAGACGCGAGCGCATCGAGAAAATCGGCGTGGTCGCGGTAGCCGTTGTTGATGAAATGAAATTGCTGGTCGGTGCGGGGAAGAAAGCCTTCGCCCAGCAAAGCGTCGATGTCACCATTAGGTGCAAAGGTCACGTGGGCTGAAGATACGCCAATTTTCTCGGTGACCTGCCGCAGGCCTGACGCCAATACTTGCCGAAAGGCCGCGTCATCGATGCCGCTGGTTAAAAGCCTTGGTCCAGTTGCGGGCGTGAAAGGCACGGAACATTGCAGCTTAGGATAATAATTGCCACCAGCCCGCTCCAGCGCATCCGCCCAGCCGTGATCGAAGACATATTCGCCCTGGCTGTGGCTTTTAAGGTAGGCTGGTATCGCGCCCATCAATGTTCCGTCACCCGTTTCAAGCAGCAGGTGATGGCCGCGCCAGCCGGTCTTGGCTGCTGCCGAGCCAGACTGCTCCAGCGATGATAGAAAGGCATGTGATATGAAAGGGTTGTAGGCATCCGTTCGCGTAGATTTCGACGTGCCTGAAAGCCTGCTCCAGCTTTCCGGGTCGATGTCCGCGAAGGACTGCTCTACGCGAATGGAATATCCTTCGCTCATGCTCTGGCCGTATGTCCCTGTTTCGGATCGAAACCTTCGAACGTCATCTGGTCAGCATATTTATAGGTAGTCGCGCGGGCATTTTCATCCATAACCGTCCAGGTAATTACCGGAAGCCCGAGTTTTCTCTGCGCCTCGATGAAGCTGTTGGGCAGATGGGCCCAGGCGTAGGAAATGAAATCGAGGCCGATCTGCATGGCTTCGTCGTGCTTGAAGAAGTCTTCGGGCTTTGAGCCTTCGGCAGTCAGGCCGAGCGGCCAGGGCGACCCGGCAGTCTTGAGGTCTTTCAGCAGATGGTGATCGAAGCTCATCAGCGCTACATGACCCTCGTAGCCCTCCAGCACCTCCAGAACCGCCTCGGCAAAGCCGTCATCGACGCCAGCGCCTTGGCGGCCTTTCAGTTCCAGAACCAGCGGGACCTTTCCAGCACACAGCTTCAAGAGCTGTTTCAGAGTAGGAACGCGGTCCTTGGTCTGACCGACCGAGAGAAGGCCGAGTTCAACGGATGTGCGTTCCCGCACATCGCCCTTGATGCCGGTCAGGCGCGTCATTTCGTCATCGTGGAAGACAACAGGGACACTGTCGGATGCCAGTTGCAGATCGCATTCGATGGCGTAACCGGCTTCGATGGCGCGCGAGAACGCAGTCATCGTGTTTTCCCATACCGTCTTGTTCTGGTCGTGATAGCCGCGATGGGCAACGGGCTGTGCCGTCAGCCAGGAAAGTTTCAGTGTCATACGTCGATTTCCACGATGGCGTCGATTTCCACGGCGGCATTGAAGGGCAGGGAGGCCATGCCAACGGCAGCGCGCGCATGCTTGCCGGCATCACCCAGCACATTTGCTATGAGATTGGACGCACCATTGATGACCAGATGCTGTTCGGTGAATTCGGGAACGGAAGCGACGAAACCGTTGAGCTTCAGCACCCGGCGGACTTTCGACAGATCGCCATTCAGAGCGGCTTTCACCTGCGCGAGAATGTTGACGGCGCAAAGTTCGGCTGCGCGCTGGGCGGTTGCCACATCGACATCGCGACCGACATGGCCCGTGACCGCAATCTTGCCGGATTCCATGGGCAACTGGCCTGAAATATACAGCAGATTGCCGCTGATGGTGTAGGGCACATAGTTTGCAGCCGGTGCAGCGGCAGCGGGCAGGGTGTAGCCCAGTTCTTTAAGGCGAGCTTCGATGGCATCCGACATTTTCGTCTCCGCTTTTGTTGTAAATCTTTCAAAAATCCGGCAGACAGAGCATGATGTCCGAAAGCCGGGCGGTTGCTTGTACAATATGAGCGGCGAGTCCAACAGGAGATATTGAATGTTTGTCAGGAACCTTGTCATTGCCCTTGCTTCCGGCACCTTCCTGGTGGTGCCCACGGTTGCCGGTGCTGTGCCTGCCGCCGTGCCAAACCTGATCTCACATCGTGCCGTCTACGACCTCGAACTGAAGGACGCGTCCGACCGCTCGGGCATCGAAGGCATGACCGGCAGAATGGTCTATGAGTTCACCGGCTCCTCCTGCAAAGGCTACAAGACCGACTTTCGCTTCGTCACCCAGATCAGCACTGGCGATACCGTGCGGATGACGGACCAGCAGACGACGACGTTCGAAGACGCGGGCTCCAAGAAATTCACGTTCGAAACCAAATCCTTCACGGACGACAAGCTGGATAAGGAAGTCACCGGGTCGGCATCCGATTCCAACGGCGCGATGACAATCGACCTGACCAAGCCGGACGCTCGCAAGATCGATCTGGTCGCTGGCGAATTTCCGACAGAGCATATGTTTCAGGTCATTGAAAATGCCAAGCTTGGCAAACGTATCTTCGAGTCGCGCGTTTTCGATGGCTCAGATGATGGCGATGAAAGCCTGATCACCTCGACGCTTGTGGGCAAGCAGCAGACGCCAGCTGATGGCGACGCGGATGCGGGCAAGGCAGGAGATTTTGCGAAGACGCCGTTCTGGCCGGTGACCATTGCCTATTACAACGACAAGAGCGGTACCGATTCGCTGCCGATCTATCGCATGTCCTTCAAACTCTACGAAAACGGGATTACCCGTGACCTGACCATGGACTACGGTGATTTCGTTTTGACGGGAAAACTCGCGAAACTCGATATTCTCCAGCCTGAAAGCTGTGATAACAAGCCGATACGTTGATCGACGCATCGGTGCATTTAGTCTTTTTGCGCATAATTGCTTGCTTTCTGTCGAAACTGGCTGTATGCGGCACACCATTCCACACGCGAAGCTTGGGATGTTCCGGGAGAAATCCGGATCGTTCCGCCCGGTGGTGCCATCTTGATGGCGCTGTTTGCTTCGCGGGGGTTCAACCGGAAAAGGATAACTAGGCATGGCATTGCCCGATTTCTCTATGCGTCAGCTTCTGGAAGCTGGCGTTCACTTTGGTCACCAGACACATCGCTGGAACCCAAAGATGAAGCCGTACATCTTCGGCGACCGCAGCAACATTCACATCATCGACCTGGCACAGACGGTTCCTTTGCTGTCGCGCGCCCTTCAGGTCGTGTCCGACACGGTTGCCCGTGGCGGTCGCGTTCTGTTCGTTGGCACGAAGCGTCAGGCTTCTGAAATCATCGCAGACAGCGCAAAGCGCTCCGCTCAGTACTACGTCAACTCGCGTTGGCTCGGCGGCATGATGACCAACTGGAAGACAATTTCGAACTCGATCCAGCGCCTGCGCAAGGTCGACGAAATCCTCAACTCCGACGCTTCCGGCTACTCCAAGAAAGAGCGCCTGAACCTCGAGCGCGAACGCGAAAAGCTCGAAAAGGCTCTCGGCGGTATCCGCGATATGGGCGGCGTTCCTGACCTGATGTTCATCATCGATACCAACAAGGAAAAGATCGCAATCGAAGAAGCCAAGCGTCTTGGCATTCCGGTCGTTGCAATCATCGACTCCAACTGCGACCCGGACCAGATCGATTTCCCGATCCCCGGTAACGACGACGCATCGCGCGCCATTTCGCTGTATTGCGATCTGATCGCTCGCGCTGCCATCGACGGTATCGCACGTCAGCAGGGCTCTTCCGGTCGCGACATCGGCGCTTCCGAAGAAGCTCCGATCGAGCCTGCGCTCGAAGACGAAGCTGGCGCCTGATAGTCGGCCTTTGGGCGGCATCTTGATGCCGCCTCACCAATCAGGATCTGACAAGGCCGTTCTGGACTAGAAAGTTCGACGGCCTTGTTCGTTTAAATCGCGCAGTCCTCCAGGGCATGGGCGCGGTTTTTTGAAGTTTCGTGGTGGCTGTTTCATCAGTCTGTCACAGTTCCGGGTACATTCGTTCCCAAAATCCGATTTCGGTCGGGCCGCAATCGCGCCGTGACCGACGAACCGACAAGAGGCACACAATGAGCGAAATCACAGCCGCAATGGTTAAGGAACTGCGCGAGAAGTCCGGCGCAGGCATGATGGATTGCAAAAAGGCGCTGGCCGAAACCGGTGGCGACATGGAAGCTGCAATCGACTGGCTGCGCGCCAAGGGTATCGCCAAGGCTGACAAGAAGTCTGGTCGTACGGCTGCTGAAGGTCTCGTCGGTATCGCATCTGCCGGCCACAAGGCTGTCGTTGTCGAAATCAACTCCGAAACCGACTTCGTTGCCCGTAACGACGCCTTCCAGGACATCGTCCGTGGCGTTGCTTCCGTTGCGCTGACGACAGACGGTACGGTCGATGCCGTTGCTGCTGCGACGTACCCAGCGACCGGCAAGACTGTTGCCGACACCATCAAGGACGCGATTGCGACCATCGGTGAAAACATGACGCTGCGCCGTTCGGCTCTGCTCGAAGTCGAGCATGGCGTTGTTGCGACCTACGTTCATAACGCTGCTGGCGAAGGCATCGGCAAGCTCGGCGTTCTCGTCGCGCTGAAATCCGTTGGTGACAAGGCTGTTCTGACATCCATCGGCCGTCAGGTTGCCATGCACATTGCTGCGACCAACCCGCTCGCCATTCGCGCTGAAGAAGTCGATGCTGCTGTTGCTGAACGCGAACGCAACGTCTTCATCGAGCAGGCTCGCGAATCTGGCAAGCCAGAAGCCATCATCGAAAAGATGGTTGACGGTCGTATGCGCAAGTTCTTCGAAGAAGTCGCTCTTCTGTCGCAGGCCTTCGTCATCAACCCTGACCTCACCGTTGGTGATGCTGTCAAGGAAGCTGAAAAGGAAGCTGGCGCGAAGATCGAAGTCGTCGGTATGGCTCGCCTGCTGCTCGGCGAAGGCATCGAAAAGGAAGAAAGCGACTTCGCTGCTGAAGTTGCTGCGGTCGCTAAGGGCTGATCTCTTTACCCAAATACTGGAAAACTACGGGGCATCGCGTGACAACGCGGTGCCCTTCGTGTATCGGCGATGCGGTTATATCCTGCAGCACTTTGGGATCGTTCAGATTCGTCCGTGCTGTGGTTTCTCAAGTTTCCGCATGTCGTCACTGCAAACTGTGCATGGCCGTGCGCGACATGCTTTAAGGAGTCATGATGTCTTCCAAGCCGCTTTATAAACGTGTTCTTCTCAAGGCGTCGGGCGAAGCCCTCATGGGCAATCAGGGTTTCGGCATCGATGTTGCCGTCGCAGACCGCATTGCCTCCGACATTGCCGAGGCGAGAGCCATGGGCGTCGAAGTGGGTGTCGTCGTGGGTGGCGGTAATATTTTCCGCGGTGTGGCCGTTGCCTCCAAGGGCGGCGACCGCGTGACCGGCGACCACATGGGCATGCTGGGCACCGTCATCAACGCGCTGGCGCTCGCGACCTCTCTGCGCAAGCTGGATCTCGACACCGTCGTTCTTTCGGCCATCGCCATGCCGGAAATCTGCGAGAGCTTCTCGCAGCGCGCAGCCGTGCACCATCTTTCGCAGGGCCGGGTCGTCATTTTCGCAGGTGGCACCGGCAACCCGTTCTTCACCACCGATTCCGCCGCTGCACTGCGCGCCGCCGAAATGGGTGCGCAAGCGATCTTCAAGGGTACGCAGGTGGACGGCATCTATTCCGCCGACCCGAAGAAAGACCCGACGGCGACCCGTTTCGAGGAACTGACGCATTCGGAAGTGCTGGGCAAGGGGTTGGCCGTGATGGATGTGGCAGCCGTTGCCCTGGCGCGCGAAAACCACATTCCGATCATCGTCTTTTCGATCCACGAGAAGGGCGGTTTTGCGCAAATATTGACGGGTGGCGGTCGCAAGACCATCGTGCACGACAAGTAACATACGGCGTTGATTCCGCGCTGTGACATTGAGGCCCTCTTGGCCAGAACTGATGGAGTATGAAAATGAGTGGTATTGACCTCAACGATATCAAGCGCCGCATGGACGGCGCCATCAACGCCTTCAAGAGCGATATCGCTTCGCTGCGCACCGGTCGCGCATCTGCCAACATTCTGGACCCGGTGACCGTTGACGCCTATGGCTCGCGCGTCCCGCTGTCGCAGGTGGCCAACATTACCGTGCCGGAAGCGCGCATGCTGGGTGTGAACATCTGGGACAAGTCGATGGTGGGTGCCGTCGACCGCGCAATCCGCGAGTCCAACCTCGGCCTCAACCCGATTGTAGATGGCCAGAACCTGCGCATTCCCCTGCCGGAACTGAACGAGGAGCGCCGCAAGTCGCTCGTCAAGGTCGCGCATGATTACGCGGAAAAAGCAAAGGTTGCCATTCGCCACGTTCGGCGCGATGGTATGGACGGTCTGAAAAAAGCCGAAAAGGATGGTGACATCGGTCAGGATGAAAGCCGTGCACAATCCGACAAGGTTCAGAAGATGACGGATGACACGATTTTGGATATTGATCGCTTGCTTGGAGAGAAAGAAAGAGAAATCATGCAGGTATAGTCGGCCATCCGGCCACTGCAGATTTTATCTTTTCATTCCGCGCTGCTTTACACTGGATCGAGATGTCGGACATTAAACGTTCCTCACACCCTGAGCATGTTGCCATCATTATGGATGGCAACGGGCGTTGGGCAAAGCAGCGCGGGCTTCCGCGCATCATGGGCCACCGCCGTGGGGTGGAGGCCGTGCGCGAAACCGTGCGCGCCGCTGGCGAATGTGGGCTCAAATATCTGACATTGTTCGCCTTCTCGTCGGAGAACTGGCGCCGGCCCGAATCGGAAGTGAGCGATCTGCTGGGGCTTCTCAAGGCCTTCATCCGGCGCGATCTGGCCGATCTGCACAAGGAAAATGTGCGGGTTCGTGTCATCGGCGACCGCGAAAGCCTGAAGGACGATATCCGCAACCTGCTGATCGAAGCCGAGCAGATGACGGCGGAAAACACGGCTTTGACGCTTATCATTGCCTTCAATTATGGGTCCCGCGATGAGATCGCCCGTGCTGCCGCCTCGCTTGCACGCGATGTTGCCGCCGGTCTCATCGATGCGTCCGATATCGATCCCGACGCCATTGCGGCGCGTCTCGATACCGCCGGAATGCCAGATCCCGATCTCATCATCCGCACCAGCGGTGAGGAACGGCTCTCCAACTTCATGTTGTGGCAGGCTGCTTATTCAGAATTTCTGTTCATTCCCGACTTCTGGCCGGACTTCGACCGCAAGACGTTTTTCTCGGCCATCGACCAGTATATGACGCGTGACCGCAGGTTCGGCGGACTGTCCGGTCAAGTCGCTCTGGCGGGTGCCTGATGAGCCGGGAACTAAGGCTGCGGATCATCTCCGCCATCGTGCTCGCTGCCGTTATTCTGACGGCCACGTGGTACGGCGGCATGATGTTCCGTCTCGTGGCGGGCCTTCTTGCGCTGCTGATCTATTACGAGTGGAGCACCATTACCAAGCTGTCCGATACCAATCCGACTGGCTATGCCTGGGGCTGGTTTTCAGTGGCGGTGATGAGCGGCAATACGATTTTCGGGGAATCGTCGCTTGATTTGCCTCTGCTGTCAGGCTTTGCGCTGACGGCGGCGCTGTTTCCGGTGTTGCGAGGGAAGAACTGGTGGCTGGTGGGCGGCATCGTCTATGCGGGCCTTAGCGGTATTTCCCTGGCAGCCATCCGGGGCGATGAGTTGACGGGCTTTGCAGCCATGGTCTTCGTCTTCGCGATTGTCTGGGCCACGGATATCCTGGCGTATTTCGTTGGGCGCGCCATTGGCGGCCCGAAGCTCGCACCGGCGATCTCTCCCGGTAAGACCTGGTCCGGTGCCATTGGCGGCACGGTATCCGGCGTGCTGGCGGGGGCGGCGGTGGCTGCGACCTATCACGGTCGCATCAGCATGGTGGTTTTAGGGATGGCGTTGGTGCTGTCCGTGTTCAGCCAGATCGGTGATCTCTTCGAATCATTCATCAAGCGCCGTTTCAAGGTCAAGGATTCTAGCAATCTGATACCCGGCCACGGTGGCTTCATGGACCGGGTTGACGGTCTTGTTTTTGCCTGCTTTACCGTATTCCTCATTGCTGTTGTTCACGCGGCGATAACCGGTGATGTGCCAGGGTCGGGCGGCGGAATTCTGCCGGGGTTCTGACGGTAGCGTTGAACAGGCAATAGCGAAAGGCTGGGTTGGGTATGGATATGATAACGGCGACGGTTGGGTTCTTGACCGGGTACATGGTGCCGTTCATTCTCGTCCTTTCTCTCCTCGTTTTCGTTCACGAGATGGGTCATTACCTCGTCGGGCGCTGGTGCGGCATTCGATCCACAGCTTTTTCGGTCGGCTTCGGGCCTGAACTAATCGGCTTTACCGACAAGCGTGGAACGCGGTGGAAAATTTCTGCCATTCCTCTTGGCGGCTATGTCAAATTCTTCGGAGACGAGGATGTTTCCAGCAAGCCGGACAGCGACAGCCTTTCCGGACTGACGCTGGAGGAGCGGGCGCAGACACTGGCAGGCGCAAAGTTGTGGAAAAGAGCAGCGACGGTCGCTGCTGGCCCGATCGCGAATTTCATCCTGGCGATTCTCATATTCGCGGCGCTTTTCACCATTTACGGCCGCATGATCTCAGATCCTATCGTGTCCGAAGTGCGCGAAAACAGTGCTGCGCAGACCGCTGGCGTTCTGGCCGGAGACCGGCTGGTGGCAATCGACGGTGAAAACGTCAAGACATTCGAGGATGTCCGCCGCTATGTGGCGGTCCGTCCGGCAACGCCGATCACGGTCACTGTCGAGCGCAACGGACAGCAACTCAATCTGCCGATGGTGCCGACTCGCACCGAGACGACGGACCAGTTCGGCAACAAGATGGAGCTGGGAATCATCGGCATTGTGACCGATCAGACCCGTGGAAACTTCAGGCATGTGACCTATTCGCCAGGCGAGGCGCTGCTTGAGGGTGTCCGCGAGACGGGTCATGTCGTGACCGGCACATTCGCCTATATTGGCAACCTCGTGACAGGCCGCATGAACGCCGACCAGTTGGGTGGACCGGTGCGTGTGGCGCAGGCGTCGGGACAGATGGCGTCGCTCGGTTTTGCCGCCGTCATCCAGCTTGCAGCCTTGCTTTCGGTCTCCATCGGCCTTCTCAACCTGATGCCTGTGCCGGTTCTGGACGGGGGGCATCTGGTGTTTTATGCTATCGAGGCGATCCGTGGCAGACCGCTGGGTACAGGTGCGCAGGAAGTTGCTTTCCGTATCGGTCTTGCCATGATTTTCAGTTTGATGGTATTTGCCACATGGAATGATATCAGCAGCTTGATCGGCTGAATCGGGCTTTTTAGCCTGTTTATTAAGGGGGCGTTTACCTTGTTTTGAAGCCAAAGTGGCGATTGAGCCACGGTTGCTTGCGAAGTAAACAGAAATTAACGGTCGGGCTTGCTTGTAGAGGAAAAGCAGGTAAAACGACGCAGATGGCCGGAGTCGGGTTCCGCCCGCTGAGGGACAACGGGAAAAGGTAAGAATTGAAAATGAAGGCTGGTTCAAGATTTTTGAACGCGGTGTCGGCGGTTGCGCTGTCTGCTGGTGTTTCTTCGGTCGCAGCTCTGGGAGTGCTTGCTTCTTCCGGTGTTGCAAATGCAGCAGTGATCCAGCGCGTTGATGTGCGGGGCGCTGAACGCTCTGGTGCGGATGCCGTGCGCTCCAACATCACAATTGCTCCCGGTCGGAACTTTTCCAACGCAGATATCGATGAGTCGGTGAAGCGTCTTTACGCGACCGGTTACTTCTCCAACGTCAGCATGAGCGTTTCCGGTAGCACGCTGGTCGTGACGGTTCGTGAAAACAATCTGGTCAATCAGGTCGTGTTCAACGGCAACCGCAAGATCAAGGACGACAAGCTTCAGGGCATCGTGCAGACACAGTCTCTCGGTCCATATGACCAGACACTGGTAACGGCTGATATCGCCCGCATCAAGGAAGCCTACGCTGCCATCGGCCGTAGCGACATCCAAGTCACGACACAGGTCGTTCCCGTCGGTCAGGGTCGCGTAAACCTCGCTTTCGTCATCAACGAAGGTGAGCGCACGAAGATTGCCCGCATCGACTTCGTCGGCAACAATGCCTACAGCGATGGTCGCCTTGCTGCCGTTCTTAACACCAAGAAATCCAACATGCTGTCATTCCTGACGCGTAAGGATGTCTACAATGAGGACAAGTTGCGCGCTGATGAAGAAGCGTTGCGCCAGTTCTATTACAACCGTGGCTATGCCGACTTCCGCGTAACAGGCTCTGATGCCGTTCTTGACGAAGCAAGCAACGAATACACAATCACCATCACGGTGGACGAAGGTCAGCGTTACGCATTCGGTAACGTCGGCGTCGAGTCGACCGTTCCAGGTGTCGATGGTTCGGAACTGCAGGGCCTCGTTGAGACACGCTCTGGCTCCAACTACAGCGCCAAGGAAGTTCAGCAGAGCATGGAAGCGATTTCCAAGCGCGTCTCTGCTGAAGGCTATCCATTTGCACGAGTAACACCACGCGGCGACCGCGACATGTCTGGCAACACCATAGGTGTTACCTACATCGTCGATCAGGGCGAACGCGCTTACGTCGAGCGTATCGAAATCCGCGGCAACACACGCACGCGCGACTATGTTATCCGCCGCGAATTCGACATCAGCGAAGGCGACGCCTTCAACCAGACCGTTGTGTCAGCCGCTAAGCGTCGTCTTGAAGCTCTCGGCTACTTCTCCAAGGTGAACATCAGCACGTCTCAGGGCAGCGCCCCGGACCGCGTTGTGATCGTGGTGGATGTCGAAGATCAGGCAACTGGCTCGTTCGGTATTGGTGCTGGCTACTCGCAGAACGACGGTGCGCTTCTCGAAGCGTCCATCGAAGAAAAGAACTTCCTCGGTCGCGGTCAGTACATCCGTATTGCCGCAGGTGCCGGTCAGGACGATGCGCGTAGCTACAACTTGTCGTTCACCGAGCCTTACTTCCTCGGCTACCGCCTTGCAGCAGGCTTCGACCTGTTCAAGAGCCAGAGCTCGAGCGAAGATTACTACGATTACGATGAGCAGGGCTTCGCACTTCGCGTAACAGCTCCGATCACCGAAAATCTGGCGACGACGTTCAAGTACACGTACAAGCAGATCAAATATGATGGTCGTGGTGATTACGACGCAGTTGATGGCGCAGGTAATTACGTTAATCTAGCGAGCCCATATGTTGATTTGATCAACGGTGGAAACTGGACGCAGTCTATTATCTCGAACACGCTGGCCTATAACAGCCTGGACGATCGCAACATGCCGCGCGAAGGCTGGCAGGGCGCCTTGACCAATGAGTTTGCGGGACTTGGTGGTGACTCCGAGTACTACAAGATTTATGCCAAGGCTCGTTACTACCATACGCTGTCTGACGAATATGACATCATCGGCTCGCTTACAGGTCAGGCCGGTTATGTTGCGCCAACCGGTGACAACCTGCTTGTCTTCGATCAGTTCAAGATCGGTGGTCGTGTAATCCGTGGCTTCGAGAACGACGGTATCGGTCCGCGTATCGGTGACGATGCGATCGGTGGCACGACATACTTTGCGGCTTCTGCGGAAGTTACCGCTCCTATGCCGGGTGTTCCTGAGGACTTTGGTCTTCGTCTCGCAGGCTTCGTTGATGCCGGTACGCTTTACGGCAACAAGGTTCGTACCGCCGCCACGGAAAATGTTCAGGACGACAGCTCGATCCGCGCATCCGCTGGTATCGGTATCATGTGGGCTTCGCCGTTCGGTCCTCTGCGTGTAGACTACGCAGTGCCCTTTATGAAGGAAGACTACGACGAAGTGCAGAATTTCCGGTTTGGCATGTCCAACACTTTCTGATATCGGCAGTCCAGAACTGCGAGTTTGAACGTTCTGGAGTATCTGGTTGATGGAATATAATGATTTTTTTCCGCCCCATGATGGCATGCGATTGAAAGATATCGCAGACCGTCTTGGGGCGGAACTGTCTGATGAGGCTGCTGGAGATCGCGTCGTGCGGTCCATATCGCCAGTGTATCGGGCAAAGTCCGACCAGCTTTGCTACATTCTTTCCCGCAAAAACCGAGACGAACTGCTGACGTGCGAAGCGGCTGCCGTTATATGCGATGAGGCGTTGCGAAAGCTCGTTCCAGACCACATTCCAGCGCTCATCTCGAAGAACCCCCATACGATTTTTGCCCAGGCCGGAGCTCTGTTGCATCCTTTGGCGATGAGGCCATCTCCTGTCGTTGGCAATCTCTCGGGAATATCGCCTGCGGCTCACATCGATCCCTCGGCGAAAATCGAAGGCGATGTTGTCATCGAACCTTTTGCGGTGATCGGTGCCAACGCCAATATCGGCACAGGTACGCGGATCGGGGCAGGGGCGATTATTGGTGCCGAGGTTCAGATCGGGCGTGATTGCACTATCGCTGCCGGTGCGAGCATTCTGTCCGCCCTGGTCGGCAATAGTGTCATCATTCACAATGGTGCGCGCATCGGGCAGGACGGATTTGGCTATGCGCCCGGTCCCCGCGGGATGTTGAAAATCGTGCAGATCGGTCGCGTCATCATTCAGGATCATGTAGAGATCGGTGCGAACACGACAATCGATCGCGGCACGATGGATGACACCGTGATTGGTGAAGGCACCAAGATCGATAATCAGGTGCAGATCGGACATAATGTTCGCATTGGGCGCCACTGCGGCATCGTCAGCAAGGTCGGTATTGCGGGCAGCACCCGGATTGGCGATGGCGTCATGATTGGTGGTGCAAGCGGCATCAATGGACATATCAACATTGGCGACGGCGCGCAGATTGCCGCCATGAGTGGTGTCGTTGCCGATGTGCCTGCTGGAGCGAAATACGGCGGTGTACCGGCGCGGCCTATCAAACATTTCCTTCGTGATATGGCAGAGTTGCTGGCGCGCGCCGAAGAGCGAGATAAGAAGACAGGAGACAAAAATGTCTGAAGAAACAAAGACGACGCTCGGCGCGGCTGACATCCTCGAAGTCATGAAGCTGCTGCCGCATCGTTACCCGTTTTTGCTGATCGACAAGATCATCGATATCGATGCCGACAATTCGGCAACGGGCATCAAGAACGTTACGGTCAACGAACCCCATTTTACGGGACATTTCCCTGATCGCCCCATCATGCCGGGCGTTCTGATCGTGGAAGCCATGGCGCAGACGGCTGGCGCGATCTGTGCGCGCAAGCAGGGCGATGGCGGCCATCTCGTCTACTTCATGACCATTGACAATGCGCGCTTCCGCAAGCCCGTCATTCCAGGCGACCGGCTGGAGATTTACGTGGTCAAGCAACGCCAGCGCGGCAATGTGTGGAAATTCCATTGCGACGCCAAGGTCGATGGCGTTCTCGTTGCTGAAGCCGATATCGGCGCGATGATGATCCCCGAGGTTCAGCAATGAGCACAGTTGCGGCTTCGGCGCAAATTCATCCCATGTCATTTGTCGAAGACGGTGCGGTCATCGGCGAAAATGTCGTCATCGGGCCGTTCTGCCATGTCGGGCCGAAGGTGACGTTGCATGAGGGCGTTCAACTCGTCAGCCACGTCGTCGTGCTCGGCTGCACCACCGTTGGCAAAGGTACGACCATCTGGCCATCTGCCGTCATCGGCGGTGATTCCCAGAGCGCACATCACAGCGCCGTCGATACTACGTTGGTGATCGGTGAGAATTGCACCATTCGTGAAGGTGTGACCATGAACACCGGCACTGTGGAGCATGGTGGCACGACTGTCGTCGGCGACAATAATCTGTTTCTAGCCTACGCGCATGTGGCGCATGATTGCCGTCTGGGCAACAACATCATTCTGTCCAACAATGTCATGCTGGCGGGCCATGTGACCGTGGAAGACCGTGCCATTCTGGGCGGCGGTTCTGCCGTGCATCAGTTCACGCGCGTTGGACGCCAGGCCTTTATCGGTGGTCTCTCTGCCGTTAGCTATGATGTCATTCCCTATGGCATGCTCAACGGCAATCCCGGCATTCTCAGCGGTCTCAACATCGTTGGTATGACCCGGGCTGGCATCGAGCGCGCCGAAATTCACAAGGTACGCCGCGCCTACAAGCAAATCTTCGAGAGTGAAGGCAACGTCCGCGCCAATGCTGCGGCTGTTCGTGACGACTATACGGATTGCCCGCAGGCGCTTGAGATCATCGACTTTATTGCTGCTGCAAACGACCGGGCCATTTCTTCGCCCAACCGCGGCAAATAATCCGTGTCTGCGGGTGCAGGGCGTCTCGCCATCATCGCCGGTAGCGGTTTCCTTCCCTATTATGTAGCGGAGGCCGCAGAACTGGCGGGGGAAACGCCCTTCATCATCCGCCTCAAAAACGAGGCTGATCTGGACTGGTCGCATTTCGAGAATGTCACGATCAGCGTCGGTGATGTTTCCAGCCTTGGGCGCGTGCTGTCAGAGAAGAAGATAGACCGCGTGGTTTTATCCGGCGGTGTTTCGCGCAGGCCGGAATGGCGCGAAATCAGACCAAACCTGAAAATGGTCGCGAAAATGCCCTCCATCATCCGCACGCTGTTATCCGGCGGCGATGATACCGTGCTGCAAATGGTGATCGGATTGATCGAGGCGCAGGGCGCGCGGGTGATCGGCGCCCATGAAATAGCGCCGGGATTGCTGGCAACCACCGGTTCCCTTGGCAAGATCACACCAAGCGACGATGATCGGCGTGACATTGCAAAAGCTGCAAAAGCGGCCCTTGCGCTGGGTGCGCTGGATGTGGGGCAAGGCGCGGTTTCCGTCGGCGGACGTCTGGTGGCGCTCGAGGGTGTCGAGGGCACGGATGGCATGCTGGCGCGCGTTGCTTCGCTGCGCGCAGAGGGGCGTATTTCCAGCCGCAGAAAAGGCGTTATAGTCAAGCTGTGCAAGCCACAGCAGGATATCCGCGCAGATCTACCCACCATCGGCCCCTCTACCGTTCAGAACGCCGCGAAGGCGGGGCTTGCCGGAATTGCTGTGCAGGCGGGCAGGGCATTCGTGCTGGATCGCGACGCGATGCTGGAGGCGGCTGACGCCGCTGGTCTGTTCGTCTGCGGGATCGATACGGGCATTTCAGGAGACATGATGTGACGGAAGCTGTGTTGAAACTTGGCGTCATCGCAGGCGAAGTTTCCGGCGACCTGCTGGGTGCCGATCTCGTCCGGTCGCTGAAGGCGCAATATGCCGGACGTGTCGAGCTGGTTGGCGTGGGTGGCGAAGGGCTGGCGGGCGAGGGCCTCGTATCGCTGTTCGACTATTCCGAATTGTCGATCATGGGTTTTACCCAGGTGCTGAAAAAGCTGCCGCAGTTGATTTCGCGCATCAAGGAAACGGCCAACGCCATCATCGCCGCGCGCCCGGATGTGTTGCTGATCATCGATAGCCCCGATTTTACTCACCGGGTGGCCAAGCGCGTCCGCAAGGCCATCCCGGATATGCCGGTTGTCAATTACGTGTGCCCCAGCGTATGGGCATGGAAGGAGCAGCGCGCCACTGCGATGCTGTCCTATGTTAATCATGTTCTGGCGCTGCTGCCATTCGAGCCTGAGACAATGCGGCGTCTGGGTGGCCCGCCGACGACTTTTGTCGGTCATCGCCTGAGTGTGGACGCGGATCTGCTGCGTGTCAGGGCTCTGCGTGCTGAGCGGCAGGTCCCACAGGCGACCGAGCCGAGAACGATTCTTCTCCTCCCCGGCTCACGGTCTACGGAGACCACACGTTTGATGAAG
The DNA here is from genome assembly GCF_021310995.1 of Agrobacterium vaccinii. Taxonomy (NCBI): domain Bacteria; kingdom Pseudomonadati; phylum Pseudomonadota; class Alphaproteobacteria; order Hyphomicrobiales; family Rhizobiaceae; genus Agrobacterium; species Agrobacterium vaccinii. The sequence goes on along the minus strand of NZ_CP054150.1, from coordinate 1,531,198 downwards.
CCTTTCAAGGACGCGGCAAGTGCATTTGTGGAGCGCAACGGTCCGACTCGGTTCGTGTTGCCGACTGTGACGCGGCAGGAAAGCCGCATTCGCGAACTGGCAGCATCATGGCCTGACCATACACGCCCTGAGATTGGCGTCGGTGCGGACTTCAAATGGCAGGCGTTTGCGCAGGCGGATGCGGCCATTGCAGCGTCCGGCACGGTCATCCTGGAGCTTGCGCTTGCGAATGTGCCTGTGGTGTCCGTCTACAAGACCGACTGGATTTTCACGATGTTGAGTCGGCGCATCAAGACATGGACGGGTGCCCTGCCGAACCTGATCGCGGATTACGCGGTGGTGCCGGAATATATCAACGAGGTCGTGCGTGCTGGCTCCATGCTGCGCTGGGCCGAGCGCCTTTCATCAGACACGTTGCAGCGACGCGCCATGCTTGAAGGTTTTGCGCTGGTGCAGGACCGTTTGCATACGGAGCGACCGCCGGGCGAGGTAGGAGCCGAAATCCTGCTCTCGATCTTTGAAAAGAAGAAAACTGGACAAGTCTGATCTCAAACGGTGCGTTCGGTACGGCCAATTTGACTAAAAAATAGTCAAATGACCGTTTCTGCGGCCCTGGAGCATCCGAGTTTCCTGAGAAAAGCTGAGTGGCACGGGCATTGCTTACTTAAAGCATACGCAATGTGCACTCAAACTCTCAAGGGAATTTCAGAATGTTTAATAGACGGGCTTTTTTGGTCGCTATCGCCGCTATCGCAAGTTTCACGACGCCCGTTCTGGCCGATGCGCTCGGTGATATCGCATCGCGCGGCACGATCCGTGTCGCCGTGCCCCAGGATTTTCCGCCATTCGGCAGTGTCGGCATCGATATGGCGCCGCGGGGTTATGACATCGACGTGGCAAATCTGATCGCGGAAAAGCTGGGTGTGAAGGTCGAACTCGTGCCGGTGACCAGCGCGAACCGCATTCCCTATTTGCAGACCAACAAGGTCGATCTGGTCGTTTCCAGCCTCGGCAAAAATCCTGACCGGGAAAAGGTCATCGATTTCTCTGTTGCATATGCGCCATTCTTCAACGGCGTCTTTGCACCTGGCAGCGTCAAGATCGAGAAGGCGGAAGACCTTGCGGGCAAGACAATCGGCGTGACACGTGGTGCGGTGGAAGATCTGGAGCTGACGAAAATCGCGCCTGCCGATGCCACCATCAAACGCTACGAGGACAATAACGGCACGATTTCCGCCTTCCTGTCCGGTCAGGTCGAGACCGTCGCGACCGGCAACGTCGTCGCCGCCGCTATTCTGGAAAAGAACCCGCCGAAGCGGCCAGAGCTTAAGTTTTTGATCAAAAATTCCCCTTGCTTCATTGGCTTGAACAAGGAACAGCCAGCGCTTCTGGAGAAGATCGACGGCATCATCACCGCTGCGAAGGCGGACGGAAGCCTCAATGCAATCGCCCAGAAATGGTTGAAGACGGACCTCCCGAAAGACCTCTGAGGTCTTCGAGCGCGCGCCCTGCAACTGACGGGGCGCGCTTGTCTTCTTTTCACCGAAAGGAACACTCGTGCATTACGCATTCGAGTTCGGGTGGCTGTTCGAATATTACCCTGTGATCGTAAAGGGCGTGCTGATTACGCTTCAACTGATTGCGATCGGCGGTGTTTTAGGGATTGCGCTCGGTATTTTCTGCGCCTGGGTGCGCGCACTCGGGCCGACATGGCTGCGGCCGCCCATCGCGCTTTATGTGGAGTTGATCCGCAATACGCCATTTCTGATCCAGCTTTTCTTTATCTTTTTCGGCCTTCCGTCGCTGGGATTGCAACTGACCGAATTGACGGCTGCCAACATAGCCATGGTCGTCAATCTGGGTGCCTATAGCTGCGAAATCATTCGCGCTGGCATTCAGGCAACGCCGAGGGGACAGTTCGAGGCGGGCGCAAGCCTTGCCATGACCCGGTTCGAGACGTTCCGGCATGTAGTGCTGGTGCCTTCGCTGCAACGCATCTGGCCAGCGCTTTCGTCGCAGGTCGTCATCGTCATGCTCGGCTCTTCCGTGGTGTCGCAGATTGCCGCCGAAGACCTGACCTTTGCTGCCAACTTCATCCAGTCCCGTACGTTCCGGGCTTTTGAAGCCTATATGGTCTCAACGGTCATCTATCTGGCACTGGCGATCCTTCTGCGGCAGATATTGCTTGTCGTGGGCGGGTTCATTTTTCCCAGAAGGAGCGCCCGATGATCGAGTTCTCGACCTGGGACATTTTGCGAAACCTGCTTCTGGCAGCGCGTTGGACGATTTTGCTGTCGCTTGTTTCCTTCATCGGCGGTGCCTTTGTCGGGCTCTTGCTTCTCTTCATGCGCATTTCGAAAAAGAAATCGCTGCGGGTTTTTTCGAAATATTACGTGGAGCTGTTTCAGGGCACACCGTTGCTGATGCAGCTCTTCATCGCCTTCTTTGGGCTGGGACTGGTGGGTATCGATGTGCCGGCCTGGCTTGCCGCAGGCATCACACTCATCCTCTGGGCGGCAGCTTTCCTGACGGAAATCTGGCGCGGTTGCGTTGAGTCGGTACAGAAGGGCCAGTGGGAAGCCTCCGCCAGCCTTGGCATGGGGCGCCTTCAGCAGATGCGTTACGTCATTTTGCCTCAGGCAATGCGCGTGGCTATACCGCCGACCGTTGGTTTTGCCGTGCAGGTCATCAAGGGCACAGCTGTCACATCGATCATCGGTTTCGTGGAGCTTTCTAAGGCCGGAACGGTCGTGACCAACGCGACCTTCCAACCCTTCACCGTCTATGGCCTCGTCGCCCTTATTTATTTCGCGCTGTGCTGGCCTTTGTCGAAAAGCAGCCAGATCCTCGAAAGGAAGCTCAATGTCGCTCATCGAAATCACTGAAGTCCGCAAGAGCTACGGCACAAACGAAGTCTTGAAGGGAATCAATCTCGATATCGAGCCGGGCGAAGTCATCGCCATCATCGGCAAAAGCGGGTCGGGCAAATCCACATTGCTCCGTTGCATCAACGGTCTGGAAGCTCTTTCTTCCGGTGCCATTTCTGTCGCGGGCGCGCAGTTTCTGGATGACGAAATTCACCTGAAAGCGCTGCGTCTGAAAGTCGGGATGATTTTCCAGCAATTCAACCTGTTTCCGCACCTGACCGTCGGCGGTAACGTCATGCTGTCACAGACCGTCGTCAAGAAAACGCGCAAAGCGGAAGCGGAAACAATCGCGCGCAAGATGCTGGAACGGGTTGGTCTGGCGCATAAATTCGACGCCTACCCGGATGAGCTTTCCGGCGGGCAACAGCAGCGCGTGGCGATTGCCAGGGCCCTTGCCATGCAGCCGACAGCGTTACTGTGTGACGAGATTACCTCGGCGCTCGACCCCGAACTTGTCGCGGAAGTTCTGGCCGTGGTGCGGGAACTGGCAGCGGAGGGCATGACACTCGTCATGGTCACCCACGAAATGAAATTTGCCCGCGACGTCTGCTCGCGTGTCGTCTTCATGCATGAAGGCCGCGTTCACGAAATCGGCCCGCCGGAAGAGGTGTTTACGGCACCCAAGACGCCGGAGCTAAAACAGTTTCTGGGCGTAACGGCGCATTGATTTTGGATGCTCAGTCCAGGTCTTCCTGAATGAAAACGTCTGCGACATGGATGTCGGTCGTTTCCAGAGGGCCGGGTCCAAGATTGATGTATTTGTGGGGAATATTGGCGGGTCCGAAGAGGACCTGCCCTTCAGAGGCACGGATTTCCTGATCACCGATTGTGAAAAGCGCGTTGCCCTTTCGCATGATAAAGATTTCGTCATAGGGGTGTTTGTGCAGGCCCGTGCCTTTGCCCACTTCGTTCACGGTGTAGAACATGACGGAGGCGTTGGTTCCGAAAGTGCGGCCCTCAAACTCGCCCTGCCAGAAGTCCTCACCATCGCTCCAGTCAGATCGATTCAATATTTGCGGTCGTTTTTCCATCATGGCTGGCCTTTGCTGATGTCTTCGTACGACTTTGACAAAGGACGCGGGTATCGGCAAACAAAAAAAGCCGGGCGTGAGCCCGGCTTCTTTTTTCGTAATGGATATCCGCGCTTAGCGCTTGGACACAGGCGTGTAGTCGCGCTTTGCTTCGCCGGTGTAGAGCTGGCGAGGGCGACCGATGCGCTGCTGTGGATCTTCGATCATTTCGTTCCACTGAGCAATCCAGCCCACGGTGCGGGCGAGAGCAAAGAGAACGGTGAACATGGTCGTGGGGAATCCAAGCGCCTTCAGCGTGATACCCGAGTAGAAGTCGACGTTTGGATAGAGCTTCTTTTCGACGAAGTAAGGGTCGGAAAGGGCGATCTTTTCCAGCTCGAGCGCGACCTGCATGATCGGATCATCCTGGTTGCCCGTGGCTTCCAGCACTTCGTACATGGTCTTCTGCATGATCTTGGCGCGCGGATCGTAGTTCTTGTAAACGCGGTGGCCAAAGCCCATCAGGCGGAACGGATCGTTCTTGTCCTTGGCGCGGGCGATGTATTCAGGAATACGATCGACCGAACCGATTTCGTTCAGCATGTTGAGCGCTGCTTCGTTTGCACCGCCGTGGGCAGGGCCCCAGAGGCAGGCGATGCCAGCCGCGATACAGGCGAACGGATTTGCACCGGAAGAACCTGCCAGACGAACCGTCGATGTGGACGCGTTCTGCTCGTGATCGGCGTGGAGAATGAAGATGCGGTCCATGGCGCGGGCTAGGACAGGATCAACTTTGTAGTCTTCGCAAGGAACAGCAAAGCACATGTTGAGGAAATTGGACGCGTAATCCAGATCGTTCTTTGGATACACGAAAGGCTGACCGATGTGGTATTTGTAAGCCATTGCCGCAATCGTCGGCATCTTGGCGATCATACGCAGCGAAGCGACCATGCGCTGGTGCGGATCGGTAATATCTGTGGAGTCGTGATAGAACGCAGAGAGCGCGCCGACCGTGCCGCACATGACAGCCATCGGGTGAGCGTCGCGACGGAAGCCGGTGAAGAAGCGGCTCATCTGCTCATGCACCATTGTGTGGCGCGTTACGCGGGTGTCGAAGTCTTTCTTCTGTGCTGTCGTCGGCAGTTCGCCGTAAAGCAGCAGGTAGCAGGTTTCGAGGAAGTCGCCCTGTTCGGCCAGTTGCTCGATAGGGTAACCGCGATGCAGAAGCACGCCTTCATCGCCATCGATATACGTGATCTTGGATTCGCAAGAGGCAGTCGACGTAAAGCCGGGGTCGTAGGTGAAGGTGCCGGTGTTCTTATAAAGCGTTCCGATATCTACGACCTTGGGTCCGATCGTGCCTTCTCGCACAGGGAGATCGACCTTATTATCGCCGAGTGTCACTGTCGCGCTAGTTTCCGTCATACCATACCTCCGAAATATGCAGGCGATGCGGGGTGACGCATCAGCCAGTTTAAGCGTCAGCGATTTAGCTATATGATCCGAGCCATAAAGCCAAGCTATCCGAAGGCCAAATTGTGCATTGCGACACGCCAATATCCCGAAATGGAGCATTTCTACGGCATAGTGTTTCATTCTAGGTCAATGCTTTCTTAACTCAGCAAGAGGTTGCAATCTTTTCTTTGGGGTTGCAAACTAAGGGCTGCGGCAAGGGGCGCCGGGGTTTGAACACACAGGACGAAAAACAGCATTTCCGCCTGGCGGAAACGAGCTCCGTTGCGCATGCGGACCTCGATGATTTGCTGTTGCCGCTTCACACCTCACGGCGCGAGCTGGCCTTGGAAACGGGGCAGGGAACTGCCCGGGGTTGGTCGGTTCGTGCTCTCAAACAATGGATCATCACCTGTGCCGAGCAGGAGGTGATGCACCGGCAGGACTTCCTGTTCGTGCCAGTCTTCATCGCGTTGGGGGCTGCGCTATGGTTCGGTCTGCCCGCGACGCCATCGCGCTGGTTTTTGATGTTCGTTACGGTTGGGATCGGCGCCTGGGCCGCAGCCATGCTGCACCGCCCGGGCACTGTTGCAGCTGTGTTGAAGGCCATGGCTCTTTTGATGACTGGCATGCTGCTGGCTGATGTCGAAGCGCGGCGCATCGGTACCATCATTCTCGACACGCCTGTGACGACAACGATTACCGGGACGGTGGAGAGGCGTGAACTGGATGCGAGGGGAAACTGGCGATATGTCGTGGTTCTGGACGCGACATCGGGCCCAAAACTGTCCCGCCCACCGCAGAAAGTCTCGCTGGTATCACGCAGCCGTCGTGAGGCAGTGGCCATTGGTGGTGTGATCACCGGAAAGGCGCGGCTATCGCCGCCCTCGGGCCCGGCGCTGCCGGGGCTAAACGACTTCGCCTTCGCTTCATATTTTAATGGAATCGGCGCGACGGGTTTCTTCTACGGTGCGCCGAAGACATTGCCGGACAAGCAAAAGTCCACAACGTGGACGGGGGCAGCGGATGCGTGGCTCTACAAGCTCAGAAGCGATATTGCGCAACGCATTCGTGACCTGATCGGCGGCGACGCTGGCGCGTTCGCCGCATCGATCATCACCGACGAAAGGCGCGCGATTTCCAATGAGACGATGGAAGCGCTGCGCGTTTCCGGGTTGGCGCATATCGTTGCCATTTCAGGGCTGAACATGGCGCTGGCCGCTGGCATCTTCTTCGTCGGAATGCGAACCGCCTTCAGCTTGTTTCCCGCTTTTTCGCAGCGCTGGCCCGTGAAGAAAATCTCCGCATTTGCGGCGCTGTTGATGACGCTCGCCTACTATCTCATCTCTGGGTTTGCCGTATCGGCAGAGCGGGCGTGGTTGATGATGTCGGTCATGCTGATCGCGGTGCTGGTGGACAAGCCCTCGATCAGTCTCAGAAACATCGCGCTTTCCGCCATCGTCATCATCGTTCTGTCACCGCATGAGGTGATGGGTCCGAGTTTCCAGATGTCGTTTGCGGCGACGCTGGCACTGGTGTCCGGCTACGCCTTCTGGAGCAGGTGGCGAGGCGACCGCGAGCAGCGGATCCTATCCCGTCCACCATGGTGGCTGTCATTGGCGGCCAAGGTTGGTACGATCATGGGCGGTGTCGTGGTGACGTCACTGATCGGTGGCATCTCGACTGCTGTCTACTCCATCGAGCATTTTCACCGGATCACGACATATGGGCTGGCGGCCAATCTGGCGGCTATGCCGGTCATGTCGTTGATTGTCATGCCGTTCGCGCTGGTTGGCATGCTGTTGATGCCGTTTGGGCTCGACGCTCCCTTTCTGAAGGTCATGGGCTACGGCATGGCGCTGGTGATCGACATCGCAAAGACCGTTTCCAGTTGGGGTGGCGATGCGACGATCGGGCGGCAGAACGGCTGGTTCCTCGCCGTATCCACGACAGGTTTTTTGCTGCTGGCGCTCTTACGCACACGTTTGGCGCTGATAGGCTTGCCGTTCATTGCCGCCGGGTTTGGATTATTGGTCGTTGAGCAATGGAGGGCAAGGCCGGATTTGCTGATCTACGAGGACGCTTCTCTGGTCGCGCTACTGACGGAGGATGCGGTGGCGACGACAAAGCAGCGGGCCTCGGGTTTCATCTATGACCAATGGGTGAGGGCGCTGCCCCTATCCGAACGACATAACCCGCCAGACATGCTGGAAACCGCAAAGTCACCTGATGGTGACGAGGCTGATGCCGACGAGCCACCCACTACACGGCGCACTGGTTTGAGCGAGAGAGATAAGGCAAAAGCAACGGAGGAGATGCGAAACGCGCTTTCCAAAACAGAGCGCTTCACGTGCCGGAAGGATAGCTGGTGCGTTGCCAAATCCCGAACCGGCGTTGCAATAGCCGTGATCTTCGACAGTACGCTGACTGGGACCGCATGCGAGATCGCCGACCTGATCGTGACGACACGACGTGTCTCATTTACCGAGTGCTATTCCGGCGCCATTCTCATCAGCCAGGACATATTGCGCCGAACCGGCTCACTGGAAATCTGGCTCGGCGACAAGGACGCCCCCATCGTCAAAGCTGAGGCTGCGATGGAGGGTGTGAATCGGTTCTGGACCATGCACCGGAGCTATGACTGGCGCAAAAGAGATTTCGACACGTCCCTTCCGCCGCATATCGCGACGATGTTGTCGACTTCGCGGTGACGACGCTTGGCTCGAAGGGTGCGGGTTGAAACGCTTCGGCTATACCCTTCAAATACTCTTTCCTCTAGAAAACTACGCCACAGCGTGCGCTCGCGATAGGAGGTTTACCCAGAGATCACGGCTTTGAGCGTAAATCCGCGAGCCATTCTCCGGTGGCCTTGGCTTCCGCCTCGTGTTCCGCATCGCGCCACGGTTCCAGCAAAGCCGCATCTTGCCATTCATGCATCGCTGGCAGGGCGAGAAGACGGTTCTTGTAAGCTTCTGACTCGGGAGACAAGGCCGTTGCGTAGGTCTGAAAGCGGAAGGCGACGGGACAGAAAAACGCGTCGACCGCCGTAAATGTTTCTCCTGCCAGGAATGGCCCACCAAAGGATGTCAGACCTTCCTGCCAAAGTGCGTCTATGCGGGAGATGTCTTTCCGCAAAGCTTCGCTGATCGCTACTGGCTGTATGCGAAGACCGACATGCATAGGATGCTCGTTGCGCAACGTCTGGAAGCCGGAATGCATTTCTGCTGCTGCAGAACGGGACCAGGCACGCGCCCTCGCATGACCAGCCCAAACGCCAATGTGCCGTTCGGCCAGATATTCTGTTATCGACAACGTGTCCCACACGGTGAACTCGTTTTCGACAAGGCAGGGCACTTTTGCCGTTGGCGAAAACACTGCGAAATCCTGTGCTGAATTGCCGAAGGGCGTGAGTTTCTCGCTGAAGGGAATATCGAGCGTTCGCATCAATACCCACGGACGCAATGACCAGGAGGAATAATTCTTGTTGGCTATGTAAAGATCGTACATCTCAAGATCCCTCGTTGCGCATACCATGTTAGCGCGGGAAAATTTTTCAATACAGACAGTCTGCGCGATGGTGGTCTTCAAATTATTTGATGTTTTGTCATTCGCTCAAGCGAGTAGCTTTCCAGCATCGCGCTGAGATCGGAAAACCTTATATTCCGCTGCTCAACCGCATTCATCACCACTAAAAACGTGCTCAAAACGTCATAGACTATCGAAGTGGCGCGCGATTCGAAAAAATGATGACCCGGCTAATGATTTCCGGTTTTTGAAACCGTCCTGAGCGAATTATCCGTTTAAAACACGCATAATATACCGGTCCGAGCTCAAGCGAACTTCGACCACTAAGCATCAAGTGTCGCAAATACCGAAAATTGAAAATACCAAGGCGGGGCAGACAATCAAATCTGCCCCAGAAGGTCTCAATGATAGCGGCGGATCAGGCCAACGAGTTTGCCCTGAATTTTCACCCTATCAGGTCCGAAGATACGAGTTTCATAGGCAGGGTTTGCTGCCTCCAGCGCAATCGACGCGCCTTTGCGACGGAAGCGTTTCAAGGTCGCTTCTTCCTCGTCCACCAGTGCGACAATGATATCGCCCGGATTTGCCGTACTCGTATCGCGGATTATAACCGTATCGCCATCGAAGATGCCTGCTTCGATCATCGAATCACCTTTGACTTCAAGCGCGTAATGCTCGCCCGCACCTAGCATATCCATGGGCACGACGACATCATGCGTGTTGTTCTGGATTGCCGAAATCGGCACGCCCGCAGCAATCCGTCCCATAACCGGTACGCTCACCGAATCAGGGTTGCGATCGTTTGCGGCAGCGGGAGGCGGCGGCTGCACGGGCTGCGGTTTGCCGAGACTGCCCTCGATGACGCTGGGTGAAAAGCCTCGCTGCGGCTTATTCTGCGGTGAATACGATTCGGGAAGCTTGATGACTTCGAGCGCGCGGGCACGATTCGGTAGCCGGCGAATGAATCCGCGTTCTTCCAATGCCGTGATCAGCCTGTGTATGCCGGATTTGGAGGCAAGATCGAGCGCATCCTTCATTTCATCGAAGGACGGCGGCACGCCGGACTCTTTCATTCGCTCATGAATGAAGAGAAGCAGTTCCTGCTGTTTGCGCGTGAGCATGGAGTAAACACCCTTGAAGCTTTGAGGCTTAGATTCGTGAAACAAATACAGAACGAACACTATATGTTCCACATGTGTTCTGCAATCCCCAATAGTCATCCCAAATCATTTAAGACATCGTTGATAGATGTCCTATGGGTGTTCTACCTCGCCTGCCACGTCATGCCGTGACTTCGCTGCTGCTTGCTGCTAAGTGCGTGGCGAGTTTTGAGAGATTGCAGGATGGTTCGGCGGCGTCGGCTGCGAAGCGTCCCTTTTGTATCAGGGGAATCATCATGAGTGTGACGAATAATCTGAAAGTGGTTGCTGGCGAGGGTGCGGGCGCGGTCTCTTTTTCCAACACCGAGCGTTTCTCGCTGATTGCCGGGCCGTGCCAGATGGAAAGCCGCGACCACGCCTTCATGATTGCGGAAACGCTGGCTGACCTTTGCGGCAAGCTGGGTATCGGTCTGGTCTACAAATCCTCGTTCGACAAGGCGAATCGCACGTCGCTCTCCGGTCAGCGCGGTATCGGCATCGATAAGGCGCTTGAGATTTTTTCGGAGCTGAAAAGCCAGTTCGGATTTCCGGTTCTCACGGATATTCACAACGAGGAACAGTGCGGCATCGTCGCGCCTGTCGTGGATATCCTTCAGATTCCGGCATTTCTCAGCCGCCAGACTGACTTGCTGGTGGCGGCTGCAAAGACCGGTCGCGTCATCAACGTCAAGAAGGGTCAGTTTTTGGCCCCTTGGGACATGAAGAATGTGCTGGCGAAGCTGAACGATAGCGGCAATCCGAACGTACTGCTCTGCGAGCGCGGGGCCTCGTTCGGCTACAATACGCTGGTTTCCGATATGCGTTCGCTTCCCATCATGGCATCGCTCGGTGCGCCCGTGGTGTTCGATGCCACGCACTCCGTGCAGCAGCCTGGCGGGCAGGGTGGTTCCAGCGGCGGTCAGCGGGAGTTTGTTGAAACGCTGTCTCGTGCTGCCGTGGCCGTGGGCGTTGCTGGTCTTTTCGTGGAGACGCATGAGGACCCTGATAATGCGCCGTCCGACGGGCCGAACATGGTGCACCTCAAGAATATGCCGAAGCTTCTGGAAAAACTGCTGGCCTTCGACAACATCTCCAAGGCTGCGTGACGGCTTTTGGCCTTAATCGATTTTTATGAGAAGGAAGGCGTCTGGAAGAGGGCGCCGTCATTGTAAATTCTTGTGCGTCGTCTACAGCGACGGAAGAAATTCAAATCGAGTCGCCATTTCCGTTGTCCCGTTTATCGCGCCGCTCATCCGAAAAGCGCTTCACAGTTTTCGGGATGCACTTTAAGACAGGCATCTGAAATTCCTGTTCCAGTCCCAAGGGAGAGATCATGACAGCCATTACCGATATCATCGCACGCGAAATCCTCGACAGCCGTGGCAACCCCACCGTTGAAGTCGATGTCTATCTGGAAGACGGTTCTTTCGGTCGTGCGGCGGTTCCATCGGGCGCATCGACAGGCGCACACGAAGCCGTTGAACTGCGTGATGGTGGCAAGCGCTACCTGGGTAAGGGCGTCGAGAAGGCTGTCGAAGCCGTCAACACCGAGATTTTCGACGCGCTGGGCGGTTTCGATGCCGAAAGCCAGATCCACGTCGACCAGACGCTGATCGAGCTCGATGGCACGCCGAACAAGTCGCGTCTCGGTGCCAACGCCATCCTCGGTGTTTCCCTGGCTGTCGCCAAGGCTGCGGCCGAAACGACCGGACTGCCGCTTTACCGTTACGTCGGTGGCCCGAACGCGCATCTGCTCCCAGTGCCGATGATGAACATCATCAATGGTGGCGCGCATGCCGACAATCCGATCGACTTCCAGGAATTCATGATCATGCCGGTTGGCGCGGAAAGCATCCGTGACGCCGTGCGCATCGGCGCGGAAATCTTCCACGTTCTGAAAAAAGAACTGTCGGCACAGGGCTTCAACACCAATGTTGGTGATGAAGGTGGTTTTGCGCCGGGCCTGAAGAGCGCGCCTGAAGCTCTCGACTTCATCATGAAGTCCGTGGAGAAGGCCGGTTACAAGCCAGGCGACGACGTTGCGCTCGCTCTCGATTGCGCCTCGACAGAATTCTTCAAGAACGGCAAGTACGAAATGGAAGGCGAGGGCCGTACGCTCGAGCCGGAAGCCATGGCGGATTACCTCGCTGAACTCGCAGCCAAGTATCCGATCATCTCGATCGAAGATGGTATGGCCGAAGACGATTGGGACGGCTGGAAGTACCTGACCGACAAGATCGGCTCCAAGGTTCAGTTGGTCGGCGATGATCTGTTCGTGACGAACTCTGCCCGCCTGCGTGACGGTATCAAGATGGGCGTTGCCAACTCCATCCTCGTCAAGGTCAACCAGATTGGTTCGCTGACGGAAACGCTCGACGCCGTCGAAACCGCACACAAGGCTGGCTACACCGCCGTCATGTCCCACCGCTCCGGCGAAACGGAAGATTCGACGATTGCCGATCTTTCTGTTGCGACCAACTGCGGACAGATCAAGACCGGTTCGCTTTCGCGCTCCGACCGTCTGGCCAAGTACAACCAGCTGATCCGCATTGAAGAAATGCTCGGCCCACAGGCAGCTTATGCCGGTCGTTCGATTCTGCGTGGCTAAGGCTTTCTATACAGATTTAAAAAAAGGCTCGCTTCGGCGGGCCTTTTTTGTGCGCTGCGGTGGGCGACGGAGTTAAGGTCAACGGATGGTTAAACAAATGCGGCTATGGTGATGGCAGTAACGCGTTTGAAGGCTGTTCAAGAGTATGTGGACCAAGCATCACAAGAAGAGACGTTTTGGCCGTCTGGTCGTTCCGGCAATCACCGTCGCATTCCTTTCCTATTTCGGATATCATTGTGTCCATGGCGACTTTGGTCTTCAGGCGACGGAGCGTCTGGAGCGCCAGCGTCTGGCGCGCACCGTCGAGCTTGCGAAGCTGACCAAGGCACGCGTCTCGTTGGAGCGCCAGGTCGAGCTGATGAGCGATGGTTCGCTGGAGCGCGACATGATCGATGAAATCTCGCGTTATCAGTTGAATATGTCACGCAGCGACGAAATCGTGATCATGAATACATATTTCTGATTAACCTGATATCGGTTAATCCAGTTTTTTAATTTATTCACAGCAACTTACCAGAATATGAGCCATGCGTTTATGGCATTGCTGGTTCGCTTTTTCTTGCATATGGTGCGTCCCAATCCAACCATTCTAATGGCAACTCAGGGAGGGATGAATGGCGCCGCGAAAAACCGCGACCGTATCCGGCCGCAAGACTACGGCAAAGACCGCCACCAAGGAATTCACCGGCAAGAATACGCCGGACTTTGGTAAAGACGAAGAGTTGCACGCCTATCGTGAAATGCTTCTGATCCGTCGATTCGAAGAAAAGGCTGGCCAGCTCTACGGCATGGGCTTCATCGGTGGTTTCTGTCACCTCTATATCGGGCAGGAAGCTGTCGTTGTCGGCATGAACATGTCGCAGAAGGAAGGCGATCAGGTCATCACCGCTTACCGTGACCACGGCCACATGCTGGCTGCTGGCATGAGCGCACGTGGCGTCATGGCCGAGTTGACCGGACGCCAGGGCGGCTTGTCCAAGGGCAAGGGCGGCTCCATGCACATGTTCTCCAAGGAAAAGCATTTCTACGGCGGACACGGCATCGTGGGTGCTCAGGTTTCTCTGGGAACCGGTCTTGCCTTCGCCAACAAGTACCGTGGCAATGACAGCGTTTCCGTTGCTTACTTCGGTGATGGCGCGGCCAACCAGGGTCAGGTCTACGAGAGCTTCAACATGGCTGCTCTCTGGAAGCTGCCGATCATCTATATCGTCGAAAACAACCACTACGCGATGGGCACGTCTACCGCCCGCGCCACGGCGCAGTCCAATTACTCGCTGCGTGGTTCCGGTTTCGGCATTCCCGGCGTGCAGGTCGATGGCATGGATGTCCGTGCGGTAAAGGCGGCTGCGGACGAAGCGCTTGAGCACTGCCGTTCCGGCAAGGGCCCGATCATTCTGGAAATGCTGACCTATCGTTATCGTGGTCACTCCATGTCTGACCCGGCAAAGTACCGTTCCAAAGACGAAGTGCAGAAAATGCGCGCGGAACATGACCCAATCGAGCAGGTCAAGGCGCGGCTCCTTCAACAGGGCTGGGCCACTGAGGATGAACTCAAGGCAATCGACAAGGATGTCCGTGACGTCGTTGCCGACAGCGCCGAGTTCGCCCAGACCGATCCGGAGCCGGATGTTTCCGAGCTCTACACCGACATTCTGCTCTGATTTGGGAAGGGAGATAACATGCCTATAGAAATTCTCATGCCCGCCCTTTCCCCAACCATGGAGGAAGGCACGCTTTCCAAGTGGCTGAAGAAAGAGGGTGACAAAGTTTCCTCCGGTGACGCGATTGCTGAAATCGAAACCGACAAGGCAACGATGGAAGTCGAAGCCGTGGATGAAGGCGTCATCGGCAAGCTGCTGATCGAAGCTGGCACCGAAGGCGTCAAGGTCAACACCGCCATTGCCGTGCTGCTTCAGGACGGCGAAAGCGCTGACGATCTGTCTGCGTCTTCCGCACCGAAGAAGGAAGAGCCGAAGGCAGACGCTGCCAATTCCGGTTCCGACGCTGCTGGCGGCAAGACCCGCGAAGCCAGCGAAGAGCCTTCTGCCGACAAGGAAGCCGCAAAGGTTCCGGCCGCGCCAAAGATCGAAGTTGCTGCTGACCCGGATATCCCTGAGGGCACCGAGTTCGTGACACAGACGGTGCGCGAAGCACTGCGCGATGCGATGGCGGAAGAAATGCGCTCCGACGAGAACGTTTTCGTCATGGGTGAAGAAGTCGCCGAATACCAGGGCGCCTACAAGATCACTCAGGGTCTTCTGCAGGAATTCGGCGCCAAGCGTGTTATCGATACGCCGATCACCGAACACGGCTTTGCCGGTATCGGCGTCGGTGCAGCGATGACGGGTCTGCGCCCCATCGTTGAATTCATGACATTCAACTTCGCCATGCAGGCCATCGACCAAATCGTCAACTCCGCTGCCAAGACGCTCTACATGTCTGGCGGTCAGATGGGTGCGCCGATGGTGTTTCGTGGTCCGTCGGGTGCTGCTGCCCGCGTGGCCGCTCAGCACTCGCAGTGCTATGCCGCATGGTACAGCCATATTCCAGGCCTCAAGGTCATTATGCCTTACACGGCTGCTGACGCCAAGGGTCTGCTCAAGGCTGCGATCCGCGATCCGAACCCGATCATCTTCCTCGAAAACGAAATTCTGTACGGTCAGAGCTTCGAAGTTCCGAAGATGGACGATTTCGTTCTGCCAATCGGCAAGGCGCGCATTCACCGCAAGGGCAAGGATGCGACCATCGTTTCCTTCGGTATCGGCATGACCTACGCGATCAAGGCGGTTGCGGAACTCGAAAAGCTCGGCATCGACGTCGAACTGATCGACCTGCGCACCATCCGTCCGATGGACCTGCCGACGGTGATCGAATCGGTCAAGAAGACGGGTCGTTTGGTGACCGTGGAAGAAGGCTTCCCGCAGTCATCGGTCGGTGACTTCATTTCCAACAGCGTTCAGCGTGCCGCATTCGACTACCTCGATGCGCCGATCCTGACGATTGCTGGCAAGGACGTTCCGATGCCGTATGCTGCGAACCTCGAAAAACTGGCTTTGCCGAATGTTGATGAAGTCATTCAGGCCGTCAAAACCGTCTGCTACAAATGAAGGAGGAGAATTTGGGTAAAATCAAACACATCCTCCCGGCCGGTGAAAACTGGTATCGTGTTGTAGGGTCTAAGGACGCGCCTCAGTTTGAGCGCATCGTCTTTTGGGCTGTGATCAATGACGGTGAGGGCGATGTCGTCGCTGGTGTCCCGCGTGAGGATATCGGCGTCATCGGCGCCGTGAGCGACTGGCTGAGTGATGTTGCGGGATATATCGAAGTCTCGCCGTCTCAGCTGAGTTCACTGGCAGAAAAACCTGAAGAATTGGAACAGTACAATCTCGTTTGGGGGGAGGGCTAGTCATGCCTATCAACATCACAATGCCTGCCCTTTCGCCAACCATGGAAGAGGGAAATCTCACCAAGTGGCTGGTCAAGGAAGGCGATAAGGTTGGTCCTGGCGACGTGATTGCCGAGATCGAGACCGACAAGGCGACCATGGAAGTGGAAGCCGTGGACGAAGGCGTCGTTGCCAAGCTCGTCGTTCCAGCTGGTTCCGAGGCTGTCAAGGTCAATGCCGTGATCGCGATCCTCGCTGCCGAAGGCGAAGACGTGGGCGAAGCTGCCAAGGGTGGCGATGCCGCCCCTGCAAAGGCTGAGGCCAAGGCCGAATCTCCGAAGCAGGAAGCTGCGAAGGCCGACGCGCCGAAGGAGACAAAGACCGAGGCCGCTCCTGCCAAGGCTGAAAAGCCTGTGGCTGATCAGGGTCCGGCGCCATCGACGCCCGCACCAGTCTCCAAGGATGGCGAACGCATTTTCGCGTCTCCGCTGGCCCGTCGTCTGGCCAAGGAAGCCGGTCTTGATCTTTCGGCTGTGTCTGGCTCCGGCCCGCATGGTCGCATCGTCAAGACGGACGTTGAAAAAGCGGCAAGCTCTGGCGGTGCCAAGGCGGCTCCGGCTGCTACACCATCCGCTGGCACCGCCGCTCCGGCTCCAGCCAAGGGTCCGTCGGACGAATACGTTCTCAAGCTGTTTGCGGAAGGCTCCTACGAGCTTCTGCCGCACGACGGCATGCGCAAGACGATTGCCTCGCGCCTGACTGAGTCGACGCAAACGGTGCCGTCCTACACGGTCTCGATGGAATGCGAACTCGATGCGATGCTGAAGCTGCGCGCCGAGATCAATGCTTCCGCACCGGTGAAGAAGACGGAAAAGGGCGAGGTTCCGGCCTTCAAGCTTTCCGTCAACGACTTCATCATCAAGGCGATGGCGCTTGCTTTGCGTGACGTTCCGATGGCGAATGCTTCGTGGACCTCGACAGCTCGCGTTCTGCACAAGCACGCCGATGTCGGTGTCGCCGTGTCCATCCCGGATGGTCTGATCACGCCAATCGTGCGCAATGCCGAGACGAAGACGCTTTCGGTCATCTCCAACGAGGTCAAGGATCTTGCCAAGCGTGCGCGTGACAAGAAGCTGAAGCCGGAAGAATACCAGGGCGGCACGACATCCGTGTCCAACCTCGGCATGTTCGGCGTGTCTTCCTTCACGTCCATCGTCAATCTGCCGCAGGCTTCCATCGTGTCGATTGGTGCCGGCGTCGAAAAGCCGGTGGTGCGTAACGGCAAGATTGAAATGGGTACGGTCATGACCGCAACCTTCGCCTTCGACCACCGCGTCATTGATGGCGCGCTCGGTGCAGAACTCGCATCTGCCTTCAAGCGCTACATCGAAAACCCGATGGGCATGTTGGTGTAAAAGAACGCTGAGCCGGAAGCCGGGTAACGGTTTTCGGCTCGCTCATCCCGGAGGCTGACATGACGAAAACCGTTCTGTGCTATGGCGACAGTCTGACCTGGGGTTTCGACGCCGAAAATCTCGGTCGTCATGCCTTTGAAGATCGCTGGCCGAGCGTTTTGCAAAAGGCGCTGGGAACGGATGTCAATGTCATTGCCGAAGGGCTGAACGGCAGAACCACGGCCTACGACGATCATCTGGCTGATTGCGATCGTAACGGTGCGCGCATATTGCCGACGTTGCTGCACAGTCACGCCCCGCTTGATCTTGTCATCATCATGCTGGGCACGAACGATCTGAAGCGCGGTATCGGTAGCGGCAACGCTGTTGGTGCGGTGAAGGGTGTCGAGCGGCTTATCAATCTCGTGCGCAGCCACGTCTGGTCGTTCGATGACGAGCAGCCGGAAATCCTGATCGTTTCGGCTCCGCATATTTGCGAAACAGGCAATGAGATGTTCGCTGCCATGTTCATCGATGCGGTTGAGGAATCGCAAATGATGGGGTCGCTCTATCGAGATCTGGCGGATGAGAAGGGCTGCGGGTTCTTCGATGCAGCCTCCGTTGCAGTGACGACGCCTGTCGATGGCGTTCATCTGGATGCAGAAAACACACGTGCGATTGGAAGAGGCCTCGAGCCCGTCGTTCGCATGATGCTTGGACTATAGCGTATCGGCCCGAAAATCCGAATCGATTTTCGGAAAGCACGATGCGGAATGAAAAAGAGAAAATCGACTGAGGCTGCGGCATGGTTTCGCCCTCGGAAAGACAAAGGCAGGAAACAGACATGGCTCAGTCTTATGACGTCATCATCATCGGTTCGGGTCCGGGCGGTTACGTCACGGCCATCCGTGCTGCGCAATTGGGCCTCAAGACGGCCATCGTCGAGCGCGAGCATCTGGGCGGCATCTGCCTGAACTGGGGCTGCATTCCCACCAAGGCTCTGCTGCGCTCTGCCGAAGTGCTGGATAATTCCAACCACGCCAAGAATTACGGCCTGAAGCTGGAAGGCACGATTACCGCCGACGTCAAGGAAGTCGTCGCCCGTTCGCGTGGCGTGTCTGCGCGCCTCAATGGTGGCGTTGCCTACCTGATGAAGAAGAACAAGATCGACGTCATCTGGGGCGAGGCAAAGCTGACCAAGGCGAATGAGATCGTCGTCGGCAAGATTTCCAAGCCCATCGTCCAGCCACAGAACCCGGTTCCGAAGGGCGTTCTGGGCGAGGGCACTTATACTGCCAAGCACATCATCGTCGCCACGGGCGCCCGTCCACGCGCATTGCCCGGCATCGAGCCGGATGGCAAGCTGATCTGGACCTATTTCGAAGCCATGAAGCCGGACTTTATGCCGAAATCCATCGTCGTCATGGGCTCCGGTGCCATCGGCATCGAGTTCGCGTCTTTCTATCGCTCCATGGGCGTGGATGTCACGGTGGTGGAACTGATGGCCAATGTGATGCCGGTGGAAGATGCCGAGATTTCGGCCTTCGCCCGCAAACAGCTCGAGAAGCGCGGCCTCAAGATCATCACCGAAGCCAAGGTTTCCAAGGTTGAAACGGGTTCCGACTCGATCACCGCCCATGTCGAAACCAAGGACGGCAAGGTGCAGAAGATCACGGCTGATCGCCTGATTTCGGCTGTTGGCGTGCAGGGTAATATCGAGAATCTCGGTCTGGAGGCGCTCGGCGTCAAGACGGATCGCGGCTGCGTGGTCATCGATGGCTATGGTAAGACCAATGTTCCCGGCCTCTACGCCATCGGTGATGTCGCTGGCCCACCAATGCTGGCGCACAAGGCTGAGCATGAGGGAGTGATCTGCATCGAAAAGATTGCCGGTCTGCCGAATGTTCACGCGATGGACAAGTTAAAAATCCCCGGCTGCACCTATTGCAATCCGCAGGTCGCCTCGGTTGGTCTGACGGAAGCCAAGGCAAAGGAGCAGGGACGCGAGATCCGGGTCGGTCGCTATTCCTTTGCGGCCAACGGCAAGGCGATTGCGCTGGGTGAAGATCAGGGCATGGTCAAGACCATTTTCGATAAGAAGACCGGCGAGCTGATCGGCGCGCATATGGTGGGTGCGGAAGTGACCGAACTTATCCAGGGCTTCGTTGTCGCCATGAACCTGGAGACGACAGAAGAAGAACTGATGCACACGATCTTCCCGCATCCGACGCTGTCGGAAATGATGAAGGAAAGCGTGCTGGACGCCTATGGGCGCGTGCTGAACGCTTGATAAATACCCCGGTCACTCCCTATCTCTAAGGGAGTGACTGAAAAGGAGAGCGATCATGTCGATTGCCACGGAAGCCTGGGTTGTTTTTCTACTGATCGGCCTCGTTGCCGGTTTTCTTGCAAGCCTCGTCGTTGGCGGTGGCGGCTTGATTGGGTGCCTGTTGAGCGGCGTGATCGGCGCATTTGTCGGCGGTTATCTGTTCAATGCCCTCGGCATTTCGCTCGGTATTGAAAACGCACTGGTGGTGCAGATCATCCACGCGACGGTGGGCGCGATTATCGTGACGCTGATTGCAAGATTGATCGCCTGACGGAAGGGATGACGGATGGAAAGTGTAGGGTGGATAGCGGCCATCATCATCGGCGGTCTGGCCGGTTGGTTGGCGGGCAAGCTCATGGATATGCGCTTTGGCATCTTCATGAATATCGTGCTGGGCATTGTCGGCTCGGTCGTGGCGGTTGCGGTGCTGCGTACATTTGACGTGTTCGTGCAGGACAGCAGGCTCGGATATTTCGTCACATCTTTCTTAGGCGCAAGCCTTCTGTTATTCCTCGCCAAGCTGGTCAGGCGTTAGACCGTTCAAAGCGGTAGAAGCAGGTTACTCATGGTCACTATTCTCGACAGGACATCGCAGGACGAAAAGCGCATCCGCCACCCGGAAAAAGCGCACCGTCCCGATACCGAAGTCATGCGCAAGCCAGAATGGATACGCGTGAAAGCGCCGACATCCAAGGGCTATCACGAGACGCGTGAACTGGTGCGCTCCCACAAGCTGGTGACGGTGTGTGAGGAAGCTGGCTGTCCGAATATCGGCGAATGCTGGGAAAAGAAGCACGCGACCTTCATGATCATGGGTGAAATCTGCACCCGCGCCTGCGCTTTCTGCAACGTCTCGACCGGCAAGCCGAATGCGCTCGATATGTTCGAGCCTGAGAACGTCGCCAAGGCTGTCAAGCAGATGGGCCTATCCCACGTCGTCATCACATCCGTTGACCGCGACGATCTGGCTGACGGTGGCGCCGAGCATTTCGAAAAGGTGATCTGGGCCATCCGTGCCGCATCACCGAACACCACCATCGAAATCCTGACACCGGACTTCTTGAAGAAGCCGGGCGCGTTGGAACGTGTCGTGGCCGCCAAGCCCGATGTGTTCAACCACAACATGGAAACCGTGCCTGGCAACTATCTCACGGTTCGTCCCGGCGCGCGTTACTTCCACTCCGTGCGGCTGTTGCAGCGCGTGAAGGAACTGGACCCGACGATGTTCACCAAATCCGGCATCATGGTCGGTCTTGGTGAAGAGCGCAACGAAGTGCTTCAGCTTATGGACGATCTGCGCACCGCAGACGTGGATTTCCTGACCATTGGTCAGTACCTCCAGCCAACCCGCAAGCACCACAAGGTCGAAGCCTATGTGACGCCGGAAGAGTTCAAGTCCTATGAGACGATTGCCTATACAAAGGGCTTCCTGATGGTGTCTTCCAGCCCACTGACACGCTCGTCGCACCATGCGGGCGATGACTTTGAGCGGCTGCGTGCTAATCGTGAGAAGAAGCTTCTGGCTGCGGCTGAGTGACCACTATTCACTTGAAGGCGCCATGCTACCAGCCTTTCACGAGTTTTGAGGTTTTGGGCACAACGCAGCAACCCTCATCCTGAGGTGCCCCAAAGGGGCTTCGAAGGACGTGGGTTGCGGGCAGCAAGATTGAGTTCTTAGCCTGGATGCTTCGAGGCTTTGGCCTTCGGCCAAAGCACCTCAGCATGAGGGGGAGAATGCTGCGGGCTCCTAGCAAATGGTAATTCTAGGCAATTTACTGACCTCGCCATATCACCCATGCACTTTCGCAGGCCGATGCGCCTGCATGCACAACAGCACACTCACCACAACGGACACAATCGCCGCGCTCTCGATCAGCGTCGGCCCGCGCTGTTCCCATATGAAGCCATAGAGCAACGCAAACAGCGTCTCGAACAGGATCATCTGCCCCACCATCGTCAGCGGAAGCAGGCGGCTCATGCGGTTCCACAGCGCGTTGCCGAAGATGGATGCGGAGATGCCGAGGCCCACAGCAACGCCGGTGAATTGCAGCCAGTCAGAGCCGGTATGAGCCGCGGTGCTGAAACCGAAGGCGGGAATGGCCAGAAGCAGCGCGAGACCGCCTGTGACGACGCCGGTCATCAGGTTCCATTCATCGGCACTGACGGCGTGGAGGCGTGTAAGCCAGCGCGCATTGCCGACGGCGAAAGCGGTCCAAGAGGCGAGGGCGCCTAGTGCGCAGGCAAGGCCGATGATGCGCATGATATCCAGCCCGCCATCTCCTTCTGAAAACGACTGCCATGATACACCAATGATACCGATGGCTCCGAAGAGGAGCGATGGCCAAAGGCGCTTGAGTGAAACAGCGCCATGGTCGCGGCTACCGATGATCGTGACGGCGACGGGCAGGAAGCCGATGATGATAGAGGTGAAGGCGACGCCGCTCATTTGTACGGCGGTTGAGATCATCACGTAGTATACGATGTTGCCGATGAGGCTCAGCCAACCAAGCGCGATCCATTCCGCCTTGCCGAACTGTGCAGAGACGCGTTTAAGTTTCGGGCTGATGAGGATCAACGCGATCAAGCCGTAGGTGAGATAGCGCGCCGTAGACAGTTGGAGCGGCGTAAACCCTGCGGGAATGAGCTCAGGTGCCAGAAATATTCCGCCCCAGAGCGCACCCGCCAGCATGCCATAAAATACGCCGAGACCAGTCTTGTTCATGCCATGTCCATTCGTTGCCGGGCGTTATCTGCCACGGCGGCGAGGGGCTGTCTTGACATAAACTACTGCGGCAGGGGCGAAAATTCGCGACGATAGGCGGCGGGCGTGGTGCCCATCGCTTTCTTCATGGCGCGGGTGAGGGCGGTTTGATCGGCAAAACCGGCCCTGTCGGCAATTTCGGCAATCGGCAGAGACGAGCTCGCCAAAAGTTCGCGAATTTTCGTCATGCGGATATCGGCCAGCCAGAGATGCGGCGTTTCATCGAACTGCTCACGGAAAACGGCGTGCAAACGGCTGACGCTGATATCCGCTTGGTCTGCCATGCGCTCCAGGCTCCACGGCATGAAGGGGTCGATTTCCACGAGCGCCTTCAGCACTGAGAGCCGATATTTGAGGTCGGGGCTCTCGTCCGCAAGGCTCCCAATCAGGATCGGCGCCCATGCTAGAGCGGCCTTTGCATTCTGTTCGCCCCTTTGCAGCATGTTGTGCATGTACTGCGTAAGCTTGGTCGTTCGCAGACTGAGATCGATAAAGGGCGTTGAGGAAAATCTGTCGAGAATGTCGGCGCCCACCGCCTGCTCGTCCATGTCTACCACCAGCGAACGGTTGGACACTGTACTGGTCTGGGTGTGGGACGTGTTCTTGTGGATCAGCACACCTCTGGAAGGCGACAATCTTTCCTGCTGCCCGCAGACATCGATCTCCAACTGTCCAGCAACGGGCAGAACGATCTGCACAAAGGCATGGCGTTCGCTAGGGGTCTCGCCGCGATAGGAGCGCATATCGACAGATACGGTTTGCATTCTATCCTTATCCGGTTCCCCAAAACGAAAGATGGCCGCGTCGCGGCCACTCATTATCTTGATGATCTCATGTCGAATGGCAAGAGGACAGCCCGTATCTCAGACTTCGGCTTCCTGCTTGATCGTCGATTCGCCACGCTTGCGCTTGCGCAGCACCGGCTTGTTTTCCCGTGCTTCGCATTTTGCGACGTCGATGAGATAGGCAAGCATCGGCATGCTGTTCATCGAAGCAAGCTGTTTCGCGGATTCTAGTAAGTTGATAATGTTGGAAAAATCATCCATCGTGTCGCTCGCAAGGCATTTTAGCCTGGTTGTTGGGCTGCATCCCATGGGTGCAACTCTCTTGCACCTAAATAGCAACCCGCCCAGTATGGTTGCAATAGTCAATTTTCATAAACTGCTATGCAAAGGTGAAGTGGATGGCAGTCGTCAATGACATCGAAAACGCGGCCTCTCTGGCATCGAAAGCAGCCCGGATTATGGTGGTTGGCTGCTCTGGCGGCGGCAAGACCACAATCTCACGCGGGCTATCTGACCATCTAGGGCTCAAGTATTTCTCGATAGACCGCGACGTGCGGTGGCTGGATGGCTGGTCACAGCGTGAGAGCGGGGTGCAACGACGTATCTTGGAAGAGATCGTCGCACGCGACCGCTGGCTGCTCGACGGTTCCAACCCATCGACATTTCAGCTTCGATTGCCCCGAACCGACTTGGTGATCTGGATGCGCATTCCACGCCTGACGTGTCTGATGGGGGTAGTAAAGCGGGTGGCTGCCAATTACGGCACAGTGCGACCAGATATGGCGGACGGGTGTCCGGAGCCTTTGCCCAATCGGGAGTTTTTGAGCTACATCTGGCATTTCGAGAAGCGCCATGCGCCAGTCTTTATCAGGAATTTCGAACTTTACGGTCCGCATGTGCCGATATTTCAGGTGAAATCCAGAGCGCAGGCCCGCCAGCTTCTTGATCTTGTTCGCGCCGCGCATTAATTGCCGCTTATGCCGCAATTTGAAACCCGCCGCCCTGTCAAACACTCTCCCGAACAGATGTATGCTCTCGTCGCCGATGTGGAGAAGTATCCCGAATTCCTGCCGCTCTGCGAAGGTCTAACCGTTCGTTCCAGAAAGGACCGGGATGGAAAGACGTTGCTGGTGGCGGATATGACCGTTGGGTACAAGGCATTTCGCGAGACGTTTACGACGCAGGTTCTGCTGAAGCCGGACGAGAATGCCATCGATGTGAAATATCTGGATGGCCCGTTCAAATATCTCGATAACCGCTGGCGTTTCGAGCCGACTGAAAATGGCGGCAGCTCGGTGTATTTCTTTATCGATTACGAGTTCAAAAGCCGCATTCTGGGCGCCGTCATGGGCTCCATGTTCGACCGCGCCTTCCACATGTTTGCCGAAGCCTTTGAGGCCCGGGCGGACAAGATTTACGTAGACTGAAGCGCCAGCAACATTTCCAGCGCGGTTCTGACTGTCGCCAACCTCACATCGGTGCGGCCAATATCGCCATACCGCATTTCGCGGTGGATGAACTGGCCGTCACGTCGCTTTGCAACGAGATGCACGAGGCCGACCGGCTTTGCGTCCGAGCCACCGCCTGGGCCCGCGATGCCCGTGACCGCGACCGAGAGTTCGGCGCGGGAGCGAAACAGTGCGCCGTGAGCCATCTGCAACGCAGTTTCGCGCGAGACTGCGCCGAATGCGTTCAGCGTGACGGCGCTGACGCCCAGCATCTGCATCTTGGCTTCATTGGTGTAGGTCACGAAGCCACGGTCGACGACCGCTGACGAACCCGGAATATCGGTGAGGGCGCCGGCGATCAGCCCGCCGGTGCAGCTTTCCGCTGTCGACAGCATCTGTCCCCGCGCGCCAAAATCCTTGACGATTGCCTGCGCGAGGATCTCGATATCGGCAGGAAAGAGACTCATGGCTGATGCCCGCGATAAACCACTGTCGCCGTTGCGATGGCGGCGATGCCCTCGCGGCGACCGACAAAGCCGATCGTCTCGTTGGTCGTGGCCTTGACCGAGCAGCGGTCGAGCGAAATACCGAGAATATCGGCGAGGTTTTCCCGCATGGCCTGACGGTGTGGCCCAACTCTGGGGGCCTCGGCGATCAGCGAAACGTCGGCATTCATGATGGTGCCACCGGCGTCCTGCACAACTTTCGCGGCATGTTTCAGAAATATGCTGGAGGCGGCGCCTTTCCATTGCATGTCGGATGGCGGGAAGTGATCGCCAATATCGCCTGCGCCACAGGTGGCAAGCAGGGCATCCGTCAGGGCGTGAAGGGCGACATCGGCATCCGAATGACCCATCAGTTTCTGATCATGCGGAATGAAAATGCCGCAAAGCGTGACGCCGTCGCCGTCGCCCAGCTGGTGAACATCGTAACCATTGCCTGTGCGCACGTCTGGCAAGGCGGCGGAAAGCTTCTCATCGGCCATCGCAATATCTCGTTTCAAAGTCAGCTTCACGTTGTCGACAAGCCCCTCCACGAGCTTAACCGGAATTCCGGCCCACTCGGCAATGGCGGCGTCATCAGTGAAATCAGCGCGGTTGGCAGCGGCGGCATTGCGATGTGCGGACAGGATTGCTGGGTAATCGAAGGATTGTGGCGTCTGGGCAGCGTAAAGCTCCTCCCTCGATACCGTATCGCTGACAAAACCTGCGGCTCCGCGCTTCAGAGTATCGGCAACCGGCACCGCGGGCAGCACGGCTTTTTCTCCGGCCGAAAGCGTATCAGCAATCCGTTGCAGCATCTCCGCGTCGATGAAGGGCCGGACGGCATCATGGATCATGACGTGGGTCACGCCGCTCTGTGACAGCGCCTCAAGACCTGCCAGCACGGACTGCTGACGCGTCTGACCTCCAATGACGCTGCTGATACGGTCGTTCGCATTCAATCGTGTTCGGATTGCATCAAACAGCGCCACATCATCTGCGTGGATGACCACGACGACCGGAGCTGTCTCATGCCATGCCAGAAAGCGTTCCAGCGTATGCTGTATGACGGGTTTGCCGCCGATCAAGCGATATTGCTTGGGGCCTTCCTCTGGCGCACCAGCGCGTTCTCCCCGCCCGGCGGCGACAACGACGATTCCGATTTTCATAGTCGATTCCTGCATTGAACCTATGCCGTTTGTGCATCTCTTCAAAGGTTTACAGAGCTTCTGTAGCGTTTTAGAACCCCGTTTGCCAGCGAGAGCACAGAAAATCCTCCCAAACCGTGTGCCGCTTTTCTGATCTTTTGTGCATCGAATATAAAAATTCATCAAAACATATGGATATGCGCGTGAAAGTGCTTGGCAAGACCATAAAGGCTGTCTAAAAATAATGCATATTTTAAACTGCATGAAAGATCACCATTTGCCGCTTTCGCTTTTGTCAGACCCTTTCAACATTGGACCCGTTACCGTTCGTAACCGCGCGGTGCTGGCACCCATGTCTGGCGTTACGGATCTGCCCTTTCGGCGGCTGGCATGGCGGTATGGCGCAGGCCTCGTGGTGACCGAAATGGTCGCGAGCCGCGAGTTGGTTGCCAATCGCGGTGAGTCCTGGGCGCGGCTGAAGAATGCAGGCATGTTGCCGCACATGGTGCAACTTGCCGGGCGTGAAGCTTACTGGATGGCGGAAGCTGCGAAGATTTCGGCGGATAACGGCGCTGGCATCATCGACATCAATATGGGTTGCCCGGCGAAAAAGGTGACCGGCGGTTATTCCGGTTCCGCGCTGATGCGCGAGCCTGACCATGCCCTCAGCCTGATCGAGGCTACCGTGAAAGCCGTAGACGTGCCGGTGACGTTGAAAATGCGTCTTGGCTGGGACGACCAGTCCATAAACGCGCCTGAGATTGCGGCGCGTGCGCAAGCCGCAGGCGTTCAGCTCATCACCATTCACGGTCGCACGCGCATGCAGTTTTATGAGGGGCGTGCGGATTGGGATGCGATCAAGGCCGTGCGGGACGTGATTTCCGTGCCGCTGATTGCCAATGGCGATGTGGAAACACCTGATGATGCCGCGGAGATTTTACGTCGGTCTGGCGCAGACGCTGTCATGGTGGGGCGAGGGGCGCAGGGGCAGCCATGGCTGCCTGCGGTTCTGGCCGGTCATGCGCCGCCGGAGGCCGCCGAGATCGCCGATATCGCTGTCGAGCATTACGAATTGATGCTGGAATTCTACGGCATCGAAGCCGGACTTCGCCATGCGCGCAAACATCTTGGATGGTATCTGGACCGTTTTGCCGCTGGCATGAAGACAGATGACAAGGTTGACATCATGACATCGAAAAACACGGGGCAGGTGACCGCGCTGCTGCGCTCGGCGCTGCAACAAGGCGCGGAACTGTCCGCCGCGAGGAAGGCCGCATGAGCGCCGACAAAGCAACGCCAGGTGCCAACAATGCGCTTGCCATGGCTGTTCTCAACGCCGTGCAGAACCCGGTCATTCTGGTGGATGGCGAGGGTTTCGTGGCCTTTGCGAATTGGGAGGCCGAGGCTTTTTTCGGTGCCAGCGCCACACATCTCGCCCGCTATCGCATCTCCACTTTCATCCCATTCGGAAGCCCGTTATTGGCTTTGATCGATCAGGTGCGTGAACGCCGTGCGCCGGTCAACGAATACCGTGTCGATCTGTCGTCGCCGCGTTTGGGGCAGGACAAGCTGGTCGACCTCTACGTTGCGCCTGTGGTCAGCGAGCCCGGCTCCGTGGTCGTGGTGTTTCAGGAACGCTCCATGGCCGATAAGATCGACCGCCAGTTGACCCACCGCGCCGCCGCGCGCTCGGTAACCGGTCTGGCCTCCATGCTGGCGCATGAAATCAAGAACCCGCTTTCCGGCATTCGCGGTGCTGCGCAATTGCTGGAAACATCGGTTCCCGATGAGGACCGTGCGCTGACACGCCTGATTTGCGATGAAACAGACCGCATCGTGTCACTGGTGGATCGCATGGAGATATTCTCCGACGAGCGCCCTGTCGATCGGATGCCAATCAATATCCACTCGGTGCTGGACCACGTGAAAGCCGTAGCGAAAGCCGGTTTTGCCCGCAACATCAAGATCAGCGAGAACTACGATCCATCGCTGCCTGCTGTTTACGCCAACCGCGATCAGCTGGTGCAGGTCTTTCTCAATCTGGTCAAGAACGCCGCCGAGGCCGTGGGTAACCAGCCGGATGGCGAGGTCGTTCTGACGACCGCCTACCGCCCGGGCATCCGCCTATCGGTCGCTGGCACCCGCGAGCGTATCTCGCTGCCGCTGGAATTCTGCGTGGTCGATAACGGCCCCGGTGTGCCCTCTGATTTGTTGCCGCATCTCTTCGACCCTTTTATTACCACCAAGACCAATGGTTCCGGTCTTGGGCTTGCGCTCGTCGCCAAACTCATCGGTGCCCATGGTGGCATCGTGGAGTGCGACAGCCAGAACCATCGCACGACTTTCCGCGTATTGATGCCCGTTTCCCCCGAATTGGCGGCGGACGACAGCATTTTGCCGAACCCGACAGGACTTAATCGATGACAGCAACGATTCTCGTGGCCGATGATGACGCGGCCATCCGTACCGTCCTCAATCAGGCTCTCAGCCGTGCCGGGTACGACGTGCGGATCACCTCCAACGCTGCCACGCTGTGGCGCTGGGTGTCTGCGGGGGAGGGCGATCTTGTCGTCACCGACGTAGTGATGCCGGATGAAAATGCATTCGACCTTTTGCCGCGCATCAAGAAGGCACGACCCGACCTGCCGGTGCTGGTCATGAGCGCCCAGAACACCTTCATGACGGCCATCAAGGCCTCTGAAAAAGGTGCCTATGATTATCTACCCAAGCCCTTCGACCTGACGGAACTGATCGCCATCATCGGGCGGGCGCTGTCCGAGCCGAAGCGTAAGCCTGCCAAGCTGGATGATGACATGCAGGATGGCATGCCGCTGGTCGGTCGTTCCGCCGCAATGCAGGAAATCTACCGCGTACTGGCGCGGCTGATGCAGACCGACCTCACGCTGATGATAACAGGTGAATCCGGCACGGGTAAGGAACTGGTCGCCCGCGCGCTGCATGATTACGGCAAGCGCCGCAACGGACCGTTTGTCGCCATCAACATGGCCGCCATTCCGCGTGACCTGATCGAATCCGAACTCTTCGGCCATGAGAAAGGTGCCTTTACCGGAGCACAGAACCGTTCTACGGGCCGGTTCGAGCAGGCCGAGGGTGGGACGCTGTTTCTGGATGAAATCGGTGATATGCCGATGGATGCGCAAACGCGGCTTTTGCGGGTGCTTCAGCAGGGCGAATACACCACCGTTGGCGGGCGCACGCCGATCCGCACCGATGTTCGCATCGTGGCCGCGACCAACAAGGATTTGAAGACCTCGATCAATCAGGGCCTGTTCCGCGAAGACCTCTATTACCGACTCAACGTCGTGCCATTGCGCCTGCCGCCTTTGCGGGACCGCGCCGAGGATATTCCAGACCTCGTTCGCCACTTCATTCAGACCGGTGAAAAAGAGGGGCTGGAAGGCAAACGTTTCGAGACCGAGGCGCTGGAACTGATGAAGGCCTATGCCTGGCCGGGCAACGTGCGGGAGTTGGAGAACCTCATTCGCCGCCTGATGGCGCTTTATCCACAGGAAGTCATCACCCGCGAAATCATCGAACAGGAGCTTCAGTCGGATGTGCCGGACAGCCCGATTGACCGCATCGCAACCCGCAATGGCTCGCTGACCATTTCGCAGGCCGTGGAAGAAAACATGCGGGATTACTTCTCCAGTTTTGGCGAAAATCTGCCGCCAGCAGGGCTTTATGATCGCGTTCTGCGCGAAATGGAGTATCCGCTGATTCTCGCAGCACTGACGGCAACACGTGGCAATCAGATCAAGGCCGCCGATCTTCTCGGGCTGAACCGCAATACGTTGCGCAAAAAGATCCGCGAGCTTGGCGTATCTGTGTATCGTAGTTCGCGAACCGCCTGACACGGTTGACAAGTGATGGGTGTCGTTGCATTTTCGCCACAATGTGTTGCTTGAAAATCACGGGAAAGCTGGATTCGTTTTGATCGCAATCCGCTTCGTCATTTTTCAAGGTTGTGGTGCCGCAAAGCGCGGCGCGGGAAAATAATCGATGCGCAAGCCTGTCACCGATAGGATTTCCGACCGTCCGTCGGGCGATATAGTGATTGCCGACAGGCGCATGTCATTTGCGTTTCCGGGACTTGTGCTTGCGGGTGTGGCGCTTGTCTGCGCCACGCTCACTCTGTTCGTGCTGCTAGGGCTGACACCCATTGCGCCGACCACCAACGTGGTCGTTGCTTCTGTCATTATCAATTCGCTTTTCATCATCGGGCTGATGTACCTGATTGGTCGGGAGATCAACCGACTGATGAAAGCGCGCAGGCGGGGCAGGGCGGCGGCGCGGTTGCACGTGCGCATCGTGGCGCTGTTTTCCATCGTCGCCATCACACCTGCGGTGCTCGTCGCCATCTTCGCCAGTATTACCCTCAATGTAGGGCTCGACCGCTGGTTTGCCATTCGCACCCAGGCGATCGTGGATTCGTCCAGCAATATTGCGCAGGCCTATATGCTGGAAAATGCCGGTTATCTGCAGGGCCAGACGCTGTCCATGGCGACCGATCTGGATCGCAACCGGGCACTGTTCTATCTCGACCGGACAGGTTTCAAGGAGTTGATGACCCGGCAGGCGAAGGGACGCGGGTTTCTCGGCGCGTTTCTCGTGCAGGAAGATGGCGATGCGGTGGTTCAGGCTGATATCCAGACCGAAAAGCCTCTGCCCGCTATTCCGCAGGATGCGCTTGAAAAGGCGGCAGCCGGTCAACCGACACTCATTCCGCCCGGCGTGACTAACCTCGTCGGCGCCATCATTAAGCTGGAGGGTATCGGCGGAACGTTCCTCTACACCGTGCGTGCTGTCGACCCCAAGGTCATGGGCGCGATGCGGCAGATGGAAGAGAACCGCGCGGAGTACAAGGCCATGGAGGCGGGGCGTGCGCCGCTGCAAATCGCCTTCGCCATCCTCTATCTCGGTTTTGCGCTGATCGTTCTTCTCGCGGCCATCTGGACTGCGATTGCCGTGGCGGACCGCATCGTGCGACCTATCCGCCTGCTGATCAGCGCTGCCGACAGCGTGGCGATGGGCAATATGCACGTGCTGGTGCCGGTCCGTGCTGTTGATGGCGACGTCGGCCGTCTGGCACGAACATTCAACAAGATGATCTCGGAAATCCGCAGTCAGCAGGATGAGATCATCGAGGCGAAGGATGACATCGACAACCGCCGTCGCTTCATCGAGGCGGTTTTGTCTGGTGTTACTGCTGCTGTGATTGGGGTTGACGAGCATCGCAACATCACGATCGCCAACCCTTCCGCCGAAGAGTTTCTGGCCGTGTCTTCTGACAGTCTGGTCGGATTGCCGCTGGTGGAAGTGGCACCTGAGATCGAACATGTCGTGACCGAAGCTGCTGCATCCGCCCGCATGGATTTTCGCCACCAGATCAATATCGTTAGACGCGGTAAAGAGCGCACGCTCAACGTTCAGGTCACCCGTGAAGACGCGCGCGATGGACACGAATCCTACGTGATCACGCTGGATGACATCACCGATCTCCTGATCGCGCAGCGTTCTACCGCTTGGTCTGAGGTCGCGCGGCGTATCGCCCACGAAATCAAGAATCCGCTGACGCCGATCCAGCTTTCCGCCGAACGCATCAAGCGCCGTTTTGGCAAGCAAATTCACGACGAGGCCGACCGCGCCGTGTTCGACCAGTGTACGGATACCATCGTGCGCCAGGTGGGCGACATTGGCCGCATGGTCGATGAGTTCTCGGCGTTTGCCCGTATGCCGAAGCCGACCAAGGAAATGTCGGATCTGCGTACGGTTCTCAAGGATGCCACATTCCTGCGGGAAATGGGCGCTGCGCATATCGAATTCGCAACAGAGCTGGGTGACGAGCCGCTGGAAGGCATGTTCGACTCGCGCATGCTGGGGCAGGCCTTCGGCAACCTCATCAAGAATGCGACAGAGGCTATCGAGTCGGTCGAGACGAGTGACGCGCCGCGCAAGGGTAAGATCGTCGTTCGCGCATCCTTTGACGAGCATAACAATCGCTTCATCGCTGACGTCATCGACAATGGTCGCGGCCTTCCGGTCGAAAACCGTCACCGCATTCTGGAGCCCTATATGACGATGCGCGAGAAGGGCACGGGCCTCGGTCTCGCCATCGTCAAGAAAATCATTGAAGAACACGGCGGTCATCTTGAGTTGCATGATGCACCCGCCGATTTCGATCACGGCCACGGCGCCATGATCAGAGTGCTGCTACCGCATATCGAAGCGGTGGGCAGTGAAATGGATAAGGAAATTGCATATGGCGTCTGATATTCTGGTCGTAGACGATGAAGCCGATATCCGTGAAATCGTTGCAGGTATTCTGTCCGATGAAGGACATGAAACGCGCATGGCTTTTGACAGCGACAGCGCACTGGCCGCGATTTCCGAGCGCGTTCCCCGGCTGATTTTCCTCGATATCTGGATGCAGGGCAGCAAGCTGGATGGTCTGGCGCTGCTAGATGAGATCAAGAGCCGTCACCCGGATTTGCCGGTGGTGATGATCTCCGGCCATGGCAACATCGAAACGGCGGTCAATGCCATCAAGCGTGGCGCGTTCGATTTCATCGAAAAACCCTTCAAGGCTGACCGGCTCATTCTCATCGCCGAACGTGCCTTGGAAAACTCCAAGCTCAAGCGCGAGGTATCCGAGCTAAAAAAGCGTACGGGCGATGCGGTTGAACTGATCGGCGCATCGCTTGCCGTTTCGCAGCTACGCCAGACGATCGACCGTGTCTCGCCCACCAACAGCCGTATCATGATCCTCGGCCCCTCCGGTTCCGGCAAGGAACTGGTGGCACGCATGATCCACAAAAAGTCGTCGCGCGCGACGGGACCGTTCGTGGCGCTCAACGCCGCAACGATCACGCCCGACCGCATGGAAATTGCCCTGTTCGGCACGGAAGGTCTGCCTGGTCAGCCACGCAAGGTCGGTGCGCTGGAAGAGGCGCATCGCGGCGTTCTCTACCTCGACGAGGTCGGCGAAATGCCGCGCGAAACGCAGAACAAGATTTTGCGTGTTCTGGTCGATCAGCAGTTCGAGCGCGTCGGCGGCGGCAAGCGGGTGAAAGTGGACGTCCGCATCATTTCCTCGACAGCCCATAATCTCGAAGGGCTGATTGCCGACGGGCTGTTTCGCGAAGACCTTTATCACCGTCTGGCCGTCGTTCCTGTTAAGGTTCCGGCCCTGTCCGAGCGTCGGGAGGACATCCCGTTTCTCGTTGATATGTTCATGCGGCAGATTTCCGAGCAGGCGGGCATTCGTCCACGCAAGATCGGTGATGACGCCATGGCCGTCCTTCAGACCCATGACTGGCCGGGCAACATCCGCCAGCTTCGCAACAACATCGAACGCTTGATGATTCTGGCGCGTCCCGAAGGCGGTGATACGCCGATTTCTGCGGACATGCTGCCAGCCGATATTGGCGATATGCTGCCGAAGATCGCGGCGCAGGGTGACCAGCACATCATGACGCTGCCTTTGCGCGAAGCGCGTGAGATGTTCGAGCGGGATTATCTCGTGGCCCAGATCAACCGGTTCGGTGGCAATATTTCCCGCACGGCGGAATTTGTCGGTATGGAACGGTCGGCCCTGCATCGCAAATTGAAATCGCTCGGCGTATAACGATCAAAAGTTGCCGTTAACGTCCCTAGAGAGAGCGTATGAAAGTTATCATTTGCGGCGCAGGCCAGGTGGGTTACGGCATCGCGGAGCAATTGTCGCGCGAGGATAACGAGGTCTCCGTGATCGATACCTCAGCGGGGCTGATTGCGGCGATCACTGAAACGCTCGATGTGCGTGGCTATGTCGGGCACGGCGCGCATCCCGATATGCTGGCCAAGGCTGGTGCCGATCAGGCCGACATGATCATTGCCGTTACGCTCTACGACGAGATCAATATTGTCGCCTGCGAGGTGGCGCACGCGCTGTTCAGCGTACCCACCAAGGTCGCCCGCATCCGCGATCAAAGCTACCTTCAGCCTGAGTATGGCGACCTCTTCAGCCGCGAGAACATGTCCATCGATGTGACGATTTCGCCTGAGATCGAGGTCGGCAAGATGGTGCTGCGCCGCATCGCGTTTCCCGGCGCCACGGATGTCGTGCGGTTTGCCGACGACAACGTTTTCATGCTGGCCATCGAGTGCATGGAGAATTGCCCTGTCGTCAACACGCCGCTGCAACAGCTCAGCCAACTCTTCCCGGATCTGGTGGCAACCGTGGTCGGCGTTTACCGCAATGGCCATCTGAAGGCCATCGACTCATCGGAGCAGCTTCGCACCGGCGACCTGGCCTATGTCATCTGTCAGCATCAGCACGCGCGCCGTACCCTCGGTCTGTTCGGTCACGAAGAAAAGGAAGCTGGCCGTATCGTGATCGCGGGTGGCGGCAATATCGGTCAATATGTGGCCCGCTCCATCGAGGAGCTCCAGCCCAAAACGCGGGTCAAGATCATCGAGGCTGACCGGGAACGCGCGATCGCCGCATCCGAGAAACTGAACTCCACCATCGTGCTGAACGGCTCGGTGCTCGATCAGAAAATACTGCATCAGGCCGATATTCAGGATGCGGATTTGATCGTGACGCTGACCAACAACGACCAGACGAACATTCTGGGCGCCGTTATGGCAAAGCAGTTGGGCTGCAAATCGAACCTTGCGCTGCTGAATGGTCCGTCTTTTCACGATGTTGCCAAGTCTCTAGCGCTTGACGCCTACATCAATCCGCGCGCGGTTACGATTTCGCGGGTGCTGCAACATGTTCGAAAAGGCCGCATCCGCTCCGTTTATGCCGTGCAAAGAGGCAATGGCGAAATCATAGAGGCAGAAGCGCTGGATACCTCGCCGTTGGTCGGACAGGCGTTACGGGATGTCGACTTGCCTGAAGGGATTCGAATCGGTGTGATCTATCGCGACAAGAAAGTTTTGCGACCGGATGGCAATACCAAGATCAAGGCGAAGGATCGCGTCATCCTGTTCGCGTCATCTGATGCTGTCCGTGAGGTGGAACAGCTATTCCGCGTGTCTATACAATATTTCTAATGCATTGGCTTTGAAACAAAAAAGCGTATCTCAGGAAATCCGGGTAAGTTTTTCCACATTGCGGAACAGATCGTGATTTGATACCAGAGTTGCTGATCGGCTGACGGGGGACAAAGTTCAACCGATCCCATTATTGATTGTTTAATTCCCGGTCTCCCATCCGGGCAAAAAAGAAAGAATCGGCGCTATGGCGGAACGTTCTCAAAACCTGCAAGATCTTTTTCTCAATACCGTTCGCAAACAAAAGATTTCGTTGACGATTTTTTTGATCAACGGCGTAAAACTGACGGGCGTTGTTACATCCTTCGACAATTTCTGTGTTCTTCTTCGTCGTGACGGTCATTCCCAGCTTGTTTACAAGCACGCGATTTCCACGATCATGCCGGGCCAGCCGATGCAGATGTTCGAATCGGAAGAGGGTGCAGCTTAATCGGCGCCTGTCTTTTAGCCATCATTCCCATCTAGATGTGGCAGACAACGGAACCGTATGCCGGGACCGTTGTTTTGCATTCTCCATGCCATGAGATTTTCTGGCTGTTCCACTGACACTCGAAAGGTGCGGGCTCATTTCTACACGCGACACATCGAACGAATCCATCATTCCCGAGCAGGAAAAGCACCGGGACGATATGCGCGCGGTGGTTATCATCCCGGTCTTGAAACAGGGGCGGCAGCCAAAGGAAGCCTCGGCGACGACAGCGCCACGCTCTATGGAAGCGAAACTTGAGGAAGCAAAGGGTCTGGCTCTCGCCATCGATCTCCATGTGTCGGAAGGATTGATCGTTCCCGTTAATCAGCCTCGTCCCGCCACCCTTTTCGGGAGTGGCAAGATCGAGGAAATCAAGCATCTGCTGAATGAAACCGATTCCGGGCTGGTGATCATCGATCATCCGCTGACACCGGTGCAGCAGCGTAACCTTGAAAAAGAGTGGAATGCCAAGGTCATAGACCGCACAGGCCTTATTCTCGAGATTTTTGGCCGCCGTGCTTCTACCAAGGAAGGTACGTTGCAGGTCGATCTCGCGCACCTCAACTATCAAAAGGGCCGCCTCGTCAGAAGCTGGACCCACCTTGAACGCCAGCGCGGTGGCGCGGGCTTTATGGGTGGTCCTGGTGAAACGCAGATCGAAGCCGACCGTCGCCTGTTGCAGGACCGCATCGTCAAGCTGGAACGCGAACTGGAGCAAGTCGTGCGCACGCGCCAGCTTCACCGGGCAAAGCGCCGCAAGGTGCCGCATCCCATTGTTGCGCTCGTTGGTTACACCAACGCCGGTAAATCGACGCTGTTCAACCGCATTACCGGTGCGGGCGTTCTGGCCGAAGACATGCTGTTCGCTACACTGGACCCGACGCTGCGCCGTATGAAGCTGCCGCATGGCCGGACGGTTATTCTGTCAGACACGGTCGGTTTCATTTCCGACCTGCCGACCCATCTCGTGGCCGCCTTTCGGGCAACGCTGGAAGAGGTGCTCGAAGCGGACCTCATTCTCCATGTTCGCGATATGGCGGACCCTGATAATGGTGCTCAGTCTTCGGATGTTCTTCGTATTCTGAGCGACCTCGGTATCGATGAAAAAGTCGCCGATGAGAAAATTATCGAGGTTTGGAACAAGGTGGACAGGCTGGATCTGGAAAGCCATGACGCCATTCTGCATAAGGCCGAGGGACGTGCCAATGTCCGCGCCGTTTCCGCCATCACCGGCGAGGGCGTCGATCAGCTGATGGAAGAGATTTCCCGGCGGCTTTCTGGCGTTCTGACAGAAAACACCATTCTCCTGAATGTCGAGCAATTGCAGTTTCTTCCGTGGGTCTACAGCAACGCGATAGTCGATGCGCGCGAAGACAACGAAGATGGCTCGGTGACGCTCGAAGTCCGTCTTTCCGAAGCGCAAGCTTTGGAGCTGGAAAGTCGTTTGGGCAAAGTGCAGAAGCAAGATTTGGAAGACTGGGAGCGTTAAGCGCTCTCGGTTATCGAAATCATCTCCACCCTCGCAAAAGCCAATCTATCTGTTTATTTTCCAACTGGTTGAAAAATGAAAATGCTTTTCTAATCGAAAAGCTGATGGTGCATATCTGTTATGCGTTAGATGCAACCGCTAGTCTGTTTTTTGTTAGGGTTTCGTAATCAGCGCCGTGTGATACTGTCGCTCAATTCATACGAGCTGATAATGATGCAACCTTTAGATCTGCCTACAGTCCTGCTGCTGCACAAGCTGTCTTTTTTCGTGGCGGCGCTGTGCTTTCTGTATGTTCGCTCGCAATCGCGCGAGAGCGTCGGGCTTGGATTTCTGGCGATTGGTTTCTTTCTCGTCGCGATGGCATCGACACTCGTCAGCATCGGCAAGCTTTTGAATGGATTTGAAAATTTTCTGGCGCTTGCAGGCAGTTTTGCCGGTCTCGTTGGTTATTCGATTTTCTGGATCGGCATGTGCCGCATCAGCACGCAAAGGCGCAGGCGTCGGGAGTGGCTGGTTTTGTGCCTGCCGGTTTTCGTTTGTACTGCTTTGTTTTTATCCGGTTCCTATGTCTTCACCGAAGCCAGAACCAGTGCGTTTCAGGCGACCGCGGCGTTACTTCTGTTTGCTGCCGCATTTACGGTGTTCACCGACCGCCTGATCGAGCCGCTTCCCGTTCGCAAGGCATTGGCGGCCACCATCGCTTTTGCAGCATTTCTCAGTGCTCTCGTCGTCGTCGGGATTGTATTTCCAACGATTGCATTCGTGTCGCCAAGAAATGCTTTCTTCGTCTCCATCGTCTGCCATTTCGCAATCGCCGTTTTTGTTCTGGCCTTGGTCAAGGAGAGGGCGGAAGAAGGGCTGAAGAGACTGGCTGATCTTGACGTGCTGACCGGCGTGCCCAACCGGCGCTCCTTCTCTCTGCGCCTTCCAGAACAGATGCGTCAGGGCGATGTTATCGTGATGACCGATATCGACCACTTCAAGCGCATCAACGACGGTTTCGGGCACTTTGCAGGTGATGAGGTTCTGGTGCGTGTGGCGAGAGAACTGTCCGCACGCATTCGGCCCAATGACAGTTTCGCCCGGTTCGGCGGTGAAGAGTTTATCCTGTTTCTGCCAGCAACGGGAGAACAGGAGGCATCGACATTGGTCGAGAGTGTTCGTCAGCTCGTCAGCTCCATCAAACACACAATCGACGATCAAAAAGTCGTCGCCACATTGAGCATGGGACTAGCTGTGTGCGAGGAGAAATATTGCACCCCACACGCGCTGATGAAAATGGCGGATACTGCGCTCTATGCGTCAAAGTCGCGCGGCCGTGATCGGCTGACGGTTTATCGCGCGGACGAATTCGCCGAAGATGCCGCTTTATCGCACACGGTGCGTCACGCTGGCTGAGACAGTACCACTCTGTCACTCAAGCTGACGCTCGATGGCTTTGGCGGATTGCCAAAGTTCTTCCATCCGTTCCAAAGTCGCCGCTTCGAGGGTGTCGCCATTGTCGCTCAATGACGTTTCGATGTGGTGGAAACGGCGGCGAAATTTGGTGTTGGTGCCTCGCAATGCGTTCTCGGGGTCTGTCTTTACATGGCGGCCTATGTTGACGAGAGCGAAAATAAGATCACCCAGTTCATCCGCCACTTTTTCCGGTTTGCCCTCGGCAAGCGCTTCACGCAACTCTCTTACTTCTTCCTCGATTTTGTCGAGGATGGGTTCAGGAGCCGACCAGTCGAAGCCCACTCGCGCCGCCTGTTCCTGAAGCTTCAGCGCTTCCGTCAGTGCCGGTTGCGTGCGCGGAATGGAGCCGAGATAGCCCGCTTTGAAATCGTCGCCGATTCCCCGCCGCAAACGCCGCTCGGCGCGTTCCCGCTTTTCCTGCGCCTTGATGACATCCCACTGGATCTTTACCGTTTCGGCCGTATCGGCATCTGAAACGGCGAAGACATGCGGATGGCGTCGGATCATCTTGGATGTTACCGCGTGGACGACATCGCCGAAGGAGAACGCGCCCATTTCCTCGGCAATGCGGGAGTGAAACACCACTTGTAGCAGCAGATCACCAAGCTCATCACAGAGGTCGTCCGTATCGTTGCGTTCGATGGCGTCGGCAACCTCATAGGCCTCCTCGATCGTGTAAGGCTTGATCGTCTCGAATGTCTGGACGATGTCCCACGGGCAACCCGTATCGGGCTGGCGCAGGGCTTCCATGATCTCGATGAGACGCGAAATATCCTTCGAGGCTTCCATATGCTGCTGCTTTCTGCTGCGATCAGTTCAGGGGAATGTTGTTGTCGCCCTTGGACGACTGGTAGTTGACCGACAGGTCGTTATAGGCGGCTTTGATGCGCGCCGTCTGTTCCTTGAGCTTGGACTTGAGCGGATCGTCCAGATTCTCAACGAGATCGGAAATGAAGTAGGAGTTCCAGAACGCGTTGCTGCGCCTGTAACCACCTGGCTCCAGTCCAAAAACCTCTTTCAGTATTTTCAGATCGTGCGGAATGGCAAAAGCGTCACGCGAATCTTCGTGACTGAAGAAGGAATAGAAATTGTCGAATCCCGCCCAGGTGATCGCCGACATGCACATGGTGCAGGGTTCATGGGTCGAGAGAAAGATCAAATCCTTCGTGTCAGGCTTCTCGCCCAATTCGTAGAAACGTTTCAGCGTGTGAACCTCACCGTGCCAAAGCGGATTTTCCAGCTCGTTGTTTGTTTCCGCAATGACGAGGGAAAGGTCCGACTTGCGCAGGATGGCCGCGCCGAAGACCTTGTTGCCCAGCGACACACCTTGAGTCGTAAGCAGTAGAATATCCTTCTCGATGACATCGAGCAGGCGGGATGCGAGTGTAAGTTCCGTCAAGGTATTTTCCTATTTCTGGTGCTGCCTAATCATTGGACATTGTCGCTCGGGATTTGCCGAAAAAATGTACATAATTGGTAGAAAATGTGTGGAATTACAACAGCGTGCCGTTTTCGTCGCCGTGGTTGCTTTTCCTCCAAAACAGCGCTTGCCGAGAAATAAAAATCTACGGCAATATAGCAAGCGAATTTCTGTACCTTCAATCTCGGCGACGGATCGGACATATTATGAGCATGCTTAAAACCGCTTCAGATAAGGCTGACCATCGGCTTACGACTTTTCCTGCTTTTTTCAAAGTGGACAAGCGGCCCGTTGCGGTTTTTGGAAATGGCGATGAGGCCTTCGCAAAAGTCCGACTTCTTCTCAACACCAGTGCCGATATTCAAGCCTTCGCGGACGCGCCGCAGGGTGACTATGCGGCGTTGTTGGCGAGCGGGCAGGTGACACATCATCTGCTTCCATTTTCGCCAGAGCTGGTCGATGGCATGGTTCTCGTCTTCGCGGCCACCGGTGAGGAGGCGCTTGATCGTCAAATT
The DNA here is from genome assembly GCF_021310995.1 of Agrobacterium vaccinii. NCBI lineage: Bacteria > Pseudomonadati > Pseudomonadota > Alphaproteobacteria > Hyphomicrobiales > Rhizobiaceae > Agrobacterium > Agrobacterium vaccinii. The sequence goes on along the minus strand of NZ_CP054150.1, from coordinate 1,490,394 downwards.
GTAGACGTTGCGCGTGCCAAGTCCATTCCTGCCAACGCGGTCGATCAGCCTGGCTATTGCGATTTCTATACACCCGGCCTCGTGTCTCGCGCTCCCGTCGCGGTCGCGATCTGCACCGAAGGGGCAGGGCCGGTCCTCGGGCAGATGATCCGCGCGCGCATCGACCAGATGCTGTCGCCTTCGCTCGGTCGTTTGGCGCGTCTGGCGGTCGAGTATCGCGATGCTGCGGAAAAGAATGTGCCGAAAGGCGCCCTGCGTCGTAACTTCTGGCGTCGCTTCTTCTCCGGTGGTGTTGCCGATGCTGTTGCGCTGGCAGATATCGACAGTGCGCACCGCGCCGCAGAGCAATTGCTTGCCTCGCCTGAGCGTCCAGAAGGCTATGTTTGGTTGGTGGGTGCCGGTCCTGGTGCCGAGGATTTGCTGACATTGCGCGCACAGCGCGTGCTGATGCAGGCGGATGTCATTGTTTACGATGCGCTCGTGCCGCAGGAAATCGTCAACATGGGCCGCAGGGATGCTGAGCGTCTCTCCGTCGGCAAGCGCAAAGGCTGTCACTCCAAGTCCCAGTCCGACATCAACAAGCTGCTGGTCTCGCTGGGAGAAGACGGCAAACGGGTCGTGCGCCTCAAATCCGGCGATCCCTTGATTTACGGTCGTGCCGCCGAAGAGATGGCGGCGTTGCGGGAAGCGGGCATTGCTTACGAAATCGTGCCAGGCATCACCTCCGCCTTTGCAGCCGCCGCCGATTTCGAACTGCCGCTGACACTGCGTGGTGTCGCCTCTTCGCTGATCTTTACGACGGGTCATGATCTGGCTGGCGACATCCTGCCGGACTGGGCGCGTCTCGCGGTTTCAGGTGCAACGATCGCCGTCTACATGGGCCGTTCCGTGGCTGCGTCCGTTGCCACGCGTCTGATGAAGGCCGGTCTCGATGCCAATACCACCGTCGCGGTCATCGAAAATGCCAGCCGTTCTTATCGCCGCCTGATGCATGGCACGCTGAAAGATTTGCCGGAGCTAGAGCATCGCGACGAACTGGCGGGTCCGGTTATGGTCATCATCGGTGATGCAGTCGCGGGCGCTAATTTCGAAAGATCGGAAGCACTGTCGCTTGCTGGCACGTCGTCCGATCTGAAGCAGGAGTATGCAAATGGTTGATAAGGTTCTGACAGCCAATCGTCTCGACGACGGCATCGCCGTATGGCTCGATGCAAGCGGCACGTGGAACGAGAATCTTCAGTCTGCTCTTGTTGCGCGCCATGCTGATGCCGAGGCCTCACTGGAAGAGATCGGCAAGCGCGATTTTTCTGCCAACAAGGTGGTGGACGTCAACATCGTCGATGTTACCGAACAGGATGGCCGCCTATGGCCGACACGCCTGCGCGAGAGAATTCGTGCGGCAGGACCAACCATGCATTACGCCAAAGGCTTTGAGCCGGCGGACGCAGCCTTTATCGCAGTCTGAGGAATACCATGTATCGCTACGATGAGTTCGACCACGCATTTGTTCAAGGTCGCGTGGAGCAATTCCGCGATCAGGTGGAAAGACGCCTTTCCGGCGAACTGGCCGAGGATGCATTCAAGCCGTTGCGTCTGATGAACGGCGTTTATCTCCAGCTTCATGCCTATATGCTGCGCGTGGCCATTCCCTATGGCACGTTGAACGCAAAACAGATGCGGATGCTCGCCCACATTGCCCGCAAATATGACCGCGGTTATGGCCACTTCACCACGCGCCAGAATATTCAATACAACTGGCCGCGGCTTGCCGATACGCCGGATATTCTGGCTGAACTCGCGAGCGTGGAAATGCACGCGCTGCAAACCTCTGGCAACTGCATTCGCAACGTCACCGCTGACCATTTTGCTGGCGCTGCCGCCGATGAAGTCGCAGACCCGCGCCCTTACGCTGAAATTCTGCGCCAATGGTCTTCCGTCCACCCGGAATTCTCCTTTCTGCCGCGCAAGTTCAAGATTGCTGTTACGGGTGCGGAAAAGGATCGTGCTGCCATTCAGGTGCATGATATCGGCCTGCACCTTAAGAAAAACGACAAGGGCGAAATCGGCTTTGCCGTCTATGTCGGTGGCGGGCAGGGCAGAACGCCGATGATCGCCAAGAAGATCAACGACTTCCTGCCCGAAGAGGACTTGTTGTCCTACACCACTGCCATCATGCGCGTTTACAATCTGCATGGCCGTCGCGACAACAAGTACAAGGCCCGCATCAAAATCCTCGTCCACGAGACGGGCGCCGAAGAGCTGGCGCGTCAGGTGGAGGCGGAGTTCGCTGAGCTGAAAAACGGCGAGTTGAAACTGCCGGATGCCGATATCGCTGCCATCACCTCCTACTTCGCGCTGCCGGATTTGAAGGCCCGCCCTGAAGGATGGGAAAGCCTCGCACGCTGGAAAAAGGCCGACGCAGATTTCGCACGCTGGGTGGACCAGAACGTTCAGCCGCACACCAACCCGGATTACGGGATGGTGACGATATCGCTCAAGCCCATTGGTGGCATTCCGGGTGACGCATCCGACGAGCAGATGGATCTCGTTGCCGATATCGCTGAAGAATACGCGCTGGATGAAATCCGCATCAGCCACGAACAGAATATCATTCTACCGCATGTGGCCCTTGCCGATCTTGAGCCGGTCTACCGCGCGCTTCTGGGTGCTGGTCTTGCAACGGCGAATGCCGGTTTGATTACAGACATCATTGCCTGTCCCGGGCTGGATTATTGCGCGCTTGCCAATGCACGCTCTATTCCAGTGTCGCAGGAAATTTCCAACCGCTTCGGCTCGCCGGAGCGTCAGGCCGAAATCGGTGAGCTGAAGATTAAGATTTCCGGCTGCATCAACGCCTGCGGCCACCATCATGTCGGCCATATCGGTCTGCTGGGCGTGGAAAAGAAGGGTGCCGAACTCTATCAGATCACGTTGGGTGGATCGGGTGACGAGAATTCGTCCATCGGTGAGATCATCGGTCGCGGCTTCGAGCCGGAAAAGGTGACCGACGCGGTGGAGACCATCGTTGATACCTATCTCGGCCTGCGTCTGTCGAGAGAAGAGACCTTCCTTGACGCCTATCGCCGTGTCGGCGCGCAGCCTTTCAAGGACGCGCTCTATCCGGCAGCCGCCGCAGCCGCATAAGGAACCGCATCATGACAAAAATCTGGAATGAGAGCGGTTTCGTGGAGAACGATCCGTGGGTCATCGAGACCGAAGAGGTGAAGGCGCAGGATGGCCAGCAGGCCTTTCTTGGCCTTGACGCATTTATCGCGCGCGCCGAGGTAAGCAACGATATCGGCCTTGGTGTTCTCGTGACACCGGCGGATGATGTCGAAAAGTTGCGCCCGTTCATCGATCGCATCGGGCTGGTCGCGGTCAGTTTCCCGGCATTTAGCGATGGTCGTGGTTTCAGTCATGCATCGCTGTTGCGCACGCGTCTGAATTATCAGGGCGAATTAAGGGCAGTGGGTGATGTGCTGATCGACCAGGTGCCTCTGATGCTCCGCACCGGTTTTACCAGCTTTGCGGTGACGAACGAAACGGCGATCCGTCGCCTGTCGGAAAACCGTTTGCCCGGCATCGATGTCTATTACCAGCCGACGGCCAAGCCCGCTCCGGGTGAACAGTCCTACAGCTGGCGACGCCGTGCGGCGATATGAACTCTTGCGTGGAAATATGAGTTTTAGATACATATTTCTACTCGCATAGCACCAATGACATTCCTGTACCTTCAAAAGCAGGGCCGGATGGTATATTGCCCCATCTGAAAATGTCGCACACCATGAAGATGGACGGATAGAGAATGAACGCTCCAGCCAAGACGGAAGAATTTGCGGTGAAAATCCCTGACGGCGTTTATGCTGAGACGGTGCTTTCGGTCGAGCATTACACCGATCACCTGTTCCGCTTCCGCATGACACGTCCCGCCGGCTTCCGTTTCCGTTCGGGCGAGTTCGCCATGATCGGCCTCATGGTGGGTGAAAAGCCTATCTACCGTGCCTATTCCATCGCCAGCCCCGCCTGGGATGAGGAGCTGGAATTCTTCTCGATCAAGGTGCCGGATGGTCCGCTGACCTCGCATCTCCAGCAGATCAAGCCCGGCGATACCGTGTTGATGCGCAAGAAGCCGACAGGTACGCTGGTGCTCGATGCGCTCACGCCCGGCAAGCGTCTCTATATGTTCTCGACCGGAACCGGCATCGCGCCCTTCGCAAGCCTCATTCGCGACCCGGAAACCTATGAGAAGTTCGAGGAAGTCATCCTCACCCACACCTGCCGCGACGTTGCTGAGTTGAAATACGGCTTCGATTTGGTCGAAGAGATCAAGAACCACGAGTTCCTGAGCGAGTTGGTCGGTGACAAGCTGAAGCACTACGCGACCGTCACGCGCCAGGATTACGCCTTTACAGGACGCATCACCGACCTGATCGAAAATGGCAAGATGTTTGCCGATCTCGGCTTGCCAGCGTTCGACCCTGCTGTGGATCGCGGCATGATCTGCGGCTCTACCGCAATGCTGAAGGATACCAAGGCGCTTTTGGAGCAGGCTGGCTTGCACGAGGGTGCAAACAACAAACCGGCCGAGTTCGTGATCGAACGGGCCTTTGTGGGCTGATCCCAATTTTGCGAATTAAAAAAGGAGGCCGTTTGGCCTCCTTTTTTCGTTTTCAGCCGTCCGTTTCCTGTGCCGGGGCGATATCGTGTCGGAACATGAGAAACAGCACGATCGCGATGGCCGCGATACCGCCGCCAACCAGATGCGATAGCGCATAGCCGCCTTCGGTAGTAAGCCAACCCGCCACGCCGTTGCTGAGAGACGCGCCGATGCCCTGAACAGTCATCACGCTGGCAAGGCCGACATTGAAACGCCCGGTGCCTTTCAGAATTCTTTCGACAGCAACCGGCGTTGCAATGCCGAGCAGGCCCGCGCCGATACCATCCAGCAACTGGACGGGGTAGATCACCCAGAACTCGTGGAACGATGCCGCGAGCACGCCGCGAATGGGGATGGCTGCGAGTGCGATCAAGAACACCGCCGACAGACCGAAGCGGCGGATGAGCCATGGCGCGAGGGCCGCGACGAAGATCATGGCAAACTGCGCGACACCGGTAATGATAGCGGTAGTACGGAAGGGTGTATTCAATTCGATTGCGAAATTCTGGGCAATCAATCTGCCCATAGGAGCATTGCCGAAGTGGAAGATCAGCAGAATGATAGAGAGGAAAATCAGGCCCCGTTCTTTGAAAAGAACCTTGAAGCCGGATGGTCCCGGTTCGCCTTCATCGTGTCCCAGACCGCGCGCCACCTTGTGGTCGATCCGTTTGGGATCGATGGCGACGACAGCAGCAAGAGCGCCAATCGCGGTTGCGACCATGAGCCCGATGACGCCAGAAATGCCGAAGGCGGTTACGGCGAAATAGGTGGCAAATAGCGAAACGAAATTGCCGCCGTGGTTCCAGAACTCGTTGCGAGAGATTTGTTGGGAGAAGAGCTTTTCCCCAACGAGACCCAGCGTCAAACCGGCAAGGGCAGGACCAACGACGGCCCCGACGACTGCCGTCATGATCTGGCCCGTCCAGACCACGGCCTCGTTGGTGAAGAGCAGCGTAATCAGTGCGCCGATCGTGACGAGAACAACGGGTATTGCAATCAGGGTGCGCTTCCACGTGGTGCCATCGACCAACGCGCCGCAAAGCGGCGTCGCGGCAAGTCCTACAAGCCCGCCAACGGTGGCGATAACGCCGAGCTGCATGGCCGACCAGCCGTTGGTGGCCAGAAATGCATCCAGAAACGGACCAAGCCCGTCACGCGCGTCAGCCAGAAAGAAATTGAGGACGGCGAGTGCAAAAATCGAGCGATCTGACAGGCCTGTCCCTGGGGATTTCCCGAGAGACTGACCGCTGGCATCAATGGGCGTTGTTAGCGTTGTCATGAAAGGCTATCCGGGAGGGGCTAGGTGAAGCTGGCGAGAAACGCGCGTGATAGATTTAGGTTGCTTTAGCGCATAACAATCTGTGCAAAGGAACAATCAGGATAGCCGGGCGTTCGGTCTGCACACACAAGGAACACGCGGATGACCGGCAAACTAATTTCCATGATAGCACTCGCGACAGCCCTGATGGCGCCACCGGCAATGGCCGATGAAAGCCAGTTTCTTTCCACCTTGAAAGGAAGCTGGAAGGGGTCAGGCACCGTCACCACCAAGATCGGTTCCAAGCCCATCAAGGTGAACTGCACGTTCGACTCGACCTCGTCTGGTCCATCACTGCGCATGAATGGCACATGCCGCGGACTGCTCGTCATTCGCCGTGCGATCTCAGCTGATCTGAGTGCCTCCGGCACGCGTTACCGTGGAAACTATGTCGGTCCATCAGGCATACCATCTGCACTGGCAGGCAGCCGCAGTGGTAATTCCATCAATCTGTCCATCACATGGAAACGCGTCATTAATGGAGACAAGGTCGCTGCCATGACCATAACCAAAGTCGGCAACAACGGCTTGCGTTTGCGCACCACCGACAAGGATGGTGCCGGTGGACCAACGGTGACGACCGCCGATATTCAGCTGACGCGCTAAAGACACAACACTTGCCTCATAAATGAAAAGGCCCGGATCGCTCCGGGCCTTTTTTTAATTTTACTCTGCAGCTTCCGCATATTCGCTCATTGGCGGGCAGGTGCAGATGAGGTTGCGGTCGCCATAGACGTTATCGACGCGGTTGACCGGCGACCAGTATTTGTCCACGCGGAAGGCACCGGGCGGATAACAAGCCTGTTCGCGAGAGTAGGGGCGATCCCAGTTTCCGACGAGGTCTTCCACGGTGTGTGGTGCGTTCTTCAGCGGGTTGTTAGCCTTGTCGGAACGACCTTCTTCGATATCGCGAGCTTCCTGACGGATGGCCAGCATGGCATCGCAGAAGCGGTCGAGTTCGGCTTTTGGTTCCGACTCGGTCGGCTCGATCATCAGCGTACCGGCAACCGGCCAGCTCATGGTCGGGGCGTGGAAGCCGCAGTCGATCAGACGCTTGGCGACATCGTCCACCGTCACGCCGCAGCTCTCGTTCAGCGGGCGGGTGTCGATGATGCACTCATGTGCCACGCGTCCGGCTTCGGACTTGTAGAGCACATCGTAAGCGCCCTTCAGCCGTGCTGCGATGTAGTTGGCGTTGAGGATCGCGACCTTGGTTGCCTGCGTCAGACCTTCGCCACCCATCATCAGGCAGTAGCTCCAGGAGATCGGCAGGATCGATGGCGAGCCGAAAGGTGCTGCCGAAACCGCACCGGTGCGTCCGTCACTGGCCGGATGGCCAGGCAGGTAGGAAGCCAGATGCGCCTTGACGCCGATTGGACCCATGCCGGGACCACCGCCGCCATGCGGAATGCAGAAGGTCTTATGCAGGTTGAGGTGCGACACATCGGAGCCGATATCGCCTGGACGCGACAGACCAACCATGGCATTCATGTTGGCACCGTCGAGATAGACCTGACCACCATGCTCGTGGGTGATGTCGCAAATCTCCCGAACGGTCTCTTCGAACACGCCGTGGGTCGACGGATAGGTGATCATGCAGCATGAGAGGTTTTCCGCGTATTGCATTGCTTTCGCACGGAAATCTTCGATATCGATGTCACCGTTTTCTCTCACCTTCACAGGCACCACGCGCATGCCGACCATCTGCGCAGAAGCAGGGTTGGTGCCGTGTGCAGAGGTTGGGATGAGGCAAACGTCGCGATGTGCATCGCCGCGCGCGAGGTGATAGTTGCGGATGGTCAGCAGACCCGCATATTCGCCCTGCGCACCGGAATTCGGCTGCATGGAAAAGGCATCGTAGCCGGTGACCTGGCAGAGCTTAGTGGAAAGATCGTCAATCATCTCCTTGTAACCCAGTGCCTGATCGGCTGGCACAAATGGATGGATATCAGAAAATTCCGGCCATGTGATCGGCAGCATTTCGGCTGTCGCGTTCAGCTTCATGGTGCAGGAACCGAGCGGGATCATGGAACGGTCGAGCGCCAGATCGCGGTCCGAAAGACGGCGGATATAGCGGGTCATCTCGCTCTCGGCGCGGTTCATGTGGAATATCGGGTGCGTCATGTATTGCGTTGTGCGCAATAGGTTTTTGGGCAATCGATAATCCGGTTCGAAGTCCGAAATCGAGAAGTTGCCACCAAAGGCACGCCAGACCGATTCCAGCGTTGCCGGACGCGTGCGCTCATCCAGGCTCATGCCGATTTTCGTCGAGCCGACCTTGCGCAAGTTCACACCTTCGGCGACAGCTGCGCGCAGGATCAATGCCTGCATGTGGCCAACATCGACGGTGATGGTGTCGAAGAAGGTTTCGGGTTCGATGACGAAGCCGAGCTTCTCCAGACCCTTTGCCATCAACACGGCTTTCTGGTGGGTCTGCTGGGCAATGGCCTTGATGCCCTGCGGGCCGTGGAAGACGCCGTACATGGACGCCATGACGGCCAGCAGCACCTGTGCAGTGCAGATGTTGGAAGTGGCCTTTTCGCGGCGGATATGCTGCTCGCGAGTCTGAAGCGACAGGCGATAAGCGCGGTTGCCGCGCGCATCGACTGAGACCCCAACGAGACGGCCGGGCATGGAACGCTTGATCGCATCCTTGACGGCCATGAAGGCCGCATGCGGGCCGCCGTAACCAACGGGAACGCCGAAACGCTGCGACGAGCCGATGGCGATATCCGCGCTCATTTCACCGGGGGATTTCAGAAGCGTAAGCGCCAGCAGGTCTGTTGCGACAGCGGCAATGGCGCCTGTCTGGTGCAGACGGGAAATCAGGCCGGTGAAATCATTCACATGGCCATGCGTACCGGGGTACTGGAATAGCGCACCGAAGACATCGACGGGATCGAGATCGGTGAAGGGATTGCCGACGATGACATTCCAGCCGAGTGGTGCTGCACGGGTTTCGATGAGCGCGATAGTCTGCGGATGGCAGTTGGCATCCACGAAGAAGGCTGTCGCCTTGGACTTCGCCACGCGCTGGCACATGGCCATGGCTTCGGCAGCAGCGGTTGCTTCATCCAGTAGCGAGGCGTTGGCGACATCAAGACCGGTCAGATCGGAAATCATGGTCTGGAAGTTCAGCAGCGCTTCAAGACGTCCCTGCGAAATCTCTGGCTGGTACGGTGTGTAGGCGGTGTACCATGCCGGATTTTCCAGAATGTTGCGCTGGATGACCGGCGGCGTGATGGTGCCATAATAGCCCTGACCGATCAGCGAGGTCAGGACCTTGTTCTTGTTGGCGGTTTCGCGAAGACGGTCCAGCGCCTCGCGTTCCGTCAGCGCTGCACCCCATGCAAGCGGTGCCTTCTGGCGTATGGAAGACGGCACGGTCGCGTCGATGAGGGCATCGAGGCTGTTGTAACCGATGACCTTTAACATATCCGTCATTTCCGACGGCGACGGCCCGATATGACGCCGGTTGGCGAAGTCATAGGGCTGATAGTCGGTGAAATGGAACTCTGTGGGAGTCGTCATTACGCAATAAGCTCCTTATAGGCCGCTTCATCCAGCAGCGCATCGGCGTCAGACGCGTTGGAAAGCTTGAGCTTGAAGAACCAGCCAGCGCCCTGCGGATCAGAGTTGACCAGAGATGGGTCGTCCACGATGGCCTGGTTGATTTCGGTGATCTCGCCATCCAGCGGACAATAGACGTCGGAAGCAGCCTTCACGCTCTCGACTGTGGCCGCGTCACCATCCTTGGAGAAGGTCGCGCCGACTTCCGGCAATTCTACGAAAACAAGGTCGCCCAGCTGCTCGGCAGCATGCGTCGTGATGCCGACGGTGGCGACATCGCCTTCGATCTTCAGCCACTCGTGCTCTTGAGTAAATTTCAGCATTGGTCTCTCCGGAAATTAGCGTTTGTAAGTGGGTGTGATGAAGGGCAGGGCAGACACGGTGACGGGCAGGTACTTGCCACGCACTTCCGCGAATATGGCCGTGCCGGGTGTTGCGAAATCTTTCGGTACGTAGCCCATGGCGACGGGGCCTTCGACGGACGGTCCGAAGCCGCCCGAGGTCACTTCGCCAATCTCGTTTTTGCCCTCTGCATCGGCGAACAGTTTGACGTGACCGCGAACCGGGGCCTTGCCCTCCGGCTTCAGGCCGACGCGGCGGCGGGTCGTGCCATTGGCAAGCTCACCGAGAATGCGCTCGGCACCCGGAAAGCCGCCTGCGCGGTCGCCGGCCGTGCGGCGTGCTTTCTGGATGGCCCACTCGAGAGAGGCTTCGATGGGGGAGGTCGTGGTGTCGATGTCATTGCCGTAGAGACACAGGCCAGCCTCAAGACGAAGGCTGTCGCGCGCGCCAAGGCCGATGGCTTCGCAGTCAGGATGTTCCAGCAACGCCTTGGCGATGAACTCTGCCTTATCGGATGGAATGGAAATTTCAAAACCGTCTTCGCCGGAATATCCAGATCGAGACACAATGCAAGGCACGTCGAGAAGCGGAATTTCGCGAACATCCATGAACTTCATGCCAGAAACGCCAGCCCACAATTCGGCCAACACGGCCTCGGCACGTGGTCCCTGAAGCGCGATGAGCGCACGGTCATCCAGAAGCGTGATGTCGCATGTGTCGGAAAGATGCGCCTGCATGTGTGCAAGATCGGCATCCTTGCAGGCGGCGTTGACGACGACAAAGAGATGATCGCCCATATTGGTGATCATTAGGTCATCCAGGATGTTGCCTTCGGCATCGGTAAAGAACCCGTATCGCTGACGACCTTCCTTGAGGCCAAGAATGTCGACCGGCACAAGCTTTTCGAGAGCCAGCGCGGCATCTTCGACCTTGCCGGACTTCGCTTTCATGATCACCTGTCCCATATGGGAAACGTCGAACAGGCCAGCCGACGCGCGCGTGTGCAGATGTTCCTTAAGGACGCCTGCAGGGTACTGAACCGGCATGTCGTATCCTGCAAACGGCACCATGCGGGCACCGAGGGACACATGCAGAGAATGAAGTGGGGTGACTTGTAGAGCGGCAGTATCGGCCAAAAAAGCCTCCGAGGTTGCGCGATGTCGCGCGGGCTCATGTCATGGCACACAACGTGCCGGGTTCAAGAGCCCCCTCTGTCCTTGTCGCCTGAGATTGTTATCCCTTCGGCGAGCCGTCCTTGTGCAGGTGGCTTCTCTCCAGAGTTCCGTCCTCGCCGCTGGTCCTTTTGCCTGAGAGTTTCCGGGGCGGTTGCTCCTTCGGCCCCGCCGTGAGGCGGTGTCTCCCAGCGGGATAGATCGTCATTATCTGGTATGTGCGTTTCTTGGCAAGGACCAAATGACGCAGCCAAACAGTTTTTTGTTCCGCTTGCGTCACGAGACTGTTTTCATTGAGCTGAAGGTAGACGTCTCAATCACGTGTCTTTCTTTTCAGGCAGCTTCTTGTGTTTGGTGGATGCCAGGTCTTCAAGTTCTTTTTCTGTCATGTACTTAGCCATGGTTTTTGAAGCGCCTTGTAAACGTGACTTTGGCATATCGCCGCGTTTTGCTGCAAGCGCTGCACCGGCAGCTTTCTGTTGTGCTTTGGATTTTGCAGGCATCGGACCATTCTCCTCACCGGTTTTCTACATCGGGCAAACGACGGTTTGGAGTGGACGGTTCCCGTGCGCGTCAATTCCACTTTGATTTCAAACAAAAAGCGCGATATCGCTTCGTGTCATGACAGCGTCCATGAGTAAGCACCGCACAGACTGGACACGGCTCCTGCGCATTTTCTGCGCGGCGCTGATGCTGTCGCTTGGCTTTGCGCATAAACCGGTGGCTGCCTTTGTCGCGCCGTCCTTTGCTCTTGATGAGGCCTACAGGTTGCCAGATGGCAGCTTTGCCGAGATTTGCGAAGGACACGCGGGTGCGGCGGCTCCCCATGCGCCCGGCAAATCAGACCATTCCACGATATCGCTGTTTTGCGAAGCATGCCTTCTGTCATCTTCGGTCCTGATACCAACACCGGATGCGAACTCCTGGGCAAAGGCTGAGTTCACATGGCTGGACAATGCCCCCGTCATTCAACCTGTTCAGGTCTACGACGTCGATTACCAGCGCCCCAAGGCGAGGGCGCCGCCTGTTGTTCTCTGATCGCTGAACCGAGAAAACAGGATAGCCGCATCTTGCGGCAAACGGGACTGGCGACGCTCGAAGAGCCACAGTCGGAAGGGTATCAAAATGAACATTCACACACTTGCAGCCGGTACGGCGCTAATCGCATCGATGGCGGCGTCTCCAGCCCTCGCGCATTCGACATTCGTCAACCAGACTGCCGAGCAGGAAAGCACCATCGTTGCGGCACTTCAGGTTCCCCATGGATGTGACGGTGGCCTTCCCACCACAGAGGTGCGGATGAAGCTGCCGGAAGGCTTCATTTCAGCAAAGCCACAGCCCAAGGCGGGCTGGGAGCTTGAGATCATCACGGGTGATTATCAAAAGAGCTACAAAAACCATGGTGTCGACGTGAAGTCCGGCCCGGTAGAGATTCGCTGGAAAGACGGAGATTTGCCGGATGCATTCTATGATACGTTCAATGTGCAGGGCAAAGTGACTGGCGTGGATGCCGGGGTCGATCTGCCGTTCAAGGTCATCCAGATTTGCGGAGACAAGGGTAGGGCGAACTGGGATCAGGTTGCCGAGAAGGGACAGGACCCTCACTCGCTAGAGAACCCCGCGCCCACCATTAAGATCGTGGCCAAGCAGGCGATGGCTGGCGGGCATGAACACGATCATGGGGCAGCACAACACGCGGCTGACGTCGTGAAAGTCGGCGAACTCGAGCTTTCCGGTGCGGCGTCCAAGGCGATGCTGCCGGGCCAGCCAGTGGGTGGGGGCTTCATCACCATCAAGAATGACGGTTCGTCCGACGACCGTCTTGTATCCATCTCATCGCCGAATGCCGGTCGCGCCGAAATCCACGAGATGGCGATGGTCAATGACGTGATGAAGATGCGCAAGCTGGATGCCGGGATCGTCATTCCCGCTGGCAAGACCGTGGAGCTGACGCCGGGCGGCCTGCATTTCATGTTCTTCAATGTCACGAGGCCATTCGCAGAAGGCGACAAAGTGCCGGTTACGCTGACCTTCGAAAAGGCGGGCAAGGCAGACGTCATGCTTGACGTAGGGTCTTCCAAAGGCGGCTCTGAAAAGCACGACCATAACTGAATCAAAAAGCTGCCGGGCAATAAGTCCCGGCAGCTTTCTTCTGTCGTTGAATTAGATTTCAGAGCGGCCCTTGTTTTCCTCGTAGGCTTCTATGACCTCTTCAAGGGTGGCTTGGGGATTGTGCTGCTGTCCCGCCGTCATGAAGTGCAGTGACAGGGCAGGCTGTGTGACGGCAGTCGAGAGGGAACTGACCTGAGTGTCCTGAACCTGGCTGGTCTTTCGCACGAGTTCGCGCTTGGCTTGCTCGATTTCCGTTTTTCGCGACGCACGCTGGGTGGCCTTGATGCTATCTGCAACATAACCAGCGGTGGTCGCCGAAACTGACAAAATTTGCACCATGCGAACACCCTCCTGCTGTTTAATCGAATGATTTTATCATCGGCGACTTTCTTCCCGATTAAATCCAAGGGTTGCATTTGATCGGTGTTTTAACGATTTCGAAAACCTCTTTTTTACGCATATAGTTCCCTTCGGGAATTTCGCTTGCTGCGAGTTTGTCGTAAAGATCGAACACGCTGCGCCCAGCCGCCGTTTCATGACCGGAGATTTCCCATGCTCAATATCGCTCTCGTTGCCATTGGCGGCGCAATCGGTTCCGTGGCACGCTATCTGGTCGGCGTTTGGGGCGTGAAGCTGGCGGGTCCGAACTTTCCGTGGGGCACGATCACCGTCAACGTTGTCGGGGCATTTTTCATTGGTTTGATGGTCGAGATAATAGCGCGCAGGTTCGATGCGTCTTCGGAAGTGCGGGTGTTCATCGTCACCGGCATTCTCGGCGGCTTCACCACATGGTCTTCGTTTACGCTGGACGCCGTCGTGCTGTTCGAGCGCGGAGATTTGGGGCTGGCGGCGGTCTATCTGCTGGCCAGTCTCGTCGTTTCTTTCGCTGCAATCTTCGCCGGGCTGGCCTTGGGCCGCGCTTTGTTCTAAAGGCAACGGAAAATACCGCACACCAAGGATGCGGAGTTGAGAAAAGAAAGAATGGAATTGCCATGGCAGGTATCGAGCACATCAAGGTTGAGCCTGAAGAAGCCGGAATGCGCCTCGACCGCTGGTTCAAGATCCACTATCCGGGCTTAGGCTTTGGTCCGCTGCAAAAACTGATGCGCTCCGGGCAGGTGCGTGTCGATGGTGGCCGCGTCAAGACCGATGCGCGTGTGGAAGCCGGACAGACCGTGCGCGTTCCGCCGCTTGATGTCGATGCGAAGGTCAAGGGTGGACCGATCAGCTCCAGCGACCTCAAGAATTCCGACGACGTCGATCTGTTGAAGCGCATGCTGCTGCATGAAGACGAAAAAGTCTTCGTGTTCAACAAGCCTGCTGGCATTGCCGTGCAGGGCGGCTCCGGCATCAACCGTCATATCGATGGGCTGCTGGAAGCATGGACGAGTTCCAAGGGTGAAAAGCCGCGTCTTGTCCACCGCATTGACCGCGATACGTCAGGCGTGCTGGTTGTTGCCCGCACCAGAGGTGCAGCGCAAAAGTTGACCGCTGCGTTTCGTGAGCGCGACACCAAAAAGACCTACTGGTCGCTGGTCAAGGGCGTGCCGCGCAAGCATCAGGACAAGATTTCAAGCTGGCTGGTAAAGGAACAGACACCGGATGGTGATCGCATGCGCATTGCCAAGCACGGTGAGGAGGGCGCCGATCACGCGATCTCTTATTACCGCGTTATCGATACGGCGGCGCAAAATCTGGCATGGCTGGAAATGGAGCCCTATACGGGCCGTACCCACCAGCTGCGTGTTCACGCACTGCATATGGGCCATCCAATCATCGGCGATCCCAAATATTACATCGAGGACGTCAATTGGGATTTCCCCGGCGGCGTCCAGAAACGCCTGCACCTGCATGCGCGCAAGATCGACATTCCGCATCCATCCGGTGGACGCCTGCGTGTGACCGCACCGTTGCCACCGCACATGGTGCAGACGTGGAATCTGCTCGGTCTTGACGTGGCCGATGGTGACAGGGACGACGAATGAAACTGGTTCTCTTCGATTGCGATGGTACGCTGGTGGACAGCGTCGGCCTTATTCATGAGGTCATGGCCCGCACCTTCGTGCATTTCGGCTATGATCGCCCAGATGTCGCGCTGACGAAGTCGATCATCGGGCTCACATTGGACATCGCCATCGCTCGCATGCAGGGAAAGCCGCATGTGGATGACGAAGCGATTGCCATGACGGCGCATTACAAAGCCATCTTTGCGGCAACGCGAGCTGAACCGGGCTTTGAAGAGCCAATGTTCGACGGCATTCACGCCATGATCGATACGCTGGCCAAACGCCAGGAACTGCTGATGGGGGCTGTCACTGGCAAGTCTCGCCGGGGCCTTAACCTGATCATGGATACGCATGGTTTCCGCCAGCATTTCATCGTATCGCGCACGGCGGATGATTGCCCTTCCAAGCCGCATCCGGCCATGGTGACGGAATGCTGCAGCGAGACCGGCATGGTGCCAGCCGATACGATCGTGATCGGCGATGCCATCTATGATATGCAGATGGCAAAAGCGGCGGGCGCAAAAGCCATTGGCGTCGCCTGGGGCTACGCGTCCGTTGATGATCTCTGGAACGCCGGAGCAGACGCCATCGTCAACCATCCCAGCGAAATTCCCGGCCACATACCGGGCTGATGAGGACGTATCATGCGTGACCTTTTGAACGATCTGACCGAAGGCCTAAGCCATCCCGACCCCATTCGCCGCTCGCAAATCCAGATGCAGAAGCCCTTGCCGAAGCGTTTCTACAAGGATGTGTCGGTTGGGGAAATGGAGGAGGGTGTCTTCACCGTTCTTCTCGATGGCAAGACCATGCGGACACCTGCGAAACACGCGCTGACCGTGCCGACACGTGCCCTTGCGCAACTGCTGAGAGATGAGTGGGATGCACAGGCTGAGGTGGTAAACCCTACCATCATGCCGATTTCTCGGCACGTCAACACGGCCATCGATGGCATCGCAGCTGATACGCAGGCTGTGTTCGAAGACATCTTGCGGTTCTCCTCAAGCGATCTCTTGTGTTACCGCGCCGCAGAACCCGCTGCGCTGGTGGAGCGCCAGACGGACCAGTGGGATCCGATCATCGACTGGGCCGCACAGACGCTTGGCGCACGGTTCATTCTGGTCGAAGGCGTCATTCATCAGGAGCAGCCGCGCGAAGCCGTCGCCGCCTTTGCCGTGACCCTGCGCAAGTATGATACCGCGATAGAGCTTGCAGCGTTGCACACCATGACGGCGTTGACAGGGTCTGCCATTCTGGCGCTTGCGCTGGCCGAAGGCGTGCGCAGCCTTGAGGAAATCTGGGCACTTGCGCATCTTGACGAAGACTGGACATCCGAGCAGTGGGGCGAAGACGAGGAAGCGCAGATAAGGCGGGCTGCAAGGCTTGTTGACATGCGCGCGGCATTGGCCGTGCTGGTCGCTGCACGCGATGGTGCTATCAGGGTTTAACGCTTTTCTAACCGTAAAAGATGATGATAGATGCCTAACCTGACGTTGGGGGGAAGCGTCTATCATGCACCACTCGCTGCAGCGTCTCGGCATCATCATGCTGGCGTCTCTTGCGCTCATGTCTTTCAGGCTGGAGCCGAAAGCAGGCGAGGGTGAGAGGCTGCTTTATGACGTGCGCGGTGCATTCGTGGCTGCTAGGCCGGATATTTCACCGGAGTTGATGCAGTCCATCCACTACCAGATGTCGAACGCCATCAAATCCACCACGCGGGACAAGACCCGCCCGCGCGTGGTGCTGACGATACGGCTCATCTCCGTCGACCGAGGCTCGTTCATGTTCGGTGAACGTGCAGCTGCGCGCGTCGTGGTTCGTGCAGCAGCGGTGCAGACCGGTGAAGTGGTCGCCGAAACGAAATTCACGGCAACCATCATCGGAATCGACAAAGCCGCCATCGATCACGAGCTGGCGACTGGCATCGTGGACCGTGTCCTCACCGAATTCCGCCTCGACCGCGCATCACCTCTGGCGACAGCGCTCTTTCCCGGCAAGTTTTGAGCAACGATCAGCCAAGACGCTCCGCATGCCATTTGAGGTGATCGTCCATGAAGGTCGAAATGAAGAAGTATGAGTGATCGTAGCGGTCATGCATGCGCAGCGTCAGGTCGATATCCGTGCCTTTGATAGCCTCTTCGAACAGCCACGGACGAAGGCCGTTTTCAAGAAAATTGTCTGCCTTGCCCTGATCGACAAGGAAGGCGGGGAAGCGCGCACCATCTTCGACCAATGCACAAGCATCGTACTGACGCCAGACGGCCTCGTTCTCGCCGAGATATTTTTCGAGGGCAGGGCGCGACCAGTCGGCGGAGGACGGCGCGACGATGGGGGCAAATGCCGAGCAGCTTTTGAAGCGATCCGGATTTTTAAGAGCAATCGTCATGGCGCCATGACCGCCCATGGAATGGCCGAAAATCCCCTGCCGGTTCATGTCTACGCGAAACTGCTGCGCGATGAGGGCAGGCAGTTCCTCTGTAACGTAGCTGTACATCTGGTAGTTCTCAGCCCATGGCGTCTCGGTCGCATCAAGATAAAAGCCAGCGCCTTTACCCATCTGCCAGTTGGTCAACTCATCGGGCACATCGCTGCCGCGGGGGCTGGTATCGGGGCAGACGACGATCAAGCCAAGCTCTGACGCCATACGCCTGTATTCGCCCTTGTCCATGACATTGGCGTGGGTGCAGGTCAGACCTGAAAGATACCAGACAACCGGGCAGGGCTCCTGAATAGCCTTTAGCGGGACGTAGACGGCAAATGTCATCTCGCAATTGGTGACGTCGGACTCATGCGTAAAAACGCCCTGCATGCCGCCGAAAGCGGTGTTTTGAGAGATGATTTTCATGTGTATTCCTTGATTTTGGGCCGATCTCAGCCTGCAAGCGACACGGCAGCATTGACGGCTGCCGCAACGAGCACGGTGTTGAAAAAGAACGAGACGATGGAATGCAGAAGCACCACCTTGCGCATTGGCGTCGTGGTGACCGCGACATCGGACGTCTGGGCGGTCATGCCGATCACGACGGCGAAATACAGGAACTCGTAGACACCGGGCTCGTCGGTATCTGGGAAATCCATGCCACCGCGTGGCTGCTTCTTTCCCGTCGCTTTCGCGGGGCGCCAGAAGAGGTGGGCATAATGCATTGCCGTCATGGTGTGGATGGTCAACCAGCCAAGCAACACCGACAGAAAAGCTAAGGTAAGCGACCAGACGGTTTCACCCGTGGTGTGATTGAGCGCCAGAAACAGCGATGCGACCGCAACGCCGACAGCCAGAAACGTGATGGCGATGATGACCATCGCTGGCAAGTCGTCACTATCTGCATGCGCTTTCAGATGCGCGGCCGTGAGGCGAGGGAGGCGCGAAGCGACGATGACCAGATAGGTCAGGAAAAACACGACAGCTGCGCATTCGACAGCCAGCGATGGCTTCACGATGATCGTGCCAACCAACACCAATGCGCTGAAAATAAAAGCCACGAGGAACGGTTTATGTCTGGCAAATTGACTGTGTTGCTGCGCCGTTTGCATGGGGTTCTCCAACAGGGCCTATTTTTTGACGCGGCGACAAAGGCGGTCAAGCGTTTCAAGAAACTGAGACCTGTCGCGCGGCGAAAACGCTGCGTTGTAGCCTTTGCTTTCGCCGGTTTCCCGCAAGTGCGCGCCGAGATCCCGCATGGCCGTCGCCATACCGATATTGGCCTTGTCGAAAACGCGCCCCGTTGGTCCGGTCACCTGCGCACCATTGGCCACGCAACGACCCGCGAGCGGCACATCGGCGGTGACGACGATATCGCCCTCGATGGCACGCTCCGCAATCCAGTCATCGGCTGCATCGAACGACGCGGAGACGATTACGTTCTTGACCATAGGATCCCGCGAAGGCCGCAAACCGGAATTCGCCACGAACGTCACCTCAAGCCCGTGTCTTTCGGCAACCCTCAATATCTCCGGCTTCACCGGACACGCATCAGCATCGACATAAATCTGCGGCATCAACACTTCTTCTTCAACTGAACTCCAACGTCTTTTAGAATTGCAGTCGAAAATACCCAAGTGTTATTTCTGGCTTGAGCGAAATGGGATGGATGTCAGGTGAAAGCGAGCGCGGAACGACGGGATCAACGTGCACATGATGGCAAAGCTGGAGGGAGGTGCAATATTGGCGCAGCGAGTAAATTCATAGCCAAATCGGATGGGGCCGGGGGCTTCAACAGGTTCTGTAGCGAAGCTAGCGCGGGGAAACTCGTCCCCCACACACTCATCGCCACACGATCTATCTACAGTAACGCCGCGCCTATTGTTGCGGTTCGTGGACAGGACAGCCGTTGAAATGCGCCCGGAACTTAGCAGAGTGTTCGTAAGGTTCTTTTCGCGCGCGATTGATATTTCCAAGCGGCTGATGCGCAGCCAATCCGGTCCAGACACTAAAGCGCATTTCTTCGTCCACCCGCTTGACCTGCTCTTCGCTCCAACTGTCCTGTGGAGCCGCCGTTATGGTCGCAACAGTTACGAAGGGAGCCTCCGCTTGGTCCCACTCGACCGTTGGATCTTCGATGGGTTGAGCCTTCATGTCACGACAGAGCTGAACCTGGAATTCCCATTGTCCTGAAATCGTCTTCATTTCGGCCTGCACAGTGTCGCGAATAGCGTCTTCGCCGGTGCTGGTATCGATCTCTCTACCGCTGAGCTCGATTAGATCGTGAGAAATGGGCTTGAGACTGAATTTCGCGACGTGGTCGCCATATCGGAAAGGCGTCACGCTGAAATAGGTTTCTCCCAGCGGATCAACATTCGGAGCGCCACCCATCGATTGAACCGTGGAGCTGGACAGTCCCACGGCCTCCATCGCGCTGTTGACCACCTGAAGCACACTCGACATCGCCTTTTTCGTACCTTCCATTTTGTCGGTGGTCTTAGCAAGCATTTTCAGACTGCCGAGAAATTTGTCAGCGGTTTTGGCTTGAAACACGGGGCCGTTGACCATGACAAAATCCTGGCTGCGGCCTGCCGCATCGGGGAGGCGTTCGCCATCCACGCCCACGACTTTTATGGCCATGCCACGGGGCAGAGAAATCGCATCGGGGAGAATATCGCCAGCGTTCGTCGATATACGCATGAACACGGTGTAACTGCCGGGTCTAGCAAATAAGCCTTGGGCAAGTTCAGGTGGGAGATCGTCTTTGACGTCAAGCGTGCCCTGAAGAATGCCATGGGACTTGGCATGCACCGACCTCACAGCATGACCGTAATCGCTGGCGGTCTTTTGAAGGATCGTGTCGAAGGTTTCATTGAGACCTTGGATCGTTTCCTGTTCATCAGGCTTGATCTCTTCAAGATCGGGAGAAAAGCGAACTGGCTGCGATATCGGCATGTGGGGCTCCTCTGATTTCCCAGAAAACCCTGCGAGTTTGAGTTTGTTCCAAAACTGAAGGGGTGGGTCCGCCGTCATCGCCCACCCCGGCTACATAGAATGTCAAAGCTGGTTAGAGCTGCGACGCCGCTGGCCCATTAGAAATGCGACACTGGCGATACCGATCAGCCCCCGACCGGACCGGCTGGCCCGGGTTGCAAGGGTAGGGAGGGGGCGGATGATAGAACTCCCTCCTCGGCTTTAGCTTCCTCAGTAGCAATTATCTCATAGCCAGTTGATAATCGTTTTGCACCTGCATCGGGCGGGTAGGGATCAAAGCGGCATGATGCTTCCGGAAATCAAGTTGCACGGCAACGTCGACGTGGCCGCGCTTTCACCACTTCTTCGCGGTATGCTTTTGTCCGTCGCCTATGCTGACGGCGAAAGTGGCATAGGATTGACAGCGACCGGCGCCATAAACCGCAAGTTCGTGCATTGGGCCGCCGTGCACTTCCTCTGGCCAGGGTTTACGGCCGAAGACCTATACAGCATGAACAAAGTCCTGAACGAAAGCGACATGCCGCCGCTCTGGGTCGTGCGCGACATGACCCGTCATCTAAAATTCCTTCGCCGGAAAAAGAATGTGCTGCTGCCAACCAAACGCGGCCGGGAGTTTCTGCTGGACCCGAACGCCTTCTTTGATCTGATTGCCACGGATTATCTCTATTCCTATGTCCACGACACCGAACGGGAAGAGGAGGTCCGAGCACGGTTACGCTGGTGGCGCATGTTCCTCAATCTTCTCAATATCAAGGCCAGAGAAGGGTGCACGCCATTGCAGGTTGTGAAGATCCTCAAGCCAGACTTCGCGCCCCTGTCTGAGACCGAAATGACCCTGGAAGCCTGGGAACTGAAATCCGATCTTCAGTATGGTGTCTTTCGACGCTTGTGCTGGCTGGGCCTGCTCTACGAGGCACGAGAGGGGCTCACGTTCCTCCAGGACGGATCCTTCCACAAGACGCCACTTTGGCCAGCGTGCCTGCAACTGGAGTCGGATACGCAGAGCGACATCGGCGTCCATTGAGATCGTTATTCTGCCGCTGGCTGCCTCATCAACGCCTTCTCTCGCTTCGCAATCACCTTCGGATCATTCATGAAATCCGCCCGGGGGCCCGGTTTGCGGCCACGCTTCTGGTAGCCGTTGCCGGTGCTGCCGTCGCGAATGCCGAACATATGATCCTTCTGTCCAGTGCGTCGGGGGCCACTCTTGCTGCGTTGCTGTTCTCTGCCTGCCTGCAACTCGGCGACGATCGACAGCATATCGTCCAGCCGCTTGTTGTCGACGACCTCCGAACGATGCACCGAGCGTAACGTATCGAAGGTCCTGTAGGGTAGGGCAAAGCTCTCGTGCATGATCTCAAGCCGGCCGTCCGGATAATCGCAGACAATCACCTTCTGCCCTGCCAATGGCTTGGAAATCTCGGTCGGATCGAGAATGAACAGCACCTTGTCGTAACGCAGCGTAAGGGATTGCGACAGGGTGCGGACTTCCTTGCGGCACATGGCGCCATCGAGGTTCTCATGCGAGGCCAAAGGTCGGTGCATGTCCTTCGTATTGCGTGGTTGCTTGCCGAAACGCGTGTTGAAATCCTCCATGAACTCAGGCGCATAGGCATTGGCAGCTTCAATTGTATCGATGCCGCGAAGCCGCATTTCTTTCACCAACCGATCCTGCAGCGTCTGATTGGCACGCTCCACCCGGCCTTTGGCCTGCGGGGTGTTGGCACAAATGATGTCGATGTTTAGCTCATAAAGCGCCCGGCCGAATTGTGTCAGGCCGCTCGTCCGGTCCTTCTCCGACGCATGGGTCGAACGAAAAACGCCGTGCTTGTCGCTGTAGAAGGCCAGCGGTTTGCCCCATTGCTGCAGATAGGCCTTCGTCGCATGTAGATAGTCGAACGTATTCTCCGATCCTGCAAACCGTAGATGCAGCAGCTTGCCGGTCGCGTCATCGATATAGACGAGCAGGGCGCATTTGGGCCCACGGTTCTCGAACCACCAGTGATGCGAGCCATCGATCTGCACCAGTTCGCCAAAGCAATCACGTCGGCCGCGTGGCTGGAAAACCCGTTTCTTGCGTTCTTTGCGTGAGACCCAGATACCAGCCTCGGTCATCCATTGTCGCAGCGTCTCCTTGGCGACCGAGATCCGGTGCAGCTCGATCAGCTTCTCACGTGCCAGCGTCGGACCGAAATCCAAATATCGTTCACGAATCAGATCCAGCGCCGCATTACGAAACTCCTCGCTGTGGCGCCGGTTGCTAGGACGCGATCGCTTCTTCGAAACGAGCCCGGCTGGGCCATCCCGGTCATAGGCCTGCAGCAGCCGATGCACCTGGCTTCGACTGAGGTCGAGCCGTTCGGCCGCCTGCACAACGCTCAGGCGTTCGTCACGGATCTTCTGGATAAGTTCAAGGCGATGCAACTCTTTCTGCGACATGGTGATCAAACAGGACATGACGACTCCGACCGCTCATGGTCTCGACCAGGTTGAATGTCGTCATCCTTGCTCCCAACGTTGGATTTGACCAGTGTGTTACACGCACCCACACCTTGCCTAAGGTCTTCTGAAATCATTGCAGAAAATCGTGCCGATCACACGGCGTTTTGCCTAAGTGCACTGACATCTTGCCAGAATTGCATACCAGCGGATCGTTTCAGCCCAGAAAATTCGATCTGCGGCCTACGATTAACTGTCGAGATCAAACCAACATCTGAGCGGTGCAGGTAATTGGACTTTGCTTGATAGTGATCAGCCGGATGGGCAAGACTTTGGGTCGCCACGACACAGGAGGAAGCCTCCTCAAAGCGACAGCTTTCTTGGTGTGGATAAAACTGACTTTCTTTTGCGGTGTTTTTCACAGAGCAATCCCAAATGAACGCTCCAAAGGCTTCCTGATCGGCTATCTTTGCTTGCCCCCTCGGGGAGTATCCGCGCTAGATTGCAATGTACCCATACCGATATCTGTAGCTCTCGTATCCGCCGGGACTAACCGGTTAGAACAGGGGACAGTCTCTTTCCGAGTGGAGCACGCGATTTTCGGAGAGAGGTCGTTTATTTGGTTAAGAAGAATTGGGGTAATAATGGCTTCCTCCTATTGAGCAACGGTGACTTCGGACGTCGTTGACCATCGCCTGGATGAAGGCAGCGCGATCCCGGGTTAAGCTCGGCTTTGACATGCCATCAGGCACCATTTTTCAGCGGTTGACCTTGTCTTCAGGAAGCAACAGGATAATTGAGACACGAATCGAAAATCTGGGCTTACCGCAGGATCGCTCTCGGAAGCGTGCGGACAGGTCCGACATGCGAATACGTCGTGATTAACGTTTCAGTAGCAAGAAACTGTAACCCCTGCCTCAGGGTGGTCAGTTCACCCGGGTACTGATCTAATGAAGGTGTCAGTATTCTGCTTATCTGCCCGAGGTGTGGTAATTGAGCGTTGCCGCTTGCTCTGAAGGGAGAGATAATTTGAAACTCTATAATAACTCACGGGTTCTCCTATGATAACTAAGCAGGCTCAAGAAAGGACCACCGAGCAGATGCCAAGCAATCAGACGGCGCGGAAAAGAGAGGACAGGGCTCTCGACACAGGACCGGCGCGCGCTGCCCTGCAGGCACTCGCCGCGGAGGCTCGATCCAAGCAGGTCCTCGGATTTGCGGAGCGCCTCGAGAAAGCATCCGGAGGTGCGCCAATGCCGCAGGCGAAAGCCCGTGCCCGAAATGCAATCCCCGCTGACGTCGAAGGTTCTCTCGTCGAACTGACCCCCCGTAGACACCTTACTGATCTGGTATTGCCGCATGAGACCGGCGACGAGATTCGCGACTTCGTGGCGGAGTACTTGGATCTTGCTCTTCTCCGTTCCTATGGTCTGGAGCCTCGCCATAAGGTTCTGCTGGTCGGACCTCCAGGTACAGGCAAGACGAGCCTCGCAGAGGTTCTGGCCTCCGAGCTGAAACTTCCGTTTCTCGTCGTACGATATGACGGATTAATTGCGAGCTATCTCGGTGAGACGGCGACACGGCTGCGCAAACTGACGGACTTCGTATCGCAAAAGCCCTGTCTCGTCTTCTTCGACGAGTTTGACACGGTAGGCAAGGAGCGCGGCGACACGCAGGAAACGGGCGAGATAAAGAGAGTGGTGAGTTCGCTTCTTTTGCAGATGGACTCTATCCCGAGCCATTGCGTGGTCGTCTGTGCCACCAATCATCCTGAACTGCTCGATCGCGCCGTGTGGCGCCGCTTCGAACTGCGTTTGGACGTGCCACTGCCTGGCAGGTCGGAAATAGCGGAATGGTTCCGCCGGCTGGGCAAAGATTTCGGTGACAATTTCAACGTGAGCGAGAATCTCTTCATTGAGTCGTTGCTCGGAATGAACTTTTCCGATATCGAAGCTTTCACCTTGGATATCCGACGTAAGGTTGTGTTGTCTCGAGGAAAGGTTTCGCCGGAAGAAGCGACTAACGTAGCGCTGGCTAAGCTTGAGAAGCATAAATCGCACGTAAGGAGTGTGACCGATCGCCAACCGCCCGATAGTAAGACTCCATCGTCTCCAAGGACTTCAAAAAAGAATAAAGGGCAAGCGAAAGTTCATCCCGCCAAGGGCACTCTCCTCTGAGAGCCAAGCTCGGCGGTTGGCGCCCGGCATAGATATGCTGAGGCAGTCAATCGCTGCAGGCAGCAATAGCAATCCGGCTTTTGCGTCACCAGACCGAGCGCTCGTCTTCGAAGTCATCGGGCCTATCGAGAAATTCGTGGACGCCGTTCAACAGATTGGCTTCGAATGGCTCACCGAAGACTACGCGAATGCCGAACTCGAGAACGCGACCTCCTCGGATGAAGGCGACGAGGATGATGTCGTCTCGTCATTGATGTACATTACGATGCCGACCATCGTTGGCGTCGAGCGGATGTTGGCCATGTGGAACAGGTTCACGGCAAAACGCGCTCCTGGCGTTGGCGAGCAGGATTGGTGGAAGGTCTTCGGTTATCTGTCAGCGGTCAGGCCTTGGAACGCAACTGACCGCATCGACCCAGCCACACAGGCGTTTATCGGAAGACAGCTTGAGCGCGATCCAGACGCTCCTGTCCGCCTGGAAGTGGATTTATGGTACAGAGGCGATCCAATCCTGCGGGCAACAGCGCGCGAAGGTCTGCAGCAGGTTCTTGACGATGTGGGCGGGACTATCCTGGACTTTGTCACGATCGACCCGATCCGCTATCAGGTGGCTCTCGTTGAGGTTCCGCCAGATAGCGCGAGTGGTGTTCAGTCGCGGTCTGGTGCGGTTGCAGAGGCCGACCAGATCATGTCGATCCGTCCGCAGTCGTTTTTCCGTTCGAATCCAAATCCGGACAGCGGCGACACTATTATTGCCGACGAAGGATTCGATGAAGAAGATCTCCGCCCCGCAGTTGCGGCAATCCTTGACGGCTACCCAATGGCTAACCATCGATTGCTCGCAGGACGGGTCGATGTGGAGGAAGTCGATATTACGGCAGCCATGGTGCCGGTAATGCGCCGATATCATGGCACGGCGATAGCTTCGCTTATCATCCACGGGGATCTTGCCGCCGGCGAGGAACCCATCGCAAGAAAACTCAAGGCGGTTCCGATCCTTGCTGCTCCACAAGATCTCTCGGACGAGCGCCTCGACACTGATTACCTCCCTATCGGCATGATCTACCGAGCGGTTTTAGCCCTGAAAGCTGGCTTAAACGGCAATCCGCCGACCGGACCCGACGTTGTCCTGATAAATCACTCGGTATGCGACTCCGAAGGATCGTTTGTCCGCAGACCAAGCGTCTGGGCGAGGCTGCTCGATTGGATGAGTACGGAGTACGGAGTGCTGTTCGTGGTGAGTTCGGGGAACATCACAAGAGAGTTCCCGACGGGCTTCGCCGACGAAGCGGCTTACGCTGCTGCCTCGCCGGTGGCCCGCCAGGCTTCAACGATGTTGGCGGTGGAGGCAACGAAAGGAATTCGCGGCCTTCTCAGTCCCGCGGAAGCAATGAATGTCCTGACCGTTGGCGCATTGCATCTTGATGACTCCGGTGTGTGCCCGCCAGGGCATGTAGACCCTTTCCCTTCGTTCGGTGTGACGAACCTGGGAAGTGCGATAGGCCCCGGTATCAACCGCTCTCTTAAACCGGATCTTGTCGAGGCCGGCGGACGGCAGCTTGCTGCGACCGAGGACACCGCCAGCGGTCATGTACTGTGGCCAAGCGATACCGGGATTTTAGGTCAAAAGACTGCTGCGCCCGATCCGATTTCAGGCAGCCTTTCGCGTACCTCGCGCTCCACAGGTACCAGCAATGCCGCGGCGCTAGTCACACGGGCGGGTATCAGGATTGTGGACGCTATCGAAGAGATGTTGGAAGAAGAGGGTCTTCAGCTCTCTTCGTTCGAAAGACGTGCGCTTGCTACGAGAGCCTTGCTTATCCACAGCTCTGCTTGGCGCGATCACGGGGACATCCTGGAACGTATCTATCCGCCCGCAACGCCGCGTCAGTGGAGGGCGCGCAGAAGCAGCATCACGAAATTTCTAGGATACGGTCGTCCGGACTTTGAGCGTGTTGTGGCCGGAGATACCAACCGTATCACTCTGCTTGCCGATGATGCCGTGTCCCACGAACAACTCCACGAATACAGGATTCCGATTCCTGCGAGCATGATAGGTTCGAGGGAGTTGAGGCGGATAGTGATGACGGTTGCCTGGGCACCACCGTTCCATCCAACCTCGATTGCCTATCGGGGCGCCGCGATCGACATCGTCGATCGAGACGGCAAGCGCGACTTCTGGCGCGGATTGAAGAAGGTCATGCAACCGCATCCGGATGATATCCGGCGTGGAACCGTAGCCCACTTCGTTCTCGAAGGAGAAAATAGTGCGGTTTTCACGGACTCGGCGGGCCTCTTCGTCGGCGTTCAGGCGAGGGCGCTGTCCCCAAACTATCGAGAAACCCCGGTCCCGTACTCGCTGGCCATAACTCTCGAAGTCGCGGCTACCGTGCGTGAAGATATCTACGCGTCGGTGAGTGCTGCAGTGAGAGCAGCGGTGCTTCCGCGCAGCCGCATACGCATTCAACAGTAGGATAGAAGATGACCGCACAGACCACGAAAATGCTTGGAAAATGTCGTCCGAACGAGATCGCGGACTACCTCGAGCTGATCGGAGATGAGCAGGCCGCAAAGCGTTTTCACTCGGATGGTGTAAAGGCGCAGCGACTTTCAGTACCTTTCATCAATGACGAATGGGGATATACCGGTGCAAAAATCGGTTTCATTCCAGCGGCGGGAAAGAAAGTAGGATGCGATATCGTCAATGCCATTGGGATGGAGGCAGACCACTCCCTAAAGGATCAGGCGCTGAAGATCAGCTTAGACGTCTTCCACGTCCAAAACTATCCAGGGACGGGTAAGCACCGTATCCTTTGCGAGTTCAGTGGCAAGAACCAGACGCAGAAGGAAGCCGAGGCAATGCGGTTCGCGCTGACCGTCGCTGCGAATGACAAGAGCTTTGCCGCCCATATCGGCCACCCGATCTTTGTCGGTGTCAACGTCGGCAAAGACGGGCTTTCGTTCGAAGGTCGTACGGTCAACGTCAGAAGCGATAATGACGACATGATGCTTGATGCCTTGGGCAATGCAACATTTCGTGACGGACTATCTCTTTTGACCACCGCACAGCCCGTCTTGAAGCCGTTTGTCAAGCTTGCTGATGGTGTTGTGACGTCAGTCCTGAATCGCAATAAGAATCGCGAAGTCTTCAAATTCGCGCTTGGGCTCGACTTCTCGAACAGCAGGACGACCGCAAAGCTGAAACTGGGATCCTATGTTGTGGTTCAGACAGACGAGACAGAATGGAAATGGGACGATTTCGTCTGGGATGCCGCGTCTGGGGCGGTGCTGCCGAGGAGTGACAAAACGAAGGCATTGAGTCTGAACTATCTAGTGTTCGGGATATCGAAGACCGGCGGCTAACTAATGCGGCAGACAAGTCTGCCGCATGTACGCTAAGCCGCGTGCAACGCTAATTTAAGGCTTCCGCGTCTAGCATCCTCCGGCTTTCCGATTTCACCTATGTCGCGAGTTGGCAAGGTCTCGCCGACGTGGATTTTGTAATCGATGTCTTCGCTCGCCGCATTGTGATTTGGCAGGCAAGTCGGACTGCCCATACGAGCTTTGTACTTGATGCCCCTGATCAGATACCACATGATGGCGATCCCTCCACCGTGGCGGGCTGATCGACCATTCGGACCGAGGCTCGGCTATGCGTCCATTCGCTACTCTGAGCAGTTGGCGGAGGCAGGCATCGAGCCGTATGTCGGAAGCGTTGGCGACGGTTACAACGACGCTCACGCACAAGCGATCTACGCTATCTACGAGGCGAAAATAATCTATCGACGGGGACTGTGGCGCAACGTCGAGACCGTGACGTTCGCGATGCTGGAATGGGTGCCGCTCATGAAAGAGTTCGGCTCTCCAACACTTGAACTCAACCTTTTCCACGTCAGCATCCTGCCGCAGGAGTGGGGTGAAAAAGTATACGTCGCTTCCGCGTAACACGTTGAACGACTGGCACTGATTTTGTTTCACTTAATCAACTCCTCCGCCTCGAACCGTTCGACTTCCCGGATGTCGTAAAACGAATAGCTAGGCTTAGCTTCATTCAGAAGCGGGGAGATACCGGCTTCAACTAGTAGCCTCCTGACATGCCGGGGCTCCAGCCACATGCGATCTGCAAGATCGCGCAGGATTCTGTGCCGCTCATGGAATAGTTCCACACTCCAGGCCATGAACTTCGCCTGGCGAATATCGCCATCGATTTCCAATGGCGATGAGATCGACAGGTATCCCGCCTCGACGAGGCTTGTCACCCTATCGGGAAGAGACGATAGTTTTCCGCCCAACTGGTTGAAATTCACCGTCCGCCCAACCAGACCGGCAGTTCTGACATTCACCTCCACTGGGTCGACATAGATCGACGTTAGTCCGGTTGCTGTATCAGTTCGCGTGACCTTTTCGAGCTCACCATTCAACAAAAGGCCGAAAATGTCGATGAGACGACATTTTGCGATTTCACGGGCAGACAGAATATCAACGTGACCCTGATCATGAGAGCCGGAAGGCTTGATAGCGCGACCCCCAGCAAGACGCGCGACAAAGCGATCGAGATCAGCGACCTTATAGAGAGGATTGCGGCGACCTGGCCGCAGCGTCAAAGGACTAATTCCGGAAAGCACGACCACCTGTTCCCAGTGCGCGGTCGGGACCGCGAGATATCTCACCGCCGCCGCAGCGTCGAGGCTTTCACGGTAAGCCTTGACAAACTCCTTCATGCGGGTTGCCTCAACCACAACGTAGCTTGCCGCCGTTCCGTGAGTTCCGGCGTCGATGATACCGGCCGCCGATGAAATCTTGGACAGAGTACTTGCGCCAATCTTAAACTCCTTCGAAGCGGAATGCAGGGAATGCCAGCGTCGAGGTGGCAAGGGTCCGAAGAGGTCATCCTCGGGACCTAGCGGCAACCGCTCCACACTAACTTCGCGGATGATCTGCCTGAAATGGTCGAAATCAACATGATTCAACTTTCGGCGGAGATCGGAATAGATCGGACCGTAGATGTTCCGGCCTTTGAGGCCGGTATTGCCCTTTAGAGCAGCATCGGCAAGCGCGCCGATGTAATTGCGGAAACCATCCTGATTACTCAAGAGGACGTCGAATCCTCGCTGCCGGATTTCGACCATGTCTTCCTCGGTGAGCTCCTGCTTCTTCACGTTAATGCCGTGGATATCCCTCGTGCCGACTGCTTCGCAGATGCCAACAACCACGTGAAGGGGATGCTGCTCGAGAAACGGTGTCGCAGTTCCGCACAGCCCGACAAGCCGCCGCCCGGTATAAAGCTCGAATTCCGTGGGCTGCCTGATTGTCTGCTTCCCGCGCCCAGCGAGCTCCGCCATCTGCCTTGAGAAGTCGCTGCCGGCTTTAAGGTCGCGACCCTCATTTGCTTCCATCAGCGCGATCCCGTGCTCAGGACAACACGTGATAAAATCCACCAGCCAGATGAGCCTGCCGTAGGGACGACATCCGACTAATCCGGTACCCGACGTACGATCCTCTTCGAGGCATAGCGGGCAATAATTGAACCTGAACCTCTTGATCCGGCTCTCTGGCATGTAATGCCCTGCAACGGCGACACCGCGTTCCTGCTTCCGCACGGCCCGGCCGATGAGAGATGACTGTTCGATTCCGGCAAGGTAAGCCGCCTTGGCGAAGCATTCGTCGTCCCAGTTTTTGAGGCCTCTTCTATCGAGACCCATGTTGCCAATGAAGATGCTCAGGCTGTCGCCATTGGCTGCCGCAACCCGCGACATGACGCTGTCCGTGTGCTCGTCGAGGTGGAATGGTACAGTGAGGGACAGGCGTGTCACTTTGGTCGCTCCCCGCCGCGCAAAGGCTTGAGGCGCGCCGCACACGGCTTGTCGTCATCATAGTCCGTAGTGGATCCAGAAGTCGATCCGCTCTCCAACTTCGCGCCCGAACCCTGGATCTGGTGCCATGTCTTGGCAGTGAAGATGTTCTCGTTCACAAGGCATCCGGTCATCGTCTTGTAGGCATTCGCAAAGCTCGGCGCTCCGACTGTGGCCGCACCTTTCATGAGTTCCTCTTCGATCGCCAGGCGGGTCAACTGGACGATCGATCCGAAACAGCCGCCGCAAGCGTGAATCAGCCTCTGAGGGAAGTCACCAGCCATGAAGTCGTCGATCTCCATTTCAGCATGCTCGGTCACGATTTTCTTCACCCAGTGGCGGACGTGTTCGTCGTTATGACCTGTGGTGAGCGGGCCAAGGTGCAGCGTCATGGAGCGCTTTCTGATCTGCTGGTCCTCTCTGAACTTTTCGAGAGGAGGGACTCCGGCGAGGATGATGCGAATCGGCCAGTCCTTCATCTGCACCATATGCTTGAGGATATCCCGCAGCTTCTGCAGTTCAGCTCCGTTGGTCGAATTGACGCTGTGCTGAGCCTCGTCGATGAACACGAGAAGCACCTTGCGCTGCTTGAGGCGCTTGCGGAATTCTGTCCAGGCGACCTTTTCACGCGTCTTTGGATCCATCGGATAACCGAGGGCCTCGAGACCGTCGAGCGCTACGTTCACAAGGTATGCGGGGGACGCGCATTCCATTCTGAGGACCGGCATGGTCATGTTCCCATTGCTGTCGGGGTACGGGTCGAACCCCGCGTCGTTGTCGAGAGCATTCTCGATCATGGCGGTCTTTCCTGAATGCGACTCTCCCGTTACAATCAGGATGCGGTGCTGCTTGGTGTCGCCCGAAAAATGGGCGACGAGGCTACGTTTCATCTTGCGGAATCGGCTGTTGAAGGCACGGTCACGATGTGTCTCGACATGCTTGGCGGAAATCTCCGCGATACGGTCGGCGACGTCGAGTTCGGACTGGGGCATAGATGCGCGAACACGCGACAACGCCTCGATCAGCTCCGGGTTCATGTTATTTCTGGCCATTTTCTCTTTCCTTTTTAGTCGATGATACCGAATTCGTCGTCTTCGGACGGCGCGCGGCGGGCGGTCTTGCGAGCCTCTGCGGCACGTAGCTCGGCAATTTCCTCAGCGCTGCGCTGCGCCTTGACCTCGTCGGCAAGAACCGCCTTGGGAGCCGATGAACCAAAGATACCCGCGAGTTCCGGGCGGAGCGATGCCTGGGCACGGACCTTCCCGGCCAGTTCGCTACCCGTGTCGGTCGCGCGGATGAAGCGGGCCATGCGCGCGTCCTCGTATTCGTACTCGTCAAACTTGAGGGGCGGTGCATCCAGCTCCAACTGGGCAATGGCTACGTCGGACTGTTCCGCCGCCCACTCGAGAGCGTCGGCGATCACGTCCGCGCGAAGGTCGTAGTCCTGGCGGTCATGAAGACGCAGACGCTCCTTCGCTTTCATCCACTGCCAGTAGCTCACTCCTTTCAATCCCTTGAGGGTCGCCGGGACACGAAGAAATCCGTTCTTCCAGATGACTGAAATCTCGCTGAGATCATATCGGTCGACGCGGATATGAACCTGCATGCTGGGATCGTCACGGCGGATCTGCTGGATCTCTTCGGACTGGAACTGGATGTCTTCGAAGACGATACCCTGCTTGGTAATCGAGCGGATCGCATGGGTGCCGTAGATGTTGCGGCGCAAGGAACCAGTCGGCGGCGGAGATAACTTGCGACCTCGGGTCAGTTCGAGCCAAGCCTGTCGCGGTGTCGCACCCCACAATCCCGAATGCGGGATGTTGTGATATACATCCACGATCAGCCGGATAAAGATCAGCGCGAGCTGGTCGGTACGGATCGAGGCGTCCTGATCAGGGTCGTAATCACCCTTCTTGACGACGTTGCTGAAGGTCCGCCCGGTGAAGTCCTGAAGGCCGAGAAATGCCAGGGTGCGGAAGAAGCGCTCAATCGTGCCGCGCAGGTACGGTTCCCGAGCTGGAGGGAAGACTTCCCTGACACCGGCATCCAGAAGGGTGCCGCGAACGGCATCCGACTTGTTCCAGGAGGCGTTGTCCAAACCTATCGAGTGGAACTTGCACTTCATTTCCCATGGAGACCTGCACCCGGCTGCCTTCGCCAGGAAAGTCTTGTCGCGGGTGGTTAGCTCAAGGGTTGTCAGCGCGCTGTCAGTATTGGGCGCGTTGACGAATACGCGGAAGGCAACGATGCATTTAGTGGCGACATCGATCACGCCGGAAAAAAACAGACGAACTGTCTGAAGCGCGCGGCGTTCCTCGGGTAGTAGGTCGTTCCAGACACCGGTATCTTCCAAGATGGTCTTGAGTTCGACTGTCCATTCATCCGTTTCGCCGCGCTGACCCGGAATTCCCTTGTCGATACCGCCGCGTACGATCTGAAAGTAGAGGCGAGCCTTCTTTCTGCCCTCGCGTCCGGACATTTTGTAGAACTCTGGGAGTTTGTTGATCTTCTTGCGGAAGCTCGTCTCCCCGATGGGACGAAGCTTTGGCAGACCCTCAAGAACGCGGGAGCGGTTCAGGCGGATGAAGGTTGCGACCATGCGGCGGTGAAGGTGGGGGACCGTGGGTTTGGTACGGCTCGCATATTTGAGTGCAAAGCGCGTGTGGAGGTTTCGCTCCTCGTCCGTGAAGGGCGACGTGTGGTCTCCATGGCGATGGTCTATCAGGCCGCTGATGTCATAGTCGGCAGCCTTGTACTGCGCGATCCAGTGATTGAGCGTACGCAAGGGCGGCGCAGCGCCAAGCAGCAGGCTCTGACCTTTGCTGTTCTTCGAGTTCGTTTCCTGAAGCTTGCCACCATCACGCTTCATCGCCGCGGCGATGGACTTCTGGTAGTCGCGCAGGATGCGAAAGGGAAGATCTTCAGCGTCCGCCAGCTTGCCGTACTTGCGCTCCGACTTGGCGCGCATGGCGAGCTGAACCCACTTGAGCTTGCGGATCGCCTCATTAAGCTTGTGATCCTGCATTGCCAGGACGCTGTCATGGCCGACAAGGGCACGGCGCTCGACGGCGCGCGCGTAATAATATCCCTCGATGACGACCATGTCACCGATTTCGATCATCGCCTCGACTGTGGTGCAATCGATCTTTCGTGCGCGGCCGTTTCCTTCGGCCATGATAAAGATGCGCTCATCGGCAACATCTTTATCCCACATGTACTCAACGCCATTGATGATGATCTTGTCGAATTCCGTAAGACGGGAGGTGGTCTTGATAGGCAGCAGGCTGGAGCCGGTGGCCGGAGTCATGAGATCGAGCATATTTGCTCTCCTTGTTAGTTGATGATCGTCTGGATGAATGGGGCGTCGTCGAAGGCCTGCTCCGGCGACAGGTGCTCGACCAGACCGTCGTAGATCAGGCAGAGCAGGGAGTTGCGTACATCGATCTCCGGCGGCAGCGTGCGCTCGACCGCGAGAAAGCTGATGGGCTGGACTATGGTACGCATGAACTCCATGACGAGCGCACAGTGGCAGTCGTTCCGGTTGGAACATGCTACGACGATGTCCTCCGCGTTTGCGGCCTTGTCATCGGTGATCTGTTCTTCCGTGAGAACGACGTACTCGTCGAACTTGTCGCCCATGAGCTGCTCGCGCACCAAATCCCGGATATCAAAAGCCTCGCTCTCTCCGAGGAACTCGCTAGCTTTCACCGAGTATGCGATGCGGAAACCGGTGTCGTAGACAGCGTAGTGATCAACGACCGTCCAGTTCTGAGTGCGTGCGCCTGGCCGCCAGTACCAGAGCTTTGGCCACTGCTCACGCAAGTCGACGACATGTCGGTCTGCGAGGAGCATCATCGTGAACTTACTCTCGAGGCCGCTGGCGTAGGAAAGCGCTCGGTTGAAACGGTGAGCATAGTCGTTGCCGACAACGGATCCCTTTTCCTTGGGCTTACGCTGCTTGATGTAGCCCGTCGGAGGCGTGGGGCGAATCCAGGCAACGTCAGTGCGGTCACCCGCTTCCTCGAACGTCAGGGATTCATCGTTGAAGATAAGCACCGTCCACGAAACGAACGAAGCGACCCACGTTAGGGCGATCGGGGGTAAGAATCCCGGGGGCGTCCGGGGTAGGGAGAGCGTCAAATCCGAGCGCGTGGTGCTG
The DNA here is from genome assembly GCF_021310995.1 of Agrobacterium vaccinii. Classification (NCBI taxonomy): domain Bacteria; kingdom Pseudomonadati; phylum Pseudomonadota; class Alphaproteobacteria; order Hyphomicrobiales; family Rhizobiaceae; genus Agrobacterium; species Agrobacterium vaccinii. Next base: position 1,455,177 of record NZ_CP054150.1, on the reverse strand, counting down.
GATTTCGCGGAGGATACGGCGTGCCTTCATTTTCCTGACCTCACTGTCGCTGATGGCGGTCGGCTGCCGCAGCGAGGTTGGACTCCAGCATGGAACTCGCGGTGCGGTCGCCGATCAAAACGACGTCGTCCTGACTGGTCTCCGGGTGCGCGCGATTGTTACGGCACAGAGCAACGAGCACCGGGGGAAGAGATTTTACATAGTGGCAAAACGAGACAAAGCGCGGGACATCGTAGAGACGGTCGTCGTGGTGAGAGAGTAACGCGATGCGGCGGGTCATGCGCCTGTAAAGGTACGCGATGCTCGGTAGACCCGGATCAAGGTATTCAAGCACTGCTTCGATGATGAAGTCGGCCTCAATGTCGCTAAAGCCGCTTCCGCGAATCCAGCGGGCCAGATTGTCGATATCCTTATGGAAGGTAGCGGGGATGGGCGTGCTGATCGGAAGACACGGGTGTTCATTCTGCAACATGGCAGTTTCCTTTCTTTATCGATTTTTGGGGGGAATGGAGACAAGCCGGACGGCTGTTACGACCGTCTGGTAATTACTACAGTGCTGCGCTCAGCTCTTCATCAAAGGCGCGGTCTAGGAACATCTTACACCAAGCGTCAGTGTTGGCTTCGTCGAAGCGCCAGTGCATCTGGGCGCGAAGCTGACTGATTAACGCCTTAAAGGACACATCAGTGGATGACGGCATTTTCTGCGCAATTCGGGCATAATAGGCGAGAATCTTCTCCGACGGGCATCCATGAACCATCGTCATCGGCGCTTTGTCGTATTCGCGTCCACGCATCTCGGCGACCTCATCGCGGCGTGCCATAACGCGGCTGATACGTTCGTGCAGCGGTCTCTCTTCATCGAGAAGAACATCGAAGAACGGACGCGGATGATAATCAGCAGCCTCCAGTTCATCGATGCCAAAGGCAACGCGAACTCCGGGCTGATGGATGAGATCACCGAGAACCTCGACGCAATCCAAAAGCGTTGCCTTCGTGTCGTGGTCAGACATGTTTTTTCCTTTCTTCAACAATGATTTATGCATGTCAGAGTCTGTCTCGCAGAAGATTTCCTGAGGGATCTAATGAACCGGCTCGCGAACGACGCGCTCAGCAAGCAGGGCGGTGAAAACCTCATACGAGACACAGTACAGGACCGGGTGCCCCTCACGCTTGAGACCTTCATTCGTCTCCGCGATCAAGGAACTCATCAGCTCCCATACTTTACGTTCGTTACCGGGCACCTCCGATGCTGTAGAAAGCGCCACCTCGAGGGCGTTGCGCTCAACATCTAAATATCCGTTCAAAACACGGAGGTTCATCTCGGCTTCGGCAGCTACGAAAGCCTCGTCGGTGATTTCGTTCAGGCGGTCTCTGTTGATGATGTAGGGCTTCTTCATTGTGTTCTCCTTAGTTGTCGTTGGCGACATTCGCGGTGGCGGTGTAAGTGGGCTCGATCACGGCAGAAGCTGCAGATACGAGATCAAACGTCGTCGTTCGCCGACGCCGTCCCAAACGCATGGATCGGACGAATTCAGGGGGAAGGGAGCGGACACGGTTACGGAACGTGGTGAGAGAAGGTTTGCGAACACCTCCGCCGCCGTAGCTTGCATCCTCATCGATGAGGCCGCAGAGAATCCAGTAGGCCTGGACAATCGTCGGACGGGACGAGTTAGCCCACGCAACGGCGGCGACGGAGTGCAACTCCCGCTCAGCGCGGCTGAAGTGACCTGCGGGCTGGTTTTTGAACCACGCCCGGAGATCGGGGATGAACTTTGCAGGAATGCGTTCGCCAAAAAGAAGGCGCGGGTCCTCACACTGCGTCATGGCGCAGATCCTTTCTCACTCTATCGGGGTTGTCATCGGCTGGATCTGGGAACCAACCGCATGTCTTGGCATCAGACCGGACGGGAGGCCCGGTGCGCGCGGTCCGACAGCGGCATCATGGCGCTTCGGACCAATCTCTCCGGTGAAACCGGAAGACACCCTGCGGACAGACCGATGGGTGTCGGGGTGGCATCAGTTTGATGCCGCGCCAAGATCATTGTCGATGAGAGAGGCCGTTGCGGCGAGGGGAAGTGGTATTGGACTTAGACATGCGTTTCCTCAATTTTCAAAACATGGTCGTCTTGCTGAGGGAAGGTGCCGGGACCGCGTCGGTCACCGGAGTCGTACCGATGCCTTAGGCGGCTTGTTGGCCCTTCCAGGCCGTGTATGTCGGTGCAACTTGTTGCATGTGGTTCAGGTCCTTGTTTAATCGATCGCATTTGGATCAATTCGAGGTAAAATCAACACAGTGTCGGCAATCCGTCAATAGAAATTTTCAACGAGTAGTGCATCGAAACCAATGGGTTAGCGCTGCACGTGGTTAAAATTGTTTAAGAATTCAATTTAATAAATGGTTAATGGGTATACGGCCCGAAACTGTCATTCCCTGATTTTTCTGGAGAAGAAAAGGTTTGTGAGGAGACGGCCTGTATCATTTAGGGGCAGGTGGAGGTGACGCTTGCGGTAATCCCGTGGCAACCACCTCCGTTGAAAAAATCTAAAAATCGCCCCCTGATCCTTCCAGAAATTATGTCACATCCACATCATTGGAGCATTTTCGGTACAGGTTCTGTCAAACGCCATTCGCCATTCTCCCACGGGTTCCACGAACCACCGTGAACGATATGGATCAAACAGACCTGGAAGAGGAAAGTGCGAATGGATCAACATGAAATCTCTGATGTCTCTAGTCGCGATTGGCATTTCATAGTGGATCGCGACCGCAGCGATGCTGGGATCTGATCCAAATCTCATTTTGGTGGACCCCGCTGATCCAGACCAGAACCTTCGGAGTTCAGGTACAACTGACATCCGGGCAATCAGTCTGTGTATTTCCGCGTTAGTAGGAGGTACAAAAACATCTGTCTCGAGCAGATCATCAAGCCACCTCAGAAGCGGGATGGCTCGCGGCGCGTCTATCAGGCGCAACATCTGTCCGCCGCGCTCGAGCTCGAAGATGGTCCACGTCGGTACTGCGACAGATCCTTTCGGAAGTGCCCTTAGAAATCTTACTACTTCTTCAACTGGTTTTGCGCATCTCGCTTCGCTCAACACGCTTGTATCTAGCAGAAAATGACTCCTGGTCATGGGCTGGTTCCTGTGAGCCGTCATAACAGGGTCCCGGATCATGCTTTATGAAATGTAAATATTCCGAATTTTGCATCGTTTTCAGTGAGACAGCATCCCGATGAGTTCTTTGATGCAAGATTCGAGCTGTTGCAGCCTCACCTGAACCTACTTTCTGACGGGTGTATGCCATGGCAAAGTCGGCTTGCGACTGGTCTGCGTTGATCACGACATTTCTGCTTCTTCTAAAAAACGAAAATTTAATGTGGGTACCGTGGAAGATTCCCCTTAGGTTCGTTCGATTTAATTCTATAGTGCACGAACTGGTCACGACACAGGAATCTCGGTTCGCTATGAACAAGCTAACGCGACTCACGCTTGAAAAGGTTGCAGACAACATGCCAGCGATTTTCGAGGCAGCACGGACGCTAGGCCCGCAGGAAATTGAGGATGGTGATGGTGTATTCACGCTAAGCTATTCCCGCAGCGCAGCAAAACGCGATGCGCGCGAATTCCTAGCTAACGGGGCACGCGATCGGACAGATGGCATCGACTGATTTGTGTCCTGGCATCGTGTTGGTCTTTGGGAACTGGCCGAAACCAAGGATTCGATCGGCTGATTGGTCCAATCTTCCGGGCTAGAAAGCCCGCAGCTTAGGCTGCGTGCGTTACATGCAGGACATATACTGCAACCCGCTGGTATTCAGCCGACACGTCACCGCGTTCAAGAACATGGAAGAGGCTGCGTCGGTTTGACACCAATCGCCCTTTTCCTGGTCATTCACCTATTCTACCATAATCTCATCGGTTACTTGCAACCTGGCATCCGGCCATGCAATTTGTCACTCTGGGCAGGGTTGGACACATGGTTGCAATTTCACGATGGCTTTCTATCGGCATGGCCGCACTTCTATTGGTGGCTGTCGCACCGGCTCAAGCCCGTCTAGCATACACTACGCAAGCCTCAGAGGGCGGAGACAGATTCCTGATCGTCTCGGGGGCTTTCGAATTCAGTGACGACCTCTCCGACTTCCGTGCTGTTGTATCCAGGGAGCACCCTGTCTTCGTCGTGTTCGACAGTCCGGGTGGCAATGTCGTGAAGGCGATCGAACTCGGACGTCTCGTTCGGGCGCTTGGACTGTCGACCGTCCAGGTTAGGACGTCTGAGTGCGCATCGGCTTGCTCTCTGGCATTTCTGGGTGGCGTAAGCCGGGCCGCGCAGCCTGGTTCGATCGGGGTCCACAAGTCTTCGTTCAGCGACACAAGCGGTCTCCAGACACACGATGCCGTTTCCGCAGTTCAGCAACTGACTGCCGATGTCATCGGATACATGATGGAGATGGGCGTGGATCCGGCATTGCTCCAGCTATCTCTCAGCTATGACAGTGATGACATACGATACCTGTCGGGTAGCGAGATGACCAAATTTCGAGTGACCACAATAGCCTCGCCGCCGACAATGGCGATTAACCCCGGCAGCGTTCCTACCGTGCAGACAACGACCCCTTCGGGAGGCATTCAGGCCAAGACCGAAGTTTCCCTCGATATTCCCGTTGCGCGAACTGGAGCCGTCCGGCACCCAAAAGGCGCGGCACCGATTAAACTTCTGGGCAGCTCGGACGCTAAAAGCATCGGCAACGCTGCGAACGGATCCCCAGTGGAAATTCTTTCGATATCCGGGGACTGGTATCGGGTCTCCGTCGCCGGGCAACACGGCTACATGCACTATTCCTGGATCCGGGTGGACCAGTTCGAAGAGAAGCCAGGAGACCATCGTTTCGTGCAGGTGAAGAGTTTCAGTTCGCTGCCGGAAGCGGAAGCCTTCGTCCGTAAATCTTCGGTACCACTAGCCGCACACCTCGCAGCGAATGGTTGGTTCGCGGTTACCCTGCTGGATAATTACTTGGAGCGGGAAGCAAAGGACGTTTCGAACGCACTCATGGCAAAGGGTCTCATTGCCAGCGACTCGATGGTGACGATCGGGAATACCTATGTCCGGAAAGTCTGCTGTGATTAGAGGCGGGCTCATATTCGGGAACTCAGTTTTGAAACTGTTGCGACTGCTCCTGGCGATGGCTTTGATGTTGTCGGCTTGGACTGCTGACTCACAGGCCACGAATACGCCTTGCAGCGGAAGCAAAGGGGGAATTGCTAGTTGTCGGGGCGAGACTTTCATCTGTAATGATGGTTCAGTGAGTGGCAGCAAAAAATCGTGCTCGGCCTATATGGGGGGTGCACTCGGCCTTATCGATGAGAGCGGCTCTAACATGTCGCCAGTGGTCGGTAATGAATGCTCGTGCCGTTCCGGAGCATATTGCACAGGTCCGCGTGGTGGGCGCTACTGCATAACGGACGGTGGTTCGAAAAGCTATCTTCGGAAATAGTACAGATCACTGTTTGTAAAATGTGAGATCGTGCTTCAACACAGCTTCAATGCTTTTTAGCCGATCTGCAGGACGGCATGTCGGTGCTCGTCTATCTCGTCACCCAGATGGCAATTACCGTTAATGCGGATTCGCCCGCCTAAGCATTTTCCCGCTATTCGGTAGCAGGTGCCACCAACTAAGCCGAGAGGCGTAGTCACGACATGACGGCAATGATATGCTATAATGACTTAAAGGAGGGAGCACGACATGCAACCTATGGAACACGATCGTGTCTCGGCGGAGGATTTCCTCGAGTGGATTCTCAACCAAGAGGGCCGATTCGAGCTGGTTGATGGTTATGTCATCGAGATGATGGCTGGTGCAAAGCAGGGCCATAACGTCGTCGTTTCGAACATCGTTTCCTCGCTGGGGCCGCAGTCGAAAGCTGGTGGCTGCCGAACGACTTCAAGCGACACAGCCGTCCAGACGCTGGCGAGCACCATTCGGTACCCCGACATTGTCGTGGACTGCGGCCCCCCCGACCCGGACGCGATGGTTGCCGAAAGCCCCACACTTGTGGTGGAGGTCTCGTCCCCCGGCACGAGTTCAGTGGACACCACCGACAAGCTCGACGAATACCGGGAACATCCGGCGGTCCGGCTCATCATGTTCGTCGAGCCGAGCAGTGTCCTCGTCAAGCTCTACAGACGCGACAGTGAGGGAGCGTGGTGGTCCGAGAAGTACGATGACCTTGCAAGCGTGATCCAAATGCCGGAGATTGGCGCTGCTCTCGAGCTGTCCGAAATTTACGATACGCTAATGCCTCGCAACCGCACACGCCTGCACGTGATTGAAGAGATCAACGGTCGAAAACCGCGTTGATCTCTAAACCAGAGCAGCGGTAGCGGTTTGGTGGTGCCTGCTACCTAATTGCGCATTTTCCTGCGAAACGCGTTTGCAGATGACCGCTCAGGTCTTCAAACAACAGCTCCGCCATTGTCGAGTGATGCTGCTTGACATAGTTTGTGATCTTTACGGTAGTCGAAAGAGAACGCTTCATGACCCTTCGCTCTGGCGCAATCGCGCTCGTTATCTTGACGGCAACCACATCCTCAGCCACGTCCAGACGACAGCAAGCTGGCAGACAGCATCGACTCCGGTGAACAGGGCGGCTGATAGAATCAAAGGCCGATAAAACTCGTGAACCCAAGCCGCTAGACTTCGCTTCGGCGTAAACGTTGCCTCGGATTCATCCGGAAATGCGGATGCATTTGCTATTGGCGCAAATGCAATCATGAAGAATCTGTCGGAATCCAAGCGGAACTACGATCCGCACCAATACAGGACACAGGATAGTTCTGGCCCTTATCTACGAAGTCGGTTTCGCCTTCTGCGTGAATCCGAAGAGCGGCTCGAAGCCGGCAGCGGCGAACTGATGGAGATATCGGTGCCGAAGCCACCCGGAAGCAATGGCTCAGGCCCTTGGCAGCGGCGAGACCGTCGAAGGAATGCTCAAATCGAAAGCCAATCCCTCCTGAGGACAACTGATGGGTGGTTCGTCGGCAACGCGAGTGGCCGAGATAGCGTGCACCCAGAGCGGGAAGCGCTTGTCCGGGGTCTCGAGATGAAACAGAAAATCTAGGATGGAGCACCCAAGGTCAGTGACGCAGGAAAGGCTCGACCTCAAGAGACACGTTGGTCTCATCGGGGTCATCGCAGGTGCCGTCATCGGTCTCATGATCGGCAGTTTGCTGCGATGGGTGGAGCGAAGGGTGTGCCCGCAGGGCTACTTGCTGTCGTGTTCGGATTTTTCGGAAACCGCTATGGTATCGGCAAGACCGCTCCCGTGACGTATAAAATCTTATGCAACCGATTCCACCAATCTCAACCTTCAGCAAATATAGCAAAGCGAGACGGAGGGGATCATGTCGTTCGGTAAACTTGTGGCTCTTGGAATGATCGGAGCATTTTGGGCGGGGGCTGGCTACAGCTTCTACGCAAACAAACATGTCTCGCCGCAGGGCGGAAGCGCTCGTACCCAAAACCCATCGGCTGTGCAGGTAGTGAAATCGCCACCGACACAGAACGTTCCAGGTTTCAGACCGTATTCTCTTTGCTCAGGATCAACTCGGTCACACTGTGTCGTCGACGGCGACACGATCTGGCATGAGGGTACCAAGATCCGAATAGCCGATATCGATACACCGGAAGTCGGCGACCCAAAATGTTCATCGGAGGCAGCCCTCGGGGCCAAGGCGACAAAAAGGCTTCTCCAGCTCGTCAACGCCGGGCCGTTTCAGATGCAGGCATGGCAAGGTCGCGACGAGGACAAGTACGGTCGCAAGCTCCGAGTGTTCGTGCGAGACGGTCGCAGCCTGGGAGATATCCTTGTTAGCGAAGGTCTGGCGAGGACATGGACTGGCCGTCGGCAGCCATGGTGTTAGATATCGTTTGGGGCGCTGGGAAACTGACAAAGACTGGATTGCGACTTAGTAGATTGCCGCTTCTTCCGTTACAGTCCCAGTTTTTCGCCTGGCGTCACGCTGATGAAGACAATGACTGCATGACGAAGTCCCGAGAGGACAAAACATCCCGCCTTCGGGAGGCGGGGCTTGCGAAAGAAGAGCCAGATCGCCCAAGCCCTTCGGTGAAAACCGCGCAAGAAGACATGCACTTTGCAATTTTTTGCGTCACGAGCAGGGCTGAACAGAACCTCGATCGTTTTCAGAGCCCCGCTTGATTTCAAGCAATAGCAGCGGAGAGCGCAGCCTCGCAGTGGATCAACGTCGTATCGAACACAGGCACCGAAACATTCCCTTGGCTCAAGAGCATTCCGACCTCGGTGCACCCAAGGATAAGGCAGTCACACCCTTTCGAGACCAGCCGTTGCGCAATGGTTTCGAAGGTTGTTCGGCTGACTTCGTTGGTCACGTCACGGCAGAGTTCTTCGTAGATGATACGATGTGTTTCGGCTCTGTCATCTGCATTGGGCACGATCGGCATCAAGTCGTGAACCTTGAGGCGGTCGGTGTAGAAGGACTGCTCCATCGTGAACTTGGTTGCCATCAAGCCTGGACGTCTCAACCCCTTTGCCGCGATTTTCTCCGCGGTTGCGTCGGCAATGTGCAGCAGCGGTATCGAGAGGCCATCGACGACCTTGTCGGCGACCTTGTGCATGGTGTTGGTCGCAAGAAGCACTAATTGCGCTCCGCCACGTTCGAGCGCACGGGCTTCGGCATTGAGAACCTGTCCAGCAGTATCCCAGTCCGACGAGGCCTGGAGCGTGGCTATGCGGTCGAAATCGACGGATCGTATCAAAAGGTCCGGAGAGTGAAGGCCGCCCAGCCTTCCCGTGTAAGCCTCACCAGCTCTCGATAATAGGTCTGCGTCGATGCTACCGACATCCCACCCAGAATTCCGATCGTTTTCATATCAACGCTCCGACCTGTCTTTTTAATCCGGGGCACTCAAATGCCAACCTCTGCTTTCATAACAGAAGACCGCACTCCTGCAATGCGATGACGGGTCGGTCAGCGGGATAGCTTACCGCCGGATATTCATGGCAAACCTCCCCTTGCCGAGGTCGATCACCTCCGCTAAACGGTAATAATGTTACATTCAGATCATGCGCCGCCTCCTAATCCTGCCAATGCCTCCAGTGCCCGCTTCTTCGGGGGGCTTGGTATTCCGGAAGGATCAAGGGTCCTGGATATAGGGTGCGGCAACGGCGATCTGAGCAGGCTCATGGCCAGGATCGTAGGCCCAGACGGCGTAGTGGTTGCGATCGACAGCAGCGAGTACGCGTTGCAACTGGCGCGGAACAAAGAGAGCGAAACCGATGCGGCTCCGATAGACTACCGATTTGTCGATCTGGCATCGGACCTTCCCGATCTCGGTCGGTTCGACGTCATCGTCGGGCGCCGTGTCCTGATGTACCTTCCCGATGCTTCATCGACACTCTCGCGGCTGGTTGCGCTCGGGAAGCCGGGTGGAATCCTGGCGTTTCAGGAGCATGCACGCGGCAACTTCCCATTCGGTCTAGGGGACGTTCCACTGCATCGCAGGCTATATGACTGGGCTTGGAACACGGTGGCAGCGGAGGGTGGCGATGTCACTCTCGGTCTGAAGCTTATCGACAAGATGAGTGAGCAGGGTCTTTCGATTGTAGAGTGTCGGAATGAGGGCGTGTTGATACCACCCAACGAGCCGTCTTTCCTGCCAACTCTCATGCACGTCATGCTCCCGAGGTTCGTCGAACACAACGTCTGCAGGGCGGAGGACGTGCAGATCGATACGCTCCGGGACCGGATCGAAGAAGAACGTCGCGCTGTCGGCGGAACGATCGTTTGGGATCAGGCCTTCCTAGTCGCAGGAAAGGTCCCGGGCTGAACGGGCAGGAGTTCGAAAAGGCGCTCCTCCCGGACCGACAGTCGGGCAGGGACGAGCGCCATATGGGAAGCTCAACCGACGAACATAAGGTCAGATTTCCTGGAGCAAGGCGTTATCGAGTTCAACGCTCCGCTTATAGGCGGCTCTGGACACCAGGTTTCCCGCGTATTTCACGAATGCCTCGCGGGGAGGGATCGTTCCCAATCCAAGACCCCATCCGATATGCGAACCGACGTATACGTCGGCGGCGGTGAACCGTTCACCAGCGATGAAGGGATGTCTTGTCACTGCGAACTCGAGTTGATCCAGGGTGCGCTCATAGCTGCCATGACCAAAGAAGAATTCCTGTTCCGGCAATGGGACAAACCCCGCTCGCTTGTTGGTAACGGCCTGCTCCACCGGACCCGCGGCAAAGAACATCCAACGATAGTAGTCAGCTTTCTCATCGTTCCCGGGCGAGAGGTTCGCTAAAGGGAAGATATCGGCCAAATAGGCGATGATGGCTCCGCTCTCGCTGATGACGCGACCGTCATGCTCGATAGCAGGTATCTTGCCAATCGGATTGACCTCCCCGAAAAAGCGCGCCTGCTCGCTCTTGTCGTCGGAGGTGGGTTTTTCCAGGGCTGCGCCGCCCCACTGATCATCCGCGCTCGCTTTCTGGTAATCAAGCACGATGGTGTCGTAATCGGCACCTACCTCTTCGAGCATCCAGCGGACCATACGGCCTCGGGAGTTCGGATTGGTGTAAAATTTGATAGTCATTGAGCGGCTCCATTTGGTGATATATCCAATCCTACGCTCCGAGCTGCCTGTTCACTACGGCAACAAGCGCCAAAAAACTTGCAAACGACGCCATCTTGCACCAAGGTTTTTGACGGCCTGAAAGGGCCATCGATGCTTTCGAGTAAGCGTGGTGAGCAAGATCGAGGATAATCTACATGACGGTAAAAGTGGCCTCATCTTCAGACCGGTGCAGATTGCCTCGCCCCTTCTGGTATGGCATCGAAACCCTTGGTCTGCGCCCTTCGGCGGTTCTGAGCCACGCGAAGCTGCCCATGATGCTGTATCTCGACGAGTCTGCGGTAATCACTACGGCGCAACTTTTCTCCGTGTGGGAGGCGATCGAAGCATTATCGGGCGATCATGGTTTCGGTCTCCGGATGGTGGAACAGACCAGCACAGCAAACCACAAGCTTGCATTTTTGACAGCGTCTTTCGCAGTTAACTTTCGTGACGGACTTGAGCGGATCGTGCGCTTCAAACGTATATGCAGTCCCGACAAAATGCTGTTCGAGGAAAGAGATGGCAAGGTTTCACTCGCGCCGGATTGGCCTTCGGGCACGGGAGCAGAACCAGCCTTATCAGTAGATGCGAGTTTTGCGATGATTGTTGAGTTGGGTCGCCGCGGTTCCGGAAAGCACATCGTCCCTGTGCTTGTCGAGTATGCAAGGAACGGAGAAGCATCGGCCGTTCATGAGGAGTTTTACGGCTGCCCTGTCCGCTTCGGTGCGGATCGCGATAGGCTCGTTTTGAAATCGTCGGATATGGAGATGCCATTCGCGGGACATAACCCGGAAATGCTTTCCATAATGACCCCGGCACTTACTGCGGCTCTCGTAGATGTAGAGACCTGGGGGAGCGTGCCCGAGCACATCAAGGTTGTATTGAAGCGTAACTTGGCCAGCGGTCGCCCAGGTATAGCCAACGCCGCACAAGAGCTGGGATTGAGCGAACGGACCTTGCAACGGCGCATAGGCGACGCGGGAACAACGTTCCGGGCGCTGCTGGACGAGGTAAGACAGGAGCTTGCGATATCGCTTCTTTCGGATGCCTCCATCGCAATCGATGAGATCGCGTTTCTCCTGGGCTACGAAGACGAAAGTTCGTTCTACCGATCTTTTAAAAGCTGGCAGAAGACGAGCCCGCAAAGATGGCGGAAAACAAGGGGCTAAAAAAATGAACGCCCCGACCTCGTAGGTAAAATGCAACGTATCTCGTTGAAACGTTAGCCGCCGCCTGGAGAAATACTTTCATCTTCGCGCCCTCTGGCAGCAGATCTGCCGACCGCTAGTGGCTTGCCACGAAGCTCCGGGTTGTCACGTTGCTCGACGGAGGCGTAGAAGGCATCCATATCCACGTGAATGATTTTACGAACCGCGTGCATGTCAGGGCCTTACCGATTGACCTTGTGCTTCCCCAGCGAAGTCGACTCGCTCCCGAGCCGGGTAGATGCAACACAATCTTCTCACAACAACAGCCCCTCTTCCTGCAGGTCGGGCTTTGTCTCCGGAGGCACGATGACCAGCATGTTGCTGGGCAGGGGTCTCTGAAGGTGACGCGCCTCGTCCCAAGGTGCCGTCAGCCACGTATCGACTTCTTCCGGCGTCGTCAGGACCGCTGGCATCGCTTTTTCATGGATGGGTGAGACGATCTCGTTGGGCGACGTCGTCAGGAAGCCGAACAGCTCGTACTCCTGCTCCCCGTCTCTGACTTTGCGAATGCCTTTCCATGGCGTCCAAAAGCCTGCGAAGAACATCAAGGGTTTGGTGGCATCTTTGGCAAACCACGCATTCGGTACGCGTCCGCCTCCGACCTTGCTTGCCGGATCTGGTTCGGCGAAGGACGTGAAGGGAACAACGCAGCGACTGGTCGGTCCGAGCCACCGACGCCAATGCGGAGAACCGACATTGCGGATATTGGTGACGCCGGGATCATAGTTTTTCACGTAGGCCGGAGGTGAAGGCATGCCCCATGTTGCCCGGACGATCTCCCTTTCTCCGTCCTCGGCGACACGAACAATGGGAGCCTGGTATCCGGGATGGACGTCGAAGCTCGCCTCGTTCCATCCGGCCAGATCACGGAATGCCTTGGTGAACTGCAGTACGGCGTTACGTGTCGTGGTCACGTTATAGAGATTGCACATCGCTCGCTCCTAATTCCATATGCCGCGCATGCGGGTGCTAACATCGATGCGGATCTGCCGAGCACCGCATTCGGACACGCATGCGACTTGATAAAATCACGTGGCTAGTCCTGTAGAGGCTTAATAGCATCGACCCGAACGACCCCCTCGGTAACGCCTCGGGCAACATCTGTACGACCGTGCTCGATCTCGATCACGGTGTAGAGCTTTTCGTCGCGGAATGCGCTTGCGTTTGCAGTTGTGACATCTTCTGCAGGGGCGGAATCAATTTCCATGAAATCGACCTCGCGGCTTGATGCGACAATCCGTGCATCGCCAGACGTGCGAGCAGCCACCGTCACTGGTCCATTTGGCTGAAAACCCTGCCACCTGGGATCGTCGGGGCTGGCGGTAGGCTCCAGACGGTAAATGTTAAGAGGTTCACCGGAGCGTTCAGCCACAGTAGAGCTATCCCGGATTTGGGCCTGGCTTTCAACAGATTTGCCGAACCTTGTATCGCTCGTGTTTTCGCTGTCGTTTGACGTTGTCACGTTTGACATAATCGTACTCTCCTAGGGCCTTCTTCCCAAAACAAATCTCGATGTTAGGGGCGTACCACGTTGCACATACCAAAGTCGGTAAGGAGAATTAACAAACAGACACGCAAGCAGTTCCTTCAATAGAACAGCGATGCGTGTGCCGGTCTGAATGGAGCAGGCACCGTTTATCGGAGGGATATTCCGCTATGGCCCGGAGCCGCTACCCAACCGATTTACGATGAAGTTGAGTTCAGGCGACTCGCGCCGAACCTGAATAGATGGATTGCGGTTGGCACGAGTGGACGCAGCGTGAATTATCTCGGAACGCTTACGTCAGATATTACAGTTGATCTGGCTCAGATACAAATCACGACGTCCGCTGGCAACGTACCTTTGGGCGGCACCAACTCTCTCGCAATTGAATGGGAATACTGAGATAAGTGCTGGCTAATCTCGACGGGGACTAGGGGAAACCGAAAGAGGGATTAGCCAGCACAATGTCAGAAATCATCGTGTGCGAAGATTTGCTGACGGGGCCATCAGGGGACACGATGGTGATCAAATAATGCAGATCAGCACAAACAGTTCCGCAATCTGTCGCTGAATCACAAACGAATGATAGCGGTTAATCCGAGACGTTTTACTTCGGCTTCCGCAAATTCGGTGGCAGTAGGCTCGTCCGCATACGTCGTGACTGTAGCACAGCCATTCTCAATGACGCGCACCGTCCAGAGTTCGTTTGAGAAAAACAACTCAACAGAATTACCAAGGACATTTTCGATACGTTCGAACAGATCAGACATTTTTTCTGCTTATCTCAGCGTGACGCGGTATTCCAGTACGACTTCTTGCGCGTACGCTACCGTACAAAGAAACGTCAACTCCTTCTGTTTCTACGTTTAACGAAACCTTTCATTAGGAAATCAAACATTAGAAAGGCGATAGGAACGAAGTGCTCACGCGTTGGTTTGGGACACGAAGTGAGTATCTGTGAAGGCGTTATGACTAAGTGTTATTTCCACATGGAATATCAGGACTCTACCACGCTAGATGAGTCCGGGAGCCGTTTCTCGACTCCATATCGGGCAATTACCGAAGCGGAGTTGAACTTGCTTACGTTCGCTTTGGAGGCGAAGGTAAGAGGAAAGTCAGTTCCGAAGCAGGTGGTCATCTTGGAGGATGGCACCCCCCGTAGGTTTGTCGCGCTAAGAAGCACTGACGAGGCGTTTAGCGATCGCCTCCCGAATTCTAGCGGTCGGGCGTTCTGACTTGTACGATTGCGTACAGTCCCTTCCCACTTGCCGATTTCCATATTACCGATTTCAAAAAAAATATGACTGGATGGGTCTGGTATTGCATCGAGCGGCGTGAGCCGAGAGCGGGGTGCTGTGTGATGAAAACATACTATTTTCATTTGATATACGAGGATCACTCCGTACTGGACGATCTCGGATGTTTATTCTCGACGCCTTTCTGTGCGACCAGCGAAGCCACACTGATGGTTGACCGGCTAGCGCTGGAAGCAAAGGTTTTACATAAACCAGAGCCACGCCAAATAGCGGTAATCCAAGAAGGAAGGCCACGGACGTTGGTTGCCCTCAAGTACGCAACGTAAAAAGCGCTTAGCGGCGGTTTAGTCGGGTTTGTTTCGTCAGTTAAGAAATTTTGCGTTTGATGGTGAACCTTTACACACTTTCAGAGTTACGTTGCCGGGGAGTTGGAATGTCGGACGGAGCGCCGCTTGTCTCAACGGAATGATCAGTTTTGGCTTCCGTAGTTCCTGGTGGCATCTGTGCTGCCTTTCCAGGCGGAATGGGGTAGACGAGCATTTGAAAGTAACGACCACTCATATAGATTACGCTGCGATCCTCATGGGGATGCCGCAGCCCTACTTGGTTCTTGATGTTGACTTGGTTATCGTGGGGGCATCAGACGCCTACCTGGCGCTTACACAGCGGACCCGAGACGACATTGTCGGTCGGAACATCCTTGAGGCATTCCCGGAGAATCCTGATGAAGGGGGCACCGTTGAGCAGGGCCCGCTCGAAGTCTCACTCAGACACGTTATTGCCTCCGGTAAGCCGCACGAGATGGCGGTTATCCAATACGACATCCCGCAACCAGGTGGCGGCTTCGTTCAGAAATTCTGGACACCGGTGCATACCCCGGTCATCGGGCAGGACGGGGCGATCCAATATATCATTCAAAACCCCATGGATGTCACCGAGAGCGTCGTCAAACAACGCGAGGCCGATGCGCGGCTTCGCGTAGCTTTACATGCAGCGGACCTGGCATCATGGGAGTATGAGCCTGAGACCGATATCTGGCGGCGGAGCCACTCCGTCGACGTGATGTTTGGTTTTTCTCCCGGCGGCGGCGGGCCAGTTGCCGAGCCGTTTTTCGCAAGAATGCTACCTGAGGACCTTCAGCGCGTGCGGGGCGTTGTATCCAGTGCAATCGACAGCCCCGATCAGACCTTGATGAACTTCGACTACAGGATTGTTCTTCCCGACGGCGACATAAGGTACGTTGCATCACGCGGTGAAGTGCTCAGGACATCGACGGGAAAGGTCAGGATGATCGGCGTCATGATGGACGTGACGGCCGACCGCAGAAGAGAGGAAGATCTATCAAGCGCTCTCAAAGCCCTTGAGCAGTTGCTTTCCGAAGTGAATCACCGTGTGAAGAACAGTCTCCAGCTTGTCGTGAGCACCCTTCGTCTGCAGGCGAGGCGCCTTGAAGACCCCGTTGCGACGGAGGCGTTCGACCAAGCCATCTCTCGGGTGAGGGCGATCATCTCAGTTCATGAACGCCTCTACCGATCCGAAAACTCTCTGAGCGTAGACATGGTCGATCACATCAGCAGGCTTTGCCTGGATATAGCCGCATCACCGAAGGCACGAAAGATCACTGTCGAGGCCGATGCTCTGTCGTTGCCGACAGAGCGGGCTATTCCCCTGTCGGTTATCCTCAACGAGCTACTCAGTTCGCAAATCAGGAGCGCATCGAAGGACGATGGTCCTGTTATCGTATCGCTTCGTGAGGTTTTCGATGGACTGATGGAACTGGAAATCCGCGAGCCGGACGCGAGCCGCGGTCCACAAGTCCTGTCCGACTTGTCGTTCAGGTTGGTCAGGAGCATGGCTACGCAGATCGACGGGGAATTTCATTACCATCCACAGACAGCCGAGCAAAAAGTTGCGGTGACCTTTCCCAAGGAGCGTAACTGATGCCTCTACGTATCATGATAGTCGAAGATGAAATGCTTCTGGCTATGGATCTTGAGGATATGCTCCTCGACGCAGGCTACGACGTCGTCGGTCAAGCATCTTACATGCAGCAGGCCATCGCGCTCGCCGACCAGAAGAGCGGTGAGATCGACGTTGCCATCATGGATGTCAATCTTGCTCGGGGCACGAACGGTGTCGAGACAGCAGCGGCCCTGCGGGAGCGCTGGAATATACCATCGCTGTTCGTCAGCGGAAATCTCGATGAGCGCACACGCGACGCCGCACTTCCTCTCAGGCCACTCGGTTTTGTCGGAAAACCCTACTCCGAAAGAGAGGTGCTCGGTTCACTCGGGCAGCTCGCCATCGGCCCATAAAAACGGCCAGCAATGGACTCCATCGGAAAGGCCTTCAAAGAACTTTTACTATGCAAAAATAGCACGTTGTGCGAAAATATACGCTGAAAAAACGGCACGTGCCGGAAAGGCAGTGGCCTATGGATCAACAGACCAGACCCTCGACGCCCATCGCAGCACTTTCCAAAGCGCTCGCGAAGATCGCGCGCGCCCGGACTACAGAGTCTGCAATCCAAACCCTCCGTGATACCGCGCGGTCGGTTGTTGGGTTCTCAAAACAGATTTCCAACTCTCGCCGTTTCAACCGCTTTTGCGATCTTTGACATTTTCCAGGCAGGTGAAACGCGTTCCACAGTGATCGCCCTGGGGGTGGCAAAGGCGCTCGCATCCCATCGCCAGCCGTCGTCTCAATCGTGAGAAGCTTACCCCGGCACCGAACTGTTCTACCAGTGCCTTTCGCTCCAGTAGGTCCCGGCGACCACACGGTGCGCACACGATCTCGATCACGGGAAGGCGGCAATCCTTCAGCATCGGTCCGCCTTCGTTATCGGGCTTTGGTTGTCTTCTTCGCATCCCGTTTCCCTGTGCCCTGCGTCACCCGGTCTAGCGGACCGGCATCACATCGATGTCCGCGCTGAGGTAGCAAAAATATTTACGCCAGAAGGCCTGCGCCGGAATCTCCGCTACCATCATGATTCAACTCTATGAATCTTCGGCTTTGCTAATCCTAGGAGTAGATTCCTGATTTTCAGGTGTCTTGACGCCGCTGACGATAGGGAACAGAAGAAGAACAATCAAGTTCTGGCGACATGAAGTCGTCTCTGTTTTCACCGCGATTTCGGAAGGATTCGTGATCGATGTCGGCTGTCCGCGATCAAGTGCTTGCTGATCTGCGCGAACGCATCTCGTCCATTCAGGGGGAGGGCGCGAAGAAGAAAGGCTGTCTCCCTTTTGGCGTCGAGGAGATTGATGCGATCTTGCCCGGTGGCGGCCTGGCACATGGCGCACTCCATGAATTCGCGGGTGGCGGCTCTGGAACCGTCGATGGTGCAGCGGCCGCTCTCTTTGCCGCCGGGATCGCTGCACGCACGAAGGGGCCAATCGTCTGGTGTCTGACGCGGCCCGATCTGTTCTTCCCAGCTCTTGCTCAGGCGGGGCTGCATCCGCGTCGGGTCATCTTCGTAGAAAGCGACAAGGAAGAGGATGTCGCTGCCAACATGGAAGAGGCGCTTTCCTACGGCGGCTGTGGCGCGGTCGTCGGCGAGATGGTGCGGTTGCCAATGGTCGTGAGCCGTCGGCTCCAACTCGTCGCGGAGCGAACGGGGACAATTGCCTTGGCAGTGCGCCGCTGGCGGAGGCAGACCGAGGCCAACGACTTCGGGCAGCCAACGGCGAGCACGACACGGTGGCGGGTGAGTGTGGTGCCGTCTGAAGAGCTTCCGGTACCGGGAGTAGGACGACCACGATGGTTTCTTGAGTTGATGAGATCGCGTGCGGGTGAGTGCAAAGAGTTCTGCGTAGGAGCATGTGATGGCAAGGGTCGTATCCATATTTCTACCGAGTTTGCCGACGGACAGGATCAGACGAGACGATCCCACCATACCGGCTGACCAGCCGATCGCTGTGATTGCGCATAGCGGATCCAAGAGGTGGGTGTCGTCTGCCGACGTTGCGGCGCAGAAGATCGGTGTTCGCGTCGGGATGCCTGCCGCTAAGGCGCAGGCCATATTCCGCGGGCTGATGCTGATAGATGCAGATCCCGCCGCCGATGCCGCCGCCCTGGATCGGATCGCGCTGTGGGCTCTTGGTCACTATTCCCCGATCGTCGCCGTTGACGGCATCGATGGCCTCGTCCTCGACACCGAGGGTGCCGATCATCTGCAGGGCGGAGAAGCCAAAATGATCAGCGGCATCGTGAATACATTTCATTCGAGGAAACTGTCTGCGAAGGTGGCCATCGCGGATACGTGGGGAGCAGCGCACGCATGCGTCCGTGCAATCAACCGGGATACCGTCAACGTTCCCCGCGGCGAGATCGTGCGAGCGGTTGAGAAGCTGCCGATCTCATTGCTTCGGCTCCCGGAGAAGGTTGTCCACGATCTGGGTGTCCTTGGCTTTCATTCCATCGGCGAGCTGTCGAATACGCCGAGAGCACCGCTGGCCCTCCGCTTCGGACCTGAAGTCGGTCGTCGCCTCGACCAGATGTTTGGTCGTGCGGGAGAACCTATCGATCCGATCCGCACTGCCGATCTCGTTGAGGTCTCCAGATCGTTTCAGGAACCGATAGGCGCGGCCGACACCATCAACAAATATGTCGGTCGACTCGTCGTCCAGCTCGTCGCCGAACTCGAAAAACGCGGCCTCGGCGCGCGCCGGACGGATCTCATCGTGCATCGCGTCGACAACACCCTCCAGGCGATCCGTGCAGGGACGGCGAAGCCAGCACGGGATGTTGCGTGGCTCACAAAACTGTTCGGGGATCGCACAGAGCAGATCGATCCCGGTTTCGGCATCGAGAAACTCGTCCTCGTTGCCGTGTCGGCGGAACCGCTGCAGGAAGAGCAAAAGGCCTCGTCTCTCGTCGAGGAAGAGATAACCGACCTCACACCATTGATCGACATCTTCAGCAATCGTGGCGGTCAGCGCGTTTATCGGGTGGCACCTGTGGCCTCGGATGTTCCCGAGCGGAGCGTGCAGCAGATCTCCGCGGTCGCCGAAGACGTTGCCGAGAGCTGGGTGGGGCACTGGCGCAGACCGACCAGATTGTTCGCACGACCAGAACAGATTCAGGCGATCGCACTCATGCCAGACTATCCACCCGCCAGCATAACTTGGCGCGGAAAACGCCACCGCGTGAAGCGAGCCGACGGACCCGAGCGCATCTTCGGAGAATGGTGGAAGCGCCCGACGGAGCTGGAAGCGGTTAGGGATTACTTCGTCATCGAAAACGACGACGGCGAGCGGTTCTGGATCTTCCGCTCTGGGGACGGGATCGATCCGGAAACGGGTTCGCACCGATGGTTCATGCACGGGATCTTTGCCTGATGAAATATGCTGAACTCCAGGTCACGACACATTTCTCCTTCCTGCGAGGCGCATCGTCCGCGCAGGAGCTGTTCGCGACGGCGAAAGAACTCGGCATCGACGCCATCGGTGTGGTGGACCGCAACAGCCTGGCGGGGATCGTACGCGCGTTGGAAGCTTCCCGCGAAACCGGGATTCGTCTGGTCGTAGGCTGTCGGCTCGATCTGCAGGACGGCATGTCTGTGCTCGTCTACCCGACGGACAAGGCAGCGTACTCCCGGCTCACCCGACTGATTACCGTCGGCAAGGGCCGGGGCGGCAAGAACAACTGCATCCTTCATATTGATGATCTCGCCCTCTATGCCGACGGCCTGATCGGCATTCTCGTGCCTGATCTCGCAGACGATGTCTGTGCTGTGCAGCTCCGCAAGATGACGGAGATATTCGGCAGGCGCGCCTATCTTTCGCTCAGCCTCAGACGGCGACCCAACGACCAGATGCGGCTGCATGAGCTTTCGAACCTCGCGGCGAAGTTCAAGGTGAAGACTGTCGTCACAAACGATGCTCTCTTCCATGAGCCGTCCAGAAGACAGCTTCAGGACATCGTTACCTGCATTCGCACGAATACGACCATCGACGACGTGGGCTTCGACAGGGAACGGCATGCCGACCGCTATCTCAAGCCCCCGGAAGAGTTGGAGCGCTTGTTCCCACGATACACGCAGGCTCTCGAACGCACGATGGAGATCGTCGAGCAATGCAGGTTCTCGCTCGAGGAGCTGACCTACGAGTATCCCGAGGAAGCGCTGATCGACGGCTTGGATGCGCAGCAGTCGCTGGAGCAATGCGTCCGTGAGTGTATTCCTGACCGATACCCGGAGGGTCTGCCGCAAAGCGTGCTGCGGACGGTCAAGCACGAACTCGATCTCATCAAGGAGATGGAATACGCGCCGTACTTCCTGACTGTCTACAGCATCGTCCGTTTCGCGCGGGGGCAGGGCATACTTTGCCAGGGCCGGGGATCGGCGGCCAACAGCGCTATCTGCTACATTCTCGGTATCACATCGATCGATCCCGAGACCAACGATTTGCTGTTCGAGCGGTTCGTCAGCAAGGAACGCAACGAGCCGCCGGACATTGATGTCGACTTCGAACACCAGCGTCGCGAAGAGGTCATCCAGTGGATCTACAAGACATACGGCCGTGATCGGGCCGCGCTCGTCTGCACCGTAACGCGCTACCGGGCCAAGGGCGCAATCAAGGATGTCGGCAAGGCGATGGGGCTTCCGGAGGACGTGACCAAGGCGCTGTCGTCCGGTCTGTGGTCGTGGTCGGAAGAGGTGACCGAGCGCAACGTTCGCGAGCTGAACCTCAACCCCGACGACTATCGTCTCGTGATGACGTTGCGGCTGGCGCGGGAGCTGATGGGGGCACCGAGACATCTGGGCCAGCATGTCGGCGGATTCGTCCTGACGCGTTCACGCTTGGACGATCTTGTCCCGATAGAACCCGCCGCCATGGAAGATCCTCAGGTGATCGAATGGGACAAGGACGATGTCGAAGCATTGAAGATGATGAAGGTCGACGTGCTGGCGCTCGGCATGCTCACCTGTATGCAGAAAGCCTTCGACCTGATCCGGGAGCACAAGCACGAGGATCTCGATCTCGCCAAGATACGGCAGGAAGACGGGCCGACATATGCGATGATCCGGAAGGCGGACACCCTCGGCACGTTTCAGGTAGAGAGCCGGGCGCAGATGGCCATGCTTCCTCGGCTGAAGCCCAGGACATTTTATGATTTGGTGGTCCAAGTAGCGATCGTCCGACCGGGGCCGATACAGGGCGATATGGTGCATCCATACCTCCGTCGCCGCGAAGGCAAGGAACCCGTCGAATATCCCACACCCGAGCTGGAGGCAGTGCTTGGCAAGACGCTGGGCGTGCCGCTGTTTCAGGAATCTGCCATGCGGGTGGCCATGGTCTGCGCCGGGTTCACGGGCGGGGAGGCGGACCAGCTTCGCAAGTCGATGGCGACTTTCAAATTCACTGGCGGCGTGAGTCGGTTCAAGGACAAGCTCGTCTCCGGAATGGTGAAGAACGGGTACACGCCGGAATTTGCCGAGAAGACCTTTTCGCAGCTCGAAGGCTTCGGCAGCTACGGCTTCCCGGAAAGCCATGCTGCATCGTTCGCGCTCATCGCTTATGCGAGCTGTTTCATCAAATGCCACTACCCGGATGCCTTCGCCGCGGCGCTCATGAACTCGCTTCCGATGGGCTTTTACGCGCCCGCCCAAATCATCGGCGACGCGCAGAAGCACGGTGTCGAAGTCCGGCCGATCTCCGTTCAACATTCACGCTGGGACTGCACGCTTGAGGAGATCCCCGGCACAGACCGCCATGCCGTTCGGCTTGGCATGCGCCAGGTCACCGGACTGGCCGTTCGAGATGCCGCGAGGATTGTCGCCGCCCGGATCGAGCGTCCATTCGAAAGCGTCGATGACGTGTGGCGACGCTCGGAAGTGCCATCAGAGGCGCTGGTTCAACTTGCCGAAGCCGATGCCTTCCGACCAGCATTCGATATCGAGCGTCGGGATGCGCTCTGGGCGATCAAGGCGTTGCGCGACGAGCCGCTTCCACTGTTCGTGGCGGCCGCCGAGCGGGAAATGAAGACTGTCGCGGAGCAGCAGGAGCCGGAAGTCGAACTCAGGCAAATGACGGAAGGACACAACGTGGTCGAGGACTATCAACACGTTGGCCTGACGCTTCGAGCGCACCCGTTGTCATTCCTGCGCCGGGATCTGGCCGCACGCCGCATCGTCACCTGCGCCGATGCGATGAATGCCCGCGACAAGAGCTGGCTCTGCGTTGCCGGGCTTGTGCTCGTCCGGCAGAAACCCGGCTCGGCGAAGGGTGTCATGTTCATAACCGTGGAAGACGAGACGGGCATCGCTAATATCGTCGTCTGGCCGTCGCTATTCGAAAAGCGCCGCCGCATCGTGCTCGGAGCATCCATGATGGCGATACAGGGCAAGATCCAGAGGGAGGGGGATGTCGTTCATCTGATCGCCCGGCAGCTTGATGATTTGTCTGGAGATCTTTCGTCTCTGTCGAACCGCAACGCGGAGTTCCGGAACCCGAGTGGAAGGGGCGATGAGTTCGCGCACGGATCGCATGGAGGCGGGGATGCGAGGGATCGTCCAAAGCCGAACAAGGTTCGTGACATCTTCATCCCGGATTTGCATATCGATAGTCTCAAGGTGAAGAGCCGGAATTTCCAGTAGTCTAAAAGGCCAGTAATCCGCGACGGAATAGGTGCAACGTGTGGCGAATGAACTTCTGCGTCTATCACCATGTCGACCCTGATCTGCAAAATGGGACTGCCAATGCCCGGCAAGGGCCGACTACTACATTGGCAGCTTTGCGCCATAAGCGGTCATACCACTCTCAGCGTGAAGGCCAACGCCAGCCCCCCGATGCTACATGCCCATTACGGTGCGGGCGTCATATAGCGAATCGACCTGATGGTGAGCGCTTAAATCCTTGCTCATAACGAGATCAGGGATTTGGATGACTTTGCCGATGCCTGCCGCCAGCGCAGCCCGCACGCCGAGATCGCTGTCATCCAATGCGATACATTGAGATGGCTCCAAGCTGAGGGTCTTCGCCGCAGCAACATAAACGTCTGGAGCGGGTTTTCCACGCGCAACCTTGTCAACACCCACGACCGCGTCGATCCGCTTCAGAAGGCCCGCGTGCTCAAGCTTCCATTCCGCCCGCGCGGTTACGCTATTCGTGGCGATGGCCCGAGGCAATTGGTGCTGGTCAAGCGCGTCTAGGAAGTCATGAACGCCTGGACGCAAAGGGATGCCGTCCCGCATTCTGTCATCCATGGCTCCGTTCCAAACACGGTCGAGTTCTGCTCCGTCGATGCTCGCGCCAAGTTCGAGATTGATCAGCCTTGCGCTCTCAGTACGGTCAATTCCAACGAGAGTCCGAAAGAAGGCGGGAGCGAGGTCATAACCGAGGTCCCTCAAGACTGCTGGTCCGACTTCGAACTGGAGTCTTTCCGTGTCAAGAAGGAGCCCATCAAGATCGAGGACAACGCCGGAGAAATGCAAAGCCATCGTTATTCCTTACCATTTACAAGCCCCCATCTACCTGACAGGACCGTGACAGTCCACTCTGATGACCAGTTTGGGCCAAATGACGCAATGGCGCTGATGCGCCAATAGCTGACATTGCGGCGGCTACAAAATTCCATATCCTGCGGTGACTTGAAAATCGGGACAACAAGTCTTGCGGGATTAGGATTTCTGCGAACGCGTCGCCATCCACTCGGCCATCATAGCGCTGCTATCTGCGGCAAATCGATCGTCAAGCACTTTGGATTGCAGGATACGATCTGCACGGAAATGACGATAATCCCCCCGAAGCTCGCACCATGCGGCAATCAACGTAACATCGACATAATAGACCGTGGCGACAGGCCAGATTGTGCGTTGTGATCGGCGCTGTTGGTCGTCGATGTAGCTGATGCTGATCTTGCGGCATGTGCGGATTGCATTGCGCACGTCGAGCAGCTCGATCCCCTCCGGTCGGACTGCATCCCCTTCCGAAACATAGAACCGGGGAGACGCCAGGTAGGAGCGCAGTTCCTTGGGAACGGTATGCTGTAGCTTATTCAGGACGCTCTCGGCCGCTTCCTGCAGTTTCGGATCACGAATCCGTTGCACGAGATTGGCACCGACAGTGATTGCCTCGATTTCTTCCATTGTGAACATCAGAGGCGGTAAATCAAATCCTTTGCGCAAGAAATAACCGAGACCAGGCTCACCCTCGATCGGAATCCGACGTGCCTGCAAGGTCGCGATGTCGCGATAGATGGTCCGAGGAGTCACTTCGAGTTTTTGCGCGAGCGCAGCGGCTGTAGTGGGTTGTGTCGTTCCGCGCAGCGCCTGAATAATATCGAAAAGACGATCTGCACGGCGCATGAGAAGCCTTTCAAACACTACTGACAAAACGGTGTCAGTAGTATGAGATTACAAGGTTCCGAATGCAAGGGGGCGACAATGCAAGACGATCACAACAAATGGCTTGGCACGCTGCTGATTGTAGGCTCTGCAATCGCCTACAGCCTGTCCGGATACTTCACCCAGCTCATCAGGCTCGATGTGTGGACGGTTCTGTTCTGGCGAGGAATTTTTGGCGGGCTGTTCATCGGCGCTTATGTGGTCTGGCGGTATCGGCAAGACTTACGGCGAACAGTCCTTGCCATTGGAATGCCCGGCTTCTGGGTCATGGTGCTGTCTACGGTTGCCACGGTTTGCTTCATCAATGCCTTGCGCCTGGCCCCGGTGGCAGACGTGATGACAATCCATGCCGCAATTCCTTTCATGACCGCCGTAATTGCCCTTGTGTTCTTGGGCGAGCGGGAAGACTGGACGACATGGTCGGCAAGTTTCATGGCGCTGGTCGGCGTTATGATCATCGTTAACCCGCAAGCGTCAGGCAGCCATTTAACAGGTTACGCCTTCGCGACGACGATGGCGCTATCTTATGCCGTAATGATGGTCATCATCCGCAAGAGCCGGCATGTTTCCATGCTCCCGGCAGCCTCCCTGTCCGCCTTTCTCTGCGCACTCGTAGTGCTGCCATTCGCTCAGCCCATGCAGGTAACGGCCCCTGTCATGTTAGACCTCGTGCTGTTTGGAACCGTTCAGTTCGGCCTCGGTCTGCTGTTGATGACGGTCGGAACCCGGTTGATCTCAGCCACTCGCTCTGCCTTGATAGGCAGCTTGGAAAACCCGCTTGCGCCGCTTTGGGTCTGGATAGCCTTCGGGGAAATTCCCGCATGGGCTACATGGGTCGGCGGCAGCCTGGTCATGGGATCAGTGATCTTCGAAGTTCTGACGAAATCAAGGCGGGGGCAAAAGAGTTGCGATGCGGTGGCTCAAAGCTAGGCTATTGTCGCAGATTTCCGACATTTGCAGCGCCGCGAAGTCAGGATAATCAAGACCATTTCTCCGACGGTGGATGTCTGCTTGGGGCCAACAGCCGCCATACTCCAATTTCCTAATCAGTCTGCCAGCTTGAAAAGCAACGTTGTTATCAGCTTGCTTGGATCAGGTTCAACTGAAGGATTGTTATCGTGTACCTCGAGCCGGCACGCGAACAGCTCTCCAGCCTCTGTGCTCGATGAGTCCCATACCAAGCCCTTCTCCTTTGCCCATCCGACGAGCATGGCGGTAGCATCATAAAGTCCTTCATAGGGGCCATTGTAGGTCATTCGGACATATCGTCCTCCAGGCAGGACGCCTTCGACCAGACGGCCCGAAAGTGGAATTGACCCATCTGTGGTCATACCTGTTTCAATCTCGAGGCGCGGCATATCAATTAGGTTGAACTTGATGAACTCGACACCGTCTGGTGCAACTCCCGCTCGCGCGAAAGCATCGAACAGTTCATCGAAAGCTGGATCGACGTCCTCGTCGAACGGGATTACAACTGGCAAACGAACAGCGACATAACGCTGTGGTTCGCGTTCGACCATTTCCGGCATCGTTAGCATCGGCCTCTCCTGTTGTTCTTTTCCAAGATGTACAGAATATAACGACTCCGATAGGCTGGCTCCTGAGTTTTTGTTAGGCCAACACTTACAGCGTCTTCGAGGTCTGTTTCGGGCCAGCACGCGTCGATTGTTTCCGCTCTAGTCTCCGAGCTTGCATCGAAACTCCTGCGCGTTGCGGCATAACTGTTGGAAACCTGACGGGTCCGACAGGCGTTATGATCGTCATGAGTAACAAAGCCACACCAGACGATGTCGAAGGTAAGGTTGAAGCCGATGCCACCCCCGGTGCCGACGTTAGCTTTCCGTATGACAGGGTAACTGTGGAACAGTTCCGGGAACACTTTCCCCGCGCCCGGTGGAGCGACGCTCGTCAAGCGTGGTTCGTCCCTGGCCGCACGGCTTCGCGTCGGTTCACTCGGTGGCTGGCGGAACTTGAGGCTGAAGCCGATGCCTTCGCCGACGCGAAGGGCAGGGATGCCTTCGACTTCGATCCGATCCAGAGTGCTTACCTGGAGCCTGGAAGAGCGGGTTTTCGCATCAAGACTCCCTATTCGACAACCGTCGTCGACAGGCTTCATGAGGTTCCCTATTCGCGATGGGATGGCGACCTCAAGGTGTGGCACGTTCCGTTTCGTTCATTTCAAGAGCTCAAGGATCGATGGCCTAAGATCGAGGAAGCAGCACGCCGGAACGAACCTGAGGAACGGCGACGCCGTGCGGCCGAGCGAAAGGGAACAGAAGAGGAAGCGAAGTCGAAAGCACGGTCGGCAGAAAGAAAGAGACGGCGCTATCCATTGAACAGCGACGACCTTCCGCCCGCTGGACGCGTCGTCGCAATCCGGTACGGTCTGGTTGTCTTTGAAGAGGTGACCGGGGAGATCGTTGACCCGGAGGTCGTCGGCGAATTCTACCCTGGTGTCACCGACGATCACGTTTGGGGAATTTGGCGGAAACCTACTTTCGAAGAACTCGTTCAGGCATGGCCGTCGAAAACTTCTGCACCCGATGGAGCAGAATGGTGGCAACCGACGATCGAAGAACTCAGACCGGCTCGGCGGGCGGCGAGCCGGAAGAGGACGCAACAGCAGCCGCAGGCAACGTAAACGTAATGTTGGCTGAGAATTGCGGAACATCGGCATATCCGCTGCGTTTCCGGGTCGAAACTCCCGGACCAAGGCTGAAGGCAGAGCAAGGGATGAGACATAAGGAAAAGCCACTTTCCAATCATGAAGATGGCAAAGATGCGAGGCCAGCGTTTATCAGTGATCGCCAGCGGGCGGAAGTATCGCTGAAGCTACCCAAGGATTCAGGCCTCTCTGCAAAGGCTGAGATATCAAACGGTGGATTGCTGTCTATTGCCGTGTTGGTGTCCAGCATCCTCCTATCAACCGCAGTACTCGTTCATGTCGCCACGCGCGATGCGGCGCGCCGCAGGCTTTGGTGATTTGGGAATTCGTTGCGATGCGGGCGTGTTCGCTCCGACGCGGTCGCCTCACGAGCAGCTTCAGTTCACCGGGCGGCCCCGGAAGGGAACCATCGCAAAAGCGGTTGGTTATTGGACCTCAACATCAACGAGGAGAAGAATTTATGGTCACCATGGTTGGAAACGAAGGAAGCATCGAAAAGCTGGTCAAGGATCTGCTTTATCTCGAACATGACGCTATCGCAGCATATGACTCATGCATCGAACGCCTTGACGACAAGGCGCTGGCTGCGAAAATTGAAGAATTCAAGCAAGACCATCTCCAGCACGTGGCTGTTCTCAACGAAATCGCACTGGAGATCGGTATCGAACCTCCTGCGGAAGGCGACATGAAACAGATGTTGACGACGGGCAAGATCGCGCTTGCCGATCTATTCGGCGATTCCGCTATTCTCAAAGCCATGAAGACGAACGAGGATGACACGGTAACCGCTTACGAGCGCGCGGCAAAACACGAGGATGCCATTCCGAGCACGAAGGCATTCTTCCTCACCGCTCATCAGGATGAGCTGAAACATCGCTCGTGGATGGAAACAACCGCAGAGTCGATGTGACCTTGAAAAACGCGTGGGCGGTGCTCATCTAAGGATCACCACCCACATATCGGCGGCCTGCAGCAACCATGACGGTTGCGCGTTTGCTGTCTAGGGTGACGAGGGCGCTCCCCATGATGGGTTGAGCGCCCTCCGTTTGTTTCCCAACACCGAGATCACATGTCAGCGTCGCACCTCATCATCTTCCTCCACGGCATCGGCGCGTCCGGCCAGCAGCTCAAACCTCTGGCATCGTCGTGGAACGCTCGGCTGCCCACAGCGGTATTCGCGAGTCCGGATGCGCCATATCGTAACGGGTACGGTGGCCATCAGTGGTTCAAAGTTGATGGCATGCAGCTAGATCCTGATCGAATACGCGAGGCGCGAGAGGGTTTCGACCGTAAGATCCGCGACGTGATCACACAGAACGGTTTCGAAGACCGAATTCATGACGTTGCATTCGTAGGCGTGTCACAAGGCGCAATCATGGCTCTGGATGGCGTCGCGTCTGGCCGTTGGAGCGTAGGCGCTGTGGTCGCGTTCTCGGGCCTTTTGCCTCCCATATCCATCTTGCCAGAAAGCAACCGGACCCCTGTGCTTCTTGTACATGGTGCCGATGACCGCATTATACCATCTGTTGCTTCCACCATGGCGGCCGGACAGTTGCGAGCCGCTGGGTTCTCGGTCGAGGTGGAAATCGAGCCTGGAGTGGGTCACACGATCTCAAGGAGCGGTGCGGACACTGCGGCGCGGTTTCTTCAGAATGCCTTGTCTTGATAACGGCAGCCGCTGGCACCTCTAGTGTCGGATGAACGCGAACACGACGTCGCGTCAGCCTGATTTCCTGCTCTTGAGCTCGTCTGCAACCGATTTGCGAAGCGCGTCCATGATGTTGATCACGTTGGATTTTGGCTCGGCGGCTTCCGATTTCTTGCCCTTCGCCGCTTTCTTGGGCTTGAGTGCCTTCTTCTTTTCGGCAATTAACTTGAGCAAGCTTTCCTGGATAGGGTCGCTTACCATGTCCGGCGACCACCTTGCTGTCTTCTGCTTAATCAGCTTTTGGACAAGTGGGATCAGATCAGGGTCTGCGGCGTCGTCGATGTCTTCAAAATATGCCTCTTCTGGCCGAACCTCGTCGCCGAAGCGGAGCGACCACAGGACGATGCCATCGTCGCGCGGCTCCAGCACGACCGCCTTTTCGCGACGCCCGATGACGAGCTTCGAGATGCCTACGACCTTGTCGGCCTTCATCGCGTCGCGGATGACGGCGAAGGCCTCGTGACCAACGGCGTCGTCCGGCATAAGATAATGGGGCTTCTCCAGGTAGACCCATTCTATGGATTCAGCGGGAGCAAATTTCTGGATGTCGATCGTTTTGACCGTGTCGAGCGCAACGTTGTCGAGGTCATCGTCCGTGAGTATGACGTAGTCGTTCTCACCACGCGCATATCCCTTCGCCTCGTTCTCGTCCTTGACAGGCTTGCCTGTTATAGAGTCGATGTACTGCGACACGACGCGATTGCCCGTCTCCTTGTTGAGCGTGTGGAAACGGACCTTTTCCGATTCTGACGTTGCGGGCATCATGTGCACCGGACAGGTGACCAGCGACAGTTTCAGATAACCTTTCCAGTATGGTCGAAGTGCCATGATCGATTTCCTTACCCGGCCTTGCGCTGTTGCGCGGTCTTGGAAGAGGTGGGCTTGGCCGCGCCACGTGTTGCGCGCTGCCTGCTCGCTCCGGCATTTACGTTGGCTGCCGTGCGTTTAGGCTTATCAGCGGCTTTCATCATGCCAGCGCTTTCGCGGAGCGCGGCAAGCAGATCGTTTGGCTTGGAAGCCTCGACTTTCTTACGCTTCGGCGTCGCCTTGCCTTCGATCTTGGCCTTCACCATCTCCTCGAGCGCGGCCTCGTATCGATCATCAAAAGTCGCGGGATCGAAGTCACCCTTCTTGGTGCTGATGATATGCTTCGCCAATTCCAGCATCTCGGCGTCGACCTTGATCTTGGGCATTTCCTCGAAGGCCTTCTTCGAGGAGCGGACCTCGTAATCGTAGTTCAGCGTCGTGGCTATCAGGCCTTTGCCGTGAGGGCGGATCAGCACAGTCCGCATCCGACGGAACAGAACGGTTCTGGCAATGGCCGCGACCTTCGATTTGCGCATGCCGTCCCGCAAAGCGACGAAGGCGTCGGACCCCATCTTGTCCGGGGTAAGGTAGTATGGCTTGTCGAAGTAGACATCGTCGACGTCCGAACATGGGATGAAAGCTTCGATCTCGAGCGTTTTGTTGCTCTCAGGGATTGCTGCTGCCACTTCGTCCGGGTCGATGATGATGTACTGACCGTTTTCGATCTCGAAGCCTTTGGTCTGATGTTCCTTCTCGACTAGCTCTTCCGTCTCGCTGTCTACGAAAACGCGATTGACCCGGTTGCAGGTCGCCTTGTTGATCGTGTTGAAGGTTATACGGTCGGAAGTTGATGCGGCTGTATACAGTGCCACTCCTGCCGACACCTCGCCAAATTTGATGAAGCCCTTCCACTGTGCACGCTGGCCTGCCATCGAACTCTCCCACGCAACTGACGCAACCTAGGCGATTCAACCGAATCACTTGCGATTCGTTCCGGCACAAAAAGCGACTCTTTTTCAATGACTTGATTCAGTTTTCCACCACAACCGGAGAAGTCG
The DNA here is from genome assembly GCF_021310995.1 of Agrobacterium vaccinii. Classification (NCBI taxonomy): domain Bacteria; kingdom Pseudomonadati; phylum Pseudomonadota; class Alphaproteobacteria; order Hyphomicrobiales; family Rhizobiaceae; genus Agrobacterium; species Agrobacterium vaccinii. The sequence continues at coordinate 1,423,995 of NZ_CP054150.1, read as the reverse complement.
AACCAAGCCGCTGGAATCGATGCATCTTTTCGTCATGTCGCGAGTTAACTTCGTATCGCAACCACAGGAGAGTCCCTTGAGCAAGCGAGAGCTGATCGATACCGGAACTGACAAGCGATACGTGCGCCGTGACGAAAAAGGCCAGTTCAGCGAATCTGTCGATGTTGGCAGATCCCTGTCCGCTGACAAACGTCACGAGGCAAAGCACGATGCGAAGCCGGGCGAGGGTGACAAGGGCGACCACAAGCGCAAGTGAAGGTCGCCACCTACAACGTCAACGGCGTGAACGGTCGGATCAACGTGTTGCTTAGGTGGCTGGCCGAGGCAACACCGGACATTGTCGTACTTCAGGAGCTTAGAGCACCTGATGCCAGATTTCTTGCGAAGGAGATCGAGAAGGCAGGATAAGGTGCAGTGTGGCATGGCCAGAAGTCCTGAAACGGAGTGGCAATACTCGCCCGCGGTGGCGCCGATACTCACGAGAAAGGGCCTCCCGGATGATCCAGATTACGAGCAGAGCCGATATATTGAAGCTGTTGTCGATGGGACGGTGATAGGCAGTCTTTATCTTCCCAACGGCAATCCATATCCCGGCCGCAAATTCGAATACAAACTACGATGGCTCAAGCGCTTACACGACTACGCAGCCGAACTGCTGGAGCTAGGAGTACCTGTCATTTTGGCGGGTGACTACAACGTCATGCCAACTGAGCTCGACGTCTACAAGCCGGAGCGATGGAAAGACGATGCACTGTTCCGCATCGAAGTGCGTGAAGCCTTTCGCGAGTTACTCGGGCAGGGCTGGACCGAAGCCCTCCGGCACCTTCATCCGAGCGAACGCATTTACACTTTCTGGGACTATTTCAGGAATGCGTACGGGAGAAACGCCGGACTACGCCTGGACCATTTCCTGCTCAGCCCCGATCTCGCCGACCGGATCGGGAAGGCGGAAGTCGACAAGCACGTCCGAGGATGGGAGCACACAAGCGACCATGCCCCAGTTTGGATTGAACTCGCCGACGACCCTTCTACGTGAGATGCCGCGCGACGCTCTCGTGGCCAAGATGCTGGCCGTTCCTCCTATCTGATGATTTCTGCGGTGGAAAACGGAACAAAAGTGAACAAAGTCTCTTGCGGTCGTCAGATACCGGACCCATCTTGGGTTGATATAGAAAACTCTAATAAAAATGGCGCGGCGAAGAGGATCCCTGTAGATGACGGCACATATGAAGTTTTTCCCCACTGGGAATGCTGATACGACCTTTATCCAACTTGCGAACAACCAGGTGGTCCTGATGGACTACGCGCACATGCGCAACGAGAATGACGTAGTCGACAAACGGATCGACCTTCCATCCGCGATCCGCAACGCCATGGACGAAGCCGGTCAGGAATCCTTCCGGGTCGTCGCCTTCACCCATCTCGACAAGGACCACATCTTCCGCGCCAGCGAGTTCTTCTGGTTCGAACACGCGGTCGCATATCAAGGCGGCGACCGCATGAAGATCGACGAGCTCTGGGTGCCCGCGGGTGTCCTGACGGAGGTCGCTCTCGACGACGACGCCCGCGTGATCCGGCAGGAAGCCCGGCACCGTCTGAAAGAAGGGAAGGGCATCAAGGTTTTCTCTCGTCCGGAGGCCCTCAAATCGTACCTTGAGGACAACGGTCTTACACTCGAATCCCGGATGCACTGCATCGTCAACGCAGGCGAGCTGGTTCCGGGTTTTAGCAAGTGGGGTTCGGAAGCTGTCGAGTTTTTCGTGCACAGTCCCTTCGCCTGGCGCACGGATGTAGGCCTGATCGACCGAAATCAGGGGTCGATCGTCGTGCAGATGACGATGCGCGAAGGACTGAAGGAATCCTATGCGCTGCTCGGTGCAGACATCGATCACGAGAGCCTCTCCCAGATCGTTCGGACGAGCCGCGAACACGACAACGAGCACCGACTGCACTGGGATGTCTTGAAGCTTTTCCACCACTGCTCCTACCTGTCGCTATCGCCGGATAAGGGGGAGGATATGACGGAACCAGTCAAGGACGTTAAGTGGCTGTTCGAAGAGCTTGCCCGGCAGAATGAGATCATCGTGTCTCCGAGCAAGCCGATCCCGGTGAAGGGCACTGAAGCCGATAAGGACGTGCAGCCGCCGCATCGTCAGGCTGCAGCCTACTACTGCAAGATCATCAAGGATTCGAATGGCAAGTTCCTCGTCACCATGGAGACCCCGAGCGAAGCCCGACCGAAGCCGATTCATCTGAAGATCACTGCCCAAGGCGTTTCCGTCATGCTCGCGGCAGCGGCGACCGCTACCAGTGTCGCCGCATCGATGCCCACGCGTGCAGGCAGGAACGGCTGACCGTATGTACTGGCAGCCTGAAGCATCGGAGGTCGTCGACGTACTAGGATTCGCTAATCCTCTTGCGAAGGCGCTCCACGATTACGTTGTTGGGCCGGGCGAGAACTACACCACACTCGGTGAGTGTCGACGGTTCGGAGATTTCGACCTTCTTTCGTTCGATCTAGTGGTCGAGCGGCCGCAGCGTCCGGTCTATGACATATTGCCTGTTGAATCCTTGACTGTGTGTTTCGCGCGGACCGGCTCGATGTCTTTCACGGTTCTAGTTGCACGCCCAGACTTTCCCGACACTCCGCATCAAAACCTGATGCCAGAAGGATTTCCCGCCTGCATCTGCATCGACGACCGGCCGTGGCATGACACTCGGAGCTTCTATACTGCCGCCGAGCTCGTTGGGCGTTTGAGTGGTTGGTTCGAAAAAGCATGCCAAGGCGAGCTTCATGGGGCAGGGCAGCCTCTCGACCCGCTCTTCTTGCCGGAACATTTCAACCAGATCATTTTGAAGAACGATTTCTGGGAAGCAGCCCGGCTGGGTTCGAACCTGTTCATTTGGGCCGTCGACCAAGAAGCGCAATTCATCTTCATTGGAGGATCGAGGCCGTCGATCGTCAGAGGAGACGATATCCGCTTGATGGCCTTTCATTGCGCGATCGAGCCACAGCGGATGAAGCGGATGAAGAGGGCACCCCGCGACCTTGGACAGTTGTCGGACTTTCTGGTCGACGCTGGGGTCGATTTTCCCAGCCTCCTCCAGCAGTCCATCAAGGACTGGGTGAATGGCAAGAGGGAAATAGGAGACGGCAAGCGCATCACCTGCCTCTTGGTGACAATGCCCCAGATCGATCCGACCACCGGTGATGTCGGAACGACCGAGACGGTTGCGTTCGTGACTGCACTCAGCCCCGGAGAGATCGGAGAGAAGATGGGCTTCCTCTTGCGCAACGTCTCCGGCGAGGCAAAGGAAATCAACTTCCTCCCCAATGTCGGTGCGCGCGTATCGATGGACGCGGCGCGCGACGTGCCCGTATCAATGTCCTTCGTCCATAAGGAATTCGATGCAGCCGGTGCGGCCCGTCTCTCTGGCGAGCCGTACGCCGACGAGCGTCGAATAGTGATGATCGGCGCTGGATCGGCCGGTTCGGTGATTTCGGAAATCCTCGCCCGACAGGGTCTCTTCAAGTGGACGATCGTAGACGACGACACACTGCTTCCGCACAACATTGCGAGACACACGCTCAACAACCAGTTTGTCGGCAGAAGCAAGGCTATCGGGCTTGCAAACAGACTCATGGGGGTCAGGGACGACGTCGATACGCGTACTGTCGTCGACAATGTCCTGACCCCGGTGGATCGGGCTGCATTGGATCAGCAATTAGGAGATGCCGATCTCATTCTCGACGCCTCGGCTTCCGTTCCCGTTTCCCGGTGGGCATCCGATCTGCCTGGTACTACGCGACGTCTCTGCGCGTTCTTCACGCCCGATGGAAAGTCCGCGGTCCTGATGGTCGAGGACGAGGCGCGCTCCATGACGCTTCGCGATCTCGAGACGCTATATCTCCGGGAGATCTTCCAGAACCCGTCTCTTGCGGATCATCTCGGCTCCGTCGACCGGATGCAGTACACCGGGGCGTGCAGAGCATTGACGAACAGGATTCCGATGGCATCGATTCAGGTGCTCTCGGGGCTGATCGCTGCGGGGATTTCATCCGTTGTCAGGGCACCGAGAGCTGCAGTCAAGATCTGGACCATGAACGAGGACGGTGTCAGGGTTACTCCGGTTTCGGGTACCATATTGACGATGACGGCGGACGGGTGGTCGGTCGTCCTGCCAGCCGCTTTAAAAGACGAACTCCGGCAACGCCGCTCGACGGCACTTCCTTCGGAAACCGGTGGATCGCTGATGGGAATGATCGACTTCGAGCGCCGTCGTATTGATGTCGTCGGAGCCCTCCATCCACCAGCGACAGCATCGGCACCCCGTCTTCGTTTACTCGCGGCGTCTCGCGGTTGCGTACAGACATTGAGGCCGCTGCCGCCCGGACAGGAAACCAGATCCGGTATGTCGGCGAATGGCATTCGCATCCCGCGGGTCGGTCCTCTCTTCCAAGCGGCACCGACCTCGAACAGATCAAGCAACTGAACGATGCTATGGAACTCGACGGCCTGCCGGCAATCTCGTTGATCGTCGCGGAGAACGACATTTCGCTACTAATGGCCGGAACGAGGAGGTTGGCAGATGGATAGCGTCGTAGACAGGCCGCGCTTGGGCCTCGCTCTTTCGGGCGGCGGTGTCCGCGCGGCAGTGTTTCACCTTGGCGTTCTCAGCCATCTTGCAAGGCAGGGCCGACTTGAGGGGGTCACACAGATATCCACCGTATCCGGAGGGAGCCTCATCGTCGGCGCGATCTTCTCCCACGCGGATTTCAGATGGCCGACCTCCAAGCAGTTCTTGGATGAAATCTATCCCGAGCTTCGCAAGAGGCTCACAACTGGCGACCTTTTCAGTCTGACCGCCTTGGGCTGGCGTGGAATTCTCCGAGAGAACATTCGAATCCTCTTTCGAAGAGCAGAAATTCTTCAGATGCTTCTTTCCGCGCGCTGGGGTGTCAGAGGATCGGTGAAGGATCTGCCTGACACACCGGAATGGCATATCAACACTACCTGCTTCGAAACTGGCAAGAACTGGCGGTTCTCGAAGAAGATGATGGGGGACTGGCAGTTCGGTAGTCACTTTAGCCCGGACGTCCCGATCGCGAAGGCCATCGCGGCGTCGGCAGCGGTTCCATACGTGATTGGCGTCCTACGACTCGAGCTGCCGGAACATGGATGGTGGAAGACGGATCGGGCAACCAAGAAGCCACAAGAGAAGATTTCACGGCCCATGCCACGCGTTCGACTTTGGGATGGTGGGGCATACGAGAACATGGGTATGGAGGCCCTCTACAAGCCTGCCGACGGCCTTCGGGGATGCGACTTTCTCATCTGCAGCGATGCCTCTGGCCCCCTTACGGCGCCGAAGCCGTTCTCGCTCGTCGGCATGCTTCGAGGTAGACTTAACTCGCCGAGGCTTTTCGACATTGCGAGCGATCAGATACGGGCACTGCGCTCCCGCATGCTGATGGGATCGATCTCGCGCGGCGAAGTCAATGGGGTCCTGCTCCGGATGGGCGTGTCCATGCGACAGTTCGGTATGGATCCTACTGCGCTCGCGGAACGACTTTCTGACGAACAGGGTGCCGTTTCGCTGAGTTACCCGACCAACTTGACACGGATATCGGACAACGACTTCGACCTGCTTTCACGCCATGGCGCGGAGGTATGTGAAGTGACACTTGCAACCCACGCACAGAAGTGAAATTGACATGCTACCGTGGCGTATCATCGAAGTATTCGATGCGAATCGGCTGACGCAGCATTTACGCCGTCATCGAGGCCGAGTTGTTGCTTGATGCGCTCGGCGATCATCTTGTCTATTTCATTCTGTTGGTCGATAGGAAGTTCCTTAAAACTGTTCTCTGTCAGGTAGTGCTCGTTTAAATATTCCGTACGAATCCTTTCGGCCGGAGTTTCGCGCGAAAGCGCCAGGAATTGATCGAGAAGGTCATCTGAGGACCCGCTAAGCATCGCCTGTATTCTGGCGGTTCCTTCCACAGATATCTCGACTGATGATGTTGATGCCGACAGGCCACCGGGGTCGGAAATGTGCCACAGCGCAGCCGAAACATTTGCGGACGCTTGACTCGAGGTGGAAGTCCCAGTCTCGATGCTGGATGGTTCCGTTTGAGCCTCTTGCTCATCGTCGCCGAGCAAGAAAGGCATGTCTGATGAGGTATCGGATTTCTTCGGACTAAGATTGTAGGTGGCGATTAACTTGTTCGGATCCACGCGCATTCGAAACTCTCTTCTGTAGCTATTGTGTAGAAAAAATAAGGTGCGCAAAGGCAGCGAACTCCACCCGACTGGCACCCAACTCACGTGCCATTGCGCCCTTAGATTTGCGAGCGCACGGCGTCTGCGATGGGGTGGAGATCTTCGTGGGGCATTGACCCCACAAGGCTATAGCCCATGCCATTCTTCGCCCAGCTCCAGCCTCTGACATCGCCGGTACTACTCGCAACCATCGGCTTGTTCTGGTCCACATTCATCGGCCGGGTGAGCATGACAAGGCGACTGCCCTTGTCGTCATCATACATCAGCATTAGGCCGGGGCCGTGTGCCGTGGGAATGATGCGACCGCCCATAACGCGGTAGCCGGCTTTGCTGAGATCCGGAATGGCCACGGAACGCCCAAGCGTCGCGACGGCAAATTGGCGAAGCGTATCGCCTGCGTCAGCCCTAACCTCTACGGGATGCAAACGGTCTGGAGCAAAGGTGCCGTAACTGGCAGACGCTTCCTGCGCGAGCGCGGCTACGCCTTCTGTGGGCGGCACGGTGTATCCCTTCATAATCCAGCCGCCGCTTGCTCCGATCGCCAACAGCAGGACGGCTGCCGCAGCAAGTCGGAAGGGCGCTTGTCGGCGGGCAGGGACGTGGGCCGCCGCGATCGTTCTGAGATTGAGCCTGGACGGCACTGGCTGTCGCGCAACCGGCTCAAGGGCTGAGCGTAGTGCTGCGGCCTGTGCCCGATAGGAGTTGACCCGCGCGGCAGCATCGGCGTTTCCCTCCAGATAGTCTGTCACTTCGCGGTGACGCTCTGCGTCCAGTGCGCTGTCTACATAGGCGTGGAGATCGTCTTCGGTGATTGGCTTCATATTCATTTCACCCTCCGGATGTAAGAGACGCCGGTGAAAGCCCCCGCCGGGTTCGTTTCGAGGATCGTCTTTAACTGTTCTCGCGCACGAGACAGTCTTGACATCACAGTTCCCAAGGGAATTTCCAGGACTTTTGCCGCATCTGCATAGGAAAGATCTTCCACTGAGACCAGCAGCAGAATGCTTCGATAATCAGGCGGTAGGTGGTCGATGGCTGCCATGACCTCCTGGCCGTATATCGTCTCCTCCTGTGTCGGCGCTTGTGCGTTCAAGGCCTCAGGTACGTCCTCGATCGGAAGGACGGATCCACGTCTTGCGTCTTGCCTCAGCCTGTTGATCGCCAGGTTGTGAAGGATGGCAAACACCCATGGTCGCGGATTCTCATCACGGCGCCGGCTCCAGTGCAACACAACTTTTTCCAGGCAATCCTGAACAATGTCATCAGCGGTCTCACGATCCCTAATCAGACCACGTGCGTAACGTCTTAGGGCAGGGATCATAGGCTCTACCAGGAAAAACAAATCGTCCATGTCTCAATTCCTTCAGGACGGGCGGCCCGCAGTCATACTGCGGACCGACTAATCACCGTTACTGCGCAGTTTGCACTTGCAGGACCTTGCCGGGATTTCCATCTTCGACGGACGCTACCACGAGATAGCGGCGTTCGTCCTTGTGCTTGGATTCGACAATCTGGCGGATAGGACCGACTGCGTTAACGATTGCTGATCCAGCCGGATTGGTCATGAAGTTCGAAAGACCTTGGAGTGGCCCACTGCCGTCCGCCTTATCGGAGAGCGCCAGCACATACATCTTTTTCGGCTCCAGCCCCGTGACCGAGGCTTGGAGAACCTGGGTCAGACCCTGATCGAACAGCGACACACTCGTCGGAGTCCTCTTTTCCTTGTCACCCTTTATTTCGAGTTTCAGGTGAGCGGCGACACCCGCTGTGCCGAGTGGCTGCAAGTTCTGCAGGCCATCACCTTCGGGTACTGCATTCGGCACATAGTTGACAGCCTGCGCTGCCTGGCCAATCGGTATCATGGCAATCACCTTGTTGGTCAACGTGTCGATCGCGGCCATCGCGTCGGCATTTTCGAGGCCAACATAAACGCGGCTTCCGTCGCCCGACGGCCAGATACCGTGCGGCAGATTGCCAACCGGGATTGTCGCGACCTGCTCGAAATTGTCGGTGCGGAAAACCTTCACTTCGTTCAGGCCGCCCACAGTGACATAAGCAAAACTGCCATTCTTGTTGGTGACAAGATTGACGTGGTTTGTGATCGGGCCGGTGTCGATGGTCTTGATCAGATCAAAAGGCGCTTGTGCGTTGAAGACCTGGGTCTTGCCGACGTCCTTCAGCGTGAACCAGACCTGCTTCCCATCAGGTGACGCGGCGATGTTTGGGCAGAACGGACTCTCCTGTTTGACGTGCCCAACGATCTGATGATCGGCAACGGTAACGACGACGGTATCGGGATTAAAGGATGAGCAGATATAGCCGTATTTGCCGTCGGGCGAAAAGATCTGCATGCCGGGACCCGCGGGTACCTTGATCTGCGCCTTTTCCTGATAGGTGCTCGTGTCGATGACGGAGATATAGTCCTCGCCGCGCACCGTGACCCAGACTTCCTTTCCGTCAGGTGTGAAAAAGGCCTCGTGCGGCGAGCGGCCGACATAAGTGGTGTGCTTGACTGCATTGGTGGCGGTATCGATGAAGGTTACAGAGTTGGAGCCGATCGAAACGACCGCGATGGTCTTCTTGTCCGGTGAAAACCCCATGCCGTGAACTAGAACCTGACCCTTGTAGAGCGGCGAGAGATTGCCGGGCTGGGGATCGCCAAGCTTGATGACGCCGAGCAGCTTGTTCGTCGACGGATCGGTGACCGACACCGTGTTGGAGAATTGCTCCGCCGCATAAACGCGGTCCTTGCTGCTGACCGGAATTTCCGGATCGGAGGTTGCAAAAGGTGCTTGGCCTGCGAATGCAGAAACAGGCAATAGCATGCTGCCCGCCAGCAAGCTGGCGGCAAAAGATGTCCGAATTGTCATTGCTGATGTCCTTTAAAGATTACATTTTCATGTTTGGGTCCATGCCCTGCATGGTCTGGTCGGGCGTGGATTGAGCGGGGGGAATTTCCGGTACGACCTGTGTCGGGGCGGCGTCGGATGGGGGGAGAGGGTCGCCAATCGCAAGCTTCATGGCCGCAATCTCTTGTTGCTGCTCCACGATAATCTCTTGCGCGATACGCTTGAGTTGTTCGTTCTTGCCGTATTTGAGGACGGCGAGCGCCATGGCGATCGCACCTTGGTGATGGGGTGTCATCATGGCTACGAAGTCACGGTCGATATCGCCGGTTGGACTGGTTTCCATATCCGCCATCATCCTGTCCATGGCAGCATTGTTTTCGGCAAGATAGGCGGTCTCGTCGTCAGACGACTGTGCTGCAGCAGGGGAGGGTTGGCTGTGATCGTGAGCGAATGCAGCGCATGATCCGGCCGCCGCCATGACAATCGCGGCGACGACGGCTGATTTTCTGTTCGACCAAGTTGTCATCGACTTCTTCCTTTGGTTACGTATGGGTAGACAACCGGACGAAAGATTTATTCCGCTGGTCTCTGAATTTTTTCACACAGTCGGATCATCGAGACCGAATGATGCAACGAGAGAGAAGGCGAGCATCCCCAGTGCGATTTCGGCACCCGCTCCAAACAGGAGGGCGCATCTGGAGAGATCGGCATGATGTCGGTGGAGTGGCACGATTAGGTACCTGTTCGCGACCGCCAGCGACGTCATGGAAAGTACAACGGCGACCTTCAAAAGCAGTTTGAACTGGTAGGCTGAATTTAGGTCGGCGGGGATGTGCCCGAGGATCAGCAGCGTGTTTGCCACGCCAGTGACGAAAACTAGGGCAACCGCCCAATGGCCAAACCTGGAAAACCGCCGCATCGAAGCAATCGCATCTCGTCGCAGGTCCGGTGGGATCGACATCCGGACGACGAGGATAAACGGGATCAGCGCCCCCACCCACGCTGCCGCGGCTAGGATGTGGATAGCGAGCAGTAAGATCTGCAAGCTCCCCAGCAGGTCGAAAGACGCCGCAGCGTGGCCGCGGGTCGCGACTGAGAAAAGCGCGAGACCGGCTAGAGAAAGGGTAGGATTACGCCGACCCGACAACGCCGCAGCAACGAGAGCCGCGACCGTCGCCGCCTCTGTTACGGTTGAGACACCCACGTCAGTCATGAACGCAACGGAAGTAAGCAGCTCCATCTGCCAGCCCGCACTCCAATGCGATCCGATCTCAGCCGTTTGCAGCGGAAGTGCCGCGATGGCGGCGAGGCAGGCGACGGCGCAGGACGCCATCATAGGTGTGCGCATCGTCACCAGCAGACGTGACCGGACCCCACCTGAGGCTAGCTGAGTGAAGCCCAAACCACCCCAGACGAGTGAGAGTGCGGAGTCTAGCAAGAAGCGGTCAATGACAAGAGCGTCATGCGGTGTCATGGCAACACCGTAAATTTTCTAGTGCCGCTGGTTTTGTGACCATCGGTTGAGAGCACATCCCATTTTATCATGTAGATGCCCGGCGTGAGCGGCGAAGTCGGAGCAGCCGCAAGCTCGTCCTGCTCGTTGCCGCGCACGGTCTCGCCGCCGAGCTTGATCGTATCGCCTGATGCGGTAGTCAAAGTCAGATGCGAAAATGCAGGTTCTAGGCTTTCGGAAAAATGCAGGGAGATCGTTTCCGGAGATGTCTGCAGCGACGCGCCGTCGGCTGGCTGCGACACGGTCAATCGCGCGTGGGCGAATGCCAAACAGGAAACGCAGCAAAACGCGGCGGACAGAACGATAGGGTTAAGAATGCGCATGTTCGTGCCTTTCGAAATGTGACGACTGTGGTGTCACCTATTTCGTGGACAATGGTGCTGCGGTTTTATTCCGCCGGCTGATGGTCTTTGTCAGTTATCGTCCGAAAGTGGGCGAACAAGGACACAAGTAACGTAAGGTGCAGGCCTCCACGGCAGAAGAAGGCCGCCGTGGAGACATCGTCCATCAGAAACTCTGGCACCAGGAGCTGTTGGGAGCTTACTTGGGCTGCAGGGCCGCAGTGAGATTGCCGAGAATACCGAGCTGCCCGAAAATGATCGTTGCCGCAGTGTAGCAGTGGAACGACGTGACCTTACCGTCTTTCAGTTGAAAAACGTCGCAGCACGGTGCATGCATTTCCTTGCCCGTCGGCGGGATCGTGCCAGCCGGCATTGCAAGCGGTCCGGTCTGGGTGCCGTTGAGCGTTAATTCTACTATGATGACGTCGTCGGTCACGTAGAAATTCCCAAGCTCGCGGTGCATATCGTGAAATGCCGTCGCGTAGATATCGACGGTTTTGCCAATATCGGCGCCGTAGTATTTTGCGCCGGCCGAGACGTCCCAGAAGTAGCCATCCTCGGAAAACAGTGCGACGAATCCTTCAACGTCCTTAACCTCGGCGGTGCGATAGAGTTCGCGGATGATGTCTTCATTTGTGGGCATGTGACTGTCTTTCTATGTTGAGCTGCATGTCAGCGAATGGATCTGAAGGCGTTGCGCATTTCGTCCGTGAACAGCGCGGGTTGTTCAAACGCGGCAAAATGGCCGCCCTTGTTGACCTCGTTCCAATAGAAGAAGTTCGGCCATTTAGCCTGTGCCCAAGCCTTTGGTGCCCGGAAGATTTCCTTGGGAAAAATAGTCGCTGCCATGGGCAGTTCGATGCGCCCAGCATCGAAACCGCCACCGTTGCGGGCGTTTTCCCAATAGATGCGGGCAGAGGAGGCAGCGGTGTTGGTGAACCAGTAGAGCGAGATGTCATCAAGCATTTCATCGACAGTCAAAGCGTCTTCCGGCTCGCCGCGATTGTCCGTCCAGGCCTGGAATTTCTCATAGATCCAGGTTGCTTGTCCAACGGGAGAGTCTGCCAACGTATACCCAATTGTCTGCGGACGGGTCGCCTGTTCTTTGAAGTACCCGAACTGATCGTTGGCAAAATTCGCTGCCGCCTCCATCGCGGCCTTCTCCTCGGCTGTCGGGCTATCGGGGAATTTCTCCGGGAAGACAAGCGGCCAGTTTACGTGTGCTGCGACAAGGCCTTCAGGGCGAACGTGGCCAAGCGCATGCGTGACGCCGGAGCCCCAGTCACCTCCCTGGGCTACCCACTTTTCGTAACCGAGACGTTTCATCAGTTCGCCCCAGGCTTTAGCAGTGCGGACCACGGTCCAACCCTCGGACGTTGGCTTGTCGGAGAAGCCAAAACCCGGCTGCGACGGGATGACAACGTGGAAGGCGTCTTCCGCTTTGCCACCATGGGCAATTGGATCTGTCATGGGGCCAATGATTTTGAGAAACTCGACGACGGATCCCGGCCACCCGTGTGTCAGAATGATCGGTAGGGCGTTTTCGTGTTTGGACCTCACATGGATGAAGTGAATTCCGAGACCATCAATCTCGGTACGAAACTGTGGGTAGGCATTGATCTGCTTCTCGAACTTCCGCCAGTCGTATTTGCTTTCCCAATAGGCGATCAGGGCCTTGGCTTTTTGCAACGGCACACCCTGCGACCAATCCGAGACGGTCTCCTTGTTTGGCCACCGCGTGTTCTTGAGGCGACGCTTGAGGTCGTCGATGGCAGCTTGCGGTACGGAAACCTTGAACGGCTTCACGTCGCTGGTAGCAGCAGGTATTGAAAAATCTGGTGATGCGGCGCTCGCCTGGGAGGCAAGCGACGCTACCGCTGGCACTGCGATCGCAAGCTGGAGAATGCGCCGGCGCGTGGCGACGGTCGATTGATCGGTCATTGTCGTATCCTTGTTTGAAAGGCGCTATTGAAGGAAATCGATGAGGTATTTCAGCGTTTCTTCTGGCTGCTCCTCTGCGATGAAGTGACCGCTATTGGCGATCTTGTAAGCCTTGAGAGTGGTTGTCTTGCGCTCGAGCGTGCTCTTCAGCCACAGATACCCAGGTCCTCCGAGGGCCAGAACAGGCGCAGTGACTTTGCCGTAGGTGCCGTCGTCGACGATGTCTTGCGGGAATGCCTGGTACCAAGCGTTGCCGGCTCGGATCGCGTCGCGACTGGCATAAGCGTTGGCGTAGACGGCGCGGTCGCGGGCGCCGATCTTGCTTTCGTCCTTCATCAGGTAGCGGAAGAACCATTTTTGCTCGATGTCCTGGCGACCTTCGAGCAGGTCTTCCGGCAGACCCTTCACCTGATGGAAAGCGAACCACCAGGCGTAGGCGTGGTCCTCGTCGATCCGGTCGCCAAATGTGCCGACCGTCGGCAGGAGCGGCCATTTCGCAAGCTCTGCGTCCGGGTGTGGGACATCCAGCATCACGACCTTTCCGGTCGCTTCTGGAAAGTTGGCCGCATAGGCAAAAGCCACCATCGATCCGATATCATGTCCGACCACATCGGCCTTTTCATAGCCGAGCGTCTTGACCAACTCGTGGACGTCGCTGGCGAGCGCCTTTTTCTCGTAACCAGCTTCAGGCTTGTCCGACGATCCCATCCCTCTGATGTCGAGCGAAATCACCGTGTGGCGCTTGGCAAGTTCCGGCATGATCTTGTGCCATGACCACCACGTCTCCGGCCAACCTGGAAGGAGAACGACAGGGCTTCCTTGCCCGCCGATCACATAGTGCAGCTTCACGCCGTTGACTTCGACGTCGGTATTTTTAAAGCCCGGTAAGGAAGCAACCAACGCTTCGTCGGAGGTTTGCTCGACGCCCGAATTGGGCTGCTGCGCGAACGAAGAGTTCGTCATCAAGACAGAGGCGATAGTCGCAAACATCATTGCTGTAACGGCGCGTGGGATCATGTCAGATCTCCTGTGATCTAGTGAAGGTTTTCAAACTGGCGGAAATGCTCAAAAGCGAGCAGATAATGCCGAATGCTGTGGCAGCCATGAAGGCTGCCGGAATGCCCCAGGTATCGGTGAGAAGGCCGCCGACAAGTGAGCCTGCTGCAAGCGCAATCTGGAATACCGTCACCATCAACGCGGAACTCGTCTCGAAACGATCGGGATAGGCTGTAAACGTCCACAACTGCACGCAGACGGGAATAGCTCCGAATGCTGCACCCCAAAGTGCGACAGCAATTGCTTCATACAGCAGGTTTGAGACAACAAGGATCGACATCAGAATGGAGGCCGCCATGATCAGCGCGACGAGACTGGTTCCCGCAGGAGGGTTTCGGCTGGCGACACGTTCGCCGATGAACGTGCCGACAATTCCAGCAGCCCCGAAGATCGCAAGCATCCAGCCCAATGTAGTGGTGTCTGCGCCGACATCATGCACCAGATGCGGTTCGAGATATGTGTAAGCCGTGAAGTGTCCGCAGGCCGCAAGCGCGATCGCAGCAAAGGCAATGACCAGTTTCCGATCGCGAATGGTGTCGGCAAGCCCTTTGAAGGACTGTGAGGTCGTCATCGTGATCTTGGGCAACACGGCTACTTGAAACAGCAGGACGGACAGGCAAAGAGCTGCGACCGCGATGAAAGCGGATCGCCATCCAAGCAGGCCGCCGAGCGCAGAACCCAAGGGAACACCGACCACAGTCCCGACTGAAATCCCGGTCATGACGACAGATATCGCCCTGTTTCCCTGATGGGTCTCAACTAGCCTACGGCCAACCGCAGCCGCGAAAGTCCAGAAACCGCCGACACTGACACCGAGCAGCGCGCGTCCGGTGATCGCCATTTCAAATGAGCTGGAGGTCGCAACAATCAAATTCGATAAGACAAGCAGGAGGGTGAAGCTGACAAGGAGGAGGCGTCGGTCAATCGATCCCGCAAACACGGTACAAAGTGGAGCAACGATTGCCGCGACGATGCCGGGTGTAGTCACCAATATGCCGGTGGAGCCCGGAGACTTGGCAAAATCGTTGGCTATGTCGGAGAGCAGACCGATTGGCAGGAACTCGGTCGTCACCAGGGCGAAGGTGCCCGTGGCAAGCGACAGGACAGCCAACCATGATGAACGACTCGACGTGCTGACAACCATTTGAGTATGCCTTTTTGATCTGCGGGTTGATTACTCACCCTATGCCGAGCGTAATGATGAGGAGTTTGCGTTCGACAAATAGCTATGCCCTGGCCAATCGCTCCGGAAGCGCGCCCGCGTGGATACACAATCCATGCAGATGGACGCGCCTTTTTGGAACTGTCGATTATCCTCTTACGAAGGCGAGCAAGTCGGCATTGATGACTTCGGCGTTGACCGTCAGCATGCCGTGCGAATAGCCTTTGTAAACTTTGAGCGTGCCATTTTTGACGAGCTTGACGGACAGTTCGCCAGCATCGGCAATCGGAACGACCTGGTCATCGTCGCCGTGAAGGACAAGCGTTGGTACGGTGATCGCTTTCAGATCAACGGTCTGATCCGTCTCGGAAAAGGCTTTGATACCATCGTAGTGCGCCTTGGTGCTGCCCATCATACCCTGCCGCCACCAGTTCTGGATCACACCCTGCGAGACTTGCGCGCCTTCACGGTTGAAACCGTAGAATGGGCCAGTCGGGACATCGAGGAAGAACTGGGCACGATTGGCTGCTAGGGCTGACCGAAAGCCATCAAACACTTCGATCGGCGTTCCGCCCGGATTGGCGGCTGTTTTCACCATCAACGGAGGTACGGCTGAGACGAGGACTGCTTTTGCAACCCGGCCATGCGGCTGGCCGAACTTGGCGACATAGCGTGCCACTTCGCCGCCACCGGTCGAATGGCCGATGTGGACCGCATTCGTGAGGTTCAGGTGTTCGACGACAGCGAAAGCGTCGGCTGCATAGTGATCCATATCGTGGCCTTCGCTGACCTGCTGCGATCGGCCGTGACCCCGGCGATCGTGCGCGACGACGCGGTGCCCATGCTGCAGAAAGAACATCATCTGCGCATCCCAGTCGTCCGAGGACAAGGGCCAGCCATGGTGGAAGACAATGGGCTGCGCGTCCTTCGGCCCCCAGTCCTTGAAGAAGATTTCGACGCCGTCGTTGGTCTTGACGAAAGTTTCGGTCATGAGATCGTTTCCGTTAGCAGAATGGTTCGCTTTTTTAGCCGTGACGAAATTTGGCACTGCAGGCAGCTAGATCACCGCCGCGAGTCCGGCGCGTAGCGCCTTGATGTGGGCGGAAATTCATTGGTTGAAGTCTCGGCAATAGTTCCAATAAAATCTTATCGACGACGTTTGCAGGCTATGCCGGGCGCACTCAGCGAGCGATGCGCGTTCTTGCGGAAGCTGCACATTCTTGCTCCAAACTTCTGGCGGACTACTTTCGAAGGTTTACCCGAGCTTTTGAGAAGCTAGGTTGTTCTCACTATCGGCGGGCTCGCCGACTTCGTAACAGACGACCGGGAGGGGGCATGAGTGGTGAGAACGGGAGCGATCTTCATGAGAACATCGTCCGGATTGAGAAAAAGGTCCAGTCATGGAACGGGGTCACGATCGTAGACGTCCACGAACACACAAAGGGCGAAGTACTGCATTCGCTATTGAATGAGGACGAGACAGGCATTGCGCTAGCACTGACCGAAGTTGGAGGCGTTACGGAACCCCGCCTTAGACCGCAACGGCCTTGCACACTTGAGCATAGGCCAAATCACATGACGTTGGTCCCACGCGGAATGCAGCTCTGGGGACATGCAACAAAGGGGCTGCACTACAGTCGCTACGCACTGCTACTGTTCGATCTGGAAGTGCTGGAAAAGAAGTTTCAGGAGGATTTCGACGCGCGAATGTTCGCAAATCCGCGCATGCGGTTTACGGACGAGCGTATCCACGCTCTCGTGCAAATGCTCATTGACATCCCGCAGGATGATCCCTCCATGACGCTACTCGGTGACAGCCTCACGTCTGCGGTGTTTGCATTGTTGTCATGTAAGGATGACGTCCTAGACACATCAGACAGTCTCTCCGATCAGGCAGTTTCTTTGGTTGTCGGGTACGTGCAGGATCACTTGCCGAGGCAGCTTGAGCTCCGCGAGCTTTCCCAGATCGCTGGCATGTCGCAGTGGCACTTCTGCCGCGCGTTCAAAGCCTCGACTGGCCTTTCTCCCTATCAGTGGCAGCTCGATAAAAGGCTGGAGACGGTCAAAGGACTTCTGCTCGAAAGCGATGCTTCACTCGACACGATAGCACAAGCCGTTGGTTTCCGTGATCATATGCATCTCACCCGTGATTTTAAGAAGCGAACCAGCGAAAGTCCTGCGGTATGGAGGCGTAACAGGCGATGAACACGCGCGAAGCCGAACTTCTCGGACTGCCTTTCAATATCCGTGATATCGCTACCTGGACGCAAACCTGGAACAATGTGCGCGTCGACATAACGAAGGCGCATTACACCGAGGGTGAAATTCTTCACCCCCTCGGATACGAGGCGATGACGCGCCTGTCCGTCAATCTCGATGAAGTGGGCGGCAACACTGAACCTCGGCTTAGCAAGTTCGTCGGAGATCCGGCGGAGCACAAGCCTAGGAACATTGCTTTCGCTCCCGCCGGAATACCTCTGTGGGGGTTTTCTTCGGGTGTAAAGTTTGTCTATGACGCGACTGTCATCTTCGACCTTGATGCTCTTTCGGAACGGTTCGAGCACCATGTGTCCCGCGCTCGCGCGGAGGCCCCAAGAGTTAAAATCGATGAGCCAAGAATATGGAAATTGGTGACGATGTTGACGGCAATTCCTGCGGACGATGTCTCATACCAGCTCTATGGTGACAGCCTGACAGCCGCGATTTTTGCAATTGCGTTTGAGTCCCGTGAAAATCAATCTCGATCTGGTACGCTCTCAAGTTGGCAACTTCGACGGGTGACTGACTACATGCGTCTTCGTCTTCCAGCTCAGGTCGAGCTGCAGGAGCTTGCCGCTCTAGTCGGGCTCTCGCAATGGCATTTCGCCCGCGCATTCAAAGCTTCTACTGGGATCTCGCCCTATCAATGGCAGCTCGATGCCCGCCTCAAGGAAGTCCGTGCCCTCCTTTTATCGACAGATCTCACGATCGACCAGATCGCGGTTGAAACCGGCTTCTCAGACTACACACATCTCATACGACAATTTCGTAGCAAGACGGGCGTACCCCCCGCAAAGTGGCGTCGTTTGAACAGAAGCTAAGTGGGACATTTCCGTGAAAGAACAGTCTCCAGTCAGCAACATGGACATTCTTGCGGATTCCGTTGTCGGCGGGGACTTACTCATTGTCGATTTCCGCGCATCAGCTAATATCCATCTGTTAAGTTCGGCTGACAAACGAGATCGCCATGCCCATCATCATAGAGGATGACCTTCCAGAAAACGTTGTCAGCATCGAACGCCGGTCACAAATCTGGAATGGTATTACGGTCGAGGATATCCACGAGCATGCCAAGGGGGGTGTGCTGCACTCCATGCTTTACGACAACGACACACGATTGACCATCAATCTTGAAGAAGTCGGAGGTCTCACAGAGCCAAGGCTCAAACAACATCAGGCCTGCACCGTAGATCATACGGCCAATCATATGGCGCTTATCCCTCGGGGCATGCATCTTTGGGGATTTGCCAAGGATCTCCGGTACTGCCGATACGGAATTCTGATCTTCGATATCCCTAAACTGAGCGAGAGACTTGAGGACGATTTTACGAGCCAGCCTTTCGAGGAACCTCGGCTCCGCTTCATGGACCCACGTATTCTGACATTGGTGCGCATGCTAGTCGGCATTCCGATGGATGATAGCGCCTCGACGCTTCTGGGGGACAGCCTGACTGCAGCGGTGTTTGCGCTGCTTTCGGCACCGCACCATGTTTCTCAAGAGGGAAAGCGGCTTGCGCCTTGGCAGGTTCGTAGGGTTACCGAATACATGCGCGAACAGTTACCGCGCCAGATTGAGCTACGCGAACTCGCAAGCCTCGTTGGACAGTCGCAATGGCATTTCTGCCGTGCGTTCAAAGCATCGACTGGCGCTTCGCCCTATCAATGGCAACTGGACGAGAGGATTGGGCTGGCTCAGCAGTTGCTACTAAGTTCCGAAAATTCTCTGGATCGAGTTGCGGCGGCAACTGGTTTCGGGGATTCGATGCACCTCATCAGGACATTCAAGAAACGTTGTGGCCAGACACCCGGCGCTTGGCGGCGATCGATCGGGGTGAAATGATCGCCGCTCTCGTTGCGGTCAGGACGAAACGCGGCCGCGTGGGTCGTCTATGTGCAATTTTGCGACATCGTAACGGACGCCTTGGCGATCAAGGATTCTGACGTTCTTTACGACATGAGCGAGGGCCTTGAGGAAAGTTTCAGAGTCCTCATGCTTCTCATAGGAGCGCTCATCCTCATAGCCTTCGATCAAATGGAATGTGTTGGGATCGACGAGATCCTGCGCGAACGCATAGAACCTGCAGCCGTCGATCTTCTGCGCAGCGGTCATGTCTGGAATAACTGCATCGATGAACGTCTGCCGATCGTCGGGATGGACGCGGTAATATGCGCTAACGATTACGCCTGTTGGCAATGTCTTATCATGGTCTGCCATGGAGTTTTCCTTCATATCGCGGCTTGATTGAGCCATGGGTCTATTTGTCGTGCCGCGCCCCCGCACACTGCGGGGCGCGGCGTGGCGTCATGGTGACGCGAGTATTATCGTGCCAGTCCTGCCTGGCAGTTCGACCTGCGCGGAAGCCTCGGCAACGTCCGCCAAGTCGAAGATTTTCTCGACGGGAAACAGCTCCCGCTTGCTGGCGGCAAGTTCGAGCGCCAGCCGAAGATCAGCCTTTCGAATATCCGCAGGCAGACCTGCCCAGCGGCCGACCGTCACTCCGGAGATCCGTATATCGCGTGTCGAAAAATAAAGTGCGGGTACGGAGATTGGCCGTCCGGAAAGATCGCCGTAGGATACGAGACTGCCGCCTTGAGAAAGCAACCCGGATGCCGCACTCGCGGTCTCGCCACCTACCGGATCGAGAACGATCTTGATCGGATTCCCATCTGCTGCGGAGGTGACCCGGTCCTGCCAGCCGGATTTGTCGGTGGAAACCACAGCCAGATCCGGAAACACGACGTTGAGTTCATTGACGCCGGCTTCCCTTCTGACCACGCCGACGACATCATACCCGCGATCGAGCAGCAGCGCGATCGTCAATCTGGCCACAGCGGATCCCGCGGCAGTGAGAACCACAACGTCACGACCCGGTTTTGCCCCCGATTTCTCTACCGCACGAAGAAGAAGTGCGGCTGTCAAAGGGTTAACGTGAAGCTGGGCAGCGGCCTCGTCAGAAACGTCGTCGGGGACCTCCGTGACGTATTCGGCGGGGACGATAGATTTTTCGCTCCAGGCCCCACTTCCGGGGAAGAAGGCTACGCGGGTGCCGGGCCTCAGAGTGACCCCATCTCCTGCAGCCTCGACCACACCGTAGCCCTCGAACCCGACGCGAACACCGCCCTCCGAAATCGCCGCTCCGGGCTGGTACCGCCCGGCTACACCGAGAAGGTCGCCGTGGTGGACCGGCCGCAGATGGACGCGGACAAGCACCTCATCGCGTCCGGGTGCCTTAGGATCGCCAACATCCACCACTTCGAGAACGTCCTCGGGCTTGCCATGCTTGAAATAGACTGCAGCGCGCATCGCTGGATCTCCTCGTGAAGAGGGAGCGGTGGGTATCCGCTCCCGGTCGGGGATTAGACCTGGGCTTGGCCGCCATCGGCGAACAGTTCGGCACCGTTGACGAAGCTTGCGTCGTCGGAAGCAAGAAATAGAGTTGCCTTGGCAATCTCTTCGGATTCCCCGACGCGCCCGAGCGGGATACGGGAGGCGAGGTAGTCGAGGAGGCCCTGCTGCTGTTCCTTGTCATCGCCTGCAAGTTCGACCAGACCGGGGGTACGAGTCGCGCCGGGCGAGACGACGTTGACACGAATGCCGGTGCCCTTGAGGTCGAGTGCCCAGGAACGGGCAAGGTTGCGGACTGCAGCCTTGGACGCGGAGTAGACCGAGAAAGCCGCGGTTCCTTCAGTACCTGCAGTCGAACCGGTCAGGACGATCGACGAGCCATTTCCCATCAGAGGAAGCGCCTTCTGTACCGTGAAGATAACGGCCTTGACGTTTCGTCCGAACGTATCGTCGATTTGTTCTTCGGTGATCTGGCCGAGCGGAAGCATTGTGCCACCACCCGCGTTGACCACGAGCACATCAAGGTGCCCCTGTTCTGACTTCACCTGGGTGAACAGCTTGTCGAGATCCTCGTTGCTCGAAGAATCCGCTTGTACGCCCACAGCGCCGTTGCCGATCTCAGAGACCGCCTTGTCCAGTGCGTCCTTGCGGCGGCCGGTGATGTAGACGCGCGCGCCTTCAGCGGCGAAAAGTTTTGCGGTCGAAAGACCGATGCCGCTTGTGGCACCGGTGACGATTGCGATCTTGTTTACAAGCCTGTTGGTCATGTTACTCTCCTGTTGCCGAGCGTGCGGAAGGGTTCAGCCCATGCGCAAGTGGCCTGTTGAATTTCTGAAACTGTTCGGGGGGTGGCGTTGGCTAAGCCCGTCGTCGCCATCCGATGTGATGAAGTTAATGCGTCAGCGAGGCGCTGAGAAGCCACCTGGTGTGGAGACATTATCCATGTGCATGGATGATGTTGGTTTATGCACCGCGCCTGAAGTCAGCGGCTTCAAACAGTTCCGCGGCCCAGTCAGCAAAGGCCCGGAGCCGAGGGTTCTGAAATCTGTCGGCGGGGTAGACGAGATGGAGCGAATGATTTTCCGGTTTCCATTCAGGCATGAGTTCGACAAGCGAACCACTCTCGATATAGGGCTTTGCCAGAAACCCGAAACTCTGTCCGATGCCTAAGCCAGCCAGCAGCGCGTTGAGATGCGCGGTGCTCTCGTTGACGGAGACGCCGCTGGAGGTGGGTAAATATTCAATTCGATCTTCACCTCTGCGGAAGCGTAAGGGAAACCGCTTTCCGGACGATGCCGAGAAATAGCTGACGATCCTATGCTCCTGGATGTCGTCGGGGTGCGTCGGCAGGGTTCGCTCCTCCAGATAGGCTGGCGCTGCGCAGAGTATGTAATCTAGCTCGCACAATTTACGTGCCTTCATTGTGGAATCGGCCAGCGCGCCGCCACGAATGACGCAATCTATTCCTTCGCCGATCAGGTCAGCGGAGCGGTCGCTGACGCCGAGAAGGAGATCGATGTCGGGATACTGAAGCTGAAAGTCTGATAAAGAGGGTATGAGTATCTGATTTGCCAGAATAGAGCCGATGTCCACGCGCAGTCGTCCTCTCGGGGTACTGCGTGAGCCGGCGACTGTGCCGTCCATGTCATCGAGATCGGCTAGAAGCCGGATCGCACGTTCATGGTACGCTACGCCCTCGGTGGTCATCGTTACCGAGCGAGTGGTTCGTTCCACAAGTTTCGTTCCGAGATGACCCTCCAGATCCTGTACCAGCTTGCTGACGGACGAGCGGGGCAGGTTTAACGTGTCCGCCGCTTTTGCGAAGGATCCGGCTTCGGCGACGCGAACGAACGTGCGTATGGCGAGTATCTGATCCAAGGGGGGCTCACTGGTAGTTAAGACTATATTGGTTTACAGAGCCCTCGCAAACAATGCCATGTAAGTTCTTGCGTTTTGTGCATGATGTTGCCCAGTTCTAATACGCTTATCGACAACTAACGCAATTGAGGATGGGCGTAAGACAGTAGTGCTCAGGGGTCCTTGTCTCCTTCACCGTAACGGCAGCTAGTCCCCGCTCTAGTGTGCTTAGCTCGAGGTGCCGGTCCCGAAAGACGTTCGCTGCTAGTCGGGGCGAACTTTGGGAAATAATCCAGTTATGAAGGTGACGCGTAGATCGGTTGCCAGATTATTTTGCAGGCTGAGCCACGCGGAGATCTGTGGGTTGATTTAGACAGCGGAGAGCGTCGATGACTCCGATCTCACCTAGCAGCCTGACTCCGCTCGAATGGCTGCTATGAAGTCGCGGCCATGTCGCTTCACCGTGGTGACGGTCGCAACTCCGTCACACGCCTTCGCGCCGCCACGGAAATGATCTCGGACCCGAAAACGGTCGTCCTGAGATCGTTTTATATAAATGAGCGAGATCGGTTCGAAGAGAGAACCATAGAACGCTGTCAACGCTTGTGGACTGAACGGCCCCTTTTCCGTCTTTTCCGGGACAACGAAACTCGCAGCTAGCTTGCCGTCGCCTGATCGGAGAGCGGCGTAGAAGGCCTCGACAGTGGTCGCAGCGGTCCCGTAACTCAGGGTGATGTCGCGTGATGAGGAGATTGACTTCACCCAGACAACCAATGGCCGGTGGTGATGACCAGTCTTGGCTGGCATCGGATCCATGACATCGACATAGACATCAGTATTGCGCAGACGGGACATGTCCTTGCTCGTGTTTCCGGGCACGAGCTGAACTTCATCAAACATGCGGTCAGGATCAGCGAATTCGTCCCCAGTGATACAAATGGGGTGATCGAGTTTCAGGACGTAACCAGGTTCCGGTGTGTCGCCCTTCTGAACGTTCTCAAAGTTCGGAGGTCCGGCGAAGATATGATGAGTCAGATGACCGGTGAGGCTGGAAGGCTGCCCCTTGGACACATCGAAGCATGCCGCCTGCGCACTAGAGATCGGGAGCAGCAGTGCCGCTGCCATCAAGATCCAAGAACAACCCTTCATCTGCCTCTCCTGTTATCAGGGGCACATTAGCGGTGCCACGCATGTTAGCCAATCTTGAAAGCAACATCGTTCCGCCCCGGCGAGATGGTGTTGAAAGATTGAAGGGCGACCCGAAGTCCGCCACAAGACACTCCAGATTTTTAGGGCCGGGAAGGTATCTCGAGCTGATGGAACCTCAAATCTGGATGAGCCGTGCGCATGATGGCAAAACAACAAAAAAGCAGTCATCGACATAGATGCGGCGTGGACCCTGACCAACCCCTCCGGAGTTGCTCTGGTAATAGACCGGGGGAAAAGGATGGGAGCTCGCCGATGTTGCCGGATCCTATAATGAATTTCTGGCGATTGCGGGTGATCCGCCCATTCATCGACATCAAGGCACCGTTCCCGATCCCGCAGCGATCATTTTGGCGGCCTCATCAAAATCCGGATGCACAGTCGATCTCGTCGCCATCGACATGCCACTTTCAATGGCCGCGATCTCTGGACGCAGAGTATCCGACAACATTGTTTCATCACTCTACGGAGCGAGGGGCGGTGGCACGCATACGCCGAGCGCGTTGCGTCCGGGCAAAGTAAGCGATGATCTGCGCACAGGTTTCGGTCAGATCGGATACCCGCTCGCCGTGTCGGAAATTAGTGGGCCGTCGATCATTGAGGTGTATCCACATCCGGCTTTGATGGAACTTGCGAAAGCCGCTCGGCGATTACCCTACAAGCATTCGAAGATAGGGAAGTACTGGCCGAATGAGGTTCCAAGCACTCGTCGACAGCTATTGTTCAATGTCTGGCAGCAGATCATCGGACTGCTTGATGCCCGTATAACCGGAGTTGCGAAAGCGCTGGTGATACCTTGTTTCGATGCCCGCGGGTATGAGATGAAGGCCTTTGAGGACAAGTTAGATGCCGTGGTTTGCGCATGGGTAGGCGCGTGCGTGCTTGATGGGATGGCGGTTGCTCACGGGGATGCGGAAACGGCGATTTGGGTGCCTAAGCCGCTGTAATCCCTGGACGCTTACGGCCATTACTACGAAGGCGAGTGCACGCTCAGTGTTCGAGGTGAGACAGATCGAGTTCGCCGCAGACTGTCCAATTTGTCGGACGCACGTTGCCAAGCGAGACGTTGCCAAGCGAGACGGTGGCGATTGCCTCAAGCGTCAGCTCCATCAGCCTTTGTCACTGAGGCGGCAGCCATCTCCCGAGCCCATCGTACATTTTCGTAACCCTCATCGACACTCCAGAACGATATGGCCTTTGCAAAATTTTCGAACGTGACCGAGCCTTCGACAACCATGTCCATCAGGATTTCGACGCCGACCTCACAAAAGAAAGCGCGCACATGTGGCCGCCACCGCTTCTCCGTCTCTTCGAGAAGCAGGCAAGCCACGAGCGTCTCTGCATCGATGTGAAGCGGAAGGGGTGCGTTGACCGTGGTCAATGCTTGCCAGATCGCATGACTTTGCCCCCTGTGATCTCCCATTACTTTTTGTATCAAAGCGACAGAGAATTCGCAAGGAACCGAGCATTGCTGGGCGCACCGAACAATTATCCGCGTTCGCCAGAGCCCGTATAGCCGACACATACAACGACTGCCTTAACGGTTCAGAATTTCGGTTTACGGCGGCCACTATTGGGCAATCTCCGAATTCATCATCGCGGTGCGTTGGACACGTCGCAACCTGGTTTGCTGTCGTGAGAAGGTTAGGTTTGTGGAGCTAGAGGTCTTCGACATCAAAGCCACGAATGATTTTTGTATATCCAAGGTTTGCTTGGCGGTGCTCGGGACTGCGTCTTTCTCGGGCTAGTATTATAAATTTAGCCTCAAGCGACTGCTGTTGGAAATTAACGATCTCTAATACTTCCACCTTGATCATAGGTTGTGACTGTGGGACACAAATACTATCTCAAATCAGCAATGGACTTGATTCCATGAACGAGCATGCCAGTCCTCCGTTCCGCGACTTCTCAAAGCTTGTCGCCAGTAAAATTGAGGACATCCGCCCCCGACTTCTCGACCTCACGTCAAGAAATCCGCTCGTCAACATGAGTTTTGACGGACGGTCGGCAAGTCAGATCAGAGTTGTCGACGAGCTGCCCGATCGGATTTTCTACAGCATTAACAACGACGGTTCATTGAAGTTCAGGTCACTCCCGTCATTGGAAGAGGATGCGAAGGACGAACTGGCCCAAAAATTCGTAGAAGCCGTATCGATCGCCCTGCGGACCGACGAGGAATACATAGAGACGAGCAAGGCGCTCGATCCCGAGGCACTAGACTATCCTGATCGGATCAGAAAGGCCGAGCGCGCGCTCCGAGATAGGGTTCGTGACAGTCTCGGAATGCCAAAGAGGGTCACGCGCAAGGACGAGTCCCTAGCGCAGCATGCAAAAAACAACGGCATCAATCCGAGCTTCGAGCTTCCGCCTCCCGACGACGTGGTCAACGACGACCGTTACGAAGACGACACTATCCAGACGCTGCTGCTAGCACCAGATCTCGAGCGAAAAATGAATGCGCTCGTGACCAAGGGGAGGACTGCCCAGCAGGAAACTGGTCTCAACTTGCTGCGCGGTGCGTTTGGCTTCTTAGAATGGAAGGATCCCGCCCGCGCCGATGATCGCGTCTATCTTTCACCTCTCGTTCTTGCTCCAGTCGTGGTCGAGCGGAAGAAGACGCCCGGAGGCCCGGTGTTCTCGGTTCAGGGGACAGGAGAGGAGGCGGAAACCAACCTAGTCCTGCGGGAGAAATTCAAGCGTGAATTCAATATCGACCTCCCATTATTCCAGGGCGGATCGCTCGAGGAATACTTTGAGGAGATCGCTGACATTCGGCATGCCAAGCTTCCCTGGCAGGTGCGGCGCCGGATAACGTTCTCGGTATTCCCGGCGGCACGTATGGCAATGTACGAAGACCTGGACTCGAGTTCGTCCGACTTCTCAAAGAACGCTATCGTTGAATCCATCCTTGTGGGATCGGAAACATCCGAGGCGGGCGCGGTTGCAGAAGAGTACGAGGTCGACGCACCCGACGTCGAGGCTGAAGTTCCGCATTTGGTGAAGAAGGCGGACGCAAGTCAGTTCAGCGTTCTTGTTGACGTTGCCAGAGGAAAGAACCTGGCGGTTGAAGGCCCACCGGGAACGGGTAAGTCCGACACCATTGTCAATGCGATCGCGACGGCGCTCTCGAAAGGCAAGAAGGTTCTTTTCGTCGCGGAGAAGTCAGCCGCTCTGGAGGTCGTGCAAAGCCGCCTCGAGGCTGTTGGCCTGGGCGAGTTCGTCCTGCCGCTCCTGGCCGGACGAAGCTCCAAAGACGAATTTATGCGTTCCGTGCGAGAGCGCATAGGCGTGCGAGAGAGGCTGCCCGCGGAGTTGAAGGAAAACAGGGATCGCTTTATCGCGGTGAGGG
Source organism: Agrobacterium vaccinii (assembly GCF_021310995.1). NCBI lineage: Bacteria > Pseudomonadati > Pseudomonadota > Alphaproteobacteria > Hyphomicrobiales > Rhizobiaceae > Agrobacterium > Agrobacterium vaccinii. The sequence continues at coordinate 1,396,832 of NZ_CP054150.1, read as the reverse complement.
AGAGCCTGTCACGGTACGTCGCCATTCTGTCAAGTGAGTGGGAAGGCACAGGCGAAACCGTGCACCGCGTTCTAGGGCGCGCGATTGCCACACAGCATCTGCTGGACGCGATGTCGCCCGTGGGCCTGTCAGAGCATTCACTCCCATCCCGGGAGTTCAGGCGTCACGAAATTGAAGAGCTGGTAGCGCAGACGAAATGGCTTTCAAATCTAGGTTCGTCCCCGGTCGCTGACCGTCTGCATTGGCAGGGTACCATCAACCTCGATACGAGCCAGTTCAAGAGGTCGGCAATCCTCGCACTAACCCACAGATCAGCCGAAGCTTACGAACAGCTCAAGGATGCGGTGGACATACTGCTGGGATTAGGCCTGGAGGACGATCTCTCGCTGGCAGACATATCCGACTTCGAGAGTCTGGCGGCTTCCATCCGCGAGCTTGTCGAGGGGGAATTTTCCGATTCAGAAGTGACGATAGCAACGTACGCGTACCCGGGCGAAATCTCGAACTTCTTCAAGGATTGCGATGCGGCGCGCTTGCTCGCAAGCAGAGTGTCTACGGAACTGGTTGATCCGCATGGCCAGGACATCGTTCAGAAGTTAGACCGGATCAACGAGATCATCAGCGCTGCTGGTCTGAAATCCTTGGATGCGGCTGGTCGCTCCCTGGAGGTATCGGCCATAGAGTCCACGATCGCCGATCTGGAACAAGTGCTCGCAACGGCTGACGAGTTCATCTCTCACCATCCGCCGGCGGCGGGCTGGACCGTGGGATCGCTTGGAAAAGCAGCCGATATCGTCGCGTCGGCGCGTATCGACGTATTGCGTATGCGCTCGACCATTCTTGGGGACGCTGGTGCCGTCGCCACATTGAAATCGATGCTAGAGGCCGGAATTTCCCTGCGGGACAAGCGGCGCACTTTGGAAGGACACTTGTCTTTGCGATCGGATGTTCGAGCATCCGATATTGATCGGCATCTCGGGGCGATGCGAGGGGCGGGAGCTTTCAGCTTCCTGTCATCGACGTTCAGGGATGCAAAGTCCTTCTATCTCGCGATCTCGAAAGCCGGAAAGTTCGACAAACAGCTTGCGGTCCAGCATTTCGGTGCAGCGCGCGATCAACTCGAAGAAGAGGCCCGATTCAGCGCGCGCGCAACGAACAGCGGCGTGTTCGGAACCCGGTTCGATGGCATTGACACGGATTTCGAGAGCTTCGGAGAACTGACGGCCTTTTACGAGAACGTGGATGCCCAGCTCGGCGGCTTCAACAATCGGGAAGTGCGTGACTTCCTGAAAAGCGGGATCGTCGACACTCTGGTCAACATCCCAACTCTTACGGGCTTGCCGTCCGAGGCCGCACTTCGCGACCTGTCGGGAACCCGTGTGAAGCTCGAAACGAAACTTGAGGAGTTGAAATCCACCGACGCTGAGTTGAGACTGCTCACTCAGATATTCCATCGCCATGCAGCCGTGACCAGTTCGAATCTACGGATATTCGCAGACGAGGTTCGCGAACTCCAGGAACTGGTCGGAAGACTTGATCGCAGCGAACTTGCCTCGGTGCTTGGCAGTTACTTCCATGGATGGAAGAGCAAGCGAGATACAATCGATTACCTGGTTGAAGTCGCGCACCTGCTTCAGAAGCATCGTTATGGAAGCGCATTGGCCTTGGCGGCGCACAAGGGTCACCTCCAGGAATTGCTTTCATCATCAAAAGTCGCACACCAAGCTGCCGAAAATGCGCAGGCGCTCCTTGCGCGGCTTTCTGTCGAAGGTCTCCTCGACATGGGCGCCAAGATCAATAAGCTGACATACGTGCAGGCGGCAGCGTATCTTTCAGTCGCATCCAAGGACGCAGAAGCTTTCGCACATTGGACGAACGTTGCAAAATCGAGGTCAGAGATCGCTCGCATGGGCCTTCTCGAAACAGTCGATATGCTAGTGAGGCAAGTGGGCACGGTAGACGTCTCCGGCCATGTCGAGGCCATGCTTCGCCGCGCGGCTGCTGGCCGGGTCTATGACAAGTACGGTCGAGAACTTGTGAACTATTCGGGACGGCAGTTAGAGGCTCTCCGCGCGAGACTGAAGTCGCTTGATGATGAGATCACGATTCTCTCCCGCAAGGCGCTGCGCCACCAGTTGATTTCCGGATCGCGGCCGCCTGTAGGAAACGCACGTGGACGAGTCGCCGAATACACCGAAATGGGTCTGCTCGAGCATTTGGCAGGGCAGAAGAAGATCAGGGTTCCGGTGCGAGACATCACAAAGCGGGCAGGGCGTGCCCTTCTGGCTCTCAAGCCCTGCTGGATGATGTCGCCTCTCGCGGTGGCTCAGTACATCCAGAAGAACACCTTGGAGTTCGACATCTGCATCATCGACGAAGCCTCGCAGATGCCACCGGAGGACGCCATCGGTGCCTTGTTCAGAAGCAGGCAGGCAATGATTGTTGGCGACACCCAGCAACTTCCGCCGACCAACTTCTTCCACAAGAGCATCGCAGACACCGTTGACGACGAGGAAACCGACGCAGTGACCGAGGAGTCAGTCCTCGAAATGGCAAACAGCGCGTTCCGGCCGCGCCGAATGCTCACCTGGCACTACCGATCAAAGCATTCGGGCCTTATCAGATTTTCAAACAGCTTGATCTACAAGGACAGACTTACCGTCTTTCCGTCTGCCAACGAAGATAATCCGAGGATGGGTGTATCGCTTGTGCAGACTGGTGGCATCTATAAGGCGGGCGTGAATACGACGGAAGCGCATGCAGTCGTCGAGGCCGCGTTGAACTTCATGCGTCATGATTCAAGCCGGTCGCTGGGCATCGTCGCGGTCAACAAGGCCCAGTCCGACTACATCAACGAGCGTATCCAGTATGAGATTGCACGAGACAGCGCCGCCGGAGAATTTGTTGATAGGTGGCTCCACGAACGTGATGGTCTCGAGGAGTTCTTCGTCAAGAACCTCGAGAACGTGCAGGGAGACGAGCGCGACGTAATCTTCGTGTCAACGGTCTACGGCCCACCGTCGGAAGGCGGCAAGGTGGCGCAACATTTCGGCCCCATCGCTGGTCCCACGGGCCGCAGACGTCTAAACGTGCTGTTCTCCCGCGCAAAGGAGCAGATCAAGACCTTCACGTCGATGACGCCTTCAGACATCACAGCCGAGGAGACCGGAAACGCAGGTGCCTGGATGCTCAAACGCTGGCTAGAGTACAGCGCGGGTGGCCCTCTGCAGGCGGGAACCGGGACGCATGGCGCGTTTGACTCTCCGCTTGAGGAATTTGTCGCTGCCCAGATCGAGTCCATGGGATGTACAGCGGTACCTCAGGTCGGAGCAGGTGGCTATTCCATCGATCTGGGCGTCCGCCATCCGCAGTGGCCGCATGGCTTCCTCATGGGGGTCGAATGCGACGGAGCGACCTACCACTCATCTCGATCAGCTCGTGATCGCGACCGTCACCGTCAGGAGATACTGGAGAGCCTTGGCTGGAACATCCACCGTGTCTGGTCGACCGACTGGTTCGACGATCCCCGTCGTGAGGCAGAGAGGCTCCGGGCGGCCATCAGCGAGCGCTTGGAACAGTTGAAGACCAAGCTCGCTGAGCGTGCTGTCGTGACGACACCAACGCCGCTAGCTGTGACCACGACAGCAGCAACAACGAATGTCGGTCGCGCCGCGATCGAACAGCTTGTGCTACCCGTGGACATCCCTCAAGGGAAGCCTGATCGCCCCACGCCAGCGGCAGTGAAAAGCGGCACCGTGCGCCTCGGAAGCAAAGTTCGGCTGCGTTACCTTGATCGCGGTCAGGAGACCTACCAGTTCACGATCGTCAAGGATCCAAGCGCGCCGGAAAGGGGGCTGGTCAATCGAAGCGCACCTCTGGCAAAGGCGGTTCTGGATGCAGAGGCAGGAGACGAGTTGGAAATACTGCTAGGTAGCCTAATCAGGAAAGCAGTGGTCGAGAGCGTGAGCTAGGTTGCGCGGCGGAGGGACGTCCGCCGACGAGGTAAATTTCTAGGAGGAACTTTAGGTGCGAATGCTATTTTTACCGCTCATGCTCTGCCTCACGGCTGGCGCGACGCAAGCAGATGTTCTTGCCGACCTACGATCATGCAAGGCAGAGAGCGACTCGCTGAAACGACTGACGTGTTTTGATGCTATTGCTGTGCCAGGCTCGGACGGAACTGCTGCTGCGCCGACTGCAGCAGGTGTTGTAAGCACTTCTGCAAAGGCAACCGTGGAACTGGTCAATGCGAAATTGCGCGTCCAGAGAAAAAACTATCAGACCCAGATTTTTAATGATCGCGTCGAACTCGTACCCAGTTTCAAGAACACGTCAAAGAAAACAGTCGTAGCAATCGCTCACACCGTATCGATTACCGACGCCTTCGGGGACAAGATCATTGATGGCGAGAGCAAGCTCGACATTAAGATCCCTCCAGGAAAGACCGTAGTGAGCGAGACGTTCTACACCTGGGAGGACAATCCCTTCATTCAGGCTGAACCATACGACAAGCTGACCGGACCAGTCTCGACCGGGACTGCGAAGGCCGTGCTCAATGTGATCAAGGTTATCTACTCCGACGGTACGTCGGAAAGTTTCTGATAGGGCAAAGAGGCACCGTTGGTTTTGCGACGATAGCCACGAGAACTCGCGATCCGAGGGCAATCCTCGTCATGGGCGGGTTGTCGGAAATCGACAGCGTCGATAACACCCGCAACACCGAGGTCGGTCGCGACAGCTTAAAGTTTTTCCGGCAAGACACCCGCAACCTCGACATCGTATGGGAAGGCGATGCTTTAGTGATCACATGCTCCAACCCGTCAGTCGCGACTTTCTCTACGGGCTTGGCGATGACCACAATATTGGGTTGCAATCGCTAGGACCCGTGGCAAGGTTCGGGTCTAAGAGGGGGAATCGACTTTGAAGATCAAGAGTTCACAGGGTGCCGGGGATTGGATACAAGTCCAGCAACCGACCGATGACAGGCCCGATCCGGCGACATCCGACATTGGGCGCGTATTGTCTTCTGCAGTCCGCGCACAGAACCTGGTCATCCTGACGGGCCTCGGGACGTCGCTGTGCGTCCTGAAGAACGGAAAAAAGGCGGCTCCGACTATGTGGGATCTGCTTTCGAGGATCAAAGGAATATTCAACACCGCAGACATTGTCGACGGAGCATCCGAGGGTGCACGATGGAGGTCTTTCGTGACATTCGCGAATGTCGCAGAAGATACCGAGGACCTCGAGCATTTGATGTCGCGGGCAACGACGGCAGTCGACTTTCTGCCCGATGACGACGCGAAGAAAGTGCGCAATCTTCTTGATATAGCGGAGGGAATCATCCGCGACGAAGTCAATTTCATGGACGAAACGATCAAAGTACCGGTGCATGAGGCGTTTCTACGAAGAGTGGCTCGCAGGTCAGCACGACGCGCTCGGACGAAGATTTTCACGACGAACTACGATACCTGCTTCGAGACCGCAGCAAGGCGATCCGCGTTCGTAGTAGTCGACGGCTTCGCTTTCGGAAGCGAGGCGTATTTTGACTCGTCGCAGTTTTCCTACGATGTCGTGCGTCGTGCTGCGGGGGAGGAGAAGTCTGACTTCATCGAAAACCTGTTTCACCTCTACAAGGTTCATGGATCCATTGACTGGGAATTCGATCAGACATCCGGGCAAATCGCCAAAAGGCCCGGCACGAAGAAACCGCTGCTGATCTACCCAAAGTCTACGAAATACGAACTGTCATTCAGTCAGCCCTATATCGAGATGATGGGGACTTTCCAGACTGCTCTACGCACGCCCAATACCACACTCCTTGTCATTGGGTTCGGGTTCAACGACAAGCACATTTCCGAACCAATCCTGGGCGCCATCAAAGCTAACCTTTCGCTCAACGTCGTGGTGATCAATCCTGACGTCGAGGCAGCCAGCGACGGCGGCGCGAGAAGCAACAGCTACCTGAGCGCTGTTGGGACGCTGATCGACAACGGTGATGCGAGGCTGGCGTTGATAGCGGGCAAGTTCGAGGAAATCGTTCCTATGGTCCCGGACGTGATTGCAGAAACGGAGCTCGAGCGACATGCCGAGCGCGTCCGTAACATGGGACGTGCAAATGGCTGAACCAGTACCCAGCTATCCGTTTGAACGTTCCCGCTATCTGGGTTCCGTGTCGCGCGTAAGCCCACTCGGGGTCCGGGTGAACTTTCCCTTCGCGACAGAGGTTTCTCCCTCGCAGTATGCCGGGCACCGAGTTACGAGGGGACAGGTGGGCGAATTCGTCGTAATCGAATCCTTTGGAAGCGCGATTATAGGCCGGATCACGGAGATTCAGCTTCCTGATCGAGACCGTCTGTCCGTCGAACCCGAGAGAAATGAAGGGGATGAGGTCGCCAATCCTATCGGTATGGTTCGGCTCTTGGGTTCGGTCGATTTGAACTCTCATCGGTCGAGCCGCGGGATTGGAGAGGTTCCGAGGGTAGGGGACTACGTCTATCTGGCGCACCCGGATTTCGTCCGCCATGCGATTGTTTCGACGACGGGTACCAAGGGTGGGCTGATCGAGATCGGACATCTCAGCGGAGCTCCAGAGACCCGCATCTCGCTTTCTCCCGCGTCGATATTTGGAAGGCATTGTGCTGTTCTTGGAACCACGGGCGGCGGCAAGAGCTGGTCAACGGCGCGTCTGGTCGAGCAAGCCGCCGATCGCGGCGGCAAGGTAATCCTTCTTGATCCCACGGGGGAATACCATACGCTCAAGGGCAGGGTCAGACACGTCCATCTTGGTGGGACGCGCGACAGCGATGCCGACCCACGGGAGTTTGTATCCTTCCCGTACTTTCATCTGACGGAGATGGATCTTTTTGCCTTCCTCCAGCCAAGCCCTGGCGTGCAAGCCCCTAAACTGCGTGAGGCCTTGCAGAGTCTCAAATTGGTGCAGCTAGAGCCCGGGCTTCTGGATGAGGGTTCGAGCATACTGGTCAAGGAAGAACGAGCATGGAAGCCAGTCAACCATGCGATCGTTGCACACGATCGCGCGCTGCACGCGCCGTCTGCATTCTTTGTTTTCCAAGACCTCGTCCACCAGGTGTTCGCGGAGTGCGTTTATCCGACCTCGAACAAGGAGGGCTTGAAGAGCCACTGGGGCGGCAGACATCAGAACTCCTTTGACAGTTGCGTCACACTCTGCATGAGGATTACTACCTTCCAAAAGTCGCAGCCGATGGTGCCCGTATTCGCTCCAGCGAGCTACATGACGGATCTGACAGAGGTGATCAGTGAGTTTCTGGGGGATGCTGAAACTTCAGTGCTGAGGGTCTCGATGCGGTATCTGGCCTTCGAGCAACATACCCGCGAACTCGTGGTGAATGCGATCGGGAGGTACCTGCTCGGTCGGGCGAGGAACGGCGATTTCCAGAAGGTTCCGCTTGTCGTCGCAATCGATGAAGCTCATCAGTTCCTGAACAAAAGCATCGGGGACGACAGCAACAAGTTGACGCTCGACGCTTTCGGACTTATCGCGAAGGAAGGCCGAAAGTACGGACTGACTTGTCTTCTCGCGACGCAGCGCCCGCGCGACGTTCCGGAAGACGTGCTGTCGCAGATCGGCATGTTCGTCGTACATCGTCTGATCAATGAGCGAGACCAATTGGTGGTGGTAAACGCGAGCGGCGTTCTCGACCAGTCAACGGTCGCGTTCCTGCCGAACATGAGAGATGGCGAAGCATTGATCGTCGGTGCGGACTCGATCATGCCGATGCCCATCATTCTCAACCAGCCAGTCAACAAGCCTCGTCTTGAGGATAATGTCGAAATCACCTGGATGTCACAATAGACTTCTAACCGGCTGCAGGGGTTGGAAGGCCCATCCTTCGGAATCAGATCAGTCATCCATCCAGCAGCCAGTGGACTTTGCAGGATACGATCAGAAATATCATCTGCCGGTTTGTCTTTCAGGCGCGTGAAGGCCCCGTCCCAAATCGGGAGGGTTGCAGGATTACTTCATCGCCTTCTCGCGTTGTCCTGAACTTCTTCCCGCCTTGTTCGCGCGCTGCTTCCGAATGTACGAACCCGCGCGTTTCCAGAACTCAACATGGCGCACCAGCGTCGATGGGTCGGTCGCCATTACACTGCCGAGTGAAGTGAGAGAGGCCCCGGGGTTTTGAACTGTGGTGCGACAAGCGTTGAGCTCCGTGCTCTGGAGGGCCGCAGGGTCGCCGAGATCGGCCCATGTAAGGGCGGGCCATCTACTCGCAGAACTATTCTCCGGAACCATCATCCCACGCGCATGAAAAAAGTTGACCACAACCCTCCCGGGAGAATTGACTCTCACTCACTTGTTCTTTATTTGTTCACTCATGAAAAAAGATCGCCGACAACAACAACGATGATTGAACCGCCGCACACGCGGCTGCTTTCACTCGTTGATGGATGTTGTCATGCGTTCCGAAATAACACCCCCCGAAATTCAGGATACCTCAAATCCTCATCCTCAATTCTTCGCTCCCAAAGCGACGATCAAGTGCGAAGGTGCGCCCGCGTTCCGTAACAAGGAGGCGCGAGATCTGGCTTGCCTTCTCGATGTCGACCCGGATGTAAAGGCCTGGAGGTGCCTCCCGCTCGAACTCTGTCACCATGACCTGATCCACGCTCCCGATTTCCTCGTCACGTACTGCTCGGGTGCGCAGCGTCTCCTGGACGCTGTCGACATGCATCCGATCCCATGGATACAGGCCGCTTCTGAGGAGGAGGGCTTCGAATATGGGGTGATGACGAGAGCGGACCGGGAGGAGGGGGCGCGACTTCGAAACGCCCGCGATCTCTTGAGGTATGGAAACTATCAGTGCCCTCTCGGTGACAGGATCCGAGTAATTGCTACCATCGACGAAGTTGGATCCTTCACCGTTGCCGAGGGGCTATCCCTCTTTCGCGAAATCGCGCCGGTCCCAGGGATGGCAACGCTCATACTCCAACAATTCATCTCTGTAGACCTCGACGAGGCATTGATTGGTCCGGACACCGTTGTCCGGCGTGGAAATCGCTAGGAAACGTCATGAAACCGAATTTTCTCGAAAGGGCTGCGTCGCTGGAGGTGGTCACCTACACTCATGCCATACGGATAGCTCTTCGCAAAGCAGGTGCCTTCAGGCGGAAGGGATTGGCCATCGGGCTTCGTCTTCCAGCGGATGCCAACATCATTGCGTATGCGGACGCGACAAAGTCTGTTCTTGCAGGCATGAACATCTCCGATGCGTACTTCATCGACAGGATTGGTGACTTCTATAGGGATAGCTACAAGTGGAGCGACGCTGTCGAATTCCTCGCCGTGAAAGCGGGAGTAATCCTGCTAATGCCTGCGGATGCTGAGCCACCGGACAATGTCGCCGTCGCTCTCGATGAAGTTGTGGCCGTGGTTTCCATCCGACCCGTACACTTGGTCTCCGCCATCAAGACCGTTCTGGATATGCCTGTGTCTCGAGAGGAGGCATCAGTACTTCTTGAATTCCCGGTCGACCTCATCTTTCAGTCGCTGCGAAAGGGACGTAAGATTGATGACGCTATTGCACGGCTGAAAACGCTTCCGTCTCCGGTCGCGCTGAAGAGCGCCAAAACGGTCGGCCTTGAGGAATTGCCTGGCTACGGGGCCGCCAAAGACTGGGCGACGAACCTTGCGCAGGACATCAATGACTGGCGCTCCGGAAACATCGCCTGGTCAGATGTGGACACCGGGCTGCTGCTCAGTGGCCCTCCGGGTACGGGGAAGACGATGTTCGCCTCGGCGGTGGCACGAATGTGCAACGTCGAATTCGTCGCCGCGTCCTGTGCGCAGTGGCAGGCGGCAGGCCACCTAGGTGATCTACTGAAGGCGATGCGCGCGTCGTTCCGCATTGCGTCCGAAAAGGCACCGTGCATACTGTTCATTGATGAAATAGACGCGGTCGGGGACAGGGCGAAGTTCAGCGGGAGCAATGCCAATTACTGCATTCAGGTGGTCAACGGCTTGCTAGAAGCATTGGACGGTGCCGCCGATCGCGAAGGCGTGGTCGTAATTGCCGCGACAAATCATCCCTCCGAAGTCGACCCGGCTTTGAGGCGGCCCGGACGGCTTGACCGACACATCGTGGTTGATTTGCCTAACTATGATGACCGCAAGCGCATCCTGACACTGCATCTCGGTGTGCAGTTTCCGGCAGATACGCTAAGGACCGCTGCCCTTGCGACGGGAGGATTTTCTGGTGCCGATCTTGCGCAGCTCGCCAAAGACGCTCGTCGAAAGGCTCGGCGGGCAGGGCGGGTTTTAGAACCCGATGATCTGCTAGCTGCCGCGCCGCCGGTGACACCAGTCGATGCTGAAAGCAGGCATGCGAATGCCGTTCATGAGGCTGGGCATGTGATCGTGGGGCTCGATGTCGGGCATGGAGCGATAGCAAACGTGGTCGTCCCTCGATCGATCAATCCGCAGAGCGACAGTTTCGGCCACGTTGCCTGGTATCGTGGAAGAAAGCTTCATCGTGCCGAAGGTTCTTTCAGAGACGAGGTCGCAATGTATCTCGGAGGAATGGCGGCGGAACAGATGGTGTTCGGTGAGACGTTCAGCGGAGTCGGAGGCGGGATGGGGTCCGATTTACAGCGGGCCACGGATATCACCACGAACATGGTTGCTTGCCTTGGCATGGGATCAATCCTGTATCATCCGGCATCGACACCCGACGATCTGTTCGAACTACGGAGAGCAGACCCGGTTTTGAGTAGGCAAGTTGAAGGGATCATGCAGCAGGAACTCGAAAGGGCGCGGCGGATCCTAGAAGGGAGGCGACCTCAGTTTGAGATGCTTGTTCAGGAATTCATAGAGCGGGAGGTTATGACGGGAGAGGATATAGACCACGTCATCAAATCAATGCGGTCTACTTGAGACGAAAATCGGTACGGCGACCATACATTCCATCCTGTCGCGCTAGTGCGCCTAGAACACGACAAGGATCCGCCGCTCACGCCTTGAAAGACTTGGCATCGTCTTTAGTGAACCCATGACCGCGCTGTTCTTTGGAAACCAATTGCCAGATGTTTGATTAACCACGGTCTTTGAAATCCATCCGAAGCTTGCCGTTTACATCGGGTGGTCAACCAAGGATTCACTACGGACACCACATGGAGGATGTCAGATGGTTTGAAATGCGAAGGAGCGAACCCGATGCTGCTGGAAGCGGATATCAAGACGATGCAGGAGACAGTCCACGAGGACACGAACGGCCCATGCTACTTTGCAGAAACACTCGCGAATTTCCGAGCTGGCAGCTACCGATCTTGTGTTCTCATGCTTTCAAATGCCGTTTTCGCGTACGCGGACGAGAAGTTGCGTTTCGCGGCAAAGATCGATCCGCGATATCGCCAGGCCGTAAAGGACGTGGACGACAGAAAGGAAAGCGGCGACGCGTTCGAAGCGCGGTTGCTAAGTTGTTTGCGACCCGTTGGGCTGCTCGAGCAGGAGAAAATTGACTATCTTGACGAACTCCGTGCGGCGAGAAACCGATCTGCGCATCCAGGAGGGAAGAACATCCGGGACTTCGAAGCGGCCCATCTCCTTAAAAAAGGGGTCGAGTTGTTTCTGAGGCAGCGAAATCTCGATCCTATCGTCACTGTCGAGGAAATTGTCAGCCGCCTTCAGAACTCTGATTACTTCGTAGGCACCGATGCCGCCGACCAAGCGATCGTCGCAGCGGAGGTCGCGCTGTTGACGGAGGCCACGCACATTCGGCTGGTAGAGCGGGTTGTCAAACTGTTCGTCACCCACAACTCTGAAACGTGGCGAAACGCCGTGAAGTTTCTCTGTGGGTGCGCCCGGATCAATAAAGCGTCTATTCGCACAGCTATTGCGAAGCGTTTGTTCTGCACGACGTTGACGCTGTCTGCGGATCAACGACGGTGCGCCGATGATGCCGTTCTACAGGTGATCAACATTGAACCACGCTGCGTGGAGATGCTCGAACCAGACGATAGGCTGCGGCTGGATGCAAAGCTCGTGCGCGCACTTGAATCCTCCATTGACGGGATTGGCGGTTCGAGCGGCATTACGCCCTTCCTGGTCAACAGTGTAGAGGCTGGATCCGCTTTGGGAGCATCATTTCCAAGGACAGTGTCGCTCGCGAAACATTCACTTAGCCTAGGTTATGTTCTGCTTTCCAGCGCGGACGTTCCTCCAAGTGTTCGAAAGCTGGTCGTAATGAATCTCGTCTCCGCCGTGGCACGGACTTCTGCGGTGTTGCAGAGCGATCTTTTGACCTTCCTCGACAAAAATTGCGAGTCTCTTCTTGCACTTGTAACCACGGAAGAGGCCTATCGAATTTGGGTTGCAATTGAAAACAGGAGGGTTTCCGGCCCCTTGCACCAGAGAAACATCAGCCGAGTGGGCTCATTCATCGTTGAGCCAACCTCAATGAGATTTCCGGAGGATGAAGCAATACTGGCGCGGATGGAGTCGCGCCTGCGGGAGATAATCCGCGCAGCGTTTGCATCACGTCCAGATGAGATGACGGCCTACGCGCACCGTCAGAAGGCATTGCTGCATTATCCAGACGACATCGGATTCATCTATAGCAGGCCACGACGGCGTGCTCAGGGATAAGGAAGATCATTGCGAAGCGCACTGTCGTATAGTGCGGTAAGTTCGTCCTCGTTCTGGATGTAGTGGCTGGATTGCCTCTCCCATTCAAGCAGATCGAGGTATTCCACAGTAGAGAAACCGAAGATCACCGCGTCCCTTATCGAGAACTTGGTGATGCCCTGATTGGCGAGGGGGGTGACGGAAATATGCATCGTGCCGGATGGACCATGGAGATACGCGAAGCGGGATTGGAACCGGTCGAGGACACCCGAGACAAGTTTCCCATCCTCGTCGACGAACCCTATCACTTGGATGAAGTTGTCGACGGCCATGCGCTCGGCTCTCGTCATTCCTGTGATGTATCCTGTCATTGTAATCTCGCTCTCTTCGGTTCCATTCACAGTTCCGGGCGGCCTCGCAAGGGACAAGGGCAGGGCGCTCCACCCACGCCCCACACTAGGTAATTTCAAAGCGATGGATCGTGTGGAGGCGGCCTCTTGCTCCATGCAACCATGATCGCGAGTTCAGAGTGGCGTGTATTGAAAAGGAAGTCCGGGAGAAACCGTGAAGGATGCCTCGCCTGGAATGGGCGGGGTGGTGTCCGACGACGGTGATGGTGCTTTCTCTTCAAGATCGGGTGTTGAGGGGCAGCCACCCGGTGTTCGTGAATGTACAAAAGCTTGGATACAGAACCGGTTGTAGGAGGCTGGATCCTATCCCGACCCCGGTTGTCAATTTGCACGAAATGATCCATTTTATGGTTCGATCAATCCAGTGAATGGATCGCACCCTTGTCAATTGATTTCATGTTTTCAAAGCGCCAGCAAAAAATACTTCGGGCATTGCTACTTCATCCTCGGCGAGAATTCGGCACGAACGAACTCATAGCAATCGGCGGCCCTGGTGTCGGAGCGGGGAGGAACGTCATCCGTGCTCTAATCAAGGCCGGGGTGGTGGTTGCAGCCAAGCGTAGAAACCAGCTTGTGTACTCGGTCAACACCAATAGTCCGATCTACGAAGAGCTCAGGTCGATCATGCGCAAGACATTCGGAATCGCAAATGTTGTTGCTGACGAACTTGGTCCAATCAGAGAGCGGATCAGCGAAGCTTTCGTCTTCGGATCTGTTGCCCGAGGAACCGAGCGTGCGGATAGCGATGTCGATCTGATGATCATCGGCGACGTGGACCTTTTCGAATTGGCGCCAGCAGTTGCGAAAATGGAGGCGATCTTCGAGCGTAGCGTTGATCTTAATCTCTATTGGCCAGATGAGTGGCAGAGTCTATCAAGCGACAGAGTTGTCCGTGCGTTATTGAAGACAGAGAGGATACAGATCATCAGCAAGCCGATTTTGGCAAACTAGGGTGCGCCTCGGCAAGGTGTGGGTGCGCATAACACAGTGCGTCGAGAGGCGAGACTGTCGCATCTCTAACTGGCCCAACTGTCGCATTACTATATAGCCGTTACACATAAAGATTGCATAACATATATTATGGAACTTTTTGATACGATGCGTTTGCCGGAACTTGAGGTTTATCACAACGCTCGACATCGTTGCCACTCTTTGCAAGATTGCTCTCGCGGCAAAGGCTCATGAGCGATAATGATATGAAAATCTTCATTCTACCAGGACTGGATGGGACTGGGCTTCTTCTTACGGAGCTAGAGAGTATTCTCGCAAAAGAGAACGCGGTTTCGGTTATTCGGTATCCCACAGATTGCTATCGATATGATGATCTTCTGTGTTGGGTGAAAGACAAACTTCCGAGTGATGATTTCATTGTGGTAGCGGAATCCTTTGCTGGGCCACTTGCGATTATGTTGGCGTCGCAAAGGCCTGTGGGTTTGAGAGGCATCGTCTTCGTTGCGACATTTGCGCGATCGCCTCTACATTTGCCTTCGTTTCTGCCCCACTTGGTGAGAATAATACCGTTCAAATCACCATTCCTGGCTTGGTTGATACAGCCGCTCCTAATGGGTCGATGGTCGAGCAAGATGTTCACGGAAAGGTTTCAGAACGCTGTGAATCTCGTACCTGCAAGAACCTTTTCCGGTCGGTTGAGAGAGGTTCTGAAGGTAGACATGCGTGACCAATTGAAAGAATTGTCTCTGCCATTTATCTATCTTCGCGCCACGCAGGATCGGTTGGTGCCCGCAAGAATGTCGCAAGATTTTGAACTGGTCTCCGAGACGATTTCAACGATTGATGGACCGCACTTTCTTCTTCAGTCTCGAGCGTCAGACGCAGCTCGGTTTATCCTGAAATTTGCAGCCCTTTTAAGTGGAACAAGGTAGCGCCGAGGAATAAGCCGGGTGTCTCAAGCCATCTAGCGTTGCCGGTTTGAATTCATAGAGAGAAGACCTCCTTCAAAATCATATTTCCCCAGAAGCCTCCCGACGTCTGATGTCGAGTTCTTCGCTGTACCTTCGGAGCGTGTGGCTTTCGGTTAGCAGGCCGATGGGTCTGTTCTCTATCTTGTCGTTGACGACAGCGAGCACTTCGCTTTCCGTGGTGTCGAACAAGGCCGCGGCCTGGCGGGCGTTCATGGTTGGCAAAAGTACGTCGCTCTTGTAGCGTAGATAGGTTTCGAGGCTGATCGTTTTGGAATCCCGCTCCATGGGGTCGGCGTAGATTTCCGGTACGAGGATGATGCCGGCGTAGCGTCCGTCGTCGTGCGTCATGATGACGCGCTGGGTCGAGCCGAGTGGAAACTTTTCCTTGAAGGCTGGCAGGCCGATGCTGACGGTTTCTTTTCTGATATCGGCGCGCATCATTTTTCCGACGGTCAGGTCGCGAATCCAGCCGATGTCGTGGGCGCTGCGTATGCTTTCGCCGCGCAAATGGAAGCGCCATGTGGCGAAGGAATATCCGAAGGTCGTGCGCACCACCAGCGAAGTCGTCATGACCGCTGCGAGCACCAAAACGGTGATCTGGAAGTCGCCCGTCAGTTCCAGCGCCAGAAACGTCATGGTCAAGGGTCCGCCGATGATTGCGGCTGCGAAGGCACTCATGCCGATGACGGCGTAGACGATGGGCTGGGTATCGCCGTAACCGATATAGGGCGCAAAAATCGCAAAAATTTTGCCCAACAGCGAGCCCATGAACAAGGATGCAAAAAATAGGCCGCCGCGAAAGTTAGAGCCAATTGAAATGGCACTGGCAGCGGCTTTCAGAACAAACAATCCGCTCAATGCCCAGACCGTCATGGCCGCATCGAGGTTTAGATGCAGCGCGCCGTGGCCGCTGGACAAAACCTGCGGCGAAATCAGTGCCAGTGCGCCGACGGCAATGCCGCCCAGCGCTGGCCTGAGCCAGATCGGGATTCGGCTTTTCCGGGCTGTTTCCTCGATGAAAGACACAGTCTGCATGAGAATGATGCCGATGCCAGCGCAGACCGCGCCCAGAAATATCGCGGGAATATAATCGGGTGGCGTCACGGCGCTGTGGCCGACGATGTCGATGCTGAGGCCATGCTGGGACAACAGGCCAGCTACGATGGTCGCGACCAGCGCTGAAACGATCAAGGGCGCGAGCGTGACGATGGTGTATGTGCCGATGATGAGCTCTATGGCATAGAACGCGCCTGTCAGCGGCGCATTGAAGGCCGCAGCGATGGCACCTGCCGCGCCGCAGCCGACCAGGATACGCATGTCGCCTCGCCTCAGCTTCAGATTGACGCCGAGCTTCGATGCGACGCCACTGGCGACCTGTGTGTAACCGGCCTCAAGCCCCACGGATGCGCCAAATCCGTTGGAAACGATGTTCTGCAAGCAGACGATAACGCTATCGGTCAAAGACAGGCGACCGCCATGCAAGGCGTTTGCCTCGATGGGGTCGATCATCGGTTTCTTGCGGGTTTTCGAGATAATGAAAATGATGGTGCCGAGAATGATACCGCCGGCCAGCGGCCCGAGAAGCACGATCCAGCCGGACAGGTCGCTGCTGCTCAATCGCTCTACGCCAAAGACGAGCGTGTGGAGAAAGGTCGTGATTGCGCCGATGAGGACGACGAAAAGACCCGCCGCCGCGCCCACAAACAAAGCCAGTATGACCAACGCGACTTCGCCGCGCCGGAAAACCGCGCGCAGGCGGCTTGAGCGGAGATTATCGAAGAAGCTTGCCATAGTGGGTGCACGGAAAGGCTTGGTCGACATCGTTTTTCCTTGGCAGTCCGAGATCAGGTCAAATCAGGTCGATCTCGAAGCGCATCTGGTCGTAACCCGGCTCTACGTGGTCGGGCGTTTCCCGCATGACTGTGTCATAATCTAGCGGCGTGTGCATGTGGGTTAGTATGGCGCGCTTGGCTCGAAGCTTCGCAATCCAATCCAGCGACTGTTCAAGCGACAGATGGCTGGGATGAAAGCGGTACTGCAACGTATCGATCACCAGCACGGCGATATCCATCAGCTTTTCCACGGACTCGGGCGGAAAGTCGCTGACATCGGTGCAATAGGCGACATCGCCGATGCGAAAACCCAGCGAGTGCGTGTCGCCGTGCTGCTGCATGTGTGGCTTGAAACTGATAGTGCCGCCTGCCCCGGCAACCTCGAATTCCGTGTCCATGTCGTGGATGATATGCGGCTCGACGATGGGTGGATAGTTGCTGCCCGGCGGTGTTTCCAGACAATAGGGAAATCCATCGCGAATGCGCTGCATCGTCGCCGGGTCGGCGTGGATGGGAATCCGTTTGCGGCTGGAAATGAAATATCCACGCAGGTCATCGATGCCATGGAGGTGGTCGGCATGGGAGTGGGTGTAGATCACAGCGTCTAAATGTTCGACCCTCGCGGCAATCAGCTGCGCACGAAGATCCGGCCCGGTATCGATCACCACGGTCGTCATGCCACCATCGGGAGCAAATTGCTGGACCATGAAGGCCGCGCGAGTGCGCATATTTCTGGGATTTTCAGGA
The DNA here is from genome assembly GCF_021310995.1 of Agrobacterium vaccinii. NCBI lineage: Bacteria > Pseudomonadati > Pseudomonadota > Alphaproteobacteria > Hyphomicrobiales > Rhizobiaceae > Agrobacterium > Agrobacterium vaccinii. The sequence goes on along the minus strand of NZ_CP054150.1, from coordinate 1,379,320 downwards.
TCACAAGCGCCCCAGTCACCATTGATACGCGGCACGCCCGGCGACGAGCCGCAACCCAGTATCGTGAAGCGACGCCGATAGCCTGCCAAACCTACACCTTCGTCATCTTGGAAAAGCAGCGGAAAGCATTTTCCGTGGTGATGTCAGCCATCTGCTCATAGGAGATGCCATGCACCTCGGCCAATACCTCGGCCGTGTTGACGACGTAGGATGGCTCATTGCGTTTGCCGCGCCAGCGCTTGGGCGCAAGATAGGGCGCATCTGTTTCCACCAGCAGCCGGTCCAGCGGAACGGTCGCTGCGATATCTCTGATGTCCTGCGATTTTGGGAAGGTCAGAATGCCTGAGAAGGAGACGTAGCCGCCAAGCTCCACACCGGCATTCGCCAGTTCCTGACCAGCTGAAAAGCAGTGCAGAATGAACGGAAAAGCACCCTTCCCGCTTTCTTCGCGCAAAATCGCGATCATGTCGTCATCGGCGCTGCGGCTATGGATGACGAGAGGCAGCTTCGTAATACGCGCAGCTCCGATGTGGCGTCGCAGACCGGTTTTCTGATCTTCAGGCTTTTGCGTATCGTAGAAATAATCCAGACCCGCCTCGCCTATGGCAACGATCTTATCGTGGCTGTTGGCCAGCCGCACCAGATCGTCGGCCATGATGTCGAGTTCTTCGTCGGCATTGTTGGGATGCGTGCCGACCGAACAAAAGACTGAGGGATATTTTTCCGCAATCTTCAGCAGTTCCGGCAGACGCGCGACGCGGGTGGAGATCGTCACCATCTGGCTGACGCCGGATGTATGAGCGCGCGCGATGATATCGTCGCGCTCTGCATCGAAATCGGCAAAATCCAGATGGCAATGGGTATCGATCAGCATCGGCTTCAAGCCTCTGGCGCCACATAACGCGGGAAGATCGGCTTCGGCGCTTCGAGCGGCGTACCGGGAACGAGACGACCGCCCTCACCCAAGGCTGCGAAATCACGTTTGTCCGCAGGTGCGGCAACGAGATCGAGAAGCTTTTCGCAAGAACCTGGCATGAACGGCTGAAGAAGAATGCCGATCTGGCGAACCACTTCTGCCGTCACATAGAGAACCGTGCCCATGCGCTCCGGGTCAGTCTTTTTCAACGCCCAAGGTTCCTGTCCCGCAAAGTAGCGGTCAGTTTCAGAAACGACAGCGATGATCGCGGCAAGCGCCTTGTGGATCATCTGCTTGCCCATCTCGTCGCGGCATGTCGCATGCAGCGCATCGGCGGCGGCGAGCATCGCCTTGTCTTCTTCGGTAAAGGCACCGGGTGTCGGAATCTGACCATCGCAATTCTTGACGATCATGGATAGCGAGCGGCTGGCAAGGTTACCGATGCCATTTGCCAGATCGGCATTGATGCGGGTGGCGATTCCGTCTTCGCTGTAGCTTCCATCCTGTCCGAAGGAGACTTCGCGCAGGAAGAAGTAACGCACCTGATCCAGCCCGAAATGGTTCACCAGATCGACGGGATCGACCACGTTGCCGACAGACTTCGACATTTTCTCGCCCTTGTTGAGCAGGAAGCCGTGGGCGTAAACGCGCTTGGGCAGTGGCAAGCCAGCGCTCATCAGGAAGGCAGGCCAGTACACCGCGTGGAAGCGAATGATGTCCTTTCCGATGATGTGCACGTCGGCAGGCCAGTATTTGGCGCGCGGGCCATCCTTGTCTTCGATGTAGCCGGTCGCGGTGATGTAGTTGGTGAGGGCATCCACCCACACATACATGACGTGCTTCGGATCATTGGGGACCTTGATCCCCCAATCGAACGTCGTGCGCGAGACTGAGAGGTCTTTCAGACCGGACTTAACGAAGGAGATGACTTCGTTGCGGCGCTCGGCTGGACCGATGAAATCAGGGTTCTCTTCGTAGAGCTTCAGCAGTTTGTCCTGATATTCGGACAGTTTGAAGAAATAGCTTTCCTCTTCGACCCATTCGACCGGTGAGCCCTGCGGGCCGTACCGGACGCCATCGGTACGCACCTCTGTCTCGTCCTCGGCATAATAGGCCTCGTCACGCACGGAGTACCAGCCGGCATAGCTGTCCTTATAGATGTCGCCGTTATCGGCCATCAGGTTCCAGATGTTGCGCGACGTCTCGTGGTGACGTTCTTCCGTGGTGCGGATGAAATCGTCATTGGAGGCGTTGAGCAGCTTGCCCATGGCGCGGAACTGGTCGGAGTTGCGCTGCGCCAGTTCTTCCGGCGTGATGCCTTCGGCGCGCGCTGTCTGTTGCATCTTCTGGCCGTGTTCGTCCGTGCCGGTCAGAAAGAAGACGTCCTTACCATCCAGACGCTGAAAACGCGCCATGGCATCCGTTGCGATCAGCTCGTAGGCATGGCCGATATGCGGCTTGCCGTTGGGATAGGAAATCGCTGTTGTGATGTAGAAAGGTGTCTTGTCTGTCATGACGCTCGATCGGCTTTACGGTCTGTTTTTGAGATAGACCGCTCTTAGCCTATTGTTCGCGCAAGCGAAAGCAAAAGCCGTACAAAATTGACGGACTGTCAAACGGCGCGCATGTCTTCCAGAATGGAAAGCACCATCTGCTTCTTGTCCAGATTATAGGCCTGCGCGATGGTAATGCGTTCTGAAAGCGATGATGACAGGCGCGCATGACGCTCGGCGGCACTGATATCGCCTGCCATGGCCGCAGCCCTTGCTCTGTCCATCAGAGTTTCGGTTGCATGCTCCATGAAGAAGCCGAGAACGATGTCGCCGTCCTTCTGGGCCAGCACGTCGGCAAGTTTGTGCATCTGTTTTCGCGCAGAAGGACCGCTCGCCGCCATGACGTCGCTGAACACATCCACGATGTCGGAGCCGCCGTAGTTCAGAAGCTTCAGCGCTTGCGAAACGCTGCCCTTGGACGCGGCCAGAAGCGATGTCCGCTTGTCATCAGACATGGTCAGGCCGAGATTTTGCAGGGCCCGCTCCATATCGCCATTGCCCAGCGGTAGGAGACGCAAGGGCATGCAGCGTGAGCGGATGGTGGGCAGAAGTTTGCCAGGCGCATGCGAAAGAACCAGAAACAGCGCCCGTTTCGGTGGCTCTTCAAGAATTTTCAGGATTGCATTCGCGGCATTGCGGTTCAGGTCGTCTGCCGGGTCGATGATGACGATACGCCAGTTGCCGGTACCGGAGGTCTGGGAGAAGAAGTGCCCTGCCCTTCGAACCTCATCCACCGTAATAGCCGACTTCACCTTTCCGGTTTTCTCATCGACCGGTCGTGTCAAATGCAGCAGATTATGCGATGCGCCAGACGCAATCTGATGGCTGACCTGAGATTCCGGGTCAGGGTCGGCTAGATTTTCCGGCGCCAGCGCGGGCTCCGGGTAAGACAACACGTGGTGGGCAAAGCGGAACGCAAGCGTCGCCTTGCCAATGCCTTCCGGCCCCTCGATCAGGATGGCATGGTGACCCTTACCCGAGCGATAGGATTGCGCCAGGAACTGCGCTGCCTCGTCATGACCGAATAATTTCGGGTTTTCCTGCGGCGGAATGGCTCCGTCCAGAACGCCGTGAACCTCGCTCATTCCGCAATTTCCGTGACGTTCGCCAGCAGCGGTTCTACCAGTAACAACACGTCTTCGGTTACCTTTTCAGGTGGCTGATCTGCGTTGACGATGCGACACCGCCGCGGCTCGTTCAGGGCGATATCGAGATAGGCCTCGCGCCGCTTCTCGTGCGTTTCCAGCTCTTCCTTCTCGAACCTGTCAGGCGTCGCGCCCTCGTCTGCCCGCTTACGCGCCCGTGCAAGACCGGAGGCGGCAGGGATATCGAAAATAAGCGTCAGATCCGGCATCGTGCCGTCGATTGCAATGCGCTGCAGGGTCTCGATGAATTCCGGCTCCAGATTGCCTGTCGTACCCTGATAAACCCGGGAGGAATCCAGAAAGCGGTCGCACAGAACAACGGAGCCCTTGTTCAGTGCTGGTCTGATCACCTCTTCCACATGGTCGTTGCGCGCGGCGGCAAACAGCATGGCCTCCATGCGCACGCCAAAAGGTTCGGCGGCACCCGAAAGAAGCACATGACGCACGGCTTCCGCACCCGGAGAACCGCCCGGCTCGCGGGTCACGACGACTTCAAGTCCGCGCTTGCGCAAGGTCTCGGCAAGAAGGGTAATCTGCGTGGATTTTCCAGCGCCCTCGCCGCCTTCGAAGCTGATGAACAATCCAGTGTTTTCGGACAATGTAACTTCCTGACTTCCGCAATAGGTCGGCCTGTGTGTAACCCATATCAGCAGATTGGGAAACTATCGACGTGAAAGCACGTCTCGGAAAACCGCAGCCAAACCGTGCGATGTTGCTATAACCAGAAGAACAACAGTTCTTTCAGTGCGCCTGTCGCATTCTGCGTCAACGTTCCCGTGTCTACAGCGGCCTTGGTGTAAAGCGGCACCTCACGCAGCAGTTTTTCGCCGGAGAAAATCCGCAGCGTTGCCGCATTGAAATTGGCCTCCAACGGGGCATTAAGCGGCCATTTATAGACGATGCGGCCAGAAAGCCGGTCGGGATTGTTGATCGGCACGAGAATGCTGACCTGCTCGTGCACCGCCAGATCGACAGCCGAAACAGAGCCGCCGTAGACGCTGATATTGCCAACGGTCTCATCCTTCTGGAACAGGCTGCGCTTTTCGAACGCTGTCAGTCCCCACTCCACCACGCGACGCGCTTCTTCCTGCCGGGTCTTGTCATCCGCTATCCCCGCGAGAGTGAGATAAATGCGGCGTCCATCACGCTCAGCCGAAACGACAGCTGAAAAGCCGTGGCCCTCGGCATAACCCAATCCCAACCCGTCGATTCCGTTACCGATCAGCGAATTCTTGTTGCGCTGGAAAATGCGGTTCCACTCAAAATCCGGCTTGCTGAACAGGCCGTAGCGATCCCCCGACGTGTCGTGAATGTGCTTTGCCAGCAAAACCATGTCTTTCGCCGTGGTGCTGCTGACTTGGTCGGGCAAACCAGTCGAGTTTGCAAAGGCGCTGGCTGTCATGCCGAGCGTCTTTGCCCGCTCGGTCATCCGCTTTGCGAAAGCCGGATCGGACCCCGCCATACCTTCGGCGACGATAAGGCAGCCGTCATTGGCGTTCTGCACGATAATTCCGGTCAGAAGATCATTGATCGGAACGGAGGATTTCAGTGCCGCAAACATCGTGGATGTCCGCGATGGTGCGCCCCCGGTGCGCCAGGCATATTCAGAAACGGGATAGGCCGTCTCGGCACTCACCTGCCCCTGTGTCAACGCGTCCATCACCACTTCGACGGTCATCAGTTTGGCAAGTGATGCGGGTGGAAACGGCTTGTTTTCATCTATGGCAAGCAGAACCGTGCCGGTCTCGGCATCGACCATATAGGCCTGCTGCGCCTTGACCGTGATGGTTGCTTGGGCCGAGGCAATGCCTGCGCCAGCGTGGATACAGACCGCAGCAATCAGAAGTGGGCGAAAATGTCGGAAAATAAGTGTGCGCATAACGTCTCAGCCCGCCAGTCTGTGTCTTTCAGCAAGCGCAACGACTTGCAGCATCTTCAGGCAATTTTCCTGAAAACACTTTCTGAATCGTTCCGCAGTCGAAGATGGGTTCGAGGCAGGCAGGAGGGGCAAAGAATCAGCGTGCCTTGCCCTGCTTGTTTTTCACGAAGCTCAGAATGGACGCTTCGGTCAGTTGCCCGCGATTGACGAGAACCTTGTCGAAGGCGCTCGCGGCCTTTGAAACAGGTGCGGCTTCTTCGGAATAGGCTGAAGCGAAACGGCCTGCTGGCGTCGGCGCACGAAGGAAATTGCCTTCCGGGCGCTCACTGAGGAACGGGCCGATCTCAGGGAGAATCACGAATTGCTCGGAGCCCTGGCTCATGACAGGTGCCGGGCCATTGACCAGTGGCATGGCCTGTAGCGCCTGATTTTTCTTCGTACCAACCATCGCCATCTGCGCAGAGCCGCCATAGGCAGGGCTGGACGGAATTGGAATATTGGTTGCCGAAGCGGATGCGACCATCACGCCCGTCGCAATCTGTCCCTCGGGATTGATGCCCGGACCACGCGAACCCTTCGGCGAATAGGACGCCATCAGATACGGCATATCATGGCCATCAAGCGGTGCGCGACCGACATATTGGACGCGGACGTTTGCCGTGCCGGTGGCCTTCATATCCAGTAGATCGGCTGTCTTGCTGGACACGTCGATCAAGCGACCCTCGTGGAACGGGCCGCGATCGTTGACGCGGACGATGACGGAGGAGCCGTTGTTCAGGTTGGTAACGCGGGCATAGCTGGGCAAAGGGAAAGTCGGGTGCGCCGCAGACAGGTGTTCCTTGTCGTAGGCTTCACCATTGGCCGTGAGACGACCGTGGAATGCGGAGCCGTACCAGGACGCAAGGCCCGACTTGTCGTAATTCTGTTCTTCCTTCGGGAAATAGCGGCGACCCTTGACGGTATAGGCATTACCGACGAGGAAACGCCCGCCGCCCTTTGGAATATTGGCGCCATCGGCAACACGCGGGCTGGCCTTGACGCCATACTCGGATTCGGAAAAATATTCCTTGCTCCGCTTAGGCTTGGTTTCGGTCTTCGACGTTGTCGAACAGGATGCTGTCGCTGCGCATAGAACGGCAATGCCGAGCCACTTCGCGCTCACACCGACTTTCGTTACCGTAGATTTCAAATCCGTGCCCCGTGCTGCTTTGAGCCGTCTTTACGACAACCCCTCTCATGCCTCGATGATCATGCCCCTGACATCGAAGCACCTAACAGCCGCTTAATCTTGCTCGCAACATGGCGAAATTGCGAACGGGTAATGCGATTTAGATAAAATTGTAACCAACGTGGTTACCGCTTTATTAATCGCACCACCTCTTCCACGACGCCGAAAAGCCCATAACGACGGATTGACGCAGTAGAGCAAACCGTTATAAAGCCACGCATAACACGGATGGGTGTCCGAGTGGTTTAAGGAACCGGTCTTGAAAACCGGCGTGCGTGAGAGCGTACCGTGGGTTCGAATCCCACCCCATCTGCCAGGATTTTCCATTGCCGATTGTGGCGATACGCATCCTGCATTCCCAGTTATTCTTCTGTTTTTTCAGCCTATACAACGCTTGCGCGCTTATGCTTGCAAATTGTTATCGTGAATCATTGGCGGCTTTTATCGCAGCATTTATAAGAGCCGGAATTGACGATTCTCAAAGGGCTTTAAGATGTGGATTGAAGTGACAGCGGCGGGCAATAATCAGAAGTTTGCCATCAATTTCGACCACGTCACCCAGATTTCACCGCTGGCGCAAGGCACACTTATTCTGCGTGCTGGAAATGAGCGCGTGCAGGTCATGGAGAGCTACGATTACATCGTCGCCCGCCTCCACGCTGCGGCATCCAAGTAGGTCAGACCCCCGCTAGCACCGCGACGAGAGCGATCAGCGCAGGTGCTGACTGGATCATCATGATTTTTCGATGCGCCGTCACGCCACCGAAGATGCCAGCGACGAAGATGCAGACCAGAAAGAAGATAGCGATGCTTCTGTCGGCGATGCCGTGTGCTAAGCTGAAGATCAGACCAGCCGCGAGGAAACCGTTGTAAAGACCCTGATTGGCGGCAAGCACCTTGCTGCTTTCTGCAAATTCCGGCGAGAGCCTGAAGGCTTTTCGACCCGCCGGTTTTGTCCAAAAGGCCATCTGCAAGATCAGAATATAGAAATGAAGTGCTGCGATCAGCACGATGAGAATATTGGCGATCAAAGTCTATCCCCCCGGATGTAATGCTCCAATCGCCAGTTAGCACCAAACATCGGCGTGCGGAAGCGGCTTTGACCGCCCCGCCGTGCGCCTCTCGCTTGACGTCCTACGGCTTCAACAGAACTTTCCCCGCCTTTCCTGACGCGAGTGACGCCTTCACTGCATCGGCGATGTCAGCCAGATCGTAGACGCCCTCTACGGGTAGTTTGATCGTGCCATCTTCCACCAGCCTGATGAGTTCACCGAAGAGGCGGTGCCGGACATCCGTCGGCATGGAGCCAATGACCTTGCTGCCCCAAAAACCCTTGATGGTCAGTTGTTTGAAAATGACAGGGCCGGACGAAATTTGCATGGGCGCACCGGTCATCGATCCAAAGGAAACGAGCAGACCGTCATCACCCAGCAATTCGGCAATATCGTTGCTGGCAGTGCCACCAATAGAATCGACACCGGCGCGGATTGGATGATCCCCGGTCATTGAGCGCACCTCATCCTTCCAATCCGGCGTTGCCGTCGACACACCGTTGATGATGCCGAGGTCGGAGAGCTCCTTGATGCCGTCATCACGACGCACGAGATTGACGACGTGAATGTTGCGGGCCTGCGCAAGCATGGCGACGGCCTTGCCAACGGCGCCGTTGGCGGTGTTTTGGATCATCCAGTCACCTTCCTTGACGCCCAGAAACTCCAGCAATGTGATGGCACTGAAGGGCATGGCGATCAACTGCGCGGCCGCTTCGTCGGATATCGTATCGGGCACGGGAACGACGCCAGCCGCAGGTGCGAGAAAATACTCGGCCCAGGACCCGTGCACACCCGCTACCGCGACCCGTCGACCCAACAGAGAAGCATCAGCGCCCTCGCCCAGTTCTTCAACGATACCAACCGCTTCGCTGCCACCGATCGCGCCGGGTAACGGTGGCTTGTATCCATAGTTGCCACGCACCGTCCAAAGGTCGTGATTATGGATGGGGGAAAGAAGCGTGCGTATGCGCAACTGCCCTTCACCAGGTTTTGGGACCGGAGCGTCCTTCAAAGCAAGCACGTCCTGCGGTTCGCCAAAAACGTCGTGTGTTGCGCTGCGCATCATATTGTCCTTGTTTTCAAGTCTGTCGTGATCAGACCCTTCGAAAACAATGAGGCGATGATATGAAGTGTCGGTGGCGCAAAAGAAAAGCCGACCTGAAGGCCGGCTTTCATCAACTCATTCGTTGTGCAGCCATTACTGGCAGACGCGGAAACTTTCGGTGTGCCAGCCGCCATCATAGGCGTTGCGGATCTGACGGTCCTCGAACCAGCATCTTGGCGGCGGAGGTGGTGGTGGCTCGACGTAGCGAGGGCCGCTGTTGGCGAGAGCGCCGCCAATAATACCACCCAGAACGCCAGCTGCGATGCCACCGGCAATAATTCTGCCGTCATGGTCGCGGTGTCTGCGCGGAGGGTCACGATAAGGAGGTGGCGGCGGACCGCGACGGTCGTACCTGTAGGGGCCATCGTAATATTGTGCTGATGCAGTCTGAACGCTGGTCAACACCGCGCCGCTGGCGATGATTGCGGCAAGTGTAGCGAGAAGAATCTTTTTCATTGCGGGCTGCTCCATGTGAGCCGAACCAGTCTCGGGTATCGGCTCAATATGCTCGCAAAATGGCACGGCAGTGATGAACAAGTGCTGAACGCGGAAAACGCGTATCGCCAAGGTTTGAAATTCAACCAGAAGCGTACCGTTCGCCACCACAATGGCCTTTCACACGCTGGCATCCACCGTTATGCCTGATTTGCTTCCTCCACGGGAGGAGCTCCCAAGTCCTGAAAGCCAATCAGGCATAGCTTGGCCCCGCCTTTTGGTGGGGCTTTTTTTATGCCGTCAGAAAAATTATGTCGTGATTGCTGACTTATTTTTAACGAGCGTACCGATGCGGCTGGATGTGCACTTTCCTAATTTGGCAAATCTCAAATAGAAAGAGCCATCGCTCAAGGGCTTTGCCCGACTTTCCCCGAGCGACCAACCTGCCCCGCCCATTGCGGGGCTTTTTTGTTTGCAGCCGGAAATCTGTCAGTAGCTGCGGCTGGGAGACGGGGCCGATACATCCAGTCCCGGCGCAGGCCTGCTCTCGTGATTTTCTTTCAGCAAGTCTTCGAACAACTCTATGATGGCAGTTGGCATGTTTCTTGAGAATTCGTCGAAAAGCTCGTGCGCCCGGTTCCAGGCGTAAATACCAAGGAGCGTGAGGACGAGCAGAAGCAGCCACGGCCAGATCGGCTTTTTACGTGGCGGTGGCCTGTCTCGTCTCTGGTTATTGTCAACGGTGCTCATAATGCACTCCGGGCTGGATGATCAACGCTGGCTGGCTCGCGGTTCGCCACCCGGCGCATAGGCCACCTTTTGCAGGAAGCGGAAGATGTTTCCGCACTGCCCGCAGCGTATCATGTACTCAGCTGGATTTCTCGACGGACGCTCCGCACGAAAACCCCTGGGCATTTCATCTATGCGAAAATCCACATCGGGATTTGCCTTCTCATCCTGCTCGGACGCTTCTGCAAAGCCGCTATGGCCGCATTTGGAACATTCGAGTTTGCGGGAATATCGATCGCGTGAGGCCATGGTGCATCCTTCGTTTCGCGACAGGTAGCAATCGGCGCGCTGTGTTTCAATATGCATTGCCATCGCTGCACAGACTTGAGTGGCCTGTATCGGTTTTGATCACGCCATGCATTTTATCGGCTTCAGATACCATTCATAAACCACTTGGTAACGCCATCACTCTAAAGTTGGCGGGTGAAAAGTCTGGCGGGGCGTGTCGGACGGAACAGTGGCATGCGATTAATGAGTTCAACCGTGTTCAAAAAAATATCTGAGGTACTCGGGCAAGCGGTAAACGCTAAGTCTTGCGTGAAGGTTTTCATGTTTGCGGTCGCTATGGCGACGGCAACCACCGCCACAACGCAGATCGCGAAAGCTGATCCCAAATATGCGGGCATCGTTCTGGATGCCAGAACCGGCAAGGTTCTGTATAGTGAGGACCCTGATGGTTTGCGCTATCCTGCATCGCTGACCAAAATGATGACCCTGTATCTGACGTTCGAAGCGTTGAACTCAGGCCGCATCACTCTCGACTCGAAAGTTCCGATTTCTGCCAACGCTGCGAAAGAGCCTCCATCGAAATTGGGCGTTCGCGCAGGCGGCTCGGTTACGGTCGAGCAGGCCATTCTTGCTCTGGTCACCCGCTCGGCCAACGACGTTGCGACGGCACTCGGCGAATATCTCGGCGGCTCGGAAGAACGTTGGGGACGGCTCATGACGGCGAAGGCACGTGCACTGGGCATGACCCGCACGACCTATCGCAATGCTCACGGCCTGCCCAATACGGCGCAGATGACGACGGCGCGCGATCAGGCTCGTCTTTCCGTTGCGCTGCGTCAGCACTTCCCGCAGTATTACGGCTACTTCAACACCCGCACCTTTACCTTCGGCAAGCAGGTCATCGGCAATCATAACCGCCTCGTTGGCACCGTTCGCGGCGTCGATGGTATCAAGACTGGTTATACGCGCGCTGCCGGTAGCAACCTTGCAACATCAGCACAGCTGGACGGTCGTTCCATCGTTGCTGTTGTCCTAGGCGGTCGTTCCAGCGCTGCTCGCGATGCGACGATGCGTAAGCTTGTTGCGGAATATCTTCCACAGGCATCTCGTGGTGGTAACAGCAACCTGATCGCAGCTACTCCATCTGCTCTGCTCGAAGAGCCAATGGCCGTTGCTGCGTCCACACAACCTTCCGGTCTGCCGCATGCCGGGCCCGTTCCGCAGGCACGCTATGCAGACGAGACACCGGTTACGGCTTTTGCACCGGCTCAAGCCAATGCTGCTGTCGCTGCCATGGATGTCGTGACACGCGCAAAGACCCCTGCCCGTCCCGTTCCTCCTGTCGACATGAAGCCGGATCGTTCGCTTGTGACGAACTCCACCAAGGTCGACAACATCGTGACGGCATCTACAGTTCCTGCGCCTGTAACATCAGGCAGCGCTGGCTGGGTCATTCAGATCGGCGCATCGCCGGATGAAGGCTCTGCACGCAACCTGCTTCAGGCAGCACAGGACAAGGGTGGCAGTCTACTTCGCACTGCCAAGCCATTCACGGTCGCCTTTAGCAAGGACGGCTCCCAGATGTACCGTGCACGTTTCGGCGGCTTCGGCGGCCAGAACGAAGCGGTCAACGCATGCAACCTCTTGAAGAAGAAGGGCATCAGCTGCTGGGCTTCTCTCCAGTAAGCGACAGACGGTATCGGGGCCGGTAATGACTATCAAACTTAAAATTACCGGTTCCACTCCTCGAATTGTATTGTGTAACGAGGGTTTCCAGATGGCGATCAACGAAAATTATGCGGACATGGCAGCGGGCAAAGGCAGACAGCAAAGTCTTTCCGTGCTGCATCCGATCCACGAAGCGGCAATGCGAATTGCCGATCTCGGCCTGAATAAATCGCGCCACAAGACACGCGATCTCGTCAATCTCCTGCTTTGCCACGGCGCCCGCGCCTGGCGAAGCAACCAGCCGGAAGCAAAGATACATCTTCATATCGCTTCCCGCTCCGGCCAAAGCGTCATTCATTTGCGCCTGCGCTGAAATCTAACGGCATATAAAAAGCCCTGCGAGACATGTGTTTCGCAGGGCTTTTTGCTGTTTGCTTATAGGTTAGTTTTATGAGGAATACATCGACTGCAAACGAAAACGGCGGGGTTGAGCCCGCCGTTCCCTATTGTCATTCCTGAGCGTCGCCGTCTGGAGCGGCTGCGTCATCAGCAGTCCCGCCTTCAACGACCACTTCACCTTCGATGGCTTCGACCTCGTCGTCGCCCTCCGGCTCGTTGATGCGCTCGACAGAGACAACCTTCTCATCCTTGGCTGTGGAGAAGATCGTGACGCCCTTTGTGGCGCGGCTCGCGATGCGGATGCCATTGACAGGCACACGGATCAGCTGGCCACCATCGGAGACGAGCATGATCTGGTCGCCGTCTTCGACCGGGAAGGCCGCAACCAGCTCACCGATTTCCGTCGTCTTGGACGTATCGGTAGCACGGATACCCTTGCCGCCACGACCGGATGTACGGAAGTCATACGAAGAGGAGCGCTTACCGAAGCCCTTCTGGGAGACAGTCAGCACGAATTGTTCGCGTGCCTTCAGTACCTGATAGCGCTCTTCGCCAAGATCACCCTCTTCGAGAACCTCTTCGCCGACCAGCGCGATATCTTCCTCATCCACACCTGCTGCACGACGCTCGGCGGCAGAACGTTTCAGATAGGCCGCACGCTCCCATGGCTGCGCGTCGCTGCTGCCGACGATGGTCATGGAGATGATGCGATCGCCCTCGCCCATGTTGATACCGCGAACGCCGACCGAGTTACGGCCTGCAAAGACGCGAACGTCATCCACGGAGAAGCGAATGCACTGGCCCAACGCCGTGGTGAGGAGCACGTCGTCACGTTCGGTGCAGGTTTCGACGGAGAGGATTTCGTCGCCCTCTTCGTCCAGCTTCATCGCGATCTTGCCGTTGCGGTTGACCTGAACGAAGTCGGAGAGCTTGTTACGGCGAACCGTTCCACGCGTGGTCGAGAACATCACGTCCAGCGTTTCCCACGTCGTCTCGTCTTCCGGCAATGGCATGATGGTGGTGATGCGCTCGCCAGCCGCCAATGGCAACATGTTGATCAGTGCCTTGCCCTTGGACTGCGGGGTGCCGATAGGCAGACGCCAGACCTTTTCCTTATAGACGATACCGCGCGAGGAGAAGAACAGAACGGGCGTATGGGTGTTTGCCACGAACAGCCGGTTCACGAAGTCCGCATCGCGCGTTGCCATGCCGGAGCGACCCTTACCGCCACGACGCTGCGCCTTGTAGGTCGTCAACGGCACGCGCTTGATGTAGCCGAGGTGCGATACGGTCACGACCATGTCTTCGCGGGCGATGAGGTCTTCATCGTCCATATCAGGGCCGCCTTCGACGATCTGGCTTCGACGCGGCGTGCCGAACTCATCACGCACCGCTGCCAGCTCATCCTTGACGATTTGCTGAATGCGAATGCGGGACGACAGAATATCGAGATATTCACTGATCTCGGCGCCGATCTTGTTCAGCTCGTCACCGATTTCATCGCGACCGAGAGCCGTCAAACGTGCCAAGCGCAATTCGAGAATGGCGCGCGCCTGCTCTTCGGACAGATTATAGGTCTTGTCCTCGTTGATGCGGTGGCGCGGATCGTCGATCAACATGATCAGGCTTTCGACATCCGAGGCAGGCCAGCGGCGTGTCATCAACTGCTCACGCGCGGTTGCCGGGTCAGGTGCCTGACGGATGACTCGAATGACCTCGTCGATATTGGCGACTGCAATCGCCAGACCCACCAACACATGCGCGCGGTCACGCGCCTTGCGCAGCAGGTACTTGGTACGACGGCTGACGACTTCTTCGCGGAAGGAAACGAAAGCGCGCAGCATGTCCAGCAGCGTCATCTGCTCCGGCTTGCCGCCGTTCAGCGCCACCATGTTGCAACCGAAAGACGTCTGCAATGGCGTGTAACGGTAAAGCTGGTTCAAAATGACTTCGGCATTGGCATCACGCTTCAGCTCGACCACCACGCGGTAACCCTGGCGGTCGGACTCGTCGCGAAGGTCGGAAATGCCTTCGACGCGTTTGTCCTTGACCAGTTCGGCCATCTTTTCGATCATCGACGACTTGTTCACCTGGAAGGGAACTTCGGTGATGATGATCTGTTCGCGGTCGCCACGCATCGGCTCGATCGTCGCACGGCCGCGCATGATGACGGAACCACGGCCTGTTTCGTAAGCCGAACGAATGCCCGAGCGTCCGAGAATGAAGGCGCCTGTCGGGAAATCCGGGCCGGGAATGATTTCCATCAGTTCCGGCAACTCGATCTCCGGGTTGTCGATCAGCGCGATGGAGCCGTTGATGACTTCGGTCAGATTGTGCGGAGGAATGTTGGTCGCCATGCCGACGGCGATGCCGCCTGCGCCATTGACGAGAAGGTTGGGGAACTTGGCGGGAACCACGACCGGCTCCGTCATGGTGCCATCGTAGTTGTCGCGGAAATCGACCGTTTCCTTGTCGAGATCATCCAGCAGCGCGTGCGCCACCTTCTCGAGGCGGCACTCGGTATAACGCTGGGCAGCTGGCGGATCGCCGTCAATGGAGCCGAAATTGCCCTGGCCATCGATCAGCGGCATGCGCAGCGACCAGTCCTGGGCCATACGTGCCAACGCGTCGTAAATCGCCGAGTCCCCGTGCGGATGGTATTTACCCATCACGTCACCGGTTACGCGGGCGGACTTGACGTATTTCTTGTTCCAGTCGAGGCCGAGTTCATTCATCCCATAAAGAATACGGCGATGAACGGGTTTCAGTCCGTCACGGACGTCTGGAAGCGCACGGCTGACGATAACGCTCATGGCGTAATCGAGATACGACCGCTGCATTTCCTCCATGATGGAAATCGGCTCAATGCCTGGCGGAAGCTTTCCGCCGCCTGGGGGGCTCTGGTCAGTCAAATCGGATCACATTCTATGTTAAGAATCGGATGGATTTTTATAGCGGAAACAGTGCTAAAGCGCCAATTTCCAAGGGCGTTTTGAACAGTCTTTTGCGTCATTTGCAAGACGATACACAGTTTTATCAAGGTGGTGGGCGAAAACGGCTCGGGCGGGGTTTCAAACCGGGCGTGACTTACCTACCATCACGCAAAACAAGACGTCGAAACTCCTGCCAATGCACGGGGTTTGCAAGCGCTGAAACGGGGACACCATGGCAACCACCGAACTTCTCATCAACGCGCTGACAACGATGCTGGTGACACTCGACCCACCCGGCCTTGCGCCTGTGTTTCTGGCGCTGACGGTTGGCATGACGCGGGCCCAGCGCGGCCAGGTGGCGCTGAGAGGCTCGATCATCGCCTTTGCCATTCTCGCCATGTTTGCTCTGTTCGGTTCGTCCATTCTGGAACTCCTCGGTATATCTCTGGGTGCCTTCCGCATCTCCGGCGGCCTTCTGCTCTTCTGGATTTCCTTTGAAATGATTTTCGAAAAGCGGCAGGAGCGTAAGGAAAAGACGTCGGAAATGGCGATCACGTTGGATCACATCCAGAATATCGCCGTCTTTCCTTTGGCGCTCCCGTTGATCGCCGGTCCCGGTGCGATCTCCGCAACCGTGCTGATCTCAGGCTCGATGCAGACGACGTTCGACAAGATCATCTTTATTCTCATCCTCGCCTTCAGCATGCTGCTGGTGTTTCTCGCGCTGCTCGCTGCCGACCGTCTGGACCGCTTTCTCGGCAACACCGGCCGCGCCATCCTAACCCGCTTGCTGGGCGTACTTTTGGCAGCGCTTTCGGTGCAGTTCGTGGTGGACGGCGTGAAATCTGTTATTGCGTCGTAACGACACACGAGAGTTTCAGAATGCTAAATCCGTTACGCCGCGTTGTGCCGGAGACAATGCCGGTCAGTTATAAGGAGCGTCTTCGCTCCGCGACCGGGGCACTACTCGGAATTCTTGTAACAGGCCTTATCGGGCACTGGGCAGTTGGCGACAATGCCGCGTTGCCAGCCCTTATTGCGCCCATGGG
This sequence comes from Agrobacterium vaccinii, assembly GCF_021310995.1. Classification (NCBI taxonomy): domain Bacteria; kingdom Pseudomonadati; phylum Pseudomonadota; class Alphaproteobacteria; order Hyphomicrobiales; family Rhizobiaceae; genus Agrobacterium; species Agrobacterium vaccinii. The sequence continues at coordinate 1,362,941 of NZ_CP054150.1, read as the reverse complement.
CGCCTCCGCCGTGCTGTTGTTCGCCGTTCCCTCAAGCCCGCTTGCGCAGCCTTGGTCCATTCTCTGCGGCAATATTGTTTCCGCTTTTGTGGGCGTAACCGTCGCGATGTTGGTCGCAGACCCCTTCTTGGCGGCAGCACTGGCGATCAGCATCGCCATTGCTGCAATGATGACGCTGCGTTGCCTCCATCCGCCCAGCGGCGCTGTTGCACTGACTGCGGTATTGGGTGGATCAGCCATTCAAGGATTGGGTTACGGCTTCGTGCTGTGGCCAGTGGCTGGAAACTCCGTAGCGCTTCTCGCCCTCGCTGTGATCTTCAACAACATCTCAGGCCGTCGTTACCCTCACGTCGTCCGCTCCGTCCCCGCCAGCCATGGCACGAAAGACCCCTCACCTATCCAGCGTATCGGCTTTTCCAGAGATGATCTTGATGATGTCTTGAGGGAGTATGATCAGGTCATCGACATCGATCGCGACGATCTCGAAACGATTTTGCGCCGTACCGAACTGCGCTCCTACAGACGCCGCACGACCCATCTGGATTGCGCGAGCATCATGTCACGCGACGTCGTTGGTGTGGCGCCGGACGACTCTCTGAAAACCGCGCACGACCTGATGCGCGACCACCATTTCAAGGCTCTACCGGTGACCAACGACACAGCCGAGGTGGTCGGCATTGTGACGCAGACGGATTTTCTGGAAAAGGCAAGCTGGACGAGTGGCCGCCCGGTGATCGGGCTTCTTCAGCGCATCCGGCTGATCTTTTCAGGACGCAGCGCGCCGAATGGCACCGTCAAAGACATCATGACATCGCCGGTCAAAACCGTCTCACCGGAGACGCCGATAGAGGACGCCATCATTATGCTGGCGGAACAGGGCCTGCATTATCTGCCTGTCGTAGACAGCAACAAAAAACTTGCTGGCATCATTTCCCAATCGGACGTGATGGTGGGAATGTTGGCGGACAAGGCTGGCAAATAAACGCCGCCAACCGAAACTTCATCTAACAGACCAATGAAGCAACAGACCGAACCTAATGGCCTGCGTGCCCCTCAGCGTCAGTAAACGTTCAGTCGGACCGCCTCGCCTTCAAAATGCGCTTCCAGATCGTTCCGCCCAAGTAGCGATTGAAGACCAAAAAGTAGGCAACGATGAGCGCAAAGAGAATAAGCGCAGGCATGCCCTGCAGGCTGAAACCGCTTTCCGTGCGTCCGCCGGACACAACAGCAACGAGATATCCGAATACCCAGAAGGCCGTAAAGAAATCCAGAATCGCTGCAAGGACGATGCGCCAAGTCGATGGCTGGCGCGTCGTTGTCGTCGTCTCGGTCATGCTGTCCCCCTGCTATGGTTCAAAAATCAGAATGGAATATCGTCGTCCATGTCATTGTTGAAATTGCCTGCTGGCTGGCCGCCGCGGGATGCGCCACCGCGCGAAGAGGACGATGGCTGATCGTTGCCGCCGCCGTAATTTCCGCCGCCGCCACCGAAATCGTCTCCGCCACGGCCTGCACCACCACCGCCGCCTTCACCGCGACCATCAAGCATGGTCAGCGTGGAGTTGAAGCCCTGCAACACGATTTCCGTGGAGTAACGATCGGCGCCGGTCTGGTCCTGCCATTTGCGGGTCTGAAGCGCGCCCTCGATATAGAGCTTGGCACCCTTCTTCACATATTGCTCGACGACCTTGCAAAGGCCTTCGTTGAAAACCACGACGGTGTGCCATTCGGTCTTTTCGCGGCGTTCACCGGAGTTACGGTCACGCCAGCTTTCAGACGTGGCAATCCGCAAATTCGCGATGGGGCGACCGTCCTGCGTGCGGCGAATTTCGGGATCAGCGCCGACATTTCCAACCAGAATAACCTTGTTTACGCTGCCAGCCATCTCTTCAATCCTGTCTACCAGCCGTCATGGCCAGCCTCATACTGTTCAAAATCTCATTCACCATAGACCATCCTTGCGCCGGAAGGGCACCGGATGGAACGACAATCCACAAGGAATGTTTTTGTCCTGTGAAGACACTTGTCAATCGTTCTTCATTTGTTCTATTAAAGGCAATCGAGTGAGTCAAGCGCATCGAAAAGCATACGAAAATCTTAATATACCTCGACACGCCGGTTTCGGTCATTACATAAGAGCCTACGCCTCCCAACGAGTATTTTGAGCCTCCTCATGAGTGAATTAAAGACGATTTCGATCCGTGGCGCCCGCGAGCACAACCTCAAAGGCATCGATCTGGATTTGCCGCGCAACAAGCTGATCGTCATGACTGGGCTGTCGGGCTCCGGCAAATCTTCTCTCGCATTTGACACGATCTATGCGGAGGGGCAGCGTCGCTACGTCGAAAGCCTTTCGGCCTATGCCCGGCAGTTTCTGGAAATGATGCAGAAGCCCGACGTGGATCAGATCGAAGGTCTGTCGCCGGCCATTTCCATCGAACAGAAGACGACCTCGCGCAACCCGCGCTCGACGGTCGGAACTGTCACGGAAATCTATGACTACATGCGCCTACTGTTTGCGCGTGTCGGCGTTCCCTATTCGCCAGCGACCGGGCTGCCCATCGAAAGCCAGACCGTCAGCCAGATGGTCGACCGCATCCTCGCGTTCGAGGAGGGCAAGCGGCTCTATATTCTTGCGCCCATGATCAGAGGTCGTAAAGGCGAATATAAAAAAGAGCTGGCCGAACTGATGAAGAAGGGCTTCCAGCGCGTAAAGGTGGATGGCCAATTCTACGAAATTGCCGATGTCCCGGCGCTGGACAAGAAATACAAGCACGATATCGATGTCGTCGTGGACCGCGCCGTTGTGCGGCCAGATATGGCAGCGCGTTTGGCGGACAGTCTCGAAACCTGCCTGAAACTCGCAGACGGTCTGGCTGTTGCAGAATTTGCCGACAAGCCCCTGCCGCCAGAGGAAACATCGGCGGGTGGATCGGCCAATAAGTCGCTCAACGAAACCCATGAGCGGGTGCTTTTCTCGGAAAAGTTTGCCTGCCCCGTATCGGGCTTCACGATCTCCGAGATCGAGCCGCGCTTGTTTTCCTTCAATAATCCGTTCGGTGCTTGCCCCACTTGCGATGGCCTTGGCTCGCAGCAGAAAGTCGATATTGCACTCATCGTGCCGGAGCCTGCCCGCACGTTGAAAGATGGGGCCGTGGCACCTTGGGCAAAATCATCGTCACCCTATTATAATCAAACGCTGGAAGCCCTTGGCAAAGCCTTCGGTTTCAAGCTTTCGAGCCGCTGGAACGACCTGACGGATGCCGCGAAAAAGGCCATTCTTCACGGTACTGACGACAAGGTCGAGTTCGAATATCAGGACGGCGCTCGCTCCTATAAGACGGTCAAGAACTTCGAAGGCATCGTTCCAAACCTCGAGCGCCGCTGGAAAGAGACTGATAGCGCATGGGCGCGTGAAGAGATCGAACGCTACATGTCGGCAGCACCCTGCCCGGCCTGCGCCGGGTATCGCCTGAAGCCGGAAGCCCTGGCGGTGAAGATCAACAAGCTGCACATCGGCCAGGTCACGGAAATGTCGATCCGCGTAGCACGCGACTGGTTCGAGGTTTTGCCGGAATCGCTCAATGCCAAACAGAATGAGATCGCCGTTCGTATCCTGAAGGAAATCCGCGAACGCCTGCGCTTCCTCAACGATGTCGGGCTGGATTATTTGAGCCTGTCGCGAAATTCCGGCACCCTGTCCGGTGGTGAGAGCCAGCGTATTCGCCTCGCCTCGCAAATCGGCTCTGGTCTGACAGGCGTTCTCTACGTTCTCGACGAGCCATCGATCGGCCTGCACCAGCGTGACAACGCACGTCTGCTGGAAACGCTGAAACATCTTCGCGATATCGGCAACACCGTCATAGTTGTCGAGCATGATGAAGACGCGATCATGACGGCGGATTACGTTGTCGATATCGGTCCCGCCGCTGGTATTCACGGTGGTGAGGTGATTGCCGAAGGTACGCCGCAGCAGGTGATGGCCAACCCGAAATCGCTGACCGGCAAGTATCTTTCCGGCGAACTTGGCGTGGCGGTTCCCAGTGAGCGCCGCAAGGCCAAGAAGGGTAAGGAAGTCAAGGTCGTCGGTGCACGCGGCAACAATTTGAAGAATGTCACCGCCTCCGTCCCGCTTGGCGTCTTCACTGCGGTGACTGGCGTTTCGGGCGGCGGAAAGTCGACATTCCTGATTGAGACGCTGTATAAATCCGCGGCGCGACGCGTCATGGGCGCACGCGAAATTCCCGCCGAACATGACCGCATCGATGGCTTCGAATTTATCGACAAGGTCATCGATATCGATCAGTCACCCATCGGTCGCACACCGCGCTCCAACCCGGCCACCTACACTGGCGCCTTCACGCCAATCCGCGACTGGTTTGCTGGATTGCCGGAATCCAAGGCGCGTGGTTATGCGCCGGGCCGCTTCTCCTTCAACGTAAAGGGTGGTAGATGCGAAGCCTGTCAGGGTGATGGCGTCATCAAGATCGAGATGCACTTCTTGCCTGACGTTTACGTCACCTGTGACGTTTGCCACGGCAAGCGCTACAATCGTGAAACACTCGATGTGACTTTCAAGTCCAAATCCATCGCCGACGTTCTGGATATGACGGTCGAAGAAGGTGTGGAGTTCTTCGCGGCTGTGCCTGCCGTGCGTGACAAGCTGCAGTCGCTATTCGACGTCGGACTTGGCTACATCAAGGTTGGGCAGCAGGCCAACACCCTGTCGGGTGGTGAAGCGCAGCGCGTGAAGTTGGCGAAGGAGCTATCCAAGCGTTCAACGGGCCGCACGCTCTATATTCTCGACGAGCCGACAACCGGCCTGCATTTCCACGACGTCAACAAGCTCTTGGAAATGCTGCATGAACTGGTCAATCAGGGCAACTCCGTCGTCGTCATCGAACATAATCTCGAAGTCATCAAGACTGCGGATTGGGTTATCGATATCGGTCCCGAAGGCGGTACCGGCGGCGGTGAGATCGTGGCAACCGGCACGCCGGAACAGATCGTCAAGGAGAAGCGCTCCTATACCGGTCATTTCCTGAAAGAACTGCTGGAGCGTCGTTCCGACCGAAAGATTGAGGCAGCGGAGTAACGCGCCCTCTGCACCGGGATCAGGCATTTACGGGAGAGAAGAATGAGCAAGACTGGCACGATCCGCACCGGCATTGGCGGCTGGACCTTCGAGCCTTGGGAAGGCACATTCTATCCTGAGAAGATGCCGAAGCGACGTCAGCTCGAACACGCCAGCAGTCAGTTGGCCGCTATCGAGGTCAACGGCACATACTACGGTAGTCAGAAGCCTGAGACATTCGCGAAATGGGCGTCGGAAGTACCAGATGGCTTCATTTTCTCGCTCAAAGCCAGCCGCTTCGTGACGAACCGCAAGGTGCTGGCCGAGGCGGGTGAATCGATGGCGAAATTTCTCACACAAGGCCTGACGGAGCTGGGCGATCATCTAGGCCCGATCCTGTGGCAATTTGCGCCGACCAAGAAATTCGAGCCGGAAGACTTCGCTCGCTTTCTGGCACTCCTGCCGGAAAAGCAGGACGGACTGGCGTTGCAGCATGTCGTGGAGGTCCGCAATCCGAGCTTTCAGGTTCCAGAATTCATCGAGCTCCTGGCAAAACACAAGGTCGCAGTCGTCTGCGCCGACCACCACGACTATCCGATGTTGCCGGATGTGACGGCTGACTTCGTCTATTGCCGCCTGCAAAAAGGCGAGGACGACATCGAAACCTGCTATCCTGAGAAGGATGTAAAAGCCTGGGGCGAACGCTTGAAGACCTATGCTGGAGGTTCGGTACCGGATGACCTTCCGCTGATCGCGCCGGATCGAAAAGCAGAGAAAAAGCCACGCGATGTCTTTGCCTTTTTTATCACGGGCGGCAAGGTCAATGCTCCCAATGGCGCTAAGATGCTGCAAACATTGGTTTGATATTGGTGCGACACACGACGTGTCGCTATCCTGCCAGGGGCTCCTGCGCATCGAAATTGATGGCGGAAAAGGCCGCCGCGATCACTTCCGGGCCAGCACCTGCGCGGGTCGAGTCACTCGACAGAATCTGGCGGAATCTGCGCGCACCGGGCAATCCCTGAAACAGCCCTACCATGTGACGGGTGACGTGGTTGAGACGACCGCCATTGGCGATGTAGTCGGCTGCGTAATCCATCATTTTATCTCGCAGCGCCAGCCAGTCAGGCACGCTTTCCGGCGCGCCGTAAATGCGGTGATCGACATCCGCGAGGATGGAGGTGTTGTGATAGGCAGCGCGGCCAAGCATCACCCCGTCCATGTGTTTCAGATGCTCTTCGGCCTGATCGAGATCGGTGATTCCACCGTTGATGCCGATAAAAACGTCGGGATTTCGCTGCTTCATCCGGTAGACGAGGTCGTAGTCCAGCGGCGGCACGTCTCTGTTTTCCTTTGGCGACAGCCCCTGAAGCCATGCTTTTCGGGCGTGGACCCAGACTGCGTCGGCGCCCTCTGCCACCACGCGGGCGATGAAATCAGGCAGCACGATTTCCGGGTCCTGATCATCGACACCGATACGGCACTTTACAGTCACCGGCACGGTGGCGACAGATTTCATCGCGGACACGCAGCGCGCAACCGTTTCCGGCTCGCGCATGAGGCATGCACCGAATGTGCCTGATTGAACCCTGTCCGATGGGCAGCCGACGTTGAGATTAATTTCGTCGTAACCGAAGTCTGCAGCAATCCGCACAGCCTCCGACAGCTTTGCCGGATCGGACCCGCCAAGCTGAAGGGCGACCGGATGCTCCTGCACATGATAGCCTAGCAGCTTTTCCCGCTGCCCGTGGATAATCGCGTCCGCCACGATCATTTCGGTGTAGAGCAGCGCATGGCTGGATAGCTGCCGGTGCAGAAAACGGCATCGCGTGTCGGTCCAGTCGATCATCGGTGCGACTGCGAAGATTTTGCCGCCATTGGCGCGTGCTTTTTGGTACATGTCTCGTGAAACCTCTTAACGTCCGGCTTCTATCGCAATGCGCGGGATAATGCCAGTTTTCCCACGCCAGTGTTTTTTGAACTGGAATTCCAGGCAGAATCGCGGGACAACCGAAGACAGAAATCAGGAGCTCACCATGTCCGCGACCGTTATTCCCGTTCCACCATCCGTCCTGTTGCCCGTTGAAGGCAGCAGCGAGACTTTTCCGGTCCGCCGGGTGTATTGCGTGGGGCGGAACTATGCGGACCACGCCATCGAAATGGGTCACGATCCATCGCGCGAACCTCCGTTCTTTTTCCAGAAAAACGCTGAAAACCTTTTGCCGACGGGTCAGGATTTTCCCTATCCGGCACTGTCTTCGAACGTTCATTTCGAAGTTGAATGCGTCGTTGCGCTGAAAAGTGGCGGCTCCGACATTGCGGTGGACAACGCGCTCGCACATGTCTGGGGCTATGCTGTCGGCATCGATATGACGCGCCGTGATATGCAGGACACCCTGAAGAAGATGGGCCGTTCATGGGAAGGTGCCAAGGCTTTCGAGGCTTCCGCCCCCGTTTCGCCCCTCGTTCCCGCCTCGAAAATCGGCCACCCTGACAAAGGTGCTGTCTGGTTGGACGTCAACGGCGAGCGAAAGCAGTCCGGCGATCTCGACCAGATGATCTGGAAGACGGCTGAGATCATCGCCGAACTGTCCAAGCTTTTCACGCTGGCTGCTGGCGATGTGATCATGACTGGCACGCCCGCTGGTGTCGGCCCCATCGTCAAGGGTGACGTCATGACGTGTGGTGTTGATGGCGTCGGCACGCTGTCCGTTAAAGTCGTATAACGTAGAGGACAGGCCATGCCCCTTTATCGTCTGGGCGAACGTGCGCCGCAAACCCCTGCCCCCGACAGCTACTGGGTCGCGCCCGATGCCAATATCATCGGGTCTGTCACCATCGGCGAGGATGTCGGCATTTGGTTCGGCGCCACGTTGCGCGGCGATAATGAGCCGATCACCGTTGGACGCGGCACCAATATTCAGGAAGGTGTGATGGTGCACAGCGATCCCGGCTTTCCGGCTACGATTGGCGAAGGCTGCACCATTGGCCACCACGCCATCATTCATGGCTGTACCATCGGCGACAACACACTGGTCGGCATGGGTGCCACGGTGCTGAACGGCGCGAAGATCGGCAAGAACTGCCTTATCGGCGCGAATGCGCTGGTTACCGAAGGAAAGGAATTTCCCGACAATTCTCTGATCGTCGGGTCACCGGCGCGGGCCATCCGCACTCTTGATGATGCGGCGGTTCAGTCCCTCAAGACATCCGCCGCCAAGTATGTCGAGAACTGGCGGCGCTTTGCCAGAGATTTGCAGCCGCTCTAGGCGGCGCAGGCTTCGCAAAGTCCACGTATTTCGATCGTGGTTTTTTCCGCCTTGAACTTCTGGTTCTTGACCCAATCACCCAGACGATGATCGATCTGGTGATCATGAAATTCCGTGACCTGACCGCAGGCGTTGCAAATGGCGAATGCGACCGTGCCGTGGTGGTGCGTGCAGCAATCCGTTTGCGTGTGCGAGCATGCAACGAAAGCGTTGAGGCTCTCCAACCGGTGCACGATACCGAGTTCGATAAGCTTCTCCAGCGCGCGATAGACCTGCAAAGGCGCACGAAAACCGCTGTCCCGCAATTTGTCGAGAATGACGTAAGCACTGAGCGGCGCCTGCGAACGCGTGAGCGCATCGTAAACCAGAGACTGGTTGCGCGTGAGGTTTAAACTGGTCATGGGCGACCTCCCTGCTCTGCATTTCGCGCAAATTTGGGCGCTGGCAAGAGACTGAAAATGAACAGCAGCACGGCTGCAACGACGATGGATGGTCCTGACGGCGTATCGTAATGCAGCGAGCCCATCAACCCGCCAAAGACCGCGACCGCACCGATGAGTGATGCCAAAACGGCCATGACTTCCGGCGTGGACGAAAAGCGACGCGCCGTTGCTGCCGGAATGATGAGCAGCGACGTGATCAGCATGATGCCGACGATTTTCATGGCGATGGCAATGACGAGGGCCATCAGCAGCATGAACAACAGTTTCGACCGCTCTGGCCGCATGCCCTCGGCCTCCGCCAGCTCGGCATTGACTGTGGAAGCGAGCAGCGGTTTCCACAAATAAGCAATCGCGAGCAGAACCACCACGCCACCACCCCATATCAGCTGGATATCCAACACAGTGACCGCCAGGATATCCCCGAACAAGAACGCCACGAGATCGATGCGGACCCAGGTCATGAAGGCGACGATGACGAGCCCGAAGGCAAGCGCCGAATGCGAAAGAATGCCCAGCAGGGCATCGGCAGACAGGGCCTGGCGCCTTTGCAGAAACAACAGGATCAGCGACACCAGGGACGCGACGATAAAGACACTGACGATCAGATTGATCTGGAACAGCAGCGAAATCGCCACGCCGAGCAACGCCGAATGTGCCATCGTATCACCGAAATAGGCCATACGCCGCCAGACGACGAAACAGCCCAGCGGCCCCGCCATTAGAGCGACACCGATTCCCGCAACCATGGCCCGCACGAAGAAATCGTCAAACATGCTTTGCTCCCGGTGCATGAGCCGCGTGCCCGGCATGATGGTGCCCATCGTCGTGATCATGGCCGCAGCCGCAGTCGTCCTGATGCGCATGGTCGTGGGGTTCGTGGTGGTGCCCGTCGTGCGGATGGCAATGGTCCGTCACGGATCCATCGGCATGTTGTACGCGTCCATCGGGCAGATGCGTATGGTCGTGATCATGGCTGTAAACGGCAAGTCCACGTCCGGCTGCGCCACCGAACAGACGCATATATTCAGGACTCTGGCTGACGACCTGCGGTGTGCCGCGGCAGCAAACGTGGCCGTTCAGGCAGATGACGGTATCGGTTTCCGCCATCACGACATGCAAATCATGCGATATCAGCAAAATGCCGCAGCCGGTGGTGTTGCGAATGGTTTTGATGAGGTCATAAAGCGCGATTTCACCGGAAAAATCTACGCCCTGCACGGGCTCGTCCAGCACAAGCAAATCCGGTTTGCGGGCCACGGCCCGCGCCAGCAATGCACGCTGAAATTCGCCGCCCGAGAGATGCTGCACTTCGGCCCTGGCCAGATGCAAAATGCCGGTTGCGTCGAGTGCGGCGTCGATTTCGCGGGCGGGCAATTGTCCGGTCAGCGTCATCAACCGCCGAACGGTCAGCGGCATGGTCCAGTCAACGGAAAGCTTCTGCGGCACATAGCCGACCTTCAACCCGGCGATGCGCTCGACATGTCCTTCATCTGGCTTCAGCACACCGGTCGCCATTTTCGCGCTGGTGGATTTGCCGGATCCGTTGGGGCCGATCAGCGTGACGATCTCGCCTCTGCCCACGGAAAACTCCACGCCACGCACCAGCCAGCGCCCCGCGCGCTGCACGCCAGCGTTGGAAAGAGAGACCAGTTTTCCGTCGGTTTTGACCGGAGAGTGAAGCATGTATTTTTCCGTTTGTCGGTGTTGCACATGGCTATCGCATACGTTATAGCGTTACGCAACATATGTAATAACATAACATATCCATACAAGTGGAGCATACCGCATGAAAACAATCGCCACCCTTCTTCTCGCCTCCGCAGCCATGATCGCATCGTCCAACGCCATGGCCGCGCCGAATGTGGTGGTTTCTATCAAACCTATTCATTCTCTCGTCGCGGCCATCATGCAGGGTGTCGGCGAACCGGCATTGATCGTGGAAGGCGGCGCGTCTCCCCATACCTATTCGCTGAAGCCATCCAACGCGCGAGCTATCGAAGGCGCGGATGTTGTCTTCTGGGTGGGTGATGGCCTTGAGAAATTTCTGGAGAAGCCACTTCATTCGCTGGCTGGCAAGGCTACGGTCGTCGAGCTCGACGAGGCGAAGGGCGTCGAGAAGCTGCCGTTTCGTGAGGGTGGCCCATTCGAGGCGCACGACCATGGTGAGCACGAAGGCCATGACCATGCAGAGGGTGACGATCACAAGCATGAAGAAGAGCATGCTCATGATCACAGCCACGATGACGGCCATGATCACGATGAGGGTGAGTATGACATGCACTTGTGGCTCGATCCGACCAATGCGAAAGCCATGGCCGTCGAAATCGAGAAGACCTTGATCACCGCCGATCCCGGCAATGCGAAAACCTATCAGGACAATACCCTGAAACTGGTGGATAAGCTCGACGCGCTGGATGCTGAGATTACAGCGACCGTTGCCCCCATCAAGGACAAACCCTTCGTCGTATTCCATGATGCCTACCAATATTTCGAACATCGCTACGGCGTGAAGACAGCCGGTTCGATTACGGTCAGCCCGGAGACCATTCCGGGTGCTGACCGCATCAAGCAGATTCATGCCAAGGTAAAGGAACTGAACGCGACCTGCGTCTTCGCAGAACCGCAGTTCGAGCCGAAGCTGGTCAATGTCGTCATTGAAGGCACGAATGCGAAGTCGGGCACGCTCGACCCGGAAGCTGGCACGCTGGATGCCGGTCCTGATCTGTACTTCAAGCTCATGCGTGGCATCGCGACATCGCTGAAAGATTGCCTGTCCTGAGATCGACTTTGAGGAGGGTGGCTTACGCCGCCCTTCATTGTGCCCATACATGTAATACTATTACAATGGAGTGCCATTATGACTGGGAAATTGCCCGTTACCGTTCTGTCTGGATTTCTGGGCGCTGGAAAAACCACGCTTCTCAATCATATCCTCGGGAATCGTGAGGGACTGCGCGTTGCGGTGATCGTCAACGATATGAGCGAGGTCAACATCGATGCGGCGCTGATCCGCGATGGCGGCGCCAATCTTTCCCGCACTCAGGAACAGCTTGTCGAAATGACCAATGGCTGCATCTGTTGTACGCTACGGGATGATCTTTTGAATGAAGTCAGGCAATTGGCCGAGCAGGACAGGTTCGATTATCTGCTGATTGAATCAACGGGCATCGCTGAGCCCCTGCCCGTGGCCGCTACCTTCGATTTTCGTGATGAGAATGGCCAGAGCCTTTCCGACGTTGCCAAGCTCGATACAATGGTGACGGTGGTGGATTGCGCCAATTTGCTGAAAGATTATGGCTCGGCAGACTTTCTGGCCGACCGTGGCGAGACGGCGGGAGATGGCGACAGCAGGACCTTGGTGGACCTGCTGGTTGAGCAGATCGAATTTGCAAACGTGGTCGTGCTGAACAAGGTATCCACCGCCACGGCTGCTGAGCGCGATGCTGCAAGAAAGATCGTCGTCGGCCTCAACCCGGATGCAAAACTCATCGAGACTGATCAGGGCAAGGTCGATCTGAAGACGGTTCTGGGCACAGGACTCTTCGATTTCGCGGAGGCGGAGACACATCCCTTGTGGTTCAAGGAGTTGCACGGCTTCAAGGGTCACATCCCGGAAACGGAAGAATACGGCATCCGCTCCTTTGTCTACCGCGCAAAGCGTCCATTCGACCCCGCCCGTTTTCACGCCTTCATCAACCGGGATTGGCCGGGCGTGATCCGCGCCAAAGGTTTCTTCTGGCTCGCAACACGACCTGATCATGTCGGAGAGATCAGTCAGGCAGGTGCCTTGGTAAAAACGGGTAAGATGGGACTGTGGTGGTCATCCGTCCCTAAGCAGCACTGGCCGGAAGACCCGGGCTTTGCACGCATGCTGGCGCCCTACATGGATGACACATGGGGAGACCGGCGACAGGAAATCGTGTTCATCGGCGCCGACCCAATGAGTGAAGCCGAACTCCGATTGGCGCTGGATGCGTGCCTTATCGACGCGGCGACCTTTGCGCCGAAGGCCTGGCGTTCCCTTACCGACCCCTTCCCCGATTGGAACAGACAGGCCGCATGACGATAGACACACCAGCCTCACGTTTTCAATGCACTGCCGTGACGGACGAAGCGATCCCCGGAAACGACTGCGGCCATGGATATGATCCATGGCCGCAGGAGCAAGTTTCGGGTGATTTAGCGCGCGTTGGACAGGCCGATAATGAGGCCGTTCACGGCGTTAATCAGCAGATACTGATTGTCGACGCGCACCCAACGCTGGCCACGACCGGGCTCTCTCAGGTTATGGCGACGATAATCGCGGCGATCAACAAAGTGACGGCGATCCTTCGCCGCTAGGCGCTGACCACGGTCCCAACGATGCTTCTTAATAATCACCTTCTTGGTGGTGACCGTCCGTTCCATCGTCCGGTGGCCGGGGCGGTCGTCATGGCGGCTCTGCGCTTGCGCCGCCATTGGCGCAGCAAGAACAGTGGCGGCAAGAAGAATGGAGAAGAACTTTTTCATCGGTGTTTCCTTTCGTGAAGTGATGAACAGACCATATCGTCACAACAATGAACGGAAACTGAATTCGGAAATTACAAATCCGTAATGATCGCAGCAATTTAGATCGATCACTTAAAGTTCATATTTAGTATTTGGTGGAAAAGCCGCCCCGGATTGTGTCGGGGCGGCTTCTATTTCACTTCGCCCGTTCCGCGGATTTGGCCCAGAGGTTGATATCCGCGTCCTTTGCGAAACGATCGATTTCGGCCAGTTCTTCGGCGGTGAAATCGAGTTTATCCAGCGCCTTTACGCAATCTTCCACCTGTTCTGGGCGGCTGGCACCGATGAGCGCGGTGGTAATGCGGCCACCTCTCAACACCCAGGCAATGGCCATTTGCGCCAGGGTCTGTCCGCGGCGTTCGGCAATGGCGTTGAGCCCGCGAATGTTCTCGATGTTGCGTTCATTGAGGAAGGCGGGGTTCAGCGACTTGCCCTGGCTGGCGCGGCTGGCATCCGGCACGCCGCCAAGATATTTCGCTGTTAGCATGCCCTGCGCCAGCGGCGAGAAAACGATGGAGCCGATGCCGAGTTCTTCCAGCGTATCCACAAGACCGTCTTCTTCGATCCAGCGATTGATCATCGAGTAGCTGGGCTGATGAATGATGCAAGGCGTACCCAGCTCTTTCAGGATCGCCGCAGCCTCACGCGTACGCTGGGAATTGTAGGAGGAAATCCCGACATAAAGTGCCCTGCCCGACCTTACGATGTGGTCAAGCGCGCCGCAGGTCTCTTCAAGCGGCGTATCTGGGTCGAAGCGGTGTGAATAGAAAATATCGACGTAATCCAGACCCATGCGCTTCAGGCTCTGGTCGCAAGAAGAAATCAGATACTTGCGGCTGCCCCATTCGCCGTATGGACCGGGCCACATGTTGTAACCAGCCTTGGAAGAGATCACCAACTCATCGCGATAGCCCGCGAAATCCGTTCTCAGGATTTCGCCGAATGCCGTTTCCGCGCTGCCGGGAGGCGGGCCGTAATTGTTGGCAAGATCGAAATGGGTGATGCCGAGATCGAATGCCTTGCGGCAAATCGCCTGCTTCGTTGCATGTGGCGTGTCATTGCCGAAATTGTGCCAGAGGCCCAGCGAAATCGCCGGAAGCTTCAGTCCCGTCTTGCCGCAGTGATTGTATTTCATGGACGCGTAACGGTTCTCAGCGGGTTGCCAAGCCATGGATATTCCTCCCTATGATGGATTTCAGCCTTCGTGAAAATGTGAAGGCTCTGGTTCTGTTGGTGGTGAAGCTAAAGACAAGTCGGCCCCGTTTCAACCTCGCGATTGAGACGAAAAGAGGTCGAAAATCCAGAAGTTCGGACGCGACGTCGTTGCCGTATACTTCGGTGAAAACACGATACGCCGCGTTTCTCCAGCCGCAAGGTCGAAGAGATTGTCGGAATACCTGCCCTCCATATCAGCTTCGATCATCACGAACAGCGCAAGGCCACTGGCGGTGACCTCGATTTCGAACTGTCCGTCGTCAAGCTTGCTGACCGAGAGGTCTAGGCCGGATGGCTGCAGATCCAGTGCCTTGTAGGTATCGAGCACATGGTGGCCCTCACCCGTCATGCCGTTGGACGCAATGAAATTCCACGACAGCAGCGCACCCGCAGGCAGTTGTCCAAGATCGACTTCCGCCATGGTAACCGCTGCGTCCGGCCCGCAGCTTCCGCTGGCCGATTTGAGTGGGGTGCGAACTCCATCGGTCGAGAGCGCGAAAATGTTCATATCGATGTCCACCGCCTCCGCCGTGTCGTTGACGGTGGAAAAGCTCACGGTCTTGCCGTCTTCGGACGGAATGGCCGAAACCGTAACAGGCTGGAAGAAACGGCGGGCCGCGTAATGCAGCGCTTTCCAGCTGCCGCCATAATCAAGGCTGGACCAGGATGCGACCGGCCATGTGTCGTTGAGCTGCCAATAGAGTGTGCCCATGCAGTGTGGTTTCAGCGAGCGCCAATATTCCACCGCCGTCTTGATGGCGAGTGCCTGCTGAACCTGGCTGATATAGACGAAGTTCGGGAAGTCCTTCGGAAACCGGAAATAGCGGAACATGGTGCCCGCGATACGCTCGTTGCCACCCGCATTCTTCTGATGCAGTTCGATCACCGGCGACGAGATATTCATGTCCTTTTCGTCGGCATAGGTGCCGATGACCGGCATTGAGGTGTAGGACTGGAAGCCGAATTCCGAGCAGAAGCGCGGCTTGACCGCACGGTAATTGTCGAAGGATTTGTTCTCGTGCCAGACGGACCAATAGTGCATGTCGCCTGAACCGTCCGAATGCCAGGCATCGCCGTAGTCCATATAACCGGATGCCGGGCTAGAGGGCCACCATAGCGCTGATGGTGCGGCCTTCTTCAGCGCTTTCTCGATTGTCCGGTTCAGCCGGTCATAGGCGACCAGATAACGGTCGCGATTGTCGCGGGATTGATCGAACCATGTGAGCGCACCGACAAGCTCATTGTCACCGCACCAAAGCGCGATGGACGGATGCGAGGACAGGCGCTTGACCTGATAGGTAACCTCATGCTCCACATTGTCCAGAAAGTCGTCGGTGCAGGGGTAGAGATTGCAGGCAAACATGAAGTCTTGCCACACCATGAGACCCATCCGGTCGCAGAGGTCGTAAAACCAGTCCTGCTCATAAAAGCCACCGCCCCAGACGCGGATCATGTTCATATTGGCTTCGACCGCAGAGGACAAAAGGTCCTCGGTCTTTTCGCGGCTGCTGAGCGAATGCAGTGCATCGGCGGGAATCCAGTTCGCGCCACGGCAGAAAATCTCGCGCCCGTTGATGCGGAATGCAAAGCGGCTCCCCGCCTCGTCCTTATCCGTCAGCAGTTCCACGGTTCGAAAACCGATCTGCCGCGTCACGGTTTCATCCGGTAGCTCGACAGTCAGCGTGTAAAGCGATTGCTCGCCGCTGCCCGCTGGCCACCACAGCTTCGGGTCTTCAACGAAGAAAACATGCCGGACCACAGTTTCTCCAGCACCGACGCCGCAGTCTAGCCGCAGCCGTTCTTCACCCAGCGAAAGATGGATGGGCAGGCTGGCGGCGGCTTTCGCATGGAGCGTCAGTTCCACATGCAGTTCCACCCCGCCATCGACGTGGTGCTGCGTGGTCGTGAGATGTTCGATCCGCGCCGTATCCAGACGCCGCAGCGCGATAGTGCCATAGAGCCCGAGCGGCGCCAGCGCGATGTTCCAGTCCCAGCCAAAGTGGCATTGCGGCTTGCGTAGCATATTGCCATGCGGGATGGGAGAGTTGCCGGGGTGGTAAGGCACGTAAAACGGCTGAGCGGCCTGCCGTTCGGCGCCCGCCTTGATGCTGGAATGGAAACGAATTCGAATGACGTTCTCGCCCTGCACTAGCGCGTTGGAGACATCAGGGCGATAGCGGCGGAAGCAATTGTCGGCGGAAAGTACAGGCGTATCGTTGACGAACACAACGGCGACCGTATCGAGATAATCGATGTCCAGATACCAGTCCGCATCGGCATGATCGACGTAAAAGCGGCGCTCTATCACCCAGTCGCGGTGCGCCACCCACTGCACGTCATTCTCGTTGCGCCCGAAATAGGGGTCGGGAATGATCTCCGCTCTTCGCAACGCCGTGTGCACATCGCCTGGAATTGTGATCGTGGTGGCATGCTCTCCGTCATCCGTCGCAAGTGTCCATTCCCCCGAGAGGTCGATTACAACGTCGCTTGCGTAGGAGGATGTCATGCTCATGCCCTGTCATTCGATTTGCAGCCAATGGAGAACAGTGAGATAGCGCTTCAAATGGGTGACCAACCGACACTCGGATGGCTTCCAAGAAACGACAGATATCCTCCTGATGGCAACGTTACCGGAAAATTTTCCGACCGTCACGGGTTGGCGGAAAGATTGTTTTGGCAGTGATAACTTTTGACGAAAAAAATATCATTATTCAAATATATCAGTTCATTATTCCAGTTTTTTAATTCGCGTTTCTAACGATTTTTGTATGATCGTTCTTCAAATTATCACGGATAAAAATCCGCATCTAACGCGCTCAGCGTCAAGAATACCCACTTCGAAACTACATCGTTGCAGTTTTTCTCACCTACATGTCGTCACCCATAGTCTCCATGCTTTGCAATCCTAGAAAAGCCAACTACCATATGAGCCAGCGATGTATGGTGAGTGTCGACATGAATAACAGCATAAAATCTGAAACGAGCGGACAGAAGCTTCCCGGCTACGAGCGCCCGACACTCAAGACGATTGCCTACATGACCGGGCTTGGTATCACCACCGTCTCGCGTGCTCTGAAAGATGCTCCCGATATCGGCGCAGAGACCAAGGAGCGGGTGCGTCAGGTTGCCCAGCAGATCGGCTATCAACCGAACCGCGCGGGCGTGCGTCTGCGGACTGGCAAGACCAACGTCATCGCTCTGGTTCTGAGTGTTGACGAAGAGCTGATGGGGTTCACCACACAACTGGTGTTCGGCATTACCGAAGTGCTTTCCAACACGCAGTACCATCTCGTGGTCACGCCACACACCCACGCCAAAGACCCGATGATTCCGATCCGGTACATTCTCGATACGGGGTCAGCCGATGGCGTGATCATTTCGAAGTTGCAGCCGGATGACCCGCGTGTTCGCTTCATGACGGAGCGCAACATGCCCTTCGCGACCCACGGGCGTACCGACATGGGCATCGAGCATCCCTATCATGACTTCGATAATGAGGCCTACGCCTATGAGGCAGTGAAGCGGCTGGCGCAGTGCGGGCGAAAGCGCATCGCCGTGCTTCTGCCACCGACACAGTTTTCGTATCATGATTTTGCCCGGCGTGGGATCGAGCGGGGCCTCAAAGATTTCGGGCTCAGTGAATTTCCGCTGCATGGCATCATCAGCAACGACACACCCCTAGACCAGATCAAGGAGGTCAGCCGGACGCTGATGAGCCAAGCGGATTATCCCGACGGGCTCGTTTCGATCAGCGGCACGTCCACCATCGCCTTCGTCGCGGGCGTCGAAGAAACCGGCAAGAAGGTCGGCACGGATATCGACGTCGTGTCCAAGCAGTCGGCAGACTTCCTGAACTGGCTGCGCCCGGAAATCCACACGGTGAACGAGGATATCAAGCTGGCGGGCCGTGAATTGGCCAAGGCGCTGCTGGCGCGTATCGATGGAAAATCGGTGGATGGGTTACAGACCCTCAGCCAACCGGTCTGGTCCAGCCGCGCTCCAAAATTCAGCGCATAGCAGAAGGCCCGCTTGACGCGGGCCTTCCTGTTTTACTTTCCGAAGATGTCGAGACCGCTGCCCCACGGGCCGTGCGGCTTGTCCACACCGTCGGTGCGCTCGAAACCATGTGCGCCGAAAAAGTCGCGCTGCGCCTGAATGAGATTGGCGCTGCCACGGGCACGGCGGTAGGCATCGAAATAACCGAGGGCAGACGCGAGCGCCGGAACCGGCAAGCCGGAGAGAACGGCATGCGAGACCACGCGACGAAGCGGAGCATCCGTGTCTTTCACCATCTGCGAAAAGGCTGGCGTCACGATCAGGTTGGCAACATGCGGGTCCTTGGTGAAGGCCGATGTGATTTCATCCAGGAACTGCGAACGGATGATGCAGCCTGCGCGCCAGATGCGGGCGATGGTCGGCATCGGCAGATCCCAGCCGAATTCCTTGGACGCAGCCGCCATCACGGCAAAGCCCTGCGCATAGGCGCCAATCTTTGCTGCCAGCAGTGCACTTTCCAGATCAGCGATGAATGCCTTTTTGTCAGCAGGCGCAGGCAGCGCCTTCGGCAGGCCGAGAATGGTTTCAGCCGATTCGCGCTCGGTCTTCTGCGACGACAGGATGCGGGCTGCAACAGCGGCTTCGATGGCCGTGGCGGCAACGCCCATGTTCTGCGCTTCAATGACCGACCACTTGCCTGTGCCCTTCTGGCCGGCCTTGTCAAGAATGAGATCGACCATCGGCTTGCCGGTGATCGGGTCTGCTGCGCGCAGAACCTTTTCGGTGATTTCGATGAGGTAGGAGTTCAGGCGACCCTTGTTCCACTCACCGAAGACATCGGCGATTTCGGCGGCGCTGAGGTTCAGGCCATCACGCAAAATGCCATAGATTTCGGCAATCATCTGCATGTCGGCATATTCGATGCCGTTATGGATGGTCTTGACGAAGTGGCCTGCGCCGTCATTGCCGAGCCACGCTACGCATGGATCACTGTCGTACTTGGCGGAGATGGATGTGAGAACCTTTTCGACGCGCTTCCAGCTTTCTTCCGTGCCGCCGACCATGATGGAAGGGCCGTGGCGCGCGCCTTCTTCACCACCGGATACACCCATGCCGATAAAGGTCAGGTCGGTATCCTCAAGGGTTTCGAAGCGGCGGATCGTATCGCGGAAATTCGCATTTCCGGCATCGATCATGATGTCGCCCTTTTCGAGGTAAGGCTTTAGAATTTCCATCTGCTGATCGACCGGCTCACCGGCCTTGATCATGATGATAATGGGGCGCGGCGGGCGGATGGCTGCGACGAACTCTTCGATGGTTTCGCAAGGAATGATCTGGCCCTGCAACTCGCCAGCATCTGCGTAAAATTTCTTCGTGACTTCCGGGGTTCGGTTGAAAACAGCAATCTTGTTGCCTTTTTCTGCGATGTTGAGCGCGAGGTTGGACCCCATTACGCCAAGACCGATCAAACCGATTTCTGCCTGTTCCACGGATGTATCTCCAAATTGCTTTTAACGGCGATGTTGTGGCACTCTAATGTGAAAACGGCAAGGCTAGCGCGAACTGAAACGATTATATTTTGATGACGCAAGTCAGCTTTTCAGACGGCGCCCCATAGCAAGGATCAAAGGCCGGGCCTGTCATCTCCATCATCCAGCGCCCGCCATGCGGCACCATCCATATCGTCATACTGGCCGCTCTTCAGCGACCACATGAAGGCGAAAAGGCCCAGAGCCCCCAGCAGAAGCGCGACCGGTATGAGGAAGATCAGCATGTTCATGCGAAGCTCATCTCCGGGGTTTTGCTTTCGACGTCATTCACGTCCGACTGATCCGCACCATTGAGCCGCAGGGCGTTGACGACCACGATGATCGACGATGTCGACATGGCGATGGCGGCAATCATCGGCGTGGCGTAGCCGGCAAGCGCAATCGGCACCGCGATGATGTTGTAACCGATTGCCAGCGCAAAATTCTGCCGGATCAACCGGCCTGCATTGCGCGACGTATCGACCGCAAAAGCGACCGAGCGCAGATCGGTGCGCATGAACACGAAGTCAGCCGCCTGCCTGCCGATGTCCGCCGCCGTGGCCGGTGCCATCGAGACATGCGCGGCGGCCAGCGCCGGTGCGTCGTTGATGCCATCCCCCACCATCAAAACCTTGCGCCCTTCCGCCGCCAGCGCCACGCAACGCGCTGCTTTTTCCGCAGGCGTCAACGCACCATTCCAGACGGCAATACCAATACGCTGCGCCAGCACGGCGACTGCGGTTGGTCGGTCGCCAGAGACGATCTCAGCGGAAAATCCTGCTTCCGACAACTGTGCAATCGTCGCTGCGGCACCCGGACGTATCGTGTCTTCGAACCGAAAACTCGCGAGCTCTCGACCGTCCAGCGACAGGACGACTTCAGAGGTGGAACGCAAATCGCTCGTCTGGTCCCGCGCATCACAGGCAAAACGTCTGTTGCCGAGGCGGTAGGTGCCGGAGGAAGACGTTGCCTCGATGCCCGAGCCGGGAATTTCCGTTACATCGGTAAAGACAGGCAATGGCGCGCGAACCGCGCGGTGCAGCGTCTGCGACAACGGATGGCGTGAGTTTGCAGCGATACCGGCGGCGATAGCCATCGTTTCAGGATCAATGTTCGATGCGTTCACCAGCCGTGGTTGACCCAGCGTCAAGGTACCTGTCTTGTCGAACAGCGCAGTGTCGGCCTCTGCCAACCTTTCCATGGCGGAACCATCCTTGACCATGATGCCGTGTTTGAACAGCCGACCGGCCGCAACCACTTGCACCACGGGCACGGCAATGCCCAGCGCGCAGGGGCAGGTAATAATCAGCACAGCAATGGCAATCAACATCGCCTGCTTCCAGTCTCCACCAAAGACACCCCAGGCCACGAAGGCTGTTAGGGCCAGAAGGTGGACCACTGGCGAATAGTATTGCGCGGCGCGGTCGGCAAGACGGCGATAACGCGCCCTGCCCCCTTCAGCCGCTTCCATCAGGCCGATAATTTCGGACAGGAAGGAGTCGCGAGACAGCGCCGTCGCTTCCATGATGAGCGGCCCGGTCAGATTGAGCGTTCCGGCCTGAATATCATCTCCCGCCCGCACCACGCGCGGTGCGCTTTCACCATTGGCAATGGATACGTCCAGATCGCTGTTCCCGCTGATAACGCGGCCATCCACGGGCACCCGGTCGCCAGCAGCAATCGCAATGCGGTCGCCCGGCACGATCTCGGCCACTGCCCGATATTCCCTGATGCCGTCATCCAGAAGAACGGTCGCACCACGGGGTGACAGTCGTGCCAGTCCGGCAATGGCAGACCGCGCCTTGTCGCGCATCACATGGTCCAGCGTGCGGCCGATCAATAGGAAAAACAGTAGCGATACCGTCGCATCGAACCAAGCATGTTCGCCGTTGTGAATCGTCTCCCAGATCGAGACACTGTAGGAAAGGGTAATGGCCAGCGCGATTGGGACATCCATGTTCGTACGGCGATGCCTCAGCGCATTATACGCCGATTGATAGAAGAAGCGGCCACCATAGATCAGCGCCGGTGCGGCAATCAGCGCCGAAAGCCAGTGGAACATGTCACGCGTGGAAGAATCCGCGCCAGACCAGACGGAAATCGACAGCAGCATGATGTTGACGGCGGCAAAGCCGGTCAGCCCGACAGCGCGGATCAGCTGATTGCGCATCTCGTCCGCCGTGTCCTGACCCGATCCGAACAGATGCGTCTCGTAACCTGTCGATGCCACCGCCTGCGCCAGATCGGCCGGATTGGTTTTGATACCATCGACCTCCTCTTTCCAGACAATGGAAATGCGTTTCGAGGACAGGTTAACGCGGGCGCGCTCCACCTGCGGCATGATGGTCAAAGCCGCCTCGAGGGTGACGATGCAGGCACCGCAATAGACGCCGGGCACGGCAAGATCGGTCTGCCGCAACCCCTGCCCCAAATCCCGGCTGGACAGCATCAGCTCTTCCGAGGACGGCAGGGCCTTTTTCAGCGCCGCCTGTTCAAGCGTAATCTCGGTTCCGGGCGCGCAGCAGCTCATCTCACGCCTCCCGCCACATCGATCCGGGTGCCCTCATGCACGATGATTTTTCCGTCCTTCAAAGCCGTGGCTTCGACAATCCAGTCACCAGCGGCCAGTTCGTGCTGGGCGCTGAACAGATTGATCGTCTGCTTCGCCAGCGGCAGCGTGAAGTCCTGATGCTCACCAACCGGGCGACGAAAATTAAGCGTGACGGTGTCGGTATCGATGGCTCCCCTCTGAGGGTGCGACACGTCGTAGGTCACCACATTTCCATCGATATGAAGCTTGCCGACAATGCCGCTGGCTGCGCGGGCCTTGGCCGCTTCCGCCTTGCCGTTAAACTGCTGGCTGGCGACGTAGGTGTTTTGCACCACCAGCCCGCTCCAGCTCGTCACCGCATTCCAGGCCATCGTCACATTCACCGAAATGATTGTGCCGAAGAACAGGAGCATGATGGTCAGCATGTGCCAGCCGGTGAAGGTGAAGCCCGGCTTTTCGCGGTGTTCAGCGCTCATTTCTTCGCTCCCGGCCCGTTGAAGATGGCCTTGTAGTGTGCGGTTTCGGAATATTGGTCATCGACCGCTGTGAATTGAAAATCTTCGGATGCTCGGTAAGCGGTGCCGTTCGGCATCGTGACGAACACCCGCAGGCTGGTGACTTCGTCTGGTTTCACATCAATGGTGAATGTGCGGGCGGGCGTGTCGGAGATGCCATTGATTTTCATGACCGCGTCTGGAAGCCCTTCAAGCGACAGTGTGATTTTGCGTGGCTGGGCGATCATGTTCAGCAGGCGAACGGTGTAGCCGTTGCGGATCGAGCCGTCCGATTCCATCACATATTGCGGGTTGCGATCATGCAGCACGTTGACCGACAGCCGCTCCCGCGTCGCCAGCGTCACGAGCATGACGACACCCACCAGGCACCAGACAGTGAGATAAAACACGGTGCGTGGGCGAAATATGATGCGCCAGTCGAAGTGCCTGACGGCATCCACGAAGCGTCCGTCCGGTTTGCGGACATTCGATGGACGTATCGCGTACGCGCCGTCACCCGTCGCCAGCGCCATGTTCGATTCGTATTCGGCAAGCGTCGCATAGGCGATAAGGCCGCGTGGCTTCGACAGCTTGTCCATCACGCCATCGCAGGCATCGATGCACAGCGCGCAGGTAATGCACTCCATCTGCTGCCCGTCTCTGATATCAATCCCCATGGGACAGACAGCGACGCAGGCACTGCAATCCACGCAATCACCAACGGGTTCACCGGCGGCCATGGCCTTCTTGGCGTGGCGCGAACGTGGTTCTCCACGCCAGTCATTATAGGTCACGACAAGCGAATGTTCATCCAGCATCGCACCCTGAATGCGCGGCCATGGGCACATATAGGTGCAGACCTGCTCGCGCATCAGCCCGCCGAGAATATAGGTCGTCGCCGTCAGGGTCGCCACGGTGTAATAGGCGATCATCGCGGCATCGCCGGTCAGAAACTGCATGGCCAGCGTCGGGGCATCGGCAAAGTAGAAGATCCACGCGCCGCCGGTGAGAACCCCGATGATGAGCCAGATTGCGTGCTTGACCACGCGCTTGCGAATTTTCGTCAATGTCCACGGACCGGCATCCAGCTTCATCCGGGCGTTTCTATCGCCTTCGATAAAGCGCTCGACGACGAGAAACAGATCGACCCACACTGTCTGCGGACAGGTATATCCGCACCATGCGCGCCCGACGGCGGAGGTCAGCAGGAACAAACCAAAGCCCGCCATGACCAGCAGCCCTGCAACGTAGAAGAATTCCTGCGGCCATATCTCGATGAAGAAGAAGTAGAAACGGCGGCTGGCGATATCGATCAGAACCGCCTGATCCGGCGCGTAGAGTCCACGATCCCACCTGATCCATGGCGTCAAGTAATAGATGCCGAGCGTGATGAGCATGACGATCCATTTGAACTGTCGAAACCGGCCCTCTGCACGTTTGGGAAAGATCTTCCTGCGCGCTTCATAAAGTGGCTGTCGGACCTTTGCGGAATTGACAGGCTCGGCATTCAGTCTTTGAACCGCATCCGCGCCATCGCCATTTTTATCCGCCGTGTATATGTTCATGGTCATGCATGTCCGGTTTCTTCCTTTGCGTTTTGGCACTTCGCCGGGCAATCATCCTTGACTTAGGTCAAGTGAGGACAAAGTGGCGCAGCCGGAAACGCGTGTTGCAAGGAGGCAAAAATGACAGTCATGACCGCACGCATCGTCCACATCTCGATCAGACGTCCGTGGCGAGAGGTCTACGCCTACGCGTCTGATGCGTCGCGAATGCCTGAATGGGCAGCCGGGCTGGCCAGCGGGCTCAAGCAGGGCGGCGATGTATGGATTGCATCTGGCCCGCTTGGTGACGTCAAAGTGAAATTCACTACACCGAACGACCTCGGCGTGATCGACCATATCGTCACCATGCCAGACGGGCTGGAGGTTCATAATGCGCTGCGCGTTACGCCCAATGGCGATGGCGCGGAGGTGGCATTCACGGTGCTGAAGCTAGCTGGCATGAGCGATGCCGAATTTGAGCGCGATGCCGCAGCGGTACTTGCGGATTTGAAGACGTTGAAGGAGATTTTGGAGGGTAAGTGAGTCAGGCTTAGACCTCACCGTCGTCATCCTCGGGCTTGTCCCGAGGATCCAATCACGTCTCCAAAATTGTTACGTAGCAGATGCTCGGGACACGCCCGAGCATGACGTCGGGGGAACATCGGAGCGGCGCTTTTAACTTGGTAACGCCTCCCCCTATTCCCCACCACCCAACGAGTGCACAAACAGCGTCAGCTGCTTGACCGTCGTATCGCCAAGGCGCTCTCCCCAGGCGGGCATCACACCATGCTTGGGTGCACGTATCTGGGCGATAATCCCATCCTCACCGTGTGATTTGAGCCAGATGGCGTCGGCAAGGTTCGGGGCGCCCATATCGCGGTTCCCCTTGGCATCGTCACCATGGCAGGAGGCGCAATTGTCAGCAAAGAGCTGCGCGCCTGGCTGTACCATGGACGCATCGCGCGGGGTTCCCGTCAGGCTGACGACATAGGCGGCGACTTCACGAATTTCCTCTGGTTTCAGCATTTCACCAAAGGCTGGCATTTCCGAGATGCGTGTGTCGGCATCTTCCGCAAAACGAATACCGTGGGTAATCGTGGTATGGATGTCGTTGACATTACCGCCCCACAGCCAATCGTCGTCGTTTAGGTTTGGATAGCCGTTACCGCCTTCCGCGCCTGAACCGTGGCACTGGATGCAGTTGATCTTGAAGGCTGCTGCACCACCGGCGACAGCGAACTGCATGAGTTCGCCGTCCTTTTGAATGTCCTCCAGCGAAGACGAGGCGATCTTCTCCAGGTAAACAGTCTGCGCCGATTTCGCATCGGCAGTTTCAGCCACGAAATCAGCACGGCTGTGCCAGCCAATAAGGCCTTTCGTGGAACCGCTGATCAACGGCCATGCGGGATAGGCGATGGTATAGCCGATGGCCCAGACGATAGTGGCGTAGAATGTCCACACCCACCAGCGCGGCATGGGGTTGTTCAACTCGCGGATGCCATCCCACTCGTGACCGGTGGTCTCGACGCCGCTGATATCGTCAATGTGTTTATCGGACATGATCAGTCCTCCCTGAGCGGAATGCTGGCGGCATCGTCGGCTGATGTCTTGGAGCCGGGTCGCAGCGTGAAGACGACGACACCTGCGAAAAACAGGGTCATGACAAGCAGGCCCCAGCTATCGGCGAAGTGGCGCATGGCGGTGTAGGTTTCCATGGCGTTTCTCCTCAGCGATAACCGGCGGCATCGTCATAGGTCGAGAAATCGACCAGCGTGCCGAGCATTTGCAGATAGGCGACCAGCGCATCCATTTCGGTGACCTTGGTCGGGTCGCCATCGAAATCACCAATCTTGGCCTTCGGGTAACGAGCCTCCAGCGCTGTCGTATCCGCGTTGGGATCGGCCTGCGCTTTCAAATCGGCTGCCGCGTTTTCGATCATCTCGTCGCTATAGGGCACACCAACGGCGCGGTTGGCCTTCAGCTCCATGGACGCATCGGGAACCTTGAGCGGTGTCGTCTTGAGGAAGGCGTAACTCGGCATCACGGATTCCGGCACCACGGCCCTTGGTTCGCTCAGGTGCTGAACGTGCCACTCGTTGGAGTAGCGACCACCAACGCGGGCCAGATCCGGTCCCGTGCGTTTGGAGCCCCACTGGAACGGATGGTCGTACATGCTTTCCGCTGCAAGGCTGTAATGGCCGTAACGCTCGACCTCATCACGGAAAGGCCGGATCATCTGGCTGTGACAGACGTAACAGCCTTCGCGGATATAGATGTTACGACCGGCCAACTCCAGCGGCGCGTATGGGCGCATGCCCTCGACTTTCTCGATGGTGTTTTCGAGGTAGAACAGCGGCGCGATCTCGACGATGCCGCCGATGGCGACGACGACGAGAGAACCAACGAGAAGCAAGGTGGCGTTTCGTTCGATGACGCCATGTTTGTCAAGAATGGACATGGTTGGTTCTCCTTATTCCGCTGGCTGCAGCTTAGGCGTAGCGCTCTTGAAGCCCGCCTCGTCGCGCTGGTAGCCGAGAATTGTCATGGTGACGTTGTAGGCCATGATCAGCGCGCCCCCGAGGAACAGCGCCCCGCCCAGCGCACGCAGCACGTAGTATGGGAAGAGTGCGGCGACCGTTTCGGCAAACGAGTAGACCAGGAAGCCCTGCGCATCATATTCGCGCCACATCAGACCCTGCTGGATACCTGCCACCCACATGACGGCGGCGTAGACGACGATACCGAGCGTGGCGAGCCAGAAGTGCCAGTTGACCATGCGCAAGCTATAGAGTCGCTCACGTCCCCAGAGCTTCGGCGTCAGGTAATAGATCGCACCGAAGGTGATCATGCCGTTCCAGCCGAGAGCGCCGGAATGCACGTGACCGATGGTCCAGTCGGTATAGTGGCTGAGCGAATTGACGGCCTTGATGGACATCATCGGCCCCTCGAAGGTCGCCATGCCATAGAAGGCAACCGCCATGACCATCATGCGCACGATCGGATCGGTACGGATCTTGTCCCAGGCGCCCGACAGCGTCATAAGGCCATTGATCATGCCACCCCACGACGGCATCCACAGCATGATGGAAAATACCATGCCCAGCGTCTGCGCCCAGTCGGGCAGCGCGGTGTAATGCAGGTGGTGAGGACCTGCCCAGATATACATGAAGATCAGCGCCCAGAAGTGGATGATCGACAGCCGGTAGGAATAAACAGGGCGGTTCACCTGCTTGGGGATGAAGTAGTACATCATGCCCAGGAAGCCAGCCGTCAGGAAGAAGCCGACGGCGTTGTGGCCATACCACCACTGCGTCAGCGCATCCTGCACGCCGGAGAAGGCCGAGTAGCTTTTCACGCCGAGAAACGAGACGGGCACGGCCAGATTGTTGACCACATGCAGCATGGCAATGGTGACGATGAAGCCGAGGTAGAACCAGTTCGCCACGTAGATGTGCGGCTCCTTGCGCTTCAGGATCGTGCCAAGGAAGGTGACGAGATAGGCGACCCAGACGATGGTGAGCCAGATATCGACATACCATTCCGGCTCCGCATATTCCTTGCTCTGGGTGATGCCCAGCAGATACCCGGTGGCGGCCATGACGATGAACAGATTGTAGCCCCAGAACACGAACCAGCCGAGATCACCGCCGAACAGCCGCGCGCGCGATGTCCGCTGAACGACATAGAAAGACGTCGCTATCAGCGCATTGCCGCCAAAGGCGAAAATGACTGCGGATGTGTGCAGTGGGCGAACACGACCGAAGTTGAACCATGGCTCGATATTCAAATCCGGAAAGGCCAGTTGCAGGGCGATGGTGACGCCCACCAGAAACCCGACGACGCCCCAGAACACCGTGGCAATCACACCGTATCGTATGACTTCGTCGAAATATTCGGATTCGCGCTGCTCTCTCGAGATCGGCTTCACCGGCGCAAAGGACGCGCGGCGCAACATCAGCGCGGTGCCGGTTACGAGCAGGAAAAACAATATCCACATATGGGCAGCAAAAAGATCATCGTGAGCGAAGGCCGCCCCGAGCAGCGCGAGGAAAGCCCCCACGGCCACCATCGCAGTTCCTAAAACAGAGTTCATTGTTGGTTTCCCCCAACGTCATCGCAGTTACGACGCGCGGCATGGGCCAGCAGAAAGTGGCAAACGTGCTTTCGCGTCGTCTGCTGCTTTGCCACTGAGATGGGCAAGTGGCCTTGATTTGGATCAAGTCGGGGAGTTGGGGATGGAGTTTACGTGATGGGAGGGTGGGCGGCGTAATCGAGCTTTGTATTTTAGGGGGCACCACGGCGTATTTTAGGGGGCACCACGGCCTCCTCCCTTGCTCAGTGCAGCCGGTCACCTCACCCACCAACCTCATGCTGAGGTGGGAGCGAAGCGACCCTCGAAGCATCCGCCGCGTACTCCTGCCCCAAGCCCGCACCCCCCGTCCTTCGAGGCCCCTGCGGGGCACCTCAGGATGAGGGTTGCTGCGTTGCGGCCCTTTGCGTGGCACCTCCTTCGGCTCTCATGGTGGTGAGGGTTGCTGCGTTGCGGCTTGCATCATCGCCAAGCATTCCTCGTACCTGCTCGCATTCCGCGTTTGTCCGGTATTGGAGAGGGCAACCTCACCCTCCGCCCTCATGCTGAGGTGCTTTGGCCGAAGGGCAAGGCCTCGAAGCATCCGCCGCGCACTCTGCCCCAAGCCCGCAACCCTCGTCCTTCGAGGCCCCTGTGGGGCACCTCAGGATGAGGGTTGCTCTGTTGTGCCCTTTGCGTGGCAACTTCTTTGGCAATCTCACAATGGTGAGGGTTGCTGCGTTGCACCCAGCCACACCCTCCAAATCCCATCGCTATCAAAAACCCTGGCCACCCCTCACGCAAGCTTCGCCGTTCACGCGGCAGCACCTGCCCGTGGCTTGACCTTCTCTCAGTGTCCATAACCATTCGCGGCCATGGGTATTTCGGACGGGGCGCTGTAAGTTGCCTCGTTGGGTAGTCTATAAAATGGCACCTCGCAGCGCCCCGTTCGGCTCTTTTGGCCGAACAGCGATCCTCTTGCCATGGCTGGCATATCCCGGAGGGCAAGGGGTCCTCGCCGTTGGAACGGTCGGACAAATCAAGGTCCGGCCTTACCCACCCGGGTGACGGCGGCTTCGTTGCCGAAGCTGTCGCCTGCCAGTTCGGCCACATCTGCCTTCGAGGATGGGAGGCTTCATTCTGACGAAGCGCCCGCAGCCATCGATCCGTTCTCCGCAAGGTGGCCACTGGGCACATTCGCCGATGGTAACCTTGCGGTCCGTCCGCGCTGTTTCGCAACAGTGCGGGGCAGATGCAGCGTGTTCCTGTGTACCGCCTGACTTTCGCTTCAAGCCCCTGCGGTCGCGTTCGACCCGGTGCCGATGAGCTGTCGGTACGCCCGGTGGCTGGCAAACCGGACCGCCATGACCCGCCACAAAACCCGAAACGGTGTTTTGGGGCGCAGACATGCCAGGCCGGTCCGGACATTGGAAAGGCTGCGACAGCCGGTCCGAAACCGCCGCCACCTTTCTCCCGTCCCACCGGGGAGATCGCTGCTCGACCCCGATGACAAAGAGGATGCGTAACCTCCTTGCCACCAGCGCCGGTCCCGCCTCGCCGCAACGCCTTGCGGTGTATCCGAGGGCGGAACGGGGAGATTGTGCGGGTGATTCGCGCGTCATTGAGAAAGTTGCGGGGGGAATTTTGGTGTTTTTTGTTGGATTTCTTTTAAGCTGTTGATTCGGCTGGGAAGTATTTTTGTCTTTGATGTTTTGGGGAGTGTATCGTGAGGTCGGAGGGTGGGGTTTACCCCCCTCTGCCCTGCCGGGCATCTCCCCCTCAGGTGGGGAGATCGGCTGGGCGCGGGCTTGCCGGTCATCTTGAGCGTTGCATAGGGCAGCTACGTGTATTGCCAGCGCCAAATCTCAGGCGGCTGCAATTGGAGCGGTGATCGTGCCTCTTGCCGATCTCCCCCCTTGAGGGGGAGATGTCCGGCAGGACAGAGCGACTGTCTTGGCAGTCAAGCGTTTTGCCATGGTTTATTCTCCCGGATGATGGCGTTGAGGATGGTGAGTAGCTTGCGCATGGTGGCCACGATGGCGACGATCTTGGGCTTGCCGGATGCCACGAGACGATCGCGGAATTCCTTGAGCAACGGGTTGTGGCGAGATGCGACCAGTGCTGCCATGAACAGCACCGCCCGCACCTTGGAGCGCCCGCCACCGATGAAGCTCTTGCCTTTCCACTTGCCCGATTGCCGCGTCCATGGTGCCAGTCCCGCAAGGGATGCGATCTGTCGGCGGTTGAGGCTGCCAAGTTCCGGCATTTCGGCCAGAAGCGTGCGTGCCGTGGCCCGCCCGACACCTGGAACCGAGGTCAGCAGTGCTTCGCGCACACGCCACAAGGGGGACTTGCGGATATGCTCATCCATATCCGTGTCAATGCTGTCCTTCTCGCGGTTGAGCGCAGCCAACAACCGTTTGATGCTTTTGTGGGTGGTCTTGTCCAACGCCATCCGCAACCGGTTCTCTTCGGCCACGATCATCTGAACGATCTGCCGTCTGCGATCGACAAGGGCCGATAACGCCTGGGTTTGCGCATCGGGCAGCGACCGGATCTGCGGTTTCGTCGCCACGACGAAAGCGGCAATCAGGGCTGCATCGATCGCATCGGTCTTGGCACGCCGACCGATGGCGTTGGCATAGGCCCGGACCTGCGCCGGGTTGACGACGATCACGCAGATGTCGCACGCCGCAAGCTTTGCCACCGCCAGCGTTTCGAAGCCGCCCGTCGCCTCCACGGCCACGAGATCAACCTTTTCCGCCTTGAGGCGCTTCACCAGCTCTTCGATGCCGTCATGGTCGTTCCCGACGAAAAAGCTTGTACCTGAGGGTGAAACCGCAACGTCGAGGCTATCCTTGGAGACATCTATACCAACGATTATATCCATCTTATCCCATCCTTGCCTAAGCGGGCTTTGCGTGCGCAAGCGGCCCTGGCGACTGTTCGGGTTCGATGGAACGGCGGATGCACGACCGGGCTCTGCCACGGGCTTAGTGTCCCTAAGGGGCTTCGGTCTCACATCCGCCACCGCACCGGGCAGTACACACCCAAATGACGGTGAAGGGAAGTTACAAGGGGGGTGAGCGGCTGGCTCTGTTCATCATGACAGGCGGGTTATGCCTCCCGATCATCCCGGGTCTACCGAAACGGTCAAAAAATCATGATGAGCGATGCCAATTCATAGGGTTTTCAGGTGAGGGGTGCGACGCCTGCGCCTACGTCAAACCATCGGTCATTCCGGTGCCATTGCGAGTGGACTTACCCCTCAACCTGCCCATTATCTCCCACAAAGGGGAGATCGATCCGTAGGACGCGCATTGCGTCTAGCGGGCGCCCACGAATAGGCGCCCTGCCCGTTACGTCCGTTCGATGCGGATGACCTGGGGTTCGCTGACGAGGTATTTTTCGCTTTTGATAGCTTTGACGGCCTTGCGAATGGCGTCTTCCATGGTGGCGTGGGTGACCAGGATGATGTTCTGGGCGCCGCCTTCGCTGGGGACTCGGGAGTGCTGGACGATGGATTCCAGCGAGATGTTGTTTTCTGCCATGCGGGTGGCGATGGAGGCGAAGACGCCGGCCTTGTCCTTGACCGTGAGGCGGATGAAGTAGCCGCCTTCGTGGCTTTTCATCTTGGCGCGACGGTATTCGGTCAGGGATTTTGCCGGGCGGCCGAGGGCTGGCACTTTTTGGGCGCCGGGGCGGCTTTTGGCAATGTCGGCGATATCGCCTAGCACGGCAGACGCCGTGGCGTTGCCGCCTGCGCCGGGGCCGACCATCAGCAGTTCACCGAGAATGTCGGATTCAACGGCCACGGCATTGGTGACGCCATCCACCTGCGCGATGACCGAATCCAGCGGCACCATGGTGGGATGCACGCGCTGTTCGATGCCCGATTCGGTAACCTGCGCCACGCCGAGGAGCTTGATGCGGTAACCGAGATCGGCGGCAGCCTGAATGTCCTCGATGGAAATGTTGGTGATGCCTTCGAGGTAGATATCATCGGCCGAAATCTTGGCGCCGAAGGCCAGCGTGGTGAGGATGGCCAGCTTGTGGGCGGTATCGTTGCCCTCGATATCGAAAGCGGGATCGGCCTCGGCATAACCCAGACGCTGGGCTTCCTTCAGGCAGGCCTCGAAGGAAAGGCCTTCCTTTTCCATCTTGGTCAGGATGTAATTGCAGGTGCCGTTCATGATGCCGTAGATGCGCGACACGTGGTTGCCGGTGAGCGATTCACGCAGCGCCTTGATGATGGGAATGCCACCGGCCACGGCCGCTTCGAAGTTGAGCAATGCGCCCTTGTCTTCTGCCAGTACGGCAAGTTCGACGCCATGCTTTGCCAGCAGCGCCTTGTTGGCTGTCACCACATGGAGACCACGTGAAAGGGCCGCGCGCACCGACTTTTCGGCCTGACCGGAGGCACCGCCGACCAGTTCCACGAAGACATCGATATCGGCTTTTTCAGCCAGTTCTTCAGGCGTATCGAACCAGGTCATACCCGAGAGATCGACACCGCGATCACGCGACCGATCGCGTGCGCTGACGGCAATAATCTCAATTGCGCGTCCGCAGGTAATCGCAAGTTCCTTGCTTCTCTGCTGGAGGATGCGCACGAGCGAAGAGCCGACAGTGCCGAGTCCCGCTATGCCGATTCTCAATGAATCTGCCATGGGTATATTCCTGATTTGCTAAAAATTGAGAGGTGGCCTGAGACGGCCACCCGGTTTGATGCCCTTAACGGTGGGCGTTGAGCGAAACGACATTGTGCAACGTATCGTCCGCAGTCGACAGGAAGCGCTTCAAATTGCGCGCGGCCTGACGAATTCTGTGCTCGTTTTCGACGAGGGCCAGGCGGACATAATCATCGCCCATTTCCCCGAAACCGACGCCCGGTGCGACCGCAATATCGGCCTTTTCGACCAAGAGCTTGGAGAACTCCAAAGAGCCGAGATGGCGGAATTTTTCCGGAATTTTCGCCCAGGCAAACATGGTGGCGGCAGGCGGTGGCACTTCGAAACCAGCCTTGCCGAACGTATCGACCATCACGTCACGACGGCGGCGGTAGACGCTGCGCACTTCGGCGATGTCGGTGCCATCGCCATTCAGCGCGTGGGTGGCGGCGACCTGGATGGGCGTGAAGGCGCCGTAATCCAGATAGGATTTGACCCGCGTCAGCGCGCTGATGAGACGCTCGTTGCCGACGGCAAAGCCCATACGCCAGCCGGGCATGGAGAACGTCTTGGACATGGAGGTGAACTCCACGGCGACATCCATGGCGCCCTGCA
The DNA here is from genome assembly GCF_021310995.1 of Agrobacterium vaccinii. Lineage (NCBI taxonomy): Bacteria > Pseudomonadati > Pseudomonadota > Alphaproteobacteria > Hyphomicrobiales > Rhizobiaceae > Agrobacterium > Agrobacterium vaccinii. The sequence goes on along the minus strand of NZ_CP054150.1, from coordinate 1,328,924 downwards.
CTTCCAGAACGGACGGTGGCGGGTTCTTGTCGTCGAAGTAGATTTCCGAATAGGCAAGGTCCGAGAGCACGATGAGGTCATGCTTCTTGGCGAATGCAATGACGTCCTTGTAGAAATCCAGCGACGCGACGTGGGCCGTGGGGTTCGACGGATAGTTGATGATCAGCGCCAACGGCTTCGGGATGGAGTGGCGCACGGCGCGCTCCAGCGGACCGAAAAAGGTTTCGTCGGGCTCGACATTCATGGAGCGGATGACGCCGCCTGCCATGAGGAAGCCGAAGGCGTGGATCGGATAGGTCGGGTTGGGGCAAAGGATGACATCACCCGGTGCGGTGATGGCCTGCGCCATGTTGGCGAAGCCTTCCTTGGAGCCGAGGGTGGCCACGACCTGCGTATCCGGGTTCAGCTTGACGCCGAAGCGGCGGGCGTAATAGGCCGCCTGCGCACGGCGAAGGCCGGGAATACCCTTGGACGAGGAATAACGGTGCGTGCGCGGGTCCTGAACGACTTCGCACAGCTTGTCGACGATGGCCTTGGGGGTTGGAAGGTCGGGATTGCCCATGCCAAGGTCGATGATATCGGCACCACCCGCTCGCGCGCTGGCTTTCAAACGGTTCACCTGTTCGAAAACATACTGCGGCAGACGCTTGACCTTGTGAAACTCTTCCATCTCTTTCCTCGTGGAAATGAACCAGACGACCCGGCTCACATACGTTCGTTGTTCGGTTCAGACACAGCCGACACGAACAAATCGGACCTGTATCGATGAGTGTAGCGCATGCACTGCAAAACACGAATGGGTTTTCGCAAACGCACGAAGCAGTTGCGGCCAGCACGCGACTTGCATAACGCGAGTTTTTTCGAAAATGCAAGGCAGTTGCCCGCGTTTGACAGCGCGACCGGCCAATCAGCCGGGCTGACCGTTCACTATTGCGGCCTTGATGACCGAAAGCACACGTTCAGGCTGGATATCGGTGCAGACGAGCTGGCTTGGATGACCGTCCCATTTGCCCGGCGGAAAGCCGACGCCATCGGGCTTCTGGATCGTCTGGCCATCGGCAATGCCGCCGCAGACCACGCGAACCGCGCCGCTGCGGGTTTCGAAAAGCTCGGGGTTGGTGAGATAGACGCAGGCGCAGGCGTCATGCACCACCATGCCATCGCCGGTGCGCGTGTTGTAGAACTCGATGTAGAACTGCGACAGGTCTGACAAAAGCTGGACGGGTGCCCCGCCCTCCTTCGCCATTTCGTCCATGAATTTCGATGTCATGACCGTGCGGGTGGTGACATCCAGGCCGACGACAACCACGCGCCAAGGCGCAGTGAAGACGAGATCGGCGGCTTCAGGATCGCCATGAATATTGGCTTCGGCTGCCGGGCTGACATTGCCGTTGATATCGAAAGCGCCACCCATGACGATGACCTGCTTGACCAGAGCGGCGATATCGGGGTCTTCGCGCAGCGCCAGCGCAAGGTTGGTCATGCGCCCCACGGCGATCAGCGTCACTTCGCCCGGATTGGCTTTCACGGTATCGATGATGAAGTGATGGGCCGCGCGCGGATCGAGAGGCAGGTCGATGGTATCGGGAACGCCGATATTGCCGAGGCCGTCTTCGCCGTGAATGAAAGTGGGGAAATGGCCCTCTGGCCGCGACGGATCAAAGGTGACGCCAGCGCCCCTGGCGACGGGTGCCGTCATGGCCCACTGCTGCTTGAGGAACAGCGCATTGCGGGTGGTGATATCGATGGGCGCATTGCCGAAGACGGTGGTGACGCCGATGAGGTCGATCTGCGGGTGCCGTTGCAAAAACAGCAGCGCCATTGCGTCATCAATGCCGGGGTCCGTGTCGAAAATTACCTTGTGCATGCCATGTCCTCGAATTCGTCAGCGGCAGAATCGCACAGATGATGGCGATTCAGCGAGCGCACCATAAACGGACGCGCTATCGACGCAATGGCTCTGCGCGGGAAAGAGGCGCCTGCGCAGGGCAGGAAAATCATTGCGCGGCGCAGGCTTCGGTGCCAGAAGCAGCCATCATCACAGCCCCTCTGGAATCTTCCCGTGCACGACCTTGCTCTCCAAGTCTTTGTCATCCTGTTTTTCGCCGCCGTTTTTGCCGGTTTCGTGGATTCAATTGCCGGTGGTGGAGGGCTGATCGCCATTCCCGCGATGCTCATTCTGGGTGTTCCGCCGCTGGAAGCGCTGGGCACCAACAAGCTGCAGGCGCAGTTCGGCTCGGCCTCGGCGACGATCGCCTATGCACGCCGAGGCCATGTCGATCTGAAGAAGCAGTTTCCGATGGCGGCGATGGCGTTCATCGGCGGTATTTTCGGCGCGTTGACCGCATCCTTCGTGCCGCCGGACACGTTGCGGGCCATCATGCCGTTTCTGCTGATCGCGATTGCGCTCTATTTCGCCTTCAAGCCCAATCTCAACGATCTGGACAGCCACCAGCGCGTCACGCCATTCGTCTTCGGGCTGACCATCGTGCCGCTGGTCGGGTTTTATGACGGCGTGTTCGGACCCGGCGCGGGATCGTTCTATATGCTGGCCTTCGTGGGGCTTGCGGGTTTCGGCATGCTGAAGGCGACGGCCCATACCAAGCTACTCAACTTCGGCTCGAACTTCGGCAGCTTTCTGGTGTTCACGCTGAGCGGCGCAATCCTGTGGAAACTCGGCCTGATCATGGGGTTGGGGCAGTTTCTAGGCGCGCAGGTCGGCTCACGGCTTGCCATGAGCAACGGTGCCAAGATCATTCGTCCGCTGCTGGTGATGTCGTGCCTTGCGATGGCGACGAAGCTCTTGGCCGACTCCGGCGCTTTCACCACCATTACCGCCTTTATCGGAAGCCTTTTCGGCGGCTGAACGATCAGCCGATTTCGAGGCTGGCCATTTCGCCGACGTTTTGAAGGACGATCACGGCGCCGATGATCTCCTTGCCGGACCCGCGCAACGGCGTCATGCGGCAACGCGTGGTGAAATCCTCGCTGTTGCGCCGACCGCGATGCAGGTAATCGACCATCGCGCCGCCAAAGCATTTGTCGAAAGCGGGCTTTGCCATTGCCTTGAAGCTTTCCTCGCCAATGAATTCGGACACATGGCATCCGACCATGGACAGCGGCGTGCGACCGAGAAACGCGGCATTGGCGTGGTTGGCGTAGAGATAGCGATAATCCCGCGTGATGACGCCGACCCGGTCCGGCAGGCTGTCAAGGACCGCTTCGTTCAACAAGGGTTGCTCCTGCACGAGGAAAGTCGGACGGTTTTCCGGCTTGCGTGGCGGCGGCTTCAATGTGTCGCCTGCTTCCTTTGCTGCCTTGAAATACCGGTCGATCAACATCGACATGGCAGCACTTCGGCGCATCACGCTCGATCTGTCCTCCGCTTCCTCACGAATGAGGCCGTTGAGGAACTGCAACTGCATATGCGCTTCCTCGCTGGTCTCTGCCCGATAAGACAGAATATCCGCGATGATCGGCTCGAGCTCGCTGTCGAGGATGCGCACGAGATCATCGTGACCATCGGCCACGGCCTGCTTCAGCTGGTCGCACTTCAGCGAAAACGTATCGAAGAGCCCGAGCAAGAGAGCCTCCATTCTGTCACACACACTTCCCGATGCATCAGCATGATCGTAAGACCGATACCGCGCGATACGGAAAAGTCCTTCCTTCCAGAGCCGTTGCCGCCGCACGCTCTTTGATTCGATTTCGACCAGACCGACAGTGCGAAGGCAGCCGCAACATAAGGCAGCAACAGCGCATTGGCGATACAAGTCTCCGAGAGTTAGACCCTCGGTTGCATTAGCAAATTGAACACGAAAAACCCTGACTCGGTCAATACACTAGATTTCACCTGTCGATCAGAAATGCATAATTTAAATTTATTATAGGTCGAACTGAATATCCGAAGCGGACTACTCCCAAACCAGTGGGATAGATCGCCACCGGGTCGATCCAACCTCGGATGACCCGTTTTTATATTGATAATCGTCAATTCCAGGCTTCAAGCACAGTCATGGCAAGAAAGATCAAAGATACAGCCAACAAGATATTAGAACGAATTCGCCTTTAACCGGATGTCGTTTGCGCCAGAATATCCAGGTCGTCGCGCCAAACCGCTATGTCAAAAGACATAGGCCGGATCGACGCTCAAGCGACAGCGCGGTGGCGGCGATCTGCCAGTTCCTTGACGATGATGATCGCGCCAACAAGTTTGTAGGACGGCGAATAGCAGGGTGACATTTCATAGGAGCGAACGACGGTGCGTCCATCTATGTCTTCGGCATAGGTATATTTCGCAGGCTGACCCTTGAAGCAGGCGTCGAGCTTTTCCTTCAGGGCCTGCTGGAAGTGGTGGATGCCGATGAATTCGGCGATGTGGCGACCGACGAGATCGTTTGTCTTTGCCTCATAGCAGAGCGCATTGATGGCGTTGGTGTAATTGATGCGATAACCGGGAGACACCACGAAGACACGCTCGTCGAGATCGTCAAGCCTGTCCTCATCGAGAATGACATAGGGGCTCCACGATGCCGATTCGCCATCAGGCGTGGCGCCGTCATAGGGCAGGCCTGCGCCGATGTAGCGGTCCACGAGCTTGCGCAGCAGTTCCGAGTTGCGCTGTACGCAGCCGGTGTCCTCGGCCTCTTCGTTCAAGAGATCGATGGCAAAGCGGAACTGTTCGAGAACCTCGGCGGAACTCTTCGTCTTGCGGCTGGTGATACTTTCCAGCAGCGGATCGAGCTCACGATCCAGCAACGTGATTTTCTGCGCGTCGTTGCGATCAACGGCGCCTTTCAGCTCAGAATATCGTTGCCAGAACAAGTCAATCAAAGTTTTCAACTCGATTCCCCCCCGGATGACAGCGCGCCATTCGCACTTTCAAAAACACTCCGGCCCAGCGGCACGAGACTCGTTATATGGTATCACCGTAAAAAATGACGTAACGAGAAACAGCACCGCCATTACAAACACAAGATAAATTAACACACGCAGCATGGCTTTAACAAATCCCAGAAATTGTGAAGAACAATATACATTCACAATCTTGAGATGTTATCGCAAACCATTACCTCGAAGGTGCCTATTCTAAAGCGTATGCCCTGAACGCAGGTTCAGATCAGACGCTTTAAACATTTGTTCTAAACGCATGTTGACGGCAAAAAAGCAACGTCAGATGTTTAGTCTTCGACCTGATTTTTGATATGCCAGCGGTCGTGGTACCACAGCCACTGGCCGGGATATTCCCGCACCCAGCTCTCCACCTTGTCGTTGAGAAGCTGCGCGGTCTTCTGAACATCGACAGCGCCCTTTTCGTTCAAGGGTATCTCGACCTTCGGTTCGATTTCCAGACGATAGCGATTGTCCGGCAGACGAATGCAGCGGGCCGGAAACACATCGCAACCGAACTGACGAACCAGTTTCGCCAAAAGCGGGTTGGTCAGCACGTCGTTGCCGAAGAATTTGGTGGGCAGGCCCTTGCGGAATTTCTGGTCCACGAGAACGCCGATGCCGCCGCCCTTTTCCAGCTGACGCGCCAGTGCAAATGACGAACCGGCATGCGACGGCACGAGGTTGCCCATACGCTCCTTGCGGAAATCGAAGATGCGCTTTGCCACGTAAGGGTTGTTCGGCGGACGGAACAGCACCGTCACATCGAGGCCAAAGGCCGATCCTGCGACGGGCAGCAGCTCGAAGTTGCCGGAATGGGCGGTAAAGACGATGAAGGGACGCGGATTGTCGCGCAGTTCCAGAAAGGTCTCCGTGCCGATGACTTCCACCCTGCCCGGCTTGCTGTTTTCAGGATCGAAATCGAACAGGCGGTCCAGAAAGACGTATTCGGCAGCAAGGCGGCCCATATTGCCCCAGCTATCCAGGGCAATCTCGAGACGCTCCTCTTCCGACTTCTCGGGATAGGCGCGCGCCAGATTGAACAGCATGAGCTTATGGCGCGGCGTCTTCGGTCCGATCTTGCGCGCCATCCTGTCCGCAAAATTGATGGCCGGATCGGCCGGCAACAGCTTCAGCAGGTTCAGCACGCTAAACGCAATCGTCGCATTCAGCCACTGGCGAAAGTTCTCGAACGCCAGGACAATGCGCGTTATAAACATTTTCAAAAGGGTCAATCCATCCGCAGAACGATTTTGCCGAAGACTTGACGGCTTTCCATCCGCTCCAGCGCCATCTCGATCGTATCGAAGGTTACTTCGGTATCGATGACCGGATGCACAAGGCCCCGCGCCATTTTCTGCATGGCATCGGCCATGTTTTCCATGCGGCAGCCGAAGGAGCCGAGCAGCTTCAACTGCTGCTGGAACAGCATCATCAGGTTGATTTCCGAGGAAACGCCGGATGTGGAGCCGCAGGTGACCAGGCGACCGCCACGCTTCAAGCAGAACATGGAGCCTGCCCAGGTGTCCTTGCCGACGTGTTCGAACACGACATCGACGCCCTTCTTCTTTGTCAGTTTGCGCACGACGCCTTCGAAGCGGTCGACGCGGTAGTTGATGACGTGGTCTGCGCCCAGCGCCTTGGCGCGCTCGATCTTGTCATCGGAACCGACGGTCGTGATGACGGTGCAGCCCATTTTCTTGGCAAGCTGGATGGCCGCCGAACCGATGCCGGAACCGCCAGCGTGAATGAGGATGGTTTCGCCCGGCTGGAGCTTGGCGTTGTCGAACAGCATGTGCTCAACGGTGCCGAAGGTGACGGGTGCGAGGGCCGCCGCAACGGCATCGATGCCCGGCGGGGCCAGAACGAGCTGGCGGGCGGGAATATTGATCTTTTCCTGCGCAAAGCCATCCAGATGAAAGCCGTGAACACCGGCGACGTTTTCGCACAGATTATCGCGACCGGCCACGCAGTGGTGGCAGCGACCGCAGGTGCGCGCGCCATAGATGGACACGAGCTGGCCGGGCAGAACGTTGGATACGCCGGGCCCGATGGCCTCGACAATACCGGATGCTTCCGCGCCGATGGTGAGCGGCATCTTGCGCTTGGCAAATGCCATACCGCGCCAGCCCCACACATCGATGTGGTTCAGGGCCACGGCCTTGACCCGGAGCGTGACTTCACCGGGTGCCGGAGCTTCCGGATCGGGCAGGTCCACTCTTTCAAGTTTACGATCATCAACGAGTTGCAAGGCGCGCATAATGAAGTCCTTCGCCTGGAGGCGTTCTTATTGTTTTCGATTTGGGAAACCGATTAAGCCGGTTCCCGCGTCATGACAAGGCTTGCGTTCTGGCCGCCGAAGCCGAAGGAGTTGGACAGCACGGCGGTAACCTCCGCATCGCGCTTCACATTCGGCACCACATCCAGCGCAATTGTCGGGTCGGGGTTGGTATAGTTGATGGTCGGCGGCACGGTGCCGGTCAGCATGGTTTGCAGCGAAAACACCGCTTCCACCGCACCCGCTGCCGTCAGCGTATGGCCAATCATCGACTTGTTGGACGAGACGGGAATGGATTTCAGCCCCTCGCCAAAGACGGCGAGCATGGAGCCATATTCCATCTTGTCGTTCTCAGGCGTCGAGGTGCCGTGGGCGTTGATGTAGTTGATATCGCCTTCGGCAACACCAGCATCGGCCAGCGCCGCGCGGATCGTCGCAATCGCCGGGCCACCATCTGGCGAGGAGCGCGTGCGGTGGAAGCTATCGGCCTTTTCGCCAGCGCCCTTGATGATGCCGAGAATTTTCGCGCCACGGGCGACGGCAGCTTCCAGCGATTCCAGCACCAGCGTTGCGGCACCTTCGGCAATCACGAAGCCATCGCGATCCTTGCTGAAGGGCTTGGAGGCCTTTTCCGGCGGGTCGTTCTGGGTGGAGAGAGCCGACAGAAGCGAAAAGCGAATAAGGGCTTCGGCACTGACCGAACCATCGGTCGCAACCGTCAGCGCACGGTCCGTGCGGCCCTGACGGATGGCTTCGACACCAAGCTGAATGGCCGTGGCACCCGACGCACAGGCCGTGGACAGGGTAACGGGCAAGCCGCGTGTGCCGAAACGATCTGCGAGACGCTCCGAGATGGCGCCGAACAGGGCTGCCTCGTGGAACGCCGCATCGGGGCGTTCCCGCAGTGCCGCCATGAAACGGTCATAGGCGTCGCCCGGCTTTGCAGCGGGTGGAGAACGGTCGCCAAGTTCGAAACGGGCGCTCCATTCCGGCTCGATGGGTGGTGCGGCCAGAAACAGCGGGCCGTTGAAATCACCGGAAAGACCGGCTTGCGCCAAGGCTTCGATGGTGGTTTCACGCGCAAAGGCGAAGGAGCGTTCGACGGAATTGGGCTTGGGTATCTCGATGAAATCCACCGTGCCGCAAATCTTGGTGGACAGGTTGTCGGTCGGGAAGCGGGTGATCTTGTGGATGCCCGATTTGCCTGACGTCAACGCCGCCCAGTTATCATCGAGCCCCTGGCCCAATGACGTGATGATGCCCATGCCGGTAACGGCGACGATGGGACGACCGAGGTGATCCTTGAAATTGCTGGACGCCATGGTGTCTACTCCTCAAGCATCTGTGGAAAGCACGGCAACGCCTTCGCCGCGAACATGGCCAACGGTGGTGACGACGGCCTGCATGGCGGCAGAAGTCATCGGCTTTTCGACAGAAGTGTCGAAGGCAGGAACCTTCGCCCCGCTTTGCAGTGCAAGTGCCGCAAGCGCGAGGCCAAGTGGGAACTGCGCTTCAAGTCCATGGCCGGTGACACCGCCGAAGCCGCGAATGGCAGATGTCGGCAGCATCTTTGCCAGCACGTCCTTCTCGCGACCCGTCACGGCATCGTAGCCGCTGGCTCCGGAGAAAACGACCGTTGTCGCGTCATCCTTTGCAGGCGCAAGAAGGCGCTCCAGCCGGGCTTCCAGCTTGGCATCGTCTCGCGCGCCACGATCACCTTCGATCGCGTCGATGCGGGCGTAAATCTTTGCGCCGCGTGCTTCTGCGCGCTTGCGTGATTCGAGAACGAGGAACGCGCCGACGGAGCCGGTGATCATGCCACCGCCCTCGCCGTCCACACGCGACCACAGCGGCTGCCATTCACCCTGCGCATGCGCGCCGATGGCTTCGAACAGCAGCGTCATGTCGGGGCGTTCGGCAGCGAAGGCACCGCCGACAAGTGCGTGGCTCGATTCGCCGGAGCGGATGCGGTAGAACGCCGTCTCGACGGCAGAGATACCAGCCGCCTCTTCACCCATGAAGGTGCGCGACGAGCCGGTCACCTTGTGGACGATGGAAATATTGCCCGCCATGAGGTTGGAGAGCTGTGCCAGAAACAGCGTCGGGCGCAGCTCGGTCGTCAGCTTTTCGTTGAGCATGACTTCGCGATCGTTGCGCTTCAGGCCTTCGTCGACAATCAGCGTATCGACATTGATATCGCGCTCGCCACCACCGGCGGCGACAATCATGTCCATGGTGCCGCAGGCTTCTGCGTCCGTCTTCAGGCCCGCATCATCCAGCGCCAGACCGGCGGCGAAGACGCCGAGGCGCTGCCAGTTTTCCATCTGACGCTGATCCTTGCGGCCAATCTGGTTCGACCAGTCGATCTCCGGCAGCGGATGAATGGGGTACGGCGCGAACTTCTCGGTTTCGACGATTGCGTCAGGTGCAGCGCCTGCCGACAGCAGCGCAATATGGGCGTCGATACCGACACCATGACAGGTCACGATACCGACCCCGGTAATCACCACATCATTGTCAGACTTCATCATCCATCATCCTTCGTCGCTGTTCCCAACCGCATGATCCGAGCCAGCCATCAAAAAGCGGTCCAATGACCGTATGTGCCATGCGGAATAATGCTCACGATGCGGCTTTGCAATGGCGAAGGGTCAAAGACGCGCTGCAATGCATGGATTTTCAGAGGTTCATGGTGAAAATCTGGGCTTTTTGTGTAGGATAGGATGGTGGGTGTGGCTTACCCCCTCTGTCCTGCCGGACATCTCCCCCACAGGTGGGGAGATCGACTCGTGGATACCTCTCGCCCATCTCTAAGGCTTCGAATAAGCTTGAGAGCATGCGTCTTGCCGATCTCCCTCCTTGTGGGGGAGATGTCCGGCAGGACAGAGGGGGTAAACCACACCCACCATCGCGCCCTTATGACTCTCTCTCTACGGCTTAAACCGACGTATCCGCCGCAATCGCCGCCATAAGCCCAACCTCTTCGGCGCGCTTCTTCACAATGGGGCCGAGCGGTATCTCGCTAAACGGCATGGTCCGCAGCTTCAACTGCGCATCGCACACCTTCTTGCCCTCAGACGTGATCTTGGCCTTGGTCACGGCAAAGCCGGAACCGTCATGCTCCAGATAGGCCTCGATATCGAGCACCGCATTGGGCTCGACAAAGGTGCGCATCTTGGCGCCATCGACGGTCATCAGGAAGGGCATGGCGGCGAAATCGGTCATGGCGAGAACCAGCATGCCGGATGCCTGCGCCATGGTCTCGATGAGCAAAACGCCGGGTACCAAGGGCATGCCGGGAAAGTGGCCTTCGAAAACAGGGCTCTGGGCGGGCACGACGGAGCGCGCCTTGAGAATGCGGGCGGACCTGTCGATGGACTCGATGCTATCAACCATCTGGAAATATTCTAGAAGCATGTTCCGTCCGTAAGAAGTTCGAGGATGCGGATGGGTTTGGGATTGCTTTACAGCAGAGGCAAAAAACAGAAACCCGCCTCATCGGCGGGCGTGTCTTGGTAAGAAAGCCGTGTCACCCTCCCCGTCATCCTCGGGCTTGTCCCGAGGATCCAACCACGTCGCAACAGTCGATCGGTTGCAGATGCTCGGGACAAGCCCGAGCATGACGGAGGGTTTGGCGGGCCTCATCGGCTGTGCGGCCCGCCTCATGGCGAACCCGACAAATCAGCCCTTGGCGGCCTTCAGCTCGTCGATCTTCGCGCAGAGGTTTTTCAAAACGAAGTATTCTTCGGTCGAAACCTTGCCTTCGTTGACTTCCTGCGTCCACTGCTCGAGCGGGATCTTGATGCCGAATTCCTTGTCGATCGCGAAAACGATGTCGAGGAAGTCGAGGCTGTCGATGCCCAGATCGTCGATCGTGTGGCTTTCCGGCGTAATGGTTTCGCGGTCGATTTCGCTGGTATCAGCGATAATGTCTGCAACCTTGTCGAATGTAGCTGTCACGCCCATAATCCTTCGTGTGTCTTTAATGTATGAGGCACCACATAGGCAACTTGCGCAAAAAAGCCAATGGCTTCGTGAAGCATCATTGAATTTTCAGGGCAAAGTGTTGCCTAAACAGCAACCGAATGGCGCCCGCGACCGCTGGAAAGATAGGTATCGAAGGTGGCGGCGATGCTTCTGGCGAAGGGCTTGCCCGCCTCCGTCAACCTGAAGACGCCCTCCTCCATGGCCACCAGCCCGTCCCGCTCGCCAGCGGCAAACTGCTTTGCCTCGGCAATGGCAAGCGCTGCTGCCGGGCCGAAAAGCTTCGCGAGGGCCGTGAGATCGAGGGCGAAATCGCACATGATGCGCTCGATTACGAAGGCACGGACGCGGTCTTCCTGCGACAGCGCGATACCGCGCACTACACAGAGTTCACCACTATCGGCCATGCGTTCATATTCACCTGTCGCGGGCATGTTCTGCACATAGCCCTGCGGCAACTTGCCAATGGATGAGGCGCCCAGCCCGATCAGAGCATCAGCGCTGTCATCCGTGTAGCCCTGAAAATTGCGCTTCAAAGCGCCGTCCTTCATGGCCAAAGCCAGTGTGTCGTTGGGCCTTGCGAAATGATCAATGCCGATGGCGACGTAACCAGCAGCCATCAGCATTTGCCCGGCCATGGTCATCTGGCGATAGCGTTCGGACACATCCGGCAGTGCCGCCTCGGGAATCATCGTCTGGTGTTTCTTCATCCACGGCACATGGGCATAGCCAAACAGGGCGATGCGGTCTGGACTGAGGGAAATGATCTTGTCGACCGTATCTTTCAGCGTCTCCAACGTCTGAAACGGCAGGCCGTAGAGAATATCGCAATTGACCGAGTGCACGCCCCTCGCCCGCACGGCTTCGACAACGGATTTCGTCTGCTCGAAGGTCTGGATCCGGTTGATGGTCTTTTGTACTTTCGGATCGAAATCCTGCACGCCAAGGCTCGCGCGCGTCATGCCGATGGCGGCGAGCGCATCGTAGCGTCCTTCATCCAGATCGTTGGGGTCCATCTCGACGCTGATTTCGACATCAGGCGCAAAGGAGAATGCGGCACGCAGACAGTCCATCAGCGCAATCAGGTCATCAGGCTTGACCATGGTCGGCGAGCCGCCGCCGAAATGCACCGCCGTGACCTTCGCCGAGCGCGACACATGCTGGCTCACCGACTCAATCTCGCGGTGCAGAGATTTCAGATAGGCTGCGATCGGCTCGTACTTCAGGGTGTGCTTGGTGTGGCACGCACAGAACCAGCACAGCCTGTCGCAATAGGGAATATGCACATAGAGCGAGATGCGGTTGTCCGCCCCCAGCATGTCCAGCCACGAGACGTAGACGCTCGAGTCGATTCCCTCGTGAAAGTGCGGCGCGGTGGGATAGCTGGTGTAGCGCGGGACGGCGGTGGAATATTTGCGGATGAGATGCTCGGTCACAGCAGAATGCCCTCTTAGCATGTATCAATTATGCGACTAACGGATACAGGCTGCGACAGTTTGCAACTTTGACTTCGATCAAGTCAGGGCATAAAGATTGCCTATCAAAAGCCGTGGGGGATTACGGCTTGCCAGGGCGGGGAACGGGCACATCAGTCAGTTGATGGCGCGCTTCCGCTACGGCGGTTGCGATCGGAACTGCACTATGGACACCTTACAGCGAAACATTCACAACTCGGACATTCCGGTTGTCTGCCGCGCCTGCGAAGCACGGCACGGGGGTTTGTGCGGTGTCTTGCAGCCGGATCAGCTTATCGAACTCAGCCGTCATTCCAGCCGCAAGAAAATCGAGCTCGGTCACGAACTGCTCGGCCAGGGTGAAGTCGTTCCCTATTATGCCAACATTCTCAAAGGCGTGGTGAAGCTGTCCAAGATGATGTCGGATGGCCGCCAGCAAATCGTCGGCCTGCAATTTGCGCCCGACTTCCTCGGTCGTCCCTTCGTGGCGGAAAGCAACATGACAGCGGAAGCGGCCACGGATGTGGAAATCTGCCTGTTCCCGCGCCGCGTCGTGGACCGGATGGCGGGAGACGTGCCCGGCATGGAGCGCAGGCTGCACAGCCAGTCGCTGAAGGAACTGGACGAAGCGCGCGACTGGATGCTGACGCTGGGCCGCAAATCCGCACAGGAAAAAGTTGCAAGCTTCCTCTACCTCATCGCCACCCACATCGACCCCGAAAGCGACGACCACTCCTGCTTCGACCTGCCGCTCTCGCGCGCCGATATCGCGGATTTTCTAGGTCTGACGATAGAGACCGTCAGCCGCCAGATGACCAAGCTGCGCAAGGACGGCGTGATACGGATCGAGAATAACAGGCACATTACTGTGCCGGATATGGATGGGTTGAATATGGCGGCGGGGAACGATTGACGGAAGGGTTTATGTTCGATCAGAAGACGGTTGGGCTATCACTTGCCGTCATCGTCGGGCTCCTTATGGAGTGGCAAGAGCACCTCACCCAAATCCGTCATGCCGCACTTGATGCGGTATCCAGTCAGCCCAAGTCCTTGGGCTGAAGGAACTTCTCTCGACGCGCAGACGCGCGTCGGCTGGACCCCGGCTCAAGGCCGGGGTGACGGAAGTGAAAGTATTTCCGCCAAAACTTCCTCCAATTTAAACCGGACAGCAGTCGGACAAGCTCAAGGATGACGGCAATGGTTGTCACCTAAACCAGCCGCCTCTCGCCCGTCGCGAACTTCGCTTTCAACAGGCACTCGTCGTACTCGGCATCCGCAGTCGAATCGAACACGATGCCGCCGCCGACGTTGAAGGTGGCGGCGCCGGTTTCGAACAGGGTGATGGTGCGAATGGCGACCGAGAAGCGCATGTCTCCGGTTGGTGATATTAGGCCGATGGCGCCGCAATAGGCATTGCGCGGGCCTATCTCCAGATCGCTGAGTATTTCCATCGCCCGCATTTTCGGTGCACCCGTTATCGAGCCGCAAGGAAACAGGGCTGCGAAAATATCGGCGATGGAGAGATCAGGCAGAAGCCTGGCGCTGATATGGCTGACCATCTGGTGAACAGTGGGATAGGTCTCGATTTCGAAGAGACGGGGCACGTCCAGCGTGCCGACCTGCGTGATGCGCGATATGTCGTTGCGCAGCAGGTCCACGATCATGCGGTTTTCGGCGAGCGTCTTTTCATCCTGCGACATGCTCTCGATCAAGGCCGCGTCTTCAGCGGGTGAATTGCCGCGCCGGATGGTGCCCTTCATGGGGTGCGTTTCGATCCAGCCATCCTTGACCGAGAAAAACAGTTCGGGAGAGCGGGAGAGGATGACGGGGCCGCCGAGATCGATCAGCACGCCGTATTTGACTGGCTGGCGCTCGATCAGCGACCAGAATGCGGTGAACGCATCGCCGTGCCAACGCGCATGGATCGGCATCGTCAGATTGGCCTGATAACAATCGCCCTGTCGCAAATGCTGATGCAGCTTGCCGAACTGTTCGCGGTACTGCGCCAGCGTCCAGGCGGGTTTGATATCGCTCAGAAAATCATCGACAGGCATCAAGGCTGCGGGAGGCGTGGCGATATCACCCGACGGTGACGTGAAGACGCCGAAGCAGAGAAGCGGGACATCGCGTTTGACGTCTGCGAGCGGCGCCAGCTTTTTCTCGAAGAGATAGCCTGCCTCATAGGACATGTAGCCAGCGAGATATTTGCCGTCATCGCGCGCCTGCTGCATGCGCTCCAGTGCGACCGGGAACTCATCAGGCTCATACGCAACGATGATCTCTTCCGGTTCGGTGAACAGCGTCACCGAACCGGTCGTATCATCGCGGAAGAGAACATAGGGCGCGGTTGGCAATGCAGTCGATCCGGCTGGCGCTCGTTTCAAAAGGAAACGATATCAGATGCGATCGATATCGCCTTTCGCCCACATTTCAATGGTTTCCGCATAGAAATCGGCAAAGCGGCCTTCTTCGATGGATTTGCGGATGCCCTGCATCAGTTCCTGATAATAGGCCAGATTGTGCCAGGAGAGCAGCATGCCGCCGAGCGCTTCGTTGGAGCGAGCCAGATGATGCAGGTAGGCGCGGGAGTAATCGCGCGATGCCGGGCAGTTGGACTGCTCGTCCAGCGGGCGCATGTCTTCGGCGTGGCGCGCATTGCGAATGTTGACGCGACCACGACGGGTGAAGGCCAGACCATGGCGGCCCGAGCGCGTGGGCATGACGCAGTCGAACATATCGATGCCGCGTGCGACCGATTTCAGGATATCGTCTGGCGTGCCAACGCCCATCAGGTAGCGCGGCTTTTCGGTCGGTAGCGCAGGCAATGTAATGTCAAGCATGCTCAGCATCACCTCCTGCGGCTCGCCCACGGCAAGGCCACCCACGGCGTAACCCTTGAGATCGAGCTGCTTCAGCCCTTCGGCGGAGCGAATGCGCAAATCCGGCTGATCACCACCCTGTACGATGCCGAACATGGCCTTACCAGGCTGCTCGCCGAAAGCAACGCGGCACCGCTCGGCCCAGCGCAGCGACATTTCCATGGCGCGCTCGATTTCCTTGCGCTCGGCAGGCAGCGCAATGCATTCGTCCAGCTGCATCTGAATGTCCGAATCGAGCATGCCCTGAATTTCGACGGAGCGTTCCGGCGACATGTGGTGCAGCGAGCCATCCACATGGCTTTTGAAGGTCACACCCTTTTCATCCAGCTTGCGCAGACCGGACAGCGACATGACCTGGAACCCGCCGCTGTCGGTCAGAATCGGGTGCGGCCAGCGGATCAGCTCATGCAGACCGCCGAGACGCTGAACGCGCTCCGGGCCGGGGCGCAGCATCAGGTGATAGGTATTGCCCAGAATGACGTCGGCGCCGAGGTCACGCACCTGATCCAGATACATGGCCTTGACGGTTCCGACGGTGCCAACTGGCATGAAGGCAGGCGTGCGGATGGTGCCGCGTGGCATGGCCACTTCGCCAAGACGCGCGCCATCGCTGGTTGCTTTGAGGGTGAAGGTGAAGTTCTCTTGCATCAGGTCTTCCGAAAAAGGAGGCTGGAATCGCCATAGGAATAGAAACGGTAACCGGTTTCGATGGCGTGCCTGTAGGCCTCGCGCATAGTTTCCAGCCCGCAGAAAGCCGAAACCAGC
This sequence comes from Agrobacterium vaccinii, assembly GCF_021310995.1. Classification (NCBI taxonomy): domain Bacteria; kingdom Pseudomonadati; phylum Pseudomonadota; class Alphaproteobacteria; order Hyphomicrobiales; family Rhizobiaceae; genus Agrobacterium; species Agrobacterium vaccinii. Next base: position 1,312,674 of record NZ_CP054150.1, on the reverse strand, counting down.
ATGAACAGCGTGGATTTCGGCAGGTGAAAATTGGTCATCAGGATATCGACGGCCTTGAAGCGGTAGCCGGGGGTGATGAAGATGCCGGTTGCACCGGACCACGGCGCTATCTGGCCATCGTCGCGCGCCGCACTTTCGATCAGCCGCAGCGAGGTGGTGCCGACGCAGACGATGCGCCCGCCCCTCGCCTTGACGGCATTCAGTTTGGCCGCCGTTTCCTCTGATACAGTGCCGATTTCGAAGTGCATCTTGTGCTCCTCCGTATCATCCGCCTTGACGGGCAGAAACGTGCCAGCGCCCACATGCAACGTTACGAAATGCCGCTCGATACCGGCGGCATCCAGGGCTTCGAAGAGAGCGGGCGTGAAGTGCAGACCGGCGGTGGGTGCGGCGACGGCGCCTTTTTCGCGGGCGTAGATCGTCTGGTAATCCATCTGGTCCTGCGCGTCTTCTGGGCGCTTGGCGGCGATATAGGGTGGCAAAGGAATGTGGCCGACGGAGGCGATGGCCTCGTCCAGCACCGGGCCGGAGACATCGAACAGGAGCGTAATTTCGCCCTCCTCGCCCTTCTCCTCGACGGTCGCTTCCAGAAAAGCCAAACCGCAGGCATTGTCACGCTCGTAACCGAAGCGTATGCGGTCGCCTTGCTTGATGCGCTTGCCGGGACGCGCGAATGCCTTCCAGCGGCTGGCATCTGCGCGCATGTGGAGCGTGGCGGAAACAGCCGTTTCCGGCGCACCCTCGCGAAGGCGCACGCCCTCAAGCTGGGCGGGAATGACGCGGGTGTCGTTGAAGACGAGCGCATCGCCCGGTTTCAGGAAGCTGGGGAGATCGAAGACATTATGGTCCGTCATGCTGCCTGCATTCGGATCGACCACGAGCAGACGCGCACTGTCACGCGGGCTTGCCGGGCGAAGCGCGATGTTGTCGTCGGGAAGGTCGAAGTCGAACAGGTCTACACGCATGATGGGGCTCTGAGAGTTCCTAAGTAATGATTCAGATGCTCCGCTCTCGTCTTCCCTCATTCCTGTGCTTGTCACAGGAATCCAGTTGGCGCGCGTCTGCGCGGCAGGAAGACTCTTTTCAGCCCAAGGACTTGGGCTGGCTGGATTCCTGTGACGAGCACAGGAATGAGGGAGCAACGGCACCAGAATATCAAAACCCGCCCCGCAGTTGCCTGCGAGGCGGGCCAAGTGTTTATATCCTATGCTCAGGCCGCAGAAGCAAGGCGGATGGAGACGATGGAATCGGGGTCTTTCACGGGCTCGCCGCGCTTGATCTTGTCGATGGCTTCCATGCCTTCGATGACCTGGCCCCAGACCGTGTACTGCTTGTTCAGCCATGGGCTGTCTGTAAAGCAGATGAAGAACTGCGAGTTGGCAGAGTTCGGGCTCTGCGAACGGGCCATGGAGCAGGTGCCGCGCACGTGCGGGATAGCGGAAAATTCGGCCTGAAGGTCAGGCTTTTCGGAACCGCCCATGCCAGCGCGTGAAGGGTTGAAGCTTTCTGCGCCCTTCTTGCCGAACTTCACGTCGCCGGTCTGCGCCATGAAATCGGTGATGACGCGGTGGAACACAACGCCGTCGTAAGCCTGCTCGGACACCAGTTCCTTGATGCGGGCAACGTGGCCGGGAGCCACTTCCGGCAGAAGCTGGATCACGACCTTGCCAGTCGTTGTTTCCATGATGAGGGTGTTTTCGGGATCTTTGATCTCGGCCATGGTATCTCTCCTTTTACGTGGGCATGCGCCCGGTTTTATTTCTTGCCAACGGTGACTTTGACCATGCGGTCAGGATCGGAAACTTCACCGTTGCCGCCTTTGCCCTTCTTGATCTTGTCCACAAATTCCATGCCGGACACAACCTTGCCGACCACGGTATATTGGCCGTTCAGGAACGAGCCCTGATCGAACATGATGAAGAACTGCGAGTTGGCGGAGTTGGGGTCCTGCGAACGGGCCATGCCGACCGTGCCGCGCTCGAACGGTGTCTTGGAGAACTCGGCTGGCAAATCCGGCAGGTCGGAGCCGCCTGTGCCTGCACGCTGGGCATTGAAGGATTTGCTCATATTGCCGTACTGCACATCACCCGTCTGGGCCATGAAGCCTGGAATGACGCGGTGGAAAGCGACGTTGTCGTAGGCACCCTTCTCGGCCAGCGCCTTGATCTGCGCGACATGCTTGGGCGCGACTTCCGGCATAAGCTGGATGACCACAGGGCCGTCCTTCAGCTGGATGGTGAGGAATTCCGCAGCCGAAGCAAAGGTGCTGGCGGCGATGGCGCTGACGAACAGGGCGCCTGCAAAGGCAAATCGAAGCAGTTTCATCGGATTGGCTCCAGAATATTGGCTGAGACTAGCGTTTCAGCTTGCTGTTGAGGGCGTACAACACGGCTTTCGGCACGAACGTCTCCACATTACCGCCCATTGCGGCGATCTGACGAACCAATGTGGCGGTAATGGGCCGCGATGCCGTGCCGGCGGGTAGAAAAACGGTCTGAATATCGGGCGCCATCTGCCGGTTCATGCCCGCCATCTGCATTTCATAATCCAGATCGGTGCCATCCCGCAGGCCGCGAACGAGAAGTTTCGCCCCGTGTTCGCGGGCGGCATCCACCACCAGATTGCCAAAGGAAACGACCCGCAGCCGATCCGCTGCATCCGGCAATGCTTCCGTCAAAGAAAGGCGGATAAGTTCGGCACGCTCCTCGAAGCTGAACATGGGCGCCTTGCCGGGATGAATGCCGACTGCGACGATAACCTGCGACGCCACGTTCAACGACTGGATCAGTACATCCAAGTGTCCGTTGGTCATGGGATCGAAAGATCCGGGATAAAAGGCAGTCGTCATACCGTTCTCGATATTTAACGTTAGTTGTGCCGCCTTTTGTCATGTAAGACAGGTCTTCGCAAGACCTCGACGTGGCAGGCTTTTTGCCGCACAGCCTCAATAATACTGTGAACTTCATATGAACGCGCCATTCAGCGCGGCTTCAAAGCATATCTCTATAAACGTCTCATCGCATCGCAAACGGTCACTTTGGCCACTCGGAGACGGACATGCTGGCATTCATGATAGCCCTGACAATCGCGACATCCTTTGTCGTCGAATATGTCTTCATGGATTGACGTGCACTGCCGGTTTTCTGAACGCCAGATGAATGAAGCATTCAACAACGCTTCAGAGGCGCGATGCTAATCGATTTTTAACAATAACGCGGAACTGGATCAGGTATCGCGCGTTCAGATCGCAGGTAAAGGAACGGACACATGTTTATCAGAGAAAAACAGTCTACTTCGGCGAAAATCGGCGTGATCAGCACTGCCTGGACAATGTTGGTTATCGCGATGGTAGCAACGACGTTCAGCCTTTACGGTCAAAAGCCGGAACAGAACGGCCCTGACTTCCCACAGCTCACATCCCGCACTCAATATATGAATTACTATTGATCCAGCGGGAGTAATAAATACGTAACTCTGGAGTTATGCTATGCTTACCTTTCTGACTTTGCTTGCGGCCCTCATCAGCGCAATGTTCGTGGCCTCGGTCATCTCCGCAGTTACGGAGTCGCAGAAAGAAGACGAGCACTTCAGAGAGATGCTTGCGCGCAGCAAGTCATTTTAAGCGTCAATTACTTCACCAGCCGGGCGTAACTGCCCGGACGCAAAGAGCCGCCCTTTCAGAGGCGGTTTTTTTGTGCCTTTCTACCTGCCGCACCATCAAACCCGCCAGCAAACGCGATTGCTCACGCCTTCGTTTGCGATCAGGCGCTTTTGAGCAGAATTTAGCCTTCAATTTCAAGGTGGATTGATTTAAGGAAGCCCCATAGACCCGGCGTAACGGGCGATATTGTGAGGTTTGCATAGCGATGCTCGATTCCCTGAGAAATGCTTCTCGTACTTTGGCGGCCAAGATTCTTCTTCTCCTCCTCGTCTTGTCCTTCGGCGTGTGGGGCGTTTCCGCCTCTCTGGTAACCACCAGTTCGCATGCCGTGATGACGGTGGGTGACCAGACGGTGACGCCGAACGAGTTCCGCTTTGCCTATCAGCGACAGCTTGCCGATGTCGGTCGCCAGTTCGGCACCCGGCTGACGACGGAGCAGGCCAAGGCCTTCGGCATTGATCGCCAGGTTTTCAGCCAGCTTTCCGCCGGTGCGGCACTGGACGAGCTTGCCTCGAAAATGAACCTCGGCCTTTCGGAAGATCGCCTCGCGACGCTGATCGCCGAAGATCCTGCCTTCAAATCGCCGAGCGGTCAGTTCGACCGCGCGCTGTTCAGCCAGCGTCTGCGTGGCGCCGGTTTCAATGAAGACGATTACGTCAAGGAGCGCAGCAAGGTTGCCGTGCGTGGCCAGATCGTCGACGCCATCTCGGATGGCTTCAAGCCACCGCAGGTTCTGGTCGATGCATTGAAGCAGTACCGTGATGAACAGCGCTCCATCGAATACGTGCTGCTGTCCAACGCCAATATCGACCCGGTCAAAGCCCCTGGCGATGACGTGCTGGCGCCATGGTTCGAAGCCAACAAGGCGAAGTACCGCGCCCCTGAGTATCGCAAGTTCACCTATGTGAAGCTCGAGCCATCCGACATCGCGGACCAGACCACGATCACGGACCAGCAGATTTCGGAGTATTACGAAGGCCATAAGGACAACTTCCGCACCGCTGGTCGCCGCACCATCGAACAGTTGACATTTGCCGACAAGGAAATGGCAGAGGCAGCCGCCACGCAGATTCGGGCTGGCACCACCACTTACGACCAGGTCGTGAAGGATCAGGGCAAGCAGCCCGCCGACGTGACCCTTGGCGAGTTCACCAAGGACACCATTCCCGACCAGTCGATTGCCGAGGCCGCTTTCGCCATTCAGAAAGATGGCGGTGTTTCGCCGGTTGTCGATGGCGCTTTCGGCCCGGTTATCCTGCGCGTGACGGGCATCAAGAACGAAAGCATGAAGACGCTGGATGAGGCGAAGGAAGAAATTCGCACCAATCTGGCAACCGCCAATGCCGCTGAAGAGCTGAACAATGTTCACGACCGCTACGAAGACCTGCGTGGCGGCGGCTCCTCCCTGTCGGATGCGGCAACGCAACTCAAGCTGAAGCCTGTGACCGTCAATTCCATCGACGCCAATGGCGAAGATGAAAGGGGCAATGCCGTCGAAGGTCTGCCGACGCCAGCGCTGGTGACCGAAGTGTTCAAGGCCGAACAGGGTGGCGATGCGCCAGCCGTCAATATCGGTCGCGATGGTTATGTCTGGTTCGACCTCCAGCAGATCACGCCTCCTCGTGACCGCACACTGGCCGAAGTCAAGGAACAGGTCGTTGCAGACTGGACTGCCGAACAGCAGCGCACAGCCCTTGCCGCCAAGGCAGAAGAACTGAAAGCGCGCGCCGACAAGGGCGAAACGCTGGCCGCAATCGCCGGTGAGATGGGACTGGCCGTGGAAACGAAGATGGGTCTTCGCCGCACGAGCGAAGACGCGGTTCTCGGTCAGCAGGCCGTTTCCGCCGTGTTTGCAGGCGCACAGGGTCTTGTCGGCACGGCTCCCGATACGGATGGTTCCAGCCGCGTGCTGTTTAAGGTGACTGAGGTCAACACCACAACGCCATCAGACGCACTCGACAACAACGACCAGCAGGTCACCGCAATGGCGACTGCTGCCGGTGACGACATGCTGGATCAAATGGTCAACCGCCTTCAGAATGACTATGGTGTGACCATCAATCAGGCTGCCGCAGACCAGGCCATGACCGCCTTTTAATCCATCCAGGGGACGTGACGACATGGCTGAATTGAAGCCGCTGATTGCGAAGGTGGCCAATGGCGAAAGCCTGAACCGCGAAGAAGCGCGGCAGGCCTTCGACGTGCTGATGTCCGGCGAGGCGACGCCATCGCAGATCGGTGCCTTTCTCATGGCCCTGCGGGTGCGTGGCGAAACGGTGGATGAAATCGTCGGTGCCGTGTCCTCCATGCGCGCGCGCATGCTGCCCGTCACCGCGCCTGCCGATGCCATCGATATAGTGGGCACGGGCGGCGATGGCCTTGGGACCTATAACATATCCACGCTGGCCTCCATCATCGTGGCAGGCACGGGCGTTCCGGTGGCAAAGCACGGCAACCGCGCGCTCAGCTCCAAATCCGGCACGGCAGATGCGCTCTCCGTTCTCGGCGTCAAGCTCGATATCGAACCGGAGCTGATCAGCCGCTGCATCGGCGAAGCCGGTCTCGGCTTCATGTTCGCGCAGCGCCACCACTCCTCCATGCGCCATGTCAACCCGACCAGGGTGGAACTGGGCACACGCACGATTTTCAATCTGCTTGGCCCGCTCTCCAACCCAGCAGGCGCAAAGAAACAGCTTCTCGGCGTATTTGCCCCGCACTGGCTGGTGCCGCTGGCCGAAGTGCTGCGCGATCTGGGTTCGGAAAGTGTGTGGGTCGTGCATGGCAGCGGTCTGGATGAAATCACCACCACCGGCACCACCCATGTGGCCGCGCTGGAAGACGGCAAGATCAGAACATTTGAGCTGACGCCGAAAGATTTCGGCGTGGACGCAGCTGGGATCGATGACCTCAAGGGCGGTGATGGCGTGGTCAATGCGGCAGCCCTGCGCGAGGTGCTGGGCGGTCGTAAAAATCCCTATCGCGATATTTCGCTGTGCAATGCCGCAGCCTCGCTGGTTGTTGCGGGCAAGGCCGAGACGCTGGCCGATGGCATGAAGCTGGCAGCTTCTGCGCTGGACGATGGCCGGGCCGCTACGGCGCTGGACCGGCTGGTTGCCGTATCGAACGAAGAGTAAGGCACTATCATGAGCGATATTCTGACAAAGATCGAAGCCTATAAGCGCGAGGAAATCGCTGCTGCCAAGGCAAAGGTGTCCCTTGCTGATCTGAAAGCCATGGCTGCCGACCAGACCGCACCGCGCGGTTTCTATCAGGCGCTCAAGCGTCGACAGGACAACGGCACCTTCGGCCTGATTGCCGAGATCAAGAAAGCCAGCCCTTCGAAAGGCCTCATCCGCCCGGATTTCGATCCGCCCGCGCTGGCCAAGGCCTACGAAGCTGGTGGTGCGGCCTGCCTGTCCGTGCTGACGGACACGCCAAGCTTTCAAGGCGCCCCGGATTTTCTGACAAACGCCCGCAACGCCTGCGCCCTGCCCGCACTGCGCAAGGATTTCATGTTCGAAACCTATCAGGTGCATGAAGCCCGCGCCTGGGGTGCAGACTGCATTCTTCTCATCATGGCATCGCTTTCCGATGACGAGGCGAAACGTCTTGAGGACGAGGCGTTCTCGCTGGGCATGGATGTGCTGGTTGAAGTGCATGACGAGGAAGAAACCGAGCGCGCGCTGAAGCTCGCCTCGCCGCTGCTGGGCATCAACAACCGCAACCTGCGCACCTTCGAGGTCAGCCTCGATGTCAGCGAACGGTTGGCGAAGCTGGTGCCGCAGGACAAGCTGCTGGTGGGCGAAAGCGGCGTCTTCACCTTCGAGGATTGCACGCGCCTTCAGGCATCCGGCATCACCACCTTCCTGGTTGGCGAAAGCCTGATGCGCAAGGACGACGTTACCGCCGCCACACGCATGCTGCTGACGGGCCGCAACGACATCATGGCAGCGGAATGAGCACCGAGCCCAAACTCACTCATATCGGCGCCTCCGGCGAGGCCCATATGGTCGATGTTGGCGACAAGGCCGAGACCACGCGCGTTGCGGTGGCCGAAGGCTATGTGAAGATGAAGCCGGAAACGCTGGTTCTGATCCGTGACGGCAACGCCAAGAAGGGCGATGTCATCGGCACGGCGCGGCTGGCGGGCATCATGGCCGCCAAGCAGACGCCCAATCTCATACCGCTGTGCCATCCGCTGATTCTGACCAAGATCGTCGTGGATATTACAGAAGACGACGCCCTGCCCGGCCTGCGCGTGGAGGCGACCGTGAAACTGACCGGCAAGACCGGCGTGGAGATGGAAGCACTGACCGCGGTTTCCGTGGCGTGCCTGACCATTTACGATATGGCCAAGGCCGCCGACAAGACCATGGAAATCGGCTCGATCCGCCTTCTGGAAAAGAGCGGCGGCAAATCCGGGCATTTCAAACTGTGAGATAAGCAGCGCTACGGCGCAAACCGACAGCACAAGACATGCGAGAGGACCCATGATGAAACCTGCCCTCTTGCCCGTTGCAGACGCACAGGCGCGCTTGCTGGCCGCAGCCATTCCGGTGACCGGCACGGAAACCGTCACGCTCGATCAAGCCGATGGCCGCGTGCTGTCCCAAGACCTCACCGCCCGACTTACCCAACCACCTTTCGATGCATCCGCTATGGATGGTTACGCCCTGCGCGCTGCCGATGCGCCGCAGATCGGTGCCGTGCTCGATGTCATCGGCGAATCAGCCGCCGGTCACGCCTTTGACGGCGTCGTTGGCGAAGGCCAAGCCGTGCGCATTTTTACCGGTGCCATTGTGCCAGCGGGGGCGGATGCCGTTCTCATTCAGGAAGACGCCGAGGTGTTGGAGCCCGGCAAAATCCGCACAACATTTGCGGTGACCGCAGGCAGGCACATCAGGCCACGCGGACAGGATTTTATCGAGGGCGAAACGGGCCTGAAGGCCGGAACGGAGATGAGCTTCACCGACATCACCCTTGTCGCCGCCATGAACCACGCGACGCTCAGCGTCTTCCGCAAACCGCTGATCGCTATCCTCGCAACGGGCGACGAACTGGTTGCCCCCGGTGGCACGCCCAACGCAGCGCAGATCATCGCCTCCAACACCTTCGGCGTTTCAGCACTGGCACGCAAAGCAGGCGCCGACGTTCTCGACCTCGGCATTGTGACCGACGACGAAGCCCTTATCCGCGCCGCAATCGACAAAGCCATCGCCGCCAAGGCCGACGTCCTTGTCACGCTGGGTGGAGCCTCGGTTGGTGACCACGATCTCGTTCAGTCCGCGTTGAAGGCGCAGGGCATGACGCTCGACTTCTGGCGCATCGCGATGCGCCCCGGCAAACCGCTGATGGTCGGCTCCATAGGCGCCATGCAGGTGCTAGGCCTCCCCGGCAACCCCGTCGCCAGCCTCGTTTGCAGCCTGCTGTTTCTGGAACCCCTCATCCAAAAACTCAGCCACCGCCAGATCACGTCTCGCGAAGCCAAAGCCAGGACCGCCACGACGCTGAAGTCCAACGACCAGAGGCAGGATTATCTGCGTGCGCGCATCGTTGGCCACGAAGATGGTCAGCCGGTTGTCGAGGCCTTCACCAAGCAGGATTCGTCGATGATGAAGATCATGGCGGAGTCGGATTGTTTGATCGTGCGCGCGCCGTTTGCGGAAGAGTTGGAGGCTGGTGGGGAGTGTTTGGTGGTGCGGTTGCGGTAACGCACAAATAGATTGGTACTGCCCAATTTTGGCAAGAGCTGTCGTTTCAACGCCAATCCTAAACACCGTTGAACTGGTGTGGTAATTATCGGCGGCTTCTAACCATTCTGGTTGTAGAGGGACAGTGGAGCAAACATTTGAAACTGTTGCAAAGTGTAATTCTCGTAGTCGTCACTGCGTTTGCGGGGTGCTCGCAAGCAAGCGAAGAAAGCATTAGGCTCGCAAAAGAAGTGCAGCGGTGCATGGAACGGGGGAATGACGGAGCGCCGGTTTCAGTACCGGTACGAATCGCTCTTACGCATGACGGAGCGGTGACGCTAGTTGAAGTCAAAGGACGTGACTCAGACCAGAGGCTTTATGACGCTCAAGACGCAATAATGCGAGCCATTGAGAGTTGTGCACCGTATCATGTTGGTCGGAGTGGCGAGTTTGAGATTGTGCTTACGTATTGACGGACACCAACTTCAAATGTCAGTTGTTGCCGTGCAGCTAAAGACAGCACTTGGCTCTAACCGCAAATTCCTATCTGAAACTCTGAAGCCAGTTTTGTGCCTTCATACCGGCCGTACACGCCTTCGTTTGCGGTTCGTGAAAGCGGTCATCATTCCCGACAAACTCTCCTAGCCTCTGTGCGAGAAGCCGACGCTGCGACTTCTCTTTAAAGCGCATTGGCAGTTACGTCAGGTCGTGGAGGTCTTTACCCAAAGCCGACCCCAATTGCCACTCACTAAATCTTACCTCCAAGCCTGCACGTTCGGGAGTGCAGCACATTGGGCCAACTAGATAATGATCCGCTTCTGGGAATGGGCAAAGGCGGACCAGTGGCCAAGTCTGCCCATCGCCTGAAGCTTGTATTCTTAGAACGCCGCTCTGGACGGTCACCCTTATCCAGAAATCTGATGGGTTGCCCTCATATCGCCCCGTTGCCCAGTCGGAGGCTTCATCAGTCAACACACTGCCGAGCAAGCCATATCCGTCGGAGAACTCGATCCCGGTCTTGACCCACCGTCTTTCGTCGAGCCTGATCATGAGGCCAGCCTGGTCGTAAAGATGTTCAAAATGCGCTTGGACTCGAACTTGGGCGGTGAAATCGCAACCGGTCTGGAATGCGTAGAAGTGGCCGCTGTCGCGCACAAAGCCATAGTGTGTCTCGCGCCAAAAATCCGTGTTGGCGTCCGTCGTTACGGAAAGTTCGTTAGCAGAAGAATTTGCTTTTGTGGGCTCATTGAGCCACCGTCCATATTTAAGACTCTGCAAGGGCTTCTCCTATGACAACTAGCGCTTACTTAGCCGCATCTCTCGTAAAGCGGTACTTCCTAGAGAGCCCAATTGCTGCCAACAGACAAGGTCTGAAAGGCGTCTTCCGCTTGGCGCCGTCATTGCGGACATGCAGGTCGCTGGGAAATCGGAAAACGGAAGGACCGCTCTCGGCCCCAGGTAAGACAACGTCGCTTGAAGCGGCCGTCCGCAGCGGGTGCAAGCAGATTTAAAACCAAAAGGCCGCATCACTGCGGCCTTATCTTTTTCTATTGTCTCAAACCAACCGGCTCCGCTCCAGCGCGGCCTCAATGAAGCTCGCGAACAGCGGGTGCGGGTCGAGGGGGCGGCTTTTGAGTTCGGGGTGGTACTGCACGCCGATGAACCATGGGTGATCGGGGTATTCCACCGTTTCCGGCAGAACTCCGTCCGGGGACATGCCGGAGAAGACGAGGCCGCAGTTTTCGAGGCGGTCCTTGTAGTCTACGTTGACTTCGTAGCGATGGCGGTGGCGCTCGGAAATGTCCGTGGAGCCGTAGATTTCGGCGATCTTGGTGTCTTTCTTGAGCGACGCCTTGTAGGCGCCCAGGCGCATCGTGCCGCCGAGATCGCCGGCTGCGTTGCGCTTTTCGAGCTCGTTGCCCTTCACCCATTCGGTCATCAGGCCGACGACCGGCTCGGATGTCGTGCCGAATTCGGTGGATGAGGCCGCCTCGATACCGGCCAGATTGCGGGCCGCTTCCACGACGGCCATCTGCATGCCGAAGCAGATGCCGAAATAGGGCACCTGACGCTCGCGAGCGTATTGAGCCGCACGGATCTTGCCTTCGGAGCCGCGCTCGCCGAAACCGCCGGGAACGAGGATAGCGTCGACCTTTTCGAGATAAGGTGCCGGATCTTCCTTTTCGAAGACTTCCGACTCGATCCACTCCAGCTTGACCTTGACGCGGTTGGCAAAGCCACCGTGATGCAGGGCCTCGATCAGCGACTTATACGCATCCTTCAGGCCGGTATATTTGCCGACGATGGCAATGGTCACTTCGCCTTCCGGAGTGTGGATGCGGTTGCAGACCTCTTCCCACTGCTCAAGACGCGGCTTTGGCGCAGGCTCGATGCCGAAGGCGGCCAGCACTTCGCTGTCGAGACCTTCCTTGTGGTAGGCGATCGGAACGTCATAGATATTGGCCACATCCAGCGCCTGGATTACGGCGGATGGGCGCACGTTGCAGAACAGCGAAAGCTTGCGGCGTTCGGCCTCAGGGATTTCCCGGTCTGCACGCACCAGAAGAATATCGGGGTGAATACCCAGCGCCTGCAATTCCTTGACGGAGTGCTGCGTCGGCTTGGTCTTCAGTTCACCGGCTGCTGGAATGTAAGGCATCAGCGTGAGGTGCACGAAGATCGCCGTGCCGCGTGGCAGGTCGTTCTTGGCCTGACGGATGGCTTCCATGAACGGCATGGCTTCGATGTCACCCACCGTACCGCCGATTTCGCAGATGACGAAGTCGTATTCCTCATTGCCTTCGGTCACGAAATTCTTGATTTCGTTCGTGACATGCGGAATGACCTGAACAGTGGCGCCGAGATAATCGCCGCGGCGTTCCTTGTCGATGATGTTCTTGTAGATGCGACCCGTGGTAATGTTGTCGGTCTTGGTGGCCGAGCGCCCCGTGAAGCGTTCGTAGTGACCAAGATCGAGGTCGGTCTCCGCGCCGTCATCGGTCACGAATACCTCACCGTGCTGGGTGGGGCTCATGGTGCCGGGATCGACATTGAGATAGGGGTCAAGTTTGCGAAGCCGCACCCGGTAACCACGGGATTGCAACAACGCTCCGAGTGCTGCGGCCGCAATGCCCTTACCAAGTGAGGAGACCACGCCGCCTGTGATGAATACATATCGCGCCATGGGATTTACCGCTTACCTTTAAAAGAGTGATTCCGCCAGCCCAAATTTCTGAACGCCCACATTCATCTGTTGATGAAGGGCTACGCTTGGCCGGAATGTGAACAAAAGAAAACCGGCAGGCTTTTGGCCTGCCGGAGTGATAGGATTGAACCGGTTTTACTGGCCGGTTGGGACTGCGTTGTTGGCCGGAGCCGGTGTCGCAGGGGCCGGAGTGGCGGGAGCCGGAGCAGGTGCCGTGCCTGTGGCAGGAGCGGCAGCGCCGTTGCTGGAGGATGGCACGCCACCTTCAGCCGGAGCCTGCGTTGCCGGTGCGCCAGACGATGGGCCAAGCGTATCCAGAATGCCGTTACCCTGCCCTTGCGTGGCGGGAATACGGTCCAGAATATCGGTCGGGCGCGCTTCGTAGCGGGTCAGAAGACCAAGGCCGAGGGACGTTGCGAAAAACAGTGCCGCGAGGATGGCCGTGGTGCGCGTCAGGGCATTTGCCGTACCGCGAGCGGACATGAAGCCCGAGCCACCACCGATACCAAGGCCACCGCCTTCGGAACGCTGGATCAGAACCACGCCGACGAGCGCCAGCACGATCATGAGATGAATAACAATCAGTACGTTCTGCATGACAATCCATTCCATGCCCCATCAGGAGCACAATGAAGAAGTTTGCGGCTCTTTACATGAGGCGAAAGCGTATTCCAAGCCCCTGCGAGACGAAAGCCGGGTTGCTTTACCTAAAAAATCAAGCCGTCAATTTCTCGTATGCCGCATAGATGGACAGGAAGTCGGATGCTTTCAAGCTGGCACCGCCGATCAGCGCGCCATCGACATTCTCGACACCCATCAATTCCAGCGCATTGCCCGGCTTGACGGAGCCGCCATAGAGAATGCGCATGCCCTTGCCTTCTTCGCCGAAACGCTTGACCAGTTCATCACGCATGAAGGCATGAGCCTCGCGAACGTCCTGCGTGGTCGGCGTCAGGCCGGTGCCGATGGCCCATACGGGTTCGTAGGCGATCACAGTATCTGCGGCAGTCGCCTCATCCGGCAGGGAACCGGCCAGCTGGCGCTTGAGAATATCCAGCGTCTGGCCGGACTTGCGCTCATCCACCGTCTCACCGATGCAGACGATGGCAACGAGGTCTGCGGCGTGTGCAGCGGATGCCTTGGCGCGCACCAGATGGTCGGTCTCGGCGTGGTCGGTGCGGCGCTCCGAGTGGCCGACGATGACGTGTGTGCCGAAGCAATCGGCAATCATTTCAGCGGAAATATCGCCCGTGTGGGCACCCGACGCGTTCTGGTGGCAATCCTGCGCGCCGATTTTCAGCGGGCTGTCATCGCACAGCGCCGTTGCCACATAAAGAAGCGTCGAGGGCGGGCAGATCAGCGCATCCACCTTTTCTGAAAGGGAACCTTTGACACCTTCGGCCATCACTTTGATCTGATCAAGCGACTCGCGCGTTCCGTTCATCTTCCAGTTTCCAGCGACGAGCGGGCGAACATCAGGGGTCATAAGCGATCCATTCCTCTTTGCTTGATAGGCGCTCGCTTCAACAGAAAGCGCCACAACATCAGATTACCCGTCCCTCTTAAAACGTACGGTCGAGATTTGGTACAAAAAAGAACGATTTGCGGGGAAAACCTTGCGCGAAATCGCTATTTTTCGTTCGCTTTCGGTGTCAGACACTATTTTCCGTCTCAACGCGCGATCAGGAAGTTCAAGACGGAGCGCCAGTCGGTCATCCGCACAGGCGTTCCATGGGTTCCGCTCTTATACAGCGTGAAGCGAACCGGCTGCCCGGCCTTCAGCAAAGAGCGGAACATCGTGGCTTGCTGGTCTGCCGAATACACCTTGTCTTCGCTGCCATGCGTAAACCAGAGAGGCTTTTTGGCCTTCGCAAACGCGCTTTTGGGAAAATCGGGATCGACCGCGCCGCCAAGGATGGCCATGCCCTTCAGATCGGATACCGCTTTGCTGTCGCGGCTGATGCCGTAGCAGATGAAACTGCCCATGGAGGCGCAGGCGAGGATGACGGGACGCCCACCGGATTTTGCCTTTGCATCTGAAATCAGGGCTGCGACATCGGCCACGCCCTTTTCATCGAAACTTTTCACGCTCGGCGCATAATAGGTGCCGCCATTAGCAACAGCGAGGTTCTTCAGACGGTTGAAGTTGCCGCCGAATGTATAGTCGTTCATGCCCAGCCTGCGGTCGCCGCCGCGTCCGTGGATGAAGATGAGGGTGAAAGCCTGACCGGAAGCGGCACCCACGCGACCAACGTCCAGCGCCCTGCCCCCGACCGAGATCGTTTCCAGCGCCTGGAATTTCTTGGGCGCGAGATCGACATATTGCCGCTTCACACGGCGCTCCGGCGTTTCGTCACGCCCGTTGATGTCGCGCATTTCCTGATAATCGATGACTTCAGATGCGCCATTATCGCTGGTGGACAGTACCGTCTGGCTGGAAAACAGCTCGTCCTTGAAGGGTTTCAGCGGCCCGCTGGTGCTTTGCGCCGAGGCTGGCACGATCGCAACAGACAGGCAAAAAAGAGTACAAAAGGTGAAGATAGCTGTGGACATGCCTTGAGGAACCCATTCAATTCGGCCACAACACTTGCCATCCGGACAAGCGCGGCGCAATCCTTGGACGACGCGAAAACCGATCATCCGTGCTTGAGTAGCAAATATGCGTTGCCAACAGTGGCAAATCATAAACCTGCTCGCATGGCCAAATTCTGATTGAACTGGGCACAATGGACGATAGCAACGATCTCTTTTCAAGCCAATCCGCACCCAAGCCACAGGAGCCAGAGTCTGCTGTAGCAAAACCTGCGCCAGTGGTGAAAGCTGCTGCCAGCGCGCCAAAACCAATGGCTGCGACAACTTCGTCCGAGCAGGAATATGGCGCTTCGTCCATCCGCGTGCTGGAGGGGCTGGAGCCCGTGCGCATGCGCCCCGGCATGTATATCGGCGGCACGGATGAAAAAGCGCTGCACCATCTGTTTGCCGAAGTCATCGACAACTCCATGGACGAAGCCGTTGCGGGCCACGCCAATTTCATCGAAGTTCACTTGGATGCAGAAGGCTTTCTGACCGTAAGCGATAACGGTCGCGGTATTCCCGTGGAAAACCATCCGCAGGTGCCGGGCAAGTCCACGCTCGAAGTCATCATGACCAAGCTGCATGCGGGCGGCAAGTTCGATGGCAAGGCCTATGAAACATCGGGCGGTCTGCACGGCGTCGGCGTGTCCGTGGTCAATGCGCTATCGGACCTGCTGGAAGTGGAAGTCGCGCGCAATCGCAAGCTCTACCGCCAGCGCTTTTCGCGCGGCGTGCCCATGGGCGGGCTTGAGGAGCTTGGCGATGTGCACAATCGTCGCGGCACCCGCGTCCGCTTCCATCCCGATCCGCAAATCTTCGGTGACCACGCAAAGTTCGAACCGGCGCGCATTTTCCGCATGGCGCGCTCGAAAGCCTATCTCTTCGGCGGCGTCGAGATCCGCTGGAGCTGCGATCCCGGCATGGTGCCCCCGGATGGTGACATTCCTGAAAAGGCTGTCTTCCACTTCCCCGGCGGTCTGAAGGATTATCTGGCTGCGACGCTCGGCAAGGAATTCACTGTCACGAGGGAAATTTTTTCCGGCAAGACGGAAAAGACCGGCGGTCACGGTGCCATGGAATGGGCCGTCACCTGGTATGGCGGCGATGCGCAGTTGCATTCCTATTGCAACACCATTCCCACGCCCGAAGGCGGCACGCACGAAGCCGGTCTTCGCATCGCGCTGACCAAGGGGCTCAAGAACTACGCCGAGTTGACGCAGAACAAGCGCGCCCGTGAAATCACCACCGATGACGTGATGATTTCGGCTGTCGGCATGCTCTCCGTCTTCATTCGCGAACCTGAGTTCGTCGGTCAGACGAAGGATAAGCTGGCGACAGTGGAAGCCCAGCGCATCGTTGAAAACGCGCTGCGTGATCCGTTCGACCACTACCTTGCTGGTAATCCGAACGAAGCAGCGAAGTTGCTGGACTGGGTTATCGAGCGCTGCGAAGAACGCCTTCGTCGCCGCAAGGAAAAAGAAGTCAACCGCAAGACCGCCGTTCGCAAGCTTCGCCTGCCCGGCAAGCTGGCGGATTGCTCGCAGAACACGGCTGAGGGCGCCGAGCTTTTCATCGTCGAGGGTGATTCGGCTGGCGGTTCGGCCAAGCAGGCGCGCAACCGCGCCAATCAGGCCATTCTACCGCTGCGAGGCAAGATCCTCAACGTCGGCAGTGCCAGCCGCGAAAAGCTCTCTGCCAACCAGCAGATCGCTGATCTCATACAGGCGCTGGGCTGTGGGACACGCACCAAGTATCGCGATGAGGATTTGCGCTACGAGCGCATCGTCATCATGACAGATGCCGACGTCGATGGCGCGCATATCGCTTCGCTGCTGATCACCTTCTTCTATCAGGAAATGCCGGAACTCATCCGCGGCAGCCACCTCTATCTGGCCGTGCCTCCGCTCTATGTCATCCGTCAGGGTGCGAAAACGGTCTACGCCCGCGACGACGCTCACCGTGCCGAGCTGATGGAAACCGTCTTCAAAGGCAAGAAGGTCGAAATCGGCCGCTTCAAGGGCCTTGGCGAAATGATGCCCGCACAGTTGAAAGAAACGACCATGGACCCCTCCAAGCGTACGTTGCTGCGCGTGGAAATCGATGACGTGGATTTCGAGGGCACCCGCGAAGCGGTTGACAACCTGATGGGCACGAAGCCTGAGGCGCGCTTCCGGTTCATTCAGGATCGGTCTGCGTTTGCGGAGAATTTGGATATTTGAAGACAAAGACGCGTCTTATGATCGGCGTTAGTCTTCTGCTCCGCGACTTCGTCTCGCCCTCATTCCTGTGCTTGTCACAGGAATCCAGTCAGCCCAAGTCCTTGGGCTGAGATGAGTCTTTTCGCCGCGCAGACGCGCGACGACTGGATTCCTGTGACAAGCACAGGAATGAGGAGAACTTTTAGGTCGCGGCGCAAATTTTGCGTCACCGATGGCACAAGGCCACATTGCTCGAGGTTTTCCGCAATGATAGTGTCTGCAAGTTAAATCCACCATTGGTAGTGCTACCGTTATGTCAAACAAAACAGTCATTGACGCTGACAACCCGGAATGGACAGACGAAGATTTTGGGCGTGCAAAACCCGCCTCACATTTGCCAGCCGATGTTGCTGCCTTTTTCCCAAAAACCCGTGGCCCGCAAAAGACGCCAACGAAAATTGCTCTTTCCATTCGCCTGAGCCCGGAGGTCGTGGAACACTACAAGGCAACTGGCCCCGGCTGGCAGGCGCGCATTGACGAAGTGCTGAAGAAAGCCGCCGGTCTCTGACCCAACTCAAGCGGCCATCCCGAATATCGGTCGGCACATAGCCGATATGCGCAACCGCATTCGATTTTTTGCCGTTCATGGCTGGAAATCATCCGCCACCATGTTATCTAAGAACAAACGAAGCAGCGGCCTTGAACCGCGTGTGAAAGGAAATGGCCATGAGCGGCATTCACGACATGATCGACGGCGAAGTGAAGGGTAACGATATCGTTCTCTTCCTCAAGGGCACACCGCAGTTTCCGCAGTGTGGTTTTTCCGGGCAGGTCGTACAGATTCTCGACTACCTGGGTGTGGAATATAAGGGCATCAACGTTCTTGCGGATGCCGATCTGCGCCAGGGTATCAAGGATTACTCCAACTGGCCGACCATTCCTCAGCTCTACATCAAGGGCGAGTTTCTTGGCGGCTGTGACATCGTGAGAGAGATGTTCCAGTCGGGCGAGCTTCAGGAACAACTTCAGGAACAGGGTATCAGCGTCCGCGCGGCGTGATTCCGGCCGGGATGCCCCGGCCCCCCTACTTTTAAAAACTTGTCTAGGCGTTGCCCCAAGCAACGCCTTTGCCGTTCTTTTGGGACAAATTCTGTGACACATCCTTCACAATCGGAATCGACGCGCGCCGTCGCCATGGGGCGGACGGAATTCATCGCGCTGGCAGCGGCGCTGATGGCGCTGAATGCGCTGGCTATCGACATCATGTTGCCGGGCTTGCAGGAAATCGGCGCATCGCTGGGTGTCGACAATGAAAACCATCGCCAATATGTCATCTCCGCCTATCTGATCGGCTTTGGCATTTCGCAACTCTTCTATGGCCCGATTGCAGACCGCTTCGGACGTCGCAAACCCATGCTGTTCGGCCTGGGCATCTACATCATCTCGTCCATTGCCGTTATCTTCGTGCCGTCCTTTGCGGGACTTCTCGTTTTGCGCTTCATTCAGGGTATCGGCTCTGCGGCCACGCGCGTCATCACCATCTCTATCGTCCGCGATATCTACGGCGGCAGGCAGATGGCGGAAGTCATGTCACTGATCATGATGGTGTTCATGGTCGTTCCCGTCATCGCGCCCGGCACGGGACAGATCGTGCTGTTCTTCGGCGACTGGCACCTGATTTTCGGCTTCATGGCCGGTATTGCTGCTATCGTCACTGTCTGGATGTATCTGCGTCTGCCGGAAACGCTGCATGCCGAAGACGTGCGGCCCCTCACCGTTTCGTCCGTTCTGGCGGGCTTCAAGATCGTTCTGACCAACCGGGTCGCGCTTTGCTACACGATTGCGAGCACGATCATCTTCGGCGCGCTGTTCGGTTTCATCAATTCGGCAGAGCAGGTCTATAAGGGCATTTACGGGCTGGGCCCCTGGTTTGCGGCGGCCTTTGCGGGCGTGGCGCTGTTCATGGCGCTGTCGTCGTTCCTCAACTCCCGTCTCGTTGGGCGCTTCGGCATGAGAAAGCTGTCGCATGGCTCGCTGATCGGATTTATCTGCATCACCCTCGTCTGGCTTGTGCTGCAAATCGTCGGCCCGCAACCGATGCCGTTCTTCCTGTTCATTCTGATGTTTGCGCTGGCGATGTTCCAGTTCGGCCTGATCGGTTCGAACTTCAACTCGCTGGCCATGGAGCCGCTCGGCCACGTGGCGGGCACGGCGTCATCGGTCATTGGCTTCATGAGCACGATTGGCGGCTCGCTGATCGGCGCGGCCATCGGCCAGGCTTTCAACGGAACGGCCCTGCCCATGGTGGCAGGCTTCTTCGTGGTCTCGGTTCTCGGCCTCGTCTTCGTACTGATCGGTGAAAAGGGCGTGCTGTTTCAGCCGCAGAACAAGCCCACTCACTGATCTCCAACTATCGAAAACACAAAAGGCGCGGATGGTAACATCCACGCCTTTTGCATTTGATGAGGTAAGAGTTCAGACCGTGAAGATCTTTTCGCGCAGCAGGGTCCACGTTTCCTTGTCGGGCGCAAGCAGCAGGCCACCGCTGACATGGCTCGGCAGATAGGGCGAACCATCGAAGTGCGCCGCGTAAGCGCCGGCTTCCTGCGAGATCAGCGTGCCTGCCAAGTGGTCCCATGGCATCAGCTTGTTGTACATCAGGAAGTGCATGTGACCACCCGCGAAGATGCGGTATTCGTGCGCGGCGCAGCGGTAGCTGGTGAACAGGCGCACATCGGCCAGATTGCCCAACAGTGTGCGGCGAACCTCGCCATCGAAATAGCCTGTGTTGGCGATGCCGATCATCTGCGAAAGCTCAGGGGCCGGAACGACATTCATCTGCGACTGTGAGCCGTCAGCGCTGCACATCCATGCGCCGGAACCTTTTTCGGCGATGGTCCAGTCATTGCCGAGCGGATCGTAGATGATGCCCGCAACCGTCTCTCCCTTCGAGATGACGCTAAGCATCACGCCAAACAGCGGCAGTCCGGCTGCGAAGTTGAAGGTGCCGTCGATGGGGTCCACCACCACGGCCAGATCGGCATCGCCAAGCTTG
This sequence comes from Agrobacterium vaccinii, assembly GCF_021310995.1. Taxonomy (NCBI): domain Bacteria; kingdom Pseudomonadati; phylum Pseudomonadota; class Alphaproteobacteria; order Hyphomicrobiales; family Rhizobiaceae; genus Agrobacterium; species Agrobacterium vaccinii. Next base: position 1,292,291 of record NZ_CP054150.1, on the reverse strand, counting down.
GTCAGCAGTTCGGGATCACTGGCAACCGCTTCCTCGCCGATGAACAGCGCATCCGGCATGAATTCGGCGACGCGGGCACGGATCAGGCGCTCTGCCGCCTCATCCGCTTCCGTCACGAGGTCGATGGCTTCCGTCTTCACCCGCACATCGTCTTCGCCCAGATTGCGAAACCTTGGCATGATTTCCAGAGCGGCGGCTTCCTGCAGCGCGTTGGCGAGAGATGCGATATCGAGTTCAACGGTCATATCAATTCCTTTTTGCGTGTCTAATCAAAGGCCGACGATTTCGCGGCGAAGCATTTTCCAGCTTTCCTTATCCGGTGCAGATAAAATACCGCCCGTCAGGTCACCGGGGCGGTAGGGTGTGCCATCGAATTTTGCGGTGTAGCCGCCCGCTTCCTGATGGGCCAGCACGCCCGCCAGATGGTCCCACGGCATCAGCTTTTCATGGCCAATGAAATGCAGCTTACCGGTGGTGACAAGCCAGTATTCATGCGCCGAACAGTTCAGCGAAAGCGCCATCTTGGCCTTCGTCATGTTGGCCGCGATAACAGGGCGGCGCTCTTCGAAGCTGTGGCCCCAGGAGAAGATGCCGACCATTTCGGACAGCGAAACACTCTGCGCGACCCGCAACTTGGCCTCGCTGCCGTTCTTGCGCTTCAGCGTTGCCCCTGCCCCTTTGACGGCGACAATCGTGTCACCCATAACGGGGTCATGAATGATGCCCGCGACCGTCTCGCCTTTGACAGTCACGGCAAGCAGCGTTCCGAAGGCGGGAAAGCCCGAGGCGTAGTTGAATGTGCCGTCGATGGGATCGATCACGAAGGCGAGGTCCGCACTGGTCAGCGCCGGAATGACCGAGTGGTCAGCGTCATAGGCCTCTTCACCAACGATGTGGGCTTTGGCGAAACGTGAGAGCAAAGCGGCGGTGATGCGCTTTTCCGCAAGAATATCGGCCTCGGTCACGAGATCGACAACCGAGGTCTTCTGGGAAATGTCGGAGGCGCTGAGATTGCGAAAGCGGGGCATGATCTCGTTGACGCCAGCATCTGCAACGGTCGAAATCAGGAAATCTAGATCGGTATCTGAAAGTGTCATGAAGGTTCTTCTAAAAGATGGGAGAGAAAGCCTCCACGCTCTAAGCTCCTAGCATGACGGATCGGTGACAGTCAGGCCTGCGAAATCGAAGAGCTTGGTATCGAGCAGATGGGACGGGTTGACGTGCGCCATGGCGCGCAACATCACATCCTTGCGGCCCGGCATTTTCCGCTCCATGTCGGCCAGCATGTCTTTCATGGCGTTGCGCTGAAGGCCGTCCTGCGAACCGCAGAGATCGCAGGGAATGATCGGGAAATCCATCGCGGTCGCGAACTTCGACATGTCCTCCTCGGCGCAATAGGCCAAGGGGCGCAGCACCATCAGGTCGCCTTCGTCATTCATCAGCTTGGCTGGCATCGCGGCCAGGCGTCCGCCGTGGAAGAGGTTCATGAAGAAGGTTTCGAGAATGTCCTCGCGGTGGTGACCGAGCACCAGCGCATCGCAGCCTTCTTCACGGGCGATGCGGTAGAGATTGCCACGGCGCAATCGCGAACAGAGCGAGCAATAGGTACCGCCAGCGGGGACCTTTTCCTTCACGATCGAATAGGTGTCGCGATATTCGATGCGGTGCGGCATGCCGATCCGGGTCAGATATTCCGGCAGAATGTGCTTGGGAAAGTTCGGCTGGCCCTGATCGAGATTACAGGCGATCAGGTCAACCGGCAGCAGGCCGCGCCACTTGAGGTCCATCAGCAGTGCCAGCAGGCCGTAGCTGTCCTTGCCGCCGGACAGACCGACAAGCCAGCGCTTCTGTCCGTTCAGCATGCCGAAATCATCGAAGGCCTGACGCACATTGCGCAACAGCCGCTTGCGCAGCTTGTTGAACGAGACCGAACCGGGTGCATTGGCAAACAGGGGGTGCGCGCCACCCTGCCCTTCGGGCTCCACGCCTTCGGGCATGTCATCGATATCTGCGGAAATGGTCATGGCAATCTCGTTTGTTCCCGACGCCACAGCGTCCGGTATCAGGGAATGCCCGCATATGCCTTGAAGATCAAGCCCCGAATACGGACCAGCCCATTTCATTGGCCAGCATTTCCAGCGCATCGGAGCCAAGCGCAGAGTTGCCGACTTCGTTGAGACCCGGAGACCACACGGCAATCGACGCCTTGCCCGGCGCCACCACCAGAATGCCACCGCCCACGCCGCTCTTGCCTGGCAGACCGACGTGATAGGCGAAATCGCCAGAGCCGTCATAGTGTCCGCAGGTCAACATCAGCGCGTTGATACGGCGCGCGCGTTTTTCCGAAACCACCGAATGGCCGGTAATCGGGTTACGGCCACGGTTTGCCAGAAACAGCCCTGCCCGCGCCAGCTGCACGCAGTTCATGGAAATGGCGCACTGGTGAAAATAGACGCCCAGCGTATGGTCGACGGGGTGGTGCAGATTGCCGAAGCTGCTCATGAAATTGGCCAGCGCGAAATTTCTGTAGCCACTCGTTTGCTCGGACTTCGCCACGGAATTGTCGATGGAAATCGTATCGTCATCGGCGAGATAGCGGATGAAACGCAGCAGTTCACCGATCGCCTCTCGCGGCTGGTGACCAGCCAGAACCATGTCTGTAATAACGATGGCACCTGCGTTGACGAAGGGATTGCGCGGAATGCCCGCTTCGCGCTCCAACTGCACGATGGAATTGAAGGCCGAACCGGAGGGTTCACGGCCCACTCGCCTCCAGACGCTCTCGCCGGTCTTGCCCAGCGCCAGCGTGAGCATGAAGACCTTGGAAATACTCTGGATGGAAAACGGCGTCCGCGCATCGCCAGCTACGAAGGTTTCGCCTTCTACTGTGGTGACGGCAATGCCGAATTGTTTTGGATCGACCTTGGCAAGCTGCGGAATATAGTCGGCAACCTTGCCCTCACCCAGACGCGGCTGCATTTTTTCGCAGATGGAATCGATGACCGCCTGAATGTCCTGCATGCCCTGCCCACTTAAAGAAAAAGCGCCATGACGACGATGGCGCACTTAACCTCAACTTTATCCTCGGGCTTTTCCCGAGGATTCAACTCACCCCAAAATCCTATGTGGTCAGATCCTCGGGACAAGCCCGAGGATGACGGAAGAGAGGTGTGCGGCCCTGTCGCGAGCATTCGCGACGAACAAACCAAACGCCGTTAGATCGAAGAAGCCCGCGCCTTCGTCGTCGTATCGAAGGCCTTCATGACGTAGCTGTCGCGGTCATAGACGTCGTCGAAATACTGCACCTTTCCGTCCTTGTCAGGCCATGCCGTGAAGTAGGCCACGTAGACAGGGATTTTCGTCGGCACAGTCACGGCACGGTTCTGGCCAGCGGCAATCTGCTTGTTGACGTTATCGAGCGTCGTACCGAGCACTGCTGCTGCCATGCGGCGTGGGTCAACAAGACGGATACAGCCATGGCTCAGCGCGCGCATATCGCGGCTGAAGAAGCTCTTGGATGGCGTATCGTGCATGTAGATGGCATGCGCGTTCGGGAACAGGATTTTCAGATCGCCCAGCGCATTGTCGCTGCTTGGCGGCTGGCGCACGGACACGGCGTTGGTGGAGCCATACCAGTTGACGCTGGAAGACGACACGGCGCGTCCGTTGACGGACACTTCGTAGCCCAGGCGATCCAGATAGGACGGATCGTTGCGCAGCTTCGGCAGCATCTCGTTGATGATGATCGACTGCGGTACGCCCCAGTAAGGGTTGAATTCCACGGTCTGGATTTCATCCTGGAAGAAATAGGTCTGGTTCGTCTTGGAACCGATAACCACCTTCATGCCGAAATCTTCGACGCCTTCATTGTGGTAAAGGGCCATGAAAGCTGGCTGGTTGATGAAGACGAAGCGATCGCCCAGATCAGCTGGCAGCCAGCGAACCTGCTCCATCGCAACTTCCAGCTTGGCAATCTTGGCTTCGTTGCTATCACCGGTCATGGCGCGCACGGTTGCACGACCGATCACGCCATCAGCCTTGAGGCCGTTCTCGCTCTGGAATGCCTTGACGAGGTCAACGAGGTCGGGCGTGTATTCGGGTGTCTGCTGATAGCCCGCCAGCGTCGTCGCATGGCCGGTCTTCAACGAGGCGGACGAGCGATGCTCGATAGCCTTGACGACGGTTGCCATGTCAGGGTTGTTTTCACCGGGCTTCAGAACAAGGTCTGCGGGCACGACGATCTTGTGGGAGCCGTCCTTGTCCGTGTCGCGTAGCTTTGCAAGCTCGGCCTTCAGGCCCTGATATTCAGGGTTGGAAGGTTCGCGGCTGCGCAGATAGGCGGCAACGTCAGGGCTGAGGCCAACAAGCTTCAGCACCGGTGCAAGATTGACCGTCTTGCGCTTGAAGTCGTGATAACCTGAAAGCTTGTTGGGATCGACGCGACCACGCGTCGTGTCCTGCACGTAAGCGAGAACCTTGGCCGAAAGCGCCAGTTCGAACTGCATCATGGCAGGCGAAACCGTCTGCTCTTCGGCCAGGGCGACATTTTGCACCGGCGCCTGCGGCTCGCTCGTGATGCTGGCCGTCACGTCCTGCGATGGCGCAGAGATGCTGTAATCGGCTGGGTTCAGGCCGCTGTCTCCAACGGTTTCGAAGAAAGCGAGAACAGCGCTGGCGCGAGGGCTCAGATCACCATTTTCCACCCACAAAGGCTTGCCGCCTTCATTGTAATAGCCTTCCAGCGCCTTGGCGATTTCAGGCGTTGCAGAGAGCTTCACGCCTGCCAGTCCTGCGGCGAACTTGGACGTATCGACAGCACGGGTGCCATCGGCCTTGTAGGTATAATAGCGAGGACCGGAGACGCGCGGCAGCGGCTCTGGATCGACATCGCGGGTGGCTGGCATGGTGCGCTGCTGCGCCACACCGGGCAGACCGCGGTCCTGACGCTCACGCTCGACCTTGCCCGGTCCGCCGCGCAAAAGGTCCATAAGCGTAACGGCTCCCGCCGTGCCCGGCATGCCTGCCGAAACAGAAAGACCGAGAGCCAGGATCAGCGCCGTTGATGTTTTTCCCGATGTGATCTTCAATTTAGTCCTCGCCGCGTCCGCGCCATCAATCATTGGGGCGCATGTAAAGAGTATGTGTCTGTCTAGCTGATTGGCCTTGTTTTGAAAAGAAACGCACGAACGCCAATCCAGTGCCAGACACGAGGTCCCATCACGGTAAAATACCGCTTTGGCATGGGTGCCACGTTTGGCGAGAATAGTTAAATTTCTCTTTAATTTCTTGGCATTGCGCAAACAAGTTTTCGACAGTGTCTTTTAACATCTGTCAAAATATTGCGGTTGCGAAGCACGTGACCCAAAAGCCACGCCCGCCGACTTTCGAACCCTGCGGCAGAACGTGCAAAACAGTTGCGAAATATGACACTACACCGCACGACAGGCTTTCCATGATTGCGCTATCGCTTTATATGTCTGCCCGCGCAGGCCCGGCGGAAAAGCCGTCCTGCCCATGGACCGCACAGGAGAGGCAGGACTGATGACATCCACACGCACCGAAACCGATACATTTGGCCCAATCGACGTTGCAAGCGACCGTTACTGGGGCGCACAGGCACAGCGTTCGCTCGGAAACTTCAAGATCGGCTGGGAAAAACAACCCGCTTCGGTCGTTCGTGCGCTGGGCATCGTCAAGCAGGCAGCAGCACGCACCAACATGGCACTGGCCGGGCTCGATGCCCAGATCGGCGACACCATCATCAAGGCCGCGCAGGAAGTGATCGATGGCAAGCTGGATGAGCACTTCCCGCTCGTCGTCTGGCAGACCGGTTCCGGCACCCAGTCCAACATGAATGCCAACGAAGTCATCTCCAACCGCGCGATTGAAATGCTCGGTGGTGAAATGGGCTCCAAGAAGCCGGTTCACCCGAACGACCACGTCAATATGAGCCAGTCGTCCAACGACACTTACCCGACGGCCATGCACATTGCCTGCGCAGAGCAGATCGTTCACCACCTGCTGCCGGGCCTCAAGCACCTGCATGCAGCACTCGATGCCAAGGCCAAGGGCTTTGCCCACATCATCAAGATCGGCCGCACCCACACGCAGGATGCAACGCCGCTGACGCTGGGTCAGGAATTCTCCGGCTATGCCGCGCAGGTCGCTTCCGCCATCAAGCGCATCGAACTGACGCTTCCAGGCCTTTGCGAGCTGGCGCAGGGCGGCACAGCCGTCGGCACTGGTCTCAATGCACCCATCGGTTTTGCCGAGCAGGTCGCAGACGAGATCGCCAAGATCACCGGTCTGCCCTTCGTGACGGCGCCGAACAAGTTCGAAGCGCTCGCCGCCCATGACTCCATGGTCTTCGCCCATGGCGCCATCAATGCTGCCGCCGCCGCACTCTTCAAGATCGCCAACGACATCCGCTTCCTCGGCTCCGGCCCACGCGCTGGTCTCGGCGAACTGGCATTGCCGGAAAACGAACCCGGCTCGTCCATCATGCCGGGCAAGGTCAACCCGACACAGTCGGAAGCGCTGACACAGGTTTGCGCGCACATCTTCGGCAATCAGGCAGCGATTACGTTTGCGGGCTCTCAGGGCCACTTCGAGCTCAACGTCTACAACCCGATGATGGCGTACAACTTCCTTCAGTCCGTCCAGCTTCTGGGCGATGCTGCCGTGTCCTTCACCGACAATTGCGTTGTCGGCATCGAAGCCCGTGAAGACAACATCCGCAAGGGTGTGGAAAACTCGCTGATGCTGGTCACCGCGCTCAACAGCAAGCTGGGCTACGACGCCTGCGCCAAGATTGCCAAGACCGCCCACAAGAAAGGCACGACGCTGCGCGAGGAAGCCGTTGGTGGCGGTTATCTGACCAACGAGGAATTCGATCAGTATGTTCGCCCCGAGAACATGATCGGCCCCAAGTAATCTAAAAACATCGAGGGCGGTCCAGACGGGCCGCCCTCTCTTTTTTACGCGACCGGAAATCGTTTTTTCGATTTTAAATTTTACAATCCTATAAGAAATTACCACTATAATTTGACCCACAAAATGCTATGGGAAATGACCATTTCTGTTTTAGGCGATTCTAATTATAAAAATAACGTCTGGAATAGATTGGGTTTTCTGGGACATCTGCTTGCGCGTTCTCATATCGATGCTGCCATCCATGATTTCCGAAATAAGTTTAGACGTACCATAGTGTAAAGATACGAACGTCATTTCCGGGAGTGACTTAATGACGACGCCCTCAGCGCCCAAGGGACCAGATATCGCAGCGCAGATTTTGTTTGCCATGCGAAACATGGGCGTGGTTCCGATTCCGCGAAACTATAACCTGTTCTACGAAGCCTATATCGGCTCCAACCCGGCCTTGACGCGGGAACTGGCGGCGCTGGGCAGCCGAGCCACGCAGGAAGAGCTGGATGAGCTCGGCTCACGCTACTTCGATCACACGCATGGCCAACTTCTGGAGGCCGCGCGCGACAAGCTGAATTCCGAATTGAGCGGTTTGCTGGTCGTTCTCCAGCACGAACAGACATGCCTGGAAAACTACAATCGCATTCTGGACGAAACCCGTGCTGGGATTGCGGATAAAAACCATTCCAGCGCGCATCTTTTGCGCACGGCCATTTCCATGCTGGCTGAAGCGACCGGCAACAAGATGGCCGAAAACGAGACGACGTCGAAGAACGTCGATCGTCATGCCGTGGAGATGCAGCAGGTCCGTCTTGAGCTGGACGAATACAAGCGCATCGCCAACACGGATTCGCTGACGCGCCTTTCCAACCGCCGCGCCTTCGACGACAAGCTGGCTTCCATGTACGACAACACCATGGCGCTTCAGTTTTCATCGCTGGTGCTGCTGGATGTCGATAATTTCAAGCGCGTCAACGATACGTTCGGCCATCCGGTCGGCGACAAGATTCTTGCGAGCGTCGCATCGGTTATCCGCGCCAATGTGCGCAAGGACGGGTTCGTGGCGCGCAGCGGCGGCGAAGAATTCGCCATTATTCTCGAAGGCAGCAGCCAGGACGAAGTACAGGTGCTGTGCGAGCGCATTCGCATGTCGCTGGAAAAGACGCCATTTCGCCATTCCAAGTCCGGTATCGACTACGGCCAGGTCACGATTTCCATCGGTTACGCCATGGCATCACAGGCACAGAACCCTGGCGAACTTTATGCCCGCGCCGATATCGCGCTCTACCATGCCAAGGAAAACGGTCGTAACCGCACGGTGTTTTTCGAAGACGGCATGCAGAAGAATTATTCGGGCAAGAGCTGGCTCATCTACAAGCATTGAGCCAGTTTCATCCGGCTCGTCCTTTCCCTCACCACATGGTTTTCGCGAAGCGCTCTGGCAGCGCGCGGTCGTAGGCATCGCGGTCGAAATCGGCTTTCGCGCCTTTCAGCAGCGAACCAGCCGTTGGCAGCGATGCCGGATCGACGAAGTTTTCGACGTTCCACAGTTCGGAACGGATGATGGCGCGGGCGCACTGGAAATAGACCTCATCGATGGTCACGACGGTCACCGTGCGCGGGTTCTTGCCGTCCATCTCAAAGCTCGCCAGAAGGGCTGGATCGGCTGACACCACAGCTTTGCCGTTGATGCGCATCGTCGTGGTCGAGCCCGGCACCAGAAACATCAGCGCCACACGCGGATCACGCACGATGTTGAGCAGCGAGTCGACGCGGTTGTTGCCGCGCCAGTCGGGCAGCAGCAGCGTCTTTGCGTCCTGAACTCTGACGACGCCGCCCTTGTCACCGCGCGGTGAACAGTCCATGCCATCGGGGCCCACGGTGGCCAGAGCCAGAAAGGGCGCGGCTTCGATCATCAGGCGATATTCCGGCGTGAGTTCCCTGGTGACCTTGATGATCGACCCCTCCGAAGGCTCGCCGTAAATCGCTTTCAATTCTTCAACGCTACCAATGATGCTCATTATGATGTTCTCCTGCAAACCGTCATGGATAGATTTTGGCCACGCCCTTAACCGCGCTGTTCCGCCTCCTCGCGGGCTTCGCGTTCCGCGCGCTCGCGTGCGGTGCGAGCGGCAACGAGATCGGCGGGCTGCAAATTGCCGCGCATAAGGGAACGACCGGCATAGATACCGCCGACGACTTCGAGTGCGAAGCGCTCCTTATCGACATCGCGGAACTCTTCGACCAGACGCTCGGCAAGCTCCGTGTCTTCTCCCACTGACGTCAGTACCTTCTCACTGAAGTCCAGCGCCGATTCGTAGGTTTCGCGGATCTGGTAATCGACACCGGCCTTCAAGAGGTCGAGCGCATGTCCGCGGTCGAAGGCGCGGGCCAGCACCGGCACCAGCGGGAATTCATGTTTGACGATTTCGGCAATGCGCACTGCCGCTTCCTTATCATCAACACAGATCAGCACGGCACGGGCCGACCCTGCCCCCGCCGCATGCAGAATTTCCGAGCGTGAGCCATCGCCGTAATAAACCTTGAAGCCGAAGCTTGCCGCATCGCGCACGAAGTCGGCGTCCTTGTCGACCAGCGACAGCGTATAGCCGCGCGCCAGAAGTGGCTGGCTGACGATCTGGCCGAAGCGACCGAAACCGATCATCAGAATGCTGCCATCCACATTTTCGGGCAAATCGAGATCGTCGGTATCGGGCAACTTCGCGGGCATGATGCGGTCATGGGCAATGACCATCAGCGGTGTCAGGATCATGGAGATGATGATGGTCGCCGTCAGTACGGCATTGGCCTCAGCATCCAGAATACCGACAGCGGCGGCAGCAGAATAGAGCACGAACGCGAATTCACCGCCCTGCGCCATCAACACCGCACGCTCGATGCTTTCGCGCTGGCAGGTCCCCAGTACCCGCGCGACGCAGTAGATCAACAGCGCCTTGACGAACATGTAGGCCACGACGCTCATCAGCACCAGTTGCCAGTTGGCGGCGATAACCGTGAGGTCGATGGCCATGCCGACCCCGAGGAAGAAGAGGCCAAGCAGAATACCTCTGAAAGGTTCGATATCCGCTTCCAGCTGGTGGCGGAAAGACGATTCTGACAGAAGGACGCCCGCCAGAAACGCGCCCATCGCCATGGAAAGACCGCTGACCTGCATCAACAGCGCCGATCCGAGAACGACGAGAAGAGCCGCAGCCGTCATCACCTCCCTTGCGCCGGATGCTGCCAGCAGCCGGAAGAACGGGTTGAGCAGATACCGGCCCGCCACGACAAGCGCGACGATGGCAGCCAGCGCGATGCCGATGGAGGTCATCCGCTGGACAAGCGTCACCGTTTCGCCGCCTGCCCCCAAAAATGCGACCAGCACCAGAAGCGGCACGATGGCCAGATCTTCGAACAGCAGAATGGCAATGATGCGCTGGCCTTTGAGCGTCGACATGCTGCTGCGCTCCTGCAGCATCTGCATGACGATGGCGGTCGATGTCAGAACGAAGCCTGTGCCCGCGACAAATGACGGGATGAGCGAAAATCCCAGCGCAAGGCCGATCAGCGTCAGGCCCGCCATGCAGGTCAGAACCTGAAGCGCGCCGAGCCCGAATATGTCCTTGCGCATGGACCACAGCCGCGACGGCTGCATTTCCAGCCCTATGATAAACAGGAACATCACCACGCCCAGTTCGGCGATGTGGATGATGGCCTGCGGGTCGGAAAACGCACCGAAGCCGAACGGCCCAATGACGAGGCCCGCCGCCAGATAGCCGAGAACCGAGCCCAGCCCTATCCGTTTGAACAGCGGTGCCGCGACGACCCCTGCCGCCAGGAGGACGACGACTTGCGCCAGATCATTTGCATTTCCCTCGACGGCCAAGTGTCACCCCTGTCACTGTATGAAATCCCCGGGTTCCTGCTACCGGATTTTCGGCTCTCTGCTCAAGCCTTTTTCCTTCAGTTCCTGCTCATAAGCATTGAACAGTGTGTCTCCGGTCTCGCCAAGCTCAAACAGATACCGCCATGTGAAGATGCCACTGTCATGACCATCGTCGAAGGCGATTCGCACGGCGTAATTTCCCGTTGCCACGACGGAGCGGATGGTGACGTTCTTCTTGCCCGGAACGGTGACTTTCTGACCCGGCCCATGCCCCTGAACTTCTGCGGAAGGAGACAGAACACGCAGCATTTCTGCGGGCAGTTGAAAGGCTGCGCCATTGTCGAATGTCACGTTCAACTGCGCCCGGTTGGATGAAACCCGCAATTCGGTCGGCCAGGGATCACTCATGTTTCATTTCCATTGCCAGATGATATACCGCACAGTTATGGCCTTGCCGGTGTTGCGGCAAGCCACTACATGTAGCATGAAATGGCGCATGTCACCGCAGATCGCAAAGGAAAATGAAGGTTGAACAGCTTTCTCGGCACGCTCCCGGAAGCGAAGTCTCTGATGGAAAGCAAAGCGCCGATGATCGATCCGTTCGGTCGCGCCGTGACCTATTTGCGTGTCTCCGTGACCGACCGTTGCGACTTCCGCTGCACCTACTGCATGTCCGAGCATATGACGTTTCTGCCGAAGAAGGACCTTCTGACGCTGGAAGAGCTCAACCGGCTCTGTTCCGCCTTCATCGCCAAGGGTGTGCGCAAGATACGGCTTACCGGCGGTGAGCCGCTGGTGCGCAAGAACATCATGCAGTTGGTTCGTGACCTTGGCCAGCACGTTGGCAACGGCACATTGGACGAACTGACGCTAACCACGAACGGGTCGCAGCTTGGAACCCATGCAGCGGAACTGTACGATTGCGGCGTGCGCCGGATCAACGTTTCACTCGACACGCTCGACCCCGAAAAGTTTCGTACGATTACCCGTTGGGGCGACTTCTCCAAGGTCATGGCTGGAATCGATGCCGCGCTGGCCGCAGGCTTGAAAATCAAGCTGAACGCCGTGGCATTGAAGGATTTCAACGAGCATGAAATCCCTAACCTGATGCGCTTTGCCCACGAACGCGGCATGGACCTGACCGTCATCGAGACAATGCCGATGGGTGAGATCGAGGAAGATCGCACCCATCGCTATCTGCCGCTATCGCAGGTTCGCGCTTCGCTCGAAGAGCAGTTCACGCTGAGCGAGATTGGCTACCAGACCGGTGGACCCGCACGCTATGTCTCGGTGAAGGAAACCGGCGGCAGGCTGGGCTTCATCACGCCGATGACCCATAATTTCTGCGAGAGCTGCAACCGTGTCCGCCTGACCTGCACCGGTACGCTCTACATGTGCCTCGGCCAGGACGACGCCGCCGACCTGCGCACGGCCCTGCGTGCATCCGATGACAACGCACTTTTGTCCCAGGCCATCGACGATGCCATCCTGCGCAAGCCGAAGGGTCATGACTTCATCATCGACCGTACCCACAAGCGCCCAGCCGTTGCCCGCCATATGAGCGTGACCGGCGGCTGATGCCGCTTTATTCGCCATCCAACATATTATTCGATTGAAATCCCAATAGCCGCGTGTCACGCATTCACTGTAAGAGGAGTGGGCGGAGTCGTACGACGTGCACCGGCGCCGTTTCGTATCTGGGATTTGGAATAATGGCATTGACCGATAATACGCGCGGCGCGTTGCTGATGGCGCTCGCGATGGCTTGTTTTACGGTCAATGACGCCTTCACGAAATCCGTCACACCTTACATCAATGTCGGCCAGATCCTGTTCGTCCGTGGCCTACTGACCTGCATCATCGTCTATATCGTCGCCCGCCGTATGGGTGCGCTGCGACCGCTGAAAATGATCTTGCGCCCGATCATTCTCTTGCGCTGTCTGTGCGAGGTATCGGCTTCGATCCTTTATCTCAGCGCTCTTGCCGCCATGGGCTTCGCTAATGTCGCTGCCATCATGCAGTCGCTGCCGCTCGCCGTTACGCTGGGTGCCGCCATCTTCCTGCGCGAGCCTGTCGGCTGGCGTCGCTGGACCGCCATTCTCGTCGGCTTTCTCGGCGTGCTCATCATTTTGAGACCCGGACCTGAAGGTTTCACCACGGCGGCACTGCTGGTCGTCGCTGCCGTTTTCGTCACCGCCGGACGCGACCTGCTGACGCGGCGCATGTACAGCGATATCCCGTCGATGACGGTCACGATGACGACGGCCTTCGTCAACACGCTGGTCGGGGCCGCACTCGTGGTGCCCTTCGGCGGCTGGCAACCGATGGATGGCTTCGTGTGGTCGCATCTCTTCGCATCTGCCGTCCTCGTCGTCATCGGCTATCAGGCCGTTATCCTCTCCATGCGAAGCGGTGAAATCGCCTTCGTTGCCCCCTTCCGCTACACCAGCATGATCTGGGCCTTCTCCATCGGCTTCTTCGTTTTCGGAGAAGAGCTGAACTCGTTTATCGTGCTCGGCACGGCCATCATCGTCGCCTCGGGCCTCTACACATTTTACCGGGAAAGCCGGCGTCGCCAGCCACCGATTGCGAAAACCACCACGAGAATTCAATGAACACCGTCGTCTTCCTAAACCGGTCCACACCGCCGCATATTGCCACGCTGGTTCTCGTTGCGGGCATCGCCGCGCTCAGCATGAACATTTTCCTGCCCTCGCTTGCGGCAATGGCGCTGTATTTCGAGACGGATTATGCCGTCATGCAGTTTGCCGTCTCCGGTTATCTGGCAACAACGGCCCTGCTGCAACTCGTCATCGGCCCGCTGTCCGACCTGTTCGGGCGTCGCCCGGTGCTGCTGGCCGGAATTGCCATCATGGTGGTTGCTACCATCATCTGCGCACTAGCGCCCAACATCACCGTCTTCATGATCGGGCGCATGATGCAAGCGGTCATCGCCTCCGGCTTCGTACTGGCCCGTGCCATCGTTCGTGACATGGTGCCCGCCAATCAGGCCGCCTCGATGATCGGTTATGTCACCATGGGCATGTCGGTCGTCCCCATGGTGGGCCCGACGATTGGCGGCTTTCTCAACGATGTCTCCTCATGGCATGCCAGCTTCGCGCTGCTCGCCTGCTGTGGCATCGCCGCCTTCGCGCTCGCCTTTTTCGATCTCGGCGAGACGAACCACCAGAAGTCGGCGAGCTTTTCCGCCCAGTTCCACGCATGGCCGCGATTGCTGCGCTCCAGACGTTTCTGGGGCTACGCGCTGACCTCGACATTTTCGTCGGGCCTATTCTTCTCGTTCCTGGGCGGCGCGCCTTTCGTCGGCAATATTCTGTACGGCCTGACACCGGCCATGCTGGGTGTGCAATTCTTCTTCATGGCCAGTGGCTACATGCTCGGCAACTTCCTGTCGGGACGTTACGCCAGCCGCGTTGGCATCACGAAAATGATGTTGGCTGGCAATGCCATAGCCACGACAGGCATTCTGGCAGCACTTGCCCTGCCCTATTTCGATTTCGACACGCACTATGAATTCTTCCTCCCGCTGGCGCTGATCGGAATTGGCAACGGTGTGACCTTGCCCAGCGCCAATGCGGGCATGGTCAATGTCCAGCCGCATCTCGCAGGTTCCGCCTCTGGCCTCGGTGGCGCGCTGACCATCGGCGGCGGTGCGGGTCTGGCCGTTCTGGCATCCTCTCTGCTATCGAAGGAATCTGGGACCGCGCCGCTGTTGCTGGTCATGCTGGCGAATGCGCTACTGGCACTGGCCGCAAGTGCCTATACCGGCGTTCAGGAACGCCGTCACAGCCAAGGCTCCGTATAATGACAGACCACAACATACCCGGCCTCATTCTCGCGGGTGGACTTTCCAGACGCATGGGCACCAACAAGGCGTTGAGCCCGCTCGGCGGCAAGCCCTTGCTGGCCCATGTCATCAACCATGTCGCGCCACAGGTTTCCAGTCTCGTGCTCAATGCATCGCAAAGCTGGGCGGAGGCGTTCGATCTACCGCTTGTGCCAGATACTAGGGAAGGACACGCCGGGCCGCTGGCAGGCATTCTCGCGGGCATGCGGCACTTCGCCAGCACAGCGCCCGATGTCACCCATTTTCTAACGGTTCCCGCCGACAGCCCCTTCTTCCCCGCCGATCTCGCGCAACGACTGGCCGCATATGTGACGGGCGAAACTGCCATCGTCATCGCCGCATCATCGGGGCACGTCCACCCGGTCTTCGGGCTATGGCCCATTGCGATTGCGGATGATCTGGAGGAATGGCTGGCGGATGACAACAACCGCCGTATCAGAAGCTTTCTCGCCCGGCATCAAACCCTCGGCGTCACCTTCCCGCCTGTGGAAAGCGCGACATCCCCCATCGATCCCTTCTATAATATCAACACGCCGGATGAGCTTGCGACGGCGGAGGCATTTCTGAAGAGCATTGATACATGACCCAAAAAGTATTCGGGATATCCGGCTGGAAGAACTCCGGCAAAACAGGCCTCGCCGTCCGCATCGTCACCGAGCTTACGGCGCGTGGATACCGCGTTTCCACCATTAAACATGCGCATCACGACTTCGATATCGACAAGGTCGGTGCCGATAGCTGGCGCCACCGGCAGGCAGGTGCGCATGAGGTGACCATCGTTTCAGGCACCCGTTTTGCCATCATGCACGAGCTGCGCGGTGGGCCGGAGCCATCATTCGAAGAGATACTGGCGCGCATAGCGCCGTGTGATCTGGTGCTGATCGAGGGCTATAAATACGAGCCGGTGCCGAAGATCGAGGCCCGTAGGCGGAACGCCGCCAAGACCGAGCCGCTTGCGCCGCATGACCCGCACATCGTTGCCATCGCTGCCGACCACGCTGTCACCGACACCGCGCTGCCGGTGTTCGATCTTGATGATACGGCAAGCGTTGCCGATTTCATCGAAAGAACGGTTGGGCTCACCAGACCCTAAAACGAGAAAAAGCCGGGCGTTGACCCGGCTTTTTCCATCCTTGAAACGCAATACCTATTCAAGGAAAGAGGATGGGTTCACCGGCGTTGCGTCCTTGCGGACTTCGAAGTGAACCTGTGGACGCTTGGCGCTGCCCGTCATGCCGGAAGACGCGATCGTCTGGCCGCGCTGCACCTTCTGGCCGCGCTGCACGTCGAGGCTTGCGGCGTTGCCGTAAACCGTGACCCGACCGTCGTCGTGACGGATGAGAACCGTGTTGCCGAGTTGCTTCAGACCATTGCCCGAATAGATGACGACGCCGTTTTCGGCTGCCTTGATCGGCGTACCCTCGGGAACCGAGATGTTGATACCGTCATTGCGGCTGCCTTCGACGTTTTCACCGAAGCCCGATGTCACGGCACCACGAACCGGCCAGCGATACTTGCCGATGCCTGTGGATTCGGGCGCGAGAGACGCCATGTCGGACTTCTTCTCGACATCGCTGACGCTGGCTTCCGCAGCCGGTGCCTTCGGCATTTCAGCCTTGGCGACCGCTGGTGCTTCAGCAGGCTTTGCTGCCGTTGGCTGAGCCGCTGGCTGGTGCTGAACGGATGCCGTCTTGATGCCATCTGTTCCAGCACCCGGAATTTTCAGGGTCTGGCCGATGCGGATGCCGCCATCGGAAATGCCGTTTGCTGCCTTCAACTCTGCAACGGAGACGCCGTTTGCACGGGCAATCTTTGCAAGGCTGTCGCCGGTCTGCACCTTGTAACCACCTGTGGGCGGAAGCGGCTTGCCGCCGGGAGGTGTCAGCTTGCCGCCTTCAGCCGAAGCCTTGTCACGGGCAGCATTCTGGGACGGCAGGACGGCGACGTTCTGCTCTGGACCGCGCAATGGCGTCGGGCCGTTGTTATTCTTGCTCAGGTCGATATTGCCCGAGGCGGCGCGCGCCGCATTGCGGGACTGGCCGAACTTCGGAATGACGATCGACTGACCGGGCCTTGCGGCAGAGCCGCTGGACAGACCGTTGGCCTGCAAAAGCGCCTTCTCAGGCACGCCGTAGCGCTTGGAAAGAGTGGCAATCGTCTCACCGGACTTCAACGTCACCGACGATGCGCCATCCGTGTGCCAACCATTACCCTCGGCCTTGATCGAGCCTGTGGACAGGTTGTCACCAGAAGGTGCCGGACGTGCCGACGCCATTGACGGTGCTGAATTTGCGGTGGCCGACGGGAATGGCTGCGACACAGCCTCACGGCGCGTTGCAGGTTCGCGGCTTGCCGTCTGCGTGGGAGCCGAAAGCTCCGAACGCTGGACTGTTGCCGAAGAGGACGCTGCGCGTGCCGAAGATGGCTGCACCGAACCGTAACCGCCATTGTTTGCCGGGTAAGGCTGGTTCATGGCCGTATTCTGGTTCGCATAGCCACCCTGCGGCGCTGCCGATCCATATTGGCCGCTATTCACATCGCCTTGCGGCACGGGAGCCTGCCCGTAAGCGCCCCCTGCATTGCGGGCGGGAATGGATGCCGTCGTCATTTGGTCCGGTCCACTGGAGAAGAGGCCGCCAAATCGCGTGGCGTCCGAGCTACAACCCGTTGCGACGCTTGCCAGCAATGCCGCTGCGAACATCTTTGCGATTGATTTTCCGATTTTAGGCGAATTACTCATACGCATGACTCGATCTACACTGACGCCAACCGCCGTATCGAACCCCGATCCGGCTGGAACAACACTCTGCAAGGCCCCTCTCCCGAGATGGGAAAACCATGCGTTGATGGAGATCATTAAAGCGCGTTAGTGTTACCACGCCGTTAAAACGTTAAGCCGTTCGGAAATTTTTTGACTCTTCGATAACCATGACGCGGCCCGAAATGAGCCAGAAACGGGCACGTGGGACGAGAAAATATTTTGAAATCAATAATTTGTAAAAATTCTTCTTTCGTTCCGTTTCGGTGCACGAAATTGAATTTTCTCAGAGATAGCGTGCGATGTGCGTTTCCATGGGCAAATAGGGCGTTTCGAACAGTTCTTCCCGCTCGAAACGGCTGCCGGTCTTGGAAAAACGGGTCATGACGCATCGACCGTCTTCCAGAATAATCGGGGCTACCATCATGCCACCCGACACGATCTGCTCGGTGAAAAAGCGCGGCATGGCGGTAAAGGCCGCCGTGGAGATGATTCGGTCGAAGGTGCCCTCGCCCACCAGACCGTTGGTGCCGTCCGCCTGCCTGATCACCACATTGCGCAGCCCGAGATCATCCATGCGGTTCTGTGCCAGTTGCACCAGCGTCTTGTAACGATCGATGGACACGACACGCTCGGAGCGTCGCCCCAGAATGGCGGTCATGAAACCGCTGCCGGTGCCGATTTCCAGAACGCGCTGACCGGGCTTGACCTGAAGGCGGTGGACGGCCTTGACCACCATATCGGCGCTTTCCATGAAGGCACCGCAATCGATGGGAATGGTGCGGCTGGAATAGGCTTCCTCCGCAAATTGCGCTGGCACGAACTGCGAGCGCGGCGTCTGCTCAACCGCCGTCAGCAGATCGATGTCGGAAATGCCCTCGGCTCTCAACCGCAGCACCAGGGCTGCAAAGCCTTCCCTTTCGACCATTGCTGATTTCAATCTTTCACTCCAAATCCAAGCGCCGCAGCCACGCGATCCTTCACGGTATAGTCCGTCAGGTCAAGCTTGAGCGGAGTGACCGAAATCTGGCCATCCTTGACGGCGTGGATATCCGTTCCCTCACGGAAATTGCCAAGCCGCTCACCAAAGCGCAGCCAGTAATAGGGAATGCCCCGGCCATCCTGACGCTGCTCCACCGTCAGGCCGAAATCCAGCTTGCCCTGCTCGGTGACGCTGACGCCTCGCACGTCTTCAGGCGCGCAGTTGGGGAAATTGAGATTGAGGAACGTGCCATCGGGCAGATCGACCTCGATAAGCTTGCGGATGAGATCGGGCGCATGCGTTTCCGCCACTTCCCAAGGCACAATGCGTTCGGCGTGGCCTGTATAGGCAAAGGCCTGGCTGAGCGCGATGGAACGCACGCCCTGCAACGTGCCCTCGATGGCACCGGCAATGGTGCCGGAATAGGTCACGTCATCGGCCATGTTCGCTCCAGCATTGACGCCAGACAGCACAAGATCAGGCTTGCCGGGCAGCACCTCGCGAATACCCATGATGACGCAATCGGTGGGCGTACCACGCAGGGCGAAATGCTTGTCAGAAATCTTGCGCAGACGTAGCGGCTCTGACAGCGTCAGAGAATGGGCAAGACCGCTCTGATCCGTCTCCGGCGCCACGATCCAGACATCATCGGACAGCGTGCGGGCGACGCGTTCCAGCGCCGCCAAGCCTTCGGCATGAATGCCATCGTCGTTTGTCAGCAATATCCGCATGATGCTCTCTCCCGCTTTAGTTTTTTAGATAACATCTCCCACTTCCGTCACCCCGGACTAGATCCGGGGTCCAGCCTTCGCGCGTCTGCGCGGCGAGAAGAGTCTTTTGCCTTGCAGACGCAAGGCACTGGATCCCGCATCAAGTGCGGGATGACGGAACGTTAAGTGTTCAAGCCTTCTCAATCCGCGTCAGGCCGCCCATGTAAGGCAGCAGCACATCCGGGATCGTCACCGAACCGTCTTCGTTCAGGTAGTTTTCCAGAACCGCAATCAGGCAGCGACCGACCGCCGTGCCGGAGCCGTTGAGCGTGTGCACGAACTTAGTCGCCTTCTCACCCTTGGGACGATAACGCGCATCCATCCGCCGCCCCTGGAAATCGCCGCAGACCGAGCAGGACGAGATTTCGCGGTAGGTATCCTGACCAGGAAGCCATACTTCGAGGTCGTAGGTCTTGCGCGCGCCAAAGCCCATATCGCCGGTGCACAGCGTCATGGTGCGGAAATGCAGTCCGAGGCGCTTGAGCACCTCTTCTGCGCAGGCGGTCATACGCTCATGCTCTTCGACAGCGCTTTCGGCATCCGTGATCGAAACCAGTTCGCACTTCCAGAACTGGTGCTGGCGCAGCATGCCGCGCGTATCGCGACCGGCAGAGCCCGCTTCCGAACGGAAGGAAGGCGTCAGCGCTGTGAAGCGCAGCGGCAGCTTTTCCTGCTCCAGAATTTCACCGGCAACGAGGTTCGTCAGCGTCACTTCGGCAGTCGGGATCAGCCAGCGACCATCGGTCGTCCTGAACAAATCCTCGGCAAATTTCGGGAGCTGGCCGGTGCCATACATCGCCTCATCGCGCACCATCAACGGCGACGACACTTCCGTGTAGCCATGCTCGCTTGTGTGTAGGTCGATCATGAACTGGCCGAGCGCCCGCTCCAGACGCGCAATCTGGCTGGTCAGCACGGTGAAGCGCGAACCGGACAGTTTTGCTGCGCGGTCGAAATCCATGTAGCCGAGGGCTTCGCCGATTTCGTAATGCTCCTTGGCCGCATGGTTCCAGCCGGGTTTCTGACCGACCACACGCGCGACGATGTTGTCGTGTTCGTCCTTGCCGACAGGCACGTCATCGAATGGCAGGTTTGGAATGCGCGACAGGGCATCGGTCAGTTCAGCCGAAACCTGACGATCCTCTTCCTCGAGGCGCGGCATGTTGTCCTTGATGTCGGCGACTTCAGCTTTCAGCTTCTCGGCAAGCTCGGAATTTTTCTGCGCCATCGCTGCGCCGATTTCCTTGGAGGCGGCGTTGCGGCGGGATTGCATGTCTTGCAGGGTCTGGATAACGGAACGGCGCTTTTCATCGAGCGCAATCAGATGAGCGGATTGCGGCTCGGCATTGCGACGGGCAAGGCCTGCATCGAAAGCTTCGGGATTTTCGCGTATCCATTTAATGTCGTGCATCGTGGTTCCAGACCGTAATTTGCATCATGTTTAAAAAAACAAAACGCCGGGACGAAGGGCCCGGCGTCTGAAGAAGAACCTGGCGGAAACCGTCAGTCGTCAGTGGAATTTCCAAGCTCACGGCCTGCATTTTCCTCAGCGCGCTTCTTTTCCACGAGTCGAGCCAAATGTATGGAAATCTCGTAGAGAATGATTGCAGGCAACGCAAGACCGATCTGGGACATCGGGTCGGGCGGCGTCAGCACCGCAGCGACGACGAAAGCCGCAACGATCGCGAATTTGCGCTTCTCTTTCAGCCACTGGCTGGTCAACAGGCCGACGCGGGCGAGCAGTGTGGTGATGACAGGCAACTGGAACACCAGACCGAAGGACAGAACCAGCGTCATGATGAGGCTGAGATATTCCGACACCTTCGGCATCAGCGAAATCGCGACTTCGCCATCTTCCGGCAGCTGCTGCATGGCAAGGAAGAACCACATGACCATGGGCGTGAAAAAGAAGTAGACCAGCGCACCGCCCAGTAGAAACAGCAGCGGCGACGCGATCAGGAACGGCAAAAACGCCGCACGCTCGTTCTTGTAAAGGCCGGGTGCCACGAACTTGTAGAGTTGCGAGGCGATGACTGGAAAGGAAATCACCAGCGCGCCGAACATGGCGACCTTGATCTGCGTGAAGAAGAATTCCTGCGGCGCGGTATAGATCAGCGACGATTTCGCGACATCGAGCCCAGCCCAGATCACCGCCCACTTATAGGGAATGACCAGCAGGTTGAAGAGATGCTTGGCGACCGCAAAGCAACCGAGAAAGGCGACGAAGAAAGCACCAATCGACCAAATCAGTCGCGTGCGGAGTTCCATGAGGTGTTCGATAAGCGGCTGCGGCTTATCATCGGTATCCTCACTCATGCTTCACCCTTTTTGGCCTTGGCCGTCTTCACTGTTTTGGCGGGCGTCAGCGCCGCCGTCTTTTCGGTTTCGGCCTTCTCGACCAGCGCCTTGGCCTTGGCGATCATGGGCTTGCCAGCTTCGACAGTCGCCTTCGCAGCCTTCGCTTTGGATGTCTTTGCAGAGGCTTCCGTCAACGCGGCGGGCTTGCTGCTTTTCGGCGCAACGGGCTTTGCACTGGCGGTTTTCGTCGCTTCCGTTTTGGCGGAAACGGTCTTGGCCGCACGCTTCGGCTTTGCAGCCACCGTTTCGGCTTCGACTTCCTGCGCGGACTTGGCAGGCGCACGTTTACGCACAGTCTTCGGCTTTTCAGCAGGTGAAATCGAGGGCGCAACTGCCGCGGTGGAGACCGTGGCCGGAGCCGCAGTGGCAACGCCACCAGCTACCGCAGCTTCTGTGGCAATCGTAGGCGGGGGGCCGTCAGGCAGCTTCATCTCAGGCTCAGACAGGCTGACCGCTGGCGCGCCAGCCGGTGCACTGGTGGCCGGAGATGCCGGAGGCGTTGCCGCCCCTTGAAGATCGGAGCGGATATCGTTGCCCAGCTGACGCAGAGGGTTCATCGCATCGCGCAGCGAATTGGTGGGGTTGAGATTGCGGACATCGGAAATCGTCTGGCGCACGTCGTCCATGTCAGCCTCTTTCAAGGCGTCGTCGAACTGCGTGCGGAAATCTCCCGCCATCTTGCGCAAACCGGCCATGGTCTTGCCGAAAGCCCGGATCATGGGCGGCAAGTCCTTGGGACCGACGACCACGATCAGCACGATCGCAATCACCAGCAGCTCGCTCCAGCCGATATCAAACATCATAAAGCTCCTGACACGCGCAGTGTCGCGGCACGGCGTTCAACGCCGCACTGCAAAATCGATTACTTGAGCTCGTCAGCCTTGTGGTCCACCGTACGCGGATGAACAGGGGTGGTCGGCTCTTGCGTGGTGTCGTGGTCTGCGGGGCGTGCTGTCCCGTCTTCGTCGGCCATGCCCTTTTTGAAGCTCTTGATGCCCTTGGCGACATCACCCATCAATTCTGGAATCTTGCCGCGACCGAAGAGGACCAGCACGATGACCAGAACGATCAGCCAATGCCACACACTAAAAGAACCCATAACGCAAACTCCCTGAATTTTGCTTTGATCCGATGTAAGACGTTTGTCGAGGTTTTTCAAACACCAAAATGTCTATTCACCGAACGATAGTTCACTATAAATCCGACAGTTGCCTGATATAGGCAACTCTTTGTGATGACGCACACCATCAGGGTCGTCACCTCTCCGGTTCGTCACCGCTCGGTGAGAGCAAACCCAGTTCCTCAAGATCAAGCTGCGTGATCGGGTCTTCGTCTTCCGTCAGCTCATCGCTCATGGATGGCAGGGGGATTCCGAAATTCGACGGTATCCGGCCCGATAGCAGCCCTGCCCCCTTTAACTCGTCCAGCCCCGGCAGATCGCGCAACTCTTCAAGTCCGAAATGATCGAGAAAATCAACCGTCGTGCCCATGGTGACAGGCCGTCCCGGCGTTCTGCGTCGTCCGCGAAACCGCACCCAGCCCGCTTCCATCAACACGTCGAGCGTGCCTCGCGATGTCTGCACGCCGCGGATTTCCTCGATTTCGGCGCGTGTCACCGGCTGGTGGTAGGCGATGATGGCCAGCACTTCCAGTGCGGCGCGTGAAAGCTTCTTGGGCTCTTTTTCATCCATGCGGATGACGAAGGAAAGATCGCCCGCCGTTCTGAACGCCCAGTTTCCACCCACCTGAACGAGGTTGACGCCCCGCTCACTATAGGCGAATTTCAGTTTCTGCATGACAGCGCCGACATCGACACCACGCGCCACGCGCTCCGCGATGAACGCCTCCGGGACGGGCTGCGCAGACGCAAACACCAGGGCCTCGGCGATACGTTCGGCATCCTTCAGCTGTCGCTCGGATACGGTGACATCTCTGGCCTCGACGGCTTCGGGTGCAGCGTCATCATCCTCATCGGGTTCAATCGACATCATTATCCCTTTCAGCAGAGCCCTCGCCCCGCCGCCCGCCCTTGCGCATGAAAATCGGTTGGAACGCGCCGTCCTGACGAATCTCCAGCGAACCCTCCCGCACCAGTTCTAGCGAGGCGGCAAAGGCGCTGGCCATCGCCGTGGCCCGCATGGAAGGGTCGGCAACATATTGCAGCAAATAACGATCCAGCTCGGTCCATTCGCCGATCTCGCCCAACATGGAGGTCAACAACTCACGCGCATCCACCAGCGACCAGACCTGCCGTTTTTCGATGGTGACCTGGGTGATGGCCTGCCGCTGGCGCAGATTGGCGTAGGCGCTCAGCAGGTCATAGAGGCTGGCTTCAAAAGAAGATCGGCTTTTGTGCGGAATGTGTTCGGGCGCACCGCGCGCAAAAATATCCCGGCCCAGATGGTGGCGGTTGACCAGACGCTCGGCCGCATCGCGCATGGCATCCAGCCGCTTCAGCCGGAATGCCAGCGTCGCCGCCATCTCCTCGCCGCTCGGCCCCTCATCCTCGGCTTGTTGCGGGATGAGCAGTTTGGATTTGAGAAAGGCCAACCAAGCGGCCATCACGAGATAATCGGCGGCCAGTTCGATTCGCACGCGCCGCGCCTGCTCGACAAAGATCAGATATTGCTCGGCCAGCGCCAGCACGGAAATGCGCGAGAGATCGACCTTCTGGGTGCGGGCAAGATGCAGCAAAAGATCGAGCGGGCCTTCAAAGCCCGCAACGTCGATCATCAATGCCGCTTCGCCGGTGGCGCGCTTTGGAGTTACGTTCTCCCAGAGCTTTTCCATCGGCGCGCTGCCGCGCGATTTGTCTGCCGCCATTCACTCATCCACCGGGCAACCCGTCTGTCAGGACGCCCGGCCCGGCAGCCTTTAGGCAACCGTCAGCATGGCGTTGAATTCGTCTCTCAAGGCAACCTCATCGCTACCGTCTGCCACCGTGAAACCGGCTTCGACGGCGCGTGCGCGCTCCAGAGCTTTGCCGGAGAGAACTGGAACTTCCTTCACGACCTGCAGCATTTCATCCATCACGCCGTTGCAATGCAAGACTATATCGCAACCACCCGCAACAATATTGGCCGCACGTTCTCCCAGCGTCCCCTTCAGGGCATTCATGGAGCTGTCGTCGGAGATCAGCAGACCATCGAACCCGATGCGTCCACGGATGATCTCGTCGATGACGGTGGGTGACGTCGTGGCCGGACGGTCGGCATCGAGCGCGGTGAACACCAGATGCGCGCTCATCGCCATCAGCTCTGTGTTCATCGCGCGGAAGGGCACAAAGTCATGCGCATCCAGTTCATCCAGGGGAACATCGACCACCGGCAGTTCATGGTGCGAATCGACCAGACCGCGACCATGGCCGGGAATGTGCTTCATGACCGGCAGCATGCCACCCGCCTTCAATCCATCCGCCGCCGCCTGCCCCATCGCCGCCACGAGTGCCGGATCGAACCCATAGGCGCGGTTGCCGATCACGTTGCTTGCACCTTCCACTGGGACATCGAGCACCGGCAGGCAATCCACGGTGATGCCAAGCTTCGTCAGGTCAAACGCATGCAAACGCGACATCAGCCAAGCTGCGCGCAGTCCCTGCGCCTTGTCCCGCAGGTAGATTTCGCCCAGCGCCTGCGCATTGGGATAGGATTGCAGGATCGGAGGACGAATACGCTGCACGCGCCCGCCTTCCTGATCGATCAAGACAGGTGCGTTCGGATTGCCAATGGCATCGCGCATGGAAGCCACGAGGTCCGTGATCTGCGCGGCATCGCCAATGTTGCGACCGAACAGAATGAAGCCCCACGGACTCTCCGCCTTATACAGCGCGATTTCGTCATCGGTCAGGGTCAGGCCGCTACAGCCGAGGATCATAGCTTTCGTGTCGGTCATGGGATTGGTCCTGCTTGGGATTTTCGGCGGAAGTCTAGAGAGCGATAACGGTGCTGGCTCAAAGCCTCTCCCTCTACCGTCATCCTCGGGCTTGTCCCGAGGATCTAACGAACCACAACATCAAACGTGGTCAGATTCTCGGGACAAGCCCGAGGATGACGTCGCGGTTGGGAAAGACGCTGAGACCCGCCATCAATAAAGCCGGGACAGCAGAACTATCCCGGCTTCAATTCTTGTCAGGCCTAAATCAGCGAGCAATCAGGCAGCTACCACCGGCAGAGCGCAGGCGCTCACACAAAGCTGCAGCTTCGTTCTTGTCGCCAGCGGGAATGCGGACGCGGTAGAACGTGCCCTTGCCGGCGATTTCTGCGGCCTTGATGTCCACGCCGCGACCGCCGATAACGGAGCCGAACTTGGCGGATAGGCTCTGGTAAGACTTCTGGGCTTCGGCCTGGCTTGGCAGCGAGGCGACCTGCACATAATAGCCACCGGCTGAAGAGGCATTGGTCGTTGCTGTCGGTGCAGCGGCAGTTTCCTGCGCAGGCTGCGAAGGCGGTGCCGGGCGAACATTGCCCTGATTGGTAACCGTCGCGACGACGTTGGCAGGCTGTGCAGCAGGGCGCGATGCTGGCATCGGTGCTGCTGTCTGCGCAGGCTTCGGTGCCGCGGCAACCGGAGCCGGTGTCTGCGGCTGGGCAGGCTGTTGCGGCGCAACAGGAACACGCGATGCGGGGATCACAGCCGGTGCGGCTTCAGCAACGGTGTTGGCCTGCGGTGCAGCGAGTTCCTCGACCGTGTCTGCCTTCGGGGCAGACGCCGCCGGTACGGCAACTTCCTGCGCAACCAGCGTGCCATCAGGCTTGACGATCATCGTGCGGACCTTGCGCGGCGAAACGTTGACCGGCGATCCGTTCTGATTTTCAGCAGCCTTAGCCTTCTCGTCCGGTGACAACAGACGGGGATCCTCGGTCTCGCCAACCGGCGTCGAGGTCATCGCATCCATTTCTTCGTCTTCGCCCTCAAGCGGCAACTGCTCGGGGATCAACGTGCGCTGAACCACGTCCACAGGCTGCTCGTTGCTGGAAATCAGCGACGGCTGTTTTGGATCGGCAGGGGCAGCACCGGCAACGCGGTCGTAAACCGCCTTGTCCTGGTTCGGCACCACACGACCGCCCGGATTTTCCGGTACGACCTTTGTCGGCTCACTATCGGCGGAGATGATGACAGGTGCACCGTTGGAGCCAGAGCCCGAGGAGCCACCGAACATCAGCGCATAGGTACCGCCACCGACGAGCACGACGCCGAGAACGGCGGCCATAGGAACGAACCAGCGGCGAACACCACCGCGCTCGTCATCGCTGTAGCGGACAGGCTGTGAAAGCTCGGCTTCAGGAATGCGTTCGACGGAAGCGCGGGTTTCAGCAGCCTCCTGCATGCTGCGGCGGAAATCCTGCTCTAGCGCGCGTTCAAACTCATCGACCTCTTCCTGCGTCGGCTGTGGCTGGCGCGATGCGGCAGCATTCTTGTTGCGATCCAGACCGCCGGTCATGGCAGGTGCAAAAAGCGATGCCAGTTCGGTATCGAGGTCGACGTCTTCTTCCTGACGGCGCGGCACAGGCTTCGGCTCGAACACGCCAACTGGCAGTTCAGGCACTTCCATCTCGGAGATGGTTTCAGGCTGGTCTTCCGTCTCACCGATCTGCGACGGATCGAAGGGCAAAGGCTCAAGCACGGCAGGCGCAACGACAACAGGCGTCACAGGGCGCGGTGGCTCCTGACGGGCGACTGGTGGCGCGGCTACGACCGGCTGCGGACGCGCAACGACCACAGGGGCTGGCGCGGGAACAACGACAGGCTTCGGCTGAACCGGTGCCTGGGCAACGGGCGTGGGCTGCGGAGCGACGACCGGCGCAGCAGCGGGGGGCGTTGCCACTTCGATATTGGCAATTTCAGAGAGATCGATGTCGAAATCGATATCGTCCAAGGCCAACTCGAAATCATCATCGTTGAAGGCATCGAAGTCGCCGAAATCAGGCTCTGTCTTGGCAGCAGCGGGCTGCGCCGCAACCACCGGCGCAACGACTGGCTCTTCGCGCTTCTGAACGACGGGCTGCTGCACGACAGGTGCGGCAACCGGCTCCGGCTCAATTTTGACAGCAGGCTCGGCAATGCGGGTTTCCCGGCCAATGATTTCGTATTTTGCAACGTCGTAGATCAGCTCGTCCATGGCCGACAGCTTCTGACCGACGGGAAGCGCAGGCTCGACGTGATCAGCAGGCGCCTGCATAGGCGCTACGAATTGCGCAGCAACAGGTGCTGGGGCCGCCACAGGCTCCTCAACCTTGGGAACGACAGGCGTGGGGCGCGGCGAACCGAAGTTGGCAAGCGGAAGACGAAGGCTCGAATAGTCGAGCGAAGAGCGGCGGGCGATGGCGGGCGCTGCCTGCACAGGCGGCGGAACGTCTTCGGCCACGGACATTTCCAGCTCGCTGGCCAGATCGATCGCCGCCTCGCCAGACGTCTCAGCCATCAACTCCCAGTCGGGCTGGTGCGATGCAGAAGGATCGATATGATCTGTAACGGGTGCGGAATAGACAGGCTCTTCCACTGGTGGTTCGACATAAGCGACGGGCTCGGGAACGTGAACCTCTGGCTCGACGTAGGCAACAGGCTCGACATAGGCCGGAGCCTGCTCAGTCGGTGCGGGCGCCTGCTCAACAGGCTGCTGCGGTGCATGGCGCTGGGCAACGTCGAACAAGGCAGCAACGGATGCTGGGTCATCGCTGAAATCATCGCGCAGATCGGATTGCGCATGATGATCGGCAGCATGTTCCGCCACCAGATATTCTTCAGTATCGGCTGGCGCATACTGCTCCACGGGCGCAAGCTCAGGCTCCTTGCGAGCGAACACTGATTCGACACGCTGCATGAATTCGTCAGCGGGAACGGACGATCGAACATCGTTCGCAGCATCCAGCGCTATTGGTTCGTAGCGTGGGGAATCGTAGATCGCGAATTCGCGAAGCAATTCATCTTCGAGATTGAATTCAGGCTCCCGGCGTTCGCCCGGATGCGGCGCAGCCGGGGAAGCAACGTGGGAAGGACGATCCTCTTGGCTAACCAGACGAGCCAATTGTGCCAGGGGATCGTTGTCAGCGAATTCTTCTGCCCGGTTGTCCCGGTTATACGCGACATTTTTTTCGACCATTACGTGTTCCACCATCTACGCATCACAGCTCTTGCCAGCGTATTATGAGCAAATAATGGTGAGATGTTATCGCATTTCGTCAGGCGCGTCCGCTCCTAAAAGCGACAGTCCAGATTTCAGTACGTTTGCGACAGCATTCACCAGCCCAAGTCTGGCAACGCTTAATTCTCGGTTTTTATCGTTAACAAAACGTAATTCTGGCTGATCTTTACCTTTATTCCAATGTCCATGGAAGGAACTGGCCAGATCATACAGGTAAAATGCCAGGCGATGCGGCTCATGGTTGAGCGCCGCAGATTCGATCAGGCGCGGGTATTCGGCCAGTTTAGCAATCAGCTGCAACTCATTGACATCGCTGATCAAAGCGGCACTCGACTGCATCGTTGACTGCGACACGTCGAGGTCTGGAAATGCCTCGTTCGCCTGCCGGAAAACAGACTTGCAGCGGGCATGTGCATACTGCACATAAAATACCGGATTGTCCTTGGACTGCTCAGTTACTTTGGCAAAATCGAAGTCCAGAGGCTCTGAATTCTTCCGATAGAGCATCATGAATCGCACCGGGTCGCGCCCGACTTCATCCACAACATCCCGCAAAGTGACGAAATCGCCGGAGCGTTTCGACATTTTAACAGGCTCGCCATCACGAAAAAGTTTGACCAGCTGGCACAAAAGAACGGTCAGTTTCGACTTTCCTTCGGACACAGCGCGTGCAACCGCCTCCAGACGCTTCACGTAGCCGCCGTGGTCAGCACCCAGAACATAGATCATCTCGCCGAACCCGCGATCATACTTGTCCTTGAAGTAGGCAACGTCAGCGGCAAAGTATGTATAGGAACCGTCGGACTTGATCAGCGCCCGGTCCATGTCGTCACCGACTTCGGTGGAGCGGAACAGCGTTTGCTCGCGGTCTTCCCAATCATCCGGCAGTTCACCCTTCGGTGGCGGCAGGGTGCCCTTGTAGACATGGCCCTTGAAGGTCAGATCGTTGATCGCGGACTGGATGGGGCCGCCATGACCCGCATGCAGCGTACGCTCGGAATAGAACACATCGTGCTTCACGTTGAGCGCCGCCAGATCTTCGCGAATCATCACCATCATCGCGTCGATGGCCTTGTCCTTGACGATCGGCAGCCACTGCTCTTCCGGCATGGCCCGCAGCTTGATGCCGAATTCATCAGCCAGCGTCTTGCCCAGTGGCACCAGATAATCACCAGGATAGAGACCCGGCGGAATGGCGCCGACATCTTCGCCCAGCGCTTCGCGGTAACGCAGGAAAACG
This sequence comes from Agrobacterium vaccinii, assembly GCF_021310995.1. Classification (NCBI taxonomy): domain Bacteria; kingdom Pseudomonadati; phylum Pseudomonadota; class Alphaproteobacteria; order Hyphomicrobiales; family Rhizobiaceae; genus Agrobacterium; species Agrobacterium vaccinii. Next base: position 1,262,364 of record NZ_CP054150.1, on the reverse strand, counting down.
GAGCGCGCCAGCACATCGATCTGCGAGCCCGCATCGTTGATGTAATATTCCTTGGTCACGCCGTAGCCGGCAAAGGCCAGTACATTCGCCAACGTATCGCCCACCACGGCGCCACGGCAATGGCCGACATGCATGGGGCCGGTCGGGTTGGCGGAGACATATTCGACGTTGATCGTCTTGCCCGCACCCACAGTCGAGCGGCCATAGTCGGCACCCGCTTCGATCATACCAGCCAGCAGGCGCTGCCAGTAGGCCACGGACACGCGAATATTGATGAAACCGGGACCGGCGACATTGACGCTGTCAACGTCCTCATCCTGCTCCAGTGCCGGAACGATGAGTTCGGCAAACGCACGCGGGTTGGTGCCCAGCGGCTTGGCCAGCACCATCGCGGCATTGGTTGCGACATCGCCATGGCTCGGGTCGCGCGGAGACTCCACGGTGATGCGGCCGAAATCCACAGTATCGCGATGGGCTTTGACGAGGTCGATCGTCTCAAGCGCGTTTTTGATTCTGGTGTCGAAATCGGCAAAAAGGTTCATCATCATATACCTGCGCGAAGGCTGTCATCTACGTCCCGGTTATCTTGAAACCGGGTCTGCGGTTGCCGCTGCCTATCGTAAATCGGGAGTGTGGTCAAACAGCCGCTGGTGGGCTTTCAGTGCATAACTGTCGGTCATACCGGCCAAATAATCCCCGACGTGCCGGGCTTTTGCGGGTACGCTCATGCCCGGAATGCTGTCCACCCAGTAGTGGCTTTGCATTTCGGCGGGGGTTTCCATGTAACGGTGAAAAAGGTCGGTCACAATCTGCGTCGCACCGGCTCTGATACGCATGATATCGGCATGACGATAAATGTGCGCAAACAGCAACTTCTTGATCTGCTTGTCCGTCTGCGCCATCTCCGGCGAGAAGGCGGCGACCGTGATGTCGGCATGGCGAATGTCGGCAGCCGATGTCGGCTTCAGCTTGGCCAGATTGTGCTGCGCGACGCCGATAACATCCTCCACCATGCGGGTGATCTGCCGACGCATGATTTCATGGGCAAAACGGTCGTCGTCCAGCTTGGGATATTTCGCCCGCACTTCCGCCATCAGGCCACTTAGAAACGGCACTTCCTCAAGCATATCGAACGTCAGATAGCCCGCGCGCAGACCATCATCGATGTCATGCGTGTTATAGGCGATATCATCGGCAATCGCCGCGACCTGCGCTTCGAGGCTGGCAAAGGTGCCGATTTCGAGGTCCTGTAGCTGGCAATATTCCAGAATGGGGAGCGGCACGGGGCCGTGGGTGCCCTGCCGGTCTTTGTCGAGCAGCGGCCCGTTGTGCTTGACGAGGCCCTCAAGCGTCTCCCATGTCAGGTTGATGCCGTCATATTCGGCGTAGCGCCGTTCCAGCTTGGTGACGATACGTAGAGACTGGGCGTTATGATCGAAGCCGCCATAGGGTGCCAGCATCGCATCCAGCGCATCCTCGCCGGTGTGACCGAAAGGCGTGTGGCCAAAATCGTGAACCAGCGCCACGCCTTCCGCCAGATCCTCATCCAGCTTCAACGCGCGTGCCAGCGCACGGGCAATCTGCGCCACCTCGACAGTGTGGGTCAGCCGGGTGCGGTAGTGGTCGCCATCAGGGCTGATGAACACCTGCGTCTTGTGTTTCAGGCGACGGAAGGCGGTGGTGTGAACGATGCGGTCCCGGTCTCGCTGAAAATCGGATCGCGTCAGGCTGGAGGCTTCTGGAAACAGACGGCCACGCGTCGTCCATGGATCGGTGGCATAGACCGCCCTCTCTCCGCTTCCGAAACCCAGTGCACGCTGATCGATTATCATTCCATATCCTGCTTTACGGCCATTGACCTTTTCCATTACCCTTCATACCTATCCTGAAGGTTGCCGCAAAGCGCGCTTGCCCGGCAACAAGGCTATAGACCGTTAATTTGACTGGTTTATAATCGTCTTTACACAAACATTGCTCTCCGGTTCTTGACCCCGGTTGGAGAAACGACATGACCACAGCCATTACACTTTCCGAATCCGCAGCAAAACGAATCGCTCAGATCGTCTCCGCCGAAGCTGGCAAACAGACCCTGCGCGTCTCCGTAGAGGGCGGCGGCTGCTCCGGCTTTTCCTACAAGTTCGACCTCGACGGCGCACCGACGGACGACGACCTCGTCATTTCCAGAGACGATGCCAAGGTGCTGATCGACAGCATGTCGGTGGTCTATATGGAAGGCTCGGAGATCGACTTCGTCGACAATCTGCTCGGCCAGTCCTTCCAGATCAAGAACCCCAACGCAGTCGCCAGCTGCGGCTGCGGCACCAGCTTCTCGGTCTGACGTTGCCCCCTTATTACGCCTGTTGAAACATTGAAAACGGGTGGCATTCGCCAGCACTTGGTTTAAAACGGTCTCCATCAAAACATGGAATGTCCGATGAAGATTGCCACCTGGAACATCAACGGCGTCAAGGCGCGCATCGAAAACCTGTGCCAGTGGCTGAAAGATTCGAGCCCGGACATCGCCTGCCTCCAGGAAATCAAATCCGTCGATGAGAACTTTCCCCGCCAGGACATAGAAGACCTCGGCTACCATGTGGAAACACATGGTCAAAAAGGCTTCAACGGCGTTGCCCTACTGTCGAAGATCAGACCCGACGAAGTCAATCGCGGTCTGCCGGGAGATGATGCCGACGAGCAGGCCCGCTTCATCGAAGGCGTATTTTCTGTCGAAGGCGGCGTCATCCGCGTCTGTTCGCTCTACCTTCCCAACGGCAACCCGCCCGACGATCCGGTCAAATACCCCTACAAGCTGGCATGGATGGAACGCCTGCGCCGCTTTGCCGAGAACCGCCTTCTGCTCGAAGAGCCATTGATTCTCGCTGGTGATTACAACGTCATTCCAGAGCCGTTCGATTGCTACGATCCGCGCGCTTGGGAAGGCGACGCGCTCTTCCTCCCGCAGACCCGCGCAGCGTTCCGCCGACTGGAAAATCTCGGCCTGACCGAAGCGACACGCGCCACGACCGATGCCGCAGGTCTCTACACCTTCTGGGATTATCAGGCGGGCGCCTGGCCCAAGAACAACGGCATCCGCATCGACCACCTCCTGCTATCATCGCAAGCCGCCGACCGCCTCCAGTCCGTCTCCATCGAAAAGCACGTCCGCGCCTGGGAAAAACCATCCGACCACGTGCCGGTATGTGGGTACTTTGATTATAATGCGGTTGGGTGAGTAAGAGGCGATGGTGCGGGCGACGTTGACCGCCCATTGACGCATCATCTGGTTATACCCGCTGCTGTCCACAGACGCGCTTCGGCTGGACCTTGCTAGCCAACTGCCGGTGACGGAAGCGAAAGAATGTCCTCTAATTTAAACCGTACGGCGCGCAGGGCCGTTTGCCTGCCACAGGCTCCGGCCCTCCATACGCCTCATTCTCTGTGGCATCACCGACTCAACGCTCCCCGAGCAGCCAAGCTTGGAGCGGTACGCCGACATCCAATCAGCCCGACGCACAAAGCAAAACACCACCGGCTGATACACTCAGCCGGTGGTGTTCTTATGTAGCGCAATCGACGCCGGGCCATCAGAAGCGAAATTCGCCTCAACCCCGGCACACCTGACAAAAGAGCGGCGCCATCAGCGCCACCCTTCGGCGAAATCCCTAGTGCAGGATTTGGCTCAGGAACAGGCGCGTGCGCTCGTGCTGCGGGTTGTCGAAGAATTCGGCTGGCGAGTTCTGTTCGACGATCTGTCCCTGGTCCATGAAGATGACGCGGTTGGCGACCTGGCGGGCGAAGCCCATTTCGTGAGTGACGCAGATCATGGTCATGCCGTCTTCGGCAAGACCCACCATGGTGTCGAGAACTTCCTTGACCATTTCGGGGTCGAGCGCCGAGGTCGGCTCATCGAACAGCATGATCTTCGGCTTCATGCACAGCGAGCGGGCAATCGCCACGCGCTGCTGCTGACCACCGGAAAGCTGGCCCGGATATTTGTTGGCCTGCTCGGGAATCTTGACGCGCTTGAGGTAGTGCATCGCGATCTCTTCGGCTTCCTTCTTGGGTGTCTTGCGAACCCAGATCGGTGCCAGCGTGCAGTTTTCCAGAATGGTCAGGTGCGGGAAGAGGTTGAAGTGCTGAAATACCATGCCGACTTCGCGGCGCACTTCATCGATCTTCTTCAGGTCGTTGGTCAGTTCGATACCATCCACCTCGATCTTGCCTGACTGGTGCTCTTCCAGACGGTTGATGCAACGGATCATGGTGGACTTGCCCGATCCCGAAGGACCGGCCACGACGATGCGCTCGCCCTTCATGACCTTGAGGTTGATGTCGCGCAGCACGTGAAAATCACCGTACCACTTGTTCATGCCGGTGATTTCGATTGCGACGTCGGTCGCCGAGACATCCAGCTTTTTGACTTGGGTTTCTGCCATTGTTTTCCCCTTATTTCTTATGTCCAGTGTCGAGATGCCGTTCCATGAACAGCGAATACCGCGACATGCCGAAGCAGAATATCCAGAATATGAAGCCGGCGAAAATATAGCCGGTCATAGGTGTGACAGGTGTCGACCAGTTAGCATCCGACTGGTTGAGATTGACGATACCCAGGAGGTCGAACATGCCAATGATATAGACCAGCGAGGTATCCTTGAACAGGCCGATGAAGGTGTTGACGATACCGGGAATGACGAGCTTCAGCGCCTGCGGCAGAACGATCAGACGTGTCTTCTGCCAGTAGTTGAGACCGAGCGAATCCGCACCCTCATATTGTCCCTTCGGAATGGCCTGCAAGCCGCCGCGAATGACTTCCGCCATATAGGCCGAGGCAAACAGTGCCACGCCCACAAGTGCGCGCAGGAACTTGTCGAAGGTCCAGCCATCGGGCAGGAACAGCGGCAGCATGATGCTGGCGAAGAACAGGATGGTGATCAGCGGAATGCCTCTGATCACCTCGATGAAGGTCGTGCACAGCATCTTGATGACCGGCATGTTCGAGCGACGGCCCAGTGCCAGCAGAATGCCGAACGGCAAGGAAACGACGATCCCGCAAAACGACAGGATCAGCGTGACCATCAATCCGCCCCACAACGGCGTTTCGACATGCGACAGACCGAAATGACCGCCAACCAGCAGGAAGAAGGCCACCACAGGCAGGACGATGAACACCAGTAGGGCGTTCAGGCCCTTGAACGGTGCCTTAGGAATGAGCATCGGGATCAGCAGCGCGACAAACGCTGCCAGGACCAGAAGCGGACGCCAGTATTCAGACGATGGATAGCGCCCGAACATGAACTGCGCGAACTTCGCATTGACGAAGGCCCAGCATGCGCCGGACTGCCCGTTCGGCAATGCGCCGCCCTGCTCCTGCGTCAGGCAGGCCGTGCGGTCGGTGCCCGTCCATGTCGCATGGATGAACAGCCACTGCACGAGCGGCGGGATGATGTAGACCAGGAATGCGATGGCCAGCACGGTTAAGACGATGTCTTTCGGCGTGGCGAACAGCTTGGTTCTCAGCCAGTGGGTTATACCCACCTGGCTGGAAGGAGCGGGCTCCGGCTGAACCATATTGGCGCGAACATAGGAGATTTGATGTGCTGTCATATTATCTCTCCACCAGCGCCATTTTCGCGTTGAACCAGTTCATGATCAGCGCGGTTGTCAGCGACAATGAAAGGTAGACCACAAGCCAGATGGCCACGACCTCGACGGCCTGCCCTGTCTGGTTGAGGATGGTACCGCCAACAGCCACGAGATCCGAGAAGCCGACGGCGACCGCCAGCGAGGAGTTCTTGGTCAGGTTGAGATACTGGCTCGTCAGCGGCGGGATGATGATGCGCATGGCCTGCGGCACGACGATGAGCCGCGTGATGTTATTGCCACGCAGACCGAGTGCACTTGCAGCTTCCGTCTGGCCCTTCGCAACGGCCTTGATACCACCGCGAACGATTTCGGCGATGAAGGACGCGGTGTAGAAGGACAGCGACAGATAGAGCGACAGGAATTCAGGCGCAATGACCGATCCGCCGCTGAGGTTGAAGCGTCCGGCAACCGGATAATCGAAGGTCAGCGGTGCGCCCATCGCCAGAAACGCCAGAACCGGCAGGCCGATGATGATGGCGGTGCCGACGATGCCGGTGCGGAATGGTTGACCCGTCTTCATCTGGCGGGCCTTGGCCCAGCGGTAGACGAAATAGGTGATGACGACGCCGACGAGAAAGGCCACCGGAATGAGCCAGGAGCCCTCACCCCAGACCTGCTTCGGATAGAAGAAGCCGCGGTTGTTGAGAACGGTGCCGAGAGGCAGCTGAAGCGAATCGCGCGCCTGCGGCAGGATGGTGATGACACCTTTGTACCAGAAGAAAATAACCAGCAACGGCGGGATGTTGCGGAAGATTTCGACATAGGCCTGCGCCAGCTTGGAAATCAACCAGTTGTTGGACAGCCGCGCAATACCGACGATAAAGCCGATGATGGACGCGGTTATGATGCCGAGAAACGCCACCTGAAGCGTGTTCAGAATACCGACGACCAATGCCCGACCGAAGGTGCTGTCGTTGCTGTAGGCAATCAGCGACTGGCCAATATCGAAGCCCGCTCTGCCATTGAGAAAGCCGAAGCCGGACGAAATATTGGCGCGCTGGAGATTGTGAACGGTGTTGGATGCAATCATCCAAACGAACAGCACGAGAAGAATGACTGTAACGACTTGATAAAAAATCGACCGCGCCTGCGGGTCGTAAATAATGGATGTCGCGCTTTTTGAGCTGGACTCCGGGTGGAGCGCTTTGCCTGCCATCGGCACCTTTCCCTCTGTGTGCTCTTTGCGAGCTTCTTTTAACTTATCGCATCGGCATCATGATGCCCGAGCGTCGTTTTCGAGCTTCGGGCAGAAGCCAGTCGGGAGGCAGAGCGTTCGCCCCGCCTCCCGCTTAGAGATGCCGTTATTCGCTATTAGCGAACTGGCGGAGCGTACTGAAGGCCGCCCTTGTTCCACAACGCGTTCAGGCCGCGCTCGATCTTCAGCGGAGAACCGGCACCAACGTTGCGGTCGAAGACTTCGCCGTAGTTACCGACCTGCTTGACGATGTTGTAGGCCCATTCGTTGGTCAGGCCGAGGTCTGTGCCGATCTTCGTGCCTTCTTCAGTGCCCAGAAGGCGCTTGATGTCAGGGTTGGCGGCAGACTTCTGCTCGTCCACGTTCTTCGATGTGATACCGAGTTCTTCGGCATTGATCATCGCGTAGTGAGCCCAGCTGACAACGTCGAACCACTGGTCGTCGCCCTGGCGAACGGCAGGTCCGAGCGGCTCCTTGGAGATGATTTCAGGCAGAACGATATTTTCGTCCGGTGTCTTCATCTTCAGACGGATCGCGTACAGGCCGGACTGGTCGGTGGTGTAAACGTCGCAACGGCCGCTATCGTAAGCGGAGGTGGCGTCGGATTCCTTTTCGAACACGACCGGGTTGTACTGAAGGTTGTTGGTCTTGAAGTAGTCGGCAAGGTTGAGTTCGGTGGTCGTGCCCTGCTGAACGCAAACGGCAGCGCCCGACAGCTCGAGAGCCGACTTGACGTTGAGAGCCTTCTTCACGACGAAGCCCTGACCGTCATAGTAGTTGACGGTGCGGAAGTTGAAGCCGAGCGACGAGTCGCGGCTGACTGTCCATGTCGTGTTACGCGTCAGAACGTCGATTTCGCCAGACTGGAGAGCCGGGAAACGGTCCTTGGACGTCAGTGGTACGAACTTTGCCTTGGTTGCATCGCCAAAAACCGCAGACGCGATCGCGCGGCAATAGTCAACGTCGATACCCGACCATTCACCCTTGTCATCAGGGTTGGAGAAGCCTGGAATACCGGAGCTTACGCCGCAGGTTACGAAGCCCTTGGACTTTACGTCTGCAAGCGTTGCGGCAGATGCAGCCGATGCAGCTCCGAAAACTGCTGCGCCAATGGCGGCTGACAGAAGTGCCTTTTTCATTTTTTCCCAACCTTTGTTTCTTATTTGTCATCTGAAGAAAGCCGCATATCTCATGGTACGCGATCTGCTCCCCGCCTCACCTCCCGGTGCGCGCATCTATCACAATCGCAATTGCCGTCACGGTCAAGCCTCACCCCAAAGAATTGTGTCCAAAAAACGGATTTTTTCAAAAAGTGTCCCTTTTGTGGGCAAATGTCTAATAAATACGCTAAAACTGATTAAAAACTGCTCAAGCTGTCTGGCAGGTAGACCAAATTTTTCTCCATCATGATCGTCTTCCGTGCAATGCGCGATCATTCAGAGCTCAACGAACCTCTCATTCGTCACACGGTAGACGATTCCCACACCATTACCTGTTTCGATAACGAAGTCTTGACCGCAGCAGCCTTTGCGTCCCATTTTGCTGCCTTCGATCACGTGAGAGACATTTCAGCATGACACCTAAGGACGGGCTTCCCAAGACCGCCGGCATCAATACCCGGCTGACCCATCTGGGCAATCACCCCGGCAGCTACCACGGCTTCGTCAATCCCCCCATTGCCCGCGGCTCCACTGTGCTGTTTCCCAATGCGCAGACGCTGGTCAGCGAGGACCAGAAATACACCTATGGCACCCACGGCACACCGACGACGGATGCGCTGTGCGAGATGGTCAACAGCCTCGAAGGTTCGGCTGGCACCATCCTTCTGCCCTCCGGTCTTGCCGCCGTTACCGTGCCGTTCCTGGCCTATCTCTCGGCAGGCGACCATGCGCTCATCGTCGACTCCGTCTATTACCCAAGCCGCCGCTTCTGCAACACGATGCTGAAGCAGTTCGGTGTCGAGGTGGAATATTACGACCCGGCCATCGGTGCAGGAATAGAGGCGCTTTTCCGTCCCAACACGCGGCTTTTGCATCTGGAGGCCCCCGGCTCCAACACGTTCGAAATGCAGGACGTGGCACTGATGTCCGAGATCGCCCATCGGCATGACTGCGTCGTCACCATGGACAACACCTGGGCGACCCCGCTCTATTTCAAGCCGCTGGACCACGGCGTCGATGTCTCCATCCACGCAGCGACGAAATATCCGGCAGGCCATTCCGATGTGCTAATGGGCTTTGTCTCAGCCAATGAAAAGCACTGGCAAAAGCTTGATCACGCCAACCGCGACCTTGGCCTCTGCGTCACCTCCGACGATGCCTATCAGGTTTTGCGCGGCATGCGCACCATGGGTGTGCGGCTGGAACATCACCAGAAAAGCGCGCTCGAGATCGCCCAATGGCTGGAGGCCCGCGACGATGTCGCGCAAGTGCTGCACCCTGCCCTCCCCAGCTTCCCGTCCCACGATCTTTGGAAGCGCGACTTCAAGGGTTCCAGCGGCGTCTTTTCCTTCTTGCTGAAGTCGGATGCCGAACGCTTCAAGGAAACGTCGCACGCGTTCCTAGACGCTCTCTCGATCTTCGGCCTTGGCTTTTCCTGGGGCGGTTACGAGTCGCTTGCCGTTCCGGTTTCGCTGCGCGACCGCACTGTGGCGAAAGGCCCGACGGAAGGCCCCGTCATTCGCCTGCAAATCGGCCTGGAAGACGTGGCGGATATCAAGCGCGATCTCGAGGCAGGCTTCGCCGCCGCCGCAGTAGTCTGATAAGAAAAGGGCGACTCTGATGTCACAGGGCCGCCCTTATATCAGAACTTCGGAAATTCCAGCTTGGCTGTATCGTAACCCAGTTCACTGGCCTTCTTGACCATCCGCGCCAGTTGCGGCTTGGACGGCACTTTGCGCGCGTAAATCCATAGTTTTTCCATCTTCGGATCGGCGCTGATGAACCAGCTGCGGTCGGGAGACTGGTAGAGCACCCAGTAATCCCAGGTGATGAACAGCGGATAGCGCACCCTCAACTTGGCCTTGGTCGTCCGGGCGTCGGTCAGCGTGCCCACGCCTTCAATCGTCTTCAGCTCGCCCTGCGGCGTTCCCTCGCGACAACCATCCTGAACCTTCACCTGGTTTGGCGCGTCGCCTTTCGAGTAGACCGTAAAGCCGGCCACGCAACCATCCGTCAGACGCATCGGCGTGCGACCGATTTCCAGCCATTTGCCCTGATAGTGCGACATTTGCGTTTGCACCACGGGTGCCTCCGCCTTGGCTTCTTCGATAAGGCAGGCACTCAGCCCGCAAAACGCCAGCGTGGCTGCAAGCGGGCGAAGGAAACTGGTCATGGTTAATGCTCCGTTAATTCTGTTTTCAGAACAACGCCATTCCAGCTTCCCGGTTGCATGGCCTGGTATCATGAAACCGTGTTCGGCGGCGGGCTTAGCCCGTCACAGATCGACCGTCGGGATATTCTGCCGGTCCCTTGATTTCCAGCATGTTGCCGAAGGGGTCGTATATATAGAAGGAGTGCCCCATTCCCCGCGCCCCGCCATGCAACGCCTCGCGGTGGATTTCCACGCCGTGGCGTTCCAGATGCGCCCGCAACGCGTCATGCTCGAAGGGCCCGGTCGCGATGCAGATATGGTCCACATTTCGTCCCCCCGCCACCGGCGGCGCCGCCTTGTGCCCACCCGGATGGGTGATATCCCACAAAACGATCAGCGAAGCACCGCACCACACCTGCTCCATGCCCAACGCCGGATAGGTATAACCGGGTCGGCAGCCCATCACATCATGATAGAACCGCAACGCCTTCTCCATATCGTCCACCAACAGAACGACGTGATCTATCCCGACAAGTGAAAATGGTACGCTAGATGTCACTGATATCTCCTCCCGAGGCTTACAGAGGCCAGCTTCATCGATCCACGCAAACAATCAACCCGCAAAGTTGGGGGTCAATATCCTGGAGACATTATGTGGCGAGCACGAGATATCGCGATGTCTGGATTATGATTTAATACGGGGGGAAAACACTCAAGTGGTACGCCCTAGGGGAGTCGAACCCCTCTTTTCAGAATGAAAATCTGACGTCCTAACCGATAGACGAAGGGCGCGTACACTTGTAGTGTGGCGCCCTTATAGTCAGAGGTTTTCGATACCGCAAGCGAGAAAATGCGCCTTTTGACAAAAAAATGACGGACCAGCCCAAAGCACCTGTAAAACAAGGATTCCCTATTCAAAACAGAGGGTTATTTTGCCTGTGGAAACTGCTGGCGGTGCGTGGATGGGGCACAGATACGTTGCGAGGCAACGAATCTGGCGAAACAGTCTTGGGCATGGTGGATATGCAAGCACGGCCCCCGTTGTCGTCATGAGAAGGAATTTCGAGCACTCGCCCCAGTAGCAAACCACAGAAAAACCCTGCATGCGGCCCGATTTGATATCTGGAATTGAAAATACCGGACCAAAACACTGAAAATTACTGGCATGGTCACGGAATTGCTGTTTTTCCCGGGAGATTTTATCTCATACTAAAATAATGCCCTACAGCGCGCTCAAAAATTGTGGCTGGGCTGGCGAAAATTGTGATGTTGCCATTTGCGGCCAACCAGCGGCAAGGATGGGACAGACTGTGAGAAAGACCGGAGAAGGTTATAGAATGCCGAATGAAAGAAGACCCGTCATGCCGAATTTTCGGCGGTCCCTGATCGCGAAGATTTTCCTCGTCTCCTTTCTCAGCGTGCATGTCCCTCTGATCGCTCTGATCGTTTTTCTGCTGTTCGGCTTCGATACCGGGCCGGTGCCGGTGTTCACCCTTATCCTCGTGGCCACGCTCCTCGGCACCGCCGCGTGCCTTTATTCCATCTGGCACTTCATTCGCCCGCTGCATCACCTGGCCGGAGCGCTGCAACGCTATCCGCGGGACAAGAGCGTGCTAAAGCTTCAATCGACCGGCAATGACGAGATCGCCATCGTCACGGATGCCACCAAGTCGATGCTGTCGCAGGTCGAAGAACTGGCAAAACAGCTGAAGCATCAGGCCACCACAGACTTCCTGACCGGACTTGCCAACCGTCGTCGGCTGAGCGAGCAGGTGCCTGCCATGCAGTCCCAAGCGGAGCGCGCCGGAGAACCCATCTCGATCGTTCTGTTCGACCTCGATAATTTCAAGCTGATCAATGACGATTACGGCCATGATGTCGGTGACAACGTCCTGATGATCGTCGGCGAGATCGTGAAAGATTCCCTGCGGCCTTATGATCTGGCGGCCCGTATCGGCGGCGAGGAATTCTGCATCGTCCTGCCACGCACCTCGGGCGAAGATGCCCTCACCATTGCCGAACGTCTGCGCGCCGCCTTCGAGGCAAGCTACCTCGATCCCCTGCCCAAGGGTCGCATAACCTGCAGCTTCGGCGTGGTACAGGCGGGCCAAGGCGAGCGTTTGCAACAATTGCTGCGCCGTGCCGATACCGCGCTCTACCGCGCCAAGGATGCAGGCCGCAACCGGGTCATCGGCTCGTTTCTTGGTAGCAATGGCTGATCAGGCGCCGGGGTCTTGAGGCCCCTGCCCCAGAAACCGCAGGAAGAATGGCGTGATTTGCTTGCGTTCCACGCTTTCTTCCCGCTATTAGCCAAAGCCATCAACAATTTTGACCAGATGGTAGACACCTCATGTCCCTTCCCGATAAAGCCTTTCCCGTCTCCTGGGATCAATTCCACCGTGATGCCCGCGCGCTTGCATGGCGTCTGGCCGGCCTGAACCAGGAGTTCAAGGCCATCGTCTGCATTACCCGCGGCGGCCTCGTTCCGGCAGCCATCATCTCGCGCGAACTCAACATCCGCCTCATCGACACCGTCTGCATCGCCACGCGCCATGACTACGTCAATCAGGGCGATACGCTGCTGCTCAAAGGCATCTCGCCGGAACTGATGGAAAGACAGGGCGAAGGCATCCTCGTCGTGGACGACCTGACCGATACCGGCAAGACGGCGCTCGAAGTGCGTGAAATGCTGCCAAAAGCCCATTTTGCCTGCGTCTACGCCAAGCCCACCGGCGTCCCCACCATCGATACCTTCATCACCGAAGTCAGCCAGGACACATGGATCTACTTCCCCTGGGACCTCGGCTTCACCTATCAAGAACCCATCGCCAAGGGCGCACCGGGCTGAGGTTGCGGACGCTTTATGGATTTGAAAGGGCTGCCTGATTGTGGCCCTTAACTCGAATTAGATTCTAGCGTTAAATCCATCTCGCTGTAGATGTGTTTGAGACGCATTATACGCACTCATATGTCGCGAACCTTTGAAATCTACGACGTCGAGAAACTGTAGATTTGATTGGGGTTGCGTCGAGGTGAAAGTCCGCTTTTGGCCCGAAGCGGACTTCATTTCATCGCTGTGATAGCGAGCCAATCAGTCGGCTTGCGGTCATATGCGCTGCCTGTCCAAGCCTCGGCTTCAATCTTCCGCCAAGATGCTGATACTTGCCAAAGCGATATCAACTGATCTTGCTGAAAATAGTTGTAATAGCGGCCCAGCGCATCTGAACCCTCTTTAGCACCAGCCTTGAAACTAGCCCAAACCACAGCACTCTCAGTCATCGCACGGTGAATTCTGCTGATTACCTCACCAAGTTCGTGTCGAGGTACATGTGTCAGAGAAGCGCAGGCGTAAACCCCGTCATAAATACCATTGGCATCCAGCTCGTTAAACAACATCGTTTTGACAGGCTGTCCGATGCGAAGTGAAGCGATGGCCGCAAGTTCCGATGATCCGTCTGTGGCATCGAGCTTGAAGCCATTCTCAATGATAGCTGCAGCATCGACGCCACCACCAGTACCTAATTCGAGCACCCTACCATTCGGTTTGCACTGGTTGAGAAAGGTGAACAATCTCGGATTGGGCGCACTTTTGTCGGCCGTATATTCCTCCGAGTTTGCCTCGTAAAAGTTTAGGGTCGTATCGTTCATGACCGTTCGTCCTCCCAATCTACGACCGACATAATTGCGGCAAATGTAAAATACGTGCAATGGCCGCTGTTGGCGCAAAGCAGCCGCTACTACGTGACGGCTCTTGGCCCGTTGCGGACGTCGGCCGTCGCAAAAATTGGCCGCGAAACTCTGAGTTTTGCGACAAAGCATGTGAACGGACGGCTAGCGCCAGAATTGCCACCATGGCTTCGAAGCGTTGGAGGAGCTTGCGGCGTTGAATTTTACTGTGATGTCCCGCCAGACAAAATCTTGCGGTTTTGGTTTGTCATCGGCGAAAGCGCGCAAGATCACCTTTACATTGTCATTCGAAAGTCGCTCGTTCGCTTCTACCAAGAAATACGTCCCATTTCCGGGGATTGAAATATTTGTTTCAGCATCATGATCCGGGAGCCCTGCAACCCAGTGCCGGAAACTCCCGTTCGAATACTCTCGCCATTCGACGGCACAAAACTCATTCCCTCCCCCTACTTGAGCGTAATCTCCACCGCTGTCTTTGCTAAGAAGAAGAAAGCCTGTTCCACGGTTAGGCTGAAGCCAATCGACGGCAGCCTCAATCAAGGCTAGGGATGGTGCCTTGAAAGCCTGTTGACCTTCCAGGCTTAATGTAAAGTCGAGAATCCCCGTTATATCTGACGTGTGCTCCGTTGGCGGAAACCAGATTTCGCCATCTTCGGCGCTAACGTTGAAAAAGCCAACCCCGTGCTTAACAGCCATTGCTCGGACAACTGCATATGCAGTTTCTGCCTCTGACCATCGAAAGCTGGCGTAGATCACTGATCTGCCTATGGAATATTCAGTCACGTTGGGATTGTCGTCGTCATCTGCAAATTCGTAGGCGTCAGGACCATTCAAGTTCGGGAAGCTCAGGCGCACGTCCTCGTACCATGCCGACAGATTTGTTGTTGTTGCGGATGGGTCATCGTAAGAATGCCCTTCTGACCACTGTGTTTGCACATGATACCAATCGAGAAACGCCTCTTTATCTTTTGGCGCATCTTTTGATTCGAAAACCATCAAGTCATAACTCATGAAGTGGTACCTACCCAAATCTGATCGTGTATTGTAAAATAACCGATGAGAGCGACACTTGTTTTCCTGAGTTCTGCTCCGTCGCAGAATACGCAGTGTAGCGATAACGTGCAATGACCGCAAATGGCGCAAAGCGGACGCGCTGTCGCGAATTTTCCTAGTCTTCGCGAAAAATGAGAACCCCCACGACCGATATTTGCAACGGAAAGCATGCCATATTTCAGGTCTAAGCCCGGCCCGCGAACGGCCCTTTTAGGTTTGTAAAGGCCTATCTGCTGATGCACCGCCAATTGTGGAAATCAGGTTCTGTTGCTTGTACACCACACCGAAAAAAACGAAAAAAACGCGATAAATCTGCCATCCGTAACGTAAGGTAGTCGGCATCGAACTTTCTAAAATTCATCCAAGTGCCTGAATTTTATAGGGGCTTTTTCTTTCCCCGTTTTCCACAGCCGCCCCACACAATATCTTGTGGTTAACAAACGCTTGCAAACTAGGCCTTGACGGAATCACCACATATCCGCAAGGTAATGCTCATGTTGCGGCGGCAACGGAATCAGGTGTTCCACCTTCGGTTCTCATCAGTTTCAGTTCACGCGTTTGTCTTGCGTTCCGGCCATGAGGGGGTGGAGCGCAATCGGCTGTCTGTGAGCTGGCTTTACTGCCAAAACAAAATGCGGGATATATGGCGACAACAAACTGTTAATACTATATATAGTATGCTTGCAGCCGAAATCACCACGAGATAGAGGAAGCGTCATCCAACGGATGATGGTTTCACCGGCAACACCACAGACCGGCGGCGCGCGATAACGTGCGACGCTGGAGCGATTTTTTGCGCCCTGCCCATAGGCGCCCAAGGACGAGGAACAAAGACAATGCGCATCGAACGCCGCTTCACGAAGCCCGGCCAGTCTGCCTATGCGGAAATCGAATTCCGCAAGGCCGTGAGCGAGATCAAGAACCCGGATGGCTCCATCGTTTTCCGGCTGGCGGACATCGATGTTCCCGCGCAGTTTTCCCAAGTCGCGACAGACGTTCTGGCGCAGAAATATTTCCGCAAGGCAGGCGTTCCTGCCCGCTTGAAGAAGGTCGAGGAAAACGACGTTCCTTCCTTCCTCTGGCGTTCCGTTGCCGATGAAAAGGCGATGAAGGACATTCCCGAAGACGAGCGTTACGGTTCTGAAATCGATGCGCGTCAGGTTTTCGACCGTCTGGCCGGTACATGGGCTTACTGGGGCTGGAAGGGCAAATATTTCTCGACCGAAGAAGATGCGTCCGCCTTCAAGGATGAGCTTGCCTACATGCTGGCCACCCAGCGCGTAGCACCGAACTCTCCACAGTGGTTCAACACCGGCCTGCACTGGGCCTATGGCATCGATGGTCCCGGCCAGGGCCACTTCTATGTCGACCCCTTCACCGGCAAGCTGACCAAGTCCAAGTCGTCTTACGAACACCCGCAGCCACATGCCTGCTTCATCCAGTCCGTCGCCGACGATCTGGTCAATGAAGGCGGCATCATGGACCTGTGGGTGCGTGAAGCACGCCTGTTCAAATACGGCTCCGGCACCGGCTCCAACTTCTCCTATCTGCGCGGCGAAGGCGAAAAGCTGTCGGGCGGCGGACGCTCAAGCGGCCTCATGAGCTTCCTCAAGATCGGTGACCGCGCAGCTGGCGCCATCAAGTCCGGCGGCACCACCCGCCGTGCGGCCAAGATGGTCGTCGTCGATGCCGATCACCCCGATATCGAAGCCTACATCGACTGGAAGGTAAACGAAGAGCAGAAGGTTGCCGCTCTTGTGACCGGTTCCAAGATCGTCGCCAAGCACTTGAAGGCCATCATGAAGGCCTGCGTCAATTGCGAGGCCGATAACGGCGATTGCTTCGACCCTGCCAAGAACCCGGCCCTGAAGCGCGAAATCCGCGCTGCCAAGAAGGACATGGTTCCTGAAAACTACGTCAAGCGCGTCATCCAGTTCGCCCAGCAGGGCTACAAGGACATCGAGTTCAAGACCTACGACACCGATTGGGATTCGGAAGCCTACCTCACGGTGTCTGGCCAGAACTCCAACAACTCGGTCTCGCTGAAGGACGATTTCCTGCGCGCCGTGGAAGACAATGGCGACTGGAACCTCACCGCCCGCAAGGACGGCAAGGTCATGAAGACGCTGAAAGCCCGCGATCTCTGGGAAAAGATTTCCCACGCCGCATGGGCATCGGCTGACCCCGGCCTGCACTTCAACACCACCATGAACGACTGGCATACATCGCCAGCCGCAGGTCCCATCCGCGCATCCAACCCTTGCTCGGAATATATGTTCCTGGATGACACGGCCTGCAACCTTGCCTCGCTGAACCTGCTTCAGTTCAAGGACGCCACGACCAAGAACATCGACATTGCCGATTACGAACACGCCGTTCGTCTGTGGACTGTCGTTCTCGAAGTCTCCGTCATGATGGCGCAGTTCCCGTCCAAGGAAATTGCCGAACGCTCCTACGAATACCGCACACTCGGCCTCGGCTACGCCAACATCGGCGGCCTGCTGATGTCCTCCGGCATTCCTTACGACAGCGATGAAGGCCGTGCAATTGCCGGTGCCTTGACCGCCATCATGACCGGCGTTTCCTACGCAACATCGGCTGAAATGGCTGGTGAACTCGGCCCCTTCCCGGGCTTTGCGCCCAACCGCGACAACATGCTGCGCGTCATCCGCAATCACCGCCGCGCCGCTCAAGGGTTGGCCTATGGCTATGAAGGCCTGTCGGTCAATCCTGTGCCGCTCATCCACACCGATTGCACAGACCCCGACCTCATCACCCACGCCGTTGCCGCATGGGACAAGGCTCTGGAGCTTGGCGAAATCAACGGCTACCGCAACGCCCAGACCACCGTTATTGCGCCAACAGGCACGATCGGTCTCGTCATGGATTGCGACACGACGGGTATCGAGCCTGACTTTGCTCTGGTGAAGTTCAAAAAGCTCGCCGGTGGCGGTTACTTCAAGATCATCAACCGCGCAGTTCCGGAATCCCTGCGTTCGCTCGGTTATTCGGAAAGCCAGCTCGCCGAAATCGAAGCCTACGCCATCGGCCACAGCAATCTCAACCAGGCGCCTGCCATCAACCCATCGACGCTGCGCGCCAAGGGCTTTACCGATGAGAAGATCGAAGCCGTCAACGGTGCGCTGAAAGCCGCCTTCGACATCAAGTTCGTCTTCAACCAGTGGACTTTAGGCGCCGACTTCCTCAAGGAAACCCTGAAGGTTTCCGATGAGCAGCTCGCCGACATGAGCTTCAACCTGCTCGAACATCTCGGCTTTGCCAAGAAGGACATCGAAGCGGCCAACGTGCATGTTTGCGGCGCGATGACGCTGGAAGGCGCACCGTTCCTGAAGGACGAGCATCTGCCCGTCTTCGATTGCGCCAACCCTTGCGGCAAGATCGGCAAGCGTTACCTCTCGGTCGAATCCCACATCCGCATGATGGCGGCAGCGCAGCCCTTCATCTCGGGTGCGATTTCCAAGACCATCAACATGCCCAACGATGCAACGGTTGAAGATTGCGGCGCAGCCTACATGCTGTCCTGGAAGCTGGCGCTGAAGGCCAACGCTCTCTACCGCGATGGCTCCAAGCTGTCCCAGCCGCTCAACGCCTCACTGGTCGAAGACGACAATGATGAGGACGCGCTGGAAGATCTGATCGCCCAGCCACAGGCAGCCCAGGCCGTCACCATCACCGAAAAGATCATCGAGCGTGTTGTCGAACGTGTCAGCCGCGAGCGCGAAAAACTGCCGAACCGCCGTCAGGGTTACACCCAGAAGGCAGCCGTGGGTGGACACAAGGTCTATCTGCGCACCGGCGAATTCGGTGACGGTCGCATCGGCGAAATCTTCATTGACATGCACAAGGAAGGCGCCGCTTTCCGTGCGATGATGAACAACTTCGCCATCGCCATCTCGCTCGGCCTGCAATATGGCGTGCCCCTGGAAGAATATGTGGAGGCCTTCACCTTCACCAAGTTCGAGCCAGCCGGCATGGTCATCGGCAACGATGCGATCAAGAACGCAACCTCGATCCTCGACTACGTCTTCCGCGAACTCGCCGTCTCCTACCTCGGCCGTCACGATCTGGCCCATGTGGATACGTCCGACTTCTCGCAGACGGCACTCGGCAAGGGCATCGAAGAAGGCAAGACCAACCTCGTCTCCACCGGCTGGACCCGCGGTTACAAGCCAACGCTCGTCTCCAACACCCCCGAGCGCGCCTCCTCCGAGCCCAAGGGTTCGGCCACGGCAGCCCCAGCGCGTGCGTCAGGCACAGTCACTCAGATCTCCGGCAACACGGTCCGTAAACTCGAACCTACCGTCGCCATCTCCACCTCCGAAGTCGTCGCCTTCAAACGTGACTACGAAGAACGCGCCAAGGAATCGGTAGAGATCGAAGAAGGCCTCGCCACCGAATCCGAACAGGCCGCAACCGCCCTCTTCTCCGACAAGGCAGCCGCCGACGCCGCATCTGCCAAGACGGAAGCCAAAAAGAAGGAAGCCGAACGCCGCATCCGCTCTATTGCCCAGGGGTATACGGGCAACATGTGCTCCGAGTGCCAGAACTTCACGATGGTCCGGAATGGGACTTGCGAGAAGTGCGATACGTGTGGTGCGACGAGCGGTTGCAGCTGATTTGAAATAATAAATAAAGCATAAAGCCCGGAAACACTCCGGGCTTTATGATTCAAGCTACTTGGCAAACCGTGAAGTACTTCAACCGCCAGTACGCAGCAAAAATTACAATGTCCGGAGAACGGGATAGCCTGTAAATAAGCTGTGGAAAACCAAATATTCCACAAAAAAACGATTTTTGATATTGCACAAACTTTTCCACAATATATAGTGTGGAGGCTAATATCAATTTCTAGATATAGAGGCTTGTATAGATGAATGCCTCGATTCGGCGCTTCGGTCAACACATTATTTGATGCTGTGGAAAACTTAGTAGCTGGACAAAAAGGCAAGAACATACAAGCATAAAAAAAGGCAGTGTGACTGCAATCACACTGCCTTCGGAACAGCCCGGGAGGTCCTGCCGCCCGCGTGTCCATGTGCTTCTTAAAGCATGGCTATGCTGTTCCTCCGATCAACAGATGTCAAGTGTGCAATGCACACAGACAGCAGTGATGCAGGAGAAAGGAGAACACAAATGCCGATAGGACGTACCTCTCGCACTGGCGAGACTTGCCCCGAAAGTGGTGTTTGGAAAGTCGTAGGTACACCTACGACAACCGCGCCAATTGCTAAAGGCAACCGCATGCCACCTTACGGTGGAAATGCGGTGACTTGGCAGCTTGTACAACTCGCCTAATCATATCGGGGCCGGTTGATAGATCGGCCCCTTTTTATGTTTGTAAGGAGGCCAACTTGGCGCGAGTAACAACTTTCGGATTTTCTGCTTTTTTACGCCTGCTTGCTCAAAATGAGAAACCTCAACGAAGCGCGGTAAAAAGGCGTCATATAACTTCAAAAGGTGGTCGCAACTTTCATAGAAGTCTTCACTTGAGCATTGCCAGAATGCTGACCGGTAAAGCCAGCTTCAAAGAAGTAATCAAAGCCGCCCGAAACATTAAGAAGCCTGCTGAGAGGCGCTACGCTAAAGTTGGTATTGTTCGATTTCTCAGATGGTATATCTCGATGGGTGCTAAAGGAGCAGCTTATCCAGCTACTACGTTGGCGAGTCCACAAGGCTTCTTTCGGGTTAAATTTGATCCAGATTGCATAGTTAATTTAGATGGTCGCCGCACTGCAGTTCATCTTTGGAATAGCAAAGAAAAAATAAATAATGATCAAGCTCTTGCTGCATTGTCCTTGGTAGCTGCAAAGTTTCCTCTAACGTTTGATCGACCTGACGACTTTGCTGTTTTATCTCTTCAAAGTGGTGATATTTATAAATGGTCTGATGCCAATAAAGAGCATAGAAAATTAGCCTTAGACTTAATGATACATCTAGATCGATTATTTACTATCACTCAGTCGGAGTTGGGAATTCCACCAAGAGGCGATCAACCCTACGACGACACGCGCCCATATCTTTAAGTTGCGCATGACAGTTATCCAACAACTATGGCTCCACAGCGGGAGAGAAAGCAATTTCCACGTCTTAAGCTTAGCTTAAAATGCTAGAAATTGCATATGAGGGTCCCGCACCATCCAGAAATAGAAAATTGACCTTAAGAGACCGAAAGACCGAAGCATAACTCAGGCCTACATCCGCCGCGCTTCCAGCCGCCTTTTATCCCGCTCGACATATTCAAAGCCCATGCTCGTCAACCGGAACTGTCGTTTCTGAAATTCGCCGCGAATCTGGATGAAGCCCTGCTCTTCGGCTTCGAATAGCGTCTTTAGCCCCGTGCCTTTCGGTGGGGTCTGCCAGTCGGTGCCGACGGCGGCGTGAAGCAATACCATGATCTTGATAATGGGAGGTCTCCATGGCTGGTACGGCCAGCCGTGTTGCGTCGCGAAACGTCGTCATCTGCCAACCGCCCGCTCCGGCATCCGAAGAGCGGGTGCCGGACGGTGGTGATGCGGCCTGGACTTATTTCTTCTTGGTGGTGCTTTCGCTGGCTTTGACCTGCGAACCGAGTGTCGGAGCGGCAACGGGTGCGGCCTTGTCCTTCTTCGGTTTTCTGACTTCTTTGTTGCTGCGAACTTGACCCTTGGCCATTGGATTCTCCCGTTTTGGTCCCGTAACTTAGCCGCCATATGGTGGCCAAACGCAAGAGATTTCTGATTGCACCCACCATGTGAGATGCTTTCGTGGGCGCAGGTGGCCACCCTTCACCTGGAAATCCTATGAATTGGCATCGCTCATCATGATTTTTTGACCGTTTCGGTAGACCCGGGATGATCGGGAGGCGTAACCCGCCTGCCATGATGAACAGAGCCAGCCGCTCACCCCCCTCTGTCCTGCCGGACATCTCCCCCTCAAGGGGGGAGATTGGCAAGCCGCATGCTCCCCACTCTATCCGCAGCAGCAGAGATGGTCGATTGCCATCCACGAGTCGATCTCCCCACCTGAGGGGGAGATGCCCGGCAGGGCAGAGGGGGGTAAGCGGCACCCTCCGACCTCACGATACACTCCCCAAAACACCTCAACCAAAAATACTTCCAATCTAAATCAACAGCTTAAAACAAATCCCACAAAAAACACCAAAAATCCCCCCGCAACTTTCTCAATGACGCACGAATCACCCGCACAATTGCCCCGTTCCGCCCTCGGATACACCGCAAGGCGTTGCGGCGAGGCGGGACCGGCGCTGGGGTTGGGAGGGTGACGCAAACCTTTCAACCTCGGGGTCGAGCAGCGATCTCCCCGGTGGGACGGGAGAAAGGTGGCGGCGGTTTCGGACCGGCTGTCGCAGCCTTTCCAATGTCCGGACCGGCCCGGCATGGTCTTAGTCGCAAAACACCGTTTCGGGTTTTGCGGGTGGGTCATGGCGGTCCGGTTCGCCAGCCACCGGGTGTACCGACAGCTCATCGGCACCGGGTCGAACGCGACCACAGGGGCTTGAAGCGAAAGTCAGGCGGTACACAGGAACACGCTGCATCTGCCCCGCACTGTCGATGACAGCGCGGACGGATCGCGAGGGACGCACAAGCCATGGATGGCGGGTGTGGCTCTTGCGGAGAACGGATCGATGGCTGTGGGCGCTTCGTCAGAATGAACGCTCTCATCCTCGAAGGCAGATGTCGCCGAACTGGCAGGCGATGGCTTCGGCAACGAAGCCGCCGTCACCCGGGTGGGTAAGGCCGGACCTTGATTTGTCCGACCGTTCCAACGGCAAGGCCCCCTTGCCCTCCGGGATATGCCAGCCGTGGCAAGAGGATCGCTGTTCGGCCAAAAGAGCTGAACGGGGCGCTGCGAGGTGCCATTCTTAGACTACCCAACGAGGCAACTTACAGCGCCCCGTCCGAATACCCATGGCCGCGAATGGTTGTGGACACTGATTGAAGGTCAAGCCACGGGCAGGTGCTGCCGCGTGAACGGCGAAGCTTGTTTGAGAGGTGGCCGGGGTTTTTGATAGCGATGGGATTGGTGAGGAGCAACCCTCATCCTGAGGTGCCCCGCAGGGGCCTCGAAGGACGAGGGTTGCGGGCTTGAGGCAGAGTGCGCGGCGGATGCTTCGAGGGTCGCTTCGCTCCCACCTCAGCATGAGGGCGGCGGGTGAGGTTGCCCTCTCCAATACCGGACCAACGCGGAATGCTAGCAGCTATGAGGAATGCTTTGGGCGATGATGCAGGCTGCAACAGAGCAACCCTCACCATCATGAGATTTGCCGAAGGAGGTGCCACGCAAAGGGCGCTACGCAGCAACCCTCATCCTAAGGTGCCCCGCAGGGGCCTCGAAGGACGGGGGTTGCGGGCTCAAAGCAGGAGTACTCGGCGGATGCTTCGAGGCTTTGTCCTTCGGCCAAAGCACCTCAGCATGAGGGCGGTGGGTGTGGCAGCCCTACCTTATTGAGAGGGGGATAAGCCACAACCGATGAGCCTACGACCAAGGACCCGGCCTACCACCACTTGGCGGGTGTGAACTTACCCGCCGCCTGCTCGATGGCATAGGCCGTCTTAAACAGCGTTTCCTCATCGAAGGGCTTGCCGAGGAGCTGGAGGCCGAGCGGGAGGCCTTTGCCGTCGAGACCGGCGGGGACCGAGAGGCCCGGCAGACCGGCCATGTTGACGGTGATGGTGAACACGTCCTGGAGGTACATCTTGACCGGATCGGCGGCCAGTTCCTTGTCGCCGATTTCGAAGGCCGACGATGGGGTGATGGGGGCGAGCACGGCATCGACGCCCTCGTGGAAGACGGTTTCGAAGTCGCGCTTGATCAGCGTGCGGACCTTCTGCGCCTTCAGGTAATAGGCATCATAGTAACCAGCCGAAAGCACGTAGGTGCCGACCATGATGCGGCGCTTGACTTCGGAGCCGAAGCCAGCGGCGCGGCTCTTCTCGTACATGTCGGCAATGTCCTTGCCATCGACGCGCAGGCCATAGCGGACGCCGTCATAACGGGCAAGGTTGGACGACGCCTCAGCGGGTGCCACGATGTAATAGGCCGGCAGCGCGTATTTGGTGTGCGGCAGCGAGATATCGACGATCTCGGCACCGGCATCCTTCAGCCATGCAACGCCCTGCGCCCAGAGCTTTTCGATCTCTTCCGGCATGCCATCGACGCGGTATTCCTTGGGAATACCGATCTTGAGGCCCTTGAGCGACTGGCCGATGGCCTTTTCGTAATCCGGCACCGGCAGATCGATGGAGGTCGTATCCTTCGCATCGACGCTGGCCATGGATTTCAGCAGGATCGCGGCGTCGCGCACGTCGCGGGCGATAGGGCCAGCCTGATCCAGCGACGAGGCATAGGCAGCAATGCCCCAGCGCGAGACGCGGCCATAGGTCGGCTTGATGCCGACGGTGCCGGTAAACGCCGCAGGCTGGCGGATGGAGCCGCCCGTATCTGTCGCAGTGGCACCGGCGCACAGATGCGCAGCAACGGCTGCAGCAGAACCGCCGGACGAGCCGCCGGGCACGAGCTTCCTGTCGGAACCGTTCTCGCGCCACGGGTTGACCGCCGGGCCGTAATAGGAGCTTTCATTGGACGAGCCCATGGCGAATTCGTCCATGTTCAGCTTGCCCAACATCACGGCGCCCTGGTCCCACAGGTTCTGGGTGACGGTCGATTCGTATTTCGGCTTGAAGCCATCCAGCACGTGAGAGCAGGCCTGCGTGTGGACGTCGCGAACGGCAAAGAGATCCTTCACGCCAAGCGGAATGCCCTCAAGCGCACCGGCCTTGCCAGCCGCAAGCTTGTCGTCGGAGGCCTTGGCCATCTCGCGGGCCTTTTCCGGCGTCACGGCGACATAGACATTCAGCGCGGAATTGGCGGCATCGACTGCGCTCAGATAGGCGTCGGTCAACTCAACGGCGGTGAAGTCCTTGGCCTTCAGCTTGTCGCGGGCTTCGGCAATGGTCAGGCTGGTCAGATCGGTCATATCGGCAATGGCTTTCGAAAACTTTGGATCGGGCGGGTGGAAACAAGCCTGAAAGGCCTATTCGACCACCTTCGGCACCATAAAGAAATTGCGGTCCGTGGCAGGTGCATTGGCAACGATGTCATCCGCTTTGTCACCATCGGTAACCGCATCCACGCGCTTCTTCATGGCAAACGGCGTCACCGACGTCATCGGCTCGACGCCATCGACATTCACCTCCGAAAGTTGCTCCACGAAACCGAGAATGCCATTCAACTGGCCAAGCATGATGTTGGCCTCTTCTTCGTCAACGGCAATACGGGCAAGGCGCGCAACGCGCTTCACGGTGGCAAGATCGACGGACATGGTTCTACTCCGGTCAAGAATTTTCCTACCCGCTATAATGACCATGTCCGCTCTTCGCAACGGTAGAAAGTATCTCGCGTTGAAGTGAGCGCGGATTTGCGCCGACTTCAACGCGTTGTGCGGAAATGTCAGAACGTCAGCGTCTGACCCGCGCTTGGCGTATCGACGATGGCTTGCGAGCCTTCCATGCCGGTGACGAATTTTTCCGGCGTCTGATCGATAATCCCAAACGAGCCGTAATGGCAGGGAACGACGTTGCGGAACTTGAAGAAGCGTTGGCAGGCCAGAGCCGCAACCGCGCCGCCCATGGTAAAACGGTCGCCGATGGGGACAAGGCCGATGTCGGGCTCGTGCAACTCGTTGATCAGCGCCATGTCGGAGAAGATGTCCGTGTCGCCCATGTGGTAGACGGTGGGGCCGTCTTCGAAATGCAGCATCAGGCCATTGGCATTGCCAAGTGCGTGGCTGACGCCATCCTCGGTGATCTGGGCGGACGAATGCAGCGCGTTGGTGAAGGTGGCGGAGAAGCCATCAAAACCCACGGTGCCGCCGGTGTTGCCCATTTCCAGCTTCGACACGCCCTTCGAGCCCAGCCATGCAGCAAGATCGGCATTGGCAAGCACGGTCGCGCCGGTGTCCTTGGCGAGCTGGATCGTATCACCGACATGGTCACCATGACCGTGGGTCAGCAGAATGTGGGTGATACCATCAGCAGCGTCCTTGGCGTCCTGGCCCGCAAAGCCCGGGTTTCCGGTAAAAAACGGATCGATCAATATCTTCGCTTTGCCGGTTTCGATGCAAAATGCGGAATGGCCGAGCCAGGTTAGTTTCATGGAAGTTCTCCTTTGTATTACCGATATATTATGACATAGGACGGGCCATACAACCGCCCTCGACAGAATTTGGAATTGCGAACATGGCCGCTGATGATGACGAATATGTGTATGACGAAGCGACAGGTGAATGGCGCCCGGCCTCAGAGATAGTGGCCCTGGCGGCAAAGGCCAACGAGGTTCGCGATGCCAGCGGCACGCTTCTGGTCGACGGTGATTCTGTGACTTTGATCAAGGATTTGAAGGTCAAGGGTGCGGGAACCACGTTGAAGCAGGGCACCGTGATAAAGTCGATCCGCCTGACGGACAATCCCGAAGAAATCGACTGCCGCCACGATGCTATCAAGGGTCTCGTGTTGCGCACCGAATTCGTACGCAAACGCTGAGACGAGCCATGGCGACGTTGACGATCGAGGAACTGGCCGACTTCCTGCAGACGGGTCAGGCCATTGCCGGGCTGGACCTGGGCACGAAGACGATCGGCCTCGCCATGTCCGATCTGTCGCGGCGTTTTGCGACCCCTCGCCCGGTCATCAAGCGGGTGAAATTCACACCGGATGCCCAGACGCTGCTGGATTTTGCGCAGAAGGAAAAGGTCACGGCCTTCATCATCGGCCTGCCTGTCAACATGGACGGATCATCCGGGCCGCGCGTTCAGGCAACCCGTGCCTTCGTACGTGCCATGGGGGAGAAGACCGAGATACCCTTCGTGTTCTGGGATGAGCGACTTTCCACCGTCGCCGCCGAACGGGCTTTGCTGGAGATGGATGTATCCCGTGCCAAGCGCGCCGAACGTATCGATTCGGCAGCGGCGAGCTTCATTCTTCAGGGCGCGCTGGACAGGCTTTCAGGCCTTGCAAGAGCCGCCGCCTTAGAGGACTGACGCATACACCACCACGCCGCAATGGCCTTGCGCTTGCGGAAGCCGACGATGGCAAACAGGACGAAACTGTCGACGACGATGGCCCGCGCAACCAGCGGCGGAATGCTTTCCGGGGCGATGCCCAGGATGTTTCCATAGACCTGAAACACAAGCTCGTTCGCCTGCCGCGTCAGCATGAAAATGCCGAAACTCATGTCGTAATAGGACAATCCGTACCAGCTTCCGAGAAGGATGATGGGCCCGGCCCAGAATATCAGAAGCCACTTCATGCCACCTGCCCCCGCATGGGGACGGCGTCGGGAGCGACGGCGATGACTGCCCAGCGCAGGCATGCCATGAGGCACAGGTTGACCGTGGGCACGTAGATGTCCAACGGCAGCAGTGCAAAGAACGTCATCATGACGATCAAGGATATCCAGCGGTTCACGGCGGTTCCTTTTCACACGTCCACGGACGCATGGTTAATGATTTATTAATACAATGATCCCGCTTCTCCGAACGGGCAAATAAAACTTATGGATATGGTTAACAGCGACCACGGGCCTGTGGATAAGGCGGCGGCTCCAGGGCAACAACGCGTGCGCCCCCGTGAAAGCGCCAAATATTATTAGAAAAGTCTAACGCTAGCTAATCAGCTATAAACGCCGCGCACGATGCGCTTCACGGCTGTGCCGATTTTATCCCAATCCTTCGGGCTTTTCAGTGCAACGCCAGCAAACTGTCCGCTTATGACCGATGAGATGACGAGATGCTGGATGGCCGCGAAAATCACGGCGTTGACGGCAGCGGTATCGATTCCCTTCGGCGCTTCAAGCGAACCGCGCATCCGCTCTAGCCACTTGGCCAACGCCTTCGCGCGGGCATCGGCTAGCTGTTTCACTTGTAGCGTATTCTCGGACACTTCCCAGGCGATGATCTTGCACACGAGCGGATCGCTACGCAGCGCTTCGATGTAATAGAGCGCAAGCTTCTCCATGAGATCGCCGTAGGTCAGCAAAAACATGCCACCGGTATCTTCTGGAATGCGATCCTTGACCCACGAGCCCAGATCCTCGCCGATGGCAGCGACCAGACCTTCCAG
The DNA here is from genome assembly GCF_021310995.1 of Agrobacterium vaccinii. NCBI lineage: Bacteria > Pseudomonadati > Pseudomonadota > Alphaproteobacteria > Hyphomicrobiales > Rhizobiaceae > Agrobacterium > Agrobacterium vaccinii. The sequence goes on along the minus strand of NZ_CP054150.1, from coordinate 1,234,335 downwards.
CCCACCGAAGTACCGATAGATCAGCTGTTTGTCACACCCTGCCCTGCGTGCAACGGCATTGATGCCGAAGCCCTGAAACCCCTCTTCCGCCAGCAAACTTTTTGCCGCCGCAAAAATTGCCTTCTCGGTCGCGGCCCGATCCTTGATCCGCTTTTCAGGGGGAGCTTCAGCAGCAGTGTCGACGATGGCCAGCATAAGCTTGCGATTCTCCTTTTGGTGACGTGATCACAGGGTTAGCAAAGGGTTAATTTGGCGGCAATGCAGGAGGGGGTCGGGAGGTGAAGGTAGTTGTGGATGAAGCTAAGTCTGCGCCTAAAACTTGTGTTTGTTATCGCAAGCCATTTGTTTGTACCACCCCTGATTGAACGATTGGCTTTCCTCTCCAGTTACCTCATATTTATTGGCAAGACGCACCCTTGGAGGGCTGAGATGATGACTGGAATGGAAATCTTCTTCTACGTTGCGTTGCCAGTAAGTATCGTAACCGCTGGCTGGATCGCCGTTCGCCTAAATGAATGGAATGACAAAAAGACGCAGCTTCACCCTAGCGAATAAGGACCAGACTTTAAAAGATCAGGCTTAGGCCAAACTCGTTTGCCAGATTTATGTGTTTTCTGTATTATTCAGAAAACCAATCTGGAGTCTGACTTTGTCTCAAAAATCTATTACGACTGCGGAGTTCATGCGTCATTTTGGGCGTTATCATGATCAAGCGCAAAAAGAGCCAATCACTTTGACAAAGCACGGGCGCCCTTCGGTGGTGGTGCTGCCTGTTGAACTGTTCGAGAAATTGGCCAGCAATCACGACGTACGTCAGGCATATGCTTCAGGCGAGATGCCAGACGATATTGCCTCGCTTTTCAGAGAGCAACTCGAAGACGATTCGAAGGAATATGAGGCATCGCGCGATGACTGAAAAGTTCAGGCGCGGTGATATTGTGGCTTATCCCTATCTTTGGCGATGGCAGAACGAGGCCGATCCGCAGCGTGATCACAGCGAGAAAGACCGCCCCGCCTGCATGATCCTGGCGATCAAAGACAAGCAAGGTCTTACGCATATCCTGTTGCTTCCCATATCTTCTAAGCCACCGCACGGTGGCCAGAAAGCAATCGAAATACCGGGACTGGAACTGCGTCGTGCGAAACTCAGCCGCTACAAGCGCGGCTGGATCACCGTGAGCGAGTGTAATTACGACGTGATCGAACGATCTTACCATTTCGACGCGCGGCGGGAGCCAATCGGGCGGTTCAGCGAGGCGTTTCTCGAAGAGATCAGATTGGCGTTTGCACCGTTTTTAGCGGCTGGTTCGGCGAAGGTGAGCCGCACATAACCCGCGCTTATTAAAAATCCTGATTTTACGCAGCAGGCGGATACAGCAGATCGATAATATAGGTCGGGTCAAACCGGCTGTCGAGCATACCATAGGTGTGGCGCCAGCCCCCCGCCAGACGTGTCTCAAGAAACGCGTCGGCGATGCGGCCAGCGCCGATGCGGCAGAGTTCGGCGGCGGCGGCGGCGAGTGCGAATTGTTCGACCAGCAGGCGGGCGGCACCTTCGTCGCGTTCGCAGAGCGCGATTGCCGCGCGCAGGACTTCGGTGGTTTTCTTACCGGAGGGGCCGAGGTCGCGTTCCAGTGTTTCGAAAACGAGGTCGAACAGATCTTTGCCGCGCTGGAGAACGCGCAGCACATCCAGCGCCATGACGTTGCCGGAGCCTTCCCAGATGGCGTTGACCGGGGCTTCTCGATAATGGCGGGCGATGGGGCGGTCTTCGACGTAGCCGCTACCGCCAAGGCTTTCCATGGCTTCGTAAATCAAGGCAGGTGCGATCTTGCAGCACCAGTATTTGACGATGGGCGTCATGACACGGGCGTAGGCCGCTTCCGCCGGATTGTTGCGGGCGCTATCGAAGGCGGCGGCAAGGCGGAAGGACAGCGCGGTCGCGGCGGCGACGTCCAGCGCCATATCGGCCAGAACGCGCGTCATGATCGGTTGGGTGACAAGCGGCTTGCCGAAGACGTTACGGCCACGGGCGAAATGGACCGCTTCCGCTAACGAGGCGCGCATCATGCCGGATGAGGCCAGCGCGCAATCCAGCCGCGTCAGTGTCACCATGTCGAGAATGGTGCGGACACCGGCACCGGGTTCGCCGAGCAGATAGCCGAAGGCATCGGTGAATTCGACTTCGGCTGACGCATTAGAGCGGTTGCCGAGCTTGTCCTTCAGGCGCTGGAAATGCAGGCCGTTGGCCGAGCCGTCCTCCAGAAAACGCGGCACGAGGAAGCAGCCCATGCCATCGCCCATCTGGGCCAGCATGACGAAACCGTCGCTCATCGGCGCGGACAGAAACCATTTGTGGCCGGAAAGGCGATAGATGCCCTCGCCTACCCGCTCAGCGGTCGTGCGGTTGGCGCGCACATCGGTGCCGCCCTGCTTTTCCGTCATGCCCATGCCGATGGTAACGGCGGTCTTCTGCATGGCGGGCTTTTGCGACGAATCATATTTGCGCGACAGGATTTTCGGTGCCCATTCCTGCTGCACGCGCGGCGATGTCATCATGGCGGCCACGGAGGCGTGCGTCATGGTGAGCGGGCAAAGATGCCCTGCTTCCAGCTGGGACGTGAGATAGAATTTTGTGGCACGGGCCTTGTGCTCGTTGCCACGCGTCTCAGGCGTGTTTTCCCAGGCGCTGCTGTGCAGGCCCGAAGACATGGAACGGCGCATGAGCGCGTGCCAGGCGGGGTGAAACTCCACCTGATCCAGCCGCTCTCCACGGGGCCCATGGGTGTGCAATTTCGGCGTGCTGACATTGGCCATGCGCGCCAGTTCCTGCGCCTCGACCGAGGTGACATAGCGTCCGATCTGGTCGAATTCATCGCGCAGGGGGCGCGTAAGACTGGAGGTCAAATCCACGATCAACGGGTCTGAGCGATAGGCATTGATGCCGGACCAGAGGTTAGGCTGGTTCAAATCGGCAAGCTGTTCTTCGGTCCGGTTCATATTCGTCATCGCGTGGCTATATCGGGATTCGCATTTTATTGCATGTATTAGGTCTGGCACGGCTTATCGCATGCTTGCCGACAAAGCCACCTGTCTTTATAGACCCGGTGACCAAAGCCAGAGCAGCGCGCCATGCTCTATTGCGACCCGGAGGACATATTCCATGGTCTATTATCCCCACCGCCACCTGCTTGGCATCAAGGGGCTTTCCCATCAGGATATCACCACTCTTCTCGACAAGGCGGACGAAGCGGTGAAAATAAGCCGCCAACGTGAGAAGAAGACATCGACGCTGCGCGGGCTGACCCAGATCAACCTGTTCTTCGAAGCCTCCACCCGCACGCAGGCCTCCTTCGAGCTGGCCGGAAAACGGCTGGGTGCCGACGTGATGAACATGTCTGTGGGCAATTCATCGGTCAAAAAAGGCGAGACGCTGATCGACACCGCCATGACGCTGAACGCCATGCGCCCCGACGTGCTAGTGGTGCGCCATTCATCCGCTGGCGCTGCGGCGCTTCTGGCGCAAAAGGTGGCCTGCTCGGTGGTGAATGCCGGAGATGGTCAGCACGAACACCCGACACAGGCGCTTTTGGATGCGCTGACGATCCGCCGCGCCAAGGGTACACTGTCTGGCATGACAGTCGCGATCTGCGGTGACGTGCTGCATTCGCGCGTGGCGCGTTCCAACATTATTCTCTTGAACCAGATGGGCGCGCGCGTTCGCGTTGTCGCGCCACCGACGCTTCTGCCATCGGGCATCGCGGATATGAGCGTGGAAGTGTACCACGACATGAAAGAAGGCTTGAAAGGCGCCGACGTGGTGATGATGCTGCGCTTGCAGCGCGAGCGCATGTCCGGTTCCTTCGTGCCTTCGGTGCGCGAATACTTCCATTATTATGGGCTGGATGCCGAAAAGCTGAAGGCGGCCAAGGAAGATGCGCTTGTCATGCATCCCGGCCCCATGAACCGCGGCGTGGAAATCTCATCCGAAGTGGCGGATGGTCCGCAGAGCGTGATTGAGAGCCAGGTGGAAATGGGGGTGGCGGTGCGCATGGCCGTCATGGAAACGCTTCTTATCTCGCAAAATCAGGGAGAGCGCGTATGAGCACTGCAACCGTTCTCAAGAATGTTCGTATTATTGACCCTTCGCGCAGTTTGGATGAGGTCGGAACGATCATCATCGGTGCCGATGGCACGATCCTCGCCGCTGGCAAGGATGCGCAGAACCAGGGCGCGCCTGAGGGTGCGACAGTGCGCGATGCCAAGGGGCTGGTCGCCACGCCGGGTCTGGTCGATGCGCGCGTATTCGTCGGTGAACCGGGTGCCGAACACCGTGAAACAATCGAATCCGCCTCGCGCGCTGCCGCAGCCGGTGGCGTGACCAGCATGATCGTGATGCCGGATACCGACCCCGTGATCGACGACATCGCGCTGGTGGAATTCGTGAAGAAGACCGCACGCGACAAGGCGTTGGTTCATATCTATCCGGCAGCGGCGCTGACCAAGGGTCTGCGCGGCGAGGAAATGACCGAATTCGGCATGTTGAAGGAAGCCGGGGCCGTTGCCTTCACCAATGGCCGAAAGGCGCTGTCCGATACGCTGGTGCTGCGACGCGCCATGACCTATGCACGTGAGCTGGGCGCGGTCATTTCGCTCGAAACACGCGACCAGTATATCGGCCATGGGGATATGAACGAGGGGCTGTTTGCCAGCTGGCTTGGACTATCGGGCATTCCGAAAGAAGCTGAAATCATTCCGCTGGAGCGGGATCTGCGCATCGCGGCACTCACCCGCGCCAACTATCATGCCGCCAAGATTTCGGTGCGTGAATCCGCCGAGGCGATCAGCCAAGCGAAAGCACGCGGCGTCAAAGCCACCTGCGGCATTTCCATCAACCATCTGACGCTGAACGAAAACGATATCGGCGAGTACCGCACCTTCTTCAAGCTCTCCCCGCCGCTGCGCTCCGAAGACGACCGCATGGCCATGGTGGATGCGCTGAAGGACGGCACGATCGATATCATCGTCTCTTCGCATGACCCGCAGGATGTGGACACCAAGCGACTACCGTTTTCGGATGCGGCAAGCGGTGCCATCGGGCTTGAAACCATACTGGCGGCGGCTTTGCGTCTCTATCACAGTGACCAGGTGCCACTGATGCGCCTCATCGATGCGCTTTCAACCCGCCCTGCCCACATCTTCGGGCTGAATGCCGGAACGCTGAAGCCGGGGGCTAAGGCCGATATCACGCTGATCGATCTCGACGAGCCGTGGCTGGTATCCGAGAAAAATCTGGTATCGAGGTCCAAGAACACGCCATTCGAAGACGCCCGCTTTACCGGCCGCGCCGTCGCAACCTATGTTGCGGGCAAGCTGGTGCATTCCGTATAAGAGAACGACGCGACAGGACCGAGGGGACCGAGTAATGACCGCATTGACTGACTGGCAGACAGCGCCTGCGCTTCTCGCCCTCGCTGCCCTGATCGGCTATTTGCTGGGGTCCATTCCGTTCGGGTTGATCCTGACGCGGGCGGCTGGTCTTGGGGATGTCCGCAATATCGGGTCCGGCAATATCGGTGCGACCAATGTTTTGCGCACCGGCAACAAGAAGCTGGCGGCGGCGACGTTGTTGCTGGATGCTCTAAAGGGTACGACTGCGGTTTGGATTGCCCACGCGTTGTGGGGTTATGAGGCCTCGCTGGTGGCGGGCTTCTTTGCGTTTCTCGGCCACCTGTTTCCGGTGTGGCTGGGCTTCAAGGGCGGCAAGGGTGTCGCAGTTTATATCGGCGTGCTACTGGGTGCGGCACCGTGGATGATGCTGGCGTTTGCTGCGATCTGGATTGCGACCGCGTTCCTTACCAAATATTCCTCTCTCTCCGCGCTGGTTGCAATGCTTGTCATTCCGGTTGCATTGTGGATAGTAGGGCCTGAGAAGACGGCTCTGCTGGTGACGCTGCTCAGCGTTATCTCCTGGTATATGCACCGGGAAAACATCACGCGGTTGCTGGCGGGGACTGAAAGCAAGATCGGTAAAAAGGGCTGAGGCGACGCGTCTTGCCCTGACGGGGGCGAGACATGCCGCATGATGGCGAAACGAAGCGCGGCATTGCGCTGACCGACAGGCAACGAGTCGCGTGGCTGCGGCTGATCCGTAGCGATAATATTGGTCCCGTCACCTTTCGCGAACTCATCAACCACTTCGGCAGTGCCGAAAAGGCACTGGACGCCCTGCCCGACCTATCCCGCCGGGGTGGGTCGGCGCGCAGCCCGCGCATTGCGACTGTTGCCGAGGTGGAACGGGAAATCGAGGCGGCGGAAAAATTCGGTGCTCGATTCGTCGGCATAGGGGAGCCGGATTATCCGCCAGCACTGCGCGAGATCGACGGTGCGCCGCCGATTATCTCCATGAAGGGATCGGGCCGCACGGCTGTTCGACCATCCATCGGTATTGTCGGGTCGCGAAACTCCTCCATCAATGGTTCGAAGTTTGCGGCCATGCTGGCGCGGCAGTGCGGACAGGCCGGTTATACCATCGCATCCGGTCTTGCCCGCGGCATCGACGCCGCCGCTCACGCGGCCAGCCTCTCCACCGGAACGGTTGCCATGCTAGCGGGTGGGCTGGACAAGCCCTACCCGCCCGAAAATCTGCGGCTTCTGGACGAGATCTATGGCAATGAGGGTGCCAGCATCAGCGAGATGCCGTTTGGATGGGAGCCGCGCGCGCGGGACTTCCCGCGCCGCAACCGACTGATCGCCGGGGTTTCGATGGGTGTGCTGATCGTGGAAGCGGCAGACAGGTCTGGCTCGCTGATCACCGCACGGTTGGCGGGGGAATTCGGGCGTCTGGTCTTCGCCGTGCCCGGTTCACCACTGGATGCCCGTTGCCATGGCACCAACCGTCTGATCAAAGATGGAGCGATGCTGGTGACGGAGGCTGCCGACATTCTGGATGCTCTAAAGCCGTTGATGGAGCCGATGCTACCGATTCAGCACGTGGCCAACGAAAGCTCCGAGGAAATGGATATATCACCGCCCGGTGACGATGACCGTAGTATCATCGCGTCTGCGCTGGGGCCATCACCGGTGGAAACCGACGACATTATTCGCCACACGGGCCTGCCAGCTTCCACCGTCTATCTGGTTCTCTTGGAACTGGATATCGCCGGACGCTTAAATCGGCACGCCGCGGGACGGGTTTCGTTGATTATGGCCGACTGAGAGCTTGCGCCGACCATTTTGAATGTCTCCCGCTTCGATATAAGCCATCTCGATAAGGTAGCAGAGCATGTCTGCACCCTCACGTTCTGCAACGATGCGCAGTTCAGCGAGCATTTGCCTGATATAGGCGAGATTTTCCGATGTTTGTTCGCCTCTGCTTTGGCTGCTATTCTGTGCACTCACGACCATGTCTACCTCAATTGAACTCCTGCAGAGCAGCGTCATAAAAAGAGCACCACCCGACATGAGCAACCATAACTTGTTTATCTATAATTGCAAACTTATTATAAATCCCCAAAAGGTTGCATCTTGGTGTAATGGCAGAAAAACGGCCCTTGCCTCTTGACCCAAGCGCATTACCTGTCCATGTCGAAATAAAGGTAGCGTTGTTGCGGCTGTAAAAAGCGGCACTGCATGTTAACGGGCAAGTTCCGAGAGAAAACAATATGAATGTCGTCGTCGTAGAATCACCGGCAAAAGCCAAGACGATCAACAAGTATCTTGGCCCCGGCTATAAGGTGCTTGCATCGTTCGGTCACGTTCGGGATCTTCCCGCAAAAGATGGCTCCGTGCTTCCCGATCAGGATTTCGAAATGACGTGGGAGGTCGATCCGGCCTCGCAAAAGCGCATGAAGGAAATCGCCGATGCCGTGAAGGCATCCGACGGATTGTTTCTCGCGACCGACCCGGATCGCGAAGGTGAAGCCATTTCCTGGCACGTTCTCGATTTGCTGCGAAAGAAGAAGGTGATCGGCGACAAGCCGGTGAAGCGCGTTGTGTTCAACGCTATCACCAAGAAGGCCGTGCTCGACGCGATGGCCGATCCGCGCGATATCGATATCCCGCTGGTGGATGCGTATCTCGCCCGCCGTGCGCTGGACTATCTCGTTGGCTTCAATCTCTCCCCCGTTTTGTGGCGCAAGCTGCCGGGTGCGCGTTCGGCTGGCCGTGTTCAGTCCGTGTCGCTGCGTCTGGTCTGCGACCGGGAATCGGAAATCGAGCGGTTCGTTTCTGAGGAATACTGGAATATTTCGGCGCTGTTGAAGACACCGCGTGGCGATGACTTCGAGGCCAAGCTGGTCTCTGCCGATGGCAAGCGTTTGCAGGGTCGGTCGGTCAAGACAGGCGATGATGCCAACCGCTTGAAGGCATTGCTGGAGGGTGCGACCTATACCGTGGATACGGTTGAGGCCAAACCTGTCAAGCGCAATCCCGGCCCTCCTTTCACCACATCGACGCTCCAGCAGGCCGCATCGTCGCGCATGGGCTTTTCCGCCTCGCGCACCATGCAGGTCGCGCAGCGGCTTTATGAAGGTATCGACATCGGCGGCGAGACCGTCGGTCTCATTACCTATATGCGTACCGACGGTGTGCAGATGGCGCCTGAGGCCATCGATGCTGCCCGCAGCGCAATCGGCGAACAGTTCGGCGCTCGCTACGTACCGGAAAAGGCACGCATCTATTCCACCAAGGCCAAGAACGCGCAGGAAGCGCACGAAGCCATTCGCCCAACGGATTTCAGCCGCACGCCCGATCAGGTCAAAAAATACCTCGATGCTGACCAGTTGCGTCTCTACGAACTGGTCTGGAAGCGCGGTATTGCCAGCCAGATGGCGTCTGCTGAAATAGAGCGGACGACGGTCGAGATTCTCGCTGACAACAAGGGCGAGAAGGCTGGCCTGCGTGCTGTCGGTTCGGTCATTCGCTTCGATGGCTTCATTGCCGCCTATACCGACCAGAAGGAAGATGGCGAGCAGAGCGACGACGGTGACGAAGATGGCCGTCTGCCGCAGATCAATGCTCGCGAAAGCCTCGCCAAACAGAAGATCAACGCCAGCCAGCACTTCACCGAACCGCCACCGCGTTATTCGGAAGCCTCGCTGATCAAGAAGATGGAAGAGCTCGGCATCGGTCGTCCGTCCACCTATGCGGCAACGCTGAAGACGCTAAGCGACCGCGAGTATATCATTGTCGACAAGCGCAAGCTGGTGCCGCATTCGCGTGGACGGCTGGTAACGGCTTTCCTCGAAAGCTTTTTCACGAAATACGTGGAATACGACTTCACCGCCGATCTGGAAGAAAAGCTAGACCGGATCTCTGCGGGTGAACTGGACTGGAAGCAGGTTCTTCGCGATTTCTGGAAGGACTTCTTCGCACAGATCGAAGACACCAAGGAACTGCGCGTTACCAACGTTCTGGATGCGTTGAACGAGGTTCTGGCGCCGCTGGTGTTCCCGACCCGCGAAGACGGCTCAGACCCACGTATCTGCCAGGTGTGCGGCACGGGTAACCTGTCGCTCAAGCTTGGCAAATACGGCGCTTTCGTTGGTTGCTCCAACTACCCGGAATGCAATTTCACCCGTCAGCTGAACTCTGATGGTGCCGAGGCAGAAGCTGCGGCCTTGAACGAGCCAAAGGCGCTGGGTGCGGACCCGCATACGGGCGAAGAGCTGACGCTGCGGTCGGGCCGTTTCGGACCTTACATTCAGCGTGGCGATGGCAAGGAAGCCAAGCGTTCCTCGCTGCCTAAGGGCTGGAAGCCCGAGGATATCGACCACGAAAAGGCGCTGGCGCTTATCAATCTGCCACGCGATATCGGCAAGCACCCGGAATCAGGCAAGATGATTTCGGCGGGTCTCGGTCGCTACGGACCGTTCCTGCTGCATGATGGTGGTTATGCCAATCTCGAAAGCATCGAGGATGTGTTCTCGATTGGTCTGAACCGCGCAGTGACCGTGATTGCCGAGAAGAAGGCGTCGCCAGGCCGTGGACGTTCTGCCACACCTGCCGCGCTGAAGGAACTGGGCGACCACCCCGATGGCGGCGCGATTACCGTTCGTGATGGCAAGTATGGGCCTTACGTCAACTGGGGTAAGGTCAACGCGACCATTCCCAAGGCGCAGGCACCTGACACGGTGACGCTGGACGAGGCGCTGGTGCTGATTGCCGAGCGCATTGCCAAGACCGGCACCGGCAGCAACGGCAAGCCCGTGAAGGCCACCAAGGCTGCGAGTGCCGATGGCGAGACCAAAGCCAAGGCGAAGCCGAAGGCTGCGGCCAAAAGTAAAACGGCTGCAAAGCCAAAAGCGGCGGCCAAACCAAAGGCAGCACCCAAAGCGAAGAAGGCAGAATCTTGAGCAAAGCACCGCGTAAGACATCCGGCTCGGCGGGCGATGGCTTCGGCCGCACCGGTCGCGGGAAAAAAGTTCTCGAATCTGCCGGTATCATCCACGGCGAGGTTCCGCCGCGTGATGTGCTGCTGAAATTCATTGCCGAGCATCCCGACCAGGCCTCCAAGCGTGAAATCGCCAAAGCCTTCGGGCTGAAAGGCGAAACGCGCATCGTGCTGAAAGCTCTTTTGAAAGAGCTTGAAACCGATGGCATGGTCCACAAGAGCCGCAAGTCGCTGATGCGCCCGGGCGGTCTGCCGCCTGTGACCGTTCTCGACATCACCACCCGCGACAAGGATGGCGGCCTGATCGGTCGTCCTGCCGAATGGCCGGACGAGAACGGGGCGGCCCCTGCCGTTATCATCCGCCAATCCTCTGCCGACCGGCAAAAGGGCAAAGCCCTTGTTGGCGGCATTGGCGACCGGGTGCTGGCCAAGATTTTTCCATCCAAGGAAGTTGGCGGCCCGGCCTATACGGCGCGCATCATCAAGCTGATCGACAGACGTCAGGGCGGATCGCTGGGCGTATTCAAGGAAACGCCGGGTGGCGGCGGTCGTCTGATGCCGATCGAGCGTCGTGGCGACGAAATGGTCATCGATCCCGATGGCGTCGGCGATGCCAAGGACGGCGATCTGGTGGAGGTGGAAACCTCGCGCAACAGCGGTCGTTATGGCCTGCCGCGTGCCAAGGTTCTTTCCGTCGTCGGCTCTGTCGCGTCTGAAAAGGCGATCTCGATGATCGCTATTCATGCCCATGGCATTCCGCATATCTTCCCATCGGACGTGCTGGCGGCAGCGGATGCGGCCAAGCCCGCGACGATGGCGCATCGTGAAGACTGGCGCAAACTGTCGCTCATCACCATCGACCCAGCGGACGCCAAGGACCACGACGACGCCGTTTATGCCGAGTTGGACCCCTCGCCCGACAACCCAGATGGCGTGATCGTCACCGTGGCGATTGCGGACGTGTCTTACTATATCCGTTCCGGCTCACCGCTGGACCGGGAGGCGTTGAAGCGCGGCAATTCGGTCTACTTCCCCGACCGCGTCGTGCCTATGCTGCCGGAGCGTATTTCGAACGATCTCTGCTCGCTGAAGGAAGGCGTGGATCGTCCGGCGCTTGCCGTGCGGATGGTGTTTTCCAAGGAAGGCCGCAAGGCCAGCCACACCTTCCACCGCATCATGATGAAGAGTGCGGCGAAGCTTTCCTATCAACAGGCTCAGGCCGCCATCGACGGCAACCCTGATGACAAGACCGGCCCGATGCTGGACCCGATCCTGCGTCCCCTATGGCATGCCTATGAGGTGATGAAGATCGGGCGCGACCGTCGCCAGCCGCTTGAGCTGGACATGCCGGAGCGCAAGATCATTCTGAAAGCGGATGGCACGGTTGATCGGGTGCATGTTCCTGAGCGTCTCGACGCGCACAAGCTGATCGAAGAGATGATGATCCAGGCCAATGTCTGCGCCGCCGAAACGCTGGAAGTAAAAAAGCAGCGTCTGGTCTACCGCGTGCACGATGCGCCGACGATTGCCAAGCAGGAAGTGCTGCGCGAGTTCCTCAACACCATCGGCTATTCTCTGGTCAAGGGTGGGCAGGTTCGCGCCAATTCCTTCAACGGCATTCTGGCGCGCGCGCTGGATACGCCGCACCAGATCATCGTCAACGAGATGGTATTGCGCTCGCAGAGCCAGGCGATCTACAGCCCCGACAATATCGGCCATTTCGGCCTGAACCTGATGAAATACGCGCATTTCACCTCGCCGATTCGTCGCTATGCCGACCTTATCGTGCATCGGGCACTGGTAGGTTCGCTGGGCCTCGGCGAAGGTGGCATCACCCCGCAGGAAGAAGCGACGCTGGCCGATGTGGCGGCTGAAATCTCGACCTTCGAGCGGCGCGCCATGGCTGCGGAACGCGATACGGTCAACCGGCTGATTGCGCATCACCTGTCGCAGCGTGTTGGCGAAGAATTCGAGGGCCGGGTCGGCGGTGTCACCAAGGCGGGACTATTTGTCGCGCTGCCGCAGTTTGGCGCTGACGGATTTGTTCCTATATCTACGCTGGGTACGGACTATTACATCTATGACGAGGCGCATCAGGCTCTGACAGGTGAAAAGACCGGACTTGGCTATCAGCTGGGCGATGCTGTTCAGGTTCGTCTGGCTGAGGCCGTGCCGCTTGCGGGTGCCTTGCGGTTTGAGGTGTTGAACGAAGGCAAGAAGATGCCTGCGGCGACACGCTCCTTCCACAAGACCACGCGCCGCACGAGTGGCCCGACACCTGGCACGAGACCGCCACGCAGACGCAGATGACAAGTCTAGAGGACACGCGCATGACGACGACCGAGACGCAGACAGTGCAGTATGGTGGCAAACCGGAAGACCGTCCGCTTGGTCGCTCGATCATGCGCGGCATTCTGAGCCGCTGTCCCGCCTGCGGCAATGGACACCTGTTCCGCGCCTGGCTGAAGCCGGTCGATGAATGCGCATCCTGTGGTGAAGACATGCACCACCAGCGCTCCGACGACCTGCCGCCCTATATCTCGATCATGATTCTCGGCCACGTTGCCGTCGGCGGCTTCATGATGACGGACACAGTGTTTCTGGTGCCGATGTGGGTTCACTTCGCCATCTGGGTGCCCATTACCATTCTGGTTGCGCTGCTGACGATCCAGCCGATCAAGGGTGGCGTCATTGGTCTGCAATGGGCCTTGAAGATGCACGGCTTCAGCAACGAGCCCGAAAAAGAACAAATCGACGGCTCGTCGCACTGACGGAGCCCAGAACCTTGGCCACCGCTGTTCCGGCTGAAAAAGCCCCGTACCTGCGCCCGAAAGACGCCGCATCAATCCTTCTTCTGGACCGGTCCGGCGACAGACCCCGTGTGTTGATGGGCAAACGCTCCAGCGCCCATGTGTTCATGCCTGACGTCTATGTGTTTCCCGGTGGCAGGCGTGATCCCTCCGACCGCGCCCTGCCCTTTGGCGCGGATCTGCATCCCGTTGTTTTGCAAAATCTGATGCGTGCCACTTCCCGGGCAATGACGGAAGGTGGCGCACGCGCTCTGGCGCTTGCGGCCCTTCGCGAGTTGCATGAGGAAACGGGATTGCGTTTTCACATGGAGACGGAAAGGCGTGATCGACCTGATCTCTCATCGCTGCGTTTTGTCGCCCGCGCCATCACGCCGCCCGGCAGGGTGAGGCGCTTCGATACGCGGTTCTTTTGCTGTTTTACCGATGAGGCAGGCATAAATCCTGACGATATCCAGGATTCCGACGAGCTGCAAAACCTTGAATGGCTTGACATCGAGGACAATTCAGGTGTGAACATGGCACCCATTACACGGTTGGTTCTCGAAGATGTCACAAAGTTCATGATAGGTGATCCTTCGTTACAATTCGAAAGCCCGGTGCGACAATATTTCGAGCGTCGCGGCAATTTCATTCGTGGCTTTCTATAAAGGTCCTCATGTCCCATCCGACTTGCGACGCCGACGATATTCACTGGCCCTCGCTCATCGCCGCCATATCCGCCATCAGCGCCGTTGGCATCGCCATCGGCCTCGGCTTGCCGCTTTTGAGCATCATTCTTGAAAAGCGCGGTATCTCCTCCAGCATGATCGGCCTCAACACGGCCATGGCGGGTGTCGCCGCCATGATGGCAGCGCCGGTGACCAGCAGGCTGGCGCATGAGTTCGGTGTGGCGCGCACCATGATGACGGCGGTGGTCGTCTCGGCCATCAGCGCGCTTGGCTTTTATTTCGCCGATGCCTTCTGGATGTGGTTTCCGCTGCGAATTGTTTTCCATGGTGCCACTACCATGCTGTTCATTCTCTCCGAGTTCTGGATCAACGCCGCAGCGCCGCCCAGACGGCGCGGCATGGTGCTGGGCATGTATGCGACCGGCATGGCCGTGGGCTTTGCCGGGGGGCCGCTGCTGTTTTCCGCCATCGGCAGCGAGGGAATCACACCCTTTTTGCTCGGCTCGGCTATTATCCTTCTGGCGGCGATCCCTATCTTCCTGGCGCGGCACGAAAGCCCGGATCTGGATGAAAAGCCCAACCACCACTTCGTGCGCTACATCTGGCTGGTGCCGATGGCCTCTGCTGCGGCCTTCGTCTATGGGTCGGTGCAGGCGGGCGGGCTATCGCTCTTCCCGGTCTACGCGACTCGCGAAGGTTTTAGCGAATCGCAGGCCGCGTTGCTGCTGACCGTCATGGCCATCGGCAACATGGCGTTTCAAATTCCCATCGGCATGCTGTCCGACCGCATGAAGGATCGGCGCATTCTGTTGGGCCTGATGGCGCTGACGGGCGTCATAGGTACGCTTGCGCTGCCGTTGCTGGTGGACAACTGGATGCTGCTGTCATCGCTGCTGTTGCTGTGGGGTGGCTGCGTCTCCGGCATGTATACCGTTGGCCTCACCCATCTGGGGTCCCGCCTCACCGGCTCCGATCTGGTGGCCGCCAACGCCGCCTTCATCTTCTGTTACGCCATCGGCACCATTGCCGGGCCGCAAACCGTGGGAATTTCCATGGATGTGGCCGGAACCGATGGTTTTGCTTGGGCGCTGGCGATGTTTTTCGGGCTCTACGTGGTTCTTTCCATTGGCCGTTCGGTTTTCGGATCAAATCGGACTTGACTTTTCGGGCGCGATCCGTAGTTTCGCGCCAGATTTAGCCGGGGTCCAACAGGTCCGCGGACTCACTATTGTTAAAGGCAGGACGACCATGGCGAAAGCTACAACAATCAAGATCAAGCTGCTGTCGACAGCCGACACCGGTACTTTCTATGTCACGACGAAGAACAGCCGTACCTTCACGGACAAGATGACAAAGACGAAGTACGACCCAGTCGTACGCAAGCACGTTGAATTCAAGGAAACGAAGATCAAGTAATTTCCTTCGCATGCACTGCCAAAAACGCGCCCTTCGAGGCGCGTTTTTTGTTTTGCGGATAACAACGCTCAATGCCTGAAGTCGCGATTGCCGCAGCCAACCTTAATCTGTTCACCCAAAATAATATTCTAGGTCAGATACTAAGTTTCCATCGAATTCAGAAAATTTTCTATTTTTCTTCTCCAGTATCTCATACATTACACCCTTGACTGGACTGCCTCCATTCTTCGCAGCCGCGTCTATGCGTCCGTAAAGTGACAAGACATCTGATCCATCATCAATGTATTTTGCGGCCAGATATTTCAGAATATTTACGCTTTCATCTTTTGTCATTCGTTCCTCCTGACACGTCGGAGAGATCCAACATTAAGACACACACCCTCTTCGTTGTACGCGCAAAAATATGCATGCGACTACGAATCGTAGGGAGACTAGCACCTAATAAAACCGCGTGAGGAAAAGCCGCTTACAGGGAAAATGGGTCGACCGGGACAGCAAAGACAGTACGAGGAACCGTTCAAAAGCGTCGCCGGTCGACCAGCCCCAAGACCCAGGAATGCGGCGGACCTGAGCACCATGGGGTATCTGAGAGATACCTGCTTTCCCGCAAAGAAAAGTAGCTATTCAGAACCAATATTTTCTGCTTCATCACAGCGGCGAGAGCACGCTGCAAGTGCGGAAATTTTCGTCTTGATGAAGTATCGCGTAACGCCTGAAGAATATCAACAAATTATTAATCCAAACGACGTTCCATCCATCGATATGGTTAAATATCCCGCGATGATACAGGGGAATTACTGACGCGGACCGGATAGATACATAATAAACCCAATCGTTATTATGGGTATATGTGCGCCCTCTTCAATAACGGGGCTGGTCGTTCTCTCGAAAACATCAACAATGTGCAAGATGAAACTGCCGTTCGACATCCGGCAACATATTTCTTATCTGGAAGACAACGTAGAGGCTTTGCGAGTCTGGATGGCACAGACGGCGTTTGGTCTTTGCGATCAGGCGCGAACACTGGGACGTCACTGATGTGACGCGCCGTCATTGTTATTGTGGATAACAGTCAGCAGAGCGAAGAATGGTGAAATGGCATTCAGGCAGCAGCGGCGACCACGCGGTTGCGGCCAGCGCTTTTGGCCTCATACAAAGCCCGGTCTGCCTGTCGCATCAATTGCTCAGGGGTTTCCACCGAAAGTGCGTTGGTGGCGATGCCCAGCGATGCGGTGATATGCAGTTCCCGGCCAGAGCGCAGCGTGAATGGCGTGTCTTCGATGATCGAGCGCAGCCGCTCGGCGACGGAGGCTGCCATGTCCACTGACGTATCCGGCATGACGACCACGAATTCCTCGCCGCCGTAGCGGCATGCCAGATCCGCGCCGCGCACGGTAGAGCGCAGCCTGGCGGCAAACTCGCGCAGAACCTCGTCGCCCGCATCGTGGCCGTAGGTGTCGTTCACATGCTTGAAGCGGTCGATATCGGTGATGCAGACCGACAGCGGGCGTTCGCGCGCAGCAGCCCGGTTGAATAGAATTTTCAGGTGGTTATCGAGATAACGACGATTGTTGAGGCCGGTCAGCGCGTCGATGACGGCCATTTCTATGGTCTGGTCGAGGTTCTCGCGCAGCCTGTTGTTGAAGCGCTTGCGCTTGATCTGCGTCAGCGTGCGCGCCACGAGTTCGTTGGGATCAAGCGGTCGCACGATGTAGTCGTTGACGCCGAGTTCCAGCGCACGGACGATCATCGTCTCATCGCCCTGTTCGGTGATCAGCAGCAGCGGCAAAAAGCGGGTGCGCTCGAGCGAGCGAAGCTGCGAGCAAAGCCGCAGTGGATCGAAATTATCGAAATTGGAGTTGACGATGGCCATCTCATAATCATTTTCCGCCGCCTCGAACAAAGCCGTTGCCGGTTCGGTCAGGGCAAAGACTTCGGCAACTGGCTTCAGCGCCTTGATGATGCGCTCCTGCGAACTGGCGCGACCGTCGATCAGCAGGACGCGGCCCGGCTGTTCAATATGCACATTCTCGGAAATCGGATCGCCGATACCGATCGTCTGGGCGGTGTGAGCGCGGGCGCGAAGCTCGTCGCTCATGGATTTGAGGCGCACCAGGCTTTTTACGCGCGAGATCAATTGAAGATCGTTGACTGGCTTGGTCAGAAAATCGTCGGCACCGGCCTTGAGGCCGCGCACGCGGTCTGCAGGCTGATCCAGCGCCGTGACCATGACGACGGGAATATGAGCGGTTGCGGGATTGGCCTTGAGGCGTTCACACACCTCGAAGCCATCCATGTCTGGCATCATGATATCCAGAAGAATGATATCGACCTGCTCCGTGTTGCAGATATCGAGGGCTCTGGCGCCGTTATCTGCACACAGGACGTCGAAATATTCTGCCGACAAGCGTGCCTCAAGCAGCTTCACATTTGTCGGGATATCATCGACAACCAGAATTCTCGCAGTCATGCGCCCGCCCCTCGCCTTACACGTCGCCGAGATATGTTTTGATGGTCTCAATAAATTTAGGAACTGAAATCGGCTTCGAGACATAGGCCTCGCAGCCGCCCTGACGAATGCGCTCCTCATCACCCTTCATGGCGAAGGCCGTGACGGCAATAACCGGGATGACATGCAGTTCGTCGTCTTCCTTCAGCCATTTCGTGACTTCAAGGCCGGACACTTCAGGCAACTGAATATCCATGAGGATAAGATCGGGACGGTGCTTGCGCGCCAGATCCAACGCTTCCATGCCGTTACGCGTCTGAATCGTCGTGTAACCCGACGCCTCGATCAGGTCACGAAAGAGCTTCATATTCAGCTCATTGTCTTCAACTATCATGACTTGTTTGGGCATGGACCGGTCCTCGTTTCACTTTGAAACCCATTCACGGACATATAGAGTGTCTGAGAAGCGATTCCATTATCCCCCAGTGGTTCACGCTAGTGGGATTTGGTTGAGAAATAGGTAACTTCAGTAAACAAATGTTGCGCGACACAAAAAACGGCAAAAGAGCCCCGAAAGACAGTCATGAAACAGCGGTCACCATACTTGGCTGGCTGGCCAGCGAGCCGGATATGCTTGCACGTTTTCTGGCGCTGAGCGGTCTGCAACCCAACATGCTGCGCCAGTCCGTCAACGACCCCGGCTTCCTCGCGGGCCTTACCGATTTCATCATGAGCCACGAACCCGACCTCATGGCCTTCTGTGAAGCAACCGGCACCAGCCCTGAAGACGTGACGGCAGCATGGCACCACTATTCCGGCCCCGGACTGGACTCCGGTCAGTATTGAACTCTCATTAACTCGTGTGTCGGCCCTCAGATTGGCATAGCGCTAGTCTGACGCCTGATTGTTTTTTTGTAACGTACTCAGTGATTGTCCGGGCATTATAAGAACAGCATTCTGCCAAAAGGCATCGTCTAACTCTGGAATGTCACCACAATCGATCTCGATGTCTGGCAAGTCTCTGAGTTGCTCAAGCGTCAATTCTTTTTCGTACCTTTTCAACACGACGTCACCCCTCGACCTGATGCGGTACCCTTATTGTTGCTCTGTATGACCCTCACTGGCATAAGAATGCGCTCTTGAGCGTAAGAAAGCAAAGGATTATGGTGGGAAATGTTCTCTTTTTGTTTCCGAGCCATGGCATCAGCAATTTCGACCTATGATCCCGGTTTCTGCCGTGACTGTCTGGCTGGCCAGCCGGCGGGTGTGCGGCGTTGTGGGGCGTGTGGCAGTCCGCGTCTGGTCTTTCATTCCGAGCTTTACGATCTCTCGATTGCACATATCGATTGCGATGCCTTTTATGCGTCGGTGGAGAAACGGGATAATCCTGAGCTGGCCGACAAGCCCGTCATCATCGGCGGTGGCAAGCGCGGGGTGGTTTCGACGGCGTGCTACATAGCGCGCATTCACGGCGTGCGCTCTGCCATGCCGATGTTCAAGGCGCTGGAGGCCTGCCCGCAAGCGGTCGTCGTGAAGCCGGATATGGAAAAGTATAGTCGTGTCGGACGGCAGATCCGCGGCATGATGCAGGATTTGACACCGCTCGTGCAGCCAATCTCCATCGATGAGGCTTTTCTTGATCTGTCCGGCACGGAGCGGCTGCATCATGACCCGCCTGCCCGCGTTCTGGCCAGCTTTGCCCGGCGGGTGGAAAAGGAAATCGGCATTACCGTTTCCGTCGGGCTTTCCTACTGCAAATTTCTGGCCAAGGTGGCGTCCGACCTGCAAAAGCCACGCGGCTTCTCCGTGATCGGCGAGAAGGAAGCGACGGCGTTTCTCGGGACGCGCCCCGTCACGACTATATGGGGTGTCGGCAAAGCCTTCGCCGCCACACTGGAGGCTGATGGCATCCGCATGATCGCGCAGTTGCAGCAGATGGAGGAAGGCGACCTGATGCGGCGCTACGGCGTCATGGGTCAGCGGCTCTATCGACTTTCGCGCGGCATCGATGACCGCGATGTTCACACAAACGACCCGGCGAAGAGCGTGTCTTCCGAGACCACATTTTTCAACGATATCTCCCGCCATGACGATCTGGTTTCGATCCTGAGATCGCTCTCCGAAAAAGTGGCCTGGCGGCTGAAGAAGAACGAGGTTGCGGGCCACACCGTGGTCTTGAAGATGAAGACGTCCTGCTTCAAATCCCGTACCCGCAACAAGCGGCTGGAAGACCCGACGCAACTGGCTGACAGGATATTCCGCACCGGCATTTCGATGCTCGAAAAGGAAACGGATGGCACCAAGTTTCGGTTGATCGGCATTGGCGTGACCGATCTGTGCAATCCGGCGCTCGCCGACCCGCCTGATCTGGTCGATGCTCATGCCGGGCGGCGCGCCGCCGCAGAGGCCGCAATGGATAAGCTACGCGATAAGTTCGGCAAGGGAGCCGTGGAAACCGGCTATACATTCGGCACGAAAAAATAGTCGCGACACGCAGTCGTGATCGGCATTTAAAAGCTTCCTTAAATCCCGACTGATATTCTCCCCTGCAAAGAAGCTGCGCCGGATTTGGCGCGCTTTCCGGCTCCCACGCCCTCCTCGGTGGCGGCGTGTCTTTGTAATGCGTTGGAGTGAAACATGATGTTGCGTGCCTTTGTTGGAGCCTGTCTCCTGTCCACCTCCGTTCTGGTGCAGGCAGCCTTTGCCGGCGATGTCCGCAGCCTTCAGGTGATCGTTTCCAAGAACGAGCAGACACTGTCGCTGTATGACGGCGGCGAACTGGTTGCCACATCCAAGGTGTCTTCCGGCAAGCCGGGGCATGACACGCCAAGCGGCATCTTCTCTATCCTGGACAAGAAGAAGTACCACGAATCCAACATCTATTCGGCAGCGCCGATGCCTTTCATGCAGCGGCTGACCTGGTCTGGCATTGCACTGCATGAGGGGCGCGTGCCCAACTATCCGGCATCGCATGGCTGCATTCGCCTGCCCGCCAAGTTCGCAAAAAGTCTTTACGGCATGACGGCGCGCGGCGTGCACGTCATCGTTTCCGATGCGGCGGTCGCGCCGCAGCGCGTGGACCACCCAACACTCTTGCAGCCGCATGACCAGCCTGACGAAAAGCTGATGCTGTCTGATGTTGAGCTGCGCCCGGCACGCTTCGACGCATCGCTGAAGATGGTGGAAGTCGCCGTCAACCAGACGACGAGTTCGGTCAAGCCGAAGGCATCCGTTGAGCGGAACCTGTCGCCGCTGCGCATTCTCATCACCCGACGTGGCGAGCGTGAAAAGATCATGGACGTACAGCGTCTGCTGACAGAAATCGGCTTCGATGCCGGTGTGGCGGACGGTTACGCCGGGCAAATGACGATCAGCGCCGTGAACGGGTTCAAGCGCTGGAAACAGATGAAGACATCAGGTCCGCTTTTGACGGATGAGGTGGTGGATGCGATCTACGCATCAGCCGGTGCGGACGCTGCGCCCAATGGCCAGTTGATGGTGCGGCGGGACTTCAAGCCGCTGTTTGAAGCGCCCATTCACATCAAGGACCCGCATGTGGCGCTTGGCACGCACTTCTTCGAGGTCATCGATATGGACCGCGATAGCGGCAAGGCGGAGTGGAACGGTCTGACGCTGGAGAACTATCTGCCAGCCGCGGCGCGCAAACGTCTCGGTATCGACGTGGCCGATGTGCCGGGACGTCTCGATCCGTTGAGCGCGGTGCTCGACCGTCTGGATATCCCAAAGGATATTCGCGCAAAGCTCGAAGCAGACCTGACAACCGGCAGTTCGATTACGGTATCGGACCTCAGCCACGGGCTGGAGACCGGAGAGGGGACGGATTTCGTCACCATCACCCGCGACCGTCCTATCTGACGCAAGACGGGTGCTGCACGCAAGGCGGGAACGAAGTTTCTGCATGGGCGTTGAAATAGCTCGACAAGACAACTTGGAGAGCCATCAATGAACCTCAAATATGTAGCGGCAGCCGTCCTTGGACTGGCCTGTGTCTCGGCGGCGGAAGCGCCAGAGAATTACAGCATTTACGCAGGCCCGACGGTGGTGAGCGATCCCGTCATCCTCGACATCTATGACCGGGCGCTGGTGAAGTGTACGTATGAAGCCAGCACGCCGACACGCGGCACGGAGTTCACCACATCGCTTTATTATAATGCTGCACTGAGAGCGTGCCTGTCCCGTCAAGGCTTCATCGACCGTGGCGCTTACGCCTATCCGACCAACCGCCTGTTCTGAAACCACATGAAGTTTCTGCAACAAGCGGTTGTTATCGAATCAGATTAGCTCGACATCGATGACACCGGCAGCAGACCGGAAGGCCGCGCCGATTTCCGGCGATATACGATATTTACCGGGCAGTTCGAGTTCGATCTCGCGCTGCCCATCGTCTTTGATCAGCACGAAATAGACCGAACCGTCACCCTTGTTCAGGTGATGAGCAAGCGACTTCATCGGCCCGGAATCGCGCAGATAGACACGAAGCGCCTTCTGCATCTGCACTGAGCGCTGCTCCAGCGATTCAGCCGTCTGGATGCGCAGGCCGATGCCTTCGGGACGCTCTTCCGCCTGCACGGTGATGACGAGTGACTTGCCCACTTCCAGCAGGTCGCGGTACTGGCCGAGACCTTCCGAAAACAGAACGGCCTCATACTGCCCGGATGCATCGGAGAAAGTCACGATACCCATCTTGTTGCCGGTTCGGGTTTTACGCTCCTGCTTTCCAGTAACAGTACCCGCCAGACGACCTGCGGTGGCGCCCTGCTTTACCGCGGCTGTAAAATCGGCAATGTTTTGAACGCGCAGCTTATCCAGCACGGCGCGGTAAGTATCGAGCGGATGCGCCGTCAGGTAAAAGCCGAGAACCTGATATTCACGCAGCAGTTTTTCCGACGCAAGCCACGGTTGGTAAGCGGGTAGCACCAGCTTCTCCGGTCCGCTCGCACTGCCTGAGCCGAACATATCGTGCTGACCGCTGAGACGGCGGCCCTGCGCAAGTTGGGCATAACCGATTATGCGATCCAGCCCGCCGATCAGTTCGGCGCGGTCCTTGCCAAAGCAATCGAAGGCACCCGCGTTGACGAGGCTTTCCAAAACGCGGCGGTTGATCTGTTTGGGATCGATCCGCAGGCAGAAGTCTTCGAGGCTGGTAAACGGTGTGTCGCCGCGCACGTCCACGATATGATCGACCGCACCCTCGCCCACGCCTTTCAGCGCAGCCAGCGAGTAATAAATGCGGTTTTCGCCCGGCTCGAAACGCCGGTGCGATGTCTGCACCGAGGGCGCAACGATCTCGATGCCGAGGCGACCAGCGTCCTGTCTGAAATCGTTGACCTTTTCGGTGTTGGCCATATCCAGCGTCATGGAGGCCGCGAGAAACTCGACCGGGAAATGGGCCTTCATGTAGGCCGTCTGATAAGAGACTATGGCGTAGGCAGCGGCGTGGGATTTGTTGAAGCCGTAGTTCGCGAACTTGGCCAACAGGTCGAAGATGGTGTTGGACTGCGCCTTCGAGACGTCGTTGCGCATCGCGCCTTCAACGAAACGCTCACGCTGCTGGTCCATCTCCTCCTTGATCTTCTTACCCATGGCGCGGCGCAGAAGATCGGCTTCACCGAGCGAATAGCCCGAGAGAACCTGGGCAATCTGCATTACCTGTTCCTGATAGACGATAACGCCCTGCGTTTCCTTGAGAAGATAATCGATGGTCGGGTGGATCGACTCGATCTCTTCCTCGCCATGCTTGCGGGCATTGTAAACAGGGATGTTTTCCATCGGGCCAGGACGATAGAGCGCGACCAGTGCGATGATATCCTCGATGCAGTCGGGGCGCATGCCGATCAGCGCCTTGCGCATGCCCGCGCTTTCCACCTGGAACACCCCGATTGTCTCGCCGCGCGCCAGCATCTCGTAAGTCTTTTCGTCTTCCAGCGGAATCGCCGCCAGATCGACGGTAACGCCGCGTTTGGCAACGAAATCCACCGCGACCTTCAAGACTGTGAGTGTTTTCAGACCCAAAAAGTCGAATTTGACGAGACCGGCGCTTTCCACCCATTTCATGTTGAACTGGGTGACCGGCATATCGGAACGTGGATCGCGATACATCGGCACGAGCTTGGACAGAGGCCGGTCACCGATCACGATACCGGCGGCGTGCGTGGATGCGTGGCGATAGAGGCCTTCGATCTTCTGGGCGATATCCAGCAGGCGGGCAACGACGGGTTCCTTGTCGGCCTCTTCCTGAAAACGCGGCTCTTCCTCGATCGCCTTGGACAAGGGCGTCGGGTTGGCGGGATTGTTGGGCACCAGCTTGCAGATACGGTCCACCTGGCCGTAGGGCATTTCCAGCACACGGCCAACGTCACGCAAGGCGGCGCGCGCCTGCAAGGAACCAAAGGTGATGATCTGCGCCACCTGTTCGCGCCCATATTTCTGCTGAACGTAGCGAATGACCTCTTCACGCCTGTCTTGGCAGAAGTCGATATCGAAGTCGGGCATCGACACGCGTTCGGGATTGAGGAAGCGCTCGAACAGCAGCGAGAAACGCAGCGGATCGACATCGGTGATGGTCAGCGCATAGGCGACGAGCGAGCCTGCACCCGAACCACGACCGGGACCAACAGGAATATCCTGGTTTTTCGCCCATTTGATGAAGTCGGCAACGATGAGGAAGTAGCCCGGGAATTTCATGCGCTCGATAACGCCAAGCTCGAAATCCAGCCGGTCGCGATATTCTTGCTCGGTATATCCCGGCGCCATGCCGAGTGCGGAAAGGCGTTGCTCCAGACCTTCGACGGCCTGACGGCGCAGTTCCGCACCTTCCGCACGGTCCGCCTCCTCCGGGTCTTCGCTAGCGCCGGTAAAGCGGGGAAGAATCGGCCCGCGCTTTTTCAGCACATAGGAACAGCGCTGCGCAATTTCGATGGTGTTGTCCAGCGCCTCTGGAATATCCGCAAAGAGCGCCATCATCTCCTGACGGCTCTTGAGATAATGATCCGGGGTCAGGCGAAAGCGGGTGTCATCCGAAACGATGGCATTGTGGGCAACCGCCATCAGCGCGTCGTGCGCATCGTAGTCGTCACGTGACGGGAAAAACGCCTCATTGGTGGCGACCAGCGGAATGTCGTGCTCATAGGCGAGTGCGATCATACGCCGTTCATGCGCCCGGTCGAAATGACCCTGTCGCTGCAATTCGATATAGAGGCGGTCGCCGAACAAGTCCTTCAACGCCAAAAGCCGTCTGGTTGCCTGCGTGGCGTGGCCAGCCTTCAACGCCATGTCCACTGGGCCGCCGGATGCGCCGGTCAGAACGATGAGGCCGGAGTTATCGCCCTCGTCCAGCCATGACTTGGGCACGTTGACGGAGTGGCCCGTGCCTTCGCCGTCCAGATAGGCGCGGCTGATCAGATCGACCAGACGCTCATAACCAACGGCATTGGAGGCGAGCACAACGACGGCAGGAAGTTTGGCGAGGTTGTTATGCCCGCGCTTGTCATCGGTTGCATCCTGCATATCGATGGAAATCTGGCAGCCAATGATGGGCTGCAAGCCCTCATCTCGAGCCTTTTCGGAGAACTCGAGCGCGACGAACAGATTGTTGGTATCGGTGATGGCGATGGCTGGCTGGCCGTCCGAGACGGCCTTTGCCATGATCTTCTTCAAGGGCAATGCGCCCTCAAGCAGGGAGTAAGCGGAATGGACCCGCAGATGGACGAAGCCGGGTGTCTGTGCACCGCTACCAGCCGTTTCGCTGGTCACTGAAATCTCGCCCATATCGTCAAATCCCGTCATTCTGAGTCATCGAGATTTTCGGCTTTTCCGAAGGCAGAGTCTACCGCCTTTGGTTTGATTTACACGTCATTTCCGGTTGAAACGACGATGAGGCATCACATGGAAGTGAGGATTACCGAGAAGCTGGTGACGAAGAGTGCGATGGAAGCGAAGGCTGCGATGTCACGGATGATGTCGGTCATTTGTCTCTCCATACTTGTTATGTTCTAACTTTGTTCTCATTTCGTTTCGTTGTCAACGGCTTTTTTGTCACTCTCAGCTTGTCAACGCAGGCAGAGTCGTGGCGGTTCCGTCCTCGATTCGGGGCAAGCGCTTGAGTCCAAAACGAAAAACCCCGCGCAACAGGTGTTGCGCGGGGTCTTATGAAACGTCTCTCGCCCAAAGGCGGTGGCGAATTAGAACTCTACGATCTTGCCTTCGCTGAGCGTCACGCGGCGGTCCATGCGGCCTGCGAGCTCGTGGTTGTGGGTCGCGATCAGAGCTGCGAGGCCGGATTGACGAACGAGTGCCTCCAGCGCGCCGAAGACATAGGATGCCGTCTCTGGATCGAGGTTGCCGGTGGGCTCATCCGCCAAAAGCAGAAGCGGCGCATTGGCAACGGCGCGGGCGATGGCCACACGCTGTTGCTCACCACCGGACAGTTCCGACGGGCGATGATCGCCACGATGGCCGATGCGCATGTAATCGAGAAGCGCGCTGGCACGCTCCTTGGCTTCGGAATGCGGCAACCCCGAAATGAGCTGCGGCATCATGATGTTTTCGAGCGCTGTGAATTCCGGCAGCAAATGGTGGAACTGGTAGACGAAGCCGATGTCGCTGCGACGGATCAAAGTGCGCTGTTCGTCGGTGAGATCACCACAAGATCTTCCGTTGACGAAGACTTCGCCAGCATCCGGGTGTTCCAACAAGCCCGCCAGATGCAGCAGCGTGGATTTGCCGGTGCCGGACGGTGCCACGAGAGCAACGATCTCGCCGCTTTTCAGCTCGAGATCGGCGTTCTTCAAAATGGACAGGCTGTGCTCGCCCTGCCCGTACGTCCGTTCCACGCCCTTAAGCCGCAACGCTGTTTTCTGTGCCATGGTGTGATGCGGTCCTTATTCGTAACGCAGGGCCTGGACAGGATCGAGCTTGGAAGCCCGCCAAGCCGGAAAGATCGTTGCCAGGAAAGACAGGCCCAGCGCCATGATGACGACGGTCATCGTTTCGCTCAGCTGCATTTCCGCCGGAAGCTGGCTGAGGAAGTAAAGCTGCGGATCAAACAACACGGTGCCTGAAATCCAGGAGAAGAACTGGCGGATCGATTCCACATTGAGACAGACGAGAACGCCAAGGCCCACGCCCGCAAATGTGCCAACGATACCAATGGCGGCACCCGTCATGAAGAAGATGCGCATGATGGAGCCGGAGCTTGCGCCCATGGTGCGCAGAATGGCGATATCGCTGCCCTTGTCCTTCACCAGCATGATGAGGCCGGAAATGATGTTGAGCGCGGCTACCAGCACGATCAGCGTCAGGATCATAAACATGACGTTGCGCTCCACCTGAAGGGCGGAGAAGAAGGTCTGGTTTCGTTGTCGCCAGTCGGTGATATAAATCTGTCGCCCAGCTGCCGTCTCGACCAACGGCCTGATGCCATCGACATTGTCAGGGTGGGTGACGAAGAGCTCAATGGATTGAACGATGCCTTCGGCATTGAAATAAAGCTGCGCTTCTGACAGCGGCATATAGATCATCGACGCGTCATATTCCGACATACCGATCTCGAAGACGCCCGAGATCGTATAGGATTTGACGCGCGGGTTGACGCCCATCGGCGTCACGTCACCTTCCGGTGATATCAGCGTAATCTGGTCGCCAGCGGTCACACCGAGCTGAGACGCAAGGCGCGAACCGACGAGAACGCCCTGCCCCGACATATAGCCGACGAGATCGCCAACCTTGATATTGCCGGAGACTTCCTTGATCTTTTCGATGTCTTCGGAGCGCACGCCGCGCACAAGCGCACCACTGCCCGCACCGCCGCGACCAGAGGCCAGCGTCTGCCCCTCGACCAGCGGCAGCGCCATAGTAACGCCGGGAACGGCGGCAAATTTCTTGGCGAGATCGTCATAGTCCTTCAACGGCGAGTCGATGGGCTGGACGATCATATGGCCATTGATGCCGAGAATGCGGGAAATCAGCTCCGTGCGGAAACCGTTCATGACCGCCATAACAATGATCAGCGTCGCGACGCCCAGCATGATGCCAACGAAGGAAAACCCCGCGATGACGGAAATGAACGCTTCCTTGCGGCGCGAGCGCAGGTAGCGCCACGCCACCATGCGCTCGAAGGCCGAAAATGGTCGGGCGGCTTTGTCCTTTACGGAGGGGCCTGCACCGTTATCAGCCTCGGCTTTTGCCATGTCGTCTCCCTATCGGCTCTTCAGCCAAGCACTCTGTTCATTGCCGCTTCGATGGTCACGGTTTCGCGTGCGCCTGTCTTGCGATTCTTGACCTCGACCTCACCGGCAGCAACGCTACGCGGGCCGACGATGATCTGCATCGGCACACCGATAAGGTCCGCCGTCGCGAATTTCTGGCCTGCGCGGTCGTCCGTGTCGTCGTAGAGAACATCCTTGCCCGCATTGCTCAGCGAGTAATACAGCTTTTCGCAAGCGGCATCACAGGCAGCATCGCCAGCCTTCATGTTGATAATGACGACATCGAAAGGAGCAACCGATTCTGGCCAGATGATTCCGTTCTCGTCATGCGATGCTTCAATGATGGCGGGAACAAGGCGTGTGGGGCCAATGCCATAGGAACCCATGTGGACAAGGTGTTCTTTGCCATCGGGACCCTGAACTTTCGCGCCCATTGGCTCGGAATATTTCGTGCCGAAATAGAAGATGTGACCGACTTCGATACCGCGGGCCGAAAGGCGTTCGCCTTCGGGGATTGCATTGAAAGCGGCTTCGTCATGCATTTCGGAGGTGGCGGCGTAATCTGTCGTCCACTCATTGAAGATGCCCTGGAGACCATCGACGTCATCGAAGTTGGTATCGTCTGATGGAATGCCGCGATCGAGGAAGCTCTTGTGGCAGAACACTTCGGATTCGCCGGTGTCGGCCAGAATGATGAATTCATGGCTGTGGTTGCCACCGATTGGGCCGGTATCGGCGCGCATGGGAATGGCACGCAGACCGAGGCGCGAGAAGGTGCGCAGGTAAGCAGTGAACATCTTGTTATAGGAGTGGATCGCGTCTTCCTTGGTCAGATCGAAGGAATAGGCATCCTTCATCAGGAATTCGCGCGAGCGCATGGTGCCGAAACGGGGGCGAACCTCGTCACGGAACTTGAGCTGAATGTGGTAAAGGTTCAGCGGCAGGGTCTTGTAGGACTTCACATAGGACCGGAAGATGTCGGTGATCATCTCTTCATTGGTCGGTCCATAGAGCATCGCACGGTCCTGACGGTCCTTGATGCGCAGCATTTCCTTGCCGTAGTCTTCGTAGCGACCGCTTTCCTGCCACAGGTCCGCGCTCTGGAGCGTCGGCATCAGAAGCTCGATGGCACCGGAACGGTCCTGCTCTTCGCGGACGATCTTGTTGACCTTGTCCAAGACGCGCTTGCCCAGCGGCAGCCAGGAGTAAATGCCTTGGCTCTGCTGACGGACCATGCCTGCACGCAGCATAAGGCGGTGCGAGACGATTTCCGCTTCCTTGGGATTTTCCTTGAGGATGGGCAAAAAGTAACGGCTAAGGCGCATAGTCATTTCCATCTTGTGACGAAGCCCATGATTGATCTGGGAATCGCCGGAATAACGGGATAATTGCGCCGTACATAGCGGTTTCCTCAACAGAAGGAAACCCGCTGCCCTGTGCGTAACGCGCCATTCCAGCGATTCCATTTCACCGCGTAATCGCGGTAGCTAAAATACGCTTTTACCCCTCAATCTTCGTAGGACCATTTACCTTCATGGCTGTTTTGCGACAATTTTATGAGACTACATTCGCCCCTGAACGGTTACAGGAGGAATAATTTTGCCCACATAGTGCGACATATCGCATCAAGAGGAATTTTTTGCCGACTGTAACAAAAATGCAAAAAATCTGATGACAATGCTGAACCAATGGGCTAGTTTCAGCTCACAAAACAGGCAGGAAGTTTAAATTCATGCCGATTTCGCGGTCAGTCTTGGGAGGATGAGATCTTAGGCGCGTTCATTCGCTGCCCCGGCAACGGTTACAGATCACGCGAAACTAAAAAACAAGGCTGAAAAGCCTTGTTTTTTTTTGGCTTTTTTGAATGACACTAAAATTATCGAAATACATTAAGGCGAAACTGCGTCTGTCAATAAGCAACGATTGGCAGTTCCGCTGGTATGCCGCCTCTTCATGACAGCCGGATGACGGAAATCAGTCGTAAACGGGGATAATGCGTGGCAGGTCGTCCATGCTGAAGCCAAAATACCAAGTGCCAACGTACCAGAGGCCGCAAATAGCAAGGGAAATGACCGTCGTCATCAGCACGATCTGACCACCTTTGAAACGGGTCGGTGCGCTGGCCACGGTTCCGAGTGCTACATCGCCATCCTCTGACTGCGTGCGAAGACCAATCGGCAACACGATGAACAGGACCGTCCACCAGACGATGAAAAAAACGGCGAATGTCGAAAGCCACTGCATGCACTAATCTCCCGTTTAAGCGCCTCTTCCTCACACCTTTGCTCGTCACAGGAATGAGGGAAACCAAATAGCCTATCAAGCCCGTGTTACATCACGCCTGTTCAAGCTCAATCAAAGTCCCACAGAAATCTTTTGGGTGGAGAAACAGAACCGGTTTGCCATGCGCACCGATCTTCGGTTTCCCCTCGCCCAGCACGCGCGCGCCATCGGCCTTGAGGCGATCACGCGCGGCGATGATGTCAGTGACCTCATAACAGATGTGGTGCATGCCGCCGGACGGGTTCTTTTCGAGGAAGGCCGCAATGGGAGAGTTTTCGCCCAGCGGCGCCAGCAGTTCCACCTTGGTATTCGGAAGTTCCACGAAAACGACAGTCACGCCGTGTTCCGGCAAAGCCTGAGGCTGGGAAACAGCGGCACCCAGCGTATCGCGGTATGTGGCGACTGCCGCGGCCAGATCCGGCACGGCAATCGCGATATGGTTGATACGACCCAGCATAACGCCCTCCTCCCGAGACAGCTTACACCTTGGTGACGAAGACAGTCACGATCGGCTTCTTGCCCCAGACCTGATTGGCCGTGGCGCGCACAGCGCGGCGGATGGACTCCCGAACGATGTTCAAATCCTTGCGGCGCGCACGCGGAATGCTTTCGACGGCACCCAGCACGGCGTCATAGAGCGTGTCTTCCATTGCCTCGCCTTCGTCATCGAACTCCGGCAGGCCGAAGGCAACGACGTCAGGATCGCCCTGAAAATCGAAACGGCTGTCGAGCAGAACATTGATCGAGACATGACCCGCAAAGGACAGCTTGCGGCGGTCGCCTATGCCCATTTCCTCGAAATCGCCCAGCAGACGGCCATCCTTGAAGATACGGCCATGCGGCGCGTCATCGATCACCTCGGCAGGCCCTGGCGCCAGGCGCAGAATATTGCCGTTGCGAACCTTGGGAACCTGCCCGATGCCGGCCTCTTCGGCCAATTCCTTCTGCGCCACCAGATGCGCGGCTTCGCCGTGCACGGGCACCAGAATTTGTGGCTTCACCCACTCATACATCTGCAAAAGTTCGTTGCGGCGTGGATGGCCGGAGACGTGAACCAGCGCCTCATTATCCGTGACGATGTGAACGCCCTGCTCGATCAGGCCGTTCTTGATATCCTGAATGGCCTTTTCATTGCCCGGAATAGCGCGCGACGAGAAGACGACGGTATCACCGGACGCCAGCGCCACGTTGCGCATCTCATCACGCGAGAGCTTTGC
The DNA here is from genome assembly GCF_021310995.1 of Agrobacterium vaccinii. Classification (NCBI taxonomy): domain Bacteria; kingdom Pseudomonadati; phylum Pseudomonadota; class Alphaproteobacteria; order Hyphomicrobiales; family Rhizobiaceae; genus Agrobacterium; species Agrobacterium vaccinii. The sequence goes on along the minus strand of NZ_CP054150.1, from coordinate 1,202,873 downwards.
AAGTGCTGCGCGCGATTCGCCCTGCGAGCCGGTGAGGATGACGACGACCTTGTTGCGGGGAATGTAGCCGAATTCGTCTTCGGCCAGAAACGGCTTGATGCCTTCCATGATGCCGAGATCCTGGGAGACATTGACGACGCGCTTGAGCGAGGAGCCGAGCAACAGCACTTCGCGGCCTGCACGTTCGGCTGCCTGGGCGATGGACCTGATACGCCCGACATTGGACGAGAAGGTGGTGATCGCCACGCGTCCCTCGGCATTTTCGATGATCTGACGCAGACCTTCCGACACCTGTTCTTCGGATGGCGAAACGCCGTCGCGAAGCGCATTGGTGCTATCGCACATCATCGCCAGCACGCCCTCTTCACCGACAGCGCGGAAGCGTGCTTCATCGGTGAAGGGTCCGAGCGATGGCGCGTGGTCGATCTTCCAGTCGCCCGTATGCACGGCATTGCCGAGCGGAGTGCGGATGACGAGCGACATGGGTTCAGGGATCGAGTGGTTGACGCCGATCGCCTCTATCTCGAACGGGCCGACATTGATGCGGTCACCCGCCTTGAATGGCGTGATCGGGATTTCGGCGCGGGTGCCTTCGTAATTGCGCTTGGCTTCCAGCATGCCGGCGGTAAAGCCGGACGCATAGACCGGAACCTTGAGGCTTGGCCACAGATCGTTCAGCGCGCCGTAATGGTCTTCATGCGCGTGGGTGATGATGATGGCTTTGAGATTTCCGCGCTGCGCTTCAATGAAGCTGATATCCGGCAGTACGAGATCGATACCAGGCAGATCGAGGCCCGCGAAGGTCACGCCGCAATCGACCATGATCCACTGACGCTTGGTCGCCGGGCCGTAGCCATAGAGCGCCAGGTTCATGCCGATTTCACCAACGCCACCGAGAGGCAGGAATACGAATTCGTCTTTTGTTGTCATTACTGTTTTTGTCCAATCATGCCTCGCCCCGCCACGTCTAACGACGCATGCGAGTGAGGCGAAAAGCATCGTTTTCATCAAACGCGGCGGTACGGCCGATGCGGGGCCGAGCGGGCGTCCTGCATTTACCGAGCAGCAGGAATGCTCCAGATCACGATGTCGAACCTCGGCGCTGACGCACCGTGCAGTTCAACCGAAAAATACGTCGCCAGCGGCAATGGCGCGGGTGGGACCACCATCTTCTTCCAGCAACAGGAAACCCTTATCATCAATTCCGGCAAAACGCCCATGGATAGAACGATCCGGCAAATTGACGGTGATCGGCTCGCCAATGCCGCAGGCCGCCGCGCGCCACAGCCGCATGACGTCGGCAACACCCTGCCCGCGATTCCACATCTGAAGAATATGAGCTACTTCGCGAAACAGGTGAGCGAAAAGCTCGTAGGGGCCGCAGGCTGCGCCGTGTTCGCCAAGACGTGTCACCGGGTAAGCCGGATTGTCGGGCATATGGGCGATGTTGATGCCGATGCCAATGACGAGCGCGGCGCGCCCATCGGGCAAAGTTTCGGCTTCCATCAGAATACCGCAAGTCTTCTTGCGTCCAATGAGAATATCGTTCGGCCATTTGATTTCGAGCGGCGCGCCACCGGCGGGTAGCAAAGCCCCCACAGCGCGATAAACCGCCAGCGCAAAGGCCAGCGGCAGGGAGCCGATATGCTCCATGGATGCGGGATCGATCAGAAGAAGAGAGGCATAGAGATTGCCGGGCTCAGACACCCAAGGCCTGCCGCGGCGGCCACGGCCACCGCTCTGCCTGTTGGCTGTCACCCAGAGATTGCCGCCATCGCCTGCCCGTGCGCGGGCGAAGCATTCCACATTGGTCGATGTCGTCTCGGCCAAGGCTTCGTGCCGGAAGTCATCCACTGACACCCGGCCCGTTTTCATGCGCGTATCGCTCAAAAGAACGTCTTTGCTGCGACGGTGACCGCATTACCCAGCACACCGCCGAAGAGGATGAAGCCGAGAACGAAGAGGCCGGACAGCGCGTAAACGATGCGAAGTTCACCAGCGGCCTTTTCGAAGCCACCCTTGGCTTCATCGAACCACATGACCTTGACGATGCGCAGGTAGTAGTAGGCGCCGACGACAGAAGCGATCACGCCGATGACGGCGAGCGGGTAGAGATGTGCTTCGATGGCAGCCAGGAAGACGTAATACTTGCCGAAGAAGCCAGCCAGTGGCGGAATGCCTGCCAGCGAGAACATCATGATCGTCATGACGATGGCCATGAAAGGATTGGTGGAGGCCAGACCGGCAAGATCATCCACGTCTTCGACATTGCCGACATCCTTGCGACGCATGGCGAGAATGCAGGCGAAGGTACCAAGTGTCATGCCCATGTAGACGGCCATGTAAAGCAGCACGCCCGCAACGCCGGACTGGCTACCTGCGGCAAGACCGACAAGTGCATAGCCCATGTGGCTGATGGACGAATAGGCCATCAGACGCTTGATGTTGCGCTGACCGATGGCCGCGAAGGCACCGAGCAGCATGGAGGCAATCGAGATGAAGACCACGATCTGCTGCCAATCGGCAAAGACCGGCTGGAACGCATCGACGACGATACGAACGAAGATGGCCATGGCGCCGACCTTCGGAGCTGCGGCCAGGAATGCCGTAACTGTGGTTGGTGCACCTTCGTAAACATCCGGCGTCCACATGTGGAACGGAACGGCGGAAATTTTGAAGGCCAAACCGGCGAGCACGAAGACCAGACCGAAAACGAGGCCCAGCGAACGCGTCTCAGACGAAAGAACGGCTGCAATTTCGGTAAAGCCGGTGTTGCCGGTGAAGCCATAAACCAGCGACATGCCGTAGAGCAGCATGCCCGACGACAGAGCGCCGAGAACGAAATATTTCAGACCGGCTTCCGTCGAGCGCAGGCTTTCGCGGTTGATGGCGCAGATGACGTAGAGTGCCAGCGACTGGAGTTCCAGCGCCATGTAAAGCGAGATCAGGTTGTTGGCCGAGATCATCAGGAGAATGCCGAGTGTTGCCAGAACCAGCAATACCGGGAATTCGAAACGACCGATGGGCTCCACACGGCTGTGGCCGACCGACATGATCATGGCGACGATGGCACCGATGAGCGCCAGCACTTTCATGAAGTTGCCGAAGGCGTCGGCGACGTAAACGCCACCGAAGGCAACGCCCGTCGCCGGTGCAAAGATGATCCACAGACCGACGACGACCAAAAGCGCTACGGCGAGACCCGTAACCGTATTGGTCGACTTGTCCCCGGAGAAGACCCCAATCATGAGCAGCACCAGAGCGCCGACCGCAAGGATCAGCTCGGGCGTCGCGATGCGCAGACTGGCAAAAAGAATTTCAGCGGTCATGTCCTACGGGTCCTGTCGTCAGTTCAGAGAAAGCGCAACATTCTGCGCTGCCTGCAATGCGGCCGTATAATTATTAATCAAAAGGTCCACCGACGCTGCCGTAGCATCGAAAACCGGTGCCGGATAGACGCCGAAGAAAATCGTCAGTGCTACCAGCGGATAGAGAATGACCTTTTCGCGCGTCGAAAGGTCGAGCATGGACTTCAGGCTTTCCTTTTCCAGCGCGCCGAAAATGACGCGGCGATAGAGCCACAGCGCATAGGAGGCGGAAAGGATGACCCCCGTTGCCGCAAACAGCGCAACCCAGGTGTTGGCGCGGAACACGCCGATGATCGTCAGGAATTCACCGACGAAGCCGGAGGTACCGGGCAGACCGACATTGGCCATGGTGAAGACCATGAAGGCCACAGCATATTTCGGCATGTTGTTGACGAGGCCACCGTAAGCGGAAATCTCGCGAGTGTGCAGACGGTCATAGACGACGCCGACGCAAAGGAAGAGCGCGCCGGAGACGATGCCGTGCGACAGCATCTGGAAGATGGCACCCTGCACGCCCTGAACATTGGCGGCGAAGATGCCCATGGTCACGTACCCCATATGGGCGACGGACGAGTAAGCGATCAGCTTCTTGATGTCGTCCTGCATCATCGCGACCAGCGAGGTGTAGATGATGGCAATAACGGAAAGCGTGAAGACGAAGGGTGCGAAATAGTCGGAAGCAATCGGGAACATCGACAGCGAGAAGCGGATGAAACCGTAGCCGCCGAGCTTCAGCATGACACCGGCCAGAATGACCGAACCGGCGGTCGGTGCCTGAACGTGGGCGTCGGGAAGCCAGGTGTGAACAGGCCACATCGGCATCTTCACTGCAAAGGCTGCAAAGCAGGCGAGCCAGAGCCATGTCTGCATGCCAGCCGGAAAGCCGTGCTTCAAAAGCTCGGTCATATCCGTCGTGCCAGCCTGCCAGTACATCGCCATGATGGCGAGCATGGTCAAAACCGAACCCAGCAGCGTGTAGAGGAAGAACTTATAGGACGCGTAGACGCGATCCTTACCGCCCCACACACCGATGATGATGAACATCGGAATAAGCGTTGCTTCGAAGAAGACGTAGAAGAGAACCGTATCAAGCGCGACGAACACGCCGACCATGACGACTTCCAGCAGCAGGAAGGCGATCATGTATTCCTTGATGCGCTTTTCGATCGCGTTCCAGCTGGCCAGAACGCAGAAAGGCATCAGAAACGTTGTCAGGATGACAAACAACATGGAGATGCCGTCAACGCCGAGATGATAGGCGGCAATGTCACCGAACCAGGCGTGTTTTTCGACCATCTGGAAGCCGGGGTTCGAATTGTCGAAACCGATCCAGACAAAAAGCGAGACGATGAAGGTGAAGACCGTCGTCAGCAGCGATACGTTGAGAACGTTGCGGCGACCGAACGGACCATTCGCATTCGTCAGAAGCAAGAGCACCACGCCGACGAGCGGCAGGAAGGTGACCGTTGAAAGAATAGGCCAATCGGTCATTACAGGGCACTCCCGAGCATCATCCAGGTGACAAGCCCGGCAATACCGATCAGCATCGCAAAGGCATAATGATAGAGGTAACCGGATTGCAGACGAACGACGCGGTTGGTCACATCAGCCACGCGCGCGGCAATACCGTTGGGTCCGTAGTGGTCGATAACCGCCACGTCGCCCTTTTTCCACAGGAAGCGACCAAGCGCCTTTGCGGAGCGAACAAACAGGAAGTCGTAGAGTTCGTCGAAGTACCATTTGTTGAGCAGGAACTGGTAGAGGCCACGATGGGTCTCGGCCAAACGCTTCGGCGTCTCGGGCGACTTGATGTAGAAGTACCATGCGGTCACGAAACCAAGAGCCATGGCAATGAACGGGCTCCACTTGACCCACAATGGAACGTGGTGGAACTCTTCGAGGATTTCGTTGGATGGAAGCGTAAAGAGAGCGCCCTTCCAGAATTCCGCATATTCTTCACCGAAGAAATGGCCTTCGAACACGACACCAGCCAGCACAGCACCGACGGTGAGCACAAACAGCGGGATCAGCATGACCATCGGCGATTCATGAACGTGGTGCATGACATCTGCGGAAGCGCGCGGCTTGCCGAAGAAGGTCAGGAACGCCAGACGCCAGGAATAGAAGCTGGTGAACAGGGCCGCGATGACCAGAAGCGTAAAGGCGAAACCGGCGACTGCATTGTGCGACGCATAGGCGGATTCGATGATCACGTCCTTGGAGAAGAAGCCAGCAAAGCCGAACATCGTGCCGGGAATACCAACGCCTGTCAGCGCCAGCGTACCAACCGTCATCGTCCAGAAGGTGATGGGGATGTGCTTACGCAGGCCGCCCATGTGTCGCATGTCCTGCTCGCCATCCACGGCGTGAATGACAGAACCGGCGCAAAGGAACAGCAGTGCCTTGAAGAAAGCGTGCGTGAACAGGTGGAACACGGCGGCACCATACGCGCCGACGCCGAGCGCAACGAACATATAGCCCAGCTGCGAACAGGTCGAGTAAGCGATGACGCGCTTGATATCGTTTTGCACCAGACCAACGGTCGCGGCAAAGAAGGCTGTGATTGCGCCAATGAGAGTGACGAAGGTCAAGGCGTCCGGCGACAGTTCGAAAATCGGAGACATGCGGGCGACGAGGAACACGCCAGCTGTGACCATGGTCGCGGCGTGAATGAGCGCCGACACAGGTGTCGGGCCTTCCATTGCGTCCGGCAGCCATGTGTGCAGCAGGAACTGCGCCGACTTACCCATGGAACCCATGAACAAGAGCAGGCAAACGCCGGTTAGCGCATGCGCCTTGTCCAGCTGCATGCCGAACAGGTTGATGACGACATCGGTGGATGCTGCGCCATCGGCAGGCAGATAGGTGCCAGCGGCGGCGAAGATCGTTTCGAAATTGACCGAACCGAACAGCACGAACAGACCGGAAATGCCGAGGATGAAGCCGAAGTCACCGACGCGGTTGACGATGAAGGCCTTCATGGCGGCGGCAGAGGCCGATGGCTTCTTGTACCAGAAGCCGATCAGCAGATAGGACGCCAGACCCACGCCTTCCCAGCCGAAGAACATCTGCAACAGGTTGTCGGATGTGACCAGCATGAGCATGGCGAAGGTGAAGAGCGACAGGTAGGCGAAGAAGCGCGGACGATGCGGATCGTGGTGCATGTACCCGATAGAGTACAGATGAACCAGGGTGGACACAGTATTGACGACCACGAACATGACGGCTGTCAGCGTATCGATCCGGAAGGCCCATTCGACATCGATGCCGCCGGACTGGATCCACTGCAGTACGGTCACCTTAATGACTTCGCCGGGCTCGTGGCTGAGAAGCGCCACGTTGATGAAGACGATCCACGACAGGATCGCGACAATGATCATCAGGCCGGTTGTGACATATTCCGAGGCTTTGGCACCGATGGAGCGACCGAAAAGGCCAGCGATCAGGAAGCCGATCAGCGGAAGAAAGACGATAGCTTTGTAGATCATAGCCTTATCAGCCCTTCATCATATTGACGTCTTCCACGGCAATCGATCCGCGGTTGCGATAGAAGACAACGAGTATTGCAAGACCGATGGCAGCTTCCGCAGCAGCGACAGTCAGAATGAACAAAGCGAAGACCTGGCCGACGATATCGTTGAGGAACGACGAGAACGCCACCATGTTGAGGTTGACCGCAAGCAGGATGAGCTCGATCGACATGAGGATGACGATGACGTTCTTACGGTTGAGAAAGATACCGAAGATGCCGATCGTGAAGAGGACCGCGCTGACCGTGAGGTAATGGGAAAGACCGATTTCCATAATATGATTTTCCTTGGATCCGTTCGCGCCTTAGATGCCCTGACCCGGTTTGACATTGACCGTCGTGACGGCAGTCTTCGGGTCGCGGCCAACCTGCGTTGCAATGTCCTGTCGCTTAATGTCGGTGCGGTGACGCAGCGTCAGCACGATCGCGCCGATCATGGCCACCAGCAGAACCAGACCGGCAAGCTGGAAGAAGTAGACGTAGTTCGTGTAGAGCACGTCACCGAGTGCAGCCGTATTGGCGCGCTCCAGCGGGTTCGGGATCGGCATAGTGATCGACTTCGCTGCCTGCGGGTTGAGCACGCTGCCGCCCACGACGATGATCAGTTCTGCCGCCAGAATGATGCCGATCAGCGCGCCGATAGGCGCATATTGCAGAACGCCGGAGCGCAGCTCGGCAAAATCCACATCCAGCATCATCACGACGAAGAGGAACAGCACCGCCACAGCGCCGACATAAACCACCAGCAGGATCATGGCGAGGAATTCAGCGCCCGTCAGCAGGAAGAGAGCGGCTGCGTTGAAAAAGGTCAGGATGAGGAACAACACCGAATGAACGGGGTTCTTCGAAGCGATGACCATGAACGCAGACGCCACGGCGACGAAAGCGAAGATGTAAAAGAATACAGCGTGCAGACCCATGTTGGTGCCTTTTTGTCCTCACCGGACAAACGCGACCCTGAAGCCGCATGCCCGTTTCGTTCCCGCCAGCGATAACCGACGGGCATTGACTGTTTACCCTCTCCGAAGCAGCGCTCCGAAGAAACCATGCTGCCTTAACGGTAAGGCGCATCCAGAGCAAGGTTGCGAGCGATTTCACGTTCCCAGCGGTCGCCATTATCGAGAAGACGCTGCTTGTCGAAATACAGCTCTTCGCGGGTTTCCGTCGCGAATTCGAAGTTCGGACCCTCAACGATGGCATCAACAGGGCATGCTTCCTGGCAGAAGCCGCAATAGATGCACTTTACCATGTCGATATCGTAACGAACCGTACGGCGCGTACCATCGTTGCGGCGCGGGCCAGCTTCGATGGTAATGGCCTGGGCAGGACAGATCGCTTCGCACAGCTTGCAGGCGATGCAACGTTCTTCCCCGTTGGGATAACGACGAAGCGCATGCTCACCACGAAAACGCGGGCTGACCGGACCCTTTTCGAAAGGGTAGTTCACTGTCGCCTTCTGTTTGAAGAAGTGACGCATCGTCAGGAAGAAGGCACCGACAAATTCCTTGAGGAACAGTGAATTGACGGCTTGTGAAAGACTGGCCATCTCAACCTCCAAATCTGCAAGCGAGGACTGCGAACATCTTATGCCCCCGCCGTCAGCTTGAGTACGAATGCAACAATCACGACCATGGCGAGCGAGAGCGGAAGGAAGACCTTCCAGCCGAGACGCATCAACTGGTCATAGCGGTAACGTGGAACGAATGCCTTCACCAGACCGAACATGAAGAACACCATGCCGCCCTTCAGGATGAACCAGATGATACCCGGTACCCAATTCAGGAACCAGACATCCACGATGGGAAGCCAGCCGCCCAGGAACAGGATGGTCGTCAGGCAGCACATCAAAACTATGGCAGCATATTCGCCCAACATGAACATCATGTACGGGGTGGAGCCATACTCCACCATGTGACCGGCCACAAGTTCCGATTCCGCTTCCGGCAAATCGAAGGGTGGACGGTTGGTTTCTGCCAGCGCCGAAATGAAGAAGATGATGAACATCGGGAACAGCGGCAACCAGTGCCAGTCCAGGAACGACGCTGGCAGGCCGAGCGACGTGCCGATGCCCGAATGCTGCGCGTTGACGATATCCGTCAGGTTCAGCGAACCGACGCAGAGCAGGACGGTGACGATGACGAGGCCGATGGAGACTTCGTAGGACACCATCTGGGCGGCAGAACGAAGCGCGCCGAGGAATGGATACTTCGAGTTCGAAGCCCAGCCACCCATGATGATGCCGTAGACTTCAAGCGACGAAATCGCGAAAATGTAGAGAATGCCGACATTGATGTTGGCGATGACCCAGCCCTGATTGAACGGGATCACGGCGTAGGTGGCCAAAGCCAGTGTCACGGCGACCAGAGGAGCCAGGAGGAAGACTGCCTTGTTGGCACCGGACGGAATGACAGGCTCTTTCAGAATGAACTTCAAAAGGTCGGCAAACGACTGGAAGAGACCGAAAGGACCAACGACGTTGGGACCACGGCGCAGCTGAACGGCTGCCCAGATCTTACGGTCGGCAAGCAGAAGGAAGGCGATCGACACCAGCAACAAAACGAGAAGAAGCAGGGACTGGCCGACAATAATCAGCGCTGGCCAGACGTAGCTCCAGAAAAACGATTCCATAGTCCCCTACCCTTACTCTGCCGCAGCCTTGAAGTTGTTGCGGGCCAATGCGGAACATTCGGCCATGACAGCGGACGCTCTCGCAATCGGGTTCGTCAAATAAAAATCCTTAACCGGCGAGGCAAAGCCTGCCTTGTTGAGGGTGCCAGCCTGTGTCGCCAGCGCTTCGATGCCTGCCACGTCGGCCACGGCAATCTCGTCAGCATCGGCAAAATGCGGATGCGCGATGTAAAGCTGGGCACGCAGTGCAGCGAGCGAGTCGAATGGCAGTTTGTGGCCAAGAACATCAGACAGCGCACGCATGATTGCCCAGTCTTCACGGGCTTCACCCGGTGCGAAACCGGCGCGGTTGCCCATCTGGACGCGGCCCTCGGTGTTGACCCAGATACCGGACTTTTCGGTATAGGCAGCGCCCGGCAGAATGACATCGGCAGCCATTGCACCAGCGTCACCATGCGAACCGATATAGACGGTCAGCTTTGCTGTCTTGGCCGACAGATCAATCTCGTCTGCACCAAGCAGGAAGAGAACCTCGGACGATGCAGCGATAGACGCAGCGTTGGCCGACTTGTCCGCTGGGACAAAGCCGATATCCAGACCGCCGACGCGGGCAGCCGCCGTGTGCAGAACCGAGAAACCGTTCCACTCAGCCGAAACGACGCCGACGGAAACGGCCAGCTTTGCAGCCGCAGCCAGCACAGCAGCACCATCTTCACGCGACAGAGCACCCTGCCCGACGATGATCATCGGGTTCTTGGCAGCCTTCAGTTTGTCGATGAAGCTGTGCGAACCGGACGCCAGATCGGACAGCGTGTCCGTGCCGGAGCCGAGATATTCGTATTCATAACGCAACTCGCTTGCTTCACCGATGACAGCAATCGGGAAACCGCCACGGCGCCAGCGCTTGCGAATACGTGCGTTGAGCACGGAAGCTTCGTAGCGTGGGTTGGAGCCGATGATCAGCAAAGCGTCGGCATGTTCTATGCCTTCGATGGTGGCGTTGAACAGGTAGCTTGCGCGACCGAGCGATGGGTCAAGCGCTGTGCCATCCTGGCGGCAATCGACATTGGTGGAACCAAGCGACGCCAGCAGCGACTTCAATGCGAACATTTCTTCGACGGAAGCCAGATCGCCAGCGATAGCGCCGATCTTTTCACCGGATGTGGAAGCAACGGCTGCTTTGATGGCGCCGAACGCTTCGCCCCATGTGGCAGGCTGCAAGCGGCCATCCTTGCGGACATAGGGCTTGTCGAGACGCTGAGTCTTCAGACCATCCCAGATGAAGCGGCTTTTGTCGGAAATCCACTCTTCATTGATCGCTTCGTTGACGCGCGGCATGACGCGCATGACTTCGCGGCCACGGGTATCGACGCGGATGGCAGAGCCGAGCGCATCCATCACGTCGATGGTTTCGGTCTTGCCGAGTTCCCAAGGACGGGCCGTGAAGGCGAAAGGCTTGGATGTCAGCGCGCCGACCGGGCAGAGATCAACGACGTTGCCCTGAAGCTCAGACGTCATTGCCTGCTCGAGATAGGTCGTGATTTCGGCGTCCTCGCCGCGACCAATCAGGCCAAGTTCGGAAATGCCTGCAACTTCCGTTGTGAAGCGGACGCAACGCGTGCAGTGAATGCAGCGGTTCATGACCGTCTTGACGAGCGGTCCGATGTATTTGTCTTCCACGGCGCGCTTGTTTTCAGAATAGCGCGAGCCCGGAATACCGAAGGCCATCGCCTGGTCCTGAAGGTCGCATTCGCCACCCTGGTCACAGATGGGACAATCGAGCGGGTGGTTGATGAGCAGGAATTCCATCACGCCTTCGCGGGCCTTCTTGACCATCGGCGTATTGGTGAAAACTTCCGGCAATTCGCCGTTCGGGCCGCCACGAATATCGCGAACGCCCATGGCGCAGGATGCGGCAGGCTTAGGCGGTCCGCCCTTCACCTCGATGAGACACATGCGGCAGTTACCCGCAACCGACAAACGCTCGTGGAAACAAAAGCGCGGAACTTCGGCACCAGCCTCCTCGCACGCCTGCAAAAGCGTGAAATGATCCGGAACCTCGATCTCTTTACCGTCAACCTTGAGCTTTGTCATGGTCCTACTTACGTCCTGTTGCCTGTCCATCGCGCATGATCATGCGGTCAAGGACAAATCCTGATGGCATCCGGCTTAGACTCAAAAAGTGCCGAATGCTTTAACGATGTAAGGGACCGGTACACCCGATCCCCGCCCCTCGCAACACCCTTCGGGCGTTACTTTGGCCGGTGTTACTCGGCAGCCTCAAGCACAGCGCCATCATCCATGGCTCTGTAGGTATATTCATCGATCCGCTTTTCGATTTCCGGACGGAAATTGCGGATGAGCGCCTGAACCGGCCATGCAGCCGCATCACCCAGCGCACAGATGGTGTGGCCTTCGATCTGCTTCGTCACTTCGAACAGCATATCGATTTCGCGCTTCTGCGCGTTGCCCTTGACCATGCGTTCCAGCACGCGCCACATCCAGCCCGTGCCTTCGCGGCATGGCGTGCACTGACCGCAACTCTCATGCTTGAAGAAGGCCGCGATGCGGGCGATGGCCTTGATCACGTCGGTGGACTTGTCCATGACGATCATGCCGCCGGTGCCGAAGGACGACTTCACTTCGCGCATGCCATCGAAATCCATGATGGCGTCCTTCATGTCCTCACCGCGAACGATGGGGCAGGATGCACCGCCTGGAATGACGCCGAGCAGATTGTCCCAGCCGCCACGAATGCCACCGCAGTGCCGCTCGATCAGTTCCTTGAAGGAGAGACCCAGCGCGTCTTCGAAGGTGCACGGGCGCTCGACATGGCCCGAGACCATGAACAGCTTGGTGCCGACATTGTTCGGACGACCGATGGAGGAGAACCACGACGCGCCACGACGCAGGATGGTCGGCGCAACGGCGATGGACTCGACGTTGTTGACCGTGGTCGGGCAACCGTAGAGACCCATATTGGCCGGGAACGGAGGCTTGAGGCGCGGCTGGCCCTTCTTGCCTTCTAGGCTTTCGAGAAGCGCCGTTTCCTCACCGCAGATGTATGCACCTGCGCCGTGGTGAACGTAAACGTCGAAATCCCAGCCGTTCTTGTTGTTCTTGCCCAACAGACCGGCGTCATAGCATTCGTCGATCGCGGCCTGAAGCGCTTCGCGTTCGCGCATATATTCGCCGCGAACGTAGATGTAGGCCGTATGCGCGCTCATGGCGAAACCGGCGATCACGCAGCCTTCGATCAGCGTGTGCGGATCGTGGCGCAGGATTTCGCGGTCCTTGCAGGTGCCGGGTTCGGATTCGTCGGCATTGACGACGAGATAATGCGGACGGCCATCGCTTTCCTTCGGCATGAAGGACCATTTGAGGCCTGTCGGGAAGCCCGCACCACCACGACCACGAAGGCCGGATGCCTTCATTTCGTTGATGATCCAGTCACGTCCCTTTTCGATGATCTGCTTCGTGCCATCCCAATGACCGCGCGCAAGCACACCCTTCAACGAGGTGTCCTTGAGGCCGTAGAGATTGGTAAAGATGCGATCCTGATCTTTTAACATGCTTGACCTCTTTACCGCGGCTTCTTGCCGAAGACCTTGATGTATTCGGCTTCGCCACCCTTGGCGAGAGCCTCGGCCTGACGTACCCAATCATCGCGATCGATACGACCCTTGAAATTCAGATAACCATCAACCCATTCACGCTCTTCTGCGGACCAACCGGCAATCTGCATATAGGTGAAGATGCCGAGTTCGTTGAGCGTTGCTTCGTTCTTCGGGCCAACGCCGGAAATGAGCTTGAGATCATCGGCCTTTGCGGGCCGTTCAATCTTGGCGGGACGGTTCTTGTCTTCCAGCGATGGTTTGGCAGACGTTTTCGTCTCGCCCGACCCTTCTTTGGCAGCGTCCTTGGCGTTGCTTTCGGACGCCTTGGGATCGGTGACCGGTGTCTTCAACTTCGCATCCGACTCGGCTGCCGTCGTCTTCGGCTTTGCAGCTTCAGACGGTGCAGCCGCGGCTTCCGGCGCTGCGGGCGCCTCTGCTGGCTTGTCGAGATTGGAACGGTCAGGCTTCGTCTCTTCCGTCAACGTCGTCAGCGGACCGATCGGAGCCGACAAATGACGGTCGATCTGCGGGCCTGGCTTGACGGTGTCGCCCTTGCCGGCTTCGAACGTGTCGATGATCTCTTCCAGACGCTCGGGCGTCAGGTCTTCATAGGCATCCTTGAAGATGATGACCATCGGCGCGTTGACGCAGGCGCCCTGACATTCCACCTCTTCCCACGACAGCGTACCGCTCTCATTGGGGGTCAGCGGGTCATGATGGATCTTGTGGCGGCAGACGTCCATCAGCGCTTCTGAACCGCGCAACATGCAGGGCGTGGTGCCGCAGACCTGAATATGCGCTCTGGTGCCGACAGGCTTGAGCTGGAACTGCGTATAGAACGTCGCAACTTCAAGCACGCGGATATAGGCCATATCCAGCATGTCGGCGATCTTTTCGATACAGGCGCGGGTGACCCAGCCGTCCTGCTCCTGGGCGCGCATCAACAGCGGAATGACCGCAGATTGCTGGCGTCCTGCAGGATACTTCTGGATCGTTTTTTCCGCCCATGCGGTGTTGTCCGCGTTAAACGCGAAACCCGTGGGCTGGAACTGATCTTCGGCTAGTCGACGAACGGACATACTTCCTCACGCCTCATCAATTGAGCGACTCGCACCGCGATTTCGTCACCGTGACGAATTCGCAGGCATAGGCCGCTTTGTCTTTTTGCATGAACACAATGAATTTTCCGCCGTTGGGAAGCGAGGACTTGATCTCGTATCCCTGTGACAGAAGTTGCTTGACAGATGATGAACCGCCGCCTGCCTGCGAAGACACGCCGTTATCCGCCGTCTGGGCGAAAACGGGTGCAGTCGCGGCAACAAGAGCCGATATGGCCAGCGGCAAACGCATCAGCGGTCGACCTCCCCGAACACGATGTCCAGAGAGCCGAGAACAGCCGTCACGTCGGCAAGCTGGTGTCCCTTGCAAAGGAAGTCCATGGCTTGCAGATGTGCGTAACCCGGCGCGCGGATCTTGCAGCGGTAAGGCTTGTTCGAACCATCGGCGACCACATAGACGCCGAACTCGCCCTTCGGCGCTTCGACGGCTGCGTACACTTCGCCAGCCGGCACGTGATAACCTTCGGTGTAGAGCTTGAAGTGGTGGATCAGCGCTTCCATCGAACGCTTCATCTCGCCACGCTTTGGCGGAACGACCTTGCCATCGAGCGACGACACGGCACCAACGCGGTGCTTGCCCTGCAACAGTTCAACGCACTGCTTCATGATCTTGATCGATTCGCGCATTTCCTGCATGCGGATGAGATAGCGGTCATAGCAGTCGCCGTTCTTGCCGACGGGAATGTCGAATTCCAGATCGGAATAGCATTCGTAAGGCTGCGCGCGACGCAAATCCCAGGCAGCACCCGAGCCGCGGACCATGACGCCGGTAAAGCCCCATGCGAACGCATCTTCGAGCGAGACAACGCCGATATCGACGTTACGCTGCTTGTAGATGCGGTTGTCGGTCAAAAGACCTTCGACATTGTCGAGGAAGGTGATGAATGGATCGCACCACTTGCCGATATCATCAACCAGCTCAGGCGGTAGGTCCTGATGGACGCCACCTGGGCGGAAATAGGCGGCGTGCAGACGGGCGCCCGAAGCGCGCTCGTAGAACACCATGAGCTTTTCACGCTCTTCGAAGCCCCAGACCGGCGGCGTCATTGCGCCCACGTCCATGGCCTGCGTCGTGACGTTCATGATGTGCGAGAGAATGCGGCCGATTTCCGAGAAGAGAACACGGATCAACTGACCACGCATCGGAATCTCGAGGCCGAGAAGCTTTTCAACGGCCAGCGAGAAGGCATGCTCCTGGTTCATCGGCGCAACGTAATCGAGGCGGTCAAAATACGGCAGCGCCTGAAGATAGGTCTTGGTCTCGATTAGCTTTTCCGTGCCGCGGTGCAACAGGCCGATATGCGGATCGACGCGCTCGACGATTTCACCGTCGAGCTCGAGCACGAGACGCAACACGCCGTGCGCGGACGGGTGTTCCGGGCCGAAGTTGATCGTAAAATTGCGAACGTTATGTTCTGTCATCAGTGTTGCTCCGCCGACGTAATCATGGCGATGAATTCGGGGCCGGTCATGTTCTTCGTGGCCTCGGCGAACGAATAGTTTGTCGGCTTTTCGTCTATGAAGATTTGCGATGCGAAACGGAAACTGGACGGGTCTTCGAAGGACTGCAGAGAAACCGCATGGTGCGCACCATCTTTCGAGCGCCACATGACCGTACTGCCGCACGTGGTGCAAAAGCAACGCTCGCCCCATTCGGAAGACGAATAAACGCCCAGTTTTGCGTCATTTTCGAGGGTTACCGCCTCGCACTCGACGGCGAGGAACACCCCACCCGTCCAGCGACGGCACATGGAGCAATGGCACGCGCCGACTTCACGGGCACCGATCGTCGCTGAAAAGCGCACGGCGCCGCAAAGACACTGCCCCTGCTCTATGGCGGCAGCTTCGCTCATGGCTTGGCCTTTTCGTCACCGGGAAGAACGTAATCCGTTCCTTCCCAAGGGGAAAGGAAGTCGAAGTTACGGAATTCCTGTTTCAGTTCGACAGGCTCATAAAGAACGCGCTTCAGCACGTCATCGTAGCGCACTTCCACAAAGCCCGTGACCGGGAAATCCTTGCGCAGCGGATGACCTTCGAAACCGTAGTCGGTCAAAATGCGGCGCAGGTCCGAATGGCCTTCGAATGGAATGCCATACATATCCCATGCTTCGCGCTCGAACCATTCAGCACCAAGGAAAACGGACGTCGCCGATGGGACGGCTTCGTCTTCGGCGGCCTGAAGCTTGATACGCACGCGCAAATTCTGGCGCGGCGACAGCAGGTGGTAGACCACGTCGAAACGCTTTTCGCGGCTCGGCCAGTCCACGCCGCAGATATCGATGATGTTGACGAAACCGCACTGCACGTCGTCACGCAGGAAGGTCAACAGCGCGATGACGTTCTCAGGAGTGGTGTTCAGCGTCAGTTCGCCATAGGCAATCACCGCAGATTCCAGCAGGGAACCGCGCACTTCCTGCACATAGGCCGAGAGATCGTTGAGAGCTTCGCTCATTTGTCAGTCCTCTGCCCTTAACGCTCGATCGTACCGGTACGGCGGATTTTCTTCTGCAGCAGAAGCACGCCGTAAAGCAGCGCTTCCGCCGTGGGGGGACAGCCCGGCACGTAGATATCGACAGGAACCACACGGTCACAACCGCGCACGACGGCGTAGGAATAATGGTAGTAACCGCCGCCATTGGCACAGGAGCCCATGGAGATGACGTAGCGTGGCTCCGGCATCTGATCATAGACCTTCCGAAGCGCTGGCGCCATCTTGTTGGTGAGCGTACCGGCAACGATCATCACGTCCGACTGACGCGGCGACGCGCGCGGAGCAACGCCGAAGCGTTCCATATCATAACGCGGGCCGGAGGCCTGCATCAGACCTTCAACGGCGCAGCAGGCCAAGCCGAACTGCATCCACATCAAGGAGCCTGTGCGAGCCCAGGTGATCAGCTCGTCCGTGGACGTGACCAGAAAACCCTTGTCGGCAAGCTCATCGTTGATTTCAGTGAAATAGCCATCGTCGCTACCGACAGGCTTGCCAGTCGATGGATCGATAATGCCCTTGGGCTTTGGCGCGACAAGCGTGGTGTCGTTTTGAACTACGCCCATTCCAGTGCCCCCTTCTTCCATTCATAGATAAAGCCGATGGTGAGAACACCAAGGAACACCATCATGGACCAGAAACCGAACCAGCCGATTTCACCGAAGGACACAGCCCACGGAAACAGGAATGCGACTTCAAGATCGAAGATGATGAACAGAATCGACACCAGATAAAAGCGAATGTCGAACTTCATACGCGCGTCATCAAAAGCATTGAAGCCGCACTCGAAGGCCGAGAGCTTTTCCGGGTCGGGGTTCTTGTAGGCAACGGCGAAAGGCGCAATCAACAGCGCCAGACCGATGACAAGCGCGATACCAATGAAGATTGCGATCGGAATGTAGGAACTGAGGAGTTCAGTCATTGTCTCTTCCTTACCCGACCGAGCGTCGAGTATATCCCTTTTGGATGAGAATCCATAGGGTCGAAATTATGTTGCAACGCCGCAGTGGTTATCCCAGCCACGCTCTCTCTGCAAGAGATTAAGTGCCATTTCGAGTCAATCGTGACTTCGAGAAGCTACCATTATATGCGCACGCCTTGCCGAACGCCAGAATTTACAGCGCTAAGCTATTCAAAAACATGGATAATCAAACAGGATTTGGCGCCACCAAATTGTCGCATATTTTTGAGCTTAAAAATGACTGCAGCTCGACAAAAACGACAATAAAAAGATGACTTAAAAACCCAAGAAATCGCTCGAACTGAAACGATACTGAAGATGGCTTAGAGGGCATGTTTTGCAGCGAACACGAAGCCCGACAACACGACGTGTGGATTTGTTAAAAACGATGTCTTGGAGATTTTTACGCAACAACTGCGATTTGAAAAAAGGACATTGACTTCTGCTATCAGAAGAAAATGGCGCGAGTGACGGGGCTCGAACCCGCGACCTCCGGCGTGACAGGCCGGCACTCTAACCAACTGAGCTACACCCGCGCATTATGTCGGACTGTTGGAAGTCCGTAGATATCGAGGAAGGAATGGCGCGAGTGACGGGGCTCGAACCCGCGACCTCCGGCGTGACAGGCCGGCACTCTAACCAACTGAGCTACACCCGCACATTCCCAAAAAGACTGGCCGAAACCCGTCTCACGAACTCGCCTCGGCTGTTCGTTGAGCGGCTAACTAAGGCGTTCGCGGTGGGGTGTCAAGCAGCTTTCACGACAAAAGAATAAGCTTTGTCATTTTGATTTCACAAACCGCCAGGAAGGCCCGGTTTCCCGGCAGTTTTGTTGTTTCCATTTTTTTCGCCCACCGACGACCGCATTTATTCAAAGCCATTGGGGAGTGGAAGCGGAGCTGTTGGTGGGCTCGTAGGTGCGCATGAATCGACTCGTAAGTCGCATTTGGATTCGTGCTCACGAAGCGATCGAAGCTTTAACGAAAGGAGGCCACTCTGTAGTGGAGCAAAAATTCGGTTCCGGCGCGAACCTTTAGCATCCATGCTGCCAGTAAGGCTGTGGACAAAATAGAGAGAACCATACGCCACTGCGCGCTCACCCCCCCTTCCCTTCAGGGCTTTTGGTGTCTTAGCCATGAGGAAAGACCAATAGCTGCCGTCACAAAAATCGAAAAAAACAAAAAAACTTCACAAAAGCTCTTGCGGTTTTTTTCCGATACCAATACATCACGGCCACCGACGCGGCAGACACGATCTGCATGACGCGAAGGGCGATTAGCTCAGTTGGTAGAGCGCCTCGTTTACACCGAGGATGTCGGGAGTTCGAGTCTCTCATCGCCCACCATTTCATCTTTCCTTGAAGACATAGAAGTGTAATACGCGTCAGCGATTTTGCCTCTGCGTAGCCGCCTTGCCTCTTCCCTTTAGAAATAACGCTGCATCTCCTCCTCCATCATCACGCCGTCACCCATTATGGCACGCAATGTGTCGAGTGCCTCGGGCGCGGCTTCTATGCGTGCGTGGCGACCGGTCGTAGCCAGCAGGGTCAGGCCGGGCGTGTTGGATATGATGGTCTGCCAGTTTGCTGGCGGGGTAGCATCGTGGCGGAACGTTATGCGGTAGATTTTTCGCGATTTGCTCATATCGTCCTCCCAGAGAAGGTGAAGTATCGCACGAATTGGCTCCATTCGACATCGTTGGAGATCGAATGGAGCAGTCTTAGTCCCGTTTCTGACTTTGTTGCCGTTATTGCGCGCGGCTGAGGCCGTTGCCCTGGTATTGCGGCGGGAGGCCGATGGTCAGCGCGCTTTGTTCAAGAATAGCGCGTGCATATTTGGCGCGAGCGGAGGTTCGTTGCAGGCTGGTGTATATCGCGTCTCGCGAGAGCATGACCGCGAGCGCGCCAGTGGTGACAGGTGTAGCCATGGATGTACCCGACATGTCGGCGTAAGGTGCGGCATCCTCGTCTGTGGCCGGGACGGTGGAGATGACGGCTGAGCCACCGGCGGTGATGGCGATCTGTGGCCCGAAATTGGAATAGGTGGGCAAAAACAAGCCATTTCTTGCGTAATGATCTGCCTGAGGCGGTGTGGTGAGATTGGCGAGATTATAGACGGGGTATGTCCCCGGTCTCGTTACCGCCGACACCGCCACCGAGAGTGGATAGCTAGCAGGCGCCAGAACCGGCTGACCGAAATTATTCCCGGCTGCGCAGATACAGAGCGCGCCGCGCCCGTAGGCTGCGAGAACGGCATCATATTCGATGGCGGATGGCGTGCCGCCTAGGCTAAGATTGATCAGATCCACCTCATGGGCATTGACCATTGCATCGATGGCGGCGGCAATGTCGCCCTGGTTCGCCCCCCTGCCCGGCGCGAAAACCCTTGCGGTAAAAACATCCGCACCCGGCGCGAGCCCTGCATATTCGCGGCTGTCTGCGGGAGGACGCGCACCGATGAGGCCCGACACATGCGTTCCATGCCAGATGACATCGGTGGTAGCGTCAGCCCCCGGCTGAAAACCGCCGTCGATGAACGCACCGGCAGCAACGATGTGATCGAGATATGGATGGGGACCCAGGCCGGAATCGATGACGCCGACGCGGATGCCCGTGCCCGCCTGTGCATCGAATGCATTGATTCCCGCAAGCTGATGCCACCAGCCCAACGGGCCTGCCGCCGGCAGTGGATCGAGATTGATGATGCTGCCCGAAACGGGGCGAACAACCATGCCTGACCAAACCGCCCCATGTGGCGAAATCTGTGCGGAGACCGGAAACCATTGGGTCGCGTCGAACTGACAGGACGCCAGACCGTGCGCGTCCGTCGTGACCATGATGCTGCTGCTGGAGGGGTGAGCGCCCGGCGTGAGAGCTGTCAGCCCGAATTCCACCTGCGCATTAAAGAGCGGCGCACCTGATGATGTCAAGTTGAGCGTAAAAGGAAGCGGGCCTGCCGCTGTGTTGCTCGCCGACTGGACAGAGGGCGGTGCGGATGTGGGTAATGGCGTGCCCCAGGGGGCAAGTCGCAATGATGCTGGCCAGCGTAACGCTTCCCGCTCTACAATCGTATCGGGTGAAAGGTCGCGCGTCTTTGCCAGCAACTCGTTCTCATCCGCGTTTACGACAAGCACGCGGCGTACATTGTCCCTCTCCACACCATTGTCGCTGACGATATCCATTCCGCCACCGAGAGCGCGCGTCAAACGGTCGCTGAAATTGGCCTTGGCAGAGCGGCGAGCGCGGCCATCGCGGTACTGTGCCATGCGGTGCGAAATGATGAAGCGACCGGACGGACGCTCCGGCTCGGCTGGGCTCTCATTGTTGATATCGGTTGTATCGGATGTCATGGCTCTCTTCTCCTAAAGCGGGAGGTCGATACTTCGGAAAGGCCGGATTTGCTGGGAAGTGATCGTATCGCTTACACACGCAATCCGACTGTAAATTTCCAATTACTCGTTATAAATGTATTTTTTAATTGCACAACTTTAAAAAGTGCAATAGAAATTTTCTCGTCAAAGGCGAGTTAGGAGTACGCCAAGCAATTACCGGTGGTTGCTCTCGGCAGGCTGCGCTCTCCAGACATGTCACAGAGCTCCCTTCAACGAAAAATCGGGATTTGATCGATGACCTACACCTCTTTCGGCTGCCAGCCAGCAGCCGCGCAGACTATCGTCGGCCCTACGGCCTATTGGCATTGCCCGCCAACAAGCCTTCTTGGTTGCCAGACCGCCGTGCAGTATTGCCAGCCGCCAGCTGATCAGAACCAGCAGGGACCGTACGGCCCGACGGCTTACCTGCATTGCCCACAGACGAGCATGCCTGGTTGCCAGACTGCGGTCCAGCATTGCCAGCCTCCAGCTGGTCAGGGACAGCAGACGCCGATTGGGCAGACAGCCTACCTGCATTGCCCGCAGACAAGCATGCCTGGTTGCCAGACTGCGGTTCAGCATTGCCAGCCTCCTGCTCATCAAGGGCAGCAGACGCCTGTTGGTCCGACGGCATACTTTCATTGCCAGCCGACCAATATTCCAGGCTGCCACACGTCTACAAACCCGTGCCCGCAACTCACCGTCATGCCACCGCAGCCAGCTGGCGATATGCAGCAGCAACAGCAGAGCATTACGCTGACGCCAGTGTGCCAGATTACGCTTACGCCGATTTGCTCCACAGGCATCCCATTTGTTTGCTATGGTGGCGCGGCTAATCAGCAGGCGGCAGCGCCTCAACAGCAGCAGGAACAGGGCATCACACTCACACCAGTGTGCCAGATCACCAACATCACACCGATTTGCCCGACGACAGGCGTTCCCATCATCTGCAACGGTGCGGCTGCCTATCAGCAGGCGCCAGCCCCGCAGCAGCAGCAGGAACAGGGCATCACGCTCACGCCTGTCTGCCAGATCACCAACATCACGCCGATTTGCCCCACGACAGGTGTTCCCATCATCTGCAATGGTGCAGCCGCCTATCAGCAGGCGCCAGCCCCGCAGCAGCAGCAGAGCATTACGCTGACGCCAGTGTGCCAGATTACGCTTACGCCGATTTGCTCCACGGGCATCCCGATTGTTTGCAGTGGTGGTGTGGCAATTCAGCAGGCGGCAGCGCCTCAGCAGCAACAACAGCAGAGCATCACACTGACGCCGGTGTGCCAGATCACCAACATCACGCCGATTTGCCCGCAGACGGGTGTTCCCATCATCTGCAATGGCGCAGCGGCGGCTGCACAGGCAACGGTGACACCGCCGACATCCATCGGCTGCGGTACTCTGGCCACTGTTTGCAACCCGACGCACATTCATTGCACGGGCCAGTAAGAGGAATGTCTGACGTATGTCATCAACAGGTGACATGAGTTCAACCCATCGGCCGCTCGCGGCCGATGGGACTATTTCGAGCCAGCACTGCGGCTCGGTTTCAGCGGCTTCCTTGGAAGCACATCAATCCGGCCTTGGGGAAAACCGATGTATCTGACCAGCGGCACACTCGTGCCTTATCTCATGGATCGACGCGTACTTTCGGCAACTGAGCTTCTCGATGATGACATTACCATTGTCGAGGCTGGGCGTCGCAACAGAAACTTCAAGGTTTTGCGCCGGGATGGAACCGGCCTTTTCGTCAAGCAAATTCCCCTTGTTGCAGCCGAAACGATGCAGTCGGTACAGCGCGAGGCAACGCTTTACGCACTGGCAGACAGCGGTGTTTCGACTGCGGACCTGAAAGCGCTCATGCCGCAGATTCGCCATTACGATAAGACCCGGCATTTGCTGGCGGTCGATCTGGTGCCGAATTCGCAAAGCCTTACTTTTTATCAAATGCGGGTTTCAGCGGTTGCTGGCGCGATGGAGGACATTGCGACGCAACTGGGCACCCTGCTATCCACATGCCACGGCCACGCGACCGACATTCTGGGCACTGCTGCGAAACAGGGTGTGTTCCCAGTGCAGCCACCATGGATACTGAGCTTTTCCGATTTTGGCGAAACGATGATGCCGAACATGAGCGGTGGTGCAAAGGGTGTTCTGGCGGCTGTTCGCAAGGAGCCGGGATTAAAAGCGCATATGGCACTGCTGAAAGCCGAATGGCAGCGCGGCTGTCTCATTCATGGCGATCTGAAATGGGAAAACTTCCTCGTTTCTCAGCCGGATGAAAACGCCAAGGCGAGTGTTCAACTGATAGACTGGGAACTGGCGGACCTTGGGGATGCCGCGTGGGACGTGGCGTGCGTGCTCGCAAGCTTCATGCAACCCGTCATCGTTGGGCGCTTTTCCGCGCAGGGACAATTCCTTGGCCCGGCACCGACGGAAGACATCGCACGTGCACAGGCATGCTGCAAAGCGTTCTGGACCGCCTACACCGCAGCATTCTCACTGACAGCGCAACAGCAGGTGCAAGCGAAAGACCGATGCGCCCGTTTCGCAGCGGCGCGGCTCGATCTCACGGCTTATGAAATCGCGCAGGCGACACCGGAGATTTCGGCCTCGGCGGTTCTCGCCATCCGCACGGCAACCAGCATTTTCAACGATCCGCGCAGTGCCGTGCAGCAACTGTTCGGCCTCGCAGACCCCGGAGCATGATGATGAACGCCATTGATCGAACATTCGTCGCAACCCGCACACAGCCCATCACCCTGCCAACGCAGTTGCAGCCATCGCTGGCTGACATTCTCGGCGCGGTCAAAATCATCAATCTGGGGCAGTTCAGGATAGGCAACCGACCTGTGGTGACGCTCCCGCCCGCCGCACCGTCGGAACCACCAAAGCCTGTGACGACCCGGCTTTCGGAGGCCCTGTGGCCAGCGCTTTACGATGCGGCCTATGCGCGGCCCTTTACTCCAGACCCGCCCGCACCGAAGAACATGGCAACGGATGTCGACCTGCTATCGCAGCTTCGCGCTGCATTCCCGGAGGGCTCACGCTGGTCTCAGCAGTGGCAGGTCTACAAGACGGATGCGAGTGGTGCGATCCACGTGCGCAAGGGCGATTGCTGTCGCCACGTTCTTCCTGGCGCCTTCACTCTTTCTTCGCCTGGCCCTGTGCAGGTCAACAGCAATGTCTCGATCCTGCTGCCACTGGCGTCATCACAGGTTCAGTCGGCCTTTTACCACATCACCGGGCATGTGCCGCATTGCGATCATGACGATGCCGCGCTGGCACGGCTTTATCTCAACACAAGACCAGAAACGGTCGTGTCTTTGATGGCGCTGTTGGCGGGGCTTTTGAATGGTTACGCGGTGCCGTTTCGCGCGAAAACACTGCTGGACCCTTCCACTTACGACCGCACGGACAGCACCGTGTTCTACCTTGCGCGCAGGCACCTGCCGTTCATGCTCGCGCTGCTGCGCGATGCGTTTGTAGAGACGGCACCGGATATTGGAGCAGACGTGCCCCTGTTTTCGAAATCACTGACCGGTGGCGTAGGTGGGGCGGATGATCCTGGCTATGGCATGAGCTTCGGACAGGTCCGCACCATGCTGATGGCCGACGCGATCGTGCGCGCC
This sequence comes from Agrobacterium vaccinii, assembly GCF_021310995.1. NCBI lineage: Bacteria > Pseudomonadati > Pseudomonadota > Alphaproteobacteria > Hyphomicrobiales > Rhizobiaceae > Agrobacterium > Agrobacterium vaccinii. The sequence continues at coordinate 1,178,166 of NZ_CP054150.1, read as the reverse complement.
TGGGCGGCGGGCAGTCAGTCGGTGGAAACGCGGCTGGACTATCTCGAAAAGCGCTTTGCCGAGGCCGGTCTTTCGTTGACCGCACCGCATCTGAGCGCCGGAAACAGCGACCTATATACCTATCCCGTCTGAAAGGAATTCTGGAGATGAGCGTGATGACAGTTCCGGATACCAGCAACGCACGAAGCCAGCATGGTTTTCTCGACGCTGCGAACCGCATTGGCACGCAACTGTGCCGTGACGCTTTGTGGCATGAGGACCGCTGCACGTGGATGGGATGGGCCATGACCGTTGCCGACGGCAGCGCCACGACAGCCTACCGCACGGCGACGACGTCGCTTTATGACGGGGTTGCCGGTATTGCCCTTTTTCTGGCACGCTTGGCGGTTCACGCACCGTCGCGGCGCCTTAACGCAACAATCGAAGGTGCAGTTCGCCAGGTACAGGCGCGGTTGCCAGATTTCGCCGAATCATCGCAACGCAGCTTCTACACCGGCAGTCTGGGTGCGGCCTACTTTTTGTGTGAAGCAGGTAGCGCACTAGACAGGCTCGAATGGGTCGAACAGGGGCTGGCGCTGGCCGGACATGACGCGGACCTGCCCTTTGCGGACGACGCGCTGGATGTGATTGCGGGCTGCGCCAGCGCAGTGCCTGCTTTGCTGCATCTGGGCAAACGGTATGCACGCCCCGAATTGACAGCGGCGGCAGTGAGCCACGCCGAGCGATTGCTGACCGCGGGGGTGCTGGATGCCCAGGGCCTGTCATGGCCATCGCTCATGCCGAAACATCGCAATCTCCTCGGTTACGCCCATGGTGTTTCCGGCATGGCGATGGCGCTTTTGGAGGCGCATGCGGTGGATGGTAACGAAGCGTTGCTGCACGGTGCGCAGGAAGCATTGCGATACGAAAGAAGCTGGTTCGATGCCGCGAGCCAGGGGTGGCCCGATTTTCGCGTGGATACGATCACGGCTGGCGCTGCAACCCTCACGCCTCGCTGCAATTGCACGTGGTGCGCAGGCTCTGTCGGCATCGGGCTGACCCGATTGCGCCTCATGGAACTGATGCCGGATGACGAAGTCGCCGCGGGCGAGGTGAATGTGGCGCTTCAGGACGCGTCGCGCTTGCTGACATCTGGGGTTTCACTGCAAGCGATGGATCTGTGCCTGTGCCATGGACTGACTGGAATCGCGGACTTCGTGTTGTCTGCTGGCGTCCAACTGAATCGTGACGATGTCGCGGTTCATGCCGATCAGGTCGGTCACTTCATCATCGAGAATTTTCTGGACTCGGAGTTGCCGCTGCCCTGCGGTGTGCAGCAAAGGGGCGAAGCTCCGGGACTGCTGATGGGCAAGGCAGGCATCGGCTACTTCTTTCTGCGGCTGATGGAGCGGCAAACATTGCCTTCTATGCTGCTTTTGAAGCCCTGACGCGGATGCGTGCCGGATGCGGAAAGGCCGAGCAAGCGGAGTAACGTCTTATTAACGATCTTTTCGACTTGTTGTGCAAATGTACTATCTCAGGACATGGGGCTCTCGCCCGCCCCATGATTTTACCCGTTAGATTCAATATTTCTCAATAATTGGTCGCTCATAATCATCCCGTCGACTTCATGATGAAGCCGCGTTGCTATGGGATGAACCATGTTTGCGAACTCAATCGTCACGCTGGCGCTGATTGCGCTGCCGATCTACTTCTTTTTCCGCTGGGTGCAATACGACTCAGAGAACCAGGATAAGCCGAAGTAGCATCGCACCCCGGCAATTCCCTCCCCCTTGAAGCCCGCTATCAACCGTCCGCCGGATGTCCAAGCTTGGTGAAAGCACCACCTTGATAGATATGGGCTGGATCTTTCGGGTCCTCTTTTCCGGCTTCGCTCAGCACCTCGGCGCGCCACTTCGCCGAGTTGTCCTGCGGCTTCCAACCCAGGAACGCCGCGCCGCCATTGTCCCACCAGCTGTCATCGTTGTTAGACGCGCCGTATACCACGGCATTGCCGAGCCTTGGCGCCTCGAAACCACGCGCGCAAAGCGACACGAAATCACCGGCGCTCAGCCACGTCGCCAGCATGCGTGTGGTTTGCGGCTTTGGGGTCAGCGAACCGATGCGCACCGACAGTGTTTCCTGCCCGAATTTGTCGAAATAGAAGCTGGCCAGATTTTCACCGAAGCATTTCGAAACGCCATAGAGCGAATCGGGACGCATGAGCGAGTTTCCGTCCAGCCTCTCGTCGCGGCGGTGATAACCAATCGTATGATTAGAGCTGGCAAAGATGATACGCGGCTGACCATTGTGCCGCGCCGCTTCATAGAGGTTGTAGACCCCCTCGATGTTGCCCTTGAGGATCAGTTCGAACGGCTTCTCCACTGAAATGCCGCCGAGATGGATGATGCCATCCACACCAGATACGGCCTTATCGACCTCGGCCCGGTTGGAAAGATCGCATTGCACGAAACTTTCATGTGCCGCCAGATCGGTGATCTCGACCATGTCGGATAGCACGACCGTTTCGGCGATGTCCTTCAGCAGCGGGCGAATCGCTTTGCCTACGCCACCCGCAGCCCCCGTCAACAACAGTGTCTTCAGCATGTTTCCTCCTCGATTCTCCCGTATGTCCTCGGCGCTATTCGGCCTGTGGTCATACGTAAATTCCTCTGTTATCTTATGTCTACGCTAGGCGGCGGGCGATATTCAAGACCCTCATGTTGCGGTCAGCTTGGATGTGTCTCTAAAGGCGCATCATGCCGCTCTGTACAGGTATCTTTGGGACAAAAGCCATCAATCAAATTTTCCAACTTGTATTATAAGTTATTGACACAGGTCATATCTCGAATATTATCGGCCTCAACAAACAATCGGAGACTCGAATTTCATGGCTATGGACCCACAGGAACTTAAAGTCGCACTCGGTGCGGGCCTGCTCTCTTTCCCTGTCACACCTTTCACCCAAGACGGCGAATTCAACGAAAAGCCTTATCTCGACCACGTCAGCTGGCTGTCCGGCTTCGATGCGACGGTGCTTTTCGCCGCCGGTGGAACGGGTGAGTTTTTCTCGCTGGCGCCCGAAGAAGTAGGCACTGTGGTTAAGGCTGCGAAGTCCGCTGCGGGTTCCGTGCCCATCGTTTCTGGCTGCGGTTACGGCACTAAGATCGCCATCCAGATCGCGCAGAGTGCGGAAAAAGCCGGTGCCGATGGCATTCTGCTGCTGCCGCATTACCTGATGGATGCATCGCAGGCAGGTCTCTACGCCCACATCAAGGCGGTCTGTGATTCCGTCGCCATCGGCGTCATGGTCTATAACCGCGACAATTCCATTTTGACGGCTGAAACGCTTCAGAAACTTTGCGATAGCTGCCCGAACCTCGTTGGCTTCAAGGATGGATCCGGGGATATCGGCCTCGTGCGTAAGATAACCGCGACGCTTGGCGAGCGCCTGACCTATCTCGGCGGCATGCCAACGGCCGAGCTTTTTGCCGATGCCTATCTAGGCGCTGGCGTGACGACCTATTCTTCCGCCGTCTTCAACTTCGTGCCAGCGCTGGCGCAGGAGTTCTACAAGGCGCTGCGCGCAGGCGACAGGGCAACGACGGACCGTATTCTCATCGACTTCTTCTACCCCTTCATGGACATCCGCAACCGTCAGAAGGGCTACGCCGTATCTGCCATTAAGGCCGGTGTCCGTCTCATGGGCTTCGATGCAGGCCCGGTTCGGGCGCCACTGACAGACCTCACAGCGGAAGAAGTGGGAATGCTTGAAGCGTTGATCGGACCCTACAAGCCATGAAGATAGAAGCGGTTCGCACGCATCTGCTGGATTACAAGCTGGGCCATGCCTTCGAAAGCGCCTCCATGCGCTTCGACCGGCGTATTCACTGCCTCGTGGAAATTATTTGCGATGATGGCACCGTGGGCTGGGGCGAATGCCTTGGCCCGGCCAAGCCTAACGCCGCTGTCGTTGCCGCTTACACCCCTCACCTGATTGGCAAAGACCCGCTCGATATCGAAATCATCTGGCATCAGCTTTACAATCTGCTGCGGGATCAGGGCCAACGCGGTCTAACCGTGACGGCACTGAGCGGCATCGACATTGCGCTCTGGGATATAAAAGGCAAGCGGTTCGGCACCTCCATCTCCCGCCTGCTGGGTGGGCGCTTCCGTGAAAGCGTCAAGGCCTATGCAACGGGCTCCTTCCGCAAGGATGGTGTGGATGCCGTTTCCGATGTGGCAGCAGAGGTTGCGGGCTACGCAAAGCAGGGCTTCCACGCCGTCAAGATCAAGATCGGCTTCGATGTGGCCGAAGACATAGCCGTTATCCGTGCTGCACGCGAAGCCGTCGGTCCCGATGTCCGCATCATGATCGACGCCAATCACGGATACGACGCGCTCGAGGCTATCGAGGTCGGCAAGGCGCTGGCTCCTCTCGGCATCGATTGGTTCGAAGAGCCTGTGGTGCCGGAACAACTGGAAGCCTATCAGGCGGTGCGAGCCGGTCAACCCATCCCTGTTGCCGGTGGCGAAACCTGGCACGGCCGCTACGGCATGCGCGCGCCACTGGAAAGCCGATCCGTTGATATTCTCCAACCGGACCTTGCCGGTGCTGGTGGCTTTTCAGAAACGAAACGCATCGTCGATCTAGCAAGCCTCTATGGCGTGCGCGTCGTTCCGCATGTCTGGGGCACGGGTGTTGCCATCGCAGCCGCGTTGCAATTGATGGCATCACTGACACCGGACCCTGCCCGCCGCAACCCGCGTCCGCCAATTCTGGAATTCGACCGCACGGAGAATCCGTACCGCCAGGCCGTGCTGACCAGCCCGCTGGATCACGTCGATGGCGTGGTGCAGATACCGGATGGCCCAGGTCTCGGGATCGAGATCAACCGGGATGCGCTGGAAAAGTATGCTTTGAAGGACTAACGAGAGGCCGGGTGTTGCACACCCGGCACCTGACACTATCCTTCCAAGCGGGCCTCACGCGTTTTCTGGCTGGTTAAAAGTCTTTTTGAGCCAAATGCAGGCGTGGCCGACCGGAAAGTCCTCGATTCGTCCAAAATCCTCATAGCCGATCCGACGATAAAATTCCGGTGCCTGGAAACTGAACGTAGACACGTAAGCGCCAAGGCATTTACGTTGCTGCGCGGCATCCTCTGCCTTCTTCATGAGTTTCGCGCCGACGCCCTGCCCCCGCACCTCGGATGAAACCCACAGCCAGTCGATAAAAAGCCAGGCATAGGTTGAACGCCCTTTCAGGCCGCCGATCAGGCTTTCGTTGGCGTCCCGCGCCATAACCCATAAATCCTGCGGATTGTCCGGCCCGGCTTTTGCGAAATTGAATATGTCCAGCCCGTCATCGATGCGACGCTGGTCTTGCTCATGGGGCTGGCTTTCTATCTCAATTCGTATTGGCAAATATTCTGTCCCTCGAGTTTCTTCCGGTTCAGGTCAGCTCTCGCAATCCACTGGGTGTGTCGATGAGGGCGCGGTAGCGGATTGACGGACTTTGAACAATAATCGGTGGATGATCGACTCCCAGTTCGCGGTAAAGGGCCCCGATGCTGGCAGGGTCGGGATGCTCAAGTGTGAGAGAGCGAAGTCGCGCGCCCAGATCGGGAATTAAGGCCACATAGGCGTCGTCTCCCCAATGGTCGATCACTGAGGGAGCGACGCCGTCCAAAGGGAGTGCACCATCCCTGGGAATGGCGAAGTCGAAAGTTGGATCGTCATCCGGCAGCGAGACCTTTTCGCCCAGAATTGCGCCATGCCGTGCAACGACAGGATCGATCGCATTCGTATTGGCAACCCATCCTCGTAAACGGCGCCCTTCATTCCAGTCTGCTCTCACTTTCTCCTGATTGTCGAGACCGAACCAGCGCGCACGACCAGGCGTTTTGCCAACCGGATCGAGAGCCACGATCTCGAGATAGATGGAATTTCCCAGCTGAAGGCGATGATTGTGGGTGCCCATATATTCGTGGTTCGTCACGAAGGGCACGCTGACACCGAGACAATTTTCGACATGCGAAACCCCGTCGCTCAAGGTCGGGGCGATGACTGTAAGGTGGTCGAGCTTCAGCATGCGTGAATTCCAATGCATCTGTTGCAAATATAGACGGCGCAGCAGTGGCTGCCAAAATGCGTGGTGACAATATGTCCCTCAATAAAAACGCCCGCAACCTGTCGATTGCGAGCGCTTCAATATCAATGCTGACTTCTCATGTCGTCCTGATGCCGAGATATCAACATCCCGGCCATCCGCCTCGCGCTTAATGCGTCCCCTTGATATCGACCGGGAAGAACAAAGTCTCACCGGACGAATCGTCAACGCCATCATTGTCTGTCACAGCGAACGCCTTGCCGGATTTGTCGAAGGCGAAGCCTTCCAGCTTGTCGACGACATAACCGTTGGTCTGGGCTTTCAGGTCCGGCAGGAAATCGTGCACTTCGGTCTTTTTGACGAGCGGCAGTTCACCACCGATCTTGCCCGGCTTCAGGTCAGCGATTGCGACGCTGTAGAGCTTCTTGATCTTAGCTTTGTCACCGATCTGGTTATCGCGCTCGACGATATAGACGTTGTCGCCGTGCGCGGTAATCTCGGATAGGCCGACCCAGCCGTCATCGGTCTTATCAAGCTGATAGTGCACGGCACCCCACTCCTTGGACTTCAGATTGTAGGAGACGAGCTTAACCTTGCCTTTTTCAGCCTTGCCCCATTCGCGCTGAACGGCCATCCAAAGCGTTGCGTCATCGCCCTTGCCGATCAACGTCACGCCTTCGAAACCGAAGCGGGTTTCGCCTTCCAGCAATTCTTTTGGAAGAGCAATCTCGGCCTTGATCTCGCCTTTGGCATTGATGTTGTAAAGCGCGTGCGGAACGAGCTTTTCGCTGTTGCCTTCGGATGCGACCCAGAAGCCGCCCTTGCCATCCAGCGTGATGCCTTCCATGTCGAGTTTTTGCGCAGGCTGACCGTCACGCTTTACGCGCAGAACGCTGGTGATCACTGCAGGCTTCTTGGTGGCGTCGATGGTGTAGATCGAGGGTTGGTTGCCGTAGACCGAGTCGGAGATTGCGTAGAGAATACCATCCTTGTCCGCATCGCCAACGAGGCCGGAAAGAGCGCCCCAACCGATGGGTGCGCCATCAACGGTGGCAGAGGTGAGCTGTGGATAAGCCGCCTCGCCTTCCGCACGCTCATAAATCATCACATGCGAGCGGGCGCCGCCATCCTCGACCAGATCGGCCTCGTTGGCTGTCACCAGCAGGTTTCGGGAGGGAATGGCGACTGCACCTTCCGGCGAAATGCCCGATGGCAGGATCTGTGTGAGTTGTGGCTGGCCGCCGGTATCTTTGTAAACGCCAACGACGGATGCGCGCTCGGCCAGAACGAAGAAATATTTATCATTACCGAACGTCGCGGTCTCAAGACCTTCAGGCTCGATGCCCTTCGCCTTGGAACGCTTTTCCGGGTAGTGGCCGAGCGCTGCGACGGCATGTTCGAAGGACGAATTGGCTTCATAGAGAAGATTGCCGGTCTTATCGAAAATGGTGAAACCACGTGAGCCGCCCTGCCAGTCACCCTCGTTGGCGATGACGATGCGGTCATTGTCCAGCCATTTCACGGCGTCCGGCTCGCGCTTGCGCGCATCCTGGCTGTCTGTGAATTTCAACTGGCCATCGGTCTTGGTGTCGATGCCCTTCAGATCAACCGTACCGGCGGAAAAGTGGCTGGTCACTTTTCCGCTTTTGCCGTCGATGATGACGATGTGGTTGTTTTCCTGAAGCGTCAGAGCAATCTCGCCATTGGCATTGATGGAAACGAATTCCGGCTCTGGATCTTCAGGGGAGATTTCGGCAAGGCCGGTGACATCGATCTTCTTCAGCGTCGAGCAATCCGGTGCGCCATCTTTCAGGCCGATCGTGACAAGGAAACCGGCAGGCATTTGCGGAAGCGCGCCGTCATTGACCTCTTCGTCGCGCTCGTTTTCGATGGCAATCGCTACGAAGCTCTTATCAGGAGAAATAGCAACCGAGTCCGGCTGACCGCCAAGGTCGCAACTGGCTTCGATCTTGCGGGTGGCGATATCGACCGTCACCAGCTTGCCCGATGGTTTGACGTAGCTCTCGGAGGTGTTGACGCCAGCAAGAACCTTGGAGCCCGACACGGCAACCGATGTCGGTTCGCCATCCATCATCAGCGCGCCAAGCGCCTTCGGGGCCTTGGCATCCTTGATGTCGATGAACCCGATGCCACCAAGCGGGCTGTCGGAGTAGACAAGCGTGTTGCCATCTTCACTGGCAGTGACGATTTCCGCCGAGGTTATCGTTTTCTGGTCCTTGTCAGCGGGCAGATTGAGAGCGACCGGAAAGGATGCGACGCGGTTAAAGACCTGCTCGGCAGCGGCTGGAAAGGCGGCGGATGCAAACAGGGCAGCGGTAAGCGCGGCACTGGAAAAGCGAAATGTCATGGTATCCCCTTCATGGCATTGAAAAATGCATGATGGCTTTTGCGACATGGACGTGACGGGCGCATGACAATCAGAAAGCGCTAAAGAATATGAGGCGTATTGTAATCAAAGATCGATAGCAGGAACTCACCTGAAAACAAAAAGCCCGGACAGAGCCGGGCTTTTAGCATTTCAGTGGCGTCATTTCGCTCAATTGAGCAAAGAGCCAAATTCATTCCTGGTATACCTGAACACTGTTGCCACGCCGTAGGCGCAGACAGCTCCCGGAAACTTAGGAGTTAACAGCATCCTTCAGGCCCTTGCCTGCAGAGAACTTTGGAACGTTGCGAGCCGGAATATCGACTTCTGCACCCGTGGATGGGTTACGGCCCTTGGAGGCTTCGCGGCGGCTTACGGTGAAGCTGCCGAAGCCAGCGAGACGAATGTCGCCACCGGCCTTCAGTTCGCCCTGGACGGTTTCGAATACTGCGTCGACGGCAGAAGCGGCATCAGCCTTAGTAAGACCAGCCTTTTCGGCAACTGCAGAAACGAGCTCGTTCTTGTTCATGTTTCCACCCCTTTCAATGGTTTGAAACGACTCAAATTGGATTGGCGCAGAATACTTATCTATTCGCGTACCGCCACCCAAAAGCGCTGGAATGGCCTGAAAAACAAGGGGTCCAGCAATCTTTTCACAAAAAAGGCTGGCATTTCTGCCAGCCTTTCAACGTTTTTGTGCTAAATTAGCACCAGACCTGTCAGTCACATCTCAATGTGCGATTGTCTGGCCGCCATCGTCCACACCTTCAACGGTCGCAATCAACGGCGTCTCGATGCTACCATCCCATTCGATAGGGTCAGGCATGCGGACCAGCGCATGTTTCAGCACCTCTCCCATGAGCGAAACCGGGATGATTTCCATCTCGTTTTTCACGTTATCGGGAATGTCGGCGAGGTCTTTCGCGTTCTCTTCGGGGATCAGCACCTTCTTGATGCCGCCACGAAGCGCCGCAAGCAACTTCTCCTTCAAACCGCCAATCGGCAGAACGCGACCACGAAGAGTGATTTCACCCGTCATCGCAACATTCTTATCGACAGCAATACCGGTCATGATCGACACGATTGCGGTGGCCATGGCCACACCGGCAGATGGACCATCCTTCGGTGTCGCACCTTCTGGCACGTGAACGTGGATATCAGACTTGTCGAAACGTGGAGGCTCAATGCCGAAATCAACCGCGCGCGAGCGGACATAGGACGCCGCAGCTGAAATTGATTCCTTCATCACTTCCTTCAGGTTACCGGTCACGGTCATACGACCCTTGCCCGGCATCATGACGCCTTCGATGGTGAGCAACTCGCCGCCCACCTCGGTCCATGCAAGACCGGTGACGACACCGACCTGATCTTCACGCTCGGCTTCGCCGTGGCGGAAGCGCGGCACACCCAGATAGTCCTGAATGTTGGCGGCGGTGACAGCAACGGATGTCGACTTGCCCTTGATGATCTCGGTCACGGCCTTACGCGCCAGTTTCATCAATTCGCGCTCAAAGTTACGAACGCCTGCTTCACGGGTGTATTGCTGGCTGATGGCCATCAGAGCATCGTCGCTGACGGAGAACTCCTCCGGGCGCAACGCATGTTCCTTGATGGCCTTTGGCAGCAGGTGACGCTTAGCGATTTCGCGCTTTTCGTCTTCCGTGTAACCGGCGATACGGATGACTTCCATACGGTCCATCAATGGGCCAGGAATGTTCAGCGTATTGGCCGTGGTCACGAACATGACGTCCGACAGGTCATATTCCACTTCGAGATAGTGGTCCATGAATGTGGAGTTCTGTTCCGGATCCAGGACCTCCAGCAGAGCGGACGACGGATCGCCACGGAAATCCTGGCCCATCTTGTCGATTTCATCGAGCAGGAAGAGCGGATTGGACTTCTTGGCTTTCTTCATCGACTGAACGATTTTGCCAGGCATGGAGCCGATATAGGTCCGACGGTGACCGCGGATTTCCGCCTCATCGCGAACGCCACCCAGTGCCATGCGGACATATTCGCGACCGGTTGCCTTGGCAATCGACTTGGCAAGCGACGTTTTACCGACGCCTGGAGGACCCACAAGGCATAGGATCGGGCCGCGAATCTTCGTCGCACGGGCCTGCACGGCGAGATATTCGACGATGCGTTCCTTGACCTTGTCGAGGCCGAAATGATCGAGTTCGAGAACGGATTCAGCAGCATTCAGGTCGGTCTTGATCTTGGACTTCTTGCCCCATGGCAGACCAATCAACCAATCGAGATAGTTGCGAACGACAGTCGATTCGGCAGACATCGGGCTCATCTGACGCAGCTTTTTCATTTCGGCATCCGCCTTTTCGCGGGCCTCCTTAGAAAGCTTCGTCTTGGAGATGCGCTCTTCCAGCTCGGCCATCTCGTCGCGGCCATCCTCGCCGTCGCCAAGCTCCTTCTGGATCGCCTTCATCTGCTCGTTCAGATAATATTCGCGCTGGGTCTTTTCCATCTGGCGCTTGACGCGCGAGCGGATACGCTTCTCGACCTGAAGAACGGAAATCTCGCCTTCCATGAAGCCGAGTGCCTTTTCAAGGCGCTGCTTCACGCTCACCGTTTCAAGCATTTCCTGCTTTTCAACGATCTTAATGGACAGATGCGATGCGACCGTATCGGCGAGCTTGGAATAGTCGTCGATCTGGCCGGCAGCGCCAACGACCTCAGGCGAGATCTTCTTGTTGAGCTTTACGTAGCTCTCGAACTCGGAAACCACCGAGCGCGACAGTGCTTCGATTTCGACCGGGTCTTCCTCGGGCTCACCCAGCGAAACAGCAGTTGCCTCGTAGAAATCTTCGCGATCTGTGTATTCTTCGATCTTGGCGCGGCCCTTACCTTCAACCAGCACCTTGACGGTACCATCCGGCAGCTTCAGCAATTGCAGGACGTTTGCAATGGTGCCGACGCGGTGGATTGCAGAAGTGTCCGGGTCGTCGTCACTGGCGTTGATCTGCGTGACAAGCATGATCTGCTTGTCGGAGCCCATGACCTCTTCCAGAGCACGGATGGATTTTTCCCGGCCAACGAACAGCGGAACGATCATATGCGGGAAAACGACAATGTCGCGCAGAGGAAGTACGGGATATGTACCACCAGATGCAGCAGACGTAATGTTCGTCATATCATTTCCTTTCAATGGTCCCCTTGAGAGGGACGCCTGCCGGACTTTCTTGGGAGTTTCCGGCATATTCTTTGTCGTGACTGAAAGTGGAGTTCGCCACTGTCATTTTCAAGTCACAAGAGCATATACCCTGCCCCACCGGGCCGGATAAAATCCTGAATACGCAATACATCACTCTGCGCTCCCGCCCTCCCGATCATCCTTCCGCTAGTACGATCAGGGAAAACAGCCGACGTTCAAAAAAACGTCATACAGCGCTGCAAATCACTTCTAAAACTTTAGCAGCAAAGCGCAATGCGCTCCAAACGCAAAATGGAACCACAACGGGATAATGCGTCCTTTCCCGTGCATAATACGCAAAAAGGCCCACCAGAGGCAGACCTTTCGCTATTTCTGTTATCGATGATGGATCAGGCCGAAACGTTGGCCTTCTCGTCCTGACGATCAGCATAGATGTAGAGCGGACGCGCAGCACCGCTGACGACGTCGTCGGAAATGACGACTTCACGCACACCTTCCAGGGTCGGCAATTCGAACATGGTATCGAGCAGGATTTTCTCCATGATCGAACGCAGTCCGCGTGCACCGGTCTTACGCGTGATCGCCTTGCGAGCGATCTCACGCAGGGCATCTCCCTGGAATGTCAGTTCCACGTCTTCCATCTCGAACAGGCGCTGATACTGCTTGATCAGTGCGTTCTTCGGCTCCGACAGAATCTGGATCAGTGCGTCTTCATCCAAATCTTCGAGCGTTGCCAGAACCGGCAGACGACCGATGAATTCCGGGATGAGGCCAAACTTGACGAGATCTTCCGGCTCCAGTTCACGCAGCACTTCGCCAACGCGACGATCGTCTTCCGCCTTCACCGTTGCGCCAAAACCGATCGAGGTCTTTTCGCCACGGGCAGAAATGATCTTGTCGAGACCGGCAAATGCGCCGCCGCAGATGAACAGGATGTTGGTCGTATCCACCTGCAGGAATTCCTGCTGCGGATGCTTGCGGCCACCCTGTGGAGGAACGGAAGCAACCGTACCTTCCATGATCTTCAGAAGCGCTTGCTGGACGCCCTCGCCCGACACGTCGCGTGTGATCGAAGGATTGTCCGACTTGCGGGAAATCTTGTCCACTTCGTCGATATAGACGATGCCGCGCTGGGCGCGTTCAACGTTGTAATCGGCAGACTGGAGCAGCTTGAGGATGATGTTTTCGACATCCTCACCCACGTAACCGGCTTCGGTCAGTGTTGTTGCGTCAGCCATTGTGAAGGGCACATCGATGATGCGGGCCAAGGTCTGGGCGAGATAGGTCTTGCCGCAACCGGTTGGGCCGACCAGCATGATGTTGGATTTCGCCAACTCGATATCGCCGTTCTTCGACGAATTCGCGAGGCGCTTGTAATGGTTGTGAACAGCCACGGACAGGATTTTCTTCGCCTGCTTCTGTCCGATGACATATTCATCGAGAATCTTGATGATGTCCTGCGGGGTGGGCACACCCTCGCGCGACTTTACCATCGAGGTCTTGTTCTCCTCGCGGATGATGTCCATGCACAATTCGACGCATTCATCGCAGATGAATACTGTCGGCCCGGCAATGAGTTTCCGGACTTCGTGCTGGCTCTTGCCGCAGAATGAACAATAGAGTGTATTTTTAGAGTCGCCGCCGTTGCTGCCGCTGACTTTGCTCATATCTCTTTCCTTCCAGCACGCCGCAATTTCGCAATGCGAAACGCGGTCAACTTACCGTCTGCGGACCGGTCGCTTCCTATAAGCATCCATGTCCGCTTCGTTCCCGGGGTACTAACCGCATCAGGCTTTTGACCTGATAGACGGCGGCAACGAATTCCCCTTCAAATTCCAGGGCCTTCGCCCGGTTATTCGGTCAAACACCCTTCTCAACCCGAAATCAGGCTAAGGCAGGCTTATCTCAAGCTATGTCATAAAAATTCAACACAGCCTTAATAACTACTATTACCGCTTTATTTTTCCGTTGAAACCCCGAATTTCACTTCGGAGCTTCAAAGCCTGCGCGGAACAACAGCAATTTAGCTTACGGTCGCGCCTTCGATTTCCTGACGTGATGTCAGAATCTTGTCGACGACACCCCAGTTCTTCGCTTCATCCGCATCCATGAAATGGTCACGGTCGAGGGTATTTTCAACTTCTTCAAGCGTGCGGCCCGTGTGCTTCACATAGACGTCATTGAGGCGGCGCTTCATCTTGATGATGTCGCGGGCGTGACGCTCGATGTCGGAAGCCTGGCCCTGGAAACCGCCAGATGGCTGGTGAACCATGATACGTGCATTGGGCGTGCAGAAGCGCATGCCCTTTTCACCGGCCGCCAGAAGCAGCGAACCCATGGACGCGGCCTGACCGACGCACAGCGTGGACACGGCAGGACGGATGAACTGCATCGTATCGTAAATCGCCATACCGGCGGTCACGACACCACCAGGTGAATTGATGTACAGCGCGATTTCCTTCTTCGGGTTTTCCGATTCCAGGAACAGCAGCTGTGCGCAAACGAGCGATGCCATGTGGTCTTCGACCGGACCGGTCAGGAAGATGATCCGCTCTTTGAGAAGACGCGAATAGATATCGTAGGACCGCTCGCCGCGATTGGTCTGTTCCACGACCATCGGCACCAGAGCCATGGCGGTATCAACTGGATTTGTCATGTCCGTCCTTTGTCAACTCTTAACCGGCGAGCATTCGCAGCCGGAATCAATTCTATTCGTCTACTCTCTACATAGAGTGTGATTGCCCGGTTCTTCAAGACTGAGGTGACGGATATCCTTAATGTCGCACCGGCAAATGATCATGTCGCCTTACAGGGCCGCGCGAAATGACACCACCGGCATTCCTACGCGCAATGACGTCATCAACGATGAAACGCAAAGTTGGTCAACCAAAGGTTAAACACGTTGAAATAATTCATTCGTCACCTCTCGTAACGTCAAGTAGAAACGACTTGTTAGTTATTGAGGCAGATAGTGCTGCCGAGGCGATTTTACACCACCCCAGCGTGGCTGAAGGTATTTACCTGGAATTCGTTTAAGATGCGGAATGGTCGCGTACTTTTCTAAGTATGCAGCTCACCTATCCGCGCAACACCGAGACGGATGGGGTTTGGTCTGTGTTAGACGCCAAAACGGGCATGCTACTCTGGTCCATGGAGACCTTGACGCTTTCGGCGGTTCTGGCCGTTCTGTGGCTGCATCAGCCGACCAAGAAGCACCACCTGTGTTTCGGTATAGGTTTCGCTCTTGTAGGCATCGGTGCCATACTTGTCGCACTGCGTGGCGTAATACCCGATTTCATATCCATCCAGTTCGGCAACATATCGGCACTGGCGGGCTTCAGCTTCTGGCTGGCGGGTCTCTTGTTGCTGGAAGGCCGCAAGATCGAAGGCTGGGTGGCCATTCCGCCTCTGGTCTGGATCGCCTTCATGTTCGTTCCGCCTGTTCGTGACACCACGAGCGCGCGGATCATTCTTTACCACGTCTGCGCCGGTATCGGATATTTCATGCTGGCGGGCGTGTTGCTGACATCGAAAGAGTTCATTTCGAAAACCCGAAAAGTTCTGGCGACGGCACTTATCGTCCAATCCTTCGCAGGCGCCGTGGCCGCTTCGCTCGTTATTCCCTACAATCTGGCGACGGGTCAGATCATACCCCTGACGGGCCCGATAGCCGTCGTCGGCGCATTCGGCTTCACGGTGCTGATGATGCTCAGCGTCAAGATGTTCACGGAAGATGCAGAGCGCCGACTCCAATATCTGGCGATGACGGATCACCTGACGGGAACACTCAACCGCCGTGGGCTGGCGCAAGCTTTCGATGCCATGAAGGCGCGTTTCTCCAGCACGTCGCGGCATATCGGTTTCATCCTTTTCGATATCGACCACTTCAAAAAAATCAACGATGAATACGGCCACCAGTGCGGTGACGATGTGCTGGTGAAGTTCTGCGCCCAGGCCGGGATGATTGCCGATGGACAAGGCGTGGTGATCCGCATGGGCGGCGAGGAGTTCGGCTGTCTGATCGAAACCGACGATCCTGCCAAGGTTGCCATTTTGGCCGAAGCCATCCGCATCCACTTCAGCAGGCTGGAAATGTTTGCCGATGCCCAACGCTTCTCCGCCACCGTCAGCGCTGGCGTTTTCTGCCAGAGAGCGCCGGATGCCGATCTCAACGCTATGCTGACGATGTCGGACCGCGCGCTTTACGGCGCAAAGAAAGAGGGGCGTAATCGCACCGTCGTTCGCGAAGGCTCGATCAACATCGTCATTCCCGCCAACGACCGTGACGAAGACCCCTGCGACAACAATGCGGACAGGCAGGTTGCCGCCCTCACCCGCATCGCAAACATCGCCAATCGCTAATGGCGACTTGACCTTCGGGCGCTTGCTCTCCCATCATGGACGCAAGCAACGGAGGGTTCGCCATGCATCTCGGCTTCGTCACCAGCCTATTGATATCCGCCACACTGGTCACCGGCACCGCGCATGCCCAACAGGCTTCCGACACACTCGCGCCGGAACGCGCGACGGGAACGACCACCGCAAAGCGCGTCCAAGCCAAAGACTTCATGGTGGCCGCCGCCAATCCGCTGGCAGCGGAGGCGGGCCGCAAGGTGATCGCCAATGGTGGCAACGCGATTGACGCCATGGTGGCGGTTCAGACCGTTCTGGGGCTGGTTGAGCCACAAAGCTCCGGTCTGGGTGGCGGCAGCTTTCTCGTCTACTACGACGCCGCACAAAAGAAGCTGACCACCTTCGATGGGCGTGAAACCGCGCCGATGGAAGCAACGCCGAAACTCTTTCTCGATGAGAGCGGTCAGCCGCTGAAATTCATGGACGCGGTGGTGGGCGGTCGCTCTGTCGGCACGCCGGGCACGGTGCGATTGCTATCGGATGTTCACAAGAAGTACGGCAAGCTGCCCTTGGCGGATTTGCTCAAACCCGCAGAAACGCTGGCGTCCAACGGCTTTACCGTATCGCCCCGCCTTGCTTCTCTCATTGCGTCAGAGGGAGACCGGCTGAAAAGATTCGAGGGCGCGCGAAACTATTTCTACGATGCATCCGGCGCGCCGCTCAAGGCAGGCACCGTTCTCAAAAATCCGGCCTATGCGGAAACTCTAAAGACCATCGCCACCAAGGGTGCCGATGCGTTTTACAGCGGCCCCATTGCCGAGGCCATCGTCAAGACGGTGCGCGAGGCCACCGGCAATCCCGGCGTTCTGTCGCTGGCCGATCTCTCCAATTATCGCACCAAGGAACGTGACCCGGTCTGTGCTAGCTACCGGGCGCTGGATATTTGCGGCATGGGACCACCCTCCTCCGGTGCTGTCGCTGTCGGCCAAATCCTCGGCACCATCGAGAACTTCGATATCAAGGCGCTCGGGGCCGACAATGTCGAGAGCTGGCGTCTGATCGGCGATGCGCAGCGCCTCGCTTTTGCGGACCGCGAACGCTATCTGGCAGACCCGGATTTCATGCCACTCCCCATCAAGGGACTGTTGCGCAAGGATTATCTGGCCACCCGCGCCGCCCTTCTGGACGGCGACAAAGCTCTAGCAGCCGACGCTGTGAAGGCAGGCGAGCCTGAGTGGGATCACGCCCTATTGTTCGGTCGCGGCCCGGCGTTGGAAATGCCATCGACCAGCCATTTCGTGATCGTCGACAAACAGGGCAACGTGCTTTCCATGACGACGACAATCGAGAGCGGCTTCGGCTCGCGGCTCATGACCAACGGCTTCCTGCTCAACAACGAACTCACGGACTTCTCATTCAAGACGCATGATGGCAGCCTGCCCGTCGCCAACCGTGTGGAGCCGGGTAAAAGACCGCGCTCCTCCATGGCGCCGACCATCGTCATGAAGGACGGAAAGCCGCTGCTGGCCATCGGCTCGCCCGGCGGCAGTCAGATCATCGGCTATGTTGCGCAGGCGCTGGTGGCCTATATCGACTGGGGCATGCCGGTGGAGCAGATCGTGGCGCAGCCGCACCTCATCAATCGCTTCGGAACCTACGACATCGAAGCCGGAACAACTGGGGAAAAATTCGCAGAGCCGCTAAAGGCGATGGGTTACGAGGTGAAACCCGGAGAGATGAATTCCGGCCTGCACGCGATAGAAATCACCGGCAGCGGACTGATCGGCAGTGCCGATCCGAGGCGCGAAGGTGTGGCAGTAGGGGAATAGAACCGCTTTCGCACCGCACCGCCTTGGGCTAAAGATCGGGCATGACAACATTGCCCGATTTCCTCCGCATCTCGCCAGGTACCCGCTCGGTTTCGCTCGACGCTCGTAACCCCGCTTTCTACAGCGCGCCTAACGCTGCCTATGCTGCATTGCATGCACATTGTCCCACCTTCTTCTGGGAAGAGCAGAAGCAATGGTTCTTCACCAGTTATGACCACGTGAACGCCCTGCTGCGCGACAGACGCTTCGGACGGCAAATTCTCCACATTGCCAGCCGCGAAGAGTTGGGATTGCCCGAGCCCGCAGAACACACGCGCCACTTCGATGCGGCAGAGCGCCATTCCCTGCTGGAAATCGAGCCGCCCGAGCATACGCGGCTGCGCACGCTGGTGAACCGTGCCTTCGTGTCGCGGCACGTCGAAAAGATGAAGCCAGAAATCGAGGAGTTGGCCAAAGGGTTGATCGACCGCTTCGAGCATGATGGAAAGACGGAACTGCTCTCATCCTTTGCAGATATCATCCCCGTGACCATGATCGCGCGGATGATCGGCATCCCCGAAGAGATGGGTCCGCAACTGCTGAAGTGGTCCCATGCCTATGTCGGCATGTACATGTTCAAGCGCACCCGCGCCGATGAGCTGGCCGCAGATATAGCTGCCCAGGAGTTCGCTGATTATATCCGCACCGTCATTGTACAACGTCGCGCCGAGCCGAAGGACGATCTGCTCAGCCACATGATCCACACGGAACACAAAGGCCAGCTTCTTACAGACGATGAGTTGATCTCGACCACGATCGTGCTTCTCAACGCCGGACATGAAGCAACAGTGCACCAGATCGGTAATTCCGTTGATGTCATCCTCAAAAGTGGTCTCGACCCCGCCACGCTGTTTATGGATGAAAAGACGACAGAAAGAACCGTCGAGGAAACGTTGCGCATCGGCGCGCCGGTCCACATCTTTCAACGCTGGGCACTGGAGCCGGTCGAGGTCGATGGCGTCCAGTTTCAACGCGGCGACAAGCTCAGCCTGATCCTTGCCGCAGCCAATCTGGACCCGCAGAAATTCACCGATCCCCTCACCTTCAAACCGGATCGCGCCGAAGCCCCCAACCTCTCTTTCGGCGCTGGCATCCACTTTTGCATCGGCGCACCGCTCGCAAGGCTGGAACTCAACATCGTGTTGCCACTGCTTTTCAAGCGCTTGCCCAACCTACGCCTAGCGAGCCCGCCGACGGTGAAGGACGTCTATCATTTTCATGGACTTGAGCGGCTGGATTTGGTGTGGTAGCAAACATCATCAACAATCACAGATTGAGTTCCGCGTGGATCAGAACGCTATCGATTGGGCACGAAACGTTATCTCACCTTACGTCTCGGGCCACGGACACTTGGAGACTTGTCGCAAAGGATTAAATGCGGACAAAGACTATAATGTCGATCTTTACTTTGGTGGGTACTACGAGTGCATATGCGCTTTCAAAGCCAACGCCACTGGAGCAGCTTCAGCCGGAGAACGGTTTTGGTTTTTGGGCTGGTACTGCTTTCCATATGATGGAGTGTACCGGCTCTTCTTTCATGACGGAGACCGCGAACGCATCTTCGAATTTGTCGATCTCTTTCCAGAATCACCAGAGAAAATTTGCAGCGCCTTCAAGAGGGATCCAATGCGTTATTTTAAGGCCGCAGTGGATCCCTCTGATAGAAGCGATGCACTTAAAATGCTTGGCAAACCTTATGATCCTCCCATCGCCGGGCTACCCTCAGGCCCCCTTACACCCTGACCACATAATCCTTGCGAGTCGTTTCAACCACTTCCCAGCGTCCCTTAAAGCCGGGTCTGAGAATAAGCCGATCACCGGGTCTCAGGTGGATTGGGTCTGCACCGTCTTCGGTGAGGACGGAGTAGCCTTCTAGAATGTTGAAATATTCCCACTCGTCATATTCGACACGCCACTTTCCGGGCGTCGATTGCCAGATGCCCGCATAGAGACCGCCTGATGCTTCTTCGAGGTTCCAAGTCGTGAACTCTGGATTGCCCGAGATGAGACGGTCAGGTGCAGGCGCACCCTTTTCCGGCTGGATGGTGGCGAGGTCGCCCTCTGACTTGAAGTTGAGACTATGCGTCATGAGCGACCTTCCTTTTTTGATCAGACCTTTGCGAGCGCCTGCTCGAGGTCTGCGATGATGTCCTTTACGTCTTCGATGCCGACGGACAGACGCACGACGTCCGGTCCGGCACCTGCCGCCGTCTGTTGCTCTGGCGTCAGCTGGGCATGGGTGGTGGAGGCCGGATGGATGACGAGCGAGCGCGTATCACCGATGTTGGCGACGTGCGAGAACAGTTGCAAACCTTCGACGATGGCCTTGCCTGCCGCATAACCGTCCTTCACACCGAATGTAAAGACAGACCCTGCCCCCTTTGGCGAATAACGCTGTTGCAGCGCGTGATTGTCGCTGTCCTCAAGACCGGCATAATTGACCCAGCCGACTTTTGGATGTGCGTTCAACCATTTGGCCACGGCAAGAGCGTTGTCCGAATGGCGTTGAACACGCAAGGCCAGCGTCTCGATGCCAGTGAGAATCAGAAACGCGTTGAATGGCGCGATGGATGGGCCAAGGTCTCGCAAGCCAAGGACACGGGTTGCAATGGCAAAAGCGAAGTTGCCGAATGTCTGGTGCAGCACGACGCCGGAATATTCTGGTCGCGGCTTGGACAATGCCGGGAATTTGTCGCTGGCCGACCAGTCGAAGGTGCCGCCATCGATGATGATTCCACCCATGGAGTTGCCATGGCCGCCGAGGAACTTGGTGAGCGAGTGCACGACGATATCGGCACCATGTTCGATTGGGCGCAGCAGATAAGGGCTCGCCATGGTGTTATCCACGATCAGCGGGAGGCCGTGCTTATGGGCGACTTCTGCAATGGCTGCGATATCGACGAAAGTGCCACCGGGGTTGGCCAGGCTCTCGATGAAGATCGCCTTGGTGCGCTCATCGATCTCGCTTTCGAAACTGCCGGAATCCGCCGCATCCGCCCACCGCACCTGCCAGCCGAAATTCTGGAAGGAATGGCCGAACTGGTTGATGGAGCCACCGTAAAGCTGGCGGGCCGCGACGAAATTATCGCCAGATTGCAGGAGCGTGTGGAACACGAGCAACTGCGCTGCGTGGCCAGACGCAACGGCCAAAGCCGCCGTGCCGCCTTCGAGGGCTGCAACGCGCTCTTCCAGCACCGCTTGCGTCGGGTTCATGATGCGGGTGTAGATGTTACCGAATTCCTTCAGCCCGAATAGCGCAGCAGCGTGATCGGAATCACGGAATTCGTATGCTGTCGTCTGGTAGATCGGCGTGGCGCGTGCGCCTGTCGTTGGGTCTGGCTCGGCTCCGGCGTGAATTGCCAGTGTCGAAAAGCCCGGATTATTCTCTGACATGTGTCCCTCCGATTTATGTTTTTCCTGCCTTGAGAGCAGAGGGATAATAACGCCCTCAAGGCGAATGATAAGTGCGACTTATGCTAACTATGATACGATATTGAGACGCGGATACTCAATTGCGGGGCACCGGTCCATCACCACTTCTATGCCATAGGCCTCAGCCTTGGCGGCGGCATCATCGTGGCGGACGGAAAGTTGCCCCCAGATAAACTTGGGTCGGGGCGACAGCAAGATGACTTCCTCCACGATGGCTGGCAAAAACTCCGCTGCTCTGAACACATCGACCATGTCGATCGGCTCCTGAATGTCTGCCAGCTTGGCGTAGACCTGCCTGCCCAAGATATCCTTGCCCTCTTGCCCCGGATTGACGGGAAAAACCGAGTAGCCCTTCGACAACAGGAAATTCATAACGCCGTTGCTTGGCCGCGCCGGATTGGGTGACGCGCCCACCAACGCGATGGTTTTGACATCCTTCAGAACGCGGCGGATGTAGTCGTCATCATAGACATCGTGGTTCATCGTTTCCTCCAAATATCGGCATGCTCAGTCTTTTGCCGCATCTCATAGTGGTTGAGAAAAGTGTTTTCACAAAGCCCTGTAACTTTACGAAAATTGGCACAACCATAATGTTTGCGCTAACCTTTTGCCCAATCACCAATCGTACTTTTTTTGTACCGCATCTGTTCACTCGCATTTTAGAAACTACTCATAGTTACATTAGCAAAATATGTTACATCGATGAACTGTTTAATACTCAATCGTTATTTGACAAAAATACGCCACTTCAAACTGAAATATGGCTTCCGAACGTTGGATTTTTTCATTGACCGGCGGTTCAATCGTTTCATTTTTCGCCCAAATCATCAAAACTCTTAATTTTGATCTTCCAAGCCAAAACCCAGAAAACATTCTAGAGTTGCATCACGGCACTTATTACCTAGGCTTTGAGCCGGTGGCTGACTGACATTATCTTTCATACCCCGGTGCAACTCGCCGCATGAAAGCATAGGGTTCGATCAAACGAGAAACATTGCGAGTCGCCCGTGTCGATTGATGTATTGCTGTTGGTTTTGCTGGGGGCATTGCTGCATGCCGGCTGGAATGCGCTGGTCAAATCCGGCGTGGACAAAGCACTGGACGCGAGCCTGATTGCCGCCGGCGCCGCGGCCTGTTGTATTCCGCTTCTGCCGTTTCTCCCGCTTCCCGGCACCGTAGCTCTGCCGTTTCTCGTCATCTCAGCGATATTGCAGTTCGCCTATTTCCGCCTGGTTGCGGCGGCCTATACGGTGGGTGATATCGGTCTGGTCTATCCCATCATGCGCGGTGTCGCTCCACTGATCGTCGCTGCCAGCAGCAATCTCTTTCTGGGCGAAACGCTGGGCCTTGCGGCTCTCGCGGGCATCGCAATCATCTCCGCTGGCATTATCACTCTCGCCTTCGAGGCGCGGCATGGCGGGCGTCACCCGATTTTGCTGGCGTTGATCAACGCAGTTGTTATCGCTGGCTACACATTTGTCGATGGGGTCGGCGCGCGGCTTTCATCAAGCCCGATTTCCTACACATTGTGGATGTCCCTTTTGCCGCCAATCCTGTTGTTTGGTTGGGCATTCCATCAGCGGGGATGGGAACCTGTCGTCAATCATGTGCGCGGCAACTGGTGGCGGGGACTGGCCGGTGGTGCGGGATCGATCCTGTCCTATGGTCTGGCGCTCTGGGCGATGACCAAAGCACCCGTCGCAGTGGTCGCGGCCCTGCGGGAAACGTCCATTCTCTTTGCCATCCTTATCTCCGTCGTCATCCTGAAAGAAAGGGCCAGTGTCTGGCGCTATATCGCAGGCGCAATCATCGCCTTGGGTGTTTTGACCATGAGACTGGGCTGAATCAGACGTTTTTATTGTGGTATCATAAAACCACATTACCAAGCTATTGATTTTAAAAGCCAATTTTTGCGACGCTAGAAAACAGTAACATTGACGGAATTTTCCGCACCGCCTATAAGCGCCGCAGACAGAATTTCCCTGGAAATACGGTCATTCCGGCTGCGCCTATGTGCTCAGCCTCAAGCAACAAAAAACGCCCGCATGCTCTGCTTGAGTGTGACGGGTCCTAGAGAAAGTTAAAAGAATGTCTACTTTCGTTCAGAAGCCTGCTGAGGTGGAGAAGAAGTGGGTCATCATCGACGCCGAAGGCCTCGTTGTTGGTCGCCTCGCCACTGTTGTTGCAACCCGCCTGCGCGGTAAGCACAAGGCAACGTACACACCGCACGTTGACGATGGCGATAACGTTATCATCATCAACGCTGAAAAGTGCGTTTTCACCGGCAAGAAGTATTCCGACAAGAAGTACTACTGGCACACTGGTTACCCAGGTGGCATCAAGGAACGTACCGTTCGCCAGATCATCGAAGGCCGCTTCCCGGAGCGCGTTCTCGAAAAGGCAATCGAGCGTATGATTCCCCGTGGTCCTCTTGGCCGTCGCCAGATGAAGAACCTCCGCGTTTACGCCGGTTCCAACCATCCGCATGAAGCACAGCAGCCAGTCGTTCTCGACGTGGCACAGCTGAACAGCAAGAACGTAAGGAGCGCCTGATAATGGCCGATCTTTCCTCCCTGAAAGACCTCGCCCCTGCATCGGAAGCTTCTGCTCCCGTGCACGTCCGCAAGGTTGACACTCTCGGCCGCTCCTACGCGACCGGCAAGCGCAAGAACGCCGTAGCCCGCGTATGGGTCAAGGCTGGTTCCGGCAAGATCATCATCAACGGTCGCGACTTCTCGGCATACTTCGCCCGTCCCGTCCTGCAGATGATCCTTCAGCAGCCGCTCGTTGCAGCAGCTCGCGCTGGCCAGTTCGACATCATCGCAACTGTTGCAGGCGGCGGTCTTTCCGGCCAGGCCGGTGCAGTTCGCCACGGTCTTTCCAAGGCCCTCACCTACTTCGAACCGGGCCTGCGCCCAGCTCTGAAGAAGGGTGGCTTCTTGACCCGCGACAGCCGTGTTGTTGAACGTAAGAAGTACGGTAAGGCCAAGGCTCGCCGTTCCTTCCAGTTCTCCAAGCGTTAATTCGCAACGGAATACGAATACGAATACGAAAAGGCGGGGCTTCGGCTCCGCCTTTTTTTGTTGTCTCATTCATCGAAAACCAGTCTCAGCTTAGCTAGGTGATGTCTCCGTGATCATCCGGCAGGTGCACCGCTACCATTGCAGGGGCCCCCGTTGCATTGTATATGCATGGCCTGCGTGCTGGGCGGCCTGCGAAAGCGGGCTGACAGATTGATTCAAGCGCTTTGCAAACTGATTCCGCATATTCCCTCAACCCATTGAAAGTTCAGGATAAGGACATGACAGCGAAAATCTTCATCGACGGCGAACACGGCACCACAGGCTTGCAGATCCGCACCCGCCTTGCCGACCGCCGCGATATCGAACTGCTGTCCATTCCCGAGGCAGAGCGTCGCAATGCAGCCATGCGGGAAGATATGCTCAACAATGCGGACATCTCGATCCTATGCCTGCCGGATGATGCCTCCAAGGAAGCCGTGACCATGGTGTCCGGCAACAATAAGGTCCGCATCATCGATACCTCGACGGCATATCGGGTTCATCAGGACTGGGCCTATGGCTTTGCCGAGATGGACAAGGCGCAGGCAGAGAAAGTGCGTTCCGCCCGGTTCGTTGCCAATCCTGGCTGCTATCCCACTGGTGCCATCGGCCTCATTCGCCCTTTGCGCGTGTCTGGCATTCTGCCGGATGGCTATCCGGTCAGCGTCAACGCTGTGTCCGGTTACACCGGCGGCGGCAAGCAGATGATTGCGCAAATGGAAGACCAGAGCCGCGACGACACTATCAGCGCCAATAATTTTCTCTACGGCCTGACCCTGAAGCACAAGCATGTGCCGGAAATGAAAATCCACGGCCAGCTCGACCGCTCGCCCCTTTTTTCGCCATCCGTCGGGCGGTTTCCGCAGGGCATGATCGTTCAGGTACCGCTGTTCCTCGCTGACCTGAAGGAGGGCACCAGTGTCGAGACCATCCACGCCGCTCTGGTCGCGCATTACGCCGGCCAGGACATCGTGC
This sequence comes from Agrobacterium vaccinii, assembly GCF_021310995.1. Lineage (NCBI taxonomy): Bacteria > Pseudomonadati > Pseudomonadota > Alphaproteobacteria > Hyphomicrobiales > Rhizobiaceae > Agrobacterium > Agrobacterium vaccinii. The sequence goes on along the minus strand of NZ_CP054150.1, from coordinate 1,152,833 downwards.
AGGTCGTGTCCCTTGAGGACAGCCGTTCGCTAAGTCGTATCGACGCCGAAGAACTGGTCAACCAGGACATAATGAAGCTCTTCGTGTTCGGCAGCGACGAACAGATCAATCTCGTTGCCGTGCTTGACAATCTCGGCAAGGGTGCATCGGGCGCTGCGGTCCAGAACATGGAACTCATGCTTTCGGCATGATTGAAAATCTGCCCGAAAGCATTCCAGTTGAACTTGCAAGGCGGTGGAGCATATCCTCCGCCTTTCTCATTGCTGACACCGCCAGCAGCGTCGTCTTTCGCGTAACGCTGGAGAGTGGCGCGACAGCGATCCTGAAATCTCTGAAGCCACGCGGCATGGGTGAACTGCCCGGCATGGCATTTCTGGATTGGCGAAACGGCGTAGGCGCGGTGCGCATGTTGGAACGAGAGGGAACCGTATGCCTGCTCGAAGACGCGGGCCACGTTACTCTTCGAGACTATCGCCTCATGAACGGCGAAGCAGCATCGAACACCGTCATCGCCGATGTCATACAGAGGCTACACTCACAGCAGCAGCGAGACATCCCGCAAGGCCTCACCCCACTCGACCAGCACTTCCAAGCACTCTTTGCACGGGTGAAGATCGAGCAAGACATTCGTCTCAAAGAACCGCTGCGCTTTTGTGCAGAGGTGGCAAGCATGCTTTTAGCCAACCAACAGAATATCCGGCCTCTACACGGAGACCTTCACCACGAAAACATCATCTCCGGCAGCGCACGCGGATGGCTCGCTATAGACCCGCAAGGACTACTCGGTGATACCGCCTATGATGTTGCGAATGTCTTTGGAAATCCGATCGGCGCTTTCCATGACATCGTTGATCCACAGAGGATCAGCGCCTTGAGAAACCAGTTCGCCCGGAAGCTCGACTGTTCGGAAGAAAAAATCCTGAACTACGCCATTGCGCATGCAGGCCTGTCGATTTGCTGGTCGCTGGAGGATGGGATACCGCTCGATGAGAGCAAAAACGCTCGCGAGCGTCTCGCTTTCATCAACGTCGCCAGATCGCTATCTTAGGTTCCAGTCGAAGGCGGTCTCATTTCGGCTCACGATTTTCAGTTCTTTGCGATTGCCTTCACGTCCACAGGATACTCCCCCACAAATCCGCGCCAGTGGGCAATCGCGAATGCCAGGACCAGCAGCGCCATGCCTTGGTGTGCCAACGCGACATGGATATCGACGTGCATCAGCAGCGTGGTGATGCCGAGCCCGGCCTGAATGCAGACCAGCACGAAGAACAGCACGGAGCGGCGAGCATGTGGGCTATTCGGCAATGTGCGGCAAAGGTAGACCATGTTCCACAGCGTTGCAGCAAACAGCACGTAGGCACCGAGGCGGTGGATGAATTGGACGGTCTTCGGGTTTTCGAAGACGTTGATCCACCAAGGATTTTGAATGAAGAGGTCGCCGGGAACAAGCGAGCCATCCATTAACGGCCATGTATTGTAGGAAAGCCCGGCATTCAGGCCTGCGACCAGTGCGCCGAGATAAATCTGGAAAAGACAGAGACACGCCAACAAGGCGGCGAAACCCCTGCCCTGCCGTTCGTTCGACGCCTGCGGGGAATGAAGCGAAAGGCCGCGCAAAATCCACATGCATCCCGCAAAGATCAGGCAGGCGATGGTTAGATGGGTGGCGAGGCGATATTGCGAAACATCCGTGCGGTTGACGAGGCCTGATGACACCATCCACCAGCCGACGAAGCCCTGAAAACCACCCAGCGCCAGCAGGCCCACCAGCGGCAGCTTCAGGCGCTTTTCGATCCGGCCCGTCAGCCAGAAATAGGCCAGCGGCAGCGCGAAGATCAGGCCGATTGCGCGGGCCAGCAGGCGATGCGCCCATTCCCACCAGAAGATGGTTTTGAACTCGCCCAGCGACATGCCCTTGTTGATTTCCTGATATTGCGGAATGCGCTTGTAAAGCTGGAATTCCTCTTCCCACTCGGCCACGGAAAGCGGCGGAATGGCACCGTGGATGGGCTTCCATTCGGTGATGGAAAGTCCTGATTCCGTCAGGCGCGTGGCGCCCCCGACGAGTACGAGACAGAACAGCGTGAACAGAACGACCCGCAACCAGATACGCAGAAGACGACGGTCTTTTTCTCTGCTCTTCAGCGCTCGCTGTTCGACAGAGGTTTCAGCGTTGGCCACCGTGTTCGCCTGCATTCTTGACACTCCACAAGTCTTTTCGATGGTTTGCAACAACGCACCGTGCAAAACAAGCCCTCATACCCGTCCGCGCCGCCAATAAGCTTTGCGGCATTGGGTCGCGGCTGTATAAGCGTCGAGAGTTTCAAGGGAGCGAAAAACGGCATGCCACAGCGCCTCAGATCATTTATTGGCACCATCATCATCATAGCGCTGGTGGTCGCCTATGCGGTGATCGCGACGAGCTTTGCATCGGCAATGCTGGCGACGCAGCCGTGGTGGGTACATCTCGGCTATTTCGTGGTTTCGGGCGTGCTGTGGATTTTACCGGCCATGCTCATCATCAAATGGATGGCTGGTCCCAAACAGCTGAAGTGATTCTCAAGCCGTCGCGGACTCGCCAGTATCCGGCGAACCCATGATGACGACTTCGGCATATCCGAGAGCTTTCAGCTGATCGAGTGTCGCCTCGACCAATGGACTGTCCGCACCCGGTCGTGAAACCACGATTTCGGCGTCGACATATTTCAGCAGTTTCGTAACGCCATCGACATCCGCAGCACCGAACTCGAGAAGCACGGTGTCATAGGTATCGGCCAGAGCGTGCAGAACCATCGTCAACCGCTCGATGACACGGACGGTGTGCTGTGGCTGAGCATTGCCGTGCGGCACGATGTGGGCATTGGACAGCCGGTCGTGATGAATCGTTTCCCCAAAAGCGGTTTCACCAAAAAGAAGATCGGAAACGCCGGGAAGCCCCGGCTCCTGCGACATCAGCCGGGTCGGACAGCCGGATGCAGTCATATCCACCAGAACGACGGAACGACCGAGTTCGGCGATGGATCTCGCCAGCATGACGCTTGCCGTCGAGCCATCGTCACCGCTTGGTGAAAACAAGCCGACAGTGGGCTTTGCGCCGCGCATGGACAGGAAATCCGCCGCACCGTTGACCGAAACGGTAAAGCACTCCTGCGTGGCATCATCGAAATCATCGGCATGGGGGGCGTTTTTGGTCACGAGATTTCTCTGTTTCAAAGGGCGACGTCACCCGCCGCATTGACCGAGACAATAGGAGTTTCCGGTAACGCAAGCGTTAAAGCCGCGCGCTTCGCGCTCCTAAATCCTATTAAAGCAACAGGGAAAATTCTTTTCTTTACCCGGCATTAACCATACGCACCCGATAACTGCGTGAAGAAATTCTCTGGAGCATGATTGCGGATGACATTCGCTGCCCCACGCCTGATACCCGCACTTGTCGTAGCTTTGGCCGCGATGCTCGCAGGCTGTTCAGCGTACAAACCGGCACCACGCGCTTTTAACGAAGCAGCCCTCGCGCCCTATCGGCTGGATAGCGGCGATCGGTTGCGGGTGAATGTGTTCGACCAGACCAATCTGACAAACACTTACACTGTGGATCAGGCAGGCTATGTCGCCTTCCCGCTCGTCGGTCAGATTTCAGCGCGCGGCAAGACCGTCTCTCAGCTCGAATCGGGAATCGCACAAAAGCTTCGGCAGGGCTTCCTCAAGAACCCTGACGTGACGATCGAGATCGATCGCTATCGTCCCGTCTTCGTCATGGGCGAAGTCGGCAGGCCTGGCCAGTATTCCTATGTTCCGGGCATGACCGCGCAGAATGCGATTGCCGTTGCAGGTGGCTTCACCTCCCGCGCCAATCAGAGCGATGTGGATATCACCCGCAAGATCAATGCCAATGTCATGACTGGCAGAATCATCATATCCGGCCCCGTCATTGCCGGTGACACGATCTATGTTCGTGAACGCTTCTTCTAGGTCGTCTTCATCCTGCCCATCGGCACCGGCCTCTCAATCCAAAAGGATTTGACATCTCAGTTTGCGGCCCTGGAAACGACGTTGCCACCGAAGCGACCGTTTCCAAAAGGCTCACAGTTGCGGGTAAACAGGTATTGCGTATCCCGCGCCCTATTTTCGCGAATGACCCCAAAAACGGCCATAGCGCGCCAAAACAACGATTGTTAGTTTTAGAAAACGCATATATACACCGAATGATGGTACAAAAACCGGCACTAAAGGCCCTATACTCTAAGCGTTTCTTAGTGAGTTTTTTGTACTCTCCCGCCATTCGAGACTGCGGAAAGACGGTATGAGCAAGGCTGGAGGAGACAGCACCCCGATCGACCTGGATGCCTTGCGCAAGAAACTTGCCCGCAATGCAGACGGCGGCAGCGCAAAACAGCGCGAACCGGTTACGCTCAACCCGCTGGCGCTACAGGTGGCAAACCAGCTGCGCGCCACAAGCCATTCACCCAACATCGTCATAGGCCAGCTTAGGCTGTTCGATTTCGTTATCCTCACGGTTATCGGTATTCTCATCAACGCGCTGGAGGCACCGGAAGCGTTCGGCTCTCGCGTAGCGCTGATTGCAATCTGTGTGTGGAACGGCGTGTTCTGCTCGATTCTGCTGCAAACCGCGGATGCCTACCAGCTCCCACTGCTGCGGCGCGCCATGCAGACCATGCCACGCATTCAGGCCTCGCTTTTGGCATCGTTTGCTCTGACCATCCTGCTCACCGCCGCTCTTCTGCCTGCCGAACACTACTCGTGGCAGATGCTGGGGCTATGGTATGGTGCAAGTGCGGTGTTTCTGCTGGTGGAGCGCATCATTGTCGGCCTGATGATTCGCCACTGGGGCAGAAACGGTGTGATGGAACGCCGCGCCGTTATCGTCGGAGGTGGTCAGGCGGCGAAGGATCTCATCCGTTCGCTGGAAAACCATGACAACGACATCCGAATCTGTGGCATATTTGATGATCGCAAAAGCGCACGCTCGCCTGATGTCGTGGCTGGCTACCCCAAACTCGGTACTTTCGCGGAACTGGTGGAGTTTGCCCGCCTGACGAAGCTCGACATGCTCATCATCTCCATTCCCATGAGCGCGGAAGCACGCATACTGGAGCTCATTCGCCAGCTCTGGGTGCTGCCGGTCGATATTCGGATTGCTGCCCACGCCAACAAGCTTCGCTTTCGTCCGCGATCCTATTCGCACATCGGCACCGTGCCGATGCTCGATGTCATGGACAAACCCCTGCGCGACTGGGACTCGGTTGCCAAGCGCGCATTCGACGTCATATTCAGCATCGTGTGCATCGCCATCCTTTGGCCTCTCATGCTGGGCGCCGCCATCGCAGTAAAGTCCACCTCGAAGGGGCCGATTCTGTTCAAACAGAAGCGGCACGGCTTCAACAACGAGACGATAAACGTTTGGAAGTTCCGCTCCATGTTTACGGAGATGAGCGATCCCACCGCAAAAAAAGCCGTGACCAAGAACGACCCACGCGTCACGCCCGTCGGCAGGTTCCTTCGCAAATCATCCATCGATGAGCTGCCGCAATTGTTCAACGTGCTCGCTGGCGACCTTTCGCTTGTCGGCCCTCGCCCGCATGCCGTGCACGCGCAGACCGGCGATCTCAAATACACCGAGGTCGTGGAGCATTATTTTGCACGTCATAAGGTTAAACCTGGCGTGACCGGCTGGGCGCAAATCAACGGTTGGCGCGGCGAAATCGACCACGGTGACAAGATCAAGAACCGCACCGCACACGATCTATACTACATCGAGAACTGGTCTCTCTGGCTCGATCTTAAAATTCTCGTCCTGACGCCCATTCGACTTCTGAAATCCGAGAACGCTTATTGAGCCGTTACGGAACCTCTTTTAATTTCATGCGTTTGCGCCCTGCAAAATTGTTGCACAGGGGTATTACATGACGCGGACAAACAATCTTTATCTCATCATCGGCGCGCTGATTATTGCAGTGGCTGGACTTGGCATCTACGTCTGGCACGAAGAGAGCAAGCCCAAGGGCATCGAAATGAACATCGGGCCCAACGGCGTTTCCGTCCAGGAAAATTGATCGCCACCAGCTTCGCGCAGGTTGAAGAACCTAGACCGGTTTGTGTCAGTTTTTTAACACGACAAAAACCGGTCTTTTCATGAGAAGAGGCTTTGAGAATGCTCACTTCAAGGAAGTGATGGCTGTGTCGCAGATGCATGCGGCAGGCTGAAAATCAGGAAATAGTCAGTGATGGCTTCGGGACTCGTATCGTATGTACAGCTTCTGTCCACCGAACTCGCACTCAAGGCCATAGAGCAGCAACAGGAGCGTTCCGTCGCTCTGCTGCCCACAGAGATCGATCAGCCATATGACTCCACCGCAGCAAGCGCTGTGGACGAAGCTGCGCCAGTGTCTTCGGCACCCCTTATCTCCCTCGTCCCCGAGACGCCGGAAGCTGACGACGACATTACCGGCGCACCATTCATGCGCAGCCTCAAAGCGTGGATCGGCGAGCTATCGGCAGATCATGCAAGCGTCAACCAAGGCAATGCCATGGCACAGTCTCTGACATCAGGAACCTTGAAAATCCACGACCCAGTAGAAGGCGTCGCCATCACGGCCTGGGATGTGTCTGGCGAGCGCCCGCACACCATTCAGCGCGACGAAATCAATGCAGTGGGCTGGAGCCAGTTCCTGAAACAACGCGTGAAGCGCGGCGAAGCTGGTTACGCCAAAGATGCAGACGGCAACTACATGGATGTGATTTCGGGACAGAGCGCTTACTTCGGCGCGGTGGGCAGCAAGTTCTATTATCTCACTTGGCCAAAGATGAACGCCGAGGTGTGACATCAAGAAATGGGAGACCCGCCGCTGTCCCACCCAGCATATGGCGGGTCTCTACCGTTTACCCCTCCAGTCAGGGCAACTGAAGAAAACCACGAGAACCGTAATATGGCAAGATCGTGGCAGCGATTTTGCATAATAATTATTCACGCCGCCTCATAAGGTGCAAATAGTCGTCGACACACGCAAAACGGCGCAGCTACTGGGACCTATCAACACCCTTCGCCGGTGTTTTTGAAGCAATCTCGATTTTCCACTTGCGCATGATCGGCCATCTATATAAACGCCTGTCCTGTGTCGGAGCGTAGCGCAGCCCGGTAGCGCACTTGACTGGGGGTCAAGGGGTCGTGGGTTCGAATCCCGCCGCTCCGACCAAATTAATCAGATAGTTAGCCAGCTCCCCCAGAGCTGGCTATATTTTTTTTAGCCACACTGTAGCCAGCCTCGCTCCTAGAACGGAAATTCCTCCGCTTCGACATCGACATTGAGACGCTCGACGAAGTTTCCTTCAGAGCTAACGATCTCGACAGCGAGCACGCCTTTAAGCTGGTATTTATCCTTTGGCTCTTCTGAGCCCTGAGAGTACTTCGACCAGACGGACTTTTTCCCCACGACGTTCAGCTGCGCCCACCCTCCAGGGGATAGTCTCGTGACCGGAGACTTAATAAAATGTCGTGTTTGGCTTGCTTTCTCAGTAGAATCATTCTGTGCACACGGCTCACCGTTCTGCATAAAAGTCCAACCCTTACGGGTGTGAAGGTATATGGCTTCGATCTCTGGTGTGCGACGCTGAGTGTGATTGTGTATATCGATCTTAAAGGTCACTTCCGCTGTAGCCGAGTAATTTGTTTTCGACAGATCGGCAGAAAGGCGCGCAAGTGATACATCGAATGTGGTGGAACGGCGGTTTTGCAATTCAGCTTTTTGCCACTCAATTTCGCCCTTAAGTAGCTCCTTGAGTTTGTTAATTTTTCCTTCGTAGACGAGATGTCTGTGATGTTTCAGATCAAAAGGAATATCATCTGTTCGTTGCGTTAAAAGCGTGCATGGCTTGCCCTTTGCGTGAGCATAGCCGATTTCATAAAAAACGTTCGGGTTCTTTCCAGTGAGATCCGCGATAATAAAGTCCGCGGCATCTATCTGCCTGTAGATTCGTTCGAGCATCGTTTCGCTGTATATTTGCTCGTCTACCCTTTCCGCAACGACCCCACATTCAACGGCCGCCGCTTGAATGCCAAACTTGTAGATGTCATCGAAATCGTTCGAGAAGGGCATAAGCACAAACGCAAAAGGCTTTATTGACATCGACCATCCTGATATATGGGGGCGCGCACACCGCGGCTCCATATCTCATCAGACAGTTGACAGTTGTAAAGCGTATTTTGTCTCACACGCATGGGCAAGCCAGCGAATTGGTGAATCTGTCGAGGCGCGTTTCGCTTCTGTAAGAAAAAGTCGGCGCGCGGCCCGAGGGTGCACGCCGACAAGTTTGCCAGCACTCATGGGCTGCGAGCTGGCGGGGAAACTTAAAATTCGCAAAGCTTGTCTACGAACTCTCCAAGCCTTTGTATCTTCAGAGCTCGTAAATGCAAAATTGCTTTGGTCTCCTCGGGTTGTTGATAACCACCCCCGACCCGCGCAGTGGTGGCGCGCGTGGTGCAGCTGGTGAGGCCTCTTGGGTCGGGGGTATCGGTGTTGGTGGAGAGCATGGCGAGATTCGAACTCGCATCATCCGTTACGGGTGCCGAGGGTAGAAGACCTGGCCCGATACATGCCCGAAACTTTTAAGAGTTGGCTTCCTCTATCGTGGCCACCAGATCCCGCATGATGGCCATGACTTCGAACGACTGGTAAAGAACCAATTGTTCTCCCGCGGTCACCCCGTCTGGAACAAACTTCATCAAGGCACCGACGTTCTTCTGCATGGCCTCAATCAAGCTATGAAGGATCTCAACGCGCTTCATGGCGTCGTGGACTAGGTCTTCGGCTTCGTTCATGACCGTGCCTCTGTTGCTGCTTGTATCTGCGGAAGGATGGCGTCAGTGACCATATGAGCAAGCCAGTTGGCGGTGGTCGCGAACCTACGGCCCTTTCGCGATAAGATGACGCAATCGTCGCTGTAGCGGACTACTTCGAAAATCAGACTGTCGACAACGAGCATCGTGCCGACCGGGTAGCGTTTGGCCTTCCTTATCATGCCCGCGCTCCCCTCCAATCCCGCTCGAACTCATCAGCACGAAACTTGACTAGCGCATCCAGCGCACCGGCAACGGCTGGCACTTCATCGCTATAGATGCCGTGCGGGCATTCGATCATCAGGATTGCATGTCGAAGCTTACCGGCAATGTCGGCCTCACAGGTCACAGGTGCATTGATGATTGCCTCAGATACGATCCAGTGCGCCGACGTTATGTGATCCATGGCTTCGTCCGGCATTTCACCAACGCGCTCACCGATGGTGTGGAGCTCAACGAAAAGGCGGGTCATGCGGCTGATGAAGCTTTCTTCGGGCATGCCTTCGGCGCGCGCCGGTAATGTGTTATTTACCATGCTGTGAGTTCCCGTTTGACGTGTAGCGAATTTCGATATACATAGCGATAAACGACATAATTAACCAAAGCAAGCGAAAATCGCTAGGGCTAGCGATTATTTTCGGAAGTGGTAGTTTTAGACATGCTGACATCATCGCAATGCCGCGCAGCCAGAGCGCTTTTGGACTGGTCGCAACAAAAACTCGCCGATCAGTCGAGAATTGGAAACGCAACGATTCGTAATTTCGAAAGCGGAAAGTCGGTTCCGCAGAACGCCACCGTCGAGATGCTTCAACAATGCTTTGAACAAGCCGGCGTAAAGTTTATAGACGACAATCAGACATCTGCCGCAGGTGGCCCAGGCGTTCGTCTTACCTTATCACCGAAGCCTGAGGTCCCCGGCCCAGAAACCGTGCAGTATCCAGAGAACATGGAGCCAGATGCGTCGACGGGCGCCGGCGGTTGACGACAGGTTGACCTGCCGATAGCTTAAACAGGCGGCCACCATCCGCATCACCACATTGAGGAGCTTTAAAGAGCTTTCGGCACTCGTGCCGGCGGCATGTCTCAATGTGGGGAATGTATCGTGCCTCTGAAACTCTACAAACGCAAAGACAGCCCCTCCTGGTGGATTAGTGGCACCGTGCGTGGCATCAGCGTCCGCAAGTCCACCAAAACAACTGATAAGAAGGTTGCTGACACGGTGCGTATCGTGCTCGAGCAGCAGCTTCTTGAAGAATCGATCTTTGGCAGGCGACATACGGTAACGTTCGACCAGGCTGCGGAAACCTATCTTGCCTCTGGCGGATCAGATCGCTTTTTGAAGGTGGTGCGCGACGCACTTGGGAAGATCGAGCTTCGCAATATCAATCAAGCTGCCCTTGATGAGGCCGCGCGCAAGATCTACCCGACAGCGGCCGCTAAAACGGTAAACCGGCAGATCTACACCCCATTCATCGCAGTATGGAATTACGCCGCGCAGAATGATTGGGCGACGGTGAGAAAATGGCGAAGGCCCTCAGAGCGCCGATCAACTTCGTCAGGGCCACGCAAGAGGCGTATCGGTAGCGCTCCGGTCACCTACGAACACGCAGCCGCATTCGTCGCCGGCTTCCCACCAGCTCCCGCGATGGTTCTCACGGCGCTGTTTTATACAGGCATGCGTCCTATTGAATTGCTGTCCCTTTGCGCGACGGATGTCGACGTGCAAGGCCGGTGGATTGTCTTGAGATCGTCAAAGACAGGCGAGCCGCGTGGTGTGCCGATGCACGAAATTTTGGTACCATTGTTCACATCTTTGCTAGAGCGAGGAGACCACGCGCCACAAGTTTTCAGGACGTTCAGAGGGAAGCCATATCGCGTGTCAGGTAATCACGGCGGCCAGCTGAGTTCCAGCATAGACACCGCTCGTCGCGAGACTAGCGTACGCGACATCAGCGCATATACTGCTAGGCACTCGGTCTCCACCCAGTTGGTAATCAATGGCGTCCACGCGCACATCAAAGACCAGATCCTCGGCCATGCAGTCGACAGCATGTCGCGCCGCTATACCAGCGTGCCGCAGGCTCCGCTGATTAAGGCAATCAACACGCTGCCCGTTCCGGATGCTTGGCGTGGGCTGTGGTGGTGGTGCGATCCGCTTAAGGCGTCACAAGTTCAATCCATCAGGGGTAGGAGAGCTTGAACGACGCCCTCAACAAGTTACCGATATTCGCGTCTGACAAGGAGATCGCCCTTGCCATTGTCGGCAGAACCGTGGCCGACGAATGGATTAAACACATATTGCCAAAACTCGAAGCTAGAGGCTTTCCGCTGATTGATTCATTGCATGGCAGGCGACCGGTGCCACTCGTTAAGAAATACTACGACCAGTATCTTGGTGTCAGCACGAGTTACATTCAAAGTGGTCCAACTCCTGAAGAGGACAAGACGTTATGGACTACAAGCCGGCGAAGTCGTCGGCTCAAGAGCAAAGCATAATATGACGAGTTCGGAAGGACCAAGCGTTTCAGAAGTTGCTGATGACGTGGTCTACTTCCTCGAGCGGCAAGCCGACGGGAAATATGACATAGACGCTGAACACTCGTTGTCCGATTTGGGAGGCAGTGTTCCCGGCTTTGGAGACCACATTGCGCTGACCATCCACAATATTGGATCTTCGTTTATGGAGGTCGTTGGGCGGTATTTCGTGCGGCACATCGATGAAGGATCAAACAAGGAATGGCTGGTTTGGTTCGTCGTAGTTGAGCCAGTCAAACTGCCGGAGGCGGATGATTTGTTCGACCTCATTTCAGACACCTACAACAGGTTCGCGAAAACGCGACCGGCGCTCAGACGCGAACGGATGCCGCTGCTGGACTCTCCTGCGGTCGACGGAAATCAAAGCTATTTTAAACGGTGGGAAGAACAGGATGATGAGCGCAAAAAGCGCGGGCCGGTGCATAGGCTCGACAAGCCGCAGATGCGGGCGCTTCGCTTTCTCGCGGGTCATCCTGACATTACGACGGTCGATCTCATCCCTCAATGCGGAGAGAAGACTATGGAAGCGCTTGCAAACGTCGGCTGTACGCGACCTGGAGGCAAGGATCATCGCGGCCGTCAAGAGTGGCATATCACCGGTGAAGGCCGTGCAGAGATCGAGCGAGACGATATTTATCAGAATTGGGTCTTTGAGTGAGTTGCGTGACCTATGAGGGCGTTTTCGCCTGCCCGTCAGGAATTATCAACCAGAACAACTGCACTAGATCCCGCCACGTTCTGGAGAGGTCAGCCATGGTTTCGGTGACTTGGCCGTAAACATAGATCGCAAACAGGGTCAGGCATAACAATACCAGCCACGGCCACAATTTCTTTTTCCTGCTTAGCCTGCGCTGGCCGTCTGTTTGATCCGTCAAAGGTGTTTCTCCCGCACGCTCAGAATATGAAGAAAAAACAAAACGAGACAATCAAAAAGATGTCGCCTTGACTCCCGGATCAACAAGAACATAATAGGAACATCGATCAGCGATGCGGCCTCCGGTGATCGAAAATTGGATCAACGAGGAGATCAAAGCATGCGCCCAAAACCCGACGAGGCCGACGTAGCCGATTACATTTTGGACTGCCACAACGGCAACGCAACCGCCGCAATCAAGGCCATGCAAGATGAGATTGAGCACTTACAGCACCAGCTGAGTCTCGCAGTTAGAGCCATGGGCAAGGGCTACACGCGGGGGTGGGTTCCGAGTGAGGAGCGTGATGCCGTCTGAGGGAGCAATGCTTCTCTCGGACTACGGCGGCGAACCTGTCGGCGTAATCTGCGAGAAGTGCCAAACGCTGAAATTTCTAAACGTCGCGGAGCTCATGCTAGAGTTTGGCGATTTGCCGATGCCAACATTGCTGCATCATATCTCGCAAAGCGTGCTCACATGCGAAAAGACGATGGTCGGGTTTTCCGATCGTTGCGGAATTGCTTACTACAAGCGGGCAAGCCCGATTGATCAGCTGGCAAAGCCAGCTTCGAGCGCGAAAGTCTCCGAGCTACGGCCTTGGGAGGTCGTTGTCGTCAAATGCAGGTTCTGTGGCCATGTGTCCAACATTCCTCAATGGCGGATGAGGAATGTCGATAAGGACAAGTCTCTGGATCAACTCGGATCGCAGATGCGTTGTCAGAAGTGCCGCAAAAGAGGCGAGGTGAAAATCACTGTCGCAAAGATGCCGAGGTGACGCATGTGCAATCTGTATCAAGTCAAGACCAATCAGGAAGCCATGCGCGACATCGCTGGCACGATGAATGAGCGGCTCAACCTTCAGCCAGACGTCGAGGTCTACCCTGACAGGGGTGCGCCTGTCGTCCGCAACAAGGACGGCGAGCGCGAACTGGTAGAATTGACATGGGGCATGCCTACGCCTCCAAACATTCTCGGCGGTAAGCCAGATACCGGCGTTACAAACATCCGCAATGTCGCGTCGCCTCATTGGCGCAAGTGGCTGAAAGTCGAGAACCGCTGTGTCGTGCCGTGGACTCGGTTCTGCGAATGGGAAGACACCAAACCGCGCAAGACAAAGCGCTGGTTCGCTATCGATGATGCAGAACCCCTCGCCTTCTTCGCTGGCATATGGACGGGTTGGAACGGTACGCGAGGCTCGATGAAAAACCCACGCGATGGACAACACGAGTTGTTCGCCTTCCTGACGACCGACCCGAATGACGTGGTAAAGCCGATCCACCCCAAAGCTATGCCGGTCGTACTGACCACCGCGGAAGAGGTCGACGTGTGGATGGGCGCGCCATGGGACGAAGCAAAAGAGCTTCAGCGACCATTGCCGGCGGAGAAACTGATCCTGCTTCCGGTGGAGGAGCCGAGACAGGAAAACGCTGATCTGTTTGGTTAGGAGGCAGTCATGAAAATCTGGCCGCATATTTTAGAGCATCATGGCGTATATGCGCGGCATGAACTCTGCGACGGTTTCTTTTTGGATCCGATGAAGAAACTCCACGAGGATATGGACACCAGCCTTGTCTCTGAAGTCGACCATGATTCCGACCTGACCGCATACACTGCGTATATTGCAGATGAAATTTCCGACGACGAGGATGACGCGCCCACCGGCGCGGTGATGGAAATACTCTTCAGTAAACGCAAAAAACTAGCTGCACTTCGCTACGATAACCCGAGCCTTTCCGGCGCGTTTATCGAGTGGGTGTCATGCGATTCTCCCGAGAAAGCATTGGTCGAGTGGCGCAAAAAGGTCGTAGCCAAATACACGGTGATCAGAGGCGACATAAGCCAAATCGTTATTCAAAGAAGCGCGCTGTGACGCAAGGAACGCCGCAAATGGCAAACGAAGAAAAGCTGCAACGCCTCAGGGATTACAAGGGCGAAAAGATCGACATGGCGTGTCACAGGTGCGAGCGATACGGCATCTATGAGCGCAAGTCACTTCTGAAAAAGTTCGGGGCATCCGTGCAATTTGTCAGCCTAAGACGTGTGCTAGCGATCGGGTGCGATAGCGCGGGCACAGCAAAGTGCGAGGCTCACTTCCCTTGCTTGCTATCTGCAAGTCTGACGCCCGAGCAACAATAAGGACTGACCACGATGAGCGACCTGACAAGCAAGACCGGCGACGGCGTCATCGACACCCACTATTGTTGCATACCCTCCTGTCCAAAGTGGGGTGGGTTTGGATTCGCCCGCAGCAAGGCAGAGCCCTCAGGTGGTGTGCGGAGCATTATCCAAAAAAGGGCATCAACCCAAACATTAGATGATCGCTTTCACCAAACGTTCTAAGGGTAGGGAACCCATCAACTCACTTTTCGCAAAGCCACAAAATCCTGTTCATTGATTGATTGAAAACGGACTCAGGCAAAACACCAAGCTGTTGTACATTCTTGAAAATTCCGCTCTCAAAGAAACCAGAATAGTCTTCTTGTTTACCGTTAGGATGCCCTTCGAATACCACATATCTGTCAACGGCTTCTTCAGCGATCTTCAGGAGATTTGAAGGTCGCTTCAAGTGATCATGGATGGAAAACATGAATGCTGTATCGTACCTAGTTTCGCCTGCAAGTTCGTCGTCATCAATATTGAATTGTCTGAATTGCACCTGCGGGTAGCGACCATCGAACATCGCAAATCTGGAGGCGAAATCTACCATTTTGCGAGATATCTCAAGACCAACACACTTTGATGCCCCAAGGCGGTGCGCAAACAGTGAGCTCATCCCAATGTTGCTCGCGACATCTAGGACTGACGCACCTTTTAAAATTCCATCTGGCAGCAGTTTTAGGCGCGCTAAAGCATCGTTCCTACGGCCTTTGATAACTTCCTCACCATTCAGAAAAACGCTCTGGTAAGGCATATCTCGGAAGCCAGTGCCGTAAAACTCAGTAGATCTAGAAAATATAAGTGTGGCGAGATCGGGTGGCAAAATCTCAACGCTTGCCGGCTTCTGCAACGCTGCTAACATCGCGGTGCGGTGATTGCCGTCTATAACGAAAGGGTCCGATGTATTTAGGATCCGCGTTATTGTTGGACGCTGAACATTACGTGTGGTTCGACAATGTTCGAAATGAGCTCGGAAGTCTTTGACTCTGGCATTGATACGCTCTTCGCTTGAGGCCTCGCCCCAGCTAGCGGCTAGATAGTCTCTATAGTATTGTTCACCCTCGCCTCTGCCCTGATCCAAAGAAATAGATCTAGCGAAAGAAAAGTGCGGAGTATCCAAAACCCGAATATCCGTGCGACCAAAGCGATCGTAGAAAAATTTGGCAGTCGATGATTTGAATTGATAAAATCGAAGCTGCTCTAGCTCGCCAAATTCCATCTTTGCAATTTTTCGCAAAGCGAAGCGCCGAATAATTCTTTTTAGTCCAGCCGTTTCTCTGCCAACTTTCATACCACAACCTTTTTAGATTTTTTCTTCCTTGTACGGGCCAAACTCACCGATAAGGAAAAGCCGAAATAAGGCTCTCAACGACTTCATCTGATGGCACTATTGGTCGGAATTCATCAGAACTGAAATCCAGAGGTCCTCTCAATATCTGTTCAAAGTCAAATGGCCCTGCCAAGCGTTGACCTCTCTGCTGCTCGTAGTCTCGGTACTTGAAACCATCCCCCTTGATTTCCTTGATAGGATTGACCCGACAGGATGGCACACCGTAAGCATCAGCAACTATGAGACCATGCAGGCTACTTGTGATAACGAATTCGCTCGCAGCAATTTGTTCGCATACATGCTTAGGATCGCTCCGGAGGTCAACGATTTTCCAATGTTTTGGCAGTTGATTTTGATAGTGCGATGAAAAGCTTTCATATGACGCAAAATGGGGAATAACCAGTACTTCACGTTCTTTTACTGTCGGTCCGACCCAAATTTTTGGCAAAAGAATTGCTGGGTCACCGAGTGCAATCTTGTCTCCATCAGGAACGCGCGCGGCAGAAAGCGGGCCGCGGACTGCGTGATATCGAAGTTTCTGGGGCCACAGGTCAATTGAATGAGAAGACATGAATCCGCTCCCCCATACTGAAAGCGTCCGCCAAGGCCGCTTCTGCCAAAATTTGGCGTGCCCATTTCGTCGGCGACGCCAATATGAGTCAATGATGCTACCTACGCCTATGAGGTCCGCTTTTGAATGATGCACGTATCGTACCTGGACGTTGAACAATTCAGGCAACATAAAATGCATTAAGTTATCGCCAAAATTTTCTGCAGTAGAGCCAAACTCACCTTTCACCGCGGCTGAGTATACATTGATCTTTCTCACAAACGACCTCCCCTGCAACTACAAAGAACATGAGGAAATTCAAATACAATATTAGCCGTTGAAGTCTAGTGAAATGTGACAGTTTTGCGTCACTAATTTCAACCTGGACGGTGTGTAGCGCCTGCCGCAACCGCTCGAGGTTGGACAGTGCGTTTATTCAACTGGAAATCAACGTGCAGTGCCGATCAATCCTCTCCAGCCTTCGGGTTGGAGAGGCGGGATCGCCAAATCGCCCTTAAAACAAAAAAATCCCCGCCCACCTTTCGGCAAGCGGGGTTAGGTCAGGACGATCTAGTCGGCCTCGGCTTTGAAGCCTGATTTTCAACAATTCGATCCACGCGGACAGTCATGTGATCGACTGCAGCCTTCACGCCGCTGATGGCATCCATGATCTGCTCTGTCGTCTCGCGCATACCAGCCTTTGTGATGTAGGTCTCGGCGACGTGTAGCCGGTGTGAGGCAAGCTCGTCGCGCGCGAGGGCTGCCAGAGCATGCGCTGCCGACGCTGTGCCGGTTGCATCAGTTCTGGCTGAACTGATCTTTGCATCCACATACTTCCAGAGACCAAAGAAGAAGCCGAACAGCGCGATGAAGAACAACGCGACGGCCATGATTTCTGGGCCGGTCAAGGCTTCACCCCGCAAAGCTTCTGCAGCTTTTCGTTCTCGGCCAATATCTGACGCTTGGTTTCGATAGATAGGCTGTCCTCAACAGATGGCCGCACCGCCTTTGCGATGTCGCAGTAGCTACCGCTTGTCGCGCATCCACTTGCCAAGAGCATCATCAACGCCAGCGTCATCCAGATTTTTGACTTCATTTTCGACTTCCCCAGCCCGCTTGATGGCCTTTGCATTCGCTGCGGCCAGTGCATCCCTTGCCGCCGAACTGCCTGTCCGCTGGCCGTAAAAAAAGACGCCCGCGAGAATCGCGAGCGCTGTGCCGATGGTGGCTAGGTAGCCCTTGAGTTTGGCGAGGAAGATCATGTGTCCTCCCCATGCACGATGGAGACAAATCGCTCGCCGCAGGCTTGTGCTTGGTTTCTTGTGCGCCAGAATGGTCTTTCCGGGTCGCCTACAGCGCGCCCATCAACCTCAGCGTAGAACGCGCCCCATTCGGTAGTTTCGCCAGACGGCAATCGTTTCACTTCGATAGTATGTTTCAAACCTTCACCTCCTTGCCGCGCCAGCTATTCCAGCGGCGGATAACGACGTCTCGGTTGCGGTAGGCCACGTAGCCGACGACTGCGACAAGCACGCCGGCGGTGATCCAGCCCCATGGAAGGCCAGCGGTGAATGCCAGCAGTCCAGAACCAGCCGCCGAGCTTGCGCCCTTCGTGACCATGTCCTTGGCTGCACCTGCGTCACGACGAAGCTGCGCAATCGTGGCGGGACCGATGATGCCGTCCGCGATGAGGTGCGGGTGTGCCTTTTGGTATGCAATCACAGCCGCTTTGGTCTTTGCGCCCATCCAGCCATCCACCGCACCGGGATTGAGGCCAGCTGTCGTGAGCAGTTCCTGCGCTTCCTTGACGACTGGATCCGGTAATACTGGCGGCTCGGCGGTCACTTCCTTGGTCACACCACCTACGCCCGTATAGGTGCCCTTCTCGAACAGAAGTGCCTCTTCTCTGCGGCGACGAACCAGTCCCGGCAGCTTCTTGCCTTTGGCGGTATTGTAGTTGCTGGCGAGATGCGCGGCTGCCGCTTTGGTCTTGCCTTTGCGCCAGAGGTCGGCCCAAGTCCACTTCATCGCACCAACGCCGAGGTTGAACGTCACGGACGATGCAGCATCGAGCTCGTGCTGTTTTCGGTCAGTCGGCGAGCCTGCGACGACAGCAGGCACGTATTCGGCGCCAAGGACAGCATCTAGAATGTCGTCGCTCTGCGCGGCCGTTATCTTGGTCTTACCTGGCACCAGCTTCGTGATGCCGATCTTGGCCAGTTCGCGACGAACGGAATCGCTGCCCGTTGTGAAGCCCGTCCCGATCGTCGGGATGCCGACAGGGTCGAGATAGCAAGTTAGTGGATTGCCCTCATGCAGGCGCATGAAAGCCCTCCCCTGTGTGGAGATTTTGGTAATTGGCATTTAGCCCTCAATTTTTAGGGGTTGGTTGGCCACTCAATGGCCGGAAGTGCCGCTAGAAACTCTTCAACGGTTGGCGCATCGCCCCCGGCCTCGACGGCGGCGAGCTGGGCGAACATCGAGGCCAGCGCCGCATCACGCCAAGCAAGATAAGCGGCAGCTTCACCAGCCCAGACTGGGTTGGTGCTGCCGGTGTAAGTGGCAATCGTGAGTCGATTGTCGTAACCCTTTGAATGCGCCACGGCGTCAAGGTGATTGTCGAAAGCAGCCTTGTAATCATCTAGCGTTACTGGAACCGCCTCAATCACATCCACCCATGTCGGCAAACCATTCACCATCTGTACTGAAGACGACACAACGCGATAGCCGCTTGGAACTGGATCGGCGGGCTGGATCGTGTGCAGTTCATAGCCACGCAGTGCCCAGCCGTCATAGGCTGGCGAGACACGCGAACCGTCAGGCAAATCGACCCAACTGCCCTCTGCAAACTGCCCGACGATTTCAAGGCGATTGAGAACCGCGTTATTTTTGAGAAGAGCGAGCATTTAGGTGATCTCCAAAAGGGTGCCACGCCCTAGAATTCCGGAACCAGCGACTAGCCCAAAGGTTACGGAAGCGCCATTGACATAGGAAGCGGAAGGTAAATCGTAGACCGCGCTCATGAAATATGTTGATGCAGCGGTCGCCCGGAAAGAAAAACCGGTCGGCGGTGTTGGTGATGTGCCTGGGTCTCTATCATGCCCTACGGCTATAATTCGCCTTGATAGTGCAGACTTCGTGAAGCCCGGAACCGACACAGACGAAGCCGTTGATCCAGCTGTGGATTTTTTGGAAACGAGGGTGCCGCCTCTGTAAACAGCAACGTAGAACGCCCCAAAATTCGGTATGGCAATTGTAGGGGGTGATGATATATCGCCAGAAACAATGACCTTGTAAGCGAAACTACTTGTTCCCGGAGAAGTAGGGACGGGATCACCCGCAATAGCAGTCCATCCCGATATAGCTATCGCGCTATCGCCAACGGCAATCACAACTGCCAAATCGCCTACTTGCGTACCAGAGGGCCAAGTTATTGAGCCAGAGGCACTGTAGAGCGCAGTAATACCGACGAACTCAGATGCAAGTCCTATCTTCATAAACGGAGGGGGACAAAAGAACGCGACCATTATTGCAACGCCTGTACTATGAGCAGCGAGCCGCCGCTTCCGATTGAGCAATGGAGACGGAATTTGTTGCCGCTTGTGGTGGTGAAAGCGTCACCGGCGACTTTCGTCCAACCAGTGACAGTGATTGCGCCTGCCGAGGCGCCGTTGGTAATGTCGAGCATGAACGAACCAGTATTTGTTCCGGGCGCCAGTGTGTGAGCGCCATTGTTCGTATAGTGCTGCAACGGTCGGTCGCCTGTATCCAGTGTCAGAGTTCCTGTCGAGATCGTGCCGAGGTCTTTCGATGTGACACGAGCGCCGCCTGTAAGCGTTTGGTCTTCGACATTCAGCAACGCGGCTGGGCTGGCGATGATAGCCTGCCTGACGCGCAACGAAGACCAGCTCGATATCGCCGTATCGGCCCCGGCCTCCGCCAACGCCTGAGAAATCAAGGCAGGTGACAGGTTGAAGGTCACGCCATTGATGCGGGCAAAAATGCCTGTCGTTTGCGTCCACACATCACCATTGGCGAGCGTTGTTGGCGCTACACCGTGCGGCATATTCCACATTGCAGTGGCGGTGGTCGAAGCCGGGACGGTAATCTCTCCCGTGAAGGCTTGCCCAGCAACGTTTGCCTTTGCATTCAGCGCGGTTTGCTGCGCCGTGGATACGGGCTTACTGGCGTCCGATGTGTTATCGACATTCCCAAGCCCGACGTCTCCTTTGGCGAGAACAACTGCGCCGCCTTGACCATTTACGCTGGAAACCGTGTTAACCTGCGCACCCGCTGCGATCCCAGAAAGCTTGTTTGCCTCTGCTGTTGTGTAGCCTTGATAGCCGGTCGTGTATGTTATCGCCAACGTACCTGAGGACGTAACTGGGCTATTGGCAATCGAGAAGCCAGCCGGGACTGACACACCTACACTTGTAACCGTACCCGCACCCGCGCCGTCGGTGCCTTTATTGCCAGCTTGGGTGAACAGGAAGTTCAGGTCGACGTTGTTGGCGATTGCCGTCAAACCAGACTGGCCGGACACTGCGACTTTGACATAGTTCGTCGCATCAGTGACGCCGGTAACATTGAAGCTGACCGTTTGGCCGTCCGTCACGCGCTGAAGGATCAGCGTTCCCTTGACCGCATTGTCCGCAACAGCCATTGCCAGCAGGAACGTCGCCATTGCCGATCCGGCCAGCGAGGTCTTAGAGACGTATAACAGCGTTGCGCTACCCAACGCTGCATTGTTCGCGCGAATGAATCCATTGCCAGGGTTTGCGTCCGTGGTGGTCGTTGACCAGCGATAAGGGAATCCACTTGTCCGAGCAGCAGGAATGCCGAATGCAATACTCACACCATCAGTCGTCGGCGTTACGGTTGCGGTCGGGGTTGCACCGGCAGCGAGTTGCGAAGCTGTTGCTGCGATTGTTGGGGTTGCACCAGGAGGACCAGAGGAGCCAGTCACATAAGCGGCAGCAGACCAGTCAGCAGCCGTGGCGGTCTTCTTGCTGTAGATCGCAGACCGACCATCGCCGACATTCGAGACAAGGACGCGAAAGTTTGCGGGGTAACTGTCGTAGGTAGCGCGCGCGGCAAGCGTATCCACCTGAACGTCATAGTCCGCGCCGTTGACTAGGGATTCGAGTGACACAGTTGTTGCTGTGTTCGCGCTCGTGAACAACAGCAGAGAATTAGCGACCGGCACAACGCCGGAGATCGCGGCCAAGGCCGAGCTATTCAGCCTTGCGATGTACTCGACAATCTTTTGCATCAGGCCAACCGTCTGCTGCCCGTTGGTCGTGTCGTATGTGATCCAGTATGCCTTGCCGGAAGCGGTTGCTCCCGGCCATGGCTTTGCAAGGGTAATTTGCGTGTCGCTATCGACAGACAGCACAGGCACCGACAGTCCATCGACGCCAAACATGCCAGCGACAAGCCCTGCGGTCTGCCAGCCTGTCCCTGCGCCTGTCACCATAGCGTTGCCAGCGGTCACTGATACCGTGCCCGTTACATAGGGTGTGGTCATGTTGGTGATTACCTTTTGAAGACGAGAGCAAATAAATTGCGGCTTAAAACGCTAACTCCTGCTCCGTTTGATACTAGACTAAAAGTAGTCGATTCTCTATCTGCTGGAGGAGTGAATAGAACAGAAGAGAACAATATTTGAGGAGAATGTACAGTTATAGACTCTAGGATAGTCGAATCTGTAACACTTCTTAGCTCCGCCCCGAATGCTCCGAACTCGCTAACCGAACTCAAAAATACTTTCCACTCAACCTTAACGATTGGCGATCCAAGCCCATGGTTAACAACAAGGTTGAATGATGTCTCGCCAGATGCCGTGAAATACCGAGACACCGCTCCAGGTTCGATATTACTTGTTCCAACCACCAGATTATCAATCTGCGCCTGTGATATCTTCGCATTGACGATCTTTACCTGCCCGCCTTCTATGGCGAAGACGGAATAGGTATTTGCGCCATCCACGACAACGAACTTGTCGGCAAGGAAACCAATCTCCGATTTCAGAACGCCGCTGACGGTTCTGATCTGGATGTACATACCGCTCTGGATGAAGGCATCCGACAGGCTGGCGCGCAACATGATCGAAAACCGGACCGAGACACCGGCGGGTGCGGCCACGGCTTGGAACATAACCAGGCCGTCCGCGAACATGCCGTTGAACGTGGCTGACACGCCATCAATCCGCGTGGATATGGCGTTGTCGGCATTCACGCGCGCAGTGGCTTCGCTTCCGATGGCTGCGGTGTTCGTTCCGACGGTTGCCGTCAAAGCCGTGAGCGAGGAAGATAGAGCGCTGTCGCCGTTGGCCCGCGCCGTTTGCTCTTCTATCAACTTGGCTGCATTGTCGGCAACACCAGCCGAAACGGTTGTCACCTGCTGAGCTATTGCCTCATCAGCCGTAGCTCTGACGGATCGCTCCTGAGAGATTTCGGCAAATGCATTCCCGACATCGACGCGCATAACGTCGCGCTCGACCTGAGACACGGCGCCTTCCAGCGTTATGGCTTGGCCGATCTGCTCGATGCGTTGCATGAACTCGTTACGGGCCTGAGAAATGACCTTGAACGTGTCTTTTACGTCCTGTCCCAAATGCTCCAGATCAGCGATGAAATCACCACCAGCGGCAAGGGTGCGGAAATTCGTCACGCCAGACGGCGCAACAGACCGGCCATTGTCCACGACGAGCGTGGTGCGAACCCGCCAATCGGTTTCAGAGGTCAGACCTTCCACGATTTGCACGACGCTGATATCTGACGACACAAGCTTTGTGAACACCTGCGTAGGATTGGCAACCGGCCAGTATTCGACCAGAACACCGGACACGCTGATATCCTCAATCGCGTCCCATCGTAGAGCCACGCCGGGAAGCAGCCCGCCGCCTTCGGCTTCGACAACGTTGGGTGTAGCAGTGAAGTTTTGAACTTCCGCCAGGTACTCAGGCGGCGGCACAACGATGATGACGGGCGGGTTGGTAGCGTAAGCGGTCGGATCGAACACGCCGTTGCTGATGCCCTGCAATGACACTGTGATATCCCGAACGCCATCACTGTTGTGCGGCCCAAGGGTGCGCGTCAGAACCTGATAGGTGCGCGTACCGTGCTTGGCGCTCGCCCATGTGATCCAACGGCCTTCCTTCACCACATCCAGAAAGCGCGGATGGATGGTGATCTCTGCCGAAGCCTGAAAGCGAGCGCCGCGAATGGCGATGTCCGCGAGACGATCCACCTGCTTGACGTTCGTCACGGCGCCGTAGGGAATGGTACTGGCAAGCGTTTCACGGTCTTCTGCAAGGGCAGATTGGTCGATACGCGTTGCGGCGTCCTTGGTCTCGTAAAAGTCGTCTGGCGAGACGTAGGAGGCGGCAACAGTATTGATCAGTTCTGTGCGCTTGCGTTTGGCGGTGAACCGCTTTGGGGCACCGATCTTGATATCATCATCGGTGATGGTGGCAACTATTGCCTGCGGGGCGCCTGCAATCGGGAACTCTCCATCCACGCGCTCCACCCATGATGCGCAAGCTGCTTCCAAGAGAGGCTGGAGATTCGCGTCGTGGTTTCCACCGGGGCCATCCTTCGCTATCATGTGCGAGCGATAGCGGTAGTAACCGTCTACGATCTCATCGGCGATGTTCGCGGCCTGCGTCCATTCCGACAAAGGAAGACGTGAGGCGCGAACGCCCTTGCCGACCATCTTCTGGGTGCCATTGAAGAAACCGCGCTCAAGATTATAGGCCTGCACAAACGTGTTGTCGCTGTACTCCCATGTGGACTGATCATTCCACCGATGCGGGCCAGAACCGCCGACCGTGCTATCCTTGCGCCAGTCGTAGAGCGGAGCGCCCTGCACCTCGAATAGCAACTGCGGAGGAGCGGCCAAGCCCCGGCCCTTCTTGTGCAACTCACACCAGACGACGGCATATGCAACACCAGCGCCACGGTGATTGGCGGTCCAGCGTCCGGCAGGTCGCGAATAGGCGATCAGTTCAGGCTCTGCCTGCTGATCCATCGTGCCCTTGTAGAACTTGACGCGGATCGCATCGTAGTTGTCGCCAGACGATCCTTCGTTTGGCACCCAATACCAGCCATTTGCGTCAGGGTTGGAAAGGTTGCGCCACTGGCCATTGTATTTGACGCGGGGAACGGCAGTGATGCGGAAGCTCGACAGAACGTAAACATCCTGAAAATTGCGTCCACCAGCGCCATAGTTGTTGCGATAGATATGATGGCCAGCCATGCCGCACGTGCCGAGAACGACCGTGCGGGGGCTATTGGCGCCGTATTCGGTTTCTACTTGCGAAGACGAGCTCGGAGTCTTTGGCTTGAAAAGTGCGTTGACGGCGTAAGAGAGCGCAATGGCGAACGCAGTCTTTGCCAGACCAGCAAGGATTGTGGTGCTCGATAGCCAAGCGGTAACGCTCGCGATCCCTGCTGAGATCGCGGCTGCGATAGGTGCTAGAAACGGCATGGGGCTATGCGCCTACCTTGTAAGCTTGCTCGATCTCGGAGACCGGCAGAAAGATCGTGCCCTGCGGCTGCTTGATCGCAAAGCCGAGGCTGCAAACGAAACCGGCGACGAACTCGCCATTGATGACGGTGACGCCGACATCACCCCTTCGCGCTGCGAAGCGATTGACAGGCTCAAGCTTGATGTGGATTTCGAAAAGGTCTTTGACGTGATTGCAGCCAAGTCCGCGCATCTTCTTGGCAGCGCCCGCCTCTGTCTTGTAGCGACCGCGAAATTCTTCCAGTGGGTCGACGCCGACAACGGCTTTGATCGCCTCGCAGGCCGACATCATGCAGTCGGACGTTCCCCACTCCGGCAGGGCAGAAACCTGCGCCGATGCAACGTCTTCCAGCGCGCGATCCCAGCCATCACTTCTGGCTGAACTCGAAATTGAAGAACTCATTTTTCAGCCTCGCAGCGTGTTCGAAGAACATGTCGCCTGCCGAGACCAGTTGCTGGTCTTCGTGGCTGGCGTATCGGTAGCCTTCGCGGAAATTGTCGATTGCTTCGGTTTCGATGTTGGCTTCGAGCCATGCATCGCCGTTTTCTTCGCGGTGATCGATGGTATCGACGTAGCCGTAGAAGGTCGGCTCTGCGTGCAGGAAGGCGTTGGTATCTGGATCAAAATAGAAGTCGTACAGGGTGACCGGACGGCCCTTGTATTCTTCCTCCTCGATCAGAAGCAGATTGTCTGGCGTCAGGCCGAAGTCGGAGCGCGCAGGAAGCCGCATCGTCACCGGATTGGCCGTGGTTCCGAGGGCAAAGGCGGGCTCGTCAATCTCGATAATCGAGTTGCCCTTGTAGGTCAGGCCGTTGTAATCGAGCGTGCCTTTACCGGAGAAGAAACCGTATGTACCGGTGCCAAACTCAAACTTGACGCCAGACCCGATCTTCGCCCTGCCCTCGTTGAGCAGCTGCTGCAGTCGTGTTGGGAAAGCCATTACTTCGGCACCTCGATCAGCGTGAATGTCGCCGTTGGGCGGAAGTCGTCAGGGCAGTCGTAGCTGTCCGGGACTAGGCGCATGTTCATGACTGGGTTCTTGAAAACGACGTTCGCGCCAGCGGTGATGTAGGACGGCAGAAAAGGTTCGGCCTTGATGGTTATCGCTCCACCCGCTCCGGTAGTGTCCTGCACCACGCGGACGATGGTGTTGTAGTCGCCTTGGCTCAACCCGATGAGGTCACCCTCCATCAGCTTCAAACCGTTTGTGACGCTGGATACTGTCAGCTGATTGCCAGCGATTGCAGACAGCACGCCGGTATCGAGAATGGCTGGCGAGGTCGGATTGCCCCAATAGGCTTGCGGCAGACACACATGCTTGGGCGTATAGAGCACCGTCACCATGCCGTCACGGCAACGCGAGATGAATGCCTCAAGCTTCTGCCGATCGGCATTGCTCAAGGCCACCACCCGCATCGCCACTTGCCAGAACGGGTCGCTGGTTTCCATGAAGGAAATGGCACGCTTGCCATATCTCGACACGCTGGTGGAGCGCATGAGTTTAGGATAGGTCGGCCCATATCTCAGGCCGACCGGTAATGTTTCTGCCATGTGGATTGGGCCTCACAGAGGTGGAGCGGACTCGACTCTTGATTGAAGTTCTGGTTGTCTAATCGCTTCATCAAAAGATGGGGGCAGCTATGAGCGAGTGGTCGGACCTGATCGATTCTCAGATGGAAACAATCAGCTTAAACTTCCAGCTTCTTCTTGCGATGATCAGCAGGAACCGAACTTCGATCGGAGACCTCATAGAGC
Organism: Agrobacterium vaccinii; assembly: GCF_021310995.1. NCBI lineage: Bacteria > Pseudomonadati > Pseudomonadota > Alphaproteobacteria > Hyphomicrobiales > Rhizobiaceae > Agrobacterium > Agrobacterium vaccinii. The sequence continues at coordinate 1,126,214 of NZ_CP054150.1, read as the reverse complement.
TTCTAGCTACGACCGAAGGGGTAGACCAAACAGCTCTAGGAAAGATCGCCGACGAAATGGAAAAGGCTGATGAAAAGATCATCAGTATGGCGGAAGTGATGTCCGCTAAACCCTGACGCCGCGCGGACCTACTTGGCCCATGACCTTCAGGACGTTTGCTGCAAACTCTCGGTTCTGCTTTGCTACGACAGTCTCAAGCCTAGCGACAGCAGCCTGGTCAGCGCCACGCGCGTCGATCACGGGCGCGAAGGTAATTGTTGGAGCAGAATTGCTGTTTGCTGGCTTCATGGAAGGCAGCGTCGGCACTGAGACACCAACTGCACCGCCATTGGCGTAGCCTTTGCGCATCGCCTCTACAGCACCAACGCCACCAGCCATAGCGACATCGCGCTGCGACCAGACGACCTCGCCTTTATGAACGATACCAGCTGGTTGGTTCTTGCCACCTGAACCCGTGTAGCCGCCGTCAGCAAAACCAAGAAGTTTGAAGAATCCGGTCATCCAGCCGTTACTGCCTGTTGCTGACTTGCCCCCGAATATATTATCAAAGGCGCTATTCAACATCAGGTCAGCAAACTTGTTTGCCAGTCCCTTCAATGCCTCGCCCAAGCTTTCGGCGCCAGTTACGACATTGGCAAATCCAGATTTTGCTGTGTCGTAGAAATCGCGAGCGCTGCTTTCGGCTTGCTGCTGATTTTCAGCGACTTTCCTCAGTTCTTCTGACTGTTTAGCGTAGGCGGCAGCTTCTTTCTCGATTGCAGCCACCTTTTCGGGAGACAACTGGATGCTCTCAAGGTCTTTTTCGCCTTTCTTGCGAGCCTCTTCACGCAAGTCGGCGAGTGCCTTTTGCTCAAGGTCGAGGGCAGCGCGACGCTTGGTCTGCTCCTCATTGGAAAGTCCGATGAGGTCCATTTCCTGACGCAAAGCCTCCGTTCTGTCACGGATGGCTTGTAAGTCTTCAGTGAAGCGGTCGGAGGCAGTTTTCGCTGGGGTCTTCACCTTCTTTGGCGTCCCGAAGCCGCGGTTTTTAGCGCTGTCAAGATCAGATGGACGACGCTCTGGGGTTGGGCCTTCTTCGGGTGTCATAAACCCTGGATTCTGGATATTATCTGCCCAAGGGTCAGCGTTTGTTTCCAGTTTGCCTGTCGTCGGGTTGTAGCTTCGCCATGTGGTGACATCCGTCATCCGCGAAGCTGCGTCATTGACTTTTTGGACATTGCCCGCTGCAACCAGCGCTGAGGATGCGAGATCGTCGAACTTGGCCGCAAACTCAGAAAGTGCAGGAATGCCGGTGCTGTTAACTGCTGAGGTCAAAGCCGACTGTACGCGATCAACGTCTTCGGTTTGAACCTTGCCGTCCTTGGCTGCTTCTGCGAATTGCTTAAACGCGTCCTGCAGACTTTTTACGGTTTCGTATTTCTCCCCGAATTCCTGCAACCTGATCAGGATATCCGCAAATGCGATTTCCGTCGTGGCAAGTTCTTTTCGGACATCAGCCAGTGTGCTGTCGTTTAAAAGCTGGACGCCCTTCCTTAAATCAGCGCCCTCTTGCGCTCTCTTGAGTTGGTCGGCGTATTCCCGCAAGGCAGGAACAGCATCACCCCAACGCTGAGCAACCGCTGAAATAAGTTCAGCCTGCTCCTTGAGTACCTCAGCAGACTTGTCACCCTCACTCATCACGGTCGAAAAGTATTGGAAAGCAGCCGTTCCAGCGGCAATCACACCAATGGTCACGAGAGACAACGGCGAGATAACAGAAGCGAATGCAGCGGCAAGGCCCTGGCCTACGCCCTGTCCAGAATCTTTGATTTGCTGGAGAACAGCAGAAAGCTGGGTACCTTGCTGCAACGCAATCTGAATTGGCGACATGCCCATCGCCGCCGTGACGCCGATATCCTGAAACTGTGCGGCAATGTTTGCGGTGTTGAAGCTGTTACCACTGCTCGTGGTGACCGTCGCCTTGAGAGCAGCGTTCCGACCTTTGATAGCCGCTGTAGACGCTAGTGCGGCCTGCCTTTCACGCTGAATAGCGGCAGTCATCTCATTGGCGGAAATGGCTCCGACAGCGTGTGCTTGCCTGATCTCTGATACTGCGTTCTTGTAGCTCGTGATGGTCGAAAAAAGAGGGCTATATTTGGACCGAAGGCGATCAAGCTCTTTCTGCTGATCAGCGAGGGCTCCGTTCCATTCCTTTGCAGCAGATGTGCCTATGCCCACCATGCTGTTGATGCGCTCTTGCATCGACGATGTGAGAGATGAATTGATTGACTTGCCAGCGGATGCAAATCGCTTTTCAATTCCGCTGGAAGCCTGCCCGACATCGGACACCAACCTGTTCAGCGCACGCTTTACGGTTGCGAGGTCGGTACTGATTGAGATAATCAGGTCATCGCCATTGTTACCGGCCAAGTCGGTTTCCTAACGTGAAAAAGCCCGCCGAGGCGAGCTTGGAGGTGCGTGAGTGTTGAATTTCTTGAGGAGGTATCGCGCGGTTTGGTCGGCGATCGGCTTTTGCTTATCCACGTCTTGCTTGGGCTACGCGCAAGTGCGACAGGCCCCGGACATCCCCAATCCTGGGGACGTCGAAATTATAAAGGTGGAGCGGTGCAAAGATTCAATAAGCCAGTTGTATGCGTGGCAACTGGGTGATGCCAAAAGGCTACGAGAGTGGTGCCGTCAAAACGGTTACATCACCTATCGGCAGCAGCTAGAGGCTGAGCGGTGAACCACCAGCCTAGCCACCATACTTCTTGATCAAATCGTCAAGCTCATCTTCTGACGGAGGCTCGATCTCTTTCTTGGCTCCGTTCGCCTCAGACCAGCCGTGGGCCGCGAGGATGAACTCGGTCAGGGTTGCAGACCAGAACGTCCTGGGCATCCACCCAAGACCGCCGAATGCTACCTTCTGCCAATCTCGCCATGGAAATGGCTCTTCTACTCCGCCTTTTCCACGGCTGCGTCGTTTCCCACTTCATCCTCATCAAAATGATGGGATAATGAGTCGGAAATGGCTTTAGCAACGGCACCGAAATGCTTGAGCTTCAGAACGCCAATTGCCTTGCCCTTGTCGCCCCTCACGGTGAGAAGATCGAGCGCTGCGACCGTGGCTGCTGGCTCAACGCCAGAGAGGCGGAGAAACAGGTCCGACATGCTCTTGCATGAGAGCCGCGTCGAGACAGCGGCTAGGCCGCCCATCTCAGCTGCGATGACAAGGGGAACATTGCCGACCCAAAGCGAAACTTCGCCTCGAGCGCCATTAACCTCCAGTGGAAATGGTTTTTCGGTCAATTAAGCCTCCGCAACGAAGGACAGTGGGCCAGCGGCTACGAACGTGGCCGAAAAGTCCATGTTGCCTTCCATCTCGCCGCTGAATTCAAAATCAGAAACGAACCAAGGGCCGGTATAGGTGCCAAGACCTGGGACGATGACCTTTGCATTGAACTTGGTCGCGTCGTTGACATGCACCATGAATGCGGACGTTTGCGCACTTTTCACGAACTTACCAGATCCGGCGAACGTACGGTTTTTGATCCCAGGATCGGCCGTCTTTTGCGGAGTGGCAGCTGGATTGATACAGTCTGGGATCGTCGTGTCGACTTCGTTTGCCGACATGTTGAAGCTGCGGGTTGTCAGGCCGCAAAGGTTGGAAAATACTTCTGGATCGTCGCCATCACCGGTCTGGATGAGTAGCGTACGACCAATCTGCTGACCGTCGGCCATGATTGAACCTCAATGATTTTGGGGATTGGGTGGCCGTCAGGCCGGTGTTTCGATGCGGGCGATGAATTCAACGACGCCATGCGTCGTGACATCATCGGGGTCTTTCATCGTGCGAGCGTCCCAGCGCGAGAGCGATATCAGGCGATGAGATGGCAGTGTCAGAGGTGCCTTATCAAGCGCCTTGATGATCTCGTACATGATGTCCTTCAGCTCCTTGAAGCCTCCGGAATATTGCGACCAAACGTGAATTGTGACGTATATTGCGTCGGACGTGACGCAATTGACATCGGCCGGTTTTACGTCGCTTTCGCCATACTCCACGTACGGGAACGGCGCGTTGGTGGGTGGTCGATCGTAAATGCGTTGTCCAACTAGCGCGGTGAGCGCATGACGACCCTTCAATCTGGCGACGATAACGCCTTGCAATTCTAGATCAGGACTAGCCATTACTTTTTCATGGCCTCCCTCACGCCGCGCCAGACAGCATCATTGATCCGCTTCTTTGCGCGCTCGCGAAAAGAACGCCAGATTGGAAAAACATGCGGTTGGGCTTTTGTGCCGGGGTGCATCCGCGCACCTTCTGTCTGCTTCTTACCTAAAGCCGTGCCACCACCTTTTGCGGTATTATGCGGACGAGTGCCGAACTCCAGGAAGTGCCAAATCCAGGATGCGAAAATTCCGGTGGCATCCGGGTCTTTGCTGGCCGACGTACCGACCATCGCCTTGGCGTTTGGTCTGTCCGAGATACGTGCGCCTTGAATGGATGCCGCATAATCGCCGGCCGAGGTGCCGGTACCTATGGGTGCCCGATCGGATATAGCTTCTGCAGCTTCATTGGCGATCTGTAGTTTTGCCTCAGCCGCGTATTGGTTAGCCTTTGGCGCAATGTCATTCAGCTTTTTGGTAAGCGCTTCGCGGCCGAGAACTTTTGCCTTTATCAAGACGCCTCCCCCTGCACCACAAGCATTTCAATCCACTCGTTACGCTCATCAATGTTGACCGCAGTCTTGATCGCGTAGAGCACGCCGGTACGCTTGTTCCGCGCCCGCCATGCTGGCGTGATGGAGCGCGTGCGATCGTTGCTGCGAACCGTCATGGTGAATGGCTGCAAACCTTGCAGTCGGCTGGCTATGACCGATTCCGAGCCCATACGTGGCTCCAGCCTGGCGGCCTCGAAGACCTGCTCCGCAAAGCCGACCACAACGCCACCATACCCATCGTCGCCCTCGACCTCAGCCTCGAAGCCGATGCGCTCACTGAGCGATCCGGCTCCGGCTCTTTTGCGTTTTGGCATTTGGTCGATCCTTGGTGGGTTCGGCAGTCTTGGCAGCTATCGCAGCGGCGGCGCATTTGCGCGTGACGTTGTAAAGACCGGGTTCATAGGCAATGGTGAAGCCCGGCTGGCGCCAATCAAAAGGTGCAAGGAAACGTAGCCACATCATCGTCCACCGGTGTGCGCCAGATGCGCCAAGGAGCCAAAAGCACGCGGACAGCGCGCGGCAGAACAGCGTCGCCTTTTGCGTCTGGATCAGGTTCGCGCACTTCGTAGAGATCGCCGGTCACAAGCAGGATTGCCGAAACAATGGATGCCGTGGCTGCGATGCCGTCATCTGCCGTTGGTGTTGCGCCGACGGCGACGACTTCGCGATCCAGATACTCGGTGATGATGCTTTCGGCGGCATCGCGGTAAATGCCGATCTCCGCGTCTTCATCGGAATGGAGGACGCGGAGGTGTTTCTTGACTGTTTCCAGATCGACGATTGGCATATCAGGCCGCCACAACTGCGGCCGTCGGCGCGCTGGTAGCGGCGACGCTGCCCTTGTCGTTGGTGGCCGTACCGCGAACCGTGATGGCCTTTCCAACGTCACCCGCAACGGGAACGTAAGTCGCGGCCGTAGCACCCGAAATCGCGACGCCAGCAGCAAACCACTGACGCGCGTAAGTCGGCGAGCCGGACCAAGTGCCAGTTGTCGATGTCAGCGTCTGGCCAACCTGCGCAGTGCCTGTGATTGCTGGTGCAACGGAATTCACCGGCGAGCCGATACCGTTAACGACACCGGCACCGATGTAAGACGCGACTCTCTGTTTACGAGCCTTCGTTGTCAGCATCGGTTTTGTCCTTCTTTTTCGTCGAGCGAGCAGAGGAGATCACTGGTTTGTCAGCGGCTTCATCCGCGGCGCCCTCGCCTGGAACATCCTTGGCGTCGCCGACGATGTCGACCAGACCATTTGCAGCAAGCTGCTTCGCCTCTCCTGCCTCGACCTTGAACGTATCGCTCTTTTTGGTCTTCAGTTCTTTGCCAACGGCGAACGTGCGCTTGGCCTTCACTTCTAGAAAATCGGTCATCTTCTGTTCCTTCCGAAGATTAGGGGAGCCGAAGCTCCCCATCCTAATTAAGCGCCTTCTACGTCGCCTGTGACGAAGGACTCAGGACGATAAACTGCGAGGGCCAGACGTTGTTCGGCTCGAATCGTGAAAAGATTCCGTTCGAAGTCATCCACGTTCTCGCTGGAGAGCAGCACTTCGATATCCATGCGGTCGAAGATCTGCGCTGCGAAGCTGAACGCGCCGGTGAGGAACTCGCCTGCGGCCATGGCCTGCGTCGACACGACCGGAAGGTTCCAGAGCGTCGGAGTGAGCGAGCCCTGCGGATTGCCGATGATGTAGTTGCCGCCAGCATCCTTGGTCAGTTCAATCTTCGCCCAGTCGATCGGGTTCAGAACGAACGCAGTCGCAGGATACTCAGCGAGAACGACCTGCAGGATAGCCAGACGAAGGCGGTCAATGCTGGTCTCGTCGGTTGCGGCGAAGGCGGGATTGAACGCCGTCGCCTGTGGAACCAGACCGTGGATGTTCTGACCAGTGCCAGAGCCATTCAGGAGCTGATTTTCTTCGGCAAAGCGCAGACCATAGCGTGCGCGGCCGTCGATGTAGGAGCGAAGTGCGGGCGCGTCGTCGAGGATCTGGCGGGACGCCTTGAAAAGGTGCGCAATCGTGCGAACCTGCGCAGACGTCATGTCGAAAGTCAGGTCCGAATAAGGCTTCAGGGTCGTTTCCGCCACTGGAGCTGCATTGTTCGTAAATCCAGTTTCCTTGACGTACTCGATCGAGCTCGAGGATGTCTGACCTGGAAGAACTAGGTCTCGAATAGTCATCTGCCGATCAGGCAATCCAAAGATCCCGGGAACGCGAGCGCCTGGAACAAGCGAGGTGCCCTGAGAGCGTCCCGCGCCGACGGTCGGGTTGGCAGAGGTGATGGCAGCGCGGTCAGCCTTAACCTTGATCAGGCCTCGATAAGAAGAATCGAACGACTGCGATGCCGCGGACTCGACAACGAGATCACCCAGAGATTTTTCATCGGGATCGCCGCCAACACGTTCACGAGCGGCGCGCTTCTCCATATCGGAAAGGCGGGTCGTGACGTCGCCGAGCTCGGAAAGTGCCTTGTCGGTCTTCTCCTTCAGCTCTGCCGAAACTTCGCCGTTTGCGGCAAGCTTCGAGGTGAAGTCGGTGGCGAGATTGCCAACCTGCTCCTTGATGGACGCGAGGGAGGCACCAAGTTCGCCAATTTTTTCTGCAAGTTCAGCCATGTTGGCTCCTATAGAATGAGGGGTGTTTTTGCTTCGGCGATAAGCCGGTTGATGGCTGCCAAAGCAGCAGCATCCGTCTCGACGTCAGGAGCCCCCTGACCATCTTTGAGGTAGAGCCGAGCGGCCCGCTCTGCCTCAGAGCCCGACAACCCCATCAGTCCCCTGATGCCGTTTTCGAACTCGCGTTTTGTGATTTGCTCGCCGGCCGTCATCTTCGCTACCAGCGTTTGTGCGGCCTCAGCCTTTGCGGCGTTCGCAGCCTTGATGCGCTTTACCGGCGCAGGCTCTGCGTCGGCGCCGTAGCGGGCCAAGGTCTCGTCAAGTGTGGCAACACGATCGACCATGCCGCGATCCATGAGGGATTCTGCGTAGAACACGCGCCCCTGACCGTAGCCGTCCTCAACCTTGCTGACCGTCACGCCGCGCCCTTCGGCGACAGCTGCGACAAAGCGATTGTAGGAGCGGTTCACGCCGTCCTGCACATGCGCCAGAGTGTCCTTGCCAAGTGGCTCGGTCTCGTTGCCTTCAACCTTGTGCTTGCCAGCAGAAATGTAGGTGCGTTTGATGCCGCGCTGCTCAAGGGCGGACGACAAGTCATCGTGCGCAGTGTAAACGCCGATCGAACCGGCACGACCGGATGGCGTAACGACGATTTCGTCTGTCGAAGCCGCGATCCAATAAGCCGCGCTTGCCGCAAGGCTGTTTACCTGGGCAATGATTGGCTTTTCGCCGCCTCGCAGCTTGCGGATCTCCGTCGCAAGCTCGTCTGTACCAGGCACCGTTCCGCCAGGGCTATCAATGTCGAGTACGACAGCCTTGATGTCCTCGTTCGAAAGAGCCTTGTGCAGCGATCTCTTGATGCCAGCATAGGATGTGCCGCCGCTCATCGCGGAAAACAGGTCCATTTTGTCGGCCAAAACCCCGTAAACCGGGATAATGGCCACGCTGCCGCTGGCTTCCGCGATTTCCTTGGCTCGCGCCTCATCGATAGAGGCGGCGTACTCGGACGAAAACAGCTTTTCGCCTTCGGCTCTAGCGACCAAAACATCAGCCAAAACGCCCAGTTTTTCGCGCTGAATAGCCCAAGGTTCGGCCAGAAAGACCGAAATCAGGTGTTCGAATTTCATGATTTTCCCTTATGCAGCGCGTGCTGCTGGCGTTTGTGGCGCCTTATCGTTGGCTTGACCGACCTTATCGAGCGGGGTCATGGTGCCGTTGACGATTGCCTTCTCGCCGCCGCCGACAGGAGCCTTGTTCTCGTAGGAACGAGCTTCGTTTGGCGTGTAAATGCCGTTGGTGACCATCTTTGACAGGAATTCTGCCCTCGCCGTGCTATCACCGCGAAGCAGACCTTCCATGTTGAATTTCACGATGGTGGTCTTGCGCGTTTTCTCGTCGAGAAGGTCGCGGTAGACGGCAGATTCGATGCTTTTGACCAGAGGGCCTAGGCAAGTCTTGATGAACTGCAGGATCAGCTGCTCGATGCCGCTGCCCCAGGTCGTGGTGCCGTTCGAAGCATGGCCGATCATGACTGGAGGAACGCCAAAAATGCGGCAAATCTGCTCGACATTGAACTGACGCACCTCAAGCATCTGCGCGTCTTTTGGATTGATCGTCAGTTGCTGGTACTTGAGGCCAGCTTCCAGAACGGCAATCTTACCTGCCTTATCCGAGCCGGCAAACTGGCCGAGAATTTCGCTTAGCTGCGTGCGCTGTGGTTCTTTCAGGATCTGATCAGACGAAAGAACGCCTGCGACTTGCATTCCGTTGGCAAACATCTTGCCCGCGGTCTTTTCGCCCGCCAGAGCATTGCCAACTGTGTTGCGAACCACGCCGATCGGAGACATGCCGCGGTCACAGCCAGGCAAGACAGCTCCGCGAACGTGGAACATCTTGTCTTCAGCGATCCTGCGCTTTTTACCGTTCTCCGTGACCTCGTAGTATCGCGCGTTGCGACTATCGCGGCAGACGTTGACAGCAAGAGGCGGCAGCGGATTGAGCGCTACCAGCTTGCCGCCGTTCAGCTTCTTCTCAGCGAAGAAGTTGCCATCAAGGCACAAGCACAAAACAACCATGGCCCAGAAGTCCGAGGCGGTGTCGTCCATGTTCGGCATGTCATGCAGCAAGTCGTATAGCGGCGAGGCCTTGTCGATCGTTACGCCGTCATCTTTGTAGACGTTGCACGGCAGCATGATAACGGCATTCCGGATCAGATTGACGCACGCCCACACAGCATCAAGCTGAAGCGCCGTTTCAATCGTCACGCTTTCGCCGGATGTGGTACCTAGCCCGAAGAACCCGCGCCAAAACTCACCGTCAGTGAGCTTGATAGGTACTCCGCGCCATCTATCGAAGAGACCCATTAGATCACCATAACCATGTTGTTGATGAAGTCGTCCATGTCAGGACCAGAAGCGGCAGGACCATCAACTGCGGCACCGATTGCCATTGCGCTTGCAACAGCCGGGTCGATGCGGACGGTAGACTTCTTTTTTGAGAACCACTGGTTGCCCATAAGTGGATCGGTTTCGATTGCCACACCCATCAGAGCGCCGAGCAGAACGGGAGATCGACGCATGCGAATGCGCTCCTCCAAAATCAGCGTTTCCAGCGCAGAAACGGAACCCGGCATCCACAAACCTAGTGGAGGTTCGAGACCTGCGTCTTTTGCGGCCTGAACTTTTTCTTCGTCTGGCTTCGCGCGCTTTTTTCCACCTTGTGGATGAGCGATAGTCTTTATCTCAACGCCATAATCGTCGAGCTCTTGCTCAAACTTGTCGTAAGCGTACCGGTCAAACGCCAACACGCCTACGCCGTGCTCAGCGTTGAGACGAGCGAATAGAGCAGCAACATGATCATATCGTACACGAGCGCCCTCCGGAGCATGAATGTAGGGCCAATTGGTGCCTGGATAGTAGGTCTCGTTCCAAACGCGATACGGGACGTGGTCGACCTTTGACCTCTCATCCATTGTGTCGCGAGGTGTCCAGGCTTCGATCCATAAATCGTATGTTGGAAGGTCGGCATACTCACCGTCTTCGCGCTTCACACGCTTCGTGCCTGTCTCGACGACGAACGCCGCAGCTGTCAGATCCTTGGCGCCCGACAAGTCCAAGCCCGCAGACGTAATCTGCTTGCCTTTGTGTTCTTCATACGGATCGAAATCCGCCATCACCTTCTCGATGATAGGCCGTGGTATCCATGCGGTGTCAGCCTCCGTCCAAACGCAGAAGTGAAGGCGCAAAATACCATTCCGTTTCGATGGAATGTCTTTTGCCTGCGCCACAACGCCCTCAATGTATTCGTACTTGAGTGTGACTCCGAGAAGCGGGTTTGCTTTGATCCAGCATGATGGGTCCGTGATAGGATCATCGTCTTTATCCAGAGCGCAAACGTAGCTGAACGCCTCGTCACTGGAACCGAAAACATCGCCTACATATGTGAAGTCATCGTCTGGTGTTTGTGTGCCGGCGGCGACTTTTACTGCGTGCTGGTGCTCAGCCCAGCAAATGCTGTTACGATCGGAACCTGAGTTCGTGATCATGAGCAGAAGTGGCTGGTCTCGAAACTTAAAGCCTCGCTCAAGCATCTCGATGACTTTGCCGTCTGGATGCTCGTGAATTTCATCGCAAAGCGCGACATATGGCCGTGGGCCACTGTGCGCACCTTCGCGCGATATCGGTCGAAAGAAGCTGCGGGACTTAAGGTGCGCGAGGTTCCACACTGGATTGCCGCCAGAAGGGGTCAGCTCGCGTTTCAGTTTTGGAGACTGATCGTACATCGCAACAGAATCTCGAAAGAGAACCATTGCCTGGGCTTTGTCCTTGCCCGCTGCGTAAATCTCAGCCGCCGCTTCTCCATCTGCGGTCATGCAATAAAGGCCGACAGCACCGGCGAATGGTGACTTCCCCTGACCTTTAGCTTGTTCGATATACGCACGCCGGAATCTACGGACTACCTTGCCATTTTCGTTAGTGCGCTTCCAACCAAACAGCGAACCGGCAATAAACGCCTGGCTCGGCTCAAGGATGAATGGCCTTCCTTCAAACTGGCCGCCGTTCAAACGCAGAACGTCGCGACAGTATCCGATGAATCTTTCTACTGCAGTGACGTCCCAGATCAGGCCTCGCTCTTTGCCCTTGATCAGGTCGTCGAGGTGGCGACGGCATGCATTACGCACGTGAGGCCCAGCGATCATTTCACCGGAAACTACCGATCGAGCGTACGAAGTCGCTGGATCCTCAGAAGTATTTGTCGGCCGGGTCGGTCGTTTCGCCATCTGGCTTGCCTCCCGCCTTAGAAGCGTCTGCTGGCGTTGCTCCCATTGATCCAAGGCACTGACGGTAAAGGTTCATGGCTTGCACGCCGACGTCAGTTTCGCCGTTAGCTACATCCCCCATCATTCGGCCACGAATTTTCGCGGCCACCGAAAGAACGCCACGGTGGCTTTTGTTGAGCCAAGGGATTTCCTCAGAAAGCTCTCGCCAAGCTTGCTTCGCGTTATCGGACAACCAAAGAAATGGCTCTCCGATATCACCTTCAATGACCGGCTCCGCACGAGCTTCAAATTTCGTTTTTCGCACGGAAGACTGACCAGTCACCGCGGCTTTCGCCTTCGGCGTTCTTGGCCTTGCCATTGCCGACCCTCATATTTTGAATTGGAAAAGTGTACGCGAATGATCCTCGCCGGTCCGCGAAGCGAACGGGTTTCTAGACTTTCCGATGGCCCCCGCCCTATCCGAACAGTAGCATCTGGCCCATCGGCTTGTTGCTTTTTAAGCCATTGCACTTGCGGCAAGAGCACTGAACATTGTCTAGCGTGTGAGATCCACCAAGGCTGATTGGCATGATGTGGTCTAGCTCTGGCGCCCTATCATCGTGAGTGCCTCTTAGCTTTTTGGGTGTATTTACCCCGCACAACTTGCATCGCCATCCGTCTCTGTCGAATACGTAGAACGGATTAATGTTATCGTTGGCTACCGCTTTCATGCGAGCCTTCCGACGCCATTTAGATTTGCGTGCGTTGTGCCGAGAAGAACACTGCTGCGAACAGAATAGCGCTTGCCCTCTGCCGTAAACCACAGCGAATACTGCATCGCATTCTGGGCACTTGCGTGGCTTAGGGTCCACGCCTTTCCGCCTCCAGAACGATATCCTCCTGCACTCAAGAGAACAGTACACAGTTCGTATGTCTTCACACGTGAACCTAGACCCGCACTCTTTGCACAATACTGATGCGCAGTGGAAAGAAACAGTTAGCTCCTTCGCCAAATCAAGCAATGCTGCGCCTACCCGAGGAGCCGCCCAGACATTAGAGCCAGCATCAAATCCGCACTGTCTAGAACAAAACCTTGCCGCGTTGTGACTGTCGCTTCTGCGCCGAAATGTAGCTCCGCAATGCTCGCACACTCTTTCTGGCGCCAGCTCTTCTCTGCGGATACGCTCTGCGTCAAGGTCTCGATTAGCTCTCTCGTTTGCCCTACGACATTTGGCGCAGCAGAACTTTTTAGATATTGGTCCCGTAACTGCAGAACCGCACATAGGGCATATACGCTGAGCGTTGTCATTGGCGGCAACGGGGCCACCGAATAGTTTGTCAATCAAGGTCTCGACTCCCTGTCGACCTCATGTATGGCGGGTGAGCCGAAGCCCACCCGCTACACCAGCGCAAGAGGTCGAGAATTGCGCAGGCATTAAAGTGGCCAACCGTCTGGTCCGTAGACCACGACATGACGGCCGTGTTCTTCAAGCTGTTTGGATTTGCTATGACAGGAAGCACACAAAGCCTGCAACTCGCCGTGCCAGAATAAATCCTCATCTCCACGGTGAGGAATTACATGGTCGGCAGTATCCGCTACCGTTACTTCGTCGCGCTCAAGGCACTTTACACAGAGCGGTTGATCGGCAAACAACGCCTGTCGTCGGCGCTCCCATCTGGCCAGTTTGTACCATCGCTTCCAGGGACGCTTGTCAGTGCTGGGCATTGTGTTGCCTGGTAATTGGTCTGCGTGGCTGGATTCGAACCAGCGGCTCCCGCAGTCCAAGTGCGGTACTCTGACCAGACTGAGCTACACACAGATGAATGGTGCCGGCAGCAGGAATTGAACCCACGACATCCTCGTTACAAAGGAGGCGCTCTACCTACTGAGCTATGCCGGCGTAATGGTGGAGCGTGTCGGAATCGAACCGACCGGCAGCAATCTTGCAAGGATTACCCGCTTACCCAGAGCACGCCCCGTTAAAACTCAAAGCGGCCCGCTCAACCACTTAAGGGAACGGGCCGCACGATCACCATGCAAGCGGAGGAGAACGCGCATGGGATTGGGAAAGGAACGTGCACCCGCAGATGCACGTGGTGCGCCAATGGCGCGAAGCAAAGAATGACCGGGAAGCCCCAATCTTCTCAGGAGTTACAATTTCCTGTCCTGCTGGTTGGTTGCGGAGGTGAGATTCGAACTCACGGCCTTCAGGTTATGAGCCTGACGAGCTACCGGGCTGCTCTACTCCACGATAAAAGGATCCCGACCAAGCACCACGCGTCCGTGGTGCACGCCTGTCAATTCAGGGCCAAGCTTGCAAGCAGAGGATTGGGTCGGCCATAGTTAGCCCGACCGAAGCCGGGCAGATCGCGCATCCTTCACCTTGGATAACCTTAGGCAGGGGCAATCAAAACAAAAGAGGCCGCATCAGCGACCTCTTGAAAGAACCTTATACAAGTACCCTTTGGCGTTATATTTTACCGTACGGTTATGCCGCTCTTCGCTCTTGCCTGCGTATGTCTTCGAGCTCACCGATCACTGCGGATAGCCCCATCAGCAAGATCGATCCGCCTACCGACATTGCAGCTCGCTCGTTGGATGCGCCTGCTGTCCAGCCAACTGCCTCAAGCTTTTTGCCAAACAGCGCCAACTCTTCAAAGGGCTCAAGCAACGGTCCGAGCGCAGCCCGAAGCTGCGCCAACTTAGGTGTAGCGTCCATCCTGGCGATGACAGCCCGATCACCTATAAAAGGCTTAGCGACCGGTGAAGGTTCTTTTTTCACTTGCAAAAGGTCTGCGTTTGATTTCGCCGCATGCTCGCGCCCGGTGAACTGCATTGCCGTAAGTCTGCGCTCACCTTTGTATTTGACGTCGCCGGTCTTTGGGTCAACCCACGTATTTTGATCAACTTGCAGAAGATCCTGCGCGGTGTAGGTGTTTCCAGTGAGTTCGGCTCCGCTATTCGCCTCACGGTCCAGCTGGATGTAGGCAAGCAGTGGCTTTAGGAGTTCGTCTTTTTTCTGCGTCAGCAGCCAACGGATCGCAGGCATCGACACGTTGTCGTTGGCGGCACCATTCCAATCAGCACCCTTCGACTGGCGCTTGCCTATCTGGCTAGTCAACATTTTGATCGCTTTTGCCTCCGCTTTCTTCCGCGCATCAACCACTGGTTTCGCATTGGCAATCATCCTGCCAATGCTCTCGACTGGCCGGCCAGTCGTAGCGCTTAGAACGACTTCAACTTTCTTTGCTGCTGGCATCACTTGCTCCACCTTGGTTTTGGGTCTGGGATTGCTCTAATTGCTTCACTCGATGCTGTCGGTTGGCCGCCCTCATCTTCAAAGAGCATCGCTGCCTTTTCACGAGCCCGATTGAAGGATTTCAAACAACCGTCTTCCGCCTCTCGTAATGATATCGACGTTGGGGTGTTGTCACGTAGGTTGGTGTAAGCGGCCTTGTACCGATCGCGGTCCTTGGCAGTCTCAGCTAGCCGAGCATCGACATGGCTCCGTGCGCTTAACGCTGCCAAGCGCTCCTTTTCCTCGACGTACGAACTAACGCTGTTCCTGTGAAACGTGAGCACTTCGGCTATCATATCTTCTCTGACGCCTGGTATGTCCGAAGAGCAGTGGTGCGCAATGACGCGCGTGCAATAATCATCCAGTGGTTCGCGTTTGCCCCGCGCCACTCGCTGCAAAAGTGCGTGCATAGTCCCTCCGAAGTTGTCAGAGGTATTTTAGGTTTTTCGTTCGAAAAAGCCGGGGGTGAGGTGAAATAAATTTTGGGAAGCGATTCAAAGAAAAGATGCAACAGCAGCCACAGTATCTGGGGGATTGATATGAATGAGACAGACTACCGCGACGTTTACATAGAGACACTCAAAAGCGCACCGCTTTTGGGTGACGAGCTGTTTGCAAGGGTGAGCTCGATCCAAGCCATGCGTCTGACCGATGAATATCGTCAGGCACCGGTGAAAATAATGATCATGGGTCAGGAAACCTACGGGAACACTCGTCATCTGAAAGACGTGCCAATGGCAACGGAAGGCTGGCTCGCTGATGAGTATCAGCGCCAGCTTCAAGAAGAAGTGCGCTTTGACTTCGCCTACGGGAAGGATCCCGAGTTTAGCAGATGGTGGAAAGCCTATACCGAAATTTGTGACAACTACGGGCTTCCCTCTAGGCGAGCGACAGCTTGGACAAATATAAGCAAAGTTCAATTGGCCGATAACGACGGCTATGGTGTCAGTGTGGGCAAGCTGAAAGCAAGGGAAAAAATGCAAGTTCTACGTTGGCAACGACCGCTCTTGCTGGCGGAACTTCGTTACGCACAACCTGACATCCTGATCATGATGACGGGCGGCCTAAGCTGGATGGCTCGCCACATTTTTGAGGACGACGCAGCTGGGCTTGCAAACGAAATCCCAATCCCAGGCGTGCCCGGTCATACAAAAGGGCTAAAATCGTCCGCACTCGGATCTACGCTTGCCGGCTATACGCTGCACCCGGCGTCGCGCAAGCACAAGAACGAGGAATTGCGGTCTCTTAGAAGCACTCTTTTGGGTTGGCTCGAAAATCATCGGTGACGGACCATACCTCGCGCACACGCGCGTGACACATGGTTTTTGACGACCCAAAACGCTTCGAGGGTAACTACCACCCCTCGGTTGGCACCCCCTCTTACCCTATATATATGTAATCATTATATTATATCGTCATAAGAGGGGTATAAAGACGGGGTCCAAGAGGGGGGTAAAAGGGGGGGTAAAGAGGGGGTGCAGATTTTGGGTATCTGCGCGGCCAGTTCATTTTTGCACTCCCTCTTGGGACCCTCTTTTACCCGGTCTTTATCCCCGTCTTGTACACCGTCTGTGGCCGGCCTTTATGGGTGCCTCTTTTTGCATCGCTCAGATGGCGGCGGTAAGAGGACAAGTGAAAGATTGCAAATCTGATCCACGCAAGCACACCTGCAAGCACTCCACCCATTTAGCCTTCTCTGCCGCGAAAGCCATTCCAGACGTATAGCGCGAACACTAAGAACACGATTGCTTTTAAGTTAACATCCTGCCTATCAATGGGTTTCCTCCGTTCCCCCATCAAATATAATCGGAGTGCGCCAGGTATGCAAAGCAGTCCGTAGATTCCCAATATGTAGCGAGCGGATTCCCATCTAAGAACTGCGAAAAATAGGACTTGGATTAACAAGCAACGGTACAGCCAAAGAAATAGCACTTTCGACGACCCTGGTTTGATGAATGGACGAAGTCGTAACGAAAATAACGACGAAGTTTCTGAGCAAAAATTCTGCATATTGAATCTCAACCTGAGTACATGCGTAATGCCACCGAAGCAATCGCCGGTAGATCAACAGTTAACTGCAGCATACGTTTTGTGCTGCAAGATCATGCTCATTCCATTGGTTGTCTCGTTATTCGTCGCCGTTTTCCTATCTCAGTCAACGACGACGTCCTGCGTGTACTCGAACAGCCAATTTGTTGATTATGCTTGGTTTCCAAATATTTGGTTTCGACAGGTACCCTCGGTCGCCGGTGACAAGATCATGTGCTCGGCGATGGTTCTGCGGGCCGTTTCGAGCCTTTCGCTCATCATTTGGGTGGTAGTGAGCTGGGCAGTCATTTGGAGGCACCTAAAACCAGTTAATGTCTGGGAACTGGTCTGGGTGTCGGGGCCAACTTGTGCTCTCCTCTTACTGATCACCACATTTGCGCCTAAAGATGACATCTCAAAATTTGGGTTGAGTTTCCAAGATGGATGGCTTGCTAGCTCAGTGAAGACTCTAGCCCATATTTACTTCTTCTACTTCTCGCTGTTCATGGGTGGCTTTGCTCTCGTGTCCTCGATTAGAGAGAAAAACAGGTCACGATGAAGACAACAAAAAAGGCCGGGGCGAAACCGCACCGACCTTCCTTTGGGCTAAATAATGCGCGGAGACAGAGTTGGTTCCGCCTCCGCGACCTTTTTACTTACGATACGACAAGCCGCCCCAAACACGACCTTCATCGCGGTGACGTCCGCCGTGCACGGCGCCAATGTAGGCCGCCGCTGCGGCCACGAGCGAAGATGCCGCAAGAAGGAACGCCGTGAGGATGCCGGTAATACGGGCTTTCTCAGCCGCGTCTGCAGCGGCGGTCTTGGCGTCCTGCATTGTCTTTTCGGCTTGGGCTGTCAGTTCGTCGATCTTCTTCTGAGCTTCATCGACGCGCTGCTGCGCTGCTGTACGAAGAGCCTGAACACGTTCCACAGCCTGGTTCACGCGGTTCTGCGCATCTGCCTGGGGAATGCCTGTACGAGCAGCGATCTGATTAGCCATCCACGCCTTATCGGCATCGGAAATTTCACCTGTCGAAAGCAGATTGCTCAGGATGCCGCTGGCTTGGCGCTGAAAGTCGCCGCTGTTTGGATCGGCATTAAGCGCAGGTGTGTCGGTCCGCAGCAGTGTGTCTGTAAAGTAGTCGATCGGATTTGCTTTGAGACCCTGCGGCAACGACTGCTCGATGCTCGGAGCGGCAGCCTGACCGGCACCCTGCGCGATGCCACCAACAGCATTACCTGCTCCTGACACAACGCCGCCAGCCAACTGACCCACGCCCTGCGCTGCACCGCCTACCGCAGAGCCAGTCGCTTCAACAGCTGTTTGAGCAACACTTCCGACAGCCTTGACGCCGCCAGAAACAAGGCCAAGAGCCAGGAAAGCGGATACGACCGTACCGATGCCCCACACGACAAGACCGTTAACACCGTCTCGAGTCGTCCGCTCATCACTCGTTGTGGTTTCCGAAGCTGGACGTCGCATGCGGCCAGAGATGTAGCCACCGAGCATATAGGACGCGACCATCGAAACGACCACGAAAAGTCCCGTCACAACGAGCCAAGTGACGCTGATTTCGCCACCGTTGTCAGCCGAAATGGCGTTTAGTCCCAGACCACCGGCAAACGCGGTAAATATGGCCATGGTACCGGAAGCGATCGCCGTTCCAGCAAAAATTGCTGGCCAGTCGACGTAGCTGCGGTTCGGGTTATCGGCCAATGAAGATTCTACCATCAACGTAACCCCAGCAGAGAGAGAACAAACAGGACAACTACGACTAGTCCCACGAGATAAATGATCGAGTTCATGAGGGTCTCCTCTAAAGAAATCAGTCCTAATGGCGCAGCTGATCCGAAGCCTATTTGATGCTTCCTGCACGAAAAGGGCGCCGCAGCCTTGCCGACTGCGTTTTAGCAGAACCTAAACTCTCATAGGGGAACATCGTTCCGCCTAAAAAATGACCAGCCATTTCCTCTCACGACCGCCCCGCCTACCATTCAACCTGTAGGCGGAATGATCACCGCATCTTCTGGAACGTATTCGCCGGCCCAGAAGCGCAGTTTGACCTGCCCACTGTCTGCGACCATGCGGGCCAAGTGAATTTCCCTTGCTTGGCGCAGCATCACTAAAATGTCGTCCAGACGCCGCCGATCAATCGCACCCCGCAGAGCCTTAACGACGGCCTTCGCAGTGATGCCCTCGCCTCCCTTTCGCTGAATAATGCGCTTTACGCGAAGGTACTCCGCGGCGCGATCGTTGTCGGCGATGTTGTCGTCTGCTCCCCTCAGAATGACATTCAAGGAATGCTCCGCGACCGCATTCGCCCACCGCTGGATTTCGGCCGTTATGACCGGATCCTTGTGGTCGCATCCAACAGCGACAATCAGCGCCAAGCGTGCTGCATTCTCACCGACGCGGTTGAGAATAGGACGGTACTGTGGATCGACACTTTTCTTCATGGCGCGCATTCTGTCGTCGAATTCTTCGAAGATATCGTCGACACCCTCACCCCACGTTGCCGTCATGATTGGGTGCGGCTTCTCATCCGAACGGGCATTCAATGCGAAAAAGGGCCCGGTATATTTTCCCGAGGATAGCCCCAACAGGTCGGCGACCCGTGTGGAAATGTTAACGGGAATATCATCCAGTGAATTAGGCGGGACGCGCACTTTTACCGGATCTCCGCCGCCCACGTCGATGACGACCAACCGCCCAAGCAAACCCTCGGCGATATTATTC
The DNA here is from genome assembly GCF_021310995.1 of Agrobacterium vaccinii. Classification (NCBI taxonomy): domain Bacteria; kingdom Pseudomonadati; phylum Pseudomonadota; class Alphaproteobacteria; order Hyphomicrobiales; family Rhizobiaceae; genus Agrobacterium; species Agrobacterium vaccinii. The sequence goes on along the minus strand of NZ_CP054150.1, from coordinate 1,106,577 downwards.
GAAGACAGCGCTCCCCAAAAGGTCGACGGCGTCGACACACCGTGCATCGTAAAGCATGGCGCAACAATGCGCGCGATGTTGCCACCTGCCTTCTCCTGCCCTCCCCAAAAACCTTGCGGCGCGCCCGTGAGCTCCATCAAGGCGCTGGCAATCTCGGCCCGATGCGTGGCAACGTTGCGTCCCGTGTGGTCCGCAAGCCAACGGCCAAACTCGTCCTGCACGCAAATTGAAGTGGGCGATTTGCGCAGTTTATTCGTCAAACCGGGCAAACTACGAATCTGGTCCATATAAAGCCATTCCGCGACCTTCGGGCCATAATCTGTGCTGTCGGCCAGCGCGGCGGAGGCGCGTATAGTGATGTCCTTGCCAAATCCTGATTCCGCTAGACCGACTAGATAGATATTTGAGCGCAATCCGGTTGGCCCTTTGTAGCGACGCCCAATGAGACCGGCGACGAACGCAAGCGACGACACCAACGCTAGGTGCGGCGATGGGAATCGAGCGCAGCCAACGATGAACCGTGCGAATTCACCGACAGCGCCCGGTGGAAAGCAGAGCGCTTCTGGCAGACCTGCAGCACTGGTCGCGATAGCGGGTGAAGTCTCGATATCATCATCATCATCTGGGTCATTGTCGTTGGCGGCGGAAGGCGCAGCGCGCTGTAAGCTACCCAGCGTCATTCGTGCGCTACCAAAGTGTGTTTCCCAGCCGAGGGTCGCGGGTTCGATCCCTAAACAGTCGCACAGCCAGAATGCCGCATCGCGCGCGGAAGGTGCCCCGGCGAACTCCTTAACCAGTTCTATCGCTGTGTAGGACCGTTCTTCTCCGAAGTCTTGGATGCCGCCCGAATGGATTGAGATGTCCTCTTCAAGTGACCGCCCCAGATCCTTGCTGGTTACGCGCCAGGCACCGGTACCCGCTTCTTTTCGAGCGCCAGTGAACAAACTCGGCACCCACGCATCGGTATTGCTCAGTGCTGCCGAGTTCACCTGCTGCCAAAAACTGCCGCCAGCTGTAAATGATGACTGAGGTTCGGCCTTCCTGATGATTGGTTCACCGACGCTGGCGAGGTAGGTGTCGGCCTCCTTGACGAAGGCATCAATGGTTTCGGTCGCAATCTCTGGCAAGTCCGAAAACTGAATCTCGAGCGGGGTTGCACCAACCCACCTGTACGCGCCGCTCGTATCAGGATGAATGCCAAATGCGACAAACTGCTGGCCGCTACCTAAAATCTCAACCTGGCAATCATGCCCATCAACGACGTACTTGTTCGTCGCAGTCTTGCGACGCGCGGTGGCGGCGCGAAATACAAATGTGGTTTTCGGTGCGCGACCAACCCGCTGAATCGCGCTGTCCGCACCAGGCAGTGACAACACCAGTGAAACGAGGTGAGCGGCAGCTTCTTCATCTGGAACATCGATATCGATCGCCACCACCTCGCCGCATAGAATCCCGGTGTTCGGGTGATCAGAAAAACGGCGTGCTTGCCCTTCAATTTGCTCTAGCTTTGGCTTGAAGTTTGACCAGCCCTTGATCTTCGGCCGCTTACCGTCGACGGGGATAGGCACATAGCCATTTTCGATCAATTTGCGCCGGATCTCAATCGCGTCGTTTAGCGGCGATGTCGCAAAATTACTTTCGAGTTTCGGAAGTTTTGGCAATGTGGCCCCCCAATGCTTTTGACGCAGCTGCTGTGATTTGCTCGGCGAGATCGCGACGGAACGTTACGCTGTGGCGTCCTGCGATATTCTGCGCGACTGTTCTTCGAGACCCGTCTGGCAACTCCCTCAGTAGAAGCCCGAACAAACGTAGGCCGTCGATCTCAACGGTGAACTTTGCGACTGTTCTTGCGCCGCCGGCCGGAGCCGGTCGTTCGACCGGCTCAATTGATTGAATAGCGACGCTCATTTGCGAGCCGCCGCATCATTCTCGATCTTTTCGATGCAGGCCTGCCAAACGAATTCAGCAGTCCGCGGATCTGCGAAAAAGGCATCAGCCACATATCGCAGAAGGCCGGCTTTCGGGGGCGCGCCATCGCCTGCGTACTCGACAAGCCCAAAGCGCCTGCGATCTCTTTTTTCGCCTTCGGTTTTGGCAATTTTCTCGATGAACAGCACGGGCGAAAACTTCTCGATCATGCGGGCATCGGCGGCGTAACCGTCCATAAAGTCGAGTGCCAAACCATACCCCTTGTGGCGAGTGGCGAGCACCGGTGATGGCTGGTTGGTTGTCAATCGGTCGAGCCGTGTGTTGTGAATGATGCGCATAGATCCTCCTCGCCGGACGCGCCGGACGTTGCAGGTTGTTGACGATGGTGGTTCAGGTGATTAGGTGCGTGGGCTCAGCGCATCTGCAACGGCGATCTCTTCTGCAATCGCGAAGGCGCGCATGAATTCGTCGTGGGCAATATCAGGAAATCGGTCTCGAACAACGCTCGCGCGGTTCCGCTCAGGGATGTCCCTGTATTCCTCAATCAGGAATTTGGCGAACTCTGAGGAACGGTCAGTCATGCCGCCACCTCGGCCCGAACGTTGCTATTCGCGGCCACGCGCTTCGACGCGACCCAGGCGTCCAGATCGATGGTAGAATAAATGACAGTGGAACCGATTTTTGAATATACCGGCCCGCCGCCGTAGCATCGTAGTTTGTCGAGCAGGGATTTCGAAACCCCAAGGTATTCGGCGGCTAGCGGAACTCGAAGATTTTTCAAATTTATCCTCCATGTTGTTCGTGATTGCATGGAGTAATATAGACGTTCAGTTCGAAGCGATCAGCCGCACGACTTTAGAACATCGTGCGGTTGACGTCATTCTTCTCTGTTTTTACAAACGTCACTCCATGCAGAAACGCATTTCTGAACGTGTCGCTCACTGCACCCGAAATGCTTTGCTGTGTCCGATATGGCGATGGCATAGGTGCAACCGTCGCTCTGTAGTTTTCCGACCATTTCCGAGATGTCTAGCCAATCTTCGGGAAGGGCAGACTGACCATTGCGCAGGGCCTTTGCGCCTCCAGGCGGTAGGCCGATACGCTCAATCCATTCAGACGCCAGTAAACGAACAGCACGGTCATCGGCATCTGAGCGAAGCGCGTGTATCAGCTTTTGCATAGCCTCCTCGGCGCGACCCTCAGCTATAGCGGACGAAATGACAGACGATGCCTGACTGAATGGCTTCGGAAGTTTTGCCATCACTTTCCTCCCAGCGCGGACGATATCTGGCCTGCAATGGCGTCAGCTGCACGGCGCGATGAATCCACGTCCACGTGCGCATATCGCTGCGTTGTTTTTGCATCAGCGTGTCCGAGCAGCTTGCCGATGACAGGCAGACCCAGGCCGGACCACGCGCCGACGGACGCAAAGCTGTGGCGCAGATCATGGATTCGCAGTCCATCAAGCCGAGCGCGTTTCGTGATTGCAGCCCATGGCCGCTTTAAGTCTGCCCTCGGTTTTTCATCTTTGAGGCCAGCGCTTTCGCCGGCAATGACGAACACGCCGACCTTAGGAAGATCGTTCAGAATTGCGACAGCCGGAGAGGATAGCACTACCGTCTTTCGACCAGTCTTCGAATCTGGCAAAAACAGCAGACCGCGCTCTTCATCGACTTCATCCCATCGAAGATGCAGCACTTCACGCAGCCGCATGCCAGTCAGCATAAGGAGGCGGATAGCACCTGTGACAGACGGGTGCATGACGATACGTTGGCCCTTCGGCGCGTGCTTCGCCTCACCAGCGTTGACTTCGAAGCCTACCGTTTCTGCCTCAATCATCGCGTCGCCGAGCCGTTGCATCTCGTCAGTGGTCAGGAAGCGTTCGCGGCCCGTTTCTTTATTCAGTTCAACGCCGCGCGCCGGGTTCATCCCCTCTGGCACAATCCCGTTCTTGGAGCCCCAGCCATATGCGGCAGAGAGCAATTTCACGGATCGGTTTGCAGACATCTTGGCAGTCTTTGACATAGTGCCGTGCGCACGTTGCACATCGATACGGGTGAGGGCAGCGGCCTTAACAGTTCCGCATGCAGGCGTGATGTGCTTTTTCAGCATTGTGCGGTAGAAGTCTGCGGACGACGCTTTCTTCTTCACGGCGACATAATTCTCGATATAGGTCGAGACCATGGACGCCACGGTGACGCTGGCGCGCTCGTCCGATCGATCCTTTGCTAGATCCTTCCCAAGGCCAGCATGGGCGATTGCCCGCCTTGCCGCTTCACGCGCCTCGTTTGCTTTCAAGGTGCCGACACGGCCTAGTTTCAGGCGCTTCTTGCTGCCGCCTGCCAGCGGGCGGAACTCGGCAAAAAACGTGCCGGTACCGCCCGGAGTGCGATACATTCCGAAGCCAGTCAGATCATCGTCGAAATAATACTTCGTCTTGTTCGGAGGCGAAGCGTCCATGATTTCATTCACACTTGACGCAGTCAGCTTCATCGCCAGATTCCATTTTATAGCCAATATATAGCCGGTATATTGGATGTAGGCGAAAAATAGTCAAGTGGTCATGAGATGGATAACGTTGCATATCAATGATATCTATAAGGAAATGCAACGCTATGCATGGCTATAAATCGGAATCCTTTTGACTGGGGGTCAAGGGGTCGTGGGTTCGAATCCCGCCGCTCCGACCATTAATTCAAAGACTTGAGGCCTCCCCCACCCTCAAGCAGTTTACAGAATTTCATTCAGTTTACAGTAGGTGTTCCTGACACGGGTCTCCAGTCGGCTTCGAATGACCTCGACCGAATACCAATCCAGATATATGCCTTACTAATCAGATCACATGTTCGTTCGTATCGACCATGCTCGTGATGGCGCGCGCGTCTTCGATTTTTTCCCAGCTTTTATCCATGGCGTAGGCCGCAGACAGGTAGGGAATGCCGAGGTGGCCGAAGCGGATGGAGAGTTGGTGCTCGGCGGTTTCTTCGTCCAGTCCCGCAACACGGTTCACGTAGATTGCGGAAGCGAGGCCTGTGCGGTCTGAACCGGACTTGCAGTGGATGAGGATGGGCTTGGGCGCATCGCGCATGATCTGGATGAGCTGCGCCACTCGCCCCAAGCCGAGTTCTTTATAAGCAGACATCCCGAAATCAACGTGCTGGACGCCGAGTTGCTCAGCCACTGCCACTTCTTCCCGGTACCAGGATGAGCCGTCATTTGCACCGCGCAGGTTGATGATGGTCTTTATGCCATTTGCCTTGACGTAGTCTGCCAGTTGCGTGTCCGAAAGCTGGCTGGAGCGATAGAGCTGGCCGGCAATGACCTCATGGGAGTTGCCTGAAAGCTGAAGCACCCCGATATACGCCAGGAACACCAACGGCGTGAGTGCGATTGGTAGAACACCCCGAAACAAAATCCTGCGCATCATCATTTTTCCTGTTTGTCTGACAGGAGAGATGATCGCGAATACTGACACTAAGCTGAATGACGCCCTTATCGATGAGGACGCCTAGATCAAGCCTTGTCACCGCGCGAGGACATAAGTGGCATAGACGGCAATCAGCAGGCCCGCCGTGACGGCTGCGATCACACCAAGGCGTTTTTCGATGAAGTCACGGATGGGTTCGCCATAGCGCTGGAGCAACCCGGCGAGGATGAAAAAGCGGGCGGCCCGGGTGACGACAGCAGATAGAATAAAGAGGCCGAGACTGATGTTTGCGGCACCGGAGAGAATGGTGACAACTTTGATGGGCGGAAGATGCGCGAGGCCCGAAGTGACGAGGAGCAGCAGAATCGTCTCGTAATCCACAGATGCCTTCAGCTGCTCGAAACTATCCAGCTTTCCGTAGAATTCCAGCACAGGGCGCGCGACGCTTTCGAAGGCGTAATGCCCCAGATACCAGCCGCCTATTCCGCCCAGCACAGACGCAACCGTCGCGACCAAAGCATAGAACATCGCACGCTTCGGCCTTGCCAGCACCATGGGTATGAACAACACATCGGCGGGAACGACGAACACTGAGCTTTCCACGAACGCGACGATTGCCAGCCACCATACCGCAGTTTTTCGCGCGGCCAGCGCCATGGTCCATGCGTATAGCCTCTTGAGCATGCCTTACCCCTTCAAACGCCATTGCGACTGTGCTGACGGCTTATGACAAATCTTGCAAGGCATTATTGAGGCGATGACGGTGACCATGTTTCGCAGCGCAGCATGACCTTTGCGCAACATTCCCAGTGGACGAAGAAACCATATGTTGCAGCGCAACTACAAAATCCATTTATACTGGTAAATTCTCAAAATCGGAGTAGACTCACGATTGGGACGAATGGAGGAGGAAATAACCATGGACTATGTAGGCTTCGTTACTTCGCTGAACCCGTTCATCATTGGAATTCTGGTGCTCGTGCTCCTGGCTGGCGCATACAGCTCATGGGTATCTCACTAGCAGCCAACCAACTGCACAATGACCAATAGCTGCGCCGAAGAGTTGCGTTTGCCATAGGCACGCCATTTCTTGAATGTTATCTATCCCGCATCGAAATCGTTCCGGGATAGAGCATGACGCAGAAATATACGTTCACAGATACATCGGAGAGCCTCAGCACAGTTCTGGAAAGGCTGATTGGCAATCTGACTGGCAAAACGATCACTCTGCGAGAGCTGATGGAAGCGATTGGTGAGCAGGGTCTCTTGCTGATGTGCGCCATCGCTTGCCTGCCTTTTCTGATCCCCGTGTCGATACCGGGTGTGAGCACGATTTTTGGCGCGGCTATCGTGATGATCAGTCTTGCGATCACTCTCAACCGCCTGCCATGGCTACCAAGACGTATCCTCGACAAGGAAATGGAAACAGCGCGCCTCACACCTGCCTTGCAGAAGGGTGTGAACATCGTGTCGAAGCTGGACCGCTTCATGCGCCCTCGCCTGCCCGCGCTGACCGCAGGTGCCGTTATGGCCCGCATCAACGGCCTCGCCATCATGGCCTCCGGAATATTGCTGATGATGCCGCTGGGTTTCGTGCCTTTTTCTAACACACTGCCCGGCGTGGCTATCCTGCTGTTTTCCGCTGGCATGATCCAGCGCGACGGCGCGACCGTGCTGGGAGGTTACGCTTTCCTTATCCTGACCACCATTTACTTCGCAGCCCTCGGTTATGGCGCTTTCTGGGCAGGACAAGGCATCAGCAACTCACTCACGGGCGCGTAATGCCGCCGCGGCGCGCCTGCCGGGCGCGCTGCCGTCTCGCCCACCAGATTGCCAAGCGCCTGCGCTTGCGCCGCACATAGGGCAGATCCTGCGACAGGATGAGAAGCCCCAGCGGCACCATCCAGAATCCGAGGATGGGCAAGAAGCCAAGTATGCCACCGACGACGAGCAAAACGCCGATAATGATGCGGCCGACTCGCGATCGCGGCATCGGCATGCTCCATTTTCCCAAATGAAGGCGCCCCGTTTGGGGGTGAAGACCGAATGTCATTTGGAAACTTCCCTCTGAGGAACAGTTGCTGAAAACTTTTTTAGAGCCAACATTCCCGGAAAAGTGGGGACTTCGGTGGATAAAACAAGAGGATTTCATTTTTTTTGAAAAAAGCGCTTGGCAAATCGGAAAAGCATTTGTATTACCCCGCTCACACCGCGCCAAGCAGCGCACGTTCCCTGGTAGCTCAGCGGTAGAGCATTCGACTGTTAATCGACAGGTCGCCGGTTCGAATCCGGCCCGGGGAGCCATTTCTTCCAAATTGGTGAAATGGTTATGACGAAGGTAGTTGCTACCTCGTCTTTGCTGCACAGAATATCACACCTCACATAGCACTTTCGTCACGACAGGATTGTGTCATGGATTTCGACTGGACCTATATTCAGCAGAATTGGGACTGGGCGGGCCACATGCTCGAGGCCGTGATCATGGCGGGCGTGGTCGCTGCTCTCGCGCGCTCCATTCTGAATTGGCGAGATGCTGGCCTAGTCGGCCTCGCTTTCGCTGCGGGTCATTTTCACGGGCGGGAAAAGCGGGACTACGAGGTCTCCGTCCATATGCCGCCGCCTCACATCGAAGGCTATTATGTCTGGAACTGGTCGTGGGATCAGACGACAGACTTTTGGCCGACGGCACTTTTGTGCGTCGGCCTGATCATATGGTGGACTAAAAAGCGTTAGAGCGTTGCCACGTATGTCAACGAGACTGGCTTGAGCCCTTTTTCTTCGCTGCACCACCCGTCACCGTAGATGATGTTGCAGAGACCGGGTCGCTGGCAGGGAAGCTATCTTCCAGCCCCTCTTCTAAATCCGTCTTGGAGCCATCCTGAGCCGCTTCTGCCTGCTCGTCACTGAAGGACTGAGCTGCGGGAGACTTCTCGCTGCCGCCGGCAGCTGAGCCATCCTCTATGTCGGTATTTAGCTCATGCTCGGCTTCCGCCCAATGGCGGTCGTGCTGGCCTTCCTGACGACCTTCACTTTCCCACTTTTCGTACGCCTTTTTGCGGATTTCAGCTTCGCGGTCAGTTGTCATGTGGATTCTCCCATCAGGTTTGTCGGGTAGAAAACAACAGGCAACTTATTTTGTTCCTGCAAAAGGCAAGAATGCAAAAGGGAACTTCGCGGCAAGGCCGCTCGTTAACTTGGTCAACGAAGGAGTTGCACCATGGAAGAGAAACATTCGAAGCCGCTGGATATCGACGACAAGGATGTCGCGGATTTTCACACCGAACGGGAGCTGAAGGGTACGCCCGACGAAATCGATCCCGATGAGGCCATTAACCTCAGAGCGCGCAGACAGGCCGCACGCCAGCACGAGGACGCGTTCATTGTGGCCACGGATTTGGAAGACGATGATCAGCGTGATGCCGCTCCCGGTACACGAGAGCAGCCATAAGCTTGTTAGATGAATTAGCGGCGAACCGAGACGATCGATTTGCGGCTGAAATTCGAGACTTGAACGCGACCGGACTGATTGCCGCCCAGGATTTGGGCGGTATTTTTATTGAGGCTCTTCAGAATACCGGCGTGGTAGCTTTTGCCAGCCCTGACCACCACGACGTCACCCGGCTTTGCGTTGCCTGTGGGAACGGCATATCCGAACGAGCTCCACGATTTGGCAAAGCCCGAGGACTTAGGTGGCTGACGACCGGACTTCTCGGCGACGACGCTGAGAAAATGTCCGCACCATGGGGTTTTACGTGGATTGACACCAAGGATGGCCTTGAGGGTCTTGTTATTTTTACCCTCGTGAAGGCCGGAATATCTCTCAGCTTGATTGAGCATGCCAGCAGACACAGGTGCAGTGAAAGCCGCACAGATCGCAGCGGCCAGAACGTACGCAGTTACTTTCAAAATCTCGCCCTTTGGAAGCACACGTGACTTCGCTCCTGCCCCGTCAGAAGTCCCGTGCGCATATTCAGAGTAAAGCAGCGGACGCCGACAAGATATGTCTGGCTCACCGCTGGCAAGGTTTGATCTATTCCTGCAATTTAGCGACAATTTGACGAGATATAGGCGAAAATTGGAACGTTATTTCGCAAGCTGCCTCACAATGGCTTCAAGGATTAAGCTTTATCCGTATCCATCGAAATTCATGCTCAAAACATAGAAAAAGCCATCCACCTCTATCAGGCGGATGGCTTTCATATTCGCGGGTTCAAAAAATCAGGAGGCGAGCTTATGGGTTTCCACGAGGCAATGCGCGTCTCTGCTTGCCTCGATGAATGCAATGCGAGCGATCTCTCCGCCGACGCTGCCCATCAAGGAGGCGCGGCATAGCCGCAACGCCTGCTCGTAAACCTTGCCATGACGGCTGGGCCATTCATGTTGCAGAAAATCGAAAGCCTCGTAAGCGCCGGTGAATGTTCGGGGTGCGCCATTTTCCAGGGAAATAACCACCGGGCTTTCCCATTTGACGTCGTTCAGCATCATTGATTGGACTTCCATACTCAATTAACCCGCCTCTAACGTTGGACCCGCCATATGGTTCCGCGCTAAATGGTTTCCAAGAGACAAAAATTCACCGGTTGAAAACCATGTTATGACGAGCCTCTATCATACGCCGGTTCAGGGAACAAAGCTCTTCAACAATCATTCAATCCCAAGTGAACCAGGTGGCCTATGACAGCAAAAAAAGAACCAGTAATTTTGTGGTTTCGCAAAGACTTACGTCTCGCCGACAACCGCGCTCTGCTCGCTGCAGAAGACCGTGGCGGCCCTGTCATCCCGGTCTATATTGCTGACGAAAACCCTTTGCTGACAGGGGCTTTGGGCGCTGCTCAAGAGTGGTGGCTGCACCACTCGCTGGAGGCACTTGCGCGTACTTTGGAACAGGCAGGAAGCAAGCTGATCTTGCGGCGTGGGAACGCTGATTCCGTGCTGAAATCACTGCTGAAAGAGACCGGCGCGACGGCTATTTTCTGGAATCGACGCTACGAACCGCATGGCGTTGCAGTCGACAACGAGATCAAGAAACGGTTTCGCGATGATGGGTTCGAGGTCGAAAGCTTTGCCGGATATCTTTTACATGAACCCTCCAAACTGAAAACGAAAAGCGGTGGCCCCTACCGCGTCTATACGCCCTTCTGGCGCGCCTTCGAAGGCGGTGACGAGCCAACGGAACCGGCAGCGGCACCTAAGACATTGCCGTCCCCGTCCAGTTGGCCAAAATCCGACACGCTCGACAATTGGAAGCTTCTGCCCGCCAAACCGGACTGGGCAAAGGATTTCTCAGAGGTCTGGACGCCTGGTGAAGCTGGTGCTGCCGAGAACCTGAAAACCTTCATAGAAGACGCGCTGAAAGGTTACGAAGAGGGCCGAGACTTCCCAGCGAAGCCTGCCACCTCCATGTTGTCGCCACATTTGACCATGGGCGAAATTTCGCCTGCGCAAGTTTGGGACGCGACCCGTGGCTTGCCGCGTAACATCGCCTCCAATGATCTCAGTCGCTTTCGTAAGGAAATCGTCTGGCGTGAATTCTGCTACCACCTGCTTTTTCATTTCCCCGAACTGAACGAGAAGAACTGGAACAGCAGTTTCGATTCCTTCGAATGGCATACCGACAGCGCTAAATTTACTGCCTGGACGAAGGGCATGACGGGTTATCCCATCGTTGATGCGGGCATGCGCCAGCTTTGGAAGCATGGCGTGATGCATAACCGTGTGCGCATGATCACAGCTTCGTTCCTCATCAAGCACCTGCTGATCGACTGGCGAATGGGCGAGAAATGGTTTCGCAATACTCTCGTTGATGCCGATCCAGCCTCCAACCCCGCCAATTGGCAATGGGTGGCAGGATCTGGCGCGGACGCCTCTCCGTTTTTCCGTATCTTCAACCCGATCCTGCAGGGCGAGAAATTCGATCCCGATGGCGGCTATGTTAAAACCTTCGTGCCGGAACTCGAAAATCTCGACAAAAAATTCATCCACAAGCCGTTCGACGCGCCGAAGGAAGTTTTAAAAAAAGCCGGGATCGAGCTGGGCGAGACATACCCGAAGCCGCTTGTCGATCATAACGAGGCAAGACAAAAAGCGCTGGCGGTCTATTCTGACATGAAGAAAGGCGACTAAAAATCGGCTAACGGCAAGATTTTGCGCCTGAACGCTATTCACCGGAACATATTTTCTTGTCACAAGGCTCGTTGGCAGGGAGATAACTGCATCTCAATCGCTGACTGGACGAGAAGGCCCCGACATGACCATTCATACCTCTGTGCTTACTGCTATCGGCAACACGCCGCTCATTCGCCTGAACGCAGCGTCACAGGCGACAGGATGCGAGATTCTCGGAAAAGCGGAATTCATGAACCCCGGCCAGTCGGTCAAGGACCGCGCCGCGCTCTACATCATTCGCGATGCGGAACGCCGCGGGCAGTTGCGGCCCGGCGGCACGATCGTCGAGGGCACTGCCGGCAATACCGGCATCGGCCTTTCGCTCGTCGCCAATGCACTTGGGTACAAGACGGTCATCGTCATTCCCGAAACGCAGAGCCAGGAAAAGAAGGACGCGCTGAAGCTTCTGGGCGCGCAACTGATCGAAGTGCCAGCGGCCCCCTACTCCAACCCGAACAATTACGTGAAGGTCTCGGGGCGCCTGGCCAAGCAGCTTGCCGCAACAGACCCCAACGGTGCGGTCTGGGCAAACCAGTTCGACAACATCGCCAACCGTCAGGCTCATATCGAAACCACCGCACCGGAAATCTGGGACCAGACGGATGGCCGCGTCGATGGCTTCGTCTGCGCTGTTGGTTCGGGCGGCACATTGGCAGGCGTTGCAGATGGTCTCCGCGACTTCAATCCCGATATCAAGATCGGACTGGCCGACCCGGATGGCGCCGCCTTGTTCGAGTTTTACAAGAACGGTGCCCTGAAATCCGAAGGCAGCTCCATTACCGAGGGCATTGGACAGGGGCGCATCACGGCCAATCTGGAGGGTTTCGAACCGGATTTCGCTTACCGCATTTCGGATGCGGAAGCCCTGCCGGTGCTGTACGATCTGGTCACGACGGAAGGACTTTGCCTCGGCGGCTCCTCGGGAATCAATGTTGCCGGTGCAATTCGACTTGCCCGCGACCTCGGTCCGGGGCATACAATCGTTACCATTCTTTGTGACTACGGTAACCGTTACCAGTCGAAGCTTTTCAACCCGGACTTCCTGCGGTCCAAGGGACTTCCCCTGCCCCTGTGGCTGACTGAAAAGCGCGAGATATCGGTGCCGTACGAAACCGTCTGAGGTCTGCGCCCATATGTCTGTGAATGCCCTGTTTCGTGATGATTTTTATCTTTCCACATGCGAAGCGGTGGTAACAGCAGTCCATGAAGATGGCGGCATAGAGCTGGATCAAACCTGCTTTTATGCCACATCCGGCGGCCAGCCCGGCGATACCGGGCATATGCTGCGCGCCGATGGCTCGCGGATCGATCTCGGCCTGACACGGCATGGCGTCGACAAAAGCGTTATCATCCATAGTCCCATCGAAGGTCAGCCATCTCCAGACATCGGGGAAAAGGTTACCCTCCATGTCGATTGGCCACGCCGCTACAAGCTCATGCGCATGCACACCGCCTGCCATCTGCTTTCAGTGGTCTGCCCTTGGGCAATCACCGGTGCTGCCGTGGGTGAGGATGAATCCCGCGTCGATTTCGACATGTCCGAGACAATCGACAAGGACGAGGTTACTGCAAAGCTGATGGCTTTGGTCGAGGAAGATCACCCGGTATTTCTGAAATGGATTACCGACGAGGAACTTGCCGCCAATCCCGATATCGTCAAATCCAAGAACGTGCGCCCTCCAGTGGGGCTAGGCCGCGTCAGCCTCGTTTGCATCGGATACGACTCTTCCGTTGACAGCCAGCCCTGCGGCGGCACTCATGTGGCCAAGACGCAGGAAGTGGGCGATATTCACATCGCCAAGATTGAAAAGAAGGGCAAGGAGAATCGCCGCTTCCGAATCCGTTTCGGCAAGCCCGGCCTTTCCGCCTGATTTTTTAGGAGACACATCGTGACCACGGATAAAAGCCGTTTCGTCGTTTCGGCGGATTGGGTCGAGCAACAGCTTGGCACCCCAGACTTCAAACTCGTCGATGCCTCCTGGTATCTGCCTGCGCATAAGCGCAATGGCAAAGAAGAATTTTTGGCAGGCCACCTGCCCGGCGCCGTGTTTTTCGACCAGGATGCGATCGCAGACCACAGCACGGGCCTGCCGCACTCCCTGCCCTCGCCACAGGTCTTCGCTCAGGAAGTCGGCAATCTCGGCATCGATGCTGGTGACACGATCGTCGTCTATGATGGCCCCGGCTTTTTCTCCGCACCGCGCGTTTGGTGGATGCTGCGCGTCATGGGTGCCGAAAAGGTCTACGTGCTGGACGGTGGTCTGGATGGATGGAAGGCGGCAGACAAGCCGCTGGAAACCGGCGCTCCAAACATAGAACCAGAGACCTTCGAAGTTCATTTTAATCCCAAACGCATCACCTCATTTGCGGCTATGCGCGCCGTCGTTGACGACGGTGAGGAGCAGATTGCCGACGCACGCGGCGCAGGACGCTTCACCGGTGACGAAGCCGAGCCACGCGCCGGTATGCGTTCCGGCCATATGCCCGGCGCTCGCAACCTGCCCGCCACGGCATTTGCCGAAAACGGTCGCTTCAAGGACCTGCCGACGATCCGCCGCATGTTTACTGAGGCTGGAATAGACCTGACACAGCCGGTCATCACCAGCTGTGGTTCGGGCGTCACCGCGGCGGTCATCACTCTGGCACTGGAGTCACTCGGCCATTTCGATAATTCGCTTTACGATGGCTCGTGGTCGGAATGGGGTTCCAAAGAGGACACTCCGATCGTGACCGGACCAGCCGAACCCATCGTCGTAAACGATGTCGGCCCGCTCAAAGCCCATGTCACGCAGTTGGAGATGACAGCGCCACCGAAGGTCAGCCTGCCGGTACCGGTCAACATCCAGACGGCCATCATGCGCACGACGGACATTCCGCTGCATTTCTACCGCTATCTCTATTGGCGCGTTGGCAAACGCTGGCACTGGCAAAAGCGCATGCGCATGAGCGACGCCGAGCTTTCCGTAACGCTACGGGATCCGGCCAATTCGGTCACGGTGCTCTATCTCAACGGCGCGCCCGCCGGTTTCTTCGAACTCAACCGCATCAATACGGATGTGACCGAGTTGTCCTATTTCGGGCTGATGGAAGAAGCGATCGGTGCAGGCGTCGGCAAATGGTTTCTGTTGCAGGCGCTTTACGCGGCTTGGCAGGACAATCCGAAAAAGATCACCGTTTCCACCAACACGCTGGACCACCCGCGCGCGCTACAACTCTACCAGATGATGGGCTTTTCCCCCGTCAGCACGTCCGAGGCCTGGGTCGAGCCGCTGACGGATAGCGAGTATCTGGAGATTTCGCGGCGGGGGTAAGCGCGTCTCGCACGCCCTTCATGCTGAGGTGCTTTGCCCATCGGGCAAAGCCTCGAAGCACGCACCTGAGCTGTGACCGCAGTCCTCGCCGTTCGAGGCTTCTGCGGAGCACCTCAGGATGAGGACTGCTACCGCCGCTACGCACAATCACACGTTGGTAGGGGATGCCTCCGAGCCTAAAGCTCCTGCCCCAAATTCACAGCGGTCGGAATTTCCTGGGCAGGATCACTTTCCTTTTCGCTGCCCCCGCTGGCGAGATGCGCGGCGATGAGTTCACCGTGAAATCTGGCCATCTCGTAGCAATAGGTGATTTCGCGCTTTTCCGCTGACCAGTAGACGTCAGGGCGACCGCAGGTGCGGGCCGTCAGTTTCACATCACCCTTGAGGTTGTAGCCATTGAAGCTGCGGGCAATTAGATCCAGAACTTTGGATTCCTTGACGATGGTGGCGTAGATATCGAGAAATGGATCGCGAACCGGCTCGTACCGGGCCGTAAATTTGGTGGCACCTGCCTTCGCCACGAACGGCTTCAACGCATCATTCCAGCGTGCGACCGTCTGTGGATAGGCCGCTTCGCAGGCCTTCCAGTCGTTCTTTGGCAGGCCCATCATATCCGCCAGATCACCGTATCCGCCTGCATCCTTGCCCACCATCAGGCAAGCCATCTGGCGGTCGCGCGTCGTGTTGGGAACGAGCGTCGAGTATACAGGGGCTGCATGGTCTGGCAATGACTGTGAAGAGCGCGCCAGATACCAACTATCGGTCGCATTGACGATTGCCGTATCCAGCCATTCCTCATTGGCTTCCAGCATCATGGTGCCTGCCAATTGATCTGCGGAGTTTGCGCCAGCATCGGCCTCGGGCAGCGCCAGATCGGAAATCAGCATTTTTGCCGCCTCGTGATAGAGGCCGAAAATCGCATTGCCGATGACGAAATTCACCGTCTGCTGCAACTGGTCATCCGAAAGACCGTCTAGCGCGGGCGCGGTTTGCGCATGGGCGGCAGGTGAAAAAAACGAAAACACGGTGACCAGAGAAGCGGTCATCAACCTGCGCAGCATGGACATGAACTTTCCAAAAAGAGGACGTTCGATTGATTGCCACACTCAACGGCACAAGCAATGGGGTGGTTGCCTCCAGACGCAAGAAACGGGTGGATACACGCATGTTTGAAGAGCATAGCGACAAACAAGCAACGCTCAAGGAGACGCTATGACCAAGATCATTTTCACCGCCATGAATGCCGATGAGGCAGACGAACTTCGCCGCGGCGAGTTGGACGCTAACGGCCAAAAACCGGAGCGTTCCATCGCTGCGGGAAGCTTTCCCTGCCGGGTCTGCCTCGGGCAGATCAAGGACGGCGAAGCCATGCTGTTGCTGGCCTATCGACCATTTCCAAGCCTGCAACCCTTCGCTGAGACGGGCCCGATTTTCATCCACGCCGAATCATGCAGTGCCTATGAAGCGCAGGAAATCCTGCCGCCCATGCTCGAAAGCTCTGACTATATCGTGCGCGGCTACAGCCACGCCGACCGCATCGTCTATGGCACCGGCGCCGTGACGCCGACCGAAGGAATCACCGAGCGAGCCAGGGAATTGCTGGCGAATGATGATATCGCCTATGTGCATGTCAGGTCCGCGCGCAACAATTGTTACCAGTGCCGGATCGACCGGGCGTGAAACGTTATTCCACCCAATTTTATCGAATATTCTAAACGGCCATCAAACCTTCTGTGCGATTTTGACACAATGAAAAAACAGGGGGCTGACACGATGACTGGCAGTATGAGCATGCAAAATCGCGGTGCGGGCCGCAGCAAGACCCGCATCTACGGTACGGTTCAATATTTCAACCAGACAGTCAAAGGCCGCGTGGTCGATCTCTCGGCCACCGGCATGGCGCTGGAACTCGAAGGGGCCTTTGCCGCCGCCAAAGGCAGCCGCGTGAAGGTACAAAGCGAGGATCTGGGTTTCATCGAGGGCACGGTGCAATGGCAGCATGCCAACCGGCTGGGTCTGCAATTGCAGCTTTCCACCAACACGCTGGCACAGCTTTCCTCCTACTTCCGCTTCTTCCATGAAGAGGTGAAGCCGACGCTGGCGGGATGAGGGGATTTTTACCGGACGGTTCAAAAATCCGGGGTAAGTCATATGCTTGTCATTTTGATGATGGACTCCTTGGGAATTCGTCTTAGGCTGCGCCTTTTCCATGCAGCCTGAATTCCATCGAGGAGTTTCCATGTCTTCGCTTATCGGCCTCCATCCCATCACGCGCCGCTCCCTGCTGAGCGGCATTGCGGCATCTTCCGCCCTTGTCATGCTGCACCCGTTTGCGGCGCGCGCGCAGGGCAATCAGGCGCATCTGCGCATTATGGAAACGACCGACATCCACGTCCACGTTTTCCCTTATGATTATT
Organism: Agrobacterium vaccinii; assembly: GCF_021310995.1. Taxonomy (NCBI): domain Bacteria; kingdom Pseudomonadati; phylum Pseudomonadota; class Alphaproteobacteria; order Hyphomicrobiales; family Rhizobiaceae; genus Agrobacterium; species Agrobacterium vaccinii. The sequence continues at coordinate 1,089,328 of NZ_CP054150.1, read as the reverse complement.
ATGCCGATAAGCCGAACGACACGCTGGGCCTCGCCCGCACCGCCTCCATCATCGACAGCATTCGCGCAGAAGCCGGCAACTCCATGCTGGTGGATAACGGCGACTTCCTTCAGGGCAACCCGCTGGGCGACTACATCGCCTATGAGCGTGGCATGAAGGCCGGTGACAAGCACCCGGTCATCAATGCCATGAACGTGCTGGGCTATGACTGCGGCACGCTGGGCAACCACGAGTTCAATTACGGGCTCGACTTCATGTTCAACACCCTGGGCGGCGCTGGCTTCCCTTATGTCTGCGCCAATTTGACCAAGGGACAGCTGGCGTCCAATCCCAAGCAGGACGACCTCTTCTTCAAGCCTTTCGTCATCCTCGACAAGCAGATCAAGGACGGCTCCGGTGCCACCAGCACCGTCAAGGTCGGCATCATCGGCTTCGTGCCGCCGCAGATCATGATGTGGGATGCGAAGAACCTTGAGGGCAAAGCGCAGACCCGCGACATCGTGGATGCTGCCAAGGCCTGGGTGCCCGTCATGAAAGAACAGGGTGCCGATATCATCATCGCGCTTTCGCACTCCGGTATCGAAGGCAAGGGTCAGAGCGACCGCATGGAAAACGCCTCGCTGTATCTTGCTGGCGTCAAGGATATCGATGCGGTCTTTACCGGCCACCAGCATCTCGTCTTCCCTGGCCCCAAGACCTGGGAAGGCATTGAAGGCGCCGATCCGGTCAAGGGCACGCTGATGGGCAAGCCTGCCGTCATGGCCGGTTTCTGGGGCTCGCATATGGGCCTCATTGATCTGCTGCTGGAAAAGGATGGCAAGAGCTGGAAGATCGTGGACTTCACCAGTGAAGCACGCCCGATCTATCACCGTGATGACAACCGCAAGATCGTGGCGGACGTCAAGGACAAGCCGGAGGTCATCGCCGCCGTCAAGACGGATCACGAAGCCACCCTCGCGTATGTCCGTCGCCCTGTCGGCAAAACATCCGCGCCGCTCTACTCCTACTTCGCGCTGGTGGCCGACGATCCATCCGTGCAGATCGTGTCCAACGCGCAGACCTGGTACATCAAGGACATGCTAAAGGAAGGTCAGTACAAGGACCTCCCCGTGCTTTCAGCGGCAGCTCCCTTCAAGGCTGGTGGTCGCGGTGGAGCGGACTATTACACCGATGTGCCCGCCGGTGACATTGCCATCAAGAACGTCGCCGACCTCTACCTCTATCCCAACACCGTGCAGGCCGTGCTGATCACCGGCGCGCAGGTCAAGGACTGGCTGGAAATGTCGGCGGGCATGTTCAAGACGGTGGAAGCAGGCGCAAAAGACGCACCGCTGCTGAACAATGATTTCCCGTCCTACAATTACGATGTCATCGATGGCGTGACCTACCAGATCGACATTTCCAAACCGGCGAAGTTCGACAAGGACGGCAAGGCGGTCAACCCGGATGTCAGCCGCATCGTCAATCTCCAGTTCGAAGGCAAGCCGATCGACCCGGAACAGAAATTCGTGGTGGCAACGAACAATTACCGCGCCAGCGGTGGCGGCAAGTTCCCCGGCATTTCATCCGACAAGATCATCTTCGTCGCGCCTGATACCAACCGCGACGTGATCGTGCGCTACATCATCGCGCAGGGCACCATCAACCCGTCTGCGGATGATAACTGGTCCTTCGCGCCCGTGGCCAACACGACCGCCGTGTTCGAAACCGGACCGAAGGCACGCCAATACGCCAAGGACGTGAAGGGCGCAAAGATCGAGGAAGCCGGTGACGGCGCCGAAGGCTTTGCGAAGTTCCGCCTGACCCTCTAAGACAAAAATACCGTGAGGCGCGCGTTCAACCGTGCGCCTCACGGCTTTTCGGCATCTTCCGTTTCAGTGGCTGTGCATCGTTCTCGTAAAATTGTTTTCCGCACATGCTCCAAATCCATTTTTTTCTCGTAATGTGAAACATATCTTACGAAGCCAACGTACTGGGTATTGGATAGCAATATCGCCGATTGGTTTCTCAGGAGGTTTCCATGCCCGCCTATCGCCCACCCCGTATCTCTTCTGCCGAAATCACCCCGCGTGACGTCTACCTGTCCCGACGCAATTTTCTGGGAACCGCAGCCGGTCTCGCTGCCATGGGTCTGACGGCTGAGAGCGCTCTCGCCGCACCGCTGACCGCCAAGCCCGGCCCTTACAAGCTGGATGACAAGCTGACGCCGCTCGATGCCGTGACCAGCTACAACAACTTCTACGAATTCGGCACGGGAAAATCCGATCCGAAAGAGAATGCTGGAAACTTCAAGCCGACACCATGGACGGTGAAAGTCGATGGGCTGGTCGGCAAGCCGCAGGAATTCGGGATCGAAGACCTGCTGAAATCCCCGCTGGAAGAGCGTACCTATCGCATGCGCTGCGTCGAGGGCTGGTCCATGGTCATCCCGTGGATCGGGTTCTCGCTGTCTACCCTGCTGGACAAGGTAGAGCCGCTTGGCAGCGCGAAATATGTCAAATTTGAAACCGTTGTCCGCCCGGAAGAGATGCCTGGCCAGAGCGGTTTGTTCCAGCCCCTGGACTGGCCTTACGTTGAAGGACTACGTCTTGATGAGGCTCGCCACCCCCTGACGATTCTCGCTGTCGGTCTTTACGGTGAAACGCTGCCGAACCAGAACGGCGCGCCAATCCGCCTTGTCGTGCCGTGGAAATACGGTTTCAAGGGCATCAAATCCATCGTGCGGATTTCTTTGGTCGAAAAGCAGCCGGAAACGACGTGGAAGAACTCAAACGCGCGCGAATATGGCTTCTACTCCAACGTCAATCCGAAGGTGGATCATCCACGCTGGAGCCAGGCGACCGAGCAACGCATCGGCGACGGTGGCTTTTTCAGCACGCAGAGAAGACCCACGTTGATGTTCAACGGCTATGATGAGGTTGCAGGCCTTTATACCGGGCTGGATCTGAAGGCGAATTACTGATTATGGCGTTCGCCCTCTCGCTCCCATCTTTGCCGAAACGATATCAGCCGACGGCCATCTGGGCGCTTTATGTCGTCGGTCTGGCGCCCGGTGTCTGGTATTTCTATCTCGCTGCCACCGGCGGACTGGGTTTCAATCCGGTCAAGGATTTCGAACATCTTCTCGGCATATGGGCACTGCGTTTCCTATGCCTCGGTCTCGTCGTCACGCCACTACGCGATCTCTTCAACATCAATCTCATCGCCTACCGACGGGCGCTGGGACTGATCGCTTTCTATTACGTGCTGGCCCATTTTGCGGTTTATCTGGTGCTGGATCGTGGTTTGGTTTTCAGCTCCATCCTCTCAGATATTCTCAAGCGGCCATACATCATGTTCGGCATGGCAGGTCTTGTGATGCTGATACCGCTGGCGCTGACCTCTAACCGCTCGTCGATCCGCACTCTGGGCTCACGCTGGAACACGCTGCACCGCTTGACCTACTTCATCCTGATTGCCGGTACTTTGCATTTCGTGCTGGCGCGCAAGTCGCTGACGCTGGAGCCGGTCTTCTACATCGCGGTGATGCTCATTCTGCTCGGATATCGAACCGTCAGACCCACCATTATGGCCCGGAAACGTGCTCGCAAGGCCGCTCTTTCGCCAAAAAGCGCTGCGCGATGAGCGCTGCCATCGCTATGCCCAAGCCGTAAGACACGATATTCCACAGCGAAAAAACACGACCGAGGAGCAAGGCTCCTGATGTCGTCGCGCGAAATGCATCCAGCGCTGGAAAATGCACAAGCCGGATCGCTTCGACAACGATTGCCACCACGCAGGCAACCGCGACGGCCAAACCCCGTTTGCGCCGCGGCAAGATGGTCGCGACAAGCAGATAGACCATCGATCCCCACAGCACCGACCCGCCATATTTCACGACGATGAATGGCAACCCGACAGTGTAACCGTATCGCCGCAGCGCCAGCCCGACGACGATCACCACACATACCGCGATAAAAAGCGCGGAACGGCTGTCGTAAAATCGGTGAGCATCCTTGATCATCATGTCGCTTTATTTCCGGTTTGTTGTAGAGATACAATCCTGCCGCGCAAAAGGACCGATGGCTTTGACAAGCAAAACCACCTACCCCGCCAGCCGTCTGTCCACGCTTGACGCCTTCCTTTGCGATCGACAGCCGTGGGGCGAGTTGAAAGGCCTAAAGCGTTTCATCGTCGAGTTTCTCTATTTCGGTATCAAGGAAGCGCGAGCCTGCATGTTTGCCGGGCTATTTTTTATCTCGATCTTTCTGGTACCGCGAGACGGCCTGCTTGGCCTGCCCCGCTATGATGTTCTGCTGGTAATCGCCCTTGGCATTCAGTTTTTCATGATTTGGAGCAAACTGGAAACACTGGACGAAGCCAAGGCGATTCTCCTCTTTCACGTCGTCGGCTTCGCACTCGAAGTCTTCAAAACATCAAGCGCCATCCAGTCATGGTCCTATCAGGATTTCGCCTATACCAAAGTTCTTGGCGTGCCCCTGTTTTCCGGCTTCATGTATGCCGCCGTCGGCAGCTACATCATTCAGGCATGGCGCCTGCTCGATGTCCGCATCCGCCACCATCCGCCCTATTGGATGGCCTCGCTGATGGGCATCGCGATCTACGCCAACTTCTTCACTCACCACTTCATCGGCGATTATCGATGGTACATCGCCGCCTGCGCCATCGGCCTCTATGCCCGCGCCACTGTCATCTACCGTCCCTATGATCGCGACCGCAAAATGCCGCTGCTGCTCTCCTTTATCCTGATCGGCTTCTTCGTCTGGCTCGCGGAAAACATTTCCACCTTCTTCGGCATCTGGAGCTACCCTAACCAACTCGGCGCATGGTCGGCAGTGCATATCGGCAAATGGAGCTCATGGTCGTTGCTGGTCATCATGACGTTCTCGATCGTTTCTCATCTGAAGCACATCAAAGGCCGGATTTCAGTGCCGGAGTGAGCTGGAACGTCCCATGAAAATTGCCGCAGCACAGAGCATCGTAACAAAAGACGTCGCCGAAAACGGCCGGATTATACGCTCGCTCATTCATCAGGCAGCAGATCAAGGTGCCCGCCTCGTCAACTTCTGTGAGGGTGCACTATCGGGCTATGCGAAGGCACAAATTACCTCTCCCGAAGACTGGCAAAACTTCGATTGGAATGCACATGCCGCCGAACTCGAAGCCATTGCTAAAACATGCAAGGACAAAGGCACATTTGCAGTGATCGGATCAGCATCTCCGCTGCCCTCGCCTCACCCGCCGCGCAACAGCCAATACATCATCAATGATCACGGCCAGATGATTGCGCGATACGACAAGCAATATCTCTCAAATTCCGAACTTGATGGCTGGTTCACACCGGGAAAACATCCGATCACCTTCGAAGTCGATGGCTACCGCTTTGGTTGCCTAACGTGCATCGAAGTGCAGTTTCCAGAATTGTTCATGGAATACGAAAGTCTCGATGTCGATGCGATTCTGTTTTCATCCTACGGAATTGGAAACTTTTTTCAGATCGCACTACGCGCCCATGCCGGTTTCAATTGCGTCTGGATCAGCGGCGCAACACCCGCGCAAAAGGCACCCCAAGGCCCTGCGGGAATTTTAGGGCCAGACGGAAAAGTCATCGCAGCCTGCACAGTGGAGCCAAGCAATCAATTGGCTTTTGCAAAGCTTGATAGAAAAGACGCCCATTATGACGGGCCCCTTAACAAAGCTCGCCCATGGCGAAGAGCCGCAAGGCAGGGAACGATTTACGCGGAAAAGCAGATCGATGCAGATTGATGAGGGCCAGCGCTGATGAGAGAGGCCAGCAAGGTAGGACGCAGGATCAAGAGCTGGTGCGTCGTTCTCTCCGTTCTGTTTCATGGCCTTCTCTGTATTTCCCTTTTTCTCATGCCTTCTCCTCTACCGAATTCTGTCCCGCAAGATGGGAGCATCAGCGTGGAAATCATCCCGTCAGCCCCTGCCGCGCTCCAGCCAGTGAGGCGGTCTCCAATTGCAAATCACGTCCCAGCTCAGCCTGCCCCATCCGCGACGTCTCCGTTACCCGGCAACGAACCCATTACCGAGCCAGCGGCAAGCTTTAAGACACCGCCTCAGAATGTCCTGAATAAAGACAACAAAACGAATTTTGTGAAGCCAACACGAGTGCTCTCGGAAGATGTTCTCGCGGACCGCCGAAGCACACAGGCGCGAGAGGCGCTGAAACAGCTTGCGCCGACAGATCAGATTGAACAGCTTTGCAATCTGGAAGCCATGGCGCAAGTCGGCGCGTGGAGCAAGGAACTGAAGCCAGACCGGGTCGTGGCCTATGCCATGGCCGATCCTAAATTGTCAGGTAGCGCTTTCGTCGCCGAGGGAGCGGCCATTCACAGCGAGCGCGACTGGTATCGTCTTCAATTCAAATGCCAACTGGCCATATATAAAACGAAAGTCGCTGCGTTTGAATTTCTGCTGGGAGACTCGATACCAAGAGAAATCTGGGGCGAACATAATCTGCCGGATGAAGATGGAGCGTCTGATTGATCCAGCCCATCAGCACGCCGATAACAAGCTGATTCACGCTTCAAGATAGTCCGCCAAAACAACAAAAAGCCGGATGATCGCTCACCCGGCTTTTCATTATTTAACGCTTTTCAGCGCCTGATATTATGCAGCTTCGGCTTCAGCAGCTTCTGCAGCAACGCGAGCCTTGTCGGCCTTGCCCTTGGCGTCTACGTCGCGTTCTACGAACTCGACAACAGCCATGGCAGCGTTGTCGCCCTGACGGTAGCCAGCCTTCATGATGCGCAGGTAGCCGCCGTTACGGGTGGCGTAACGTTCAGCGATGGCATCGAACAGCTTGCGAACTGCATCCTGATCCTTGATCTGGGACACGGCCTGACGACGAGCGTGCAGGTCGCCGCGCTTGCCGAGCGTTACGAGACGTTCGACGATCGGGCGAATTTCCTTCGCCTTTGGCAGCGTCGTTACGATCTGCTCATGGGTGATGAGCGAAGCAGCCATGTTCGCAAACATTGCCTTGCGGTGGCTGGCGGTTCTATTGAGCTTGCGGCCTGAATTTCCGTGGCGCATTGCTATTCTCCTTTATGCAGGTTCCTATCCGGGCCTGCCGTTTCCTGGCACATGCAGGCGATGTGCCTGCTGTTTGACGGGGAAAGGCAGTCTTTAAAGGGCCTGCCTTTTTATTTGTTAATACTGATCTTCGTAACGCTTAGCGAGATCTTCGATGTTCTCTGGCGGCCATGCTGGCACTTCCATGCCGAGGTGCAGACCCATGGAAGCGAGAACTTCCTTGATTTCGTTGAGCGACTTGCGACCAAAGTTCGGTGTGCGAAGCATTTCGGCTTCTGTCTTCTGAATGAGATCGCCAATGTAGACGATGTTGTCGTTCTTCAGGCAGTTTGCCGAACGAACGGACAGTTCCAACTCGTCGACCTTCTTGAGAAGCGCCGGGTTGAATGCCAGTTCGGTCACTGATTCTTCTTCTGCTTCCTTCTGCGGCTCGTCGAAGTTGACGAAGACGCCGAGCTGGTCCTGAAGAATACGAGCGGCGAAGGCAACGGCGTCTTCGCCGGAAACCGAACCGTTGGTCTCGATCGTCATGATCAGCTTGTCGTAGTCCAGAACCTGACCTTCACGGGTATTTTCAACCTTGTAGGACACTTTCTTGACCGGAGAATAAAGGCTGTCCACCGGAATAAGACCGATCGGTGCATCTTCCGCGCGGTTACGCTCTGCAGGCACATAGCCCTTGCCGTTGTTGACGGTGAATTCCATGCGGATTTCAGCGCCATCATCCAGCGTGCAGATGACGTGGTCAGGGTTGAGGATTTCGATGTCACCAACCGTCTGGATATCGCCAGCGGTTACGGCACCTGGACCCTGCTTGCGCACGACCATGCGCTTGGAATCGTCACCATCCATCTTGATGGCGATTTCCTTGATGTTCAGCACGATGTCCGTCACGTCTTCCCGAACGCCGGGAATGGAGGAGAACTCGTGCAGAACGCCGTCGATCTGAACCGCTGTTACAGCGGCCCCACGCAGAGACGACAAGAGAACGCGACGAAGCGCGTTACCGAGCGTCAGACCGAAACCGCGTTCCAGCGGCTCGGCAACCAGCGTTGCCTTGGTGCGGCTGGAAGACGTGAACTCGACCTTGTTCGGCTTGATCAGTTCCTGCCAATTCTTTTGAATCATCTTTAAACCTTCCGTTCGCCGCCACCATCCAATCGTGGCGGACCGAGCATGATCACCGAGAGGAACCATAAGGTTCATCGGAGGGTTTGAAAGCGTTGGAAAACCGGACAAGCCGGCCACCCCACGCCGATTACGCGAAAATTCCGCCAGACCGAAGGTAAGGCGGAATTCCCTGACAGAAACGCGTTAGACGCGGCGCTTCTTGCGCGGGCGGCAACCGTTGTGCGGGATCGGCGTTACGTCGCGGATCGAAGTGATCATGAAACCGGCAGCCTGGAGAGCGCGAAGTGCGGACTCACGGCCAGAACCTGGACCGCAAACCTCTACCTCAAGCGACTTCATGCCGTGTTCCTGAGCCTTCTTGGCGCAATCTTCAGCAGCGATCTGGGCAGCGAACGGGGTCGACTTACGCGAACCCTTGAAACCCTTTGCACCAGCAGACGACCAGGCAATAGCATTGCCCTGTGCGTCGGTGATGGTGATCATCGTGTTGTTGAAGGTCGAGTTGACGTGCGCTACGCCCGACGTGATATTTTTACGTTCGCGACGTTTAACGCGAGTGGCTTCCTTGGCCATGGTCTACCTTTCATTGATCTCTTCACCGCCGTAACACCAGCGGCTACACCGGCGAAAAGCCTTACGGACTTTTCGCCAAACTCAGAAAGGCTGGCGCGGCTCGCACCAGCCTTCCCATTCCGGAAAACCGGAAAATTACTTCTTCTTACCAGCAATCGCCTTCGCTGGACCCTTGCGGGTACGAGCGTTGGTGTGCGTGCGCTGACCGCGGACCGGAAGGCCACGACGGTGACGAAGACCACGGTAGCAACCAAGGTCCATGAGACGCTTGATGTTCATCGATGTTTCGCGACGAAGATCACCCTCGACGCGGTAATCGCGGTCGATGGTTTCGCGAATCTGAAGGACTTCTGCGTCCGTCAGCTGATGAACGCGCTTTTCAGCCGGAATACCGACCTTCTCCATGATTTCCTGCGCGAATTTCGAACCAATCCCGTGAATATAGGTCAGCGCGATAACAACGCGCTTTGCAGTCGGGATGTTGACGCCAGCGATACGTGCCACGTCTATACTCCTTGCGTTCCAGTTGCCATCCGGCAAGTGGTGCTTTCATTTGAGCGACATGATGCTGCCGCCAGTTCAAATTGATGTTCGTCACAAGTCAAAACGACTGAACCCGGACTTTCCTTCCCTAAAGGAAAATCCGCGCCAGTCGCTTGGGTTGTCGCGAGTTGGCGCGGTGTTTAACGGAATCGGTTCAAAAAAGCAACCGGCCCCGCCAAGATTCTTTAGATACGCGCGGCAGATGCCCCGGCAGTGTTGTCTTTTTCAAGCGCGGCTTCGATAGCAGCAGCCACGACATCCATATCGGCCATGCCATCCAGCACCACGAGTTCTCCCTGCTCCTGATAGTATTGAGACAGAGGCGCCGTTTTTTCGCGGTACTCGGACAGACGCTTGCGGAACGATTCGGGATTGTCATCCGAACGAACAGTTCCACCGGCAGCCACCGTTTCAGCAACGCGATTTTCGATTCGGCGCACCAGCGCTTCTTCGTCTACCCGCAGCTCTATCACGCCATCGAGAGTGAGATTCTTCTGCCGCATGTTATCCGCAAGCGCCTTGGCCTGCGGAACCGTGCGTGGGTAACCATCGAGAATGAAACCATTGGCACAGTCAGGCTGCTCAATGCGTTCGGACACGATCTGGTTGACGATATCATCCGATACGAGACCACCGGCATCCATCACTTCCTTGGCGCGTTTCCCGATTTCCGATCCGTCGTTGACGGCAGCACGAAGCATGTCGCCGGTCGATAGCTGCGGAATGGCATATTTGTCCGTCAGGCGCTTGGCCTGGGTTCCCTTGCCAGCACCCGGCGGTCCCAAAAATATCAGTCTCATCGTCCCCTCTTTCCTCCACGCAGTTTCGATTTCTTGATCAGCCCCTCATATTGCTGAGCGATCAGGTGACCCTGAATCTGTGCCACAGTATCAAGAGTTACACTGACAACGATCAAAAGCGAAGTACCACCAAGGGCTAATGGGATGCCCGTGCGCGCAATCAGCGTTTCCGGGAGAATACACACGAAGACGAGGTAGATCGCGCCCACGACGGTGATACGGGTCAAAACATAGTCTATGTACTCGGCTGTCCGCTCGCCTGGACGAATACCAGGGATAAAGCCGCCATGCTTCTTCAGATTGTCAGCCGTATCCTTCGGATTGAAGACGATTGCCGTGTAGAAGAACGCAAAGAACGCGATCAGCATACCGTAGAACAACATGAACAGCGGCTGGCCATGCTGCAACGACGCAATGATGGTCGTAGCCCAAGGTGGCAGGTTCGTGCTGTTCGTGAAGCCGGCTGCGGTTGCAGGCAGAAGCAGCAGCGAGGACGCAAAGATAGCAGGAATGACGCCAGCCGTGTTCAGCTTCAGCGGCAGGTGCGACGTGTCGCCCTGGAACATACGGTTGCCCACCTGTCGCTTCGGATACTGGATCAGAAGGCGACGCTGCGCACGCTCGACGAACACGATCAGCGCAATCACGCCAATGGCGACCACAATGACCATGAGAATGAGACCGGTGGACAAAGCGCCCGTACGACCCAGTTCCAAAGTACCAGCCAGAGCCTTTGGCAAACCAGCGGCAATACCCGCGAAGATGATCAACGAGATACCGTTACCGATACCACGCGACGTGATCTGCTCTCCAAGCCACATCAGGAACATCGTGCCGCCGAGCAGCGTGATGACCGTGGAAATACGGAAGAAGACGCCGGGATCGACGACGAGCCCTGCCCCGCCTTCAAGACCAACGGCAATGCCATAAGCCTGGAGCGTACCGAGCAGCACCGTGCCGTAACGCGTGTACTGGTTGATGATCTTGCGACCCGCCTCACCTTCCTTTTTCAAGGCTTCGAGGGACGGAACGACCGATGTCATCAGCTGCACGATGATCGATGCGGAAATGTAAGGCATGATGCCGAGCGCGAAAATCGCCATGCGCTCTACAGCGCCGCCCGCAAACATGTTGAAGAGACCGAGAATACCGTTCGCCTGGCCCTGAAAGGCGCGTGCATAGGCTTCCGGGTTCAGACCAGGAAGCGGAATATGCGTGCCAAGGCGATAAACGAGAAGTGCGGCAAGGGTGAACCATAGGCGCTTTTTCAGATCTTCAGCTTTCGCGAAGGTCGAAAAATTCAGGTTCGAGGCCAGTTGTTCCGCTGCTGAAGCCATAAATTTCTCCGCATGACCCTTGTCCAGCGGCACGGAAACCGGCAATTCCGGAAAAGGTCTAAAAGATACTGGTTCAAAAACCGGGCTTCGGACGGATCATGGCTTTCTAGCCTAATCATGCCTCACCCTGTTTTCTTGCGTCCGCTCCACGTTCAATTGAACGCTTCGGAACTGTGAGGCTCCCCCCGTGACGTTTGCACATCACTTGAGAGTATCCGCACAAGCCGACTTAATCGATTAGGATTCAAAGGCTTATGCGACTTCGAGCACAAACGCCCGGAGTGAAACACACCGGGCGTTCAAGACGTTATATTACTCTGCGGCTTCCGCTGCAACAACCAGAAGCTTGATGGAACCACCAGCCTTCTCGATTTTTTCAACAGCAGACTTGGAAGCGCCAGCAACTTCGAAGGAAACCTTCGTTGTCAGTTCACCATCAGCCAGAATGCGCACGCCGTCCTTGACGCGACGGATAACGCCAGCAGCCTTGAGGGCAGCAGCATCAACAGTCGTCTTGGCATCGAGCTTGCCCGCATCGATAGCAGTCTGAACGCGACCGATCGATACTTCTGCATACTCGGATGCGAAGATGTTGGTGAAGCCACGCTTTGGCAGACGGCGGTAGATTGGCATCTGGCCGCCTTCGAAGCCGTTGACGGCAACGCCGGAACGAGCCTTCTGACCCTTGACGCCGCGACCACCGGTCTTGCCCTTGCCAGAACCGATACCGCGACCTACGCGGATACGATCCTTGGTGGAACCTTCGTTGTCTTTAATTTCATTGAGTTTCATGATGACTTCCTCCGTCTCACTTCTCGTCTACGACGCGAACGAGATGCTGGACAGCACGGATCATGCCGCGAACAGCCGGAGTATCCTCCAGAGTGCGCTGACGGTGCATCTTGTTGAGGCCCAGGCCGATCAGCGTCTGGCGCTGAACCGCAGGGCGGCGAATTGGGCTGCCGATCTGTTCGACCGTAACAGTCGTCTTGGCTTCAGTGGTCTTCTTGGCCATGATACTGCTCCTTATTCTTCAGCAGCGTTGCCGGAAGCGGCGCGGCGAGTCTGAAGGGTAGCATACTTAAGACCGCGCTGTGCAGCGATGTCCTTAGGATGAACCTGGTGCTTCAGGGCGTCGAACGTTGCACGAACCATGTTGTATGGGTTCGAGGAACCGGTCGACTTGGCAACGACGTCATGAACGCCGAGCGTTTCGAAAACTGCGCGCATCGGGCCACCGGCGATGATACCAGTACCGGCCTTTGCAGAGCGAAGCAGAACCTTGCCAGCGCCGTGACGTCCGTTGACGTCGTGGTGCAGCGTACGGCCATCGCGAAGCGGAACGAAAATCAGATCGCGCTTTGCAGATTCGGTTGCCTTGCGGATCGCTTCTGGAACTTCACGAGCCTTGCCGTGACCGAAACCAACGCGACCCTTCTGGTCACCAACGACGACGAGAGCAGCAAAACCGAAACGACGGCCGCCCTTGACGACTTTTGCAACGCGGTTGATCGCAACCAGCTTGTCAACGAATTCGCTATCGCGCTCTTCGCGGTTCTGGCGATCGTCGCGAGAACCTCTTTTTTCCTGTGCCATTGTCCTTTTCCTTTTTCTTTTGCGGGTGGAACGGCATACGAAAAGACCATCGGCTTCATTGCTGAAACCCGCATGGTCCGGTGAAAATCCGCCCGGTCATTGCCGGGCGGAAAAGTCTTAGAAGTTCAGACCGCCTTCGCGGGCAGCTTCAGCCAAAGCCTTGATACGGCCGTGGTAAATGAAGGCGCCGCGGTCGAATACGACATCCTTGACGCCAGCCTTGCCAGCGCGTTCAGCAACCAGCTTGCCAACTGCGGCAGCTGCTGCAACGTCAGCACCCGTCTTCAAAGACGAGCGCATGTCAGCCTCGAGCGTGGAGGCAGACGCAAGCGTCTTTCCAGCCACATCATCGATAACCTGAACGTAGATGTTCTTCGACGAGCGATGAACCGACAGGCGCGGACGACCGTTGGCAACCGCTTTAATCTGACGGCGCACGCGGTTCGCGCGACGTGCAAGTGCTTCTTTCCTGCTAGCCATTTCGCGTGATCCTTACTTCTTCTTGCCTTCTTTGCGGATGATCCGTTCTTCAGCGTACTTGACGCCTTTGCCCTTGTAGGGCTCGGGACCACGGTATTCGCGGATTTCCGCGGCAACCTGACCGACCTGCTGCTTGTTGATACCCGAAACGATGATTTCCGTTGGCTTCGGAACGGCAATGGTGATGCCTTCCGGAGTCTGGTAAACTACATCGTGGCTGAAACCGAGTGCCAGCTGCAGGTTCTTGCCCTGCATGGCAGCACGATAACCAACGCCGTTGATTTCGAGCTTGCGTTCGTAACCGTCCTTGACACCCTTGAAGATGTTCTCGACCATCGTGCGGGACATGCCCCACTTGGAACGAGCTTCCTTGGAGTCGTTGGCAGGCGTTACGGAAACCGCGCCATCTTCCAGTTTAACCTGGACTTCGTCATTGGCGACGAAGAACAGTTCGCCCTTAGGACCCTTGGCAGTAATCTTCTGGCCGTCGACATTGGCCGTCACACCTGCAGGAACCTGAACGGGCTTTTTACCGATACGAGACATATTTCTATCCTGTCTGTCCGTTAAGGAGATCCTTGCCCAGTCTTAGAAGACGGAGCAAAGAACCTCACCACCAACGTTCTGTTCGCGAGCCTGGTGATCAGCCATCACACCCTTCGGAGTCGAAAGGATGGTGATGCCGAGGCCGTTCGCAACCTGCGGGATGGACTTGACCGAGACATAAACCCGGCGGCCCGGCTTGGACACGCGGCCGATCTCACGGATCACCGACGCGCCTTCGTAGTACTTCAGTTCGATGGTGAGCTCGGACTTGCCGTTCTCGAAATCGACCTTGGAATAACCGCGAATGTAGCCTTCAGCCTGAAGCACGTCGAGAACGCGTGCACGCAGGCTGGATGCTGGGGTGTTGACCGAAGACTTGCGACGGGCTGCACCATTGCGGATTCGGGTGAGCATATCACCCAAAGGATCAGTCATTGTCATGTGCCCGTCTCCTTACCAGCTCGACTTGACAATACCCGGCACCTTGCCGGAATTGCCCAACTCGCGAAGCGCGATACGCGACATCTTGAGTTTACGATAGAACGCGCGCGGACGGCCCGTTACTTCGCAGCGGTTGCGGATACGCGTCTTCGAGCCGTCACGCGGCAGCGAAGCGAGCTTCAGAGTTGCCTGGAACCGCTCTTCGATCGGAAGGGACTGGTTCATGACAATAGCCTTGAGGGAGGCACGCTTGCCAGCCTGCGAGGCAACTGTCTTGCGGCGGCGCTTGTTCTTTTCAACTGCGCTTGTTTTCGCCATATCGGAGTTCCTTTTCTACGCTCGTCGTTACGGTTACTGACGGAACGGGAAGTTGAACTCTGTCAAAAGAGCCCGTGCTTCGTCGTCCGATGTCGCCGTCGTGCAAACGATGATGTCCATGCCCCACATCTGATCAACCTTATCGTAGTTGATCTCTGGGAACACAATGTGCTCCTTGATGCCCATGGCGAAGTTGCCACGGCCGTCAAAGCTCTTGGGGTTCAGACCCCGGAAGTCGCGAACGCGCGGAAGCGCGATGTTGACCAGACGATCAAGGAATTCGTACATGCGGGCGCCACGAAGAGTAACCTTCGCGCCGATTGGCATGTGCTCGCGAACCTTGAAGCCCGCGATGGAATTGCGAGCCTTGGTGATGACAGGCTTCTGACCGGCAATAGCCGCCAAATCGCCAGCAGCAACTGTTGGCTTCTTAGAATCAGCCGTTGCTTCGCCAACACCCATGTTGATGACGATCTTGTCCAGCTTGGGGATCATCATAACGTTCGCGTAAGAGAACTTCTCTTGCATCGCGCCGCGAATACGGGAAACGTATTCAGCCTTGAGACGCGGCTCGTACTTGGACTCAGCCATCGATCACTTCTCCCGAACGCTTGGCCACACGGACCTTCTTGCCATCGATAACCTGGAAACCAACGCGAGTTGGCTTGCCATCCTTATCGGCGATGGCGAGGTTGGAAATGTGCAAGGAAGCTTCCTTGTTGATGATGCCGCCTTCCTGGCCCTGGGTCTGGCGCTGGTGACGTTTCACCATGTTTACGCCACTCACAAAAGCCCGGTCTTCTTTCGGCAAGACCTGTGTTACTTCGCCGGTACGGCCCTTGTCCTTACCGGTCAATACGACAACTTTGTCGCCTTTACGAATTTTCTGCATCGCTATCGCTCCTTACAGTACTTCTGGAGCCAGCGAGATGATCTTCATGTGGTTCTTAGCGCGAAGTTCGCGTGGAACCGGTCCGAAGATACGGGTGCCGATCGGCTCTTTCTTGTTATCGATAAGAACGGCTGCGTTATTATCGAAACGGATGACGCTGCCGTCAGCGCGGCGGATGTCCTTGGCGGTACGAACAACAACCGCCTTCATCACGTCGCCCTTTTTGACGCGGCCGCGCGGAATTGCTTCCTTGATCGAAACGACAATAATGTCGCCAACGGAAGCATACTTACGCTTCGAGCCGCCCAGCACCTTGATGCACATGACACGACGTGCGCCGGAATTATCCGCCACGTCGAGGTTTGTTTGCATCTGAATCATGTCAGGTCGCCTTCTTGTTGTTACCGGACCGGTTGGGCACACCTAAACGGATGGCCCCCTGTTCCAGCTTATGAACTGTCTCTGTTTTCGCGCGGAATAATCGTGACAGGGTGGTTTCCTAAAGGACCTTCCGTGCGCATCAAAGCAAAAGAACGCCCGTGAACGAGCGTTCTTGTGCTGCTTCATACAGACTTTCGCGCATATAGCAAGGCCCGCGCGAAAATCTGTTGAAATTATGCCTGGGCGGAAACCACCGTCCAGCGCTTATCCTTGGAAATCGGCGCGCATTCCTCGATGGAAACGGTATCACCGATCTTGTACTGGTTGTTTTCGTCGTGCGCCTTGTACTTCTTCGAACGGCGAACGGTCTTCTGAAGCAGCGGGTGAGCGAATCGGCGCTCGACGCGAACTACGACAGTCTTCTCGTTCTTGTCGGACACAACGACGCCCTGCAGAATGCGTTTAGGCATATTATTCTTCCTTTAGGCCTTGGCTTCTGCCGCCTTCTGGCGGGCAATGGTTTTCACGCGGGCGATGTCCTTGCGGACTTCGTCAATGCGCGAGGACTTTTCCAACTGGCCGGTTGCCTTCTGGAAGCGCAGGTTGAACTGCTCTTTCTTCAGGTCGGCGAGTTTGTCCTTGAGCTGATCGGCGCTGAGGCCGCGAACGTCTTCGGCTTTCATGGTGCCTGCTCCTTACTCTGCGATGCGCTGAACGAAGCGCGTCTTAACCGAGAGCTTGGCCGCGCCGAGACGGAGCGCCTCGCGGGCGATCTCCTCGGAAACACCGTCGATCTCGAACATCATACGACCGGGCTTGACCTTGCATGCCCAGTATTCAACAGAACCCTTGCCCTTACCCATACGGACTTCGGTCGGCTTCGCCGTAACCGGAGTGTCTGGGAATACGCGGATCCACACACGACCAGCGCGCTTCATGTAACGCGTGATCGCGCGGCGGGCCGCCTCGATCTCGCGCGCGTTCACGCGGTTCGGTTCCTGCGACTTCAAGCCGAATTCACCGAATGCCAGGTCAAAGCCGCCCTTGGCCACGCCTTTAATGCGACCCTTAAACTGCTTACGGTACTTAGTACGCTTTGGCTGCAACATTTTCTAACTTCTCCGAGCTTATCTTTCGCCAGCGTCAATCAAGCGTTTTCGCGGCGACGGTCGCCACGATCGCCGCGCTCACGGCTTGCCGGACCCTGTGCATCGCCTTCGAGCCCACGACGCTCGGAAGCCATTGGATCGTGCTCAAGGATTTCGCCCTTGAAAATCCAAACCTTGATGCCGCAGATGCCGAATGCGGTCGTGGCTTCTGCCACACCGTAGTCGATGTCCGCACGCAGCGTGTGCAATGGAACGCGACCTTCGCGGTACCATTCGGTACGAGCGATTTCAGCGCCACCAAGACGGCCACCGCAGGTGATCTTGATGCCTTCGGCGCCAAGACGCAGTGCGGACTGAACAGCGCGCTTCATGGCGCGGCGGAAAGCCACGCGACGTTCGAGCTGCTGAGCGATCGACTGAGCAACGAGCGTTGCGTCGATTTCCGGCTTGCGCACTTCAACGATGTTGAGGTGCGTCTCAGAAGCAGTCATCTCGGAAATCTTCTTGCGAAGCTTCTCGATGTCTGCACCCTTCTTGCCGATGATCAGACCCGGACGAGCCGAGTGAATGGTCACGCGGCACTTCTTGTGCGGACGCTCGATGATGACCTTGGCGATGCCGGCCTGCTTCAATTCCTTGATCAGGTAAGCACGGATAGCGAGGTCTTCATGCAGCAGCTTGCCATATTCGGCAGTGTCTGCGTACCAGCGGCTGTCCCACGTACGGTTGATGCCGAGGCGGAAGCCGATTGGATTGATTTTCTGACCCATTATGCGGCCTCCCCTTTTTCTTCCACTTCACGAACAACGATCGTCAAGTGTGCGAAAGGCTTCTCGATACGCGATGCACGGCCACGGCCACGAGCATGGAAACGCTTCATGGTGATGGACTTGCCGACATAGGCCTCGGCGACGACGAGAGCGTCGACGTCGAGATCATGGTTGTTTTCTGCGTTCGCGATTGCCGATTCCAGCGTCTTCTTGACGGTGGAAGCGATGCGCTTGCGGGAGAATTCGAGCTCGGCGAGAGCGCGATCTACCTTCTTGCCACGGATAAGAGCGGCAACCAGGTTAAGTTTCTGGGGGCTGACGCGGAGCGTGCGGGCAATGGCCTGAGCCTCATTGTCCTTCAGCCGGCGTTCGGTCTTAGCCTTCGCCATGATTACTTCCTCTTTGCCTTCTTGTCCGCGCCATGACCGTAATAGGTCCGGGTCGGAGAGAATTCACCGAACTTGTGTCCGACCATGTCTTCGTTGACCGAGACGGGCACATGCTTGCTGCCGTTGTAGACGCCGAATGTCAGACCAACGAACTGCGGCAGGATCGTGGAGCGACGGCTCCAGATCTTGATCACTTCATTGCGTCCGCCTTCACGTACCTTCTCAGCTTTCGTGAGAAGATAGCCGTCAACAAACGGACCTTTCCATACTGAACGAGCCATTTGAGAGTTCCTCTCTTACTTCTTGCGCTGATGGCGCGAACGCATGATGAACTTGTCGGTCGACTTGTTCGAGCGGGTGCGCTTGCCCTTGGTAGGCTTACCCCAAGGGGTAACCGGGTGACGACCACCCGACGTGCGACCTTCACCACCACCGTGTGGGTGGTCAACCGGGTTCATCACGACACCGCGAACGTGAGGCTTCTTGCCGCGCCAGCGTGAACGACCTGCTTTGCCGTCGTTGATGTTGCCGTGATCGGCATTCGAGACAGCGCCGATGGATGCAAGGCAAGAGCCATGCACGAGACGCTGCTCGCCGGAGTTCAAGCGAAGGATCGCCATCCCCGCATCGCGGCCAACGAGCTGAACATAGGTACCGGCAGAGCGGGCAATCTGACCACCCTTTGCAGGCTTCATCTCGACGTTGTGGATGATTGATCCGACAGGAATGTACTGAAGAGGCATAGTGTTGCCTGGCTTCACGTCCACTGCCTTTTCGGAGGCAATCACCTTGTCACCGGCAGCGAGACGCTGTGGCGCGAGAATGTAAGCCTGTTCGCCGTCCGTGTATGTCACGAGCGCGATGAATGCGGTGCGGTTAGGGTCATATTCCAGACGCTCGACCGTACCTTCAACGTCGAATTTACGACGCTTGAAGTCTACCAGACGGTAGGTCCGCTTGTGACCGCCGCCCTGAAAACGAACGGTGATCCGGCCCTGGTTGTTACGGCCACCCTTCGAGCTGAGGCCCTCTGTGAGAGCCTTTACCGGCTTGCCCTTGTAGAGCGAAGAACGGTCCACGATAACCAGCTGACGCTGGCTTGGCGTGGTCGGATTGAAACTTTTCAATGCCATTGTATTTGTTCCCTTTTGGGTCTTTGCCCGCTTGGGCCTAACCTTTAGAGTCCGGTGGACACGTCGATGGATTGACCTTCGGCCAGCGTAACGATGGCTTTCTTGACATCCTTACGCTTACCAGCGAATCCACGGAAACGACGGGTCTTACCCTTGCGGATAAGCGTGTTCACAGCCGTGACCTTGACGCCGAAGAGTGCTTCGATAGCTGCCTTGATTTCAGGCTTCGAAGCGTCTTTGGCGACGTTGAATACGACCTGGTTCTGTTCGGAGACCAGCGTCGACTTTTCCGTGATCGATGGAGACACGATCACATCGTAGTGGCGAAGATCCGTCATTTGAACCGCTCCTCAAGGGCTTCAACTGCAGCCTTGGAAAGCACGAGCTTGCCACGACGCAGTATGTCGTAAACATTGATGCCCTGGATCGGAAGAACGTCCACATTCGGGATGTTCTGTGCTGCGAGCTTGAAGTTGCCGTCAAGTTCTGCGCCACCGATGACGAGAGCGTTGGTCAGGCCAAGCGATGCGAAGCTACCCAGCAGAGACTTGGTCTTTGCTTCGGTTGCCACGAGCTGATCGATGATGATCAGGTCTTCGGCCTTCAGCTTGGCAGAGAGTGCGTGACGCAGAGCGAGTGCACGAACCTTCTTAGGAAGGTCATGTGCATGGCTGCGAACGACTGGGCCGTGGGCCTTGCCGCCGCCGCGAAACTGCGGTGCGCGTGCCGAATGGTGACGAGCGCGGCCCGTACCCTTCTGCTTGTACATCTTTGCACCCGTGCGGGAAACTTCCGAACGGTTCTTGGATTTATGCGTTCCCTGCTGCTTCTTGGCGAGCTGGTAACGAACCATGCGGGCCAGGATATCCTGGCGTGGGTCGAGGCCGAAAATTTCGTCCGACAGGGATACCTTGCCGGCGTCTTTTCCCTCGAGGGTTGTGACGTTCAATTCCATGATGAGGCTCCCTTACTTCGCTGCCGACTTAACGGCGTCGCGGACGATGATCCAGGAACCCTTGGAACCGGGAACGGCGCCCTTCACGAGGATCAAACCGCGACCCTCATCAGTCGAAACCACTTCCAGATTCTGGGTGGTAACGCGTGTGCTGCCCATATGACCAGCCATGCGCTTGCCCTTCCAGACCTTGCCCGGATCCTGGTTCGAACCAGTCGAACCATGGGCACGGTGCGAGACGGAGTTACCGTGAGAAGCGCGACCACCACCGAAGTTGTGACGCTTCATGGAACCCGCGAAGCCCTTACCGATCGTGGTGCCGGTAACGTCTACCAGCTGGCCTGCCTGGAAATGATCTGCGGTCAGTGTTGCACCGACGTCGATGAGGTTTTCGGGGGATACCCGGAATTCAACGAGCTTTGCTTTCGGCTCGACGCTGGCAGCGGCGAAATGACCGCGGAGTGCCTTTGTCGTATTCTTGACCTTGGACTGGCCTGCACCGAGCTGAACTGCGGTGTAGCCATTCTTGTCTTCTGTGCGCTGGGAAACAACTTGTACGTTGTCCAAACGCAGTACCGTTACTGGGATATGCTCACCGGCGTCGTTATAGACCCGGGTCATACCCACTTTCTGTGCAATCACACCTGAACGCATTGGTTCAATCCTCTTGCGAGCCTTGAAGGGAAAACCCTCTGTGGCCTTTGTTAAGGAGTTCCCTTCGACATCTCACGACGTTTCCGGTCTCCGGATTGGAAGTCGTTGGATTGCTCCACGTACCTTCCTTGTTATATCGGCCCTTACTTTCGCAAGGTCAGGCCGAGGTCTTAGAGCTTGATTTCCACGTCAACGCCAGCAGCCAGATCGAGCTTCATCAAAGCATCGACGGTCTGCGGTGTAGGGTCAACGATATCGAGAAGACGCTTGTGCGTCCGCATTTCGAACTGCTCACGGCTCTTCTTGTCAACGTGAGGAGAGCGGTTGACGGTAAACTTTTCGATGCGGGTAGGAAGTGGAACCGGGCCGCGAACGCTGGCGCCGGTGCGCTTGGCGGTCGACACGATCTCACGGGTAGAGGCATCGAGGATCCGGTGATCAAACGCCTTGAGGCGGATACGGATATTCTGGCCGTTCATTCGTCTTGTCCTTGTTCTTTGTTTTAGAATTTCCGCACGCGGAAATACATGAACCTAGTTGATCGTGGCGCCGCAGATTTTCAAAAATCAAGAGGCATGCACGACGCACACCAATCATTTCAGTAGTCTGTATTTGCAAATCACCGGGCCTCGCAGAAGATGCGAATCCAATCTGGTGAGTGTGAGTGCGCGTTTACGCGCTTTCACTGTCATTTTCAAGCACAAAAAGTGCAACGCCATGACGCTTTTTATCAAACGTCCAATGGCGGTGCTTTTCACACCGCCATTGTCCAGAATTATCCCGCCGGGCAGATGCCCGACGTTAAGGCTGCGGCGCCATCGGCGCCGCCTACCCTATTACTCGACGATCGAAGCGACGATGCCGGCGCCGACGGTACGGCCGCCTTCGCGGATCGCGAAGCGCAGCTTTTCTTCCATCGCGATCGGAACGATCAGTTCGACTTCAACAGTGACGTTGTCGCCTGGCATAACCATTTCCGTGCCTTCTGGAAGCGAAACGATACCGGTCACGTCAGTCGTACGGAAGTAGAACTGTGGACGGTAGTTCGTGAAGAACGGTGTATGACGACCGCCTTCTTCCTTCGTCAGGATGTAGGCTTCAGCCATGAACTTCTTGTGCGGCTTGACAGAGCCTGGCTTGCAAAGAATCTGACCACGCTCAACGCCATCGCGCTGTACGCCACGAACGAGAGCACCGATGTTGTCGCCAGCCTGGCCCTGATCGAGCAGCTTGCGGAACATTTCAACGCCGGTAACCGTCGTCTTCGATGTTGCCTTGATGCCGACGATTTCGACTTCTTCGCCAACCTTGACGATACCGCGCTCAACGCGACCCGTCACAACCGTACCACGGCCGGAAATCGAGAACACGTCTTCGATTGGCATCAGGAACGGCTGATCGATTGGACGCTCAGGCGTTGGGATGTAGGCGTCAACCTGAGCCATCAGCTCACGGATGGCGTCTTCGCCGATCTTCTTGTCGCTGTCTTCAAGAGCAGCAAGAGCCGAACCCTTGACGATTGGAATATCGTCGCCTGGGAAGTCGTAGGACGACAGAAGTTCGCGAACTTCCAGTTCTACAAGTTCCAGCAGCTCTGCGTCGTCAACCTGGTCAACCTTGTTGAGGAACACAACGATCGCAGGAACGCCAACCTGACGAGCCAGCAGAATGTGCTCGCGGGTCTGTGGCATTGGGCCGTCAGCAGCCGAGCAAACCAGGATCGCGCCGTCCATCTGGGCAGCACCGGTGATCATGTTCTTCACGTAATCGGCGTGGCCGGGGCAGTCGACGTGCGCGTAGTGACGAGCAGGTGTCTCATACTCAACGTGGGCCGTCGAAATCGTGATACCGCGGGCCTTTTCTTCCGGTGCAGCGTCGATCTGGTCGTACGCCTTGAACTCGCCGAAGTACTTCGTGATCGCAGCAGTCAACGACGTCTTGCCGTGGTCAACGTGACCGATCGTGCCAATGTTGACGTGCGGCTTATTGCGCTCAAACTTGCTCTTTGCCATGAGTGGCTCTCCATTCTGATCCCGTAAAGGGAATAAACTCTAAAATTCGTTTGGGGCGTACCCCGATCACTTCTGACCGGAGTACTTTGCCTGGATTTCCTGAGCAACGTTGCTCGGAACCGGCGAATAGTGATCGAAGGTCATCGAGTACTGCGCGCGGCCCTGGGACATGGAGCGCAGGTTATCGACGTACTTGAACATGTTGGCCAGCGGAACATGCGCGTTGATGACAACGGCAATACCGCGGCTTTCCTGGCCCTGGATCTGACCGCGACGCGAGTTCAGATCGCCGATCACGTCACCGACGTAATCTTCAGGGGTTACGACTTCGACCTTCATCATCGGCTCGAGAAGCTGTGCACCAGCCTTCTTCGCTGCTTCACGGAAGCAGGCACGCGACGCGATTTCGAACGCCAGAACCGAGGAGTCAACGTCGTGGTATGCGCCGTCGATCAGGGTTGCTTTGACGCCAAGCATCGGGAAGCCAGCCAGAGGACCGGAAGACAGAACGCTTTCGATACCCTTCTGAACGCCCGGGATGTATTCCTTCGGAACAGCACCACCAACGATCTTGGACTCGAACTTGAAGTCTTCGCCATCGGGGTTCGGTTCGAAGATGATCTTCACACGAGCGAACTGACCTGTACCACCGGACTGCTTCTTGTGTGTGTAATCTTCTTCGTGCTGACGTGTGATCGTTTCGCGGTAAGCAACCTGCGGAGCACCGACGGTAGCTTCAACCTTGAACTCGCGACGCATACGGTCAACGAGAATGTCGAGGTGAAGTTCGCCCATGCCAGCGATGATCGTCTGACCGGATTCTTCATCCGTCTTGACGCGGAACGAAGGATCTTCAGCAGCCAGGCGGTTGAGCGCGAGGCCCATCTTTTCCTGGTCGCCCTTGGTCTTCGGTTCGATCGCGATCTGGATAACCGGCTCAGGGAATTCCATGCGCTCGAGGATAACTGGCTTCAGAGGATCGCAAAGCGTATCGCCTGTTGTCGTTTCCTTGAGCCCAGCCAGAGCAACGATGTCGCCAGCGAAGGCTTCTTCGATGTCTTCACGGCTGTTGGAGTGCATCTGAAGCATACGGCCGACGCGCTCACGCTTGTCCTTGACCGTGTTGATGACAGATGTGCCCTTTTCGAGCTTGCCAGAGTAGATGCGTGCGAAGGTGAGCGAACCAACGAAGGGGTCGTTCATGATCTTGAACGCAAGCATCGAAAGCGGCTCGGAGTCATCTGCATGACGCTCGATTTCGGCTTCGGTCTTGAAGTCGATGCCCTTGATCGCAGGAATGTCCAGCGGCGAAGGCAGGTAATCGCAAACGGCGTCGAGCAGAGGCTGAACGCCCTTGTTCTTGAACGCGGTACCGCAGAACATCGGGTGGAACTTCACGTCGATGGTGCCGCGGCGAACGAGCGCACGGATCTTTTCGTTGTCAGGCATTTTGCCGTTCAGGTAGTCTTCCATCGCTTCTTCGTCGATCTCGACAACAGTCTCGATCAGCTTTTCGCGATATTCGTCTGCCTTGGCCTTCATGTCGTCTGGAATCTCAACGACGTCCCACTGAGCGCCGAGAGACTCGTCGCGCCAGATGAGTGCGTTCATCTCGATCAGGTCGATCACGCCCTTGAACTCGGTTTCTGCACCGATCGGGAGCTGCATGACGACTGCGATGGCGCCGAGACGGGTCTTGATCATCTCTACCGAGCGGTAGAAGTCAGCGCCGGTCTTGTCCATCTTGTTGCAGAAGATCATACGCGGAACGTTGTACTTCTCAGCCTGACGCCAGACGGTTTCCGTCTGCGGCTCTACACCGGCGTTGGCATCGAGAAGGGCAATAGCACCGTCGAGAACGCGCAGCGAACGTTCGACTTCAATCGTGAAATCAACGTGGCCGGGGGTGTCGATGATGTTGAAACGGCGCATCTTGCCATCGCGACCCTTCCAGAAGGTCGTCGTAGCAGCCGACGTGATGGTGATACCACGTTCCTGCTCCTGCTCCATCCAGTCCATCGTGGCTGCGCCATCGTGAACTTCGCCGATCTTGTGCGACTTACCGGTGTAGTAGAGAATACGCTCGGTGGTGGTCGTCTTGCCGGCGTCGATATGCGCCATGATACCGAAATTGCGGTAGTCTTCGATTTTATATTCGCGAGCCATAACGGACTGCCTTTCGGATCGGTTAGATTACCAGCGGTAATGCGAGAATGCGCGGTTGGCGTCGGCCATCTTGTGCGTGTCTTCGCGCTTCTTGACTGCGGAACCACGGTTGTTCGCTGCATCCATGAGTTCGCCGGAAAGGCGATCGACCATGGTTGTTTCGTTGCGCTTGCGCGCAGCAGCGATCAGCCAGCGGATCGCGAGAGCCTGACGGCGCTCTGGGCGAACATCGACCGGAACCTGATATGTTGCACCACCAACGCGGCGCGAACGCACTTCAACGTGCGGAGCAACGTTGTCGAGGGCCGAATGGAAGATGCCGAGTGGCTCTGCCTTGGTCTTGCCCTGCACGACGTCGAACGCGCCGTAAACGATGCTTTCTGCGACCGACTTCTTGCCGTGAAGCATGATGGCGTTCATGAATTTGGTAACGATCAGATCGCCGAACTTCGGGTCCGGGTTGATCTCACGCTTTTCTGCACTATGGCGACGGGACATATTCTTGTCTCTCAACGGTTATGGACGCTTTATCACGCGGAGAACCTCGCGCAGCGCCGGAAATTGTTTAAAGCCGAATTACTTCGGACGCTTTGCACCGTACTTGGAACGACGCTGCTTACGGTTCTTGACGCCCTGCGTATCGAGAACACCACGGATGATGTGGTAACGAACGCCCGGCAAGTCCTTTACGCGGCCGCCGCGGATCATGACAACGGAGTGTTCCTGAAGGTTGTGGCCTTCACCAGGAATATAGCCGATGACTTCGAAGCCGTTGGTCAGGCGGATCTTGGCAACCTTACGAAGAGCCGAGTTAGGCTTCTTAGGGGTCGTCGTGTAAACGCGGGTGCAAACGCCACGCTTCTGTGGGTTTTCCTGAAGAGCAGGAACCTTATTACGCTTTACCTGTGCCTGACGTGGCTTGCGGATCAGCTGGTTTACGGTAGGCATATAACCATCCCTTGCAAAAACTACTTTAGCCACCCTCTCGGATGGCGGTTATACCGTTTCCGGCAACGACGCACGCATAGTCTCATGCGCAAAACGTGGCCCGATCCGGTTTTCACGGATGGACCACTCAATGCAGAGGACGTAAATGATACGTCGTGCGTGCAACATTCGTGTTTCGTACGTGTTTTTGGACCCTTGTTTGAGGTGATCTCCAGAACGAGTCGTTCCAGATGGCCAGTCCTCACATTGGCTCCGATGGCGGGCGTACTACTGTTTTACCCCGCTTTCGTCAAGGGTGAATCCGCATTTAGTACCCAGCGGACCAGCCCCAAGCCCCTGACCTACAGTATTTCGCGCGGCTTTCAACATAAACCCTCTCTCCCCGTCCAGTTTTTCCAATCCGGCCTTTGGCTTTTCACAAAAGCCGTCTATTGATTCCCATAACGGCATGAGGTGAAAACGAGCCACAGGCATGGCTTCACCTTGCGTCACAAAATCATAGCCAGAAAAGGAATCGCGTCATGATCACAGAACCAGACAACGACAACGGACGCGACGATGCCATGGTCTTTATCGTCATTGGCAAGGCCTATGAGCGCGAAGGCGAAAAAGGCATCGACATCCACATCATCCTACGCGCACCCGACGACGACAGCGCCGTACGGGAAGCCCTGAACGCCCTCTCCGAAGAAGGCTTCCTCGAAGCAGACCTCGACCAGATCGGCATGCTGACGGAAATCCCGGACGAGGAACCGCATGCATCTGCCTATCAGGGCGCGCTCGAGGGTGAGGTGGCGATTATCAGGTTTGCTTGATAAAGAGATGGGCGCGCCACATTTACTGGCGCGCTCAGGCGATACCGATAAAGACTGCCAGTGATCTTGTGATCGAAAGCATCATGTCGTCGTCAAGGCGACCGAATACTGGTCCTAACTTGTTTCGTAGCACAGTCATTGACTTGTCGATCATCACCTGAGACGGCTTGGTCAATCCGTTTTGAGGTGATGGCTGAACTGTCAGGCGTATGAACGGTGCTTCAACCAGAGTTCCAGAAAGCAACAACACTGTCACCGTTGCTGTATCTGAAAAGTAATCAGATTGAACGATCACAGCAGGACGTGGCTTTCCAAAGTCACCTGAAACAGACACCGTTACGAGATCCCCTCGCCTCACTCAGAAACCTCATCATCCAGATCAGCCAATGCGGCATCTGTGAATGCGTCGAATTCCGTGTCGAGTGCGTCTGAAGCAGCAACCGCTCTGGACTGACGGCGGCATTCTGCTTCGAAGCCCGCTCGGCGCGTATCAGGAACCCAAATCTGCATAGGGCGAAGGCCAGAAGCGCGAAGAGCATCGCGACGCTTCTGTACACGATGGTTGACAGACGTTGCCAAGGTAGCCTCCGATACTCGTTACATGTAACAATACAGCTGCATTTGGAATTTGTAAAGTCTCAGCTATGTCTCGCGGCTTTTACAGACTGGGGCATCAAGGCCGAATTTTCGTAAACCGGATTTGTCCTCCCTCAGCCTCACGCTCTCCGCCCCAGCCGAGGTGCCGATAGAAACCTGCTGCGCGACTATCCCTATCCGTCTCCAACCAAATTTCGGCGTGATGTTTGAACAACTCTTCTTCGGCAGCCAAAACGAGCTTCTTCCCAAGACCTTTGTCTTCATGCGAAGGGAGTATGAACGCGGCAAAAAGCGATGCATCGCTAATGTCAATCATAGAGAACCCAACCACTTTGCCGCCTATAGTTGCGACCCACGCACAATGCGAGGCGGCGATCATCTCTGAAATAGAAGTCTCAGTGACGCCCATCTTAGCAAGCCGTTCGAAAGAAATATGATTTTCACGAACGGAAGTTCGAACATCAAACAAAGCCGACACGTCTGACTGTTGAGCAAGTCTAATTTCTGCAGCCACTTCACCACCTTGAAATTCTTTACTGGTGCTGCCTGATATCACATGGAATCTTGTTCATTGTGACAAGTTCAATTTGGATACTGCGTATAAATCCCAAACAAAAAAACGCCCGGATCACTCCGGGCGTTTCTGTTTCAGCAAGCGGTGCCTCTGGCAAGGCCCCTGCCCTGGCCACCGTTACTCGGCAGCTGGAGCCTTGTCTGTCATGTCCTGCAACATCTGGTTTGCGGAAGAAGAGCCTGTGCTCTTCTTGCGCTCTTCGATGATCAGTTCGTCGCGGCTTGTGGCGATGCGACGGATCTGGGTCATGGTGCCGCCGGTACCAGCCGGGATAAGACGGCCTACAATGACGTTTTCCTTCAGACCCTGCAACGTGTCGGTCTTGCCGGCGATTGCAGCTTCCGTGAGAACCTTTGTGGTTTCCTGGAACGAAGCAGCCGAGATGAACGATGGCGTTTGCAGCGATGCCTTGGTGATACCCAGAAGAACCGGGTCGCCGTAGGATGGCTTCTTGCCTTCGTCGATCAGACGATCGTTGTTGTCTTCCATCTCGATGCGATCAACGCTGTCGCCCACGATGTAATGCGAGTCACCTGCATCGGTGATTTCCACCTTCTGCAGCATCTGACGCACGATCACTTCGATGTGCTTGTCGTTGATGACAACGCCCTGCAAGCGGTAGACTTCCTGGATTTCGTTCACGAGATAGGAAGCCAAAGCCTCCACGCCCTTGATCGCCAGGATGTCGTGCGGTGCCGGGTTACCATCGAGAATGTATTCACCCTTCTCGATGTAGTCGCCTTCCTGAAGGTGGAACGGCTTGCTCTTCGGGATCAGGTATTCGACTGGCTCGACACCGTCTTCCGCAGGCTCGATCTGAACGCGACGCTTGTTCTTGTAGTCGCGGCCCAAGCGGATCGTACCATCGATTTCGGCGATGATAGCGTGATCCTTCGGACGACGCGCTTCGAAGAGTTCAGCAACACGCGGCAGACCACCGGTGATGTCCTTGGTCTTGGCGCTTTCCAATGGCGAACGTGCAAGCACGTCACCCTGGAAGACCTTCATGCCAGGCTCGACCGACAGGATGGCGTCAACCGACAGCTGGAAGCGAGCTTCGCTACCACGTGCAAGCTTGGCCACATTGCCGGATGCGTCCTTGATGACGATGCAAGGCTTCAGATCCGAACCACGTGGTGTCGAACGCCAGTCGATAACCTGACGCTTGGTGATACCGGTGGATTCGTCGGTCGCTTCCAGAACGGAAAGACCGTCGACCAGATCTTCGAAGTGAACGGTGCCTTCCACTTCCGTCATCATTGGACGTGTGTAAGGGTCCCACTCTGCCAGACGCTGACCGCGCTTGACCTTGTCGCCATCATCCACGAACAGCTTGGAGCCGTAGGCCACACGCTGCGAGGAACGCTCGACGCCACGCTCATCGAGAATGGTGACGGACATGTTACGGCCCATCGCGATGAGGATGTTGTCGGAGTTACGCAGGCTATTGCGGTTCTTGATCTGGATCGTACCTTCGTACGATGCTTCCAAGAACGACTGGTCGACCACGTTGGCCGTGCCACCAAGGTGGAACGTACGCATGGTGAGCTGTGTGCCCGGTTCACCGATGGACTGAGCGGCGATAACGCCGACCGCTTCGCCCATGTTGACTGGCGTACCACGTGCAAGGTCACGACCGTAGCAGACGCCGCAAACACCGACCTGAATTTCGCAGGTCAGAGCGGAGCGAATACGAACGGACTGGATGCCGGACTTTTCGATGGTCGCGATATCGGCTTCGTCCATCAGCTTGCCAGCCTTGACGATATTTTCGCCCGTGACCGGGTTGTCGATATCATCGAGAGCCGTACGACCAAGGATACGTGCGCCAAGCGAGGCAACGACCTGACCAGCATCGACGATGGCGGTCATGGTGAGGCCCTTGTCGGTGCCGCAATCCGTGGAATTGACGATGCAATCCTGCGCGACGTCAACGAGACGACGTGTAAGATAACCGGAGTTCGCCGTCTTCAAGGCCGTGTCTGCAAGACCCTTACGGGCACCGTGGGTCGAGTTGAAGTACTCGTTAACGGTCAGACCTTCCTTAAAGTTGGAGATGATCGGTGTTTCGATGATCTCACCCGATGGCTTGGCCATAAGGCCGCGCATACCACCCAGCTGACGCATCTGGTTCGGAGAACCACGCGCACCGGAGTGGGACATCATGTAGATGGCGTTCATCGGCTTCTGACGACCGGTCTCTGGATCGAACTCGACAGCCTTAATGCGGGCCATCATGTCTTCCGCGACCTTTTCGGTTGCCTTACCCCAGGCGTCTACGACCTTGTTGTACTTTTCGCCCTGAGTGATCAGGCCGTCATTGTACTGCTGTTCGTATTCCTTGACCAAGCTTTCCGTGTCGCCAACGATCTTTTCCTTGGTTTCAGGAATGATCATGTCGTCCTTGCCGAACGAAATACCGGCGCGGCAAGCGTGCGTGAAGCCGAGCTGCATGATGCGGTCGCAGAAGATGACCGTGTCTTTCTGGCCGCAATGACGGTAGACCGTGTCAATCATCTTGGAGATGTTCTTCTTGGTCATTTCCTGGTTGCAGGTCTCGAAAGGCACATTGACGTTCTTCGGCAGAAGCTCACCGATGAGCATACGGCCAGGCGTCGTTTCATAGATTTTCGAGACTGGCTTGCCATCGGCATCGACAGTCTTGAAGCGGCCACGAATCTTGGCATGCAGCGTCACGACCTTGTTTTCCAAAGCGTGATGCAGTTCGCCGAGGTCGGAGAAGGCCATGCCTTCGCCAGGCTCGTTCTGGTTCATGATCGACAGGTAATAGAGACCGAGAACCATGTCCTGCGAAGGAACGATGATCGGCTGACCGTTTGCAGGGTGCAGGATGTTGTTGGTGGACATCATCAGCACGCGTGCTTCCAGCTGCGCTTCGAGCGACAGCGGAACGTGAACGGCCATCTGGTCACCGTCGAAGTCGGCGTTGAAGGCCGTGCAGACGAGCGGATGCAGCTGGATAGCCTTGCCTTCGACCAGCATGGGTTCGAAGGCCTGGATGCCCAAGCGGTGCAGCGTCGGTGCGCGGTTCAACAGAACCGGATGCTCGCGAATGACCTCGTCGAGGATATCCCAAACTTCAGGCTTTTCTTTTTCGACAAGCTTCTTGGCCTGCTTGACGGTGGAGGAGTAACCCTTTGCGTCGAGACGGGCGTAGATGAACGGCTTGAACAGCTCGAGCGCCATCTTCTTCGGCAGACCGCACTGGTGCAGCTTCAGTTCTGGACCCGTCACGATAACCGAACGACCGGAATAGTCGACGCGCTTGCCGAGAAGGTTCTGACGGAAGCGGCCCTGCTTGCCCTTGAGCATGTCGGACAGCGACTTCAGCGGGCGCTTGTTGGCACCCGTGATGACGCGACCACGACGGCCGTTGTCGAACAGCGCATCGACGGATTCCTGCAACATACGCTTTTCGTTGCGGATGATGATGCCAGGCGCACGAAGCTCGATCAGACGCTTCAAACGGTTGTTACGGTTGATGACGCGACGATAGAGATCGTTCAGGTCGGAAGTCGCAAAGCGGCCACCATCCAGCGGAACCAGCGGACGCAGGTCCGGTGGAATGACTGGAACGACCTTCATGATCATCCACTCGGGACGATTGCCAGATTCCATGAAGTTCTCAACGATCTTGAGACGCTTCATGTACTTCTTCTGCTTCAGTTCAGACGTTGTCTCGGCGAGTTCCGCGCGAAGATCGCCAGCGATCTTCTCGAGGTTCATCGAAGCCAGCATTTCGTAGATGGCTTCAGCACCGATCATGGCCGTGAACTGGTCTTCGCCGAACTCGTCGACGGCGATCATGTACTCTTCTTCGTTCAGAAGCTGGTTCTGCTTCATCGAAGTCAGGCCAGGCTCGGTCACGATGTAGTTTTCGAAGTAGAGAACGCGCTCCACATCTTTCAGCGTCATGTCGAGCAGCGTCGAGATACGCGAAGGCAGCGACTTCAGGAACCAGATGTGGGCAACGGGTGCTGCGAGCTCGATATGGCCCATGCGCTCGCGGCGAACGCGCGACAGCGTGACTTCGACGCCGCACTTTTCGCAGATGATGCCCTTGTACTTCATGCGCTTGTACTTGCCGCACAGGCACTCATAGTCCTTGATCGGTCCAAAAATACGCGCGCAGAAAAGACCATCGCGTTCAGGCTTGAACGTACGATAGTTGATGGTTTCCGGCTTCTTGATTTCGCCGTACGACCACGAAAGAATCTTTTCGGGGCTGGCAATCGAAATCCGGATGGAATCGAAGTGCTGCGCCGGTACAGCCGGGTTGAAAAGGTTCATGACCTCTTGGTTCATGCCTGTCTCCTTAGGGGTTTGGCCCCTTGCTTGCATCTGGCGCGGTGCAGTCCGCATCACCGGCCAATGCCTAAAACATGATTAACCGCAAAATGCGGCGGAAGTTTCTACCGTCAGGCGCAAGCCATCGGGCGAAACAGGCAGGCACCTGTGAGGTGCCTGCCCTTCTGTTTCTTATTCCGCCGCGTCAGGCAGTTGATCCGCTGCGTTGGCTTCGTCGAGCTTGGAGTTTTCCAATTCGACGCTGAGACCCAGCGAGCGCATTTCCTTGACGAGAACGTTGAAGCTTTCAGGAATACCGGCTTCGAAGGTATCGTCGCCACGGACAATTGCTTCGTAAACCTTGGTGCGGCCCGCCACGTCGTCAGACTTGACGGTCAGCATTTCCTGCAGCGTGTAAGCCGCGCCGTAAGCTTCCAGTGCCCAGACTTCCATTTCCCCGAAGCGCTGTCCGCCGAACTGCGCCTTACCACCAAGCGGCTGCTGGGTGACGAGCGAGTATGGACCGATCGAGCGAGCGTGAATCTTGTCGTCGACAAGGTGGTTCAGCTTGATCATGTACATGTAGCCGACGGTGACCTTACGGTCGAAGGTTTCACCAGTACGACCATCGTACAGAACAGACTGACCCGATTCATTGAGACCGGCTCTCGTCAGCATTTCTGCAACGTCTGGCTCATGCGCGCCGTCGAAGACCGGCGTCGCAATCGAGACGCCCTTGCGGGACTGCTCGGCAAGACGGATCAGGGACTCGTCGTCGAAGTGAGCGACTTCATCCTTGGCCTGGGAGGAATACACTTCCGTCAGCTCGCGCTTCAGGTCCGTTATATCCAGCGACTTGTGATACTCGTCGAGCATGTCGCCGATCTTCTTACCCATGCCGGCGCAAGCCCAGGCAAGGTGGGTTTCGAGAATCTGGCCGACGTTCATGCGCGATGGCACGCCCAGTGGGTTCAAGCAGATGTCGACATGCGTACCGTCTTCCAGGAACGGCATGTCTTCAACCGGCACGATACGCGAGACAACGCCCTTGTTACCGTGACGGCCAGCCATCTTGTCGCCTGGCTGGATCTTGCGCTTTACAGCAACAAAGACCTTGACCATTTTCATGACACCAGGAGGCATTTCGTCGCCGCGCTGAACCTTCTCGACCTTGTCCATGAAGCGCTGTTCAAGGCGCGACTTGGATTCGTCGTACTGACCGCGAAGCGCTTCGAGTTCGGCCTGAGCCTTCTCGTCTTCAACGGCAAACATCCACCACTGCGAGCGTGGATATTCAGATACGACGGCGTTCGAAAGCTCGACGCCCTTCTTGAAGCCCTTCGGACCAGCGATGGAAACCTGTCCGCGCAGCATGTCGACCAGACGGCCATAGACGTTGCGGTCCAGAATGGCCTGCTCGTCGTCACGGTCCTTGGCCAGACGTTCGATCTCTTCGCGCTCGATTGCCATTGCACGTTCGTCTTTTTCGACGCCGTGACGGTTGAACACGCGAACTTCGACGACCGTACCGAACGTGCCCGGAGGCATACGCATGGATGTGTCGCGAACGTCGGAAGCCTTTTCACCGAAGATGGCGCGCAGAAGCTTTTCTTCCGGCGTCATCGGGCTTTCACCCTTCGGTGTGATCTTGCCGACGAGGATATCGCCAGGCTGAACTTCCGCACCGATGTACACGATACCGGCTTCGTCGAGGTTCTTCAGCGCTTCTTCCGAGACGTTCGGAATATCGCGCGTGATTTCTTCAGGACCAAGCTTGGTGTCGCGCGCCATCACTTCGAATTCTTCGATGTGGATGGAGGTGAACACGTCGTCGGAAACGATGCGTTCGGACATCAGGATGGAGTCTTCGTAGTTGTAACCATTCCAAGGCATGAACGCGACGAGCGCGTTGCGGCCAAGTGCCAGGTCACCGAGGTCGGTCGAAGGACCGTCAGCGATGATGTCGCCCTTGTTCAGAATGTCGCCGACGGCGACCAGCGGACGCTGGTTGACGCAGGTGTTCTGGTTGGAGCGCTGGAACTTCTGGAGACGATAGATGTCAACGCCGGACTTGCCAGCATCGAGATCTTCCGTCGCACGGATAACGATACGCGTTGCGTCAACCTGGTCGACCACGCCGCCACGACGGGCTGCAATGGCAGCGCCGGAGTCACGAGCAACGATCGGTTCCATACCGGTTCCGACGAACGGAGCTTCCGCACGCAAGAGCGGAACGGCCTGACGCTGCATGTTCGAACCCATGAGGGCGCGGTTGGCGTCGTCGTTTTCCAGGAACGGGATGAGAGCCGCAGCGACCGAAACCAGCTGCTTCGGCGATACGTCCATCAGGTTGATGTTGTCACGCGGTGCCAGCATAACTTCGCCGGAGTGACGGCAAACCACGAATTCTTCCGTGAATGCGCCTTCAGCGTCCAGTTCGGCATTGGCCTGTGCAACGTAGTACTTGGCCTCTTCCATGGCGGAGAGGTAGATCACGTCGGTCGTGACCTTGCCGTCGATGATCTTGCGGTACGGGCTTTCGATGAAGCCGTACTTGTTGACGCGGGCAAAGGTTGCGAGTGAGTTGATTAGACCGATGTTCGGGCCTTCAGGCGTTTCGATCGGGCAAATACGGCCGTAGTGGGTCGGGTGAACGTCGCGGACTTCGAAGCCTGCGCGCTCGCGGGTCAGACCACCAGGTCCAAGAGCCGAAAGACGGCGCTTGTGGGTGATTTCCGAAAGCGGGTTCACCTGGTCCATGAACTGCGACAGCTGAGAGGAGCCGAAGAATTCGCGAACGGCAGCTGCTGCTGGTTTAGCGTTGATCAGATCCTGCGGCATCACGGTGTCGATTTCGATCGAGGACATCCGTTCCTTGATCGCACGTTCCATGCGCAGCAGACCCAGACGATACTGGTTCTCCATCAACTCACCGACGGAGCGAACGCGACGGTTACCGAGGTTGTCGATATCGTCGATTTCGCCCTTGCCGTCACGTAGTTCGACCAGCATTCTGACGACAGCCAGAATGTCTTCCTTGCGCAGCGTGCGCACGGTGTCTTCTGCATCGAGGTCGAGACGCATGTTCATTTTCACGCGGCCAACCGCAGACAGATCGTAGCGCTCGCTATCGAAGAACAGCGACTTGAACATGGCTTCCGCCGAATCCATAGTCGGTGGCTCACCCGGACGCATGACGCGATAGATGTCGAACAGAGCTTCCTGACGGTTCTCGTTCTTGTCTGCAGCCAACGTGTTGCGGATGTAGGCACCAACATTGACGTGGTCGATGTTGAGGATCGGAATTTCAGTGAAGCCGGTGTCGAGGATGAGCTTCAGCGTCTTTTCGTCGATTTCATTACCAGCTTCGAGATAGATTTCACCTGTCTCGTAGTTGACCATGTCTTCGGCGAGGAAGTTGCCATAAAGCTCTTCGTCGGTTGCCTTCAGGAACTTGAGGCCCTTGTCGGAAAGCTGGCGGATCAGACGCGGTGTCAGCTTCTTGCCGGCTTCCACAACGACTTCGCCCGTATCGGCATCGACCATCTCGGTGATAGCCTTGGCACCCTTCAGCACGTCCGGCTGATAAGGGAAACGCCAGCCTTCGCCGTCACGCTCGTAGCTTGCCTTGGTGTAGAAGGTCGACAGAATTTCTTCGCCATCCATGCCAAGCGCCATCAGAAGCGATGTTGCAGGCAGCTTACGGCGACGGTCGATACGTGCGTAGACGACATCCTTGGCGTCGAATTCGATATCCAGCCAGGAACCGCGGTAAGGAATGACGCGCGCAGCAAACAGAAGCTTGCCCGACGAGTGGCTCTTGCCCTTGTCGTGGTCGAAGAAGACGCCCGGCGAACGGTGCATCTGCGAAACGATAACGCGTTCCGTGCCGTTGACGATGAACGTGCCGTTGTTTGTCATGAGCGGCATGTCGCCCATGTAGACGGACTGTTCCTTGATGTCCTTGATGGACTTCGCGCCTGTATCTTCGTCAATATCAAACACGATGAGACGCAGCGTCACCTTAAGCGGCGCTGCGTAGGTCAGATCGCGCTGACGGCACTCTTCCACGTCGAACTTAGGCGCTTCGAATTCGTAGGATACGAACTCCAGCATCGACGCACCGGAAAAGTCGGTGATCGGGAATACGGACTTGAAGACTGCATTCAATCCCTCGTCGGGACGACCGCCCTTGGGCTCGTCAACCATGAGAAACTGGTCGTACGAAGCCTTCTGAACCTCAATGAGGTTCGGCATTTCCGCTACTTCTGGAATTTTGCCGAAAAACTTGCGTACGCGCCTGCGACCGTTAAACGAAAGGGTCTGAGCCATCGTCGCTCCTTTAAAATTGCATCCGGGCCTGCAACGGACGGGAACCGCTGGCCAGTCGATCCCGTCAATCCAATGAGTATCTTCAATCTCGTTTCACGTCCCGAATTGTAAGGCCGGATTGCCTGTACAGCGCGGTTCGAAACCATTCTCTTGAAGAACCCATTACCCAAAAGCCATTTTCACGCGGCTTTTGGGTAATAAGTCCAGTAGAAATGAAGACAGGAGACGGCGCGAACGCCGCCTCCCGAACATTCCAAGATTACTTAACGTCAACCTTGGCGCCTGCGTCTTCAAGCTTCTTCTTGAGGTCTGCAGCTTCAGCCTTGGAAACGGCTTCCTTGACAGCCTTAGGAGCGCCTTCAACGAGGTCCTTAGCTTCCTTCAGGCCGAGACCTGTGATAGCGCGGACTTCCTTGATGACGTTGATCTTGTTGGCGCCAGCGTCAACGAGAACGACGTCGAATTCAGTCTTTTCTTCTTCAGCAGGAGCTGCAGCAGCGCCGCCGGCAGCAGCAACTGCTACAGGAGCAGCAGCGGAAACGCCCCACTTTTCTTCGAGAAGCTTGGAAAGCTCAGCAGCTTCCAAAACTGTCAGAGCGGAGAGGTCGTCAACGATCTTTGCGAGATCAGCCATGTCATAGTTCCTTTAATTCGGTTCGAACCGGTTTGAATATTTACAGCGAAAAACCGCCTTAAGCGGCTTCGTCCTTCTTTGAGTAAGCCGAGAACACGCGTGCAAGCTGGCTTGCAGGTGCTGCGACAACCGTAGCGACGCGCGTTGCAGGAGCCGCAAACAGGCCCAGCAGCTTTGCACGCAGCTCGTCCAGCGAAGGCAGGGTCGCAAGCGACTTGACTGCTTCGGCGTTGAGCGTGGTTGCACCCATGGCTCCGCCGAGAACAACGACTTTATCGTTGGTCTTTGCGAAGTCCATGACGACTTTCGGAGCAATCATAGGGTCAGTGCTGTATGCAATCAGCGTCTGTCCCTTGAAGAGATCGATGATCCCTTCCGACTCCGTACCCTGAAGAGCGATCTTGGCCAGGCGGTTTTTCGCGACCTTGACGGTGCCGCCAGCAGCACGCATTTTCGAACGAAAATCGTTCATCTGCGCAACTGTGACACCAGCATAGTGGGCCACGACAACTGAACCGGAAGCCTTGAAGACTTCGTTCAGCTCCGTGACGAATTCGCGTTTTTCCGCTCTTTCCACTGTCTGTCTCCAGTAGATGACTGCACATGACATGTGCACCCATCGGGTTTGCCTTTGCCTCAAGAGACCTTGTTGCCAAAATCTCAAGCGACGCTTGAGGATCCTGTCCCCCGCTCTGTCGCCGCAAACGGCTTCAGGCACAGGCACATCAGGTTCGAACCGGATTATTAAGCATCCTTGGATGCGAAAATCCGGGCCTTACCCGTCTCATGCAGGCTGAATGATTAAGGCTTAAATCCCGGAGGAAATGAGCCGCCTACAATCTCGGACAGGAGTTCCAGGTTGCCCTGGAAATTCCCGGCCCTTGCGAGCCGGAAATCTGAAGTGCCGCGCCTCCTGAGAAGCGCGGCGAATGATTATGCAGTGACCGACGAAGGCTCGATGCGAACGCCTGGACCCATGGTCGAGGAGATCGCTACGCGCTTGACGTAGTTGCCCTTCGCACCGGCTGGCTTTGCTTTGATGACGGCGTCAGCGAAAGCCTTGATGTTTTCTTCGAGCGCCTTGGCATCGAAGGAAGCCTTACCGATGCCAGCATGAACGATACCGGCCTTTTCGACGCGGAATTCAACAGCGCCGCCCTTGGAAGCCTTCACAGCTCCAGCAACGTCCATCGTAACCGTACCGACCTTGGGGTTCGGCATCATGCCGCGTGGGCCGAGAACCTTACCGAGGCGACCGACGAGTGGCATCATGTCAGGTGTGGCGATGACGCGATCGAAGTCGATCTTGCCGCCCTGAACGATTTCCAGCAGGTCTTCTGCACCAACGATGTCTGCACCGGCAGCCTTGGCTTCATCAGCCTTGGCGCCACGAGCGAAGACAGCAACGCGAACGTCACGGCCTGTGCCGTTTGGCAGATTGACAACGCCGCGAACCATCTGGTCAGCGTGACGTGGGTCAACACCGAGGTTCATGGAAACTTCAACGGTTTCGTCGAACTTGGCGACAGCCCGTTCCTTAACCATCGAAATGGCGTCGGTCAGGACGTAAAGTGTCTTTGGATCAACGCCTTCGCGGATCTTCTGTACGCGCTTTGCAAGCTTTGCCATGATCAACCTACCACTTCCAGGCCCATGGCGCGGGCAGAGCCCTCAACCATTGCCATTGCGCCTTCGATGTTGGCTGCATTCAGGTCCTTCATTTTGCCTTCGGCAATAGTTCTGACCTGAGCCTTGGTGATCGAGCCGACCTTGGCACCCTTACCAGGTGTCTTGGAACCGGAGGTGATCTTTGCTTCCTTCTTCAGCCAATAGGTCATTGGCGGCTGCTTCATAGCAAACGTGAAGGACTTGTCCTGGTAATAGGTGATGACGACCGGGATCGGCATACCCTTTTCCATTTCCTGCGTAGCGGCGTTGAACGCCTTGCAGAATTCCATGATGTTAATGCCACGCTGACCAAGCGCCGGGCCGATTGGCGGGGACGGGTTTGCCGATCCTGCCTTGACCTGAAGCTTGAGCTGGCCTGCAACTTTCTTAGCCATATCTCTCTGCCTTTCAAATCGAACCGGTTGCCCGGCTCCCATGCCGATATAATCGGCGGCTGCGGTTGCGTGGTGCGATCCCTGCCCCGGCTAAGAGCCAGCGATCTTCCACGCGTTATGCGACATCAGTCGCATCCACATCAGGGCAGAACAATCACTTGCTCACGCTTGCTGATGTATTGGTTGAAGAGCGCCTTAGCGCCCTTCATGATATCGTCAGACCTTTTCGACCTGCGCATATTCCAGCTCGACGGGGGTAGCGCGACCGAAGATGGAAACTTCCACCTTGAGGCGCGACCGCTCTTCGTCGACATCCTGAACGACGCCGTTGAACGACGCGAAAGGACCATCGGAAACGCGAACCTGCTCGCCGATCTCGAACGAAA
This sequence comes from Agrobacterium vaccinii, assembly GCF_021310995.1. Classification (NCBI taxonomy): domain Bacteria; kingdom Pseudomonadati; phylum Pseudomonadota; class Alphaproteobacteria; order Hyphomicrobiales; family Rhizobiaceae; genus Agrobacterium; species Agrobacterium vaccinii. The sequence goes on along the minus strand of NZ_CP054150.1, from coordinate 1,049,386 downwards.
CCGAAGACTTCGGACGTTCGACACCTTCCTGAACCTGACCCAAAATGCGGTCGGCTTCAGAATCAGGGATCGGAACAGGCTTGTTATCCGAACCCAGGAAGCCCGTGACTTTGGGCGTGTTCTTGATGAGGTGATAGGCCTCATCCGTCAGGTTGGCGCGAACCAGCACGTAACCCGGAAAGAACTTACGCTCGCTATCGACCTTGCGACCGCGACGCACCTCGACAACCTTTTCGGTCGGCACGAGGATTTTCTCGAATAGATGATCGAGGCCCTTCTGACGGACCTTTTCTTCAATCGACTCGGCGACCTTCTTTTCGAAGTTCGAATATGCCTGGACGATATACCAACGCGCTGCCATCTTTACTCTCCGCTCACTCTATTATCGGCCGACGCTCAGAACGAGACTGAGCAACCAGCCGATGAGCTGGTCAGCCGCAAAGAAGAACAGTGCCGCGAAGATGACCATCACCAGCACCATCGCCGTTGAAATCATGGTCTCGCGGCGCGACGGCCAAGTGATCTTCGACGCTTCGGCGCGAACCTGCTGCAGAAACGTAAACGGATTGGTTTTGGATGCCATTGACTGCCCACGCAATTACGGCGCGTAAAGCCGAATTAATCAGCCCCACACACCGCGTGTCTGTTTTGACCTACATAAACGCCGATTCCCCTTTTAACAAGGGCAAATCGACATTCGGCGAATTTCACCGGTAAACCGGCACCTCATCTGCCATGCAGCGATGCCACGCGCTTGCTGATGAGAAATGGCAGGGGCAGAGGGGCTCGAACCCACGGCCTGCGGTTTTGGAGACCGCCGCTCTACCAACTGAGCTATACCCCTACGACACCGACACCAGAGACATAAAGCGTGTCCCCCAAGTCGGTATGCCGCTCTTTAAAGTGCCCGGAAAAGAATGGCAAGGGTGTTTTTCATTTTTTCCAACGCCACTCCCTCGAATTCCCTTTATCTCACGCTTTCACATATTTGCGCCAATCGTGCTCCTCCTTGAAACCCAGGACCTCCCGGATTTTGCGGTTGGAATAGAGACCTTCATGCTCGCCAATGTCGCGCGTGAACGGCACATTTGGGAAAAAGCGCGAAGCAAGTTCCTTGCTGGGCACATTGGCCGTCGCGGTGTCGTTCGCGGCGTTGAAGACCTGGAAACCCAGACCGTCTTTCTCGATGCACAAATGGCATATTTGCCCAAGATCGCGGGCATCGATGTAATTCCAGGCATTGCGCTTGCGCGTTTCCGGGTCGGCAAAGAAGGCAGGAAATTTGTCGTATTCATGCGGCTCGATGACATTGCCGATTCGAAGGGCATAGATATCTGCGCCGTAGCGTTCCGCAAATGCGCGCGCCGTCTTTTCGTTGACGACCTTGGACAGGCCGTAGGAATCCATCGGATCGACATCATAATCTTCCTCCAGCGGGAACTGGTGGAAATCGCGGTGTCCTTCGGCAAAGCAAATGCCATAGGTGGTTTCAGAAGACGCGACGATGATCTTGCGCACGCCGAGCTTCACTGCCGCCTCGATGACATTATAAGTGCCCATGGTATTGACGCGGAATGTCTCATTGTCAGGCTTGATGAGGATGCGCGGAATGGCGGCGAAATGCACCACGGCATCATAGGGCTGAACGCCCCTACCCGTCTCCAGATCAGGAAAATCGCGATGCATGGACAGCGCATTGAACACTTGTCCACTGTCGGTGACATCGACAATCAAGTTCGTAACACCCGGGCTATCGAGCGGGACGAGATCGAGATTGTGAACCTCATATCCCTTAGCGACCAACCACGGCACGACGTGCTTGCCAGCCTTGCCAGAGCCGCCTGTGAACAGAATGCGCTTTGCCATGATTTTCTCCTCCGGGTCATGAAATCGGCCCCATAGGTAAGGGCTTAATGGAAACGCACAAGGCCACGCGGGATATTCGTGCGCGCAAACAAAAAAAGCCCCGCTGTTTCCAGCGGGGCTCTCCATATCCCTTGCGGGAAATGATTACTCGACGATCGAAGCGACGATGCCGGCGCCGACGGTACGGCCGCCTTCGCGGATCGCGAAGCGCAGCTTTTCTTCCATCGCGATCGGAACGATCAGTTCGACTTCAACGGTGACGTTGTCGCCTGGCATAACCATTTCCGTGCCTTCTGGAAGCGAAACGATACCGGTCACGTCAGTCGTACGGAAGTAGAACTGTGGGCGGTAGTTCGTGAAGAACGGCGTATGACGGCCGCCTTCTTCCTTCGTCAGGATGTAGGCTTCAGCCATGAACTTCTTGTGCGGCTTGACAGAGCCTGGCTTGCAAAGAATCTGACCACGCTCAACGCCATCGCGCTGTACGCCACGAACGAGAGCACCGATGTTGTCGCCAGCCTGGCCCTGATCGAGCAGCTTGCGGAACATTTCAACGCCGGTAACCGTCGTCTTCGATGTTGCCTTGATGCCGACGATTTCGACTTCTTCGCCAACCTTGACGATACCGCGCTCAACGCGACCCGTCACAACCGTACCACGGCCGGAAATCGAGAACACGTCTTCGATTGGCATCAGGAACGGCTGATCGATTGGACGCTCAGGCGTTGGGATGTAGGCGTCAACCTGAGCCATCAGCTCACGGATGGCGTCTTCGCCGATCTTCTTGTCGCTGTCTTCAAGAGCAGCAAGAGCCGAACCCTTGACGATTGGAATATCGTCGCCTGGGAAGTCGTAGGACGACAGAAGTTCGCGAACTTCCAGTTCTACAAGTTCCAGCAGCTCTGCGTCGTCAACCTGGTCAACCTTGTTGAGGAACACAACGATCGCAGGAACGCCAACCTGACGAGCCAGCAGAATGTGCTCGCGGGTCTGTGGCATTGGGCCGTCAGCAGCCGAGCAAACCAGGATCGCGCCGTCCATCTGGGCAGCACCGGTGATCATGTTCTTCACGTAATCGGCGTGGCCGGGGCAGTCGACGTGCGCGTAGTGACGAGCAGGTGTCTCATACTCAACGTGGGCCGTCGAAATCGTGATACCGCGGGCCTTTTCTTCCGGTGCAGCGTCGATCTGGTCGTACGCCTTGAACTCGCCGAAGTACTTCGTGATCGCAGCAGTCAACGACGTCTTGCCGTGGTCAACGTGACCGATCGTGCCAATGTTGACGTGCGGCTTATTGCGCTCAAACTTGCTCTTTGCCATGTGAATTGCTTCCTGTGAACGTGAAGTCGTTTCCCCGGCGAACCGGTTTGGTGTCGCCGTTTAAGGCTTTGCACGCGAATGCGCAAGACTTAATTGCAAGTGTGTATGTTGAGCCGGGAAAAGCGACGTGATGAGCCTCATATGGTGTGCGTATTTCTTATTATCAACGCCACATCGTCTGGTGTAACAGCGCATTAAGCCACACGCGCTCTTTACGAAGATGTGATTCATGACATATTGACAGCAGGATTAGCCTGTGGGGACAGGCCGCCGGCTGCCTCGATGCCGGTATTCACACATCGCCTTTGACGCCGCTTTCTCCCACGGCACCCATTCGAATCCGCTTCGGGATCTACCATGGAAATTTTTACTGCTGCCGGTTTTACGGCATTTCTTCAGGTCATCGCGATCGACCTCGTTCTTGCGGGCGATAATGCCATCGTCATCGGCCTTGCCGCTGCCGGCCTCCCCGCAGAACTTCGCCGCAAGGCTATTCTCGTCGGTATCATCGCTGCCACCGTTCTGCGCATAGCTTTTGCTGCCGTAACAGTACAATTGCTCGCCATCGTCGGCTTGCAGCTGTTCGGTGGACTTCTTCTGGCATGGGTTTGCTGGAAAATGTGGACAGAGCTGCGTTCGCAAAGCAACAACGCAGACGGCCACGCCACCAATGATGATGCCGATCTGACGAAGGGAAACAAAACCTTCTTCCAGGCGGCGGTTCAAATCGTCATTGCCGACGTATCGATGTCACTGGATAACGTTCTGGCTGTGGCAGGTGCTGCGCAGGACCACATCACCGTCCTCATCATCGGCCTGATCTTCTCCATCGCCTTGATGGGCCTTGCCGCAAACTACGTCGCGAAGCTGCTGCATCGCTACCAGTGGATTTCGTATCTCGGCCTCGCCGTCATCGTCTATGTCGCTGGCAACATGCTTTATCATGGCTTCGTCGAGGTCTGGCCTTACATACAGCCCTACTTCAGCTAAACTGGTAGCATGACGCTTCTTGGAACCCGGAGATCATCAAAATCTCCGGGTTTTTTATTGCCCGACCCAGCGCAAAATTATTCGCACGGACAAATCACCACGGCACCGACCGCAAGTCGTAAAACTCGCCTATACCTTTTCATGATTGCAGTAAGCCACGGGCAAGCTTAGAGACCCATTACTTTAGATATAAGAAATAACTACAAAGGTTATCTGAACAATGGCTTATGACTGGTCCGGCGGACGTGTTCGCCGTTTTCGCCAACTTAAATTCGGCGTCGCTGTAAGCGCGGCTTTTCTCACGCTGCTTATGCTGGGAACGTTATACGTGACGGTATAAAGCCTGAACGCTCATGGCGTTGATATCGGCACGTTCACATTTGATGCATCTGCGGTGGATGAGGCAGGGCTATCGAAGACAACACCGCTGAACAGCGTCGCCACACCATCGACATGGCGGTAACATTTTCCGATTTCGGTGATCTTTGCGAATCCGTCGCCCCGGCGCACGCGGTAAACCATCTCGAAGGCCTCGCCAGCCAGGACGGAATTCTTGATGCCTTCCGCGACATATAGCCGGTCGTCTTCGTGGATGATCGGCATCATGCGCTCTACCGGCAGACCGCCATCCAGTTCTTCTGGCGTAAAACCCATGATTTTGGCGAAGACCTCATCCGCCCAAAAGAGGTTTTGCTGGACATCCCAGACATAAAATCCACCGAGGTTCATTGCGACATAGCGCTGAATGGGTGTGTTATCAGGCATTCTCAATCCAGGGTTTACTCTAAACCGCGAAACCACCTTATGCGGTATCAGAGGACCGCACAATAAGGCAAAACTGTGTTTTCGCTCAAACAGAGTGATTGCAGAATGGTTCCACGCAGATAATTGATTTTTGTCAATTCCGCTGATCACGACCAAATGTCGTGCCAAAGCAAGCAGAAAGCCACAAACTGAAGTGTGCGGCGGACGGTACACTGCTTGGTGGAGATGGAGCGGGTAGCGGGAATCGAACCCGCGTATTCAGCTTGGAAGGCTGCTGCTCTACCATTGAGCTATACCCGCGGTGGTGGTTTCGATCCGTGCAGAATGGTGGAGGAAGTTGGATTTGAACCAACGTAGGCTGAGCCAACGGATTTACAGTCCGTCCCCTTTAACCACTCGGGCATTCCTCCAGTATTCTGCGAGGATCAAGCGACCAAGCTTCGTCAGATTTCCGGCCCGGCGTGTTGCCGTTTCGTCGTCTGTGGCCGCGTATATGACTGCCCTCGCCGCGTCTGTCAACACGATGTGTGTCGAAAAATCACGAAAAATTCGAACAGAGTCATAGGCCTGTGGATTACCGCAGCATCCCAGGTGAGAGAGCCTCAACTTTCAACATGACAGTCGGCGAAAAGGGAAAACGACGTGCAGCACTATGGAGAAAGGAAAGTGCGTCGGGCGTTTGAGGGTACTGGTGCGAAAGCGACGCCGGAGATATAAGGCCCCATGAGCAAAGACGATCCCAACGAAAAATCCACCCGCGACACTCACTATGCAACGCTGCGCCGCCAGGTGCGCGATGCCAAGAGAGAACGTGGCGAAATACCAACGCCAGCTTTCCAGAAGCGCAAGCCGAAAGGCGGCGAGGACTGGAAGGCACCGCAACTGGCGCCTGATCAGGTGCATCTTTATGGCCTGCACACGGTGCGCGCCGCCTTGGCAAACAAGGAACGGCAGATCGTCAAACTGTCCGTTACCTTGAACGCGCTGGCGCGTCTGGAAATCGGCACCGCGGAAGAACAGCCTTTCCCCGTCGAGATGGTTTCGCCGCAGGATATCGACAAGGTTCTGGGCCCCGACGCCATCCATCAGGGCGTGATGCTGGAAACGAAACCCCTGCCCGTTCGCAGGCTTTCCGCGCTGAAAGACAGCCCCCTCATTCTGGTGCTGGATCAGGTCACCGACCCGCACAATGTCGGCGCGGTCATGCGTTCCGCCGTTGCCTTCAACGCGGGCGCTTTGATCACCACCATGCGCCATAGCCCGACAGAATCAGGCGTGCTGGCCAAATCGGCCTCCGGTGCGCTGGAATTGATTCCCTATATCCAGATCACGAACCTCGCAGACGCACTGGGCGAACTTCACAAGCTGGGCTTCACCTCCATAGGTCTCGATTCGGAAGGCCCCGCGCCTCTTGAAGAAACGTTTCAAGGCGAGAAGATCGCTCTGGTGCTGGGAGCCGAAGGCAAGGGACTACGGCAGAAGACGCGCGAGACCGTTTCAGCGCTGGCACGACTCGATATGCCCGGCGAAATCAAATCGCTGAATGTCTCGAACGCCGCAGCCATCGCGCTTTACGCCACCCGCCAGTTTTTACCCAAAACCTGATTTTCTTTTCATCGCTGCATTTTCATAGGGAGCCACAATGCCAGAACAGATCAAGCCCACCGGTGAACTCACACTTCGCACGCTCGCGATGCCCGCAGATGCCAATCCGGCAGGCGATATTTTCGGCGGTTGGGTGATGTCTCAGATGGACTTGGCCAGCGGCATCAGGGCCGCTGAACGTGCCCGCTGTCGCGTGGTCACCGCGGCGGTAAAGGAAATGGCGTTCGAACTGCCGGTCAAAATCGGAGACACGCTCTCCATCTACACCGATATTTCCCGCGTCGGCCGCACCTCCATAACACTGACCGTGGAAGCATGGGCCCAGCGTTCGCGTTACGACGCTTTGGAAAAGGTCACGGCAGGCACCTTTATCATGGTGGCGATGGACGACGAAGGAAAGCCGAGGCCCATCATCAGCGCCTGATGGACACGAGCGCCGTGGCGATCTGCCATGGCGTTCGCACTCATACCTTCAGATAGGATGATGACCTGTCGAAGCTGAGGCCCGGAAATACGCCGTTGGTCAACGCTTCACTGCCGACATCGAACTGGCGATAGAGCATAGCGGCAGCCAGTTCCCGCACATCACCCGTGGGCATCAGGTCCCGGTCATCAAGCAGCTTGCCATCGCCAAGTCCGGGCCAATTGCCCAGCACCCGCCCGCCATCGATACCGCCACCGGCCAGAATGGCAGCGCCACCGGTGCCGTGGTCTGTGCCCTCCGTGCCGTTCTCACGGGCAGTGCGTCCAAATTCCGTCATCGCCAGCACGACGGTTTTCTTCCAGACATCCGGCCCCAGCGCATCCTTGAGCGTGGTCAGCGCAATCGTCAGGTCTTTGATCGTGCGGGCAAACTGGCCTTTTTGGCCCGCATGGGTATCCCATCCATCGACGGAAAAACTGGCGATTCGGTAATCCTCCCGCAGCAAACCACCGGCGAGCTTCGCGAAATCGCGAATGCCCTGCCCGCGCTTTTCATCCTGAAACAGTTGCTCGGCAGACATGTCCGTGCGCAACGCTTCCGCCAGCACACGGTTGAAATCCGCATCATTGGCGTAGAGCCGCTTGAAAAACGCGACGTCATCCGCGCCCATCGTCATGTTGGATGTCGAAGCCCAGACATCCGCGTCGTTCGGCCCGGAGAGAATCAGCTCCATGGACGTGTTGATATCGATTGCCTTTCGATCTTCGGATCGAGGAATGGCCGATAGCGCGCGATTGAGCCAGCCGGTTCGCTCACCATGCACGTGCTCTGCCCCGCTTTCCAGCATATCCTGGCCATCGAAATGGCTACGCTGGTCGCGGTAGGGCGTCGAAACGGCATGAATGAAGGCCAGCTCCTTCGCCTGCCAGAGCGGCATCAAGGCTTGGGCCGCCGGATTGAGGCCGAAATGACCGTCGAGATCGATCAGGCCAGTGTCCGGCGTCAGCGCCAAAGTGGGACGGAAGCCTGAAAACGCTGTGTCGCCATAGGGCTGAACCAGATCCAGCCCATCCATCGCTCCACGCAAAACGATGGTGACGAACCGGTTGTCGCCGGGCATGGCGGCGAAACTGACCGGTGAAAACATCGGCGCAGCAGCGGCGCAACAGGCGGTGGCCAGAAAACTGCGGCGACTGATAATCATATCCTGAGAGAAGGCCATTATCCTATCTCCTGTTGAATTCGGGCGAAGACAGCGCCAGCGTCATGCCGCTCACACGGTTGGGAGCCTGACTGACGACGCGGATCGTATCGTCACGCGCCATATCGGCCATGGCGACCTCCAGAAGCCGTTTCGGCTCCATATCACCGCCCAGTGACTGCGATGCTTTGCGGGCCCAGAAAATCCGCTCGCTCATCTGGCTGGGTGAAAGCCATGACGCCACACCCTCCTCGAACCCAGCGGGGCTTGGCGGTTGCCAAACAGGCTGGCCCATGCGCCGCAGCGAAGCGAGCGTCAGCGTCCGTGCAAGGCTTTGCTTGGCTTTAGGTGGTTGCATAAGCCCGGTCGCGGACTTGATGTCGGTGGCAGGTTTGTCCATCGTCATCTGGTCGCCATCTGCCTTCATGGCAGTTGCGGCCTCATCCTTCACCGCTGGCGGCATGCCGGTCGCGGACTGCGCGACATCATCGTCACCGGCTGGAGACATTCGGCTCTGCCAATTCTTTTGCGTTATGCCGAGGGCGCGCAGGCCCGACACAACGTAATCGAATGGGAGCTTCATTTTTCGCCCCGGCTCGGCCCACGCCCTGGGGTGGTTGAGCATAGCGGCATAGACTTTGACGAGGTGACCCTTGCTTGCCTTCCACTCATCCACCATTGCCGTCAGCACATCGGCTGGCACGTCATCGGCGATGAAATGCGCTGCCAGTTTGCGACAGACGTGAATGGCGGTTTCCGGTCGCGTCGCCAGATCGTCCAGCATATCGAGACAATCATCGGCAGTGCGCTTATTTCCGCCATAGGACACGCCCAGCACCTTGATCTGGCCGGGTTCTGCCATGCCGGGGCGGAACAGCATTTCATTGCGGTCATCCACCGTCATACCCGTCAGAACAAGTGCGGCTGAGCGCACATCCGTCTGCGTATAGCCGCTGCCTGCACCCATGGTGTGGAGTTCGAGCAATTCACGACCGAGATTTTCGTTCAAGCCACGCTTGTTTTTTTCGGCAGCGGCTGATTCCGGTCCCGCCGAGCGGTTCTGGTCCAGATAAATCAGCATTGCGGGGTGCAGAACCGCGGCCTGTAGAAGATCGCGAAATGTACCTGCCAGATGAGGACGGATCGCTTCGACTTCATAAAGAGGGGTTATCAGCCGCATCGGCACCGCCTTGCGGGCATTGACCGAAAAATGGTCCACCCAGAAAGACGAGAGGCGTTCGTGGAAGCCATAGGGCGAAAACACCGCCTGCATGACCCGCGCCAGACTGTCCCGCTGGAAGCTTTGCTCGGCCTTCTGCTGTATGATCTTGCGGCCATCACGATCCAGCTCGCCACCGTTGTTGCGTGCACTGGTCGCGATCAGTCTATCAGCGAGATCGTCTGAGCGCTGGCGCGCCTCGAATGCGCCGCCCACGGGAAAGAACGCCTCCTTCAGAGGCGCGTCGGCAAGCTGTACCAATAGATCATCTGCATTCCGGTCGAGTACCTGGCCGGGCGAGAGCCCGTAACCATAGCGGATCGCCGCCATCGTTGGAGAAAAAGGAGCCATTTCAGCCACTCCTGCCAACTTGAAGATGGCAATGAAAATCCTCGCCAAATCGGGCAAAAAAGTTGCCGGATCATGGCATTTTCCCGACATGGACAATTTGTAATTCGCCGGCAGCATGGGCCGGAAAGCCAGGAAAAGCGCACTCTGTCGCAGTGACAATGCGGAAAAACTGTGGCACGTCACGAAGCATGAGGTTCTTACGCAAGATCATGCAGGACAAAAGTTCGGCTGGCGCCATCGCCATGCTGGCTGTTCTGCTGTTTCTCCTGCAAGGCCTCGCCAATGGTGTAACCAACGGAAGCATGGCTGCCTTGGCACTGGAAGCGGATGGGATCATCTGTTCCAGTCATCTACCGGAAGGCATATCCGGCAAGCAGGACCCGGCGGGTAAACTGGCCAACAATTGCTGCGGCACGCTCTGCCGTCTGGCTTCTACATCTGCCGCTGCGCTACTGGTCACGCCAATCGAACTCATCGGCAACGATGCTCCAAAGGTTGAAATCACCTTCTTCGGCCATGCTGCCGCAAGCCCACCCCTGACGATAAATCGGGATTCGCAACCGCGCGGACCTCCCTCTCTCCCGCAAATATGAGAATCATCCGGCCACACGCCGTTGCGCCACCATGGCCAACGCGCTAGCAGCCGCAACCTCATCGTCTTGCGGAGACATCCCATGTCCGTGACAGCTTCTTCCGAAGCGGTGCGCGCACCTGCGCAATCCTCTTCCATCAATCTCTATCGCGCCGTCTGGCGCTGGCATTTTTATGCCGGTCTTTTCGTTTTGCCCTTTTTGGCTTCACTGGCCATCACCGGTGCACTGTATCTTTTCAAGGATGAGATCGACGGCGTTGTCCATGCTGATCTGAAACGTATCGAAGCGGTGCAGAATGCCGTACAAGCGAGTCCATCCACCATCATCGTATCGGCACTGGCTACCGTTCCCGGCACCGCCGTCAAATACACCACCCCCACCGACCCCGGCGCTTCAACGGAGATCACCGTTAATACGGCGGAGGGCAAGCGGGCCGTTTACGTCAACACCTATACAGGCGAAACTCTGGGTTCCCTGCCGGATCGCGGCACCGTCATGTGGACCATCCGTTACATCCATAGCCTCAAATATTTCGGAACCTTCGCCCGTTATTTCATCGAGATCGCTGCTGGCTGGTCCATCCTCCTCGTGGCAACGGGCATCTATCTCTGGTGGCCACGCAAGCAGACGGGCGGCGTCATCACCGTGCGCGGCACGCCAAAAAAGCGCGTGTTCTGGCGCGACACCCATGCCGTAACCGGCATATTCGTCGGGATATTCATTGTCTTCCTCGCCATCACCGGCATGCCATGGTCCGGCGTGTGGGGCGCCAAGGTCAATGAATGGGCCAATGGCAGCAATTTCGGATATCCGGCGGGTGTGCGTACCGATGTGCCCATGTCCGGGCAGCATCTGAACGACGTGGCCAAAACGTCATGGTCGCTCGAGCAAGCGCAGATACCGCAGTCCAGCACCCATGATCACGGCCAGCATATGGATATGGGCGATGCCATGCCGCCAATGGACGGCGATCCGATTCAACAGCCTATCGACATCGACACCGCCGTCGTCCGCTTCAATGAACTCGGTCTCCAGCCCGGCTACACCGTGGCCTTGCCGACGACACCCACCGGCGTCTATAGCGGCTCTGTCTACCCCGATGATCTGTCGAAACAGCGCGTCGTCCATCTCGATCAATATAGCGGCGAACCGCTGATCGATATGAGCTATGCCGATTACGGCCCGCTTGGCAAAGGTCTGGAATGGGGCATCAACGTCCATATGGGCCAGCAATATGGCTTGGCCAACCAGATTATCCTCGCCCTCGCCTGTCTCGGCATCATTCTCCTCGCGGTCTCCGGCGGCATCATGTGGTGGAAACGCCGCCCGAAGGGTTCTCTCGGCGTACCGCCACTGCCACAGGAAAAACGCGTGCTGCGTGGGTTGATCGCCCTGCTCGCCATTGGCGGCGTGATCTTTCCGTTGGTCGGCGTGAGTTTGCTGGTGATGCTGGTGCTTGATTTGATTGTGCAGAGAGTGAGTAAGCAGAGAGCAGTTTGAAAACGGAAGCCGGGAGCGATCCCGGCACCTTGCCTTCACAGGTCGAGACGGCATCCCCCCTCAGAGCCGGATGGCCGTCTCCTCTTTTGCTGTTCTGATGACGATCATCGTGAAGAAGCGCGCGACATTCGTCTGATCGCGGAAAAGCCTGTCGCAGAGGGCATCGAACTCCTCCATATCGCGCAAGCGCAACATCAGAACGACGTCCGTTTCACCAGTCACCGCATAGGCTTGTGAAACGGCCTCCTCTTTAGACGCGATGTCCAGAAAGCGGCGCATATGCTGCTCGCCATGCAACTTCAGCTCCACCGTAACGAGCGCCTTTATACCGCGCCCGGATTTGGCGGGATTGAGGATCGCGACGATGCGATCGATCACGCCCGATTTACGCAGCCGCTGCATGCGGCGCAGGCAACTGGAAGGTGACAATCCTACCTCATCGGCCATATCGATATTCGTGCGCGAAGCATCACGCTGCATCAAATTCAGAAGTTTGCGATCGATACCGTCCATAGAGACAAAATATCCGAGTGGTTCGAATTTGCAATAAAATTGCAAGAGAATGCAATCTTTGACCATAAATTCGAAACGGCTCGCGCTAGCAGATGGAGACCGACGAAGAGGAGTCCTCCATGAAGTTTTTGATGACGTTCCTGCAAAATACACGCGACACACTTGCGATTTATTGGGTGCTTATTCGGATCACGATTCCTATTGCGATCATCACGGAAATTCTGTCACGCATGGGTGCGATCGAAGCGGTGTCGCCAGCGTTTGCGCCGGTCATGAACCTGATCGGCTTACCTTCCGAGTTGGGCTTGGCATGGCTGACCGCCATGCTCGTCGGGATATGGGGCGCTGTCCCGCTCATTTTCACGCTCGTTTCGGCGTCATCGCTGAGTGTTGCTGATGTCACGGTATTCTCGGCGCTCATTCTGTTTGCGCATGGCCTGCCGATCGAGCAAAAGATCATTCAGCAAGCCGGTCCTGGCTTCACCACCACAACGACACTGCGTATCGCGGGTGGTTTGCTCTACGCGTTTCTTCTGCATCATCTCTTGCAGGCCACCGGCTGGTTGTCCGACCCCGTCAATCCAACGTGGATACCGATGAGCGCGACGCCCGACTGGGCCGCGTACTTTCGTGGTCTCCTGGAGACGATGATCTCCATGCTCGTCATTCTCTTCGCCCTGTCGTGGAGCCTCGAAATCCTCAAAGCGATAGGACTGATGAAGGTGATGATGACAGCTCTGGCACCCGTATTGCGTCTTGCTGGCATCAAGGGTGAAGCAAGCCATCTCACGGCCATCGGCTTGTTTCTGGGCATTTCCTACGGCGCAGGCCTGCTCATCCGCCAAGCCAGATCCGGCGCGATATCCCCGCGCCAAATCTTTCTATCCTGCATCTTTATGGGGTTTGCGCACAGCGTGATCGAGGACACACTTCTTATGGTCTCGCTCGGTGCCGATATCTACAGCATTCTCATCGGACGTGTCGTATTTGCCGTGGTCGCGACGGCAGCGATTGCCGCTCTGCTCTACAGGCTGTCGGATAGAACATTTTTCACACGCATCTTTAAATTGCAAGCGAGAGAGGCGTAATGCGGATAAAGGATAGTTGGGCGGGGAAAATCCCGGCTCTTTCAGACGTCATCCAAGCCGTAAACTCAAGCATCATTCCACTCGATAGGACTTGCACACCCGCCCCTCCGGCGTGCGATACGTCCGAAACCCCATCGCCTCGTAATAGGCCTGCCCCAGCGGATTATCCGCACCGATGCTCGCGTCAATGTTTTCGACCCCCGCAGCTTTTGCAGCCGCTAATGTCGCGAGAAACAGGGCTGAACCAACGCCTTGGCGGGCAGCGTTCGGGCTGACATGGGTTCCGATGATGCCCCAGCCCTGCTCGACACCATAGGGATTGCCAGCCGCCGTCGCCAATCTCAGCGACTGGAATCCGAGAATACGGCCCTCATCATCGACAGCCACCGTGCACTGGATACGGTCCTCCGGCGTGAGATAGTTGGCCAGTACAGTCGCGACATCCGTGGGCATCTTGCGCAGGCCTGCCGCAAAGATTTCGTTTTGCACGGCGGCCATGCCCTCGGCATCGTCTAACTCTGCGGAACGCACGATCATCTTCTATCCAATCACAAGAACAGTCAGCTTTTCAAATCACACAGCTTGAGGAACTGACTCAATTCATTCTTCATGTCTTCGAACTTGAAAAATGCGGAATGCCCATTCTCGCTGGCAAACTCAAGGTAGCCTTTTGCATCGCCTATCGCTTTCAGATGCTTCGCTGCAACCGCGCCCTCGAAGCCGAGATACTCTGCGACACGCGTGTACTTTCTCTTGTCCGTCGTCTGGCCGTACATCATCGTCACGTTTTGCGGCTGCGTCTGATCGCGGCCTACGCCGAAATCGACACCGATGGCGAACCCGTTTGGCTTTTCTTCTGGCACGCACATAAACATGACCATAGTCTCACGACCGTCCCATGACGTGGCCTGCTGCGCGATACCGTTGGCGACCCTGCCACCGCTGCTGAACTTCGGCATCAGCGATGTCACGCCGGTTTCCCTGTTCTGCCGCTTGGATTGCTCAGAACCATTATCCGACGAGAAGTTCAGTGTTAATTCGCGCCAGTCTTCGTAGCTATCCGCGAATTCCGCTAGATCAAACGGCGCACAGCGCAGAACGGCGCGCCGCGCCGCTTCTGCATAGACTGCGAACGAGGGGTCCTCTGAATGATTGGCGACTACGACGGACTTCACCGATCCGTCCCGTTCAAGCTGAGCATTCAAAATCGGTAGGACCACCGGCGGTTCAGCCGCCACGGTCCAGCAGGACGCGATTTGCGGAGCAAGCGCGGCAGAAACGCGCGGATCTGGTTCTTTGGCCTGCGACTGGCCTCCAAGAAACGCCATCAGGAAGGCAGCGGAAATTACTGCGGTCCGATTGGAATTCATAACAACGCCCTGCTTAAGACTTGAAGAGGAACGAAGCCCCGAACGCAATCAGCGCAAATCCGATCACATGGTTGATCGTCAGGCTTTCCTTCAGCCAGAATACCGAAAACAGCGCAAACACGGTGAGCGTGATGACTTCCTGCATCGTCTTCAACTGTGCCGTCGAATAGACCTCGGAGCCCATACGGTTGGCTGGCACGGCAAGGCAATATTCGAAGAAAGCGATACCCCAACTCGTCAGGATGGCCAGATACAACAGGCTGCCCTTGTGCTTGAGGTGGCCGTACCAGGCGAAGGTCATGAAAACATTCGAGGCAATCAGCATGACGACCGGCCAGATGTGCGCAGGGGTTATGGAAAAAGGCATGACGGACCTTTGAAAATGGGAGCGAATGTTGGTGCAAGAGGGAACCTGTTCCGGCTTGCGACGCATTGCTTAACGCAGGACGCAGCAAACAGGAACAGGATTTTGACGCGCCCTTTACCGGGTGGTGAGGGCGCGTGAAGAACGCAAAACTTTCCAACTGGTTCCGGCGCGCTCAACGTTTCCTGTTTGTACTCATATTTTAGACCCCGCCCCTTCACTTTCAACTGGACTCTCTCCATATTCCGACCATGGCCAGATCACCGAAAAAACCTTCCGACAAAACCTACCGCTCCGATGGCTTCGCAGAAATGCCGCAAGCCCCATTTGAAGGCGCGCCACTCCCCGGCAGCGTTTCCGATTGGGTGAAGCAGCTGGAGGCCGAGGCGGAAGCGTCTTCGGTGGAGACCCAGCGCGAGGTCGCGTCGAAAGCGGGCAAGCACCGCAAGAAGATCGAGATCGAGGCGCGCAAACAAGCCATCGAGGAAGCCGAGAAGGCCAAGAGCAGCGGCAGTGTCAACAAGAAGGCCACCGCGCAGAAGACCTCGCGTGGCGTGTCCATCGGTGCGTCGAACGATCCGAAAACCCGCGCCGCCGCCGGTCTCAATCCGGTCGCGGGCATGGATGTCAGCCTCGAGGACGCCGAAAACCTCGCCACCGGCGCGGTCACCGCCACCGTCGAGGCGCTCTCTGCGCTAATTGAAAGCGGCAATCCGCTGTTCAAGGACGGCAAGATGTGGACGCCGCACCGCCCTGCCCGTCCGCCCAAATCCGAAGGCGGCATCACCATCCGCATGGCCTCGGATTTCGAACCGGCGGGCGATCAGCCCACCGCGATCAAGGATTTGGTCGAGGGCATCAATTCCGGCGAACGCTCACAGGTGCTGCTCGGCGTCACCGGCTCGGGCAAGACCTTCACCATGGCCAAGGTCATCGAGGCCACCCAGCGCCCCGCCGTCATCCTTGCGCCCAACAAGACGCTGGCGGCGCAGCTTTATTCGGAGTTCAAGAACTTCTTCCCCGACAATGCGGTGGAATATTTCGTCTCCTATTACGATTATTACCAGCCGGAAGCCTATGTGCCGCGCTCGGATACCTTCATCGAGAAGGAATCCTCGATCAACGAACAGATCGACCGCATGCGCCACTCCGCTACCCGCTCGCTGCTGGAACGGGATGATTGCATCATCGTCGCCTCGGTGTCGTGCATTTACGGTATCGGCTCGGTGGAAACCTACACCGCCATGACCTTCCAGATGGCGATTGGCGACAGGCTGGACCAGCGCCAGCTGCTGGCCGATCTCGTGGCCCAGCAATATAAACGCCGCGATATGGATTTCCAGCGCGGTTCCTTCCGCGTGCGCGGCGATACCATCGAAATCTTCCCCGCCCACTTGGAAGATGCCGCATGGCGCATCTCCATGTTTGGAGACGAGATCGACTCGATCACCGAATTCGATCCCCTCACCGGCCAGAAAACCGGCGATCTGCAATCGGTCAAGATTTACGCCAACTCGCACTATGTCACCCCTCGCCCTACGCTGAATGGTGCCATCCGCTCCATCAAGGAAGAGCTGAAAGGCCGTCTGGCCGAGCTGGAAAAGGCCGGACGCCTGCTGGAAGCTCAGCGGCTGGAGCAGCGCACCCGCTACGATATCGAAATGCTGGAGGCCACCGGCTCCTGCGCTGGCATCGAGAACTATTCGCGCTATCTCACCGGCCGCAGCCCAGGCGAACCGCCGCCGACCCTGTTCGAATATATCCCCGACAACGCCCTGCTGTTCATCGATGAGAGCCACGTCTCCGTCAGCCAGATCGGCGGCATGTACCGGGGCGACTTCAGGCGCAAGGCGACGCTGGCCGAATATGGCTTCCGCCTGCCCTCCTGCATGGACAACCGCCCGCTGCGCTTTGAGGAATGGGATGCCATGCGCCCGCCGACGGTCGCAGTGTCGGCCACCCCCGGCAATTGGGAAATGGAACAGTCCGGCGGCGTCTTTGCCGAACAGGTCATCCGTCCCACGGGCCTCATCGATCCGCCGGTCGAAATCCGCTCCGCCCGCAGCCAGGTGGATGACGTGCTGGGCGAAATTCGCGAGACGGCGCAGGCTGGATATCGCACCCTCGTCACCGTGCTGACCAAGCGCATGGCCGAAGACCTCACCGAATATCTGCATGAACAGGGCGTGCGCGTGCGCTACATGCACTCGGATATCGACACGCTGGAACGCATCGAAATCATTCGCGACCTACGCCTCGGCGCGTTCGACGTTCTCGTCGGTATCAACCTTCTGCGCGAAGGTCTCGACATTCCCGAATGCGGCTTCGTCGCCATTCTCGATGCGGATAAGGAAGGCTTCCTGCGCTCGGAAACCTCGCTCATCCAGACCATCGGTCGTGCGGCGCGTAACGTCGATGGCAAGGTCATTCTCTATGCGGATAACATCACCGGCTCCATGAAGCGGGCGATGGAAGAAACCAGCCGCCGCCGCGAAAAGCAGGTGGCCTACAACACCGAACACGGCATCACGCCTGAGTCCGTCAAGGCCCGCATCTCGGATATTCTCGACAGCGTTTACGAGCGCGACCACGTCCGCGCCGATATATCGGGCGCATCCGGAAAGGGCTTTGCGGATGGCGGCCACATGGTCGGCAACAATCTTCAGGCCCACCTCAACGCGCTGGAAAAGTCCATGCGCGACGCCGCCGCCGATCTCGACTTCGAAAAAGCCGCCCGCCTCCGCGACGAAATCAAACGCCTCAAAGCCGCCGAACTCGCCGCCATGGACGACCCGATTGCGAAGGAAGAGGCGAAGTCGCTGGAGAGTGGCGGCAAGAAGGGCACAAAGAAGGATCCTTCGAGGCTCCGCCCTTCGGGCTCCGCGCCTCAGGATGAGGACCGTGGTGCCGGTAGTCTTTATGGTGAAGACGGCGCAACAATGAGCCCTCATGGTGAGGAGGCCCAAGGGGCCGTCTCGAACCACGAGGGCGGCACCTCCAAATCCCTCTTCGCCAAACCCACCCTCGACAACATGGGCCCCGGCACCGACACCGCAAAACCCCTGTTCCGCAAAAACAGCCTCGACGAGATGACCGTCGGCCGCACGGAAAAACCCGTCAAGGGAGCAACCCCGGCCAAGCCGAAGAGCGAAGACGGCAAACGCTTCGCTCCTCTTCTGGAAGGCCAGCCGGAGCGCCGCAGCTCTTCCTCTCCCCTTGTGGGGGAGGATAGTCCGCGCCGCGCTGCGAAGCCGAGTGGATCGGCGGACTTGGTAAGGGGTTCTGACGACCCCCGCCCCATCACGCGTGGCAAGGTCGGCGTCGGCTCCTATGAAGACCCCGGCGAGCAGAAGCGCAAGGGCCGAACCAAGGGCAAAACCGGAAGACCGGGGCGGTAACATTACCGCTCCGCTTCAGACCCCTCCGTAAAGCTATTCCATCACATCCAGCGCAAAAGAGTGCACCGTTTCCTCTGCATCCCGTTGCGGATGATGCGCGAACGGTCCGGCTCGACGACCCGCCCCAATCGGAACCTCACGCAAAAAAGTGCGTTGAGAAACCATTGCAACCGGCAGAGGGAGCCAGGAAAAAATGCGCGTAAAGATCATCGCAACATCTCTTCTGGCGTTCGTCTTGATGGCTGGCGGCAGCGTCGCCGGTACTCTTGCCGATGCCACCTTCCATAGCAAAGCCTTGAACGCCGATCTGCCCGTCAACATCTACCGCCCGGATGGCGATCCGCCGGACAATGGCTGGCCAGTGATCTACCTGCTGCACGGCCATGACGGCGACCAGAACAGCTGGCGCGATCTCGGCAATATCGAAAAAACACTGGATGGTATGATTGCGTCAGGCGCGATCCGCCCCGTGGTCGTCGTCATGCCGGGCGTGAAGAACAGTTGGTATGTGGATTCCGCCGATGTCGGCGGTCCCGGCAATTACGAGACAGCGCTGACCGGCGATCTGCGGGTGCATGTGGAAAAGACGCTGCCCGTGCGCAAGGACAGGCAGGGTCGCGCCATCATTGGCCTCTCCATGGGCGGTTTCGGCGCACTGCATCTGGCCTATGCGCATGAAGACCTGTACGCCGCGGTCGCCAGCCTCTCAGGCGCAATCTGGCAAAACGTACCCGCCACCGATCTCGACAAGACGCCTGCCGAGCTGAAGCTCATCCAGGACAGTGCCTTCTTCCACCGCATCGACCGCACCACCATCACCAGCGGCATCGTGCTTCCCTCCACCGGCGATCACTTCTCCGGCTCCTTCGGCACACCCTTCGACGCCCGACGCTTCAACGAGCAAAACATCTTCACGACAGTCGCCCAGCACGTCGTCAAAAAACAGGACCTCCCCGCCACCTACCTTACCGTCGGCGACGACGACGGCTTCTCCCTATGGCGCGGCGCCATCGCCCTCCACGAAACCCTGCAAGCCGACAACCGCAAATCCGAACTGCGGATTACGGATGGGGATCATGTCTGGGATGTATGGAAGGTGTCGATTATTGATGCGTTGAAGTTTGTGGATGGGGAGTGGGAATGATCTTTTAGTCGCGTAGCGATGACAGACGATTGAACGACACAACCAACGCATTTCAAGCTCATATATTTTTATTGTGAGCCCTTATCTCAAAGATGGTTTGAAAAAATCGACATTCTTTGTAGCAAGAGTTCCTTGAGGTAACCCAAAAAAATCCTCCAGCAAGCTAGGCCTTATTTTCATATCATCTACTATAGTTTCCGGAATTTTAACGTTTTTTTCGATTAGAAGATTGACCGCCATCCTAAGTAATTTTGGCTTTTCTAAAGGAATAACACGGGGATCATCCATCGGCTCTTTAACCCGCCATTTTCTATAAGAAATTTGCTTCCGCAAATTCAACGTCTGGTCATCGTTAAATATTCCGAGCAAATGACAACGATATATCATAGCTTGTATAGATACTTTCCACCGCGCTTTCAAAGAAATAAAGCTATCAAGCCTTGGGGAGTAAATCTCATTAGAAAATGTGCTTTCAGGAAGCAGAAAAGCGCCAGCAAACCAATTCGCCTCCCTCTCTATAACCTTTAACCTGTCCTTATCTTCTATTTCACTCTGCTTGACACCTCTGTGCAAAACAAGATGGCCAAGTTCATGAGCAAGATCAAAACGAGACCTTACACCCCCATCTTTCTCCGAAGCGATAAATACAAAAGGCCTATCACCATTCCAAAAAGAGAATGCCTCAACGTTTTCACCTGCCAGCTCATATCTGCAAGTCACAATTCCTTTGCTCTCCATAAGCGCAAGGACATTAGATAGTGGCCCCAAGCCTAGACCCCAAATTCCTCGAAGCTGATCAGCAATCGCATTAACCTCTTCAAAAGAATATTGGCCTGCACCGCTCAGAGGACTGAAATGAGGTACATTGACAGCAGGGAAATTTACAAATTCGCTCAGATACTTAGCGGATTGTGCAAACCATTCACCTAGAACGGCGCAAGCCTCATTTCTGCGCGCGGTGTCAGCGCCAAACTTTCTGTAAAATTTAGGACCATTACCACCAAAGCTAGGATTACTTTCGGCCAGAAAGTAAGCGACAGGTTGCTGTAATACGCCAACAATGCGCCCAAACGTGCTAGGATCTGGATACTTATCATCAGCCTCAAAAGCAGAAATGGCCTGACGGCTTACCTCGACCAGCTTCGCAAGCTCGGCTTGATTAAGCCGCATTACTTTTCGTGCATCACGAATTTTTTCACCAATCAAAAGCCGCCCGGCTTGTTGGAACCGAGCGGCGCTAGGAAAAGCGATAACATTAGTATCATCCATGATCTTTTCGCCATTTATCGATTTCATCCTTCAGAGACAGAATCGAATCGTAGTCTGTATCTTCAACAGGAACTTCTTGCTCAGGGATTGCGTGAGGCATTCGCATCAAATTTCCGCTACGATAATGAAAGCCGTTCTCATGCTCGCCTTTCGGCAACGCCAAGTGCGCAAAGTCAAGTGTTTTATGACCATGCATTAACAGAATATGCGGAAGACCTCTCAACTCGACTTCAGGCGGAGCCAAACCTGCCAACCAGGTTTGGCTTTGCAGACGCATATTCTCGCGAAACCTAACATCACGAGGTTGCTTCTTGGGATTATTCACCTGTGAAATGGTGACACAGGAATGTGTCGGCCTAATTTCCAAATAGCGACCAGTCGGCTTTTCAAAGTGACGCCAAGCATATTCGAAATTCCATTGACCCGTCGTAATCAATCGTACGAAAGCAAAATCTACGCACCACTGAATAATTCGACCATGATTGTCTTCAGCACTAGGAACTGAAAAAACAGGTTCGTTCGCGATTATCACTTTCGCCGTTTGGTAAGCGGTCTTCAAAGTCGTCGGGATCAACGACTGACAAGTTGCGGAAATCTGATCTCTCACAAACGCTTCTGCGTGATTCACTTTTTAAATCCCCTTTAACCATTGCAACTGAATACGAAAAATCTACTGTTTTGTCAACCAAAACCGAAAATACTGAAGCTCCAATATCACTTGTTTGCACTAATTACATATCGGAACCAAACCCACCCCAACCCGTTCTTCCCCCGGACACCGTGTCCGATACTGAAAAGGGAAGAAACATTATGAAAAACAAGGTTTTCGCACTGGCTGCTGCTGCGGTTCTGACATCTTCTGTTGCGTTTGCGCAGACAGCGACGACGGCTCCTGCGGCTGCACCGGCTGCTGGTGCTGATGCGGCGCTTTCGGGTCCTGGGATTACCATGGGCACCAAGGCAAATGGCCCTTTGAAGTTCGTCAATGTGCAGAAGACCGACCTCACCGCTTCGCAGCTGGATGGCATGGACATCTACAATGCGAAGAACGAGGAAATTGGTGAGATCGAAGACGTCGTGATCGGCGATGGAAAGTCTGTCATCGGTCTGGTCGCCAGCGTTGGCGGCTTCCTCGGCATCGACAAGAGCTACGTCGTTCTCGACCCTGCCTCCGTCGCCATCAACAACGAAAATGGCACGTGGAAGGCTTACGTAGACACGACCAAGGAAGCGCTCGAAGCTGCGCCGAAGTTGGACTACGACAAGCTGGACGACTAATCACGTAAGATAGGCGGTCATATTCCGCCGGTCTTCAAGCCCACCGGCAGTTGGTTCACTCCAATCGTCGGTGGGCTTCTTTGTTTGAGGCGATAACCCTCCCGGATTTGCCCTCGAGGGTTTAATACATACACTCCTGCCGTCATTCCGGCCCTAGAGCGTTTCCACGTCTTTCTGAATCGGGTTTGATTCCCAAATCAGTTCTGATGTGATTCACTGATGTTGGCTGGATGGAGGCCAGCATCTGATGACCGCACCGATATCAAATGATCTTCGTGAACGTGTTGTCGCAGCCGTGTCGAGCGGCGAAAGCGTCCGTGCCGTTGCAGCGCGCTTTGATGTGGCCGCGTCTTCGGTGGTGAAATGGTCTCAGCGCCATCGTGCGACCGGATCGGTTCGTCCAGGCAAGATGGGTGGTTACCGCAAGCGCATCCTGGAGCCACATCGCAGCTTCATTGCCGAACGGCTCGCTCAGAATCCACACCTGACACTGCATGGACTGAAGGCCGAACTTGCCTTGCGAGGCATCGCCGTCTCCCACAATACGATTTGGAAATTCATCCGCAGCGAGGGGCTGCGCTTTAAAAAAAACGCTGTTCGCCCTTGAACAGGCGCGTGCCGATGTCGCCCGTAGAAGAGAGCGATGGAAGACCTTACAGCATCACCTCGATCCTGAACGGCTGGTCTTCATTGATGAGACCTGGATCAAGACCAACATGACACCCATCAGGGGCTGGGGACCCAAAGGCAAGCGACTGCGTGCGTTTGCGCCGCATGGGCACTGGCGTACGCTGACATTCCTCGGTGCATTGAGAAAGGATCGGTTGGCAGCACCTTGTGTCTTCGACGGACCGATCAACGGTCAGTGCTTTCGTGCCTATGTCGAACAGCAGTTGGTTCCGGTTCTCAAGCCAGGCGACATCGTCGTCATGGACAATCTTGGCAGCCACAAATCCGCGGCAGTCCGTCAGGCGATCACGGCTGCCGGTGCTCGGCTATGGTTCCTGCCACCCTACTCGCCGGACCTCAATCCAATCGAACAGGCCTTCTCGAAGATAAAGCACTGGATGCGCCACGCACAGAAGCGCAGCATCGAAGATACCTGGCGGCATATTGGCGGGCTGGTCGAAACGATCCGACCCGACGAATGCGCAAACTACATCAGAAATGCAGGATATGGTTCCGTCAAAAGGTGAAGCGCTCTAAGCCGAAATCCAGTCAGCCCAATGGCTTGGGCTGAAAGAACGTTCTCGACGGGCAGCCGCGCGTCGGTTGGACCCGCAGCAAGTGCGGGGTGACGGAGTGGATGTATTTGCGCCAAACCACCCTCCCGTTCTAACCGGACAATGGTGGCGCGAGGCGAAGATGAGAGGGATGGACGCCCAGCCCTTACCCGCCGAACTTGCCGCTACGCGGAAAACCCTTCGGTACGGTGCGGCCTGCGGTGGCGCGGTCGGCCATCCATTCCAGCAGCTCGTCGCCCACCTTGGAGAAGGAGCGCCCGGCGCTGTCTTCCCATGTCAGGCCGGCTGCCAGCGCAAAGCACTTCACGTCCGAGATGCCGCCATCCTTGTAGCGTTGCAGGCGCACGCCCTTGCCGCGCGACATTTCCGGCACTTGCGAGAGCGGGAACGTCAGCATCTTGCGGTTTTCGCCAACGACGGCGACATGGTCGCCCGTCACAGGCACGACCAGCTTCATTTCATCTGGCATGGCAACGTTCATGATCTGCTTGCCCTTGCGGGTATTGGCCACCATTTCCGTTTCCGCCACCACGAAGCCGTTTCCGCCGGTGGAGACGAGCAGCAGCTTGCGCGATGGATCATGGACGAAGGCGGTCAGAATGTCCTGATCGTTCTCCATATCCACCATGATGCGCACCGGCTCGCCATGGCCACGCCCGCCCGGCAGCTTGTCTGCGCCCAGTGTGTAGGCCTTGCCGCCGGTGGTCACCAGCAGCAGCTTGTCCGTGGTCTGGGCTGGGAATGTCAGTTTCGGGCCATCACCTTCCTTGAAGGTCAGCGCCGAAGTATCGGTCATGTGTCCCTTCAGCGCTCTGATCCAGCCCTTCTGAGAGATGACGATCGTGACAGGTTCCTTCTCGATCATCGACTGCTGGATGGCATCCATATCGGCAGTCGGTGCCATGGCGAACAGGGTGCGACGTGCGCCGAGCTTCGTCACCTTGGCGTATTTCTTTTTGACCTCTTCGATTTCCCAGGCAACCGTCTTCCACTGCTTGTCCGGCGATGCCAGCAGCGACTCGATCTCGGCCTTTTCGCTGCTCAAGCCTTCGAATTCCGTGCGGATTTCGAATTCTTCCAGCTTGCGCAGAGAGCGCAGGCGCATGTTGAGAATGGCTTCGGCCTGGACATCGGTGAGGTTGAAGCGGGCCACCATGACCGGCTTCGGCTCATCTTCCTCGCGGATGATGGCGATGATCTCATCAATGTTGAGATAGGCGATGAGGAAGCCGCCAAGAATTTCCAGGCGGCGGTCGATAGCAGCCAGACGGAATCGCGAGCGGCGCAGCAGCACGTCACGACGGTGGTCCAGCCACTCTTTCAACACCTCGTTCAGCGCCATGACCTTGGGCACACGGCCCATGGACAGAACGTTCATGTTGAGCGGAATGCGGTTTTCCAGATCGGACAGGCGGAAAAGCGATTCCATCAGCAACGTGGCGTCGACGGTGCGGTTCTTCGGCACCAGCACCACGCGCACGTCTTCTGCGGATTCATCGCGCACGTCTTCCAGCAACGGCAGGCGCCGCGCCAGCAGAAGCTCGGCAATCTTTTCGATCAGCCGAGATTTCTGAACCTGATAGGGAATTTCGGTGATGACGATCTGGTAGCCGCCGCGGCCGAGGTCTTCGATTTCCCACTTCGCCCGCACGCGGAAACCACCACGACCGGTCTTGTAGGCTTCGATGATGCTCTCGCGGCTCTCAATGATGATGCCGCCCGTGGGCAGGTCCGGCCCCTCGATGCCGCCCTTTTCCGGGTGGGCGGGATCGAACATCAGGTCCTCGACGCTCGACTCCGGGTTCTTGATCAACCGAAGTGCCGCATCGCACAGCTCATGGGCGTTGTGCGGCGGAATGGACGTTGCCATACCAACCGCGATGCCGGAGGAACCGTTGGCGAGAAGGTTGGGAAACGCGCCGGGCATGACGACAGGCTCGTCGTCTTCCTCGTTATAGGTGGGGCGAAAATCGACCGCGTCCTGCTCGATACCCTCAAGCAAAAGCGCCGCGACATCGGTCATGCGCGCTTCGGTGTAACGATAGGCGGCGGCGCCATCGCCATCAATGTTGCCGAAGTTGCCCTGCCCGTCCACGATCGGGTAGCGCTGGGAAAAGTCCTGCGCCAGGCGCACCAGCGCATCATAGACCGACTGGTCGCCATGCGGGTGGAACTTACCGATAACGTCACCGACGATACGGGCGCATTTCTTGAACGCCGAATTTGGGCGGATGCCCATCTCGCTCATGGCGTGAATGATGCGGCGATGCACCGGCTTCAGGCCATCGCGAACATCCGGCAGCGCACGGTGCATGATGGTCGACAGCGCATAGGCCAGATAGCGCTCTTCGAGCGCGGCCTTGAGGTCGATCGGGAGTACGTTGTCGTCGTCTCCGCCGGACGGAGGAACAATATTTTTTGCCATTGCGCTTGACTAGCCGAAATGCCGATTCCCGGCAAGGAATCGCGCCTTTTCCGCTGTGGATGAAAGGCCGCAATCGTATATTTTTCGTTAATCTTGTTTTTATGCCGCAATTCGGCCACCCGTTAGAAAGTACGAATGCAGTGGACCTAGGCTATGCCTCGGATATAAATGCATGATTCCAGATATTGGTCGTCAATTTAAAGACATGTGAGGAAAGAATAGGATGAGACTTCAAACCACCCGGCATTTTCTGTTCGCCAGCGCCGCCGTCGTTGCATTCGCGTCGCCCGCTTTCGCGCTTGACGGTGCAGATGTCCTCAAGAAGATCAATGCTGCCTATGCCGCACAGGGCGGCGAGATTGCTGCAAAGTCCGTCGCGGTCAATGGTTCGACTGTCACTCTCTCCGGCGTTACCTTCGGTGCCTATGGCAACAAGGAACAGACCTTCCCCGTCGGTGACGTGACGCTCGAAGGCGTGGAAGAAGACAATGGCGGCTACAACATCGACAAGATGAGCTTCCAGAACATTGATTACGCTCATGAAAACGTCGCTGTGAACGTCTCCGACCTCTACATGTCCGGTATCGTCGTTCCCGCTGACACGGCGGCAGGCAACGTTGATTCGCTGCTGTTTTACGATGAAGCACACAGCGGCCCGGCGACAGTGAAGATCGATGGCAAGGAAGTCGCCTCCTTCGAAGAATCCACCGCCACCATGACCCGTAGCGAAGACAAGGGCACCATCAGCTTCGATGTGAACGCCAGCGGCTTCAAGGCAGACTTGGCCACTGTGCCGGACCCCAAGAGCAAGGAAGCGCTCGAAAAGCTCAACATGCAGACGCTCGCTGGTGAACTGTCCATCAGCGGTTCGTGGGAAGTTGCACCAGGCACCTTCAACATCGAGGAATACTCCATCGACCTGAAAGATGTCGGCCGTCTCAACATGGCGTTCAGCTTCTCGGGCTACACGCTGAAGTTCATCAAGTCCATGCAGGACGCCATCAAGGCTCAGGCTGCCAATCCCAATAAGGAACAGGCTGATCAGGCCGCTGGCCTTGCCATGCTTGGCCTCATGCAGCAGCTGACCTTCAACAGCGCCGAAATCAGCTTCGATGATGCTGGCGTAACGAAGCGTGGCATTGATTATGCGGCATCCGAACAGGGCACGACGGCAGATCAGCTTTCGCAGATGATCAAGGGCATGGTGCCTATGATGATGGCGCAGCTGAACGTGCCGGAACTGCAGAACGCCGTGTCTGAAGCCGTCAACACCTATGTCGACGACCCAAAGAACTTCACCATCTCTGCTGCACCGGCAAAGCCTGTGCCATTCCCGATGATCATGGGCGCGGCCATGGGTGCACCGAACACCATTCCACAGGTGCTTGGCGTGACGGTTACGGCCAACGATTGATCTGAAATCATGTGAACTGAAGCCGCCTTGCGCATCATCGCAAGGCGGTTTTTTATTGCGCTGGTGAGCGACACAAACAAAAAGGGCCAGCGTTTCCGCCAGCCCTTTGATGTTGAAACGGATTGTTCCGTATCAATCCTTCTTCGGCGTCGGCACCACACGCAGGGCCAGTTCGCGAAGCTGCGTTGGCGACGCAGGAGCAGGCGCATTCATCAGCAGATCCTGTGCCTGCTGGTTCATTGGGAACAGCGTGATTTCGCGCAGGTTCTTGGTGCCGGTCAGCAACATCACCACGCGGTCCACACCAGCCGCCATGCCACCATGCGGAGGTGCGCCGTACTGGAAGGCGCGGTATAGGCCGCCGAAGCGGTCTTCCACGTCCTGCTGGCTGAGACCGACCTTCTCGAACGCCTTGACCATCAGTTCAGGCGACTGGTTACGAATGGAGCCGGAAGCGATTTCGTAGCCGTTGCAGACCATGTCGTACTGGTAGGCCTTGATCGTCAACGGGTCCTGATTGTCCAGCGCATCCATTCCGCCCTGCGGCATGGAAAACGGGTTGTGCGCGAAGTCGATCTTCTTTTCTTCTTCGTTATATTCGAAGAACGGGAAGTCAACGATCCAGCACAGCTCGAAACGGTCGCGGTCAACGAGGTTCAACTCCTCGCCGGCACGTGTGCGGGCTTCGCCTGCGAACTTGTAGAACTTGGCAGGGTCACCCGCCACGAAGAAGGAGGCATCGCCCGCTTCCAGACCAAGCTGAACGCGGAGCGCTTCCGTGCGTTCTTCGCCGATGTTCTTGGCAAGCGGGCCGGAACCGACGACCTTACCGTCCTCTTCCTTCCAGAAGATGTAGCCGAGGCCTGGCTGACCCTGTCCTTGCGCCCAAGCGTTCATGCGGTCGCAGAACGCTCTGCTGCCACCGGTCTTGGCCGGAATGGCCCAGACTTCAACCTTCGGGTTGGATGCGATCATGTTCGCGAAGACCTTAAAGCCGGAACCGGCAAAATGGTCGGTCACGGCCTGCATTTCAATCGGGTTACGCAGGTCCGGCTTGTCGGAACCGTAAGTGCGGATCGAATCGTCATAGGCGATGCGACGGAAGTTCTGCGTGACTGGCTTGCCTTCGGCAAACTGCTCGAACACGCCGCGAATGACGGGCTCCATGGTTTCCCAGACATCTTCCTGCGTGACGAAGCTCATCTCGAGGTCGAGCTGGTAGAATTCGCCCGGCAGACGGTCGGCACGCGGGTCTTCATCGCGGAAGCATGGTGCGATCTGGAAGTAGCGGTCGAAACCGGCCACCATCAGAAGCTGCTTGTACTGCTGCGGTGCCTGCGGCAGAGCGAAGAACTTGCCTTCGTGGATACGGCTCGGCACAAGGAAGTCGCGCGCGCCTTCCGGCGAGGATGCCGTGAGGATCGGCGTGGAATATTCGGCAAAGCCGATATCGCCCATGCGGCGGCGCATATCGGAAATGATCTGCGTGCGCTTGACGATGTTCTTGTGCAGCGTATCGCGGCGCAGGTCGAGGAAGCGGTACTTCAGGCGCACGTCTTCCGGATAATCAGGCTCACCGAAGACCGGCAGCGGCAGCTCCTTCGAAGCGGCCAGCACTTCGATTTCCTGCGCGTACAGCTCGATTTCGCCGGTCGCCATGGTCTTGTTGACCGTGTCTTCCGAACGGGCCTTGACCAGACCATCGATGCGGATGACCCATTCGCCGCGAACGACTTCAGCGGTCTTGAATGCCGGGCTGTCCGGGTCTGCCACCACCTGCGTGATGCCGTAGTGGTCGCGAAGGTCGATGAAGAGAACGCCGCCATGATCTCGCACACGGTGAACCCAGCCGGACAGGCGAACGGTTTCGCCGACATGCGATTTGCGAAGAGCGGCACAGGTGTGGCTGCGGTAACGATGCATTTTGTTATCCTGAAACATAGCGGCGATCACGCACGTGTATCGCGTATTCTAAATCGGGCGGAAAAGCGCATGGCCTGCCCGATTTGTCAAGGCAAAGCGCGATTTTGTGCCATTTCCCAACCCATCTCTTCTCTCGACTGCGCGCCGCCGTTGACGTGCTTTCGAGATGATATGTGCAACGAACGGCCTCAAAACCCCAAGCAACCGCCAGATTTGGTCCAGAAAGACGGGACAGACGGACAAGAACAGCCGCCTTTGTATTGACATGGGCGCTTCAAAGGGAAAGTAAGTTCCGTACTTTCCATTGACTGGCAAAAAACAATGATCGACACAACCGCAGCACTCGCCGAAGCCTGTAAGGAACTGGCGAAATCCGATTTCATCACCATCGACACGGAATTCTTGCGCGAGACCACGTTCTGGCCGCAGCTCTGCCTCGTGCAGATGGCAAGCCCGACGCTTGAAGTGCTGGTCGATCCCTTGGCAAAAGACATCGATCTGACGCCTCTGTTCGAACTTATGGCCGATACCAGTGTCATCAAGGTGTTTCATGCCGCGCGTCAGGATATCGAAATCGTCCACCATCTGGGCGGCCTCATTCCGCACCCGATTTTCGATACGCAGGTTGCGGCCATGGTCTGTGGCTTCGGCGACTCGATTTCATACGATCAGCTTGTCCAGAGAATCAAAAACGTTCAGATCGACAAGTCCTCGCGCTTCACCGACTGGAGCCGCCGTCCGCTGACCGAAAAGCAGCTGGACTACGCACTGGCGGATGTCACGCATCTGCGCGATGTCTATCTGGCTCTGAAGGCACAGCTAGAACGTGATGGCCGCTCCTCCTGGCTGAAGGAAGAGATGGATATTCTGGAATCGGTCGATACCTACGACATGCATCCCGATGATGCATGGCTGCGGCTGAAATCGCGCCTTCGCAAACCAACCGAACTTGCCATCCTGAAATTCGTCGCAGCATGGCGTGAACGCGAGGCGCGCGCGCGCAATGTGCCGCGTTCGCGTGTTTTGAAAGACGATGCCATTTTCGAGATTGCCCAGCAGCAGCCGAAGGATGCGGATGCGCTCTCGCGTCTTCGCACCATCCCCAAGGGCTGGGAACGTTCCTCGTCCGGCACTGCCATCATCGAGACCGTCAATGCGGCCCTCGCCTTGCCGAAGGGTGATATGCCGCACGCTCCACGTCAGAGCCATTCGCCCGAAGGTTCCGGTGCTGCGGTGGAGCTTCTCAAGGTTCTGCTGAAGTTGACGGCAGACAAGCACGGCGTTGCCGCCAAGGTCATCGCCAACAGTGAAGATCTCGACAAGATCGCTTCCGAGGGCGAAAAGGCTGAAGTCGCTGCTCTTTCGGGCTGGCGTCGCGATCTTTTTGGTGAGCCAGCTTTGAAACTGATCCGGGGCGAAGTCGCACTGCGTTTCGCAGGCAAGAAAGTGGAAGCGCTTGAACTGCCTCAGGAAACCGAGGCAAGCTAAGCGACACCACATCAATCGACACTGCGCCAATGGATGTGGTCTTCGTGACCGATGCAAGTCGGTCACAGGCAGCACCCATCCGCCAGGCTTTGCCGAAACATCGCTTTTTGACCGGTGGTTTCCACAATAAAGTCGCAAGCGCGGAGGAATCACATTCCGGTCCCCGAGGATAGCGGCATGGTCTCCACCTGCGCTGCAAGCAAAGAGCGTATATGAGGAAAT
Source organism: Agrobacterium vaccinii (assembly GCF_021310995.1). NCBI lineage: Bacteria > Pseudomonadati > Pseudomonadota > Alphaproteobacteria > Hyphomicrobiales > Rhizobiaceae > Agrobacterium > Agrobacterium vaccinii. The sequence continues at coordinate 1,018,412 of NZ_CP054150.1, read as the reverse complement.
TTCTCGCCATGCTGGACTATGTCGTGCTGTTTCTGGCGATTGCCGGAAGCGGTGTGGCCTATGCCTTCCTGGAATATGGCGGCGGAGCGCTGATTGGTGCGACCTATGCTCTGTTCGCGTGCGCGCCTATCCTTGCATTTGAGCGCGGCTATATCATGCCCGGTCTTGCTCGCCGCATCAGCATGCTGCCGACACCGGCTTACATATTGATCGGCCTGATCGTTTACGCCGTGCTGGTGTTTTGCGGCTTCGGTCTGGGTGGCACCATTTTGTGGGCCACAGGCATCTTCCCGGTCAGTTGGCGGCGCGCGGTGCATGCCGAAATGCAAACGCTGCTGTTCACGCTCGGCGTCTGCGCCATCATCGTCTTCATCATGCGTGTGCGTGAATTGCTGGGCCGCGATATTTTCATCGACCTCATTCTCGGCAGATATCGCCGCCCGGTCAGCGAGGAACGGGTGTTCCTGTTCATTGATCTGGTCGGTTCGACATCTTTCGCTGAAATCCACGGAGATCTGCGGGCTCAGGAATATCTGGGTGAGCTGTTTTCGACCTATGCCGGTCCCGTGAGGCGCCATGGCGGCGTGATCGATGACTATATCGGCGATGCCGCCATCATCACCTGGCCCTACCATCTGGCGATACGCCGTGCTGCCTGTATCAACTGCGTCTTTGATATTCTCTCGACCATCGAAAACAACCGCGCTGAATGGCTTCTGCGCTTCGGCACGTCGCCGAAGTTGCGCTTCGCCATTCATGGCGGCCCTGTCATCACTGCTGAAATCGGCGTCGATCACCACAAGATCACCTATTTCGGCGACACGGTGAATACCACGGCGCGGTTGGAATCACTCAGCAAGATGCTGGGTCATCCGGTTCTCATCTCGTCCGATCTGGCGCACCAATTGCTGCTGCCGAAAGGCATAAGAAGCGAATATCTCGGAGAACATGCCGTGAAGGGTCGCGGACAGACACTCGGCGTCTGTGCGCTCAGCCGCCAGCCGGTCGCCGCCTGACTTCCGGCGCAGCAAATGTCATCAAACCGTCAACGCTACATTACGCCCCTGTCATGAAGTCTGCCTAACGGTCCTGCGTTACAGATGCAAACCGACAGGTGCCCCATGAAGACCATCTTCCTCGCCTCCGCCGCCATTTTTTCCCTTGGCACGGCCTCGGCCTTCGCTGCGGAAAAGGAATTTCCCGCAAAGCTCGTTTCCCAGGCCATCATCCCGGCAAACACCATCATTCCGGCACCGGCAGATGCGCCGGAGCATCTCAAGACATCCGCGAAGTTTACCACGGCGGACCGCAAGCGTGCGGAAGGCCTCGGCACTGTGCAGGGCAAGGATGGTATCAGGTCAACCGGCCTCTCCATGCCTTTCAACGGTCAAGCCATGCAGGGTTTTTCCGGTATCAAGACCATGGCCGATGGCACGTTCTGGAGCCTGTCCGACAACGGTTTCGGCTCCAAGCTGAATTCCAGCGACGCAATGCTGATGCTGCACCACCTGAAATTCGATTGGGACAATGGCAAGGTAGCAGCGCTTGAAACCGTCTTCCTGTCCGACCCTGACAAAAAAGCACCCTTCCCCATCGTCATGGAAGGTTCGGAAAAGCGTTATCTGACAGGCGCGGACTTCGACGTCGAATCCATCCAGCCAACAAATGACGGCTTCTGGGTCGGCGAAGAATTCGGCCCCTACATCCTGAAATTCACCCGTGACGGCAAGCTGACGGATGTGGTCTCGACAAAAGCTGGCGATATCGACGTCAAATCTCCCGACCATCCGGCGCTTTCTCTGCCCGGCAACCCGACTCAGAAAATGCCAGCGTTCAACCTGAAGCGCTCGGGTGGTTATGAAGGCATGGCCATGTCCAAGGATGGCTCCAAGCTTTACGGCCTTCTGGAAGGTCCGCTCTACACTGCAGACGGTCAGGTCGAGAAGACCGAAGACGGCGCAACCGGCCTGCGTATCATCGAACTCGACGTCGCCTCCAAAAACTGGACCGGGCGCTCGTGGCTCTACCCTCTAGCCGAGGGCGGTGAAGCCATAGGCGATTTCAACATGCTGGACGACAGCACGGCTCTCGTCATAGAGCGTGACAACGGCGCTGGCACGACAGACAAAGCCTGCGCAGACCCGAAGAAGCCGGAAACCAATTGCTTTGCTGTTCCTGCCAAGCTGAAGCGGATCTATAAGATCGAATTCAACGATGCGAATGTCGGCAAGGCCGCCCGCAAGATCGGCTACATCGACCTGATGAAGATCGCTGACCCGGACAACAAGGCCAAACAGGGCAGCGCCAACGGCATCTACACCATGCCGTTCGTCACCATCGAGAATGTCGACAAGGTCGATGCGACGCACATCATCGTCGGCAACGACAATAACCTGCCATTCTCGGCAGGCCGCGCGCTGGACAAGGCAGACGACAACGAGTTCGTGCTGCTTGAGGTGCAAGACTTGCTGGACGCGAAATAAGATTAGGCAGGTGCCGCTCTATGGGGCGGCACCTGTTGTCTCTTTATTCGAAAACGAAAGCCAGACGCTTTCCGGTCAGCTTCGACAGTTGCTGTAAGCGTCCTTCGAGACGCTCACCGGCGAAATCGCTGTACTCATGCGGCACCACGAATTCCAGATCGCAATCGGGGTTTTCGGATTTACGGAATTTCAGGTGATCGACAACGCCTGGCATGGATGCCGAGAACAGATAGATCACCCGCAGCAGACCGCCCAGCAGCTTGGCAAGCTCCTGCATTCTCTCACCGGCGATCGTCGTCAGGTTCTGCGTCGCGCCGTTATCGTTCAGTCCCTCGAACCGGTAGTAATTGGCAAGCGCAATATAGGCGCGGCCCGGATGGGTGATGGCGATGAAGGACGAATGGGCGATGATGTTGAGCGCCTGAAGCCCGCGATAATCGGGATGCGCGCGCCAGCTAATATCCGCCAGCAGGCAGGCGGCTTGGCGATAGCGCGCTTCCTCAGGTGTTTCATCGATACCGAAGATCGGAACGGTCCGTCCGCTCCAGTCGGCCAGCTCGCGGGCGTGTTCCGGTGACCTTGCGCGCAGGATTGCCAGTTCATCCGCAACCACCAGCAGGGGATCTGCGCTTTTCTCGGCTTCCGGCAGCAGCGAATAGAGATAGCCTTCGCGAACGCCCTGCGCCGAGAAGGCGACCTTTGCGGGCTTCATGGTCTCCAGCACTTCGCGCATGGCAACCGCACCGAATGGCAACAGCGTGCGGCGGTTCTTGGAAACGGCCTGCCATGCAGGGTCCTTGCTATCCTTGGAGGCAATGACCTCGTCCAAGAAGCTCAGCATATCGGCCAGCGGAAGTTCATAGCCCTGCATCATGTGCAGGGGATAGCCGCTGATTTCCATGTGCAGCTTGGCGATGTTACGCCATGTGCCACCCACGGCATAAAAAGTCCGCCCCTCGCCCTTGGCGAGCAGCTTGGCGGTCTTGACCTGCTTTTTTGTGAAGCTGGCAGCCCTTTCGATGGAGCCGCCAGAGTGCTCGGAAAGACGCAAACCACCAAGTGGCAGTGTGATGCCCTCGCCGCACGTCGTGCCCTTGATATCGATGAGTTCCAGCGAACCGCCGCCAAGGTCACCGGCGATACCGTCTGCATCATGGAAACCGCTGATGACGCCATAGGCGGAATAGAGCGCTTCCTTCTCGCCGGACAGCACCTCGATTTCGCAGCCGAGAATAGCTTCGGCATCACGGATGAAATCCGGGCCATTCGACGCTTCACGGGCAGCGGCGGTGGCCAGCACGTAGAGTTGTTTGGCCTGCGCCTGTTCCGACAGCGCGTGGAAACGGCGCAACGCTGCTAATGCGCGGGTAACGCCTTCCTCGTCCATGCGACCGGTGAGCGCGAGGCCCTTACCGAGCCCGCAGAGGACCTTTTCATTGAAGAGCACCGCAGGGGCGCGCGAGAGACCTTCATAAACAACGAGACGAACGGAGTTCGAACCAATATCTATGACGGAAACGGGGGCGAGACCGGTAAGCCGCCCCTGTGCTTCTGATCGTGTCATTCAGCCTGTTTCTTGCGGGATGATATCAGCCCAGCAATCAGTTTAGGCGCACTGGATTTCAAGGCTTCACCACGTCCAGAAAGGCTTGGATTGGTCATGAAATAGTGCTGCGCGTTGAACGGTTCCTCGCCTTTGCGCACCTCGATGCGCCTCGACGTTCCGTCCGGCAGTATCTCGTAGCTCTGCTGGTTGTCAATGAGATTGCCCAGCATGATCTGTGAAAGAACCTGCTCGTGCACCGTTGGATTGACCAGCGGCACCATGGTTTCAACGCGTCTATCAAGGTTTCGCGGCATCATATCCGCCGAGCCGATGTAGACCAAAGCCTTGTCGGATGGCAGGCCGTAGCCATTACCGAAGCAGAAGATACGGCTGTGCTCGAGGAAGCGTCCGACGATCGACTTGACGCGAATGTTGTCGGAGAGGCCAGGCACCTGCGGACGCAGGCAGCATATGCCACGGATAACGAGATCGATCTCGACACCGGCTTCGCTGGCGCGATAGAGCGAATCGATGATTTCAGGATCGACCAACGAGTTCATCTTCATCCAGATGGCCGCCGGCACACCATTTTTCGCGTGTTCGGTCTCATCATGAATGTGCTTCAATATCCGCGACCGCATGGTGTAAGGCGAGACCGCCAACTTCATGCCCTCTTCGGGCTCACCGTAACCGGTGATGAAGTTGAAGATATTCGCCATGTCATGGGCAATCTTCGGGTTGCAGGTGAAGAAGGAGAGGTCCGTGTAAACCTTTGCCGTCACCGGATGGTAGTTGCCGGTACCAAGGTGACAATAGGTCCGCAGCTTGCCATCCTCACGGCGCACGACCATGGACATCTTGGAGTGCGTCTTCAATTCGATGAAGCCGAAAACGACCTGAACGCCTGCACGCTCCAGATCGCGCGCCCAGCGAATGTTCGCCTCTTCGTCAAAGCGCGCTTTCAGCTCGACGAGAGCTGTCACCGACTTACCGGCATCGGCAGCGTCGATCAGCGCGCGTACGATAGGGCTGTCATTCGAGGTACGATAAAGCGTCTGCTTGATGGCGAGAACGTTGGGATCGCGGGCCGCTTGCAGCAGGAACTGCACGACCACGTCGAAGCTTTCATAGGGATGGTGAACCACCATGTCCTTTTCGCGGATGGCGGCGAGGCAATCGCCAGCATGCTCACGCACGCGCTCCGGGAAACGCGCATTGTAGGGTTCGAATTTGAGGTCGTCGCGTGGTGCCTTGACGATTTCCGAAATCGTGTTCAGCGCCAGGAGACCCGGCAGAACGGCAACGCGATTATCCGGCACGCCCAACTCGTGCACCACGAACTGTCGAAGCGCTGGCGGCATTTCGCTATCGGTCTCGATGCGAATGACCGAGCCGCGACGGCGACGCTTCAGCGCGCTTTCGAAGTAACGGACCAGATCTTCCGCTTCTTCCTCAAGCTCGATATCGCTGTCTCTAATAATGCGGAACGTACCGAAACCGCGGACGGTGTAGCCAGGGTACAGCCGGTGGATGAAGAGACCGACGACATCTTCCAGCGTGATGTAACGAACGGCGGTCTTCTCGTCCGGCAAACGAATGAAGCGGTCGAGCGCAGGCGGCAGACGCAACAGGGCCGTCATCGGCTCGCGACCGTTGACGCTGTCCAGTTGCAGACCCATGGAGAAGCCGAGGTTCGGAATGAACGGGAACGGGTGGGCCGGATCGATGGACAACGGCGTCAGCACCGGGAAGATCAGCGCCTCGAACTCGTTCTCAAGCCAGACGCGATCTTCATCCGAGAGAGAGGCCGGGCGAACGATGTAAATGTCTTCCTTCGCCAGATATTGCTGCAAGACTGCGAGAGACGCCTGCTGCTCCATCTGGAGATTGTCGATTTCTTTCAGGATGTTTTCGAGCTGCTCGGCGGGCGTCTTGCCATCTGGTGTCTTGACGGTGATGGACTGGCGCACCTGTCCTTCGAGACCGGCGACGCGCACCATGAAGAATTCATCGAGGTTGGCAGCGGAGATGGAGAGAAACCGCAGGCGCTCCAAAAGCGGATGATCCGTATTGAGTGTTTCTTCCAGAACACGGCGGTTGAACTGCAGCCAAGAGAATTCGCGGTTCACGAAGCGTGTCGGGCTATCCCAGAGGTTCTCTACCTCTGTTGGCGTCTGCACGTTCTCGTTGGAACCTTCCTGCACTACCGAATCCATCAAATACTCCGCCCTTTAAAACCTGCTGATCAGCGCTGCACAAAGGCTTGAGCCCCGCAATGCACCCGATCGTGTTGAAGCATCGGGCGATCCTGAAACCACTGTCCGATGCCTAAAGCCCGTATAACAGTTTGACGACGGAACTGTGACAGTCAATCCTCGTCAACGTTGCCGCCAAGCTCTGTCAGCACTTCTGCTGCCATGGCCCGGCTGATGCGCGTGCCGCGCGACAGGCCCAAACGATCCAATCTCTCGACGATCGTCTGCGCCATGTTGAGCGAACGCTCCATCCTCGCAACGATATAGCTGACAAGTTTGTCATCCATGTAAAGCTGTCGGTCTGCAAAGAGCTTCATCAAAACCTGGCCCAGCAAATCCTCGTCCGGTTCACCGATTTCCACGACCGTCGCGGCCTTGAGGCGCGAGCGAAGGTCAGGCAGCGTCACAGGCCATGCGGCGGGCCACTCGCGCGTCGTGATCAGCAGCGAGGTGCCGTTCTCTCGCACGCTGTTGATGACATGGAAGAGTTCGGTGTCGTCGAAGCCGTTTCTATCGGCATCCTCGAACAGCACAGGGCCATGTTCCGCCAGACGGGCGGCTTCAGCATCCTTGAAGGGAATGATCGCGACCGCATTGCTGGTGTTTTTCCAGATGCTGGCGAGATGAGACTTCCCAGAGCCCTGAGGCCCGACCAAAATGACGACCGGCGACGGCCAGCGCGGCCACTCATCGACAATGCTGACGGCAGCATGCAGTGGTGCTGCGACCAGCAAATCGTCGCGCCCGGTCGCCGTCTGGTGTGAGAAGGCAAGCGGCAACTGCTCGGCCTTTGGCCGCGCACCACCGGTTTTGTTGTTTTCGCTCATCGGCTCAGCTCTGGGAATCGATCTTTTTCGGCGGCAATTGCTCCACCTGCGCCCCTTCGGCCTCCCAAGGCAGGTTGGCTGCACGTCCATGGTAAAGGTCGCTGTCCAGATAGCGCGACAGCACGAAACGCACCAGCACACCCACCGCTGCAGCAGCAGGTACGGCCACCAGAAGCCCGACGAAACCGAAGAGAGCACCGAACGCGAACAGCGCAAACATCAGCCACACAGGGTGAAGTCCAACGCTGCTTCCGACCAGCTTCGGCTGCAAGATGTTACCCTCGATGAATTGGCCGGAGAAGAAGACAGCCAGCACCAGAATCACATCCACATAATCCGGCCAGAACTGAACCAGCGCCACGCCCACGGCCAGCACCAGCCCCACCATGGAACCGACATAGGGTATGAAGCTAATGGCACCGGCGAAGAGCCCGATCAGCAATCCGAAATTCAGACCGACCAACGACAGGCCGACAGCGTAGTAAACGCCGAGGATGAGGCAGAGAGACCCCTGCCCGCGAATGAAGCCTGCAATGGTGCTGTCCATGTCGCGTGCGATCTGGCGCACGGTGCCGACATGGTCACGCGGTATCCAGCTATCGACCTTGGAAATCATCCGGTCCCAGTCCAACAGCAGATAGAACGCCACGACTGGCGTCACCACGAGCAACGAAATCACATCCACCAGCGACTTGCCGGAGTTCCAGATTTGCGTCAGCAGCGTACCAATAAATCCCGCACCTTCGGCCAGCAACTTGGAAAAATTCTCTTTAACCGTATCGATCTGGGAACTGACCCAGCCGGGCAGCAGGTTGGAGTCTGCTCCGGCGATGAGTTGTTGAAGCGAGGAAATATATTGCGGAATGCGGGTGATGAATTCCGAGGCCTGCGCAACCACCAGCGGGATGATGATGATCAGCGAAAGTGTGAAGAGCAGCACGAAGGACACGAGAATCATCACACTCGCCATCATGCGGCTCAAGCCGCGCCGCTCCAGCCAATCCGCAATGGGATCGAGGAAATAAGCGAGCGCCATGCCTGCCACGAAGGGCAGCAGGATGGAGCTGAACACCATGAGGAACACGATGAAGACGACGAGCGCACCCAACCAGAAAAAGATCTGGCGTCGCAGATTCAAGCCTCTGATATGTGGTTGCATCGTCTGCTCCTTTGGGCGCCCGTACGCTTAACGCCATGGTTAGGAGATAGGATGCGTGGACCGGGCTGGTCAAGTGTGACACCGTTGCCAAATTCGCCGAGGCCAACCTTTCCCATGGCAATGCGGCTAAAACATCCAAAAGGCGTGAAAAACATGAGTTTTGACGCGCTCATACTTGCATCGGCAACCGTCTCATGCGAATGGCGACGCCAAACGGAACCAGTGGAGACGACAGCCATGAGCGAGCCAGGCAAGAACGGTCTTACCTACAGCGATGCAGGTGTGGATATCGACGCCGGAAACCTGATGGTCGAAAAGATCAAGCCAGCCGTTCGCTCGACCCGCCGCCCCGGCGCGGATGGCGAAATCGGCGGCTTCGGCGGTCTGTTCGATTTGAAGGCCGCTGGTTTCAAGGACCCGGTTCTGGTCGCCGCCAATGATGGCGTTGGCACCAAGCTCAAGATCGCAATCGACGCCGATTATCACGACACCGTTGGTATCGATCTCGTTGCCATGTGCGTCAACGATCTCGTGGTACAGGGCGCCGAACCGCTGTTCTTCCTCGACTATTTCGCGACTGGCAAGCTTGATCCCGACCAGGGCGCTGCCATCGTCAACGGCATTGCGGCGGGCTGCCTAGAATCCGGTTGTGCGTTGATCGGCGGTGAGACGGCGGAAATGCCGGGCATGTATTCGGAAGGCGACTACGACCTCGCAGGCTTTGCCGTCGGCGCTGCCGAACGCGGCCAATTGCTGCCTGCAGGCGACATTGCCGAAGGCGACGTCATTCTCGGTCTCGCATCCTCCGGCGTTCACTCCAACGGCTTTTCACTGGTTCGCAAGATCGTCTCGCTCTCCGGCCTCGGCTGGGATGCGCCAGCGCCCTTTGCAGATGGCAAGAAGTTGGGTGAAGCGCTGCTGACGCCAACACGTATCTACGTCAAGCCACTGCTGAAGGCCATTCGTGAGACTGGCGCACTCAAGGCGCTCGCACACATCACCGGCGGCGGCTTCCCGGAGAATATTCCGCGCGTTCTGCCAAAGCATCTGGCAGCCGAGATCGATCTCGACGCTATCAAAGTTCCCTCAGTCTTCTCATGGCTGGCGAAGACTGGCGGCGTTGCCCCTAATGAAATGTTGCGCACCTTCAACTGCGGCGTCGGCATGATTGTCGTGGTTTCCGCAGAAGACGCCCAGACGGTTACGGATGCGCTCTCAGCCGAAGGCGAAACCGTCTTCGCACTGGGCCGCATGGTCGCGCGTGCAGAAGACGCTCACGGCACCATCTACAAGGGCACGCTCGGCCTATGAGCACCGCCCCTGCCCGCAAACGCGTCGTCGTTTTCATCTCCGGCAGCGGCTCCAACATGATGGCGCTGGCGCAGGCTTGTCAGGCCCAGGATTTCCCTGCCGAAATCGCCTGCGTGATCTCCGACAAGGCGTCGGCGGGCGGTCTTGCCAAGGCACAAAGCCTTGGCATTCCCACACTCGTTTTCGAGCGCAAGACCTACGCAAGCAAGGTCGAACACGAGCAATCCATTCTGGCGGCGCTAAGCGAAATCGCACCCGACATCATCTGCCTTGCAGGCTACATGCGGCTCATCTCCGCAGAGTTTATCGCGCCCTATGCGGGCCGCATCATCAACATTCACCCGTCCCTGCTACCGCTCTTTCCGGGCCTGCACACGCATGAGCGCGCAATCGAAAGCGGCATGAAGATCACGGGCTGCACGGTCCATTTCGTGACCGAAGGCATGGACGAAGGTCCGGTCGTTGGGCAGGCTGCAGTGCCAGTCCTTCTGGATGATACGCCTGATACCCTCGCGGCACGCGTGCTGACCATCGAACATCAACTCTATCCGCTGGCACTCAAGCTTCTGGCTGAAGGTGTGGTGCGGATGGAGGGTGGCAAGGTGGTGCGGGCGCAGGATGCCTGTTATGCGGGACAGCAGCTGATTTCCGCCTGACCTGAATATCCTGTTTCAAGCTCTACCAATCTTTGGTACATTATCTGAATAAGCAGGAGCAAGTGATGGGAAAAAGCACGTCCGTCAATCTCAATGATCATTTTGATGCGTTTATCGAGCAACAGATAGAAGATGGTCGCTACGCGTCTGCCAGCGAGGTCTTGCGTGCAGGTCTGCGGCTTCTTGAAGAACGGGAGGCTGAGCTTAGCCATCTCCGGGCTGCGTTGATTGAAGGAGAAAAATCCGGCGACGCTGTACCGTTTGACTTCCGTGAATTCGTTCGCGGCAAGAAAAAACCGGGATGAAAGCGCTCCTTCTTACCCCGAAAGCTCGATCTGATATCGAGGGGATCTGGGACTACACGGTTGATAATTGGGGCATCAATCAAGCTGAAGTCTATATCACCGCGATACAAAAAGCCCTCGAAGGGCTCGCTGATGGCTCAACCATCTCACAATCCGCAGAGTCCATAAGAAAACACTACCGCAAGACCATTGTCGGCTCGCACACCGTATTTTTCAAAGAGACAGACGCAGCCATCGAAGTCGTTCGTATTCTCCATCATCGCATGAGTTTGACACGCCTTTAGAGTTGCTCGCGGTTCAGTATTGCCCATTGCAGCAATATGATTGTCTTGGCGTCCGTAATTTCGCCGGTCGCGATCATCGAGAAGGCCTTATCGAGCGGTACCGAGATGACTTCGATGTCTTCACCTTCCGTCTCAAGCCCGCCGCCTTCGCCCGCTTTTTCGTCCAGATCGATCCGCGCGTAAAAGAGACCGATCTTCTCCGTCAATGTGCCGGGGCTGGCATAGATGTCGAAAAGATATTGCACCTCTTGTACGGCATAGCCGGTTTCTTCCATCGCCTCGCGGCGGATCGCTTCGTCGGGGTGGTCTCCATCGGTCAGACCTGCCGGGACCTCCAGCATGAAACTCGGATCACCGTTGACGAAGGCTCCAGGCCGAAATTGGCGGACCAGAACGACGGCATCCTTATCGGCATCGAACAGCAAAATTGCCGCAGCACTCCCGTGGTCGTGCACTTCGCGGTTCAGACGGACGACCCGCCCGTCCGCCATCGTCTGGTCGAACACGAGTGTTTGTAGGTGAACGAAACGCTTCCAGACTGTTTCCTTCGTAATGAGCCGCACGCGGCCCTCATCCTCAGTCACTGACAATTTTGGCGTATCGTTCATCTGAAACTCCGTTTTCAGGCTGTGAGAGCAACCTTGTTCAGGGCAGCCCATTGCAGCAGCATGATGGTCTTGCCGTCGCAGATATCACCGTCCTCGATCATCTTCATGGCGTCCGCCAAGGGAATGACGACGACCTCAATGTCTTCGTCTTCATGGGCCGCACCGCCGCCCTCCTCCACCTTGTCAGAGGCGTCGATAATCGCTGCGAAGAAATGCAGCACCTCCGTAACCGAACCCGGCGACATGAAGGACTTGAACAGGAAGCGCGTGTCGCGAAGCTTGTAGCCGGTTTCCTCCATTACCTCGCGGGCGATGGCGTCTGCTGGGTTGTCGCCATCCAGAAGGCCTGCGGGCGTTTCCAGCAACCAGCCGTGATAGCCATTCACATAGGTCGGCACGCGAAATTGGCGAACCAGAATCACGCTATCGATTTTCGGATCGTAGAGCAGAATGGTTGCGCCGTTGCCGCGATCATAAGCTTCGCGCTTCAGCGTTTTGGTTTCACCCTTGGAGTTGGTGTAATTGTAGGTGATGTTGCGAAGGTGGTACCAGTTTTTTGAAAGTGTTTCGTCGTTAAGAATTTCAATTTTTACGTCGTCAAATTTCTGCATTCCAAATCCTGCTATTGCCCTTGAAGCCAAACCTTGTTGTCGTGAAAAGCTGCGCCTCCATACGGGGCAACCGCGTCGCCACCCGTCAGCACATTGATGCCCTCGCCATCCAGATGCGCCTTGTTGGGCCACAATCCCTCAGCGATGAGAACACCTGCCCTCGCACCCTCGACGATCTTCACATGTATGCGGAGCGCGCCCCGCTGATTTCCGATGCGCACGATATCTCCGTCGCCGATACCAAGACGTGTGGCATCAGCGGGACAGATCATCAGCTCCGGGCGTCCCTCTTTCTGAACCGACGTCTTCGTCTCGGCGAACGTCGAGTTCAGGAAATTGCGGGCGGGGGATGTTGCCAGACGGAACGGATGCTCGGCATCGGCCACTTCGATGACATCGACCTGATCCGGGAATTTCGGCAATTCCGCCACCGGTCCCATGACAGGCACGTTCTTCGGTGGCTTGTTGGGGGATGGACCGCTCTGCCAATCCGGGCTGAAGCGGAATTTGCCGTCCGCATATCCGAAGCCTTCGAGATAATGCGCGACCTCGAACGGTGGCTGCGCATCGATCCATTTTTCTTCGGCAAGGCTGTCGAAATTGCCCCAACCGCCGGGGCCGAGAATGAGATCGATATGCTCGCGTTCCGTCATGCCGAATCCCGGCATGTCAGCGACGCCGAGGCGCTTGGCCAGTTCCTCGATCACGAAGAGATTGGTGCGAACGGTGTCCGGCTGCTCCACCAGTTTGGGGCCGAGCAGAATGTGGTTCTGGCCACCAGCGCGGTAGATGTCGTCATGTTCGAGGAACATGGTGGCAGGCAGCACGATGTCGGCAAGCTCTGCTGTCTCGGTCATGAACTGCTCGTGCACGGCCACGAAAAGATCATCGCGCAGGAAACCCTGCTTTACCAGCCGCTGCTCGGGGCAGACATTGACCGGGTTGGTGTTCTGGATCAGCAGTGCTGTTACCGGCCCGCCGTAACGCAAAGCCTCGGCGTCTCCGGTCAGCACACGACCGATCTGCGACTGGTCGAGCTGGCGCACATTTGGGTCGGCATAGGCCGTGCCCATCAGCTCCGCCTTGTTCAGCCGGAAGATGTCGCCATTGTTGTGAAACGCGCCGCCGCCTTCATATTGCCAGGAACCAAGCACGGTGGCGATGGAGAGTGCTGCATGCATGGCCACTGCGCCATTGCGCTGGCGGGCAAAACCATAACCGAGACGGAAGAAGCTCTTTTGCGTCGTACCAATCAGCTTGGCGAAAGCCTCGATCTCATCAACCGTCAGCCCGGTAATCTCTGCTGCCCATTGCGGTGTTTTGGTCACTAGATGGGCTTCAAGCCCGGCAGGATCATCCGCGAATTTCGCCATATAGGCGCGGTCGGCATAACCATCGCGGAAGGCGATGTGCATGACGGCGCAGGCAAGGGCCGCATCCGTGCCGGGTCGCACGATCAGCTTCATATCCGCCTGCTTCATCGTCGGGTTGTCGTAGATATCCACGACCACGATCTTGGCACCGCGCTCCTTGCGGGCTCTGATCGCGTGGGTCATGACATTGACCTGCGTGGCAACGGCATTGGTGCCCCAGATGACGACGGCATCGGCCTTTGCCATCTCGCGCGGGTCCGGTCCGCGTAGCGCGCCCGTGCCCATCACGTAACCCGTCCATGCCATGTTGGTGCAGATGGAACCGAAGAAGCCGGAATATTTCTTGGCGTGGCGAAGCCGCTCTATGCTGTCGCGCTGCACTTGCCCCATGGTCCCGGCATAGAAATAGGGCCAGATGGCCTCGGCACCATGCTTTGCTTCCGCCTTCACGAAGGCATTGGCAATTTCATCGAGAGCGGCATCCCAGCCGATCTCCTGCCAGTCGCCCGCCCCTTTTGCGCCCTTACGGCGCTTTGGGGTCAGCAATCGTCCCGGATGATAAATACGCTCGGCGTAGCGCGCCACCTTGGCGCAGATAACGCCAGCCGTGTAGGTGTTGGCATTGGCCCCGCGCGCACGGCCAATCCGGCCATCCGCGTTGATATCCACTTCCAGCGCGCAGGCACTCGGACAGTCGTGGGGACAGACGGTGTGACCGATGCTGACAGCACCAGTCACGGCTTTGGCGGAAATCGGGGTCGCATCATTCATCGCTTTTGTATATTGCAAAGGCAATGCGGCCAAAAGGGCCAAGTGACGACCATCAAGAATATTCATAAAAGGCATCGGCGCGCATGAACTATCGGCATATCTATCACGCAGGCAACTTTGCCGATGTTCTCAAGCACGCCGTCATGGCGCGGCTTGTTCGCTATCTCCAGAACAAGGACAAGGCCTTCCGGGTGCTGGACACCCATGCGGGCATCGGTCTTTACGACCTGTCTTCCGAAGAAGCGCAGAAAACCGGCGAATGGCAGACCGGCATCGGTAAGCTTTTGGAGGCAGACCTGCCGCCTGCCGTCGCCGATTTGCTGGAGCCTTATCTCACGGCGGTGCGGGAGTTGAACCCGGAGGGTGGTCTTCAATATTATCCTGGCTCTCCGAAGCTAGCCCGCATGCTGTTCAGGCCGCAGGACCGTCTGTCCGCCATGGAGCTGCACCCGGATGACTATCGGGCGCTGGCACGTCTGTTCGAGGGTGATTATCAGGCCCGCGTAACGGAACTGGATGGCTGGCTTTCGCTGGGCGCGCATTTACCGCCGAAAGAAAAGCGTGGTCTCGTGCTGGTCGATCCGCCGTTTGAAAAAGAAAACGAATATGCGCGCATGGCCGAAGGTTTTCACAAGGCCTATCGCCGCTTTGCGACGGGGACGTATTGCCTGTGGTATCCGCTGAAAAAAGGCGCGCCCATCAAGGAATTTCACGAACAGTTGCAATCCTACGAAATTCCGAAGATGCTGTGCACAGAACTATCAGTGCGCAGCGACCGTCTGGAAGGACTCAGCGGCTCAGGCCTCATCATCGTCAACCCACCCTTCACCCTGAAGGACGAACTGCACACGTTACTTCCAGTGTTGAAGACCATCATGGCGCAGGATCGCTATGCCTCGCACAGGGCGTTCTGGCTACAGGGCGAATAGCTACCTCTGCTCCAGACGTTGTTCTTCCCTTTCCGCAGCGGCCAATTGTGACCTCTCGAAAAAGAGGATGATGAAAAGGCCGATGACGAAGGGAATGATGAGGTAGAACAGACGGAACACCAGAAGCGCTGCGATTACATCTGCCGGGTTCATGTCCGGCAGGCCGGTGACGAAGACCAGTTCCAGCACACCAAGGCCGCCAGGCGCGTGGGAAATCAACGCTGCCGAAAATGATATCAGGAATATGCCGAGGATGACCATAAAGCCGGGATTTCCGACCTCGGGCAGCGCGTAATAGATGATACCGGCAGCGCCCAGCAGTTCGATCGGGCCGATGATCAGCTGCTGAATGACAAGGCGTGGTGCCGGGTAAAACAGCGTGAACGATCCCAGTTTCAAAGGCCGCAACTTGAGAAGGCTGCCCAGCACGTAAAGCCCGACGATGCCGAGCAGGATGAACCCTGTCGTCCGCGACGCCTCGACCGGCAGGACATTCACGAAGCGTTCGGTGATGTCGGGCTCATAAACGAGCACGAGGCCGATCAGCATGATGGTGCCGATAACGAAGGTGAAAGAGCAGAGAGCAACGAGCACACCTATTTCCGGCACGCTCAACCCCTTTGACGTGTAAGCCCGGTAGCGCACGACGGCACCCGAAAACACCGATGCCCCGACATTGTGAGACAATGCGTAGGTGGTGAAGGAGGTGAGCGTGATGAAGAGCCAGCCGACCTTGCGTTTGAGGTGCTGAAGGGCAATGCGGTCATAACCAGCCAAGGCGGCGTAAGCGACGAGCGTACATATGCCGGACATCACCCAGTCATGTGTGCCGATGGCGGCGAGACTATCCCAGACGTCGTCGAGTGAAAGGTGCTGAAGTTCCCTGTAAAGCAACCAGACGGAAAATCCGATTGTTGCCGCCCCGACGACTGGCCAGATGTATTTCTTCAATTTCATGCGGACATGCCCGGGCTTACTCCTCTTCCGGCAGCAATGCCCCGGATTCGTAGAGCTTATTCGTTATACAAGCTCCGTTTCAACCTATGTTTCATTTTTCGGACGCCTGTTTGCCACAGGCGCGAGATGGTATAAAACCCAACAAACGATCAAGACTTCGTCATCATACAGTGGAAAGACATCTGAGCCGATGAAACAATATGCCGGCTTTATCGCTCTCGGCGTGCTTTCACTTGCTGCCGCTGGGTGGATGATGATGGGAGGCCACGCCTGGGAACCATCTCAAAGCGATATAAGCGTATCTTCTAAATTACCCTCCCCAACACGAACGGCGCAGCCGGTTCAAGGTTCCGGTTTCGACTTCTACGTTCTGTCGCTATCGTGGTCACCAGCTTTTTGCGCCAGCGATGCCGGTAAAAATAGCCGCCAGCAATGCGGGACGAATCGCAGATACGGCTTCATCGTCCACGGGCTCTGGCCTCAGAACGAGCAGGGTTACCCGGAATTCTGCGGCAAGGACCGCGAGGAACGTGTACCAGGAGCGCTGGGACGCGATCTGTTCGATATCATGCCGTCCATGGGCCTCATTGGCCATCAGTGGCGCAAGCACGGTACGTGCAGCGGACTTTCGCAGAAAGACTATCTCACGACGATCCGCGCGGCTTATGAACGCGTCACCCTTCCCGGCAACATCGCCTCCGGCACCAGCAGTCAGACGCTTTCGGCAGATGCGATCGAGAACGCCTTCGTTTCATCCAACCCCGGCCTTTCAAAACGTGGCATCGCCATCAGTTGCGAGGGGCCAAAGCTGGAGGAGGTGCGCATCTGTATGAACAAGGACTTGAGCTTTCGCGATTGCCCGGAGGTGGACCGTAGGGGTTGCCGCGCAAGCTCCACTGAAATCTTACCCATCAGCAAGCCTTAAAGGTCAACATCAATGGAATTACTCTATTCGCCCGCCTCGCCCTACTCCGCCAAGGTTCGCATGGCCTCGCGCTATCTCGACATCGGCATTACCGATGTCCGCGTCGATACCAACGCCGAACCGGCAACACTGATGGACAATAATCCACTCGGAAAAATCCCGGTTCTGCTGCTTGATGACGGTGGTTCTGTCTATGACAGCGTTGCGATCATGCATTATCTCGACCGTCTCTCTGGCAACAAGCTCTACCCGAAGAAGAGCGAAAAGCGCACCGAGGCGGAAATTCTGGAGGCGCTGTGCGATGGCATCATGGATTGCCTGCTGGCCATCGTCTACGAGCGCCGCTCGCGCCCGGAGGACAAGGTCCATCAGCCGTGGATCGACAAGCAATGGCGCAAGGTCGTGCGCGGGCTGGACTACCTCAATGCGAACCTGCCGAAAACGGGAAAGAAACTGCACGGCGGCCACTTCGCACTCGCAGCTATGATCGGCTACCTAGACCTGCGTTTCGCAGGCGAATGGGCCGAAGGGCGCAAGTCTCTGGCCCAGTGGCCGGAAAAATTCGGCAAACGCTTCAAGGATTACGCGGAGATGAAGACCCCTGCTTAAAGCAGCTCGCGCATTTTCGGGCAACGTGCCTAGAGATGCGGCCACCTAAAACGCAAAAAGCCGGGGCGAACCCCGGCTTTCCACTTTAATCCCGGTAAGGCTTAGAACTTGACGCCGATACCAGCCTTCACGCTGTGATCGTCGAAGCCGCGAGATACGGTTCCGGTGTCAAGAGTGAAGTCCTTGTTCTGGTAATCGCTGTAACGGTATTCAACACGCGCAGTGATGTTGTTGGTCACCATCGCTTCTACACCGGCACCGACTGTGTAGCCGAGTGCTGTTGCGTTATCGCTAGAGCCTGGGTTGCTAACCTTCTGGTCAGCAATCGCCAGACCGCCTGTACCGTACAGCAGGAACGGGTTCATGTCATAACCAACGCGAGCACGGATCGAACCGTTGACGCCCTGCTTGCCTTCCAGAGATTCACCCTGGAATGTTCCAGCAGAACCCTTGTTGTCGCCGAGGTTGACGTCAGCTTCTGCACCGTAGACCAGCTGGCCGCTCTGCCAGTTGTAACCACCGTAAAGACCGCCGCCGAAGCCGTCGGCATCACGATCGCCGCCGTTACCGGTGAAGCGACCCCAGTCATAGTTGGCAGTCGCACCGAGATACGCGCCAGACCAGTTGCTGATAGGCGCTGGCTGCTCGTAAGCGACAGGTGCCTGCGGCACTTCGTTCACAGCGTCGGCTGCGTGTGCTGCCGAAAACGCCGCAGCTGCCATTGTGCTCGCCATAAGTGTTGCAACGATAGTACGCATGCTATTCTCCTTTTCATACCCGCGGGGTGCTCAAACACTTGTTCCCAAACGCGGTGTAAAACAGTTTGTTCCCTTGCCCGACTGATGATCAAAATGATGGGTGATTGAGGAGATCACACAGCCAAAATGTGAATTGATTGGGGCAGCGACGTGACAGAAATGGGACGTTGCTAAAATGACACAAAAATTTATTAAGGATAATGACTGGTTAAGATAAGAATACTTCAATTTTACAGGTATTTAAATCAAATTACTTGGCATGGAACGTTGGGGCATAATTCTGTATAAATGGTGGGCGCTCTGGGCAAAACTTGCGCTTTCGCTTTATATCGGGTGTGGAAAACCAAGTAGGCAGGATGCAGGTCGGCTTTGAACGAGAATATCCCCAAGACCGTACTGATTACCGGCGCCGCCCGCCGTATGGGGCGCGCCATCGCCGAATTCCTTGCGGCAGAAGGCTTTGCCATCGGCATTCATGCCCGCTCCTCCTTAGGTGAGGCGGAGGATTTCGCTAATACATTAAGGCAGAACGGCGGCAGAGCTGCCGTTATCCAGGCGGACCTGGAAGATTCGGCATCGACAGAAAAACTCATGGAGGGCGCGAATTCAGCGCTCGGCCCTATCGGAATTCTCGTCAACAATGCCTCCGTCTTCCGTCATGACAGTGCGGAGACCTTTGATAGTGCTGCTTTCGATGCCCATTTCGCCGTCCATGTCCGCGCGCCCTCGATGCTCGGCGCTGCGCTGGTACGGCAACTGCCGGAGAATGCGTCCGGTCTGATCGTCAACATCATCGATCAGCGCGTGTTGGCTCTGACGCCGCGTTTCTACTCCTACACGCTGTCCAAATCTGCCATGTGGACAGCGACGAAAACCATGGCGCAGAGCTTTGCGCCGCGTGTTCGCGTGAATGCCATTGGCCCTGGTCCATCGTTTAAAAGTGAAAGACAGGAGCCCGAGGACTTTCAGGCGCAGATCGACGCCCTTATATTAAAGCGTGGGCCACGACCGGACGAGTTCGGCCGGACCATTCGCTTTTTATATGACACCCCGTCGATCACCGGCCAGATGATCGCACTCGACGGGGGCCAGCACCTCGGCTGGGAAACCCCTGACGTCGCGGAGATACCTGAATGAACGGAAAGAAGCTGCCCGATGGCGGTATTCTCTTCGATGATAATGAAGAAGATGAAGACGACGTAGCCTCCCCCGTCACTGATTTGGTCGGGGAATACGCCGCCGCATCCATGGACTGGAATGCAGGCTGGAAAAACGAATCCGGCCTCAAGGGCATGGATCTCATCGGTGAGTTCGTCAAACATCTGCCCAATAGCCCCGGCGTTTACCGCATGTTCAACGATGCTGGGGATGTGCTGTATGTGGGCAAGGCGCGCTCGCTTAAGAAGCGCGTCAGCAATTACGCACAGGGCCGGTTTCACTCCAACCGCATCGGTCAGATGGTGCGGGTGACCACGCATATGGAATTCGTGACGACGCGCACGGAAATCGAAGCGCTGTTGCTGGAAGCGAATCTCATCAAGCGATTGCGCCCGCGCTTCAACGTACTTCTGCGCGACGACAAGTCCTTCCCCTACATTCTTATCACGGCGGATAACCGGGCACCTGCCATTTTCAAACATCGTGGCGCGCGGGCGCGAAAAGGCGACTATTTTGGCCCCTTCGCATCGGCTGGCGCCGTGGGCCGCACGATCAACTCGCTCCAGCGCGCATTCCTGATCCGCACATGCACCGACAGTGTCTTCGAATCGCGCACCCGTCCCTGTCTTCTGCACCAGATCAAGCGCTGCTCGGGCCCCTGCACCCATGAAATCAGTGATGACGGCTATGCGGAACTGGTGAAAGAGGCGAAGGACTTCCTCTCGGGCAAAAGCCAGAGCGTGAAAGCCACCATTGCCTCGCAGATGAACGAGGCTTCTGAAGACCTCGATTTCGAACGCGCCGCTGTGTATCGCGACCGGTTGGCCGCGCTCTCGCACGTCCAAAGCCATCAGGGTATCAACCCGGCGGGCATCGATGAGGCGGATGTGTTTGCCATCCACCACGAAGGCGGCGTGTCCTGCATTCAGGTGTTCTTCTTCCGCACCGGCCAGAACTGGGGCAACCGCGCTTATTTCCCCAAGGCCGACCCATCGCTGCCGGGCTCTGAAATCCTGAGTGCCTTTCTGGCGCAGTTTTACGATGACAAACCCGTTCCAAAGCAGATTTTCCTGTCGGAGGTGGTCGAGGAGCAGGAGCTTCTGGCCGCCGCGTTCAGCGAAAAAGCCAATCACAAGGTTACGATCTCGGTGCCGCAACGGGGCGAGAAGAAGGATGTCGTCGCCCATGTTCTCGGTAACGCGCGTGAGGCGCATGGCCGCAAGCTTGCCGAAACATCGTCTCAGGCCCGCCTGCTGAAAGGCTTTGCCGAGACCTTTGCCCTTCCCTACGTGCCGCGCCGCATCGAGATTTACGATAACTCGCACATGATGGGCACCAATGCCGTGGGCGGCATGGTGGTGGCGGGGCCGGATGGTTTCACCAAGGCCCACTACCGCAAGTTCAACATCAAATCGACCGACATCACCCCCGGCGACGACTTCGGCATGATGCGCGAAGTCATGACACGGCGCTTTTCACGGCTGCTGAAAGAAGAGGGACGACCGGACCGCACGCAGACTGTCACGCCAGAGGATGCCGCTGACATCCCCTTCCCCGCATGGCCCGATGTCATACTGATCGATGGTGGTCAGGGCCAGATGACGGCTGTGCGCACCATTCTCGATGAGCTTGGTATCCGCGATTGCGTGACGGCCATTGGCGTTGCCAAGGGCGTGGACCGCGATGCGGGCCGCGAGCGGTTCTTTACCGATACGCGCAGCGATTTTTCGCTGCCGCCACGGGATCCGGTTCTCTATTTCATCCAGCGCATGCGTGACGAAGCGCACCGTTTTGCCATCGGCTCTCACCGCGCCAGGCGCAAGAAGGAACTGGTCAAGAACCCACTGGATGAAATCAGTGGCATCGGGCCCGGCCGCAAGCGCGCGCTGCTGCAACATTTCGGCACGGCAAAGGCTGTGTCACGCGCAGCGCTGAGCGACCTAATGGCGGTGGGCGGTATTTCCGAGACGGTCGCGCGACAGGTTTACAATCACTTCCATGAGAGTGGCCGAGAGTAAGTCCACGCTTTCGTACCGCACCCGCAAAAAAACATAATAGGGTGTTGACGCTTGCTGCTTAGGGCTGCATCAACGTTCCATATCGACTGACAGGTTTCCCCATGGCTTCGCGCACCTACAACATCCCCAATCTTCTGACCTATGGCCGCATTCTGGCCGTGCCGGTCATCGTTTTGTGTTTCTTCGTGGAGGGGAAGCTCGAAAGTTCGGATTTTGCCCGGTGGACAGCGCTGTGGCTGTTCATCATCGCCTCGCTCACCGATTTTCTCGATGGATATCTCGCTCGTATCTGGAACCAGACATCCAATATCGGTCGCATGCTGGACCCCATAGCCGACAAACTGCTGATTGCATCCGTGCTGTTGCTGCTGGCTGCCGATGGCACCATTGCGGGCTGGTCGCTCTGGGCCGCCATCACCATCCTGTGCCGTGAAATTCTGGTCTCCGGCCTGCGCGAATATCTCGCCGCACTCAAGGTTTCCGTTCCGGTCACACAGATCGCCAAGTGGAAGACGACGATCCAGATGGTGTCCATAGCCTTTCTTCTGGCGGGCCCGGCTGGCGATCAGGTCCTGCCCTACACAACGGAAATCGGCATCACCCTTCTTTGGGTCGCTGCGGCGCTGACCATCTACACCGGCTACGACTACTTCAAAGCTGGCCTCAAGCACATCGTGGATGCGGAATAATGGTCCATATCGTCTACTTCGCATGGGTGCGGGAACGGATCGGCAAGTCGGAAGAGGATTTGGAGCTTCCTGCTGATGTGACGACCGCCGGTGAATTGATCAAGTACCTGACGACACGCGGCGACGAGTACGAGGCTGCCTTCGCATTTCCCGATGTCATCCGTGTCGCCGTCAATCAGGAACATATCGACCACGATGAGAGCATTGTCGGCGCTCGTGAAATCGGCATTTTCCCGCCAATGACTGGCGGCTGACGGCCATGACTGCTGCAATCACCCCCACAATCCGTGTGCAGCAGCAGGAGTTCGACGCCGCGTTGGAAGCAAAGCGTCTTACGGACGGCAACCTTGCGATCGGTGCCGTCGTCACTTTCACCGGTCTATGCCGTGATGATGGTGGCACACTATCCGCTCTGGAACTCGAGCATTATCCCGGAATGGCGGAAGCCGAAATGCTGCGCATTGCCAATCTCGCAATCGAGCGCTTTGATCTCCTCGGCCTTACGGCGATCCATCGCTACGGCAAAATCGCCACAGGCGACACCATCGTTCTCGTCATCGCCGCGTCTACCCACCGGCAAGCCGCATTTGACGGCGCGAACTTCGTCATGGATTACCTCAAGACCTCTGCCCCTTTCTGGAAGAAAGAGCACGACAGGGATGGCACGGCCGGTGACTGGATATCCGCCAAGGATGCAGACAGTGCTGCCGAGGATAAGTGGCGCTAAGGCGCTTCCCGCTCGCTTCTGGTGATAACCAGCCACACAATCAACATGGCCAGCACCGCTGCATCACGCCATGTCACGGGACCGTACGCAGCCCAGAATGTTTCGGCAAAGCCAATCGCGGCTGCTCCGGCTGCGCATTTCAGGGGACTACTGTAACCACCTGCCGCCGAAATCAGCACCACTTTCAGGCCGAAGGCCAGCCCGGCACCGAAATCCATATTGCCGTAATAAAATGTCGCCAGCACACCGCAGATGGAAGCGAAGAGCGCGGCGACGACATAGGCCCCTAGAAACACCCGTCCCGCATCGACGCCAAGCAGCGACGCGGCGAGGGCGTCCTCCGAGACAGCCTTCCATCGTCTTCCAACGTTCGATGTCTGCAATATCGTGTAGCCGACCGCCACCATCGCAACCATGGTTGTCGAATTGACAAGCTGCATCGGCGTGATGGTTACGCCGAAATCCGGGCTTCGCCAAACGTAAAGAGGCTCATTCAGAAAAGGCGGTAGCCATAGGGACCGCGTCCCCGCTGCCAGCCTCGCACTTTCCATCAGCGCAATCAGCGCGCCGATGGATGCGACGGTGACCGCGTTTGGAGACGCTTTCGACAGCGGGCGCATCACTGCCCTGCCGATAAAAAGCCCAGCCCAGAGCCCGCCTGAAATACCCGCGAGAGCACCGAGTGCCAGCGTGGCGGGCAGGATCAACCACAATTCATTCCAACCGAAATCCGCAAACAGCAGACATGTGAGGCCAGCGAAAGCAAAGATGGCGCCATAGGTCACATCTGCGCGCTTGGTGATGGAGAAGGCGATGGCGTAACCGAAGGCGAGCGCGGCATAGAGCGCAGCCACCGGCAATCCGTTCAGCAACTGCTGCATGAAATACGCCATACCTCCCGCCTTTCAAATTTATAACTGGTAAAATACGCTTTGTCGGTTATATCTACATCATGAATTTTGTCTGGACGCCACATCGTTTTGTCGGAGGAGCACTGGCGCTCGATGTCGCCAACAGCGTCATCCTGCGCTTCGACAACGAGAAATCCGTGGATCTTTTTGCTATGCCAGAACAGGTGGACAGTTTTTGCGAGGCAGCGGCCCGGCTATCGGCAGAGCGGGGCATATTCCCTGCCCTTGCGACACCCTCTGCCACAAACCGAGTGAATCTGATCGAACTGCGCGAAGCGACCGACCGCTATTTCCGCCAGTTGATCGAGACGGGACAGGATGAAAACGACCTGTTGGCCGCCCTTTTGACCGCCTCTGCCAAGGCTCTCAAAAACGCGCCTGACAGACACAGCCTCGAAGCGGCAACCGCCCGCTCCGTGCTGAACCTCATGGCAGGGCCGGATCGCACCCGATTGCGGATTTGCGGCCATTGCGGGTGGCTGTTCATCGACCGCAGCAAGAACCGCAGCCGCATCTGGTGCGACATGGCGGTCTGCGGCAATCGGCAGAAGGCGGCCAAGCACTACCGGCGCAAGAAGGAGACGGCGTCATGAAGACGGTCGCCATTCTCCTCACCGCCACTCTCCTGCTGACAGCCTGTCAGCGCGAAGAGCAAAGAGAAATCGTCAGCGTGTCCGGTCGCATGTTCGTCTTCAATTATCGTGTGGCCACCGCGACTTATCTTGTAACGCTACAGCCGACTGCGCCTATCAGGGAAGGAAGCAGCATCGAAGCCAGCTTTGAAAATCCCCGTGGCGGTGAGGCATTCGCCGTAACGGAACGGCTGTTTCCCAAAAGTCCGAAAATCGTGCTGCAGAGCCCGCCAGTCGAATGCGTCAAAGAAGGCCGTGCCTATCAGGTAAAGATCCGTCTGAAAGCGCCGGACGGGCATGTGATGCAGACGATAGAGACGAGCATCACATCCGATACCGATCAATCGATGCTGCCCGCCAAGCCGCTCGTGGTGGGGCCGCTCTACACGCCAAACCCGGAGGTGTTTAAGGCGGATGGGAGTACGGATATGGCGCCGGTTTCGGGGTGTCCTGCTCGCTGAAATTGGTTGGCGTTTTGCCGTGTGGCTCACCCCCCTCTGGCCTGCCGGCCATCTCCCCCACAGGTGGGGAGATCGACTCGTGGCGGCCACTCGGCCATCTCCAACGTCGAGATGGAAGTAGGTGTTCACGCCCAGCTGATCTGCCTCCTTGTGGGGGAGATGGCCGGCAGGCCAGAGGGGGGTGAGCCACACGGCAAAACGCCAACTGACCAACCAACACACGCACACAAAAAACGGAGCCTCTCGGCTCCGTTTTCCAAATCACTTCATCACCTTAAAGCGCGCATCTCACAAAAAGATTCCGCCGCTTCAAAAACTGAATCAGCCGACGATTTCGGTTTCTGCGAACCAGTAGGCGATTTCCTGAGCGGCAGTTTCAGGGGCATCCGAACCGTGAACGGAGTTTTCGCCGATGGACAGCGCGAACTGCTTGCGGATCGTGCCTTCGTCAGCGTTGGCAGGGTTGGTAGCACCCATGATTTCGCGGTTCTTGAGGATTGCGTTTTCGCCTTCCAGAACCTGAACGATGGTCGGGCCGGATGTCATGCCTTCAACCAGTTCGCCGAAGAAAGGACGTTCCTTGTGAACAGCGTAGAAGCCTTCTGCTTCGCGCTTGCTCATCCAGACGCGCTTGGATGCGATGATGCGCAGGCCGTTGTCTTCAAATACCTTGGTGATCGCGCCGGTCAGGTTGCGCTTGGTCGCGTCAGGCTTGATCATCGAAAATGTGCGTTCAATCGCCATGTGTCTGTTCCTTGTCCTTGGAGAAAGTGGGCGGTGTTTACCCGCCCGAAGGCCCGAAAACAAGGGGGAGCACCGGATTTGACATGTCCGGTGTCACATTTCACGCCGCTGTCACACTTCGTCCCCTTGCACCGTGCAGATCAAGGCATCGCTCGAACCAATCGCGCACGGGGTCTTTGTCAGCGAACATGTCCACGCCGGAGATGATGCGGACCCATTGTAGCGCACCGAAAACGATATAATCGGCAAAGAGCGGGCAATCGCCACCAATGAACGGTTGGAAGGTCAGCATGCTACGGATCGGTTCCAGCTTTGCCGGAAACGCCGCAATCTCGGCGTCACGATTGGCAGTTACCTCCTCGAGCGTCCGGCCAAAACGCTTGGTGCGGCTTTCGCGGAAATAGACCCTGTCCTGCTCGTCCAATATGTCGTGAATATCCAAAACGGCAAATTTGGCGATGGCGGGATGAAGCTGGGTCTGCGACCAGCTTTCGACGAAACGGGCCAGAGCCTTGCCGCCCTCCCCGTTGAACAGGGACGGCGCGTCGGGATAGGCCTCGTCCAGATACAGTGCGATTTCAAAACTGTCTTTCACCAGTTGATCGCCATCCCGCAAGATCGGCACCGTTTTGGAATAGCCGTTTTCCACGCCCGGAATGGCGGTGAATGCGAGCGGACGCTCTTCAAAATCCAGCCCTTTGTGCGCGAGCGATAAAACCGTCTTCCAGCAATGGGGCGAAAATGGCCGGGCGTCATCTGCTCCGCAAAGAGAATAGAGGGTTCTGGATGTCATGGCTGGTCCTTCCCGCATGTGAAACTTGTCCCATCAAATCAGCGGACTTCAGGATGATCAAATGACGAAATGTCATGGCACTCATCACGCCATCGAATGCAGCCGCTACTTGCAATTGATGTCCGCCATTTATGGTATTTTAAAGTGTCTTGAACAATAGAATGCTGAAATGGTCAGATGTACTGCGAGAGCGGCATATCGAGTGTATGGAGATGCGGGGGCATGACGACACCAACCAGCAGCAAAAGCCGAGACACGTCCAGAAGCGGCGTCATCGTCACCAAGGTGACGCAGTTCATTACCAAGATGAACCTTGCCCCTTTGCCACGAAATTACGAGCTTTTCTTCGAGGTGCTGGCCGGACACAACGCCGCCATGGGCCGAGATATCCTGGCGCTGGGAAATTCCCCGCAACAGCACGAAATTGACATGGTCGGCCAGAAGCACAATCTGCCAGGCTTTTCGCGCATGGCGGCGGCACATGCCGCAAGCGAAGCAGCCACCACAATCGAGCAGATTTCGGTGCGCCTTTCTGCGGCACTGGACCGTTCCGAAACCCTACTGGCATCGGTCTCCGCAAAGTCCTCCACGCCGTTGACGCAGGATTATCTCGCCCAACTGCTGGAAGACATTCATCACGAACAGGCCAGCCTGCATAATTTCGTGCGCCAAGGTCTGGAAAAAATCCGCGATCAGGAAACCAGCAGCCGCAAGCTTCAGGCCGCCTCGCTGAAGGACTCGCTGACCGCGCTTCCCAACCGTGCCGCGTTCCTGGCAAAGCTTGCCGAGCTGTTTCAAAGCGAACACAGCGCATCCGCCTGCCTGGTCCTCGTCAATATCGACCACTTCCGCGAGATCAACGAGAAGTACGGCACCATCGCTGGCAACAAGGCGCTGCGTCGTCTGGCCGCGCTGTTTCGCAAATCGATCAAGAAAGACGATTTCGCCGCCCGCATCGGCGGCAATGATTTCGCGTTTCTGTTTTCCGGCGTCTCACAGGGCACGGCGCAAAGCATTGCCGAGCGCCTGCGCCACACCGTGGAAAACCTGCGTTTTGCGACCAAGGAAGGCGATGGCGAACATTTGACGGTCTCCATGGGCGTTGCCGCCTCGGAAGGCACCGTCAGCCCTGCCGAGTTCTATGGTCATGCCGAACTGGCGCTTCTGGCCGCCCGCAGCGGCGCGCGCAATTGCGTCATTCCCTATTGCCGGGAAGTGGCCCAGCGTTCCCGCAACAGTTACCTGATGCAGATCGGTGGATAAACGCGGTTGAAACTGTGGCTTTCGTGCTCTTGCGTTCGGCTGTGAGTTCGGCCAAAACGGCGCCATGATTACCATTTCAGACGTTTCTGCCCGTATTGCCGGGCGCCTCCTCCTCGATCACGCCACCGTGTCGCTCCCATCGGGCACGAAGGCCGGGCTCGTGGGGCGCAATGGCGCTGGCAAGTCCACCCTGTTCCGCATCATCACTGGCGATCTTGGTGCTGAAACGGGCGTGGTGTCCATCCCCAAAAACGCCCGCATGGGCCAGGTGGCGCAGGAAGCACCGGCAACGGAAGAAAGCCTCATCGACATCGTGCTGGCGGCCGATAAGGAACGTGCAGCGCTGATGCTCGAATCCGAAACGGCGACCGATCCGGGCCGCATCGCGGATATCCAGATGCGCCTCGTCGATATCGATGCCCATTCTGCCGAAGCCCGCGCGTCGAGCATTCTGGCCGGTCTGGGTTTCGATCAGGATGCGCAGCTTCGCCCGGCCTCGTCCTTTTCCGGCGGCTGGCGCATGCGCGTGGCGCTGGCGTCGGTGCTGTTTGCAGAGCCGGACCTGCTGCTGCTGGACGAACCGACCAACTACCTCGACCTTGAAGGCACGTTGTGGCTGGAAGATTACATCCGCCGCTATCCCTACACCGTCATCATCATCAGCCATGACCGCGATCTGCTCAACAACGCTGTCAATGCCATCGTGCATCTGGACCAGAAGAAGCTGACCTTCTATCGCGGCGGTTACGACCAGTTCGAGCGCCAGAAGGCCGAAGCTGACGAGTTGCAGACGAAGGCCAAAGTCAAGAACGATGCTGCGCGCAAACATCTGCAAAGCTTCATCGACCGCTTCAAGGCAAAGGCGTCCAAGGCCAAGCAGGCTCAGAGCCGCGTGAAAGCGCTGGAGCGCATGGGCACGGTGTCCTCCGTCATCGAAGATCACGTTCAGCCCATCACCTTCCCGGAACCGGAAAAGCAACCCGCCTCGCCCATCGTCGCCATCAATAGCGGTTCGGTGGGTTACGAGCCGGGCAAGCCGATCCTCAAGGGTCTCAATCTGCGCATCGACAATGACGACCGCATCGCGCTGCTGGGCTCCAACGGCAACGGTAAATCCACCTTCGCCAAGTTCATTTCCGGTCGCCTCGCGCCCGAAAACGGCGACTTGAGGCTAGCCCCTTCGCTGAAAATCGGCTTCTTCGCCCAGCACCAGCTGGATGACCTCGTTCCAGAAGAAAACCCCGTCGAGCACGTGCGCAAGCTGATGCCGCAGGCACCGGAAGCCAAGGTGCGCGCCCGCGTGGCGCAGATGGGACTGGCGACGGAAAAGATGGCAACACCTGCCAAGGACTTGTCGGGTGGCGAAAAGGCTCGTCTGCTGATGGGCCTGGCCGCGTTCCACGCACCGAACCTGCTCATCCTCGACGAACCGACCAACCACCTCGACATCGACAGCCGCCGCGCACTCATCGAAGCGCTGAACGATTATAACGGCGCCGTCATCCTGATTTCGCATGATCGCCATCTGATCGAAGCAACGGTGGACCGCCTCTGGCTCGTCAACAATGGCACGGTGACGACCTTCGAAGGCGATATGGATGAGTATCGCGATCTGATTGTCTCCTCAGGTAAAAAAAAAGACGAAAAAATTGAAGTCGTCGTAGACGGCGCTTCAAAAGCGGACCAACGCAAGGCCAACGCTGAAAAGCGCGCCTCGCTCGCCCCTCTTCGCAAAAAGATCAACGATATCGAATCCTTGACGGCAAAGCTTGAGAAGCTGATTCAGGCCCTTGATAAAGAGCTTGGAGACCCCGCCCTTTATGAAAAGGCCCCTGCCAAGGCAGCCCTGAAAGTCAAGGAACGCGGCGAAGCTGCCAGCAAACTGGCCGATGCCGAAGAGCAGTGGCTGATGCTTTCCAGCGAGTATGAAGAGGCTATGGCGGGTTGAGACTATATCAGCTGGCCTGAAGCCTGCTGACATACATTTGCGGCAACCCTGTCTATGCCCTACCCCACGCGTACAAAGCTTTGCGTATACTGGCGAGTGATAAGCTCCTCGCAAACAGTAACCACGCGTTAACCATAATCAGCGAAATTCTCGGCAGTTCAATTCGTCCATTTTCCGAGAATCACAATGGTTTTGCGCCACCTCTTCGTCGCTGCATGTGTTGCCGCGTGCCTTTCCAGCTGTACTGGCAAACCCCAGCCCGATGGCTCGCTCAAGACATCATTTGCGGCAACGATGCCAGCAGGCTCATCGCTCAGGGCACATGATCCCGTCGCACTCTCGCCAGCGGCATGGATGCGTCCGCGCAATCCGGGTGGCCTTGCCGGGCGTGATATCTACGTGTCATCGGTCAAGGACATTGCGCTTGCCAACAAGGAAGTGATCCTCAGTTTCGATGACGGCCCGGTGCCGGGCAAGACGGAAAGCATTCTGGCAACACTGGATGAATTCGGCGTCAAGGCGACGTTTTTGATGGTGGGCGAGATGGCGCAGGCGCATCCGGCCATTGCCAAGAAGGTGCTTGCCGAAGGGCACAGCATCGGCAGCCATACCTACAGTCACCCAAATCTTCGCAGCCTGTCGTTCGATCGCGCCTTGGCAGAAGTCTCGAAGGGTGCCATGGCGGTTGCCAAGGCCACGGATACCGACGCCTCGTTCTTCCGCTTCCCGTATCTGGCGGATAATGGGCGTTTGCGCCATATGGTATCGGACCGCGGCATGGTCATCATGGATGTGCAGATCGATTCGAAGGATTACTTCACCGATTCTCCGGCAGTCGTCGCCTCGCGAACCATGGCAGCACTTCGCCATCGCGGCAGCGGCATCATTCTCATGCACGACATCCACAAACGCACCGCCACCATGCTGCCCGCTCTGCTGACACAGTTGAAAGCCGAGGGCTACAAAGTGGTGCATCTGATTTACAAGAAACCGGCCCATAAGCCGCTGCTTGTTGCCTCATTGGACTGACGAAAGCCGGAAGCCTTTGCGTTCGCCACGGTAGAGGACATAAGCCAAGGATCACTACTTTCCTCATTCCTGTGCTTGTCACAGGAATCCAGTCGTCGCGCGTCTGCGCCGCGGAGAGAAGTCTTTTCAGCCCAACGACTTGGGCTGGCTGGATTCCTGTGACAAGCACAGGAATGAGGGAGGATAATATCACCCCCCAGCATTTAGAATCCATAGCATCGTACTGTAGCCGCCACCCTTGCCCACTCCGATGTTTCTGCTAGAACTCGATTAAGTAGTATTATTCGAGTGCAACATTCAGACGGGTTTTCTTACATGTCAGCTACCAAGCTCGCCATCGTCGGCGTCGGTAAAATCGTTCGCGATCAACACCTTCCAGCCATTGCCGCCAATCCGGATTTCGACCTGGTTGCCACGGCCAGCCGTCACGGCACTGTGGATGGCGTGCCGTCCTACGGCACCATCGAAGCTCTGCTCGAGGCAGTGCCGGACGTTCAGGCCGTCTCGTTGTGCATGCCGCCGCAGTATCGCTATACCGCAGCCTATGCCGCGCTGACCGCGGGCAAGCATGTTTTCCTCGAAAAGCCGCCCGGTGCCACGCTTTCCGAAGTGCAGGACCTGTCGCGTCTGGCAGCATCCAAGGGCGTTTCGCTGTTTGCCAGCTGGCATTCCCGCTATGCACCTGCCGTAGAAGCCGCCAAGTCTTTCCTCGCCTCGACAAAAATCAACAGCGTTCATGTCATCTGGAAAGAAGACGTGCGCCACTGGCATCCCAATCAGGACTGGATCTGGCAGGCGGGTGGTCTCGGCGTGTTCGATCCCGGCATCAATGCCCTGTCGATCATCACCCACATTCTGCCGCGCGCGCTGTTCATCACCAAGGCAACGCTGGAATTCCCTGAGAACCGCGATGCACCGATTGCCGCCGACATCCGCTTTTCGGATGTCACGCAGTTACAGGTCCATGCCGAATTCGATTGGCGCCAGACCGGCAAGCAGAGCTGGGACATCATTGCTGAAACCGATGCCGGACAGATGGTTCTGTCGGAAGGCGGCGCCAAGCTTTCGATCGATGGCGACCTGAAAATGGCCGAGCCGGAGCGCGAATATCCTGCCCTTTACGAACGCTTCGCCGAAATCATCAAGGCTGGAACATCCGACGTCGATCTGGCTCCGTTGACCCACGTGGCCGACGCCTTCCTTCTCGGTCGTCACAAGTTCGTCGATTCGTTTTTCGACTGATCGACGTCGCGACGTCAGATATCAGAGGGCGCGGCTGATGAAGCGGTTGCGCCCTTCTTTTTTGGCCTGATACAGCGCCTCATCGACGCGTTGCAACAGCGCCGCACGGTCCGCTCCGGCTTGTGGCGCGATGGCACCGCCGATGCTCAGATTGGCCACGACACCATGGCCATCGATATCGAAGGGTTCACGGAAGGCGTTCAAAAGACGCTCGGCGATTCTTTCCAGCGTTTCAGGCGCCTGCGGGCGCGGCACGAAGATGGCGAATTCATCGCCTCCCATGCGCACCACCGTATCCTGCGTGCGAATACATGCGCGAATACGGTCTGCCGATTCCTGCAACACGCGGTCACCGGCGGCATGGCCCAGCGTGTCATTGATGGCCTTAAAGCCATCCATATCCAGATAAAGCGCGCCGAATGTGCCGTGATCGCGCAGTTCCGCACCCAATTGCGCGTCGATCAACAACTCCAACGCCTTGCGGTTATAGAAGCCGGTCAGCGGATCGGTCATTGCGGCGTCGCGCAACTCTCTCTGGGCAAGGCTCATGGTAAAATTGGCCCGCTGCAATCTCAGCAGTGCCCCAGCAAGCGTCGCAAATCGTTGAAGATTCGTCTGCTCCTCCGGGCCGAACTGGCGCGGTTTGGTATCCGTCAAGCAAAAAGCTCCGACGGCCAGTCCAGGCTCAAGCTCGATAGGCGTACCGGCATAGAACCGGATATTCGGGCTGGCGACCACATAGGGCATGGACTTCCATTTCGGGTCGCCGGAAAGATCGGGAATGACGACCGTCTCATTCGTCATGACGACCACGTTGCAGGCGGAAATATCGCTGCTGCATTCGCTGATCTGCTCACCGGACTGGTGCACGATGTGCATCCAGTGGTCGTCAATAATATGCACTGCGGCCCGCGAGGTGCCGAACATGTCTCTGGCAAGCCCCGATAGCGCGGCCAGCTCCTCTGCGGGAGCATCAGCCAGCGGCAATATTTCGCGCACGGCCATCAGGCGGGCGGCTTCATCTTTGGAAAATGGCGTCTCTTGCCCCATTAAACGTCCCTCACGCCCATGCGTACCCTGCCCTCATGCCTTCTTCTGCCAGCGGCCTTCCGGCGACTGCTGCCAGTAGGTCAGCGTGTGGCCTTCGCCCTTCAGCTTCTTCCACTGAGCGCGCGCGCCTTCCAGCTGGGCTGCATCATAACCGTCAAACATGAACACGATGCGCTCATAGGCGTCGAAAGCAGGAGGTTCGGCACCATCGACGATAAAGCGGACATTGGCTGCATTGGCGTTGTCGGCAGTCGCCGTCAACAGGACGGGCTGATCGGCTGCTCTGTCCGACGCGTCGGTGGCGTGGGGCATGAAACTGTCGTCACGAAACGTCCAGAGATGAACGTCGAGAGCATCCCGACGCGCCTCTCCAGCCGTCTGGACCGCGACCTTCCAGCCACGCTCCAGCGACTTTTCCAAAAGCGGTGGCAGGGCGTCTTCAAGTTTCGATTCCGTCAGATGGTAAAACAGTATGTCTGTCATCGAAACGCCCGTAGCCAGTTCCGCGTCAAGTTTCAATCCTCATAGTGCGCGCGAACCAGTTCATTCAGCAGCCGCACCCCGTAACCGGAGCCCCAGGACTGATTGATTTCCGTCAGAGGCGATCCCATTGCGGTTCCTGCAATGTCTAGATGGGCCCACGGCATATCGCCGACGAAGCGCTTCAGGAACTGCGCGGCGGTGACGGAACCGGCCAGACGACCGGAGCTGTTCTTCATATCCGCGAACTTCGAATCGATGATCTTGTCGTAGTCCTTGCCCAGCGGCATGCGCCACAAACGCTCCTGCGTCGTATCGCCCGCCTTCGTCAGTCGTTCTGCCAACTCATCATCATTGCAAAACAGGCCAGCCTGCAGATTTCCGAGTGCGACGGTGATGGCGCCGGTCAGAGTGGCCAGATTGACCATGAACTTAGGCTTGAAGCGGTCGTTTGTGTACCAAAGCGCGTCTGCCAAAACGAGGCGACCTTCCGCATCGGTATTGATGATCTCGATGGTCTGTCCCGACATGGAGGTGACGATGTCGCCGGGGCGCTGCGCATTGCCGTCCGGCATGTTTTCCACAAGACCGATTACGCCGATAACATTGGCCTTCGCCTTGCGGGCAGCAAGCGTGTGCATAAGGCCAGTCACGGCGGCAGCGCCGCCCATGTCGCCCTTCATGTCCTCCATGCCCGCACCGGGTTTGAGGGAAATACCGCCTGTGTCGAAAACGACGCCCTTACCGACGAAAGCGATCGGCTCATCCTTCTTGGAGCCACCCTTCCACTGCATGATTGCGAGGCGTGGTGGACGAACTGAGCCCTGCGCAACGCCCAGCAGCGCGCCCATGCCCAGCTTCTTCATTTCCTTTTCGCCAAGGATTTCAACTTCCACGCCGAGTTTCTTCAACTCCTCGGCCTTGTCGGCGAACTCGACGGGACCCAGAACATTCGGCGGCAGGTTGACGAGGTCACGTGCCAGGATGACGCCTTGCGCCTCGGCTTCCGCAGTCTCAAATGCGGTCTTTGCCTCCACGTGGGCGGCGGTGATAATCGTCACATCCACGCTCTTGGGCGTTTTGTCGTCTTCGGATTTCTTTTTCGTCTTGTAGGTATCGAAGCTATAGGCCCGCAGCAGCAGCCCGAGGGCGAAATCGGCAGCAGCCTTGCCATCGACTTCGATCCCCAAGGCATCGAGATAGATGACGACTTTCTCGGCCTTCTTGAACTGGGCGGCGGCGGCTCCGCCTGCGCGCAGCCAGTCATGTGCCGTCAGTTTGGCAGGCTTGCCGAGACCGATCACCACGATCCGGTCGGCATCCGAACCTTGCGGTGCCAACACGTCCAGAACGCTCATCGATTTTGCGGCAAAACCGGCCACTTTGGTTGCCTTTGCCAGAACACCGGATGGGTCGACCTGTGCCTGCCCTGCGGGGCCGCCATCACCGGTAACCTGCAACAGAATTGCGGTGGCATCTTCAAGATTGGCGGAATTGGCAAAAGAGATATCGAATTTGGCGGACATGTTCTCGCTCATCGCTTTATTTCGGGATGCGGCGGATCATGGCTTTTTCCCGGCCCGGCGCAACCCTGCAATCGGCCTCCGCCGTGTCAATTTTGTGAATCGGCCCGCCATCCCGGTCAGAAATCACCTTCAACAAAAAGACACAGAGGTAAGAAAAATGACCGCACAAAACAGAATTGTGCGTGGTGCGGAATAGCCATTCGCGTTTGTTGCGGCTAGATAGGAGCCGTTCCCGCGGGGGGAACAGGCATGAAGACACCACATCAGGGACCGAATGACGCTTCTTGAACGATACATATTGCGACGTGCGACGCAGATGTTTCTGGTCGCGCTGCTGCCTGTTCTGGCGATTATCTGGACGATTCAGGTTCTTCAGAGAATCAACCTCGTCACCGATACGGGCCAGTCCATGGGGTCGTTTGTAACCCTTGCGACCATGCTTTTGCCGACCCTTATCCCCGTCGTTCTGCCGTTTGCGCTGGTGATTGCCATCACCCAGACGCTCACCGCCATGAATACGGATTCGGAACTGGCGATCATAGATGCATCAGGCGCGCCGCGCTCCATCATCTTCAAGCCCATCCTCATTCTCGGTACGGTTCTGAGCCTCGTTTCCTTTGGAATCACCAATTTTGCCGAGCCCCCTGCCCGCACCGCTGCGCGGCAGATGGTGGCCGCCGCCTATGCCGACCTTCTCTCGTCGGTCATCGAGGAAAAGACGTTCCGCACCATTCAGGATGGTCTTTACGTTCAGATCGGTCAACGACAGGGTCGCATTCTGCGTGGCCTGTTCGTGGCGGATCGGCGCGATCCGAATTACGACCTCATCTATTATGCCAAGGAAGGCATGATCGATGAAGGCGGCACATCTCTCACCATGCGCGATGGCGAAGTCCAGCAGAAGACGCCGGATGGCAAAGTGTCCGTGGTGAAATTCCTGTCCTACGCCTTTGACCTTTCGACGATGTCGGAGAAGTCCGATAACGAGACATCCATTTCATCCAGCGATGCGAGCCTGTCATTCCTTCTGTCGCCGGATCCGACTGTGGACAGTTACAAGAAATCTCCCGGCGGTTTTCGCTCGGAGCTTCACCGCCGTTTGTCGGACTGGATGTTCCCATTTGTTTTTGCTCTGATTTCGCTGGTTGTCGCTGCCGATGCGCGCTCCCACCGTGAGGCGCGCCTGCACCCGATGGTCGCGGCCCTCATCACTGCTTTCATGCTGCGCTGGCTTGGCTTCTACTTCACCAATCAGGTCAAGCAGAGCGCGGCTTTCATACCCTTCGTCTATGCGGTGCCGTTCGTCAGCGGCGGTATCGCCACGTTCCTGCTGCTCTCGGGTAAGAAACTGTTGATGCCGCGCGCATTCGGCAATGCTTTGCAAACCATCCAGAAGCGCTTCTCGTCTTCCAAGGCGCCCGGCGCTGGAGGGCAAAGCGCATGATGTTCGGCACCCTCGCCCGCTATTTCCTCAAGCGTTACGCCATGACGACGTTCTGGTTTCTGCTTGGTATTTCCGCAATCATTTTCCTGGCCGATTTCAGTGAGACAGCCCGACGCATGTCCGGCCTGCCCGGATACTCGGTTCCAGCAGCCCTTGGTCTGACGGCGCTTCGTCTTCCGCTCATTTTGCAGCAGACCGTGCCGTTCATCGCCCTCTTTGTTGGTATGACGACGCTGATTTCGCTCAACCGGCGCTATGAGCTGGTTGTGACGCGCGCTGCCGGCATTTCCGCTTGGCAATTCATTCTGCCCTTCATCGGCGGTGCGATCCTTCTCGGCGTTCTGGCCGTGACGGTGCTCAACCCTATCGCTGCCTGGGGCGAGAGCAAGTCGCTCGCAGTCGAATCGGGTTGGCGCAATGAAGGCGGATCGACACGCCAGCAACAGGTCCTCCCCTGGTTGCGCCAGAGCAGCGGCGGGCAGGATACGATCATCGGCGCCAAAAGCTTCGAAGACAACGGAACGCTGCTGAAAGATGTCGTCCTGATTCACCTCGACAAGGCCGGTAACATCCTTCTCAGACAGGATGCGAAGTCGGCTAAGTTGGAAGATGGTTACTGGCTTCTTAACGACGTGGCGGAGATTCGTCCCGGTCATGTACCAAGCCGGGAATCGACGGCACGAATCAGCACCAATCTGAGACGCGAGTTCGTGCAGGAGCGCCTGACACAGCCCGAAACCGTTGCTTTCTTTGAGCTTTCTCACAAAATCGAGGTCGCTCAGTCCTTCGGCATTTCGTCCAAGGCGCTTGAGACGCAGTACCACTTCCTGTTGTCCATGCCTTTTCTTCTCGTGGCGATGACCTTGATCGCCGCGACTGTTTCATTAAAGTTCAGCCGTTTTGCACAGTCTCGTTCAGTGATTCTGGGTGGAATCGTTTCCGGCTTCGTGCTTTATGTAGTAACCGTGCTCGTAAGGGCATTCGGGAGTAGCGGGGTTGTCCCTCCCTTCGTCGCGGTCTGGGTTCCAGTTGTCGTGGCATTGGCGTTGGGTGCAACCATTCTGCTTCATCAGGAGGACGGCTAGTGGCGGTATTTGACCGCGGGAATATCAGACGGCTGGCAACAGCCCTTCTGACTGGGGCTTCTGTGTGCGCATATGTAGCGACCGCTTCCAGCGTTTTTGCTGAAGACGGCGTTATCGTGGGCGATCCACAAGACCAATCAAAACTCCTGCTTACAGCAAATGAACTGACCTATAATAAGGATTCGCAGCGCGTGGTTGCGACCGGGGGCGTGCGCATGCACTACACCGGCTACCGCATGGTCGCCCAGCGCGTGGAATACAATCAGTCCACCGGACGCGTTCTTGCGCGCGGCAACATCGAATTGATCGAGCCCGGCGGCAACCGCATCTACGCGGATGAACTGGATGTAACGGACGATTTCGGCCAGGGCTTCGTCAACACGCTTCGTGTGGAAACCACCGACAACACCCGTATCGCCGGTGAGAGTGCCGAGCGCCTGTCACAGGACGTCATGGTCCTCAACAACGGCGTCTACACAGCGTGTCTTCCCTGCGCGGAACGCCCGGACAAGCCACCTCTGTGGCAGGTCAAGGCAGAGCGCGTAATTCAGGACGGAAAGACCCATACGGTTCGGCTGGAAAAAGCCCGCTTCGAGCTGTTTGGCAAGTCCATCGCCTATCTTCCGTTCATCACGGTTCCAGACAATACCGTGAAACGTAAGTCCGGCTTCCTGTTCCCACGCATGAGCGTGACGGACAATCTCGGCTTCGGCATCGGCGTGCCTTATTTCCAGGTCCTATCTGACACATCAGACATGACTATTACGCCAACCTACTACACCTCGCAGGGTCTTCTGCTCGAGGGTGAGTTGCGTCAGCGTTTCGAAATGGGAACGCATACATTGCGAGCTGCCGGCATCAACCAGCAGAATCCGAAGGATTTCGATGCCAATACAAGCGACTCGCTGAACGATACGCGTGCGATGATCGCGTCCAAGGGCGAGTTCAACATCAATCCCCGCTGGGCCTTCGGCTGGGATGCCATGGTGCAGACCGACAACAACTTCTCGCGCACCTACGGCATCAAGGATTATAAAAGCTCAGTCCAGACAAATAAGATTTATCTCAATGGCGTCGGCGAGCGTAACAACTTCGACCTGAACGCTTATTACTTCAACGTTCAGGACAAGGACGATTCGGAAACGGAAGAGCGCAAGCAGGCCATCGTTCACCCTGCACTCGACTACCGTTATTTCATGCCTGACCCGGTCTATGGCGGTGAGCTTTCGCTGACGACCAACTTCACCAGCCTGACGCGTCAGAAGCAGGATGCCTACAATCTCGGTGATTCCATCCGTTACAACGGCCTCGAAGGCAGCTACACGCGTCTGTCAACCGAGGGAGAGTGGAAGCGGACCTTTACCTTTGACAGCGGCTTGCTCCTGACGCCTCTTCTGGCTGCACGCGGCGACGCATTGTGGACGGATATGTCTGCAAACAGCTTTGGCACGTCTTTGAATTATGACGGCACGATCAATGATGATGCGGCTTTGCGCGGTATGGCGACATTCGGTCTCGAAGCCCGGTATCCGGTGCTCTTCACAGCGCTTCATAGCAATCACGTGATCGAGCCCATCGCCCAGATTTTCGTTCGCCCCAACGAATCCTACGCCGGAGAGCTTCCAAACGAAGACTCCCAGGCTTTCGTGTTCGATGCGACGAACCTTTTCGATCGCGACAAATTCTCTGGCTTCGATCGTATCGAGGGCGGCACACGCGCCAATCTCGGTGTCCGATACAACGGTACGTTTGACAATGGTTATGGTATTCGCGCCGTCGCAGGTCAGTCGTTCCACCTTGCAGGCGTCAATTCCTTTGCGTCCAACGACCTCGTGAATGTCGGTGCCAACTCCGGCCTGGAAACAGATCGGTCTGACTACGTCGCCATGGCTGCCATCGACGCGCCGATCGGCCTGTCGCTGTCTTCCAGCCTGAGATTTGACAAGGACAGCTTGGAGGTCAATCGTTCTGAGACGGCAGTTACCTACACTGACAATCGCGTGTCGGGTAAAGTCAGCTATACGCAGGTCGACGCACAGCCGGAATATGGATATGACCGCAAGCGGGATATCGTTCAGGCGTCCGGCAAGTTGCGTGTGGATGACAACTGGTCTCTCTTTGGTGCGATCAATTACGATATCAACAACAAGTTCTCCAGCGAACGCCGCATCGGCATTCTTTACCAGGACGAGTGCACGATCTTCACCGTCAGCTATTCCGACGAAGGCAGCATCAACGCTGTAAACGAGTCTGCAAATGACTGGTCGATCAACGCCCGTCTCGCCTTCAGAACGCTCGGTGACATCAGCGTCGGCTCTGCTGGAACGGATTGGGATGATGCGGAAATCGGCTGGAAACCGAACAACTTCTAATTTTTGTGACGGCGGAGTGAAAACTCCGCCATTATTATTTATTCGATGTGATCGGCAGTGCTATTCTGCGCCACCGTTTCGCCGCAAGATAACTGCACTGTTCCCCGCGCATATGATTGCCGTTTTGCCAGATCAGGTGATATATACGGTCGCGCTCAGATTTAATCTGTAGCAAAATGAAACCTGTTGGTTGACGAACGGCTCTCGCCGCTCCATCCGATCAGAGCCTTTATCAAAAACTAAGCCATGGCGATTTTACCAAGGCTTCGACAGGGAGAGAACAGGATGAAACTCGGAAAGACGGCGTTGCGCAGTGTAGCATTCGCCTTTGCGATTTTCGCAGTTCCCGTGGTCATTGCGCTTCCAACGCATCAGGCTTTCGCTGCAAGCGCCGTCAAGGTCGTCGTCAACAAGACGCCGATCACGAGCGATGATCTTGCGCGCCGTGTCGCGTTTTTGAAACTGCAGCGCCAGTCCGGCAACCTTGCCGAAAAGGCCCGCGAGCAGCTTATCGATGAAGCTTTAAAGCGTGAGGAAATTGCGCGCGTCAAAATGTCGGTCAGCACAGCCGATGTCGATGCCTCTTTCGCCCGTTTTGCGGCAACCAACAAGATGACGACGGATCAGTTGACCAAAGTCCTGTCGCAGGCTGGCGTCGGCGCTGATCACTTCAAATCCTTTATTGCGGTGCAGATGAGCTGGCCGCGTCTCGTCAATGCCCGCTACGGCGGTCGCAACAAGATGTCCACGCAGGATTTCGTCACACGGCTGAAAGAGCGCGGACAGAAGCCTGTCACGACGGAATATTTTCTCCAGCAGATCATCTTCGTAATCCCCGAGTCTAAGCGGAATGCGATTACTGGCAAGCGCAAGTCAGAAGCCGAAGCTTCCCGTAAGCGTTATCCCGGCTGCGAACAGGCGAGAACCTTCGCAGCAACAATGCTCGATGTATCGATCAAAGACCTCGGACGGACGCTTGAGCCGGAATTGCCGCCGGACTGGAAGCCCCTCGTCGAGAAGACGTCAGAAGGCGGCACGACCGGAACCCGCGTCACGGAAAAGGGCGTTGAATATCTGGCAGTCTGCAAAAAGCAGCAGGTTTCGGATGATTATGCCGCCGAAATCGTCTTCCGCGCAGAAGACTTGACGAAAGCCGAAAAGGGTGAAAATCCCAACGAAAAGAAATACATAGAAGAGCTGCGGAAGAAAGCCCAGATCACCAGCACCTGACGTGAAAGCGTAATTTGTGACCATACCGCCATTACCTCTCGCCCTTACCCAGGGCGACCCCGCCGGGATTGGTCCCGACATTACCATTGCCGCCTGGACAAAACGTCACGCGCTGGGACTACCACCTTTCATTTTCATCGGCGATCCCGATGTCATTACGAGCCGCGCCAATCTTCTCGGCGTCGATATCGAGGTGAAAGTGTGTGAGCCTGAGGACGCCATTTCGGTGTTCCCCAATGCGCTTCCGGTTCTTGCACTTCCCGTCGGTTTTGAAGTGCTCGCCGGGCAACCGCATGTCGGTGCGGCCCACGCGACCATCAAAGCTATCGAGACTGCCGTCACGCTGACTGTGGAGAAGAGAGTGTCCGCAGTCGTGACCAACCCCATCGCGAAGTCCGTTCTCTATGAGGCGGGTTTCGGTTTTCCGGGCCATACCGAATTTCTTGCTGACCTAGCAGCCAAACTGACAGGGCAGATCGCAAAGCCGGTGATGATGATCGCTGGACCAAAGCTGCGCGTCGTGCCTGTCACGATCCACATCCCGGTTAAAGACGTGCCGGGTGCGCTGAGCGAAGAGCTGATCATAGAGACCTGCCGTATTGTTGCTGCTGATTTCATCAAGAAGTTCGGCATCGAGGCGCCCCGCCTCGCCGTTGCTGGCCTCAACCCGCATGCAGGTGAGGATGGCACGATTGGCACCGAAGATCGAGACTTGATCCATCCCGCAACGATCCAGCTGCGAAAAGAAGGGATTGATGCTTTCGGCCCTCTGCCTGCCGATACGATGTTTCATGAGGCAGCCCGCAGGCGCTACGATGTCGCCGTCTGCATGTATCATGATCAGGCTCTGATTCCTGCCAAGGCGCTGGGTTTCGACGATTCTGTCAATGTGACGCTCGGCCTGCCCTTCATTCGCACCTCACCGGACCACGGCACTGCCTTCGGCATCGCTGGTCAGGGCATCGCCAATGAATCGAGCCTGGTTGCGGCCTTGAAAATGGCA
Organism: Agrobacterium vaccinii; assembly: GCF_021310995.1. NCBI lineage: Bacteria > Pseudomonadati > Pseudomonadota > Alphaproteobacteria > Hyphomicrobiales > Rhizobiaceae > Agrobacterium > Agrobacterium vaccinii. The sequence goes on along the minus strand of NZ_CP054150.1, from coordinate 976,240 downwards.
GCGGAGATCGCAGCTCGATCGGTGACAGCGTAATGGCAGCCATTGATGGTCTTCCGCCGCTGCGCGACATTATCCAGCGCCACGGGCTCGATGCGAAGAAATCGCTTGGGCAGAACTTTCTGCTCGATCTCAATCTCACTCGGAAGATTGCTCGCACCGCAGGTCCCCTCGAAGGTGTGACCGTATTCGAGGTGGGTCCAGGCCCTGGCGGCCTGACGCGGGCCATCCTGTCGCTGGGCGCAAAGAAGGTGATTGCGGTTGAGCGCGACAGCCGCTGCCTCCCCGCCCTTGCTGAAATCGCCGCGCATTATCCCGGGCGTCTCGATGTCATCGAAGGCGATGCCTTGAAGACAGATTTCGAGACGATGGTTCCGGCAGGCGAGCCGGTTCGTATCATCGCCAACCTGCCTTATAATGTTGGTACGCAATTGCTCGTGAACTGGTTGCTGCCCAAAGCATGGCCTCCGTTCTGGCTTTCACTCACGCTGATGTTCCAGAAGGAAGTCGGCCAGCGCATCGTGGCTGAAGAAGGCGACAACCATTACGGTCGCCTCGGCGTGCTCGCAGGGTGGCGCACAGTGCCGGAAATGGCTTTCGACGTGCCACCGCAAGCCTTCAGCCCCCCACCGAAGGTCACCTCGACCGTTGTTCACCTCCTGCCCCGTGACAAGCCTATTCCATGCGAAGTTGCTCACCTCGAAAAGGTCACGGAAGCCGCTTTCGGCCAACGCCGCAAGATGTTGCGCCAGAGCGTGAAGAGCATTGGCGGCGAAGCCTTGCTTGAAAAAGCGGGTATCGACCCAACAAGGCGTGCTGAGACATTGTCGGTGGAAGAGTTTGTTCGATTGGCGAACATGCTTTAGGTCAAGGACTAGACCCAGTTCTCGACCCGTAGGCCGGGCATTCGGACGAATTCCCGCATATTGTTTGTGACAACGATCAGACCCTCTGCGCGTGCGTGCCCACCGATCTGCATGTCGTGAACGCCACAGGGTGTCCCTGCGCGCGACAATTCAGCCCGGATTTGTCCGTAGTGGGCAGCGGCCTTATCGCCGAAGGGGAGTACGTCCAGCCTCGATACGAAATTATCGATAGCGGCAAGGTTTTCACTACGACGCGCCGATTTTTCAGCGCCGAAACAAAGCTCACCCAGCGTAATACTAGAAATGCAAAGCTGTTCTGCGGTGGCATTGAATCTATCCCTGAGTTCGGGAGGATAGGTCTTCATGACGTAGATGCAGATATTGGTATCGAGCATATAGGAAAGCATCAAAAAGACTCGCGCTCATCAAGAAGCGGCATTTCACGTTCCATGAGAAAATCTTCGCTGGCACGGGGGCCAGACGCGAAGAGATCGTCCCAGCGGCGCCCGTGGGGAACAATAACTCGACTTCGTCCAATTTTCAGTATGTCGACCTGATGAACGTCGTCGGGAAATGCAACTGCCTTCGGCAGCCGTACGGCCTGACTTTTATTACTGAGGAATACCGTGGACGTGGTCATAGCGCTGCTCCGTATATCCAATCCGCATATACGTAACGCTTTTGCACTTCTGATTCAAGGCGGCGTACCGCCTACCCCTCACCGACCCGGCAGCGTCGGCACTTCCGCAAGGAGCTCTCGGACGAAGTCAAACATGCCGTGGCGACGGTCGCGGCGGACGCGTTCGGCTTTGACGATGGCTTCGATTGCTTCGAATGCTGCCTGCAAATCGTCATTGAGGATGACGTAGTCGTAGTCGCGCCAATGTTCGATTTCGGATCGGGAATTGGCAAGACGGGTCTGAATGACCTCTTCGGTGTCTTCGGCACGGCGATGCAGACGAGATTGCAGCTCGGTCATTGTGGGTGGCAGAATGAAGATCGAGACCACGTCCGCCTTCATCTTGTCCTGAAGCTGCTCGGCACCCTGCCAGTCGATATCGAACAGCATGTCCTTGCCTTCTTCCATGGCTGCCTCGACAGGCTCACGCGGCGTACCGTAGAAGTTTCCGTGAACTTCCGCCCATTCCAGCAGCTCTTCGCCTTCACGCATGCGTTCGAAATCACGCTTGGAAATGAAGTGGTAGTGGATGCCGTCGATCTCGCTCTGGCGCCGTGCCCGGGTGGTGACGCTGACGGACAGGCTGATGTTCTTGTCCTTTTCCAGCAGGTTGCGGGCAATGGTCGACTTGCCGGCACCCGATGGCGACGAAATGACCAGCATCAAGCCTCTGCGGGCAATATGGACGGGAGGAATGCTGGCGGACGCCATGGGGTCTACTCCAGATTTTGGACCTGTTCGCGGAATTGATCGATCACCACTTTCAATTCTATACCAGCAGCGGTTACAGCACTGGCGTTGGATTTGGAACAGATTGTATTCGACTCCCGGTTAAATTCCTGTGCAAGAAAGTCGAGCTTGCGGCCCACTGGCACGCCGCTGCTTAAAAGCTCTCTAGCGGCGGCGACATGGCCGTTCAGACGGTCGATCTCTTCGCGTAGATCGGCCTTGGTAGCCAGCAATGCTGCTTCGGCATGGAGACGGTCGCGATCCAGACCGCTGCTACCATCGGCAATGAGGGCTATCTGCGCTGCGAGACGCGCACGGATTTGCTCGGGCTGCCGTGATGGGTCCGCTTCGATGGATTTCGTCAGCTGTTCGATTCTGTCGATCTGGCTGGAAAGCACGCCGAACAGAGCCCCACCCTCCCGCTCGCGCATCGCCTTCAATGCCTCGATGGCAGCAGTGAAGCCGTTGATGACATCCCTGTTGCGCGCCTCCTGCGCATCCGCGTTTTCCTCCGGTTCGCGAAATTCCACCAGCCCCCTGACGGACAGCAACGTATCGAAGCTGAGAGGTGCGTCGCTGACGGCATCGCCCAGGTCTCGCTTGAGGGCAAGCACGGCATCCAGTGCATCGCGATTGACCACGGCTTCCATCTTCACTTCTGACGCAGAAACGCTCAACCCCGCCTGAATATTGCCGCGTGACAGGCTTTTGGTCGCGATGTCCCGCAGCTCGGTTTCCAGCACTTCCATTCCCGTTGGTAGACGCAGACGCAGATCCAGTCCTTTGCCATTGACGGAGCGCAGCTCCCAAGCCCAGCGGTAACGCCCGCATGATCCTTCGCTACGGGCAAAACCCGTCATGGATTGCAATGTCATGAAATACCCCAAACCAAAAGCTGCCGCCGGTTGGGGCGACAGCATCATGTAAAATCAATTTCGTGTGGAGGGACGCTCGGCTTGAGAGCCATCTGGCTGTCCATCCACCACCGTCTCGGAAGAGCTGGCGGTGCCGCCGGACGCCGCTTTCTCAGCCTCGATCTTGCGCCAGCGGCGAACATTGGCGTTGTGCTCATCCAGCGTTTTGGCGAAGGTGTGCCCGCCCGTGCCGTCCGCCACGAAATACAGGTCATCCGTGCGCCAAGGATTGGCCGTCGCCTCAAGGGCTGCCCGACCTGGATTGGCAATCGGGTGCGGCGGCAAGCCTCGGATAATGTAGGTGTTGAACGGCGTCTCTTTTTGCAGATCGGACTGATAGATCGGGCGGTCGGATGGCTTACCTTCGCCGCCGAACAGACCATAGATGATGGTCGGATCAGATTGCAGGCGCATGTTCTTTTTCATGCGGTTGTAGAACACCGATGCCACATGGCCGCGCTCGTCGTCCTTGCCGGTTTCCTTTTCCACGATGGAGGCCAGCGTTACGAATTCCTCGATGCTCTTGATCGGCAAATCGGGATCACGACGCTCCCAGGTTGCCTGCACCAGTCGAGATTGCGCGGCGCGCATCTGGTTGACGATTTCTTCCCGCTTTGTGCCGCGCGTGAAGGGGTATGTATCCGGCCGCAACGTGCCTTCCGCAGGCAGTGCCGCTGGCAGATCGCCCTCAAGAATGGTGTCGGAGGCGAGCCGCGCGAACATCTGCTTCACCGTCAGGCCTTCCGGCATTGACACGGAGTAAAGAATGGATTTGCCGGATTCCAGCAGCGCCAGAATGTCCTTCATGGACGTATGGGCTTTGATTTCATATTCGCCAGGCTTTGGTGTCTGGCTCGGCGTCATGTAACGGTCTGCCATCAAGCGGAAGACACGCGCATTGGAAATAGTCCCTTCGCGCTCCAGATTGTTGGCGATTTCCGCAAGACCCGCGCCGTTACGAACCGTCACCGTCTTGCTGATCTCCAGCGGACCGGGCTCGTGAAACGAATTGATCATGTAATAGAAGGCCGCGACGCCAACGACGCAGACGGCAACCACCAGCGTCATCAGGAAGTTGAGGAAAATGACCACCTGGCTGTGGGCCTTGCGGGAACGCTTGGGCGGAGCCGGAACTCTCTCGGGTCTCAAAGCTTCGGTCGGTGATTTTGGAATGATCGGGCCGCCCTTGCTCTCGCCAGAGCCGTCACGTCCTTGGGGGGCCTGATTGTTCTCTTTCGTATCGCTCACCGGCGGTCCTTTTCAGTTCGGCATCACAGCGGCTTATTTGAGCAGGCAATGCGGCAAAAACAGGTTCGGCAGGCTATTCTGCACTCGGTACACAGGGAAACTTCGGACACTTTGTATCAGGATATGCCGGTTTTCCGGTCTGGACTGCACGCACTGGCAGGCAAGACGATTATCCCGGCCATGGCCGAGATAGAGATGGTTTTCTGCGATTCCCTTGGGAACGGCAAGTGTCGTTCAATTATGCCTCGTAACGGCGAAGAACGAGCGAAGCGTTGGTGCCGCCGAAACCGAAGGAGTTGGACAATGCAACATTCACCGTGCGCTTGCGCGCCTTGTGCGGCACCAGATCGATTTGTGTTTCGACATCGGGATTATCGAGATTGAGCGTCGGCGGAACGATGTTGTCACGAATGGCAAGCACCGCGAAAATCGCCTCGATCGCACCGGCAGCGCCGAGCAAATGGCCCGTCGCAGATTTGGTGGACGACATGGAAACCTTCGACGCCGCATCCCCGACCAGACGCTCGACGGCACCAAGCTCGATGGTGTCAGCCATGGTCGATGTACCATGGGCGTTGATGTAGTCCACATCGGCAGGAGCCAGACCGGCGCGCTTCAGCGCCATAGTCATGCAGCGGAATGCACCGTCGCCATCTTCCGATGGAGCGGTAATGTGGAACGCGTCGCCGGAGAGACCGTAGCCCACGACTTCGGCGTAAATTTTTGCGCCACGTGCCTTGGCATGTTCCAGTTCTTCCAGAACGACGATACCAGCCCCCTCGCCCATGACGAAACCATCGCGGTCGCGGTCATACGGGCGAGACGCCTTTTGCGGATCGTCATTGTGCTGGGTGGAAAGCGCCTTGCAGGCGGCGAAGCCAGCGAGCGAAATGCGGCAGACGGGCGATTCTGCACCGCCAGCGACCATCACGTCCGCATCACCCATCATGATCAGTCGCGCTGCATCGCCAATGGCGTGCGCGCCGGTAGAGCAAGCCGTTACGACCGAATGGTTCGGGCCGCGCAACTTATGGCGAATGGAGACCTGACCGGAGACGAGATTGATGAGGCGACCGGGAATGAAGAACGGCGAAACGCGGCGTGGCCCCTTGTCCCGCAGGGTATAACCGGCTTCGACGATGCCATCGAGGCCGCCGATACCTGAGCCGATGAGAACGCCGGTCATGATCTGGTCTTCGTCGGTACTGTCGATGGGATGCCAGTTGGCATCATTGAGCGCCATTTCGGCGGCGGCCATGCCGTAAACGATAAAGGGATCGACCTTGCGCTGCTCTTTGGGCTCCATCCAGTCATCGGCGTTGAAAGTTCCGTTGGAACCATCACCGACGGGAATGCGGCAGGCAATTTTAGCGGGCAGATCGTCGACTTGGAACTCCGTTACAAGACGCGCACCGTTCTGGCCGGCCAGCAGACGCTCCCAGGTAATTTCCGTTCCGCAGCCAAGAGGAGATACCATGCCGGTACCGGTGATAACGACACGTCTCATCGCCAATGCTCCGCCCTTATCCAAACATCGCTCTATGTGTTGTGACACTTACGCGATGCAAAGTGCCACAGAATAAATATTGGCCCGGACTGGCCGGGCCATATCGGGAAGGCTGGCGCCTTCCCTTACACGGATCAAACGATTAGGCCTGAGCCTTTTCGATGAACTTTACAGCGTCGCCGACTGTGAGGATCGAGTCAGCTGCGTCGTCTGGAATTTCAACGCCGAATTCTTCTTCGAACGCCATAACCAGTTCAACGGTGTCGAGCGAGTCAGCGCCCAGATCGTCGATAAAGCTTGCGCCTTCAACGACTTTTTCGGCGTCAACGCCAAGATGGTCAACTACAATTTTCTTTACGCGTTCTGCGATATCGCTCATGTCGGTTTCCTCGACCTTTACTTTGAAAGGAATGCCTCTTCAGACATCCTGCCCTGTTAAAATCCCAAAGCGCCTGTCATTGAGGCACCGTGGGCAAACCCGTTCAACCCGGTTCAAGCTAAACATCGTCGCATAAAATCGCAACGGTCGCTTTTCGTTCCGGAACGACTGTTCACAGTCTTCGCCCGCTTAACACGGTTTCCTGCGGGAAAAAAGCCTTAAAATAGTGCTAACCATCTTGCTCTACAGGCAATTTTTCCAGCAAGTCGCCTTGCGGAGCGAATATTAAATCATCGCCATGCCGCCATTCACGTGCAAGGTCTGACCTGTCATGTAGCTCGCTTCGTTGGAAGCGAGGTAGAGAACGGCGGATGCGATTTCCGAACCGGTGCCCATGCGCTTCATGGGAATGGCACCCATGATGGCTTCTTTTTGCTTGTCGTTCAACTTGCCGGTCATCGCGCTTTCGATGAAGCCCGGCGCCACGCAGTTGACGGTCACGTTGCGGGTGGCGATTTCCTGCGCGAGCGACTTGGAAAAGCCGATCATACCAGCCTTGGACGCGCAGTAATTCGCCTGACCCGGATTGCCAGTCACGCCGACGATGGAGGTGATGTTGATGATGCGGCCAAAGCGGCGGCGCATCATTGGGTGGGTCAACTCGCGCGTCAGGCGGAACATGGAGGTCAGATTGACCTCGATCACCTTGTCCCAGTCGTCATCGCTCATGCGAACGAAGAGACCGTCCTTGGTGATCCCGGCATTGTTGACGAGAATATCTACGCCACCCAGCTCGGCTTCCGTCTTTTCGCCCAGAGCTTTTACCTCGGCGCGGTCGGCAAGGTTGGCAGCAAAGACGTGCGCACGCTCGCCAAGTTCGGCGGCCAGCGCCTCCAGCTTTTCGACGCGTGTGCCGTGCAGGCCCACGGTCGCGCCCCGCGCATGCAACGTGCGGGCGATTTCTTCGCCGATGCCACCGGTTGCGCCTGTGATGAGAGCCTTGCGGCCTGTCAGATCGAACATAGGATTATCCTTTATTTCTTTTGAACTCAGCCAAGAAGCGTTTGCAAGGCGGCGTCGATATCGGCAGCCGTATTGACCGAGATGCCCGTGACCGTCTTGTCGATACGGCGGGCAAGCCCGGTCAGCACCTTGCCGGAGCCGATTTCATAGAGAGTGGTGACATCGTTTGCCGCAAACCATTCAACGGTTTCGCGCCAGCGCACCTGACCCGTCACCTGCTCCACGAGAAGGCCCGCAATCTCGTCGGCATCCGAAACAGGGGCGGCGCGCACGTTTGCTATGACAGGCACGACCGGTGCGCGCTTCGTCACATTCGCCAGTGCTTCACGCATCGCTTCGGCAGCAGGTGCCATCAGCGCGGAGTGGAAAGGAGCGGACACGGGAAGCATGATGGCGCGCTTGGCGCCCTTTTCCGAGGCAAGGGCTGCGGCCTTTTCAACCGGAGCCTTCGAGCCCGAGATGACCAGCTGTCCACCGCCATTGTCGTTGGCGATCTGGCAGACGCCGCCGATTGCGGCTTCCCGGCAGATGGCATCGACGTCGCCGTGCTCGAGGCCGATAATGGCCGCCATCGCGCCCTCACCCACCGGCACTGCGGCCTGCATGGCGTTGCCGCGAATGCGCAGCAAGCGTGCGGTATCGGCGAGCGAGAACGTTCCAGCGGCACAGAGCGCGGAATATTCGCCAAGCGAATGACCTGCAACATAGGCAACCTTTTCGGCAAGCTTCAGGCCACGGGCCTCCAGCACGCGCATGACAGCAACGGAGACCGCCATCAACGCCGGCTGGGCGTTGGCAGTCAGCGTCAAGGTTTCTTCCGGTCCGTTCCAGATGATCTCGGAAAGCTTCTGGCCAAGCGCCTCATCGACCTCTTCGAAAACCGCGCGGGCCTCGGCAAAGTTTTCTGCGAGTTCCTTGCCCATGCAGACAGCCTGGCTGCCCTGACCTGGAAACGTGAATGCAATAGCCATGGGATATGGTCTTTCTTTTTCGGCCCGTTTGCCGGGTCTTGCCTTCAAATCGTGGTTTTCCATTCACATTCCAGCTTCGGAAGTCAAGGCTTTCCGCCTTTTACCCCCATTTTGGACGGTTTTTCCGCCGACTCATCCACAGACATCCATGAGAATATTTTTTCTTGCGCTGCGGTAATTCGATACTACGTTCTACCCACCTTCCAAGCGAGCGAGATCTCTCATGAAACAGAATACATTGGGTCGCACGGATATGTCCGTGTCCGAAATTTGCCTTGGCACGATGACATGGGGTACGCAGAACACCGAAGCTGAAGCCCATGAGCAGATGGATTATGCCGTCGAGCAGGGCGTGAATTTCTTCGACACCGCTGAACTTTATCCCACCACGCCCGTATCTGCCGAAACGCAGGGGCGCACGGAAGAACACATCGGGACATGGTTCCAGAAGACGGGCAAGCGCAAGGACATCATCCTTGCTACCAAAGTCGCCGGTTCTGGCCGCGATTACATCCGGGGCGGACGCGAGATCGACGCAGCCTCCATCCGCGAGGCCGTGGAAAGCAGCCTGACGCGTCTGAGGACAGACTATATCGACCTCTATCAGGTTCACTGGCCCAACCGCGGCACCTACCATTTTCGAGGTACGTGGGGTTTCGATGCCTCGACGCAGGATACGGCAAAGACGCTTGCCGAAATCACCGAGAAGCTGGAAACGCTTGACGAACTGGTCAAGGCCGGAAAAATCCGTGCCATCGGCCTTTCCAACGAAAGCGCATGGGGTACGCAGAAATACATCGACATCGCCGAAGCTAAAGGTCTGCCGCGCGTGGCCTCCATTCAAAATGAATATAACCTGCTCTACCGGCCCTTCGATCTCGATCTGGCCGAAGTGTCGCATCACGAAAATGTCGGCCTCCTCGCCTATTCTCCACTCGCTGGCGGCATTTTGACAGGCAAGTACCAGAACGGTGCCCGCCCGGCGGGTTCGCGCGCGTCCATCAATGAGAACATCGGCGGGCGCTTGCAGCCTTTGCAGGAAGCACCTGTCAAGGCCTACCTTGAGCTCGCCTACGAACACGGTATCGACCCTGCCCAACTGGCCATCGCCTTTACACTGTCCCGCCCCTTCATGGCCGCATCCATTATTGGTGCGACCACGATGGAGCAGTTGAAGGTCGATATCGCTGCCGCCGACGTCAAGCTCTCCGACGAGGTTCTCAAAGGCATTGCGGATATTCACCGCCAGTACCCGATGCCGATCTAAGGGCAGCCTTTCCCCGCTTTTTAGGGCAGCGCGCTTGCATTCTCACGAGAAATCCGTATAAGCGCGCTGTTCACAACACCCGGTCCAATTGGCTGGTGGCTGAACGGAGGGCTGGTTTCGGCGACGAAACAGCAGGACCATAAGGTTTCCGGCCTCCCGTGTCTCCGCTCTCGACCGTCTCGAACAACGCTTTTCTTGCCCTTGGCTTTTGCCAAACAGGAGCAGTCGTTGAGGCTTAGCGCCGTTGCCGGGTGATGAATGAAACGCAAGAAAGGCAAAGCTTAAATGGCTCTTTACGAACACATCTTCCTTGCCCGGCAGGATATCACTGCCCAGCAGGTCGACGCACTTGTCGAGCAGTACAAGGGCGTTATCGAATCGTACGGCGGTAAGGTCGGACGCGTCGAAAACTGGGGCCTCAAGTCCCTCACATACCGCATCAAGAAGAACCGCAAGGCTCATTACGCTCTGATGGATATCGATGCTCCGGCAGCGGCAATCCACGAAATCGAGCGTCAGATGCGCATCAACGAAGACGTTCTTCGTTACATGTCCATCGCTGTTGAAGCTCACGAAGAAGGCCCATCTGCAATGATGCAGAAGCGCGACCGCGACGACCGTCCACGTGGCGACCGTCCTGACCGTGGCCCTCGTGAAGGTGGCTTCGACCGTGGTCCTCGTCCGCCCCGCGAAGGTGGCTTCGGCGATCGTGAAGACCGTCCGCGCCGTCCGCGCGAAGACCGTGCATAAGGAGACTATATAATGGCTGACTCTTCTTCTTCCCAGGCACGCCGCCCGTTCCACCGCCGTCGCAAGACGTGCCCTTTCTCCGGCGCAAACGCACCGAAGATCGACTACAAGGACGTACGTCTTCTGCAGCGCTACATTTCTGAGCGTGGCAAGATCGTTCCTTCCCGTATCACAGCTGTTTCGCAGAAGAAGCAGCGCGAACTCGCTCAGGCGATCAAGCGCGCTCGTTTCCTCGGCCTGCTGCCATACGTTCTGTCTTAATCGACAATGGCGAGGCTGCGCATTTGCGCGGCCTCGTTTTTTCTCGGGGCAGCTCGCTCTTCGTCAGCGGGCCGAGAATTCCAAAATCCTTCCGCGTTGGGCGCGGATCGACATGAACTGAAAACCCATGTTGGGGACGTCATTCGAATGAATGGTCCTCTAACTGCTACCGTATCCGGGCAGGACAGCGACGTTGAAACAACTGAACCAGACAGTGCTGATTTCCGGCATCCTCGCCGGTGTATGCGCAGCGTTTCTTACGCTTGGCGCAACTGCGCAGTCGTCCATGTCATTCCTGCTTTATGCCGCCTCCGCGATGCCTATTCTTGTGGCCGGTCTCGGCTGGGGCAATGCTGCGGCCATCGTCGCCGTTCTGTCTGCCGCCTTCCTGGGTGCACTTGCCGTTTCGCCGATCTTTGCCGTCACGATTGCGATTTTTACGCTCGTCCCTGCTGGCTGGCTGTCCCACCTTGCCAATCTGGCGCGCCCCGCATCGGAAATCGGCGGCCCTGATGACCTTCTGGCATGGTATCCGCTGTCGGGCATCGTGCTGCATCTGTGTGGCATCATCACGCTCTCCGTTATCATTCTCGGCACGATGATCGGCTACGGGCCTGATCTCGTTTCGCAGCTGGTGGATGTCATGATGGCCTCGGTGCAGACGCGTGAAGCCGCTTTTACGCCGGATGCAACGGCGCTTGCCCAGACGAAATCCCTGCTGGTGCTGATGCTGCCGATGATCCAGGGTGGGCTTTGGGTCATCATGCTGTTTGCAGCCTATTATTTCGCCAGCCGCATGGTTCGCTCCTTCGGCAAGGGCCTTCGCCCGCGCGAAGACATCGCAGCGGCCCTGCGCATGCACCGCAATGCGATCTTCATTTTCCTCGGCGGCATCGTGCTCACCTTTTTCGGCGGCACCGTGGCCATGGTTGGCGCAGTCATCTGCGGCACGTTCGGCGCAGGCTTCCTGATGGCGGGTTATGCCTCTCTGCACCACCGTTCCAAAGGCAAGGACTGGCGCTGGCCGGTTCTGGTCCTGTCCTATATTTCAGCGATCTTCGTCTTTCCGCTGTTCATCATTCTCGTACTGGGTCTCAGCGACGTGCGCAGCACGATCTCTCTTACCCCGGCACGGAAAACCGACAACACCAACGAAACCGAAAACTAGAAAGGATCAAGAAGATGGAAGTCATTCTTCTCGAACGTATCGCCAAGCTTGGCCAAATGGGCGAAACCGTAAAGGTTCGCGACGGCTACGCGCGTAACTTCCTGCTGCCGCAGGGCAAGGCGCTCCGCGCCAATGCAAGCAACAAGACCCGTTTCGAGTCCGAGCGCGCAACGCTCGAAGCTCGTAACCTCGAGCGCAAGTCCGAAGCACAGACAGTTGCAGACGCACTTGCTGGCAAGAGCTTCATCGTTGTTCGTTCCGCTGGCGAAACCGGCCAGATGTACGGCTCCGTTGCTGCCCGTGACGTCGTTGAAATCCTCGGCGCTGAAGGCTTCAACATTGGCCGCAACCAGGTCGAACTCAACACGCCTATCAAGACCATTGGTCTGCACAATGTTACGCTTCACCTGCACGCCGAAGTCGAGCTGCAGATTGAGTTGAACGTTGCTCGTTCTGCCGAAGAAGCCGAGCGTCAGGCCAAGGGCGAAAGCCTCACATCTGCTGACGCCATCTACGGCGTTGACGAAGACGCGCTTCGCCCAGAAGACTTCTTCGATCCAGATGCAGATCGCGATGGCGACGACGAGTAATATTTGCGGGCTTTAATGGCTCACAGACAGAACCCCGGATGGCGACATCCGGGGTTTTTGTTTGTCGAAAGTCTTGATGCCGAAAGGTTCAGCGCGAGACCAGTGGAGCGCGCGACGGCAACGTCATGGCAATGACACCCGCCAGAATGCAGACGAGGCCAATCATCGTACTGGCATGCAGTTGCTCGCCAAGAAAGACGACACCGATTGCCACCCCCACCGGCACGCGCACATAGGCCTGGGCGGTCGTGCCGAGTGATCCCAGCGTCCGCACAAGGCGGAAATAGATGGTGAAAGCGAGCGCAGTCGAGAATATCGAAAGCCCGAGCAGCGCCATGAGAGACCGGCTTGAGGGTGCAAGCTCCCATGGTCTATCGACGACGAGGCTGACGGGAATGAGGATGACCGCACCGCAGATCAGCGAAGCGGCAGCCGGGATCATCGAATCGATGCCCTTGAAGTTCTTTCCGAAAATCGCCGCGCCTGCGTAAAAAGCGGTGGCGAGAATGACGGCCATCTGCGCCAGTACGACATCACCCAGACCATTGAGCGCCTGCACGCCGATCATGACGACAGTGCCAGCCAGTCCGATCATCACGCCGAACAGCTTTGTTCCACTCAGCACTTCGTGGCGGGTGATAATAAGCGTCAGCAGAAATGTGAAAACCGGCGTCAGCGAGTTGAGGATGACCGCGAGCCCTGCGTCGATGTAATGTTCCGCCCAGGCAATCAGGGTAAAGGGCAGCACACTGTTCAACACGGCCTGAATGGCGAACATCTTCCACAGTGCCGGATCCCTGGGCAGCCGCAAACCTCGCCAGAATATGATGATGGTCAGAATGGTGCCCGCAATGGCGGTGCGGGCCGCAATCAGGGTCAGCGGCGGTATCGTCTCGATCCCTATCTTGATGAAAGTGTAAGAGCTGCCCCATAGGCACCCCAGCAGTAATAACAGGGCCAGTTCGGGAAGCAGCTTTTTGTCGCCGGTCATTTCAATTCTCTCCACATGCGAGGCAAGTTTCTCTCTATAGAGTCCCGTCAGAATGAAAAGCTTCGGCATCGACCGAACCATGCACGGCTGACGTTCGCCGTCATGAATGATAGTCTCGCGCCATGACCAATATCGCCTCACCCAACACCATCGCTACCATCGCCAGCCTCATTGGCGATACGACGCGCGCCAACATGCTCTGTGCGTTGATGGGCGGGCAGGCCCTGACCGCAGGCGAGCTTTCGCGTCAGGCAGGCATCACGCCACAAACCGGCAGCGGCCATTTGGCGAAGATGGTCGATGCGCATCTGCTAACGACGGTGAAACAGGGACGGCACCGCTACTATCGGCTGGCCTCCGCACAGGTGGCACATGGCATCGATGCGCTGATGACGATTGCCGCCGATGGCCCGCACCGTCACCATCCCGTGGGTCCGAAAGAGCGGGATATGCGCATTGCGCGCAGTTGCTACGACCACATCGCCGGACGGCTGGCCGTCGCAATGGCCGATAGCCTTTCAGCGAGCGGAAGTGTTCTTCTGTCGGATGAGGGTGCGCTCGTCACTGAAAAAGGCAAAGCCTTTCTCGAGGGCCTCGGCATTGATCTCGATAGCGGTTCGCCATCCAAACGTCCGCTTTGCAGAACCTGTCTCGACTGGAGCGAGCGACGACACCACATTGCCGGGCGCGTCGGCACGGCCTTGCTGGAGCGTACGCTGGAACTGGGGTGGATTGCTCGCAAGCAGGACAGCCGCGCATTACGCATCACACCTGCGGGCGAAAACGGGTTTCGGGAGGCGTTTTCTTTGCCGGTGGGCTGGAAGGACGGCTTATAGCATTCTTGGCGCTTTCAACTTACCCCTCATTCCCGCGCGCTTGTCACAGGAATGAGGGAGAACGCAAGGACCTAGCGTGCAGCAGTTTCAGTTCTCTCTGTCGCCTGCCCCTTGTCCACCCGCACGACGACGGACATACCCGGCGAAAGCTCGGCGGCCAGCGGCTGATCTGGGTCGATGGAGATGCGCACGCCCAGACGCTGGGCGATCTTCACGAAATTACCAGTCGCATTGTCAGGCTTGATAACCGCGAATTCCGATCCCGCAGCAGGAGCGAAGCGCTCCACCTTGCCGGTCAGCTTCTTGCGGTGCAGGGCATCCACGGAAATCGAGACCGCCTGCCCTGCTTCCATGCCAGCCAGTTGCGTTTCCTTGAAATTGGCGACGACCCAGATGTCATGCGGAACAACCGCCATCAACTGTGTACCTGCAGCAGCGTACTGGCCGATGCGTACGCCGACCTCTCCAAGCTTGCCGTCCCTCGGCGCGTGAATTTCGGTGTTCTGCAAGTCGATCTTCGCTAGCTCTATCGCCGCCTCCGCATTGGCCACAGCCGCCTGCAACGAGCCCCTGTTGATAATGATGGTTTGTAGATCCTGCCGGGCAACTTCGAGTGCAGCCTTTGACTGCGACAGACCGGCGCGAGCCTTGTCGAGGCTGGCCTGTGCCTCTTCCTGAACGCTGGATGTTCCGGCACCGCTGCGCACCAGATTATCCTGTCGGTCCGAGGCCAGTTGCGCCTGTTTCAGCGATGCCTGCGCGCCATCCACCGCCGCTTCACCCGAGGCGATATTGGCCTTAGCAGCGATTTCCTGCTGACGCGAATTGTCGAAGGCAGCCTTTTGGCTGTCCAGAGACGCCTGCGCCTGCGCAAGTTTCTGACGGAAGATGCGGTCATCTATTTTCGCCAGCAGATCGCCCTGCTTGACCTCCTGATAATCCTTGACTGGCACATCAACGACGTAGCCGCTGACCTGCGGGCTCATGGTCGTGACGTAGCCGCGCACATAGGCATTATCGGTCATCTCCACCGAGCTGGAAAAAGGCGGCAACCGCCATGCGTAAAGGACCAGCGCCACACCGGCGACGCCGCCAAGGAGAACGATGAGAGTAAGAGGCGTGAATGTTTTTTTCAGCATTTTTATATCTCTGGACAATCAGGATTGAGGCGCAGCCACGGTCTCGTCTTCGCCTTTCAGCGCAGACTTGAGACGTAACCATGCAAGATGAAGCAAAAGCATGACAAGAGCAGCAGCGGCGCAGACCGAAATCAGCAGGAACGTGTCGTTATAGGCCAAAATATAGGCCTCGCGCGTGACCTGTGCGCCGAGCAGCGACAGCCCTTCCGCCTTCAGAAGTGCTGCATCGGTAATGACGTGGCTGTACCCGGCAGAGAGCTGGCTGACGCGCTGCGCCACCTGCGGGTTCTGCAACAGAATGCTTTCCACCAGAATATTCGAGTGGAATTTTTCCCGCAATGTCACGAAGGAACCGAGAATGCCTGTCGTCAGCATCGAGCCGGTGATCTGCGTGAACAGGAAGATGGTGATGAAGTTGACGAGGTAGGGCGGGCCCTTGGCCAGCGCTGCACCAAAGCCCTTAGCCATTACCGGCGGCAGGAACATGGCCGCACCGAATGCAATCATCGCTTGGCTCAAATACATCTGCTCCGGGCGCACCAGATTTGTCGACGTGCTGTCCATATAGGCACCCAGCGCAATCAGCGTCAAAGCGATGACGTGGGCGGTATCGACATATTTCGTCAGCATCAGCACGGCACACAGTGCACCACCCAACACGGTCGCCAGAATGATGAGCGCGTAAAGCCCCATCGTCTGTTCATTCAAAATGCCGAGTTGCTGGTAAAGGCCAACGGCGGTCGATGACTGCTCCGACGATACCGCGCGGTAGATCAGCAAAATGGCGATGAGGTGCAGATTGGTCTTGGAGAAAATCCAGCGCAAATCGAGCATCGGATTTTTCCGGGGAAGTTCGATGATGGTCATGATCGTCAGCAGAGCCACCGAGCAGGCCAGCAGCACGCCGAGCCACCAGGTTTCGAACCACCAGTAAAAACGCCCCAGCGTCAGAAACACAGCCAGACAGCCGAGGCCACCGGCAAACAGCAGATAGCTCAAGATATCGATGCGCTCGATGACCTTCGCCCGTGGCGGCGGCGTTAGCGGCAACAGATAAATGATGGGCAGAACAGCAAGCGACAGCCCGACCTCCATCGAGTAAAGCGCCTGCCAGCCATCGATTTGCAGCAAATCCGGCGACAGAATGCGGGCGAGCGGCGATGACAGAAGCGTGCCGGTCAGCGCAATGCTAAGGCCCAGCGTCAGCTTTCGCTGTACGGGAAAAGCCTCGAGAATATAAAGAAACCCCAGCGAAGACAGCGGTGCTGCCGCCATGCCGCTGACGAAGCGCACCACGATGGCGGAATGCAAATCCGTCACAAACAGGTTGAGACAGGACGCCAGCACGAAGCAAATAATGCTGATTTCCGCAAAAGGCCGCAGGCCATATTGCTGGCGAATTTTGAACAGAGCGATGGAAAAGGTTGCGTAAGGCGCCATATAGGCCGCCGATAGCCACGCGACCTCTGCCACCGTCGCCGAAAACTCTCCTTGCAACTGATAGATGTTGGCCATGACAATGTTCATGCCCATGCCCTGCGTCACGAAGAAGCAGAGTCCAGCGAAGATATAGAGCAGCTTTGCGGAAAATGATTTTTCAGGTGGAGGCGCGGGTGTAGCAGGCGTTTCGGGCACCTTTTCGGCCACGTCATCCGGCTCATCATGGATGTCTGCGATGGCGTTGCTCACGACTGCACCTTTTCGCCAGCGAGGTTTTGCAGATTTGCAGACAGGCGACGAACCACGTCCAGTGCGGCGCTGATATCATCCGTCGAAATATCGGCAGCGATGTCGGCCCGCATGGATTTTGCCTGCATATGCACGTCCTCGAATGTCGTTAAACCAACTGGCGTCATGTGAATGCGCTTTGCACGCCGGTCGATCTCGTCAGAACGCCGTTCGATGAGGTTTTGTTTCTCCATCGCATCCAGCACGCGCACCAGCGTCGGCGTTTCGATTTCCAGCTCTTCGGCAAGCTCCTTTTGCGTCAACGGGCCGCGACGCGAGAGCGCGAAAAGCGCCCGGGCGCGTGCAAGCGTCAGCCCCTGCTCCGCCACTCTCGCGTCGAAGAAGGATCTGAGCTTGCGGTTGAACGCCGCCATCTCATCGAAAAGTTGCTCTTTTTCAGTCGCACGCGACAAAGTATCTACACCTTATAATTAGCACGCTATCTATTTCATGCCTATTTATTTTCGAATGCGCTTAATTGCAAGATGCTTTGTCTGGATGGCAGCCATGACGTAAACTCATGGCGAACCAGAACCGATTCGCGGAACCTCCTATGGCGCTCACGAATCAGCCTGTGGATTACTGTTAACAACACAATTTGTGAGGCCACCGGCCACTGTTCCGGCAAGCCTGTCTGCTACTGTTGCTGCATTGTCCTTGACTGCCGCTGCCTCCAGCTTCAAACCGGCAGGCTTGCGAGAAACGAAGGCTTGGAACGAGCCTCAAGGGAGATCACAGAAAACCATGAACGACGCTGTGAGAAAAATCACCCCCGCCCCGGCTGCTGAACCGCTCTACCGCGAGGCACCGAACAACATCGAAGCGGAACAGGCGCTGCTGGGCGCTATTCTAGTCAACAACGATGCCTATTACCGCGTTTCGGACTTCCTGAAGCCCGTCCATCTCTATGAGCCGCTTCACCGCAAGATTTTCGAGGTTGCCGGCGATATCATCCGCATGGGCAAGACCGCCAACCCCGTGACGATCAAGACCTTCCTGCCAGCAGACGGCAAGATCGGCGACCTGACGGTGGCGCAATATCTCGCGCGCCTTGCCTCGGACGCCGTCTCGATCATCAACGCCGAGGACTATGGCCGCGCGATCTATGATTTGGCACTGCGCCGAGCCCTGATCCAGATCGGCGAAGACGTCGTCAACATCGCCTATGACGCGCCGCTGGACATGCCGCCGCAGTCCCAGATCGAAGACACCGAGCGCCGCCTGTTCGAACTGGCGGAAACCGGTCGTTACGATGGCGGCTTCCAGTCCTTCAACGACGCCGTGTCGCTGGCCATCGATATGGCCGGAGCAGCGTTTGAGCGTGACGGCAATCTCTCAGGTATTTCCACCGGCATCCATTCTCTGGATGGCCGCATGGGTGGCTTGCAGCGCTCCGACTTGATCGTGCTTGCGGGACGTCCAGGTATGGGCAAGACCTCGCTTGCCACCAATATCGCCTACAACATCGCCGCATCCTACGAGCAGGAAGTTCAGCCGGACGGCTCGTTCAAGGCCAAGAACGGCGGCGTCGTCGGCTTCTACTCCCTCGAAATGTCGTCAGAACAGCTGGCAACGCGTATCATTTCCGAGCAGACCGAAGTCTCCTCCTCGAAAATCCGCCGTGGTGAAATCACCGAGGCCGATTTCGAGAAGCTGGTCGCTTGCAGCCAGATGATGCAGAAGGTTCCGCTCTATATCGACCAGACCGGTGGTATCTCCATCGCCCAGCTTTCCGCCCGCGCTCGCCGTCTGAAACGCCAGCGCGGCCTCGATTGCCTTGTGGTAGACTATATTCAGCTGATGACGGGTTCCGGCAAGTCTGGCGAAAACCGAGTGCAGGAAATCACCCAGATCACAACGGGCTTGAAAGCGCTCGGCAAAGAACTCAACGTTCCCATCATCGCGCTCTCCCAGCTGTCGCGTCAGGTGGAAAGCCGCGAAGACAAACGCCCGCAGCTCTCCGACCTTCGTGAATCGGGCTCCATCGAGCAGGACGCCGACGTGGTTCTGTTCGTGTTCCGTGAAGAATACTACGTCAAGAACATGGAGCCGCGCGAAATGTCCGACCCGAAATACGCCGAATGGGAAGCGCATTTCGACCGCGTCAAAGGCACCGCCGACGTCATCATCGCCAAACAGCGCCACGGACCGACCGGTACAGTAAAGCTCCAGTTCCAGTCAGAATTCACCCGCTTCGCAGATCTGGCTGACCCATCGTTTACGCAATACGAAGAGCAATAATCCAGATTTCGCCCCGCCTTTCTCCAAAGCGCGGGGCGCTACTTTTTTAACGGTACGGAATAATGACAGACGATTTCGACGACAGCTTTTCCGAGATTGGGCACGATGCATTCGACACCGCCCCGCTTCGACTGACCATCGATCTCGGCGCCCTTGCCGACAATTGGCGCGACATGGCCAGACGCTCCGGCAAGGCGCGCGCCAGTGCTGTTGTGAAGGCGGATGCCTATGGTATGGGCATCGAAGATTGCGGCTCTACGCTGTATCATGCGGGCGCACGGGATTTCTTCGTGGCGACCGTTGCCGAAGGCGCGACGCTGCGCCCGCACGCGCCCGAGGCCCGCATCTTCGTTCTCTCCGGCATCTGGCCCGGCCAGGAGCAACAGGTTTTCACCAACGACCTCGTTCCTGTTATCGCTTCCGAAGAACAGCTTTCTTTCTGGATGCGGCTTATGGCAGAGCGCGGCGATCACCCTTTCGCGCTGCATGTCGACACCGGCTTCAACCGGCTCGGTCTGCCGCTGGACGACGCATTGTTTCTGGCTGATGACGTGACCCGCCCAGCAAGTTTCGATCCTGTGCTGGTGCTCTCCCATCTGGCCTGCGCCGACACGCCGTCCTCACCAATGAACAAGGCACAGCTTGAATCATTCCGGCAGGTTAGCGCCGCTTTCGAAGGCATCGAATCAAGCCTTTCAGCCTCTGCCGGAATTTTCCTTGGCTCCGACTATCACTTCGATCTCACCCGCCCCGGCATTGCGCTTTATGGTGGGGAAGCAGTGAATGACATGGCAAACCCTATGCGCCCTGTTGCGAAAGCAGAAGCCCGCATCATCCAAATCCGCGAGGCGGGTGAAGGCCAGACCGTCAGTTATGGCGGCACCCACGTGCTGAAACGCGCCAGCCGTCTGGCAATCGCCTCAGTCGGTTATGCTGATGGCTATCACCGCTCGCTCTCCGGCTCTGGCATTCCGCTGCGCGATATGGGCAATGTCGGCGCATACGGCTTTATCGATGGTTACGAGGTGCCGGTTGCTGGTCGTGTGACGATGGATCTGACGATTTTCGATGTGACGGACGTACCTCCAAACGCCCTCCGCGCTGGCGACTACATCGAACTTTTCGGCCCCAACGTGCCCGTGGATGAGGTGGCACGCGCAGCAGGAACCATCAGTTACGAAATGTTGACCGGGCTTGGATTGCGTTATGAGCGACAATATCTGATCGAAGACGAGTAACGCTTTTCTTGCCTCTTGGAAAGAGCTGAAGACCTGTGCTATACGAGAACAAAAGGAGATCGAAATGACCGAAATCCATCTCAGCGAGCAGGATCGCAAGTTTATTGATGAGCAGGTCAAAGCGGGTGTGTACAGAAACGCTGACGCAGTTGTGCATGCTAGCTTGCGGTTGCTAAACAGCGATGAAGGTAAGAAAGCAGAACTTCAGCGCCTGATTCAGGAGGGGCTGGATGACGTCGAGGCCGGACGCGTTCATCACTATGATTCAGAAGAGGATTTCCTGAACGACATTCGCGCGTTATCGGCGCAGCAGAAAACGGGGACTGGTCATTAAAACGCGCAGCACTGTTTGGACCACTGCTGCCAGACTCGACGTCGCCAAGGATCACGCCTTCATCTCCGAAGAAAACATAGCGGCGGCCGATCGCCTCGCGCGAGATATCCGCAGAAAAGCTCATTCCATAGCCGAACTGGGGCTTACAGGTGTTTCCAAGGAAGCCTTCGGCCCCGGCGTCCGCAGCATCGCGTACCGAGAGCGACTGATTTTCTTTCGCGTTGAAGACACGGAACTGATCATTCTTCGCGTTCTACATGGCCATCAAAACATATCCAATATCGATTTCAAACAAGAAGAAAACTGACATTTATGGCCAAAGCCAAAACACAATTCATCTGCCAGAACTGCGGCACGGTCCACACCCGATGGGCGGGAAAATGCGAGGGCTGTGGTGAGTGGAACACCATTGTCGAAGAAGACCCGATGGGCGGTATCGGCTCTGGTCCGGGCAAGACGCCGAAGAAGGGCAGACCCGTCACCCTCACCTCTCTTTCCGGTGAGATCGAGGAGGCACCGCGCATCCCGACCGGCATGAGCGAGCTCGACCGGGCAACCGGCGGCGGCTTCGTGCGCGGGTCTGCGGTGTTGATCGGTGGCGATCCTGGCATTGGTAAATCGACGCTTCTGATGCAGGCGGCGGCGGCACTTTCGCGGCGCGGGCATCGCATCGTCTATGTTTCTGGCGAAGAGGCGGTGGCGCAGGTCCGGCTGCGCGCGCAGCGTCTGGGGGCTGCTGATACCGATGTTCTCTTGGCAGCGGAAACCAATGTCGAGGATATTCTAGCCACCATTTCCGAGGGCAAGCGCCCCGATCTGATCATCATCGACTCGATCCAGACGCTTTGGAGCGACACGGCTGATTCTGCGCCCGGAACCGTCACGCAGGTGCGCACCGGCGTGCAGGCCATGATCCGTTTTGCCAAACAGACGGGCGCGACCATGGTTCTCGTCGGCCACGTCACCAAGGACGGGCAAATCGCCGGTCCACGCGTCGTGGAACACATGGTGGATGCCGTGCTGTATTTCGAAGGCGATCGCGGCCACCATTACCGCATCCTGCGCACAGTGAAGAACCGTTTCGGTCCCACCGATGAAATCGGCGTGTTCGAAATGTCCGACAAGGGGTTGCGTGAGGTCTCCAATCCGTCTGAGCTGTTTCTGGGCGAGCGCAACGAGAAATCACCGGGTGCCGCCGTTTTTGCGGGCATGGAGGGCACGCGCCCCGTGCTGGTTGAGGTACAGGCTCTGGTCGCGCCCACGTCGCTCGGTACACCACGCCGTGCCGTCGTCGGCTGGGATTCGTCGCGGCTGGCCATGATCCTTGCCGTGCTCGAGGCCCATTGCGGCGTGAAGCTCGGCAGCCACGATGTTTACCTCAACGTTGCAGGCGGATATCGCATTTCGGAGCCTGCGGCAGATATGGCAATCGCCTCTGCACTGGTTTCATCGCTTGCCGGTCTTGCCCTGCCTGCCGATTGCGTCTATTTCGGCGAGGTCAGCCTTTCTGGCGCTGTCAGGCCTGTGTCTCACACGGGCCAGCGGCTGAAAGAGGCTGAGAAACTTGGCTTTTCCACCGCATTTCTGCCTTCGGCTTCTGCTGAATTGCCGAAAGCCTCAAAAGGGCGCTGGACTGAAATCGAGAGCCTGCCGGATTTGGTCTCGCGCATTGCGGGGTCGGGCAACCGGTTCAGACAGGTTCAGGAAGACGAATAATGATCCTTTCGTTGGCTAACCGGCTAGTGTAAGAGGATCGCAAATTGGCACAGTGGCACGTTCAAAGGTGTCGCGACCTCCGGAGTTGGTAAATGCCCATCACGATTTTCGACGGCATCGTTATCGCCGTTGTCCTGTTCTCCGCCGTTCTCGCCATGGTGCGAGGTTTTTCGCGCGAGATCCTGTCTATCGCAAGCTGGGGTGGTTCGGTCGCAGCCGCTTATTATCTTTACCCGGTCCTGTTGCCCTATGCGCGCAACTATACGGATGATGACAAGATCGCGATTGCCGGTTCGGCTGGCGTCATCTTCCTGATCGCGCTAATCATCATTTCGTTCATCACGTCGCGCATTGCCGATTTCATCATCGACAGCCGCATCGGCGCGCTGGATCGCACGTTGGGCTTTCTGTTCGGCGCGGCCCGAGGCATCCTGTTGTTGGTGGTCGCGGTCGCCTTCTGGAACTGGCTGGTAGACGTTAGAACACAGCCTGAATGGGTGACGCAGGCCAAGTCCAAGCCGTTCCTCGATGGCCTCGTGGCCAAGCTGGAAGCAGCGTTGCCTGATAATATCGAGCCGCAAATCAGGGCGCGCATCCTCGGCAAACCACCTGAGGGCGCCACGGAACAGACCCCTGCCGATGATGCCCCCGCAACAAATTCACCCGCACCGGCAAACTGACGTCAATGCGCGTCTTGCAATACATGCAAGGCGCGCTATTTGTGCTAGATATTCAATATAGGCAGCAGACAGACCCCACTGGCGCACCACCCGCCGGAGCGGTTTTTGTTTTTGGCAGTTAAGCAAAGGCAAGCCAGATGAATGAGCCGCTTTCGCAGTCCACCTTCAACGACATCATCAATGGCGACACTCTGCATGAAGAATGCGGCGTGTTCGGCGTTCTGGGGCACCCGGATGCAGCGGCCCTGACGGCCCTCGGTCTGCATGCTCTGCAACATCGCGGCCAGGAAGCCGCGGGCATGGTGTCCTTCGATGGCAAGCGTTTCTACCAGGAACGCCATATGGGCCTCGTTGGCGATCATTACACCAATCCTGTCACGCTTGCCCGCCTGCCAGGATCGATCTGCATCGGCCACACTCGTTATTCCACGACCGGTGAAGTGGCGTTGCGCAATGTGCAGCCACTGTTTGCCGAGCTGGAAGAAGGCGGCATTGCCGTTGCCCATAACGGTAACTTTACCAACGGCCTGACGCTGCGCCGCCAGATCATCGCAACCGGCGCCATCTGTCAGTCCACATCAGATACCGAAGTCGTTCTCCACCTCATCGCGCGCTCGCGCCACTCCTCCACCGCAGATCGCTTCATCGACGCCATCAGGCAGATGGAAGGCGGCTACTCGATGCTGGCGATGACGCGCACCAAGCTGATCGCCGCCCGCGATCCCACGGGCATCCGCCCGCTGGTCATGGGCGATCTCGATGGCAAGCCGATTTTCTGTTCGGAAACCTGCGCGCTGGATATTATCGGCGCAAAGTTCGTCCGAGACGTGGAAAATGGTGAAGTCATCATCTGCGAGATCCAGCCGGATGGTTCTGTCACCATCGATGCGCGCAAGCCGGTCAAGCCGCAGCCAGAGCGTCTTTGCCTGTTCGAATATGTCTATTTCGCCCGTCCCGATTCCGTCGTCGGTGGTCGCAACGTTTACACGACCCGCAAGAACATGGGCGCCATCCTTGCCAAGGAAGCGCCGCTCGAAGCAGACGTCGTGGTGCCGGTGCCGGATGGTGGAACGCCAGCAGCGCTCGGCTTTGCGCAGGAAAGCGGTATTCCGTTCGAATACGGCATCATCCGCAACCATTATGTTGGTCGTACCTTCATCGAGCCGACGCAGTCAATCCGCGCGCTCGGCGTGAAGCTAAAGCACTCGGCCAACCGGGCGATGATCGAAGGCAAGCGCGTCGTTCTGGTGGATGATTCCATCGTGCGCGGCACCACCTCGGTCAAGATCGTTCAGATGATCCGCGAGGCCGGTGCAAAGGAAGTTCACATCCGTGTTGCCAGCCCGATGATCTTCCACCCGGATTTTTACGGCATCGACACGCCTGACGCCGACAAGCTGCTGGCCAACCAGTATGCCAACGTCGAAGACATGGCGAAATTCATCGGCGTCGATTCGCTGGCGTTCCTGTCCATCAACGGTCTCTACCAGGCCGTGGGCGGTGTTGACCGCAACGACGCGCGCCCGCAGTTCACCGATCACTATTTTACCGGTGAATACCCCACTCGCCTGCTCGATAAGAACGGCGAATCCATGGGCAACAAGATTTCCATGCTGGCCAGCAACGGCTGATATTTGACATCCCTCATTCCTGTGCTTGTCACAGGAATCCAGCCACGGCGTGTCTGCGCCGTGAAAGAGCCTTAAGCGCGCGAGGACTTGCGCGCACTGGATCCCTGTGACAAGCACAGGGATGAGGAACTCTGGGCAACCAATCGGAGAAGAGGCCGGATTAAGCGTTCGGCGGGGGATTTTAGAAGCATGACCATCAACCTTAAAGGCCGCATCGCGCTCGTCACAGGCGCATCCCGTGGCATTGGCTACTTCACGGCGCTGGAACTGGCAAAAGCAGGCGCGCATGTCATCGCATGCGCACGCACCGTGGGCGGTCTCGAAGACCTGGATGATGCCATCAAGGCTGCGGGCGGCACCGCGACGCTGGTGCCGTTCGATCTGGCCGATATGAACGCTATCGATGCGCTGGGCGCTTCCATCAACGAGCGTTGGGGCAAGCTGGATATTCTCGTCGCCAATGCTGGCGTTCTCGGCGTCATCTCTCCTGTCGGCCATATCGAGGCAAAGGTGTTTGAGAAGGTGATGACCATCAACGTCACCGCGACGTGGCGGTTGATCCGCTCGGTCGAGCCGCTGCTGCTGAAATCCGATGCTGGCCGTGCCCTTATCCTCTCCTCCGGCGCGCCACATTCCTGTCGCCCGTTCTGGGGTGCGTACTCTACCTCCAAGGCTGCCGTAGAAGCACTGGCCCGCACATGGGCGGCGGAAACGGAAGCAACGGCGCTGCGCGTCAACAGCATCAATCCCGGCGCCACCCGTACTGCCATGCGCGCACAGGCCATGCCGGGCGAAGACCCTGATACCCTGCCCCATCCATCCGAGGTCGCTGCCGCGATTCTGCCGCTGGCTGCACCGGACGCTACGGCAACGGGCAAGATTTACGTCGTCAGAGACAAAAAATTCGTCAGTTACCGGATGCCTGAATGACGATGATGATCGGTGCGTCATCGCGCACCAATCTCTCTTGACCAAATCGGCCTGCCGTTTCATAACGCAAGCCATGAAAACAACGATCTGCTGCTGTTGCTGAGTTAAATTTTGCTGGTCTCACACCCGGCCAGATCGTTTTCGTCTCCCGAAAGGTCAAAAGCAGACAAACGTTCCGGCTGGGGAAACTGATTGCCCTTGAGGAAGAGCCATGTCCTTGCGCCTGAAACTCCACAACACACTGACCCGCGAAAAGGCTGAGTTTCAGCCGATCGATGCAAATAATGTGCGCATGTATGTCTGCGGCCCAACGGTCTACGATTTCGCCCATATCGGCAATGCCCGCCCCGTCATCGTGTTCGACGTGCTCTACCGGCTGCTGCGCCATGTCTATGGCGACGCGCATGTCACCTATGCCCGCAACATCACCGACGTCGATGACAAGATCAACGCACGCGCCCTGCGCGACTACCCCAACCTGCCGCTGAATGACGCCATCCATGCGGTGACGGAAAAGACGGCGCAGCAGTTTCATGACGATGTCGCCATGCTCGGCTGCCTTGAGCCAACCGTGGAGCCGCGAGCCACCGATAACATTCCCCAGATGATCGAGATCATTGAAAAGCTGATCGCGCGCGGCCACGCCTATGTCGCCAGCGGCGAAGTGCTGTTCGACACCAAATCCATGAGCGGTTACGGTCAGCTTTCCAAGCGTCCGCTGGATGAGCAGCAGGCCGGTGCGCGTGTCGCGGTCGAGGTGCACAAGAAAAGCCCCGGCGATTTCGTTCTGTGGAAGCTTTCCAGTCACAACGAGCCCGGCTGGGAAAGCCCCTGGGGTCGCGGTCGTCCGGGCTGGCATATCGAATGTTCGGCCATGAGCGAGCGCTACCTCGGCGAAACCTTCGACATTCATGGCGGCGGGCTGGACCTGATCTTCCCCCACCACGAAAACGAAATCGCCCAATCCCGTTGCGCCCACGGTACCCATGTCATGGCCAATGTCTGGATGCACAACGGTTTCGTGCAGGTCGAAGGCCGCAAGATGTCGAAATCCGACGGCAATTTCATCACGATACATGAGCTGCTACATACGGAAAAATTCGGTGGACGGAAGTGGCCGGGTGAAGTGCTGCGTCTGGCGATGCTGATGACGCATTACCGCGAACCGATCGATTTTTCGGTGAAGCGATTGGAGGAAGCATACGCCACTTTGTTGAACTGGAAAGAAGCCATGTTGAATAAGGGGCTGTCTTGGCAGGATGGGAATAGCGATTATTATGCTGATATTCCACCCTCTTCCAAGTTTATTGAAGCCTTGGCAAACGATCTCAACAGCAGTGCCGCGATCGCTGAACTTCATAGGCTTTCCAAGTCAAACAGTATTGAAGATGGTCACGCGATGTTCGCTAATTTGTCGCTCGTGGGAGTGATCGATTTCGAAAGTATGCAAGTGTGGGAAGTCGAAGAAGAACGCAAGAGCGTCGCTGGCAGCCCGCTTTCTTCAGCTGTAGACGCGCTTGTCGCCATGCGGTTGGAGATGCTGAAGGCGAAGAATTTTGCGGAAGCGGATCGTATTCGTGATGAGCTGTCGGCGAAGGGCGTCCAGTTGACGGATGGCAAGGATAAGGACAGCGGTGAGCGGGTGACGACTTGGGAGATAAAGCGATAGGCAGTTCCCACGATAGTTCAGAGGTTGCCGCTCACCCCCCTCTGTCCTGCTGGACATCTCCCCCACAGGTGGGGAGATCGACTCGCCTTTAGCTTTCGACCATCTCCTACGCCGAGGTAAAAGCGATGTCCGAGCGCCCAGCCAATCTCCCTCCTTGTGGGGGAGATGTCCGGCAGGACAGAGGGGGGTGAGTCACAAACTCCAACCCAACGATGAAGCTGACGCAACCACGGCTACAATCGACTTGCGATTTCGGGCTCGTTCGACCAATCTCTGGTCGAAACCAGACGAAGAGCTAATCATGCCCCACGCAGACGTGAAACCGCAGCATCGCGCTTACGCGCGGCAAATGCGAAAAACGATGACCGACGCGGAGCTAAAACTCTGGAATGCTATTCGCGCCCATCGTTTGGAAGGGATAAGTTTCCGGCGGCAAATGCCAGTTGCCGGGTATATCGTTGATTTCGCTTGCTCAGATCATCGCCTCATTATCGAGATAGACGGCTCTCAACATACACAGAACGCGGCCATTATGTATGACGATGAAAGAACCGCTCGGCTTCAAAAAGACGGCTGGACCGTCATCCGTTTCTGGAACGATGACATCCTGCGCGATATCGATAACGTCTGCCTCCACATCATCAGAACAATTGGGGAGCATCGGCCATGACAACTCACACCGGCGGGTGCCAATGCGGTGCCATCCGTTTTCGAGTCGACGGTGACCTGACGGACAGTTCCATCTGCCATTGCCGCATGTGCCAGAAGGCGTTCGGAGCCTATTATGCGCCGCTGGTGTCCGTGCGTGGCAAGAACTTCGCGTGGACGCGAGGCGAGCCGAAGCGGTTTCGGTCTTCCGATGTGGTGAGCCGTGGTTTTTGTGGCGATTGTGGCACGCCGCTGACCTATGAGGCGCCTGACGGTATGGCGGTTGCCGCCGGGGCGTTTGATGATCCCTCGGCATTTCCGCCGTCGATCCAGTGGGGGGTCGAAAAGAAAGTCGCGTTTGTGGATCGCCTTCACACCCTGCCCGCCGTGCCGACGGAAGATGACCTGACATCCGTGGACTATCTGGCCAACCTCGTGTCTTATCAGCATCCTGATCACGATACCGATGCATGACCTAAGGAGAAGGACAGATGAGTGATGCGGGTTATTCCGGCGGATGCCAGTGCGGCGCGGTGCGGTTTCATGCGGGCAAGCTTGGTCGCCCATCCATCTGCCATTGCCGCATGTGCCAGAAACATTTCGGCAATTTCTTCGGCGCGCTGGTGACAGCGGATCAGGCGCATCTGACGTGGACGCGCGGGCAGCCCAGCCTCTTCCGCTCATCTGCCAAAATCCATCGTGGCTTTTGCAACAAATGCGGTACGCCGTTGACCTATCATCATCCCGGCGGCGTGGAGATCGCCATCGGCGCCTTCGATCACCCGCAGGAGATCGAGCCGCAGGTTCAGGTGAACACGCATATGCAGATGCCGTGGATCAAGGCGCTGTTCGACAAGCCAACTGCGGAGCAAAGTCTGGATGAGAGCTCCATGGTCTCCTACCAACACCCTGATCACGACACCTACGTCTGGCCGCCGGAAGATAATGTGAACCCATGACAGCAACGGCATACTCCGGCGGTTGCCAGTGTGGTGCCGTGCGCTACAGGATCGATGGCGATATCCGCTATCCGCATGTCTGCCACTGCCGCATGTGCCAGAAGGCCTCGGGCAACTACTTCCTGCCGCTTGGCGCAAGCAGCCGTGATCGCTTCACTTTGACCAGAGGAGAGCCGAACTGGTTTTACTCCTCCGAACACGTTCGACGCGGCTTTTGTGGATTATGCGGTACGCCGTTATTCTATGATATTCCAGGCATGGATTTCATCAATGTCACACTTGGTTCGCTGGATGATCCGCAGAGCATCTCGCCCGAGGCACAATCGAATCTTTCCAACAAGATGGGCTGGTTTGCTCATCTCGATACCCTGCCTGTAGAGCCGGAAAGCGGTGCAGCGCAGACCGTTCAAAACCGCCAGCATCCAGACGAAGATACCTCGCATTGGCCACCACAGGAAAAGACGACATGAGCGAAGAATTGCGCAGCTTCTACCCGGAAATCGAACCCTTCGAAACCGGCATACTGGATGTCGGCGATGGCCATGTGATCTATTGGGAGCGGGTCGGCACTAAGGGCGGCAAACCTGCCGTCTTCCTGCATGGCGGCCCCGGCGGTGGGGTTACCCCCACGCAGCGGCGGGTGTTCGATCCCGCGCTTTACGATGTCATCCTGTTCGACCAGCGCGGCTGCGGGCGCTCCACGCCGCATGCGTCGCTGGACGCCAACACCACTTGGCATCTGGTGGCGGACATGGAGAGGCTGCGGGAAAAATTCGGCTTCGAGACATGGCAGGTTTTCGGCGGTTCCTGGGGTTCAACGCTGGCGCTTGCCTACGCCGAGACTCATCCTGAGCGGGTGAGCGAGCTCGTGCTGCGCGGCATCTACACGCTGACCAAGCCGGAGCTGGACTGGTACTACCAGTTCGGCGTGTCCGAAATGTACCCGGACCGCTGGGAAACTTTCATCGCACCCATCCCCGAAGCCGAGCGCCACGAGACGATGGTGGCCTATAATCGCTATCTGACCGGCACGGACGAGAAAAAGAAACTGGAATGCGCCAAGGCCTGGAGCCAATGGGAAGGCGCAACGATCTCGCTGGTTACGGATCACACGCGCGTGGAAGAATTCGGTGAGGACCAATATGCCATCGCCTTTGCCCGTATCGAAACGCATTACTTCGTCAATGCCGGGTGGTTCGAGGACGGCCAGTTGCTTCGCGATGCCTATAAGCTGAAAGACATTCCCGGCGTCATCGTCCACGGGCGCTATGACATGCCCTGCCCGCTGAAATATGCATGGCAGCTTTCCAAGGCATGGCCGAAGGCCGATCTGCACATTGTCGAAGCCGCAGGCCACGCGCTGAGCGAACCCGGCATTCTTGATCAACTCATCCGCGCGACGGATCGCTTCGCGGGCAAGTAAAGCCAATCATTACAGATACCTGTTTGTGCCGCCTGATATTCCGATTCAGGCGACACATTCGTTTTTTGAACAAATGAAGCTTTTCTCACCGCATGCTTCACGCAAATGAATTGGTATATAACGCCGGACAGGAATAGGCCGGTGCTATCCGATGAGATTGGTAGCTCCAATGGCCGTGAACCAGACAACAGAGACCTCGCAACCCGGCGATGGCGTGCGTGGCTTTGCCTACGCTTTTACCTCCTACATCCTGTGGGGTTTCCTACCGTTTTACATGAAGGCCGTCGCGCATGTGTCGCCGTTCGAGGTCATCGCGCACCGTGTCATCTGGTCAGTACCCATCGCCGCGGCCGTGCTCATCCTTCTCGGGCGCACCGCCGAAATCAGAAAAGCACTGACAACGCCGCGCATGCTGGCCATGGCGTGCCTGACGGCAACCATTATCAGCATCAACTGGGGCGTCTATATCTGGGCCATCGGCAGCGGTCGTGCGCTGGATGCCGCGCTTGGTTACTTCATCAATCCGCTGTTCAGCATTTTTCTGGGTGCCGTGCTGTTGAAGGAAAACCTCAGCCGTTTCCAGATATCGGCCATCGCCCTCTCCGCGCTGGCCGTCGCCCTGCTGACGTGGCACGCGGGCAGCCTGCCATGGGTTTCCGTCGCCTTGACGGTATCCTGGGGCTTTTACGCCTTCTTTCGCAAGACGTTGCCCATCGGCCCGACGCAGGGTTTTCTGCTGGAAGTGCTGCTGCTGACGCCGCCGGCGCTTGCCTTCATCGTCTATCTCATGAGCACGGGTCAGGCGCATTTCATGGCGGGAACGCCCACAGATACCTGGCTGCTGATCGCCAGCGGTATCGTAACCGCTACACCGCTTATTCTCTACGGCAATGGCGCAAAGCTGCTGAAGCTGTCAACCATTGGCATTATGCAATATATCGCGCCATCGATGATCTTCATCATCGCTGTCTTCATCTTCAAAGAACCGTTCGACACGGTGCGCCTCGTGGCCTTCATCATGATCTGGGCGGCGCTGTTGATCTACACCGTGCCTGGACTGATCAGCAGCCGAAAAGCGAAATAAGCTTTAGAGCTGGGAGATGACGGACGGATCGCCCTCGGGGTTCTGCTGGGCTGCGGCGCGTTCGATGATGGCGGAAACGACATTCTCGATCTGGTCGATCACCAGCGGGTTCAGCAGATGCGCGCGGTGGATGAAGCCCTGATCGCGCATATGGCGTATCAGTTCCAGCATCGGGTCCCAGAAACCGTTGATGTTGGCGAAGACCATCGGCTTGGCATGGCGGCCAAGCTGCGCCCAGGTCATGATCTCGACGATCTCTTCCAACGTGCCGATGCCACCGGGCAGGGTCACGAACGCATCCGATCGCTCGAACATCATGTGCTTGCGCTCATGCATGTCCTTGGTGATGATCAATTCGTTCAATTGTCCGAGAGAATGGCGTGTGGCCTCCATATCCACTAGAAATTCCGGTATGATGCCCGTAACTTCGCCGCCACTGGCCAGAACGCCGCTTGCCACGGCACCCATGATGCCCTTGGTACCACCGCCATAAATAAGGCGCAGGCCGTTTTCAGCGATGGATTTGCCGAGTGCGCGGCCCGCTTCCATATAGGCCGGATCACGTCCGGGCTGGGAACCGCAGTAAACGCAGATGGATCGAATCGATGTATTTTCTTCACTCATGGGCTGAAGGAACATCGGGGCAGCCGATCCGTCAAGAAAATTTGGGGGATGACAGGCTGGAAACGCTGCTTTTGCGGGCCTCCCGCTTGTATGAGCGTAACTTAGACGCTAGCTATCGCAACTTGAAGACAGGAAAGTTACCCGGAGATTGATGATGAACAATAAAAGGGCCGGACTGCTGGCGCTTATCGTGCTTGGCGTCGCGACGCTTCTCATGGTCTTCTTCGTTCTTCCACGCATGTCCACAGACGACAAGCCGATTGGTGATGCCATCAATCAGGCTGGCAACGACGTCAAGAACAGCCTGGAAATGGGTAGCGACAAAGCAGGTGACCTCCTGTCCGACGCCGCAAAAGAGACGACCAATATTGCCGAGAAGGTTGGACGTCTGGCTGAATCGGCAACCCAGTCCATCAAGGACATGACGGGCCGCTTCGCCGACAACAACGTGCCGTCCAACGAAGACTTCGCAGCCGCGCGCAAGAAGGTCGAGGATTCGCTGAAGGAACTGGACAATGTCGATATTCCAGAAGCGCTGGACGAGAACAACTCGCGCCTGATCACCACGGCACGCACGGCAGCGGAAAGAACGATCGCCTTCCTACGCGGTCTGCCTGCGGATGCGCGGGAAGCAGCTGCACAGGTTCGCCGCCTGCCCGGCGTGTTTGCCGGCACGGATGATGGCGCACCGGTACCAGTCGCGCCTGCAACACCGACACCTGCTGCCCCTGCTACCGCACCTGCCGATGCGGCACAGCTTCCGACCTTCGATGTGCTCCGCGTTGAGCCGGATGGCTCTGCGGTCATCGCTGGCAAGGCAACACCGGGCTCGAAGCTCGATATCATCAACAACGGTCAGGTCATTGCACGGACGACGGTTGAAGGCAGCGGCGATTTTGCGGCCGTTCTCGACAACCCTCTGCCACCCGGCGACCACGAAATCGTGCTGCGCGCTACCGGTAAGGATGGCAAGGCAGCACAATCTCAGGAAACCGCAACGGTTTCCGTGCCAGCACAAAAGAACGGCGAACTTCTTGCCATGGTCACCACGCCGGGCAAGGCAAGCCGCGTCATGACCATGCCGGACGCCGCGTCGCCTGCCCTGCAAGCACCAGCGACGACGAATAACGAAACCGCCGCCGCCCAGTCGCAGCCAGGCAACGCTGCACCTGCGCAGAACGGTTCAGCACCGACAGCCCCTGCCGCGACCCCAGGTCAAGCGCCAGCAGCAAGCTCCACGGAAACGCCGTCCATTCGCGTGGTGGCCGTCGAGTTCGAGGGCACGAAGATTTTCGTTGCCGGTTCTGCACCTGCAAACACGACAGTCCGCGTGCTGGTGGATGACAAGCAGATCGGCAGTGCCAAGGCGGAAGCTTCGGGCAGTTTCGTCATCGAAGGTGATGTCGATCTTTCCGTCGGCAACCACATCGTCACGGCGGAAGCACTTGATGCGGCTGGCAACGTCACCGTCCGCGTCCGGGTGCCCTTCGCGCGCCCCGCAACGGATCAGGCGACCGTGGCCATGCAGCAGGCACCCGCACAGCCCGCGACACCCAACACCACAGCCGCTCCTCAACAGGATCCGGGCGTGGTCAGCGACCGCACGGCATTCGAAGCCCTGCGCGACGATGTCACCAAGGCATTCGCCATCCTTTCCGGTCTTTACAAGGACGGCAAGACGCCTGCTCTGGAAGAGGTCGCCGCTGCGAAATCCGCCACGTCGATTGCGTTGCGCTCCCTTTCGGAGTTCCGCACGGCGGCGACTGCCGATCCGGCCTTTACCGCCTTCGTCGCTGACATCACTGCCAAGGCCCGCGCGCTGTATGCCGTCATCGATGGTTTACCGAACGATGTCGCAGCCATCGGCAAGCAGATTGCCGGGCTGACGGATCGTTTCGCGGAACTGAATGCGGAAGCCCCCGTCACGGCGGAACCGACTTCCGCGCAGGCTCAGACACCTGCACTTGCTCAGAGCGGTCCCAGAACCTTCGAACAGGCACCCCTCGCCCATAGCGACAGCGCCGTCATCATTCGTCGGGGCGATACGCTGTGGCAGATTTCGCGCCGCGTCTACGGCCAGGGCGTGCGTTACACCACGATCTATCTTGCCAATCAGGACCAGATCAAAAACCCGGATCTGATCGAACCCGGCCAGATTTTTGGTGTTCCCGAAAACGCCCTGCCGAATGCGGAAGAACTGCACCGCAAGCGGATGACGGGCAAGTAAGCAGCGTCTTGCGGCATTGCAAAAGTGATGTGCAAATATTAATTAACGTCAAGACGGCGGCTCGCTCAGGGCCGCCGTCTTGCTGTCTGCACCCCGGCAGACGCCGGAGCAGAGCATGACCGACCCGAATAAGAAGACGATCGCAGCGGATGCCAGCAATCCGCTCCAGACCATCGTGAACCTTTGGCCCTATATGTGGCCGCAAGGTAGGCCGGACCTGAAAATGCGCGTGGTCTGGGCAACGTTCTTTCTGTTGGTCGCCAAGCTGGTGCTGATTTCGGTTCCCTATTTCTTCAAATGGGCAACAGATGCGCTGAACGGTAAGCTCGATCTTGCCGGGCTCGTCCCGGCATTTCTGCTGGGTGCCGTGGTGCTGGTGGTTGCCTATAATCTGACACGGCTGATCCAGATCGGCTTCAACCAGTTACGGGATGCACTGTTTGCCAGCGTCGGCCAGCACGCCGTCCGGCAACTGGCCTACAAGACCTTCGTGCATATGCACCGTCTGTCGCTGCGCTTCCATCTGGAGCGCAAGACTGGCGGCCTGTCTCGCGTCATAGAGCGCGGCACGAAGGGCATCGAAACCATCGTGCGCTTCACCATTCTCAATACGGCTCCGACCTTTATCGAGTTCCTGCTGACCGCCGTCATCTTCTGGCTGACCTATGGCTTCTGGTATGTCTTCGTCACCGTCATCACCGTGTGGGCCTATATCTGGTTCACGGTCAAAGCCAGCAACTGGCGCATCGGCATTCGCCGCTCCATGAACGACAGCGATACCGACGCCAACACCAAGGCCATCGATTCGCTGCTGAATTTCGAAACCGTCAAATACTTCGGCAACGAACAGATGGAGGCCAGCCGTTTCGATGCCTCCATGGCGCGCTATGAAAAATCGGCGACCGCGATCTGGACATCGCTTGGCTGGCTGAACTTTGGTCAGGGCGTCATTTTCGGCCTCGGCTCCGCAATCATGATGGTCATGTCGGCGCTGGCCGTTCAGCGCGGCGAACAGACCATCGGCGATTTCGTTTTCATCAATGCGCTGCTTTTGCAGCTTTCCGTGCCGCTCAATTTCATCGGCTTCGTCTACCGCGAAATCCGCCAGGGGCTGACGGATATCGAAGAGATGTTCGATCTGCTCGAAGTCCAGGCAGAAGTGGTGGATGCACCGGATGCGAAGGAACTGCAGATCGGCACCGGAGCCCTCTGTTTTCGCGATGTGCATTTCGCCTATGATGCGGAACGGCCCATTCTCAAGGGTATTTCATTCGATGTGCCCGCGGGAAAGACCGTGGCCATCGTCGGCCCATCTGGTGCGGGCAAGTCCACCCTGTCGCGGTTGCTCTACCGTTTCTACGATATCCAGGGCGGCGCGATTACCATCGATGGTCAGGACATCCGCGACGTCACCCAGAAAAGCCTGCGCTCGGGCATCGGCATGGTTCCGCAGGACACAGTGCTGTTTAACGATACGCTCGCCTACAATATTCGCTACGGTCGCCCCGACGCTACCGAGGCCGAGGTGATGGCAGCGGCCAATGCCGCCCAGATCAGCGGTTTCATCAGCAAGTTGCCGCATGGCTACGACACCATGGTCGGAGAAAGAGGCCTGAAACTCTCCGGCGGAGAAAAACAGCGCGTCGCCATCGCCCGCACCATCTTGAAGGCACCGCCGATCCTCATTCTCGATGAGGCAACGTCGGCATTGGACACGCACACGGAGCAGGAAATCCAGAGCGCACTGGATGTGGTGTCGAAAAACCGCACCACGCTCGTCATCGCCCACCGCCTTTCCACCGTCATCGGCGCAGATGAGATCATCGTGCTGAAGGATGGCATGATCGCCGAGCGCGGCACCCACATATCGCTCATCGCCTCCGGCGGGCTATACGCCTCGATGTGGAGCCGCCAGCGCGAGGCCATTCAGGCGGAAGAGCGCCTGCGTGAAGTGCGCGAGAAGGACGATCTGGGTGTCGTGGATCGCGGCGAGCCTGCGCATTGACGGGTATAACCCCGGTGCGCAAGCAGAACACATTGCCCGTGACACGGTTTGCCTGTAGTCACCTATGCGTGTTTTATCGCGTTAGAACATGTATATCCTCGTGAAGTCATTATATATGCAGCGGTAATCAATTCGGAGAAGAAAGATCAATGAGCCTGTTCGACACCATTCGTAACACCATCGTGCCGATCCATAAGGAAGGTTATGTCTTTGTGGCCGCCTTCTTCGTCGCATCGCTGGTGCTTGGCTGGATAGCCGAACCGCTGTTCTGGGTTGGCCTCGTGCTGACCGCCTGGTGCGCCTATTTCTTCCGCGATCCAGAGCGCGTCACGCCGCAGGATGACGACCTCGTTATCAGCCCTGCCGATGGCAAGGTTTCCGCCGTGATGACCGTGGTCCCGCCGCTGGAACTGGAACTCGGCAAGGAGCCGATGGTCCGCATTTCCGTTTTCATGAACGTCTTTAACTGCCACGTAAACCGCGCGCCCGTGCGTGGCCGCATCATCAATGTCGCCTATCGTCCCGGCCTCTTCCTCAATGCCGAAGTCGACAAGGCGTCGGAAGACAATGAGCGTAACGGCCTCGTCATCGAGACGGCGCACGGCAAGGTCGGCGTCGTTCAGATCGCAGGCATGGTCGCCCGCCGCATCGTCTGCTGGGTCAAGCCGAACGAGCCCGTCGATGCCGGTGAGCGCTTCGGCCTCATCCGCTTCGGTTCGCGTCTGGACATCTTCCTGCCGGAAGGCTTCCAGCCACGCGTTTCCGTTGGCCAGACAGCCATTGCCGGTGAAACCGTTCTGGCGGAATTCGGTTCTGCCAAGGGTCCGGTCATCAGCCGTCGCGGCTGATCAGACGATAGGAAGCGAGCACTATGGACACGCCGACACCATCGCCCAGCACCAACGACAAGCCCGAGATGACCAAGGATAGCGGTCGCGGGCCGCGCCTTCGGGAAATCCCGCTGCGGCTCATCATCCCCAATCTCGTCACCGTGCTTGCCATTTGTGCTGGCCTCAGCGGTGTCAGGCTTGCTTTCGAAGGCCGGTTCGAACTGGCTGTTGCTATGGTTCTGCTGGCGGCGTTTCTGGATGGTGTCGACGGACGTCTTGCCCGCATGATGAAGGCGACCTCCAAGTTCGGCGCGCAGATGGATTCGCTGGCGGATATCGTCAACTTCGGTGTTGCGCCGGCTCTCGTCGTCTACGCGTACCTTCTTGATCAAGCCCGCTCACTCGGCTGGATCGCGGCCCTCATCTACGTCATCGCTGCTGGTCTGCGCCTCGCGCGCTTCAACGTCATGATCGAACGTGAGGTCAAGGCACCGTGGCAGAACGAATTCTTCGTCGGTGTGCCCGCCCCCATGGGTGCCATGCTGGTGCTACTGCCCGTCTATCTCGGTTTTCTCGGCATCGAGCCCGGCAAGACCTTCGCGTATTTCGCTGCCGCTTACACGGTCCTGATCGGCTACTTCCTCATCAGCCGTCTGCCGGTCTGGTCGGGCAAGTCCGAAAGCCGCATCCGCCGCGATCTCGTCATGCCCGCCATTCTCATCGTCGTGCTCTACGTGGCGCTGCTAATGAGCTTTACGTGGGAAATTCTGGTGGTGACGGTTCTCGCCTATCTCGTCTTCCTTCCATTCAGTGCGCGCATCTGGCACAAGCGTTACGGCACGCTCACCATCGATGAGGACGCCCATGGCGATCATCATGATGGCGTAGGCATGGATCGGGGCATCTGACGCTACGGCAACCACCAGCTTTATTGCGGCGGGTTTGAGGCGCAGGCCGAACACGAAATGTCGCAGTGTGCAATTTTCAATTGATTAAAATTGCCTCGAATTCGTCACGATTCCCCACGACAGACGTCATCAGGCAAGCCCGCGAATCGAAGGCTTGCACAGGACCTCTGGAGAGTGGAATGACCGAAACGAAAAAAGCCGAAGCCCCGGCAAAACCTGATCTCAACAGCCATTATCAGCCGCTTGGTCTGAGAGCCGTCGCAGCCGCCGCCATGATGGTGGCCCGCAAGCCGAAGACGGTGTGAGCACAACTTTAGCCGCTACAGTTTTTTGACGACAGACAAATGGCGCCACCGGGCGCCGTTTTTGTTTTGAGGTGGATGCCGCTCGCACAGCGTCACTCGTCATTCGACAACCAAACCGTGAAAGCGGCTTGGAATTTTATGTTTTGCAATCTTTTCATGCGTAATTGCAGCTTCTTCGGGTATCTCCGGGCAGATGCAGTGCCTTTCGACCGAAATTCATTTTCAGATCATCGTATTTTCAGATCGAGATATTGCCATGCAGGACAAGATTCTAATCGTCGAAGATTCTATCGCGCTTTCCATGTTGTTGAAAACCCGACTGAGTGCCGACACGACGGCGAATGTTTTTCACTGCGATACTCTCAAAGACGCACAGATTCTGATCGAGCGACACCGGTTTACGTTGGCGTTGACTGGTCTCAACCTTCCCGATGCACCCAATGGCGAAATCCTGACCGCGCTGGAGAAGCGCAATGTGCCCACGATCGTCTTTACCGGAACTGTCGATGACACGGCACGACTGCACTACGCGGAACGGAAGATCATCGACTACATCGTCAAGGACACCCATCGCACCGTGGAAACGGTGGTCAAGACCGTCGAGCGAATTCTGACCAACCGGCAGTTCTCCATTCTGGTCGTAGATGATGCGCGCGCCGCCCG
Organism: Agrobacterium vaccinii; assembly: GCF_021310995.1. Lineage (NCBI taxonomy): Bacteria > Pseudomonadati > Pseudomonadota > Alphaproteobacteria > Hyphomicrobiales > Rhizobiaceae > Agrobacterium > Agrobacterium vaccinii. The sequence continues at coordinate 937,082 of NZ_CP054150.1, read as the reverse complement.
CTCCAGCCTCGTCGAAATTCTGGCGCGGCAGAATTTCACCGTTCGCGAAGCCCATTCCGGCGCGCAGGCGTTGGAAATTCTGGCAAGCGAGCCTTCCATCCAGCTTGTGATTACCGATTACCTGATGCCCGATATGGATGGTCACGAGTTGACCCGCCGCATCCGCCTTAGCCGCACATCGCAGGACCTGCGAATTGTCGGCGTTTCGGCTTCCACGGATCGCATGCTGTCTGCGCAGTTTCTGAAAGCAGGCGCCTCGGATTTCATCTATCGCCCTTTCGTGCCGGAAGAATTGCAATGCCGGATCGACAACAACATCGAAACGCTCAAGCAACTGATGCGGCTGCGCCAACTTGCAGATCGCGACGACCTTACCGGCCTTTCCAACCGTCGTTCGTTTTTTGATCAGGCAAACGCCTTTCTCGAAACGATGAAAGCCCAGGGCGATCAGTCAACGGGCGGTGCGGTCGCCATCCTCGACATCGACTATTTCAAGAAGATCAACGACACGTTGGGTCACGAGGCTGGCGACAGGGCATTGACCAAGCTGGCCCGGCTGTTGTCAGACCTATGCGTTCCACATGGTCACCTCGTCGCCCGGCTCGGTGGCGAGGAGTTCGGCCTGCTGCTGAAAGGATTGAGTGGCGAGCAGGCCTATGACTTCTGTGAAGCCATGCGCGAAGCGGTGGAAAAAAACGGGATGTACTTCAGCATCTGCGACGTGGCGCTGACGATCTCCATCGGTGTCGTGGAAATCGAAAGCAACGAGCCCATCGGCAACCAGCTAACCGCTGCGGACCGATTGCTTTACATGGCAAAGGAGAATGGCCGAAACCGCGTTTATCCCGATCCCGTCATCACCCAGGCGCGCGCGGAAGGCGGACGCCGCTAACTTCCTCGTCAAAGAAAACATCGTCTCTTGCTGGACCTTAGAACAGCGAGAGTTGCTCGTCTGAATTTTTAGAAGCGGCTCGCGCAAGCGGTTGGCTTTCGGTGATGGCCTCTATGAGATCAGGTCCGGTGTTTGCGACCTTGTTGACCTTGTCCGAGACCGGCACAAGATCGAAGAAATCTTCGCTCGCTGCTGTCATCAAGTCGGAAACGTCGCGCGGCTCCTGCGTCTTGCAGTCCAGCCAGCGGCTGAAATCCTCCGGCGCAATCACCACCGGCATCCGGTCGTGGACACGGGATATCGAGTGGTTGGCGGCGGTCGTCAGAATTGCGCCCGTATCGACTTCCGATCCATCTGCCGACGACCATGTTTCCATCAGGCCTGCGAAAGCGACGATACCGCCGTGTTTCGGCTTGATGTAATAGGCCTGCGCCTTGCCGCCTTCTTCCTTCGCAGGCCTGCGCCACTCGTAAAAGCCGGTGGCTGGAATGAGAACGCGGCGGTGGCGCATGGCCGCGCGAAACGACGCCTTGCCAATGGCGGTTTCAGAGCGGGCATTGATCAACAACGGAAATTCCTTGGGGTCCTTCACCCAGCCGGGCAGGAAACCCCACCGCGCCAGCATGGCCTGCCGGTTCGGCAAATTGCTGCCCGGTTCTGGCCGCGCCCCTTCGAGGATGACCAGAATGGGCTGGGTTGGCGCGATGTTGAAACGGGCCGGAAAATCCTCCAGACCAATCAGGTCGAGATACTCCGCAACCTCTTCCGGCGTTGCATTCAAAACGAAGCGCCCGCACATCGCCGCCTCCCTTACGCTCTTGGACCAAACAGGATGAGCGAAGCACCCGCCAGACAAACGACACCGCCAGCTATATCCCAGCGATCAGGCGTGTGCCCCTCCACGCTCCAGAGCCAGATCAGCGACGCGACGATGTAAATCCCGCCATACGCGGCATACGCCCTGCCCGCCGCTTCCGTCGGCACCAGCGTCAGCAACCATGCAAAGGCTGCCAGCGAGATCATGCCGGGCAACAGCCAGCCCACACTCTTTCCCATCCGCAGCCACGCCCAGAATGCGAAGCAACCGGCAATTTCCGCCAGAGCGGCAGCGGCATAGATGAGGTAGAGTTTCATAAAACGATTCCCGGCTCCGATTCTGATGGGTATCCTAACTTCAACCCAAAAGTACATAGAATATCCTGTCGTATTCGCATTGCGGAAACCTCAAGTTGGTAGTAAAAATTACTACCGGTTTCAGATGGAGCGTCCCATGGCAAACGTGCAGAAAATCAGTGTATCGATGACACCACAACATGCAGAAGTTCTCCGTGATGCGGTGGAGAGCGGCGCTTACGCCAGTGGCAGCGAAGTCATCCGCGAGGCAATGCGAGACTGGGCCGCCAAATGGTCTGAGCGGCGTGGCGATATCGCCAGACTGCGCAAGATGTGGACGGACGGCAAGGCCAGCGGCAACGCCACTGAAGTCGATCTCGAGGCAGCACTGAATGAAGCGCGCGCCGAACTTGCTGCTTTAAAAAAATGAAAGTCAGGATTCTCTGGACGCCTATGGCACGGGCAGACGTCAAGAAAATCTACATCGATCTTTCCAAAGTAAATCCACAAAGCGCAGAGCGGTATTTTAAAGATTTCCGAGAAAAAGTGGATTTGCTGACGAGACACCCGCTTGCGGGTGAAAAACGGCCCGATATCTTCCCCTCGGTGCGAATGCTCGTTAAAGCGCCCTATGTCATTCTCTACGAAGCAACGCCGGACACCTTATATGACGTTGTCAAACACGTGCTTATCGTCAGGGTGATAGATGGCCGACGCGACTTGAAAGCGCTTTTCTAAACGCTTTGTGCTCCCGCCACGTTTCCTGCAAGGTTGAGCGCATAATGGGATGTTTCATCGCAAAGGATGTTCCATGCCCCAACCACAACCTGCCTCTTCCGCAATCCTGCGCCGTGGGGATCGTCTGCTTCTTGTGCGGCGCATCAACCCACCTTCGCAGGACATGTTCGCCTTTCCGGGCGGCCGGGGCGATGAGGGTGAGACGCCGGAAGAAACGGCTCTGCGGGAGCTGGCGGAAGAAACGGGTGTCATCGCGCGGAATCCACGCCTCTTCGCTACCTATGATCTTCCGTCCCATGACAATGCAGGGCAGCTGACCAGCCACTTCTTTCTGTCGGTCTTTACCGTCGAGGCCGATGAGGACGCACTTGTGATGGCAGCAGATGATGCGGCGGATGCCGGTTGGTACACGCTGGAGGAAATCCGCGCCCTTCCCGTGCCGGAAAGCGTACTGGAATGCGCACAACGTGTGCTGGGCCAGTTGCAATGCTGAGCAGAATCGCGGCTATCTGCAAGCACGTTGTTGAAACAACCTGTCGGGTAATGCGTAAATTGATGAAACGACGACTTTCGCTTTCGCTGTTGATTGGCCTGGGTGTGGTGATGCCTTTCGCATCCCTTTCCGCCGCACAGCCGTCTGCGCCGTCACCATCCGCGCCACCCCAGCAAAACAAACCCGCGCCCTATGATAACCAGATGGCCCGTCTGTCTGAAATTCTGGGAGCGGTGCAATATCTTCGCACGCTGTGCCCCGCCACCGGTTCGGAAGAGTGGCGAAAGGCGATGGGCGACCTTCTGGCGGCAGACACGGCCAGCGAACCGCAGCGCAAGCAACGCATGACGGCTGCCTTCAACCGCGGTTATCGCACATTCGCGGCGGTTCACACCGCCTGCACACCGGCTGCAATCGCAGCGGAAGAGAAATACCGTATCGAAGGGGCAACACTGGCGCAAGAAATCGCGTCAAGGTTTGGAAATTAGAGGTTTATTAACCTCTTTTGGTCGCAGGCCGTGCCGTTTTGATAAAAGACTGTTAGAGTTGTTAACAGGGTGGTAACGAGTTGCCTGCCTGTCGAGGATGAAAGATGCAAACAAGCCGTAACGAAATCCACGATATGATCGTGCATGAAAAGATGCAGGTCGCTCTGGAACATCAGAACGAAGCATGGGCCGATGGTATGGCCGATGGCATCGAGCCGGAGATTATCGCAGACGCCGCTATTGCTCTGGCCATGCGCGAAACCATCCGCATGCATGGCGAAGCTGGCGCCGAAGCCATGCTCGAATCGTTGCGCCAACGGATGCTCGAAGGCGAGTTTTCCCCGCATCGCATTATTCAATAAGCCGGAGTTCACTATGTCTTGCTCTCTCAAGGGGCTTTTGCGGTCATCTGCCGCGCTTTCCTTGACGCTTTCTCTGACGCTTGCCGCAGTCAGCTTTCCCAACGGCGCCTTCGCGCTGTCCGAACTCAAGCCTGCACCGGGCGCTGCCACCGAAGAAGGTGAAAAGCCCGCCGACAAGCAGCAGCCGGTGGAGCCGGAGGCTATCGAAGGCGATTCGGATGGCATTCCCCTGCCCGACCCGTTGGTCAACCGCTCTTCCGGTCAGCAGGCTGCGCCCGCAGACAAAGACACACCGCAGATTTCCGCCCAGATCGAGCACGACATCAGCAAGGCACCGGAGCCGGTTCGCCGTTTGCGCCAGATGATTATCGATGCCGCCGCGACCGGCAACATTGAAAAGCTGCGTCCGCTGGTCAATCCCGGCCCCAACCAGGCCCGCGTTGATGGCGATGGTGAAGACCCTATCGCAGCACTGAAAAGCTTCTCCGGCGACCCCGATGGTCTGGAAGTTCTCGCCATCATCATCGATCTGCTATCCACCGGCTACGCCCATATCGACGCCGGCACGCCGGATGAAATGTATGTCTTCCCCTATTTCGCCGGTAAGTCGCTGACCACCCTGACACCACCGGAAAAAGTGGAGTTGCTGCGCATCATCACCGCTGGTGATCTGGCCGACATGCAGGAATACGGCAATTACAGCTTTTACCGCATCGGCATCTCGCCAGATGGTCAGTGGAAGTTCTTCACCGCAGGTGACTGAACCGGAAGCGCTTGTCGTTTCTCGTCAAAAACCCTAGAACATGTCGTGTGAACAGGGGCACGCGACATGTTTTTGTTCGAGATGAACAAACCCGAACGGTAACGCCCATGTCCTCCGCTTTTCTTCCAGACCGCGCTCTCATCCGTGTTTCCGGCACCGGTGCCACGGACTTTTTGCAGAACCTCATCACGTCAGATCTCGATTCCCTGCCCGAAGGCGAAGCTCGCACAGGTGCGCTGCTGACGCCGCAGGGCAAAATTATGTTCGAGTTCCTGATCTGGCGCGATAGCAAAGGCTATGTGCTCGAAACCGGCGCCGACCAGCAGGACGCCCTTCTGCGCCGTCTGACGCTCTACAAGCTGCGCGCGCCGGTCGAACTCAAGGCGGACACGACACCGGGTATCAGCGTTTACTGGAATGAGACTGCTCCAGAAGGCGCCATCAAGGACAGCCTTTTTGCAGCCGCTGGTGTTGATCTCGTCCGCGCGCCCGGCGCATCCGCTTCCGGTGATGCCGCGACCTACAACGCTTTGCGCGTCGAGAACGGTATCGTCATCGCAGGCGCAGATTACGCGTTGCAGGATGCTTTTCCACACGATGTAATGATGGATGTGAACGGCGGTGTTTCCTTCAAAAAAGGATGCTTTGTGGGCCAGGAAGTCGTGTCGCGCATGAAGCATCGCGGCACTGCGCGTAGGCGTGTCGTCATCGTCAGCGCGCAAACGGCGCTCCCGGCTGTCGGCACCGAACTTATGGCAGGCGGCAAGCCCATCGGCACGCTTGGCACTGTCAGTGGCAGCAAGGGGCTTGCCATCGTCCGCACCGACCGCGTCGCAGACGCCATCGCGTCCGGCACCAATATCATGGCAGATGATGTGGCCGTGACTGTCGCCCTGCCTGCATGGAGCGGCCTCAGCTTTCCCAGCGCAGACCCTGCGGCCAATGCGGAGGCCTGAGTTTGGCCGCGCCTAAGACGCCACGTGCGTGGCAACGCATGCTGTCCGGCAGGCGGCTAGACCTTCTGGACCCCTCGCCGCTCGATGTCGAACTGGTCGATATCGCCCACGGGCTTGCGCGCGTCGCACGCTGGAACGGCCAGACACGCGGCGATCACGCATTTTCTGTTGCTCAGCACAGCCTGATCGTCGAGACCATTTTCTGCCGCATGAACCCGGCTGCAACGGCCAATGATATGCTGTTTGCCCTGCTGCACGATGCACCGGAATATGTCATCGGCGATATGATTTCTCCGTTCAAATCCGTGGTAGGTGGCGGCTACAAGAGCGTGGAAAAGCGGCTGGAGGCTGCCATACACCTGCGTTTCGGCCTGCCACCGCATGCCAGCCGCGATCTGAAAGACCGGATCAAGAAAGCCGATACCGTCGCCGCCTATTTCGAAGCGACCGAGCTTGCCGGTTTCTCCATGGCGGAAGCAAACAAGTTTTTCGGCCTGCCGCGCGGCATCACCAAAGACATGATCGATATCGAACCGGCACCGGCACTTGCCGCGCAAAGCCGGTTCATGCAACGTTTCGAGGCCATCGAACTGTTGCGAAAGGCAGGACCATGACCGCTATCGTCGTATCGCCGCTATCGCGCATCGCGGAAATGGCCGTGCGCCATAAATCGAAAGAGATGATCACACTGATTGCCAAGGAGCAGGCCTTTCATCGTCCTGCCGTCATCTCGGCAGACCGGCACCTGACCTTGCAGATGAATGACATCACCTTCAAGGGCACCGACAAGCTGATTGCGCCGGATGAAGTCCATGTTCAGCAAGTGATCGATTTTGCGCGCAGTTGGGATCAGTCGGCGCCGCTTCTCGTTCATTGCTGGATGGGCGTTTCCCGCTCACCGGCAGCAGCGCTGATCGCTGTTCTGGCCGTGCAGCCACAACAGGATGACGCAGCACTGGCCACCAGATTGCGCGCGGTCTCGCCCTATTCCACGCCCAATTCACGCATCATCGCTATCGGCGATCAATTGCTGGGACGGGGTGGCGCGCTGGTTGCCGCCATCAAGACGATCGGGCGCGGCGCGGATACGGACGGCAATGTGCCCTTCGTGCTGCCGCTGAGTGACGCCATCGCATAACGTCCTGACTTGATTGGACCAACAAGCACCGCCTTCCCGCTTTAGCGCGCTTTTTCAATTTTCAATGGAGCAAAATGCCGGAGCCCTCGTTTGCCGAGGCATAGGACAAACCAAAGAGGCTATGATAGATGGACCAGCAGACCACCGAAATCATCGTTGCATCGCAGGCGGCGCTTCGCCAGGCCAGCGCCCTGGCGGTTCAATACTCGTTCTCGATCGTCGGCGCGCTCGTGCTTCTCATCATTGGCTGGATTGCCGCGACGCTGCTGCAACGTTGGTCGTTCGAAGGCCTCTCACGCATTCGCGGCTTCGATGAAACGCTGGCGCGCTTCTTCTCTGGCATCGTCCGTTACGTCGTTCTCATTCTCGTGCTGGTCATGGTGCTCGGACAGTTCGGCGTTCAGACAGCATCGATCCTCGCCGCCCTCGGTGCTGCCGGTCTGGCCGTCGGTCTGGCCTTGCAGGGCACATTGCAGAACATCGCCGCCGGCATCATGCTGCTCGTTCTGCGTCCCTTTCGCGTCGGTGAATACATCGAAACGAGCGCCGTCACCGGCACCGTGGTCGAAATCGGCCTGTTCGCGACAGAGCTGAAGACCAGCGACGGCCTCTATCGCCTCGCCCCGAATTCGACACTCTGGAACGTGCCGATTACCAACTACAGCCGCTTCCCCTCCCGCCGCCACGAACTCAGCGTCAACGTGCCAAAGGGCGAAAGCCTAGCGGAAGCACAGGGCATGCTGATGCACCTCGCCCGCAGCGACAGCCGTGTCCTTTTGGACCCCGCCCCGACAACTTTCGTGGATTCCGTGAGCAACGACGGCGCTACAGTGACACTGCGCTACTGGGCCCGAAGCGACAATTGGTTCGCCACCACCCGCGACATGACCAAGTCCCTCAAAAACGCATTCGATGAACGCGACGTGAGACTGAGCGAACAGGCAGCGGAGTGATTCTCACTGGAACGCCTACCTATATTCGTGTGGATGACGCGGGTAATGTGTTGTAAGTTGCCCCTATGGAAAAGGCAGTGGCTCTAGAGATGTTGAGACAACGCACCGATGCCGTGAAAGGCATGGGTGCGACTGCTCTTTATATTTTTGGCTCCACGGCGCGCGATGAGGCCTCTGTTGCCAGCGATCTGGACGTCTACATAGACTACGATCCTGCCAGCAAGTTCTCGCTTCTCGACCTCGTCGGTATCAAGCAGTTTCTCGAGGAAGAACTGGAAATCCCGGTTGATCTGACGACGCGAAACAGTCTTCACACACTGTTGAGGACCGATATCGAGCATTCAGCAATCCGGGTTTTCTAGCAGCTACTGCCCCATGGTTGAGCGGTGGGCCCAGCCGGTCATGCGCCTTTCGACCCACGCCATGATTGCGTACATGACGATGCCTTCTACGGCGAGCATGAGCAGGCCTGCGAAGACGAGCGGGACGTTGAATTGGCTTTGGGCGGAGCTCATCATATTGCCGAGGCCATAGTTGGAGGCGACGGTTTCCGATACGACGGAGCCGACGAAGGCAAGTGTGATGGCGATTTTGAGGGAGCCGAAGAAGTAGGGCATGGAGCGCGGTATGCCCACCTTCAGCATGATGTCCATCTTGCGGGCACCCAGCGCGCGCAGCACATCTTCCGTTTCGGGCTCGATGGTCGCAAGGCCGGTTGCGACATTGACGACGATGGGGAAGAAGGAAATCAGGAATGCCGTCAGCACCGCAGGCACGGTTCCGATGCCGAACCAGATCACGAGGATCGGCACCAGCGCCACTTTGGGAATGGCGTTAAAGCCGATCATGAGCGGATAAAGCCCGGCATAGATCGCCTTGGACCATCCGATGAACAGCCCGATGGCGAGCCCTGCGACCACGGCCAGAGCAAAACCGAGCGTCGTCGTGTAAAGCGTTTGTAGCGAGTTTTTCCAGATCGGTGACCAGTATTGCACGATGGCCTGCCCCACCCGCACCGGCGATGGCAAAATGGTGGGCGGCATTTTCAGCGCGTAGACGAAAAGTTCCCAGGCAAGGAACAGCGCCACGGTGTACAGCCATGGCGCTGCCCGCACCCAGTTGACGCGGGCAACCAGTGGCTGGCGCTGCTGCGGCACCGGCGTTCTTTCAACGGTCGCGCTCATGCCGCAACCCTCGCCTTTGCGATTTCACCGTGCAGCTGCTGGACCATGGCATTGAAACTCTTCTCATACATCAGGTCGAGCTTGCGCGGGCGCTCGAACGGCACACGGTGCTGCGCCAGTATGCGGCCCGGCCGCGCACTCATGACGAAAATCTTGTCGGCGAGAAATGTCGCTTCGCGCAGATCGTGGGTGACAAGCACGATGGTGACGCGCTTGGCGGCGTGGAGATCGCGAATGACGCACCAGAGTTCTTCGCGGGTGAAAGCATCCAGCGCACCAAAGGGTTCGTCCAGCATCAAGAGGTCGGGCTCATGGATCAGGGCGCGGCACAGATTGGCGCGCTGCTGCATGCCACCGGAAAGCTGCCAGGGAAATTTGGAGCCGAAGCCTTTCAGCCCGACGATCTCTAACAGCCGCTCGGCCTTGGCAACATATTCCGCCTTGTTTGCCCGCAGCCGGTGACGGTGCTTTTCCACGATTTCCAGCGGTAGAAGAATGTTTTCCAGCGTCGTGCGCCATGGCAGCATGGTGGGGTTTTGAAACGCCATTCCGACAATCGAAACCGGCTCCGTCACCTGCTTGCCTGCAACGATGACATTTCCCTTTTGCGGAATGTGCAGTCCGGTGACGAGCTTCATCAGGGTCGACTTGCCACAACCGGACGGCCCCACCACGGCGGCGAATTCACCCTTTTTCACCTTGAGATCAAGACCGGAAACAGCCAGCGTGCCCGATGCCCCGCCATAGCGCATATCCACGCCATCGATTTCGACCAGATGCGCCATGTCCGTTCCTGTAATTCAAATTTTAGAAGCTTTACGAAGTTGCAACCGCGTCACCCCGCATTCAACGCCATCCTCGGCCTTGAGCCGAGAATCCACTCGCGTCGAAACAAAACGAACGACAGTGGATGCTCGGGACAGGCCCGAGCATGACGACGGGAATCCCATCAAGGCAGCATTCGCTCTTCCTTGGGCGGCAGATAGCTCGCGTCGAAAACCTGTTCGGCCTTCACATTGCCCTTCAAGCCAACGGACACTTTCAGTGTTTCCAGAGAAGCGGCGAGCCGGGCGGGATCGATACCGCCCATGCCGTTTTCAACGACATAGGGTGTCTTGATGTTCATGGCGTTGGCCATGGTCAGGCGCTGCAATTCGATATCGCTGTTGAGCGTCTCGTTGCGCTTCAGCACAGCGGCCACGCCCTCTTCCGGGTTCTTGACCGAATCGGCAAAGCCCTTTGCCAGCGCCTTCAGGAAGCCCTTGACCGCAGCAGGGTTTTTCTCAGCAAAATCAGTGTTTACCAGCACGGAATTGCCATAGAGATTCAAACCATGTTCGGCCATTAGAATGGTCGAAATGTCGTCGTCGGCAATGCCCTGTGCCTTGAGGTTGAGAATGACGGAGAATGCGAAACCGAAGACGGCATCGACATCGCCCTTCGCCAGCATCGGCTCCCGAACGGGAAAGCCGATGGACTGAATGTCGATTTTGCTATCGTCGATCTTGGCGACCTGCTTGAAGGCCTTCCACTGCGCAAAGGCACCATCCGGTGGTGGCGCACCTAGCTTCTTGCCTTCCAGCGATTTGGGATCACCCGTCACGCCCAGCGATTTGCGACCGACAACCGCAAAGGTCGGGCGCTCATACACCATGTAGACGGCTTTCACCTTCTGGCTCGGATCTTCATCGAGAAATTTTACGACGGAATTGATGTCGCCGAAGCCCATTTGATAGGCGCCGGTCGCTACGCGCGGAATGGCTTCGACCGAGCCGTTGCCGCTGTCGATGGTCACATCCAGACCCTCGGCCTTGAAGTAACCCTTGTCGAGCGCCAGCAAAAATCCGGCGGCGGGGCCTTCGAATTTCCAGTCCAGCGTAAATTTGATCGGCGTCTCCGCGTAGGCTGGTGCGAGTGGGATAGAAAGTCCAGCAAACATACCCACAGCGACTATCGCCGCCGTTTTCGCAAACAGCCTACGCTTCAACATCCGATCATTCCCCTTGGAGATTTTTTTTGAATTGAGGGCATACAAACCAATTTACGCCATCATGGCAAGCAAAAATCGCACAGATTTTGCTCAAATATTTTATTGCATTTTATTTGTGCAAATTCGCAAAGTTGATCGTGCAACCGCATATTTTCGAAGCACAAAAGCGCCGCTGTCACACGATTGTTCACATTGGCAACACATCGTTCTCATTTCACGGGATTGCCTCATCCACGCTTCTACAGGACACATGACATCATCAGGCAAGACGCAGGGAGAACCACATGACATCCGCACTGGGCATTCACCACATCACCATGATTACCCGCAAGGTGCAGGCCAATGTGGATTTTTACGTCGGTTTCCTGGGCCTGCGGCTGGTCAAGCGCACCGCTGGTTTCGAGGATGCCATGCAACTGCATTTGCTGTACGGCGATGCACAAGCAACGCCGGGCTCGCTGCTGACCTTCCTTGTCTGGGAAGATGGTGCGCAAGGCCGTGTCGGTTATGGTCAGACGCTGGAGGTCGCGCTTGCCATCCATCCCGCCAGCATCGGCTTCTGGCTGACGCGCGCCCTTCAGGCAGGCGTGCGGACGGAAGGCCCCATGGAAGAGTTCGGCGAACCTGTTATCAGACTGAAAGACCCTGATGGTATCATTCTCAAACTCGTAGGAACGACCGCTTTTGAGGATAGTGTTCCGAACGTTGCTCAGGGCATTCCACCAGAACACGCCATCCGCCGCATCCGCGGTGCGACCGTGCTGAGCGAGGTACCAGAAGAGACCGAGAGCTTCCTCGCGCAGCATTTCGGTTATGTCCACACGGCACAAAGCGGCAGCATTCGCCGGACTGTCTCCACGTCAGGCGATATCATCGATGTGCGGGATGCGACCGGCTTCTGGTCCAGCGCGCCCGGCACCGGCACGGTCGACCATATCGCTTTTCGCGCCCGGGACATGGATGAGCTGAACCGAACCTTGGAGGCACTGAAATCGCGTAACTCCTCCCCCACCAATGCCCATGACCGCAAATATTTCGCCTCACTCTACGTTCGCGAACCGGGCGACGTGCTGATCGAGATGGCCACGGATTTGCCCGGCATGACCGTGGACGAGCCGCTGGAAACGCTGGGCGAAAAGCTGTTCATTCCACCGCTTTTCATGCGGGATGAGGAGGATGTTCGCGTCGCACTGCCGCAGTTCGGCATGCCCGGTGAAGAGCGCGTCATTTACCGTGACCTGCCCTTCATCCACCGCTTCCACACGCCTGCCGACCCGGATGGCAGCACCATCGTGCTGCTGCATGGTTCCGGCGGCAGCGAGACCAGCCTGATGGCGCTTGCCCATACGGCCAATCCGCGTGCCACGCTTTTGGGCGTGCGCGGACGCAGCACAGAAGAAGACATTGCCCGCTGGTTCCGCCGGTTTTCCGACCTCTCCTTTGATGAAAAGGATATCGCCTCCGAAGCGGAAGCCTTTGCTGCTTTCATCGAGGGTGCGCTGCGCGCCTATGACCCTGATCGCGCAAAGCTGAGCTTCATCGGTCACTCCAACGGCGCGAACTTCCTCGCCGCGTTTTTCGCTCTCTACCCGGAATTTGCGCAGGATGCACTGTTGCTGCGCCCCATGGCCGTGCTGGCAGACTGGCCGCAATCCGATCTTTCCGGCAAGCGCTTCACGCTGGCGGCGGGTGAAACCGACCGGCACAAGGAGAGGACGCTGGCGTTGCGGGAGCATCTTGCGGCAAGCGGTGCGCAGGTGGCTGTGAATGTTCTTCCGCATGGCCACGAGTTGGGGCTGGAGGATGTGGAACTGGCGAAGCAATGGGCAAAAACCTTGTCCACAGGCGGCCTTGCATAAACAATAAGAAAAGGCTTAAAAAACAGGACCATATTTGAGGTCCTTATGACATCTTTTCTGATTTTGCTGATCGTCGGTTACGTCGTTGCTTTCTTCTATACGTTGAATGCAAGCATCAAAAACTCCAGACGGCTCGATATCGTCGAGACGGAACTGAAAGACCTCAAGGCGAAACTGGCCTCCGGTGAGTTTGCCTATCCACAGACCGTGCAGACGGACGCGCTTACCTCAACGGCGGCGACTGACGATGCCGTACCAGAAACCGCTCCCGTGGCGGAACCGCTGGAGGATGAAACACCGGTTGCGGCTCAGTCTTCAGCCGAAGACGGCGTCGTCGCGACGATGGTGCTGCCTGCCCGTGCCAAATCGACGGAAAGCTTCGAAAGCAAGCTCGGCGCACGTTGGGCCGTGTGGGCTGGTGGTCTGGCGCTGGCGCTGGGTGGCATTTTCCTCGTTAAATATTCCATCGAAAGCGGGCTTCTCAGCCCCGCCGTGCGGCTTTCGCTCGCCGCCATCTTCGGCCTCTTTCTGGCGGCAGCGGGCGAAGCGATCCGTCGCAAGGCCGTTCCCGGCATCGAGACCACCTATTCCAATGCCATGATCCCCGGCGTACTGACGGCGGCGGGTGCGCTGACGCTTTTCGGTGTGGTCTATGCCGCCTATGGCATTTACGACTATATCGGCCCGACGACGGCCTTCATCGCCCTTGCACTGGTGGCCCTTGCCACGCTTGCCCTCTCGCTCTTGCATGGACAGGCGCTGGCCGGTCTCGGCCTGTTCGGCTCGATGATCACCCCTGCCCTTATCTCCACCGAAAGCCCCAATGTCTGGGCCCTGTTTGGCTTCCTGACAATCTCCTGGCTTGCAACCGCATTGGCCGCCCGAAGCCAAAGGTGGCACGTCGTGCCCGCCCTTGCCAGTATCGGCATGGCGCTATGGGCAATCGGTTATATGGCGTTTGCGCCCCTTATCGAGGCAGAGCCGGTCCTGCTGGGGCTCGTATGCATGATTGCAGGCGCGATCTGGATCTGGCCCGGCAACATTTACGAACAGATCCGGGATATCCCCACGCGTAACGCGCGATTCGACCGCTTTCGTCCTGCATTGTCGGAACTGCTCAACCGTCCGCCATCTAACCTCAGCGCCATCATCGCCATCGCCGTGACTGTGCCTGCCGCAGCCTTTGCGATCACGCGAAATGGGGTGACGTTGCCGCCCGCTGTTGCCGTGGCAGCGCTCGTCCTGAGCTTGGCGGCCTACGGTGCCGGTCGTCACCACGCTGCCTTCCCCGCGATCTTTTCATCGCTGGCTGCTCTCGGCTGCGCCTGGCTTCTGACGGGTGGCGAATTCGTCTATCTTCCGGCCATAGGCGGTGACATTTCCTATTCGCCGTTTATTTCCAATGACAATGTGTCAGGACCTGTCCTGCGCATGATGGGCATCATATTCCTGTTCTTCAGCACATTCGTGACACGCCGGAGGGCTCAGAACGATCCTCGCTTCGGAACACTCTGGGCCGTCATCGGCGCAACCGTTCCGCTCGGTCTCGGCGTCATCAGCTTCGTGGAATATGGCAACCTTACGCGCGACTGGGGCCATGCCTTTTATGGAGTGGTCATCGGCTTGATCTTGCTCGGCTCCTCCTACCGCATGATGCAGAAAGGGAAACGAGCGTTTCTGTGGTCAGCCAATATCCTGGCCATCGGCTCTTTCCTTGGCTTCGTGCTGACCATTCACACGCTGACATCAGGGCTCGCGACGACCATTCTGATCCCGGTCCTCGGCTTTCTTTATCTTTTGGCGGCACGCTATCCGCATTGGTGGGCAATGCCCTGGATCACGGCTCTGTCGATGCTCTTCGTTCTGGGCCGCATCGCCTGGGAACCGACAATCGTCGGGCCGCAATATCTGGGCACCACGCCGGTCTTCAACGCGCTTTTGCCGGGTTACGGCATTCCCGCCCTGCTCGCCGTTGCTTCTGCATGGCAGTTGCGCAACTGGCGAGATACACGCGTCAGAAACTTCATTCAGGCCATCGCCAGCCTCATGGCCCTGCTCGCCGTCGCTATTCTCGTGCGTCACGCCATGAATGGCGGCGTGTTGACCGAGACGGTTCCGACACTGGGCGAACAGTCGATCTACACGTTGCTGACCATCGGCATGTCCGGCGTGTTGATGACACTCGACCTGAAAAGCCCAAGCCCCGTCTTCCGCTATGGTTCGATGCTGGCAGGCGTCATCGCCATGTTCAACGTGCTGGTCGCCCATTTCTTCGCGCTGAACCCTTACTTTACCGGTGAAAGCACAGGGCCGTGGCCGTTCCTCAATCTGCTGCTGATCGGATATCTTCTTCCCGGATTGGCCTATGCTGGACTTGCCGTGTACGCGCGTGGCAAGCGCCCACCTGTCTATGTCACGCTGCTGGCACTGTCGGGCGCTGCCCTCGGCTTTGCCTGGGCCACGCTTTCCGTGCGCAGGTTCTGGCAGGGCGAAAATATCGCGGACTGGAAGGGCTTCCTTCAGGGCGAGACCTACAGCTACTCTGTCGTCTGGCTCGTCATCGGCGTGGTGCTTCTGGTGCTGGGTTCACGATTCAACGCCAAAAGCCTGCGTCTTGCATCGGCAGGTCTGGTGTTTCTGGCCGTTGCCAAGGCGTTCTTGATCGATATGAGCAATCTGGAAGGCGTTCTGCGTGCGTTGTCCTTCATCGGGCTTGGCGTGGTTCTTATTGGTATCGGCCTATTCTACCAGAAAATCCTCACCGCACAGCCAAAGCCGGAGGAAGCGCAAGGGTGATTGCGCCCCTCGTTTTCAGCCTCTAAACAGGCATCCGAGACAGAGGGGAATCACATGCGGGCAGAGGCTTTCGCACCGTTCGAGCAACTTGCCGAAACCTTGATGCCGCATGCGGCTGAGGGCGATGACGGCTCGCATGATCTGGCCCATATTCACCGCGTGTTTCGCAATGCCATGCGCATCCACAATTCGGAAGGTGGCAACGGGCCGGTTTTGGCGGCCAGCGTCTTGCTGCATGATTGCGTTGCCGTGGAAAAGAATTCACCGCTACGTTCTCAAGCGTCACGGCTTGCTGCGGAAAAGGCGTCGGGCATTCTCGCTGGCCTTGGCTGGGCAACTGCGGATATCGAAGCCGTGGCCCACGCCATCCTGACGCACAGCTTTTCAGCCAATCTCGCGCCGGAAACACTGGAAGCAAAAATCCTGCAGGATGCAGACCGGCTGGATGCCATCGGCATGGTCGGGGCTGCGCGCTGCTTTTATATCGCCGGTCGTCTGGGCTCCGCGCTTTACGACCCTGAAGACCCGCTTGCGAAAAACCGCCCGCTGGATGACCGCGCTTTTGCCATCGACCATTTCGAAAACAAGCTGTTCAAGCTGGCGGATGGCTTTCAAACAGAAACCGGACGACAGATCGCACACGAAAGGCACCAGCGTTTGCAGCAGGTCCTTGATATGTTTCTGGATGAGATATGAGGCCCGCAATGCGCATTACCGAACTCAACATTTACCCGCTGAAAAGTGGCCGGGGCATCCCGCTTCCGCAGAGCGCAATCGCGGCGGAAGGTCTGGTGGGTGACCGTCGCGCCATGCTGATCGATCCCGACGGGCAGTTCATCACGCAGCGGGAATTGCCTGATATCGCCCAACTCGTCGTCCAGGCTGAAGGCGCCGGTTTTCGTCTGGCCATCGACGGCAAGGGGGACGTGCTGGCTCTGCCCTCCGGCAATCGCGCCGATGTGACGGTCTGGAGATCGACGGTCGATGCCGCCCTAGCGTCGGATGATGCCAATGCCGCACTCTCCGGCTGGCTCGGGCGCGATGTGAAGCTCGTGTTTTTCGACGACCAATCCAGCCGCGTCGCCAACCCGGACTGGGCAGGAAACGACACGCCGGTCACCTTCGCAGATGGCTACCAGATCCTCGTCACCACCACGGCATCGCTGGCCGCACTCAACGAAAACATGGTGACCAATGGTGAAGACCACGTGGGCATGGAGCGTTTTCGTCCCAACATCGTGCTGGAAACGGATGAACCCTGGGCCGAAGACCGCTGGGCCGCCATCGAGATCAACGGCATCCGTTTCGACCTCGTCAAACCCTGCACCCGCTGCATCATGACCACGCAGGACCAGCAAACCGGCTCCCGCGACGTACCCTCCCCCATGAAAGCCATGGGCCGCCTGCGCATGTCCGCCGACCGACGCGTCCCCGGCGTGCTGTTCGGCTGGAACCTCACCCCGCGCGGCGGAGGCTCGATTGCGGTTGGAGATGTGGCGAAGGTTGTGGAGGAGCGTGCGGAGGGTTGGGCGATCAAGAGGCGGTGAGAACGGCCGCGCATCGTTGATGGCAGAGTGCGCGGCTTACCCCCCTCTGTCCTGCCGGACATCTCCCCCACAAGGAGGGAGATTGGCTGGGCGCGTGCTCCCCACTCTATCCGCAGCCTTCAAGATGGGCGAGAGGCCTCAACGAGTCGATCTCCCCACCTGTGGGGGAGATGGCCGGCAGGCCAGAGGGGGGTAAGCCACACCCGGTGAGCCATCGATTCTGTAGGCTCCCCAACAACTGCCCTCACCTTTCCACCTCCACCCATCAACCCCGCTCATATCCCCGTCAAGAAAAGTCGTTGGCGAAAGACGTCTGCAAACGGTAATAATCTCCCCCTGTCTGGAGATCATTCCCTTGTCCCGAATCGCCACCTCTTCCACCAACCCAATGCCATGGCTCATCATCGTTGCCGGATCGCTGATCGCGGTTCTGACCTTCGGGCCCCGTTCCGCCATGGGCTTCTTTCAACTGCCGATGCTGGCCGATACGGGATGGGATCGCTCCACCTTCGGTTTTGCCATGGCGTTGCAGAACCTGTTCTGGGGTCTGGGCCAGCCATTTTTCGGCGCGCTGGCGGATAAGTACGGAACGGGCCGCGTGCTGGTATTGTCCGGTTTGATCTATGCGGCTGGACTTGTCTGCATGTCGATCGGCACATCGCCGCTTTGGCTGCATCTGGGTGGCGGCGTTCTGGTCGGGCTTGGCATTGCGGCGGGTTCTTTCAGCGTGATTCTGTCGGCCTTTGCCCGACATGTGACACCGGAGCAGCGCTCAATGGCCTTTGGTATCGGCACGGCGGCTGGCTCTGCGGGCATGTTCGTGTTCGCACCCATCAGCCAAGGCCTGATCTCCAGCTATGGATGGTCGGATAGTCTTGTCTGGCTCGGGGCCATGATGCTGATCGTGCCGCTGCTGGCATGGCCGCTGCGGGGCAACTCATCCTCCGGCACACAGTCACACGCGCAGTTTCAGCAGACGGCGGGACAGGCGCTACGCGAAGCTCTGGGGCACAAGAGCTACCTGCTGCTTGCCACAGGCTTCCTCGTCTGCGGGTTTCAGGTTGCTTTCATCACCGCGCATTTCCCTGCCTATCTCGGTGATATCGGCATCGAACCGCGCTACGCCGTCATCGCCATGGCGTTAATCGGCTTTTTCAACATTGCCGGTTCGCTGGCAGCAGGCTTCATCGCCCAGCGCTACTCGAAACCCTACCTTCTGGCCTACATCTATATCGGTCGCTCGATTGCGGTCACTGCGTTTCTGCTTTTGCCGCAATCACCAACGTCGGTGATCATCTTTGCCGCCACCATGGGCATTCTGTGGCTTTCCACCGTGCCGCCAACGAACGGCCTCGTCGCCATCATGTTCGGCACGCGTCATCTCGGCATGCTGGGCGGCGTGGTGTTCCTGTCGCATCAGATCGGCTCGTTCCTCGGCGTATGGATGGGTGGCTATCTCTATGACAAGGTTGGCTCTTACGATGTGGTCTGGTGGCTGGGCGTGGCGATGGGCATCTTCGCCGCTATCGTCCACTGGCCAATCGAGGAACGCGCCGTGCTGAGGCCTGCCGCCGCCTGAGACGCGCGGCTCAGCCCGCCTTGTCCAATGCCTTCAACGCCGCCTGCACGAAACCGTCGCGGGTGGCGTTTTCGTTGAGGCCACGCGGCTCATAGACGTGACGGTTTAGAAAATGGCCAGTCAGCTGAAAGGCTGCGGCAAGGCTTTCCCGGTCTGCGGCCTTGGAATGCTCCTGGCTCAGAAACGACGGCAATGACAACATGCGTGAAGCGTAAGGTGCGCCCGCGGTGCGGCACACCGCCCTGCCCGTTTTCGGTGACACATAGACGAGATCGGTACGCAGGCCGGTGGCTGCGCACGCGCTAAGATCGAGCCCGAAACCGAGATCGTTCAGCACCGCCAACTCAAAGCGCACGAAGAGTTCGCCAGCATCCGCCGGGTCCGACAGGTTTTCGAGAATCACATCCAGCGCTTCGAAGAGATGCGGGTGCGGGTCTCGCTCCGGCAGCAACCGCAGCAGGGCCGCCATCGCCTGAACACCGTAGACGGCGGTTGCCGTCTCCATCAACTGTGCAGCGCGCAGGCGGATAGGCTCGATGCGATATTCACCCAGATGGTCGTGCAGACGCGCCCGCCAGGTGACATCCACCCGGTTTCCGGGCTGCAAGACGGCCTGCATATTGCGGGAACGACCGGCACGCACGAGGCCGAGATAACGCCCACGCATGCGCGTCATCAACTCGGCGATCACGCTGGATTCGCCGTGACGTTTCACGCCCAGAATAATTGCATCGTCCTGCCACTGCATGGAATGTTTCGTCTATTGCACCTGAAGCAGCCACCATCATAGCCGATCCGGTGCAGAGATGCCTGGGTTTTCGTCAGCTCATGATACGCGTGACGAAGGCACGCAATTCCGCCTCGCCGAACGGTTTGTCGAGAAGATGCGAATCGACGAAATCAGGTGGAAAACCGCTGGTGTCGCCATAACCGCTGACGAAACCGAAGGGTATGGAGAAATCTCTCAAATGACGTGCAAGTTCATAGCTCATGCCATCCGAAAGGCTGACGTCCAGGAGAACGCAATCGGGCTTAGCCCGCAGCAACGCTTCCTTGGCCTGAAACAGTGTGGTCGCAATATCAATGGTCTTGACGCCCATGGATTGAAGGGAAGATTCCACATCCATCGCGACCAGATACTCGTCCTCCACGATGAGAACCCGTTGAGGCAACATATTTTATCTTTCTCTGGCTGCGGGCAATAACGCAGCAGCAAAAAATCCGTGACGTTCACGGAACCAATTCCTATGACATCGCAGATCGTCCGAAATACGTCATTTAAAAAAGACATATCAAAAAGATAGAGAATTACATCAGTAAATTCTAAATAAACGGTCTCAAATTGCGCAAATCGGCTTCCCACCCTGCGATTTGTGCCAGACCCGCGTCATCCAGAACGATGCACCCCTTGTCCGTCCAACGGATCAGATCCTTGTCCGCAAGTTTGCGCAGCGTCTTGTTGGTGTGGACGATGGAAAGACCCAGCGTATCGGCAACATGCTGCTGCGTCACGGGAATCGGGCCATCTTTCTCCAACAGCCCGACCCGCACGGCCTTGTCGTGGAGGAAGGCCAGCAGATAGGCCGCCCGCTCGATTGCCGTGCGCCGACCGATGCTGAGCAAATGGCTGTCCAGCATGCGTTCTTCGCTGGCCGCAATCCAGGTGATGTCATAGGCAAGCGACGGGTGATCACCGAACAGGCTGTTCAGCCGCCCGCGCTCGAACACGCAAAGCGTGATGGGCGACAGCGCCTCGACGGAATGCTGCATTTCGCCCATGACCGTACCCTGCAATCCAACCAGATCGCCGGGCATCAGGTAATTGAGGATCTGGCGACGGCCATCTTCCAGCGTTTTGTAGCGGAAGCCCCATCCCTGCAGGATCGTGTAGAGGTGGGCACTGTGCGAGCCCTCCATCAGCACGATGGCACCCGGCTCCACGGACAGCTCGCCGGTCTTGAACCGGGAGACGAAATCCAGTTCCGGGGCCGAGAAGTCACGAAAATACTTCATGCCTCGCAGAGGGCATTGCTCGCAGGGCGTGGTGGAGGTGCCGTTTGGCTTCTTGGGCGACATGAGTATCCATGAACAACGAAATCGATAAGGCAATCATAGGCTTCACCCGGGCACCCCGGTCGGTTCCGTCGTGGATCGTCAGTTGCGCGGAAACTCGAGACCCATTTCACGGAAGCGCTCCGGGTCATCGCCCCAGTTTTCGCGCACTTTCACGAACAGGAACAGGTGGACTGTCTGCTCAAGAATAGCCGACAATTCCTTGCGCGAAGATGAAGAGATCGCCTTGATGGCATCGCCGTTCTTGCCAAGAGCAATCTTCTTCTGGCTATCGCGCTCGACATAGATGACCTGCTCGATGCGCACGGACCCGTCCTTGCGCTCTTCCCACTTCTCGGTTTCGACGTGGGATGCGTAGGGAAGTTCCTGGTGAAGGCGCAGGAACAGCTTCTCGCGGGTAATTTCCGCAGCAAGCTGGCGCATGGGAAGATCGGAAATCTGATCTTCCGGGTAATACCAAGGGCCCTCCGGCAACTCGTCCGAGAGATAGTTCATCAGGTCGTCACAGCCTGAACCATTGGTGGCCGAAATCATAAACGTGCGGTCGAAACCGACAATCTCGTTGGCATCGGACGCCAGCTTCAGCAAGTCTTCGCGCTGAACCTGATCGATCTTGTTCAGGCAGAGAATCTTCGTCTGCTTCACATCCTTCAGGCCTTCGAGGATCGTCTGTGCATCGCCCTTCAGCCCGCGCTCGCTGTCGATCAGCAGCAGAATGATGTCAGCGTCCTTGGCACCACCCCACGCGGAGGTGACCATGGCGCGGTCCAGCCTGCGACGCGGCTTGAAGATGCCGGGCGTGTCCATGAAGACGATCTGGGCGTTGTTGTGAATGGCGATGCCGCGCATCACGGCGCGTGTCGTCTGCACCTTGTGGCTGACGATGGACACCTTGGCGCCGACGAGGCGGTTGACCAGCGTCGATTTACCGGCATTGGTCGGGCCGATCAGCGCAACGAAACCGGAATGCGTCGGTCTGGTCTGCGCAGTCTCGTTACCATTATCGTCAGCCGGTGCGGCGTCGAATTCATTCTCGCTCATGGAGTATCCAATCAGTTTGCGGCAGAGGATTTCTGCCAAACGCCTTCGCGTTCCAATAGTCGTGTTGCGGCCACCTGCTCTGCGGCACGCTTGGAGCGATCAACGCCCGTTTCCGGCGCAACGCCGGGTACTTCCACCGTCACCGTGAAGCTTGGATCGTGATCCGGTCCGGTGCGGTCGTCAATCCTGTAAAGCGGGGTCACGGCAAATTTCGCGTGGGCCCACTCCTGCAATTCCGTCTTGGCGTCACGGCGACCGGCATCGATGCTGGTGGCCCGCTTCTGCCAGTATTTCATAATGAACGCCCGTGCAGCCTCAAGACCGCCATCCAGATAGATGGTCGCAATCAGGCTTTCCACCACGTCGGCGCGCACGTTGAGCATGGTCTTGCCCGTCAGCTTCTTCACATCGGCGCCGGTGCGGATAAAGGTGTGCAGACCCATCTCATCGGCAATCGCTGCGCAGGAATCGGCGCTGACCAGCTGGTTCAGGCGAACAGAAAGCTCACCCTCGGATGCCGACCGGAATGTCGAAAACAGCAGCTCGGCAACACAGAGGCCAAGGACGCGGTCGCCCAGAAACTCCAGTCGCTCGTAATTTCCAGCCTTGCCCGCATTGGCGCTCGCATGGGTCAAGGCCCGGTCAAGCCGGGCCTTTTCCTTGAACCTGTATCCGATGAGCGTTTCCAGTCGACCGATTTCTTCCATCGAAAGCGGTTTTGTCTTGCTCATTTGACAACCTTGAACAGGCGGTCCCAACGCATGTTGGCGGGCCATTCCCAAACGCGGCTGAACGG
This sequence comes from Agrobacterium vaccinii, assembly GCF_021310995.1. Taxonomy (NCBI): domain Bacteria; kingdom Pseudomonadati; phylum Pseudomonadota; class Alphaproteobacteria; order Hyphomicrobiales; family Rhizobiaceae; genus Agrobacterium; species Agrobacterium vaccinii. The sequence goes on along the minus strand of NZ_CP054150.1, from coordinate 914,321 downwards.
CGTGTCGTTGCCCAGCGAGAAGAAGATGACGCTTGCGCGGCCGACCAGATTTTCAGCAGGCACGAAACCGACATCGAAGCGGCTGTCGAGCGAGTTGTCGCGGTTGTCGCCCATCATAAAGTAATGGCCTTCGGGCACGATGAATTCGCGGGTGTTATCGCCACGCGAGTCCGGCGACTGGTCCAGCGTGTCGTAGGTTACGCCGTTGTCGAGTGTTTCGCGGAACACGGGCACGTTTGCACCGGGGTCGGCACGGTAATCGGAAGTGAAGACGCCATCGGCCTGCTTGGGCACGGGCTGACCATTGATCAGCAATACGCCGTTGGTGACCTGAATGCGGTCACCGGGAAGGCCGACGAGACGCTTGATGTAATCGACCTCGGGGTTCGGCGGCAGGCGGAAGACGACGACGTCGCCGCGCTTGGGTTCGCTGAACTCGAGGATACGCCCGGAAAACAGATCCGGCGAAAACGGCAGCGAATATTTCGAATAGCCGTAGGAGAATTTATTGACGAACAGATAGTCGCCCACCAGAAGCGTCGGCATCATGGAGCCGGACGGAATGGTGAAAGGCTGGAAAAGCACCGTACGGATGACCATCGCCAGGAGCAACGCCTGCACGATGACCTTGACGTTTTCCCAAAGGGCGCTCTGCTTCTTTTCAGCTTTTTCGGACACTTAGAGACCTGCCTGCTCGTTCTTCAATTTCGACGGACTTCTCTAGAACCTTTCAAGGGTAAAGGGAAGCGTTTCCATCGCGCACCACCAGGCGAAACCACCGGAAGCATCGGAATTTCGCGTTATTTGGTTACCGGCAGCGCCTCGATGATCACAAAGGCCTGCGCATAAGGGAACTCATCCGTGATCGTCAGGTGAATAACGGCTTCGTGCCCCGCTGGCAAAAGCGCCTCCAGACGGTCCGCTGCGCCATTGGTCAGGCGCATCGTCGGCTTGCCGCTCGGCAGGTTGACCACGCCCATGTCCCGCCAGAAAACGCCCTGCGCCAGCCCGGTCCCCAGCGCCTTGGAGCAAGCTTCCTTGGCGGCGAAACGCTTGGCATAGGATGCCGCACGGTTTTTGCGCCTGTCCGACTTTGCCTGCTCGACATCGGTGAAACAACGGTGGGTGAAGCGGTCGCCGAAACGCTCGATGGAGGTTTCGATACGCCTGATGTCTATGAGGTCGCTGCCCATGCCGATAATCATTCCGTCACACCCAAAATGGTTTTACGCTGCGCACTGTGCAGTGCCAGCTTGTCGTGCTGCTTCTTTCTGACACCGCTGATGATGGCGTAGACGCTGACATAGGCAACGATAGCCGAGAGAGCGGCGGGAATGAGCGCGCCGATGGTCATCGGCTCCAGCACCGGGCGCCAAAGCTGTAGGAAATTCATGTGGCTGAAAAGCGCAACGAAATCCACGTGCGACGACACGTTCTGGTCACTGCGACCGAGAATGAGGTGGCCAAGCTCCCACGTGGAAGCCCAGATCAACGGAAATGTCAGGGGATTTGCGAAGGTCGTGCCGAGAGCCGCTGCCACTAGATTGGCCCTGAAAATAAACCCGAGCGCCATGGCGATGATGATGTGGACACCGAGAAAGGGCGTCCATGCGACTGCCACGCCAATCGCCACTCCCGCCGCCACGGAATATGGGGATGCAGACAGCCGCACGAGCCTCAGCTTCAGATATCGAAGCGAACGGCGGAAACCCATGCGCGGCCACACAACGGCGCGTAATCTTTCAATGGGTCTGGCGGGTGTACGGCGACGAAACGGCATATTGCGAACTTATTGCATCGTTTCGATTACGCCAAGGGCGAAACCGCACCTCACCCAGGAGCGCATATCGAACGCGCTCCCCTACGTCACATACCGACATAGCCGGTATGCATTTTTGCATTACTTGCGGAACATGCCGCGGTCGACTTCGCGCTGGCGGAATTCCAGGTCGATACGCGATACCGAGTCGCTGAGGTAATCGAATTCACGTTCCTGCGTTGTCTTGCCACGAACAGCGCGAGCGATCTTGCGAAGGGGTCCAAACATTGTGTTTTCCTTTTCCAGTTGCATCGGCCACATCATCGGGTCTGTCCCGGCTGGCCTTTGTCTTGCTCTTGATTTCTGGAGTGAAGATAGTCCCGTTTATCGCCGGTGACTACAGACAGGACAAGGCCGCTGCCATGCAGTGAGCGCATAGCGACGGCCTTCAGGCTCAATATTTGAGCAAAACTGCCTTAATCGAAGGCACGTTTGACGGTTGAGACGCAATCCAGGTCTTTGAGCTGTGACAGAAGCTGGTTCAGCTGCCGCAGGTCCCACACCTCGATATCGAGCGCCAGTTCGGAGAAATCGGTCCCGATGCGCACCATGTTGAGGCCGCGAATGTTCACATCCAGCGTCGCGATGGATTGCGCGACCGACGCCAGCGTGCCGGGCTCGTTCAGCGCATTGATCATCACCCGCGCCATGAACCGCGACTTGTTGGCCTCATCCAGATCCCAGCGCACGTCGATCCAGCGCTCCGGCTCATCATCGAAGCGTTGCAGCGCAGGCGACTGGATCGGGTAGATGGTGATCCCCTTGCCCTTCTCCATGATGCCGACGATACGGTCACCCGGCACGGCACCGGCGGCACCGAAATGCACTTCGACATTGTCCGACAGGCCGCGAATGGGCAGCGGGTCGGGGCTTTCAAGCACTTCGGCAGCACCATCGTCTTCCAGTACCGAGCGTGATTTGCCGGGTATCTTGAAGACCATGCCGGATGCGCTGCGCATGTTGAACCAGCCGTCGTCGCCGGTCATCTTCACCGTGACGCGCTCATCCTGATAATCCGGGTAGACGGCGCGCAGCACGTCGAGCGAGGAAACCTCGCCACGGCCAACGGCGGCAATCGCATCCTCGACATCCTTCTGAGCCAGACGATGCAGCACGGGCTTGAGCCCTTCCCTCGAGAACGGCTTGCCCGCGCGCTCGAAAGTGCGCTCCAGAATACGGTAGCCGAGACCGGCATATTGCTTGCGAATGGCCATGCGGGTGGCGCGGCGAATGGCGGAGCGCGCCTTGCCGGTCACCACCACCTCCTCCCAAGCGGCAGGCGGGACCTGCACGCCAGAGCGGATGATCTCGACCTCGTCACCATTGTTGAGCCGCGTGACCAGCGGCATGATCCGCCCGTTGATCTTGGCGCCAACGGTGGTATCGCCGATATTGGTGTGCACGGCATAGGCAAAGTCGATGGGTGTCGCACCGCGCGGCAGCGCGATCAGCTTGCCCTTGGGCGTGAAGCAGAAGACCTGATCCTGGAACAGTTCGAGCTTGGTGTGCTCCAGAAACTCTTCCGGGCTGTCTCCATCTGCCAGCGCCTCGATGGTGTGGCGCAGCCACGAATAAGCATTGGATTCGGGCGACAGCACGTCGCCATCACCGATCTCGCCATCCTTGTAGAGGGAATGCGCGGCAATGCCGAATTCGGCAATCTCGTGCATGCGCTGTGTGCGGATCTGCAATTCGATACGCTGGCGCGAAGGACCGACGATAGTGGTGTGAATGGAGCGATAATCGTTCTGCTTCGGCGTCGAGATATAATCCTTGAACCGCCCCGGCACCACGCGCCAGCGCGTGTGGACGATGCCGAGGGCGCGATAGCAGGCGGGAATATCCTGCACCAGAATACGGAAGCCGTAGACGTCGGATAGCTGCTCGAAGGACAGCGACTTCGACTGCATCTTGCGAAACACCGAATGCGGCTTCTTCTGGCGACCCTTGACGTAGGCACCCTCGACGCCATTGGCGAGCAGCAGTTCGCGCAATTCGTCTTCGATCTTCTTGATGAGGCCCTGATTGTGCTCTTCGAGGTCCTGAAGGCGCTTGGTCACCGTCGCGAAGGCTTCGGGGTTCAGATAGCGGAAGGACAGGTCTTCCAGCTCGTCGCGCATGTCCTGCATGCCCATGCGTCCGGCCAGCGGCGCATAGATTTCCATCGTCTCTTCGGAAATCCGGCTGCGTTTGTCCTCCGGCATATGCTCCATCGTGCGCATATTGTGGAGCCGGTCCGCCAGCTTCACCAGGAGAACGCGCACGTCATCGGAAATCGCGAGCAGCAGCTTGCGCAGGTTTTCGGCCTGCTTGGCTTTCTTGGTAACGAGATCAAGCTTCTTGAGCTTCGTCAGCCCTTCCACGAGGCGACCGATATCTTCGCCGAACAGATCATCGATTTCCGCGCGCGTGGCGCTGGTATCTTCGATGGTGTCATGCAGCAACGCGACCGCGATGGTCGATTCGTCCAGATGCATTTCGGTGAGGATGGCCGCAACTTCAAGCGGATGCGAAATATAAGGGTCGCCGTTGGCGCGCTTCTGCTGGCCGTGCTTTTGCATGGCGTAGACATAGGCCTTGTTCAACAAGGCCTCATTGGCTTCAGGCTTGTATTTTTGAACCCGTTCGACGAGTTCGTACTGTCGCATCATGTATGGGATGCCCCGAAAAAAAAGCGCGCCGATCTGGACCGGCGCACATTGCTGCATAATCTGGGTTCAGATTATGACGACAAAGCTTTACAGAGCGTAACCGGTCCCTGCCCGGCTGCGCGTCGGCAAAATCAATAGTCGTCGTTCTTTTCCGGCGGCACAAGGCCTTCGATGCCGGCGAGAAGATCTTCTTCCGACATCTGGTCGAAGTTGACAGTCTCGGGAGCGTCGTCGTCTTCCGCGTCGCTGGAAGAACCGGCAGCCGCGATCGAAACCGGATCGGGCTCTGGCTCGTCCACTTCCACATGCTTCTGTAGCGAGTGGATCAGGTCTTCCTTCAGGTCGTCTGGCGACAGCGTTTCGTCGGCGATTTCGCGCAGCGCAACGACAGGGTTCTTGTCGTTGTCGCGATCGATGGTGATCTGCGACCCCTGCGAAATCTGGCGCGCACGGTGGCTGGCCAACAGAACCAGTTCGAAGCGGTTGTCTACTTTATCAATGCAATCTTCTACGGTGACACGGGCCATTGCCTGTCCTTTGCGGTCTTAATGTCGCGGATTACCCGTCCCGATACAGGCATTGGCCAAAGATTTCAAGTTTTTCCTGTTCCGGGCGTTTAAGAGGCGCTTTCCATGTCGAATTCAGACAATTGGATTAAAGTTTCCACATAATTTCCATGGGGGGCTGGACGGCGGAACTATGACGCTTATATGAATGCTTAATAATGTACCGTATGAAGCGCTGATATTCGCTAAGCCGATACTGTTTGAATTACTGGCGGTCGTTCGCCAAGGGAGGATTTTGTTTCAATGTTTGATCCACGCGAAAAAATTGCGCTCTTTATCGATGGCGCCAACCTTTACGCCGCATCCAAAAGCCTCGGTTTCGATATCGATTATCGCAAACTTTTGAAGGCATTTCAGAAGCGCGGCTACCTCTTGCGCGCCTATTATTACACTGCGCTGATCGAAGATCAGGAATATTCCTCGATTCGCCCGTTGATCGACTGGTTGGACTATAATGGTTACAAGGTCGTGACGAAGCCCGCCAAGGAATTCACCGATGCGATGGGCCGCCGCAAAATCAAGGGCAACATGGATATCGAACTGGCCGTCGATGCAATGGAACAGTCCGAGACCGTCGATCACCTCGTTCTCTTCTCCGGCGATGGCGATTTCACCACGCTGGTCGATGCGCTTCAGCGCCGTGGCCGCAAGGTGTCCGTCATCTCCACCATGTCTACGCAGCCTCCGATGATTGCAGACGACCTGCGCCGTCAGGCCGACCACTTCATCGACCTTCTGTCCTTGAAGGCAGAAATCGGTCGCGATCCGAGCGAGCGTGCGCACCGTGTCGTCGAGAATACCGAATCGGTCGAGTAAACCGTTACATCACCGTCTGAAACTTGAACGCGAGGCCCTCTAAGGCTTCGCGTTTTGCTTTGTGGTTCGACGTTATTATATAAGCAATCTTGAAAACTTAGCACTTCATTAAGTATAAAAGTATTCATTACGCCTGGACTAGACGCGGTGGGGATCGCGTTTCGAAAATCAGGGGTTACGACATGAGTGGACAACAGGCCGGACATCAACTTTCGGAAAGGCTTGCGTTTTTGGGTCTTGGCCCGGAGCAAAAGAAAAACCTGGCTGCGTTGAAGCCTGCTATCGTCGCCTCGCTGAGCGGCTCACTGGACGATTTCTACACCAAAGCCCGCGCCGTTCCCGACACCGCGAAATTCTTCGCCAACGAAGCGCATATCCAGCACGCCAAATCCATGCAGATCAAGCACTGGTCGCGCATCGCATCCGCCTCGTTCGACAGCGAATACACCACCGCCGTTACCGCGATTGGTCGCACCCATGCACGCCTCGGTCTTGAGCCGCGCTGGTATATCGGCGGCTACGCGCTTATTCTCGAAGGCATTATCAAGGCCGTCGTAGACGCGCAGCTCAAAGGCTTCATGTTCGAAAAGAAGGGCAAGCAGGTCGCAAAAGACATCACCGTTGCGGTCAAGGCTGCACTTCTCGACATGGATTATTCGATCTCGGTCTATCTGGAAGCCCTTGCTGAAGAGCGCGCTGCATCCGAATTGGAACAGCAGCGCATGAAGCAGGAGCAGCAACAGGTCCTGTCTCTTTTGAACACGGCGCTAAACCACATGGCGCAGGGCGACCTGACTTCACGCATGGACGGCGATCTTGCGGCGCAATTCGATGGTCTGAAGACCAATTTCAACACCGCCCTTGCCAAGCTGTCCGGTGCCTTCTCCGAAATCGTTGAGGAATCACACAAGATTTCGGCCAACACGCGAGAGCTGACGTCTTCCACCGATGACATGGCGCGCCGCACCGAGCAGCAGGCGGCGTCTCTGGAGCAGACCGCCGCAGCACTTGAGCAGATCACAACCATCTCCAGACAGTCCGCGCAGCGCACCGAGCAGGCGCAGGATATCGTGAAAAGCTCTGCAGAGGAGGCCGCGCGCTCCCGCCACATCGTGACGGAAGCCGTGGAAGCCATGAGTGCCATCGAGCACTCCTCGCAGAAAATCACCCAGATCGTCAGCGTTATCGATGAAATCGCCTTCCAGACCAATCTTCTCGCACTGAATGCAGGCGTTGAAGCCGCACGTGCCGGTGAAGCGGGCAAGGGCTTCGCTGTGGTCGCGCAGGAAGTGCGCGAACTCGCCCAGCGTTCCGCAAATGCTGCCAAGGAAATCCGTGTCCTGATCGACAAGTCCTCGCAGGATGTCGCAAACGGCGTCTCGCTGGTCAGCCGCACGGGTGAAGCGCTCAATTCCATCGGCGGCAAGGTGGACCATATTCAGGACCACATCGGCGCCATCACCCAGGCGGTGCAGGAGCAGGCTATGGGCATTCAGGAAATTAATTCCGCCATTGCCAGCATGGATCAATTGACCCAGCAGAACGCCGCCATGGTGGAAGAAACCAACGCCGCAACGCATGGTCTGAGCGACATCAGCAGCAATCTCGCAGCCCTCGTCAGCCGGTTCAACGTGCAGAAATCCATGCGCCACCAGCAGGCGGTCTACCGCGCCGCATAGCCCTACAGGCCTTGCCCGGGAACGGAAAAACGCCGATGCGGTTGTGGACACCGCACCGGCGTTTTTTTTGTTCCGAATGCGAGATCATCAACATGACGATACGACCCCAATCAATTGATTGAGCACATTCTTTTTTTCTTATGCGATTGGATTAAACTATTGTATCAAATGAGCCGAACGATCGGCTGCTTCGGGCCGGCACGTCAGTGATGGCTCCAATTTTCAAAGGCCCATGGAAGGTATCTCGTCCAAAGAACAGCGCCGCTTGGCCGCACTCGATAGCTACAATGTTCTTGATACACCGCGAGAGCAGGATTTCGACGACCTCGCGTTACTGGCCTCCACCATTTGCGACACGCCGATCGCAGTCGTAAACCTCATTGGCGATGGCAGGCAGTTCTTCAAGGCCGAGGTTGGTCTGGGCGTTCGCGAAACACCGCTGGATACGTCGTTTTGCGCCCGTGCGATTCTCGAAGACGATTTTCTGGTCATTCCCGATGCGACTCGCGATCCGCGCTTCCAGACCAATCCGCTGGTCACCGGCGAGCCCCATATCCGTTTTTACGCCGGTGCGCTTCTGAAGTCTGATGACGGGCTTCCAATCGGCACCATTTGCGTTCTGGGCCATGAGCCGAAAGCCATTACCGACGCCCAGCAGAATGCGTTGAAAGCGCTGGCGCGGCAGGTCATGTCGCACCTAGAGCTGCGCCGCACCCTCCAAAGCGCGACGTATGATCTCGCGCTGGAGCGTCGCCTTTCCGCAAAGCGCCAGCTGCGCGTCAGCAAGGTGGGTGCCAAGAACGAGGAGTTGCGGGTCAACCACGAACGCTCCAAGGCGGCCCATGATGCGGGCCAGATCGGTATTTTTGAAATAGATATCGAAACGAACGAAGCTATCGTTTCCGAAGAGTTCTGCCGCATTTTTGGTGTGCCGGAACAGCCGAGCTACGATTCGTCCGTTTTCGAAAAGCTCGTTGTCGATACAGACCGCAAAACCGCGTCAGAAGCCGCAAGCCGGATATCGGCGACAGCGCAGCTCAGCGTCGAATATCGTATTCGTCGTGGCAGCGACCAGCGTGTTCGCTGGGTTGCGCGGCGCGCGCAGTTCATTCTGGATGACCGCGGAATACCGGTGAAGATGATCGGCGTCATCATCGACATCACCGATTCCAAGCGCAAGGATGCCCGCATCGCCGCCCTGTTGACGCTGGGTGACAGATTGCGCGCGGGCAAGACTGTTCAGGACATATCGCGCATCGCGTCTGAAATTCTGGCGGAAGGCCTTGCCGTCAACCGCTCCGGTTACGCAACCGTCAATTCGGCGACCGATAGCTTGTTCGTGGAGTTCAACTGGCTTGCCGCCGAGGCGCAATCCATTGCCGGACATCACAAACTCACCGATTTTCAGGCAACGATGAAGCGCCTTGAAATCGGCGATACGCTGGCCGTACCCAACATCAACGCCGCCAGCTGGCTGGATAGCGATGCGTCCGGCTATGCGGAGATGGGCGTTCGCTCCTTCGTCAAGGTGCCGATCATCGACCGTGGCGCTCTCGTCGGCATCCTCTTCGCGCATGATGCCAAGCCCCGTTTCTGGAGCAAGCTGGAACTCGATTTTGCCTGGGGCGTCGCTGACCGCGCCTACGCCGCGATTGCAAGGCTGAATGCCGAGTCGGAGCAACGCATCCTCAATCAGGAACTCAGCCATCGCCTGAAAAACACGCTGTCCATCGTCCAGGCCATTGCCGCCCAAACCCTGCGCAACGTCACGGAAAAGGACGCCGTCGCCGCCTTCAACGGTCGGCTTCAGGCTCTCAGCTCCGCGCATAACGTGCTGCTCCAGCAATCCTGGTCGACGGCGCGCCTGCGCGAAGTCATCGGCAGGGTCATGCATCTCCACGCCGGAGACGGCAAAGTCGTCATGTCGGGCCCGGAAGTTCCGCTCGGCCCCAAGGCCGGACTGTCGCTGTCACTCCTGCTGCACGAACTCGGCACCAACGCCACCAAATACGGCGCGCTCTCGACCGATGCCGGTCTTGTCGACATCAGCTGGCACGTCTCGGATGATTCCGAAAAGCCGATCCTGACCTTGAAATGGGAAGAAAAAGGCGGCCCGCCCGCATCCGAGCCCGAACGCCGAGGCTTTGGCTCCCGCCTCATCCGCATGGGTATTGCCGGAACAGGTGATGTGGAGAAAAACTTCCTGCCAAGCGGCCTGATCGCGACGTTCCGTGCACCCTTGTCACTGGTCATGGAACTGGGCGAGTAGGCTGAAGGCTTAGTGCGGATGCCTATGGCTGCTATGACAAAGGCTTAACATCAGTCAGAGAGCGTACGCGGCCAGCGTGAGTAAACGCCACCCTATCAGGCAGCGCCACCCTTCATCAAACGCGATTTCTGGCGGTTCCAGTCGCGTTCTTTTTCCGTCTCGCGCTTGTCGTGCAGCTTCTTACCCTTGGCCAGCGCCAGCTCCAACTTTGCGCGGCCCTTGTCGTTGAAGTAGATTTTCAACGGCACCAGCGTCATGCCTTCGCGGTTGATGCCCACGCGCATGCGATGGATTTCGCGCTTGGACAGCAGCAGCTTGCGGCGACGGCGCGGCTCGTGGTTGAAACGATTGGCCTGAAGATATTCCGGCAGATGCGAATTGATCAGCCATATCTCATTACCTTCATCCGAGGCGTAGGATTCGGCGATATTCGCCTTGCCATCGCGTAAGGATTTGACCTCAGTGCCCGTCAGAACAATGCCAGCCTCGTAGGTATCGAGGATTTCATAATTGAAGCGGGCCTTGCGGTTTTCCGCAACGACCTTGTTCACCACGCGCTGACTGCCTTTAGGGGCCATTTCTCAATCCGTCTTTTATTCGTCCGCAATGATCTGCGGTTCGGCCCCTATGTAGTGGCTAAGGCGCCGAAAGTGAAGGTGCGCCGTTGCCAGCGCACCTCGGGTTCATATCAATTGAACAGGCCCGCATGTTTCAACGCGGCATCGATGGCCGCTTCCGTCGCAGGCTCCAGCGTATCCATCAACGGCGAGCGCACCTTGCGGCTGACGTTGCGGCGGCGCGCCAGCGCGTATTTCGTGCCGCAAACACCGGGCTCCATGAAGATCGCCTTGTGCAACGGCATCAGGCGATCCTGATACTCCAGCGCCAGCGCATAGTTTCCGGCCAGCATGGCCGCCTGAAACTCCGCACAGAGGCGCGGCGCAACGTTTGCCGTCACCGAAATGCAGCCGACGCCGCCATGGGCGTTGAAGCCCAGTGCCGTGCCGTCTTCACCCGAAAGCTGGATGAAATCCGGGCCGCAGGTGATGCGCTGTTCCGAAACGCGGTCAAGCTTGCCGGTGGCGTCTTTTACACCAACGATGTTCTTGTGCGCCTTGACCAGCGCACCCATCGTTTCCGGCGTCATATCGATGACCGAACGCGGTGGGATGTTGTAGATCACGATGGGCAGCGTCACGGCCTCGGCGATTGCCGAGAAATGCGCGAACAGGCCCTTCTGCGTCGGCTTGTTATAATAAGGCGTAACGACCAGCAGTGCGTCCGCGCCCACTTCCTGCGCATGCAGGCCAAGCTCTATCGCTTCGTGGGTGTTGTTGGAGCCTGCACCGGCAATGACCGGAACCCGTTTACCCGCCGTTTCCACGCACAGTTCAACGACCCGTTTGTGCTCGTCGTGGGACAAGGTGGGGGATTCCCCGGTTGTCCCGACGGGCACGAGGCCGCTGCTGCCTTCGGCAATCTGCCACTCCACATGGGCGGCAAACGCCGTTTCGTCTACCGCGCCTTGGTCGGTAAACGGCGTAATGAGGGCGGGAATGGATCCCTTGAACATGCAATACTCCTTGCGGTGAGCCAGTCCATGCTTCAGCCGCATTCCATGATTAAAACGATGTCACATTAAAGCGGGCCTAAGCTACCGACAAGCTGTTAACGACGCCTTTTGATGCGCGAAACACAAATAGTTTCATGGTTCACAGCATCCACAGCACCGCACCTGCCGATGATGTTGCAGACCCCCGTTCACGCCGTTTGTGACCGAAATTTGATCATAAGCGGTAGTCGGGATTAAGGTTCTGTTAATGCTGAAAGCAGCTAATGGAGGCATGACACCTGCAAGACACAGAGCCGCAAAACCAGACAGCCCTTTCCAGGTCGTGCGCCCGGCAAAACCCGGCGTTGCGGCCAAGCGGCGGTCCAAAGTCGCGAGTGAACGCATGAAGAAAGCAGCTTTAGGCCTGGCCATGGCAGGCCTTGCGGCAACAGTCTGGGGTGCGTGGGCCGGGCCCGCGACCGAAAGCGCCATCGTCCCCCTGCCCTATGTCAAACCCAATTCACCGGCGACCCCCGCATTCATGCCTGCGACGCCCGAAATCACCGGCTCGATCATGCGGCCGAATGCGCCGCTCGACGTCTCCGATCTGAAAGCCGGGCTTGACGCGCTGTCCAGCCGGGATGCCCTGCGCGCCATCGCCATTCGCAACTCCCTGCCCGCGACGGCTCTCGACCGGCATATCCTGACATGGGCGATTGCCATTTCCGGCCAGAAGGACGTCTCCTCCGCCGAGATTGCCACCGCGCAGACCGAACTCAAGGGTTGGCCGGGCACCGCCACATTCCGCGCCAATGCCGAGCGCGCCATGCTGCGCGAAAGTCCGCCAGCGGCACAGCTCATCGCCTATTTCGCCAACGGCGCGCCCGAAACGCCGGAGGGCACGATCGCCCTTGCGCATGCGCAGAACACCAGCGGCAATACGGCCCGGGCGCAAAAGCTCATCCAGACATTATGGGTCAGCGAAGGCATGGACACGGCGCTGGAAGACCGCGTCATCGATGAATTTCCCGGTTTTCTCTCTGCTGCCGATCACAAGGCGCGGATGGATTATCTGATGTATCGCAGCCGCGTCAGCCAGGCGAAACGCTTTGGTGATCTCGGCAAGGCGCAGCCACTCTACGCCGCCTGGGCCGCCGTGTTGCAACGCGCCAAAAACGCGCCTGCCGCACTCGCCGCCGTGACCGGCCCTGCCCGCAACGATCCCGCCTATCTCTTCGCCCGCATCGAAAACCTGCGCCATCAGCAGAAATACGCCGATGCCGCAGCGCTTTTGGCGCAAGCGCCAACGGATCAGGCAAAGCTCGTCAATCCCGGTGAGTGGTGGAACGAGCGCCGCATCATCGCGCGCGGACTGGCAGACCTCGGCGATTTCCGCCAGGCCTACACGATTGTCGCCAACCACGCCGCGACGTCAGCAGTGGATATTGCCGATGCGGAATTCCATGCGGGCTGGTACGCGCTGCGCGCGCTACAAGACCCCACCGATGCTGCAAAACATTTCAACCGACTGCTTGAGACATCGAACCGACCCCTTTCCGCGTCGCGCGCCTATTACTGGCTGGGCCGCACCGCCGAAGCTGGCGGACCGGGCAATGCCCGCGAGTTCTTCACCAAGGCCGCCGCCCATCCCGGCACATTCTATGGCCAGCTTGCCGCAGCGCGAATCGGTACGACCACGATCAACGTGACCTACCCTTCCCCAAGCGACAACGACCGCCAGCACTTTGCCGAGCGTGAAGCCGTGCGCGCCATCGAAAGACTTGAGGCCGCAGGCTATAGCTGGCGTGCCGATAGCCTCTATCGCGCCTTGGCCGAGCAGATGGACAGCCCCGGCGAATTGGCCATCCTCGCTTCGCGCGCGGAAAAGAACAACAACCATCAGGTCTCGCTTCAGATCGGCAAAACGGCCTTCAGTCGCGGCATCGATGCCGCAGCGCTCGCCTACCCGATCGGCGTCATTCCCGGCACGGCCAACATCTCCGGCTCCGGCATGGCACTGGCCTATGCGATTGCGCGCCAGGAAAGCGCCTTCAACCCCGCAGCCGTCTCGCCTGCAAATGCGCGCGGCCTCTTACAACTTCTGCCCGGCACCGCCAAAGGCGTCGCCAGCCGACACGGCATGGATTTCACCCAAGCGAAACTCACCACCGATGCAGGCTACAACGCCACACTTGGTGCTCACTACCTCGGCGAACAGATCGACAGCTTCGGCGGCTCCTACATCCTGACCTTCGTCGCCTATAATGCCGGCCCCAAACGCGTCCCCGAATGGATCAGCCGCTACGGCGACCCCCGCGGCAAACCCATCGACGACGTTGTCGACTGGATCGAACGCATCCCCTTCCCCGAGACACGCAACTATGTGCAGCGGGTGATGGAAAATTATCAGGTGTATAAGACAAGGCTGGGTCAGAAAGCGGACATTGTCAGCGACCTACGCAATGGCCGTTCAGGATAACACTCTCACAATATAACCGGACCATCCAAAGCGCCGAGCGATCGGCGCTTTTTTGTATTCACTACTGACAACCGTCTCAGAACCTCCAGCAACCCCACCCAGTTGCCTCACCGCAAAACGAAAAAGCCCGGCTCGAGAGCCGGGCTTTCCATCACTGACCGAAGTCAGATCAGATTAGAAGTCGCGCTGAAGGCGAACGAAGCCAGTGACCTGATCGTCAGCACCGTCACGGTCAACGTAGTTAGCAGTAACCTTGCTGGTCAGGCCGTCGGTGATCTTGTAATCAACCGTCACGCCAGCGCGCCACTCGTCGTTGCTCGTCCAGTCATTCGTTGCGTAGTAAGCAGTGTTGTCGTTTTCAAGACCAAGGAAACCAAGGCCTGTAAGATCAGAACCGCTTGCCTTAGCAGCCACGTTACCAGAGTACTGGAAAGCAGGCGTAATCGTCAGCTTGTCAGTTGCCTTGATAGCGTATTCGATCGCAGCAGCCCACTCAGATTCTGCGTAGTAAGCGTTTACGCCAGAAGCCCATACACCGGCGACGCCGAGCGTACCTGGACCGATGTCAGCAAACATCATAGCGCGGACAGCGCCTTCTTCCTGATCGACGTCATACGAGCCGATAACCTGAAGAGTAGCTGCGCCAAACTTTGCGCCAACGCCAGCGGTGATACCAACGTTGTTGTCAGCTTCGAGTGTGTAGCCATTAACAGTTGTTGGATCTACGAAAAGGAAGCTGCTGTTCTTGCCTTCGAGTTCGTCAACCGAAACGCCAGCCCAGAACGAGCCTGCGTCGTATGTGTAACGGATAGAGTTGAAGAGCGTGTTGGTGGACAGAACGTCTGTTTCACCGGAAAGATCGTCATCCCACCAGCTATAGAACTTACCAACCTTAAGGCCGCCGAGCTCGATAAACGCCTGCTGAATGTTCAAACCAGCAGAATCAGCATTATCAGCATCGCCACGGAATTCGATGAAGCCACGAACAGCACCGAGTTCGGTGTCTGTCTTGGTGTCAACGTTGAACTGAGCGCGTGTGAAAGAATCCCAGTCAGAAGTGCCAGATTCATCACGACCGAAGTCAGTCTGGAAACGGATGTAACCAGAGAACTTCAAGCATGTCTCTGTACCAGGAATGTAGAAGAAACCTGTGCCGAAAGCGTCGCAAACGCGAACGTATTCCATTGGCTCAGGCTCAGCAGCGACGATAGCGTCAGCAGCCTGGGCGCCGGATACTGCTGCGAGAGCCGCAGCGGAGCCGATCAAAAGGCTCTTAATGTTCATGGTGACCTCCAAGTCAAATGATAAAAAACAGCGGGTGGGAACGAATGCTGTTCTTGAAATCGATTAAAGCCACAACCACAGATTCGCGCAATCTGGAAGAAAGCAATTTAGCATTAAAGTCGAAGCGTTGCCGTCTTGCTGTTGCAACTTCGTCACAAATCGACCTCAAGTCGGTCAAGGTGTTAACGATCTCTTACCGGCAAACTGACATTCACCGACCCGGAACTTTCCAGAAGCTATTACGCAAAACAAAAAAAACCCGGCTCGAAAGCCGGGTTTTCCATCACTGACAAAAGTCAGATCAGATTAGAAGTTGCGCTGCAGGCGAACGAAGCCGGTGACCTGATCGCCACGGTCGTCTTCGTCGTAGTAGTTTGCAGTAACCTTCGTGGTCAAGCCTTCGGTGAGCTTGTAGTCAACCGTTACGCCAGCAGTCCAAGCATCGCGGTTCGACCAGTCGTCGCCACGACGAACCGTTGTGGAGTCGCCGGAAATCGCTGTGCCGAAAGCAGCTGTGTTGGTGCGCTGAGCGTCAGCAACGTTGCCGAAGTACTGAGCAGCAGGCGTGATCGTCAGACGATCTGTAGCCTTGATTGCGTATTCAGCAGCAACAACCCATTCAGCCTTGTTGAAGTATGCAGAGCCGCCGGTTGCATAGATACCAGCCAGGCCCAGTGTGCCAGGACCGATGTCAGCAGTACCCATCAGGCGAACTGCGCCTTCTTCCTGGTCAACGTCATAGCCGCCGATCAGCTGAAGTGTGAAGCCAGCGAGCTTGGTGCCAACGCCAGCAGAAATACCAACGTTGTTGTCGGCTTCCGCAGCGGCAGCCAAGGCAGCGTTAGCAACACCGAGGACTGGTGCGCGAACTGTGCGAACGTTCAGACCTTCGAGTTCGTCAACCGAAATACCGGCCCAGAAAGAGCCTGCGTCGTAGGTGTAACGAATGGAGTTGAACAGTGTTGCAGTGTTCAGGTAGTCAGTTTCGCCAGAAAGGCTGTCGTCCCACCAGTTGTAGAACTTACCGACCTTGAGGCCGCCAACTTCGATGAAAGCCTGCTGGATGTTGAGACCGGCAGAGTCTGCGTTGTCAGCATCGCCACGGAATTCGATGAAGCCACGAACTGCACCGAGTTCGGTGTCTGTCTTGGTGTCAACGTTGAACTGAGCACGTGTGAACGAATCCCAGTCAGAAGTGCCGGAACGGTCGCGGCTGATGTCTGTCTGGAAACGAACGTAACCAGAGAACTTCAGGCAGGTTTCGGTGCCAGGGATGTAGAAGAAGCCTGTGCCGAAAGCGTCGCAAACGCGAACGTATTCCATTGGCTCTGGCTCAGCAGCGACGATAGCGTCGGCAGCCTGGGCGCCAGATACTGCTGCGAGAGCTGCAGCGGAGCCGATCAAAAGGCTCTTAATGTTCATGTTGACCTCCAGTCAAGTTTCAAAAGGGTCTGGGTTCTTAAGCTGAAGGACAGCATTCCCTGCCCCATTCCCGTGTTCTTTGAAAACGGACGATCCACCGCCTCGCTTCCGTTGCCGAAAATACAAAAGGATGGCGCAGTTGCAATCGGCAATGATGGATATGACAGCTTTGTGGGCCTGCTTCATTTTGCGTTGTTGCTGAAACAACACATTTGCGGGGTCTGGCGGCATCAAACGTTTACAGAATATTAAAAAATGCCTTTTGAATCCAAGGCTTATCCCCTCGCCATCGAGAGTGCCGCCATGTGGATGAGGTGGCTTGATGCCCTTGTAAGCCCGCATTCTCAAGGATTTTGGTGGGCCAGCGCATCGCCTGCGGTAACCACGCTGCACACTTCCTATATAGCAATGCAGCTGTTTGGGCGGATGAACAACGCCGATTCCTCTGAACCGATTCTCTTTGCCTTTGTGAGAACTTACTGATTCTCTGTTCTTCAACCGCCATGCCCTTGAGAAAACATGGGAGGAAACGGTTCTTTTTCGTCTCTTTATAGAAAAGGCCTTGCATTCAATTTTTATACGCCATAATCAGGCGGCACCGGAGAGGTGGCCGAGTGGTCGAAGGCGCTCCCCTGCTAAGGGAGTATACGTCAAAAGCGTATCGTGGGTTCGAATCCCATCCTCTCCGCCATAATCACAAAACCCCCATTCAAAATCTGAACACATGAATTCGCTGCATTGCGGAACATTTCGTTTGGCCGCTGCGTTATCACCCCGGAAACAGCAAGAGGTGATTTCACATGGCTCAGACCAAATTGAACGTTGTCGAAGATACAGTTGAGAATCAGATTGCAGAGCTGCGTGCGCAGATCTCTTCCCTGTCCAAGTCGGTTTCGGCGCGGGCTGGCACACTTTCCGAAGACGCTTCGGAATTTGTGGATGAGGCACGCGGCCGTGTACAGCGCGTCGCGCAGACAGCTGCACAGACCGTGAAGGCGCAGGGCCACAATGTGGTCGAGGCCGTCAAAGAAAATCCAGGCACCGCGACATCGCTGCTGACAGTTGTCGGCGCGTTGGGCTTTGCACTTGGTTACTGCGTGGCCAACGCCGCGACAGAGCAAAAGAGCAGCCTTTATCGCTGGCGCTAAGCTCTGACTTCAAGACATTCGAGAGGCAAGGAGCGTTTAGCTCCTTGCCTTTTTCGTTATTGGGATGGGAGAGACATGATGATGTTCAATGAGGAACTCGAAACGGCATTGGCCGCCTTCGTGCAAGAAAGCGGCCTTGATCGAGAAGAGGCGATACAGCGGATTGTGCGTGAGTGGTTGGTGCGGGAAGGCTTTCTGTTTTCCGGCCAAGAGGGCATTCGCCCGGAAAAACTCAATGCAAGCAACGATGACTGAGCAGTTTCAGTAGCTCGATGCCTTCTCCGGCGCGCCGCCCTTGTAACGCGCGCAGAGCGACCGGATGGCGTTGGAAAACTCCGTGACATCTGCGCCAACGGCCACGAATGATGCGCCGAGTTCGAGATAGCGCTTATTGTAGGTCTCGTTGAAGGTCAGAATACCAGCGGCTTTGCCGGATGCGACGATCTTGCGAATGGCCGCTTCGATGGTCTCCTGCACCTCCGGCTCGTCGATCCGCCCGAGATAGCCCATATCGGCTGCCAAATCGGCAGGGCCGATGAAGACGCCGTCGATACCATCCACCTGCAATATATTGTCGAGATCGGCGATGGCCGCGCGCGTTTCTGCCTGCACCAGCAAACACAGGCCATCGGATGCGTTTTGCGCGTAATTGTCGATGGTGTTGAAGCCCGACGCTCTGGCCACAACGGCGCCCATGCCGCGAATGCCACGCGGCGGGTAATGCATGGCGGCAACGAGTTGCGTTGCTTGCGCAGCCGAATCGACCATCGGAACCAGAAGCGTGCGCGCACCGGCATCCAGCAATTGCTTGATGATCCAGCTTTCCCCCACGGGAACACGCACCACAGGCTCAGCGGGGAATGGCGCTAGCGCGCGTAACTGGTCGATGATGCTGCGCAGATCGTTGGGGCCGTGCTCACCATCGATCACCAGCCAGTCGAAACCGGCTGTTCCGGCAATTTCCGCCGTGATCGCCTCACCCATATCCAGCCAGAGGCCGATTTGCGGTTTGCCGTCGCGAATGGCGGTCTTGAAGCGGTTTTCCTCGGCGCGCATGGGTGTTCCTTCAGGCCAGCAGCAATTTCAGATCGGCAGAATGATCGGCCAGAATGGCACGGTCCGGCTGTTTGCCGGTCTCCAGCAGCTTTTTGCCGCTGACATAGGCCTTGGCATCGTTGATGGCATCCACGGCAATGAAGCGGCCCGCACGGAAATACCAGATGGAATGGCTGCCTTCCCGTTGGCCGGGCCGCAGCACCGTCTCATCGTAACCCATGTTGAACCCGGCAATCTGCAACTTCACATCATATTGGTCGGACCAGAACCATGGCTTGGGCTGATAGGGTTTTTCCTCGCCGGTCAGGACGAGAGCCGCCGCTTCGGCCTGATCGACCGCGTTCTGCACCGATTCGAGCCGCACCCGCGCGCCATCGAGCGGCAAAAGCGCGCAATCGCCCATGGCGTGAATATTAGGATCGGATGTGCGGGTGAATTCATCGACCAGAATCCCGTTGCCGATATCGAGGCCCGAATCACGCGCCAGCCGATCATTCGGCAAAACGCCGATACCGACGATGACGAAATCCACGGATAGCACCGTTCCGTCTGAAAGCTCGGCTGCGCTGACATGGCCATCCGTGCCGATCAACCGCACGAGGCCGGTCTTCTCGCGGATGGAAACGCCGTGCGCGTTGTGAATGTCGCGCATGATGCGTGCTGTTTCGGGGGCGGCCACGCGTTGCAAGATGCGGTCGGCCATTTCGATCAGCGTCACCTCCAGCCCCAGGTTTCGCGCAACGGCTGCCGCTTCCAGCCCGATGTAACCGCCACCGATCACCAACAATCTGCGCCCCGGCTTCATCTCTTCCATCAGCCGGTCGGCATCGCGCTCGTCTCGCACCGTCAAGACTCCTTCGAGATCGCCACCAACACCGGCTGGCAGGGTGCGCGGGGCAGAGCCCGTTGCCAGCGCCAGCTTGTCATAGGCAAGCGTGCTGCCATCCTGCATGCGCACCGTCTTCGCCGTGCGGTCGATTTCTTCGACCCAGGTGGAGAGACGCACGTCGACATTGTTGTCCGTAAACCATTGGGAATCGCGAAACTGGAGCCTGTCGAAGCTCATCTCGCCCATCAGATATTTCTTGGATAGCGGTGGCCGCTGGTAAGGCAAAACATCTTCCGAACCGATGATCGTAATCGGTCGCTCGTCCTTCAACGCCCGCAGTTTCGCGGCAAGGGAAAAGGCGGCCTGGCCCGCACCAACGATGACGAGTGTGCCTGCCATATGTCGCTCCATCACTCCATGAGATGTCACAGGCGTAACGACAAGTACGCCTGCCGTCAACCGATTAAGGACGAACGGACGCCTCCTCGCCCCCACCCGGCTACAGTTCTGCGCAACCTAATGGCACTACATACGTTTCAAGCTCGAAGCCGGTTCGCGCGGGCTGACATGCTGTGGCATAACGTGCCAGAAACACTGGCGTTTTATCGTTTTTCTTCAGCATTTGGCAATGAAGCGGGCCTATGATTGTAACAAGACAAAAGGCAATCGGGAGGTTGTCATGGCGCTCAACGTAAACATCACTGCAAGCGACGCCGTACCGCACGACGAACTCTATGAGAAATTTCCGGTGGATCGCCCTGGCAAGATAACCTTCATCGGTCATCATCTCAGTGCGAAAAACACCATGCGCTGCCTTATTCGCAACGTCTCGCTCTACGGCGCGGATCTCGAGGTCAGCCCTCACTTGGACATGCCGACGAACTTCTATCTGGAAATTCTCGGCATTCGCGACGAAATCGGCTGCACGCTGATCCGTCGTGAGGCAGAACAGGCTACCGTCGGCTTCAACATGCTGATCGATGCGGAATTCCTGCACCATATTCGCCGCCTGAGTTTCGAAACGGCATTATAGAGTAACCCTGTTTTCCAGGTGCTTGGGAAAACTTTTCAAAATTCCGCCAATTCCATTGGCCTGCCTTGCGCGGGCCAATTTTGATTCTATTGTGAGGTCCGTCTGTCAATAGATAACGGAACTCTCTGAAATGTCCGCATTTTCGCGCTTTACGCCGCTCGCCGCTTCGCTTCCTTCGTCAGTGCCTTTCGTCGGACCAGAGGCTATAGAGCGCAACCGCAAGCTCGCCGTCAAAGCACGGATCGGCGCGAATGAAAGCGGCTTTGGCCCGGCCCCATCGGTGCTGGAAGCCATGAAGCAGGCAGCGTCCGAAACCTGGATGTATGCCGACCCAGAAAATTTCGAATTGCGGGAAGCGCTGGCCATCTATCACGGCATTTCCCGTAACAACATCGCCATCGGCAATGGCGTGGACGGTTTGCTGGGTGAAATCGTGCGGCTGGTGGTGGAGCCGGGAACGCCCGTCGTCACGTCCTTCGGCGGTTATCCCACCTTCAATTACCACGTCACCGGTTACGGCGGGCGTCTGGTGACGACGCCCTATCTGGATGATCACGAGAACCTCGATGGTCTGCTGGACCTCGTCAAGAAAGAGAACGCGCCGCTGGTGTATTTCGCCAATCCCGACAATCCTATGGGAAGCTGGTGGGAAGCAAGCGAAGTCCTGACCTTTGCCAAGGCGCTGCCGGAAAGCTGTCTGCTGGTTCTGGACGAGGCCTATTGCGAGACCGCGCCGGAAAGCGCTATCCCCAGCGTTCGCGCCATGATTGGCATGCCGAATGTGCTGCGTATGCGCACCTTCTCAAAGGCGTACGGCCTTGCAGGCGCGCGCGTTGGTTACGCCATCGGCACGCTGGGCAATGCGCAAGCCTTCGACAAAATCCGCGATCACTTCGGCATGCCCCGGATTTCGATCGCTGCAGCACTCGCAGCACTTAAGGATCAGGCCTATCTGCGCGACGTGGTCAAGCGCATCGCCAACGCCCGCGAGCGCATCTCAACCATCGCCCGCCAGAACGGCCTTTCGCCCCTGCCCTCCGCCACCAACTTCGTCACCATCGATTGCCACAAGGACGGCGCCTACGCCAAAGCCATCGTGGATGGGCTGATGGACCACGGCGTCTTCATCCGCATGCCCGGGGTGGAGCCACTCAACCGTTGCATCCGCGTCAGTGCCGCCCCGGACGCGAAGCTGGATTTGTTTGCAGACGCGCTGCCAAAGGTCTTGAAGGCACTGGAATAGATGGAGTGCGATAATCAACGAATGGTTGATTGCGCATAGCGCTTATGAGAGACTGCATACAGCATCTGTAGTGAGCGCTCGATATGAACGAAGAAGAATTTCAAAAGACAAAAAAAGCACTGCGTGAGACGCGTGAAGCGGCGACGCAGTCAAAGGAATCTGCGCTTCGTTATTTGCAAGACATTGGTATGGTTGATGAAAATGGCGAGTTGACTGCCGAATACAATCATAAAAAAGTTGCCTGATCTGCCTTGCACTCGCTCAACACCTCTTTCGTTCTTGGATATCACGGTTGCAGCAAAACTGTCGCCGCGAGTTTGCTGAACGGCGATCCCTTTCGCCCTAGCGAGAACGCCTATGATTGGCTTGGAAAGGGGATATATTTCTGGGAAGCCAATCCAAGAAGAGGCATCGAGTTTCCGCGATGCCCAAGTCCGAAAAGAACGCGACCCAAACGACGTTGCTGTTGTCGGCGCGATACTTGATCTCGGATTTTGTCTAGATTTATCGTCGTCTCTTGGGGTCGATGCAATCAGCAACGCTTACACGGACTTGAAAGCAATTTTCCAAAAAATACCTGAACTCGATATGCCGAACAATAAACTTGGAGACGACTTGCTTTTGCGTGAGTTGGATTGTGCCGTTATCAATCACCTGCATTCAAGTCGAGAACGCGCTGGCTTGCAAAAATTTGATTCCGTTCGTGGAATTTTTCAGGAAGGCGAGACAGCCTATCCCAACTCAGGCTTTAAGACCCGTACGCACATCCAGATAGCTGTCTGCAATCCTGCCAAAATTCGTGGCGTTTTTCGCGTTCCTTCCTCAGACCTCTAAACAGCTCAGCCAACAAAAAAACCGTGCCAGCCTTGTTTCTGCTGGTCACGGTTTGATGTGTCGGCGTGGATCTGGCCGCTTGCCTTTTAAGGCTTATATTTTGTGCCGACCGGGACTGGAGGATACCGGTTGGGAGGGAATGGCGGACTTGAGCCCGCTCTGTCTTTTTGATGTATCCTTTAAAAGTCTCGCCTGAACTCAGTGCGAGGTCATCCAGTCGCGGGCGGCGCGCAGCGCCGTTGCGAGGTCTGCCTTGCTCATGTTGCGAGCCAGATCGGCACGCAGCGAAACCGCCCGTTCCGAACCCTTGATCGCGGCGATGTTCAGCCACTTGTGGGCAGCGATGAGGTTCACCGGGCAACCACGGCCTGTCGCGTAGATAAGGCCGAGGTTGCAGAAGACGTCCGCGCGGCTTTGGCCACCGGCGACTGCCATTTCGATATCGCGAACTTCAAAGCGTGCCATTTTCTCTATCCTGTTTGCCCGTTTTTTCTCTCTGTCGTCGCCCCTCTGCGGGAGCTTTGGCGGATAGGGCCTTACCGTCTTCTGCGGCTTGTTTTGGCCTTGTCCGTCGGCAGATTTGCTCTGCTCTTTCGATGTCCCCACTATGCCAAACGGGCTTCAACGGGCGCTTAAAATCCATGATTAATAGGGGACAAACAAAGTCCAAACGATTGGTAAAGTTGGGTTTTTGTTAAATATCACAAGCCCCGGAAATTAAGGACTTTGGAGACAATTTTACGAAAAGTTTACGGATGGAATTCAACCCTTTCGTAACCACGTCTCAACTCAGCATTTTTGGATGGATGATTTTCAACGGCGCAAAGAGCTGAAAATCGCCGAATTTCGCTGCCGCCCGTATTTCCTTTTACGTCCACGTAAACTATAAATCTGCGTATTCGCATGAGGAGATGCGAGAGCGAGCCTTGGAACTGTGCAAGGTTCAGCCAAAGCTGGATTGGGAGGTCCCTATGAAGAGAATGACGATATTTGCCGCCGCCGCATTTTTGATGGGCAGCGGCGCCTTTGCTGCAGAAGCCATCGAGGGCAACTGGAAGACGGCCAGCGGCGAAACCGCAGCGATCACCCAGTGCGGCTCTGCCTATTGCGTGACCTTGAAGACCGGCAAGCATGCCGGAAAGCAGATCGGCAAGATGAGCGGTAAGGGCAACAGCTATTCCGGCGAAATCACCGACCCCGCCAATGACAAGACCTATGCCGGTACCGGCACCGTTTCGGGCAGCTCGCTCAGCATGAAGGGCTGCGTGCTGAAAGTGCTGTGCAAATCCCAGACATGGACACGGCTCTAATCAGAACGAGGACTGGGCGGCCTAGAACCGCCCATCTTTCTCCATGATGTTACTTTTCGAAATTCTCATCATAAGTGCGGCCATCGCCGCACTCTCATTGCTTATTGTGCATCAAGTGGCGACGCAGATACGAGAGTATTATTTCTACAAAGGGAATGGCTGGGATTTTTCAGTCGACAGCAATTTGGATCGGCTGAAGATCGATGAGAAGATTACCGTTTACAACCTCGACCTAACCAACTGGCAGCGCTTCTATCTGTTTCGCCCGCTCTACGTTCTTAACATGATTGTCCTATTAGGTTTCATGATCTGGTCTTTGGTCTAAATCCAAATCCCACACGAGTGGACGACAATGGCGCGGCTCGCAACCTTAGGGTATATTTGCCAAATTCCCTCCGTCATATCGCTGTAATAAACCCTCTTTAGTTGCCTTCTCTGGAACTATTCCAAACAACGAGCGGATGGAGAGCGCTATGACAAAGATCGACACGAGCAAGCTGAGCTGGGACGAGTGGGACGAACTTCAGAACCCGCCACCAGCAGTGACTGATTTTGATCGCGTGGTGGAATCGGCGATTTCGCGTCGTGGCTTCCTTAGCGGCGTTCTGGCCTTCGGTTCTGCTGCTGCCGCACTGGGCACGTTTGGCAACCTCGCCTCCTCCACATCGGCACAGGCGCAGGAAGCCGCATCGCGCTTTCCATTCAAGCCAATTGCTGCCACCACCGACAACACCATCCACGTGCCCGAAGGCTATAGCTGGAAGCCGGTTGCCAAATGGGGCCAGCCGCTGTTTCCCAACGTGTCGGATATCGACCCGGTCAAGGGTGTAACCATTGAGAACTCGGACAAGGTTTTCGGCGAAAACACCGATGGCATGGAGCTGTTCGTGGTCGGCAGTCATCAGTTGATTGCCGTCAACCATGAATATGTGAACAACGAAACCAACTTGCCCCACCGCGAAAAGGGCATGCCTGCCAATCTGGACGAGGTCAAAATCCTCCAGCACATGCAGGGCGTGACCGTCATGGAAGTGGCGGAAGGCAAGGATGGCTGGGACATCGTGGTCGGTAGCCCGTTCAACCGCCGCATTCACCACAACACGCCGATGACGCTGTCCGGCCCCGCCGCAGGCTCCGAACTGGTCAAGACCAAGACCGATCCCAACGGCATCGACTGTCTTGGCACCTTCAACAATTGCGGCGCGGGCCGCACGCCGTGGGGCACCTACCTGACCTGCGAAGAAAACTTCAACGGCTATTTCGGCTCCACCGACGCCGCCTTCAAGATGCCGGATGATTACAAGCGTTACGGCATCGCGGCCGAGACCCGTTACGGCTATGAGCTG
Source organism: Agrobacterium vaccinii (assembly GCF_021310995.1). NCBI lineage: Bacteria > Pseudomonadati > Pseudomonadota > Alphaproteobacteria > Hyphomicrobiales > Rhizobiaceae > Agrobacterium > Agrobacterium vaccinii. Next base: position 888,985 of record NZ_CP054150.1, on the reverse strand, counting down.
TTTGACGAGCGTTTCGACGTGTCCAAGCACCCCAACGAGCCGCGTCGCGCCGGTTACGTCGTCGAAATCGATCCGTCCAACGCATCCTCCACGCCCATCAAGCGCACGGCCCTTGGCCGCATCAAGCATGAAAACGCCGCCGTCGTCATCGCGCGCGATGGTCGCGTCGTCGTTTATATGGGCGACGACGAGCGTGGCGAGTTCCTCTACAAGTTCGTCTCCAACGGCATCTATGTGCCGGGTGGCGATACGTCCAAGCTCTTGGACGAAGGCACGCTCTACGTCGCCAAGTTCAGCGATGACGGCAATGGCGAGTGGGTGGCGCTGACGCCTGAATCCACCGGCATGAAGATGGACGAGATTTGCGTCTTCACCCGCCAGGCCGCCTCAAAGGTTGGTGCCACCACCATGGACCGCCCGGAATGGGTTGCCATCAACCCCGTCGCCATCGAAGCCTATTGCGCGCTGACCAACAATACCAATCGCGGCGTGACGAAAGACGGCAAGCTACGCGCCAATGGTGGCGGCGATGCCATGGCTCTCAACGCCGCAAACCCGCGCGAAAAGAACGAATACGGCCAGATCGTGCGCTGGTATCCTGAGAATGACGACCATGCCGATGGCAAGTTCAAGTGGGACCTGTTCTGCATGGCCGGCAATCCTGACGTTCACAAGGATGCCTATGCAGGTTCCTCGAACATCAACTCCGGCAACATGTTCAATTCGCCAGATGGCATGATGTTCGATTCGACCGGCCTGCTCTGGATCCAGACGGATGGCGAAGACAGCAATGACGGTCAGTATGCCGGACAGGGCAACAACCAGATGCTGGCAGGCGACCCCGTCACCGGTCGCATCCAGCGCTTCCTAACGGCACCGAAGGGCGCGGAAGTCACCGGCCAGACATGGTCTGCCGATAAGCGCACCCACTTCGTCGGCATTCAGCACCCCGATGCCCCCTTCCCGGATGGCGAAGGCAAGCTGCCCCGCTCGGCTCTCATCGCCGTCAAGCGTGATGACAACGCCATGATCGGCTGATCACGGACACCAATAAAAAAGGCGCCGTTCACGCGGCGCCTTTTTTGATTCTGCTTCAGGCCTTTAAAAACCTGTCAAATCCAGTCGTTGCTGCCACCAGCACTGCAGCCAAGCGGCGGCACAGCGTTGCCGAAGGTCTGGTGCAGCTTGTCGCAACCCCATTTTCTGATTGGCGCTGGCATGCGGCTGTTCAGCTCGATGCCCACTTCGTCGTATGGGCTCTCGGTGTTGGTGACGTAGCTGTACCAACGGTAACCGAAGATCACGACGGCGAAGATCACAACCATCGTCAGCACTCTTATAATTTTCACAGTATGTCCTTACGCGTCACATGAATGTCGACCCGCGCCACAGCTCTTTCGCACGATCTGCATGAGAGCCGCCCTTGCACGGGCCAGGCCCGGTCCTAGCCGGGAAAGCCGGTTTCAGCAAGCAACCTGATCTTTATGCTCACCCCGCCAGTGCGCAGTTGAAAAGGCAGGGTGCATCTGTCAGTTTCGGGCCGGGGGTAACGTAATTTGGAGGACATATTTTCATGCGCATGCTTTTGCCTTGTATCCTTTTGGCCAGTTGCATCATGACCGCACCCGCTTTTGCTGCCGAACCGCCCGCCTCGCCACCGGCAGACCGACCGTTGAACGAATTCGTCACCGCAGTCGAAAAGAACGGATCGATCACATTCCGCCTCTTCGCGCCTGCGGCCAAGGCAGTATCCGTCACTCTCGGCAGCAATGCGCCGCTGGAAATGAAGCGAGCAGACAACGGCGTCTGGAGCGCCAAGAGTGATGTGCTGAAGCCCAATCTCTATGAATATTATTTCAACATAGACGGCTTCCGCAGCATCGATACCGGCACCAATTATCCCAAGCCGCAGCGGCAGGTGAACACCAGCCTCATTCTGGTCCCCGGCAGCATCCTCGATGTGCGCGATGTGCCGCATGGCGAACTTCGCCTCGTCACCATTCCGTCCAAAGCCTTGAAATCCCAGCGCGCAACCTATGTCTACACGCCGCCGGGCTACACGGATGCGTCCGAACCTCTGCCGGTGATGTATCTCTACCACGGCTTTGGCGACACGGTTGCCTCCTGGGTCACCCAGGGCCGCGCCCCGCAAATCCTCGACAATCTCCTGGCCGAGAAGAAAATCGAGCCGATGATCGTGGTCATTCCCGATACGGAAGCCGACATTCCAGAAGCCATCGCGGAAAACTTCCCCGGCGCCGACCGTCGCAAGAACTTCTATCCCATCAATGCCGATGCCATCGATCGCGAACTCGTGGAAGACCTCATCCCCTACATGAAGCAGCACTATAAGGTACGTGACGATGCCGATGGCAGCGCCGTTGTCGGCCTCTCACAGGGCGGCTACCAGTCCCTCGTCTCCGGCCTCACACACTTGGGCACCTTCGGCTGGGTCGCCACCTTCAGCGGCGTCACCACCACAACGGTGCCAAACAAGGCGGTGGACACAGCCCTGAACGAGCCCGACAAGATCAACAAAGCCTTGCGCAACCTCACCGTTACCGTCGGCACAAAAGACGTCGTCACCGGCAAGGACATCGCAGGCCTCAAAGCCACGCTGGACGAAAAGAAGATCGTCCACGACTACACGGATTACAAAGACCTCGGCCACGAGATGGATGTCTGGCGTCCATCGTTCGAGGCGTATTTGCAGAAGGTGTTCAAGAAGTAGAGGCTAACACAATTTGCCGCCTTGTCTCACTGGGGCAAGGCGGCCAATTAAAAGTGTTACCAGCGCCGCTGTTCCTCATGGACCGTCGCGCCATAACGCCACTGGTCGTAGTAACGCACGGCAGTATCCTGCGCATTCCGCAGCAGAACGGGATTGTGCCAAACCATCAGCCCCCCGATAATGATAGCCGCCAGCAAGGCAATGCCGATCAGCTTGCGCACGACAAACAGCACCAGCCAGATCGCAACGACCACAACAACGCCCATTACCAACAGCGAATAGACGTCTTCGGGAATATAGGTCTCAAGGATTTCCATACCTGCTTATAGGGGGAGTGTTTTGGCCGAAGAAAGGCAGCTTGAAAAGCAAGGTAGCTGCGCTGTCGAAATCGACGATCTTTTCATGATCTTGAAAATATTTCCCGAAAACATCAAAGGGCAAGTGCGGTTTTGATGAAGAGAACTCCAGCTACCGCCGTGGCGATAAAGGCCCAGTATTTCATCGGTACAAACATAAACATGTGGCTCGATCGGTTGATCGTCAGCTCTTCACCGGTTTCCTTGTCGATGACGACGCGATCACCATTCTTTTGAAGGGCTGTTCCAAGGACCCAAATGAACGGCGCAGCGACCAACAGAGCTAACGGAAACCATATCGGTTGAGTGGAATATGCCCCCTCACCATAAATTCCATCGACAACCATGTTCATGAGTAATGACACGCCAAACACAATAGCTGCGACGAGATAACCTTGTCCGCTCCAGATCATCATGTCTCCTTTCACATCATCGTTTACCAGAACATAAAACCATGGCTGGCAGATTGATAAACGGCAGCACGTGTAGTGAAAAGTGACAATTGAAACCTGCTTTGTGCCTCATCGTGAAAATCCCTAACATCACAGTACTTGTTGGTTCGACGTCGCAAAACGAGTCATTCAACGTTTGGTTTTTCGAATACTCCCATTATCGACCCGATAGCTGAAAGCAGCATCCCTGCCCCCGCCGCTCTCATCCGTTACGACAAAACTTTCGGCGTCCATTGCCTTTTGTATGGCTCCGGTCACGAAAGAGAAAACGGCCTTGCCATCGCTTCCCCAGAAATCGTTGAGTTTGACGAAGTGGCGACCATCTATGCCCGCAACAATGAGCGTCCCGTTGGAGCGGTAGAGCCCCTTGTCATCCGCCGCCCAGCAGTTGGTCTTAGTTTCGCAGAGAAACCGGAAGCTGCCATCATCCAGCTTCTTCTGATGCTCGCCGCGCAGATAGACACGGGCAGCGTCCGCGGCCCACACCCCACGCTCGCCGAATGTCCGAAAACTGTCGGCATCGGCCTCATCCAGCGTGACGAGAATGTCGTCCGGGCACCCGAACGGCCAGGCCGTGCGCGCATGGGCGGCCACGTAAACCCGCTTATTGTCTTTCGCCAGCGGAACCACTGACCGGAGAACTTGAAACTTCGCCGGGTCGGCATGCTCGACAGGATAGCCGTTGAAATAAACGCCCGCCTTATCTTTCCCGAAAAGGCCCTCGATCGGCAGGAAAGTCTCTCGATCAACACCGTCAATCCGCCTTGATCGGCAAAACACGTTTTCCGCGTCGCGCGCATGAAAGTCATCCAGCGGCTCGAAACTGGCCGGATCTGCGCCGCGCACAAGATTGAAGACCTCTTGGGACGTCCGCATCGTCGTCAGTGTCTCTTTGAAGAACACGGCGTTCGAGGTCCTGTACCAATCACCCGCGATCTGTTCTGCGCCATCTGCATTGAACCGATAAGTGGGATGCCACCAGCCGACGATGTCGGGGTAGTGTTTGGCAAACCAGTCCTTCAACAACATATGGTGCTCTTTGCAGAGCGAATACCGCACGGTCTCATTGAGCTTCGAACTGTTACTCAGCGTCAAGGAATCGAACAGATAGTAGAGATCGTGCTTGTCCCCGACGTAGGGTCCGTTTGCCACCAGAGTGGCCGGATCGAGTTTATCGACGTGGAAAAAACGGGAGCCGGTTTTGACGTACAGGCGATGCTTATCCTTGGCGAAATAGTTAGTGTTTTCCATGAGTGAAAAACTGCGCGGATCAGCACCGGGAATGACCCGATCTTCAAGATAGACTTGGGCGCCGTCCAACCCGTAGTCATCATTCACCACACGAAATCCATCGGCGTCGCTCGTGACGAACTTCGCCTTTTTGTTGCGCTGATGATACCACCAGATACCCTTTTTATCCCGCAGATATCCGCTCCAGAGATACCGATCAGGAGACTGGCTTACCACCGCGAAATCCTGCGGGGAAATGCCACCCTTCACCTCCACCGGTTCGTCGCTGCCATCGACGAGAAAAACTTTTTTGTCTCGAACAGTGAATGCGCCACTCATCACTCTTCCTCCACGTTTGATAGAAACTTTCGAAACTTTATCACAACCAAAACTCAGTATACTGCAATCTTTAGTAAGCCGAAGCCATTACTAACGAACACAAGAAACAAGAAAGAAGAGTTGTGAATGGAGGAATCAACCTGCCCGCCAGATGTTCATGGACCTCATCAAAAGCGGCGGGGCCATCTCCTGCAGGCGCTGCGCATCGCAGCAGGCCTTGCCATTGCTGTTGCGACGGCCATTTATGTGATGGGATTTGGGGGAAACGCTTTATTTGTGCTCGGCGCCTACGTCCTGCTTATTATCGCGTGCGGGCCAGCAATGCTGAAAGTCCTAAGGGTCTGGGTTGCCATTGCAGATGGTGGAGAAGGCATTCTAACGATACTCTTGCTCTTCGTACTTATAGCTCTGCTACCCTTGGCCGCACTGGTTTTTCTCGCTCTTGCGTTGCTGAAAGCCGCTTTTGCTGGCCGAAACAACAAAGCATGAGGCAAGACAGGCATCGACTTCACCCGATGATCGCCGCCTTGAAGTAATAAACCGGCACGAAGGTTTCGCTAGCGATTGGACGATATTCAAAGCGCAGCTCGGCGAATTCCACCATATAGAACCGCGACATCAGGATGAGCGGCTTTCGCTCCCCGGCCGCCAAAAAATGGATTTCCGCCACATCATCCGATTCGTCGCCCGGAGCGCCATAGATTCTCCAATCCTTCTCCTTGGCCAAATCGCTGTCGACAAACACCTCCAGACGAGGGGTATTCTGTCCATCCGTCGTGTAAGAAAGCTTGAATACGAGGTCGAAGACCTCCGCATAAGCGGGATTGAACGGCCATCTGTACAGACTGAACGACGCCCATGTTTCGTCCGCCATTACCGTTTCCATCTCCCGTTGGACGCCACCAATCGTACTCTGTTCCCTGAACCCCACATGAACCCGGCTCTCAGCATCGGTTCAGTCCAAACGTGGCAATGTCGTGTCAACAGTAAGGGACACGGTTACACACAAAGGGGAAATGGGCATGGCAATCTTGGTACGTCGGTTCAGCATCATCGTTTTGTTGATGGCAATTTTCGCGATGTCGTTTGCGGCGCTGGTGGTCAATCCCAACCGCAGCTTTCAGCGGGTCAATGTCGGCGCATCGATCGCCTGCCAGCAAAATCTTTCCACAAACTGCCACATGACGATTTAGGCGATTGACTGACAGGTTTGCCCGCTCAACGCGTAGCGATGGCTGCAGCAGCAAGCGCCATCGCAGCGCCGCTGATTTGATTGATGCGGCGGATCGCACGGCTGTTTTGCAGAAACCTGCGAGCCTTTGACGCAAGAAACACCCAGGAAAGATCGACTGCGATCAGTGTTACGACCAAGGTTGCCAGAAGTTGCGCCCAGCCCATGGCCGTCACACCCTGGATGTCGATCAGCGATGGCATTAATGTCAGATAAAACAGCATGTTCTTTGGGTTGCCGATAGACACCGAAAGGCCTGAAAAGAAGGCCTTCAGGCCGCTTCCTTTGACGGGCAGTTCGCCCTGCGCAACATCGGGCTTTTGCGTGAAAAGCGTCCAGGCCAGATAGAACAGGTAGACGACGCCCAACCATTTGATGATTTCAAAAACCACGTAGAAGGTCGATGCCAGCGCTGCCAATCCTGCGAGAGCAACGCTGAGCCAGATCGCTTCACCAATCCAGATTGCGATCAGAAACGGCAAGACATCGCGAACCCCACGCGACAGCACGCGCGCAACCAGTGCTGCAACGGTTGGCCCGGGGCTGATGCTATCCGCAATCAGAGCTCCGGCGAAAATCAAGAGCGCCATGAGAGTCATGGGAAGACGTTATCCATTGCGCCCTTGAAAGCAAGCGTCACCAACGGTTGTAGCGCGTAATTTTTCAAACGCTCATATTTCTGTCGCTTGCCTGTCGAAATTGGCTCTCTATAATAGGCCATGACAATAGCAAAGCACACGATTCCGCCCCTCGCCTTCATCACGCCGGAGCCTTTCGCGCCGCAGACTTTCACTGATCCGAAAGAAGCCGTGGATGCGTTGACGGCGCTTTATGAGCGCAACACGAATTTCCTCATCAAATCGTTCACCGATCTGGCGCAGGGCGCGCCGATCGAGGGCCGCTACCGGGCGTGTTATCCCCAGGTCAGCATCGAGACATCGACCTTCGGTCATGTCGATTCGCGCCTGTCCTATGGCCACGTCACCTCGCCCGGCGTATACACAACGACGATCACGCGGCCACAGCTTTTCCGGCATTACCTGAAGGAGCAGTTGGGCCTTCTCATCAAGAACCACGGCGTGCATGTCACGGTCGCCGAATCCGCCACGCCCATTCCGCTGCATTTTGCCTTTGGCGAAGGTGCCTATGTGGAAGCGGCAGCGGCCTCTTCCCTGTCGGATGTGCCGCTGCGCGACCTGTTCGATACGCCCGATCTCAACAACACCGATGATCTGATCGCCAATGGCGAATATGATCAGGTGCCGGGCGAGCCCGCGCCGCTGGCGCCGTTTACAGCGCAGCGCATCGATTACTCACTGGCCCGCCTCAGCCACTACACGGCCACCAGCGCCAACCACTTCCAGAACTTCGTACTGTTCACCAACTACCAGTTCTACATCGATGAATTCTCGGCCTGGGCGCGCAAGATGATGGCGGATGGCGGCGAAGGCTATACGGAATTCGTGGAGCCGGGCAACATCGTCACGCAGGCCGGTTCAGACCGCCCGATCACCGATATAACGCTCGGTCGCCTGCCGCAAATGCCCGCCTACCACCTCAAGAAAAAGGGCCATGCGGGCATCACGCTCGTCAATATCGGCGTCGGCCCCTCCAATGCCAAGACGATCACCGACCACGTCGCGGTGCTTCGTCCACACGCATGGCTGATGGTTGGCCACTGCGCAGGTCTTCGCAACAGTCAGCGTCTGGGCGACTATGTTCTGGCGCACGCCTATGTGCGTGAAGACCATGTTCTGGATGATGACCTGCCAGTCTGGGTGCCCATCCCCGCGCTTGCCGAAGTGCAAATGGCGCTGGAGGGCGCGGTTGCCGAGGTGACCGGTTACGAAGGCTTCGAGCTGAAACGCATCATGCGCACCGGCACCGTCGCCACCATCGATAACCGCAACTGGGAACTTCGCGATCAGGCAGGCCCGGTCAAACGCCTGTCGCAATCACGCGCCATCGCGCTAGACATGGAATCCGCCACCATCGCCGCCAACGGCTTCCGCTTCCGCGTGCCCTACGGCACCCTGCTCTGCGTTTCCGACAAGCCCCTGCACGGCGAATTGAAACTGCCCGGCATGGCCACGGAGTTCTACCGCACCCAGGTCGCGCAACACTTGCAGATCGGCATCCGCGCAGTACAAAAGCTCGCCGCCATGCAGAAGGAAACGCTGCATTCGCGCAAGTTGAGAAGCTTTTACGAGACGGCGTTTCAGTAAAATCGCGGCAGGACGATCAGAAAATCGTTCGAACCGGGCCGCAACCCTACCTCTTCTTCGGCACGAACAGCGCCAGCGTCGTGCCGATCAGCGATGAGATGATAACCAACAGGTGGACGTTGACGGCGGCCTGTCCGAGGATGGATAGCGCGGCTTCACCGGATGCTGCGCCAAAGCCGATGGCACCGGCAATGATTCCAGCAGGATAGGTCCCTACCCCGCCCGGTGCGTGGATGGGTAAAACCGAGGACAGCTCACCGCCGAGTGCACCGCCAAAGCCCGGTGGCAAAGCGATGTTTCCCATCAGCATCAGCACCCATGCCAGCACGGCGATTTTGACGAACCAGTTGATCAGCGTCACGCCCCAGGCGCGCAGGAAGGCAATGTTGTCAGCAGGCAAGCCCGCCTGCACCTCGGCCATCAGCTTGATGAGCTTCGGCGAAGGAATGCGCCCGACCAGCTTGAACAGCACCGCGCGAACACCAAAGCCGAACGCGGGTAGCAGCAAGAACGCGCTCCAGCCCAGCCATATCAACACGCCACCTTTTTCCAGCGCCAGTCCTACGCCCGCAGCGGCAAGCAGGGCGTGGAGATCGAACAGGCGCATGACGAACAGCGCAGATGTGCCGCGCAACAGCCCCACGTCGAATTCCTTGCGCATCAACAGCGGAAAACTGGTCTCACCACTGCGAAAGGGCAACATAATGTTGAGCAAATTGTGGATCTGCACGACCCTGAAAAGGGCTGCAAAACGCCCATTGGTTTCGCGCGGAAAGTAATCGTAAATGCGCCAGGTGCGCAGCACATAGGTGGAGACCAGTAGTGCAAGAGCCAGCACGATTTCGCCCCACCCGGCGGTGCGCCAGAGGTCGAAAATGCTGCGCCAGCCCCACATCCACTGTATGAAGCCCGCATAGGCGGCAATCACCAGCACGGTGAAAAGCGTCATCGCGTTGCGGCTAAGCCACGCCGTTGGTTTCATAGTGCCCGGATTCCCTGTCAAACTACGGCCTTATCTGGACAAAAACCCTGGGGCGTCCTATCCGGCTGAGAGTATATGTCCCATGCCTTAACTGGAGAGAGCCTCGGTGCCAACAACGACTGCGTTTCGCGACGAGTTTCTGATGAAAGATACACCGGAACTATCGCTTGTCGTGCCGATTTTCAATGAGCAGGAAAGCGTTGGCCCGCTGATCGAGCGTGTGGTGGAGGCCATGTCCTCCTATGCTGCTGGCTGGGAACTCATTCTGGTCGATGATGGCAGCACGGATGCGACCATTGCCAATGCGCGGCCCTATCTCTCGCAGGACGGTCTGTCGCTGAAGATCGTCGCATTGCAGCGCAATTTCGGCCAGACCGCTGCCATGCAGGCGGGCATCGACAATGCTCGCGGGCGCCTCATCGCAACGCTCGATGGCGACTTGCAGAATGACCCCAAGGACATACCCATGCTGGTCGCGGAGCTCGAGCGCCGGGAACTGGACCTTCTGGTGGGCTGGCGCAAAAACCGGCAGGACGGGCTGTTTCTGCGCAAGGTCCCCTCCTGGATCGCCAACCGGCTGATCGGCAGGATTACCGGCGTGCGCCTGCACGACTATGGTTGCAGCCTCAAGATATACCGCTCATCCGTCATCAAACAGGTGAAGCTGATGGGTGAAATGCACCGCTTCATTCCGGCCTGGGTGGCCGGCGTGGTGCCCAGCACGCGCATCGGGGAAATGCCGGTAACCCACCATGCCCGACAGTTCGGCGCATCGAAATACGGCATTTCGCGCACATTCCGTGTCATTCTCGACCTGCTGTCGGTCATGTTCTTCATGCGCTACAAGGCGCGTCCGGGGCATTTCTTCGGCTCGCTCGGCCTCGGTCTCGGCGCACTCGCCACCGTCATCCTGTTTTATCTTTGCGTAGACAAGTTCATCTTCGGCAACGATATCGGCACACGTCCGATGCTGATGGTGGGTGTCGTATTGCTTTTGTCGTCGGTGCAGATGATTACCACCGGCATCCTCGCCGAAATGATCGCCCGGCTCTATTACCGCGATGAGCGGACCCCGAATTACATCGTCGCCAAGACCTTCACCGCAACCGAGTCCTGAGCCCCATGCGCAAAGCACTTTCCCGCAATGCCGATGTGGTTCTGGTGCTGATTGCGGGATATTTCCTGCTTGCGGTCGCGGCCCGGCTTATCCGCTCGCCAGCTCTCGAAGTAGACGAGACGCAACAGGCACTATTTTCGCAGTTTCTGCTGTTTGGCTATGGTTCACAACCGCCCATCTACACATGGCTGCAATATGGCGCCAACAGCATTCTCGGCGCGTCCGTCGCGGCCTTGAGCCTGTTGAAAAACGGCCTGATGTTTCTCTGTTGTCTCTACGTCTGGTTGGCCGCGCGCCTGCTCATCCGCGAAAAAGCGCTGGTGAACATAGCCACGCTAGGCGTTATCACGCTGCCGACCGTTTTCGTCATGGTGCAGCGTGATCTTTCGCACACGGTGCTGGCGCTTTTTGCAGTGGCCCTGTTCATCTATGCCTTGTTCAGCACGTTGCAGAAACCCACGGCTTGGGGCTACATCCTGACCGGTGCTGCCATCGGTCTCGGCGCATTGTCGAAATACAATTTCGTCGTTCTCCCCGTTGCTGCCTTGATCGCGATCGCACTCGAAAAGGACATGCGCGCGCGTCTGCTCGACTGGCGCATGCTGCTGACCATCGCCGCTGCACTGGTCATCGCGACCCCACATATTATGTGGGTGCGGGATCACCTCAATCTGGCCGTCAGCCAGACCACGACCGAGATGCGGGAAGGCGATGACGACGTGGTCTTTCATGCGCTCGAAGGCTCCCTCGAACTCCTGTTCGCCTTCGTGAAAGGCATGGCGCTGACCACCGTCATCTACGCCCTACTGTTCTTCAAGGACCTCAAGGCCATCATCCGCGCCAACGATCAATCCACGCGAATCGTTGGCCGTATCATCCTGATTTCATTCATCTGTGTCATGTTTATCATCTGGGGTTTGGGTGCCACGCAGGTGCGCCAGAAGTGGGTCACGGTCTATCTGTTGCTGTGGCCACTTTACCTTGCTCTCAAGGTTCAGGCCGCAGGCATCCTTGCGGAACGCAAACTGCCATCGATGCTGGCGATCACGGCCACCTTGTCCGTCGGCTTCGTCATCGTCCTGCTGTCGCGTGGATTGATCGCCCCCTATTTCGAGCGCTATTCGCTGGTTCACATTCCCTATGACAAATTCGGCGAAGCGGTGCGCAAGGATGGCCAACCGGAGCCGCGTTATGTCATCGCCTCAGGCGGTCTGGTGGGCGGTAATCTGAAAATGCAGTTCCCCAATGCAACGGTCTTTTCCGGCAACAAGGATATCGAAACACTGCCGGCGAAATGGCCCGCCGGAGCAATCGTTCTGCTGGCTGGAACCAGTGACGATGGCGTCATGCCGGAAAATCCGGGCGCCGAACTGGCGAAGCTTGCCCAGCGGTCTGCCCTGCCATCGCCGACGGAAATACGGAATGCCAACGTGCCCTATACCGGCAAGGGCAACAAGCGCCATGCATTCTATTACGCCTGGGAAACCATACCTGCGCGGTAGAGCACCTGTCGCCACTCACACCGACCTGATCTGCGCTTCAACGCGGATTAGAAAATTCACCGAATTGGCAATGAAGCATTTCTCGTGCGCGTCGTTGTGCAGTTCCTGTGCCGTCTGCGCATCGCCCTTGGAGATGGTCACGATCGGCTTCAGCACCACTTCGGTGAACTGCCCAGCCCCGTCTTTCGCCAGCACCATCGTGCCCTCTGGCTCATCCACGTAATCCGTCACCACCACGCCGGAGACGGCACAGAAGTGCAGATACCAGAGCTTGTGGCAGGCAGACACGGAGGCCAGCAGCAACTCCTCCGGGTTCCAGCGCGATGCGTCTCCCCGGAAGGCCGGGTCGGATGAGCCTGATATATCGGCCTTGCCCTCGGCTGAAATAAGATGGTTGCGGTCGTAGTCGCGGTAGCCGGATGTGCCGGTGCCGCGATTGCCGGTCCATTCGATTTTCACCCGGTAGTGATGCTCGTTGTCTGCCACGTCTTTCAAACCTTTATTGTATCGCGAAGGTGGTCCAGCCCCTTGCGCAGTGTTTCGATGATCTGGTCCACCTCCGACCGGCTGATGGTAAAGGCAGGCGATGCCAGCATGCGGTCGCCGGTGGCACGCATGACCAGCCCGTTTTCCAGGCAATGATTGCGCACCAGAGCGCCGATATCGTCCGGCTTGTCGTACCGCCTGCGCGTGGCCTTGTCCGCCGTCAGTTGCAGCCCGCCGATGAGACCGACGTTGACCGCCTCGCCCACCGTTTCATGGTCGGCCAGGCTTTCCCATCCCTGTCGGAAATAGGGGCCGATCTCGTCGCGCACCCGCTCCACCAGTCCCTCGTCCTCGATGATGCGGAGATTTTCAAGTGCAGCGGCGGCACAGACGGGGTGGCCGGAATAGGTGAAGCCGTGGTTGAAATCACCCACCTTTGTCAGCATCACCTCGGCCACACGGTCCGAGACCAGAACGCCACCGATCGGCAGGTAACCGGATGAAAGCCCTTTCGCAATGGGTGCCAGATCGGGCTCATAACCGAAGTGCTGATAACCGAACCATGAGCCCAGCCGCCCGAAGCCGCAGATCACCTCGTCGGAGACCAGCAGAATGTTGCGCGCCTTGCAGATCCGCGCGATTTCCGGCCAATAGGTGTCCGGCGGCACGATGACCCCGCCCGCCCCTTGAATAGGTTCGGCCACGAAGGCCGCGACATTGTCTTCGCCCAGCTCGTCTATCTTCGCTTCGAGTTGCCGCGCGACTTTCAGCCCGAATTCGGCAGGCGAAAGATCACTGCCTTCGACATACCAGTAGGGCTGGCCGATATGCGACACGCCTTCGATGGGTAGATTGCCCTGCTCGTGCATCCACGTCATGCCGCCCAAAGAGGCGCCCGCCACAGTGGAGCCGTGATAGCCATTTCGCCTTGCAATGACGTGTGTTTTCGTCGGGTGCCCCAGCGCCTTCCAGTAAACCCGCGCCATGCGAAACCACGTGTCAGTGGCCTCGGAGCCGGAATTGGTGAAGAACACGTGGTTCATGTTCGGCCCGGCATGGGCGGTTATTTTCTGCGCCAGAAGGGTCGCCGGAGGCGTCGTCGTGCCGAAGAAGGCGTTGTAGTAGGGCAGCTCATTCATCTGCCGGAAAACGGCATCGGAAATCTCACGCCTGCCGTAGCCGATGTTGACGCACCACAGACCGGCGAAGGCGTCCAGATACTTCTTTCCGGTGCTGTCATAGATGAACACGCCTTCCGCCCGCTCGATGATGCGCGTGCCCGTGGCGTTCAGCTTGCCCATGTCGGAAAAGGGATGCAGGTGGTGAGCGGCGTCGATGGCGGCGAGGTTGGATATCGTCCCGGCATTTTCATTCATCGCGGCATGCACTCCCATTGACTCATAGGAGCGCAGCATGGAGGGCGCGGCAGCATTTTGCAAGGCTGCTGCCAGGCAACCAACGGGTCTTTCGGCATAGGCACTCAGCCAATGATATCAGTGGCTTGTGAAGTCTTTGGGAACGATGACTTTCAGTTCGCCAGCATGGATTTTCAGCGTGACATCGCGTTTCATTGGCAGCAATTCGCCGTCGATCACGCATTTCACCTCACCATGCCGCTTGGGAAAATGCAGATCGGCATTCGTCACGGCCATGGCCGTCACCGCCGCATTTTCCTTCAGCTTGCCGCGCAGAATATCGATGGCAAGACCCATGACGCCAGAGGGCGTCAACGCCTCGGCGATATAAAGCCCGAGCTTCCCCTGTGTGATATCGTCGGCGACCAGCAGCGGGCTTTGCCCGAATTCGTTGTTGGATGCGGAAATGGCGCAGGCGCGGCGGTGCTGGGTTTTCCCGTCAACGGTAAATTCCATGTCGAACTTCGGCGGGTTGAAAACCACACCGATGGCTGCACGAATATTCGCCCTGATCTTGCCCAGCCGTGAAGCATATTCCATCTGGTCACGGTAGCGCACCATGCGGGCATGCAGGCCTGCGGAAAACTGGTGCACGAAGGGCCGTCCATTGGCGCTGGCAATATCGACATTCTCGACATGCCCCAGCGCCAGCGTATCCACCGCCTGCCAGATATCCAGCGGCAGTTTCAGAGAGCGGGCAAACAGGTTCATGGTTCCGGCGGGCACCACGCCCAGCGCAATGCCGTGCTTCCAGGCAATGCCTGCAGCGGCTGAGATGGTGCCGTCGCCACCGCCTGCAATCAGGCCATCCAGCCCTTTGTCATCGGCAGTGCGTTCCATTTCCTCAACGATGTCCTTGCCGGACACCAGACGGCATTCGATGTCGTGTCCCGCAGCCTGGAAAACCGTTCGTGCGTGTTCGCAGAATGCATCCATATCCGTGGTCTTGAAGGTCCCGCCATCGCGGTTAAAAATCGCAACCAACTTCATATGATTGTCCAGCCCCCGTTGCGCCCATGCGCGCGACCTAAATGGAATAGCGAACGTTCCGTTCCGTACACCTTTGCGTGAGTCGAATATTTTGCCGAATCAGAGACTACCGCAACGCACAAGCCTGTGCTATGCGTGGAGATAAGGTCATTTTGGTGGCCACATAACTCCAGTCAGGGCAGGCCGAGACCTCGGTCTTGCCCTTTTTTTTGCTCGTTTCACCGCAGAAATCATGACCCAGATACTTAACTCCGAAATCCGCGCAGACGCGGCTGCAACGCCCGTTGCACCAGTATCGACAGCAGCACTTACCCCTCTTTCCATTACATTGATCGAACTGGCGCTTGCCGCCGGTGGCTTTGGCATCGGCACGGGTGAATTTGCGATCATGGGTCTTCTGCCGGATGTCGCCACCACCTACGGCGTTACCGTTCCGCAGGCAGGATATGTCATTGCCGCCTATGCGATTGGCGTCGTCATCGGCGCGCCCATCATCGCCGTCCTTGCCGCCCGCATGACACGACGCGTGCTTCTGCTGGCATTGATGAGCCTCTTTGCGGCGGGCAATATTCTCAGCGCCATCGCGCCTGACTTCGCCACCTTCACGGCACTGCGGTTCATCACCGGCCTGCCGCACGGTGCCTATTTTGGCGTGGCAGCGTTGGTGGCGGCGTCCATGGCGCCGATTCACAAACGCGCCCGCGCTGTGGGCCGCGTCATGCTGGGCCTCACCATCGCGACACTGCTCGGAACCCCGCTTGCCACCTTTTTTGGCCAGATGTTTTCCTGGCGCGCAGCCTTCATGATGGTGGGCGGCATTGCACTGTTGACCGTGGTGCTGCTGTGGCTTTTCCAGCCCCGCGACAAGGTGCAGGAAGGTGCCAGCATCTGGCGTGAACTCGGCGCCTTCAGACGCGTGCAGGTCTGGCTGACACTGGCCGTTGCCTCGGTCGGTTTCGGCGGCATGTTCTCCGTCTTCAGCTACATAGCCAAAACCACGACCGATGTTGCGATGATGCCCGTGTCTTCGGTCTCGCTCGTTCTGGCGCTGTTCGGCATCGGCATGAATGTGGGCAATGTCGTCGGCTCACGCCTTGCGGATTGGTCGCTCAACGGCACCATCGGCGGCATGCTGGCGCTCAATGTGCTGCTCATGGCGCTTTTCAGCCTCACCGCCCATAATCCTTACATGCTGTGCCTGTGCGTCTTCCTCATCGGCTGCGGCTTTGCCGCCTGCCCTGCGGTCCAGACACGCCTGATGGATGTGGCCGCCGACGCCCAGACGCTCGCCGCCGCCTCCAACCACTCCGCCTTCAACATCGCCAACGCACTCGGCGCATGGCTCGGCGGTCTCGTCATCGCCATGGGTTACGGCTATGCGTCGACGGGATATATCGGCGCGGTTCTATCGCTGGGCGGCCTCATCGTATTTGCCGTGGCCGTGGTGCTGGAACGACGCGAGAAGGCGGCGTTAACGGCTTGATTTCATGGCGCTTTAAAAACCTCTAAAGCGCGTCTTTAGGCCTGAATATCTACCTTGCCAAAATTTCATATTTGCCCTGCTTGACTCGGCCTTTTTTCGGGCGCAACAGATAGCACATGCGCAGGTCAAGCCATCGATCTGGCGCAGATATCCACGGAGCATCATTAGATGTCTAGCGACAGTAGTAGTCGATTGCCTTTGCCGAACACGGCGAGACGTGCACTGATCTGACTCCTGTCGGCTCACCACGTTCCGCCGTGATCGGCGGATCGACTGGAAGGTGAGCAATCATGAACTTTCACAACCTCTCTGAAAGAGCCAGCAAGGCTGCCCGCATTTTGCGCAGCGGTAGCATTGGCCCAACCACCATTGCAGAACGCGTCGATCAGTTGAACACGCTCGACGTGCCTGAAGCTGTCGATGCTTTGCTGAAACTGCCCCAGGCAAAAGCCGTTGCCGTTCTGGATCGCCCAGAACTGCATCATGCAGCCGAGATCATCGCCTTGATACCGCTGGAACAGGCTGCCCGCTTCGTCAACCTCATGTCGGATGACCGCGTTGCAGACGTGATGGCCGAGATGGACGACGAGCCACGCGCTAAGCTTTTTTCCCGGCTGGACCGTGCAACGGCCACCGCCATTCAGCACCTGATGACCTATCCGCCCCGCACGGCTGGCTCCATGATGACCACGGAGTTCGTCAGCGTGCCGGACCGCTGGACGGTGGAGCAGACCCTCGCGCATATCCGCATCGTCGAACGTTCCCGCGAAACCGTCTACGCCATCTATGTACTGGCCGAAGACGGAACGCTGACCAAGGTCGTCACCCTGCGCAGCCTCGTGACGGGCGAGCCCACCGCATCCATCCTCACCGTCGCATCCAAGGAAGGCATCACCTATGCCGACCCCATGATGTCGCAGGAGGATGTCGCACGCCTCATCCGCAAGCATGACCTTCTGGCCATTCCTGTCGTGGATGAGCACGTCCACATTCTCGGCATCGTCACGGTGGATGACGTCATCGACACCATGATTGCCGATACGACGGAAGACGCACATAAGTTCGGCGGTATGGAAGCACTCGGCAAGCCCTATATGACGATGGGCTTTATGGACATGATCCGCAAACGCGCCGGCTGGCTGTCCGCCCTCTTCCTCGGCGAAATGCTGACGGCCAGCGCCATGCAGCATTTCGAGGGGGAGCTGGAAAAGGCCGTGGTGCTGACGCTGTTCATCCCGCTCATCATGTCGTCAGGCGGCAACTCCGGTTCGCAGGCCACATCGCTCATCATCCGGGCGCTGGCGCTGGGCGAACTGAAGCTCTCCGACTGGTGGAAGGTGCTGCTGCGTGAACTGCCAACAGGCCTGACGCTCGGTGCCATCCTTGGCGCCATCGGCTTCCTGCGGCTCACCATCTGGCAGCAGGCTGGTTTTTACGATTACGGCGAACACTGGCTTCTGGTCGGCTTCACCGTCTTCTGCGCCCTCATCGGCATCGTGACCTTCGGCTCGCTCGCAGGCTCCATGCTGCCCTTCCTGCTGCAACGCCTCCGCCTCGACCCCGCCAGCGCTTCTGCTCCCTTCGTGGCAACACTGGTGGATGTGAGCGGCCTCGTCATCTACTTCTCGGTGGCACTGGCGATCTTGAGCGGGACGCTGCTTTAAGCCCATCTCAAAAAAGCCGGTCGCAACTCGCATGCGACCGGCCTCTTGCCTTGCCTTTTCAAAAGCTTGTAACCTTACAATGCGACTTTGATTCAGAAAGAGGACGGGCTTTTGCAGATCTCCAATCTTAAACACTATCCGACATTTGCAGATACGATAGCGGACCGAGGTTGGAATGCATGGTGGACCGAAAGCGGTGTCCCTCTCGAAGACTACCGCGCCCATCTCAACCCGATGCTTGAAAAAGACGGCATTCCCTCAGCCTTCGTCGCCCATGATGACGACCGCTATATCGGCTCCGTCCTCATCATCGAAAACGACCTCGATGAGCGGCCAGACTACGCCCCATGGATCGCAGCCCTTTGGGTCGAACCGGAGTTCAGACGACAGGGCATCGCCGCACTACTGATTGCCCGCAGTCGGGCTTACGTCGCGACGCTGGGCTACGACACCTGCTACCTGTGTGCCACGGCAGACAAGCGAGCTTATTATCTGAAACAGGGATTTACGCTTATCGAAGAGGATGTGGCAGGCGTGGATGTGTTCAGCATTCCGAGCGTTTGACGGACGCCGAACGTGAAGCCTTGATGTATTGCCCGCTCGTAGGGGCTTTGCTTCTGGCTCCGTCATCCCGCACTCGATGCGGGATCCAGTCAGCCCAAGTCTTTGGGCTGAAAGAAATTTCTACGCCGCGCAGACTCGCGTTTGCTGGACCCCGCAGCAAGTGCGGGGTGACGGAGAATGGGAATGCCTTCACCGCGCCCTAAGCGCACCTGCAACCGTATGAATATGCGCAGCGCCAATTCCGCAGCAACCGCCGATCATCGTCGCACCGGCATTGGCCCATTCGCAGGCGAAGCGGGAATAGGCATCGTCGGTGAGGTCGGCGCGGGTGCCGTGCAGGCCTTCATTGGCGGCGGAATCGCCCTGCTCGCCTTCGAAGGCATTGGCATAGACGCCGATGTCAATGGAGACGCCCTTGTCCTTGAAGACGGAGGCGGCGGTCTCGACGGCGGCTTTCATGACTTCCGGTTTGCTGCAATTGAACAGCAGCGCGGCAGCGCCTGAACCGGCGGCCCATTCGGCGGCGGCGCGCACGGTTTCGCCGGAGCGAAGCTGCGATTCGCCGCCATCTACCTGCGCAGCATCATCATTCAGCGTGAAGGACACCCAGAAGGGTTTGCCTGTCCCAGCCACCGCCTCACGCACCGCCTCGCCTTCGGCAATCAGGCTCAGCGTTTCGCCCAGCCAGACATCGACATGGGGAGCGAGGTTTTCCACGAGCACCTTGAGGTAGTCCTGCACGCGGGTGGGATCGAAATTCTGCGGTTCGTAGGAGCCGAAGATGGGTGGCAGGCCACCGGCGATGGTAACCTTGCGGCCAGCAACATCGGCTGCTTCGCGGGCCAGCTTGCCTGACAGCGCAATCAGCGATGCGCCTTCGCTACGGAAGCGTTCCTCACCAATGTGAAACGGCACCAGCGCGTAGGAATTGGTGGTGACCACATCGGCACCGGCCTCGATAAACTCCACATGGACCTGGCGCACGATGTCTGGCGTGTCGATCAGCGCCAGGGCCGACCATTCCGGCTGTTTCAGCTGCGCGCCCAGCCGCTGCAATTCGCGGCTCATGCCGCCGTCGAGAATACGGATATCGCCCATGTGGAACTCCTTGGGTATGTTACCGCCGCTGCGGCACTTGCGCTTCGACAAAGCCGAAACAGCGCACGATGATGGCGGTTAGGATGAGATAGAAAATGGTAACGACGAACAGCGGCTCATAAACCAGCAGCGTGTCCTGTCGCACCTTGTAGGCCACGGCGTAGAGGTCCATGACGGTGACGGTGAAGGCTAGCGGCGTTGCCTTCAGCTGCATCACCACCTCGCCCGCAATGGTCGGCAGGGCGATGCGGATGGCGCGCGGCAGCCAGATGCGGCGGATCAGTGTGAAACGGCTCATGCCGAATGCCCGGCCCGCCTCAAGCTCGCCCTTCGGCACCGCCAGCAGCGCGCCGCGCAAGACTTCGGCCTCATAGGCTGCATAGTTCAGCGTGAAGCTGACGGCAGCGAAGAAGAAACCTTCCCGCAAGACCGGCCACATAAAGCTTTGGCGCAGGCCCGGTATCATCGGCAGCAGAGAGCCGACGCCGTAATAGAGAAGCCAAAGCTGGATGAGCAACGGCGTGCCGCGAAAGAAGGTGCAATACCCTCGCGCCAGCACTCGCGTCAGCCTGCCGCCGCTGACCTGCGCAAAGGCAAGGCCGATGGCAAGAATGAAGCCGAGGACAACGGAAATGACCAGCAGTGCGACCGTCTGATAGGCACCGGATAAAAGCAGCGGCCAGTATTTTTCGAGCCAGGAGAAGTCCATGATCTTCCCCTAAACCAGCGCAGGTTGACCGCGCCGCACCCGGCGCTCGATCAATGAAAAGACGAGATTGGAGACGAGCGTAATCGCCAGATACAACAGCGCCGCCGCCATGAAGAACAGGAAATACTGCTTGGTGCTGGCCCCAGCAAGACGCGTCGCCAGTGCCAGTTCCTGATACCCGACGACGGCCACCAGCGCGCTGTCCTTGGTCACCGCCAGCCACAGATTGGCAAGCCCCGGCAGCGCATTGGGAATGAGTGCGGGCAACACAACGCGGCGGAACCGCAGAAATGGCGACATGCCGAAGGCCCTCGCAGCTTCGATCTGGCCAGCCGGAATGGCAAGGATCGCGCCGCGCAGAACCTCGGTCATATAGGCGCCCTGCACGAAGCCGAGAACGGCAATGGCCGCGACGAAACCGTTGATTTCCAAGGGCGGCATTCCGGCCCATTGCAGCAGCCGGTTGAGGCCATCGGTGCCGGCGTAATAGAGCCCCACGATCAGAATGAGTTCCGGCACGGCCCGGATCATCGTGGTGTAGAAACCCAGCACCACGCCCAGTGGCCCGTTGCCGGACAGCTTGCCCAGCGCACCAGCCATGCCGATGACGATCCCGATGAGATAGGCACCGGCGGAGATGGCAAGCGTGGAAACGGCACCGGTCAACAGCGTGCCACCCCATCCCGGAGGATAGGGCGACAGAAGTTGGACCATGGTTTCAATGCTTGCCATCAACTCGACCGAGATTTACTTCGCGCCGTAGATGTCGAAGGTGAAGTATTTCTTGGTGATCTCGTCATATTTTCCGCTGGCACGAACGGCAGCCAGCGCCGTGTTCAGCTTCTGCTTCAGCTCGGTGTCGTCCTTGCGTAGACCGCCTGATACTCCCAGACCGAGGATTTCTTTGTCGTCGGCCACATTGCCCGCATCCGCGCAGCAATCCTTGCCCGCATCGCTTTTCAGGAAGGCATCGAGAACGAGCGAGTCACCGAAGACATAGTCGATGCGACCGGCGGCCAGATCCTGAAACGCTTCGTCCAGTGTCTGATAGGTCTTTTCGTCCGCCGCATCCTTGAAATACTTGGCATAATAGGCCGACTGGATGGTGGAGACCTGAATGCCGATGGTCTTGCCCTTCACGTCTTCCGCGGTCGCACCCGGCTTGCCATCCTTGGCGCCGATCAGCTTGCTCGGCGTGTTGTAGTATTTGTCGGTGAAGGTGATGACCTTCTGGCGCTCCTGCGTGTTGGACATGGACGACCAGATCACGTCGAACTTCTTGGCCTCGAGTGCGGGAATAAGCCCATCCCAGGACAGTTCGACGATGGAGCATTTTTCCTTCATTTCCGCGCAGACGGCGTCCATCAGGTCGATTTCCCAGCCCTGCCATTTGCCGGATGCATCCTTGGCAAAAAACGGCGGGTAGGATTCGTTCATAATGCCGAAGCGCACATCGGCGCTGGCGGTGAAGGCGGATAGCGCAAATGCCGATCCGGCAAGCAGCGTGGCGAACAGTTTCATGGAAATCTCTCCGGTTAAAACGATGATAGATCAGTTGGCGATGGCGCCGGTAAAGTCGCGGGTGCGGGTGCTGGTCGGGTTTCCAAACACCTGATCCGGCGTCCCCTCCTCTTCCACACGGCCCTGATGCAGAAACATGACGTGGTTGGACACATCACGGGCAAAGCGCATTTCATGCGTCACCAGCAACATGGTGCGGCCTTCTTCGGCCAGATCGCGGATCACCCTCAGCACCTCGCCCACCAGTTCCGGGTCCAGTGCCGAGGTCGGCTCATCGAACAGCATCACGGCGGGCTCGACACAGAGCGCTCGCGCAATCGCTGCACGCTGCTGCTGGCCGCCGGAGAGAATCGCCGGATAGGCGTCCTTCTTGTCGTAAAGGCCGACCTTGTTGAGCAGCGCTTCGGCTCGCTCAATCGCATCCTGCCGCTTCACGCCCATCACATGGACGGGCGCTTCGATGATGTTTTCCAGCACCGTGCGGTGGGCCCAGAGATTGAAGTTCTGAAACACCATGCCAAGCCCGGTGCGCAGGCGCTCCACCTGCCGCCAGCTTTTCGGCACGGCCTTGCCATCGCGTCCAATCTTGACGGAGACTTCCTCGCCATTGACGGTCACACGGCCACGGTCGGGCATTTCCAGAAAGTTGATGCAGCGCAGGAACGTGCTCTTGCCGGAGCCGGAGGAGCCGATGATCGAGATCACGTCACCCTTGCGGGCGTTCAGTGAAATGCCTTTGAGGACTTCATGCGTACCGAAGCTCTTGTGGATGTCCTCCACCGCCAAAGCGTAACAGCCTTCAATACTCATCAACGGGTCCCGACTGTCCTTGTTGCGGATGGATACTTATAGAAGCAAACGAAAAATACCGCGCAATAAACGGCTCTATTGCACATCCGGGGTGAAAAATCATTCCACGGAAAAGATTTCAAGGAAAATCGTAAATCGATCCCCGGCCCTAAAAGCCGAGGATACGACATGGCAGCATCGTCGCTTGTTACGCAGCGCTGATCACGCCCGTGGAGAGAAGCACCAGAAGCAACACGCCCAGACCCACGCGGTACCACACGAACGGCATATAGCTTTTGCTCGAGACCAGCTTCAGGAAGCCGACGATGACGGCATAGCCGACGATGAAGGAGATCAGCGTGGCGAGTGCTGTGGGACCCCAGCCGACTGGGTTGACCTGGCCGATGCTTTTGTAAAGCTGGTAGAAACCGGAACCGAAGACGGCGGGAACGGCGAGAAGAAAGGAATAGCGTGCTGCCGCTTCGCGTGTATAGCCGAGCAGCAGGCCCGCCGTAATCGTGCCGCCGGAGCGGGACACGCCGGGGATCAGCGCCATGGCCTGTGCGAAACCGAACAGAATGCCATCACGCCAGATGAGCTTGTTCAGCGGATACTTCTTCTTGCCAATCTTATCCGCATAACCAAGGATGATGCCGAAGACGATCAGCATGACGGCGGTGATATAGAGATTGCGCAGCGAGGTCTCGATGGAATCCTTGAACAGCAGGCCCAACAGCACGATCGGCACCGAGCCGATAATGATGAGCCAGCCCATGCGCGCGTCGGCAGCATCGTAGCTGCCGCCAAGGCGCAGGTTCTGGCGAAGCCATGCCATGGCGATGCGCATGATGTCGGACCAGAAATAGACGAGAACCGCCAGTTCGGTCCCGATCTGAATAATGGCGGTGAAGGCAGCGCCGGGATCTTCCCCCGTTCCCAGAAACTCCCCGGCAATCCGCAGATGCGCGCTGGAAGAAATCGGCAAAAATTCCGTAAGACCTTGAATAAAACCGAGAATCGCGGCCTCAATCCAACCAATACCCATGCTTGTCGTCCCTGACTGAGAATCACTGCCGCGACGCTATGAAGCAATCCGGGCAGATCAATGTTGCGGTGCGGAATATTTTTATCGAAGCAGAAATGCCAGCGTCCAGTCTGTCAGCCGCCCGAATGGCGCGCGCAACAGCGTCGGCAGGCTCCACCGCCCTTGCACGAACACGCCTTTGGCGTGGCTCATGCGACGAAAGCCCTCTATGCCGTGATAGGCACCCATGCCGCTGGCCCCTACCCCGCCAAACGGCAGATCATCCTGCGCCACATGCAATATGGTGTTGTTGATGCCGACATTGCCGGAGATGGTGCGGGCCAGCACCGCCCGGCAATCCTCGCTCTTTTCATCGCCAAACACATAAAGCGCCAGAGGCCTTGGCCTTGCATTGATGTAAGCAATCACTTCGCCGATCTCGCGATAGGTCCGCACGGGCAGGATCGGCCCGAAAATCTCTTCGCGCATCACTGCCATCTCGTCGGTCGCGTCGAAGACCAGCGTTGGCGGCAGAACGCGGATGCGGCTTGCGGCGGACGGCGCGGCACTGCCGACCTCCACCACCCGCGCCCCATTTTGCCGTGCGTCATCCAGCAGGCCCTTCAGCCGCCCAAAGTGCCGGTCGCTGACGATGGAGGCGAAATCGATGGTCGATGGTCCCTTGGGATAGGATTTCGCCACCGCCCTACCGAAGGCATCGGTAAAGGCGTCCAGATCATCCTCATGCACGAAGACGTAATCCGGTGCCACGCAGGTCTGTCCGCCATTGGTCAGTTTGCCGAACACGACGGAGGCCACATTGCTTTCGGTGGCATGGCCCTTTTGAATAAGCGTCGGGCTCTTGCCGCCCAACTCCAGCGTCACCGGCACGAGGTTCTCGCTGGCCGCCCTCATCACGGCCTTGCCCACCTGCGTGCTGCCGGTGAAGAACAGATGATCGAAGGCAAGCCCGCTGAAGGCCGCACCCACCTCGGCATCCCCTAAAATGACGGCGACTTTTTCTTCCGGAAAAATACTGGCCAGCATGTCCTTCATCAACTGGCTGGTGCGCGGCGTCAGTTCGGAGGGCTTCAACATCGCCCGGTTTCCGGCAGCAATGGCCGTTGCCAGCGGCACCATGGCCAGCAGAAACGGGTAGTTCCACGGCGACATGATGCCGATGACGCCCAGCGGCTGATACTCCACATGGGCCCGCCCCATCTGGAATGTCGCCGCCACATGGCGGCGCTCCGGCTTCATGAAGCGCTTCAGATGACGCGTCAGGTAATCGATGCCCTGCACCACGCCCAGAATATCCAGCAGGGCCGTTTCACGCGGTGAACGCCCACCGAAATCCAGATCGACCGCCTGCTCGATATCCCGCCTGCGCGCTGTCACCACCTTGCGCAGCGCTTTCAGATCAGCCTTGCGCGCCTCGAGTGTCGGCGGTCCGTCACGCAGAAAGGCATCGCGCTGGCGGGCAAGAATCTCGACGGCGTCGCTCATTCGGCGGCCTCCAGCGGCCTGATCAGATCGGCGGGAGAAACGAAGCGCTTTGCGCCATCCTTGCAGATCACATGCGCCTCACCCCACGTCTTCAGCGCAACGATAACCGGCTGCATGCTGAGCCCCAGCGGCGTCAGAGCGTAATCCACACGTGGCGGCACCACGGCAAAGACCTTGCGGGAAATCAGCCCGGCCTCTTCCAGTTCACGCAACTGCTTGGTCAGCATGCGCTGGGTCACGCTGGGGATGTGGCGGCGCAGCTCGTTGAAGCGCAGCGTGCCC
This sequence comes from Agrobacterium vaccinii, assembly GCF_021310995.1. Classification (NCBI taxonomy): domain Bacteria; kingdom Pseudomonadati; phylum Pseudomonadota; class Alphaproteobacteria; order Hyphomicrobiales; family Rhizobiaceae; genus Agrobacterium; species Agrobacterium vaccinii. The sequence goes on along the minus strand of NZ_CP054150.1, from coordinate 863,289 downwards.
TCGTTCATCAGGTGATAGAGGATCACGCCCTTCCATTTTCCATCCAGAAAACTCAGCGTCGACTCCACCGGACAACCGGGAAAATTGCCGGTCAATTTGGCACGGGGACGGGACATCGTAGTATCCTTTTTGTGCGTATATACAGAATATGTGCATTCTTGCGGTGCGCGCTCATCTCTATCAAATAGAGGTCAACGCAACAAGCAAAGGAGAATACGCCATGCGTGCGATCGGTTACAAAAGCGCAAAACCCATCACGGAAGCAGATGCGCTTGTTGACCTCGATGTATCCGTGCCGGAAGCTGGAGGGCATGATCTTCTGGTCGAGGTGAAGGCCGTGTCCGTCAATCCTGTCGATACGAAGGTACGCCGCAACCAGCCGCCGGAAGAAGGCTAGGCCCGCATTCTCGGCTTCGATGCCGCAGGCATCGTCAAGGCCGTGGGCGAAGGCGTGACGCTGTTCAAGCCAGGCGACGAGGTGTTTTACGCCGGTGCCATCAACCGCCCCGGCTCCAACAGCGAATTCCATCTGGTGGATGAGCGCATCGTCGGCACCAAGCCCAAAAGCCTCAGCTTCGAGGAAGCCGCCGCCCTGCCCCTCACCGCCATCACCGCTTACGAGGCGCTGTTCGACCGGCTGAAGGTGAAAGACCCCGTCGCCGGTGCAGCCAATGCCATCCTCATCATCGGTGGTGCAGGCGGCGTCGGCTCCATCGCCATCCAGCTGGCACGGCAGCTGACCGACCTCACCGTCATCGCCACGGCCTCACGCCCTGAAACCAAGGAATGGGCCAAATCCCTTGGCGCGCACCACATTATCGACCACAGCCAGCCGCTCGCCCCGCAGGTGGAAGCGCTCGGCCTCGGCGCACCCGCCTTTGTCTTCTCCACCACCCAAAGCGATCTCCACGCCGCCGACAGCGTCGCGCTGATCGCCCCACAGGGACGCTTCTGCCTGATCGACGACCCCGCAGGCGGCTTCGATGCCATGCCCTTCAAACGCAAGGCCATCTCCATCCACTGGGAAATGATGTTTGCCCGCCCGGTCTTCGAAACAGCCGATATTCTCGAACAGCACAAACTGCTGAACCACGTGTCTGAACTGGTGGATGCGGGCAAGATCAAGACAACGCTCACCGAGGTCTTCGGCACCGTCAACGCCGCCAATCTGATCAAGGCGCATGCGTTGATCGAAAGTGGAACGGCTCGGGGTAAGATTGTTTTGTCGGGGTTCTAGTGGCGGAGACGTCATGAGCGGTTGAGACTGCCGCTCACCCCCCTCTGCCTTGCCAGGCATCTCCCCCTCAAGGGGGGAGATCGACTCGCGGCAGCCCTTCGGCCATCTCATACGTCGAGACTGACGCAATGTCGGCGCACCTTGCTAATCTCCCCACCTGAGGGGGAGATGTCCGGCAGGACAGAGGGGGGTAGGCCACACCCACCGACCCTGCGTCCCGCCCGACCCTCAATCGTCGTCCGGGTCCTCAGGGCACGGCCACTCCGCAGGTGCCGTCAGTCCCTGCGGCAGTTTGGTCTTGGCATCGCCGCAGGCAATATCCACCTGCTTCTGCTCAAGGCCAGTCGCGGCCGAAAGGTCCAGCCCTTCGATGCGGGCCAGAAGAAGAAACGCATTGGCGAAATCGATGGGCCCGGTGAATTTTGCGCCTTCGAAACGGGAGCGCGACAGGTTGGCCATGGAAAACTTAGCGCCCGTCAGCGTCGCGCCTTCGAAATCGGCCCTGCCAAGTTCAGCCTTGCTGAAATCGGTACCCACGAGCTTGGCATTCTGAAAATTCGCCCGCTGCATTTCTGCGCTGTTGAACTTCGCATTTTCCGCATCCGCATCGCTGAAATCACCGCGATAGGCCTCGACCTTCACAAAATTTCCGCCCTGCAATTGCGATGACGCCAGAGACGTACGGATCAGCTTGGCCTTTTCCAGATTGGCTTTCTTGAAGGAAGAACCACGCAGATCGGTAAAGGTGAAATCCGTCCCGCGCAAATCCGCACCATCCAGCACGCTACCGCCCAGCATCAGAAGACGCTTGTTGCACGCACTCCAGTCGATCTCTGCGGCGGCATCTGCACGGCAGCTTGCGGCCAGAACAGGAGACCCGCCAGCGGCACTCAGCGCCAACACCGCCAGAGACATAGCCGCCACCAACTGCCTTTTTTTGCGCACCGTTGAAACCATATCGGCTGAACTTGTCATCTGCTCACTCCCGCAGCCCATTTTCGATCACACTATCATGCGTCATCGTAAGGCCCATCCATTACTAGATTATCAGCGACGATCCCGCAAATATACGTTTGACCACGAAACAGGCACCTGCCTCCCTGTCACCAGCGCCTGCTCCATCACATATTGGCGTAAACCGGCCCTTCGCCGCCCTGTGGTGGTACCCAGTTGATGTTCTGGTTAGGGTCCTTGATATCGCAGGTTTTGCAATGGACGCAGTTTTGCGCGTTGATGACATAGGTCGGCTCGCCGTCCTTCTCCACCCACTCATAGACCCCGGCGGGACAGTAGCGGGTCGAAGGACCGGCGTAGACGTCGTGTTCGGATCGTTTCTGCAGGTCCATATCCTTCACCTGCAGGTGCACCGGCTGGTCTTCCTCGTGGTTGGTGGAGGAGAGGAACACGGATGACAGGCGGTCGAAGGTCAGCACGCCGTCGGGTCTTGGATAAGCGATGGGCTTGTGGAACTTCGCTGGCTCCAGGCTTTGCGCATCGGTCTTGCCGTGCTTCAGCGTGCCGAAAATCGAAAGGCCGAGCAACTGGTTGGTCCACATATCCAGCCCGCCCAGCGCCACGCCGATCGCCGTGCCGAACTTCGACCACAGCGGCTTGACGTTGCGCACGCGCTTCAGATCCTTGCCGATGTCGCTGCCGCGCCATTCGTTTTCGATCTCGATGACTTCGTCATTGGCACGGCCAGCGGCGATGGCATCCGCCAGCCTGTCCGCCGCCATCATGCCTGACAGCACGGCATTGTGGCTGCCCTTGATGCGCGGCACGTTGACGAAACCGGCGGAACAGCCGATCAGCGCACCGCCGGGGAAGGTCAGCTTCGGCACCGACTGATACCCGCCCTCGGTAATCGCGCGCGCGCCGTAGGACAGGCGCTTGCCGCCTTCGAATGTCGGGGCAATTGCCGGATGCGTCTTGTAGCGCTGGAATTCCTCGAAGGGATAGAGGTAAGGGTTCTTGTAGTTCAGATGCACCACGAAGCCGACGGCAACGAGATTGTCTTCGAGGTGATAGAGGAACGATCCGCCACCCGTCTTCATGCCCAGTGGCCAGCCGAAGGAGTGCTGCACGAGGCCGGGCCTATGGTTCTCCGGCTTGACCTGCCAGAGTTCCTTGATACCGATGCCGAATTTCTGGACGTCGCTATCCTTGGAGAGGTCGAATTTCTGGATGAGCTGCTTGGCCAGCGAGCCGCGCACGCCCTCGCCGATCAGCACATATTTGCCGTGCAGCTCCATACCGCGCGTAAAAGCCGGGCCGGGTTCGCCGTTGCGTTCCACGCCCATGTCGCCGGTCGCAACGCCGATCACCGCGCCAGCGTCATTGTAAAGCACTTCAGTCGCCGCAAAGCCGGGATAAATTTCAACGCCCAGCGCTTCCGCCTTTTCCGCCAGCCAGCGACAGACGAGCCCGAGCGAGACGATGTAGTTGCCGTGGTTGTTCATCAGCGGCGGCATGGCGAAGTTGGGCAGGCGGATGGAGCCAGCGGGCCCGAGAAGCAGAAACTGGTCGTCCTTGACTTCCGTCTTGAAGGGATGCCCCTCTTCTTCGCGCCAGCCCGGCAGCAGACGGTCGATGCCGATCGGATCGACCACGGCGCCGGAGACGATATGCGCGCCGACTTCCGCGCCCTTTTCCAGCACGACGACGGAAAGTTCAGGATTGACCTGCTTCAGCCGTATCGCCGCCGAAAGACCCGCAGGTCCCGCACCAACGATCACAACGTCGAATTCCATCGATTCGCGTTCCGGCATTTCCATCGCGTCCGTCATATCCATCCTCTCAGCTCGCCGGTCCCATCCGGCGTTGTTTTTCTAACGTGCCAACCGCCGCAGGGTTCACAACCCTGGCTGCACTCGCCTGCTTTCAGGCTCTGTCTCAACTCCTTCTTCGCAAAGCAAAAAGCCGTTGTCGAGGTTGAAACGCGGCAAATCCTATCCGAGCTTATTACATTATCGACCGCACATGTAATATCTTACTCTTACGTTCACGTAAATTACCGGGATTTGCGAGGAGGTCAAGGTTGTAGGTGGAGAGCGCATCATCTCGTAGACGAGCTGCGAAATAAACACCTTCAAAACTCTGGCGCCCACCCCTATAACACCCCAACACTTTTAGGAGGACACCCATGGATCTCGGCATTTCCGGCAAACGCGCGCTCGTTCTGGCCTCTTCTCGCGGCCTTGGCCTCGGCATTGCAACGGCTCTGGCGAAGGAAGGCGCGCATGTGCTTCTGGTCGGGCGCACCAGTGAGAAGCTGGCAGCCAATGCGGACGCCATCAATGCGCTTGGCAAGGGCAAGGCGGATTGGGTGCAGGGCGATCTTTCGCAGGAGAATTTCGTGGCCTCCATGGTCGAGGCCGTTCAGACGAAGCTTGGCGGCATCGATATTCTCGTCAACAACACCGGTGGGCCCACTCCAGGCACGGCACAGGATATCACTGTCGACAAGCTGGAAACCTTTTTCCAGTCCATGGTGCTGCGCGTCATCACACTGACCGGCGCATTCCTGCCGCAGATGAAGGAGCAAGGCTGGGGCCGCATTCTGACGGTCGCCTCGTCAGGCGTGTTCGAGCCCATTCCCAACCTTGCCCTGTCCAACACGTTGCGCGGCGCGCTGGTTGGCTGGAACAAGACACTTGCCACGGAAATCGCTGGCTCCGGCATTACCGCCAACCTGTTGCTGCCGGGGCGCATCCACACCGACCGTATCGATGAACTCGATGGCGCCAACGCAACCCGGCTGGGCAAAAGCGTGGAAGAAGTGCGCGAAGCGTCCCTCAAGACCATTCCCGCCGGTCGACTCGGCAAGGTCGAGGAATTCGCCGCAGCCGGTGCCTTCCTGTGCTCAGAGCCTGCCAGCTACATCACCGGCACCATGCTGCGCGTGGATGGCGGCGCGTCGAAATCGATCTGATGTAAACAGGATGTGCCCGTCGTTGCCCCGGCATGGCGGGCTCTCTACTTGCCCTCTGAAGTGACGGGGCCGTGGAACCTTGGCCGCACAATGCACGCACAAGCTTAGCCGAATACCTCCGATGTATAGATAGCCACCTGAATTGCGGCTGCCCTAATATTGATCAGAGGGATTCCATGCATACCATCGTTTTAGCGAGATACAGCGAAGCACTTGAGTGGATCGTTGATATTCCAACAGATTTTAAAGTCATCATCTACAACAAGGGCCAGGAAATCACCTCGCCTGCTGTGCTTCAGCGCGCCGACGAGATCATCGCACGCCCCAATGTCGGTCGCGAATCCGAGACCTACATTCACCACATGATGACCCGCAAAGCGGATAATCGCGACTTTACCGTCTTCAGCCAGGGCGATCCCATCACGCACAGCCCTGACTTCATCGATCTGCTGAAGAACTGGCGCAGATGGGATGATATCCAGGCTCTCTCCTGGCAGTGGCTGACGACGAACAACATTCCAACAGCAGAAACGCTGGCGCGCTATCAGGAGTATTTCCCGATTCACCTTCGTGTCCGGCCTGAAACATTCTCGCTGATGGACTGGAAAGCGCTCGAATTCAAAGATGCCGGTGCCTGGAACATGGGGCTGGTGTACAAGACACTGGAAGGCATCTCGCCCAATACCAGCAATATTGCGGCCTATGTCTTGAAAAAATGGAAGCTGGATGCGCAGGCCGAAGAAGCGGCGCGGCATACGGTCGGCGTCTTCTCCTATGGCGCGATCTTCGCCGTGCGCAACGAGAATGTTGCACGGCTATCGGACGAAACGAAGCAACTGATCTACGAGTTCGCGACCGGAGCAGCCAACGCAAACGGCTATATTCTGGAACGCATGTGGCTCCATATTTTTGGAGAAGGTTTCTATCGCCGCGTTCCATTTATCGATCAGCACGCCAGTGCACTCAACCTGCCGGGCGTGCCGGATACGACACGCGTCGATCTCAGCAATCTCGTCCTGGGTCTCGCAGATCAGGGCATGTCGATGGACGATGTTGGAACCCTGTTGCAAGGCGTGATGCGTGAGCGTCTGGCCGAACTAAAGCTGGCTGCCAAAAACGCCGCACATAATTCATAAACGGCAATCGTTCGGGTATAGCCGGGCCCGCGAAATCCATTGGCTATTGCACCCTCCCCGGAGTAACCTCCGGGGAGATTTTCCCCTGTCGAGGCCTATCATGCAGATACTTCGGATTTCCCTTGTTGTCTTCGGCGCATTGCTCACCCTCATCGGCATCGTCTGGATTGGGCAGGGCAGCGGTTATTTCCCCTACCCTGCCTCCAGTTTCATGATCAACCAGAGCCCGTGGATGCTGCGCGGGGCAATCGTTGCCATCATCGGTCTGGCGCTGATTTTCTCTGCCCGGCGCTTCGTTCGCTGAATTACTTCACCAGCTTCGGCAAGTCCGCAATCAGCGCGTCCCGCGTGGCAAAGCTGATGGGCTCTTCGCTTTTCCAGTCCTTGACGTTCATGGTGGCGAACACGACCTGCCGGTCGCCCTTCTGTGCCCAGCCGACGAACCAGCCCAGCCAGTAATCTCCGTCGAATTTACCAGCCTCGGTGCGCATACGCCCCGAACCGGTTTTGCCATGCACCTGCCAGCCATCGGCTGCGGCAAATTGCGGAATGATCGCCATGGTCTTTTTCGTCGCCTCGGCGGAAACCGGCAGCTTGCCTGTCACGAAGCGACGAACAAAGTCAGCCTGCGCATCGCCGGAAATCTTTAGCGATGACATCAACCAGGCTTCGGTCAGCCCGTCCGTTCGGCCTTTCACGCCCTTCACATCGGCATTGCCGTAATCGAAGCGGCGCACGTAATCGGCAAATTTTTCGGCACCGAGACGCCGCGTGATTTCCTGCGAGTACCAGACGATGGAATCGCGCTCCCAGATGGTCGGGTCGGTCGCCTTCTGCTCGCGCTTGGGTCGCTTCCATTCCGCCTTGTAGTCCCAGCGCGGGTTTGTCTCGTCTTTCAGAATACCAGCATCGTAACCCATCACCGCCAATGGCAGCTTGAAGGAGGATTGCGGCGCAAATGCCTTGTCGCAGGCACCGTCGCGATGCAGGGCTTTGCCGCTGGCAGCATCCAGAATAACCGTGCAGTGCGCCGTCTCGGCGGCAGACGCAGGCATCATGGAAAGGCAGCATGCAGAAACAGCAGCAAAACTTGCCGCTGCAAAAGGTCGTTTCAAGGCCATTGGCACTCCACTCATCCGCATAAGAGATTCCCCCAGCGACTTATAAGCGCGATTTGGGCGGGCATTATTATGGCAGCATCAGGGAAAATCCGCCCTTGTGCTTGCCATTCACAATTCGCTGTGCGATCACGCGCCCTCTTCAAAACAGGCGGATGCTTTTGCATCCCGTTCATGACCGGACGCCATTGGCACCCGGCACAGCTATCATTGACTTTGGGAAAAACACGCTATGGCAAGAACACTCGGGCTCGATTTCGGCACGACCAACACGGTCATGGCAATGTCTGACAACGGTAACACCAGCCAGTCCATGCGCTTCACCAGCAGTGCGGGCACGACGGACAGCATGCGCACGGCGCTGTCCTTCATGAAAACGGGCACATTCGGTGCCGCAGCCCTTCAGGTCGAAGCCGGTCATGCCGCCATTCGCCAGTTCATCGATAATCCCGGCGATTGCCGCTTCCTGCAATCCATCAAGACCTTCGCTGCCTCCTCGCTGTTTCAGGGCACGCTGGTCTTTGCCAAGCGCCAGAGCTTCGAAGACCTGATGGAGGTCTTCCTGCGCAAGCTGAAGACCTATGCAGGTGACGACTGGCGCGACGACGTCTCCACCGTGGTAGCCGGTCGTCCGGTCCGTTTTGCTGGCAGCCACCCGGATGAGGCGCTGGCGATTGCCCGCTACAACGATGCCCTCACGCGCGCGGGTTTTCCGGAAATCCATTACGTTTACGAGCCCGTGGCAGCAGCCTATTACTTCGCGCAGAGCCTGAAGAAGGACGCCAATGTGCTGGTTGCCGACTTCGGCGGCGGCACCACCGACTATTCGCTCATTCGTTTCGAGACGCACGGCGGCAAGCTGTCGGCCACCCCCATCGGCCATTCCGGCGTCGGCGTTGCGGGCGACCATTTCGACTTCCGCATGATCGACAATCTCGTGTCGCCCGAAATCGGCAAGGGCAGCAAATTCAAGAGCTTCGACAAGGTTCTCGATGTCCCCTCCGGTTACTACGTCAATTTCGGCCGCTGGAACCAATTGTCCATCTTCAAGACCTCCAAGGAATTCTCGGACCTGAAATCGCTGGTTCGCTCGGCGCTTGAGCCGGAGAAGCTGGAGATGTTTGTGGAACTGGTGGAGCATGATGAGGGCTACCCGCTCTACCAGGCCATCTCCGCGACGAAGATGGCGCTGTCTTCAAGTGAAGAGGCCGAGTTCAACTTCTCGCCTTTGGGCAAGGCTGGCCGCAAGACCGTCAAGCGCACAGATTTCGACCGCTGGATCAGCGATGATCTCGCCAAGATTGAAGGCGCGCTGGACGAGGTGCTGGAGAAAACCCAGACCGCCCCTGAAGCCATCGACAAGGTCTTTCTCACCGGCGGCACCTCTTTCGTGCCCGCCGTGCGCCAGCTTTTCACCCGCCGTTTCGATGCCGATAAGATCGAGACCGGCGGCGAGTTGCTCTCCATCGCCCATGGTCTAGCCATGATCGGTGACAGTGGTGACATTGAGCGCTGGACAGCGTGATGACAGGGGTTTCGCGGGGCGAGCACTTGAGGTAGTTTTGCCTCATGATCTTGGCCCAAGACCTTTCCCCGGCAGAACTGGCGGCGCTCCTGCATTTCCATGCGGATGCGGGCGTGGACTGGCTGCTGGAAGACACGTCTCTGGATCGCTTCGCGGAATTTGCAGCCACCCGGCAAAACCGGGCGCCGCAACGGGAAGCACCACCCCGTCAGAACGATGCGCCGCAAAACAGCCCGTCCCGTGCTGCTCAGTCGGCACCGCAGGGCCGTAGCTCGGCGCCCGCTGCGCCCGCCATCCAGACCAATGTGGCCATGCCGGACGAGCAGGCCATTGCCGCCGCCCGGTTTGCTGCGGAAACCGCTCGTTCCCTGCCGGAATTGAAGACGGCGCTGGAAAGCTTCAACGGCTGCAATCTCAAGAATAGCGCCCGCAACACCATCTTTGCCGAGGGCAACCCGTCCTCCGGCATCATGGTGATCGGCCCCATGCCGGATGCGGATGATGACCGCGAGGGTCAGCCTTTCGTCGGCAAAACCGGCGTTCTGCTGGATCGCATGCTGGCCGCCATCGGGCTCGATCGCGCCAATCTGCTGCTGAGCAACGTCGTGCCGTGGCGCCCACCTGGCAATCGCTCGCCATCGGGCCCGGAGATGGAAATTTGCCGCCCCTTCATCGAGCGTCAAGTTGCTTTGGCAGAGCCGAAAGCACTGTTGCTTTTGGGCAACTTCACCGCTCGTTTTTTCTTTGGCGGCACCGGCACCATCCATACGCTGCGCGGACAGTGGCGTGATGTCGCATCCGGGCATGGAATCGTGCCCGCAATCGCCACCCTGCACCCGCAAGAGCTTTTAAACGCTCCAGCCAGTAAACCATTGGCGTGGCAGGATTTATTAGCGTTTCAGGCCCACATTCGCCAAATGTGAATGCTTCCTTTTTGATCAATATGAATCATTTATGAAAATAGCCATGCAAATGACGCATAACAGCGGCGCATTTACCCTGATTGCCGAATCCATACCGCACTGCAATAAGTGATCTCGTCTTGGGAGGAAAAGGTTTAAGGAACCAAGGCAATGACCACTCGCTTCCGTCCGGTTCACTCCGGCTTCGAAACTCTCCGACTTGCAGGCCTCGGCCCGCGCTCGGGTGACAGCTACCACCGCTTCGGTGGCACCAACGAACAGCTGACCGCTCGCGCGTCATCTCAGCAGGTTCGCACGACACGTCCTTCGGCAGTCTTCGCAGATTTCCGTGAGCGCTGATAGAAATCGTCTTCAGGCATAGCTCTGAAGGACATTCAAGATACGACGCTTTCGCAGCGCCTTTCCCATGGAGAGGCGCTTTTGCGTTTTAATAGTGCCGATATTTTACAAATGGCATGTTTTACGCCGTGACGGATTGCGTCTCCCCACTTACGGATATGTCGTGGCAACGCCCTCAGCACGCAAATATGCCCTGAAAAATCCTAGATCAAAAGCTGCCGCTCAAAGTCGAACCCTCTCTGCACGAGAGGGCACCCTGTGCCCCCCCTTGCAATCGAGCGGGCTGTTTTCAAAGGAAACGGCGGCATGGCTTCGGAAGCAGATCAGACAGCTTTCGCCTTGGCCTCGATAAATGCATCCTGGACATATTTGAACTTGATTGCCTGCCATCGGCAATACTCTTCCAGAAAGTCGCGCGCAAACCACATGCCGCTACGAAGGCCGCTGTCATGCCAGCCCATCGCACCCTGCTCTGCAGCCTTATTGAGAAGACGCTGCAAATGCGTGCGTGACATCATAAATTCCGCCGCCAAAGCACGCGCATCGACAAAACCGATATCAATACGCTCTACTTCGCGGTTTGCATCTTCAATCCGGCTGATGAATTCATCCATGACCAGAGCCCCTGCCTCGGTCCATAGAAAGAGCCCAACGCGCGGAGGCGGGTTCACCCATGCAGGATCCATGAGGCACAGACGAGCGGCCAATGGTTGCGCCACCTCCAGCAAGTTTGAATGCGCCATCATCTCAACGGCGCGTATTCCCCCATCAAGACAATCGAGAGCTGCCAGATTGGCGATATACCACATCAGGATTGCCTCTTCGCTTACGGGCGTCGCCTTGTATCGGCGGGGGCGCTGAGAGGCCGGGCTGACCCTTTCGACGTATCGATAAATTTCAAGCTGATCGAGATAGTTCTGAACCGTGTTACGGCTTGCGACATGATTGGTTGTGATGAGTTCCCGCGCTTGTGCAACCGTGAAGCCACGCGGTCCGCTTTCCAGGTTCAGGGCCATCCCCGCCTGCGTCATCAACCATTTCTGGTGCGCTGAAAGTAACCGAGCTATCCGCGGATTACTGTTATAGGCGCCCCGCAGATTGCGGGCGAGTGTTCTTATCGCTCCCAGCAATTCAGGATGCGCAACGAGGTCGTCATACGAATACGTCATGACCACCCCTGTAAAAATAATGAAAAGAAATTTGTTTTGTGGCGACCGTTCTTCGCCACGTCATTGCCCTGCCAAACACGAACGCCCATTAACAGACGCGCGTTATCAGGCTCCACGCGTTTTACCCCAAACACGATTATGCCACCTTAGATTTGCATTTTACCACCCGTGTGTTCAATAACACACTCGTGCGCAAATTGAATAAAACTTTGATAAAAACATCGTTTTTTGAAGCTGCTAAATCACCCAATCAAATGAATGTTGCGACTAGCCCTGCGGGGAGGATGCCTTTCGCGCCGCCTTGCGGGCAAGTCCGAGTTGATGCTCGCGAAAGATGATGAATATTCCCGCGAAAACCACGATTGCCGTTCCCACCAGCATCGTCACCGTCGGTATGTCACCGAACAAGACATAGGACACACCGATGCCGAACAGGATGGAGCTGTATTCGAAGGGCGCGATGGTCGAGACTTCGGCGTGACGATAGCTCTCTGTCAGCAAAATCTGGGCGATACCACCGGCAATACCGCAGGAGATCAGAAGGGTCGTTTGCTTCCAGTCCAGCCATTCCCAGGCAAAGGGCAGGCTGAGAGCCGAAAGCAGGCTACCGGTCAGCGAGAAGTAGAGAACGATGGTCGCCGTCTTTTCGGTCACCACCAGTTGGCGCACCTGCACCATGGCAAGCCCGCCCAGCACAGCAGCCAGCAGAACGGCCAGCGCGCCGATGCCCTCACCCGCTTCAAAACCGCCCTGCTGCAAAAGCGTCAGTTTCGGCCATAGAATGATGATGACGCCGGACATGCCGATCAGAACCGCAGACCAGCGATAGATGCGCACCGCTTCACCCAGCACCAGCGCGGCAAACACCACCGCCATCAGTGGCGATGCATAGCCGATGGCAATGAACTCCGGCAGCGGCAACAGCGTCAGCCCGTAAAAGCCGCAGATCATAGAGAGGATGCCAAGCAGCCCGCGCTTGAAATGCCCGAAAAGATTTTCCGTGTGAAATGCACTGCTGAGACTGCGCAGATAGGCCAGATAGATGACGATCGGCACGATGGCGAAGGTCGAGCGGAAGAAGCTGATCTGCCCGGCAGGCACGTCCGAACCGGCCGCCTTGATACAGGTCTGCATGACCAGAAAAAACGCAACGGATATCAGCTTGAAGCTTATGCCCCGGATGGGGTTGTTGGGGGCGGCACTCATGGGAATTGGCATTCATAGGTTCGAAGTGTGAACCGGTTGCACCTCACAGACCGCAACGTCAGCCTGCATGTTCACCCTGCGTAGCAGATTATCGAACCCGAGTCGGACACAAATTTGATCATCCTGTACACCCCAAGGCATTTTTGCCAGACACCGTGCGCAAATGCCACGTCAGGCCCAAACCGCCATGCAGCCGTCAAGTTCTGCCGTAAAGTAATGCACATGCCCACTTAGTACGCATTGCATGATCAACTGCATGACAACTTGTCGTAGTTCTGTAGAAATCAAATATTAACCACGCTCTATTCTAATTTTGATAGTTCGAAACTCAGCTCTGCAATCCGGTGGATGGAAAGACTGACACTGTTTTCATATCTATTTGGAATTGATGGCACCCCATGAACAGCGCTTTACGGACAGCCGGGAAAAACGCATCGCAATCCGCGACGCCGCGCGGCATGCGTGTTGTCACCGATGGCATGTCCACAGACCTCAAGCGGTTCAGCACCGACAATACACACATCGTCAAGCAGATCCGCCTGCTCGCCATCAACGCCCTCATCGAGGCGGCAAGAGCGGGTGAAGCAGGCAAGGGCTTCGCTGTCGTTGCCAATGAAGTGCAGCGCCTCGCGCAGATCGCCTCGGATATTTCATCGACCTTCGAACAGAACGTGCTCAGCCGCATCGGTCTCAGCCGCGATATGGCTGAAGCGCTGGTGGAGGAGATGGAAGGTGTGCGCCTGATGGACACGGCACAGACGCTGGTCCAGCTCATCGTCCGCAATCTGTTCGAGCGAACCGCCGACGTGCGCTGGTGGGCGACGGACACCGCCCTCTGGCAGGCCCTGCAAAGCAGGGACAAGGCCGACGCCGCATTCGCTTCGGAGCGTCTTGGCGTCATCAACCGTTTCTATACTGTCTATCTCGACCTCGTCATGACCGACGTGAACGGCATGGTCATCGCATCGGCCAATCCGCGGCACCAGCGCAACCTCATCGATCGCAGCCTGAAACTCGAGCCATGGTTTATCGCCGCCTCGCAGTGCCGCAGCGGCGACGAATATATTGTCGACCAAGTCAAGAGCAGCCCATTCCACGATGATCGCGACGTTCTGGTCTATGCGACCGGCATCCGCGAAGGTGGAAAGAATGACGGCGCGTTGCTTGGCACGCTCGGCGTTTATTTCGACTGGCAGGATCAGGGTCAGGCCATTGTGGAAAAGGAAGCGAACCTGCCGCCGCAGGTGGCGGAACGCACCGTCGTCATGCTTCTGGATGAAGACATGCGGGTCATCGCCAGCAACAACGCTGCTCTGCGCTTCACCCGGTTCCCGCTCGCAAATGCAGCCGATGCCATGCGTGGCAGCTACTACGACTCAAACGGCGCAATCGTCGCCTTCGCTAAAACGCTGGGATATGAAGACTATAGCGGCCTTGGCTGGTACGGCGTTGTCGTTCAGCAAACGGAAAACGAGGATGCGATCAGAGCCAGTCTCGGCCTCAAGGGCTGAACCATACCTGCCAGCGCCCCGGCTTTTCGGGGCGGCAGCATAAAATCGAGGTCATGCAGCCTGTTCTAATAGAATTGATAACCAAGTGAATATTTTATCATAATATAATTCTGGCACGGCGATAATTTCAGTAATCGTTCAACATTTAATGGAATGATGTGCCAATGCGAGACACATTCATTGATCCTCTCTGAGCGGTTGGTCTGGCGAGGACAACACGCAGGACATCATGTCTTGCGAATTTCACATGTATGTGACCCTCTTTCAATTTTACTTTCAGGTGGCATGCGGCATGAAACCTGAATCGTGGCAGACAAGGTTCATTCAGGAATAGTCATGCGAACAGACATAGGCCAAATCGTTCACCTGGCGGATTATCGCCCTTTCGATTTCGTTCTCGAACGAGTTGACCTCACCTTCGAACTCGATCCGCAAAACACCAAGGTCGAAGCCCGGCTGATCTTTCATCGGCGCGAAGGCGTCGATGTCTCGGCACCGCTGGTTCTCGATGGCGATGAGCTTGCGCTATCAGGTCTGCTTCTGGACCAGATCGACATTCCGGCAGCGCAATATGATGCGACGCCGGATAGCCTGACGATCCGCGATCTGCCCGCAGCAGAACCGTTCGAAATCTGCGTCACCAACTACATCAACCCGGAAACCAATACGCAGTTGATGGGTCTTTACCGCACCAACGGCGTCTATTGCACCCAGTGCGAAGCCGAAGGCTTCCGCCGCATCACCTATTTCCCTGATCGTCCCGACGTTCTGGCGCCCTACACCATCACCATCATCGCGGCGAAAGAAGGCAATACTTTCCTGCTGTCGAACGGCAATTTCCTTGGTGGCGGCAATTACGATGAAGGCCGCCACTTTGCGGCATGGTTCGATCCGCATCCCAAACCAAGCTATCTCTTCGCGCTGGTCGCTGGCGATCTCGGTCTGATCGAAGACACATTCACCACCATGTCCGGTCGTGAGGTCGCGTTGAAGATTTATGTCGAGCACGGCAAGGAGCCGCGCGCGGCCTACGCCATGGATGCTCTGAAACGCTCCATGAAATGGGACGAAGAGCGCTTCGGTCGCGAATACGATCTGGATATTTTCATGATCGTCGCCGTGTCCGATTTCAATATGGG
This sequence comes from Agrobacterium vaccinii, assembly GCF_021310995.1. Lineage (NCBI taxonomy): Bacteria > Pseudomonadati > Pseudomonadota > Alphaproteobacteria > Hyphomicrobiales > Rhizobiaceae > Agrobacterium > Agrobacterium vaccinii. The sequence goes on along the minus strand of NZ_CP054150.1, from coordinate 848,055 downwards.
CGCGATGGAAAACAAGGGCCTCAACGTCTTCAACGACAAGTACGTTTTGGCCGACCCTGAGACCGCGACCGATACCGATTACGCCAATATCGAACGCATCATCGCACACGAATATTTCCACAACTGGACCGGCAACCGCATCACCTGCCGCGACTGGTTCCAGCTCTGCCTGAAGGAAGGCCTGACCGTCTATCGCGATCAGGAATTCTCTTCCGACATGCGCTCGCGCGCCGTCAAGCGTATTGCCGATGTGCGCCACCTGAAGTCGGAACAGTTCCCGGAAGACGGCGGCCCGCTAGCGCATCCGCCACGCCCGGATAAATACCGCGAAATCAACAACTTTTACACCACGACCGTCTACGAGAAGGGTGCCGAGATCACCGGCATGATCGCTACCATTCTGGGCCCGGATGATCTGCGCAAGGGCATGGACCTTTACTTCGAGCGCCACGATGGCGATGCCTCGACGGTTGAGGATTTCATCAAGTGCTTCGAAGAGGCAAGCGGTCGCGATCTCCAGCAGTTCTTCCGCTGGTACGTGCAGGCCGGTACGCCGCTTGTCAGCGTATCGACGGCCTTCGACGCCGCCGCCTCGACCTTTACGCTGTCGCTGGAGCAGACCGTTCCGCCAACGCCCGGCCAGAGCAAGAAAGAACCGCTGCACATTCCGCTTTCCACCGCGCTCATCCTCGACAACGGCCAGATTGCCGAACCGTCGAAGGTCGAAGGTGGTGAATACCGCGATGGCGTTCTGCACCTGACCGAACGCAGCCAGACCTTCACGTTTTCCGGCATACCGTCGCGTCCGGCGCTGTCGCTCAATCGCGGCTTCTCGGCGCCCATCAACCTGCATCTGGAACAGCCGACTGACGACCTCGTGCTGATCGCCCGCCACGATACGGATATGTTCTCCCGCTGGCAGGCGCTCACAGCATTGGCCATGCCAAACCTCGTCAAGGCAACACATGCCGTGCGCGCTGGCGCCCCTGTGGAGTTCGACTCAGCCTTCATCGCAACGCTTATCGAAATTGCTGGCGACGAAACGCTGGAACCTGCCTTCCGGGCGCAGGCGCTAGCATTGCCGAGCGAAGCCGATGTGGCCCGCGAGATCGGCAGCAACAACGATCCAGAAGCCGTCCACACCGCGCGCAAGGCTGCCATGACAGCCATCGCCGAAGCAGGTCTGGCAACCTTCACGTCGCTCTTTGCTGATTTCGAAGACAAGGGCGCCTATTCGCCGGATGCAACAAGCGCTGGCCGCAGGTCCCTGCGCAACAGCGCCATGAGCTATCTGTCGTTTGCGCAATCGACACCGGAGCGCGCCGCAGCAACCTTTGCCGCAGCAACCAACATGACCGATCTGGCCCATGCGCTCAGCGTTCTCACACAGCGTTTCCCAGATGCACCGGAGACGACGCAGGCACTGGCAACCTTCGAGAGCCGTTTTGCCGATAACGCTCTCGTTCTGGACAAGTGGCTGTCTATCCAGGCTGCTATTCCCGGCGATGGCGCGCTTGCCCGCATCAAGCAACTGACAAGCTCGAAGCACTTCATCGCCACCAATCCGAACCGCGTTCGCTCCCTCATCGGCACCTTCGCCTTCGGAAATCCGACCGGCTTCAATCGTGCCGATGGTGAAGCCTACCGCTTCCTGGCCGAACAGATCGTCAGCATCGACAAGCGCAATCCGCAGCTTGCTGCCCGCATCCTCACCTCCATGCGCTCATGGCGCTCTCTGGAGCCTGTTCGGGCCGATCACGCACGCGATGCACTGGCCACAATCGAGCGTGCTCCAGCACTCTCGACAGACGTTCGAGACATCGTCGAACGTGTGCTAAAAGCTTGACGTTACGTGAGTTTGGCGGCTTTTCAGCAGGCCGCCAGACCTGTCCCAAAAAAATACGGAGTCGGTTCAAAGGGTTAAAATTCTTTTAACCTCAAGCTCTGGACAAGCCGAATCAGCTTTGATTCACTGGTGTCAGATTCGAGCGGCGGCGCTTCGAATTCCACTGGGGAGATCAAGGCGGGACAATGACGAACGTGCGGCGGGCGACCGCGGGCGATGAACGCCCGTATGCCAAATTTGCTGACATAGCTGCATGGGGCGAAAAGCTTTCTGGATATCTGACGGCATTTGCCACAGTGCCCAGAAGCAGTCTTCAGTTACCACAATTGGAAGTGCTGCTAAAGCGGCTCATACCGGTTCTCATTCTGGCCTTTCTGGTCGTCGTGGCAGCCTCGCGCATGGTCGGCATCGTCGCGGAATCTGGCCGCATGGAAGCATCCGCACGGCAAGCCACCGCCCTCTCCGCTCTGGCAGCCAAGGCATCGCTCAACGGCGCTGAATCGCTGTTCATGACGCAGGATCAAGGGGCTGCAGAAGCGCGGATGCGCACCGCTTTCCCCGTCGGCAGCCTCGATGACGACACGCTGCTGCTGGTCGCGGGCAATGATGGCCGTATCTTCGGCGGCATCGGCAAACATGCAGGGCTTTACCTTGGCACATCGCTGACCAATCTCCTGCCGGAAATCGCCATTGTCAGACGTTTCCCAGGCGCTCCAGGCACCATTGAGACCAATATCGAAGGCACGGCCCACTACGCAACGATGCTGCCCCTCGGCATGGATGGCGGCATGATCATCGCAGCGCGTTCGCTGCAACCGATCCGCTCGTTCTGGCGCAGCGAAGTGGCGATGAACGTCACGCTATTTACCGGCATCTCGGCCATTCTGCTGGTCATTCTCTACGCCTATTACATGCAGGTGAAGCGCGCTCGCACGGCAGATGAAATCTTCGTCGAATCCAACCTGCGCGTCGAGACGGCTCTGTCTCGCGGACGCTGCGGCCTCTGGGATTTCGATCTGTCGAACCGTCGCATGTTCTGGTCCACCTCGCTCTACGAAATTCTCGGCCTTCCTCCTAGAACCGAACCGCTGTCGTTCAGCGATGCCGCCCGCATGATGCATTCGGAAGATGGCAACCTCTACGAACTCGCCCGTTCCGTCGGCTGTGGCGACCTGCGCCAGATCGACCAGATTTTCCGCATGCGCCATGCACACGGCCATTACGTCTGGCTCCGCGCCCGCGCTCAGGTCATCCGCACCTCGAACGGCCCCCGCGTCATCGGCATCGCCATGGACGTAACTGAGCAGCACCGCTTGGCCCAGCGTTATGCAGAAGCCGACCAGCGTCTTGCGGACGCCATCGAAAGCACGTCGGAAGCCTTCGTCCTCTGGGACAAGAATGATCGTCTCGTGATGTGCAACGCCCACTTCCAGCAGGCCTATGGTCTACCCGATAGCGTGCTGGTCGCTGGCACCGAGCGTTCCGTCGTCAACGCCGCCGCCTGCCGCCCCGTGGTGGAACGTCGCGTGGCGGACCCGGATCAATCGGGCCTTTCCCGCACCACCGAAGTTCAGCTTGCCGATGCGCGCTGGCTACAGATCAACGAACGCCGCACCCGTGATGGCGGTCTGGTTTCGGTCGGCACAAACATCACCCTTCTCAAGCGCCACGAAGAGCGTCTGCGCGACTCCGAAAAACGCCTGATGGCGACGATTGGCGATCTCTCCGCCTCCCGCCACAAGCTGGAACGTCAGAAGACCGAGCTGTCCAACGCCAACGCCAATTATCAGGCTGAAAAGGAACGTGCGGAAGCGGCCAATACGGCGAAATCCGAGTTCCTCGCCAATATGAGCCACGAACTGCGCACTCCGCTGAACGCCATTCTCGGCTTCTCCGAAATTCTGCTTGCGGAAATGTTCGGCCCCGTCGGTTCATCGAAATACAGCGAATATGCCCGCGACATTCACGATAGCGGCAAGCACCTGCTTAACGTCATCAACGACATTCTCGATATGTCCAAGATCGAAGCCGGGCACATGCGCATCAATCGCGAAAAGGTCGATCTCGCACCACTGGTCGAGGAAACGCTTCGCCTCACCGCCATTCAGGCCGCTCAGAAAAACATCGCCATCCAGCAGCGTGTCTGCCGCGACATGCACATGACCGGCGACCGCCGCGCCATGAAGCAGATCATGCTCAACCTGCTTTCGAACGCAGTAAAGTTCACAGGCGATGGCGGACGTGTCGAACTTCGCACCCATATTCACCAGAAGGGTTTGATGCTGACCATCGCCGATACCGGCATCGGCATCCCCTCAGCCAACATCAACAGAATCGGCCAGCCTTTCGAGCAGGTTCAGAGCCAGTACGCCAAGAGCCAGGGTGGCTCCGGCCTCGGCCTCGCCATCTCCCGCTCACTGGTCAAACTGCACGGCGGCACCATGAAAATCCGCTCCTGCGTCGGCAAGGGCACTGTGGTCACCCTGTTCATTCCGAACACGGAAACCGCCTGATGGATTTGGCGGGGAGATTGATCGTCACCCCGCACGGCGCAACGTGATCCGCGTGAGCTCCGACGGAACTCCCAGGCGTATCGCAAATCCTGGCCAAAGCGCCGTGCCGTTGTTGACGTAGAGCTGCATGCCACCGATCTGATAGAAACCAGATACGAGGCCGTTATTGGCGCGCGCGACGAGGTTTTTGAGACCCAGAACCATGCCACCATGCGTGTGGCCGGAAAGCTGCACGGCAACGCCCGCAGCCGCGTTGCGCGCCGCCTCCTTTGGCTGGTGATCCAGCAAGATCACCGGCGCAATCTCCGGCGCGCCATTCAGCGCCGCCGCGATATCGGGAGGGGGAGCGCCGGTTCTCGATGACGACAGATCGGTCACTCCAGCGATAACGATTTTCGCCCCGCCCCGCTCGATGATCGCATGGCCGTTGGCCAGCGTCTTCATGTTCAGCCCCTCGTAATACTTCATCCAGTCTTCGTAGCCAAAGAAGTATTCGTGGTTGCCCGGAATGGTGTAGACGCCGTCCTTTGCCTTGAGATTGGCAAGTGGCGCGATATCACCCCGACGGCTCTGAATATTGCCATCAATCAGGTCACCCGTGATGACGATGAGATCGGCGTTCAGCGCATTCGTCTTGGCCACCACCTTTTCGGCCCAGCCTGTGGAAAACAGTCGGCTGATGTGCAGGTCTGTCAGTTGCACCATCTGGTAGCCGTCGAAGGCTGCTGGCAGGCCTTTTATCTGTATCTCGATATCTTTGAGCGGTGGAACGCGAATGGCCTGACTGACGCCCAAACCCGCCATGCCGAAAGCGACGATACCCATGGCGTATCGCAGGCCCACCGGCGCTCGTGGAAAATGGCCCTTGAATGGAAGCAGGACCAACGAGACCAGATCTAGCGCAATCTGAAAGAATGCAAGCAGGATGACCGTGCCCATCACAACGTTGAAGGCGATGACCAGCACCCTCGGGAACTCAGGGGAAAACACCGAACCGGACGAAAGACGGTTGAACAGCAGATATTGAGACCCGATGAGAAGAAGGATCGCAAGCGACACCTTGACGGACAAAATCCAGGGAAGCGGCTGGATGAAGCGTATCACCACTAGCAGCCACGGCAGTCCGAAGATCAGATGAAACATAAATGCGCCTTTGCTAAACATCTTATTACGAACTTGGCCGCCCGGCAGATCAGTCCGCCAAGGGCCAATGCCCGTCTTGGTCATCTGGTGCGTCAAACGGCCAAGTCAATGATTTCGTCATTTATTCGCAGTCCGAGAACCCTCAGCCGCTCTTGTTAACGTCGTAGCAAACGAATGCGATCTTGTTGCCATCGGGATCGCGGACATAGGCGGCGTAAAAGCCTTCGCCGTAATCCGGGCGCAGGCCCGGCGCACCCTCATCCGATCCGCCATTTGCCATGGCAAGTCCGTGCAGCCGATCGATCGTATCGGAACCATCGATCACGAACGCCGTCATCGTGCCGTTGCCAACACCAGCCGTGCCACCATCGAAGGGATAACCCGTTGCAAAACGTGGCGCGTTGACATCGCTCTTGTCACCCCAGAATGCAACCTGCTCGTCTTTGTAGCACTGCTTCAGTCCCATCTCTGTAAAAATCGGATCGTAGAACAGCACAGCACGGTCCAGATCCGTCGTGCCAACCATGGTGTATCCAATCATCTGCTCATCTCCAGCTTGAGGCTGGTACATCCTATAATTTAGTCCTTTGCCGCCACAACCGCAGAAAACGCCTTCCGCACAGTTTTCGACAACCGCTTCACCTCACCTTCCAGCGTGCCGATATCAGGGCAATCACCGGCACGGCAGACGAGGTCGATCAGCCCGGCAGGCGCTTGCTTCGGTTCGAAATCGCTGTCGATGCACAGGCGGATGATCTGGGAAAGTTCAGTAAAAAGATTGAGCGCAGCCATGCAGTCGTCATAGGTCTGCGGCTCCATCGCGCCTGCCGCGACGCGTTTCCAAACATCTGCCGTGCTTTCCCCGGACACATGCGGCGGCAGGTCCTTTGCGGGCGCAACCAGCGTCAGATATTGCGCGATGAACTCCAGATCGACCAGACCGCCGGGTATCAGCTTGAAATCCCAACCATTGGCAGGCGGCTTTTCCTCGCCGATCAGCTTGCGCATCTCGGCCACGTCAGCCGCAATCTTCGCCACATCCCGCGTCTGCGAGAGAACGGATGCAATGATGCGTTCGGCATCCTCAATCAGCGAGGCATCGCCGCAGATCAACCGTGCGCGGGACAGCGCCAGGTGCTCCCATGTCCATGCCTCCTCGCGCTGGTACTTCTCGAAGGTGGAAATGCGCGTCGCCACCGGCCCCTTGTTGCCGGAAGGCCGCAGCCGCATATCGACTTCGTAGAGCACACCTTCCGCAGTCGGCGCTGAGAGAGCCGAAATCAGCCTTTGCGTTATGCGGGTGAAATATCGGACCGCATCCAGCGGCTTCGCCCCATCGGATTCGGACGCCGCATCGTCATAATCATACAGCAGAATCAGATCGACATCTGAGCCCGCCGTTAGCTCGAACGAGCCAAGCTTGCCCATGCCGACGATCGCGACACGACCGCCAGGATATCTGCCATGTGCAGCTTCCATCTCAGCCATCACAGCCTTCACCGCAGCTTCGATCACCAGATCGGCAAGGTAGGTGAAGGCCCGCGCGGCAACCTCTCCCCTGATGGCACCCGTCAGCAGCCGCACACCGATCAGGAAGCGCTGTTCGGCAGCAAAGATTCGCAGCCGGTCGAGAATGTCTTCATAGTGCCGCGCCGGTGCCAAAAAGCCCTGCATGCGCTGGCCGAGATACTCGCGTGTCGGGATTTCCGTCATCAGCGCCGGGTCCAGCATGCCATCGAACACATGCGGGCGCGCAGCGATAATTTCTGCCAGTCGAGGCGCAGACGACATGATCGTCACCAGCAGCGAGAGAAGCGCCGGATTGTTGCCCAGCAGCGAAAAAAGCTGAATACCGGCAGGCAGACCGGACAGGAAATTGTCGAACCGCAATAACGCCTCATCGGCCCGCTTGCTCTTGCCGAAAGCCTGCAATAGCTCCGGCGTCAGCTCCGTCAATCGCTCCCGCGCCTCGACGGATTGCGTGGCGCGGTAACGCCCATTGTGCCATGTGCGGATGACGCCCGACATGGATTCGGGGCGCTCGAAGCCAAGCCTTGCCAGCGTCTTCAGCGTATCAGGGTCATCCTTCTGGCCGGTAAAGACCAGATTGCCGCTTTCGCCCGAAAGTTTGGTTTCCTGCTCGAACAGCGCCGAATATTTCCGCTCCACCAACCGCAGCACCGTTTCCAGCTTTTCGGAAAACGCCTTGGTATCGGCAAAGCCCAGCATGAAGGCGATGCGTTTCAGCTCCGCCTCGGTATCGGGCAGAATATGCGTCTGCTCGTCGCGCACCATCTGGATGCGGTGTTCCACCTCGCGCAGAAACCAGTAGGCATCCGTCAGCTTGTCGCGCGTGCTGGCATCGATCCACTTCGCCTCCGTCAGCGCCGCCAATGCTTCCTGCGTCGAGCGCACCCGCAGCGGTGCCATCCGCCCGCCCGCAATCAACTGCTGCGTCTGCGCGAAGAATTCGATCTCACGAATACCACCGCGACCGAGCTTCACATTGTGCCCCTTCACCGCAATCGCGCCATGGCCCTTATGCGCATGTATCTGCCGCTTGATGGAGTGGATATCGGCAATCGCCGCATAATCCAGATACTTGCGAAACACGAAGGGCGTCAGTTCCCGCAGGAAGCTTTCACCCGCCTTGATGTCCCCTGCCACCGGCCGCGCCTTGATATAGGCCGCACGCTCCCAGTTCTGCCCCCTGCCCTCATAATAGGTCAGCGCCGCCTCGACGGGTATGGCCAGCGGCGTCGAGCCGGGGTCCGGACGAAGCCGCAGGTCGGTTCTGAAGACATAACCATCCGCCGTCCGCTCCTGCATGATACGGATCAGGCGGCGCATCATGCGTCCAAAGATTTCCAACGCATCCAGCGGGTCGGGGATGATGCCGGAGGATGGCTCGAAGAATACAACGGCATCGATATCGGAGGAATAATTCAGCTCCTGCGCACCCAGCTTGCCCATGCCCAGCACGATCAGGCCAGAGCCCTCACTCGGCGCATCCAGATTCTTCAGCGTCAGCTTGCCGCTGTGGTGGTTGGCCAGAAGCAAGTGATCGATAGCCGCCGCCAGACTGGCGTCGGCCATATCGCTCAACCATCGGGTCGTATCTCTTGCCACGAAGACCCGCGCCAGATCGGCAAGTGCCGCTATAAAGGACAGTCGTCGTTTGGCAATCCGCAGCTGGGTCATCACCTCGGCCTCGCTCGGCAGGGCGCCCTCATCATCAGGTCGCCAGCAATTGCGGGCATCCTCGACCAAACGCGCGAGTGTTGCATCCAGCGGTCCAGATATGGCCAGCGTCAGCAACCCCTCATCGGCCACCGCAGCGTCCCGCAGATAGGGAGACAATGACAATGCCTGCGCGACGAAATCCTTGAGCGGCCTGTCGCTCGCCAGAAGCGCCGCGACATCCGGCTCGCTTTTGCCGATATCCTTCAAAGTAGAGAGAACGGATTTCAGCTCCGTCTGTGTATAAGGGCGGATCACCCCCGACTGCACGTCTTCAAGCCGTCTTTCGACGGTTGCGGCATTTTGCAATGTCTCTCTCCCTTACACGCTGAATGCCGACCTCACGGAATCGGCTTCATTGTTTTTGGGTACGACCTTACGGTGTGGAAACGGGAAAAACCATCGAAACAGTCAGGCCGGGTGCCTCGGCGTTGTCGGGATCGGTATCGGAAAGCCGCAGCGAACCGCCATGCAGCTCCATCACCGCCTCGACAAGCGAAAGCCCCAGACCCGTTCCTGGCTTGGAGCGGCTTTCGTCCAGCCGCACGAAACGCTTGATGACCTCATCGCGCTTGGCTGCGGGGACACCGGGTCCATTGTCTGCAACCGAAAGCACGATCCCCTCGTCCTGCCGCGCCAGCCGCACGGCCAGCGCCTTCTTGCCCTCATGCCCACCGGCATATTTGATGGCGTTGTCGATGATGTTTGTCAGCGCCTGACCGATCAGTTCGCGGTTGCCCTGCACGATCAGCCCCGGCGCAATATCCGCCGTCAGCGTCAAACCTTCCTCATCGGCCACCGGCTCGTAAAGTTCGGCGCTATCCTCGGCAATCGCCGAGACATCCACATCGCTCATCTCGGCGGCAATCGAACCGGCCTCGACACGGGAAATCATCAGCAGCGCGTTGAAGGTGCGGATCAGCTGGTCGGATTCGGCGATGATGCCCTCCAGTGCTGCCCGGCGCTTACCGTCATCCCGGTCTTCCAGCGCCTCGGTCGCTTTGTTGCGCAGGCGCGTCAGTGGCGTTTTGAGGTCATGGGCGATATTGTCGGAAACCTGCCGCAGCCCCTCGTTCAGCTTCTCGATCCGCCCCAGCATGGCGTTGAGCGAACCCGAGAGCCGGTCGAATTCATCGCCGGAACGACCTTGCGGCAGGCGCTGCGACAGGTCGCCTGCCATGATTTTCTTGGTCGCATCCGACATGCGGTTGAGACGCTTCAGAGCATTGCGCCCAATCGCGAACCAGATGAGAACGGCGCCGCCACCCATGATAGCGAGCGCCACCATCAGCGCATTGCGCACCAGCAGACGGAACTTCGTCGGCTCGCCCAGATCGCGACCGACCAGAATGCGAAGTCCATTATCCAGACGGAAAATATTGGCCGTGGCCAGATGCTTCACGGCATCGCCGCTTTCGGAATAGCGCTCATAACCGAACGGCAATTCGGTCCAGCCCTCACTGTCGAAAACACCTGGCTGCACGGAGGCGACGTTACCCGCCAGAATTTCACCATTCGGCCCGGCAATCACATAAAGGCTCGCCCCCGGTTGACGTGCGCGGCGCTCCATCATCCGCAGCAGCGGGTTGATGCCGCCGCGATTATAAACGCGCTGAACGTCGTTGACTTCCTGCTGCACTGCATCGCGCGTCTGCTGGTTCAGCAAACCTTCGGACAACGCCGTGACATAAAAAACGAGGAAAGCGGCACAAAGCGCGAAAAGCAGGATATAGAGCGCCGAAAGGCGCACCGCCGTCGAGCTGAACAAAAGACGAAGACGGGCCATGAGGCGGCGTTACCCCTCGTCCTTCATAATGTAACCGGCGCCGCGAATGGTTTTCAGCAGCGGCTTGTCGAAGTCCTTCTCGATCTTGGAACGCAGGCGCGACACATGCACGTCGATGACATTGGTCTGCGGATCGAAGTGGTAATCCCATACATTTTCGAGCAGCATGGTACGCGTCACGACCTGCCCCGCATTCTTCATCAAATATTCCAGCAGGCGAAACTCGCGCGGCTGAAGGAGAATTTCCTTGCCGCCACGACGCACATCATGGGAGAGACGGTCGAGTTCCAGATCGCCGACACGGTAGATCATGTCCTGCTCAGGCTTGCCCTTGCGGCGGCCCAGCACTTCGATACGCGCCAGAAGTTCGCTAAACGCATAGGGCTTCGGCAAGTAGTCATCACCACCGGCGCGCAGACCCGTCACGCGGTCGTCCACCTGCCCCAGTGCGGACAGGATCAGCACGGGCGTCTCGATGCCACGGCGGCGCAGCTCGCTGATGACGGAAAGACCATCACGGCGCGGCAGCATACGGTCGATGACCATCACGTCATAGGCGTTCTCGACGCCCATAAACAAACCGCTCTCGCCATCGCTGGCGTGATCGGCCACAATGCCTGCTTCCCGGAACGCCTTGGTCATATAGGCCGCAGCTTCCAGATCATCTTCGATAACAAGAATCTTCATGTGCGGGACAATAGCGTCCTCGACCTTCGCCACACAACTGGAAACAGTGGGGTTGCTCTCGTTATGCAGATTGCTTTCCATATGTTTCGGCTCCCGAGCAGTGACAAGACGACCAAGTGACACGAAAGGTTGCCCTCTCCACCGTCACCCCGGCCTTGAGCCGGGGTCCAGCCGCCGCGCGTCTGCGCGGCAAAGGGTCTTTAGCGATCAGAGACCTGATCGCACTGGATCCCGGCTCAAGGCCGGGATGACGAGGAAACACCAACTGTTTCCCCGAAAACGACGTGACGGGAAGAGGAAACCCCTTCCCGTCTCATCAGTTCATCAACCCTGGTCGATATCCAGCGCGATGAAGCGGCTGCCATCGTCGGTCTGGATTTGGAACAGCGCCTTGGAGCGCCCATCCTTCTTGGCCTGCTCGAGAATTTTCTCGACATCGGCTGCCTTGGCCACCTGCTGGTTGTTCACAGAGGTGATCTTCTCACCGGTCTTCAAGCCACGCGCTGCGGCATCGGAGTCGGGGTCGACATCGGTAATGGCAAGCCCGTTGCCGTCGTCAGCCGGTGCGACCGAAAGGCCGAGGCTCGACAGTGCCTTTTCGCTGGAGGACTGACCGCCCTTGTCGTCGTTCTGGTTTGCCGTTGCCTTGGTAGCATCGTCGCTGGCCAGATCACCCAGAGTTACGCTGACTGGCTGCGACTTGCCACCGCGCCATAGCGACAGCTCGACCTTGGTGTTCGGCGCCATGGCACCGATGCGGCGTGACAGATCGCGGGCATCCTTTACCGTATCGCCGTTGATCGCGGTGATGATATCACCCTGCTTGATGCCAGCCTTGTCACCGGGCGAACCGGCCTGCGGGGCAACAACCAGCGCACCACTTGCCTCGGAAAGACCGAGCGATTCGGCAATATCCTTGCTTACGGGCTGAATCTGCACACCAAGCCAGCCACGCTCGACCTTACCGTCCTTGATCAGGTCCTGAATGACGTCCTTGGCAACGGAGGCAGGAATGGCAAAGGCAATACCGACGTTACCGCCAGAAGGAGAGAAGATCGCCGTGTTGATGCCGATCACTTCGCCGTTGAGGTTGAACGCCGGACCGCCGGAGTTGCCACGATTCACGGCAGCATCGATCTGAAGATAATCGTCGTAAGGGCCAGAGCCGATATCGCGTCCACGGGCCGAAATGATACCCGAGGTCACCGTGCCGCCGAGGCCGAACGGGTTACCCACGGCAACCACCCAGTCACCGACGCGGATTTTGCTGTCATCCGCAAACTGCACATAGGTAAACTTGCGGTTCACATCCACTTTCAGCACGGCCAGATCGGTGCGGCTGTCGCGACCGACCAGCTTGGCGTCAAGCTCGGTGCCGTCATTCATCACGACCGTGTAGGCAGAACCATCATCAACAACGTGGTTGTTGGTCACGATATACCCGTCTTCAGAGATGAAGAAGCCGGAGCCCTGAGCCGTTGGACGCAGCGGACCCTTGCCATCACGGTGAGCCTTCGGGCCACGGTCGGCGCGCTTGTCGTCACCGGAGCCTGGGCCACCGAATTCTTTAAAGAAACGCTTCAGCGGGTGATCATCGGGAAGCTGGTCGAGACCACGACCGCCGAAATTGAACGAATAGCCACTGTTGTCGTCAGAAGCAGGCTGCACATTGGACTGCACACGCACCGAAACGACAGCGGGCGAGACCGCGTCAACGACATTGGCAAAGCTCGGCACCTGCGGCGCGGTCACTTCAACGGGTGCTGCAAAAGAATGAGCGATTGGCCCGGCCACACCGGTCGTCAGCATCAGAGCCGCCAGACCGCCAACAGCGGAAGACTTGAGAATGGTCTTCAACGAGGGACGTCCGTTTTGCGAATTCAACATGGAACTTACCTTCTTTCTTCATTCAGACTGGAGCCCCGGTGGATCGGGGAAGCGGTGGATGACTAAAGATATAGGTCGCTCTACCTTACAGCGAAGTGTCTGGTGCGTGAAAAATCGGTAATGTTGGGGAATTTGAGAGAGGTGGGGTGATGAAGGGCATTTAAGATTCTGAATTATCTACTTTTTTTGGTTTTTTCCTAACAGCCAATAATATCGGATGGCGGGTGCGGCTTACCCCCCTCTGTCCTGCCGGACATCTCCCCCACAAGGAGGGAGATTGGCTAGACGCACCAACCCCGCTTCACCTGGACTTCAGAGATGGCCGAGAGCTATCCACGAGTCGATCTCCCCACCTGTGGGGGAGATGTCCGGCAGGACAGAGGGGGGTGAGCCACACCCACAAGCGTACCGAACACGCCACCCTGCCTCACCTCTACCCCAACAAATCCCGAATCCGCGCCTCTTCATCCACCGTCAACTTCTGCCCCTCCGACACCGCCACTCGCCGTCGCGCAAAAACGAAAATCGCTATCGCACCAATCAAAATCAGCGCAATCGGCGCACCCCAAAGCGCAATGGTCCGCGCACTGAAACGCGGCTTCAGCAGCACGAATTCGCCGTAGCGGGACACGACATAATCGATCACCGCTTCGTCACTATCGCCCTGCGTCAACCGCTCGCGCACCAGCACGCGCAAATCCCGCGCCAGCTCCGCATTACTGTCATCGATGGACTGGTTCTGGCACACCATGCATCGCAGTTGAACGGTCAACGCCCGCGCACGGGCTTCCAGTGCCGGGTCGGCGAGGACTTCGTCCGGGTTGAAGGCGAAGGCGGGGAGCGCGGTGAGGAGAAGGGTGAAGAAAAGGGCGATTGCTCTCAGATGGCGAACAAAGCCCCCTCTGGCCTGTCGGCCATCTCCCCCACAAGGGGGGAGACACCGTGCGGCACCCACCCGGTCCAATGGAAACGAAAAGCGTGAGGCCAGGTTAAGCCCCTCCCCCTTGTGGGGAGGGGTTGGGGAGGGGTTCTTGCCCATCATTCCGCAGGCTCCGGCACTGGTCTAGCCTTCACGGCCTTCGCCTTACGCGTCGGCGCACCCACCCGCAGTCGGCGGTCAGACAGCGAAACAAAGCCACCGATCATCATGAACACCGTCCCACCCCAGATGCACAGAATGAACGGTTTCCACCAGATCCGAACCACCATGCCGCCGTCGCTCATCGGGTCACCGAGCGAGACATAGAGCTGCGAAAGGCCGAAGGTCATGATCCCCGCTTCCGTCGTCGGCATGCGCCGCGCCGTATAGAGCCGTTTTGAGGACCACACATCGGCCACCTCTGCTCCGCCTTTGCGCGCCGTGAAGTGCCCGCGATCCTCGGTATAGTTGGGGCCGACATGGTGGCGAATGCCGTCGAAGGTCAGGCTGTAGCCGCCCGCATCCACCGTCATTCCCTGCTTCATCTCCACGACGGTTTCCGTCTCGAAGGTCGTGACGGTGACAATGCCCAGCACGCTGATGCCGAGGCCCATATGCGCCAGTGCCGTGCCAAATGTCGAACGCGGCAACCCTTTCAGGCGGCGAAACGCGATTCCAAAGGCCAGTTTGCCGAAATTGGCGCGGTACCACAGATCGACCAGCGCCCCGAAGATCAGCCAGAACCCGGCGATGATGCCAAGAACCGCCAGCACCGGCCCGCCATGTTCCGCGTACCACAGCGCAAGACCCGCAAGTGCCGCCAAACCCGCCGCCACATAAAGCCGCTGAAACGCGCCCAGCAGATCGCCGCGCTTCCACGCCAGCATCGGCCCGAACGGCGTCACGATCAGAATGGGGATCATCAACAGACCGAATGTCAGGTTGAAGAAGGGCTCGCCGACGGAAATCTTCTCGCCTGTCAGCGTTTCCAGAACCAGCGGATAGAGCGTACCGATCAGCACAGTCGCCGTCGAAACCGTCAGGATCAGATTGTTGAGAACCAGCGCACCCTCGCGCGAGATCGGCGCAAACAGTCCACCCGCTTTCAACATGGGCGCACGCCATGCAAACAGCGAAAACGCGCCGCCGATGAAGATCATCAAAATGCACAGAATGAAAATGCCACGGCTCGGGTCGGTCGCAAAAGCATGCACCGAGGTCAGCACACCGGAGCGCACGAGGAAGGTGCCGAGCAGCGACAGCGAAAACGTCATGATCGCCAGCAGTACGGTCCAGATTTTCAGCGCCTCGCGCTTTTCCATCACCAGCGCCGAATGCAAAAGCGCAGTTCCCGCAAGCCATGGCATGAAGGATGCGTTCTCCACCGGGTCCCAGAACCACCAACCGCCCCAGCCGAGTTCGTAGTAAGCCCAGTAGGACCCCATCGAAATACCCGCCGTCAGAAACGTCCAGGCGGCCAGCGTCCATGGCCGCACCCAGCGCGCCCAGGCGGCGTCGATGCGCCCTTCGATCAGGGCAGCGACAGCAAAGGAGAAACAGACGGAAAAGCCGACATAGCCGAGATAAAGAAGCGGCGGGTGGATCGCGAGACCGAAATCCTGAAGGATCGGGTTCAGGTCCTGCCCTTCGGCTGGAACCGGCGAAAGCCGGGCAAACGGGTTGGAGGTCAAGAGAATGAACAGCAGAAACGCCGTCGTCACCCACGCCTGCACGGCCAGCACATTGGCCCGCAGCGTATCGGGCAGATTGCGGCCATAGACGGCGACCATCGCGCTGAACAGCACCAGGATCAGCAGCCACAGCAGCATCGATCCCTCATGGTTGCCCCACACGCCGGTCAGCTTGTAGAGCATCGGCATCAGCGAATGGGAGTTCTCGTAAACGTTCTTCAGAGAGAAATCGGATACGGCATAGGCATGCGTCAGCGCCGCAAACGAAATGCCGACTAGCAAAAACAGCAGAACGGAGCCGATGGGCGCGATGTCCATCAGCGCCTTGTCGTTGCGCCGCGCTCCGAACGCGGGCAGCGTGGACACGATAAGCGCTACACCCAGCGCCAGCACCAGAGCATAATGGCCGATTTCGGTGATCATTGCGTTGCTCCGGTTTTGGCGGTGCCATCTGGTGCCTGCTGCCACAGGCCCTTGTCCTTCAGGCGGTCGGCAACGTCCTTGGGCATGTAGTTTTCATCATGCTTGGCCAGAACGCTGTCGGCAACAAAGGCATGCGTCGCGGCATCGAAGGTGCCCTCGGTCACCACGCCCTGCCCTTCACGAAACAGGTCCGGCAAAATTCCGGTATAGCTCACCGGCACACTCGCCCCGCCATCGGTTACCGCAAAACTTACCGTGCGCCCCTCGCCGCGCTTGACCGACCCTTCGGCCACCAGCCCGCCAAGACGGATGCGCGTGCCGGGTGCGACTGCGGTCTTTTCCAGATCGCCCGGCATGTAGAAGTAAGCAATGGATTGCCCGAAGGCGAACATCACCAGAAACGCCGCGATCATGATGAAGCTGACGCCACCGCCGATAATCGCCAGTCTTTTCTGCTTGCGGGTCATTGCGTCACTCCCTGCGCATTCACGCCCAGCTGCTGCGCCAGCGCCAGCAATTGCTTGCCCTGTTCACCGGCGGCCGGAAAGGCTTTCAGGCCATCGGCCAGAGCTTGGCGCGCCTTCTCGTCATTCTTCAACATCGCGTAGGATCGCACAAGCCGCATCCAACCCTCGAAATTATCAGGATTTTCCTTCAGCCGCGCGTCCAGGCTTTCCACCATGCCCGCCACCATCGCCTGTCGGTCTTCGCTCGACATGCTGCTGGCCGCAGCCACATCCTCGGCACTCGGTCCACCCGGCGCCTGTGGCCTCGGCGCTGCGGCTATATCGGCACCACCGGTATTTTGCAGATGCGCCTGCACCAACGGGATCCAAGGCGCGCCCCCAGGCGATTCCTTCAGCAGCGCGGCAAAGGCATCGCGCGCTTGATCCGTCTTGCCCGCCTGCTCCAGCGAAAGCGCCAGATAAAAGCGCACGCGCGGATTGCCGGGGCTCATCTTTTCCGCATCTTCCAATGCCGAGCGCGCATCCTCGACGACGACACCGTCATTGGTCGCAATCAGTGTTTCGGCAAGTCCGGTCAGCCGCGGCGCGTTTTCGCCCTGAAGACGGATGGCATTGCGATACGCCATCTCCGCATCACCCAAACGCATGGTCTTGAAATAGATCGGTGCCAGCACGTCCCATCCGGCGCCATCGTCCGGGTTCTGTGCAAGATGCCGCTCGGCCTTGGCAATCATCAGGTTCATGTCGTTGCCGGGCTTTTCCAGCCGCGCGGCAAGCGGCATATCCGGCGTGTTCGGACTGCCCATATACAAGTAAAGACAGAGCCCCATCAGCGGCAAAAGCACGGTCACGATGCTGGCGAGAGCATTGTGCTTGCGTGGCGATATCGCTGACGCCTCACCCGTTTTGTCGGACGCCGCCGCCAGAAGTCGCCGACCGATTTCGGCGCGCGCATACTCGGCTTCGGTCTCGCCGATCAGCCCGCTTGCGCGCTCGCGCTGCAATTCGGCCAGCTGGTCGCGGTAGACCGCCACCTCGCCCTCACGGGCAGTGTCGGCTATGCCTTTGCTGCGCATCAGCGGATAGGTCAAAACGAGGGCCACGGCCGCCGTCAACAGGGCGATGATAATCCAGAACATGCCGTTTCAATTACTCGAATGCGCACCGCTTTGGAATAAGCCGCTGCGGGATGACGTGAATTTGAGGCCCTATGCCGCAGGCGGTCGCACAAAGGCGTCCTGCGGTAGATGACCCAACCGGTCCAAGTTCTGAACGACAAGCCTTGCGCTTGCCTTGACATGTGTCAAGCGGCCATCAGGTCAGCGGCGTCCACGTGCCGTCTGCGTTGCGACAGGCTGCACCGCGCACCTTGGCCTGTTTGCCATCGATCGTCAGATTGTGTGCGTATTGGCGGCAATTCTGGTTGCCCACCTGGTAGGGTGCGTTGGCAATCACTTCGCCGCGCGTATCGCCGCTTCCCCAAGTGACTGCTTGGCCGCCGGGTGCCGTTTCCAGCGCCTGATATTCGGCTTCCAGCGCCTTGTTGAAATCACCCCGGCCCATCTGCAAGCCGCTGCGGCCAACGATTCCGCCCTGAAGCGCAGAGATATACGGCGTGGATGGCGACGCGCTGCGTCCCAGCAGTCCACCACCGGAAGAACGTGTATCGGATGCCGTGCAGGAGCTGAGTGCCATCAGGCAGATGACCGGCAGAACGGCAGGGCGCATCAGGCTGGAATTCTTCCCGGCAAGTCCGGCTTTGCCCATCATGTCAAACAAGAATACACTCCCTATCAACGCGCCATCCTAGCACGGTCTGCTCCCGCCATCTCTTGCCAGTTTTTGGCCGTCATGCAAGCTCTTTCGAAAGTCCGGGTAGAAGCAATTCTGCTTTTAAGCCTCCAAGCGAACTGCGCGACAGGGCAAAGGTACCGTGGTACTCAGAAACCACCTCGCTGACGATGGAAAGACCCAAGCCTGTGCCCGGACGGCTCTCGTCCAGACGCCTGCCGCGCTTCATCGCTTCGGTTATCTGCTCGGGCTCCAGACCCGGCCCATCATCCTCCACCAGCAGCGTAACCCAGGTGCGGCGCGTCACATCGGGGTCGGACGATGGATGAACCCCGGGCATCACGCTGATGACCACCTTCGTATCCGCAAAACGCGCCGCGTTTTCCAGCAGGTTGCCCACGGCCTCTTCCAGATCCTGCTGCTCCATGGCCAGCACGACTGCCGGTTGCTGCATATCCAGCTCGAACGTCTTTTCCGGGTTCAGGCGGCGCATCACGCGCACCAGCCGCTCCAGCGCGGGTTCGGCTTCCGCGCGCGCCAGAATCGAGCCGCGCTGCGCCGCGATCCGGGCGCGTGACAGGTAGGACTGCACCTGCGCCTGCATCGCTTCCACCTGTCCGCGCACCAGATCACCATGGTGGCTGTCCAGCGTGCGCGCCTCGTTCAGCAGCACGGCAATCGGTGTTTTCAGCGAGTGCGCCAGATTGCCCACCTGCATGCGTGCTCGCTCCACAAGCCTCCGGTTGCTTTCGATCAGCGCATTGATTTCGGTCGCCAAGGGCTGGATTTCCCTCGGAAATTCGCCCTCAAGACGTTCGGCATCGCCGCCGCGTATCTTGCCCAGTGCCACACGCGCATGGTCCAGCGGTCGCAAACTGTAGAGAATGGCAAGACCATTGACGACTAGGCTGCCCACGCCGAACACGGCCAGTGCCAGATAAAGACTGTTGGAAAAATCGCGCACATCGTCTTCAACGACATTGAGATTGCCGGTCACGCGAAACCGCGCCGCTCTGCCTTCGCCATCCAGCACAACCTCTGTTTCCGCCACCTGCACGCGGTTTTGCGCGCTATCCGTCACCACGTAATAACGCTCGTAGCGATTGTCGAAGGGCACGTCCAGAATACCGGGCACAGGCAGCGTCGACACACCCAGAGACGATGACACCAGAGGCGCAGTCTGGAAATTGCCCAGCGGCTCCACCACCCAGTACCAGCCGGTATCGGGCTGCGAAAACCGCAGGTCTCCCAGCTGCGGACTTCCCGCCAGCGTGTTTTCGTTGGAAACGGTGATGGAGTTGATGACGTTGTAAAGCTGCGCACGCAGCAGATCGGTAAAACTGCGCTCCACGCCCTGTCTATAAAGCGTGGAAATCACCACCGCGATCACCACCAGCGCCAGCATCGACCATGCCGATGCCAGCAACAGAACGCGGGCGGTGAGTGAGTTACTTCGCATCTGCGGGTGCTTGCATCCGGTAGCCGAGGCCACGGATGGTCTCGATCAGATCGACACCCAGCTTCTTGCGCAAACGTCCGACAAACACCTCGATCGTATTGGAATCACGGTCGAAATCCTGATCGTACATATGCTCGACCAGCTCGGTACGCGAAACGACTTCGCCCATGTGGTGCATGAGGTAGGAGAGCAGCCGGAACTCGTGCGAGGTCAGCTTCAGCGTCGTGCCGTTGACGGTCGCCTTGGAAGACTTGGTGTCCAGCCTGACAGGTCCACAGACGATTTCAGACGATGCATGGCCCGCCGCACGGCGGATCAGTGCGCGCACACGCGCCAGCACTTCTTCCACATGGAAAGGCTTGGTCACATAGTCGTCGGCACCGGCATCGATGCCTGCCACCTTGTCGCTCCAGCGGTCACGCGCGGTGAGGATAAGGACAGGCATGGTCTTGCCGCTGGCACGCCATTTCTCGACAACGGTAATGCCGTCCAGTTGCGGCAGGCCGATATCGAGAACAATGGCGTCATAGGGTTCGGTATCACCCAGATAATGCCCCTCTTCGCCATCGAAAGCCTGATCGACAACGTAGCCCGCCTCTTTTAATGCGTCGGTCAGTTGGCGATTGAGGTTGGTATCGTCCTCGACCACGAGAATGCGCATCATCAGCCCTTTCATTCCATCCGGCCTGCAGACCGGCAATCCAAATCACATCTATAACAGATTAAAGCAGATTTCGATGGGGCTTGACCTACATCGGCACGCGCATCGTCACCTTGCGCGGGCGCTCGCCATTGCCCTGAACCAGCACGGTCACGACACAGTTCTGGCCGTCATTGGAGGGATAGACCGAAAGCAACTGCCCACCGGTCTCACGCACCACACGGGATACGGCAGACGAGCAGTCGCTTGCAACCTGCTGCACACGCGCCGGGGCTGACGAACCCTGCCCATCTGCCTGCGGCGCAGGAAAGCCGGAGAGACCGGCTGCAAGCGTCGCGATGATGAGAGGTGATGCCATTGCAAAAACTTCCAAGGAAAAATCGGATGCACGTCGAAACGAATTCTTGCCCGAATATGTATCGCAAAGCGTCTGAATGGCAAATGAATGTGGGATGTCGCGGATTTGAGGGTGTGGTGAAGGGCGGTGGGTGGGGCTCCCCCTTTTGCCTGCCGGCATCTCCCCCACAGGTGGGGAGATAGGCTAGACGCTTGCTCACCGCTCCATCCGCGGCGTTTGAGATGGGCGAGAGATCACCACGAGTCGATCTCCCCACCTGTGGGGGAGATGCCCGGCAGGGCAGAGGGGGGCTAGCCACGCCCACTGCCCTATCTGAAGCCACCGCCACTACCGAATAACCCGCGTCGCCGACAACCGCCCATACAGCGCAATCAACCCGCCCACGCCACCAGCCACCGTCATCAACCCCTCAACAAGCTCGCCTTCAAACCCCCTCGGCAAGTTCAAACCCACCACCTGCAACAGCGGTGCCATCACGGCAACCAGTGCGCCCCAGACGGTTTTCGACTGATACCAGGCTTTCATATCGTCCATGTTTCTACCCTTTCCCGGTTGACGTCATTGTGAAGTTCAAAGGTCCAAGATCGCGCCCGCTGCGATCCCCAACGGCACCGCCCGTCCAAGCTGGCGCACCCGGACCGAAAGCGTCGCCTGCTTCGCGCCGAAATCGGAAATCTCGTCGTTGGCGGCATAAAGACAGGCGGCCTCAGCCACCTCAATCGTCCGGCGCACTGCCTCCCCCGCCAGAATGTCCACGCGGTAGCGCTCGGCCACCTCATCCAGAGGAATATCGGCTGCGTCCCAGCCATCGGCATCCACGCGCCCGCGCCGCACCCATGTCAGGCGCACACCGTCCGCCTGTCGCACCGCGCGCAGATGCACCGGTGCCAGCGGCGTCTCGGCACGCGTTCCACCGGCAAAGGCAAAGGGACCGATGCTGGAAATCTGCTTACCCGCCGCCTCGATGATCCAGTTCAGGTGCAGGCCGCGTTCTTCGCTGCGCAGCCCCATCGCCACAACGCCCGCGTCCAGAATCACCACGTCGCTTCCAGAAACGGCACCCGCCGCCATTGCATCCTCGGTCCCGGCCAGCCCGCGCAGCAACCGGGAAAGCCGCCACGCGCCGCTTGCCACCTCCTGCGCGCGGCCGAACGCCGCCACCTCCCACGCACCGTTGGCACAGCGAATGGCAATGCGGTTGGCACCGTTCAGCACCGCAAGGTCGCTGGCAGAGGCCAGATCGCCATAGGGCAAGCTGATGTCTATCGTCCCCGCCGAGTTGAAACGACCTGCCACCCCCTGCGGCAGGGCGCTCGTCAGCGCGCCGATCTTCGCTGGCTGATCCAGCACCGCGCGTGCCTCATAGCCTTCCGTCCCGGCTGAAACGGAAAGCGCCATTCGCCGCCATGGACGCGCATAGGCGGCTACGCGGGCAAAGCCCGCCGCCTCGCCCGTTTCGAAACGCGGCAGATCCATCAGCACGATATCGGGGTCGAAACCATCGGACGCACCGCCACTGCCATTGCGCGACGGCTCCGTTTCGCCGGATGCGGCGACTGCCGAG
Source organism: Agrobacterium vaccinii (assembly GCF_021310995.1). Classification (NCBI taxonomy): domain Bacteria; kingdom Pseudomonadati; phylum Pseudomonadota; class Alphaproteobacteria; order Hyphomicrobiales; family Rhizobiaceae; genus Agrobacterium; species Agrobacterium vaccinii. The sequence continues at coordinate 825,620 of NZ_CP054150.1, read as the reverse complement.
GGTGAAAACTCCCGCGCCTCGATCCGCCTGACATCGCCATCCTCGATCCGGCTCACCAGAAAACGACCGCTCGGGCCGCCAGCCAGTTGCACGCAGTCGCCGGGGTCGAGCGCGATCTCCTGCGGCGAGATCGAAAACCGCACCGTGCGCCGCGCCAGCCGGTTGTCGCGCAGCAGCGCCTCCACGGCATTCTGCGCCGTTTCCTGCGCCAGCACCGCACCCAGATCGTACCGCAGCACTCGGTTTCCGGCATTGTCGATACGGCGCGAGCGCACACTGGCCTGCTCGTAGTCCAGCGCCGGGTTGAACGCCGTCAGCACAGCCTCTGCGGCAAAATCACTGTCGTGCCCCCGCGCCTCGGACCACAGCGCCGCATCCTCGATATCCGCATAGGCGGAAATGACCCTCGTGCGCGTCGCAGCCTTGCCGCGAGACACGAACCGCAGCACCGCCCCGTCCTCGATCAAATCCACCTGAAACACGTCCAGCAACGGCTCCAGCAGATTGCGCGCCGCCGTCACCTCGCCCTGCACATAGCCGCCGACATCGCCGGTTACGGCGGCCACGTCGTAGTCGGCAAAGCCATGCTCGGTCAGAACCGCAGAGATGAGATCGGCCAATGTCGTTGCGCCCAGCCTGCCGTTCATCCAGTGGCCGGTGCGCCAGTTCGCGCCGTCGCTCCAGCTTGCCGTATCCTGCGGAAAGGCCGGATAGGGCCGCGCATCCCAGGTCCACACAAAAATCCTGTCGGGATCGACCATACCGGCAGGCGCAGCAGCACCTGCCCAATGGTCGTGATGCGCCTCCAGAAAACGCCGCTGCTGACTGTCGGCACGGTTGCGGGTGGAAAAATGCGGGAAAGCGCTTTCGGAGGACTTCGGGTCGATAAAGGTGTTGGGCCGGTTCGCCCCCTTGTCGATGGCCGGACAACCCAGCTCCGTGAACCAGAATGGCTTCATGCCTGGCACCCAGGCTGTCGGAGCAGACCGTTCCGCACCACCCACCCGGTCGTAATGTCGGTTCTGCCACCAGCCGACCAGATCCTTGTATCGATAAAGCCAGTGCTTGCCCTTCAGACCGTCGGAAATGGCAGTTCGCTGTCGCGCCGCGCGGTCGGCATCGCTGGCATAATACCAGTCATACCCCTCGCCCGCCGTCACGTTGCGCGCAAAGCCCGCCGCATCGTCGGCACCCACGAAACCATCCGGGTTGCCGCCCTCCACATCCTCGTCACGCCAGTCGGAAACCGGCATGTAGTTGTCGATCCCGACAGCATCGATGGCGGGGCTCGCCCACAGCGGATCGAGGTTGAAGAACACGTCGCCCGTGCCGTCCGCCGGGTGATAGCCGAAATACTCGCTCCAGTCGGCAGAATAGGTCAGCTTCGTCGCAGCACCCAGCATCCCGCGCACATCGCCCGCCAGTCGCACCAGGTCCTCGACGAACGGAAATGCCCCGGCCTGATCCCGCACCCGCGTCAACCCGCGCAGTTCGGAACCGATCAAAAACGCATCCACCCCGCCCGCCTGCTTTGCCAGCGCCGCATAATGCAGCACCATGCGCCGGTAACCATCGGCCCGGCTGCTGAAGGCAGTCACTTGGCCCCGCGCCGCCGCAGTCCGGTCAACGCTCCCCGCCCGTCCCGCCGCCGGGTGGCAGGTAATGTTGCCGCGCCAGCCATAGGCGTCCTGCTCGCTTTTGCCATAGGGGTCGGCCAAGCCATTGCCCGCTGGCACATCCATCATCACGAACGGATAGAGACACACTTTCAAACCGCGCGCCTTCAAATCGGCAATGGCCTGCAACACGCTCGCATCGCTGGGCGTGCCGCCATAGGCTGGGCCGCCGTCACGGTGGCTAACCAGCCGCGCCTGCCAGCGCCCCATCCCCGCCACGGACCACGTGGCACTCTCGCGGTCGCGATAGGCCACCTCCACCCCCGGCAGCACACGGCATTCGCCCGCCCGCATGTCGGTGCCGAACCACGTCACCACCAGCGCCACGCTCGCCAGATTGGGGCAAAGCGCCTGCAATTCGTCGATGGAGGCCTGCCAGTCGGTCGTCGCCACCAGCGTGTTTCGGTTCAGAATACGGCTTTCGCCAGCACCCGTGCGCTCGGAAACGGCAGTCGTCGCATAGCCATATTCCGTCGCGCCGGGTATCACCGTCACCGCGCGGATCTGCCCCTCCAGCTTTCCGATGGGCCTGACCACCTCGAACTGCAGCAGCGGAATACGATTGCCGAAGCTTTCCAGCGGCAGCCGCTCGAACACCATGTAGCACAGCCCGCGATAGGCAGGTGCATTGCCCGCACCCTGCTTGGCCTCGATCAGCGGGTCGGGAAGCTGGTCGTCACTGCCGGGGTAGAACCGTGTTTCGATGCCGGTCAGATCCAACTCCTGCCCATCGGCCCACACCCGCCGCACCATGGCCACCTCGCCTTCGCACAGGCCGATGGCGATGTTAGCGAAGTAGGTGAAGGTCTCGACCGTCGTCGTGCTGCCGCTGTTGCTGCCCTTGCCGCCCTGCCGCTCCCGCGTCACACTTTCCTCAAACCGCGTCGCCCAGATCAGCGTGCCGCCGATGCGCACCGTGCCATAGGCCCGTGATATGGCAGCCCCCTCCTCGGCACCGGGAATACGCGCCGTCGAGAGCCGCGCACCCGTCACCGTTCTGGAACTCGACAGCAGCGCGCTATCGATAGCACTCCCCGCCAACGCCCCCGCCGCCCTGCCGATGATGGCCCCAACCGGCCCGAAAAGACTGCCAACAGCAGCACCAGCCGCCTGTAGAACAAGGGTCGCCATAGCTCTCTCTTCTTAGGTTTATCGAGACTTTATGGATGAACACAGTGGGCGCACCTTGCCGCCTTCGCCCCGCCGGGGAGAAGGTCGCGGCGCGGGATGCGGGGGCTAGCTATCCGTCCCCATCGACGCCCGCCCCTCATCCGACCTCACCCCTTCGGGAAAACGAAACACCCCCGCAACACGCCTGCGCCAGGCGGGCACCAACGCAGACCGCAACACCGCTGCCGCCTCATAGGCGTGAATGAAGTGATCAGGCCCGGCCAGAATGCCCACATGCTTGGCTGCAAATTCCGGCCGCCAGCGAAACAGCAGCATGTCGCCCGGCAGCGCATCTGCCATGCTGGCAACGGGCTGAAAATGCCGCTGCGCCGCCGCCATCAGCCGGTCCTCACCGCCACGCTCGGCCCAGTCGCGGGCATAGGGCGGCGGCAATTCTGGCTCGTCACCGTACAGCGCGCGCCAGATACCGCGCACCAGCCCCAGACAATCGCAGCCCACACCGATGGTGGAAGCCTGATGCCGGTAGGGCGTGCCGATCCAGCTTTCGGCCACGGCCAGCACACGTTCTCCCGTATCGCTCATAGGTACAGCGCCCCGCCATCGTGTTGCGTCCGGCTCGTCACATAGGAATAGGCAAAATCCGCCCCCGGCATATGCGGAAAGCCTCGAAAATTCAGATAATTGGCAAACTTCGCTTTGCAGGTCGCAAAGCTCTTGTCGCACCCCGCCGTCACCGTGAACGTGTCTCCCTGCTGCGGCAAAACCTCCAGCGGCAGCCACAACCGAAACGTCACCACCCCATCGCGCAGCGCGTGGTCATCGAGGTCGAAACCGCGGCCTTTGTTCGCCCCGCTGGTAAAACGCATCTTGCCCTGCTTGAAAAACCCATCGGCAAAGGCAGACAGTCCAGACACCGTCAGTCGCCCCGCCGCATCCGTTGAAACCACCGCGCCACCGGTCTGAAACGCCCCCACATTGGCACCGCATCTGCCATCGCCCAGCGCCGCATCGCATCGCCGTCCATAGACCCGCCCCTGCGGCTGGCTCAGCCTGTGCGCGAAACTGCGCAGTTCCGCCGTAAACGCCCCACCCGCCCGAGTCACCTCGCCAATCTCGCGCACCTTCAGCAGAATGTGCTGCTCCGGTGCCTGCCAGTTCACGAGGTAAAGCTCCACCTTCGCGCCGTCATAACGCCCAGCCGCAAGGTCATCCTCGCTCACCGCCTCGCTGGAAAAGCCGCCTGCGACTTCGCCGCTGCTGGCCGCCAGTCCCGTCTCGCTGTCGTTTTCACTGGCCTGAAAACCGCATGCGGCCAGATAGGTCACGCCGCCGAAGGTCAGCGGCTCGTCATGCTCGGTAAAGCCCATGATGGCGCCATCGCGCAGGCTCACCTTCCAGCAATGACACGTCGTCGTCGCCTCGCCCCTAAGATGCGCAGCGAGAGCCGAAGGCACGGTCTTCATGGCAAAATCTCCACTAGTGGAATGGACGGAATACGCCCGGCCTCGAAGGCACTGAGGCTCACGTCGATGCGATCGACATCGAACCGCACCGGCACATCGAACTCGAACCCTGCCCGGATGGCTGCTCCCACTGCTGGCACATGCCCCGGCGCAAACGTCACCATCCCGGTCGCGTAATCGGTGCTAAAATTCACCGTCGCCACACCATTAACCGAAACCAGCACCGACCCCTCCACGGGCTTCGCAATCGTCCGCGTCCACCCGCCACCTGCATCGGCATAGGTCTTCACCAACGGAAACGCAGCCGCCACCCCATCGCCAGTGCCGATCCGCTGGTCCATGGCGGTGGGTACCGTCAGCGGCGGGCAGGACCGGAAGTCAACCGGTTCACGAAACCGAAATCCATAGAGCTGCCCGCTCCGCGCCTCGAAAAACTCCAGTACCGCATAAAGGTCACTCACCGAGCGCACCCCCGACCCAGCATCATATGCCCGCCGAGAATTCCTCCACCGCTGGTTCCGGTTCTCCCGCCCATTGGACAAATTGACAATATCCGTCCGCCGCACCGGTCCCCCACTGGTCCCCAACGCCAACCGCAACGGAAACCGCACCTCATGAAATGCTGCCATGACTTTGATTTTCCTGATTTAAGTGAAATTTTGCGAGCAGCCCGCTGGCGGCAGTGGGCGCGGCACACCCCCCTCTGGCCTGCCGGCCATCTCCCCCACAGGTGGGGAGATCGACTTGTGGAGGCCTCTCGGCCATCTCAAAGGCTGCGGACAGAACGGGGAGCAAGCGCCCAGCCGATCTCCCTCCTTGTGGGGGAGATGTCCGGCAGGACAGAGGGGGGTGAGCCACAAACTCAACGCCAAACGCAAAACGCTTCAGCCACACACACTAAAGCCCCCTCTGTCCCCGCCCCACACTCCTAGCCAGCATCGCCGAAATCTGCCCCTCGCTGCGCCGAAAACTTGCCGCATCGCTCGCCGTCACGTTGAACACGATCTGCGTGCCCCCAACGCCACCGGCAGAAGCCACGCCCAGCGACCCATCCGCCCCGCGCTTCAGCGGCAAAATCGCTTCACTCCCAGCCTCGCCCATCAACCCCATATCGCCACCCATGGGAAAAAACGTCGGGCTCGAAACCACACCGCCCTCCGCAAACGGCGTCACCCGCCCCGGCACGCCGCCATCGGCAAAGGCAAACAGCGATCCAGCCCCGGATGTGAGACTGCTGACCGCCGATGACAGCATGTTCTCCAGCGGTTTCAACCCGGCAGACAGCGCAATATTGGAAAGCCGCGTCCCAAGTCCCTGCAACACGCTATCCAGCCCCTTGCCGCCCGTCGTCGCTGCCTGAAGCGCAGACGTCAGCGCCGACCCAAACCGCTGAGACCGCCGCTCCAGATCCTCCATCACGTCAGCCAAAGCCTGCGCCTCATCACGCTGGTCGGCAAAACTCGTCTCATCAACCATCGGCCTTGCCTTTCTGATTCAATTTGGGAAGCTAGGGGATTGGAATACAAAGGAATTTTCGCAGAGTGTGCTGCGGGTTACCTCTCCCCCTGTGGGAGAGGACAGAAAATCACGATCTTAGCATCAGCTAAGTCGTAGATTTTCTAGGTGAGGGGTTTACCGCTAGCGCCGAAGTCGAACCCCTCACTTGCAATTTCTAACACTTAAGCAAGCTTAAGATTTTGAAATTGCTTTCTCTCCCACAGGGGGGAGAGATAACCCGCCGCACCACTATGCGACAAATTAGACGTCACCCATCCGGAAAAGCCCGCATCAACCCCTCCAGCCCACCCCGATCCAGCCCACCACGTTGCGGCCGCATCCCACCCGTCATGGCAAAAAACTCGACCGGCGTCAGCGCCCAGAAAACCGCCGGAGAAAGCCGCAGCAGGCTCAGCCCCGCATGGATCACCTGCCCCCAGGGAAAGGGCTTGGCATCCTGCGCGTGGTCTGCGCCCGCTGCGGCACTCAAGGGGAAGCCGTGGCTTGCCCCTGCTCGCCGGTTCCGGCAAAAGTCGCGGTCAGGAGGTCTCCCACGATCGTTGCGTAACCGGCAATTCCACCTTCGATGCTCATCGCGCCCACATCGTCATCGGAAAACACATTGCCTGCGCCGCGAAGCCCGGCACCGATGACGCGGATCATATCGGCGGCCTTCATTCGCCCGCTGGCAAAGCGGCTCGCCAAACCCGTCAGGTCATCGGCAGCAAAGGCGGTTTCCAGTTCGGCGAGTGCGCCCAGCGTTAGGCATAGAATGCGCCGCTCGCCATCCAGCACTGCCTCCACTTCGCCGCGCCTTCGGTTCGCCCGCCTGAAATTCGCGGCCCCCATCACAAAGCTCCGAAGCTGATGGCACCCGCCGATTCCAGCGCGATTTCGAACTGCACTTCGCCATCATGCCGCCCGGAATATTCCAGCGCGGTAATCTGGAACGGTCCCGCAACCGTGCCGAAATCCGGGATCACGATCTGCCAGCCGGGAATGGCACCGGCAAAGAACTGCCCGCGTACCAGCGCGTCGCTTTGCTGGTCCTTGAAAATGCCCGATGCCGTCAACCCCGCCCGCTGAATGCCCGCCCCAGCCAGCAATTCCCGCCAGCGCCCGGCGCTTTCGGCATCGGTTACGTCAACGCTCTCCGCATTGAACGCCAGCCGTTTCGTCCGCAGCCCGGCCACGGTCACGAACGCCCCGCCATTCTCGATCTTCAGCAGCAGGTCTTTCCCCTTCTGCGCCACCATGGTTTTTCCTTTCGAATGGTTGTGACGACACGCGACAGCGCGGCAACCCAGACTTAACGCGATGCGCGGTTACTTGTACTTCGCGCTATCCGGTGCCATATTTCGTTTGATGAGAGGATTGCTTCAAATGTCTGATAATGAAGCCGCAAAATTACTACCGTTACTGAATGCCCTCTTCGAGGGCCAACGCCGCACGCTTGGTATGGTCGAAGCGGCGATCGAAAAGTTTTCATCGGTCGAAACGGAAATCACCAAACTCAATCGCAAGATGAACGGCCTGCAAGAGTCGAACATGCGCCAGTTCGGGACTCTACAAGAGCTAGCCGTTCGCCAGCACGGTGAAACAACGGGGCGTCTTGATGCCGTTTCAGTTCGCATTGAAGATATGGAGCGGCAGCTTGACGAGCGTGCACGGGACGTCAAACGCACTCAAATTGATCTCACCGGTCAGTATAATGATATCCTGACGGCCCTCCAGAATGCTTCGCAAGCACTACGGATTTCAGAAGAGACAAGCATTCGACTGCATGATCTTGAAAATCGTATGTCACCTCCGTCCTGAGGCTTACTCCGTCACCGCCCGAAACCGTATTTCCGTCAAAAACTGCTTCGTCTTCGCCTGCCGCACAGACCGGCTGTTGCGATAAAACAAGCTCACCAGCGCAATGCCGCCGCCCAGCACCAGTGGCGCGTCGTCGAGCAGGGCCAGAATGCGCACGGCAATGTCCTGCGCCAGCTTTCGCCCGCCCGCCTCGCTCCACACTTCGATGGTCAGAAAATGCTCTTCGCCGCGCTCCGACGCGGTAGAATAATCGCGGCTGTCGATTTCGCCAAAGGCCACGCAGGGCAAAACCGGCCTCGGCAGCAGCCGGTCCACAATGCCGCCGCTACCCACCATGCCCACCAGTTCGGCATCGCGGACGAGCCGGGCATGAACCGCCTGCAACAGCGCATTGGCTGCCCTCATCGGCTTTCCTCCTCGCAACGGCAGACAATGAAACGACCCGTTTCATCGGGGTCGATGACCGATTTCACCGCAAACACCCGCGCGCCTTTGCGCAGCCGCATGCCCGCCACAACATCGCTGCGAAACCCGGCCCAGATGCGATGCGTGATCGCCACGCCATCGGCAGATGCCCGCTCGTAAGCCCCTTGCGAAACCGGCTCTATGGCCGCCCAGAGCGAACGCAGCGGACGCCAGCCCGCCGTCACACCGCCCTGTCCGTCGGAAAGGTCTTCCGGTGCCTCAAGCTCCAGCCGCGCCGTCAGCTGGCCGGGGTCGAGAAAGGTCAGGTTCATCGCTCACAGCCCCACACGGCGAAACGGTGCAACCAGCCGCTCGTAACCAACGGGCACACCCGCAGGCTGGTCGGCAGGCGAAACCGCGCCGCGAAACGCAAACATATGCGCAATATGGATCAGCATCGCCCGCTTCAGCGTATCGGGCACATCGGCGCCGCTCTCGCCAAAGCCTGCGGTAAAATCGATTTCGATGCCGTTCAGCGGTTGTCCCGACGCAGGCGGCTGGCGCAGCCACAGCCGCGCCGGTCGCGCCTGCCCGTCCAGCAGCTTGTCCGTGTCGGTTACGTCGGTCGGGTCGCCCGCATCATCGAAAACCAGAATCGTTTCGATGGCTTGCACCGGTCCCTTGGCAATCTGAATCACGCCGTTGGCAGGCCAGTCGTCGAGATACAGCCGAAAGCTCCGGCGCATAAGGCACAGGCCCGTCTGGCGCTCCAGATGCTCGCGCGCGGTGGTGATCAGCGCTGCCAGCAGCGCATCCTCATCCGCGCCATCCAGCCGCAAATGCGCCTTCACATCGGCAAGCGTCAACGCCTCCGCCAGCGGCGGGGTCAGTGTGGCATAGGTCATGGTGTCTCCGGGGAATTGGGTCGTTGCAGCAGCAACTCTTGTCTGTCAGCGCCCGTGGCTTACCCCCTCTGTCATGCCGGACATCTCCCCCTCAATGGGGGAGATCGACCCGTTGAGACCTCTCGCCCATCTCATGGGTTGCGGATAGAGTGGGGATCACACGTCTTGCCGATCTCCCTCCTTGTGGGGGAGATGTCCGGCAGGACAGAGGGGGGTGTGCCACAAGCGATGACGCTTCTGTTCGTCTTCCGTCATGCCGGAAAACTCCGGCATGACGACATCAAGATGAAGAACCGAGTTCTCAACTCGCCGCAAACTTCACCAGCTTCACCGCCTCAAAGTTCTGCACTCCGCCCCCAACACGCTTGGTCGTGTAAAACAGCACATAAGGCTTTGCCGAATACGGATCGCGCAGAATGCGAATACCCGTGCGGTCCACCACCAGATACCCGGCGCGGAAATCACCAAACGCAATGGCCGTGCTGCCCGCAGCCACATCCGGCATATCCTCGGCTTCGGCCACCGGAAAGCCCATCAACAGCGCCGCCTGACCCGCAGAAGCTGGTGGCTGCCACAGATAGTTGCCGGTGTTGTCCTTCGCCCGGCGCAAGGTGGACTGCGTCTTGCGGTTCATCAGGAAGTTGCCATTCTGGCGGTGCCCGGCTTTGAGCGCATAGACCGTGTCGATCAGCACATCCAGCGGCCCGGAAGAGGCAAACGCGCCAGCTGTCCCGGTCGCCACATAGCCGATTTTGCCCCACTCCCAGGCCGAGTTCGCCACCGTGTCATAGGCCAGCAGACCCTTCGGCTTGTTCACCCCATCGCCGGAAATAAACGCCGTGCCCTCCTGCTCGGCAAAGGCCACGTCGACTTCGGACGCAATCCACGCCTCGATATCGACTGCCGCATCATCCAGCAAACCTTGCGTAGCCGCTGGCATTGCGTAAAGCTCCATGGTGGGGAAGGTCAGCTCGGAAAGCTGCGGCGTGTTGGTCTGCGGTCGTGCCGCCGTCTCGGAAACCCAGCCGGTGGCCATGCCGCTCGGCGCAAACGGCTTTTTCAGCACAGAGCCGGAAACCTGCCGCACGGTGGAAAGTGCGCGCATGGGCGAAACCACCGCCATGCGCCTGCCGATATCGCTGTCTGTCTCGTTGGGCAGCAGATACCCGCCATCAGCGCCGCTACTCCCAGAAAACGCCTTGGCCTCCAGATCGCGCAGCGCGCCCTCGTCACCCCGGCGAATATAGGCCTCGAACGCCGCCTTGTGCTCCTCCGCCTCCGCGTTGGCCGCACCCCTGCGCCCCAGCGCAGGTCGCGCCTTCTTCAGCGAAAGCTCGTCCATCGCCTTTTTATTGTCGTCCAGCGCCTTGTCAATGCGATCAAGCTTTTCGCGGGTCAGAACATCGCTGCCCATCTTGCGCTCGATATCCCCCAACCGCTCGTCATTGGTCTCCCTGAAGGCCTCGAACGCCTCCATAAAATCATCGAAAGCCGCCGTCATCGTATCCGGCACGGCCTTGATCTGCGGTGCAACTGTCTGTTCCGTCATGTGGTTTTCCTCTGTTGATTGTTTTTAAGTTGGAAGACGACGCCCGCCTCCCCATCGTCACCCCGGACTTGATCCGGGGCCCAGCAGCATCGCGTCTGCGATGCAAAAGACTCTTCCTCGGCGCAAACCCACTCCTCTTCCCTCATCCCTGTGCTTGTCACAGGGATCCAGTCGACACGCGTCTGCGTGGCGAAAAGACTCCCTTCAGCCCAAGGACTTGGGCTGGCTGGATTCCTGTGACGAGCACAGGAATGAGGGCCAAACGGCGAACCTCAAAAGCCCCCTCACCGCCGAAACACCCCGCCCGCCAAACTCTTCGCCGCCAGGCGCATCGTTCGCACCAGCTCCGTCTCCCGGTCGCGAAAGAACCTCGCCTGCTTGACGTTGGAAACCCGCGCAGATGGCAGCATGGGAAAGGTCACGACCGAAATTTCCCAAAGGTCCGCCTCCAGAATACGCCGCACACCACCACGGGATGCCTTACCCGCCCGCACGGTCTGGAAACCGATGGAAAGTCCGTCCAATGCACCCGTCTTCATCAACGAATGCACCTCCTTCGCCCGCGCCACATCCGGCGCCAGCACCCCCTCCACGTAGAGCCCGCGCTCATCTTCACGAATGGTGCGCCATGCGCCGATGGGCTGGGCCGGGTCGTGCTGGTACAGCATGCGAATCCCGGAAGCGCCGCGTTCTTCCAGCGAGCGCCGAAACGCACCCTGCTCAATCACATCACGCCCCAGATCCACCTCGCCAAACACGCTGGCATAACCGGAAAACGACCCATCGAAAGGGATACCGCGCAGTTCCAGACTGGCAAATTTGCGCGTAGCAGGCCGCGGCCCGCGATAAACGTGCATGAAATTCTCCTGGGATTTTGAGGAAATGTGCGTTGACGGATCAGGTCAAGGTTTGGGCCGCGCCGCGTACCGCTCGGCCACGCGCACCATCGCGCCCAGCCCCCACCACGCACACAGGCTGGCGGCAGCCGAGCCGGTCAGCATCACCTCCTGGCTCGAAAGGCCACCGGAGATACCCAGCCGCTGGACGATCCACAGCCCCACCGGCCCGCCGAAAATCATGCCGCAGGCAAGCCCGGTCAAAAAACGGCTCGCCGCCTCACGGTGCGTCTGCGGCAACAGATAGATCAGCGAAACCCCGGCTCCCGCCACGGCCCCGGTAAAACGGGCAGCCCAGATGCTACCCTCGTTTGCAAATTCAGACATAAGTAACCATTCCGGGTTAGATTGAAGTTGCGGCCACGCCCTGTCTTTGACCGGACGATCGGCGTGTTTTGACAATGGACGTCCGTTTTGCCGATTCATTTGAGCGGCTTATCGCAAAGGCCTCATAAAACGATTCCACTTGCGGGTCGGGCTTCGCAAGCCGATTCCGCATCATCTCATAAGCAGTTGTTATCGAAAGATTTTCATGCTCAAGGTCATCGCTCAGGACTTTATCAAACTTGACGCGGTCGAGACTGTGCTCCCACTCTACCGAGAGCTTGTGGAGAAAACGAAGCAGGAAGAACTCTGCATCGCATATGATCTTTTCATCGATCAAAAAGACCCGGGCCACTTCGTTTTCATCGAAGAATGGCCGGATCGTGCAGCACTGGATGCCCATTGCGCCACAGAGCATTTTACACGGCTCGTGCCGCTGATAAATGCACACCAAAGGCAAGCGGCGACGTTCATTCTCATGGATATGCTGTCGTGAACAGCCACCCTCAGTACCCCACCGCCTCCCGCTTCTCCTCATCGCTCAAAAACCCAGCAGCCCCCACCCGCGCCCACAGCGCATCCCGCTCGCCAGCCAAGCCCGCAATCCGATCCAGATCTGGCTCCAGCCGCAAAGAACCCTCGAACAATGGTGCCAGCCAAGCCGATAAACTCGCCGCCGTCCGGTTGATCAGCGGCAGAACCGTCAGCCGATAGAACGCCCGGTTGGCCTCCTGGTAATTCGCATAGGTATTGTCACCGGGAATGCCCAGCAGCATGGGCGGCACGCCGAGTGCCAGCGCGATGTCCCGCGCCGCGCCATTCTTGGCCTCCATAAAGTCCATATCCCTGGGCGAAAGCCCCATGCTCTTCCAGTCCAGCCCGCCCTCCAGCAGCAGCGGACGCCCGGCATTCACGGCACCTGCATAGCCCTCCTCCAGCTCCCGCTTCAGCCGCTCATATTGGTCGGTGGAAAGATTACCGCCCTCCTTGGGCTGATAGACCAGCGCGCCGGAGGGGCGGGCGGAGTTGTCCAGCAACCGCTTGTTCCAGATGCTGGCGGCATTGTGCAGATCCAGCGCTGCACCAGCCGCCGCCAGCGGTGAAAACCCGCCGTGGTCGTCGAGCGGGTTGAATAATTTCAGATGTAGCAGCCCCAACCCATCGCGATCCGCCGCGATGCGCCGCGCCGCCCGGCCTTCGGCGCGGTAATCATAGGCCGCCACCCAGCCATCCGCGCCCTCGATGATGCCGACCCGGTCGGGCCGCAGCAGATGCAGCTCCCGCAACCGCTCGCCCACCATCAGCGGCTCGATATAGCCATTGCCGGACAGCAGCAGATGTCCGTACAGCGCCTCGAAGAAATCCGGCCCGCTCATCTGCCCGTTGGGACGCGCCAGCAGCCGCAATAGCGCATGCTCGCCAATCTCGTCGTCACCCTCATACAGCAACCAACTGACGGACGCCGCAGCCTCCGCCACCATCCGCGCCGCCCGATGCGCCACCGGGTTACGCATGAAGCCTTCGCGCGACAGCGCGCCATAACCCCGGCCAGACCAATGCGCCCGCCCCGCTTCGCCAGACAGCACCAGAAACCCGCCCGCCGCCTTTTCTTCGCGCACACCCTCACGCCCCACCGGGCGCCGCCACGGCAGATGACCAAAAAATCGCATGGATATTTCCTTTGAAAGACAACAAAAAAGCCACCCTGCAGGTGGCTAAGATGGAGGGCCAGAAAGCTGACTTACTTGATCGGCGCTTTCACCGCCCGGTCACTATCAAAATCCGCAGCCACCCGCGTATCCCTGAGCGGCTTCACCGTACTGGTGGAAAGCTCATAGGCTGGGTCTGCCTTGTAGGCCGCCAGCGCCGCCTCGTTCTCAAATTCGCCGTAGACGATGAAGTCGACCGAATTGCCCCACTGATCCTTCTTCACGTTCTCGCCGATTTCCAGCGTCGAAGCGTGGGAGATTGCGGTCAGGCCGGAGAGGCCCTTGCGCACCGCGTCGCGGTTGGCTTCCGGTACGGTGAAGAAAACGATGTGGCGGATCATGGTGGCACCTGTCATGCAAAATCTCGGGGTGGAAATCGCTATCATCCCACCGCTGGCTGTTCAATCAGGCTTGCCGTCAAGGCCGCGTAAAACGTCCGGCCATAACCGGCGATCAGTGCCGCCCGGTCATTACCGTTGACGATGGCTCTCGCACCCTCCCAGTCGGCACGCTGGGCATCGAAATACTGCGAAAGCCGCCTACCGGTAAAACTGCCGCGCAGCATGCCCTCCACCAGAATGGCGGCTGATACCTGCGGCTCCATCGCCCGCTCGGGGCGCTCCACCAGATCGATGCCCGTCACCGCTGACATCGCCTCGTAATTGCGCCGGTGCGTCAGTTGCACCAGCCCGCGCCCCAGCCAGCTTTTGCCGTCTGCATCGCGCCGCCAATAGGGCGTGCGCACCTGCCCCAACCTTCCTGCCGCATAGGCCCGGTCCAGAATACGGATCGCCGCCTCATCGCTCGCGGCCAGCGTTTCGCGCACCGGCTGCATGGTCGCCGCCGTTTCATGAAACGCGGTCGCCAGCATATAGGCCAGGTGGCGAAGGTCTCCATCCGGCGCTCTTGTCTCGAATTCCTCGAGCACCAATTCCGTGCCGGTAACCTGTGTGGCACTCAATCGGCCCGGAAAGGGAGCACCCCGAATCATCGTGAAAAAACGTTGTCTGTCCAACAGCATTATCACCTCTCAGAATCATGGTGGCCTAAACCCCAGATTTTAATATGCAACTTTCCGTACCTAAATCGATTTAGAAAAATCCTAATCGATTTTATTTCATGCGAACCGTTTTAAGGGTAAAATTTACCTTGAATTGCGGAACCTCTGGCCCCCTACTCTGTTTCACACCGCGCAATGAACAGCGCCAACCCGAAGGAGGAATGCCATGACCGCGACGATCCCTCAGACGACCTACGACCGTCTCGAAAACGAATGGCGTCAGATGCGCGAAGTCAGCGCACAGACAAAACCTTCGCAGGCCCCGAAGAAGTAATTGGGAGGGGCACATGCTGCCCCCTGCTGGAATTCGAAACCGCCCGTGATGCGCCTTATTGGCCTTCGCGGGCGTTTTGCGTTTGTGCTGAAGCGCTAACCCAAAACTCCGTCACCCCGCACGTGCTGCGAGGTCCAGCCGCCGCGTGTCTACGCGGCGAAAAGACTCTTCCCCGATCAAGGACTTGATCGCACTGGATACCGGGTCAAGCCCGGCATGACGGAAGACGATGTCATCTTCCCATCACATCCCCCGCACCCGCGGCTCTGCCATCGTGTCCATCGCCAGCGCCGTCAGCGCCCAGACCAGCGCATCCAGCCTGTCTGGCGACTTGCCCGAAGACAGCCCATCCGGCCCGAAATCGGCCATCTGGTCTTCCAGCTTCTCAAACCTGTCCGCATGCCGCACCCGACCCTGCTCATAAAGTGCCGCCACCGGTTCGGCGCGGGTGAACTTGCCCCGGCTGGCCCGCACCATGGTAATCGGCAGGTTGGCGTCGATGCTTTTCAGCATGGCGCTCACCATCTCGCCGCCCTGGTTGACTTCCGCCACCACCCGGTCGGCCTCGAAACGGCGGAAGGCGGCAACAACTGCCCGCGCCCAGCCCGCCGGTGTCGCGCCCTCGGCGGAACAATCCGCCAGAACCCAGAACCGCCCGTCGATGCCGATGCCCGCCACCACGATACCGCAGCACGAGCCCTCGCCGCTTCCCGCTGGCGGGTCCACCGCGACCACGATCCGCGCCAAAGCATCCGGCCTTGCATCGAAAATCGCTTCCAGATCGGCGCGCTTCCACAGCGCATCATCGCGCTGTGCAATCAACTCGCCATCCAGTTCCTGCCGCCCCAGCCGCGTGCCGCCATAGCGTTTCAGCATGGCGTCGATGAAGCCGGGCGAAAGATTATCGGCATTGTCGTGGGTGCGCATTCGCACCACACGGCTTGCCGGGTCGGCCATCAGCGTCTTCAACAGCGGAATCGGCCTTGGCGTGGTGGTAATCAGCTGACGCGGATTGTCACCGAGGCGAAGGCCAAATTGCAGCATGTCCCAGGTTTCCTGGGCATAGCGCCATTTCGCCAGCTCATCAGACCAGGCAAAATGAAACTGCGGTCCGCGCAGGCTTTCCGGGTCTTCGGAAGAGAAGATTTGCGCCATCGCCCCGTTCGGCCAGACCAGCCTGCGGCGCGATGCCTCGAAATCCGGTCGCCTGAACCGCGCCACCCGGCAGATGCCGGAGACGCCGTCGATCATCACCTCACGCGCATCGCCCAGCGTTTCCGCCACCAGCGCTATGCGCAGATCGGAGCGATCGCCCATGGAGGCAACCAGATGCACCCATTCGGCCCCGGCCCGCGTCTTGCCGGAACCACGCCCGCCGATCAGCAGCCAGTTGCGCCAGTCGCCATCCGGCTGTTGCTGCGGGTGGTTGCCCACGAAGCGCCAGTCGCGGTTGAAACGGGCAATGTGCTGCCGTTGATATTTCTCTGCCAGCGGCGCTGCCATGCCTTGCGCAATCTCCTGCCTGCGAATGTCAGGAACGGTGGAGCCGATGACAGGCACCGCCGCCCGGCCCGCCTCATTTTCAGGCTTGAACCGTGTCTTCGTCCGGCGAAACACCGGCAGCGACAAGCCTTGCCCGCATCTTTTGCCGGACGAGTTCGTCGATGCGCCTTTGGAAGAATGCGACGGCCTCTTCATAATCTTGCGCTCCCGCCGCGTCTTCAGCCGCCGCCTCGCGATCCCGGGCCAGTTGCCGTTGCAGCGTGTCTATCTTTTCCAGCGTCCGCACGATCAGCGAAACGGCATCGTTTGCCGCCTTCACATCCGCCCGCGCCACCTTCCCCGCCGCCTCATCCGCCACGCCCTCCAGCGCAGCGCCCGCTCCTTCGCGCAACTGACGAAAGAACCGGAACTGCTCGCGCATTTCAGCGGTCATCTCATTCAGCAGGCCCCACAACCCATCCGGCTCGTGAATGGTTGCGGTGTCAGGCGGCAGAGATTTGGTTTCGAGTGTTATGGTCGGCGCGTAGACAAGGCTTTGCGGCCACTCGCGGTAAAGCGAGAGGTCGTCGTTGATTGTGGATGTCATGGTTTGCCTGCGGTAAAAACATCAAAAGCTGGCGCAAGCTCGCCCCCCTCTGCCTTGCCAGGCATCTCCCCCACAGGTGGGGAGATCGACTCGTGGCTAGCTCTCGCCCATCTTGAAGACTTCGGATAGAGCGGAGTGCGTGCGTCTTGCCAATCTCCCTCCTTGTGGGGGAGATGTCCGGCAGGACAGAGGGGGGTAAGCCCCACCCGCAACGCCGACGATGGAATAGAGAAAGCGTCCACTCCTGCGGCAACACCCCCACCACCCACACTTTTCCGACTATACCCAAACACTACCAAACGACCGTAACGCCGTCAAGGATTATTTTCCTATCACATCCAAAATTTATTCTTCCAACCCCTCCCCCGGCATATTACACTCAGGCGGTGGATACGGGGAAGGAAGCAAAATCTTGAGATGGATCAGTCGTTTGGTCATGCCGTTGTCGAGCACGGGCATCGTCGTCGGCACGGTGTTGCTCTGCGTCTCGCTCACGCCGTCGTTGCTTCCCCGCACCTTCGTTATGCAGGGCGTGTTGTGCGGGTTTTCCTTTGCCATAGGTTATCTCATCGGCGTTTTCCTGAAGGATATCGCCATCTATCTCGGCCTCCCGCAGCCCTCCCGGCATGATAAGCGCGGCATTCTCTTTGTCGTGTCGCTGGCGGCCATCGTCGCGGCGGTCGGGTTTCTGTGGCAGGCGGCAACGTGGCAAAACTCCATCCGCGTCTTGATGGAACTCGACCCGCTGGACAGCGCCCACCGCATCAAAACCGGTGCCATCGCCGTTGGCGTCTCTGCCCTGCTCATCGGTTTCGGGCGTCTGTTTCAGATCGTGCGGCGGCTGTTCGCCCTGCGCAGCCGCCGGTTTTTGCCGCGCCCGCTGGCCAATGTCGTCGGCATTGCCGCCGCCGCCGTCATCGCTGTGCTCCTGCTCAACGGGCTGGTGGTCGATGTCGGCCTGCGGTTCATGGACTCATCGCTGAAACAGGTGGATAGCCTCATCGAACCGGATGTGCCGCGCCCCTCCGACCCCATGAAAACCGGCAGCGAAGCCTCGCTCATGTCATGGGAATCGCTGGGACGCCGCGGCCGCGAATTCGTGGCCACCGGGCCGCACAGCGCCGAAATTTCCGCCTTCACCAACCGCCCCGCCATAGAACCCATCCGCGTTTACGCCGGTCTGAATGCCGGCGCAACACCGGCGGACCGCGCCAAACTGGCGCTCGAAGAACTCAAACGCACCGGCGGTTTCGAGCGCGATACCCTTGTCGTCGTCGCCCCAACCGGCACCGGCTGGATCGATCCGGAAGCTATTGATACGCTTGAATATTTGCACAATGGCGATGTCGCCACCGTCGCCGTGCAATATTCCTACCTCTCCAGCTGGATCGCGCTTTTGACCGAACCGGATTACGGCGTGGAAACCGCCCGTGCCCTGTTCGAAGCCATCTACGGCTACTGGACGACGCTGCCCAAGGACACCCGCCCCAAGCTCTACCTCCACGGCCTCAGCCTCGGCGCGCTGAACAGCCAGAAATCGTCCGATCTCTACGATGTGCTGGCAGACCCCTTCCAGGGCGCACTGTGGAGCGGCCCACCTTTCTCCAGCCCCACATGGCGCATGGCCACATCAGGCCGCGCCTCCGGCTCACCCTATTGGCTGCCCAAATTCCGCGATTCCTCGGTCATCCGCTTTGCGGACCAGTACACCAACGCCCACATGCCGGATAAGCCCTGGGGGCCGATGCGCATCGTCTATCTGCAATATGCCAGCGACCCCATCACCTTTTTTGAGGCCGCCGCCCTCTACCGCCGCCCGGAATGGATGAAACAACCCCGCGGCCGCGACGTGTCCACCTCCTTCCGCTGGTTCCCAGTCGTCACCGAACTACAACTGCTCCTGGACGTCGCCGCCGCCACCACCGCCCCCATGGGCTACGGCCACGTCTACGCCCCCGAACACTATATCGACGCCTGGCTGGAAGTGACCCAACCACAGGGCTGGACACCCGCCGAAATCCAGCGGCTGAAGATGTTTTTCAAGGCGAAACGGGGCAGCACGGACCCGGTGTGAGCCCTCTCCTCCGTCACCCCGGCCTTGAGCCGGGGTCCAGCCACCACGCGTCTGCGCGGTGAGAAAATGCCTTTGACGAAAAGTACATTCTCGGCTATCTTTGTATTACAAATCGAGGAAAAATCGATGTCGGATCAAAGAAATCTATCGCAACCCATCACGATGCGCCTACCCCAGGATATCTTGGCGGAAATCGAACAGATTGCAGCAGCCTGCGACAAAACACGCAGCTGGGTTTTCGTCCGCGCCTTGAAAACATATCTCGCTGCAGAAGGCCGGGAAATCATAGAGATCGCCCAAGCCCGACAGCAAATCGAGAACGGCGAAAGCTTCGATCTGGATGACGTCATTGCCGAAGTCGATGATATCGTAAAGGGCGCTGCGGCGTGAAGCTTGTTGTCTCTCCGCTGGCGCGGGAATACATCAAGTCGGAAGCGGCCTATCTGCGAAAACGCAGCCCGCAGGCGGCCACTCACTTCCGTGACGACCTTGCGAGACTAAGGCAAAACCTCCTGCAATTTCCGCGCCTTGGTCACGAAACCGAAGAGCTTCCCCTACCCGGTGTGCGCCGCGTCGTCATGGGTAACTATCTTGTGGATTATGAGATTCGCCCAGACGAAATCACCATTTTGAAGGTTCGACACGGGCAGCAGAAACCACCATCTATCGATATCGACGATGACTTCGACTACGAAGAGTAGCCCACCTACCGCGAAATCCGCGTCGATAAAATCACCGAAGACAACGTCCGCTCCACCCCATCCAGCGCCCCGATGCCATCGATCAATCGGTCGAGATCGGCAATCGAAGGCGCGGTGAGAATAGCAATCAGGTCGAAGCTGCCGCTGACCGAATGCAGCGTCGTGACTTCTTTGATCGCGGCAAGTGCAGCGGTCACACCCGCGAGTGCCTTGGGCGCAATCGTAATCAGCACATGCGCCCGCACCAGCCCGGACAAATAAGCGTCGGACAGCTTGATGCCGTAACCAGATATCACCCCATCCGCCTCCAGCCGCTCGATACGCGCCTGCACCGTGGTGCGGGAAAGGCCAAGCTTCCGCGCCAGTTCCGCCACCGGCATGCGCGCATTGTCTGCCAGCAGCGACAGCAGCGCCCGATCTTTTTCGCTTAGCATTGTGCACAATCCTCCCGGCGATCTGCACAATTCTAATCGCTCTTTCGCACATTGTGAAGCTACGAATCGTCTGCGAAAAGCGGCATTCTGTTACCTCAACAAAAATCTGAAGGGGAAAGAATGAAACACATCGTCATCATCGGCGCGGGCAATATCGGTTCAGCCATCGCATGGATGCTCGCCGTCACAGGCGATTACCGCGTCACCGTCGCGGACCGTTCCGCAGACCAGCTCGCCAACGTTCCCAGCCATGAACGCGTCGACACCGAGATCGTCGACATCACAGATCGTCTTGGCCTGCAAGCGCTGTTGAAGGACAAATTCGCGGTCCTCTCCGCCGCCCCGTTCCACCTCACCGCTGGCATTGCCGAAGCCGCCGTCGCCGTCGGCACGCACTATCTCGACCTTACCGAAGACGTCGAATCCACCCGCAAGGTCAAGAAACTGGCCGAAACGTCCGAAAGCGCCCTCATCCCGCAATGCGGCCTTGCGCCCGGCTTCATCTCCATCGTCGCTGCCGATCTTGCCTCCCGTTTCGACAAGTTGGACAGCGTGCGCATGCGCGTCGGCGCGCTTCCGCAATATCCGTCCAACGCCTTGAATTATAACCTCACCTGGAGCACGGACGGCCTCATCAACGAGTATATCGAGCCCTGCGAAGCCATCGTCGAGGGCCGCCTGACAGCCGTTCCCGCGCTGGAAGAACGCGAGGAATTCTCGCTCGATGGCATGACATACGAGGCCTTCAACACCTCAGGCGGCCTCGGCACGCTGGCCTCCACGCTGGAGGGCAAGGTGCGCACCATGAATTACCGCACCATCCGCTACCCCGGCCACGTTTCCATCATGAAGGCGCTGCTCAACGACCTCAACCTGCGCAACCGGCGCGATGTGCTGAAAGACCTGTTCGAAAACGCCCTCCCCGCCACCATGCAGGATGTCGTCATCGTCTTCGTCACTGTCTGCGGCACCAAGAACGGCCGCTTCATGCAGGAAACCTACGCCCACAAAGTCTACGCCGGCCCCGTCTCCGGCCGCATGATGAGCGCCATCCAGATCACCACCGCAGCAGGGATCACGACAGTTCTGGATTTGCTCAGCCAGGGGAAGCTACCGCAAAAAGGCTTTGTGAAACAGGAGGATATCGGCTTGGCGGATTTCCTGGCCAATCGGTTCGGGCAGTATTATGCGCCGCGTGAGGGTTTAGCGAAGGTGGGGTAACTCAACTGGCGGAAGCGGGTGGGGCTTACCCCCCTCTGCCGTGCCAGGCATCTCCCCCCACAGGTGGGGAGATCGAATCGCGGAGAGGTCTCGCCCACCTCAAACGCTGCGGATAGAGCGGGGTTCGTACGCCCAGCCAATCTCCCTCCTTGTGGGGGAGATGTCCGGCAGGACAGAGGGGGGTAAGCCCCAACCACCGCCCTCAATCCTCGATCCTCATGTCCCACAAAACGTCCGAAACACCCGCTCGTGCCCCATCGGCGCCTGCATATAAACCGCAAACTCCGGCACCTCCTCATAGGGCCGTGCCGTCGCTTTCAGCATCTTATGAATCGGCTCAAAATCGCCATCTTCCACCGCCGCCGCAATCACTTCCTCGATGCGGTGGTTGCGCGGAATGACCGCCGGGTTCACCGCCCGCATCGCCTGCGCCCGGTCACTCTCGGTGGCACTTTCCCGCCATGTCCGCTGTCGCCAACGGGCCAGCCACTCATCCGCACCTGCCAGATCGGTAAACATGCCGCGAAACGCCTCCGTGCTGCCATCCGCCGCATCGCAAAGCCTGCGGAACGTCAGCGTAAAATCCACCTCATTGCGCTGCATCAGCGCCAGCAAATCCTGCGCCAGTTGCTCGTCGGCATCGTCCTGCGTGGACAATCCCAGCTTCTCGCGCATGCCGGAAAGCCAGCGTCTGGGGAAATCACTGGCAAATTCCGCCAGCACGCCATTGGCTAGTTCAACGGCCTTTTCGGCATCCTCATCCAGCAACAGCAACAGGCACTCCGCCAGCCGCGCAATGTTCCACTGGGCGATGCCCGGCTGGCTGTTATAGGCATAGCGCCCCTGCGCATCGATGGACGAGAATACCTTGTTAGGATTATATTCATCCACAAAAGCGCAAGGCCCGAAATCGATCGTCTCGCCGGATATAGCCACATTGTCGGTATTCATCACACCATGGATGAACCCCACCATCAGCCAGCGACACACCAGCACCCGCTGCCGCTCCGCAATCGCTTGCAGCAAAGCAAAATAAGGCTTTTCCGCCTGTTTGACATCCGGGTAGTGCCGGTCGATCACATAATCAGCCAGCGCCTTTATCGCTTCGTTGTCCTCACGCGCCGCGAAAAACTGGAACGTCCCGACCCTGATGTGGCTCGCCGCCACACGCGTCACGACGCCACCCGGCAGGCCGGTTTCGCGCTGCACACGCTCACCCGTCGCTACTGCCGCCAGCGCCCGTGTGGCCGGGATGCCCAGCGCATGCATGGCCTCGGATACGATATATTCCCGCAGAACTGGCCCCAGCGCAGCCCGCCCGTCACCACGCCTCGAAAACTTCGTCGGCCCGGCACCCTTCAGCTGAATATCGCGCCGTTTGCCACTGATATCAACAACTTCGCCCAGCAGAATAGCCCGGCCATCCCCCAGCTGCGGCACGAAATTGCCGAACTGATGCCCCGCATAGGCCATGGCCAACGGCTCCGCCCCCTGCGGCACGACATTGCCCGAAAAGACCGCCGCCAAACGCGCCTCATCGACGCCTTCAAGCTCCAGTCCCAGCTCGTCAGCCAGCGGGCGGTTGAACGCAATCAACATCGGTGCCGCCACCGGCGTGGGCAACGCAGCGGCGGTAAAATGCTCTGGCAAGCGCGCATAGGAATTGTCAAAATGGATCACGGGTACTCTCCCTGTTTCCATCTATATGGGCGGGTTTAGCCCAATATTCCAGCAGCAGACGCTGAGACTTCATTTCACATCGCCCGTCTTCACGTCGATAATGCGCAACCCTTCGTGCCTGACGAACGGGGCGGAGGGTTTGAGATGCGCGCGAAGCAGGCGTACCCCCTCGGCATAATCGGCATCGGACGCAAAACCCCGGCGCGGCAGGATCAACGCCTCGCGTTTGGACAAGGCCAGAAAGAGATGCGTCCTGGTTTGTACCGCCTTGACGATACCACTCCAAGAAATGTCACTGTTGATATCCGCAGAACGAGCCCTGACGCCATCCTTTGACAGCGTAACGACGATGTCCTGATTGGCCGCCGCCCTTGTTTTGAATACCATCGCCGCCATCAGACCGGCCAGATGACCGCTGAAAACGGTCAATAAAAGCGGCAGACACCAGATGGGCCAGTAACGGAAATAGAGTTCGGCATACCATGTCGGCACCCCCTCCTTGACCGGCCAAAACCATGCCATGACGAAAAGATTTCCAGCAATGATTAGTGACAAGACGACTGTCAACGCAGTGTGCCAGAAGGGTCTGCGGATCAATGCTCGGGTGACCGCAATGAAGTCAGACCGCATACAAACATAGCGTATGTCCAGAACTCGCTCCTTGGTGTCCACGGCTAAATTTCCTCTTTGCCCAGAGCCTGCCATTGCCCGTGAACGAGGCGGCTCGCATAGGGCGGCGCGGGCTCTCCTCCGCCGATATAGATGTAGAGAAACAGCTCCATCACCCTGTCGAACAAAGTCTTCGGCATCATGAGTTTTGGCTCACCGTCTTTCATTTCCGTCTCCCCTCTGTCCGCTTCAATCAGGAGATTGACCGCCGCCTGCGCTTGTCTTTCCGGCACGAAAACACCGGCACCACCAACGGCGTTTGTGTAATGCTGGAAATTATTGATGACGTGAACCGGCTTTGCCACAACGACGATGCCATATGCTTCGAGATAAGATGTGGTCACTGCAAAATCAGTGGCGGTGAAAATGGTTGCCACGCGAATGATACGGTCCGAATATTCGGCCATCAGCCACCCTTATAAAAACCAAACGCCGCACAAACAAAATTGAAGAACATGTCCAAGGAATCAACAAATACAACCAAAGGTCAATATCCAAATTAAATTCGAAGTAAGATCAATAAATGAAGATGTGCGTCGCAATGACGACCGCGAAAAACAGCCCGAAGACGGTGTTCATGAAAGGACGGAGCGCAAATGCGTGGGTTAGCGCCTAGAAATCACGCGTTTCAAACATCTACCTCCTCTGCCGCGCCACCCAGCCTCATCCTACACAGCACTGCGTATTTCCGCAGATTATGTTAAACCAAAGCGAGCAATATTCGGAATATGGTGACCGATGAATCGTCGTGAATCAATGATTTTTGCAGGGTTTATGGCCTTGGCTGCAGTCGGCTTTTTAATAGCGGCCCCAATATTGCATTCCGATGCCGAACCAGCATTGTCTGGACAGCTCTTTCTTATCGGTCTGTTTTTGATTTTCGCGACCGTGAGCGCCTTGTTTCATATTCTGCTAGCGCCGCTATTTCCGAAGATATCTGTGAAAACGTCTCTTTGGCTGCTTGTTATCGCCTTATGCATATCAGTCCTTACGGACTGGCTACAGTGGACTTGAACTTTAACCTGCCACTTTCGTTGCTATCCTGTCACCGCATATTGATGAAAGGATAGTGGAATGAACGATACAGCTTTGCCCGTAGAGATCGAGAGCGCTGTTCGCACCATACAAACCGATCTTCCGGTCAATGCCACGTTCCACGTCTGGCTGAAGGCGAAGAAGGCGGATGAGCCGGGTTCGGTGTCCTTTTCCAATCATAATGGCAAGTTCGGCGAAGTCTCCACCACCAATGTCGATGAGTATAATTTCCGTATTTATCAAGTGTTTGGCGGCGGGCGGGTTGAGCTGAGCTATGATACGGTGACCACTGCGGTCTCCGTCATGTACTGGTTCATCGCCTCCGATGTTCTGGAAACCGGCATTACTGTCGTCCACACCAAGCCGGATAATGCAGCGCCCGATCTGCCCGATAGCTACCACTTCCGCCCGCCTTTTGGCTGGATGAACGACCCCAACGGCTTTGGCCGTTTCGAGGGGCGCCCGCATCTGTTTTATCAGCATTATTCCCACGGCCTGCGCTGGAACACCATGCATTGGGGCCACGCGGTTTCTTCGGATTACCTGCGCTGGCGGCATCTGCCGATCTTTCTGTTCCCCTCCGAAGACCTGACGACAAGGCCTGACAAGCGCGGCGGGGCCTATTCCGGCTCCACCATTCCGCTGGTGGAAGGCACCGGCATTCGCGTGTTCTTCACCGAGCAGGTGCAGGACCGCGTGCCGGAACAACAGATCCAGCTCACTGCCACCTCGTCGGATCTCATCATGGCCGGCCAGGCAGATGTCATTCTCGGCCACCGCCCGGATGGGCAGGGGTTGACCCCGGATTTCCGTGACCCCTATGTGGTACGCGGCCCGGATGGCCTGTGGAAAATGCTGCTGGGTAGCCAGAGCGATGGCGGCGGCGTCATTCTGCTCTATGAAACACAGGACCCGACAGCCGCATCCGGCTGGACCTATGTCGGCAAGCTGTGGGTGGAAACGCGCTACAAGACCACGGCGATAGAATGCCCGTGCCTTCTGCCGCTGGATGGCCCTGCCAATGCCCGCTCTACCCGTTGGGTGCTGACCTATGGCCTCATGCATTCCGAAGATGCCGCCACGGGCCGCAAGAACCTGACCATGGCAGATGTCGGCTGGTTCGATGGCAAGACGTTCGTCAAGGAATTCGGCCAGGAGCTGGATTTCGGCACGGATAATTATGCGTTCCAGGCCTTTTTGGATGGCGATACCATCGTCGGCATCGGCTGGCTGGCCAACTGGGCGGATGCGACGCCGGAAATAGACTTCCCCACTGCCATGACCCTGCCGCGCCGCCTGCACTTCTCCCACGGCGCGCTGCTGACACCGCCCATCGGTGCGGCGGAAAGCCTGCGCCACCGTATTCTGGACCGCACACGGCTGGCGGCAGGAGAGCGCGTGGAGTTTCCGACAGGCGCCGTTGAATTGCTGTTCGAATTGACCACGCCCGGCCTGCCTTTCGAACTTGAGCTGGACCATCCCGGCGTCAAACTCGGCGTTGTCTGCGATGAAACAGGCCTGTGGATTCGCCATGAAGATGGTCGCAAAGGTCCCTCGCCGCGCTATATCGCTGAAGGCGCGCGCCCCTTCCGCCTACGGATTTTCCTGGATTACGGCTCCATCGAAGTGTTCGCGGACCATGGCCGCTATGTCGGCACCAAGCGCATCGACAGCTTCAAGCCGGTGCGGGCCGCGCACCTGAAAAGCATCGAAGGCGCGGTGGCCCATGCCACGATTTGGGCGCTAAAACAGTAAGTGCGTAGGAACATTCCTGGGCCCACACCGTTCTCTGGGTAACGAAAATATCCAGAGGAGAGCCGCGTGACCAAGATTCAGGAAACCGATCCTATTCTATTTCCTTCCGAAGCCAACGAGAACAAGGGCGAGAAGAAACGCGCCGGTCGCGGCATCATCCTCATCATCGCTGGCGTCGGCATCATGGCTTTCGTCATTTATCTGGCAATGATCGTGTTCGCGACCACCCAGTCATGAGGGCGACGGCGCGGCACCCTTCGTGACGCGCCGGCCGATCCAGATAGCGGCAACCGAAACCGCAGCTGCCACTCCATAAATCGAAGATAGCGATGGCGATAAATCGCCGCGCTCAAGAGCGGGAACGAGAGCTGTGGCGGCAGCAATCGTCCCGCTCGCCCCTGCCCCGGCAGCCGCGCCCAAGGTGGCGACGGTCGGCAGTAGCGCTCCGGTCATCTTGCGCTCGTGCTCCGGCGCGGCTTCCATCGCGTTCTGGTTGATGCCAGCCCAGCACATGCCGAATGTCGAGCCGATCAGGGCCTGTCCCGCCAGCATTTCAAGCCAGCTTCCCGTCAACAGACCATACCCCAACAGCGCGCAACCCGGCGCCATCTGCCACGGGCCGTAATGCACACACGCATCGCGCAGCCGCTGCGACCGCAAGCTGCCGACAATCACCGCCACCGTGCTCCAAGCCAATGGCATGGCCACCACGATGAACCCCGCAAATGTCGGCTCGTAGCCCCACCGCCCGATGGCGATCAGCGCCAGATAGACGCTGGTCAGCGCCTGCGCATAGGACATCAGAAACAGCATCCAGAAACCATTTCCCACCACCGTGCCGGGCCGAAACGCATCCTTGGGAAACAGTCCGGCGTCGGGCCGCACCCCCATTTTCAGTGACGTGAACAGCAATGCCGAGCCCAGCACCAGGCTGGCAATGCGCATCTCCAGACCTTCGAAGGCGGCGGGGGCCGACAGGGCCAGCGCACCCGTCAGGCACAGCAGCAGCGGCCATGTCGCCTTGCGCTGCGACACGGCGAGCTTTTCCGGCGAAACCGACACCCACGTATAGACGACCAGCAACAGAATGAGCGGCACCGGCAACAGATACGTCGCCCGCCACGACACATGTTCGGTGGCAAGCCCGCCCAGAAGCGGCCCCGCGACGGATGCAGCCGCCCACACGCCAGCCTCAACCGCAAAGACCTTCGGCAGCAGATCGGACCTGAAGCCTGCGGGGATCAGACTGTAACACACGGCCACGATCAAACCATCGGCAATGCCCTGCAAACCGCGCCCCACGATCAGAATGGGAAAGTTGATGGCACCCGCGCAGATCACCATACCCAAAGAAAAGAACAGCGCCGACACCACCAGCGCCGCCCGTGCGCCAACCCGTTCGCGCAGAAGAATGGCCGTCACACCACCTGCGACAGACCCGACGAAGTAGATGCTGTAGGCCCAGCTATAGATCAGCGCCCCACCAATATCCGCCACCGCCACCGGCAAAGCCGCGACAATGGCGAACTGGTTGAAGGCATGAAGCCCGATGCCCGCCGAAATCGCCATCAGCAGCGCCAGATTGCGACCCCGCAACAATGCTGCCCAACTGCTCTCTTCCATCACATCCACCACTGCCGTCTCCATGCTCATTCAAAGGTCGGCAGGGAAAATAGGTCCTCAACCACGGTTGAGGTCAAGACTTTGTTTTGATGCGCAGCCGGAACTCTGCGCCCCCCATTCAGTTTAACTGATGACAAGAACAAAAACCCTCAGGGAGGCCCCCATGGACCCGCGCAAGCCACTGACAGAAAACGAAGACGCCCTCGACCAAGACATCGTAGATCTCGAGGTAGACGATCTGCCCGAAGACGGAGAACTGTCCCAGCAGATCGAGCATGAACTGCGGGACGAAGAGGCCGAAACGGATGACGATCCCTATCAGGAAAGCGACGACGCTCTGCCTGATGACGATGAGGAAAAGGTCTTGGACCGCAATCCATCCATGGAAGGCGGAAAGTTCGACGAGGTTTGAAATCACAAGCGCTTCTCAATCCTTGAGGGGCGCTGATTTCGCCAGGCCATAAAAGACTTTCTTCGCCTTGATCATTGCCTCGGTTCGCGATCTGGCGTCTTCATCAGACACAAACTTCCCACGCATTCGGGCCAGAAGCAGTTCTCTGAGCTCGATCTCATCGTCGGGAATTGCCGCGTTCGTTGTAACGCCTCTCTCATCCATTGCGACCTCTATGCTGGGTCGATCACACTGACGACCCTCGCCACGATCTCCTGCATCGTAGCATCATCCAACGTTTCGAGAAATTTTGCTTTCTTTAGCGCGATACGCCCAGCAATATCGAGGCTTCGTACTTGATTACACAGCGCAACGCCGGTCGTTCTCTGCCCGGAAATATTGACCGCCAAGCCCGCTTTACGGGTAAACATACCTCCAGTCGTTATCGGTACGACCAAGCACAGCCCAACGGCATTTATCTCTTTTGGCGTAATGACGACACAGCGATGTTCGTCCTTCATCTCATTGCCGACCACCGGGTTGAGATCGATGAGAAACACGTCGCCGCGCTTTGGAACATTGCTGCGCACCATTACAGCGCTTCTTTGCCCACACGCGGCGCTGCGTCCCAGGCCGAAGCTTCCACGTTCAGCTCAGCCATTTCATCAGCGCCCTCCAGCAATTCTGCAAGCGAGTAGCGCTTTTTTTGCGTTGTCACCGGGCTCGCGACAAGATTTCCGTTGTCGATTTCGAGTGTCATTTCCGAACCGATTTCGGTTCCCATGAGCTTCAGCAAAGCGGGCGGTATGGTCATGACCGCAGCACCGCCCTGCCGTCTGATTTTTGTCGTTACCGTCATTGCTCCTGCTCCAGATTTCCGCTCTGCGTCGTCACGAATAGTTTCAAGACAAACGAAGCCTTAAGTGGGATCATATGTGCTACATATGTAGCACATACCACCTCTTTTGCAACATCATCCCACCCGTTCCGGGCTATACCCCACCTCTCGTATCGCCTCCTCAGCCATCGCAGCATCACCAGTCACCGTCACACGATGTGTGGGCAGATCGATGCCGATATTCGCGCCGGGAAGCGCCTCTGCCAGCGCGCCGCGGATGGTCTTCTCGCAGTGGCCGCAGGTCATGTCGGGAACGGTGAAGGTATTGGTTTCCATGGTGGTATCCTTTGTTTCGTTGCGAATTATGTCTGCGAAGCGGCAGCGTCGATGCCTGCCAGATCGTCCAGAATGGGGCAATCGGGCCGGTGGTCGCCGCCGCAGCAGTGGGCGAGATGGGAGAGCGTTTTGACCATGGCTTTCATCTCGGCAATCTTGCGCTCGAGATCATTGATGTGGGCGAGCGCTATGTCCTTCACGGCTGAGCTTTCGCGGGTCTTGTCCTGCCAGAGTTTCAGCAGCGTTTCCGTTTCTTCAAGCGAAAAGCCCAGCGTGCGGGAGCGCTTGATGAAGCGCAGATTGTGCACGTCCTGCTCGCCATAGGTTCGGTAATTGTTGCCGGTACGGGCGGCGGGCGTGATTAGGCCGATTTGCTCGTAATAGCGGATCATTTTGGCTGAAACGCCTGAGACCTGCGATGCCTGACCGATGTTCATGGCGATACCCCCGCTGTTTTCAATCTCAAGGCGTTGCCCAGCACGAAGACCGAGGACAACGCCATGGCACCCGCGCCGATCATCGGCGACAGCATGATGCCGAAGCCGGGATAAAGCGCGCCTGCCGCCACGGGAATGAGCGCGACGTTGTAGCCGAACGCCCAGAACAGGTTCTGGCGGATGTTGCGCATGGTGGCGCAGCTCATCTCGATGGCATGGACCACACCCATCAGATCACCACCCACCAGCACCACATCGGCACTTTCAATGGCGACATCCGTGCCGGTACCGATGGCGATACCGATATCGGCTTCAGCCAGCGCTGGTGCGTCATTGATACCATCGCCCACGAAGACCAGCGTCGTGCCGCCCCGCCGCAGATCATGGATCGCCTGCACCTTGCCCTCCGGCAGCACCTCGGCCACCACCTTCTCGATGCCCACCTGACGGGCGATGGCCTTTGCCGTGCGGGCATTATCCCCCGTCACCATCGCCAGCTCTATGCCCATGTATTTCAAGGCTTTTATGGCATGGACGCTAGATGGTTTCAGCGGGTCCGCCACCGCGATGATCGCTGCCAGTTGACCATCAATGGCTGTGTAAAGTGGCGTCTTGCCTTCATCGCCCAGCTTTTGTGCGGTGTCAGCGAAAGGCGCGATGGAAAGGCCGAGTTTGGACATGAAGCGGTCTGCGCCGACGTCGACTTTGCGGCCATCAACGGTGGCGGAGATGCCGTAACCGGGAATGTTCTGGAAGTCGGTTATTGTAGGAGTGAAGACCCCCTCTGCCCTGCCGGGCTTCGTCGCTGCAATCGATTCACTGGATCGATTACTCTGCTGCGCAGACCGCTCCTCTGCCCCCACAAGGGGGGAGAGACCGTGCGGCAGACCCACCATTCTATTTCCTAACGGTGCGGCTGGGTTAGTCCCTCCCCCTTGTGGGGAGGGGTTGGGGAGGGGTTCTTGCCCACGCGCCGCCCGCACAATCGCCTCGGCAATCGGATGCTCCGACCGGCTTTCCACTGCCGCCACCAGCCTCAATACCTCACGGCGCTCAAACCCTTCTGCCAACACCAGATCAGTCAACTCCGGTTGACCCTTCGTCACCGTCCCCGTCTTGTCCACCACAACAATCCCGGCGGAACTCAGTGCCTGCAAGGCGGCGCCCTTGCGAAACAGCACGCCCAGTTCCACGGCCCTTCCCGTGCCGACCATGATGGATGTCGGTGTGGCGAGCCCCATGGCACAGGGGCAGGCGATGATGAGAACGGCCACGGCATTGATCATTGCGTAGGTATAGGCAGGCTGTGGCCCGAACAGCGCCCAGACGATGAAAGTCAATACCGAGATGGCGATGACGACAGGCACGAACAGCGCAGTGACCTTGTCGACCAGAAGCTGGATCGGCAATTTCGCGCCTTGCGCATGCTCGACCAACCGGATGATCTGCGCCAGCATCGTATCCGCCCCGACCTTGGTGACGCGAAATTTCAGCGTGCCATTCCTGTTGATGGTGCCGCCAGTGACATGCGCGCCCACCGTCTTTTCCACCGGCACCGGCTCGCCCGAAATCATCGATTCATCGATATAGGACGCGCCCTCGACCACGTCTCCATCCACGGCCAGGCGCTCGCCGGGGCGAATGATGATGATGTCACCCACCACCACCTCTTCCGGCGCGATATCGAGCGTTTGCCCGCCCCGCTCCACCCGTGCCGTCTTGGCCTGAAGGTTCGCTAGTTTACGAATAGCATCGCCAGTGTTGCCGCTGGCGCGGGCCTCCAGCAACCGTCCGATCAGGATCAGCGTGACGATGACGGTCGCGGCCTCATAATAAACGTGCCGGGCGTTCTCCGGCAGCAGGCCTGGGGCAAAGGTCGTCACAAGCGAATAGAGATAGGCCGCGCTCACCCCCAGCGCCACCAGCGAATTCATCTCCGGCGCACCATGCACAAGCGCTGGAAAACCGGACTTTAGAAAGCGCCATCCCGGCCCGAAAATCACCACCGTCGCCAGTGCGAAATAGATGTAATACAGCGTCTGCGTCTCGATGACGCCCATCAACCAATGGTGCATCGGCTCATAAAGATGCCCACCCATTTCCAGCACGAAGAGCGGCGCGGTGAGGATGGCCGCCAGAATGACATCCCGCTTCAGCGTCGCCTCGTCGCTGGCATGGTGGCTGTGCTCATGCCCTGCATGATCGCGGCCAGCGGCACCCGGAACGTTCAACGCAAACCCGGCCAGCCGAGCCGTTTCCACCAACACATCGCGCTGACGCGCACCGCCCAAGCTCTCGATGGTCACAGTCCCGCTCTGCGCATCCACCTCCACATTTATAGTGGTCGGCGCAGCTTCCAGCACAGTCTTCAACCGCGCCGCATCATCCGCACCCTTCAAGCCATGCGCCGAAAGCGTCATCGTTTGAGGCGCAACCTCGTAACCAATTTTCTTCACCGCCGCAGCCAGTGTCTTTGCAGAAAACCCCGCCCCCGGTTCCACCGTTAGCTTCTTCGTCGCAAAATTCACCGAACTCGCCGCCACCCCCGGCACCTTCCCCGCCGCCACCTCCACACGCCGCACGCAGGACGCACAGGTCATGCCTTCCACGGACACGGAAATCGGCTCTGGCGCGGTTAAAGTCTTGATGGTCTCGTTCATGGGATTTCCCCTTTCGAGACTCCATGTAATGCTTCCCATGATGGGAAGGTCAAGGGATGTGATTGTATTTCTCGGCATGCCGTCTAAAAGGGTTACACGATATTGATGCACGCCATTTTTAAAACGCGAGATTGGAAACGCCGATGCGATTTTCACTTATGGTTTTTCTTCTGACAGTGGCAATGATGAATCAGGCCTATGCCAACTGGATCCAGTTCGGCGATCAGTCCCTGCCCTGCTCCAGTCAGTACGATGTCGTCCAGGCCAAGAACCTCTACACCGCAACGGTGCTGGACAATGGAACGGGTAAGCTCCATTTCGTCAAAAATCCCGCGACCGACAAACAATGCGCAAGTGACGGGACCAAATGCGAAGAGGATGCCTACCTGATCCCCGGAGACAGGGTGATCGTGTCCTCGGGAACGGCCGAGCTGTCTTGCGTTTTGTATATTTCCGCCAAGGGAAACAGCAAAATGGGCCTTCTGCCAGCACGTTGCCTCGATTTCGAAACCAACGTCTTCGCCAAGTTCGATACACAGGAAATGCAGGGTTCATGGAAGACCGGAAATTCCACCATCACGATATCGGGTGGAGAGAACAGCAGCTTCGTGATGATTGAGGGGGACGCTGGCAACGGGCCGCCCTCCTATCACACCGGGTCGATTATGGGACCGGCGTTTCTTCAGCCGGAAGGCATGTTGGCCGGGTATCAAGATAACCATTATGATGGCACGGAGCCAGCCATGGGCACGCCTGAACCTGATGACGGTTGTCGTGTCCGTCTTCGTTCCCTAACCCACTTCATGGTCGTGGAAGACAATGACAGATGTGGCGGACAAGGCGTCAGCTTTTCCGGCGTTTACGTCAAACCATCAGAAGCCGGGAAGTGACCCTGCCCTCACCGGTGCACCGAAAACCGAGGAATATCCCGCAAGAACTCCTCACGCACTACCTCTCCCATCGGCTTGTCCGATGGCTTATCGGCCACACGGAAGCGGACGAAAACGATGTGCTGGCCTTCGCGTTCGGCCCAGCCGACGAACCAGCCGAAGGGGCGGTTGGGGTCTGGTTGGCCGTCGTCGCCCTTGAGGTTGCCGGTGCCGGTCGTGCCGTGGGCGCTCCAGGCTTCGGCGCCATCGAATACTGGGATGATGGCCTTGGTCTTGTTCTGGGCATCGCGGGAAAATGGCAGATTGTTGGCCAGCAGGCGGCGCATGAAGCCGATCTGTTCGACTGGGGAAATGGCAAGAGACGTGCCGACCCAGGCGTCCGTCAGGCCGTTATCCTTGCCTGCCTCTCCCGCCACATCGGCATTGCCGAAGCCCAGACGTTTGACGTAACTGGCGAATTTCTCCGGCCCAAGGCGGCTCGTGATTTCGCGGGAGTACCAGCGGATCGACTCTTTCTGCCAGGTGGACGGATCGACCTTCTTGCGCTCCTGCGGCGCTGCCTCCATGCCCTTCTGCCAGTCCCAGACGGGATTGAATTCATCCAGCAGAATGCCGGAATCATAGCCGATCAGCGCCAGCGGGACCTTGAACGTGGCACCGGGGGAAACACGCTTGTCGCAGGTGCCCTGCTGGGTAATGACCGCGCCGGTTTCCACCGATGTTACGAAGGTGCATTCATAAGGCTGGGTGGCGGCATAGGCCCAAACGGGTGACAAACCGAAAGCGGTCAGGCACAGAGCTTTAAGAACGGCGCAGCGGGGCAGCATGCATTTTCCTTGAATATCCGGTCGTCATCGCCGGTAACGGGCGTGTCTAAAGGTATCGGAAGATATTAGGATGCAGATGGGGCAGGAATAGGACGAGCCCATATCCCCCTCATTCCTGTCCCTGTGACAGGAATCCAGTCGTCGCGCGTCTGCGCGGCGGGACGAGTCTTTTCAGCCCAAGGACTTGGGCTGGCTGGATTCCTGTGACAAGCACAGGAATGAGGGTGGAGTGGATGCAAGATGATCTCACCGCTGCTGCGCCTCCGGCTGCTCTCCCACCGTCAACGGCCAGTCCACCACATAGTTCTCGAAATCATCCACCTCCACCTTCAGCTCGTTTACTGTACGACCACGGGCGGAAATGCCGGCCACATGCACCGTCTCAGGGTCGCCCGAAACCAGATGATGCCACCAGTAGAGGTCCTCGCCATCGCGCACCAGCGCATAGGCGCAGGTGGGTGGCAGCCATCCGATTTCGTTGACCAGCTTGAGGTTCAGCTGAATGCAATCCGGCACCGTAGCGAACCGGTTGGGGTAATCCGAGCACTGACAGCTATCCCCATCCAGCAACTGGCAGGCAACGGAGGTGAACACCACGTCGCCTGTGTCCCAATCCTCAAGCTTGTTGAGACAGCACAGGCCGCAGCCATCACACAGGCTTTCCCACTCGCTGTTACTCATTTGCGCCAGCGATTTGGTTTTCCAGAATGGCGCGTCACTCATCGTTAACATTTCCGTTTCATTTTGGGGCGCCGGGCGGCAACATGGCATAGCCCGTTTTGTCATATCGCAATCTTCAGGATTTTAAGATAACTCTAAAATCTGGCAGAGTGGTGGTGAGGGAAATGACCCGCGCAAGGTTGTTGCGTCAAGCATCCGCTCGCCATATCGAACAGGAATTCGTTTTACGTGCAGGAAGATAAAGACAAGAAACAAGCGCGTCGTAAACGCCATATCCTGCTACGGATCGATTCCTTCATCGATTCCGGCCTGTGGACGGCTGCATCCCGCGTTTTGGATTTCTGGGAAGACGTTACCATTGCATCCCGCAAACTGCACGTGCGCGGGTGGAAGAAATTCCTCATCAACATTGCCGACGATGCGCTGACGGTCGGCACCGCTGGCACCGTGCTGATGCTCGCTCTGGCCCTGCCCGCCTTCGAGGAGACCAAAAAGGACTGGCGTTATCGCGGTGATTTTGCTGTCACATTCCTCGATCGTTACGGCAATACCATCGGCCATCGCGGCATCATCCACGAAGATTCCGTGCCGATCGACCAGATGCCGGATCATTTCATCAAGGCGGTTCTGGCGACCGAAGACCGGCGCTTCTTCGAGCATTTCGGCATCGATTTCATCGGCCTTGCCCGCGCCATGAGCGAAAACGCCCGTGCAGGCGGGGTCGTGCAGGGTGGCTCGACGCTGACGCAGCAATTGGCCAAGAACCTGTTTTTGACCAATGAACGCTCGCTGGAACGCAAGATCAAGGAGGCCTTTCTGGCGTTGTGGCTGGAAGCCAACATGTCCAAGAAGGAAATCCTCAGCCTTTATCTCGACCGCGCCTATATGGGCGGCGGCACCTTTGGTGCGGCGGCGGCGGCGCAATTCTATTTCGGCAAGAACCTGACGGATGTGACGCTGGCGGAATCCGCCATTCTGGCGGGCCTGTTCAAGGCACCGGCGAAATACGCGCCGCACGTCAACCTTCCTGCGGCGCGCGCGCGCGCCAACACGGTTCTTTCCAACCTCGTTCAGGGTGGATTGATGACTGAGGGTCAGGTCGTCGGCGCACGCCGCAACCCGGCCACCGTCATCGACCGTGAAGACGTGAAAGCACCGGATTACTTCCTCGACTGGGCCTTTGACGAGGTGCAGAAACTGGCCAAGGACGGCAAGCTCAGGGACCACACCGTCGTGGTGCGCACCACCATCGACAGCGGCCTGCAACAGGCCGCCGAACAGGCCATGGAAGGCAGCCTCCGCGAGTTCGGCGAAGGCTACAAGGTCAAGCAGGGCGCGATGGTGATGATCGAAAATGGCGGCGGAATCCGCGCCATGGTCGGCGGTCGCGACTATGGCGAAAGCCAGTTCAACCGCGCAACGGCAGCGTTACGCCAGCCGGGATCGTCCTTCAAGGTCTACACCTACTCCGCAGCCATGGAAAAAGGCTACAAGCCGGAAACGCTGATTTCGGACGCGCCCGTCACATGGCGCGGCTGGTCGCCGCAGAACTATGGCCGCTCCTATGCCGGCAAGGTCACCTTGCAGGTGGCGCTGGCCAAATCCTACAACACCGTGCCGGTGCGCCTTGCCAAGGATGTGCTGGGCACGCAGATCATTGCCGATACCGCAAAGGCCATGGGCGTGGCCACACCGCTGCGCACCGACAAGACCATCCCACTCGGCACCTCTGAACTGACGGTGCTGGATCAGGCGACCGGCTATGCCGTGTTCCCGGCCAACGGCATGCAATCGCGCCGCCACGGCATCGAGCAGGTGCTGGATTATGAAGGCAAGGTTCTCTACGATTTCGACCGCGACGAACCGCCCGCACACCGGGTGCTGTCGGAAGAAGCCAATTCTAAGATGAACCGCATGCTGGTGACCATTCCCGTGGAAGGCACCGCCCGGCGCGGCGCGTTGGATAACGGCATCGTCTCCGGCGGCAAGACCGGCACCTCGCAATCCTACCGCGATGCCTGGTATGTGGGCTTCACCGGCAACTACACGACCGCCGTGTGGTTCGGTAACGACGACTTCACCTCCATGAACAACATGACCGGCGGCGCCCTGCCCGCCATGACGTTCAAACGCCTCATGGACTATGCCCACCAAGGCATGGAACTGCGCCCCATCCCCGGCATCCAGAACCCGCTGCCATCAGGCTCTCGCCCCAAACCAGTGGCTGGCGCAGAAGTGGCCGCAGCAGACGCCAACGCCCTACCAGCCCTCACCCGCCCCCGCTCTCTCTCCGCAGAGGCAACACGCGTTATCCGCTCGATCGGCAAACAATTGAAGGAGGCATCTGCGCCTTCGTTGACGGTGCAGAAGGTGGCGGATGTTGGTGGGGATGTGGGCGTGAAGCGGTAGAGGCACATGCTGCAGTTAGTCGCTTCTGTATTTGACTTTCAGCTATTACGCCCTCGCCAGGTTGGATACTGCTTCACACCGTTTTACCGTACCGTCAG
The DNA here is from genome assembly GCF_021310995.1 of Agrobacterium vaccinii. Classification (NCBI taxonomy): domain Bacteria; kingdom Pseudomonadati; phylum Pseudomonadota; class Alphaproteobacteria; order Hyphomicrobiales; family Rhizobiaceae; genus Agrobacterium; species Agrobacterium vaccinii. The sequence goes on along the minus strand of NZ_CP054150.1, from coordinate 788,065 downwards.
ACAAGACAATCTTCCGGTTGCCCGTAGGGCTCGACATCTCTAAGTTGCTTCTGACGCAATACGGATGCACCTTGGGATGATCGAAAGCCGCGAGCCGTTTTCTTACAAGGAAGACAAATCCGTTCCAACCTTTCCCGACACCGCTGTGTTCACCGTCATGGACGCTCAGTGCGGTCTCTGCGCAAAGGGCGCTACCTGGATTGCGCAGAACGACTTGAAACAAGAATTCAAGATTGTACCGCTGCAATCGGCGTTAGGGAACGCTTTGATCGCTCACTATGGCATGAATCCTGACGACCCAGCATCTTGGTTATATGTCGAGGATGGGCGCGCCTTCTGCTCGCTCAACGCTTTCATTCGCGCCGGACATCGATTAGGTGGGAAATGGAAGCTACTGTCTTTGCTTGATATTCTCCCTACTTCCTTACAAGATCGCCTCTATCGTTTTTTTGCAGTCAACCGTCTCCGCTTTTTCGGAAGCGCCGATTTGTGCGAATTGCCACATTCTGAAGTTCAAAAGAGACTGTTACGTTGAAAATACTCATTCTTGGTGGATACGGCGTTTTTGGCGGCAGGTTGGCTCAGCTGCTTGGCGACATTGACAATCTGGAAATCCTCATAGGTGGACGCAATCTTTCGAAAGCCGTTGATTTTTGTGCGACCTATCGCGGCAAGTCAAAAGTCCGCCCTCTGAAATCAGACCGAGACCAGATCGACAGTCTTCTTCAAACGGAACAACCCGAACTGTTGGTCGATGCGTCCGGGCCCTTTCAAAATTATGGACCGAAACCCTACGGCGTGATCGAGGCTTGCATTACGCATGGCGTCAATTATGTCGATTTTTCCGATTCGTCAGACTTCGTGTTAGGTGTGTCGCAATATGATGCCGCAGCAAACGCTGCCGGAATATTCGTTCTGTCAGGCGTCAGCAGTTTTCCAGTATTGACCGCAGCAGTTCTGCGGGAAATGGCGAAAACAATGGACATTATCTCCGTGCGCGGCGGAATTGCGCCCTCCCCCTTTGCCGGAATTGGCCTGAATGTCATGCGGGCGGTGGTGGGATATGCGGGAGAACCCGTCAAGCTTTGGCGAAACGGCAAGCAGGCTCATGCGCCAGGACTTACGGAAAGTATGCGTTACACCATTGCCGCCCCCGGAAAACTACCGCTTAAAAACATCCATTTTTCGTTGGTGGATGTGCCGGACCTTCAGGTTATCCCACCCGAGCACCCGTCTTTACAAAATATATGGATGGGGGCCGGACCTGTGCCAGAGATTTTGCATCGCGTGCTCAACGTGCTCGCAAAAGTACGTTCAAGATTTCCACTGCCTTCGCTCGTTCCGCTCTCCAGGCTCTTTTACACGGCTCTCAACGTCATGAAGTTCGGAGAACATCGCGGCGGTATGTTCGTTCATGCGATCGGCACTAGGAATGAACAGAAGACAGAACAAAGCTGGCACTTATTGGCGGAAGGAGATGACGGCCCTTACATTCCTTCCATGGCGATAGAGATTATCATTCGCAAGCTTCTGTCGGGCATCAGACCAGCCACTGGCGCACGACCGGCCACCCGGGCACTGGAACTCGCGGACTACGAGCAGATATTTTCCACTCGCTCCATATTCGCCGGATTTCGCGGTGCCGAGACCCAAACCGATCCCGTTTACAAACAGGTATTGGGGCCTCGTTTTGAAACCTTACCTGAAACAGTAAAAGCTTTGCATGACTCCCAGCAGGCACGCAGCTGGCAAGGAAGCGCCACGGTCAAACGCGGGCGCTCTGCCTTTGCGCGGCTTATCTGCAAATTCATGAAATTCCCACAAGGTTCGGACGGTGTTCCGGTGCAGGTCGTCATAACGCCTGGGCACAATTGTGAATTATGGACCAGAACATTCGGGCAAACGACTTTCTCATCACGACAATCAGTCGGCAGCGGCAGAAACAAATATCTGGTCTTGGAGCGGTTTGGCGCCACAGTTGTCGCGCTGGCCTGCGTAGTAGAAGACGACAAACTCTATCTTGTTCCCAGAAGGTGGTCTCTGTTTGGCATTCCCTTTCCCGTATGGCTACTAGGAAAGGAAGAGAGCTTCGAGATGGAGCAAAACGGCAATTTCTGCTTTCATGTCAATATTTCGCTCCGTGGCATCGGTCTCATCGTTTCATACCAGGGACATCTTCGCCCCACCCGTTAGTCTTTGCTGCAACCAATCCCACATCCAACCGTTAGCTCAATATCCTTTAAAACGTCCAAGTCGCACAATGACTTGGACGTTCTTACCATTTCAGGTTGGAGTTCGGCCTATGAGTGAAGCGTCTCGCAGAGAAGCCTCTGCCTATCCCTTTCAATCCCTATTCGTGCCATTTCCCTTCGTGTGCTTTTCGCTGGCGCTGGGAACCGACATTGCCTTTTGGCAGACGGCCAATCTGATGTGGCAGAATTTTTCGGCCTGGTTGTTGTTTGCCGGGCTGGTGTTCGGCGGGCTGGCGATCCTGGCGGGGGTGGTGGATGTGTTGCGGGCGCGCACGCGGCCTATGCGTCCGTCGTTTTTCGCGATCGTTCTGTTTCTGGTTATGCTGGTACTGGCTTTCGCCAACAGTCTTGTTCATGCCGGTGATGGCTGGACGGCGGTGATGCCCTATGGGTTGCTGCTTTCGGCGGTGACATTCGTCGTTTCGCTGATGGCGGTTGCCGCTTCTACCCGCAAATATGCACGTCTGGCTTGGAGAGTATGATGATCGCGCGCCGCCTTATTCACACGGCTGTCCTGATGGGCAGTGTCGCCGTCGTCCTTTCCGCATGCAACCAGCAGGACGCAAATTTCGATCCGGCCCAGCAGATCGGGGCCGACCCTGTGCTGCCGGAGCCTTCGCGGAACCTCATTCCCGACCTGAAGGTGGCCGAGGTCATCGGCTGGAAGGACGGCGAGATGCCGACCGTGCCGGATGGTTTGAAAATTTCGGTTTACCAGAAGGATCTGGTCAATCCCCGCACCGTGCACACGCTGCCCAACGGTGATGTGCTGGTGGTGCAGTCCCGTGCACCTGCCGGTGAGGCACCGACGCGGCCAAAAGACATTATCCGCGGCTGGATCATGGCGATTGCGCATGGAGAAACCGGCGGTACGCCCAAGGAAAGCAACATCATTACCCTGCTGCGAGATACCAACCGCGATGGCGTGGTAGATGAGCGCCACGAGTTGCTGACGAAGCTGGATTCTCCCTTTGGCGTCGCCTTTGCCGATAACACGCTCTACGTGGCGACAGCGTCCAACATCGTCGCCTATCCCTACCAGTTGGGGCAGAACGAGATTACGGCTGAGCCGAGAATCCTCACGCCTCTGCCCGGCGGGCCGATCAACCACCACTGGACGAAGGATCTGGCGCTGAGCCCGGATGGCAAGTTCCTCTACGCCTCCGTCGGCTCAAATTCCAACATCGTGGAAAACGGTATCGAGGCTGAAAAGAACCGCGCGGCAATCTTGCAGGTGGACCGCCAGACGGGCGCGTTCAAGCTGTTTGCGTCCGGCCTGCGCAACCCCAATGGTCTGGCGTTCAACCCTGAAAGCAAGGAACTCTGGGCTGTCATCAACGAGCGCGACGAGCTCGGTCCCAACCTCGTGCCCGATTACATGACATCGGTAAAGGAAGGTGCGTTCTATGGCTGGCCGTGGAGCTATTACGGCAACCATGTCGATGCCCGTGTTCACCCGCCGCGTCCTGATATGGTGGAGAAGGCTATCAAGCCTGATTACGCGCTCTCAAGCCATGTTGCCGCACTCGGCCTAACATTTTCGCTGAACTCCGCCCTGCCCGCAGCCTACGCAAACGGCGCATTCATCGGCGAGCACGGCAGTTGGAACCGCAACGCCTTCAACGGTTACCGCGTGACCTATGTGCCATTCGAAAACGGCAAGCCAGCAGGCAAGACGCAGGATGTGGTCACCGGCTTCATTCAGGGCGACAAGGCCCGAGGCAGACCAGTCGGCGTCGGCATCGATGGCACTGGCGCGCTGCTTGTGGCTGACGATGCGGGCAACACGGTCTGGCGTGTCGCTGCCGCCGATGGCAAGGTTACACCTGCGCCGGTGGCGACGGACGACGTGTCAGGTACTGCTGCTGCATCATCCACACCTGCCCCTGCGACACCGGCACCTGCGGCAACACCGACACCAACAGCACCGGCCCCTGCGAACTGACGCTGCATTTCAGCAAACGCCGCTAACCCTCGGGTTGGCGGCGTTTGTTCGTTCATCCCAAGGACATGATAGCTGATAGGTTTCAGCCGCTCAGAAACCCTCGAACGCGTTACACACCGCATCGGGCGGTTAGGTGGCAATTCAGCGCATCACCAGCAAAGGGCGTGGACATTTGCGCAAAGCCTTGTCTCCGCTTCGTTCTGCCCATTTCCCCGCAACGAAATCAATGCTAACGCTGGCCTGTTCCAAAACGGGAAAACAGCGTGTTTCGAGTTCCATTCCTTGTCGCGATTTCACTCATCATCGCCTTTGGCGGTGGCATATTGTCAACGTTTGCGGCGTTGGAAGCAACCGAAGGGTTCGGTTCGATCAAGATCGGCGCGTGGGATGCGTTTCCCGAAGCGCAGACCATCGAGGCCGACCCTTACGCGAAATCGCACCGGGCAGATGCGGGCAAGCTTCTGTATGGAACGGCAGAGGGCCTGAGCTTTTCTGCCGCCGCCGATAGCAGCGGCCAGCGGCTATCAGGCGACTGCCGTTACCGGCTGACCGGCACCTTGCCGCCTGCGCGCTTCTGGACGCTTTATGTCGCGGACCAACAGGGTAATCTTCTGGATGACGGCACCGGGCGACCCATGGCGTTGAACTCCCGCACGTTGCTGCATGGTGCGGGCGGTGGCATGGACATCAGCGTTGCCGCCTCTGCGCAGACCTATAATTGGCTGGCGGTGCCACCTAACGGCCATTTCAAGCTGGTGCTGACGCTGCTGGACACACCTGTTGCGGGCAGCACGGGGCTGATCGACATCAAGATGCCGGACATCAAGACGACAGGATGCGGCAATGCTTAAAGTGCTTTTCGCCGTCTTCGTCGGACTTGTGGGTGCCGCCGTTCTGCATCTGGTCATTCTGCTGGCAACGCCGCATTTTTCCAACCGCGATGCGTACACACGCGCGATGGCGGAAGGCGCGCCCAATGCATTTCACCTGTTGGATGAAGCCAGTGAAAAGAAGGCTCTGGGCAGTGGCGATCCCTTCATGCGGGTCGCCGTGTGCACGTTCGATGTGGATGAAAAGCCTGTGCGTCTGGCGGCTTTCGGGGCTGTGCCGTTCTGGTCGGTTGCCGTTTTCGACAGCGCCTCCAACGAAATCTTCAGCATGAACGACCGTACCTCAGCGGGTGGCGAGCTGGATATTCTGGTTGCAAACCAGGTGCAACTGGCCGCTATTCGCAAGGCGCAGCCATCAGGCCTTTCCAAGTCCATTCTGGTGGAGGCGGGGCAGAACAAGGGCTATGCCGTGTTGCGCACCATGGTGCCGCAGTCCTCTTTCGGCGAGGAAGCCACGCGATTTCTAAGCGAGGCAAAATGCGAGCAGACGCCGTGGTCGTAAACGGCGGCCTGACGTTTGAACTCAGGAACCAATAGCCGCATCCGGCGTGACGGACACGACCTTGCGCTTTCTCGGTTTTCTCTGCGTCTGAATATCGATCTCGACCTCAGGGCGCTCGTAGCGAACGCCGGTGAAGAACAGAAGCTGGGCGGGACCACCCGTGGGCTTTTGCACATCCGTCGGTCGGCTCAGGCGGCGGGCCGCTGCATAAAACGAAATAATTTCCGTCATAGTCTTCTCCTCTCAGGGGCATGACGCTTGGTTGTTGAATAATCGCGCGGAGAATTAAAGAAACGCGCGGGAATGCCATCACCACAACATTGTGCATTTCCAGTCCACAGACTGGCATGGGAGACGAGAGGCCGCTGCAAACCATGTCGCTTGCTACAGTAAAGCCTAAATTTCTTTATCGAAATCTAACACCGAATCTGAAAGCCGCCTATGGGATTACAAACACGCAGAAGTTAATCATTCGTTAACACTAATGTTCCGGCTTTGAACCATATGCCATTAAAATTGAGTGTGTTATTTATACCGTCCGTAAAGGTTGAGTTCACGGTTCTGTGAGTCCAGAAACGGGCCTTCTCCCAAAGTCATTGTAATCAATAACCAATTCCGAAAAATCCAGAAATTGCGGGTTATTTTTGCAGCGCAATAAATTTGACGGGCGTCATTTGCTTGCTGTCTAACGTGCCTTAGCCGACATGATGGCGGTCAGGGGCTCGTCTTTATCGGCCAGTGGTCGATGGGACGAGTTCCCGCTGAGGATACGCGACGTTGCGATGCCCATCCGAGTTCCCGGTACGCCCAAAAATATTGTCTTAAAAATTTGCTGTGCATAGCGGCAAAAAAGTCCTTTGCGCCAGTGCTGGTTAACAGCGCGTCAACACGTTTGTTATAGTTTGAACGGATCGTTTTGTTTTGCGTCACATTGGGTATTGCGTTGACCGACCGGTTTCGAGAGTTAGAAAGGCCTAGTGCCGAGAGGAAGAAAGATGTGGTGCTGATGGCCACTGTTTCGAGTTTTGAAGGGCTTTCTCATCCGTCCAAATCCGAGCTTCGCCAGTTTGCGGAGCTGTTCATGCCGCTCTTCACCGCCTCCACACCGGAAGCGAAGCGTGAAGCGGTGGCGGCATTGTCACAGAACCCCAACGTCCCCTCGGCGGTCGCCTTCTTCATCGCCAGCCAGCCCATCGGCGTTTCCGCACCCTTTCTGGTGTCGTCGAAGTGCCTTGATGACGATACGCTGATTGCCATTGCCCGCAGCCAGGGTGGCGCCCATGCGCGCACCATCGTGCGCCGCGACGACCTTTCGCCTACGGTTATCGATGCCTTGGTGGGACTGCGCCATTCGCGCAATGCCCCCTCGCCTGCTACGGAGCAGCCCACCGTCTCGCGTACCATGGAAAAGACGATTGCCGAGCGCGAAGAAGATTTGCGCCGCCAGTTGCGCACCATGGCACGCCAGCTTCACCGCCCGGTCAGCGATGGCCTTGGGGTACGGCGCCTCACGGACGTTCAGGAAGCGCTGCTGGTGCGCTTTGCCCGAGAACGCAATGCCCGCCAGTTTTCCACCGCCCTGTCGGACTCCCTATCGGCAAGCCACTGGCTGTCGGAACGCATCATGCTGGACATTTCCGGCCAGCAACTGGCCACCACCATGATCGGACTCGGCATGGACTTCGCCGACGCAGCCTTCGTGCTGGAATGCTTCTACCCGCACCTCAAAGCCCGGGAAGACGACATGACGCGTGCGGAAGCCATGCTCGACAAGCTCGACGCCGCCCAATGCGAAGACCGCATCGAGAGCTGGCGGCGCGCGGACCGGTATACGGTTGATCCGAGCCGGGAAACCGCAGTGCCGCAGCAGGACGAGCGGGACCGTGAGCGGATGGTGGTGAGGCGGTAAGCTGATTTTTAGCGGAAATTTGGATGCAGTTGGAAGGCGTCGATGCGTTAGCGTTGGCGCTTTTTGTGTTGTGGCGGCGCGTAAGTTCGCAGGCGGCAGTGGGTGGGGTTTACCCCCCTCTGGCCTGCCGGCCATCTCCCCCACAGGTGGGGAGATCGACTCGTGGAGAGCTCTCGGCCATCTCTCGCGTCGAGAGTGAAGTGGTGTCAGAGCGCCCAGCCGATCTCCCTCCTTGTGGGGGAGATGTCCGGCAGGACAGAGGGGGGTGAGCCCCACCCACTACAGCCGCGACAAGGCGACAAACCACCGTCGCCAAGACTGTTACTGCCGCCCAAAGCCCCCGAACCTCAAGCAACAACCGTAAACAACCCCTCCACGGTTTCCGTCTCCAACTCCACCACCCATAGATCGCTGTCGAACCGCTGTTCCTTCTCCAGCAGCGCCTCGACATCCGGCGATTGCGCATTCGTCAGTCGGCGCTCGAAACGGCGTTCGGCCCTTTCTTCCTCATCGTCGGAGAAGCTTTGCGGGGCTGGGCCGTAGAGGTTTTCCAGACCGCTGCGAAGGCGCTGGCGAATGAAGATGGCGCCTGCGGCGTCTGCACCCTTGCGCTCGATGGCGGCGAAGTCACCGGCGGCGAAGACGCGGCGCAGGAGGGCGGAGACGACGATCTCGGATTTAAGGCGCATGGCAGGAGCATTTCCAGGCTGGCATCACAAGGCGCCGATGGATTTCAGTTTCTTCAGCACGGCTTCACTGGGCTCGCCGGTTTCCGGCAGGCGGTAGTGCTTTTCGAAATTGCGGATGGCGGTGCGGGTCTGTTCGCCCGCCATGCCGTCCACCTTCACATCCGCATAGGCGATGTTGACGAGGCCCTGCTGGATCTTCGCGACGATATCCTTGGTCACAGGCTTGGCCGCGTTGCCTGATGTCAACGAAACCGACTGTGCCTTCGGCTTGCTCTCCTCGGCGCTGCGAATGGCGGCAGCCACGGGATCGATGGCGACGCCGCCGGAATTGGCGCTGGCGGGACGATCCTTCGGAAGCGCCTTGGGAATGGCGGCGACCGTCGTGGCGCTATCGATCTTGAGGGCAGACAGAATGCGGCTCGTCGGCTCGCCTGTCTGTTCCATGCCGACGGTTTCTTCGAAGAAGAGAATGGCGGCGGTGGTGCGCGGGCCGGTCATGCCATCGGCAACGCCTTCATAGAGGCCGCGACGGGCAAGCTCACGCTGGATTTCCGCTACGAGTTCGGAGGGCTGATGGGGCGTCGCCAGCGGGGGCAAGGCAGGCGCATCGTCGGGGACCGCAGCTGCTGCGGGCGCTTGCGGTGGCGCTGCCGGTTGCGGCGTGTCCGTCTGGCGCTCGATGCGGAAGGTGGTGACGTTGCCATTTTCGCCAAGGCCGGAGGCCACGCGATAACCGGCGATGCCGTTGGGATTTTCCTCATCGCGCGTGCGCAGGAAGGGCGATGGATGGTGGCCGGGCTGATACCACAGCGCATTGGCGGCGATGAAGCCGAAAACGACGAAAAAGGCGGTACAGCCGCCGACCAGTTTTGGATGCTGCAACAGTTGCCTTCCCATGGCCGAAGCAACCGTGGAAACGAAACCGGGCTCCTTGCGAGCCGATGTCTTCCTAGGCGATTTTCGCTTTGGCGCGGCCATCCGCAACATCCTCCTTCGTCATTTCATCTGCATCCACGACCTGCTTGAGACGCGGCGGAAATTCCACCGGGTGTCTCGCATCATCGCGGTCACCGCCAGCGGAGCGGCCAGAGCCATCCGCAGGCAGCAGGATCGTTACAATGGTGCCCTCACCCGCGCGGCTGGAAATCGCAAAGCTGCCGCCATGCAACTCCACCAATCCCTTGACCAGCGCAAGCCCAAGGCCCGTGCCTTCGTAGCGCCGTGTATATTCGTTCTGCACCTGCATGAAAGGCTGGCCCAGAAACGCCATCTTGTCTGCGGCGATGCCGATGCCGGTATCGCTGACGGTGAGCTTTAGCATGCCGCCTTCCAGCGATGCGTCCATGGTGACCACACCACCCGATTCGGTAAACTTGATGGCATTGCCTGCAAGATTGATGAGAACCTGCTGAACGGCGCGCTGATCGGCGACGACTTCACCGATATCACGCTGAACGCGGCTCGTCAGCGTCAGGCCCTTCTGTTTGGCCTGAAGACCCAGCATGCCTTCGCAGGTAGCGATGGCATCGCCGATGCGGAAGGGTTCCATGATCAGCTCATAGCGGCCTGCTTCCAGCTTGCTCATATCCAGCATGGTGTTGACCACCGACAGGAGATGGGCGCCCGACTGGCGGATCAAAGAGACGTATTCGCGCTGGCGATCGTTCTGCAGCTTGCCGAAATATTCGCCCGCCAGAACATCCGAAAAGCCGAGCACGGCATTGAGCGGCGTGCGCAATTCATGGCTGACGGCAGCGAGGAAACGCGACTTGGCATCGTTTGCCGATTCCGCCTCTGCCGCCTTGCGGGCAACCTCGGTTCGTAGCAATTCCTTCTCGGTAACATCGCGCAACTGACCGATAACGCCGGTCAGCCTGCCGAAGTCGTCGCGCTCTGCGGTCATATCCATGCGGGCATGAAGGAACTGCGTCTGGCGCGCGGAAACAGGATTGTCGAAGCGCAGATCGGCAATGGAGGACTCGTTGCCCTGGCGAAGGGCATCGAAAGCCTGCATCAGGCCGATGCGATCGGATACATGCACCAGTTCAGCAAAGAAATGACCGGCGCAGTTCTGAAACTTCGATGGAAACTGGCTGACATCGCGGCCCGCAACGTTTTTGACCACGCCATGCTCATCGAACACCAGCAGCAGGCCGGGCACCTGCGACGCAAGCACCATGTTGCCCATAACCGGAGAGGCCACGACGTCCTGCACTTTCTGGGGGCGACGCAGGGCAAGCATGGACGCAGCGGCGGCGAGGAAGATTGCGAACACGGTCGCAACGCCGAGCGGCAGCGCAACCGATACGGAAAAAGCCAGGCAGAAAGCAGCTGGCAAAACGACCAGCGCGGCCATGCCGAAGGCCACGAGACGACGCAACGCGTGGACCGTTTCCACCCGTATGCTGGCGTCTTCTTCCATGCGCGAAAGCCACATGCCGGTGGCATGATCAATCAACGCAATCGCTTTTTCCGTGATTTTACGCAATACTTGAACACCGAATTCCAAAGGGGCGAGGCCGCCCTTAACCATGCCCGACAATAGCGGCCCGCGGCTTAAGGAAAGGCTAAAAGCGGAGCCGCTGCCCCCGGTTAAAGCCCCGTGGAATCCCATTTCGAGGCATTTGGGGCAGACTTTGCATTTCATGGTTAATGACGGGTAAGCGAAGGATTTCGTTATATTTTTCCCTTCGCGTTAACATTTAAGGCACGGCGTAGTGGGCTTATCCCCTGCAATTGCGGGCCAGCGCCGCAATTATGCTTAATAGCATCCGTTAAACTTGTCTCGAATTCGCAATCTTCGTCCAGCCACGGAACAAATAGAGACAATTTGAATTAAATTCTGCCGGTTTTTGCAAATGGCTGTTGGTCTGTTGGCTCTAGGGTGATTGCAAGCCCGAAAAACAGGGCAAACACGGATGACCCGCAAAGGGCAACGGTCAAACAGGGTAGTGTCGCAATGTGGTTTTTGATCAAAGGGTCGATCTTCTTTTCGCTGGTACTGGTGGCGCTGTCCTACTTCGGCGGTTCCAGCGACAGCAATGCACCGACCTCGCAGATGAATGTCGCAGGCGCCGTATCGGCAGCCAGCGAAGCCTACCGCTATGTCAGCGCCATCTGCGTTGAGAAACCCGAGGTCTGCGAAAAAGGCGCCGAAACATTCCACGCCCTTGGCGAAAGAGCCCGCGAAGGCGCCAAGGTTGCCTACCAGCTGATCGATGCCCAGCTTGCAGGCAGCGAACAGCCCGCAAAACTTGCTACCGCCGAAGCGCCTGTCGTCCATGTCGATGCTCCCTTGGCGATCGAAGACGTCAAGGCCGATGCGATCCAGACCGGCACCATCAAATCGCAGCCCTACGTGCCCCTGCCCCAGCGCCGCCCAGCGCTCTGATCTAAAACAGTTCACGCGATTTCTTTCCGAGGCCGCCCGCCTCGTGACACCCCTTGCGGCTCATGCGTGAGCCGCCTGACTGCCCGACTTGCAAGCCCTGCACGAATTTGCTTCGTCGCAGGGCTTTTTTTCATCCCTGCGGCTGTTCAATTCACGCAGGCTTTGACCTATATGCTTGCCTATACGCATCCGACGAACGGACGACCGACCCATGACTTCTCTCGATAAAATCCTCGATGACTTCGCCTTTCTGGACGACTGGGAAGACCGCTATCGCTATGTCATCGAACTGGGCAAGGACCTGCCCGATCTCGCAGACGAGAAGAAGACCGCCGAAAACAAGGTGCAGGGATGCGCCAGTCAGGTCTGGGTCGTCAGCCACAGCGATGGCGGCGATGACCCCGTGTTGACCTTCGAGGGCGATTCCGACGCCCACATCGTGCGCGGACTGGTGGCCATCGTGCTGGCCGTTTACTCGGGAAAACACGCCTCCGAAATCGCCGGCCTCGACGCCATCGAAGTCTTCGGCAAAATCGGCCTCGTAGAACACCTCTCCTCCCAACGCGCCAACGGCCTGCGCTCCATGATCAACCGCATCCGTGGGGAAGCGCAGGTTTTGGCGGCTTGAGCCCCCTTTTTACAAAACCGGACGGTAACCCTCCGCGCCCCAATGATGCTGGCTGCGGCTTTGCGGAGCTAACGGTGGGGCGTAGTGGCGGGCAAGGCTTTGGAGGGCGGTGCGGAGCATGAGTTTTGCGGAGCGGACCGGCCATTGCCTTTCGCGCTCCACGACCTCAAGGCCTTTTTCGAAGCAGCAGATATCGATAGCGACGCCCGCCAGTTCCGGGCCCATGGCGTCGGCGGCGCGGGAGAAGCGCATGCGGGCGGCGACGGCTGTGTCGGTCAGGTCTTGCGCGCCATTGGCCTGCCCTTTGGTGCGTTTCGCCAGACGTGGCTCCCAGCTTGCGGTGATACGCGGGCTGAGCTGTCCCCGGTGGAAATCGCTGGCCAGCCTTTCGCCCGCTTCGATCGTATGGGCGGGAAAGAACAGTTTCCCATCGCGATCCTTCAAACGCAGCAGGGCCAAGAGGGGCGACGACAGTTCGTTGCGTCTTGCGGTCTGGCGCTCGCCTTCGATTTCGACGGAGACGACTTCGCAGTCACGGTGCTGCGCCTGAAATATCTCGTCCCGTTCCTTGACCATCGCACGTTTGAGGAAGGCGCTGGCCGCGGGCTGAGCGAAAAGCCGGTCGTTTTCACGGCGCAGCAATCCGGCGGAGCGGCCCTCTTCCAAAACGCCGTTGTCGATCTGCCTGATCTCACCGGTCTTTTCGAGGGTGATTTCCATATAGGCGCCTTGGTCTGTCACCATCGCGGCATCGCGACCGATGAAACGCAGCAGGCGCACGAGGGCGCGGTTTTGCTTGGCGGGTGCTTCAGGCATCGTGTGCGATCTCCAACGTTGGGATAAGCGGTTTGACGGCCTCTTCCACGGCCAGCACGAACTCATCGAAACCCGCATCGTCGCGCCGATCCTCGACATTCTGGCAGGTGATGCTGGCCGTGGATTGCTCCCGACCGAAACAGATTGCGACCTGCCACATGGGCAGGGACAGCGCGACATGGCTGATATAGAGCGCGATCTGGCGGATATGGGCCATGGCATGGCGACGGTCGCGACGCACCATCTCTCTATCAACGATATCCACGAACAGCTGATAGGTGATCTCCCGCACTCGCTGGCAGGCATCGCGGTTGACCTTGGGCACAGGCGGCGTAGGGATTGGCGGGGCAGAGTGATGGGGGGCGACGGGCGGTGGTGGGCCGGAAGGGTCGAGATTGAACGTCATGATGCAATTCCTCGTTAAATAGGAATTAATTCATACATCAGCAAAGCGATGGCGACAATCCGGTAATTCTAGTAGGAAATAACAGGTTTTAAATCATATATTCTGCAATAAGAAATTTATTAAGGATTATTTTCATATTTTCTTTGACCCAGAACGCACAAAAAAGCCGGCCACGAGGACCGGCTTTCCGTTAGAAAGATTGGTGTGATTAGCGACCGGACTTGCGGCGCTGGCCGAGGCCCATTTCCTTGGCGAGGCGCGAGCGCGCTTCTGCGTAGGCGGGAGCCACCATGGGGTAATCGACCGGCAGATCCCACTTGTCGCGGTATTCTTCCGGGCTGATGCTGTGATGTGTCGTCAGGTGACGCTTGAGCGACTTGAACGAACCACCACATTCCAGGCAGATGATCTGGTCATCCTGAACCGACTTGCGAACGGAGACCGCAGGCTTCTGCTTTTCAACATTAACAGCAGCCACCACCGGTGTGGAAGTGCCGCTCAGCGCCGTATGCACGTCGGAAATAAGGCCAGGCAGTTCCGTGACCGGAACGACGTGGTGGCTAACATAGGCAGCAACGATATCCGCCGTCAGTTCAACGAGCAGATCCTGCGCACCGCCGTATGTAGTTTCCGTCATTTATGTCTCTCCTGTTCGTATTTTCACCGGCATGGGCATATCCCGCCTACCTGTGAAACAAAGTTAAACCCTACCCACTGATTGCATCTTGCGAAGTTCAATTCCCGATTCTGATCTCCACAGAACAGGGAGTAATGCTTACGACATTTGCAAACACCGAAGAAATATCGTGCTATTCTCGAAGGAGGATAGATTAGGCATTATTAAAATACCAAGACGATTTCGCTGTTGCGCGTGCTGCAAATCAACATCATTCACGTTACCTGATGTGGATAACACCAAACCAAAAAAAGTCCAATTATTATTTTGGAACATTCCAGAGCAAATACCGACTATTCTACCTACAAGAAATGACAGGTAACAAAATTAGAGCTTATGTTGGAATTGTGGCCAAGCTTACAATAAAGCATTAGCATCAACTCAACTTACGGTTTACTTTCAACTCATCTTTTATGGTTATGCCTGATAAGCGATATCCAGCTTCATGTGCAGCTTTGGCCAACAAATGCGCCGATACCGGGGCAGTGAGAATAACAAAGCAAAAACCAATGAAAGACCGCGTGAATACGGCAAGTTCAAGTGAATTCAGACCGACGGCAAGAAGAAGCAGGCCGGAGCCGACTGTTCCCGCCTTGGATGCAGCGTGCATGCGAGTATAGAGGTCGGGAAAACGGTTGATACCGATGGCGGCGGCCAGCGAGAAAAGTGCGCCGCTGATCAGCAAAACCGAAACTGCGATGGCAATGATCCAGTTCATGATCGCTTCCCCCTGCCCGACCGTTTGCGCTGTTTGGGTGGATGCGATGGCTTGCCCGCGGGCATCTGGTCGGTGCCATCGAGCACCTGTTTTCCATGCTGCCCTGCCTGCGGCCTGCGGGACAGGATGAAACGGGCGAATGCAACTGTCGCAAGAAAGCCGACAAGCCCGAGCGCGATGGCAATATCCACGTAAAGATCAAAGCCCGTGCGAATGGCGATGACGCCCAGAAAACCGATGGCGATGCCGACCAGCATATCCAGCGCGATGACCCTGTCCGGCAGGGTAGGCCCGAGGACCACCCGCACCACAGTCAAGAGGAACGCGATGGAGAGGATGACGGAAGCGGCGAAGGTTGCGCCGGAGACCAGCGTTTCCGGTGTCATTTGCGGAATGCCTCCATGATCTTACGCTCGAAACCCTCAGCAATGGAGCGTTTTGTGGCCTCCACATCGCTGCAATCCAGCGCGTGGACATAGAGCGTCGCGCGATCGGAAGACACATCCACCGAGAGCGTGCCGGGTGTGAGCGTAATGAGATTGGCGAGCAACGTGATTTCGAAATCGCTTTTCACCTCCAGCGGATAAGCGAAAATGCCCGGCGTCAGGGCAAGGCGCGGTCTGATGACCAGCATGGCTACGGTCCAGGCGGACAGCGCCAATTCCTTGATGAACAGCAGCGCGAGCGACACAATGGCCGGGATGCGGCCCCAATAGGTCTCGCTCTCCCTCACCTGATGGCGGATGAGAAAGAGCGACAGCGCCGCAACACCCGCGCCGAACAGCCCGTTCGCTACCGTAAAACTTCCGGTGATGGCGAACCAGACGACAAGAAACAGCAGACCGATGACGAAACGGCTCATGGCGCACGCTCCTGCGGAAAGACCGAGCGGATATAGGCCGATGGCTCTGCCAGTTGATCCGCCGCCTGCTGGCTAAGCCGCACGACGGCGTCGGGGAACAGGCCAAAGCCGACGATGAGCAGTGTCAGGCCCACGAGCGGGACAAGGGATGGCGCAGGTGACTCGGTCTCGACCGCCTTCATGCCCGGCGGCGAGGAACGCCAGAAGCACAGCAGGTAGATGCGGGCAAAGGCGATAGTGCAGAGGAAGCCGGAAATGAGGATCGAAGCCGCCAGCCACCATGCGCCGATATCGATGGCCGATTTCGTCAGCATCAGTTTCGGCCAGAAGCCGGAGAAAGGCGGCAGGCCGGAGCCTGCGAAAAACAGTGCCAGCGCAAGGCCGGAGAACAGCGGTGCCTTTGCATAGAGACCGGAGAGTTCCGACAGCGTCGACGCACCGCCAAGGCGTATGGCGTGACCGATGGCGAGATAAAGCGCCGTCATGACGATCACGGAATTCAGCGCATAGAAGATGAGGCCGCCGAGCGCCGAAGGAGAGCCGATGGCAAGGCCTGCCAGCATGGTGCCTATGCCCGACACGACGATATAGCCCAGCAGGCGGCGAAGATCGTTCTGGGCCAGCGCACCCATGGCGCCCAGGAGCATGGTGAGCGCGGCGACGACGGCGATGACGAGGCTGAGTTCTTCCCGCTGCACCGGAAACAGCATGACCATCACGCGCAACAGCGCATAGATGCCGACCTTGGTGAGCAACCCGCCGAACAGCGCGGATACCACGAGTTTGGGCGTGTGATAGGAGGCGGGCAGCCAGAAATTGACGGGAAACGCCGCCGCCTTCATGGCGAAGGCCAGCAGGAACAACGCGCCGAGCGTCATCAGCGGAGCGCCGCCATCTGCCACCCTGACCTTCAGCGCAATGTCGGCCATGTTGAGCGTGCCGAAGATGGCATATAGGTAGCCGACCGTGATCAAAAACAGCGTGGTGCCGATGAGATTGAGCACGGCATATTTCAGTGCACCATCGATCTGCTCCTTGCGGGAGCCGAGCACGATGAGGCCGAAGGACGAGACCAGCAGAACTTCGAACCAGACATAGAGGTTGAAAATATCGCCGGTCAGAAACGCGCCGCTGACGCCTGCCATCAGCAGCATCAGAAACGGGTAAAAGCCATAGCGCGTGGACGCGTCACCGATTTCACCACGCGCGTGGATGGCGCAGCCAAGGGCCGCGATTGCGCCCGCAAGGGCGAGCGCCGCGCCGGTCAGGTCTGCGGTGAAGGCAATACCGAAGGGCGCCAGCCAGCGGCCCATGACCATGGTGAAGGGACCGCCCGTCGCAACCTTCCACAACAATGCAGCATCGATGGCGGTGAGCATGGCGAGGGCCGAAATTGCGATGGTGGAATGCAGGCGCGTGGCGTGCCGAACCATCATCAGGATAGCGCCGACCGATATGCACAGCGCGACCGGGGCGATGATCAGCCAATCCGACAGCACGGTTGGCTGGGTCACCAGTGCAGCGGCAAGATCGATGGGAGTGGAACCGGGTGCGGCCATATCAGTCGTGTTCGCTTTCAATACTTCAGCGGCGGCAAGGGTTCACGTGCCGGTTCGGCTGCGCGCATCTCGTCGGTATCGTCGGTTTTCAGCTCCTGAAACGCCCGCCAGACAAGGACCAGCAAAAAGCAGAAGAAGCAGAAGGATATGACGATGGCGGTCAGGATCAGCGCCTGCGGCAGCGGATTGGCAGCGGTTGGCGACAGCACATCCTGCCCCGCGCCGATCATGGGCGGCACCTCGCGTGTCAGCCTACCCGCGGTAAACAGAAGCAGGTTCACGGCGTTTCCGAACACGGCGATGCCCAGCAGCAGCCGTACGCTGTGGCGCGACAGCATGAGGTAAATGGCAACGCTGAAGAAGATGCCGACGAGGATCGAAAACACGGCTTCCATCAGTCACGCTCCCGTTCTTCCAGGGCCAGCGCAATGGAGGTGAAGCCACCGACCACGACAAGGTAGACGCCGATATCGAAGGAGATGACCGTTGCGAGCGGCACCTCTACCCCCGCGAAACTGGGGGTAACCCACAGCCCGGTCATGAAGGGCACGCCGACGAAAGCCGAGACGACGCCGGACAGCGTGGCAAGCAGCAGGCCGAAGCCAGAAATGGACAGCGGATGAAAGACGATGGCGCGCCTGACAGCAGCGGCGCCATAGGCGATGCCGTAAATCGCCAGCGCCGAAACCGCGATCAGCCCGCCGATGAACCCACCGCCCGGCTCGTTATGACCGCGCAGCAGGACGAAGATGGAAAACATGACCATGAGGCTGGTGATGACGGGCGCGGCGGTACGGAAGATGAGCGTGTTCATGGCTTACCCTCCGTCTTACCGACAGGCGCCGGTTTTGCGCCGTGGCGAATGCGGATCAGCGCCAGAATGGCAAGGCCGGTGACCATGACGACGGCGATTTCGCCCAGCGTATCGGTGCCTCTGAAGTCAACGATGATGACGTTGACCACGTTGTTTCCGTGGGCGATGACCTTGGAATAGGTGCTGAAAAAGGCGGTAAGGCTGGTATCGAAAGGCGCTTGCGTGGATTTGAGCAGCATCAGCGCAAAGCCGGTGCCGCAGGACAGCGCGATCGTGCCATCCAGCAGTTTCTGTCCGAGCTTGCGATGATCGGTGGGAGACAGGCGAAGGCGTGTCATGACCAGCGTCAGGATGACGACGAAAAGCGTTTCGACCATGAACTGCGTAAACGACAGGTCCGGTGCACCGAAGAGTAGAAACAACACCGCCACGGCGAAACCCTGAATGCCGAGCGCAACGATGGCCGTCAGGCGACTTGCTGCCGTCAGAACGGCGATGAGGCCGATGATGGCGATGGCGATGAAGGTGAGTTCGGGCAGCTGGATATCGGCAGGCCAGACCGGCATGACCGGCAACTCGCCATAGGCAAACAGCGGCACCAGCAGCACCAGCGCGATGATGGCGAAGGTCGCGGTGACGTAGAATTCCAGCCTGCCCGGCTGGATCATGCGGGTGACGTGGAAGGACAGTTTGACGAGGCTGGAGATGACGGCATCGAAAGCCTTGTCCGGTCCCGGCCCGGCAGCGGCGAAAGCGCGGACCATGAGGTGGCGTGCTAGGGAAAGCTTGGTGTAGATCATCACGCCCAGCGCCACCGTAAACAGCGACAACGCCAGGGGAACGCCGATATGCGGTATCAGCGATATCTCGACCGGGGAGGAATCACCCGCAATGGCCGTTGCCATGGGTGTGGAAATGGCGGCGTGAAACACTTCTGAAAACAGCGCGGAGATCAGACCGGCCAAGGCCAGGACCGCAGGTCCGAGCCAGAGCAGAAGCGGTCCCTCATGCGGATGTTTCAGCGTTTTGGAAGGCTTGCCGATAAAAGGTTTCAGGCCGACGGCAAGGGCGATGGCGAGCATGGCGGCATTGCCGATGATAGCGACGCCGACAAAAAGAATGGCGCGGGGATTGGCGTGCGCCAGTGCCGCATAAATCTCTTCCTTTGCCAGAAAGCCGAATAAGGGCGGCAGGCCCGCCATGGACAGCGCGGCAGTGATGGCGACGACGAAGGTGACGGGCATGGCCCGGCGAAGGCCGGAAAGCTTCGTCACATCACGCGTTCCCGTCTCATGGTCGATGGTGCCGACGACCATGAACAGGGCGCCTTTGAACAGGGAGTGCGCCACCAGATACAGCACGGCGGCTTCGATGGCATAGGGTGCGCCGAACCCGGTCAAAAGAACCAGAAGGCCGAGGGACGAGAGCGTCGTATAGGCCAGCATCAGTTTCAGATCGGTCTGGCGCAGCGCCAGAAACGCGCCGGTCAGCATGGTCAGCCCACCGAAGAAGGGCAGCAGGATTTCCCAGGCCACCGTATCGCCCATGACGGGGTTAAGCCGCATCAACAGATAGACGCCCGCCTTTACCATGGTCGCGGAATGCAGATAGGCCGACACCGGCGTCGGCGCTTCCATGGCATTGGGCAGCCAGAAGTGAAACGGAAACTGCGCCGATTTGGTGAAGGCACCGCCCAGCACCAGCACCAGCGTGGCGAAATAGAACGGGCTCTGGCGCAGCACATCATCGCCATGCACCAGCATCGAAAGCTGCGTCGTGCCGCTGATGTTCCAGATGAAGATGAGCCCCGCCAAAAGCGCAAGCCCGCCGCCGCCCGTCACCACCAGCGCCTGCAACGCCGCCCGTCGTGCCGCTTCGCGCCGGTGATCGAAGCCGATCAGCAGGAAGGAGGTGATCGATGTCAGTTCCCAATAGATGAACAGCATCAACAGGCTGTCGGACACCACAACGCCCAACATGGCGCCCATGAACAGTAGCAGAAAGGCCAGAAAACGCCCCTGCTGTGGATGGCCCTTCATGTAGCCGCCCGCGTAGAGCACGATCAGCGTGCCGATGCCGGTGATGAGCAGCGCGAATGTCAGCGAGAGACCATCGATGAACCAGGAGAAACTGAGGTTGAGGCTGGGCACCCAGGCGTAACCGCCGGTGACGACCTCACCTGCCGAGATCGTGGGTATGAAACCAAGGAAATGCACGAACGCAAGCGCCGGTGCCAGCGCCAGAAGCCAGACAGCATTGTGCCCCAGCCGGGCGAGTGCCAGCGGTGCGCACAATGCCATGACGAAAGGCAAAAACAGCACAACGAATGTCAGCAGCGTGACATTGGCAATCATCTCGTCTCCCAGCCCCCGCCGCTCTGTTTTTCGCGACACGATTTTGAGGGAATCAATTAGGGCAAGGTGGCGATGACCTCAACTGTTTTCGGACTTTAGCGGGATCACAGCAGCTTTATTGCCGGGAAAAGCCGCTTCCTCTTTTATCGCGCAGGCTGCCACACTATCTCTATGCCAAACGAAAGGATCCCCCGATGAGCGATCTCAAATCCCCGAAAATCACCAAGAGCGATGCGCAGTGGCGCGAGGAACTGACGGCGGACCAGTACCGCATTCTGCGCGAGCACGGCACCGAACGGCCGTTCACCGGCCCGTACTGGAACAGCACCGAAAAGGGACTGTACCGTTGTGCTGCCTGCGATGAGGAACTGTTTTACTCGGACACGAAATTCGATGCCGGTTGCGGCTGGCCGAGTTATTTTGAGCCTGTAAAGCCGGATGCCGTGACCGAACATCGCGACAACGCGTTTGGCATGGTGCGCACGGAAATCCGCTGCGCCAACTGCGGCGGCCACCTCGGCCACGTGTTCCCCGATGGCCCACCGCCCACGGGTCTGCGTTACTGCATTAACGGCCATTCGATGGTGTTTGAACCGCAGGAGTGATGGTGCGGTTACTATGGCTTGCAACAGCACCACCCTACCGCCGGGAACTTCGCAATCACGGCAAGACCCTACCTCCGTCATCCTTGGGCTTGTCCCAAGGATCTGCTAGGTTGCATCCGCAGAAGCGTGATTAGGCCCTCGGGACAAGCCCGAGGGTGACGGTATTGGGTGGAACTTGCCACCTATTCCACACCGCCCTTCACAAAACCAAACCCTTCATCTTCCCAACCCGTCATTCCCCCGATCATGATTTTGACGGGGCGACCCAGGCGGGCGAGCTTGAGGGCGGCGCGGTCGGCGCCGTTGCAGTGGGGGCCAGCGCAATAGACGACGAACAGCGTATCATCCGGCCACTGCGCGACGCGCTCTGCCGTCATCTCCGCATGGCGAAGGTGAAGCGCGCCGGGAATGTGCCTGCGGGCGAACACGTCCGCGGTGCCGACCACGTGCAGCAGGACGAAATCCTGCTCCCCCGCGTTCATCGCCCCGTATACGTCCCAGCAATCTGTTTCCAATGACAGCAATTTTAAAAAATGATCGGCGGCGACCTGCGGCGATGCGGCGGGAATGTCTGTGACGGTGCTCATGGGCTTCTCCTTCGTGTTGCGATGTCCAAACCTAACCCGGATGCGAAAAGACTGGCAGATGGCATGATTGCCATATATCGTTAGGATCATGACAAAACCTGGCTTCACCGCCCCACCCAACCGCCTCGTCGTTGCCCTTGCCTATGACGGGCTGTGCACGTTCGAATTCGGCGTTGCGGTCGAAGTCTTCGGGCTGGCTCGGCCAGAGATGGGCGACGACTGGTACCGGTTTGCGGTGGCGGCGGTCGATGGCGGTGAAATGCGGGCGACGGGCGGCGTCCGGTTCGTTGCCGATGGCGGGACCGAGTTGATCGAGCAAGCGGGAACGATCATCGTGCCGGGCTGGCGTGGTATCGATTGCCCTGTGCCCGAAGCGCTGTGCGAGGCCCTGCGCAAGGCGCATGACAACGGCGCACGCTTGCTCTCCATCTGTTCCGGCGTATTCGTGCTGGCGGCAGCGGGTCTGCTAACGGGCCGCAAGGCGACGACGCACTGGCGTTATACCGATGCTCTCAAGGAACGCTTCGCCCATATCGAGGTACTGCCCGACGTGCTCTATGTCGATGGTGGCAACGTGCTGACCTCGGCGGGCAGCGCCGCCGGGATCGATCTCTGCCTGCACCTCATCCGCCGTGATTTCGGCACGCGGGCGGCGAATATGGTGGCGCGAAGGCTGGTGGTGCCGCCGCACCGGGACGGCGGACAGGCACAATTCATCGACAAGGCCGTGCCGGACCCGCACGAAAAATCAAGGCTTGGGCCATTGCTCCACACAATGCAGGCCGATCTGACCGGCGATTACAGTGTCGCCCGTTTGGCGCAAATGGCGGGCATGAGCAGCCGTACGTTTCTGCGTCGCTTCGAGGCCGCGACCGGCACCACGCCTGCCAAATGGCTGTTGCTGCAACGGTTGGCGAAGGCCAGGGATCTGCTGGAGACGACCGATATGGGTATGGAAACGCTGGCCGAGACATGCGGCCTCGGCAGTGCCGCCAATCTGCGGCACCATTTTCGCCAGCAATTTGCCACCACACCCGCGAGCTATCGCGAGCGCTTCGGCGCAGTTCAGTTCACACCGTAGGAAGCTTGAGTTCCATGCTGGTCAGGTCCAGCCAGCGGTCGAATTTTCGACCGACCTCCGAATATCTGCCGGCAATGCGGAAGCCCAGCGCCTCATGCAGGCGGATGGATGCTGTGTTTTCCGATTCGATGGCGCCGATCAGCACATGCACGCCATTGGCTTTGGCGTGTTCGATCAAAGCCTGCATCAACAGCTTGCCTAAGCCTGCGCCACGGGCGTTCTTGTGCACGTAAATGGAATGTTCGCGGGTGTGGCGGTAGCCATCGAAGGCACGCCAGTCTCCATAGGAGGCGTAGCCTACGACAGAACCGTCCCTCACCGCGACAATGACGGGGAAGCCACGGTCCTTGCGGGCCTTGAACCACTCCTTGCGGTTCTCCAGATCGACCAGAACATCGTTCCAGATCGCCGTGGTGTTCAGCACCGCGTCGTTGTAAATTTCCATGATGCCGGGAAGGTCATCCGGGGTGGCATCGCGCATCTCGATGGTCATGCTGTTTATCCGCTGCAAATCAATGTCGCGGCCAACATAACGAAAGCTGCGGCACCGTACAGTCGTCTGGCTGTTAAATTACAGTGCTCTACGCGCTGACCGGGGCCATGCTGAAACTGGTCATCACCGCCACGTAATGCACCGCTGCCGCCGTAACCACGAAGCCGTGCCAGATGGCGTTCTGGAAGCGCAGCCGTTCCCAGACGTGGAAGATGACGCCCATGGAATAGATGACGCCACCGATGACGATGAGCCAGAGGCTGAGCGGCGGAAGATGATAGGACAGGCGATCCGCCACCATGACGCCGCTCCAGCCCATGGCGAGGTAAAGCAGAATGGTCAGGCGGTCGAACCGTCCGGGGAAGAAGCATTTCAGCATGATACCGGACAGCGCCGCGACCCAGATTCCCGCCAGCGTGACGGCAATCAACGGGTCTTCGATACCGCGCTGGAGAATCGGTGTGTAGGTGGCCGCGATGAGAATGAAGATGCCGGAATGATCCAGCCTGCGCAGGTACCATTTCACGTTGGAATGGGGCCAGATATTGTAGGTAAAGGAGATGGACAGGCAGGCCACCAGCCCCAGCGCGTAAATCCACACGGCGGCAATGGCGCTTATGCTGCCCCACAGCGTGACGTAGAAAATCAGCGCCGTCGTGCCGATCAGCGCAAAAACGATGCCTACTCCATGGACAATGCCATCAGCGACGACTTCGGGAAGGTCATAACGGCGTCCGAAGCGCCAAAGCTCACTCATAAATCTGTTCCTGCATGTTAGTTTTGAGATCATGCAGGCAATATGAGACGGGAACAAGACCACGGTTGCAAAAGGCGATCACTTTGCATTCACGCCTGTTGCAAAACGCTATGGGACCGCGGCAGCGCCTCGAACTATCGGTCCACCAGTACCGAGCATTTGGCGTGTCGCACGACCCGGTCTGCCGTTGCGCCGATGAAGTAGTTCGTCAGGTCGGGCGTATGCGAAGCGATGATGATGAGGTCGGCCTCAAGATCGGCAGCGGCGGCGAGAATTTCACGCGCGGGCGCACCGCTGCGAATTTCTACCAGCCCGACGCGGGGCGATCCCTGCTTCAACACGGCAAGCCGGTCTTTCGCGTCCTTTATGGCGTTTTCGATGAGGTCCATCGGCAGGTCGATGGCGAGGTAATTCGGCAAATCCTCGACCACGTTCAGCAGCACGATCTGACCATCCGGGTTCAGCAAGGTCTCGGCCTTTGCCAGGATTTTTTGGGCTTTTTCCGTGCCACTCAAATCAACCGGAACAAGGATCTTGTTGTACATATCGGTCTCCCTTCGATGTTGATCTGATGCTAATCTACACGTTCCCGGCACGGATGGAATTGATCGACGTCAAAGTAAGCGCGTTTCATTGTCAACACTGAGTGCACGCTGCTTCACCAAATCACTGTCTTTCGTGAACGATCATTCGCGCGCATATTGGCTCCAACGTCGCCGCAAGGGCGCAACCGACAGGAGTGCATGACATGAACGAAGACAAGATGTTCGCGGTGACGCGCCCGGCTTATGTGGGACAGGCGCATCTGGTGGTGCAGGACCTGGCAAGCGTCTCGGCCTTCTATCAGCAGATCATCGGTCTCTCGGTGCTGGAGACGTCGCCGAGCGGCGAGGTTCTGGGCGCAGGCGGCAAACCGCTGTTGACGCTGACCACAGGGCAGAACACGACGCGGGCACCGGGTGGCGCTGCGGGCCTGTTCCACACCGCGTTTCTGATGCCGACACGCAGCGATCTGGCGCTGTGGCTGACCCATGTTGCCAACAACAATGTCGCCTTGCAGGGCGCATCCGACCACCTCGTCAGCGAAGCCATCTATCTGGCTGACCCCGAAGGCAACGGTATCGAGGTCTACCGCGACCGCACACCGCAGGAGTGGTCCTACCAAGCGGACGGCACGATCAGCATGTCCACCTTGCGGCTCAACCTTCAGGAACTCTACGACAGTGCGCCGAAGGCCACCTTTGCCAAGGCTGCCGAAGACACGGCGATTGGCCATATCCACCTCCAGGTAGGCAATATCCCGGAGGCGGATGCCTTCTATCAGGATGTGCTGGGGCTGAAGATCATGGCGCGGTATCCCGGTGCAAGCTTCTTCGGCTCCGGCGCCTACCACCACCATGTGGCGGCCAACATCTGGAACAGCCGGGGTGCGCAGGCGCGTCAAGCCAATATGACAGGGCTTTCCGGTTACTCGCTGAAATTCAACGAGAAAGCAGCACTCGACACCGCGATTGCCGCCCTCGAGCGGATGGAAATCGCAACGGAGCGGCAGAGCGATGGCATTGCGCTGAAAGACCCATGGGGCATCGGCCTCAAGCTCTCGGCCTGAGGTGCTGGCGGCAAGCGCGGTTGCGTCTTTGCCGCCCCACACCGAAATTGGCCATGCACCGGAACCGGCGTACCCGTTGAGCGTTATACGCCCTGATGGGGGACTGCTCGATGAATGACCAGACGATTGCCAACCGGAAACAGGCGGAACGCAGCCTTCTTGCTGCCGACCCGAAGGATCCGTATATGCGCGGGGCTGTTGGCTCTGCGCAGGACGATGAAAGAAGCCAACAGCCGCTGGGCCGCGAGGCTCTGGATGTGGCCGTGGCTTGGTCCACCGTCGGCATCTTCGTCGTCATCATGATGAGCGTCATCCATTCTTTGTCGATCATCCTCATCCCCGTGGTCATGGCCATCGTTGTGGGCATGATTCTCGGCGTGGCCGCCACCAAGCTGAACTCCTATGGCATTCCGGGCTTTGCGGTGGCGCTCATTCTGTCGTCTGCCGTGGCACTCGTTCTGTTTCTGGTCGTCAACTCGCTGATCGACCCGCTGTCGACGCTGGCAGCAGAAGGCCCCAATATCGTCGAAAAAGCCATCGACCGCTTTTTGCCCTACCTGCAAAGCCTGCGCTGGCTGAATGTTTCCGCCGCCACCTTCAGCCTGAGTTCGATGTCGATGGAATCGTTGATTTCACGCAGCGGCGATATCATCGCCGTCATCGGCTCCAACATCACGCCTGCCATCGTCCAGGCCCTGATCTTCTTTGCAGCCTTGCTGCTGTTTCTCTACAGCCGCGTGCGCCTGCGCAAAGCCACCATCATGGCCTTCCCCCAGCGCCACCAGCGCCTGCGCACTATCCGCACCATCGGGTCCATCGAGCAGGTTTTGAGCTCCTACTTTGCCACAGCATCGATGATGTATGCGGGGCTTGGCGTCTCGATGATCATCATCGCCTATGTCGGCGGTCTCGCCATGCCTTTCCTGTGGGGGTTATTCGCCTTCCTCTCCAGCTTCGTGCCCTTCCTCGGCATCACCGCCATGACGCTGGCCCTGACGGTGGGCGGCATTCTGACCCACGACAGCCTCATCCTCGGCCTCCTGCCCGCCATCGTCTTCTTCACCATTCACCTGTTGATGGAAAACCTGGCGTTTCCGGCAGTGGTGGGAAAGAACATGGAAATCAACCCCTTCCTCGTCTTCGTCGCCATCATCTTCTGGACCTGGATGTGGGGTGCCGCCGGTGCCATGCTGGCCCTGCCCCTCTCCCTCATCGGAATGACCGTGGCACGCGAGCTGTTTCCATCGCGCAGAGTGGTGCCGAATTTGCCGTCTTGATCAATTCGACGGAACGATAAAAGCCGGGCTGTCGAGGCGGGTGAAGATGACGCCTCTGGCTTTCAGGGCCAGCAGGCCCTTGACCACGCCTTCGCCTGCTTCGTGCGTCGGCTGGTTGATGTGGGAGATGATGACGTCGCCGTCTTTTGCGGATGCGATGTGTTTGGCCGTTGCGCCTGCGCCCAGAAGCGATCCGCCATCGCCATTGATGGAATAACCCGCGACGCGTTCGCCGAGGCGGTTGATGGTGGTCATGGATGAGGCCGTGTATTTGGCCGTTGCGCCGCGAAACCATTGCGGTTGGTGGCCCGTGGCAGCAACGATGGCGAGCCTGCCGCCTTCTACTTCTTGCTCCACAGCTGCTTGCGAACCGGCAGCAGCAATACCGTAGATCGAGACGGGCTTATCGACGGCGGGAATGTGGTTTTCGCCGTGATTTTCAAGCTCGAACAGGTCGGGGTGCGACAGCATCACCGCAAGCGCTTCGGGGTTGTGCTTGAGCCAGCGGGCGGTGACGAAGATGGTGGCGGGTATTTTCTCGTTTACGAGCGTATCGAGAATGCGAAAATCCGTCTTGCCCATGCAGGCATCCAGCGTGATCGCAACGCGCGGAGCATGCGCCTTGCCCGGCTGCATTTTCAACGTCGGCTCCAGCAGGCCGGAGCTCGCGAAAACGGGAGACGCGACGGCGGTCAGCATGCAGGCAAGGGCAAGTTTCTTCAGCATGTCAGGTGCTTTCAATCTTCAACTGCATGGCAAATCTGCCCGCAAAGTGCCGGAATTATGGCGTGGCGTTGGGCAGGCCATCCAGTTCTGCAAGCTTTGCCAGCGCCTCTTCCACCCGCGCGCAATCGCTGACGCTGAGGGGCATGACCGGCAGAGGTGGCTGGCGGTGGGTGAGCGACAGCAGGTTGGCGGCGGCATAGACCACGCGGAAGCTGCCGAACTCCTTGAACAAGGCCCAGAGCGGTTCGAAGTAAGCGCTGATCCGCTGAACTTCGGCGCTGTCGCCTGCCTGTGCGGCGCGCAAAAGCCGCAATGATGGCACCGGCAAAAGGCCACCGATGACGCTGTACCAGGCGTCTGCCCCTTGCAGCACGGCGTCGGCACAGCCCCAATCACCGCTATAGCCAATGGAGAAATTGTCGCCCAGACGCGGGCGCAGACGCTCCAGTTCCGGCTTGAATTCCATGTTTGGCGCCAAGGGCATTTTCACCGCCAGGATATGCGGGATGTAAGCCAGCCGCACCAGCAGCTCGTCGGTGAAGGTAAAATGGGTGGTGGACGGGTTGTTGTAAATGCAGAGCGGCAGGCTGGTGGCACCGGCCACCGCTGCGAAGTGGTGATAGACCTCTTCCTGCGTCAGCGGGGCATAGGACACCGGTGCCAGCAGCAGCGCATTCGCGCCTGCCGCTTCCGCATCCTTTGCCAGCAGGACCGCATCGTTGGTGCGCAGCGTGCCCACGCCGACGAGAAGAGGACGGCTGCCTTTCAGGCACTCCGCTGCCGCTTCCACGGCCCGGCGGCGCTGTTCGCGAGAGAAATAGACGTAGCTTCCCGTACTACCCAGCAGGCCGATGGAATCCACCTGCGCGGCCCCTGCCCTGTCGATCAACCGCGACAGTGCCTCGACATCGACGACGCCTTCTTCATCCGCCGGTGTCAGCGGAAACGCCGAAAGCCCGTGAAAACGCACACTCATGCAACCTGCCCCTGAAAAACCCTCTCACACAAGGATTAGTCGGCAATTCAGCAGGCGGCAATATCAATAAGAAATCAGTTAGATATCGTTGCGGATTGGCAACTGGCAGTCTCTCTGCCCTCATTCCTGTGCGCGTCACAGGAATGAGGGACGTTGTGGCTCAATCATACAGATAATGCTTCGCCCACTGCGCTTCCGGCACCTTGTCTCCCACCTTGTAATCGAAATCCTTGATGCCAAGCGTGGACGTCGTGATCTGGCATTTGTAGCGCAGGCGGAACCATTCGCCGCCGCTTCTGAACACGGCGCCGGAGGCCTTGATGCTGTCGGAGGTTACATCCGGGTCGCCGAAGGCGTAGGCGATGACCTTGTCGGGCTTCATGCCCTTCTGTTCCTTGGCGATGCGCTCCATGGCTTCGATGTCGCAACGCTGCTCGAGGCGTTCTTCCGGGGCAAGCACGTTCAACTGTCTGAGAACATTGGCATCGATGGCAAATGCGGGCATGGCCGCAGGCAGGCCGGCCAAGGTTGCAAGAAGGGCGACGGGGAGAAGCTTTTGCATGGGATCCTGTTCGGGCTCTTCGTTTCTTCTTTTTGATTCGCTGGGCAAACCCACTGATCGACAGCATCGACATGGATGTGTCAGATTTGCGATCTAGTATGAAATTGTGATGGAAAGCTGACAGAATTGTGCCCGTGTTCGGTTTCACCCCGACAAGATTTCGACCTTGATCCACCTGCGGTGGCACTCTACATCTTTGGCTACGCAGACTGATTTCCCATGAAAGCGAGTTTCCCTTGTCCATTTTCAAGAACCTGCCCGCAACGCCCGTTGCAGCGAAAAAGCCGACCACCGATACGCATCACGGCATAACGCGCACGGATGATTATGCGTGGTTTCGCGCCGACAACTGGCAGGCGATGTTCAAGGACCCGACGCTGCTGGACCCCGCCATCCGCACCCATCTGGAAGCCGAGAACGCCTATATGGAAGCGGCCATGGCCGATACCAAGCCGCTTCAGGAAAAGCTGTTTGAGGAGATGAAAGGCCGCATCAAGCAGGATGATTCATCCGTGCCGGTGAATGACGGTCCCTATGCCTATGGCACCCTGTTCGTGACCGGTGGCGAGCAGCCGCATTATTTCCGCACGCCGCGCGGCGGTGGCGAGAAGCACGTTTTGTTGAACGGCGACAAGGAAGCCGAAGGCAAGGATTATTTCCGGCTCGCCGGTCTCGACCAGACCAGCGATCACAGTCGCGGCATCTGGGGTTACGACGACAAGGGTTCGGAATATTACACGCTGCGCATTCGTGAGCTGGAGAGCGGCGAGGACCTGGCCGACGTGATCGAGAACACTGCCGGTGGTGGTGCATGGGCGCCGGATGGCAAGAGCTTCTTCTATTCGCTACAGGACGAGAACCACCGCCCATCGAAGGTCTTCCACCACATTATCGGTGAGCCGCAATCATCCGACCGATTGGTCTATGAGGAAAAAGACCCCGGCTTCTTCATGGGCGTGGGCGCATCTGTGCTGGACGATTTCATCTTCATCGATATTCACGACCACGAAACCAGCGAATACCGCATTCTCTCCACCAAGGATTTGACAGCCGAGCCGCAGATCGTGGCGGAGCGTGAGGAAGGCATCGAATATTCGCTGTGCGAGGGCGGCGATGTCTTCTACATCCTGACCAATGACGGCGATGCCAAGGATTTCCGCATCTGCCAGACGCCGGTCACGGCTCCGAGCAAGGAAAATTGGACCGAGGTCGTGCCGCACGAGCCGGGCCGTCTCATCCTCGATATCGACGCCTATGCCCGCCATCTGATCTGGCTGGAGCGCCGCGATGGCCTGCCGCGCATCGTCATTCGCGACCGTGTGAGCGGTGAGGAACACAGCGTTGCCTTTGATGAGGAAGCCTATTCGCTGGGTCTGCATGGTGCCGCCGAATACGACACCAATGTCATCCGCTTCAGCTACTCTTCCATGACGACGCCGAGCCAGCTGTTCGATTACGACATGGTGACGCGTGAGCGCACGCTGCTGAAAACGCAGGAAGTGCCCTCCGGTCATAACTCTGACGACTACGTGACGCGCCGCATCATGGCGACATCGCATGATGGCGCGCAGGTGCCGGTTTCCCTGCTCTACCGGAAGGATACGCCGCTGGATGGTTCTGCCCCTTGCCTGCTTTATGGTTACGGCGCTTACGGCATTTCCATCCCCGCGTCCTTCAGCACCAACAATCTGTCGCTGGCCGATCGCGGCTTCGTCTATGCTGTGGCCCATATTCGCGGCGGCAAGGACAAGGGTTTCGAGTGGTACGAAACCGGCAAGATGGAGCACAAGCAGAACACGTTCAAAGACTTCATCGCGGCGGCCGACCATCTGGTGAAGGACGGTTTCACCTCCTACAGCGGCATCATCGCGGAAGGTGGTTCTGCCGGTGGCATGCTGATGGGCGCGGTGGCCAATATGGCACCGGAGAAATTCGCAGGCATCATCGCTGCCGTTCCCTTCGTGGACGTGCTGACCACCATGCTGGACGACACCCTGCCGCTGACGCCGCCGGAATGGCCGGAATGGGGTAACCCGCTGGAGTCCGAAGAAGAGTACCAGTGGATCGCAGCCTATTCGCCTTATGACAATGTCGGTGCGAAGCCCTACCCACCGCTTCTGGCCATTTCCGGCCTGACCGACCCGCGCGTGACCTATTGGGAACCGACCAAGTGGGTGGCGAAGCTTCGCGAGCACACGACGGGTGAAGCGCCCATTCTGCTTAAGACAAATATGGCGGCGGGGCATGGCGGCAAGTCCGGGCGGTTCCAGCGGTTGGAAGAGATTGCGTTTGAGTATGCGTTTGCGTTGAAGGTGGCGGGTAAGGCTGGGGTTTGAAGGCCAATAGGCTCACGTTCGTCATGCTCGGGCTTGTCCCGGGCATCTACCAACGTTGCATCCGCAGGAGCGTGATTAGATCCTCGGGACAAGCCCACTGCTGTCCGGTTTAAATTTGTAGACACGGCGCACGGTGTTGATTCTATTCGTATTCAAACGTTTGGCGACGATTTGGACACGAAAGAGGGGCAACACCGTGCGGCATCACAATAGCGTTTTTCATGATCTTTTGAAGCGCATTTCCTGGTCGACCTTCGAGCGGCTTGTGGATGAGCATGGTACCGATAAGCATATCCGGCGATTGTCCACCAAGAGCCAGTTGATCGCCCTGCTGTATGGGCAACTGGCCGGCGCTGTCAGCTTGCGCGAGATCGAAGGTGGTCTGGAAAGCCATTCGACACGCCTTTATCATCTCGGCGCACGCCCGGCCTCACGTTCGACACTGGCTGATGCCAATGCCAAACGCTCAAGTGCGGTCTTTACCGGTCTGTTTGCCGAGCTGGTCGCACGAGCCGGGCGCGGGTTGCGACGGGCCGTCGGCGAGGCGACCTATCTGATCGATGCCACGAGCCTTCGCCTTTCCGGTGCAGGATCGCAATGGGCGCGGTTCTCCCATCAGGCTTGCGGGGCCAAGGTCCACATCGTCTATGATGCGGGCGCAGAGCGACCGATCTATGCCGCCGTCACACCCGCCAATGTCAATGACATCACCGCCGCCAAGGCCATGCCGATCGAACCGGGCGCGACCTACGTCTTTGATCTGGGCTATTATGATTTCTCGTGGTGGGCCAGGATGGATCAGGCCGGATGCCGCATCGTCACCCGCTTCAAGTCCCATACACCCTTGACGGTGTTGCATGAGCAGCCGCTGGAGGACGCGGATGCAAACGGTGGTCGCATCCTGTCGGATCGCATTGGTCTGCTGCCTGCCCGTCAGGCCGGCAACCGCAAGAACCCGTTCAGCGACCCGGTTCGCGAGATCACGGTGCAAAGCGATACCGGCAAGGTGCTGCGGATCCTGTCGAACGATCTCGATGCCACTGCGCAAGAGATCGCCGATCTCTACAAGCGCCGCTGGGCTATCGAACTGTTCTTCAAATGGGTCAAGCAGACCTTGAAGATCAAGCATTTCCTGGGTGTCTCAGAAAACGCCGTGCGCATTCAGATCACCGTGGCCCTCATCGCTTTCCTGCTTCTGCGCATGGCGCAGGCAGACCAGAAGACCATCAAAAGCCCCTGGATCTTCGCCCGCCTCGTGCGGGCCAACCTCATGCATCGAAAAAGAACAGACAGTCTTCTAAAACCACCCAACAGCAGCAGATGCCACAATGACCAGCTGATGCTCCAATGGACATAAGTTTAAACCGGACAGCAGTGGGTCAAGCCCGAGGATGACGGCTAGCCGTTTTGCACTTGCTTAGGGCAAAGGCTGCTATTTCAAGCCGGACGCCTACCGTCGTCATGCTCGGGCTCGTCCCGAGCATCTGCCACGTATCATCCGCAGAAGCATGATGAGATCTTCGGGACAGGCCCGAGGATGACGAACTCGGGATTTCTTGGAGAAAAATACCTCCTAAAATGATTTATTTGAGATTTTTTTCCACAAAAAATCAAATCATCAGTTTATTTGAATGTATCTTCAAAATTAATTGCATTTTAATTTTTCAAGAAATTTAAATCTACGTTTTATCAGTATAATATAACCATCCAAAAGTATTACCCATCCACAAAAATGGTTCCGCAGCAATGTGCATGGCTGCAATGCGGCATTTTGCGTTGCAATATCATCTTCTCGCCGTATTATAAAACCCGTTGACATATTTACGCGCTTTTCGCCGCTGCGACTGCGGCTCTTTTCGTCGCTGTCGAGCGACTTTTCTTTGACGGGTTTCCACTCGTCTTTCCGCGCATGTCATTTCGTCCTGGGGCTTTCGCTGGCGCATGCTGGCGGAACTCACGCTCCATGGCCTTAGCTCTGCGTTCTGGCAGCCGATATCGTTGATGTCGCGCCGGCGCTTTGGCAGGCCGGGCTCTGCAGTGCCCCGGTATGCCTCACATAAACACTGCATTAGACTTGGGGGTCTTACAATGAAGAAACTCCTCGCCTCGACCATTCTTGTCACGGGCTTCACCCTTGCCGCCGCCGCTGGCGCAAGCACCGCCAACGCCGCTGAGACCTGCGGCAATATCTCCATCGCCGAAATGAACTGGGCATCTGCGGGTGTCGCGGCTTATGTCGATAAGTTCATCATGGAAAACGGTTATGACTGCACGGTCGATATCGTGACCGGCGATACAACACCGACCTTCACCTCCATGAACGAAAAAGGCCAGCCGGATATGGCGCCTGAGATGTGGGTGAACACGCTGGGCGCGCCTTACGAGGAAGCCATCAAGTCCGGCAATCTCATTCAGGACGTCAAGATTCTGAGCGATGGCGGCATCGAGGGATGGTGGATTCCGAAGTATCTGGCTGATGCACATCCCGACATCAAGACGGTTGAAGATGCGTTGAAGCATCCCGAACTGTTCCCCGCCCCCGAAGATGCCAGCAAGGGCGCCGTCTTCGGTTGCCCTCCCGGTTGGGGTTGCCAGCCAACGACGGCCAATCTGTTCAAGGCGCGCAAGGCGGAAGACAAGGGCTTTACCCTCGTCGATACCGGCTCGGCTGCGGGTCTCGATGGCTCCATCTCCAACGCTTACGAGAAGAAGCAGGGTTGGCTTGGCTATTACTGGGCACCAACGGCGATCATGGGCAAATACGATATGGTCAAGCTGGATGACGGTGTCGAACTCGACCGCGAGGCCTACGACACCTGCATCGCCAAGGCCGATTGCGCCGACCCCAAGCCGAACGCCTATCCCATCGCGGACGTCTTTACCGTCGTGACCAAGGAATTCGCCGAAAAAGCTGGCCCTTCAGGCGAATACGTGAAGAAGCGCCAGTGGGATAACGAAACCCTGGCGAAAATTCTGGCCTGGATGGATGAAAACCAGGGCACCAATGAAGACGGTGCAGCGTATTTCCTCGAGAACCATGAGGACATCTGGACGAAGTGGGTTTCGCCCGAGGTGGCTGAGAAGATCAAGGCTTCGATGTGATGTGAGTGTGTTTGGGGCTGCGGTTTGATCGCAGCCCTTGAATGCGTGGCTTACCCCCCTCTGCCCTGCCGGGCATCTCCCCCACAGGTGGGGAGATAAGCAAGGCGCGCCGACATCGCTCCACTCTCGACGTTTGAGGTGACCGAGAGGTCGCCCCGAGTCGATCTCCCTCCTTGTGGGGGAGATGTCCGGCAGGACAGAGGGGGTAAGCCGCATACTCGGCATCGACCCACAAGCCCCTCCAACAAAAACTAAGGGAAAAAAACAATAATGGCCCTCTGTAATCTCCTGCCGGATATGCTGTGCAAGTTTCCGGCCATTGGCAACAGCACCATGCGCGTGGCGCGCAAGTCTATCGATGACGGCTTCCGTGATATCGTTCGTAGCTACGGCGATGTCATCGATACGGTCATGCACCCGCTGCAGCTGTTTTTGAATTCATCCGAACGCTTTTTCACGCAGACGCCGTGGATCATCATTTTTCTCGGCCTGCTGGCCATGGTGCATCTGGCCGGGCGCAGCTTCCGCATTACGCTTGGCACTGCCGTTTCGCTGTGTCTGATTGGCGCTGTTGGCCTGTGGCGGGATGCGATGACGACGCTGTCGATCGTAGCGATTGCGACGCTGATCGCCGTTGCCATCGGCCTGCCGCTAGGCATTCTCATGGCGCGGTCCGAGCGATTGCAACGCTTCATCAATCCGGGTCTGGATGTGATGCAGACGATGCCGAGCTTCGTATATCTCATTCCGGTCGTCGTCATCTTCGGCATTGGCAAGGTGCCGGGCCTGATTGCGGTCGTCATCTACGCGATACCGCCGATGATCCGCCTGACCAATCTGGGCATTCGCATGGTGGACCGGGAAACGCTGGAGGCGGCAGACGCCTTCGGCTCGTCCAACACCCAGAAGCTGTTCAATGTGCAACTGCCATTGGCGCTGCCCACCATCATGACCGGCATCAACCAAACAATCATGATGTCGCTGGCCATGGTCGTGGTCGCCTCCATGGTCGGTGTCGGCGGTTTGGGCAAGAACGTGCTTCAGGCCATCAACAACCAGTTCTTCACAATCGGCTTTCTGAACGGCTTTGCGCTGGTGGCTATCGCCATCATGTTTGACCGTGCCAGCCAGGCCTTCGGCAAGCGTTTGCAGAAATATCGCGAGGTGCAACATGGCTAAGGACATCGAAATCCGCCGACTTTACAAGATCTTCGGCAAGCACCCTGAGAGACATCTCGAAGCCGTTAAAAACGGCTTGAGCAAGACCGAGCTGAACGACAAGCACAACCACGTTCTCGGCCTCAACAACATCAACATCACCATGCCCGGCGGCAAGATCACCGTGGTCATGGGCCTCTCGGGCTCCGGCAAGTCTACGCTGATCCGCCACATCAACCGGTTGATCGAGCCGAGTGCGGGTGAAGTGCTGTATGGCGGCGAGGACGTCTGCTCGATGGGCACGTCCGCCCTTCGCGATTTCCGCCGCCACAAGACGGCGATGGTGTTCCAGAAATTCGGCCTTTTGCCGCATCGCACCGTCTTGGAGAACAGCGTCTATGGTCTCGATATTCAGGGCGTGTCCCGCAAGGACAGTCTGGAAAAAGGCCGTTACTGGCTGAACCGCGTGGGCCTCGATGGTTACGAGGACAATTACCCGAACCAGCTGTCGGGCGGCATGCAGCAGCGCGTAGGCCTTGCCCGGGCACTGACCAACGATGCCGATATTCTGTTGATGGATGAGGCCTATTCGGCGCTCGACCCGCTGATCCGCGTCGATATGCAGACCATGCTGCTCGATCTTCAGCAGGAGCTGAAGAAGACCGTCGTCTTCATTACCCACGATTTGGATGAAGCGCTGCGGCTTGGTGACCATATCGCGATCCTGAAAGACGGCGAGATGGTGCAGCAGGGCGATGGCCAGAGCATCATCCAGCATCCGGCCAACGAATATGTCAGCGACTTCGTGCGTGACGTGAACCGTGGCCGCGTGTTGCAGGCAACAACCGTGATGGAACCGGCCACGACGGCGCCGGAAAACCTGTCGGTTCTGGAAACCGACACGCTGGAAAACATTGCCCGTGACATGACAGATGCCAACGAGACCACTGCGCAGGTGGTGGACGAAGACGGCAAGACGGTCGGCAGCATCGGCATCGAAACGCTGATGGCAGCCATGGTGACACCTGCCACGCAGGATGATGAGGCCGTGCCGACGGGCGTGCCACTGACAGAGCCGTCAGAATCGCCGGAACCGGAAAAACGGATCGCCTGATTCTACCCAACGCCCTCCACGACTCACCTTGCGGAGGGCGTCTTACGTTAGGGAATCGCTCGAAATGGCGGTTTTCTGGTTTGGCAACCCTAAAAAACGTAAAAACGAAGCAGCACTTTCCATGCTGTCAAGCGAAGAACGCAAGCCAAACACAATGACGCAAGCTTCGCGCAAGCTTCGGCCGTTAACAATTCGTTAATCGGTCAAGAAAGAGGCTTGCAATGAATATCGATAATAATATCGGCGGATCTGCGCATCAAAGCCGCTCTCAGCACATCGAAAAGCGCACGGTTGAGCCTGTCGCTCCCGAGCAGCAGCAAACGGTTTCCGGCGGCGGCAGACTTTCCTTTGTCAACGTGCTGGAAACGACATCTCTTGCCAACGTTCTGTGGACCGTTAGCAATGACGCGGATGCCAGCACCGCGCAGGGCAGCGAAGGCGCCACGTCGCAGCTGGACAGCGCATGGTTTCGCCAAGCCTATACGGAACATTGATCTGCCCCGAATCGCATCGCTCACACTGAGTTAACGTCGCCAGCAAGCATATTTTAGATTAAAAGTTGATTAATGGCCTGGGAGTGGCTGCGCTCAAAGTTTTTCGCGCCGCTCTATATCAACGCTCTGCGGCTTGAGTTATGACGCCGCGATCTCCAGCTTTTCTCAGCTAGTGCAAGCGCAAGGAGTTTTCCCGCCGCGCAGACGCGCGACGACTGGATTCCTGTGACAAGCACAGGAATGAGGGATGTACCCGCTGGACCAAGCTCACGTCTTATCGTTCGAGCCTTTGACCTCAACACATCACGCCGGATGGGCAGCGTTGATCTCTACCGTCACATGCGACAGCTCGTGGATTGCTTCCAGCTTCTGCCGATAGAATGCTGGCGCCTGCGGTGACGATGCCTGGATCGAGACGATGGCCGCATGGTGCCCCGGCCCTACCTGCCAGACGTGGAGATCGGTGATCTGCTCTTGCGGGGTTTCAACCGCATTTCGAATCTCACGCGAAAGGTCCTGCGCTTCTGGCGCTGCATCGACCAGCACGGATGCGGTAGAGCGCAGCAGCCCCCAGGACCAACGCGCAATCACGATGCCGCCGACGATGCCCATGGCGGGATCGAGGAACGTCCAGCCATTCCATTTGCCAAGCAACAGCGCGACGATGGCGAGCACCGATGTCAGCGCATCGGCCAGCACATGCAGATAGGCTGAACGCAGGTTGTTATCCTTGCTGCCATGGCTTTCATGGTGCGCGTGATCACCTTGATGGGCGTGGCTTCCGTGGTGCGCATGGCTTCCATGCGAATGTCCATGTCCGTGGTCGTGATGGTGATCGTCCTTCAATAGCCAAGCGCTGACGAGGTTGACCACGAGACCGATGGCGGCAACCGCGATTGCCTGGTTGAAATCGATATCCACCGGTGCAAAGAACCTCAGCAGGCTTTCCCACGCAATCATGATGGCGGCAACGCCCAGCACCACGGCGCTGGCAAAGCCCGCGAGATCGCCGAATTTTCCCGTCCCGAAGGTAAAACGGTCATTGGCGATCTGACGGCGGGCATAGAGGTAGGCGAGCGCCGAAATCAGCATCGCGCCCGCATGGGTCGCCATATGCCAACCATCCGCCGTCAGCGCCATGGAGCCGAACCAGCTACCGGCGGCAATTTCCGCCACCATCATCGCCGTCGTCAGGCCGATGACGGCCCAGACGCGGCGCTCGTTGCGCTCGTGGTTATCGCCAAGAAAGACATGGCTATGCGTGCCGTGGGGATGGGGATGGGGATGGGGATGCGGGTGGAAATGGTCAGTCGCTGCCGTCATGGCACACCTCTATCGGATATAGGTTTTCAGAACCTGCGCCAGCTCTTCGGTGGCACGGGCACGCTCTTCGTCATTTTCGGCATGCAGAACATGCTCATGCAGATGGTCCTGCATCACCTCGCCCGTCAGCCCGGACAGCGCACCGCGCACGGATGCCAGCAATTGCAGCACCTCCCCGCATGGCTTGCCACCTTCCAACGCCCGCTCCACCGCTTCCATCTGGCCTTTGAGGCGACGGATGCGGGCAAGCAGCTTGTCCTTGTTCTGGGAGGTGTGTGACATGAGTTTCTTTCAAAATAGTATAGGGGGGTATATTATAGAGAAGTGACGCTGTGTGCAAGGTGCTGCTCCCTCCCCTTGCTACCGTGGCGCTGAAGATCTATATCTCCAGAAGCTATAGCTTTGAGGAATGAACATGTACTCCATCGGTGATCTGTCTCGAAATACCGGCGTCAAGGTGCCGACCATTCGCTATTACGAGCAGATGGGCCTGCTGCGGGCAGCGGAACGGTCCGAGGGCAACCAACGGC
This sequence comes from Agrobacterium vaccinii, assembly GCF_021310995.1. NCBI lineage: Bacteria > Pseudomonadati > Pseudomonadota > Alphaproteobacteria > Hyphomicrobiales > Rhizobiaceae > Agrobacterium > Agrobacterium vaccinii. Next base: position 748,924 of record NZ_CP054150.1, on the reverse strand, counting down.
GCTACGAAAAGTCCGACCTCGAGCGCCTCGCCTTCGTGCGCCACGCCCGCGACCTCGGCCTCAATCTCGACGCGATCAAAGAACTGATCGCGCTCAGCCAGCACCGCGAAATGCCCTGCACCGACGCCGACCGCATCGCCGCCGACCACCTGACAACCGTCCGCGAAAAAATCGTTAAGCTGAAGAAGCTAGAGCACGAGCTGGAACGCATCGTTTCCCATTGCGACGGGCATTCGATCGAGGATTGCTATGTTATCCGCGCGCTGTCGAACCATGCTTTGTGTGAGCACGAGCATTGAGATCGACTAAAAGCGTGGAACAGAATTTTCATCTGTATTGGTGCCGCGTCTATGGTCGTCGCACGCCTCTGTCGCATCTGTTGCGGCAGGATAAATCCGTCCCATGGGTTCGATTTCATGCACTGCCTAACTCAAAACGCTATGCCGAGCATGACGACGAAACAGCAGTCATCCTCGAAAGGGCCTATACTCTCGGAAATGCCGTGTTAGAGGACGGGACAGAGTGCTGGCAGATCGAATGCCGCCATGCTGACCACGAGCACACCCACGAAGATAATCTTCCCGGCACATTCATTTTTAACGATGACGCTGAACAAAGCTGCTGGGTCGCAACTGTCACTAAAACAAAATGGCGCATGGGCGAGCATGACCCGTTGCTGCGCTCAATCGCCGACGATGCGACCGGCCCCACTCTGTGGTTGCATGGCGAAAATGCCACCATTTTCGCTCCCTATGACGGCGGCTTCGACGTGTTTCCCGCGAGCTTTCAAAAAGCGGATGAATTGCGGACCGCATTTCGCCAATGGCTCTCCCCTCACCCGGAAGGGCTGTGAGCCAGAGGGTGCAATCTCGGATCAGGACCTGCGAAGGCCAAAAGACGGTTTTTATTGAACAGTGGAAGACGCGTGGCCGCCTTTCGGAACGTGGGTCAACAGGCTTACGGCTCTTATTTAAGCGCCTGCGTAAAAGCGGCATTCGCCATATCGATCATTTGATCGTGAATTTCCTTCCGAGACCTTCCGTCGCCATCTGAACAAATAGGATCACCGACTTCTTTCTCTGCCGAACTCCCCGCTATGCCGGGCTTACAATCGGCAAACATGCTATAGTGACTTGCATCCTCTATCGTCGCGTATGATGCATTAGGCATGGACTGTGCGGCTTTATCCGCCCTGACCGTCTGTGGAATTTCCGATAATTTGCCGAGATTGACCAGATGGACAGAAAGCGAAATCGTCGCAAAACTCCTTGACGCGAAAATATCCATTGGTGCCGGATCAATCGCCATGACAAATTTGATGCGATCATCTCGGTTATCACGGCCAGCCAATGTCATGTCCATGGCATGTAGATCTACGCCGCTTCTGGTGACCCAGTCGCAAAGCGAGGCATTGCGCGTGTTATCGTCGCAATAGTGAGCAAGCATTGCTGGATCGATACGCGCACCAGCGATCGCAAGGGCTGTGTTTCCACCCATTGACAGCCCCAGCATACCGACTTCTTTAGACTGGATATTGTCTTTGAAAAATTCGTCTTTGTTCAACGTGTTCAACGTTTCCGTTATATCCTTTGGGCGCAACCACAGCTTCATCGTTTCTGCCGCGGATCTGCTCGTGCCGCCATTTCCCGGATGCGTAGGCGCAGCGACGATAAATCCGCGCGCTGCCAAGGGGCCCGCAATCCAGCTTACGGCTTGCGCACTCCCCGCAATGCCAGCGCCATGCGAGAGCAAAATCAAAGGATATCTGTGTTTGCTGGCTGGTGCGTCGAGCAAGGCTGGCGTTCCCACGAAAAACGGGCTCTCGCCGAGCATTACCGGCTTTCCGCCGCCCATTGACGGGTACCAGACTGTAACGGAGAGATCGCTGTTACGTTCTGTGGAATGTGCGGTAATTTGACGTACGCCGACAGCTTCATTCGCCGCTGCCGATAACGGCAAAACAATCAGCAAAGAAGAGATCGCGCCAAACACGGAAGCAACGACTGTTATGAAGAATTTCATTTGTTCCTCTTGGTGCGCAAGGGTTTCGCGTACTTACCAAAAGGGGAAACGGAGTAATTCGCGTCCTAGAACGCGAACTTGGACGTGCAAAATTGTGATCAAGGTCCTCTGTTGTTTTGCTATTTCTTTAGAGGCAGTCCAAATCCCTTTTACCGCCCTTGACACCTTCCAAATTCCGGCGCATCACTCACGCCATGATCAACGAACGCGCACCCATTTCCTGCTCGTATTTTTGGGCCTTCCTTTAAGGGCGGCTCGACAGATCACTTTGTCAACAAGCCGCCGTCAGGCGGCTTTGTTGTTTTCAAACGTCCTGACGGCACCACCAAGAAACCGAGGGACGAGAAAATGACTGAGGACAGCCTTCTGACTTTGCCGAGACCGCCTGTCGTGACCATTCGTGGGGCGCGCAAGACGGATTTGCCTGAGCTGAACGAGATGATCACGCTGCTGGCCGCCCACCATGGCGATGCGGCTGCGATTACACCTGAGAAGCTGGAGCGCGATCTGTTTGCGCAGATGCCGTGGATCACCGCGCTGGTGGCCGAGGCGGATGGCGAATTGATCGGCTACGCCATTCTCGTGCCGCAGTACCGCGCGCAGGAAGGCCGTCGCGGCATGGAGCTTCACCACCTCTTCGTGCGGGATGGACATCGTGGCCACGGCACCGGCCAGCATCTGGTCGGGCGTGCACGCGATGTGGCCAAGCGTTGCGGTTGCGACTTCCTGTCCGTCGGCGCTGCCACTGGCAATTTCGCTGCGCACAAGTTCTACGAAAACATGGATTTCGTCCCCCGCCCCGTCACCGGCATGCGCTTCATGCAGGCATTGGCGTAGAGCATCGAACGAGACGGAACCGACCCAGCCGTTTTCAGGTTTCGCTTGACGGCCGGACATCCGTTCGCTGATCTTGATGTCGTTGATTGCAGGAGAAGACTATGCCTCGCATCGCCTTGGCTCTGACCGAGGAATTCGCCGATTGGGAACCCGCTTTGCTGGCCGCGGCAGCACGGGGATATCTAGGAGTCGATATTGTCACGGCCTCACCGGATGGCGCGCCCGTGACATCCATGGGCGGCCTGAGGGTCACGCCCGACATGGCCTATGACGCGCTCGACCCGGAAACGATCCATGCGCTGGTCATTCCCGGCGGGCTGGCCTGGGAAAAGGGCGCCGCACCGGATTTTACCGATCTCGTCCACCGCTTTCGCACCCAGCACCGCGTGGTCGCCGGCATTTGCGCCGCGGCAAGCGCGCTGGCGGGAACCGGCGTGTTGAACCATGTGGCCCATACCGGCAATTCCCTGGAATCGCACGGCAAATACGAGACCTATCAGGGCGTGGAGCACTACCGCGACCAGCCGCAGGCCGTCAGCGACGAAGGCATCGTCACTGCACCCGGCAGCGCCCCGGTGACTTTTGCCGCCGAAGTGCTAAAGGCGCTCGATCTGTGGGGACCGGAGGCAGAAGCCGAAATCGCGGTGTTTTCAGCGGAGCATCGGTGAGATCAGCGCTGATCGAGAACGCGGCAGGCGCGGGCTGCGCCCTCCCTCGCATTTCCGGCCATCGCGCGTCTGACATCACGGCTGTTGATGTGCAGGCTGCGGTCGAATGGCAACGCAAGTCGCGCGATCTTGGCGGTGGCGGCGGTGAAGAATGCCTCGCTGTTTTCGGCAAAGAATGCGAGGCAGGCCTCCCTGCCCGGTTCTTCTGCCAGAAGCGCCCTGAAGGCCAGGCGATGCATGGCGCAAGGTGCGCCATGACCGGGGATGGAAAAACGCACGGCGTCGAGCTCGTCACTCCATTCCGCTGCGTTTTCCATCTTATCGGGCAACGTCGAAGCGCTTGAGGAACAGGCCGCTCAGCGAGCCGAGGATAAGCCAGAACACGAAGCTCGTTACCGTTGCCAGCACCATGAAACGGCGTTCCAGCGGCAACGGGGCCAGTGCATGTTCACCCTCTGGCGGCAGTGGCGCGCCGACGACGTGCGGTGCGACGATGAGCACCACAGCAAGAAGGATGGCCCATGGTTCGTTGCGTTTGAAGGCAAGCAGCGCAATGCCGCCAGCCGTTGCCGCAACGGTCGCGACCCACCAGATTTGCCGTGCTTCGAGAGCAGCAGCTGGGCTTCCCGGCAATTCCGGTGGCAGGCCGATCATGGGTGCCAGCATGACGGCGGCAAAACCGGCAAGGCCCCAGAACAGGCCTTCACGCCAGCCGCCCTGCGTGCTGCGCAGCGAGATAAGGGCTGTCAGTACCAGCGCGTAACCGATAGCCGTCAGCACATTGGCGGCAAGGGTATAGGCGTTGCGCTCGAAGCCATCGGCGGGTGCCCATGCCTCGGTATCGTGGTGATGGTCGGCAGGTGTTGCCGCATCGTGGGCGTGAGCGGGGGCTGCTTCGCCACCCGCGCTTTCGAATGTTTCCGCCTGGAGAATGAGCGGCGTGGTGCCGATGGCCTGCAGGGCGCTGACGGCCAGACCGGCAATCAGCCCCACCAGAACGGCGGTAAAGACGATATTACGGAAAAATGGCATTGATCTCTCTCCCTTCAATGGCAAGGGAAAGCGTTGGCATGACGCGTGTCATGCGCGGCATTGTGCACGGCTTCGACATGCGAAAAACCGACAAAGCCGACGATGAACAGGCCGAGTGCGGCTGCCGTCAATGATTGCGCGATTTTCGATGTTTTGGTTGAGACGGCTGAGGCCGTATTCTGCTGGATAGACATGGTGACCCTTTCCTGTGCGGGTGGGCGTATTCTGATCAAACGCCACACGACCGCATTCAACATTCACCACGGGGAAAAGAGACACAGGGTCCTAAGGCCTGAAACATCAGACCTCGTAACCGTGCTGTTCCGGACACCCCGCCGGTTTGGACGACACTTCACGTGATGGCAGGTCTCCTGGCTTGCGGGTCGTAACCTTGAAAACACCTTCCCAATCCTTTTGTATCCGCATCGTATTTTACGAAATCGAAGACGATTTCGCGTCGATGCGCCAGATCAGTGGCTTTTCGTTCTCAGGCTATCCGCTCACAGTTGCGGGGGCAGCCACGAATCAAAGCTTGGCGCTTCTATCGTGTTCCCTTTTCACTTTTCGGGCGAACCCGGAAAGACCATCACACGTCTGTTATCCGGCGGAAGTTTCGCCGAGTCAATGGCCATCACGGGGAAGGCAGCGCCTTGAGGTACGCCGCGATCGCATTGCGGTCTTCGGCGGGAATGCGGGCCATGTTCTGCTGCACCTTGACCATGGAGCCGCCAGCGCTGTCGAAATCCGGTGTAAAGCCAGTCTCGAGGTAGTTGGCGATATCGGCCTGTGTCCATGAACCGATCGTAGCGGATTCGGGACGGATGTCGGGTATCTTGCCCTCGCCCTCCGGGTTCGGTCCGCCTGCCAGCCACTGCCCCTTGAGGAAGCCACCCAGCGCATCGCGTGGTGTGTGACATTCGCCGCAATGGCCGAGGCCTTCGACGAGATATTGTCCGCGCACGACATCCGCACTCGCATTGGCCAGTTCGACACGCGGTTGGCCCTTGTCGAAATACAGGAACTTCCAGCCGCCCAGCGACAGACGAATGTTGAAGGGAAACGGCAGATCGTGGCCCGGCGCATCATTGGTGCTGGCGGGCAGTGTTTTCAGATAGGCGAAGAGGTCGTTGACATCCTGCGGCGTCATCCGCGCATAGGAATTATAGGGGAAGGACGGGTAGAGGTGCTCTCCCTGCTTGCCGACGCCGCGCGTCATGGCATCGCCGAATTCTGCGACAGTCCATGCGCCGATACCATGCTGCGGATCGGGCGAGATATTGGGCATATGGAAGGTGCCGAAAGGGCTGGGCAGCGCCTGCCCGCCGGAGAGCGTCTTGAGCGCATCACCCGTGGCATCGGGTGCCGCGTGGCAACTGGCGCAACCGCCTGCCCAGAACAGGGTTTCGCCATTGGCAAGGTTCGGTTCGCCTAAATTGGCCCAGTGGCTCGGCGCCTGACGTTGAGGCGCGGTCACCCACATGAAAACACCGAGCCCCGCCGCGCCCGCAATAACGGCACCGCCTGCCAGCCTGGCCCAGATGGAAGCCATCGCCTTCTCCGCCTATTGTAAAATCAATGATGAAAAAGTCCGCCGGATGACCGGCGGACCTGGCTTTTCAGTTATTACTTCTTGAGGCGATACGTCTGGTGACAGCTGCTGCAATCTGCACCCAGCGTCTTCAGGGCGGCACCGACGCTGGCCTGGTCCGTCGGCAACTGTGCCAGAGCCGCGTCCGCATCCGTGCCGAGCTTCTCGGACTTCGACTTGAAGTCTGCGAAGTTCTGCCAGATGGCAGGCGCCGCAGCACCGCCTTCGGAACCGGCAGGGAACTGGTCCGGGAACGCCTTGGCGTTGGTGCTGATGGTGGTGACGGCGGTCTTGACGGCGGCTGCGTCGTAAGGCTTTTCACCCTTGGCGATGGCGCCCAGCGCGCCCATGGCGCCGCCGATACCCTTCATCAGGCCTTCGCGCTTTTCGACCTCGCCGGCTGCGGAAACCGCACCGGCGCAAAGACAGCCTATCAGTATGGATGCGGCAATGGTTTTAAGCTTCATCGTCTCTCTCCTGAGGTCCGCCGCAGCGGGGTGATGCTATGAAATGGTCTAAAATGTCAGAACGTGGAACAGCCGCACAGATACGCTCAACATTGGCCACGAGCGAAACAGAAGATGCCTGTTTCACATGGCAAAAAGAAGTCACATTCCGGTGAATTTTTCAAGCATTATCAGTCCCATATCACCTGACGGCAACGGCCTCCCAAATCGTGAAACCGGCGATGATGACCAGCAGCAAGCCCGCAGCGCGACTGTGGCGCGGCGCGGGCTTCTGGACAAACTGGCGTTAGCTTCTGGACGCCAAAACACAAGGGAGACGATCAAATGTCGTCGTCGGTGTCTCCGCTATCAATAAATTGATATCTCCAGTCGCCCGGTCCAAGATCATACAGCGATGCGAATGGTGTATCCAACCGATTAGATATGTCGCGCCCTTGAACTGTTATATGCAGCGTTATAGGCGACTGGACATCCACATCACAAAACATCGTTCTTGCTAGAAGTGCCGTGGCTTCTTCCTTCGTCGTATGAAGGAGATCGCAGATAAAGCGAACACAGACTTCCGTGTCCCCCTCAACGCTGTCTGCGTCCGTGGCTGTAACTATGGACACTTCAAATGGCACGTATCACTCTCCAGTATGCTCGTGGCTTTGAATTAGCGCCTTGACCTCTTCCTGAGAGATGGGGCGGAATATGCGGAGCATCTTCCTTCGATACCACTCGGGTCCAGATGTCCGACTATCCGTTAGATCGAATTTTTCCAGAACCTTCCAAGCGATAATCTTGATCCGATCAAAGCGTTCATACGCCGTGACGCTCTCGCCGGAATTTACATAGTATAGTTGCCATGCCGGGGGGCAATCTTCATCACCGTCAAACCAAACCATTTTCGCTTCAACCGGTGCGCCATCTTTCTCAACATGAAGACTATGCTTCGACGTGTTCGCTATCGCCGTAAACATGAGGAAGTCCGGGTGATCATTTAGAAATTTCTTCCTGTTTCCGTTCACCGTCGCCTTCGCCACCCAATCAACAAACACCGATATGGAGATGCATGCGTTGATCGCAGCAAAACCTAGAGGCTCTTTCTCATCGGGATTTAGTCGCTGCAAGTCTTGGAATACATCGACATCCCACAAGAGCTTCGACCACATTTCATAAGCGTCTTTGATTACTGCAGTGTGCAGCACTGCATTGCTGGCATCTTTTTCACCCATGTTTCCATACTCAACTTGTTTAGAGCGCGGTTAGTCGTACGGCGTGTGTGACACAGAACTGATGGTTGCTATGAGACCACGAGTAATAGAGATTTAAATGACCGCAAGGCGAGAACCCCTCTCGGTTCCTCACCAGGGTTCCGGCTATGAATAATTGGAAAGATGAAAGTGATCAAACCGTAGAAAGCCTTATCCACGCTAGGATCGCTGAAAACCCGAAGTTGAACCTAATGATAGGTCTCTTCTTCCTACGCATGAGCGGTCCTGAAAATAGAGCCGTCGCAAAATGATCGATGCGGGATATCGGACCAATTCCAGCGCATTTCTGGGAAATATCAGATGAATACGTGTGGTGAATTCATCTCGCTGGCGATGCGTTTTCGCCTGCTGGCCGGGCGCGGTGAGCTGTCTGAAATATCTTGATATCAGAAGCTTAGCGTTCTCGAGTCTTCACGACCGAAGCCACGAATGTCGATTCTGTCGTCATAGACATCGGCAATGGCGAAGGTGTTTTCGTGCTGCGTATCGACCATGCCCTTGAAGTTCAGAAAATGCGTGCCGCCCAGGAGGCCGTAATTGCCGACATGGTTGTGGCCGCAGAACCAGGCTTTGGCACAGGGATGTGCCGAGAGAAGGTCGAGGATTTCAGGTGCGTCCCACATATTGTGGGAGTTTTGCGGGTAGAGCGGGTAGTGGCAGAAAAGGACGGCGCTTTCGCCTGCCGCATCTGCCGCGGCCAACGTGTCGCGAAGCCACGTGAACTGCTCAGGGCTGAAAGAGCCGTTCCAGTCTTGCGCGTTGACGGCATCCGCCTGCGCAAGGGCCGCCAATCTCTGCGCCGCCAGCTCCCGACGCGGATCACCCGGGGGTGGCGCAAAGACGCTGACATCACTGCCATCCAGCACGATGAAGCGGACGCCGCCAACCGCGAAATCATACCAGGGTGCAGGCATGCCGAGACGCGCATGGACCTTGTCGAGATATTCAGGCGCAACCGCAAAATCATGATTGCCGGGCAGCAATACGGAGCGATGTTTCAGCCTGTCGTAACACGCCAGAATAGCGTCGAAATTCTCCCAGCCACGATCGATGATATCCCCCAGCGTCACCACGAATTCCAGATCGTTCGCGTTGAACACCTCGATTGCTGCATCCAGCTTGCGCGTGCTTTGCGCATAATATCGGTCCATCTCCGGGCGCGGCGCGATATCGGCATATTGAGGATCGGCGACGATGCCGAAGGAGAAGAGCGGGGATGTATCGGTCATGATGGCACCCGCATAGGCCGGGCAAATGACACGCATATGACAGAACGAAAACACCCGGCGCTGAGGCCGGGTGTTTCGTATTCTTCACGCGTTAAAAGCTTACTTGGCAGCAGCTTCGTAGCGCTCCAGAACGTAATCCCAGTTGATGAGATTATCGACGAAGGCTTCGAGGTACTTTGGACGCAGGTTGCGGTAGTCGATGTAGTAGGAATGTTCCCACACGTCGACGCCGAGGATCGGGTCTGCGCCGTGAACCAGCGGGTTTTCACCGTTTGGCGTCTTGGAGATTTCGAGCTTGCCGTTCTTGACCGACAGCCATGCCCAGCCGGAGCCGAACTGCGTGGTACCGGCTGCGATGAAGTCAGCCTTGAACTTATCGTAGCCGCCGAGGTCAGACGCAAAAGCCTGCTCCAGCTTGCCGGGCAGCTTGTTGCCGCCGCCGTCCTTCTTCATCCACTTCCAGAAATGGACGTGGTTGTAGTGCTGGGCAGCGTTGTTGAACAGGCCAGCATTGGTGCCGAACGACTTCTTGACGACTTCTTCCAGCGAAAGGTCAGCAAGACCAGCTTCAGCGGCAAGCTTGTTGCCGTTGTCGACATAGGCCTTGTGGTGCTTGTCGTGGTGGAATTCGAGCGTTTCGCGCGACATGTAAGGCGCGAGCGCATCGTAATCGTAAGGCAATTCTGGAAGTTCAAAAGCCATGGTTTTACTCCTTGTTGCAGCGGCTTGACCGCTCCTTGAAACCGTGTGCCCGGACCATAAGAGCGGACGCCATCCGAGGCAACCTGTGAAATATCAAATTGTTCCGGCAAAAGAGAAAATTCGTCTCATGCCCTGCGGAAAACACTTTTCAACCCGAGGCTGCCGTACCGAAACAAGAAAATCCGTCCTCTTTTGCGGCGAGTACACTCCAAGGAGTAACACCATGGTACGACAGTTTTTCGTAGCCGGTCTGGCAAGCCTTCTGGCACTGCCCGCCGTTGCCTCTTCCGACGCTGCATGGCAGGAATTCGCAGCCGATGTGCAGGCCAAATGTCTGGATGCATCCAAGGACATGATCGAGGATGCCAAGGCGGTGGTCGATCCGACCGGCAGCGAAAACTATGGCCTGGCGATCCTCACCGGCAACGCCAAGGGCACTAAGACCACCATCAGCCACATCTGCGTTTACGACAAGAAGACGAAGAAGGTCGAACTCGGCAGCGAATTTTCAGCCGACACCGTCAAGGTCGAACTGCCGGGATCGACCAAGCCGTGATCAAAACCGTGGCGTCGTGTCCGCGTCACCCAGCGGACGCTGCATCAACACGATATCGAGCCAGCGACCGTGCTTCCAGCCAACGGATTTGAGCGTGCCGACCATGTCGAAGCCTGCCGCACGGTGGACGCCGACGGAGGCGGCATTCTCCGAATCGCCGACCACCGCCACCATCTGCCGAAAGCCTTTGGCGGTTGCCTCGTCGATGAGCGCCAGCAGCAACGTCTTGCCGATGCCAAGGCCTTTGCGGTTCTGATCGACGTAGATCGAATCCTCCACCGTCGCGCCATAGGCCGGGCGGGCGCGGTGCGGTCCCGCATAGGCATAGCCCGCAACCGTGCCCTCCACCTCCGCCACGATATAGGGAAAGCCCCCCGCCACCAAAGCATCCCGGCGCTGGGTCATCGTCTCGGCGGAAGGAGGCTCGATTTCGAAACTGGCGCTGCCGTAAAGCACGGCATCGCGATAGATCTCTGTAATGGTTTCGATATCAGCCTCTTCACAGGGGCGGATGGTGACGGCTGGTCTTGGCTGGGAATGCATTTCAATATCCTGGAAAATTCACTGCACACAGTTTGCATCAGGCGGAAGCCAAAATAAAGATTATCCATCTTATGCAAACCATAAGGGATTCTTTGTCTATGGATTTCGATCTCAAGCAATTGCGCAGCTTCATGGACGTGGCTGATCTCGGCAGTTTTTCAGCAGCAGCGCAGAAAGCAGGCATGACCCAGCCTGCGATCAGTCTGCATATTCGCTTGCTGGAAAAGCAGTTGGGCACACGGCTGGTGGAGCGCGTGGGGCGGCGGATGCAGCCGACGTTTGCTGGTCATGATCTTCTCGTCCATGCGCGGCGCATCGCGGAGGATGTCGAGCAGGCACTAGAGGCCGTGGCGCCTCACCGCAGCGGCACTTCTGGTCGGCTGCGGATCGGCACAGGTGCGACGACGCTGATCTATTTTTTGCCTGCCATTCTGGGTCAGATTCACCAAGCCATGCCGGATGTCGAGATCAAGGTTCAGACCGGCAATACGCCGGATATTCTGCGGCTTCTGGAAGAGAATATGATCGATGCAGCCATCGTGACACTGCCCACGAGCGGGCGCAGCATCGAACTGCGCGATATCCATTGCGAAGAACTGGTGGCGATCTTTCCGCCAGATGCCGCGCCGCTACCAAGTGAAATCACCGCCGATTTTCTCTCCGCCCAACCGCTATTGCTTTACGAAGGTGGCAATACAAGGCGGCTGGTGGATGACTGGCTGAGGGCGAGCGGCAAACGCGTTCAGCCAGTGATGGAACTCGGCAGCGTCGAAGCTTTGAAGAAGCTCGCGCAAGCAGGGCTGGGTGTCGCCATCATTCCAGCCATGGCCATCCAGAGTGAGGCAGAATCTTCGCCGCTGACGGCGCGTTCTTTGTCACCCAAGCTCGAACGAAGGCTGGCGCTTGGTCTTCGACGCGACAAGCATTTGACCGCGCCGCTTCGGGCGCTTGCCGCCATTCTCAACCACCCGCCAACAGCTTGATGGCAATCAGCCACATGGTGAGCGCAATCACGCCCTCCAGTATCCGCCACGCTTGAGGATTGGCGAAGATGGGGCGCAGCCAGCGAGCGCCGTAGCCGAGCGAAAAGAAGAACAGGAAGGACGAGGTGACCGCCCCTGCCCAGAATGCTTTTTCTGCCCCCGGAAACTGCGTGGAGATGGTGCCGAGCAGCACGACGGTGTCGAGATAGACATGCGGGTTCAGCCATGTCAGCGCAAGGCAGGTGGCGAGCGTTGTCGAGAGGTGTGAGGCGTTGCCGGAGGCAGCGGCGAGGGCATTGGCAGGGCCGAGCGCCGATTGCAGGCTTTTTGCGCCGTACCAGAACAGAAATGCAGCGCCTGCATAGCGCATGGCGGGTTCCAGCGCAGGCAGAATGGTGGCCATCTGCCGGAATGCGGTGACGCCGATGGTGATGAGAATGGCATCCGACAGGGCGCAGGCCAGCACCACGGCGAAGACGTGCTCGCCGCGCAGGCCCTGCCGCAGGACGAACGCGTTCTGCGCGCCGATGGCCACGATCAGAGTCAGCCCCATCGTCAAACCGGTCATGTACGTCGAAAAATCCATCGTCCTGCCCTCATTCATGGTTTGGATAGAGCGCGCAGTTGGGTTAATCCAGTTAAGGTTTCTTATCGTGATTAAGGCAGGCTAACTTATATGCTGGATTATGCGGCGCTTCGCGCAGTGGCCATGGTGGTGCAGACGGGCAGCTTCGAGCGGGCGGCGCAGGCGCTGCATGTCACGCCTTCGGCGGTTTCACAGCGCGTCAAGCAACTGGAGGAACGGTTGGGTGCGGTGCTGATCCTGCGCGGCAGTCCCTGCACGGCAACGGAAAAGGGCGAGTGGGTCTGCCGCCACATGGAGCATGTCGGCATGCTGGAAACGGAGCTGTTCGGGCAACTGCCCGCTCTGCTCACGCCAGACGAGCCGGGGCGGCAGGTCACGCTGCACATCGCAACCAATGCCGATAGCCTCGGCACGTGGTTTCTCAACGCCATCTCCGGCTTTGCCACCGAGCAGAACTACCTGCTGAACATTGCCGTCGACGATCAGGACCACACGGCGGAGTGGCTGCAACGCGGCCGGGTTCTGGGTGCCGTCACCAGCCTTGAAAAGCCGGTGCAGGGTTGCCGCGTCACGCCGCTTGGGTCATTGCGATACCACGCAACCGCCAGCCCGCAATTCATGGCGCGATATTTTGCAGGCGGCGTGACGGAAGCGCGGCTCTCACAGGCACCAGCGCTGACCTTCAACCAGAAGGACCGGCTGCAACATCAATGGGTGTCGAATGTCTTCGGTGCACCGGTCGTTCACCCCACCCACTGGCTGCCCTCCACCCAAAGCTTCGTGGATGCAGCGCTTTTGAGCATGGGCTGGGGCATGAACCCACACGCGCTGGTGGCCCAGCATCTGGCCTCGGGACGCCTGGTGGAACTGGTGCCCGATACGCCGCTGGATATTCCGCTGTACTGGCAGGTGAACCGGCTGGCGGCGGAGAAGCTCAAGCCGTTGACGCAGGCGGTGGTCGATGTGGCGCGGGGTGTGTTGGTGCAGGGGTGACAGGTTGGAGCAAGGGGCTGGACCCCTCACCTAGAAAATCTACGACTTAGCTTTCAGCTAAGATCGTGATTTTCTGTCCTCTCCCACAGGGGGAGAGGTAACCTGCGGCGGCGCGGCAGCCTTATCTCTCCCCTTGTGGGAGAGAAAGCGATTTCAACATCTTAGCGTCTTCGCTAAGTGTTAGAAATCGCAAGTGAGGGGTCCCGCCCCAAGCTCAACACCTGCGGCTTGGCTCCCTCACTCCGCCTCGACACCCGAGCTCGCCGCCCACTCCATATACAAATCCAGCGCCTTACGGGCGACCGGACCGGCCTGCAATTCACGCTCGTCCAGCTTCGTCACGGGCGAGACTTTGGAGTAATTGCCGGAGCAGAAGATTTCGTCGGCTTCGCGGAAATCCTGAACCGAGAGCGTTACCTCGCGCACATCGAAACCGGCCTGACGCAGCAGGAGCATGACGCGGGAGCGGGTAATGCCGGCGAGGAAGGTGCGGTTGGGCACGGGCGTGAAGACGACACCGTCCTTGACCATGAAGACGTTGGCCGAGGACGTCTCGGCGACATTGCCGTTCATATCCAGCATCAACGCGCCGCTGAACCCGCGAGAACGGGCCTCGATGATGGCGCGTCCACTGTTGGGGTACAGGCTACCGGCCTTGGCATCCGTCATGGCTGTTTCCGGCGAAGGGCGGCGAAGCGACGAGACCGTCAGTGTTACAGGCGCGCCTGCATCCATCGGCGCTTCGAACAGGCATAGTGCGAAGCGCGTGGAGGCTGCATCCGGTGCAACGATGCTGCCCGGCATGCCATGTTCGGCCCAGTACATCGGCTTGATGTAGATCGCCATATTGCCATCGAACTTGGCCACACCTTCCAGCGCCAGTTGCTCGATTTCCTCTGCCGTAAAGGTCGGCTTCAGGCCCATGTTGATGGCAGAGCGGTTGACGCGCTGGCAGTGCAGATCGAGATCCGGCGCCAGACCGTTGAACCAGCGCGCACCATCGAACACCGTGGAAGCCAGCCACATGGCATGCGAGGTCGGCCCGATCAACGGCGGATTGCCGGGCAGCCACTGGCCATCGACATAAGTCCAGGTGGTGGATCGGGGTGCGGTATCGACGGACATGGCATTCTCCTTGGAATAGTTCCGGCGAATGAATGCCTCTGCACTCCAAGCGTCAAGACCAAATGCTTCTGACATCGGAAATTGATGGAAAGTTACGGAAAACCGCCCCAATCCTTGGATTTTATTGCGCAATTACACAAACGGCGTCGATGGACCCATCACGCTTATTGATGGGTTGTCGGCTGGTCAGGGCCGCCACGCCGTGCAAAATTCAAGGTTGGCGAAGGAGTGAAAAATGGTCTGGTCGGCGCAACAATATCTGAAATTCGAGAATGAACGCACGCGTCCGGCCAGCGATCTCCTGGCGCAGGTGCCGCTGGAAAAGCTGGTGGCGGGGTACGATCTGGGTTGTGGACCCGGCAATTCCACGGAGCTTCTGGCCGAACGCTACGGTGTCAACGTCATCACGGGCGTGGATAGCGATCAGGATATGCTGGAAAAAGCGCGGCTTCGGTTGCCCAACACCACGTTCCAGAGAGCCGATCTTGCCACATGGAAGCCACAGCAGAAGGCCGATCTGCTCTATGCCAATGCCGTTTTTCAATGGCTGCCGAACCACTTGGATGTTCTCGTTACGCTGATGGATCACTTGAAGCCCGGCGGCGTGCTGGCCGTGCAGATGCCGGATAATTTGGGCGAGCCCAGCCATCTTGCGATGGAAGAAACCGGCGCTGCGGGACCTTGGAGCGCAGCATTCGAGGGCAACCGATTGCGCCGACACCCCCTGCCTTCTCCCGCCACCTATTTCGACCGGCTTTCTCCGAAATCGGCACGCGTCGATGTCTGGCACACGATCTATAACCATCCTATGCAGACTGCCCAGGCCATTGTGGAATGGGTCAAGGGCACCGGCCTTCGCCCCTATCTGGATGCGGCAGGCGAAGAACACCGCGAAGCGTTCCTCACCGACTATCTGGCCCGCATCGACGCCGCCTATCCACCCATGGCAGACGGGCGGCGGCTGCTGCGGTTTCCACGCCTGTTTATCGTGGCGGTCAAGCGTTAGCCGTGGAAGGCGTAAACGCGCAGGCGGTGCCCATCGGGGTCAGCGGCTGCGAAGGTGTAACCGAAATCCATGGCGGTCGGCGCTTGCAGAACAGTCAGGCCTTTGGCCTTCCATTCGAGGTGGCGCGCATCGACATCGCTATCCGCCGCCACCTGAAAGACGACTTCCGTTCCGCCACCTGTCACGGTCACGGCGGGTTCTGCCGTGTGGCGTGACCAAAGGCCGAATTTGAGGCCGCCTTGCAGAATGAACAGCGCGAAGGTCTCGGACGCTTCGACCGGTGCAGTGCCGAACAGGTCCTTGTAGAATTCGGTGCTTTTTACCGGGTTTTCCGCGAACAGGATGGTGAAGTTGGGGTGGGTCATCGCTCTGTCTCCTTTGTGACGATGGAGTGAGCCTAGACCGTACTGCTGTCAGTTTTTGTCAGCAGTGATTGTCTGGCGCGCACGCCATTCCTTCAAAAGCGATTGGCGGCTGCGTGGGTATCGTGTGGACGTTGGCTGGAACGCGGTGATGCGGTGTGCGCGGAAGCTGCGAAAATCCTGCCGTAGCTCGCACCATGCCAGAACCACCCGAACCTGATCGAAAAACGCCAGCGCAAAGGGCCACACCGTGCGTTGCGTGCCCTGCCCATTTTCATCGCCGTAGTCGATCTGTGCTTTCAACTGGCTGCGAATGGTTGCCCGCAGCACACCAAGCTCGACATGCGCCATCTCCAGCACCTTGCCGGGGCCGATCAAAAGCGTGGAGTTTTCGAGCTCTTCGCCC
The DNA here is from genome assembly GCF_021310995.1 of Agrobacterium vaccinii. Classification (NCBI taxonomy): domain Bacteria; kingdom Pseudomonadati; phylum Pseudomonadota; class Alphaproteobacteria; order Hyphomicrobiales; family Rhizobiaceae; genus Agrobacterium; species Agrobacterium vaccinii. The sequence goes on along the minus strand of NZ_CP054150.1, from coordinate 732,563 downwards.
AGTTCTTCCGGCAGAACGGCGGCGATTTTTGCCAACGCTGCCCGCGCCGCGGTTGCCATGGTGCCATCCGCCCGGCCTGCCACCCAGCGCGAGCCCAGAACAAGCGCTTCTATTTCTGCTTCGGTGAACATCAGGGGTGGCAGCAGAAAACCGGGTCGCAGCACATATCCCACACCGGCCTCACCCTCGATATTGGCGCCCTGCGCCTGAAGCGTCGCGATATCGCGGTAGAGTGTGCGCAGGCTGATGCCAGTCTCTCTAGCCAGTTCAGCGCCGCTGACCGGCCTGCGATGCGTGCGCAAAAGTTGCAAGAGATCGAAAAGCCGCTGAGAACGTGACACTGTATTTCCCTGAAGATCGCCGTCATCTCGAAACGGCTTTAAGGCCCTATGATTATGCCTGAATATCAATAGATTAATGCAATATATTCACAACACGTTAGTTATCTACGGAAACGAGTTTTCAATTTTGTCGACCTATACTTCCAGCACATCGTAACGCTGGGGTAGAACGTGCGAAATTTCTGGCAAGACAGATCGGGTAACTTTGGAATTCTGACCGCGCTGATGATCGTCCCGATTTTCGGGTCGGCGGGCGTGGCGCTGGATATCAGCCAGGCAATGGCTGTAAAGACCGATCTTCAGCAGGCGGCCGATGCCGCCGTTCTGTCTTCCGTGGCCAAGATGTCCACCTATGTGGAAGCTGCCCGGAAGATGTCGGGTGACGGCAAGATTTCGGTTCCCAATGGCGAGGCGCTGGAGTTCTTCACGAGCGACGCCGTGGGGCGCGAGGATTTCAAGGTCGAAAATGTTTCGTTGAGCGTTGAGAAGGTCGGCAATGTCGTGCAGGCCGCGGTTACCTTTCAGGCCACCGTCAATACCTCGCTGACCAAAATCCTTGGCAAGCAATTCGTGACCGTGGCCGGCAGGGCCACCGCGAAATACGAAACAGAAACCTATAGCGACTTCTACCTGCTGCTGGACAACACACCGTCCATGGGCGTTGGCGCGACACCCGCCGACGTGGCGAAGCTGGTGGCAAACACCAGCGACAAATGTGCCTTCGCCTGTCACATCGTGAAAGACGGTGTGGCCGACCAGAACAGCTATTATTTCAAGGCCAAGTCGCTTGGCGTCACCACCCGCATCAACGTCGTTGCGCAGGCAACCGCAAGCCTGATGGACACCGCTGTCGCCACCCGCAAGGCCGTCAACCAGTACAGGATGGCAGTCTATACGTTCGGTGAAAAGGCTGAAGATACCAAGCTTCTGGAAGTATCGGCCTTGAGTGCCGATCTTGCCACCACCAAAAAGAAGGCAAGCGACATCGACCTGATGTCGATCCCGATGCAGGGTTTCAACAACGACCAGATGACCGACTTTGATCGTGCTCTCACGCAAATCAGCACCAAGATGAGCACAGCAGGCGATGGCACGAGTTCCGCAAACCCCGATAAGGTCGTCTTCTTCGTTTCCGATGGCGTCGGCGATAGCTACAAGCCATCGGGCTGCACAAAGAAGCTGACCGGTGGTCGTTGTCAGGAGCCTATCGACACAAAGCTTTGCACCGCGCTGAAAGACAAAGGCTACCGCATCGCCGTGCTCTACACCACCTATCTGCCCCTGCCGACCAACGACTGGTACAACAAGTGGATCAGCCCATTCCAGTCGCAGATCGGCACCAAGATGGAAGAATGCGCCACGCCCGGCCTCTACTTCGAGGTCAGCCCGACACAGGGCATTACTGACGCCATGGCAGCCCTGTTCAAGCGCGTGATCACCTCACCACGCCTGACAAGCTAAGAAAAGCCGGTCTGTTTCGGCAGATAGATCACCAACGGAAAAAACGATGCGGGCCATGGTGCCCGCATTTTGTGTTGTCCCGCCCGGGCCTAGAAAACCGGGGCTTTTGCGCAATGTGCCCAACCTTCATTCGGCGAATGTTGCTAAAGCGGCTTGAACCAAACCGCCAACCACACACTTATCCCTGGTACACATTCCCGCCCGCACTGCCGGGCCAACTCCCACCAAGGAGACGATCATGCACACAGTGAACGCCAATGGCGCGAACATTCCAGCGCTCGGCTTCGGCACGTTTCGGATGCCGGATGACGACGTCCACCGCATTCTGCCGCAGGCCCTGAAACTCGGCTTTCGCCACGTCGATACGGCGCAAATCTACAAGAACGAAGCGTCCGTCGGCGACGTCATCGCCAATTCCGGTATTGCGCGTGGCGACATCTTTCTCACGACCAAGGTTTGGGTCGATCAATATAAGCATGCCGACTTCATCAAGTCGGTCGATGAGAGCCTGAAAAAGCTGAAGACTGATTACGTCGACCTTCTTCTGCTGCATTGGCCAAAGAGCGACGTGCCGCTGGCGGAACGCATGGGCGCGCTGAACGAGGTGCACAAGGCTGGCAAGACCCGCAATATCGGTATTTCCAACTTCAACGTGGCGCTGACCGACGAGGCCGTAAAACTCTCCGATGCACCCGTTGCCAACAACCAGATCGAGTACCACCCTTATCTCGACCAGACCAAGGTCATCGAAGCTGCCCGCAAACACGGCATTTCCATTACGGCCTACTACTTGATGGCCGACGGCAAGGTGCCCCACGATACGGTGCTGAAGGACATTGGCGCGAAACACGGCAAGACGGCAGCACAAGTCGCACTCCGCTGGGCCGTGCAGCAACCGGATGTCATCGGGCTATCCAAAACCGCGACGGAGAGCCGGTTGCAGGAAAACTACGACATCTTCGATTTCGAGCTTTCCAGTGACGAAATGCAGGCGATCTTTGCGCTGGCGAAGGCGGATGGCCGGATCGTCAATCCGGGCCATCTGGCGCCGGAGTGGGATAAGTAGGTTTGGGCAGAAAAGGATAGCACTGTCAAAGGGTTGATCGTGTTTGAACGCCCGCTTTTCGTCATGCTCGGGCTTGTCCCGAGCATCTTTCTCGTCGCAAATATGGAGACGTGATTGGATCCTCGGGACAAGCCCACTGCTGTCCGGTTTAAATTTGTAGACACGGCGCACGGTGTTGATTCTATTCGTATTCAAGCGTTTGGCGACGATTTGGACACGAAAGAGGGGCAACACCGTGCGGCATCACAATAGCGTTTTTCATGATCTTTTGAAGCGCATTTCCTGGTCGACCTTCGAGCGGCTTGTGGATGAGCATGGCACCGACAAGCATATCCGGCGATTGTCCACCAAGAGCCAGTTGATCGCCCTGCTGTATGGGCAACTCGCCGGTGCTGTCAGCTTGCGCGAGATCGAAGGTGGTCTGGAAAGCCATTCGACACGCCTTTATCATCTCGGCGCACGCCCGGCCTCACGTTCGACACTGGCTGATGCCAATGCCAAACGCTCAAGTGCGGTCTTTACCGGTCTGTTTGCCGAGCTGGTCGCACGAGCCGGGCGCGGGTTGCGACGGTCCGTCGGCGAGGCGACCTATCTGATTGATGCCACGAGCCTTCGCCTTTCCGGTGCAGGATCGCAATGGGCGCGGTTCTCCCATCAGGCTTGCGGAGCCAAGGTCCACATCGTCTATGATGCGGGCGCAGAGCGACCGATCTATGCCGCCGTCACACCCGCCAATGTCAATGACATCACCGCCGCCAAGGCCATGCCGATCGAACCGGGCGCGACCTACGTCTTTGATCTGGGCTATTATGATTTCTCGTGGTGGGCCAGGATGGATCAGGCCGGATGCCGCATCGTCACCCGCTTCAAGTCCCATACACCCTTGACGGTGTTGCATGAGCAGCCGCTGGAGGACGCGGATGCAAACGGTGGTCGCATCCTGTCGGATCGCATTGGTCTGCTGCCTGCCCGTCAGGCCGGCAACCGCAAGAACCCGTTCAGCGACCCGGTTCGCGAGATCACGGTGCAAAAGGATACCGGCAAGGTGCTGCGGATCCTGTCGAACGATCTCGATGCCACTGCGCAAGAGATCGCCGATCTCTACAAGCGCCGCTGGGCTATCGAACTGTTCTTCAAATGGGTCAAGCAGACCTTGAAGATCAAGCATTTCCTGGGTGTCTCAGAAAACGCCGTGCGCATTCAGATCACCGTGGCCCTCATCGCTTTCCTGCTTCTGCGCATGGCGCAGGCAGACCAGAAGACCATCAAAAGCCCCTGGATCTTCGCCCGCCTCGTGCGGGCCAACCTCATGCATCGAAAAAGAACAGACAGTCTTCTCAAACCACCCAACAGCAGCAGATGCCACAATGACCAGTTGATGCTCCAATGGACGGAGGTTTAAACCGGACAGCAGTGGGACAAGCCCGAGGATGACGTCGAGACAGGGGAGCGACTTGTTCGATCCCCATCTCCTCCTCAAGAATGAGCCCCGTTCACCATGCCAAACACCTGATCGAAATTGCCGTTCTCAGCCGCAAACCGCAGAGGTTTACAGCGTTCCACCACCACTTCCGTCGCATCCGGCTGGTTGATCAGAATATCCATGACCTCGGCGATATAGGCATCCAGCGGCATGGCGCGTTCGTCCGTTGCCTGATGATCGCCTTGGAGCGTCGTCTGGACGTAGGGCGGAATGATCTCGATGACATCGACAGACGTGCTTTTGAGCTGTTCGCGGATGGCCATTGAATAGGCGTGGATGGCCGATTTCGTGGCGCTGTAGGTGGGGGTGGCGACCATGGGTACGAAGGCGAGGCCCGATGAGACGGTCAATACCGCTGCGTCAGGCTTTTGCAGAAAATGCGGCAAGAGCGCTGCTGTCAAGCGGATGGGGGCCAGAAGATTTGTGGCGATGGTTTCTTCTGCAGTGTCGAGATAATCAGGTGCGGATATGATATCCTCGTTCTTCATGATGCCGGCATTGTTGATGACGACATTCAAATCCGGGTGCTCGCGGGTCAAGGCGTTTGCGAAATCGCGGATGCCGGCGGCCTCGGTTGCGTCCAGCACCATGGATGCCATGCCGGGGTTGGCAGCCGTCACCTCATCCAGCACCGCCCAACGACGCCCCGATATGATGACTTTATTTCCAAGCGCGTGAAACGCTTCGGCCAGCGCCCGACCGATACCGGAACCGCCGCCGGTGATGAGAATGGTATTGCCTGTCGTCTTCATCGAGATAACCTCTCTTGTTGGGTGAACTCAAGTTAGCTACGATGCTCTCTAATCGAAAGTAGGCACCCAAAAGATTTATACTTACCCGAAAGAGAGTGTCTGAATGAAAAGGCATCACGCCGATCCCGAGATCGAAAACAGGCGCCAGCACCCACCACCCGATGTGACCGACCCGGCCATCGAGGCGCTGGTTCAGGATATAATCGCGAAGGTCGCGGACAAATGGACGATGCTCATTCTGGAAGCGCTGGAAGAAAACGGCACGCTGCGCTTCACCCAGATTGGCAAAGTCGTCGGTGATATCAGCCAGAAAATGCTGACGAAAACGCTGCGGCAAATGGAATGCGACGGGCTGGTAAACCGCACCGTTCACCCCGTCATTCCGCCTCATGTGGACTATAGCCTGACCCATCTCGGCAAGACCTTGGGCAGCGCATTTTGCGGCGTCTGGATTTGGGCCGAAACCCACCATGCCGAAATAGAAAAGGCGCGAGAAGCTTTCAAAAAGCCATCCCCGCGCCTTGAATGATCAATGACTTAAGCGAACTGGCTAAGGCCTGGGACAGATGCAATGACCTGATCCACGGTTTCGTCGCCTGCGTGCTGGCGAGCGATTGCGATGGTTTCCTTGGCCAGCGCAGAAATCTCGCTCATGCCGAGGCCCTGGCTCATCAGTTGCTGGCCCAGACCCATGATGCCGCCGCCGCCGATGGCGCTCATCAGGCCACCCAGCAAACCGCCGCCGCCCTGGCCTTCGCCGTTGAAGCGGGCAACCAGATCCGGCGCGCCGGGAATGGCTTCGATCATCTTGGCGACGGGTGCGTCATCCGCTTCACGCTGGAGAAAGCCCAGCATCATGCCCAAAGCCTTTTCGGCCTTGTCGTGTTCGATACCAACCTTATCGGCAACCTGGGTAACGATTTCGCTCATAGTTTCCTCCTGAAAACGAATAAATGACGTTAACGTCAACGTAAAACAACTGAAGTTTGGACACAAGGTGGGAAATGGTGCCGCAACTAAGTTTGCGGCCCTGCTTCGACAACCTTATCAAACAGTTGTTGAGCCCGCAGCCAGTTCATATAAGAATATTGCAAAGATTGGATAAAGGGCACCCATGCCCGCTGACCGGAGGAAATGGCCTGATGTTGCAGGATGGAAAGCTCTACATCGGCACGAGCCGCAACGCCGACGATAGCCTCAATAAGGGCGAATATCTCGACCTGCGCTTCGGCAACCGCCATGGCCTCATTACCGGCGCGACCGGCACGGGAAAAACCGTGTCGCTTCAAGTGCTGGCCGAAGGCTTTGCCAAGGCAGGCGTGCCGGTGTTCTGCGCCGACGTAAAGGGCGACCTCTCAGGCATCGCGGCCAAGGGTGAGGCCAAGGACTGGGTGACGAAACGCGCCGAGCAGATCGGCTTTACCGACCTTGCCTTCGAGCAGTTTCCGGTGATTTTCTGGGACCTTTACGGTGAAAAAGGCCACCGCGTGCGGGCCACCATCGCCGAAATGGGCCCGCTTCTGCTGGCGCGCCTGATGGATGCATCCGAGGCGCAGGAAGGCGTGCTGAACATCGCCTTCAAGATTGCCGATCAGGGCGGGTTGCCGCTGCTGGACCTCAAGGATTTGCAGGCGCTGCTGAACTATATGGGTGAGCATGCCTCAGAACTGTCCAACCAGTTCGGCCTGATTTCCAAATCCTCCGTTGGCTCGCTGCAACGCGGTCTGCTGGTGCTGGAGCTACAGGGTGCCGAACATTTCTTCGGCGAACCGGCGCTGAAGATTTCCGATATCATGCGCACCACCAGCGATGGACGCGGCACGATCTCGGTTCTGGCCGCCGACAAGCTGATGATGAATCCGCGCCTTTACGGCACATTCCTGCTGTGGATGCTCTCAGAACTTTTCGAGGAACTGCCGGAGGTGGGCGATCCCGCCAAGCCGAAACTCGTCTTCTTCTTCGACGAGGCGCATCTGCTGTTCAACGATGCACCGCGCGTGCTGGTGGAGCGCGTGGAGCAGGTCGTGCGCCTCATTCGCTCCAAGGGCGTCGGCGTCTATTTCGTGACGCAGAACCCGCTGGACGTACCGGAAACCGTGCTGGCACAGCTGGGCAATCGCGTGCAGCATGCGCTTCGCGCCTACACACCACGTGAGCAGAAAGCGGTGAAAACCGCCGCCGATACATTCCGCCAGAACCCGGCCTTCAGCACGGCGGATGCCATCACCACACTTGGCACCGGCGAAGCACTGGTTTCGACGCTGGGCGACAGGGGCGCACCCTCCATAGTGGAACGCACGCTGGTTCGCCCGCCATCAGGCCGCGTCGGCCCCGTCAGCGATGATGAGCGCCGCAGCATCATGAGCACCAGCCCGGTTGCCGGTATCTACGACACGGACCTGGACCGTGAATCCGCCTTCGAACTTCTGGCAGCCCGCGCCCAGAAAGCCGCCGATGCGGAAGCGGCGAAGCGTGCTGCCGAAGAACAGGCAAACCAACCGGACGCTGCCGCCAGCCGCTGGAAGCTGCCCGGCTTTGGCGACGAGGAGCCGACACAGGCTTCCACCACTGGCGCAAAACGCAAGGCTGGTGGCTATCAGCGCGAAACGGTAATCGAGGCGGCGATGAAGAGTGCGGCGCGGACTGTGGCAAGTTCGGTGGGGCGTGCATTGGTACGGGGTATCTTGGGGAGTTTGCGGCGGTAGGATACGCCACGGCTTTCGTCAGAAGCCTGTGGTGGTGCCCCTCACTCCTGTGCTTGTCACAGGAATCTAGTCAGCCCAAGTCTTTGGGCTGAAAGGACTCTTCCGCCGCGCAGACGCGCGTCTGCTGGATTCCTGTGACAAGCACAGGAATGAGGGAGGAGATCACTTGTCCCGATAAAAAATCATGCCCCCGTGATACAGCACATCATCCACGAACTCACCATTCGCCGTAAACCCCGTAACGACATGCAACTGATGATCAAGCTGGCCTGCGCAGGCGCCGGCATGACCTTCGGAATGTAAGAAACCTTTCGCCCCTATATCGAGCATGGGCAGTTGTGCCATGCTGGAACGCTATTGCCCCAGCTTCGCGGGTTTTTATCGATCATGTGCGGCTACCAACAGGTGGGGGAGCAGCCGTTTTCAGACACTCTGGACCACACTATAAATCAACCAAAGCGATAACTGCCTTTAAATTGCCCTAAATTTTCTACCTTTGGCATACGCATTACATGTGATCTGTTTTGGCTTTTCACGGGATTTGGAATGTTGATGAATATGAACCTGCGCCGCACGTTGACTTTCACTGGGCTGGTGATCTGCTCATCGCTTGGCACCAATGTCGCATCAGCGCAGCAGAGCTGGAACATAAAACGCGCTGGAACCAGCGCCGAAGTTCTCACAAAAATTGTATCGTCTGGCAATATTGACGCACTTTCCACCGGCGCCATCGATGTGGAGCCGCCCGATGGCCCCATGCCAGAAACCGCCTATCAGGAAATCACCCTGAAATCTGGAAGCAACGCTACAATTACCTCTGTAAAGACAGGATGTTCGGAGTTGGGGCTGTCCTCACCTGCAAAAGATATTTTTGAGTCGGAACCAGACCTTGTATGCACAGGACGGTACAACGGTGAAAGCGTCAGCGTTTACGCGAAAATCTCTTGCGAAAGCAATTGCAAGCTCATGATTGAAACCCGTGCGATAGGCTTTTGAGGCGGAGGCTACATGACTGAACGTAAAGATATTTCGGCAAATGGACGCGGCTGGCGAAGACTGAGCTATACGCGTCGATGCGGCTGGATTGATTGGGGACATGCGCGGCCAGAGAGTGCACGAGCGCTCAAAGGCCAGATGGACCAGGAGGAAGCCAACTCGACATCTCTCAAACGGCTGGACATACGATTGGAGGGAGAGCCCGCTTTTGTCATTGTTTACGGCCAGGAAATGGGAGGCATAGGGATAAAGGTTTCAACCGTTGCTCACTGGGTCGTTCGCAAAGGGCTCTCACCGCAACAGAAAGAAAGCGCTGCTCTCGGAATTTTCATGGCAGCGTCACGTACGTTCGAACACATGCAGGCAAGCGTTCCTTTTTCACTGGCGACGAACTCCGGCTTTAGCGGAGAGGATCTAGTTTCGAACCTGATCGGTTTCTACGGCGCATATCGAAACATTGGCGAGGCGCGGCTGCGCGATATTTGCGGCGATACCGGAGAAAAGGAAAGTCTGCGGATATGGGACGAGTATTTGCCCAAAGGAATTGGTGCGGTTAAAAACGCAGCTTCAGGCCAATTCTTTTTCCAACGACCGCAGGCGTGTCATCACCTTCCGACACATCGTTTCCTCTCATGTTCAGTACAATACGGCCTTCACACAGTGGAAGAGATTGGGTAGCGATCAAAAATCGGTTCATCGATAACACCATCATTAACCGCCGAGCTCCAATCGACGTTTCAGCGAGAGGCGAAGTAACCTTAGGCCGTGTAGAACAGGCACAGCTTCGAAACTATGCAAGATGATGGTTGCGGAAGAGCTTGACTTTTAACTGAGCGAACGAGCTCTTGATTTCCGCCATCGACCGCACCGAATGTGGGTGCGGTCGCTCTTATCGGACGTTAGAGGCTTTAACACTAAGCCCACAAGTCTAAAGCTACTTCCGCTGCGAAACCAGTGAGAAATAAGCACCCTGCGGGTCCTGGCAGTTGACGATCCAGGTGTCGCCCGGCACGGACATCGGGCCGTTGACGACCTTGCCGCCGCCGGTGCTGACGCGGGTGATGGCGTCGTCGATGCCGTCTACATTGAAGTAGTAAGCCCAGTGGCAGACGGGTACCTGGGGTGGGCGTTTCATGATGCCGCCGATGGTTTTGCCGTTGTGGGCGAACATGCGGTATGGTCCCATCTCGCCCATGTCGAAATCATGGTCCTTGGTCCAGCCGAAGACATCGCCGTAGAATTCCATGGCGCTATCGACGTCATCGGTGAAAAGCTCGTTCCAGCCGACGTGACCGGTCAGGGTGTGGGTGTCCTCGGGAAAGCCGCTGCTGTCCATCGGCAGGGGTTTCATGATGCACAGTACCGCACCCGATGGGTCCGTCACCACAGCGAAGCGCCCGACTTCGGGGATATCGCTCGGCGGACGCATGATCTTGCCGCCTTTTTTCTCGAAGCGTTTTGCCGTGGCATCCACATCATCGACGGCGACATAGCGCGTCCAGTTCGGCGGAATGCCCTCGCCTTTGTGCTCGTCCGTCAGTTCCATCATGCCGCCGACGCCGATGCCGTTGGCCTCGAAAATCTTGTAGCCCATCTCTGGTGAACCGAAATCCTTGATGTCCCAGCTGACAACGTGGCTGTAAAAGCGGCCTGCGCTGTCCTTGTCCGGCGTCATCAATTCCGCCCAGATGAATTTTCCATGGGTATCGGACATTTGCTTTTCTCCCTTTTTAGACGCGGCGGAATTCCGACGACATGAATTGTTTGAAACTTCCATCCGGCTGCAACACGCTGCCGGAAAAGGTGCGGCTATTATCATCGTGCAGGGTCATGACATCATGATAGGTGGCGTGCTCGCCGCTGCCATCGAATTTCGGGCCCTGCGCTTCCAGCACCAAAGTCTTGCCATCGGGCTCCAGCCAGCCCTTGTAGACCCAGAGCGTCGTCATCATCGAGCCGATCCACGAGCCGACATAATGGTCTTTGGCGGGGTCGAAGCCGAGCGTGATGATCGCCTCCATCGGCGTTCCATCCGGCATCTTGCCCCTGCCATCGCTGACGATCCAGAGCCCGCCGATGGAGCGGATGGTTTCGGTGAAACGCTGTTTGGAATCGTTGGGATCGTATCCCTCATAGCCCGTGCTGGACACCATCTCCCAGTCTCCGACGAGGCGCTCCAGAAATGCGTGTTCCTTTTGCGGCTTTGCGCTTTCCATTGGTTTCTCCTCCCTTGGAATTTTAATGGCAACAGCTGGCGGCCTTCGGCGCATCCTCATACTGGTCGTGACGGCGCACCCAGTCCATGGTGCCCTCCTCGTTGCGGCCCTTGGGCACGAGGTCGAGCAGCATGAGTGTCGTCAGCGTTTGCTCGGCACCGCGGGCATAGGTGGAATAGGTATGGAAGACCTTGCCATCTTCGTCTTTCGCAAAGACGCTGGTGCCGTGCAGGTCCTTCAGGTCGCCCATGGCGGGCATGTCGGTGTAATTGTAGGTGATGGTGCCGGAGGCGACGTCCTCATCGCGGAACGAGGCCTGATAGTCGTAATTGAAATCGCTGCCCTGCGATGACACCCAGGGGAATTTCCAGCCCATGCGTGCCTTGTAAGCCTCGATCTTGTCCAGCGGCGCGCGCGATGCAGCGACGAAGGCGGCATCGCCCGCTTTCAGATGTGCCATGGCGCCATCGACATGGTCTGCAAAGAATGAGCAGCCGACGCAGCCCTCTTCCCAATCCGGTGCTAGCATGAAATGGTAGACGATAAGCTGGCTGCACGTGCCGAACAGCTCGGCCAGCGATTTCGGGCCGGAAGGGGTGTCGAAAATGTAGTCCTTTGTCACCGGCTCCCATGGCAGGGTGCGGCGCGCCTCGTTAAGCCTGTCACGGGCGCGGGTGAGTTCCTTCTCCTGCGCCAGAAGCGCCTTGCGGGCCTCCAGCCACTCCTTCTTGGAAACGACAGCATGCGGCATGATCTCATCCTCCTTCGATCTTACTGCTGCACAAGCAACGCTTGTTGCGCGGTTTGGTTTGGCTGACGCCCTAACCCCGACCGGCTAAACGATTTCGCTTGACTATTTACGTTGATATCAACATATATTGCTGATGTCAAATACAGTGGTGATTCCTTTTTCAACAACGCTTCTGGTGCGCGATACCTGCCTGTGCTTGCACGCCCAGCGCGCCGCCCGCGCCCTGGCACGACGTTTCGACATGGCGCTGAAGCCGGTGGGGCTGACGAATGGGCAATTTTCGCTGCTGATGTCTCTCAACCGCCCCGAACCGCCGCCTATGGGACCGGTGGCGAACCTGTTGGCCATGGACCGCACGACACTGACGGCGGCGTTGAAGCCCTTGGAAAAGCGCGGGCTGCTCTCCATAGAGCCGGACCCGAGAGATAAGCGCGGCAAGCGTTTGAAGCTGACGCCGGAAGGATTGGCAGTGCTGGCCTCCGCCGTTCCCATCTGGACGCGGACGCATGGCGAGGTGGAAGCGCAGATTGGAAGCGGCGATGCGGACCGGTTGAGGCGTGACCTTGTGGATTTGGGGTAGGCGCCAGTACAGTAACGCCCCTCATTCCTGTGCTCGTCACAGGAATGAGGGAGGTGGGTAGCTCTACCCCCGCAACAAATCCGCAATACGCGGGTCTCCCGCAAAATCCTCCACCGCAAACCCAATGCGCCGCATGGGAAATTCGCACAGCGCCTGTATGCCTGTTTTCGCAAGGCGGATGCGCCAACTCACCCGCTCCACCGGCTGCTTGCGGGTAAATCCATGCGGCGTCAGAAGCGCGATGTTCAGGCCACCCACGGGATCGCGCACCGACTGATAGAGGATGGCCTCGATCTCCGCCGTGCGCGCCGTATCGGCCAGCGTTTGGCACGGTTCGTAATCCGTAGGGTGCGTCCAGAGCGCCTTGTCGTCTGAGAGGGGCGGCGTGGTCAGATCGATTGCTGCAGGGGTAGTGATTTCGGCGGAAAAGGCGGTGTATTCAGCCGCATTGGCGGGTAACGGCGTAGCGGGGGATTCGGAGTGAAACAGCAGGCGATAGAAGGCCATTTCGGCCAGCGCCGTTTCCACGCTTGCGGCAGCATAATAGACGCCCGTGGTCCAGCCCGCCCGACGGAAGCGCGATCCATAGGGATAGGCGGCATCATAGCGGAAGGGTGTGGCCAGAAGATAATCGAGCCCCGCACACTCAGGTGGAAAGCGGCGCTTGCTGCCTTCGAGAATATCTTCCAGCAGAGACTGCTCATCGACCGTATCGACAAGCTTCATGGTGGAAACCTGGTGCTGCGCCTCCACCAGCCGCCAATAAGGGCCTGAGACTTCGCGCTTTTCAGATTGGAGCGCGTCTGGCGTCCAGATAGGCAAGGACATCGAGCAATCCGGTAATGGTTGTGAGTTTTTCTGCTGGTACGGCGGCAAGTGTCTCGTTGTGGTTACGCATCCACGCGTGTGCCACCGCTTCATCCCCACCGACGATGGCGTCGAGCGAGCGGAAAACGCGGATAAGCAGGACGGCGAGTTCGAAGGCCTTGCTGCCGGGCTCCAAAACGAAATCGAGCCGCTTCATGCGCGAGACGGTGGGGGCTGAAACGCCCAGCACATCAGCAACGCGGGCGGCATTCAGGCCCAGTCGCTCTGCAGCAGAGACCACGGCCTTCGTAACGACCCTGCCCTGCTCTGCCGGGTCGACCGCTGGTTTAACTTGGATATTCATGCGCATATCCTTTCCTTGGAAAGAATATAGCGAATTTCTTTCTGAAAGCAAGAAGGGCTGGCGTTGAAGCCAGCCCTTACCGTGTCGTAAAATCGCGGGGGACGAGGTTACGCTACGGAAACAGGAACCTCTGTGGAGGTGCGAAGAGCGTGGGAGTAAGGGCAAACGATATGCGCCTTCTTGACCAGATCTTCTGCCGTTGCCTTATCGAGGCCTGGAATGTTGACGGAGAGCGACACGTCGATGCCGAAGCCGGTGCCGTCATCGCGCGGACCGACGCCAACGCTGGCTGTCACTGTCGTGTCTTCAGGGATCTTTACCTTCTGCTTGCCAGCAACGTTCTTCAACGCGCCGAGAAAGCAGGCGGAATAGCCAGCGGCAAAGAGCTGCTCGGGGTTGGTACCCGTTGCACCGTCGCCACCCAGTTCCTTCGGCACCGTCAGGGTGACGTCGAGAACGCCATCTTCCGATTTGGCATTACCGGCGCGGCCGCCTGTTGCACTTGCCTTGGTCGTGTAGAGAATTGCCATGTCACTGCTCCTTTTGCGTGATGTTGGTATTCATATAGCTCACAATTAGATTGTGCGCAATATAATTTTGCACATTGAGAATGATTTCTCTTTCTGCGATAGGTGGAGAGGAGATTGCATTGCTTGTTGCATGGGGCAGGAACCGAGTGACGGGATAAATTGTTCCCTATGCAGCCGCATTTGGAGCCCACATAATGGACGCCCCCACGATGGACGATGGAACGATGGAAGGCCTTCTGAGGCTGGACCTGCAAATCTGCTTTGCGCTGTACGGCGCAGCACATGCGTTCAACCGCGCCTATAAACCCCTGTTGGAGCCGCTGGGTCTGACCTACCCGCAGTATCTCGTCATGATGGCGCTATGGGAAAAGGAAACAGCCACCGTCAAAGTTCTGGGCGAAATGCTGGGGCTGGATTCCGGCACACTCTCCCCGCTTTTGAAACGGCTGGAACAGGCAGGCCTCATTACGCGCAAACGCGGCACGGTGGATGAGCGTCAGGTGCTGATTGCGCTGACGCCAGAGGGTGCGGATTTGAAAAAGAAGGCCGCCAATGTCATGCGCTCGATTGGTGAGGCAACGGGCTGTAGCTTGGATGAGCTGGGACAGCTGCGGGATCGGTTGAACGCGCTGAAGGAAAATTTGGTGAAGGAGTAGGTTTGAAACACGAGGCGGTCGCGGTAATGCTAAATTCACGCCTGATCCCGCCCCATGGAACCGCCAAATGTTTTCCCAATATGCGAGGCTTGTTTTACTTTCCGTAGTGATGGGCGTTCTCCCACTCGAAAGAGCGGAGGCCGCAGAGACCACTAGTTGCGACGGCGAGGCTGAGGAGATCATCCGCAATGCATACCCTGATGCTACCAAAAGCGGCGACGAAACATTCACGGTAGGCGGATCGGCAATCTCGGTCAACGACAGCGAAGTGGCTGTAGACGCGCCGCAGGTGATGCGATGCCGCGTCTGGTCAGCCAATCCGCAACTGACATTGGTGGCCGTGCCGTTGATGACCTCCATGAATGAGGATGGAAATGAAGGCGATCTGGACCTTCTGGTTGTCGAGACGGCCACATCTGCGGTCAAACATCGCCTTCGTCTCGAGAACAGAATGAACGACGATGCCCTGCGAATCAGCGCAGTCGAATTCGACACGGCGCGTTACAGACTGGCGAAAGACCAGACTGCCTTCGGCCTACGCATCTCCACAAGCGGAAGTTCGAGACCAAACCCCTATAGTGACGTCAGCTTATGGCTTTTCACTCTTGAGAATGGCGCTCTTCGCCCGGTGCTTGACGGCATGATCGTCTCGAAAAATACCGGCGAATGGGACACCAATTGCGCCGGTGAGTTTCAGTCGGTGCAGACCACACTTTCGATAGGTCAGACCGCTAGCCAAGGCCACTTGGATATCATCGCGACTGAAACAGGCTCTACAACAACCAGCGCTCTTGGGAAGGACGGCGACTGCAACGACACTGTCGTCACGAGCAAGCCGCAAAAACTCAAGCTAGTCTACAATGGACAGCAATATCCCATCCCTGAAGATCGACGCGCAATCACCGAATAATATTGAAAAAGCCGCGAACGATGTGTGATCGCTTGCGGCTTTCCTTTTTAAATCTGATTGGTCAGCTTACTGCCAAACAACAACCCGTGCCTTGTTCGGCACGCGGTCGTAGAGGTCGATGATGTCCTGGTTCATCAGGCGCACGCAGCCGGAAGACACTGCCTTGCCGATGGAATTCCACTCCGGCGAGCCGTGCAGACGGTAGAGCGTGTCCTTGCCGTTCTGGAAGATGTAAAGCGCGCGGGCACCGAGCGGGTTTTTCAGGCCTGGTGGCATGCCGCCGTTCTTGGAGGAGAATTTGACCAGTTCTGGCTGACGGGCAACCATTTCGTCTGGCGGTGTCCACTTGGGCCACTTCTGACGCCACTGGATCACGCCCTCGCCCGACCATGCAAAGCCTTCGCGGCCGATGCCGACGCCGTAGCGCATGGCGGAGCCGTTCTGCTCGACCACGTAGAGGAAGCGCGAGCGCGTATCGACGACGATCGTGCCGGCTGGTTCGCCCGTTGGGTCGACAACGCGCTGGCGATAATAGCGGCGGTCGATCTTCTGGTAAGGAATGGCAGGGATGACGTAGCCGCCATCTTCCACCGTGCCGTACATGACGGCAAGCTCTGCATCGGAAATGCCGCCTGCAAACATGGAGCGGAAATCGCCCGCGAAGTTGCTGGCAAGGCTACCCGGTTCAACGCTGTTGTAAGGCCGGACGCCGGAAGACGCGCAACCCGCCAGAAGCGATGCAGAGGAGAGGCCAAGAAGGGAAAGGAAGGTACGTCTGGAAAAGTCTGTGTCGGTGCTCATCATAAGGCCGTTTTTCTCACATCGAAGCGAATGGGGCGGATATTGCGCGGGTTTGCCGGAACCATCCATCAATCTCGCTGTACGTCGTTTGTTCCACGATCAATCACGTATTGGTATAGTAGTTAATACATGACTAAAGGCCAGTTGCGCGGATGCAACACTGGCCGTTTCAGCAGAGCATTGTTGGCGTGCGTGATCAGATAACCACAATCGGCGCGCCCTGCGGCACGCGGTCATAGAGATCGATGACATCCTGATTGAGCATGCGCACGCAACCGGATGATGTTGCCTTGCCGACCGACTGCCAGTCCGGCGTACCATGGACGCGGTAAAGCGTGTCCTTACCATCCTTGAAAATGTAAAGCGCCCGGGCACCGAGCGGATTGTTGAGACCGGGAATCATGCCGCCATTGGCGGCTGAGATGGACGCCAGTTCCGGTTGTCGCTGCACCATCTCGTCCGGCGGCGTCCAGCGCGGCCATTTGGCTTTCCACTGTATCTTGCCGCGACCGGCCCAGGCATAACCATCGCGACCGAGGCCGACGCCGTAGCGAACGGCCTTGCCGCCCGGCTGCACCAGATAGAGGAAGTGCTGCTTGGTATCGACGACGATCGTACCCGGCGCTTCTGCCGTCTGGTAGCTCACATCCTGCCGCAGGAAACGTGGATCGACACGGGAATAGGGAATGGCGGGCAGCGTGTGACCGTCATCGCTGATCTGGTCATACATGGCGCGGTGCAGCGGGTTGGAAACCGGCAGGCCATAACCGACCGTCTGGCCGCTATAGGCTGGCGACAGGCCCGATGCGGGCGGGCGGGCGGTGGATGGCGGACCGTAAAGCTGCTGGAACTGCGAGCGGAACAGATCCGGCGGACGGCTGTTGATCGACCCCGGCGTCGGCGGCAACGGCTGACGCGGAATGGAGCCGACATTGTTGTAATTGAAGACCGGCGCCGTTTCCTGCACGAACACATCAGGGTTCATGCGGCTTGTATCCGTGACAAAAAGGCAGCCGCTCAAAAGCGGCATGACCGCAAGGGCCGCGAAAGACAGAAGGCGACGGCAGGTTTTCAAGGATAGGGCTGTCATTGCACCGCTTCACAGGAGTCATCGTTTTCACGACAATGCCCTCCCCGGCTGGCGCGAAGCTGGAGGAACGGTCAGTTTGGCGGCGTCAAGCGAACTGATTGAAGAAACGGATGCTTTCCACCACCGCACCCGGCACCACGCCATTGTGCGTACCTTTCAGCAGCATATTGTCGATCTGCATGCCCGCAGACCTTACGCGCTCCATCAAAAGCTTGTGGTCAGCATCGAAAGGCCGCTCTTCGGTGCCGCGCAACAGAAGTGTCGGGCATTTCAGGCTGGGGCCGAAGCAGACCGAGGAGCGCATGATGAATTCCTTCGGGTTGTTTTCATCGAAGCACAGCTCATCGGAATAGCGGTTAAAGTAGCGCCAGGAGTTCACCCCGGCTGAAATCGGCACGGCGGCGCGGAATTTCCGCGTCATGGATGCGAGCAGAGACAGCGTACCGCCATTGGAATGACCGGCAATGAACAGGCGGTCGAGATCAATACCCGGCAGGCTTTCGAGATAGGATGCCGCCGCCAACGCGTCAGACGTCTCGTCATAGAAGCCGGAGTAATTGCCCTTCTGGCCGTTTTCGCCCCGGAAGGATGGCAGCAGCACCACGAAACCGGCATCCCAATAGGGCTTCATCAAGGCCCAGTGCCCATCACCCGTGGCATTGCCACCGTGGAGAAACAGCACGGCAGGCTTCAGCTTTTGCGATGGTTCATATTGCGAAATCCACGCCACAAGCTCGATGGACCCATTAGGACCACCCGGATAGGTTACCCGCGTCGCACCCGGCGGCGTGCCGAGGGGCCCGGACTTCTCAGGCGCGGCAATCTTGCGCAGCAAATGCGTCTGAAACTTCCGGCGCGCATCCGCATAGTCCCCCGCCTCCAGCGGCAGGCTCTCCGGCATCATCAACGCCGCCCCGCCCGGCACCGGCAACAAAGCCGCCAGCGAGAGTCCGGCCCCGCCCGCCAAAAGCGAACGACGCGTCATGCTGCGTGGGGAAGAGGTGCTAGGAAATGAAGACCGTTTATCTGTCATGTCGATGACCCAGGATCTGCGTTGCGCGTTATCAATTTCATCACTCAAAAATTCTGTTGTCCACTCACTGTTTCGCGAAAGTGGTGGGTAAGCTAACCGCTTTCCTTCTCGTCGATCATCGCCATCAGCGTCGATAGTCTGTCGGCCTCCGATGGCAGCTTGTCGGCGCGGAGTCTGGCTATTCTGGGAAAGCGCATGGCTACGCCGGATTTGTGGCGGTTGGAGCGATTTATACCTTCGAAGGCGACTTCGAGAACGAAACCGAATTGCGGGGTCGCGCGAACGGCGCGGACGGGGCCGAAGCGCTCGACGGTGTTGTCGCGGACGAACTTGTCCAGCACTTCCAGTTCGGCATCGGTAAAGCCGAAATAGGCCTTGCCGACGGGCACCAGTTGTTCGGCTCCTTCATTGTCCGACCAGACGCCGAAGGTGAAGTCGGAATAATAGCTAGAGCGTTTGCCGTGGCCGCGCTGGGCGTACATCATGACGGCATCGATGTTGAAGGGATCGCGTTTCCATTTGAACCACGGCCCCTTGGCGCGACCGGCCTGATAGATGCTGTCCTTGCGCTTGATCATAACGCCTTCGATGACCGGATCGGGCGGTGCCTTGCGCAGGGTTTCCAACTCGTCCCAGCTTTCGAAGGGCACCAGCGGCGAGATATCGAACCTGTCATGCGGGGCGTTTTCGATGAGATGGGTGAGCTTTTCCCGTCGCTTGAGAAAGACCTCGCCACGAATGTCCTCATCGCCGTCGAACAGAAGATCATAGGCGCGGATGAAGGCGGGATACTCCTCCAGCATCTTGCCGGTCACGGTCTTGCGGTTCAGGCGCTGCTGGAGATCGGAAAAGGTGCGGGTCGCAATGTTGGAGCGCGCCGTGCCGCCGATCAGCAGTTCCCCATCGACAACGCCTTCGAAGTTGATCCTGTCGAGAACATCTGGAAAGGCGCCGGAAATATCGTCGCCGGACCGGGAATAGAGCTTTCTGGTCTCGCCGGAGCGCGATAGCTGCACACGGATGCCATCCCACTTCCACTCCGAAACAAAATCCTGCGGGTCAAGGTTTTGGAGGTCGTTATCGCCCACCGGCGTGGACAGCATGACGGAGTGAAAGATGGCGGGCGTGGCGATGACGGGCCGCTCGGTCTTGCCCTCCAGCCACGCAAACAAGGGCTCATAGGGCGGTTCCAGACCGTGCCAGAGCGTTTCGATCTCGGTGATATCCCGCCCGCCGAAATCCGCCAGCGCCTGACGGGCCAGCCGGGCGGACACGCCGATGCGCAGGCCGCCGGTGACGAGCTTGAGGAAGGCAAAGCGCGAGGAGGTTTCCAGCCGGTCGAGGAGATCGCGCACAGCGGAACGCACTTCCGTTCGGCCCAGCGAGTTCATTAGATCGACGATTTCGCCAAGGCCGGGATCTTGGACCTCTGGCGGGTTGGCATTCTGGCTGGTGTCCCAGACGAGCGAGATCGTCTCGGCCAGATCGCCGACATAGTCGTAGGAATAGCGGAACAGCACATCGTCCATGCGCTCCAGCACCAGCTCGCGCAGCATGGCGGGTTTGACGCTTTTCAGGTCCAACGTGCCAGCGATGGCGGCAAGGCCGTAGCCTCGGTCGGGGTCTGGGGTGTCGCGGAAGTAGTCGGTCAGGAGTTTGAGCTTGCCGTTGCGGGAGGGCGTTAGGACTAGGCGGTCTAGGAGGGTTGCGAAGGATTTCATGGGTGGGGGTTCTCCCCATATCGGGAAACTGTGGGTGGGTTACCCCCCTCTGTCCTGCCGGACATCTCCCCCTCAAGGGGGGAGATCGACTCGTGGTTGGCTCTCGCCCATCTTGTAGGTTGCGAATAGAGTAAGGAGCGCGCGTCTTGCCGATCTCCCTCCTTGTGGGGGAGATGTCCGGCAGGACAGAGGGGGGTAAGCCGCAAACTCCGCACCATCAATCCCCCTCATCCTCATAACCCACCAGATGCAGCGGCCTGGCCGGAATGCCCTGCAATTCGCACCAGCGCACCAGCGCCTCCTCGCGCCCGTGTGTGACCCAGACCTGCGACGGTGCGACTTCCTTGATGGTTTCTAGTAGCTCCGGCCAGTCACAATGGTCGGAAATGACAAGCGGCAGTTCTACGCCACCCTGCTTGGCGCGCTGGCGCACCATCATCCATCCCGAGGCGAAGGATATCAGCGGTTCGTTGAAGCGGCGGGCCCATTTTTCCTGAAAGGCGGAGGGTGGGCCAACGACGATGGCGCCTTTGAACTGGGCGGGATTGCTCTTTTCCAGCGTGGCGGGGCAAAGGTCTCCGAGGTCTATGCCCTGAGACACGTAGTAATCGCAGAGCTTGGCCAGCGCGCCATGGATGTAGACCGGTTTGGAATAACCATTGTCGCGCAGCAGGCGTAGCACGCGTTGTGCCTTGCCGAGCGAGTAGGCCCCGACAAGATGGGTGCGCTCAGGAAACTGCCGGATGGAGGTCAGCAGCTTGCCGATTTCCACGCTGGGTTTCGGGTGGTGAAAAACCGGCAAGCCGAAGGTCGCCTCCGTGATGAAGACATCACAGGGCACGGGTTCGAACGATGCGCATGTGGGATCGATGCCGCGCTTGTAATCGCCCGAGGCCACGATGCGTGTGCCACCATATTCGATGGAGATTTGCGCAGAACCGAGCACATGACCAGCGGGATAAAAGCCCACCGTGACACCGTTGATCTCCACGGTCTCACCAAAGCCAACGGCCTGCTCACTTCCCGTGAAATCCTCGCCATAGCGAATGCGCATGATATCCAGCGTCTGGCGGGTGGCTAGAACCTTCTCGTGACCGGCACGGGCGTGGTCGGAATGGCCGTGGGTGATCAGCGCCCGTGGCACGGGGCGCACAGGGTCCACATAGAAATCACCAACGGGGCAATAGAGCCCCTTTGGCGTGGGGTTGAGCAGTTTCTCTGGTTTCATAAGCGCTATCGATTGCGGCATGGATGGAAGAAACGTTTGCCAAAGCAACACGTTCCTCCCGCCACGACTTTTCAGCGCTTCGCGTTACTCAACCGCTGCAACAGGCTTTTCGATGGCCGCTGCCGGTAGCTTCTTGTTCTTCAGCGCAAGGGCTGCAACGAGCCCGATGGCCGCCGTTGCTGCTGCTGCATAAAACAACGGCGTGAAGGCACCGGCATAGAGATTGGCAACCGCGCTCTGCGAAGCGACCGGCAGTTCCGACAGCATTTTCGGCGTCAGTTCCTGTATCTTGCCAACCCCCGGAATATCGACGGATACGCCCTTCAGATAGGACGAGACAATCGCGCCGTAGATGGAGATGGCAATGGCAGCGCCGCCCATGCGCGTCAGCGACACTGCGCCACTGGCCGCACCGATATCCGCCCTTGGCGCCGAGTTCTGCACCGCGATGATCGGTGCCTGCTGACCGAGACCAACACCGAGGCCCTGCGCAAACATGATGATGGCGATGATGAACAGTGGTGAGCCCGCATGCATCTGCGAAAGCGACAGCATGGCGACTACGCCTATGCTGAGGCTGATGACGGAGAATATCTTGTAACTGCCGGTGATCGAGATCAGACGGCCTGCCGTCAAAGACCCCATGACGATGCCGCCGGTGATGGCGATGAAGAACAGACCGGCGGACGATGGCGACAGGCCCGTCGTCGTTTGCAGGAACAGCGCGTAGTAGTTGACCATGCCGATGCCAAGACCGCCGCTGACCAGCGAAATGATCATGAACAGCGGAAAGGTGCTGTCCTTGAACAGGCGTAGCGGCACCACGGGTTCCGGCGCACGGCGCTCCACCAGCACCCACAAATAGGCGGTAACAGCGGCAAAGGCGACGATGCAGAGACTTTTCCAGGCGAAGATCGAACCGAAGAGCTGCGAACTATCGGCCCACAGCACGACGCTGGAAATCGTCAGAGCCAGAAGCAGAGCGCCGAGATAATCGATCTTGGGCTGACGTTCCGGGCGACGGTAAGGCAGAAGGAAAGCAAGGCCCGTCAGCACGATGATACCGATAGGCAGGTTGATGAGGAAGATCGAGCGCCAGCCGAAGAGATCGCTCATCGTGCCACCGAGAATTGGCCCGACGCTGCCCGACGCCATGATGACGAGGCTGGAATAGCTCTGGTAACGTGCCCTCTCCCGTGCCTCGAACAGATCGGCATTGACGGAGAAGATCGACACCATGATGCCGCCGCCGCCGAGACCTTGCAGAACGCGCGCGGCAATCAGAGAATCCATCGACCATGCCAGCCCACAGGCCAGCGAGCCCAGCGTGAAGATCACGATAGCGGCCATCATGACGTATTTGCGCCCGAAGAGATCGCCCAATTTGCCATAGACAGGCATGACGGCGCTGGTGGCCAGAAGATAGGCAGAGCCGATCCAGCCGAAGCGCTCCAGCGCGCCGAACTCACCCACGATCGTCGGCAGAGCCGTCGATACGATCTGGTTGTCGAGCGTCGCCATGAACATGGCCAACATCAGAAAAGAGAACACAACAAGCCTGCGACGGCGATCGGTTACGAGGGGCGCCACAGGCGTAACGGACATATCCATGGAAAGGTCTCACGCTTGATGGACAATTTATGTGCCTTTCGCATATATATGTCAATGGCACATTTCTGTGTCTGTGCTATGGTGGGTGAGAATTGTCAGGGGAATTGCGGATATGAACGAGCACGCGTCACTATCGAAAGAGTGTGAAAACACCGATCGCGATGACGTGCTGGATATCAGCCACACCATGACGCGTATGCGGCTGATGATAGGGCGACGCGTGATTGGCCGCATGGCCATCGCCAAGCTAGCCCCCGGGCTGGAGCTCTCGCATATCGATGTGCTTGATATCGTCAACCGCGCCGAAGGCTCGTCCACAGTGGGTGCCATTGCCGATGCCATGCGTCTCGACCCATCGCGCGGCAGCCGCGTGGTGACGGAAATGGTCAGCAGAGGTCTTTTGAAACGGGAAGCGTCCCAGGAAGACGGGCGCCGCAGCGTCATCGACATCACGCCGCTGGGCCACAGCATTCTGGCTGAAATGCGCAGCGCTAAAATCAGCATTATCCGCGACGTCGTCAGCGACTGGCCCGAACAGGACGTGGCGGACTTTTCGCGTCTGTTCGACCGCTTCATCGGACGGTTCGAAAAACGCCTTGCGCCGGATGCCGTCGCGCTGATGGCGACACCGAAGCCGGACGACGCGTAACGACGATTATGATTTCAGATGCCGCTGCCCGCGGACTGATCGGAAACGCGCACGCTGTTGCGCCCGTCTTTCTTCGCCGCATACATGGCGGCATCCGCTTTCGCCAGCAGCGCTTCCGGCGTATCGCCATCACCGGGATAGAAAGCCGTGCCGGACGAGCAGGTGACGGAGAGACAGCCCTGCGTCAACTCAATCGGCTCTGCGGCGCGTTGGCGAATGGCTTCCAGCCGCCGAAGAATGCCCTCTTCGTCGTGCTTGGGGTTGCTGAAAATGATGGCGAACTCATCACCACCCAATCGCACTGCAATGTCGGACGCCCTGATGCAGCTTGAAATGCGATCCGCCAGGTTGCGCAGGACCGCATCGCCTACGGCATGGCCGTGCGTATCGTTGATCTGCTTGAAATTATCGAGGTCGATATAGGTGATCGCCACCAGCCGGTTTTCGCGCTTGGCCTCGTGGATGGCGCGGCTGAACTGGGTCCAGAACAGGTTTCTGTTGTAGAGCCCGGTCAGCGGGTCGTGATGCGCCATGAAGTGCGCGCGCTCTTCGGCACGGCGCTGGTCAATAGCAATACCGGCGATGTTGGTCGCCATGTCGATGATTTCGATTTCGAGTGGGGAAGGCTTGCGCACCGTGCCGGAATAGAGAGCGAAGGTGCCCAGCAACACACCGCCATTGCCGATGATGGGCGTGGACCAGCAGGAGCGCAGGCCGTGGCGCATTGCAGCTTCGGCGAAGTTTTTCCAAAGCGGATCGTGATAAGTGTCGCTGACATAGACCGCCTCGCGACGCCATGCCGCCGTGCCGCAGGAACCGACATCCGGGCCGATTTCCACCCCGTCGATCACCGACGTATAGGTCTTGTGCAAAGAGGGTGCCGATGCCGTGCGCAAGCGGTTCTGCTCCACGAAAAGAATGGAGCCGGACAGGTTGTCGAGAATATTTTCAACAGTGCCGACGATGGCGTCAAGAACGGTGCCGAGTGGCTCTCCGTGAACGATCATTTCCAGAAGCGAGGCATGGCTGCGCCGCAGCGTTTCCTGCCACTTGGCAGCGGTGATATTTCGCGAAATGCCTGCAATACCAGTTATTTCGCCCAGCTCGTTGCGCATGGGGATGCGTGTTCCCGAAAACCAGCGCACCTGCCCGTCCTGGGTGCCCACGCGCTCTTCGGCCTCATAGATCCCGACACCCGTCGTCAGGATACGCTGGTCGATCTCGTCCAGCCGCCGCGCCACATCGTAGGGCGCCATATCATAGATCGTCAGCCTGCGGCCGCGAATGTGATCTGGAGGATGACCGAGCGACGCCAGCGCGGCTGCGTTCATATAGGTATAATATCCAGCGGCATCCTTCAGGAATACCATCTCCGGTATATTATCCAGCAGATAGGCCAGGCGTACGTCCAACAAGCCATTCGTGAGGAACGCATCCTTCACTTCCACCATGTCGAACGATCGAGCGCTATTTTCGTCCCGCATTACGCAAGAGCCTCATACTGCCGAGCTTTTCCATACCGTGTTGATCTTGCAACCGAAACCATACTTTTAGACCTGGTACAGCGGATATCACCATAGAGCATAATAACTTATGCTCAATTAATATGAGCTATAACACTCAATATATATCTTGAATATATTCACGAGTTGACAATAACAAAGCTACAGAGCTGATAAATTGAATTGATGGAAAATGCAATTCAGGGATGCGTTAGATAGTCAAAAAATATTGGCACTGTGACATTCCCGCTTTTGTTTTGCGCGTAGCAGCAATAGGCTTGCCACCAACACATCTGAGGGGATATGGAATGCTGACGATCTATGGGGTCTATCGCTCTCGCGCAACGCGCACATTGTGGCTGGCGGGCGAACTGGGACTGGAGTTCAAACATGTGCCGGTCATTCAGGCACGCCGCCTCAGCGATCCGCTCGCTGCCGATGCGCCTGTCAACACGCTGACGCCATCCTATCTTGCGGTCAATCCCATGGGCACCATTCCCTGCATCGATGATGACGGCATGGTTCTGTACGAATCCATGGCCATCAATCTTTATCTGGCGCGCAAGCATGGAACGGCGCTCGCGCCTGCGGATCTGGCCGAAGACGCGCAGATGATGCAATGGTCGTTCTTCGCTGCGACGGAAATCGAGACCAATGCGCTGAAGATTTCTTCGACCGCTGCCGAAGGACTTGCAGGCACCGATGCCGGTCAAGCCGTCATCGAGGTCGCCGCGCGCATGCTGCGTCGTCCGTTCAAGGTTCTCGAACAGCATCTGTCGGGCAGCGATTATCTGGTCGGCAACCGTTTCAGCGTAGCGGATATCAATGCAGCAGAAGTGGTGCGATACGCCCAGGCGCATGGGCCGCTGTTTGAAGCCAACCCCGCGGTCACGGCCTGGCTGGAACGCTGCCAGGCACGCCCGGCCTTTAAGGCCATGTGGGATGCGCGCACCGCCGAGCCCGCCTAAGGCTAAGCGAGGACTCCCGTCACCCTGATATCGCCGACATGGATGCCGTTCCAGTTTTTCATGGGACGGTTGGCCATGGACACAAGCGCGTGGCGCTCCGCGCTATCCTTGTCGAAGTTTCGTGCCAGAAGCGCTGCAATCATCGCTTCTGCAGCCCGTGTGGTGCCATCCTCGCACTTCACCGCCATGGCGATGCCCTGCTGCGGCAAGCCGGCAACAAACACGCCTTCCGCACCCGTCTTTGCGAAAATCTGGCCGGGTGCGAGTTCCATCAGCCGCGTGCAGGTGCGGCCCGTGCCGGCCACATAAAACGGCTCCGCCATGCAGGCGTCGATCAGACGGCGGGAGGCTTTGGCGCGGCCTGCACCCAACCCCTGCCCCGTCGCCATTCTGGCAAAGCCATGGGCCAGCCCCTTTAGCGGCACGGCATAGGTCGGGATGGAGCAGCCATCGACACCGCAATTGTCATGACCCAGCATGGCACCGGTCAGGCTTTCCATCGTCGCGCGTATCTCGGCCTGAAGAGGATGGTCGTAACCGACATAGCCCTTCGTCTCCATGCCTGAATGGACGCAGGTGCAGACGAAGCCGGAATGTTTGCCGGAGCAATTGTTGTGAAGGGCCGTGGGCCTATCCATCGTGCGGGCCTGATGGATGATGGTCTTCTGGTCAGACGACCAGTGCGCGCCGCATTCCAGTGTGTCGACGTCCCTGCCTGCCTTAGCAAGCATGGCCGCCGCAAGCTGCGCATGAGCATCTTCGCCCGAATGGGAGGCGCAGGCAAAGGCCAGTTCCCGGTTTCCAAATCCGTAAGCATCCGCAGCCCCGCTTTCGATGAGCGGCAGCGCCTGCATCGCCTTGCAGGCGGAGCGTGGAAACACGCCACCTTCCACATCGCCTGCGGAAAACACGACGGAGCCATCACCATCCACCACCACGGCCATGCCGCGATGGCGGCTTTCGACGAGATTTCCTCTGGTGACTTCGACGGTAACGGGGTTGTGCATGGGTCCGGCCTCAAAAAATACGAAATTGAGATCGTTCTATCCAACTTCTCTTATTGATGCACGAGGCCCATCGTTGAAAGTTGCCAAACGTTTGCTGCTTGCCATTCTCATCATCTATCTTTTGCCCGCGCTTGCCTCGGCTGGTCTCTGGGCCATGAAGGAACATCCGACCGGCTATCGCAATGCGCGCTGGTCTTCCGCCGGTATTTTGCCACAGGCACCCGCCGACAAGCCAGCCGCCATCTACGTCTATTCCGCCATGACCGGCGGCTTCAAAGGCTCGATCGCCAGCCACGCCTGGATCGTGATGAAGCCGCAGGGCGCGGATAGCTATGAGCGTTACGACAAGGTCGGCTGGGGCAACCCCATTCGCCGCAATGCCTATGCGCCGGATGCCTATTGGTACTCCAACATGCCACGTCTGGTGGTGGAGCTGCATGGCGAAGAGGCCGAAAAGCTGATACCGAAAGTGCAGCAGGCCATTGCCGACTATCCCTATGGCAAGGCGGGCGGATATCATATTTATCCCGGCCCCAACTCCAACACCTTCGTCGCCCACGTGCTGCGCAGCGTGCCGGAACTCGGCGTCGTTCTGCCGCCCGATGCCGTTGGTCGCGACTACCTGCCCAATGGCGAGTTCATCCACGTCGCCGACGACTGGAAGGATGTCAGTCTTTCGCTTGGCGGCATTTTCGGCGTCTCGGCAGGTGCCAGAAGCGGCTTCGAGGTCAACTTCTTAGGCCTCGTAGCAGGCATCGACGTGATGAACCCGGGCATCAAAATTCCTGGGCTCGGTTATTTCGGCGTCAACTCTTTCGAGCCTGCCCCCGAGAGACCGCCGACCAGCGCCTGACGCCAGCGCGTCAATGGTCCGGCGCATGCTCCGCGCGTCGCGAGCGAATGACGTTGGCGACGAAGACACGCGCCATTCCGTGATAGAACTGCTCCGGCATGATGATACGCGAGGCCAGATAGCCGATCATGGATGCTGCCATGATGGGGATCATGCAGCGGTGATTTCCCGTCATTTCGAGAATGATGACAAATGTCGTCATCGGCGCCTGCGTGACGCCGGAAAAATATCCAGCCATGCCGAGAATGGCACCGAGGCCAATACTGGCGCCGATCATATCCGCAACCGTGCTGCCAAGTGCGGTGCCGACTGAGAGCGAAGGCGCGAAAAAGCCGCCGGGGATGCCGGATAGCATAGCGAGGAATGTGGCCAGCAGTTTTTCGATGAAGAAGATGGCAGGAGCAGCGTGGCCTTCAATGGCGGCGCGGGCCTGTTCGTAACCCGTACCATAGGTCGTGCCGCCTGAGACGATACCGATAATGGCGGACAGCAGACCGCAGGTCGCGGCGACGATCAGCAGGCGTTTCAGCGGTAGCACATGGCTCCAGCGGCGAATGCGCGCCATGATTTTGACGGCTGTTGAACTGAACAGAGCACCCAGTACGCCTCCGAGAAGACCGCAGATCAACACCAGCAGCCAATCGATGGCAGTGGTCGCCATCATGGCGCTCGTGCCGAAATAATTGTAGCTTCCGACGAGCCCGATGGATGAGAGGCCCGCGAGAATGACGGCTGTCAGCACGATGCCGTTGGTGCGGGTTTCGTAGGCTTTGCCCATCTCCTCGATGGCAAAGACGATACCGGCCAAAGGCGTGTTGAAAGCGGCGGCGATGCCAGCGGCAGAGCCTGCGAGAATAAGACCTCTGGCCTGCGCCATGCCGCCCCAGCGTGCGGCCTGAAGCATGATCGAGGCTCCCACCTGCACAGTCGGGCCTTCACGGCCTATCGAGGCCCCGGAGAGGAGACCCGCAACCGTCAGCACGATCTTGCCGAAAGCAAGCTTCAGCGAAAGAAGACGGGATCGATCCTCATCATCATGAAAGTGACGCGCCGCAATGGCCTGCGGAATACCGCTGCCCTGCGCATTGGGAAAGAATGAAAAAGCAAGCCAGGTGCACAACATGAACCCCAAGGGGCTGATCACCAAAGGCAACAGATACGTATATTGCCCGGACGAGACTGCCACGGAAAAAAGATGCTGAGCATGGTCTGCCAAGATCGCAAACACAACGCTGATGACGCCAACGGCAAGCGCACCCAGCCAGAACACGGCCCGCGGTTTCCAGATGCGCCACGATCCCCACACGACACGGGTACGACGCAGCATTTTCAGCTTTTGGGACTTGGCAGGCATGATGATCCAGACATTTTGAGGTAGGAATTTGACAGGTGTCAGGAGGGCCCGTTATCGACCCGTCCCGCATCGATTTCAACCGCATCTTTGACAATTGGCTAGAAAAGGAGCACGATCACGCATCGCAATTGCAATGCGGGGTTATTACTCATGAGCCGAATCTTAAAGACTGCCACGTTGCCTTCCCTACGCGTTGAGCCGGAATTTCGTGACAAGGCGGAAAGCGTTTTAAACGAAGGCGAGACGCTCTCCGCGTTCATGGAAGCGGCGGTTCGCAAGCAGGTCGAAATTCGCAAATCACAGGCGGAGTTTATTGCGCGTGGACTTGCCGCAAGAGAAGAATCGAAGCGGACTGGTATTTATTATTCAGCAGATGAAGTTCTTGCAGAACTGAAATCCATGCTGGACGCAAAGCTCGCGGAAGACAAAAAACAGTGACGTATCAAATATTTCTCGCGGACAAAGCGCGTGATGATATTATGCGCCTCTACAGATATCTTCTCGATTACGATAAGTACGCGGCACAGCGCGCATACGATGCCATTCAAAAGGGCAACAACGCGCTTGGCGATTTCCCGATGAGTTTCCGCAAGGTCGACCCCGTAAATCCTTTCTTACGTGAGTTGATCATTCCATTTGGCTCTTCAGGATATGTCGTCTTGT
This sequence comes from Agrobacterium vaccinii, assembly GCF_021310995.1. Lineage (NCBI taxonomy): Bacteria > Pseudomonadati > Pseudomonadota > Alphaproteobacteria > Hyphomicrobiales > Rhizobiaceae > Agrobacterium > Agrobacterium vaccinii. The sequence continues at coordinate 702,465 of NZ_CP054150.1, read as the reverse complement.
TTGAGGTCGAGACTTCAGAAAAAATCACCATCCTCGCAATTCGCCACCAACGCGAAGACGATTACCACTGACCTCTACCGATCGCTCACTGCTGCGCGCGGATTGACCCACGGCTCCTGATTGGAGCGCGGCAGCGGCTGCCTCCCCAGAATATGATCTGCCGCCTTCTCGCCCGTCATGATCGAGGGGCCGTTGAGGTTGCCGTAGGTGACATGCGGGAAGATCGAGCTGTCGGCAACGCGTAAGGCCTCCACACCGATCACCCGGCATTCGGGATCGACCACCGCCATCGGGTCATCTCGGTCGCCCATTCGGCAGGTGCCACAGGGGTGGTAGGCGCTTTCCAGATGCTCGCGCAGGAAAGCGTCGATAGCGTCGTCCGACTGCACGCCCTCGCCCGGCTGTATCTCTGGTCCGCGATAATCGTCGAATGCCTTCTGGCTGAAGATGTCCCGCGTGAGGCGAACGCAATGGCGGAATTTCTCCCAGTCTTCGGCGTGGCTCATATAGTTGAAGCGAATGACCGGATCGTCCTTCGGATCGGACGAGCGCAGCGTGACATTGCCGCGTGATTTCGACAGGTTGAAGCCGACATGCACTTGAAAACCATGGCTTTTCGCCGCGGCCTTGCCATCATAGGAAATGGCGACGGGCAGGAAATGGAACTGGATATCCGGCTGCTTTAGCCCCGGTTCGGACCGCAGAAAAGCGCAGGCCTCGAACTGGTTGGAGGCACCCAGACCACCCTTGGTCACCAGCCATTGCGCACCCGCGACGCCCTGCCAGAACCATGGCAGCCATGAATAGAGCGAGACGGGCTTGGTGGAGACCTGCTGGAAATAGAACTCCATATGGTCCTGAAGATTGGCACCGACACCGGGACGATCGACCTTCACCTCGATACCCAGATCCTGCAGATGCTGGGCAGGGCCGATGCCCGAGAGCATCAGCAGCTTGGGCGAATTGAAGGAAGACGCCGCGACGATGACCTCGCGGTTGGCACGCACGGCTTCCACTTTGCCACGGCGTTCGATCTCGACGCCCGTGGCGCGACCGTTTTCGATGACGATCTTGCGCGCAAAACCTTGCACCAGCGTCACGTTTCCGCGTTTCAAGGCGGGCCGCAGATAGGCATTGGCGGCGGACCAGCGGCGACCATTGTGGATTGTCTGCTCCATCAGGCCGAAACCCTCCTGCTTGGAGCCATTATAGTCATCCGTCAATTCGAACCCGGCCTGCGAACCGGCTTTGACGAAGGCATGAAACAGCGGATTTTTGACCGGCCCGCGCTGCACATGCAGCGGTCCATCGGTTCCGCGCCAGCCCTCTTCTCCGCCATGGCTGGTTTCCATGCGCTTGAAGTAAGGCAACACATCCGCATAGGCCCAACCCTGCGCACCCAGCGCCTCCCACCGGTTGAAATCCTCTGCATGGCCGCGAACATAGACAAGACCGTTGATGGAGGATGAGCCCCCCAGCACCTTGCCGCGCGGCGCGGTGATGCGGCGGTTGTTGAGGTTCGGTTCGGGCTCCGAGTGGTAGCCCCAATTGTAACGCTTCATGCTCATCGGCCATGCAAGGGCAGCGGGCATCTGGATGAAGGGGCCGAAATCCGAGCCGCCTGCCTCGATGACGATGACGGAATATTTGCCGTCTTCCGACAGGCGATAGGCCATTGCAGAGCCTGCGGAACCCGAACCGACGATGACGAAATCTGCGTTTTGCATTGTGGTTGCTCTTTGCTGTGGCCACGTCGCCCTTCGAGGCCCGTTTTACGGGCACCTCAGGATGAGGTGGAGAGACGTGTTGTTACTTAATAAAAAACGCGCGCTACTAAGATTGCCTCAGGGACTTAGGACTGCTTCAACAGCCATCGCCCTCTCGGCGGTCCCCGTGGTCGAAAATGCTTACTCTCATCCTCATCCTGAGGTGCCCGTGAAACGGGCCTCGAAGGACCAGGATGAGCCGCTGATCCCAATACTCCCTTAGCAGGGGAGCGTACCGATCAATACGGCGCGTCCACCTTGCCCATCGCCACATAAACCGTCTTCAATTCACTATAATGACTAAGCGCCGCTGCAGAATTCTCCCGCCCGAACCCGGACTGTTTCGACCCACCAAACGGCATCTCCACCGGGCACAAATTATACGTGTTGATCCACAACGTACCGGCCTCTAGCTGGTCCACCACCCGGTGGGCGCGGTTGATGTCGGCGGTGAAGACACCGCCCGCGAGGCCGAATTCGGTGGCGTTGGCACGGGCGATGACTTCGTCTTCGTCATCGAAATCCAGCACGCACATGACGGGCCCGAAGATTTCCTCGCGTGCGATGGTCATACCGTCAGTTACATCGGCAAAGACCGTGGGCTGCACGTAAGCACCCTCGCCCGCAACATGGTTGGGAATGCCGCCGCCGGTGATGAGCGTGGCACCCTCGGCTTTGCCCTTTTCAATATAGGCCAGCACCTTTTCCTGCTGCGCCTTGGACACCAGAGGGCCGATCTGCGTTCTCTCGTCCATCGGGTCGCCAATCACCATCGCATCGGTGCGGGATTTGAGGTTATCGAGAAAGCGCTGCTTTGCGCCACGCTGGACGAAAACGCGGGTACCGTTGGAGCAGACCTGGCCGGACGAGTAGAAATTGCCGAGCATCGCCCCGCCGACAGCACTTTCGATATCGGCATCATCAAACACGATGAGCGGCGACTTGCCGCCGAGTTCCATGGTGACGTGCTTCAAATGTCCGGCGGCGGCAGCGGCCACCTTTCGACCCGTGGGAACCGAACCCGTCAACGAAACCTTGGCGACATCCGGGTGGTTGACCAGCAGTGGGCCTGTGTCCCGGTCGCCCTGAATGACGTTGAAGAGACCTTTGGGAAGCCCGGCTTCGATCAGAATTTCCGCAATCTTAAGTGCGCCAAGCGGTGTGTTTTCCGATGGCTTGAAAACCATGGCATTGCCAGCGACCAGCGCCGGTGCGGCCTTCCAGCAGGCGATCTGCTGAGGGTAGTTCCACGCGCCGATGCCGACGCAGACACCGAGCGGCACGCGCTTGGTATAGGCAAAATCGCCGCCAAGGGGAATGTAATCGCCGTTCAGCGCAGACGGTGCGATGCCGCCGAAGAACTCGAAGCTGTCCGCACCGGAGGTCGGGTCAGCGACGATGGTTTCCTGAATGGGCTTGCCGGTATCCAGCGTTTCCAGTTCAGAAAGCTCGCGGTTACGCTCGCGCATAATATCCGCCGCTCTTCGCAGGATGCGACCTCGCGCGGTCGGACTCATCGCCGCCCACTCCTTCTGTGCCTTCTTGGCGGAAGCGATTGCGCGCTCCACAATGGCGGGTGTGGCGGCATGCAGCCTTGCCACGACTTCGCCGGTCGCGGGATAAATGCTTTCGAATACGGTGCCCGCAGTATCTTCGACATAGTCGCCATCGATGAAATGCGAGGCTTTGGGCTGGGCTTTCAATGTCATCTAAAAGGTCCTCAGAGAATACGAATGGACGGCTTGCCTTCACGAGAAGGGGCGTCAAAAAAGGGTTTGAGTTGGGTGTCGAAGTAATTTTCGACCAGCGCCGGTGCGGCGGAAAGGCCGAGCGGGGCCGCTTGAAGGCTGTGCCTGATATAGAGCCCATCGATCAGTGCTGCGGCCCCTTCCGCAATGCGCGCCGCATCATCTGGCGGGCAGAGGCGGTTGAGGCTGTCCATGATGTTGGAGCGCAGGCGGCGCGTATAGACGATCAGCAGGCGGCGCATCTCTTCCGAGCGTTGTGCCTCGACGTAAAAGGCCAGCCATGCGGCAACCGTATCATTGGTGAACTGATCGCTCTGGAACGAAACGCGGACGACGGCGCTCAGCCTTGCTCGCGGGCCGGACGCCTGCCCAAGGGCTGTAATTGCATCCCGGCGAAGCGCGCGCAGCAGGCTGCGAATGGTTTCGAGAAGAAGCTGTTGCTTGCTGCCAAAATAATGGTGCGCCAAAGCCGCCGACACACCCGCCTCGCGGGCGATATCCGACATGGTCACGTTCAGCGAACCGTTCTGGCCGATGGCTCGCAGGGCAGCATCCATCAGCGCCTTTTTGCGCAGCGGCTCCATTCCAACTTTCGGCATGCCAATCTCCTTCGTGGACAATTTATTATTGATTGACTGATCAATCAATAATAAATGCGACACGCAAATGTGTGAGTTGCGTCATTTCAAACCCTGCAAAAGATTTTGCCCGGGGGCGCGAATATGATAGGGTTCCGCCAACTGGCACAGGAAAGGTCGCAGACATGACCGAGTGCATTCGCTTGAAAAAAGACAGCCGTCGCTTAACGCAGGCAGACGTTTGCATCGCGTCAGACCGCGTAATGTTTTTTATTGCCAGTTGCCCATTTCATGAAACGAAGTTTCGTCTGGAACCTTAACCGAAGGCGGGCGTTCCTTCCGGCGCGCATGGCGCATGTGCTAATATAATAATCACTTAAGTCCGTTCACAAATGGCCTGGAGCGGATGGCTAAATCGGCCAGGGACGGCGCGGCTTCGACATGATCGTTGGAGGACGAACCGCCAACATAGGGAGAGACACGATGCCAATGGTGACTGTATCCATTTCCCCAGAGCAGGCAGCCAAGATGCGTGAAGCCGTTGACAGCGGTGACTATGCTTCGGGAAGCGAGGTAGTGCGTGCCGCATTGCGTTTATGGGTCGAAATAGCGGGTCGTGATGGTGGCTCCCAACGAAGAGGCGCTTCCGGTGCCTCGTCAAACGGCGAACATCTCAATGTCGCGGAACTCTACGCCGCACACTCGCTGAAAAGACGCCAAGCCTAAGCAATTGAGACAATTGCATTAAAACTGTTTTAGCACGTCACATTGGCGTCATAAAACCTTCAAGAAAGCTTCACGAACGGGAAAGCTTTTGTTGAGGAGTTTACGGCACGCTCACCATCAAAAAGTGCCCCTGCGATCAGACCGGGGTGCGATGGTGGAGAAAAAACATGCAGTCGACGGCGATCGACCCTGATGTCATACGGCGATTTGCCAGCGGGCAGATGGCGTCTATGGCCAAACTCGTTTTAGAAACTGCATTCCAACCCATTGTCGAAGCCACCACCGGAACCGTTTTTGGTTACGAGTCGCTGATGCGCGGTTTCGACCGCATAGGCTTTTCAAACCCTCTCGAATTGCTCGATCATGTTGAAGCGGATGGCCAACTGGTTGCCGTGGAGCAGATGCTGGCAGGCCGCGCGCTGGCGAAATTCTCCACTTTGCCGGAATTTTCCTCTGCCACGCTGTTTCTCAATCTCGATGTCCGGCTCATTCCGCATGGCGATACCATTCTGGACAAGCTGCTGGAGCATCTGGCGAAGGCCTCCATACCGCCCTCCTCCATCTGTTTCGAACTGTCAGAACGGTTCGACAATACCACCGTGCCGGAATTCAGCGCGCTGATTGCCCGCATGCGCAAGGAAGGCTTCAAACTGGCCATCGATGACTTCGGCGTCGGTCACGGCGAGATGAAGCTGCTGTGCGACTATCCCGTCGATTACCTCAAGATCGACCGCTATTTCATCGATGGCGTGGACCGCAATCCGCGCAAGCGGCATCTGGTCAAGAACATCGTCAATATCGCGCATGTTCTGGGCGTTCGGGTCATTGCCGAGGGTATCGAGACCGAAGCGGAATTTCTGGCCTGCCGGGAGCATGGCGTGGATCTGGTACAGGGCTGGTTCATCTCGCGCCCCACCACCTTCGTCAGCGAATTGCAACCCTCATTCCCGCATCTCCAGCATTTGGGAGAAGTCCGTCGCAGCAGCCAGACGCTGGACGAAATTCTCATCCGCCGCCAGATCGAGCGGTTGCCGACCGTGTTTGAAAACGACACGATCGACAGCGTTTTCGAACTGTTCCGCCGCAATCCCGCGCAGGCCTTCTTTCCCGTTCTCAACGCCAATGGCGAGCCGCGCGGCGTGATCAACGAGCATCATCTGAAGGAATATATCTACCAGCCCTTCGGTCGCGACCTGCTGAAGAACAAGGTCTACGAGCGGACGATTTCGCATTTCGTGGATGGCGCGCCCATCGTCGGGCTGGATGCGGATGCCGATCAGCTGATGAATGTCTTTGCCAACACCGGCGGCAGCGCCTGTGTGATTTTGACCGAAAACATGCGCTATATCGGTGTCGTCTCGGCAGCATCGCTGATCAAGGTCATCAATGAAAAGCAGCTGAAACTGGCGCAGGAACAGAACCCGCTGACAGCACTGCCCGGCAACCGCGCCATCAGCAACTTCATCGACCATAGTTGCAGCGACAGCGATGACGACCGCTTTTTCTGCTATTGCGACTTCGATAACTTCAAGCCCTTCAACGACAAATACGGCTTCCACGTCGGCGACCACTCGATCACACTATTTTCGGCCTTGATGAAGCGCTACTTCTTCTCCGGCGACTGCTTCCTCGGCCATATCGGCGGTGACGACTTTTTCATCGGCGTGCGTGACTGGGCGAAAGAGGAGGTAACAGAAATACTCGAGCGGTTGCTCAGCGATTTCCACGAAGACGTGATCGATCTCTATTCCGACGAAGACCGCGCGGCTGGCGTCATTACCGGCCACGACCGTTTTGGCAATGAGCGGGAATTTGCCCTTCTGCGCTGTTCCATTGGCGTGGTGCAACTGCCCAAGGGCTTGATCATCGGCAATCCGGAGCGCATCAGCAGCGAGATCGCCGCCATCAAGAAGGCGGCCAAGGAGAGCGACTCCGGTCTGGTGATACGCACTTTCGGCGTGACGACCCCATAATTTGCGGGCAGGTCCAAAACAGTGCACAGCCGCTGACAAATCCGCGTTTTTGTCTCTCGCGGCATTACACCTCCTTTTATTGGCCTTTCCGCTGACCTAAGTTCAGGTCATTGAAAAATTCGAGGAGGCCGCCCCATGACTTTGCCCATAACCATGCGATTTGTTGATCTACCAAGCTTCGGCGCGCCCGATGTGATGACCTTCGCGACGGGTCCGCTTCCCTCCCCCAAGGCAGGTGAAATTCTGGTGAAGGTCGCAGCAGCGGGCATCAACCGCCCGGATGTGGCGCAACGGCAGGGCCACTATCCGGCACCTAAGGATGCAAGCCCGGTGCTGGGCCTGGAAATTTCAGGTGAAGTGGTGGCGCTGGGCGAAGGTGTCACCGAATTCAAGATCGGCGACAATGTCTGCGGATTGGCCAACGGCGGCGGTTATGCCGAATATTGCGTCTTGCCTGCGGGGCAGACCCTGCCATTTCCCAAGGGTTACGACGCGGCAAAAGCAGCGGCTGTGCCCGAAACCTTCTTCACCGTCTGGGCCAATCTGTTCCAGATGGCAGGCCTGACCGAAGGTGAGAGCGTGCTGATCCACGGCGGCACTAGCGGCATCGGCACGACGGCGATCCAGCTCGCCAAGGCGTTCGGCGCGGAGGTCTACGCCACCGCCGGTTCGAAGGAAAAATGCGACGCTTGCGAAAAGCTCGGTGCGAAGCGCGCGATCAATTACCGCGAAGAGGATTTCGCGGAGGTCATCAAGGCAGAAACGGGCGGCAAGGGTGTCGATGTCATTCTGGACATGATCGGCGCATCCTATTTCGAGAAGAACCTGTCCTCTCTCGCCAAGGACGGCTGTCTGTCGATCATCGCCTTTCTGGGCGGCAACATCGCTGAAAAGGTCGATCTGCGCCCCATCATGGTCAAACGCCTGACCGTCACCGGCTCCACCATGCGCCCCCGCACCGCAGACGAGAAGCGTGCTATTCGCGATGAACTGGTGGCGGAGGTGTGGCCGCTCTTAGAGGCTGGCACAATTGCGCCAGTTATTCACGATGTGATCGATTTTGATCATGTTGCGGATGGGCATAGGTTGATGGAAAGCAGCAGCCACATCGGGAAGATTGTGATGCGGGTTGCTGGATAGCTCTATTTAAGCGGCGTGTGAGGTATCGTATTGCGTTGTCTTATCGTTTCGTCTGCACCACACGCCGTTGTGTCATTAAATCTACCAGCCGGTCTCGCACCTGTTCAAAAAAGTCTTTTGGCATGATGCCATAGTCAAAACGTGACGGGCTATCTGGACGGAGACAAAGATGATTTCCAGGCCAATCGAATGTGTTGAGTTCGTTGACCCGTACCCAGTTTATATCCTCGTCTAAACCGATGGCTTTGCAGATATCGGGAGGAATCATTATCGACATATCCTCCTCACCCAGTTCCGGTGGAGAATGTGTGATGGGTACGACGGCAGCTTGTCCTTTTTTCGATGAGTAAAGGACAAGCGCACAGGGCCTGTTTTTACCGCTGTCGGTCAGACCCCCGATATAGTCTGAATGCCATAGATAATTATAACGAACGACGAGACCTTGAACCGGAACAGGATAGATCACTCTGATATTTCGCCCCAGCGAGCATTTCTGATCGCCTCGATCAATTCATCGTCGGCATCCTCTATTCGGATCACCTGTCGCTCACGCTTTTTAAGCTCGTTGAAATGCTCGAGTTCTTTCGCACTAATGTAAGCGCCCACAACGCGGTCATGCGAAGTGACCTCGATAACACCAATATTGTGGACCTCATCCCTATATTTTCCGAAGCTACGGGAGAAAGCAGTTGCAGGTACCTGAAGAGCACGGACCATGAATAGGCCTCCCCGAATGGACAACACACGTTTACGCAAAATACGTAATTTACGCTTCGTTGTAAATACGCGTGATACCAGATCAGACCCTTGCAATCCTGCAGAATCGTATTACCTTCTTCTTATGTTCAACGTAGCGAAAGGAAGGTGATCCAATGTCTAGTGAGATTTCGGTCTTGGTGCGTGACAGTGGAAAGGATTTGATTTTGACGAGGCAGCCCTCGGCTTGATCCGCCTTCTAACGGGACGTTGATAAACGTTTCCAGGTCTGTAACAACGACCAAACTCATGGAAGGGCCGCCCCAAGCGGCCCTTTTCCTTTGTCAGCCTCTGTTACTTGCGGAAGACTTTCCAGCGGGTTGGGCGGAAGCGGAGTTCGTTGCCGACGGCGACCGAGGCGTCGAGCGGGACTTCGATTTCCAGATGGTAGGGTTCATGGCCGTTGTTGGCGATGTCGATTTCGGCGATGCGGGTGCCCGCAAGACGGCGGCAGGTGGTGACTTTGCCGTAGAGCGCGTCCTGCTCACCAGTTAGCACCACATCCTCAGGGCGGAAGAACAGATCGCCCTCGCCGTCATTGGCCTCTCTGATGCCAATGCTTTCACCTTGAAACAGCACGTGACCATCGCGGATTGCCACTGGCAAGTTGGAGGATTCGCCGATGAAGGAGAAGACGAAGGGTGAGTTCGGCGTATCATAGACATCGTCTGCAGTACCGACCTGCTCGATCTTGCCCTGGCTCATGACGACGACGCGGTCGGCCAGTTCCAGCGCTTCCTCCTGATCATGCGTCACGAAGACCGTGGTGTGGCCGGTGCGGTCGTGGAACTCGCGCAGCCAGCGGCGCAGCTCCTTGCGAACCTTGGCATCCAGTGCGCCGAAGGGCTCATCGAGAAGCAGCACGCGGGGTTCGATGGCGACGGCACGGGCGAGCGCCACGCGCTGACGCTGACCACCGGAGAGCTGATTGGGATAGCGTTTTTCCAGCCCTTGAAGGTGGACCATATCCAGAAGTTCCGACACGCGCTTGCGGATGTCTGATTTCGCGGGGCGGCTGGAGGACGGGCGGACTTTGAGTCCAAAGCCGATATTATCGGCGACCGTCATGTGGCGGAACAGGGCGTAATGCTGAAACACGAAGCCGACGTTGCGCTCCTGCACGGAGCGGTGCGAGGCGTCTTCGTCACCAAAGAAAATCTGGCCCTTGGTTGGCTGCTCCAAACCGGCGATGAGGCGCAGCAGCGTCGTTTTACCAGACCCGGAGGGCCCGAGCAGCGCGATCAGCTCACCGGAGCGGATGTCGAGCGACACGTCGTTCAGCGCCGGGAAGCGATCGAACTGCTTGGTGATGCCGGAAACTTTCACTTCCATGGATATGCCCTTCAATGCTTGCCGGCGGCGTTGCCCGCGCCAAAGCGTATTTCAAGAATGGTTTTAAGAACGAGGGTGACGAGCGCCAGACCCGCAAGCAATGTCGCCACGGCAAAGGCCGCGCCGATATTGTACTCGTTGTAAAGGATTTCGACGTGCAGCGGCATGGTGTTGGTTTCGCCACGGATATGGCCCGAGACCACAGAGACGGCACCGAACTCACCCATGGCGCGGGCGTTGCACAGCAGTACGCCGTAGAGCAGACCCCATTTGATATTGGGCAGCGTGACGAACCAGAAGGTCTGCCAGCCGGAAGCACCAAGCGAAATCGCCGCTTCCTCATCACCCGTGCCCTGATCCTGCATGAGTGGGATCAACTCACGCGCGACGAAGGGGAACGTCACGAAGATGGTGGCCAGCACGATGCCCGGTACGGCAAACAGGATTTCGATGCCATAGCTTTTCAGGAACGGCCCCAGCACGCTGTGCGATGAAAACAGGATGACATAGACGAGGCCGGAAATGACTGGCGAGATGGAGAATGGCAGATCGATCAGGGTGATCAGGAACGCTTTGCCTTTGAATTCGAATTTGGCGATGGACCATGCAGCCGCGATGCCGAAGACGAGGTTGAGCGGCACGGAGATGGCGGCCACGAGCAGCGTCAGGCGAATGGCCGACAGGGCGTCCTGCTCGACAATCGCTTCCCAGAAAGAGCCGATGCCCTTGCGGAATGCCTCCACGAAGACCGCGACCAGCGGCAGCACGAGAAACAGCGCGAGAAACAGAAAAGCGAGACCGATCAGCACGATGCGGGCGGGCAAGGCCTCGCTGGCCGGATCGCGGAACGGCTTGGTGGATGGAAGGCTGCGCGCATTATCAGGCATAACCGTACCTCTTGCGGCTCCAGGCCTGAATGAGATTGATGACGAAGAGCATGGCAAAGGAGATGATCAGCATGATGGTGGCAATGCCGGTCGCTGCCGCATAGTTGAACTCCTCCAGCCGGATGACGATGAGAAGCGGTGCGATCTCAGAGACATAGGGAATGTTGCCGGCAATGAAGATGACCGAACCATATTCACCAACCCCACGCGCAAATGCCAGGGAAAAGCCCGTGAGGATCGCAGGCAGCAGGCTTGGCAGCAGAATGCGGGTTATCGTCTGGAAACGGTTGGCACCGAGCGTTGCGGCAACCTCTTCCACCTGACGGTCGATTTCTTCCATGACCGGCTGCACCGTGCGCACCACGAAGGGCAGCCCGATGAAGATGAGCGCAATGACGATGCCCGTGGGCGTGAATGCGATCTTGATGCCGAAGGGCTCGAACAGGGCGCCCACCCAGCCACGATTGGAATAGAGCGCGGTCAGCGCAATACCTGCAACAGCGGTGGGCAGCGCAAACGGCAAATCGACGATAGCATCCACGAAGCGACGACCGGGAAAGCGATAACGCACCAGAACCCAGGCGATCAGCACGCCGAAGATGGCGTTGACGAACGCGGCTAGAAACGCGGTGGTGAAGCTTATGCGTAGCGCATTCAGCGTACGGCTATCGGTGGCAATCGCGAAAAAATCTGCGAAACCGAGTTTTGCGGTGGACCAGACCAGACCGGCCAACGGAATAAGAATGATCAGAAAAAGATAGGTGATGGTGTAACCCAGCGTCAGGCCAAATCCAGGCAAGACGCTCGACTGACGCCACTTCCACTTAGCGGGCGATGGGGTATTGCTCATCAAGGCTCCGGGTAAATTGAAAGGCGGCAGCGACCGTCTTTCTATGCGCCATCGACCGGCTTGCGGCCGGTCGATCTTGTCTCCGATCCGAACAGGAAGCCTAGACGACCTGTTCGGTGTGCTCCATCATCCGCTTACTTGGCGGGCTTGTAAATCTGGTCGAAGATGCCGCCATCGCCAAAATGTTCAGGCTGCGCCTTGGCCCACCCGCCGAACTGCGGATCATCGATGGTGACGAGCTTGATGTCAGGCAGCTGCTTGAGGAGATCCTTGGAAACGACGGAAGGGTTGGACGGGCGGTAGAAGTGCTTGGCAGCAATGTTCTGGCCTTCGTCCGAATAGAGGTACTGAAGATAGGCCTCGGCCTGCTTGCGCGTTCCCTTGGCATCCACATTGGCGTCAACCACAGCGACTGGCGGTTCTGCCAGAATGGAGATCGGCGGAACGACGATGTCGAAGGCGTCCTTGCCGAACTCTTCACCGGCCAGATAGGCCTCGTTTTCCCAGGCCAGCAGCACGTCACCGATCTGGCGCTGTGCAAACGTCACGGTCGAACCGCGAGCGCCGGTATCCAGCACTGGAGCGCGTTTGTAGAGTTCGCCGACATAGGCCTTGATCTTGTCCTGATCGCCTTTGTACTCCTCGTTTGCCCATGCCCAAGCAGCTAGGTAATTCCAGCGCGCACCGCCCGATGTCTTGGGGTTTGGCGTCACGATCTGGATATCGCCCTTCACGAGATCACCCCAGTTATGGATACCCTTCGGGTTGCCCTTGCGGACCAGAAACACGATTGTGGATGTGTAAGGAGAGGAGTTATGAGGAAGGCGTGTGCGCCAGTCTTCCTTGATCTTGCCGCTGTTCTTGACGATGGCGTCGATATCGCTTTGAAGCGCCAGTGTCACGACGTCTGCCTCCAGACCATCGATAACCGAACGAGCCTGCTTGCCCGAACCGCCGTGGGATTGCTGGATGGTGACATCCTCGCCCGTATCGGCTTTCCATTTTTTCGCGAAGGCTTCGTTGAAGTCCTTATAGAGTTCGCGCGTCGGGTCGTAGGACACATTGAGAAGTTTCGTCTGCGCCGAGGCCGTTGCGACTGCACCCAGAGTAAATGACAGGCCCAGCGCAATTGCGCTCAGGCTGGAAATAAGTTTGGACATAGATACCCTCCTAGATGCTCTGGGCCTAAGACTACTTGTTCAGCCCCGCTGGTCAATCAGGTGCAATTCAATCGCAAAAGTGTTTCCCTTGGCCTTGCATGCACGACAACAAACACGCCGCCCTTCCCGCAAAACACGCAATAAGACATGGGCCAAACCCATGACCTACGCAAAACCAGTTCGTATTTTCACCACAATTGACGCCGTGAAAACCAAAATTTTATCGCGACCGGAATGTTTTTCTGCGGTTAGGAGCCTCTTCCCGGCACGGGCACTCTGCTCAAACGCGCCACTGGTCATAACCGTCAGCAGTATAGTCTACAAAAATTACAGAAAATATCGCGAATAGGCCTTGCATTTTGCTGGCAAAACGATTTTATGCAGCGGCATAATTGCGGATTACTGTGCCTTTGGGAGGCTTTTGCGCATATTCAGCGTGAGCGAGAGATATTTGCTCCACTCGGGCAGACACAAGCATAGCCATTCCTGTCAAAAGCCGCGGATTTCGGGGATATTTCGAACAGTAAAGTTCGGAACCCAGTGGAATGACTCTCAACACCCCGCCGCATGATATTTCCAGCCACGATGTTGCATCCTTGGATGAGACGCTTGCCAAGCTCAATCTGGCCGGACGTCTGAGTTTCATTGCGGGTCTGGGTGGCCGCGCCGTGTTTACCACGAGCCTCGGCATTGAGGATCAGGTCATCACCGCCGCCATCGGCACACACCGTTTGCCGGTTGAGGTCTCCACGCTGGAGACGGGGCGGCTTTTTGCCGAGACTGTCGAATTGATCGGCGAGACCGAAGAGCGTTACGATATCGCGATCAAACGTTTCACCCCCGCGCAGGACGATATCGATGCCTTCGCGGCAAAATATGGCCTCAACGGCTTTTACGACAGCGTCGAGGCCCGTCATGCCTGCTGTCACGTGCGCAAACTGGTGCCGCTGGCAAAGGCACTGGAAGGCGCAAGTTTCTGGATCACGGGTCTTCGCCGTGGCCAGTCCGGCAACCGGGCGACGACGCCCTTTGCCGAGTTCGATTCCGAGCGCAATCTGATCAAGGTCAATCCTCTCGCGGATTGGGATATCGATGTGATCAAGGCGCATGTTCTTGCGGAAAACATTCCCGTCAACCCCCTCCACGCCCGCGGGTATCCCTCCATCGGCTGCGAGCCGTGTACCCGCGCCATCAAGCCCGGCGAGCCAGAACGCGCCGGTCGATGGTGGTGGGAAAATGACGAGAAGCGCGAATGCGGCCTGCACGTGGCCGAGGCGACCCAAGCCTCCCCTGTAACAGCCGCCTCACAAAGATATTTGAAAATCAGTAGATTGCCGGAGTTTAAAATGTCCAACGCAGTTCCGGAAACGGAAGGCAGCAATGTCAGCAGCCCCAAACAGCCGCTTGATCCACATCTGAAAGCCCTTGAAAACGAAGCCATCCATATCTTCCGCGAAGTCGCTGCGGAATTCGACAATCCCGTGATGCTCTATTCCATCGGCAAGGACTCGTCCGTGCTGTTGCACCTGGCACGCAAGGCGTTCTTCCCGGGTCGCATCCCCTTCCCGCTTCTGCACGTCAACACCGGCTGGAAGTTCAAGGAAATGATCGAATTCCGTGACAATATCGTCAAGGAATACGATCTCGATCTCATATCCTACACCAACCCACGTGGTGCGAGCGAAAATGTGACGCCGTTTACGCATGGCTCTGCGCTCTATACCGATATCATGAAGACGGAAGCGCTGCGGCAAGCACTCGACGCTGGCAAGTACGATGCCGCCTTTGGTGGTGCACGCCGCGATGAGGAAGCCAGCCGCGCCAAGGAGCGTATCTATTCCTTCCGCACGCCCGACCATAAATGGGACCCGCGCAATCAGCGCCCGGAGCTGTGGAACATCTATAACGGCATGGTGCGTCAGGGTGAAAGCGTTCGCGCCTTCCCGCTGTCCAACTGGACCGAGGTCGATATCTGGCGCTACATTCAGGCTGAAAACATTCCACTCGTGCCACTCTATTACGCCGCAGAGCGCCCTTACGTCGAGCGTGATGGCATGATGATTTTGGCTGAAGACGAACGGCTGGAGCTGCTTCCGGGCGAAGAAATTCAGCACGGCATGATCCGCTTCCGAACACTCGGCTGCTTCCCGCTGACCGGTGCGATCAACTCCGAGGCGACGACGCTGGACGAGGTGATTTCCGAGCTTGAGATCGCCACCGTTTCCGAACGACAGGGCCGCGCCATCGACCGCGACCAGTCCGGCTCCATGGAAAAGAAAAAGCGCGAGGGCTATTTCTGATGACCCAGAACGCAAACGCACAATCCGCCACCATTCTGCCTTTCGTCGAGCCCGCCAAGGCCGTGCGTGATACGCGCCCTTTGCGTCTCATCACCTGCGGCAGCGTGGATGACGGCAAATCCACGCTGATCGGTCGCCTGCTTTGGGACACCAAGGCGGTCAAGGAAGATCAGGCCGCCACGCTTCACCGCGACAGCGGCAAGCAGAACGATCTCGGCCTGCCCGATTTCGCGCTGCTGCTGGATGGTCTTCAGGCAGAGCGCGAACAGGGCATCACAATCGATGTCGCCTATCGCTATTTCGCCACCGACAAGCGCGCCTTCATCGTTGCCGACACACCCGGCCATGAGCAGTACACCCGCAACATGGCCACCGGTGCATCGACTGCCGATCTGGCCGTGCTGCTGGTCGATGCACGCACCGGCATTCTCGAACAGACCCGCCGCCACGCGACGATTGCCGCGCTGATGGGCATCCGCCAGTTCGTGCTGGCCGTCAACAAGATCGACCTGACCGATTACGACAAGGCCGGTTTCGAGCTGATCGCCCATGATTTCAGAGAATTTGCGCTTTCGCTCGGTATCAAGCAGATCACGTCGATCCCCATGTCGGCACTGAAGGGCGAGAACGTCGTTCTCTCCGGCAAGCCTTCCATGCCGTGGTATGAAGGCCCGACACTGGCCGAAACGCTGGAGCTGGCAACTGCTCGCTCCACGCAGACCGGTGGCTTCCGCCTGCCCGTACAGCGCGTGTCGCGTCCCGGCGAAAGCTTCCGTGGATATCAGGGCACGGTGGCCGGTGGCGCTGTGAAGCCAGGTGATTCCGTCGTCATCCTGCCATCGGGCATGGTGGCCAACGTTAAACAGATCGTCACCTTCGATCTCGTGCGCAATGCTGCCGTTTCCGGCGACGCCATAACGCTGGTTCTCGACCGGCAGGTGGACGTCTCGCGTGGCGACATGATCGTGTCCATCGAGGCACAGCCGCAGACGGGTCACGCCTTCGATGCGCAGATCGTGGCGCTCCAGCCCGGCGGCATCGAACCCGGCAAGCGCTACTGGCTGAAAAGCGGCAGCCGCCGCCAGCGCGTCAGCGTGCAGCCGGTCACGCAGCTCGACCTGAAGAACGGTCAGTGGCTTGCCCACACCGATACACTGGCCATGAACGCCATCGGCAAGGTCCGACTCTCCTTCGATGAAACGGCGATTTTCGACCCTTACGAACAGAACCGGTCCACCGGCTCCTTCATCCTGATCGACCCCGACACCAACAACACTGTCGCGGGCGGGATGATCCTCGGCAAACGCAGCGAGACCGGCAAGATCGCTCAGGGCGAACGCGTTCTCCTTTCGCTTCCGGCCGATCTGGCCGAAGCCATCCTCGCCAGCGAACTGCTCTCCAGCCGCCGCGACGAAATCGACATCCGCCGCACCAGTGCCGCGACCGCCGCACGCGTTCTGGACGAACTGGACTGAGGTCCGGGCTGAAACAACGGAAAAAAGGCGCTGGTGAAAACTGGCGCCTTTTTTTTGGAGGTCTTTAACCCAAGGTTTGCGTCCCGACTTCAAGATCGGCAGCTACCGCGCAAGCCCCACTACAGTTCAGCAATGTATGTCCGCAGTTAATTTATTCTCTGTGTAAACCCGTGCACACACCAATCTGACAGCCGGAATTCGCAGTAAACTCGGAACAGGTTCTATGGACGCCTCAATCTCTGTGCAATTGACTGACCGGCTTGACTCTGTTGCCGCAAAAATCGACGAAATGAGCATGAGGCTGGATGCCTTGATGCAAAACAATGAAACTCATGGCGAAATCCAAATTGAAGTCGTGAAGTTGCTGCAACACATGCAGCAGACGCAGTTGGAACTGGACGGCAAAGTCGACGCGTTATCCAACGCCGTCACAACCGCTGCCGACGGAAGTATTCGTAGCGACCTATCGAAAATCGGCCTCGCAGTCGTGCATGATAGCAGGCAGAAAACACTCGATATCGCGTCTTTAAAGCAAAGCGCGAATCTGACCCTGCGCGAGCAGACGCGCGGAGTTTTTCCGATCCGAATCGTGTTCCTCATCCAGTCCATACCCATGTGGGATGCACTTTCAGATGTTTATGATGCCATGGTTGCCGATGATCGGTTCGATCCGATCATCATCTCCATCCATGTCGGCACTCTGGGGCGCAACATTTACGAGGGTGAGGATAAGGTGAGCAGCGCCTTTTCAGAACAGGGAATTCCCCACCTTCGCTTTAATATGGACGATTCCTATGCCGCGCTGGATATTCTCAAAGCATTGAGACCCGCCGTCATATTCCGCCAACAGCAGTGGGATATGGGTGTTCAGCCTGCATTCCGCACACACGAACTGACCTTCAGCCGCCTTTGTCTTGTTCCCTATGCGCTCAATCTGGCGGCGTCTTTGGGTGATCCTGTGGTTACCGATGTTTCGGCCTTTGGCTTTGATCAAACCTATCACCGAGCGGCTTGGCGTGTTTTTTGCGAAACACCGATCACTCAAAATTATTTTCGTTCATTCGCCCACTCGGACCCAGAGAAATTTGTTCTGAGCGGCTATCCGAAATTTGATCGCCTGCTCAGCGAAAGCGAAACGCCGTCCTGGCCGATTTCTCACCCAGGCCGCCGGAATTTCAGAATTATCTGGGCTCCGCACTATTCGGTTGGAAAGGGTGGAGGCCTCGGGTTCGGGGTATTTGATCGCATATGGGAATCGATGCTGTCTTGGGCGAGACAGAGCCCGGATATCGACTTCGTCATGAAGCCGCACCCGGCTCTTTTCGGAGCTATGCTGACTCCCGAGGCGCAGACGGTCATCAGGAAGGCGTGGACGGATCTGCCGAACTGTGCGTTTTCAGAAGAGCAATATGGCTCTCTTTTTGCGGCGTCTGACCTTATGATATCAGACGGCCTTTCGTTCCTTGCGGAATACCCTCTCTTCAACAAGCCATTGATCTTCTTCGATTCTGGCAACCATGTTGAGTTCAATGATCTCGGTAAGCTGGCAGAAGCCGCCTCTCGACGGGTCACGACGTTCGATCAGCTGAAACAGGCCGCAATCGAGTACAAAGACGGAAAAGCCTGGGAGTTCGAGCAAGAGCGAAAAACCCTTCAGGACAACATCCTCCCCAATCGTGGGAAAGCATCTGCCGCTATTCTTGAGGCAATCGCCGAGGGGATTAAAGAGGGCGCTCGCTGAAGCTGCACATCTGATTTTGCGTCTCGTTTTCGAACGGTGCGATCATAGCGAATTGACGAGAGATACGCGCGGTAACGGTATTTTTGATGAGGTACTGAAATGAAGAAAATTATCACTTTTGGCACGTTCGACGTTTTGCACATCGGCCATATCCGAATTCTTCAAAGAGCGCGGGCGTTGGGCGATTATCTTGTTGTAGGCGTTTCGACCGACGCCCTCAATTACTCAAAAAAGCAAAAAAGCCCGATTTACAATGAAAATGAACGGCTTGAAATTATCAGCGCTATTATTGGTGTGGATGAAGTATTTCTGGAGCACTCACTCGAATTGAAAGAACAATACATTACAGAGCATGCTGCCGATGTTTTGGTGATGGGTGACGACTGGGCTGGACGGTTTGATTACCTAAGTCACATATGTGAAGTCGTATATTTGCCTCGGACAGATGGCGTATCAACCACGTCTACCCTTGAGGAAATTCGTCGTTACGCATGACGCCTCTGTCGTTGATTGATGCTTCTAGGGAAGGCATGCACAGGACAGAGATTTTGCGCTGAAGCAAACACAAAAACGGCAAAGCTGAGCTAATTTAAGCTCAGCTTTGCCAGTTTACGCTGAAATCAAAATACAAACATCCAGAGCAGAACGACCACCACCAGCGGCACACCCATTGCCCACAAAACCATTCCTTTTAGCATAATATTCTCCTTTTCACATGTGTATCTAACGCGATATCCCGGCGAATAGTTCCCTGGAGGAATGACCTTGCGCGTATGAGAATATGCAAAAGTATAGAATTCTTGGTTAGGCCAATGCTGCGGCGCGGGTGCGCCGTGTCGTTTCGCGCACCACGAGCTCAAAGCCAAGGTCCCAGGTGCGTTCGTGCACAACGCCGCCTTCGCCCAGCGTAATTACGATGTCAGCGGCCTTGTAACCGATGTCGAAGCGGGGAACGCGAACGGTCGTCAGGGGTGGCTCCGTCGAGACGGCATATTCCAGATCGTTGAAGCCGCAAATGCCGAAATCTTCGGGCACCCTTATACCGAGGCGCTGACACTCGAAGATGACGCCCAGAGCCAGGTCGTCGCTGTGGCACACAACGCCCTCGACATCGGGATGCGCCTCGATGAAACGGCGGATCATTCGGGAGCCGAGATGAATGCTTGGCGGGGCATCCTGCCAGATGATCAGCTTCTCATCGAACAGACCGGCCTGTTGCATGACCTCGCAATAACCGGATTGGCGCAAACGAATTCTGATGTCGTGGCCGCAGCCCAGCATGGCGATGCGCCGGTACCCTTGCGACAACATGTGCCGCGTCGCGACCATGGCCGCCTGCTTGTGATTGATACCGACGGCGATACCATCCATCTTGAGCGAGGCATCGATGGTCTGCACCACGGGACAGCCCGCTTCCTGCGCCATGGTGTTCAGGTTCTCAAGCCGTTCCGTGCCCGCTACGATGACGCCCGCGGGGCTGTGCGCAGCAAACGCCCGCAACTGCCGCACCTCTTCTTCCGGGTCATAATGGCTGTTGGAATACTGAATTCGATAATCCGTTCCCCTGATGCGCGCCTCGATGCCATTGAGCACGGCGCTGACGGCGGGGTGGGAGAGCGACGGCAGGAGGACACCGATGAAATTGCTGGTACCTCTGGCCAAGGCCCTTGCATGCAGATCGGGAACATAACCCATCTTGTCCACGGCACCGAGAATCTGGTCGCGCAAGGTCTCAGATACCTTCTCAGGCTCGCGCAATGCGCGTGACACCGTAATTGCGCTGACGCCGATTTCCCGGGCGACGTCTTGCAATGTAACTTTGATCGCGGTTTTCCGTTTACGACGGTGGGACATCCATGAACCTTGGCTTGTGGGCGTGGGCGAGGACTAAACTAAAACGTTGCAGCACGGAATATTTGTCAAGAAAGTTGATATTTTCAAATACAGTGGTTTCTTATATACGTCACCGTCCATCCGCGACACGTCAACAGATTTGGCGAAAAAAGCGGCGGAAACGCACCTTAGCCCAAAAATAGTCTCGATAACAATCGTCTCGCGGCTAAAACCTGCACGTGAATACGCACTGTTCCAGACTGGATTTGACGAAGATCAAGAAGGCAGGAGGAAAGGCTTAGCGGTACCGTGCGGCGAATGTCGGAAATAGACAATTCTGGTCGGAGTGAGAGGATTCGAACCTCCGACCCCGTCGTCCCGAACGACTGGCTGGGCCGCAGAAGTCAACAAACGCGGGGTTTCCCGTTCAAGCTATTCCGCGTTTGTTCCAGTCCTGTTCCGTCAAACTGTGCGCAAACTGTGCGCCGCACTGTTTTGTTCACGGTCACGACTTTACCAGAATCAGTGCTAATTTGACTCCATGACCGAATACCAACGCAGATACCCATGGAAGCGCACATGGCCGGGAGAAACCGGGCTGGATGGCAAGCTGCTTGAAGACTACGTCTGCGTGATCGACGGGGAGAATACGGGCCGGATATCGTACCAAGAGGCAGGGCCGATGAAAGGCCAGTGGATGTGGAACGGCGGTCACTCTCGGAAGATTCGCGTAACCGTGATGCCACATGGTGGATATGCGCCAAGCCGGTCAGAAGCCGTTAGGCTGGTCGAGGAGCATTATGATAGGCAGCGGGAGGCGGCGGGGTTGCCGCCAACTGAGGAATCAAGATGAGCGACCTGACGAGCAAGACCGGCGACGGCGTAATAGACACCCACTATTGCTGCGAGCCTGGATGCAAGAAATGGGGCGGGTTTGGATTCGCCCGCAGCAAGGCCGAGCCGCCGCAATGGTGGTGTTGGGAGCATTACCCGCATAAGGAGGTGCCTCGCAGGTAGTGGCGCCCCGGTTTATCCACAATCCAATCATTTACAAAACCTTAACAAAATCAAGCAAACGCTAAGTGTGCAGAACTAAATTGTGCTCAAATTGCAACAGGACTTAGCCCGCGTTCACGCCAGCAACCTTAAATATGGCTAATGCTGATTGCGAATCCTCCCGTCTTTCTGTCTATTCCAAATCCGAAGCGGGGGGCATCTCCGAGATTGTCTCGCTTTTTGTATCGAAACATGACTGGAGGTCATTATGAACATCAAGAGCCTTTTGATCGGCTCCGCTGCCGCTCTCGCAGCAGTAACTGGCGCCCAGGCTGCCGACGCAATCGTCGCTGCTGAGCCTGAGCCAATGGAATACGTTCGCGTTTGCGACGCTTTCGGCACAGGCTTCTTCTACATCCCTGGTACCGAAACCTGCTTGAAGTTCTCTGGTTACGTTCGTTTCCAGACAGACTTCTCCCGTGACCGCTCTGGCACATCTGACTGGGATTCGTTCACACGCGCTCAGTTCAACGTTGACACACGTACAGACACCGAACTCGGCGCTCTGCGTGGTTTCATCGAATTCCGTGGTGATGCTGACAATGCTGACTCTGCTGGCCTCAACATTCAGCAGGCATTCATCGAACTCGGCGGCCTGAAGGTCGGTAAGTTCTACAACTGGTGGGACGATAGCCTTTCTGGCGAAACTGACTACCTGAACTCTGCTACACTCTTCAACTCCATCCGTTACACCTACGATGCAGGCTCTTTCTGGGCTGGCGTTTCGGTCGACGAACTTGAAGGCCTCGGCACTCGCGTAACCAGCGCGAACGTTCTCACCGGAACAGTTGCAGACATTGCAGCTGGTATTGAGCCTGACAACAACGTCGGCATCTCTGCTGGCGTTGGCACAAAGCTTGGTGGCTTCACGCTTCAGCTGATCGGCGGCTATGACGTTGACCGCGAAGACGGCGCTGTTCGTCTGATGGGTACAGCTGATATCGGCCCTGGCACACTCGGCTTGGCTGGCGTTTACTCCTCTGGTGCAAACGCTTACTTCGCTCGCTCTGAGTGGGCAGTTGCTGCTGAATACGCAATCAAGGCAACTGACAAGCTGACCATCACTCCCGGCGCTCAGTGGTTCGGTAACGTATCTGACGCAGTTCGCACAAACACTGTGGCTCTCGGCACAGCAGTATCTGGCGACAGCACCACGCTTCGCAGCTCTGATTGGTCCAACCGCGACGCATGGACAGCTGGCTTGACGGTTGATTACAAAATCACCGACGGCCTGACAACGAAGATGACCGCAAACTACTACGACGAAGACGGTCGTGACGATCAGGTCACCGGTTTCGTTCGCCTGCAGCGCAACTTCTAATCATCTAACTTAGGTTAGTGACGAGAAACCCGGCCATTGTGCCGGGTTTTTTGTTATTTATGCTTGAAAAATAGCTGTAGACAACCAGCCTTACTTTTGTCACAGTGATCACGATTACAAGCGAAGATCCACAGCCGATAGGCTTTCGCTGTTGATCCCAAGTCAAGCTCCTCGGCCTTAACCGGTCGAGGAGAGGGATCTAAGGCCTACGGGCAACCTCACGCTGGATTCGAAGCTCTTCCCTGATCCGATCCATCTCAATTGCCATCCTCGCAATAGATTGGCCTGATTCCTTCATGGCGTCGATCATATCTCCCATCACCTCCGTATGAGATTCCAAGGCTTTTGTAGCGTTGTTGAGCGCAGTAGGATCAACAATAACCGCAGCAACCTGTGCCGCAGCTTGGCTCTTGGATGGAGAAGCGTTCTCCCCGGAGGCAAGCCCTAGATATCGCACGCCGAAGATGATCGCGAGCGTTACCCCCAGGGCAATGATCGCGAGCGGCGGGAGATTAGCCAACTGTTCCATTGCGTGCTTCCCCTTGGTCATGCGCAGCGCGATTGATGTTTACCAGCTCCCCGATTGCGAAGAGTGGGTAGATGGCAAGCCACGTGCTGATGACACCAGAGGATGCGAAGCCATACGATATGCCAGCCCAGATGAGGCACCCAGCAGCGGCAGAGAATTGCCGGATCTGAGGTGTGACGGTTTTCCTCGCTCCATTGACCACGAGACCAATGATGCGCAAGCAGCCGACAAGGAACATCAACCACCCGAGAAAATTCTCGGATGGCACGAGAGAGGCGAAGGCCATGAAAGATGGCTGGTTGAATGTCTGCGACGGTAGAAGCAGCACATATCCGAAGAGGATGAGGTGGCCAGCCAAGAACCACTCCATCATGCGTGGGCCGAATCGGTGTTGGATTCGAACCCACATTCCTGTTCCCTTGTAGCCCTCGCTCATGGCTGCCTCACTTGCCCAGAGGCTTCTTGGCGACCCATCGACCATGCAGCGCCAGTATACCGCCAATGACCGGGGCAAGCGCAACGATCAGGTCAACCACTTTGCCCTGCACGTCTTCTGGGAAGGCGTAGCCGAAAACGCCGAGCAGACCAGCCGCAGCGGCAAGGATGGCGCCGAGCGTTACACGCGACTGATACCATGGCTCCGTATTCGTGATGTGCGCCACAACGGGCGCTGTAGATCGCTCGACAGCATCGATGATGGTTCTGGCATCCGAAGCCGTCGCGCGCGTGGATGGGCTATTGACGCCGGTTATGACGCCTTGCGCGATGGCAGAGATGATATTCTCTTTGTTAGTATTCATGATCAGTTCTCCACCTTCTTGGCTTCGCGCATGGCGATGGTGATCGTCAGGTAGGCGCCAGACGCAGCCACCAGCGTTGAAGCAAGCGTTGCTGTGTCTTTGTTCGCGCAGAGTGCCTGAAGGCTCTGGTGAGCAGCCTCGGCAGCCGCAGCGGTCTTTGGCTTGAGGCGGTCGGCTGCGATGAACGGCAGAAGCACGGCATAGGCAGTTTCGCCAGCCGAGCAGACCTGTGGAAGGCTTTGGCGGATGCCTGTGTCGATTGATCCGGTAGACTGGCACGCGGACAGGCCGATAGCCGCCGCTGATACGATGATCAGTGAACGCATGGTGGTTTCCTTTGTGGAATGGTTCAGTTGTCGAAGTCTGGAATGTCTACTGTTTGCCCAGCGAGCGAGTGAGTGCAGTCTCTTAGGAACTGGATACGGCCATCGGTAACGAATGAATGGCAGATCGCAGGTGGCGCGCCGTCAATGCCAGCGTCTGGGCCATTGTAGGTCACCAAAACAGAGGGCGTGAAAGTCGGGGATTCAGCGTTGCCGTTATAGCCCCACCTAGGACCCTGCCCTTCACCCACCGTAACGATATGCGCCCCATCACACCCGGGGCACCAAAACAGAATGCCGCCATCTTGAGCGCTGCGAAGCTTGCGAGATAATGCTGCCATCTCACGCCTCGTTCGTCGTGACGCTCGCCGTGATCGTCGTCATCGGCAAAGCGGTATTCGGAGCATCCGGGTAAGTTGTCGGCCAGCGGTAGCCGAGAAGGCGGTTCTTCGCGACCCGGGCGATACTGACAGAGTCACTTTGATTCCCGCCGAGGATATGCAGATGCGTCTTGTCGTGGCCTACGACAATGCCGACGTGGCCTTGCCAGCCAGTCTTGGACCCGCGCCAGAAGACAGCAATAGCGCCGATCTGCGGCCCGGTGATAGCCTTCCCGAACTTGAGCCAGTTGCGAGAGCCGAGCGGATTGGCCGGCAGTGGTTCTTTCGGCAGAGCCGTAGCAATGACCATGCCGACGAATGCCCCGCACCAAGCAGTTTCACTGGCATCGAGGCGCAGCGCCCTGTCCAGTACCTTGGCGTTCTTCACTTCGTGCAGGCCGAGGAACCGGCGGGCTTCCGTCACCCATGGTGGACTGATGGGCTCGTTGTCGTTCAGGCCCAGAGCTGCAATCGTCTTCGGTCCGATGGTCCCGCGATACAGCACCTGGATATTCTTATCGTCCTGAAAGCGCGCAACGGCCTTAGTCGTATTGCGGCCCGAAATGCCATCGGCACCCGCTGGCCCTACGTCATACCCAAGCGCAATCAAGCGCCGCTGTACGTCGCGTACAGTCGCCATGGTGGTCTCCTGATGTTGTGGGGTTTTAGTTGCCGATAGCGCGAACGGTCACAGACACGCCCGCTGCGGCTTTCTGGAATGGGCCGGAGGTCAAAAGCAACGTGCCGCGAGACACCATCACCTGAACTTGGCAGCCGGTCTTTGTGGCTGATCCGGCAACAACGGCACCGGTAATCATTTGCTCATTTGCCCAACCATCAATGACGTCAATGTCTGGGACGGTTTCGAATGCGGGGCTGAATGTGACCGTGGCAATTCCGCTGCTGTTTGTCGCCGCAGAAAACCGGGAAATGCGCTTCGGGGCGCCGGTCGGCCCCAGATCGCCCTTATCTCCTTTGTCCCCCTTATCGCCCTTGGTTACTTTTGCCTTATCGGCAATCGCCTGGGCGGTTGTCTTCACAGCCTTGCCATCTTGAATAACGATAGCGGCCTCTGTGCCTGTGAGCGGCGCGGCGTCCGGTATCTTCTTCGCCATTGTCAGCCCTCCGGCGCGAGTAGTTCATCGGCGCGTGTACTGCCGCCCGGAAGAGCACCAGCAATGAGATCGTGCATGGTGGACCAAAGAGAATCCCCCGAACTGAGAAACTGCGCAGCCATGTAAATCTGCTTCAGACGTGCCGTCGTCTCGCTCATGACAGCGTCCATGATTGCCGCCTCGTCTTCGGTCATGCGCAGCCATGGAGTAGTTTTGGCGATCTGATATGGCTGCGGCGGAGCGATCTCAACCACATCCACCCACTTCGGCAGACCGTTCACGATCTGGACTGATGACGACGCGACGCGATAGCCCGTCGGCACTGGATCGGCAGACTGGATTGTGTGAAGTTCATAGCCCCGCAGTGCCCATCCGTCATAGGCTGGCGAGACACGCGAACCGTCCGGCAGATCGACCCAGGCGCCTTCTTGGAACTGGCCTAGTATATCCACGCGGTTCAGTACCACGTTGTCTTTGATAAGCGCGAGCGTCATTGTGTCCATCCTACGATTTGTATTTCAGCAAGAAACATTGACCCGCTTTGATTTCCTGAAATGAACGCCCAAATACGGTCCCAATAAGTGGTCGTATCGTTACTCATTATAGTTCTTCCAGCGCTTTCGTTCGCAGTGTCGGTGAATGTTACTGAACCTAGAAGAGTACCATCGCTTCCAGAAGCAGGAGCGGCGCCCTTTTTGGCTCTTATTTCTATCGTTACAGTCGGATCAATTGAGAAGAATCCAGCATTGCCGGACCCGTAGACCACGAGATTACTCACTGCAACTGGAGCCGAGTAAGCCTTGCCAGCGTAAGCGTTTGAGGAAGATGTTTTTACCGCTCCGGCTGTGCTGAATTGTGAGGTTACCCCATCGAACACGGTCGCCAACCTGGTCGGATAGTCACCAAATATGGTACCAGTGCCAAAGGGTATCAGCGACGGAGCACCTCTCACCGCAGCGCTACGCATAAACGGCGGCGGGCAGAAGAAAGCGACCATTATTGCAACGCCTGTACAATGAGCAGCGAGCCACCATTGCCAACAGAGCAATGGAGACGGAATTTGTTGCCGCTGGTGGTGGTGAAAGCGTCACCGGCTACTTTCGTCCAGCCAGTGACAGTGATCGCGCCCGCCGAAGCGCCGTTGGTGATGTCCAACATGAATGACCCGGTGTTAGTGCCGGGTGCCAGTGTGTGAGCGCCGTTGTTCGTGTAGTGCTGTAACGGGCGGTCGCCCGGATCGAGCGTGAGTGTTCCGGTCGAGATCGTGCCGAGGTCTTTCGATGTGACGCGCGCGCCGCCTGTCAGCGTTTGGTCTTCGACGTTGAGCTTGCCGTTGTTGTTGAAGCGACTATCATCGCCAGCGGCAACAGTGCCTGACGTGGTGCCGACAGTCTGGTTGACCTGTGCACCCGTCTGTATACCTGCAAGCTTGTTCGCTTCGACAGTGGTATAGCCCTGATAACCGCTCTGGTAAGTGATAGCGAAGGTGCCGGTCGTCGTGATGCTTGCAACGCTTACCTGAAGGCCTGTCGGCACCGACAAGCCAACGCTGGTGACAGTGCCAGAACCGGTGCCATTTTGACCAGCTGGAATGCCAAGGTTCAGCTGCACGACGCCAGACGATACAGGCGCGAAGGAAGCTGTCGCTTGTGATCCGGGTGCGAGCGTGGTTACAGTTCCGGGGTTGATCGTTGTGTACGGGCCAGGAGAGCCGGGTGCACCCGGTGCGCCAGGTGCGCCATCTTCACCATCAGCTCCATCCGTACCGTTGGTGCCATCACGGCCTGTGATATAAAGCGGATCACTCCAATCACCGGCAGTATCGCTTTTCTTGACGTAGACCGCGCTTCTGCCATCACCAATATTGGCGACAGCTACCCGAAAGTTTGCGGCAGACGTGTCATAAATCGCCCTTCCCGCAAGATCGTTTACCTCTTTGTCGAAGTCCAAACCACTGCCGCTGATTTCGTCAGCATTGATCAGAGTTGCACTATCGGGACCGGTAAACAGAATGAGCATGTTAGCCGACGGGCTCACACCTGCCACGGCTGACAATGCAGTGCTATTCAGCCGCTGGATATAATCGGCCAACGCTTGTGCATTCGCCACGGTCTGCTGGCCATAAGCCGTATCGCGGACCAAAGCGTAATCGTAAGTGCCTGTCGGCCCTTTCCAGACGATTGCCGACGTGATTTCGGTATCGCTCGTGATCTCGTCAATTGGCAGTGCATTGCCGCCATCCGCCTCGACATAGATCGTGCCGCCGATGATAAGCGACGTTGCCCAGCCCGTGCCGATACCAGTCACCAAAGCTTCGCCGTTGACGAGGCTGATCTGCCCCGTCGTGTAAGGAGTGGTCATGTTGGTGATTACCTTTTGAAGACGAGAGCGAAAAGGGTCTGCCCTGATACGCTTGAGTTTTGAGACTGCGTCACAAGCCTAAATGTGGTGGATGCACGATCAGGCGGAGGGGTAAACAACACTGAAGAGAATATGATCTGAGGAGAGCTACCACCAGCAACCTCTATATTACCGCCGTCTGTCACGTTTGAAAGGGTAGCGGCTACAGATCCGAACTCACCAACTATAGTAATATTTGCCTTATATTCGATCTTTACTGTAGGAGAGCCCAATCCATGATTAACGGCGATGGTGATGTTCGCCCCGCCAGATGCAGAAAAAAACCTAGTCACCGCTCCAGGTTCGATGTTACTTGTTCCAACCACCAGATTATCAATCTGCGCCTGTGATATCTGCGCATTCAACATCTTCACAACGCCATTCACGATGGCAAACAGTGCGAAACTATTCACGCCATCAGTGATCGTGAATTGATCTACATTGAAAGCAGCGCGCGATTTCTGAACGCCACCCTCAGTGTATATCTCGATGAAGAAGCCACTCTCCTTGAGAGCATCGTCCATCCCGGCCCGGAGCATGATGGCAAAGCGCACATCCACACCGGCAGGCGCAGACACCGCCTTGAATGACACCAGACCATTGGCAAAGTTGCCATTCACATCAGCGGAAACACCGAGTAGCGCTTCAGCCAACGCTTCCGTTTCTGTGGCGCGGACCCGTTTTTCAGTGACGATCTCAGCACGCGCGGCACCAATTTCAGCCTTGATACGCTGGCGGTCGATCTGACCAACTGCACCGTCGAGAGAAAACGCTGTCGTGGCCTCTTCAAGCCTTTGCCACAGATCAGTAAGCTCCTGCCCTAGCTCCTGAAAGACAGATTTCACATCGCTGCCAATGGACGTCAACGAAGACCGAATAGACGAGTATCCCGTTGCGCTTAAAGAAGTCACCCACGGAGTAAAAGTCCTGAACCGATCTGGAACTGTCGTTATTGTCGCGCGCGCATCATAGATCACACCGGACTGCACATCCTTGGAAGTCTCATAGAGGCCACTCTCCGGCTCATTCGAAACGTCGGTATAGACTTGTGTCTTCCCGTTGATGCGGTATTCGAATCGAACCTGCGTGATAGTCGGATCGTCTGGTGCGTCCCAAACAAAGCGAACCGTGGGCTGTTCAAAACCGTCAGCACCTTGGATCAGCCCAGTCTCGATACGGAACCCGGAAACCGTTGTGATAATCGATGGGTTAACCGGCGGCGTTGGAGGAACGACGATAGGGCCAGGCTCTATGTCGCCATCATCGTAAATGTCGGCGCTGGTTTCAGAGAGCGTAAGAGTGATGTCAAAATTCTCATCACAGCCCCATTCCGAAATCATCCATTCGCGTTCTTCGTAGGTAACCCACTCGCCTTCCTGAACCTTCAGTCCAAGGCTGCGGCTCACAGGGATTGTCGCGGAGCCGCCAAGACGGTTCTGGCGATAGCGGATCGTCAGAAGGTATTGTGCGATATCCGGGTCGGTGACCTGTAGAAAGTCGTTACTGGTCTGACGATTTCGTCCATCGGCGGTAACGTCGGCATTGACGTAGATCGGTTTAAGGCTCTGCGGGTTCCAATTATCCTCAATGGAAAGGAACTGACCGGAAAGATGATTATAACGCTCAAAGGCAGACTTCTTGAACTGCACCTCTGTCGAGCGGCCAATGTCGATGTCTTTTGCGGTGATCGCGGCGACTGGCAACTGTGGAGCGCCAGCGATCACCCCAGAAAGCCCACGACGGTTCAGGCCATACCCAGCCATCGCATCGTCAAACTCTTTCAGGATTTCGGTGTGGTCATCAGCGCCAGTTACCCATAGACCGCACTCGTAGGTCTTCTTGCCGTTCTTGATCGTGTCGCACACGTTCATGGCGGCGAAATAGGTAGGCAGATCGATTTGACCGAGGGTCTTGCCTTCACCGATCAGCGTGCGTCCGGAAATCATGGCTCTCAAGCCAAGCTGATAATTCAGCCGGTGGACAGCAGGGTTCTTGGTGAACACCCATGTCGAACGGTCGTTGATGCGCTGTGGGCCGGAGCCACCTGAGACGGTCGAATCCTTGCGAGGGTCGTATTCCCGAAGGCCGCGCATGACGAATTCGAACTCTGGCTTTCCCTTTTCAAACAAGCCACTGTCATAGGTCCGCTCAACGATAACATAAGCCTTGCCAGCATTCGTGCTGGTGATCTTCCACCGGCTGCCAAGCGCAACGGTGTCGTTGACGAGCTTCATGTCCACAGGCTGGCC
This sequence comes from Agrobacterium vaccinii, assembly GCF_021310995.1. Lineage (NCBI taxonomy): Bacteria > Pseudomonadati > Pseudomonadota > Alphaproteobacteria > Hyphomicrobiales > Rhizobiaceae > Agrobacterium > Agrobacterium vaccinii. The sequence goes on along the minus strand of NZ_CP054150.1, from coordinate 672,027 downwards.
GGGGCGACCGTCATAAAAACGGATAGAGATGTTCCCGCCATAGCCGTTCACACGGTAATGCGCCGCCTCACCACCGATGTTGGCGACCAGCAGAAGCTCTTTCTTCTCGCCATACATGAAGCAGTAGGGCTCAAGACCATCACACCAACCATCAGACAGAACGAAGACGTCGGCATTGACCTTGTTACCGCCGCCCCATTTCGCGTAGAAGGTCCGCTGGCCTTTGGTCTTGCCGGTGCCATACAGCGCTTCAACATCGACATCGCCGCCATACTTCGTTTCACCTTGGACAGCGGTATAGGTGCGCTTCTTTGGGCGCTTGAGATAGCTGAAGGCAATGCTGGTGCCATAGGCAAGAGCGCCTGCGATGAGCGTTGCGGCGAGCAACGAGCCGCCGAACAGCGCCCCGGCAATAGCCGTGCCTATAAGCGTGAAAATTGCCATGAATGATTATCCGATGTGGAAAGCGGCGATGACTTCGGACAGGTAGTGATCCTGCCGACCGGCTGGGGTTTTGGTTACGAACCTAGTACCGAGGCAAATCGCGACGTGTTCAGCGCCGTCATCAAGACGCAAAATGGCGATGTCACCAAAACGAGCTTCCGCGCCGCCTTGGGGCTGTTGATCCAATTCTTCAGCAAAAGCTGTGACAAGAGATTTGTGCCCATGCTTCCGAAGCCTTTTTTGCGCGCCGATGAGCGTCTTGTAGCTTCCGGCATATTTGCCGCACAGATCAGACCCTGTGAGCGCGTCCACCATTGCGAAGCCCATAAACAAACAATCCGATTTCGCCGGATTTCCATAGGCATACGGCTTCGCCAGCTCCGCGTTTAGCGTAGCTTCGACAACTCTAAATCTGTTCATGGTTCAGCCTGTCCGTTGGCCCCACTCTTCGGGGATGCTGGCATTGGTGGCGACGTATTCGAAGCCCGTGTCTGTCGGGTCGTTGTCGAACTGTTGTTCGGCCAGAGAGCGCTTGACGCCGGTAGAGCCGCGCGCCGAGCGGCCCGGAGGCTGAAGATCGATTTCCATCGTCAGCGTTCGCTCAGAACCGCTCACAGCGCCTTTATTGTAGCGGACCTGATCAATCTCGTAGATGGATGACGCAAGCACGCCCAGCACGTCGCTTGTGCCTGGAACACCACAAAGGTGGGCGATGATCACCGGGGAGTTTTGATAATCGTATTCCTCGATCTTCGCGATCGCATCATCTGGGTTGGTAACAGGGATATCGGAAAAGACGATGGTTCGGGTTGTCACTGCAGTGCCGACCGCAGAATTCATACCGCCCATGTCAATGAAGCGATTGGGCAGGTAGACGAGGCCATTGTAGGTGTATGGCCTGCCGCCGCGATGATATCCCACTGTTTTGCCGGGGAGATCGAAGCGGATGAGATCAAGTCGAGCAATTCTGCCCTTATCGACCTGTGCTGCAACGACTGGATCAATCGCACTCATGATACGAAGACCTCCGTCGCAGTAAATGATGGCTCGCGGCTATCCCAAGATTTGGCCCCAGAATAACTGTCCGCGTCGATCTGCATTGTGCATGAAGCTTTCTCGAAGTTGACGACAGAGCTTGTCGTGAAGTTTTGAGTGTCGAGCCCGTGCCGGATGCTCAACGTCACAACTCCAGAACCATTTGCGGTAGCTGGCGCGATGATCCGGTGGAGAGAGCGCAGGAGTGGCGACATGCGGAACTCGACGTAATCCCCCGGCGAAAGCACAAATCCCGCTGGCAGGCCAGATATGACCACTGTGCGGCTATTCGTGACCGCCTGGAGAACAGCAGTCCCGTTGAAAGCACCGCCACCTGCCTTCGTACCGCTCAATGGTGAACCGGTGTCCATAGCAATAGGGCGCGGGCGGAAGATGTCGTAACCGAGGAAGGTTTCTCCATCATCCCCGGCTTGCATCATGAAGGCATCCATCAGTCCGAACTTGGACTTATCCAACCAGGTGGCTTGATAGGTCGCCCGCCAGAAAGGAGTGCCGAACGTTTGCGATTCCGTTCGGCGTCCTTCCATGCGGTTCGTACTTCTGGGCTGGATAGGATCGAAGGTGCATTCCTTCCATCCAACGGCAGGCAGAGAAATAGGATCAGCCATTACGCAGCCTGCCCGTTCTGTTGAAGGTTTCGCTTGTTCTTCTCGTTCTGCTTCACCACGGCAGTGGAGATTTTCGCAGATTCGCTGCGCGCCACATCTTTGACGTAGGCTTGCAGGTTTCCGTCCTGATCAACGGAGACACCCACGGTGACATGCATGGACTGAGGTGTGTTGGCGTTGGCAGCCTGACGACTTCCGACGAAGCCGTTGCCAAGCTGATTGTTCGGAACCACTTGCTCCCCGCCGCCAAAGCGAACGACTTCCGGTCCCTTTTCCCCAACTAGGGCCATGCCAGCGCGCGCGGATGCCGTTCCACTGGCATACATAGGAACGCCAGAAGCACCCAATCCTCCATTGCCGCCACCAAAAATGCTGCCAAAGATGCTTGAAAGAAAGCCACCACCACCGCCAGAGCCTGCGTTTGAAACCTTGAACACGGCGTCTAGCACTTCGTTCAGAAGCTTGTCGGTGATCCGATCGAGAACGGACAAAGCAGCGCTCCCGAATGAGGACCAGAAGCTCTCCCCGTTCTTCAACCCGTCCCGCAGATCGTTGATAAATCCGGCGGTCGTGTTCTTGACGAACTGCGTTGCCTCATTGGCGCGCTTGGTCGCCTCGGTGAACTTGTTCTGCTCGACAACGGCTTGCGCATACTTCTCAGCCTGCGCACCGATCTGTGCGGTCAGTTCAGGCGTGATTGCCTTCTTATCCTTTTCAGCGGCCAGCAGCAGATCGGTTTCAACCTTGGCCTTGGCCACGGCATAGCCGTAGTCGTTAATGGCAGGGTTGAGCGACTGCTGGGCTGCTGTCTGGGCTTGAAGCGCACGGGTCTGCTCGTTGATTGAGGCTGTGGCAGATTCGTAGGCCTTCTGCTTCGCTCCGCCGCCCTTGGTCTTTGGCATGCCTTCCAATTCGATCAGTGGACGGCTACCGGGTGTTGGGCCATCTTCCGGTAACGGGAACATTTCTCCTTGGATTCGTCCGTCAGCATTACTTTCTAAGCCGACGCCCCTCCAAGTCCGTGGGTCGTTGATACGGGATTGGGCAATGTTCGCTGCCTGGGTCGCGGCTCCAACGCTTTCAGCGGCCTTTAGAGCTGACGCACTCAAGGTGTCGAAGAATGAGCGGAAACTATCGATGGCCGGGATACCGGTGCTATTGACTGCTGCCGACAAAGCATTCTGCACCCTTTCCACCTCTGAAACCTGAAGCGATCCATCAGCCGCGCTCTCAGCGAACCTTGCAAAAGCTTCCTGAAGCTCACGAATGACAGTAGCCTCTTCGCCAGCGGCAGATAGATTCGACACGAGGTCAGCAAGTCCCAACGTCACATCAGAGAGCCGACCGCGCACGGATTCTAGCGTGTTGTCGTTGAGCAGGCTCAATCCTTCGCGCAACTCCGCAGCCTCACGAGCGCGTGTGAGTTGGTCTGCGTACTCCCTCAGTGCCGGGATCGCGTCTCCCCACCTGTCCGCGACAGTCTGGATAAGTTGGGCTTGTTCTTTCAACAGGTCGTTGGCCGATGATCCTTTACTCATCCATTCGGTGAAATATGAGATGGCTGCGCTTCCGAGGAAGACAAAAGCCGTAGTCGCCAGGCCAAGAGGGCTCACCAGTCCAGTAATCGTTTGCTTGATGGCAGACAGCACGCCGTTCAACTGTCCGCCATTCTGGGTGACCTGCGGCAGCTGCTGTGCAAGCAACATAAACGGTGACTGGCCCATAGCCATCATCGTTACGATGTCCTGCATCTGGTACGAAAGGTTTTGAACCTGCTGGCGTGCGGCCCCTGACGCTTGGCCTAGAGACTTCACCCCAGAAGCGCCGACCGAACCAGCTCGCTGGGCAGCCAGCGCAGCCGCTGCCATTGCCTTAGCGGCAGCATTTGATGTTTTCTCTACGCCGCCCATAGCAGCAGACATTGCCGCAATCTCAGAGGTGGAGAACTTTCCCGACGCATCAGACAAGCCAGACGCCGCCCGCTCTGCAACGCGTGAGGCGTTTGTGAACTGCTTGAGGTCGTTTGTAGCGCTTTTCACGCCGCCGGACTGAACCTCAATCCCTAACTGTGCGATGTCCATGGCTTTACCTTCCGCAGCGATGCAGATTATGGTCCCGCTCCAAATTGGAGTGAGGATCACGAAATGAGAAAAGTTCTATTTGCTGCCGCAGCAATCTTACTGGCCGCATCATCTGCTAGTTCACAGGTCAGGACCGCTCCCGATATCCCTCATGCAACCGATACTGAAGTTGTCAAGCGAGAGCGGTGCGCGGCTTCGATCAGCGATTTTCACGGATGGCAGTTGGGGCCAGCGAAGCGACTACGAGATTGGTGCAGGGACAACGGTTACATCACCTACGATCAGCAGCTTGATGCCGAGGGGCGAAAATAGAAAAGGCGGCTTGGTAGCCGCCCCCATCTCACCTTTTTATCCGTCCCGATTGTCAACATGCCTCGTCACCTGTTGCCCAGCGGAACACTTCTACCCACATATCTTTCGCAACTGGCATATTTTCTTCTTGAGGCTAACCCGCCTCCCTCGCCTTCCGATGAACTTCCATCTCTTCTGCCATTGCAATCCGATACCCGTCATCCATTCGGATCAGGATAGCCACCTCCTCGCGCAGAACTGCCTCCCCGGTCATTCTCGACCAGATATCGATATCCGCGTAGGTGATTGGTTGCGGCCCGTTCATGCCCTGCAATCGTCTGGCGTGAAGATGCCAGAACCAAGCCCAGAGGTGCTGACCTTCGTCGGAGATTTCCGGCTGATCTGGGTTCTCATCGTCCCGGCCAAAGCGCTCATTGAACTCCCGCCGGGATAGGATGATCTTCGATTTCTTCTTGCCCTTACCCTTGCCGGGACCGGAGGGCATTTCCTCCAATTCATATCCGGGCGTTTCCCATTTTGCGATCTGGGAGACAGCGGCGACTAGCTCGTCGCCTAGCTGGCGAAAAAAGCCGCCTCATCTCCAAGGGCAAGATCGATCTGCTTGGCGATCACGGGGTTGGACAGCAGCTTGCGCTTGTTGGCAGCGTTGCAGGCTGGTTTCTTGTCACCAGCAAGGTTTGCTTCACCAGTGAACGTCCAGTTGACGATGGTGGCCGATAGAATCGCAATCGTGTTGTCATCAATCTTTTCAGCGGTCACGCGGTTGCGGCCCGAAGACAGCGCCTTATTCTTCAAGGAGCGTTCGACTGCTTTCACCTCATCGCTTTCGATGCTCTGCAACTCGACAGAGACGCCGAGCAGCTCGCCTGTGCCTGGATGCTTCAGATCAACTGTGATTGTGGATGGTGTCAGTGCAAGAATGTCCATTGGTCACCTTATGGAGTTTCGACAGGGGCGATGAAGAGCGGACGCTGATCCGTGAATGCTATGGTGTAGCTTTCGCGGATAAAGTCGTCAGTGCCACCGCCAAGAAGCTGCGGGCCAGCTACAGGGCCGACCGCATACATGATGGTGTTGCTGTAATCTTCGTTCGGGGCGTCCTCGTATTCGATCTTGATCGCATAGTTGAACTTCGTGCCGGCAGCTGCGCGCATCGCGATCTGGCCGGGATCATCGAAGATACGAGCCACTTCAATCGACATATCGCCAGCGTCTTCCACGCCCTTAGCCTTGGAAGCAACTTCCGTGTCCAGCGTGTTGTAGGTCACCATGTTGGGCGCCGAACCGTAGTCGCCCAGATTGCCGACAGAGCCGATTGGCGTATAGCTCAAAGCAGCGAATGCAGCCTGGTTGAGAACGGGTGAAACGGGTGTGGTGCTGATGGACACAACGGTGCCCGCCAGTGTGGTCTTAATGCCTGCCATGGGGATATCCTTTCCTATGCAAAGGCGTGGTATCGAACCGTCACAGGCACCTGCACACGGTCGGTTTCTTGGAGTGGTGACGCGGCGTAAGGCTTGCGATCAATGATGATCTTCAAGCCGCCGCTGTGGAGTTTCGTGCCCTTGGCGAAGTGAGCGATAATCTTGTCTGCGGCTTCCATGGGCTTGATGTGGCCGACGCCTTTCTTCCAGAAGACGGAAACCTGCAACATGCCTCGGCGCTGCTCCTGCCCTGCCCCAAGCTCGCTGTTGGTCGTTTCATTCGGCATGAAGAACGCAGCGAGGTAATTGTCTGGCTTGGGCTGTCCGCTAGTTGGGAAGTCGATGCCAGGCATCGCGATCTGGAGTGCGGGCGTAAATGTCAGTTGTTCAAGATGCGCGAGCAGCGCAGCAAGGATTATTGCGTCCGGTCCCGTCGCCATGTATTCAACCTCTATGTCTGCGAAAAAGCCGCTCAGCGATAACGATGTTCACGACCGCCTGCATGATGCGATCAAGGCGCTGGGCCATGACACATGCCTGACACCGCTTGGCACTGCCACGATGGCAGCCGCGTTGACGACACTGGTAAATCTGCAAGGGTGCCTGCTGATCGCCTCAGAGCGTGGCGACCGCAACAACGGCGCCATTATTGACCGGAACGGGCTATAGCTTCCTTGGTCGCTTCCTGAACCGCTTCATTCCACCGAGCCGCCGCAGCGCGCGTCCAGCCCCTTGGCGGCTGGTTATATGACCGGCCCAGGGAATCCGTGCCCGTGAAGCCGTATTCCAGCCTACGGGCATATACCATCGTGTAAGCCGATACGATGCGATCACCGGCAACCGCCCCAGCCAGAGCCATCTTCATGTAGGCGTCTGTGTAAGGTCCTAAGCCATCCTCGTCGGTCTTGTCAGCCTTCGGCGGGTCTTGGTTGACCAGCACCACCAGCGAGGCGCGCAAGAAGCCATCCCGAACCGGAACGTTCTCCTGCATGTAGCTGATGACCTTCTGCGTGGAGAGTCGGAAGACGGCGTTTATCCGCCTCTCTGTCTGGTTTACCCACGCATCAATCTGGCTGGAGAAACGAGCCTTCCCGAAGGATGCCCTACCCGCTCTCGTCGTTACGCTTGGTCCGCGCGCCATCAGTCTAGATCCGCCAAGAAGTCGATAACGAACTCCATCCAGCACCGGCAGCAAGCACACTCCTCAACGCCGCCTTCCAGGTCGCCGGGATGAGCCATGAACCTGCCCCGCGCCGTCTGGAACTTGTCATTGAACGCCACTCGCGTCTTATTGAGCAGCCGATGCGTGAACCGTGTCCGCTCATCAAGAAAGGCATGCCAGACCTTCATCACGACAGCGGCAGACAGTCGGCCCTCTGCAATGGCCTGCCCCATCGAGGACATCTGGCCTTTGTTGAAGGCTGTCATTGTCTCGGTACGGGCGATTGTCTCACCGCGCAGTAGAAGCAACCGGTCGGCATATCGGCCCGTCATCCGGTCCACCGTTGCTTGATCCAGCTTCTTGCCAGTCTTAATGGCTTCGAGGATCGATCGATCAAAGCGCTTGTCACGGCGCTCCATGGTCAGAACCTTCTTCAGTTCGTCCTTATCGCCCGATAGGAGCCGCTGGCGCATGTTCTCGACATACTTGGCCTGTGGGTTCGAAAGGCCAATGATCCCGCCCTCACGGCGTCCTGTGATGCGATCTAGCCTGCCGACGATATCCAGAGCCGTGCGGCGCGGTGCCCTGCCCTGTGCGATGCCATCTGCCAATGCATCACGGACAGCCTGGCGCTGGTCTTCACTGATCCGGGTGACCAGTGTCGAACTGTACTGCCGCAAGTCCTGCTCTGCCGTTGGGTGCCTGACATCGAAGCGAAAAGTCGCTGTTGCCATATCTGAAGGCTTTGGTACCTTCTTTGATGCCTGTGCACCACCGCTCTCGAAAACGTCTTCTGTGGTCTTCTGTAGCGGTCTGTAGGCGCTGGCGTCGATGTTCAGCAGCCGTAACGCGCCATCAAGGTCCTGCCGCTCCAGCCGCTCAACAATCCGGTTTAGTTCGATGTTGGATTTCAGGTTGTCGATGCTGTCGAAGAACGCCTTCTGGACGGTAGGCTCCAGATCATCCAGCAGCTTGCGGATTTGCTGCTTGGCTGTTGGTTTACGTGCCATCTGTCACCCGATTATCCAGCCACCAGCGGCCCAGCCAAGCCTTGCGGCGCATGCAATGAGGAAGCCGATGATCACGCCGCGCACGAGAATGCGGGCTGCTATTGACGGCGGCACGTTGTCGTTCATCGTCTGCCCTGGATTTCGTAGAACACAACCAGCCCAGCAGGCGACAGCGGCTTCAGCTTCTCAATGGCATATTCCTTGCCATCGGCAATCACCTTATCGCTCTCGGCCATCGTGATCGTGAGGCCAGCCGTCGAGATGTAGATCATCTTGTCGGTCTTGCGGATGAGCGTGCCGTCAATCTTGCTGTCCTCGTAGTCGAGAACTACCAGCTGGCATGTGTAATCCACATCGGTGATGACCGGATCGTATGACGGGCCGGAAGAGACCGAGCGCCGGATCGTGCCCGCCATGCCGAACTTAGCAATGAGGCGTTCAGCGGTCGCTCGGGACTTCGCGTAGTCAAAGCTTCCCAACGATCAAATCTCCCATTTAGTCAAACATTCACTGAGTTTTTTAGCCCATCATTTAAACCCTTGGATGTAATGACAGAACCGCACATAAAACCAAGGAGACACAGATGTCGGTTACATTTCAGATTGTCGGTCACAAAGGTGGGTCTAAGACAAATCTTCACACAGGCAGCGGCACTGAAAATGCTGCTATCAAGATGGGTGAGCAGTTTTCCAGAAACGCTGGCCATCGCTATGACATCATTCGAGTAATCGATAAGGACACCGGAAGTTGCATAGCTTCATTCTAGCTACACCACCAATATCGCTGGCTCGGGCGCGCGGAAGAACATCCACAGCAGTCCCTCAATTGTCAGCACGAACGGTGTGGCCAGCTTGATCATGTCTTCAAAGCTCATGGTGGAGCTAGAACTGTATTCGACCTCAAGGCTGCCGATCTTCTCCCGCTTGACCGTGGCCGATCCGGTAATCACCGGTGACAGGCTGCCGGGGTTGGTCAATTCGAGAAAAGCTGCCTCATAGGCTGCGTTATCAATCGCCACCGGTACGACATTGTCAGGTACCGCCTCGCCATAGTAAGTGCTGGCACCGGTGCGCGGCCATGCCCGATCTTGAGCAAAACCACCTGTCCGCTTTCCGCTGAACCTTGGCTCATATCGATCGATCACCAGAGACCCACGCATAAGCGCAGCGGATTTCTGGGCATCGGTCGTGTCATCGGGGAACGCATAGCCAGCGGCAACAGCATAAGCCGTGAAACCTGCGATGTTGCCATATGCAGCCATGTTTCTAAATCCCGGGCTCTTTAAAGAAGGTGGGTTAAATATTACCTCCTCATGAAAGGAGACAAATATGCCATTGCTAGCCATTTCAAGAGATGCAGAGCCAAAGCCTTCAGCAATACTCTGGCCCATGAAAACAGACACCCATGAGGATGTGCAGATAGTCATCGGACGAAGCGTACTTTTGACTCTGGACAGGACCGAAGGGGCCACGCTGACCACGTTCAAACGCTACAGGCTTCTTCTTGAGAAGATCGCAAGCAACAAGTACGACCGCGACGGAGCGGACCAGATTGGCAACCTTCAGATATACGCCGAAGACCTATCAGACCCTGATCTAAATAAGTAACCCCGGCAGTTGCCCGCCGGGGATGGTGATCACTCGGCCAGTTTGGCGTCGATCAGTTCTTTCAGCTTGGCCGTCTTGACGTTTGCTGGGTATTCGATGCCCAGCTCGTCGGCCTGCTTCTTGAGGTCTTCACGGTCAAGATTCGGCTCGTCCTTGCTGGCTGCGCGCTCGCCATCAACGGAGATCGCGCCGGACTTGATACGCGCTTCGTTCGCCTTGGTTTCGAGGAGGTCAAACTCCTTTTTTTCCTTCGGCTTGAGGGAGAACTGCTTGACCTTGCCGTCAACCTTGCCGTTGAGGACAAGCGTTGCCGGGCTGTTGTTTGTGACTTCCATGGATCAATCCTCCGCGCCGATCCCGTCCATGTAGCGAATAGCTGCAGGAAGGGAGACATCAACACCACCAAGACGCATCGCGCCTGGCACTTCGTAACGGAACGGGCCCGTCTGCCAGACCGGGAAGAACCGGAAGGGCATTGGCATATTCATGCGAAGAACTTCCTCGTCATTGCGATAAGCAACCGCGCGAGATGAACCGCCCGCCCCTGCGTTTTCGAGGCCCCGAATGCCACGGATGGTCAGGGGTTGGCCCGTTTCCATCGTGTAAACGTTGTTGGTGCGCAGCCATTCAAGGATGGTGGTTTCCGTGTTTTCGGACAACTGACGGGTGCCAATCTCGTGCATCTCCGTGTACGGGAGAACAAGGGTGTCAGCCATTTCAACGGTATTGGAGCCGATGAAGACGCCAGACAGAAGGCCGTTGACATCTGCCATGATCTGACCTGGCGTCTTGTCGTCCCACGAAGTGGAGGAACCTGTGCCCGTGGCCGGAGCGTCACCTGCGACGACGCCAGGCTGATTGGTCACGCCGTAGAAGCCTTTGGTGACGTCACCGAAGAAAGCGACGTTATCCGTGAACTCTTCAGACGCTCGGCGTGCTGCTTGACCCTTGCGAGGGGCAAGTTCAATGCCAAGCATCTGAGCCTGCGCCAGCTCTTCGAGATTCCAACCGTAACCGATAGCCGCCATGCTGACGGTGGTTTCAGTCTTGGCACGGATAAGCTCTGCGCGCGGCACGTCATCGGCGCCAGCGTTCATCCATTCAGCCTGTCCAACACCATCAAGAGAGAAGTACGTGATGGACTTCACCCATTCTGGGCCGGTCGTATCGACAGGAACGAGGCCACGATACCGGATCGCCGGGTAGCGGGTCTGGTAGACCGTGGCGTTGATGCGGGATGCCTGAGAAATGGCGAAAGACATCGCCACCTGAGCATCCATCTGGAAGTGTTTCATTTCAGCGTTTCCTTTCAGGATTACTGCAGGTTCAGAACTGCAAGCTGGGTGGCGCCGGTTGTCGAGGTCTCGAACTTGCCGATGAGCGTGTTATTCGTCGCCACATTGGTGTAGAGGCCCGAGGCCGGGATGAAGTAAGCCGGATCGCCCTTGGCAACCTGCACATTGGCGGTGACGACAACGGGGCCCTTGGTGCGGACGCGCGCGGTCGCATACTGCGGGTACTTGTCTTCAAGCTGCGTTGTGTCGAGAACCGTGATGCCCGCGAACTTGGCAGTGCCGTTCGCGACGATCAGTTGATTGTCAGCCGTGCCGTGGAATGCAGCCTTGCCGAAGCCGATACCAGCCGCCGTCTCAACGTTCAGCGAGATGTCCTGACCGGGCGTGCGCATATCTGGGATCATACCTTCGACCCAGCGGGCCTGACGATCCGGGTACGTGGTCTGTAGAGGGGTCATAGCCATATTATGCGGCCTCCGTCTTGCGGTTGAGATCAGCGATGGACGCGGCCCAAGCCTTGTCTTCATCGGCGGTGAGTGTTGGAGATGGCTTGAGCCCGTCTTTGATGACGTCGGCAAAAGCATCGACCGGCTTGGCATCCTTGGCGATTGCCCGGAACATGCCGGTAATCATGTCGTCGGATGCATCCTTGACCATCTCGTCACCGAGCTTGGACTTGACCGCAGCGCGGCGAAGATCGGCGTCAGAGCCTTTGATTTCGATTGCGCTGTCGATTGCCTTGACGGTTTGCACGAGAGCAGAACGGTCGGCCACGAGGCGGTCAACGTCTTCCGGCTTCATGGCAGCGTCTTGAGCCTTCTTGAGATCGGCTTTCAGCGTGCCGATTTCCTGATCCTTTGCAGCTACGACAGACTGGTGGGCCGTCTCGGTCGTGGTGATCTTGGCAACAGCGTCCGCAAGCCGGGTCTGTAGCGTATTGATGACGATGGCGCCCTGATCGGTTACTTCAACCGGGATGCCATCGACGGTAACCGTCTTCAGGGTCATGATCTTTTCCTCTTTCGGTTTGTGATCATTGGTGAGCGGGGAAGCGCCCCATTCTCCCGCACTGTCACCAATGCGAGCTTGTGAACCGGCTCTGGCGCGATCTACGATGGCCAGGTGGTTGATCTTGATGTTTGTCTGGGTGGCGTTGAACTCTTGCCCGTCATCCGTCACACCGTCGCCCCAGACGAGTTCGCAGGTGTAACCAGCGGATAGCTCACGCTTGCCGCTCTCCACCGAGGAAATGGCCGCTGCGTCCTTCAGGATGAGAGGCAGGTGAACCCACTCCCCATCCTTCTTGGCAGCCGTGCTGACTTCTCCAACGGCAAGCTCTTTCCAGTTGTCTGCTGTCACCGCTTCGTCAGGGTGGTTCATCGTCACCGGGGCATGGGTGAAGCTCTGGAGGCTGCTATCTGCAAAGACCTGATCGGCAGGGCGATAGACGCGCACCACCTTCATGTCTGGCTTGCCGACCTCATCGCCAGAGTAAAGCTGGATGCCGGTGCGAACCGACTTGGCTTCGGCAATAAGATATCCATCGGCAGTCCGACGCGTGCCGGACACCGTTACAGCGTCGGTGAATTGCATTGTTGATCGTCCTTAAGTCGCTATCGACTACGGGTTGCTTCGTGTGCTTAACTTCAACTATCAATCAAAGGAGGTAGAATGTTAGTAAAGTCAGCATTTCAGTCGAAGGTGCTTTCGGCAGTCGCCGTAGGGGAACTTGTAATTATCCCAAACAGCGGTGTGGCCGACTTAGGCATCGTTATCTCTCAGAACCCTGAGTATGACCAAACACTGGTCGCGTGTTTCGTGGGAGAGCAAGGATCGGAGCCTTACATTGACAGGTTCAACAATGAAGAACTTTGCCTAACTTACGGGTCTGACTGGGTTTTCGAAATAGAGCCTGATGCGAGTTTCACTTCCGATTCTTCATTGGCAGAGAGAGCCGGGACACTGGAAATTGGAGCATCCGGACTGAAGCTCGTTATTGGAGCTAATAAGACCGATATGAAATTGCGAGGTGGCCATCTCAACTTGGCTACTTTACGAATTTCGTCCTATGAGTCGAACTGCGTATTTACTCGCGCTTGGCGACTTTGGGCATCCGAAGATCATCGGAACACCCAAGGATCAGCCCCACTTATGGTTCACTCCTAAACCCTTACCCCTCCTTGACCTCGGCAAACATCTCCGGCCCCAAGATGATCTCACCCTGATAGGGCTCGACGTCGGCGAGGTCAGGCGATTCCGGGTCATAGCTGATGGTGATGTGCGGCTGGTATTCCTCGTGATCCCACGATGCGCCAGCCGCCTTCATTGCTTCATGTCGCCACTCAAGCTCACTGGCCTTGAACAGCAGCACCCGAGCTTCACCGAACCGTTCCATCAGACGCGGCCCACCGGCGGCAAGCTTTAGCTCACTCTGCCAAGCTTCACCGACCTTCATCCAATCCACCGGCGCGCGGCTGAATGCTATGGTTACGTGCAGATCATCGGCTGGAAGCGTGGTCTTAAACCCCTGCCCCTTTGCCCATGCGATCAGATCAGCAGCGTTGACCACCTTGCGGGACACATACAGCGTCCGTGGAGCGGCATCGTTCGCCGCCTGCTGCATCCGGGTCACGTTGTTGGTGTTTGCTGCCTGCTGGGCACCTGCTGCGGCTGCAAGCTCTTCTTCGGTTGGCTCTTGCTCTTCGATGCCGCCAAACTCGTCAACGGCATCCTCAAGACCTGGCAGAACGCCATCCTCGACCAGTCGATTGACCAGAGCCTTCGATACAGCCTCACGGGTGATGATCTCTTGCCCCGTTCCAGAGCCAACAAGCTGGCGTGCCGCATCGGCGTTGAGCTTGAAGATGTCGGCCCGTTCCTTTTCACTCATCTGCTCAAGTGGTGACCAGACATAATGGATTTCAGGCGGGCGCTTGCCGAGCGCGGACCGGATAAGCACTTCATCCAGCTTGTGCAGGGCGGGCGTCATTTCCAGCTGTTGTATCGACTGGATGCGATCATGATAGTTCTTCATGTCGCTGGTGCCGGTTGCATTCATGCCCGCTGGTGACTGCCCTAGAAGGCGTGTAACCGGGATATCGGCAGCACCGGACACGATCTGCATGAAGGCCATGAGGATGTCGGTCAGTCCTGCCAGCTGGGCAGACTTGGTCTCGTATTCCTCTTCCTTGTCGAGCAGCAGCGTGCCGTTGATGCCCTTGGACATGTTGGCCAGCGTGTAGCGCTCTAGGATCTTGCGCTTGTATTCTTCATTGCCAAGCGAGGCCATGAAGTTGGGAACGCGGATGATATCGATCTTGGCTTCGAACACGAGCGAGGCGATGTTGCCTGCCGTGCTGTCTGCGTTTTTGATGGCATCGAGCGTTGCAGTCAGCACACTATCGCCCCAGCCGTCCTGAATGCCCATCATGAGGCTGTCTGGATGCTTGGCACCGGCGAAGATCACGAGACGCGACGGATGGATTCGCACCATCGCGTTGTTGCCGGTCACCTCGTAGTATGACGGCTTGCCATGAAAATCCGAGTTCACATCCTGATCGATCGGTCCTGCCGACATATCGCGCTTGGAAAGCACGGTAAGGTATTTCAGGCCGTCCTTCTGGACCTTCTCATAGTCAAGCGGCTCCTCTGGGTTGGCATCACCTGTCCCGATGAAGATTGCGCCGCCACCAAGAAGCCGAGCCTTGATCAGAGCATCCAGCACCTTGCCCTTCAGGTTCAGCCGGTTCTCTTCCGCCTCGATGAGTTCGATCTCATCATTCTTGGCCTGCCAGTCGCGCCACTTGCGGCAGCTATCCAGCGCCGGGATGTCCACGATCTTACGCGGCAGCCACGAGCCACGATATGCGGCCAGCGCCTGCCCGTCATCCAAGGTCGGATGCGTGTAGAAGACCGTTGCGGCCTTGTCCCGATCCGTTCCCATGCGGGACACGAGACTGGTCAGGCTGTCGTTCAGCCGCACGTCATTGTTTCCCATAGGGTTCCTCAGATATTGTCGAGTGTGAAGGTTGAGCCAAGCGCCAACTCATTCAGAGCATCAGCGAAGGCATCGACCTGGTCATCATGTTGGGCATTCGGGAATGAGCAGACCTCATCCAGAAATGTATCGTTCCATGGTCCGCGCACCAGCTTGACGTTGCCCGCTTCGGCCTGCGCAGAGGCTGGCTTGGCGCGTACCGACTTCTCACCAGTCGGCGCCACTACCTTGACCTCGTAACCGGCGAGCAGCTTGACCTTCGTGGCCGCATCCGACTTACCCGCAGCGCCGGGGTCTTGCGGCATGCGAACGCGAACCTCTAGGCCATCCTGCGATGCCGTGTTCTTCAGGTTCTTTTCCACATCGGCTGGCGACCACCGGTCACGCTTCACATCCTCGACGTAGAAGATGCCCGCGTGATGCGCCATGCGGAGGCCCACGGTCCAGTCAGGCTGCTTACCGGGCTTCGGCTGGGTTGCTGCAAAGTCCCACGCTCTGCACCGCATGGCACCGGCTGGGACTGCGTCAACAATCTCAAAGTCACCACGCTGGAACATACCGCCCGAGCGCGGCGCTGGACGCTGCTGGTACTGACCCGAATAGGCGTATGATCCCTTCGCCCGCTTGAGCCGTTCGATCTCGGTCGCCGGGAAGCGTTCAGGGAACAGCAGCTCCCCATCTTCCGTCCGTGGGTCTTCGAAGAACAGTTCGCCTTTGACGTATGTCTGGCACTTACGCTCCGGTTCGAACTCCATCGGCAGGTTGAGATGAACAAAGCCGATATCAAGCTGCAGCGCCACACCGGCCACGTCCTGCTCGTGCAATCGCTGCATGATGATGACGATGGCCGAGGTCGTTACATCGTTCAGGCGGTCCGATATACCCTCTCGGAATATACGGACTGCCGTCTGCCGTTCTGTGTCGCTCTCTGCCGTCTCGGTCGAATGCGGGTCATCGATCTTTACCCGGTCACCGCGACCACCGGTCATGGAACTGAATGGACGAGCCTCGCTAAAGCCGCTGCCAGTGTTTTCGAACTTGCCCTTGGCGTTCTGATCATCCCGAAGCCGGAGCGGCCAGAGCATCTGGAACTTATCGCTCTCCACCAACCGGCGAAGCTTCATGTTATCGCGAAGAACGTTTGGCTGGCTGTAGGAGGTGGCGAGAACCTGAATATCAGGGCGCTCTAGTGGTCCCCACTCCCATGCCGACCAGAACACCATTACCAATGACTTCATCATGCCAGGCGGCACGGTCATCATCAGGAACTGTATCTTGCCTTCTGTTACCGCCTCCAGATGCTTGCACATCGCGCGCAAGGCCCATCCGAATTTCAGTTCCTTCTTCGGTTCAAGGATATCCCAGAACTCAGTAATGAACCCTTCCAGTGTCTGGCATCTCGCCTTGATCCGCTCTGCGTCTGCCGCGATCCTTTCGCGCTCCGCTTCAGCCGTCCGCTTCGCTATCTCCGCTCTCACCTGTTTCAGTATCACCGCCGGTGCTGCTGGCAATCGAACCGAGAAGTTGTTCAAGGGACTGGAGCTGTTCAATTGAATATCCTGTCAGGTCGATCTTGACCGGTCCGCCGTCTGGTCCTTCAAGGCGCTTCTTCTCAATGAGCAATCCATGCAGCTTTGCTTTGCCCATTGTAGCGGCCACAGCAGCGCTTGATTGCTTTTCGGCTATTGCGATGCCCCGAGCCTGCTCAAGCTCTTCTGTGAGGCTCTGTATGGTGACACCGGCCTTTTCAGCGGCCTTGCCCTGCAATTCTTTCACCCGTGTTAAAATGTGTTGATCTCGTGCTAAAGCCGCCGCGTTATGCCGGTTCTGCTTGAACCCTGCTTCGACATGCGCCTTCTCTGCCGACAGCCCTTTGGCGAGACCTTGCGCCATCCGCTCGTGCCGTGCATTCTTCAGGACTGGCATGGATTACCTTGGGGGATGAGAGAATGGCGAAATGGATAATAACTAAGTATGACGGGCTAGAACCGGTATCGTCCTGGTCGTTGCCTGGTGGCTTGGATGATACCGAAATCGAAGAGATCATGCGCAGGCTTGTGGCAACCGAACTCAACCCAAACGAGGTAATCAGCGCATCGCTTCCCAAAGGCGACCCCGAGCGAGCCGGACACTTCGATAGGATCGGAAACCAACGGCCAATCGCCTTCGGTAACAATCCGCACTATATGGCGGTGCAGGAAAGGCAGTAGGTGGTGGCTCCCTTAACAAAAAGCGAGATGCTCAAGCTTGAGCCAGACACAAGAGCTTTTACTCTCGTCGGTGCCTACATGGGCTACTTCGCCGTATTGGAATTGGCAATCAATGATGCGGTCGGAGACGTTTTGGATATTGATCAAGCAAAACTGTCGATAATCACCCGCAACATGTCCCTCAATGACAAGATCAATACCCTGAGGTCGCTGGTGAACTTCTATGTCTTCGATAAAACAAAGGCCAAGGAGTTCGACAACTGGGCATTAAAAGCCAGAAAGATTTCTGAGGCCAGAAACATTGTGGCCCACACCGCTTTTAGAGCCAGCCCTAAAACCGATGGGGTAGAGTTCTTCACTATCGAAGCCAAGAAGCAGCTTAAGTTTGCTGAAACAGACTGGTCCGTTGACGACTTCATCGATCGCATTGATGAGATCAATCTCATTGACAACAATCTTCGATCAATCAAAAGCCGCATGTCGCTTCAACGGATCGCCAAAGCACTTATGGATTCGCCTCCTAAAGGAGCGCTCGGAGGGCTATTCGGTTTAGGTTCAGGATTAAAGGAGATGTAAAACTTCATCTCTCATCTCCATAAACGAAAGCCGAAACGGGGGGTCCCGCAACGGTCTACAGAAGCGCGATCAGCATTGCGCCAACATATGCCAGCTTGCAGCAGATGTGGATGGCCTGATCAATGTTGTAGCCGAACCGGCCATTGCACTTGGCATAATCGGTCGAACCGTGGATGATCAGTTCGGCGGCAAAGAACACCCAGCTGCCTGTGATGATCTGCACCGCCGTCGCATGAAGCAGAGCATGCCCGAACAATGCCAGCGGCCAGATGCGCTCACCTGGCACCAGATCAAGCGTTGCGTTCTTCGCCTTGCTCATCCATTCGCCTTGAAGGGCATAGTCGAGCAGGAAGTGCGCCGCGATCATGTAGACCATGGTTTGGAGGAGGATCATGTTCGCTCCTGAAACGAGATCAGCCCCACCTTGTTACGGGCGGGGCTGGTGAACTTGTATGACGATCAAAACACGATCAAATTCCCGAGTCTGCTTGCATGTCACGTGCCGTGCGAATACCTTTAACGCCCCGCGGATTTGATGCGGATCAGGGCGGTGGGCTAGTGAAAAGTTTCATTAGAAAAAACATTATCACCTATAGAGCCGTGCTCGTGCTCATTCCATTGCCTCTTCTTTCAACAGCGACTGGCGTCAAAATCCTAGCGGCAATCCTCTGCTATGTTCTAGCGGGATTAGTAGTACGAATTCTGATCAATAAAGGCGTTAGATCGTCTAGCGAGCTAGGGGTGTTCAACTACTCTTGTTTCGCGCTTCACTTTTTCGAATACATATGGAACGGCTTCGACAAAGGGAAATTTGTCGATGACTGATCTGTTATCACCAATCTCCGAATTCATACCCTAGTCGGTCCCTTGCGGGCTTGGCTTTCACAAAGCATTCTCGCCACTTTTCTCCGACTATGGCTTTAAGCTGGCCATTACCTATGCAGGAATGACCGGCGAGAAAGCCAACCTTCACAAGCTATGTCCGCCTTGATGCCATCGAGGTATCTCGCCTCTACCTCTGAGCCCGTTCCAGACGTAAAGCGCCATCAGCAGGAAGACAATCGCCTTCAGATTAACGTCCTGAGATGCGATAGATTTTTTCGTCTCGCCCATTACGTACAATCTTAGAACGCCGGGGAGACAAAGTATCGCAAAGCCAAGACACACGAGACGTGCGAATTCCGATGTGACGCAAGCCATAATCAGAATGACGATCAATCCCGTTCGATAAAGCCAAAGATAGTTTATCCGTCGGTTAATCAAAGTATCTCTTCCCAATCGCATGCCGAGCGCCAAACACTCGGATTACTCTACACCCTTACGGGGAGGACGGCCTTGGCTAATTACCGCGTCATCATGCGAACTGTTATGCCGCCTCGCGCTTTCTTGCTTCACGCTGGCGGCGCATTTCGTTTCGTTTGTCTGACCATGTGAAGTCCCGAAGTTCTGGAACTGCCACGGGGCTGAAAGCATCATCCGAGCGCCATGTAAGTGAGTGCGTCGGATCGCTTATGATGACATGTTTATCGCTGATTTCATGGCCACTTGACAACTGCTCTTCTGGGGCATTTTCGTTATTTTGCAATGCGTTCCGATGGAAACTTAATTCAATCTCTACGATTGCACGGTCTTTGCGTCGTCTTCCCGTCTCCGAATGGATGCCCTCTGCCCTGCACCACTCACTGAAAGGTCGCCCGCCGACCTTGGATTTAGCCCAGCGCCACAGGCAACGACGGTTGCTTTCATCCGTGGTGCGCTTGATGAGTTCGTTCGCCCGTTCCCATATCCCGATGTCTTCCGTCTTCAATCGGGTGGAGCGGCTATCCCAGAAGCTCTCACGCTCCTCGCCGTACCTTTCCGCGCCCCAGCCGTTTTGGTCGGCCTTGTCGTGGACATATGGCAGTGCTTGAGCCTTGAGTTTTGCGGGCCGTGCTGTGTCTGGCAACCGGCGGTCAACGTCGGCAGCCGAGATGAAAAGCTCTATGATCTCTTCGCGGGTCATGCTGTCCTCCGTCGTTCATCAAATAGATCGCCTTGCGCAGCGTTGGGACCGAAGCGCCTGACTATCCTTTCATATAGCATTCCAGCGATTGCATGTCGCTGATGGGTTATGCCGCATAGGTCTCGAGCGATGTATTGTAGCTGCCCTACCGGTGTTGCGTCGAAGCATTCTAGCCAAGCGGATGGATCATCCTCGATAATCCCCTTGCAAGCTTCCACAAGGTCGCTGACTGCCCAGAAAAGGTATTCATCCAACTGTCCCTGATTGTTATCGGTCTCGGCCAATGTGGACATGACCATGCGGAAATGATCTTCGCCACGGTTACGCAAGATACGGTCCATAGTGGCGACAGCGCGCGTCTGGCGAACGTCTGGGTATGCGCGACCGTCGATGATCTCGATCCCGTACTCTTCGCATATGGCGTAGACGCGCTTATCGATCATCCCGCCCTCACCCTCTCCGCTTTGATCTTACGGAACGCATGCAGCGCGGTGGTGTGATCACGTCCGCCGATAAACCGGCCAATCTCGGGCCATGACTTGTTCAGTTCCGTCTTAATGGCATGGACGATCAACTGGCGCGGGCGAACGATGTGGCGCATGCGGCTGTGGCCTTTGATATCTGCCAGCGTGACGTCTGGAAAAGACCTCAGAACCTCGTCAGCAATTTCTTTCATGGTGCGCGGACCGAAAGAGACATCGGATATCCGGTCGAATACGATAGGTTCCGGCATTACCAGCCTTATGGTGCAATGGGTGCCTTGCAGCTTGGGCTCTACGGTCGGAAGAACTGGTCGGGCCGCAACGTCTGCCAGCACCTCACGGATGACGTTCACCCGCCTTGGGGTTCCCATCAGTCGGCGCCGTATTTCAGCGGCTCTGGCCTTGGCTCTGTCTTCATAGGAGATGTGTGCGATCTGGTTCACTTCACCACCTCCAGCTTGCGCTTTGATGGCGGCTTACGAGGCCCATACCCCTCACCCAGCGTGTGGCTGTCATTCCGGTGGCCGACAGGATCAAGGCGCAATTGCTGTTGCACCTTCTCCACGCCTGTCTCTACCTCCATCTGGTAGACACGATCATCTGGCACGTGATCGCAGACCACGAAGAACTCAATCGGTTCGTCGCTGTAGACGGTGAATAAGCCTTGAGCGTCCATGTTGATGACAACTCTGTTCATGCCGTTATCCTCCGTCTCTCTACCTCAGTGCGCTTCTCTCTCCCCTTGACCTTTACGGAACGGGGGAGATTGAATATCGCGTCGGCCTTGCTGCGGGCTTCAAGAACCGCTCCGTCGCGGCGCATGGTGCCGTTTATGTGCTTGATGACGTGGGCCTGTGCGGCGATGAGCGCGTCTTTGGCTGTCGTGAATATCAGTGGCTTGTCACCGTCGAGGATCGGCCATGGCTGCGCGTTCTGTGCGAACCGGCACATAGCCCAATGGCCACCGGGAACGGGTACTGAATAGGCTGCGAAGTGGTTCATTAACGCTCCTCCTTAACGCGGATGCAACCCGCCTCGGTTGATACAGCCTCAGGTAAATAGGCAGGGGGGATTGCATGCCGTGGCATGAGCACATAGGACTTGGGTTTCGTCGTCGCGTGGACATAAAAGCGACGTTCGGAGGCGATCGTTTTCAAGGCATCAGCCACAGCAACGATGAGGACACTGTGATTGTGGTGTCCGATCCCCACGGCAATAAATACGGCTACCGTGATCATTTTCTTCCTGATGGAAGTTACGAGTACTACGGACAGCGCGCGCAACGCGGCAGAGCTTGGCGAAACAACAACCACCAAATCCGCGACCACATGCAGGTTGGTCGATCGATACTCTTGTTCTTCAAAGAAAATGGCGAATACAGATTTGATGGCGAATGGTTCTATAACGGCTATCGCGAGATAGAAGTCGTTCGTGATGGCGCCAGAGTTCAACAAGTGATCTTCAACCTGGTCCGCGGAGAAGCCCTCGGCCAAGATGCCCTTGAAGAAATCGTTGAAGCATACGATGCGGAACCCGATGAGGTGCTCCGCCAACGAGCGATCGACGCTGGAAATCAGAGACCAGCAGACCGGGGTGAGCGAAACGTCTACCATCGTGCCGCGGCTATCACGGCTCACGTTCTGCGAAGAGCACAGGGCGTATGTGAATGCTGCAATGAACCCGCGCCATTCAATAATCGTCGTGGCCAGCCATACCTTGAGTGCCACCACGTCGATAGGCGCGCCGATAATGGACCAGATGACATCTATTCCGTAATTGCCTTGCACCCACTCTGCCACGTAGCGATCCATCGAGCACACGACGGAGACGACAGAAATAATGCTGTTCGGCACAAATTGGAGTGTTTCGAGCCAAGACCGCGTGAATAGCTTTTTCATTGTGATTGAAACGTAATCACGACGTGGGAGATTCGAATGAAGCCTGCAGGTTTTTGGGACTGGCTTGGGCCAATTATTTTGATGGCGATGTTCATCGGTTATCTGTTTCTCAGCACACCCAGCGAAATATTCTTCTGCAGTGCAGACGAAAGTTGCTTTCGCGAGTGGGTGGGAGCTTTGAGTGGATGGGCTGCGGCGGTTGCGGCTGGGATCACCATAGTCAGCCTTCGGCAGCAAGCAGAGGCTGCTCGTAAACAAACTGACTTTCAGCTGGGTGACGCTCCTCCCAGTCTGGACGCCGTACAGCACGCGGAGGACAACCGTCGTGTAGTCATCCGCATTCGCAACTGGAACAGACGATCTATGATCCTCAGGCGGATTGCTTTGATCGAACCCAGCGAACTGGACGCTACGCTTTATCTTTTCTTCAATCCAGAAAAGCATCCAGATTTTGCGCGCAGGTTCGGAAATTTGAACCCTACTGGAAGTACTGCAATTGCTTTCGATCCAGCAATTCTCATTGAAGGCTGGGTAAAGCGAGAAAGCGAGCCGTCGATGCTGAAATTCTCGATAGCAGTCCACATAACGCGAAACCCGCAGGTCTACGGCTGGGATACATTCCCCGTAGAATTGGAGTACGAACTTGTAGGCGAGACGAAAGCTAGGAAGTTGCGAACCCACATACATACGGTCTCCGGGGCATCGTCGCTCGATACTGACGTTTTGCATCAATGACCACGTCATGCGAATAGCCCTCTATTCTTCGCCTTGCTCCACTGTCTGAAGCTCGTGCTAGATCCGTTCCACTGGATGGGGGTCATCAAAACATCCTCGGCTGTTGGTCGGCCTGTTTGTTCGGCTCGTATCGTGTGTATCGGGGGATGAAGGTGACGTTCTCGGTCAGCGTGGGGTCTCCGAACCGGCTCTTGATCACGCCAATCTCGCGAACGCCTGCGATGTCGGAGCCGAAAACCCGGTTGATCTTCTTCCAGTCGGCGTCGGATGCTGCGACCTTCTCTCGCTCGGCTTTGTATTTCTCTGCGGAGTAGAGGTAGAGGATCGCGTCATAGTCAGCGCGCGCGCCGGTACCGCCGTAAAGGTCAGCTGCGATAGGCCGGGGATTGTCTCGCTTGTCGCCTTGCCCATTTCTCTGGTTCAGCACGAGCCAGGCAGCGCCGGTCTCTTCTGCGCAGGCCTTGGCCTCTACAGTGATGTCGCCGGATATCCTGTCGGCGGAAAGTCTGCCGTCCTTTGGCGTCACTTTCCCGATGTGGTCGAGAACGATCATGGGCGCGTTGCCATTGCCGTGCTTCTTCACAAACCGGCGGGCATAGGTGCAGATGCGGTCGATTCCCTCGCGGCGGCATTTGATGACTTCGAACGGCTGCTGATCGATCCACGTGCTGAACCGAACGCAAGTGTCTCTCTCGCTGTCCGTCATGTTGTTCATGGGATCGCGCTGCTGCTTGTTGTCGATGCTGTATTTCTGGGAAATCATCTGCCGGATGATCTGGGCTGCCGACTGGTCATAGGACATAACGAGAACCGGGTGGCCTTGCTCCAGCGCGTAAAGCACCATCTGGACCGTCAGAGAGGTTTTGCCCTCGCCTGATGATGACAGCAGACCATAGAGGTTTCCCGCTTCCATGACCGGCTCTGACAGCACACGGCCTATTTCAGGCAGCGCGATAGGAACGCCGACCACGCCGTTGCGCTTGGCAGAGGCATTGAAGGCATTGAGATAGAGAGCGCCAGCTGACGCACCGTTGCGGAGAGCGCTTAACCGCTGTCTGGTCTCGCGTAGCCGATTCTCAAGCGCTTCGATCTCCTCGTCCAAAGTCAGGAGAGTGTGGCCTTCATTGGCCAGATCGGACAGGAAGTGCGCTTCATGCGCTGCCTTGCGGGCGAGCGATACCGATTTGATGATCTGGATCGCCGCGACAAGCCCAGACCGAACAGACGGATTGGCACCCATGATCATCAACCGGGAAAGGTACTCGGCTGGCGTGACTTCAAGCTTGTCGATGTGGCGCGGGATAGCTGGCTTAAGCGATACGGCATTGACCAGCTGCTGCGCTTCATAGAGCTTCAAGGCTTCGGAAAAGACCGTGTGATGAAGCGGCTCGCCGAAGTCGTCAGCATCGAGCCCGCAGTCCTTCAAAACCTCGTTGTCAGCGAACATGCAGGCGAAGAACTGTTCAGCAGCATCGAAAGCGTCGGCTTCCGTGATCTTGTCCATCATCATGCGGTCGGATTGGTTCATGGCGTTCATGCTGCACACCTCTTGCAACTTCTCATAGAATCAGTCGAAGCCTTGCAAAGCTGGCTGAGGGGTGAAGTTGCATGCCTGAAAATAACGATACGGGTGGAGTTGGAAGCAAAGGTGTTGACGCTGTGGGGCTCACATTGGTGGTGTTCGCGGCAATTGTCGTTGCTGGTGGACTCTTCGGTGTTTCCGAGATTGTGTCCGCCAGGAGCGAAAGCCTTGACGGTCTCTCTCAGCGGTCCGAGATCGTCCGAAACGTCGGATTGTTCCTGCTTGGCATCATAGGACTTCCTCTCGCCATTTGGAGAAGTTGGATCGCTAAGCGACAAGTTGACGAGACAATTGCGCAGGGATTGCGAACTGAGAAACAATTGCAACACGCTGAGAAACAGCTTCGTCTCGGGCAAGCGTCGGAGAACTTGGGGTTTCTTGAAAAAGGTGGATCGCTGCTCGAAGCTGACAAATCTTCGTCGCGCGCAACCGGGGTCCACATGCTCGAGGCTATTCTCAAGCAAGATGACGAAGTGGCGGTTAGAGCTGCGGGCAATATTCTCTACCAATTTATTAGGCACCACGACGAGCGCGGGAAAATAGATTATTATTTGGCTTCCGTGGCTTTGCTCGGTCACTTGGGGAGGTCTGCAGCTGAAGGAGAAACGGATGCGCGGGCGCTGGAGAGCGAAGGTAATAGTGAAGTTTATTTGGTGAACGCACATTTCCGAAATATTAACTTCGTGCGAACAGTTGATCTTCAGGATTGTCGAATCGAACACAGCATACTTATCAACAAAGGTGCTTGGATCAGAGACTGCAATGTCCAGGACTCCTTGGTTCTCAAAATCTCCGAAGAAAGTAAAAACAACGAATTTATCCGATGCGATTTCAGCGGCGCTGACTTTACGTGTGACATTGAGGGCTCCAAGTTCGAAGGCTGCTACTATCACGCCGGACACCCGCCTACTGAAGCGACCCTTTCCTTGCTCGGAGACTACTTGGATTTGCGTGAAGGTCTTAGCGAGAAGCTTCTTCTCAATTAACGTTACAAACATTATGCCACCTGCCCCGCGAATAGATCGTTGGATGAAGACCGCTCATTGCGGCGCTGCAGGAAGTCTTGGAAGGCTGGCAAATAGCGACCGGCATGGATTTTCGCACCACGCCAGCAGTAGGCGATTGCAGCGGCTTCCCCGGCATTATGAGCGATGGTCTTGCGGGTCGGCAGAACGATGTTCTCGCGCTCGCAGGCGGTCACGATAGCCTCTTTCCAGAGGTATTCTATCCGCTCTGTCTTGCCGGTCTTCTTGTCGGGAGTTTTCAGCTTGTGGATCTTGAAAGGCGGCTTGAAGCCTTCGCCGTAGAACATCTTGCGCCAGGTGGCTGAAGAGATCGTACCCCAAGGAATACCGAAGTTCGCGACCGTCGATAGAACCGCGCCGTGAAGCATGCAGGAAACGACCGTGGCCAACGTGCCGCCGGGGCTCATCTTGAGCGCGGTTTCCATGATGACGAATGCGGGCCGATGCTCTTTGATCAGAGCCGCCACTTTGAGGCCCATCTGGTCAGCGCAGTATTCGATTGTCGCCTTGGCTGGAAATTCGAGAACGCCAGTGGTGATCGAAGAGATATGCCGATCGGTATCGAACACGGCCCATCCGGCTGTCTTTGAGGTATCGAACGCTAGAACCTTCATGGCGACACCTCCGCAGGCATCAGGCGATAGAAGGCGCCACCCGTTTGTCCTCGACCCACGCCGCCAACACATTCGATATGCCAGCCGAAAGGCTTGATGGCTTTGCGCAGATTGAACATGTTGACGCGAAACACCCGCTCCGCATCGTCGGGGCCGCCGTCAATAACGTCTGCGTAACAGGCCTCTATGATGGCATCGCGCCTGACATTACGGCCAACGCGCTTGGAAAGCTGGTCAAGGATGATGCGAAGGATCGGGCGCGACAGGCTGTCGTTGACAGCATCGATCGGCGCCGCTTCTCCGATAAAGCCCTTGCAGCACGGGCAGGTAAACTGACTTGTCTGCGGTACGTGGTTCATATCCGGCCTCGTGGATTGAAAAGGCCCGATGCGACGGGTCCGCACTACAAGTCATCGCATCGGGCTAGATGGGCCAGCAGGGAGTAAGCTGGCCGGGGGAACTCTTAGGCTTTGATCTCGCCAATCTTCGCGATCATCTCGCGCCGGTTCGGTGGTGGATCACCCATGATGCTAGAGGTAACTGCCGCCGGTCTGCGGGTTGGGTCAGATGGTGGCCTGCCGACTGGTCTGGCTTCAGCCAAAACCTTCTTCGGCGCCGTGCGGTCTGCCCACCGTGGAAGGACGACTTCGACATAACCGCCTTCGATCTCTTCGAACTGGCACCAAGCGGCTGGCTGGGCCTCGTCAACGAAGCGGGCTTGGTGTCCGATATTGAGTGACACCCATTCGCCCTTGGCCGTCTGCTTGAAGCTTACGATGGCATCGCCAACGCTGTTGTTTTTGCGGAAGCGAAGCATGCCGTGGTCGCCTTCGGTTCCGACGAGAACTTCGAGCTTGTCGCCGTTTGACCAACCAAGTTTCGTCGCCACTGCCTTCGTGATCGTGAACCGCATCGAAGCGGGTCCAGTTCGCTTAGACAAAATGACCTTGAAGCCAGTGCCTGTGGATGCCTGCTTTGCCTGAATAAGAACCCGCTCAAAGGCCATGGCTCATTTCTCCTGATTGAAGGTGAACGGATCATCGCCATCGGCAGACGTTACCGGCGGCTCTTCCTTGCTCTTGGTGGTTTCAAGACGCGCCATAATGTCGGGGATTTCGGAATCGTATTCCTTCTTCCCGGCGTCGTAGCTTTCCAGCCAGAGCTTGTCGTCTGCGCTGCCACCGTCGTAGCCCGAGGCTCTATCAAGCCCCGTCAGACCGGCGTGGAAGCCCTTGGCCTGAATCATCTGTTCGCCGTCAACGCGATCAGTCTGCTTGAGGAGGTCGCCGCCGCTCGTCGCCGGGATGTAGCCAAGCCATTCGAGATTTTCCCGTTCCGACTTGAGCTTATCGACCGGCTTCTGGTGATCTTCGGCCTGAAATGATTCCAGGTAATGGTCGAGCTTCTGGGCGGGGAAACCTGATGCCTTTGCATTCTGCCGGTTTGACTTCTTCTCCTCGGCCAGAGCCTTGATCTTCGCCGCAATCTCGCGGTCTTTCTTGTGGTAGAACGCGAAGAGAACACGCCGCTCGCGCTCTGCCTTGTCAACGTTGTGTCCGATATTCGCTGTTGCTGCTGTCATTCACCCGTTCCTTTCCTATCCATTCGGTTGGCCTTCTTTTGCTCTGTGGATTTTTTCCGCCAGAGCCTGAATTTCTTGATCAAGACCTGCAAAAGCAGCATCGCCAAACCTCGCCTTTTCGGTCGCAACCTCGTGCTGCAGCCGGTTTATTTGTCGTTCGCAGAGATCGAGGTAGCCGGAACGCAAGCGGGCGAAGACCGATAATGTCGGTTGGGTTTCCCCGTTGAGAATGCGACGGACAGCGCGTGGCTTGAGGCCAACAACACGGCCAATCCTTTCGAGTGCATTCAACTGATCGCCGTTGCCCCGGCTTTCCATCTCAAGCATTTTGCGCCCGTAATCTCGGGCCAGTTCTGGAGAAAACATCTCTAGGGTACTCATCGAAATTTCCCTGTTTTCAGTTTTACTAATTGTCGGTTTGTGGGTTGAGGTTTGTCGGATCATGGTCGGCTCTCCTGATAGCTTGGGACTATCAGAGGGCGCCGATAGGAAAGGAGCTACCCGCCCAGAGGCGAAAGCCAGTAAATTGCATCAGGCGTCCCATTGGTCCGCTCGGCCTGCCAGCCGTAGAGATTGATAGCTGCGTTGATGCGTTTGAAATCGTTGCAAAGACACACGAAGGACTTGATCGGCTCGGCCCGCCAAGACAGACCCGATTTAGTCATGAGCTCTTTTGCTGAGACACTGCCGGGATAGACAGCGCAGAGGGCCACAAAGGCTTCCGATGCGCGATCACCCTCAATTTGATCCATAAGTTGCCAAGGTGCAGGCTTGAGCATTGCCAAAGCCATCACTTCCTCCCCGACACTGTAAAATGAGCGAGAATGACGAGGATGGTTACAGCCCCGATGAAAGCGCCCAGACCGATAAAGAGGGATTGGCTATTCATGCCGCCACCCGTTCACGGTTGATGCGGTCCACCTCGGCCATAAGCTCGGCTTCAAGGGCTTGCATGTCGATGACGATGGGCTTGGGAGTGCTGCGCTTGCGAGAATTCTTCATGCCCGTTCCTCCCGAATATCCCGTGGTGAAATTTCCTTGTCGCAGCCTTCACAATGGCGCTCGACAATCTCTGCTATGGACAGACGACGCTGGCACTCTGGGCAGCCCTGATAGGCTGTCTGGTGGATTGCGCGCTGTGATTGGAGCGTGGCTTCGACACGTGCTGATGTCATGCGCCCGACCCCGCATCTTCGAGGTAGAACTCGGTGGAGCTACTGACGGGCTCAACCGCCGATGGTTGAGGGTGAGCATTCCGACCGGGGGTTACATGGCTGCCTCCTGCGTTGGCGCCATCGCGCTGGGTGAATGGATGTTCCGGCACAACGAAGTGCTGCCAAGCAATCGGAACCTGTGCCGCTGTGCAGCCAGACCAGCGGGCGGGACCAGCTTTGGTCTCAGGCACCCAATAGGAGCGGCTTACCGATCCATCAGCCCAAGCCAGCCAAACCGGAGCGACGTGATATTCACGCTTCGTGCGCTGTTTGCCGTCTACGCTAATCGTGGTGAGCTTTTCTTCGCCGCGCGGTGCGGCGCTGATATCGTGGCTCCATTGGGTCATGCTGCGGTCTCCGCAACGCCGAACACATCGGGTCGAAGCTCATGACGCGAAATGCCAGTGACACGCTCGACTTCGAGAACGCGCTCTGCTGGAACTTTCTTCCATTGAGATACGGCCTGGGGGGTGACACCTCCCAATGCCTTAGCGAGTGCGGCAGGTCCGCCGGCGGTGTCTTTGGCTTTTTCGCAAACTGTTTCCATGCCCATATTGAAAGCATATCTTTCAGATTAATGCAAGCATATCTTTCGGTGAAAGTTTTTCTTTCGTCGGGCATATTCTCGAAATGACGACAATGAGAAAAATCGATGCTGAGCGCGGCGAACGGATCAAATATGTCCGGACCGAAGTGATGCACATAAAGTCACAAGAGAAATTTGCCGAAGTGCTTACCAGACACGGCAAACAGTCCACCCGAGGCGCCGTTGGGAACTGGGAGCTTGGCAAGGAGATTTCCTTGGAAAGCCTCACCTCGATTGCGCGAGTATCAGGGGTTGATCTCGAATGGCTGGCCTACAACAAGGGTAGCGGCCCTGTGATAAAAACTGTCGCACCGACGGGAATAACAAGCGCTCTGGTGAGATCATACGATCCCGATGAAGGTGATGACCAACCGCGGGAAGAAACGGCCAGCTATAGCCGCGAGCATTGGAAGCCTGCGGTAGATGGTGCGCTTCCTGAAGTAGACGTGAAGCTAGGCGCCGGGTCCGGCGTCGTTGGGGAAACGATCAATATATCCGTGGGTCGCGAGAGCTTCTCTGGCCACGCAGTGGTGGCCGAATGGCTTATCCCGCTCCAGTACTTGCGAAATGAAGCAAAGGCCTCACCGAACCACACTCTGGTTATGGAAGTGATCGGGGATTCGATGCTGCCGACTTACATGCCAGGTGATCGCGTGTTGGTGGACCTATCGCAGACCACGATGTCCAGCGATACGGTCTATGCCATCAGCGACGGCCAGAGTGAACCGCAAATCAAGCGGCTCCAGCGCGTGCCGTTCAGCGATCCTGTGGAGGTCCGTATCATCTCGGACAATCCAAATCTTGAGCGCTTCACCGTTGAGCTTGAGCGCTTGACGATCCTTGGCCGGATCGTCGGCCATATTGCTCGGAAGTAATCAGGAGAGCTTGCGCTTGGAAGTGGAGATGTCAAACCGGCGGCAGACCTGCACGATGTCATCGAGTACCCAGCGCTCTGGCATCTTTCTCATTTCACCGGGGTTCTCATCGTCCCCGACCACGCCAGCGATAGGGATTATTTGAAAGTCGTCGCTTTCAAAGGGGGAGTTCTTCTGAACCAAAAATTCATAAGCCGGAAAGCTCTCGTTGAGGTGGGCCTTGAACAACTCTTTGTTTTCAACAACGCCGTCGCGCTGATCTTCTGGCGGCACTACGAAAAACTGATTTACCGCTTTCTGAGCCATTTTCTTTCTCCCGTTTGTTCTCATTTCGTTCACGGTAAGAAAGCAGGTTCTAAAACAAGAGTCGAGTCGTTTTAAACGCAAAAGGGGAATTGTGATGCCTGACCCGTCCGAAGCCCGATACAACATGCGCAAGAACGCCCACGACGAATACTGGACTGTCTTCGATATCTTCACCGGGCTTCCGGCGGAGGTGAACGGGAATCTGATGGATGCGCTTAAAATGGAAGAGGCAGACGATCTGGTAGATCTGTTGAACGCTCAGTATGTCGAGCGACGTGGAGGAATAACGCATTGAGTAATAACGATCCGATGAAACCGTTTTATGCGACGAAGATGGAAGTGCTTGATCTCATCGGCCATTTTCAAAAGGTCCATAGAGTGGTGCTTGAACTTTCATATATTACACTAACTCATACGAACGTGCCGAGGGACCAGATCGACAGACTTACCGCCAGCATGGATGCAATGCTCGATAGTTTTGACCAAGTCGTAAAAACATCTCAGAAGAATTTTCCGGGGATCGAAGCGGATGAGTAACATCGATCGGGACGCGTTTGCGAGATTCAGTCAAGCCGCAGAAGCTGCCAAGAGAGAAGCAGATTTGCATGGCGGCGGCAATGGTGGCAATAATGGCGGCATGGAAGCACGCCTAGCAAAACTCGAAGCTGATTTGGAATACGTCAAGCGTGACGTATCGGAACTGCGCACCGACATGCGCGATGTGAGAGACCGTGCCGTACGCATCGAAAGCTCAATGGCCACTAAATCTTTCGTCTTCGGCGTTTACGGGATCGTGGGTGCACTGATAGCTGCAATCACTATTTTCCAAAGCCAGATACAGCAGCTTCTCGGGATATCGGCCGGCACCCAGTGACCCGCTCCAGTGGGTTTCTTTTTGTTACCATTCACGCGCGATTAACGTCTGACGTGCAAAGCTGAAACCAAGCGCGAAATGTACTGAGTACGCGCGGCATTCCCAACCTGCCCGTCCATCGTGGCGGGTTTCTTTTTGCCTATTGTTTGTCAGGTACGATTAGCCAGAAAAGCTGCACCAGATCGTTCCAAGTCCGCTTCATGTCCTCGATGTCGGATAGGAGCTTCGAATAGCCCGCGATTGCGATCAGCGTTACGGCCAGTAAGAGCAACCACGGCCAGACCGGGCGACGGCGCTTTGGACGTACATTGCGTTGATCTTCGGACATGCACTCTCCCACTACCTATCTACTCTTCCTATCCTGAAATCTTTTGTCTTTGAAGGATGGTGAGGGAGGGTTCCAGCCATAGCTTCCCCCTACCCCATGGATCAAATCCAAGAGGCGGGGAAACCATGGCTAAGTCCTGAAGGCCGGAGCCGGGATGGGACACACGCCAGAGGAGCTATTCGCTTACCTCGCCCTGATTTTCTGACAGCACACTTAAGAGCTTTCGCTTCCCGCGCCGTGGGCTTCATCAGCTCGGGAATTGCACCCGGTCGCCCATCGCTTGCTGAAAGACATACGCTTTCACAAAACTGAAAGCAATGCTTTCTTTTTGCTTGCGCACAGTTGAAAGATATGCTTTCATAATCCCCATCAGCCCACCGACTGAAGCTCCTACGGGACGACGAAACGGAAGGCGGAAACAGAACCCCGGATGAGGATGGGAACGTCATGGAAGAGCAGTTCGTAAAACGCTTCAACGTCGAAAAGCTTAACCGCAACGGCTCTGCCTTCTACCTCACGACATTTGCTGGCGAGTTTGTTTGGTCCACGGACGCCGACGCCGCGCACGAATTTGACGACGCAGACGAAGCTCAGGAAGTTGCCGACCAGATGGACGGCGAAGTCATGGAATTTCAGTGCTTCCGCAAAGTCTTCGTTCGCCCCAGCGCTCCTGCCCTTTTCCTCGCAGCTGCGGAGTAACCGATATGAGCAATTTCAGAACGCCACTCGCCACCGACGTTAGCCTTGAGGCTGCAATCCGCGCCCACTCTGGAACCAGCCACAGCCCAGAGCGCCGGGGCGAAAGCGAAGTCGCCAGCTATGTGTCTGCCATTCAGGAATTCAACGACAAGCTGGCAGCCATCGCAGACAACGAAGACCGCATGGCCGAGGCAGTCGCTCAGTCGGAGCGCTTCCGTGAAGGCTATATCCAGCGCCAGAACGCTGTCTGGGCTTCCCGTAGCCGGATGATGTCCACCATGATCACCGGCCCCGCAAACTTCCCTGTGCGCCGCCAAGAGAAGGTCTGGGCGTCTTTCGAGAAGAAGTGCGGTGAGTTCTACACTTGGCAGGAACGCGCACTGGCTACGGCAATCAAGGCGGTGAATCTGGTCGGCTATGTCGCGCCACCAAAGCCAGAGGGCGCAAAGACCGGCACGGAAGAAGTCATCGTTGGCGATATCAAAATCTTGGTCAACCACGACATCGAGCGCGTCCAGATCGTCTTTGACGGCAAGCCAACGCCAGAAATCCTCGCGGAGCTGAAAGGCGCGGCTTGGAAATGGTCGCCACGCAACACGGCATGGCAGCGGATGATCACGAACAATTCGCTCTATTCGGCCAAGCGCATCGCTGAGAAGGCCAACGCTCTTGCTGCGGCTGCATGACGGACAGAACACGGGTTTAGCTCACTAGAGAGAGCGCTCCGTTTGTAACGGAGAGGGGCAGCCCGACGGGGCTCAAGGTGCAATTCCGGCAACCCGGCCAACTTCCAAACACCCACCACGCTTTACCCGCGCAATCAAGGGGCAGGACAAATGGCAACCGATACAGCAGCAATCCAGAAAATTCAGACGTTGAAAAGCGATGCCGCGAAGATCGGCGGGTTCCACGACTGGTTCGCAAAGGCATTTGCCGACAAGAAGCACCACGACAAGCAAGGATTCGGCTTCAATCCAAGCAGCAGCAGCGAGTACTTCGCGTTCAAAACGAATGTGTGGTTTTACGCTTATGCCGGTCAATACGGCAGCTCATCAGTCTACAGCCAACTGTCCTTGAACGATGGCAAGGCCGTGAATGAAGTTTTCATCGCAGCCATCAACAAGCACCAGAAGCTGATCTTCGCGACTATGGCAGAGATCATGGAAAAGCAGGCCGGGGCTTTGCGTGAAAAGGCAGAGATCGAAATCGCGGCGATGCAGGCGATGCTCGAAACGCTGGACGTGCCAGTTGAGGCTGGTGCGTGATGGACGCTTTCCCAACACCAGAAGAAGCCCGAGACGAAGTAACCGTCCTGCTGCACATCGCTGAAAAGCGCCTCAAAAGGATCGATCAGGCCTTTGCAAAAGCATGGCGGATTGAGTGCCTGACGGTCGTTCTCGTCGCATCAAGCCTTTTGTTCGGCGGCACTCTGGTTCTCGAAAACAGCCTGAAACAGCAGGCGAAAATCAATCAGGAGAATGTCATCGCATGGAACAGGTAATTGGAAATCTCGTCGCGAAGATCGTTGCCGACGCTGGCGAGAAAGCTGGGTTCACGAACCACGCCGACGGTATCTATTTCGGCATGAGCGATGCGGTCTATCACGCTGATACTGCGCTCGGCTCAACCAGCCTGAAGAAGCTGATCGGCAATGCGCCGGACTTCTGGTGGGAAAGCCACCTCAACCCAGCGCGCCCAGATGACGACGACACACCAGCGAAGATATTCGGTCGGCAGCTTCACCAGTGCGTCCTCGAAGGCGAAGACAAGTTCAAGTCTGCCCACGCGCCACAGATGCACCCAGGCAACATCAAGGATGGCAAGGACGAGATTGCCAAGATCAAGTCTGCCGGGAAGACGCCCGTCAAGTTCAAGGACTGGACAAAGATCCTAGCCGCTTCGGCCTTCATCAAGGCCAACAAGACGCTGGCAAATGCTTTCGAGAATGGAGAGCCGGAAGTCTCGGTTTTCTGGACGGTCGATGGCATTCGCTACAAGGCCCGGTTCGACTATCTCAAGATGAATGCGATCACCGACTTGAAATCTCTCGCCAACATGTATGGCAAGGAGTTCGACAAGGCTTGCCGGGATGCAATCGGTTCTTACGACTACATCATCTCGGCAGAGCATTACGCAGACGGTCGCCGCCAGATGGCAAGGCTGTTTGCTGAAGGCAAGGTCTTTGGACCGCATGACCCGGAATGGCTTGCCAAGGTGGCTGTCAACGAGGTCTTCGCCTTCGTCTTTGTCTTTTGGCAGAAGGACGGCGCGCCGATATCGCACGGCATCAAGCTTTCCCCCGGCAACCCACTCTTTGGGTATGCGCGAAATCTGATCGAGAAGGCAATCGGCAATTACCGCCGATACATGAAGGAGTTCGGCACATCTGCCGCGTGGGTGCCGTCCACTCCCCTTGAAGAACTAGACGAAACCGATCTGCCGGTCTGGTACCAGCAGCGCCTCATGACTGGAGCATGATCATGAACCAAGTAGCCACACAGCAAGAGCGTATCCCGATGGATGCCGTCGGCGTCTCCAACACCGGTACCGGCACCAAGATCGCGCCGCAGAACCTGGGAGAGGTTGTCAAGTTCGCAGAAGTCATGGCGCGGGCTGATATCGCGCTTCCAAAGCACCTACGCGGGAATGCTGGGGCATGTATGGCCGTCGCGCTTCAGGCGCTTGAGTGGCAGATGTCCCCTTTTGCCGTCGCCAGCAAATCCTACTCGGTTGGTGGCGCCATTGCCTATGAGGCCCAGCTTATCGCCGCTGTCGTCAACACCCGATCCGGTATCAAGGGCCGCTTGCGCTACCAGTTCGATGGTGAAGGCCCTGCCCTGACATGCACTGTTACCGGCGTCCTAGACGGCGAGGAATGCGTCTACACGTCGCCATCCATGGGCAGCATCACCACCAAGAACTCACCGCTGTGGAAATCTGACCCGCAACAGCAGCTCGGATATTTCGCAGCCCGCTCATGGGCGCGCCGTCACTGCCCGGAAGTCATTCTCGGGGTCTATGATCGTGACGAAGCCGAAGAGTTCCGTGGACCTGACAAAGCCAAGAACATCACGCCTGTGTTTGACCCTCTGTCGGATGAACCTATCGCCCCACAGCGTGCCGCTGACGAGCGCGAAGGCTTCACCGCAACACCTGCCGCCGACGAGCCGCACGACGCTCTCACAGGCGAAATACTCAACAACACTGATACCGACGATTCCGCCCCTGCTTCGTCGGTTGACGCTGGCGCCCAGCCAGCAGAGGGCGAGGTGGAAACTCCTCCAGCCGCCTCGCCCTCAGAACTATTCCCGGCAGATCGCGCAGACCTAATCGAATGCCTGCGCAAGATGATGTTCATCCCGGTTGACCCATTGCTGACGACACCACAAGAGCGCCGGAACACGCTGATCGCAGCGAAGGATATGTGGAAGGCTCAACTTCCTGCCGAACTGCACGATCACATCAAGGGCTTTGTCGAAAGCGTTGATGCCCAGATCAAGGCCGATCCGAAGGTGATGCCTGCGCTTCGTGAGAAGGCATTCGCGCTGTATGCCGAGGTTCTGGATTGCCAGCCATCCGAGATTGGAGGTGCATCATGACCACCGCCACAAAAACAATCCGGGTGAAGAAGCCAGCCGATCCGTTCCAGTCAACCATCAACAAGGCGATGGCCGAGCGCCAGCAGCGTGACGCCATGGGCAAGGTCAACGACTTCCGCAACTCCATTGGGCATGAGCCTTGGTGGAAGCGGGTGACCCGAGCGCTGGGAGGTGGGCTATGAGAGGTACACTCGCGATAGCTCTCTACATCATTGCGGGCATCGGCATTGCCGCTGGTGTCGAAGGCAGGCTTGGGAGGAAGCTTTCAGGAACCGAGCAATATTATGCCGTGCTGCTTTGGCCCGGTGTTGTCACCGCCAAGGCTTACACGATGTGGACAGAGCCCAAGTCTTCCTGCTCGAACGCGCTGGGAGGGCAGATGTGATGGCCAACCGCAAAGAGTTCACCAAGAAAACCCAACGCGAGGCATTCACCCGCTCCGGATTTAAGTGCGAAGCCATAGGAGCAATGTATGGCCTTCCATCCGGCCAGCGATGCAACGCCGATCTGGCGCTTGGCGTACAGTTCGACCACATAGTTCTCGATGCCAACTCCAAGGATAATAGCCTGGAGAACTGCGCCGCCGTCTGCATCAAATGCCATAAGTGGAAGACGGCAAACCACGATATCCCGATGGCAGCGAAGACGGTTCGCCAGCAGGACAAAGTGCGCGGGATCAAGACGAAGCCAGCTAAGCCGCTCCTAGGCCCATCGTTCGCGAAGTCCGAGAAGTCATCTAGCCGCGATCCGAACAAGGGTCTGCCACCGCTCCCACGCAACAGCTTTTACGAGGCCAAGCCATGAAGAGCATTTTAGCATTATTGTTGGCGGCTGCTGTTTTGGCATCCTGCGGTGAAGACCCGGTGTCGAGACAAAGCACCGACAACCCAAATGTGCCTGTCGCGGTCCTATTCGAAACTGATGGCTGCAAGGTGTATCGCTTCAAAGACGCTGGCCGGTTTGTCTATTTCTCTAACTGCACCGGCACAACGACCTCATTTAATCCCGAGGCGTGCGGCAAAGGCTGCACCAAAGCTGTTCCGATATCGGTCACTACGGAGGCCAAGCCATGACCGCAGATACGATCACAGCAATCAAGAAGGCGCTGGAACGGCAAACCGAGAACATGGCTTTCATCATCAACCATGTCTCGATGCCAGAGCATTGGCGCGACAAGTTCATGCGTGAGCTTGAAAAAGACCGCACTGCTCTATCCTCCCTCAACGTTGAGCCGGAACTGACATGCCCGCACATCGACAAGCTTGTTCAGTCTGGTGAATTGAGCATTGAGGCCATTCAGGAGCTTGAGCGGATCCGCGATATCAACAGCATGCTTCGCTATGGCCTGTGGCATGAGAAGGCGCGGGCAGAAGAGGCAAATGATTCCCTCGAAAGCTTGCAGCGCGAAAACGAGGAACTGCGCAATCTTGCCGACCGTTTGAAGCTGGAAGCGCAGAACCACGCGATGGAAGCCCGAGGGGCAAATTCCACGATTGCCGAAATCTACCAGATCATCAGCGGCGCGCGCGGCGAACCGGGTATCTGGAATGGTGCCGAGCCGGTACGAAAGTATGTCGGTCGATTGCGCGACGAGCTAGATTCCGCCGCCTGCCTTCTCGAAACATTATCCGAAGGCAAACCGTCTGACGATGTGGACGCTATCATGATGCGCGTCATGGCCAAGCGTAACCGCGCCGCCCTTTCCAGCACTGGAGACACCCATGGTAACTGAGAAGATGATTGAAGCGGCCTCAAGGTCCATATGCGCGGTCAAGGGGCTTAACCCTGACTGCCTGCATCAGATCAACGTCTTCGATGGGAAAGAAAGTTTCGACACCGAAGATGATCGCAAACGCCGATATGTACTCGGCTGGCGGCTGCAGGAGAAATTTGCCCGCGCTGCCCTCGAAGCCGCCCTATCGACGGACGCGGAGCCGGTGGCATATAGCCAGCCAGTTGATGCGAAGGACTTGAGAGAGGCCATTCAGCTTCTCCCATCGGTTATGCGCCCTGAGTTGAGCAAGGCTATTATTGCCGCTCTCAACTCTCCATCTGCTCCCGCGCCATCCGTGGCCGTGAAGCTGACCGATGACGAAAAGCATATCGGTGTTATCCGGTCCTCTGTCGAAACGGGCGCTGAGGGAAAGCCTGACAGCCGAGTTAGCGTTAAGGAATGGAAGGACAACGACGACCTTATCACGGTTTCGATGTTCATTGGAAATCATCGGTGGGTGGAAGGAAACTTCACGCCGATGGATGCTGCGAAGATCGCTTCTTTAATCGCCACCAAACCAGCAGTTTCCGCCCTCTCCGCACAGGTGCAGGACGTGGCTATACCGGAAGGCTGGAAGAAAATCCCAGAGCGCTATTCGAATTATCCTTGGTCAGTCGAGAGGTACGCTGATGGATGGCACTTAAACAACCACGACTTCAGCGCAACGTCTCGTTTCGTCGGCGTCCACGCTACTGCCGCACAGGCGATGGCCGCAGCACCCGCCGCCAAGCAGGGAGAGGAAGAATGAGCGCGATCCCAGAAGACATTATGGAAACGGCTCAAAAGGCCTGGCGTGAAGCAGACGGCAAAATCCTGAAGACCGACGCGTATGTCGTCATCGCCCTTGCAATTCTTGCCGAGCGAGAACGGTCACGCACACTCCTCTCCGAAGCAGATCAGCGCGAGAAGGACGCAAGGCGGGTCGCGCTGGAGGAGGCTGCGAAGGTTGTTGATGTAGCAGCCGAGAAAACCCCTTGGGAGCAACGAAGGAATTCCTTGCGAAGGGCAGCTAAAGCTATCCGCAAACTGCAATCGGAGGAGCGTTGATGGCCAAGAACCTGTTCGACACGATTGCGCCACTCTCTCCCGCAAACAAAACTGCAGCGTTAGTTTCTGGTAGGGGCGAACATTTTGAATTTGGTGCAAAGGCCCACCAAGTGCATAGCGCTACGCCGCTACCGTTTCGCGAACCTAGCAAGCATGAATATGAACAAAGCCAGTTTGTTGATCTCACCGGCTCGAAAATTGGTCGGCTGAATGTCCTCGGCGTTGCGGCGGATATACCGACAGGTGGTACCGGCGCAAAATGGGTGGTCCGTTGTGTATGCGGCAATTACGAAACCCGAAAATCAAAGTTCATCAAAGCCTGTCTTGCAGGGGAAAACCCCGGCAATGAGGAGCCTATGTGCGCTTGGTGCGGGAAAACCAGAAAGCTCCAGCTTGGTATAGCTGGCAGAGCGGCGCTTGAAAGGAGCGAGGGATGACAGACCCTGTGTTTATCGGGGATGACGAACCCGTAAAGCTTGATGAGGCGTGCCGATTGTTCTTCGGTGGCAGGCTGACGAAATCCGCTCTCCGAACGGAAGCGCAGCGCGGCAATCTCAATCTCATTCGGATTGCCAATAAGGATTTCGTCACTCGCAACGGGATCAAAAGGATGATTGAAAAATGTCACAGAGAAGAAAGCCCCCCAGGCTCTATCTCCGAACCGACAAGGGAAAGCGCGTCTGGATCATCAGAGATGGCGGGAAAGATATCCGCACAGGATGTTCTGAGGCAGAGACTGTCGGCGCAGAAAACAAACTCCGTGAATACCTCGCGGAAAAATACGAGCCAAAGCGCGGCGGTTCTGCCGCTTCGATCAAGATAGCTGATATCCTCCTCGTCTATCACGATGAGAAAGCTGATCAGACCAGCGAGCCAAAAGAGACAAAGGCTCGCATCGCTCGTCTAAATGAGTTCTTCGGTGGAAAATTGGCAATGGATATTCGCGGCAAGCTTTGCCGTGATTTTGCCGAATGGCGCGGAACCGTGTCTGGCGCGCGCCGCGATCTCGAGGTTCTCCGAGCCGCCATCAATTACTACCATGG
Organism: Agrobacterium vaccinii; assembly: GCF_021310995.1. Lineage (NCBI taxonomy): Bacteria > Pseudomonadati > Pseudomonadota > Alphaproteobacteria > Hyphomicrobiales > Rhizobiaceae > Agrobacterium > Agrobacterium vaccinii. Next base: position 631,980 of record NZ_CP054150.1, on the reverse strand, counting down.
CGAATACACCTTGGACGTTGTGCCAAAGGTCACTCTTCCAGAAAAAAGCCTGCCACGCGAACGCTGGCTGACAAGGCAGGAAGTTGCCAAGCTCATCAGAGCCGCTAGAAACACCCACCGTTGCGAACACATTGTCCGCTTGCTGCTCGTCGGCGTCTACAGCGGCACCCGCCTGTCGGCCATGCTCGGGCTCAACTGGATGCCTAATATCAATGGTGGGTGGGTCGATCTTGAGAAGGGCGTGATGTACCGCAAAGCGGTCGGGGAGCGCGTGGCTCACAACAAGCGCAAGACGCCGGCAAAGATACCGCCGCGCCTATTGCGATTCCTGCGCTACTGGTATGAGCGAGACAGAAAATCGAATGAGTTCGCCGCTCAATATGTCATTCATTATTTCGGGGAGAGTTTGATAAAGCCTCACAAGGCCTTCCGTGCTGTCCGCGCTAAGGCTGGACTGGGCGAAGATGTCACCCCGCACATATTGCGGCACACGCGCGCGACATGGCTGGCCCATGCTGGCGTTGATGTTCAGGAAGCCGCTGCATCGCTTGGAATTACCAGCGATGAGTTCGAAAGAACGTACCTGCATAACGCGCCTGATTTCCAGCAAAGCGCGGCGAATGCGTTCTGAACCTGTGCGCAAACTGTGCGCATGGAGAACAAAGCTATTTCAATACGAAGGCTAAAAACATCTACAAGCCCTGATAAACAAGGGTTTCGGCCACGTCTCTAGAAAGACGCATCCGCTTAGAAACCGTCGTCCCGAACGACGTGCGCTACCAGACTGCGCTACACTCCGCGACCATCAGCGCTGCTATAAACCAGCTCATTATCTTCGACAAGCGCGCCACATGTAATTTTTGTGACAGATATTGAGCCCCGGTTTGAGCCCTCTCGCGCGGGTCAAAAACGTTACAAAAAAGCAATTGTGGCGAAAAATATTCGATTGCGTGTCTGGCGCCCCTGCCGCATCGCCACAAATCTGCTAGGGGACATCATCTCCCATTTCTGGATACGGCATAAAAAGGAAATCTCAATGCGTTTTCGTAGCGTGACATTGGTAGGGCTGGCGATGGCCCTGTCCGCCTGCACCACAACAGGCCCTTCGCTCTCGCCCAAAAGTGCGGTCGAAACGCGTTGGGTTGGCCAGTCGGCTGGCGTCTTCTTTGCCAAGTTCGGCCCGCCACTCAGCGATGTCGACACCGGCTCCACGACGACATTCAACTGGCGCGGCGGTTACAAGACTGCGAAAATTCCGGCCAAGTTCGAAGAAGGCAAAGACGGCAAGCGCGGTCGCCAGACAGCCTCTGCCCGCACCTCCTACCTTTCCTGCACCGTGCAGATTGTCGTCGATAGCGACTACAAAATCCGCTCGATCCGTACAGTTTCGGATCGTCCCGGCGTCAACGGCCCAAGCTACTGCGCAGAGTTCCTCGCAGCCGATTAAGACCTGTCGAATATCGACCCAAGAGCCCGCCCGGACATTCCGAGGCGGGCTTTTTTGATCTGACAATTTGTCCGCTCACATCACCGCGCATAGCTCAAATCGACGCCGCACATCAGATATGCGCACAGCGCATTCCTGCTTATTCAACCGATTAGTATTTGCTATAGCTGATGAGTTTCAAACGCGCATCATGCTGCTTTACAGCTGCTATGACGCGGAAAAATAAGGCAAAATGTCGCAGCTTGATCTTTGATGCGCTATGTTTCGCGGCTTTTCTGCGACCGCCTTGTGACGGCCCCCTGTGCCAAATGCGGCACCTGCCCCTTCCGGCCACGAGTTGTCTTACAGACTTTTGTGCGTTATTGCGCCGCACAAATTGAAAATCATCAATAATTTAGGACAAGACGTGACCAAAGATATCAAGGGCAACGGCCTTACCACCGGATTTTCTCAGGATTTTACCATGAACCGTCGCCAGGTGCTGGGCACGGCGCTGGCGGGCCTTGCGGCTGCCGCGGTTCCCGGCGCACCGGCGCTTGCGCAGGCGGCGGATAAAAAGGTCGATGTGCTGCTGATCGGCGGCGGCATCATGAGCGCGACACTCGGCGTGTGGCTGCATGAGCTGGAACCGACATGGTCCATCGAAATGCTCGAACGTCTGGACGCTGTGGCACTGGAAAGCTCCAACGGCTGGAACAATGCCGGCACCGGCCATTCGGCGCTCGCTGAACTGAACTACACGCCGGAGACCGCCAATGGCGGCATCGACATCTCCAAGGCTGTCGAAATCAACGAGTCCTTCCAGATTTCGCGTCAGTTCTGGGCCTGGCAGGTGCGCAATGGCGTGTTGAAAAACCCGCGCTCCTTCATCAACCACACGCCGCATATGAGCTTCGTGTGGGGCGACGAGAACATTTCTTATCTGGAAAAGCGCTATGAGGCGCTGAAGGCCAGCCCGCTTTTCGCAGGCATGCAATATTCCACGGACCCTGAGCAGATCAAGAAATGGGTGCCATTGATGATGGAAGGGCGTGATCCCAACCAGAAAATCGGCGCGACCTGGTCTCCGCTGGGCACCGACATGGAATTCGGTGAAATCACCCGCCAGTTCGTCGCCCATTTGAAGAGCCAGCAGAATTTCAACCTTCAGGTTTCCAGCGAAGTCGACGGCATTGAGCGTAATGCTGACGGCACATGGCGCGTGAGCTACAGCAATTCGAAGGACGACAGCAGCCACACCGTTGATGCGAAGTTCGTCTTCGTCGGCGCTGGTGGCGGCGCGCTGCACCTGTTGCAGATGTCCGGCATTCCCGAAGGCGACGATTATGCAGGCTTCCCAGTGGGCGGCTCGTTCCTCGTCAACGAGAACCCCGACGTGACCATGCTGCATCTGGCCAAGGCCTATGGCAAGGCTTCGGTCGGCTCTCCGCCCATGTCGGTTCCGCATCTGGACACGCGCGTCATCGGCGGCAAGCGGGTCGTTCTGTTCGGGCCGTTCGCAACCTTCTCTACGAAGTTCCTCAAGGAAGGGTCTTACTTCGACCTCCTGACCTCCACGACGCTCAGCAATGCGTGGCCGATGGTCAGCGTCGGCATCGACGAATATCCGCTGGTCGAATATCTTGCAGGCCAGCTGATGCTCTCCGACGACGACCGCTTTGCAGCGCTTCAGGAGTATTTCCCCAATGCAAAGCAGGGTGAATGGCGTCTGTGGCAGGCTGGCCAGCGCGTGCAGATCATCAAGCGCGATGATGAAGAAGGCGGCGTCCTGAAGCTCGGCACCGAGATCGTCAGCGCAAAGGACGGCAGCATCGCAGCTCTGCTGGGCGCCTCCCCGGGCGCATCCACTGCCGCGCCGATCATGCTTAACGTGCTGGAAAAGGTCTTCAAGGAAAAGGTCGCCTCCCCCGAATGGCAGACCAAAATCCGCCAGATCGTTCCAAGCTACGGCACGAAGCTGAACGCCGACCCGGAAAAGGTCATGCAGGAATGGGCCTATACAAGCGAACACCTGCAACTGCCAACACCGCCACAGATTGATATGAGCGCCGTCAGCGCAGAGCCGGGCGCAGCCCCGGGCGAGCCTGGCGTGAAGCGGCCAGACATGGCGCTCTGACAATCGACTTTGGCGCACATCAACGCCAGTCGAAAATTTTTGAACACAAGGGCACGTCTGCAGGCGCGCCCTTGTCGTTTGTGGCATTTAGACGTGACGCAATCTTTGCTTGCATCCACAATTTACAGATGGCAAAAATGACCCTTGCGAGGACAAGTATTCAATAAGTACCGGCTTATTGCCAAGGTGAGCAATGGCGGTATCTATGAACCGATCCAATGCAAAGGAAGATCAAATGACCAAGTCGACCGTTCCTTCTATTTGGCGTAGATCGACGACACCTTCCTTTAAAAAGCAGTTTGAACTCAGCGTCGAAGACCACTTGGCGGTTCGCTATGCCCGCACTGAACCTTTGCCTTTTGGCCGCTTTGCCGGGTTTATCACTCTGTGTACGCTTTTTACCGGTTTCATATTTGCGTTTGACTGGTGGAAGAACGGGAACCGTTTAACAGCTGTGGCGATCGTCATAGGTGCTATCGCTTCAGGCCCAGCTCTTGCCTGGTTGCTTTACGGCTTTTTCCGCGCGCAGTTCCGCGGGTTTTGGAAGGGTTTTCTCGAAGCACGCGAGGCTGTCAATGTCCCAATGGAAATGACGGTCGATACCAACGGCGTCTCCATTCTTATTCGGCAACAAACATGGATTTGTCCGTGGGAGAGTCTCTATAGCGTTGAGGAAGACGCAGAGCGTTACTATTTCTGGACCTCGAAAACTCAGGCTCACGTTTTACCGAAGCGAATATTCGACGACACCGAAGCCCAGGAACTCGATATCGCCTTGCGAAACTGGTGGGGCACTGAGCCCATATCTCCGCCTCGCCTAGCGGGCGTCAAGTTTGAGACTTAAGAAACTTCGAACGAAATTATCCATTGCCTGACAGAAGCAATGCAACGATGCTGTGCAATGTGTGCCGTTTTCAAAACTGGCTGGGGCGCCAGGATTCGAACCTGGGAATGCCGGTACCAAAAACCGGTGCCTTACCGCTTGGCGACGCCCCAACAGGGCAGATGGGCAAAGCGCCACTGCCTGAACCGGGCCTGATTAGCAAAGCGCAATGGCAGCGGCAATCATTAAGTTGAGGGAGGGGCGATATTTCTTGTGGGTCGGCCAGAAGCTTCATGTTACGTGAGGATACAACCTTTGTTTCAGTGCTTTTCAGGCCAATCTGTTCATGAGCAAATATAGTGCCCGCCCGCCTGCCATTCCCACGACGCTGGTCGATGATACCGTCGTCAGGATCATTCGCTGGGACTTTGAGCCCGGTGCTGCAACCGGGCACCACACGCATGGTCTTGGCTATGTCGTCGTGCCGATGACCGACTGCCAGTTTCTGATCGAAGACGAAACGGGAAGTCGACAGGTGGATGTGGCGAAGGGCGCAGCCTATCGGCGCGATGCCGGTATTTCGCATAATGTCGTCAATGGCGGCAGCGAGCCGATGTCGTTCATCGAGATCGAGTACAAGTAAGGCGAACGGCATGGCAGACCCGAATTTCAACCGTGATTTCGAGCCTGCTTATGGCCTCGCCGTGCCGGTGGCGCAGGACGTGCAGCGTCTTACCGTCAACAATCCCTCCCCGTTCACCTTTCACGGCACGAATAGCTACATCGTTGGCAAGGATTCCGTGGCCGTGATAGACCCCGGCCCGGCAGACGATGCGCATTTTCAGGCCTTGATGACGGCTCTCGAGGGCCGCGAGGTTACGCATATTTTCGTCAGCCATACGCATCGCGATCACTCCCCGCTTGCTGCGCGTTTGCGTGAAGCGACCGGGGCGCTGACCATTGCGGAAGGGCCGCATCGCGCCGCGCGTACGCTGCATGCAGGCGAGCTCAACCCTTTTGCGGAAAGCTCCGATACGGATTTCGTGCCTGATGTGACGCTGGCGGATGGCGAAGGTATCTCCGGCGACGGCTGGACGCTGACGGCGCTGCACACGCCGGGCCATACGGCCAATCACGCCGCCTTCGCGCTGGAAGGACGTGACATCGTGTTTTCGGCAGACCACGTCATGGCCTGGGCCACGACCATCGTTGCGCCGCCGGATGGGGCCATGAGCGATTACATGGCCTCGCTGGACAAGCTTCTCAAACGCGATGACAGGCTGTTCCTGCCCGGCCATGGCGGCCCGGTGACCGAACCCAACGCCTTCATGCGTGGTCTTCGTGCCCACCGGCGCATGCGCGAAAAAGCCGTGCTCGCCCGCATCAAGGCGGGTGACAGGTCGATCGCGGACATGGTGAAGGTCATCTACCGCAGTACGGATGTGCGCCTGCACGGCGCTGCCGCGCTATCGGTTCTGGCCCACATCGAGGACCTGATCGAAAAAGGCGAGGTACAGACCGAAGGTCCGCCTTCGCTGGGTGGTGTTTATCTGCCGACATAGGAGCGAGACAATGGGTAGGGCTTATAGCTACCGCGACGATCCGTCGGTTCCGGATTTTCCCGACGACAAGCCACTCATCGTTTTTGACGACGATTGCGGGTTTTGCTCTCGGGATATCAACTTCGTTCTACGGCACGATAAGAAAAGGGTGTTTCGCTTCACGCCTGCGCAATTTGAACTCGGTACTGCGTTGATGCGCCACTACGGCTATCGAACCGACAACTACGAAACAAGCCTGCTGATTGAAAACGGGATTGCCTATCCCCGCTCCGATGGTGTGTTGCGCGTGCTTCAGCTTTTGGGCGGGGCTGTCAGCCTCTTGGCACTGCTGCGCTTCTTGCCGCGCAGTCTTCGAGACTGGGTTTATGATCTTGTCGCCCGCAACCGAATGAAAATTGCCGGACGAAGTCAGGCTTGCCGGATACCGACGGATGACGAACGCAATCGTTTCCTCTGATCTCGTTCAATTATCGTTCAAACCCTGCATTTCTGCATCCAGCGCGTCTAGATAGGCTTCGGCCATCTCGGCGCCGACACCCAGATCGTGGGGACCATAGCGGGAGGCGATGCGGACGTCGACGAGGGTGGTTTCGGTGTCTTCGCGCAGGCGAATGAGGATATCATAGCGCAGACCCCAGATCAGGGTGCGCATTTCGCCCTGCAACAGCACCACGCCGCTGCCGTTGAAGAAGGTCGGGGCCGGTGCATCGAGCGGTCTGGCCAAGGGCACGGGAACGTTCGTCGGCAGTTCTTCGACGGGCGTGTCGTTTGCGCCTTCGGTCTGATCCTGCGGTGGTACGCCGGGCTGCACGTCCGGTAGCGAGCCTATAAGGCCGTCGGTATGGGCGATGCGGATGTGCTGCGCCTTCGCCACCTTGCGTGCAGCCGTATAGACGCGGTCGATGGCACCTTCATAGCGATGACCGGCAAGGCTGGGATAGGCGGCCAGCTGCACGTCGCGCTCGGCCTTGGAAACGGTGGGCGGGCGGGGCATCCATTGCTGGTTGGCTTTGGGAATGGAGAGCCAGTTCGGCGTATCCGTGACATCGGTCGAGACATCGTAAAGCGGTGGTTTCTGCCAATAGAGAAACGTCGCGAAACCCACAGCACCGAGCGGTAGTGCTACCAAAGCAAGCGCTGCCAGAGACCACATGCCACCTTTTGCGCCAGAGACCCACAGACGCAACAGGCCGATCATGGCGAGCACGAGAGCTGCGACCGCGATTGCCGCTGACAACAGGGCAAGCGAGATGAAATCGGGCGTGGTCAACGGCCCGAACCGATGCAGGGGCGCGGCGATGAGAAACAGGACGAGCGAAGACAGCCCGAGATATCGGGAAAGATACGCCGCATAGGATACGGGCCGAACGAAACGAACAGTCATAAAGCGGCACCCGGATGCGCATGTGCCGTCGAATACGTTTCGCCTGACATGCTGTCGTCTTGCTGAAAGCCACCCCGCGCGAACAGCAGCGTTCGCGGGAATCGCCCGATATCACGTCATAATGTGTTTCCGGGCCGAAGGGAATCCGTTTGGGCGCTGGGTGCCCGGTCTATCACAGTTTTGCGTGATCTGTTTCGCCTACGCAACCTTTGCCAGACGCCGGACTTTTCTACGGAAGAAAACAGTCGTATCAGTGTGCCAGGCAGATCGAGCGGCAGGCCGACATTACAGGAGTTATCATCATGCGTGTTTCCATCGTTCTTGGCGCACTTGGCGTTGCCATGGCGCTTTCGTCCTGCCAGACGCTGAGCCCGGAAGAGCGACGCGCACGTGATGAGACGACCTGCCGCGGTTATGGCTTCCGCCCCAATACGGACCAGATGGCCGGATGCCTGCTGGATCTGGACCTCGACCGCCGCGCGGATGCGCGTGCATGGCAGGCACAATCCAGCCGCGATATGTTCTATCGCCCTGTTGTGGTGGAACGCCGTATCATCGTGCAGAATCGCTAGACCTTCGCCGGAATGGCCCGGAAAGCCACGACTTTCGAAACGGCTTCGGTGTCACGTTTTTGCGCCATGGAGAGCGTTGCCTGCGCCGCAGATAGCCGTGCAATCGGCACGCGGAAGGGCGAGCAGGACACGTAATCAAGACCCGCATCCTCACAGAAATGGATGGAGGCAGGATCGCCACCATGTTCGCCGCAAATGCCGAGCTTGAGTTCCGGGCGCGTCTGGCGACCGCGATCTGCTGCGATGCGGATCAACTCACCGACACCGTCGAAATCCAGTGAAACGAAGGGATCGCGCTCGATGATGCCTTTGCGCTGATAGGTCTCAATGAAGCGTGCGGCATCATCGCGGGAAATGCCGAATGTCGTTTGCGTCAGGTCGTTGGTGCCGAAGGAGAAGAATTCGGCGGCCTCGGCAATCACATGGGCACGGAGAGCGGCACGCGGTAGCTCGATCATGGTCCCGGTGAGATATTCCAGCGTCACGCCGGTTTCCTGCGCCACGGCGGCGGCGACGCGGTCGATGACGGCGCGGACATAGTCCAGCTCCGAGCGCAGGCCAACCAGCGGCACCATGATTTCCGGCACGACGGGTGCGCCGGTCTGGCGTGCGGCTTCGACGGCGGCTTCGAAAATGGCGCGAGCCTGCATTTCGGCGATTTCAGGATAGGAAATGGCTAGGCGGCAACCGCGATGGCCGAGCATGGGGTTGAACTCATGCAGTGCATCCAGCCGTTGCCGGAACAGCGTCTGCGACATGCCCATGGCCGCCGCGACCTCCACGATCTCGCCATCGGTCTTCGGCAGGAATTCGTGCAAGGGCGGGTCGAGCAGGCGAATTGTCACCGGCAGGCCGTGCATGATGGAAAACAGGTCGGTAAAATCCTGCCGCTGCATGGGCAGCAACTGGTCGAGTGCTGCCCGCCTGCCCTCTTCGTGTTCGGCAAGGATCATTTCCCGCATCACCTGAATGCGGTCGCCTTCGAAGAACATGTGTTCGGTACGGCACAGGCCAATGCCTTCGGCGCCAAAAGCTCGGGCGGCGCGGGCATCGGCAGGTGTGTCGGCATTGGTGCGCACCGTCATGCGGCGGGTGGCGTCTGCCCATTGCATCAGCTTGGCGAAATCCCCTGACAGTTCAGGCTGCGTCATCGGCACTTCGCCCTTCATCACGCGACCGGACGACCCGTCGATAGTGATGACATCGCCCCGTCTCAGCATGCAGCCGACGCCGATCAGGACATTGTTGCGCACATCCACCCGCATGGAGCCTGCGCCTGATACGCAGGGAATGCCCATGCCACGCGCGACCACCGCCGCGTGGCTGGTCATGCCGCCGCGCGTGGTCAGGATGCCTTCGGCGGCGTGCATTCCGTGAATGTCTTCCGGGCTGGTTTCCATGCGCACGAGAATCACGCGGCGTCCCTCGGCTTTTGCCGCTACCGCCTCATCGGAGCTGAAGACGATCTCACCGGATGCCGCACCGGGCGAGGCCGGAAGGCCGGAGCCGATGATCGGGCGCTCGATGGAGGGATCGATGGTCGGGTGCAGCAACTGATCCAGCGAGGATGGCTCGATGCGGCAGATGGCTTCATCAGTGGTAACCAGACCTTCGGCCACCATGTCGACGGCGATCTTCATCGCGGCCTTGGTGGTGCGCTTGCCAGCACGAGTCTGCAACATCCACAATTTGCCGCGCTCTATGGTAAATTCCATATCCTGCATATCGCGGTAATGGCCTTCCAGCCGTCCGCAAATCTGCATGAATTCAGCAAATGCCTCCGGCATCAGCTTTTCCATCGATGGCTTGTCGGAGCCGGAGTTTATGCGCGCCTCTTCGGTGATGGATTGCGGTGTACGAATGCCCGCGACCACATCCTCGCCCTGCGCATTGACGAGGAATTCGCCGTATAGCTCTTTTTCGCCGGTGGAGGGATTGCGGGTGAAGGCAACGCCAGTCGCGGACGTAGAGCCGAGATTGCCAAACACCATGGCCTGCACGTTGACCGCCGTGCCCCAATCGCCCGGAATATTGTGCAGTTGGCGATAGGTGACGGCGCGGGTGTTCATCCAGCTGGCAAAGACGGCACCGATGGCGCCCCACAATTGCACCTGCGTGTCCTGCGGAAAGGGCTCGCCGAGCTCGTCTTCGATCAGGCCGTTGTAGAGCGAGACGATGTGCTGCCACTCATCCGCCGACAGTTCGGTATCGTATTCATATCCAAGACGACCCTTCTCATCCTCCAGGATTTCCTCGAAGATTTCGTGGTCGAGGCCCATCACCACATCGGCATACATCTGGATGAAGCGGCGGTAGCTATCCCAAGCAAAGCGAGCGTCACCCGAATCGCTGGCCAGCGCCTGCACCGTCTCGTCATTGAGGCCGAGGTTAAGGACGGTGTCCATCATGCCGGGCATGGAGGCGCGCGCGCCGGAGCGAATGGAAAGGAGAAGCGGTTGAGAGCCGGAGCCGAAGGTGCGACCGGTGATGGCTTCCATGCCGGAAATACCGCTGGTGACCTGCAATTTCAGCTCTTCAGGCAGACAGCGACCGCCCTGATGGTAGCGCGCACAGGCCTCGCTGATGATGGTCAGGCCGGGGGGAACAGGCAGGCCGAGACTCGCCATTTCGGCAAGGTTCGCGCCCTTGCCGCCCAATATGGCGATGTCGCTCGCGCGTCCCTCAGCGATCCCATCGCCAAAGGTATAGACCCACTTTTTCATTCTACGCTCTCCACCCAGAAGCGTTCTTGTTTTTCAACCCTTTACAGCATTGTCATAGTGTTGGAAACGCCAGTTTTGGCAGGTTGCCACCGCAGTGCAGCATAAATACGGCGCAGGCGCCAGCGCTCATCATAAAAAACCACCCGCGACGAGCGCGGGCGGCATGCAATCATGATCTTATCGGATCAGGTCATTCAAACCTTTCGGCTCAAAACTCTTCCCATTCGGATTTTACAGCGGCACTGCCGTTGAAGGCAGAGGCAACCTTGCGACCCAGCGCGCGGGCCGGTGACTGAACCGGGCGCTGCGCCTGCGTCGCCTGGCGCGGTGCTTCGTATCCACCACCCAGCCTGAACTGGCCCAGCAACTGGTTGAGCGACGCCGCTTCCTTTGCAAGGCCGTGGCTGGCTGCCGTCTGCTCTTCGACCATGGCCGCGTTCTTCTGCGTGTCCTGGTCCATCTGGTTCACAGCGGTGTTGATCTGCTGGAGACCGGAAGACTGCTCCTGCGCCGCGTCCACGATGGCCACGACATGGCGGTTGATTTCCTGCACTTCGGTCACGATGGTTTCCAAGGCACGACCGGTCTGGCCGACGAGTTCGACGCCTTCCTGAACCTGCGTGTTCGAAGTCGTGATCAGCGCCTTGATGTCCTTCGCAGCATTTGCGGAACGCTGTGCAAGCTCGCGCACTTCCTGTGCCACGACCGCAAAGCCCTTGCCTGCTTCACCGGCACGTGCCGCTTCAACACCGGCGTTGAGTGCCAGAAGGTTGGTCTGGAAGGCGATCTCATCGATCACGCTGATGATGTTGGAGATTTCAGACGAGGACTTCTCGATCTGCTCCATCGCAACGACGGCCTTGCGGACGACGTTGCCGGACTGTTCGGCACCCGTGCGAGCCTTGGCAACCAGATGACCGGCTTCCTGTGCACGCTTGGTGCTGTCCTTCACCGTCGTAGTGATCTGCTCCAGAGCTGCTGCGGTTTCTTCTACCGATGCAGCCTGCTGTTCGGTGCGCTTGGCCAGATCATCGGCAGCCGAGCGGATTTCATTGGCACCGGCGTCGATACCGCGAGCGTTTTCGGCAACGCGAGACAGCGCCGATTGCAGCTTTTCAGCGGACGAGTTGAAGTTGCTGCGGACAGCATCGAGATGGGCAGCGAAGGGCTGGCTGATGCGATAGGACACATCGCCGTCCGACAGGCGCGACAGCGCATCGGCCAGATTATCGACGGCAAAGCTTGTGTCTGCTGCTTCCTTAGCCTTCTGTTCTTCGCGGGCAATGCGTTCCTTCTCGGACAGGCTGCGATTGGCATCGGCTTCCTGTTCGAGGCGAGCGCGTTCGATGGCATTGTTGCGGAAGATGACGACGTTCTGCGCCATCTTGCCGATCTCGTCCTTGCGATCTGCGCCGGGAATTTCCAGATCGACATTGCCGGATGCAAGCGACGACATGGAGCCCGTCATACGCTGAATGGGCTTGATGACGCCACGGATGACGATGAGCACGCAGACCACCGCCAGCGCCAAAGCAATGGCACCGAGAATGGCCAAGGTGTGGACGATGAAGGATTTGAGGTCTTCACCGGCAACCATGCCGTCCTTGGCTGCGGTCAACTGGATATCTATGAGTTTCGATACGGAATCGCCCAGGGGATCGATGATCGAATAGAGCTGACCATCGGCGAAATTGCCGATCTCCTCCAGATTACCGGCCTGCAACAGCGTGATGATGCCCTGGATTTTCTGATCCGCAGATTGGCGCATGCTCTGAAATTCATCGGCCAGACGCTTCTCATCCACTGTCAGATAGGTGGCGGTATAATCCCTCCAGGACTTGTCGATGTTCTGCATCGCGCCACGGATGTTCTGGATACCCTGGTCGACCGTCAGGGAACCGCCGCTGACCTTGTGAACGGTGTCCACGATCTTGACCGCATAGTCATCCGAAATGGATTTGAGCTGTGCCATGGGTATCACGCGGTCGGCGACAACGCTGCGCAGCAGCCTTGCTTCTTCATTCAGCGCGTAAAACGAAAAGACCGACGTCACCGCAAGTATTGCGACGAGGAAGAATATGCAGGACAGAAGTTTTGACCGAATAGACATGGAGATCCTCTTGAACGACGCATCTTCGCGACAATCGGACGGAACCGAATAATGTCTGGCGATGTATGGAATGCGCGATCAAAGAGTGATCTCGAAGCATTAATTAGATATGAAACATATCCTTTATGCTGATAATTTAAGCAGTTTGCGCGTGGAATGATCAGACTTACTCGTCAGAAAGAAAGAATACCAATCAAGAGATGTATAATAATTACGCATACGTCGCGTAGGCGCCAACTTCCAAGAGAGACTATAAGGCAGCACATCGCCAGGATGGGTAAATATTCACACTTTACGTTACGGAAGCTTAGGCATTATGGCGTTTATTTTTGCGAAATCGCAAAAATAAATCGAAGTTATCAACGTCAAACGGTCTCGATCAGCCGTTCCGCCATCTGCAAATCGACTGATACCAGTTGCGACACGCCCTGCTCTGCCATAGTGACCCCAAACAGGCGGTCCATGCGGGCCATGGTGATGGGGTTGTGGGTGATGATGACGAAGCGTGTTTCGGTGGAGGCCACCATCTCGTCCATCAGGTTGCAGTAACGCTCGACATTATGGTCATCCAGCGGTGCGTCCACTTCGTCCAGCACGCAGATCGGTGCGGGGTTGGTGAGGAAGACGGCAAAGATGAGTGCCATGGCGGTCAGCGCCTGCTCGCCGCCGGATAGCAGCGTCATGGTCTGCGGCTTCTTGCCGGGCGGGCGGGCGAGAATTTCGAGACCCGCTTCCAAGGGATCGTCAGATTCGATCAGTTGCAGCTCCGCTGTGCCACCGCCGAACAGGTGGGTGAACAACCGCTGGAACTGGGTGTTGACGATATCAAAGGCGGCAACCAGTCGCTCGCGGCCTTCGCGGTTGAGGTTGTGGATGCCGGCACGCAGCTTTCGGACCGCATCGATGATGTCGTCGCGTTCCTTGATGAGGGCCGCCAGCTTTTCGGACAGCTCTGCCTGCTCCTCATCGGCGCGCAGGTTGACGGCACCCAGCCGCTCGCGTTCTATCTTCAGCCGGTCTAGATCTCGCTCGACATCGCGGATCTCGGGCATCGGCGCATCGCCCGCCAAGCCCGTCAGGCGAAAGGCCATGTGAGGCTCGACGTTCAGCGCCTCGCGGATGCGATGTTCACCTTCCTGACGTTTCTCGCGGGCAGATACCAGGCGCTCTTCGGCGCGGCCGCGCTTTTCTCGAGCTTCTGCCAGCGCGGACAAAGCGATGGTGGCTGCGCGGTCTGCCTCGCGTTGCAGGTTTTCCGCCTCGACCAGTTGATCCGCAGCGGCCCGCCGTGCTTCCTCGGTTTTTTGTAGTTGCGTCAAGAGATCGCGGCGCTTTTCATCGAATTCTTCCGGCGCGATATCCAGTTCGGCAAGTTCGTCGCGCGCTTCGTCTTCACGTTCGCGCAGCGTAGCGATATGACCGCTGGCGCTCGCGGCGCGGGCCTGCCACGTGGCGCGTTCCTGCGCGATGGCATTGATGCGGCGCTGGCGTGCCTCGGCCTCACGTTTCAGGCCTTCATGTTTTGCGCGGGCTTCGGCGACAAGGCTGCGGTCGGTTGCGACTTCCAACTGGCTTTCGCGCAGGCGCAGATCGAGGTCGGAAAGATCGGCAGCCTCTTCCAGCTCGATCCGCGCATTTTCTTCCTGAGCGGCAATGTCTTCGATCTGGCCGCTGATCTGGTTGATCGCTTCGGAAACGATATCGCGACGGCGCAGCAGATCGCCAGAGGCACGTTCGGCCATCGACAATGCGTCGCGGGCTTCGACCAGTTGGCGCGAAGCGAGACGGCTGCGCTCCCGCGCGTCGGCAAGCTGGCTTTCGACAAGTCGAATCTCATCGGCGCTGGCGGCAAGCTGCTCTTCGGCTTCCTCCAATGCGTAGCGCGCCTCTTCGACTTCACCTTCCAGCTCGGCAAGACGGTTTTTCTGGGCAAGCCGCAGGGCTGCATTGCCGGGCGCGTCCGCACTGGTGATGTGGCCGTCCCAGCGAAACAGCGCGCCATCTTTAGTAACGAGGCGCTGGCCGGGTTTCAGCGCGGGCATCAAGCGTTTGGCGTCATCAGCGTTTGAAACGATACCCGTCTGGCGTAGCGTGCGTTTCAGCGCATCCGGTCCTGCGACATGCGCTAGCAGGGATCCCACGCCGTCGGGCAGCGTTGGGTCTGCCTCACCTTCGCCGTTTGCGGTCCAATAGGCCGGGGCGGCAGGGTCGAGCGGGCTTTCGAGATCATCACCCAAGGCAGCACCGAGGGCTGCTTCAAAGCCGCGATCCACCTTCAGTTCTTCGGCAACCGGCGTGAACGAGCCGGAGACGGCACCGGCGGCCAGCATTTTGGAAATGGTGCGCGCTTCGGTTTCCAGCGCGTTGAGACGGTTGCGCGCCATATCCAACGGTCCACGCGCCAGCGCCTCCGCAGACCGCGCGTCTGCCACAGCCGATTCCGCCTCTTCCACCACGATCAACGCGTCTTCGACGGCGATTTCGGCGGCTTCCACGCTTTCGCGCTTTTCCGAAGGGTCCGGCAGGCCGGAGAGTTTTTCATCTATGTTTTCGATCTCGGCAGCGGCGTCCGATGCCTGACGGTCCAGCCGCGCTTTCCGGTCAGCCAGATCGCGGATGGTGCGCTCAAGCTGGGTCCGGTTGGCGGAGGCCTCGGCTCGCTCTGCGGTGAGGCTTGCGAAAACACGTTCGCTCTCGGCCAGCTTTGCGGCGGAGGCTTCAAAAGCTTCGCGGGTTTCCTCGGAATAGCGGCCCGAGTCGGCCAGGATTTCGAGAATCTCCGCCTCTTCCGAATCCAGACGCGCCAGGATTTCTGCATTGTCAGAAACCATGCGCTCTTCGCGCTCGATATCTTCGACTAGTTGCGCAAGGCGACGGGCAAGCTCGTCGCGGCGGCGCAGGATGCGGTTGGTTTCCTCATCCAGTTGGGTGCGGGCAATTTGCAGGCGTTGCAGCGCAGCAGCGGCCTTGGCTTCGTTTTCACGCAGTTCCGGCAGCTTGAAGCTCGCAAGCCCTTGCGCCTTTGCCGCTTCCATCTGCGCCTGCGCCTTTTCAGCCACCACATTGGTCGCCTGATTGAGCGCGCTTTCTGCTTCGCCTTCGGCGTGCTTGGCCTCCACCCATCGGATGTGCAGCAAGGTCGCCTCACGGGCGCGGATATCTGCTGATAGCATCTTGAAGCGGTTGGCCTGTCGCGCTTGCCGTTTCAGGCTTTCGATCTGGCTTTCCAGCTGAGCGGTGACGTCTTCCAGCCGTTCCAGATTGGCCTCTGCCGCGCGCAGGCGCAGTTCCGCCTCGTGGCGGCGCGAATGCAGGCCGGAAATGCCCGCCGCCTCTTCCAGAAGCTGGCGGCGCGCCTGCGGTTTGGCGTTTATGAGTTCGCCGATCCGCCCCTGCCCCACCATGGAGGGCGAGCGAGCGCCGGTGGAAGCATCGGCAAACAGAAGCTGGACGTCCTTGGCGCGGGCTTCCTTACCATTGATGCGATAGACCGAGCCGTTTTCGCGCTCGATGCGTCGTGTGACCTGAATTTCATCGGCATCGTTGAAGGCGGCTGGTGCGGTGCGGTCGGAATTGTCGAGATAGAGGCCGACTTCGGCAGTGTTGCGGGCCGGGCGATTGCCGGAACCAGAGAAGATCACGTCATCCATGCCGGATGCGCGCATATTCTTGTAGGAGTTTTCGCCCATCACCCAGCGAAGCGCCTCGACAAGATTGGACTTGCCGCAGCCATTGGGGCCGACGACGCCCGTCAGTCCCGGCTCGATGATGAACTCGGAGGGCTCGACGAAGGACTTGAAGCCGAGCAGGCGCAGCTTGTTGAATTTCATGCTGCTGCCCTGCGGTCATAAAAAACGGGCGCACGGATATGTCCGTCGCCCGTTTTTGTGCGGTAACGTCTTTTAGAGAAGGCTGTCGACGAGAGCCGACATATTTTCCACAGACATGTCTCCAGCGTAGCGCTTTCCGTTGATGATGAAGGTCGGGGTCGAGTTGACGCCGAACTCCGTCGCACCGCGTTGCATCGTTGCGTTCACATCATCCAGAAGTTTCTGGTTCGTCAAGCAGGCCTCGAATGTCTCCTGTGAAAAACCGGCCAGTTTCGACATTTGCAGCAGGGCAGCGCGTGCATCCTGCGCGGTTGCCCATGTCTGCTGCTGTTTGAACAGCATGGAAACGAACGGGTAATACTGCTGTTCAGGCGCGCAGCGGGCCAGCATGAAGGCAGCGGCAGCGCGTGGATCGAACGGGAATTCGCGGATGATGAAGTAGACCTTGCCGGTGTCGATATACTTCTTCTTGATTTCTTCGAAAGTCGTGTTGTGGAAATGCGCGCAGTGCGGGCATGTCATCGACATATATTCAACGATCTTGACAGGTGCATTCGCATCACCCAGCGCACGGTCCGGCAGCGGGCCTGGCTTGAGAACGGCGGCCATGTCCACATTGCCGGATGATTCGGGCAGATCCTGCGCAAGGGCTGCGTTGGGCATCAGGGCAAAAGGAATGGATGCGGCGACTGCTGCAAGAGCAACGCCGCCCAGAAGGCTGCGACGGGTGATATTGAATTCAGGAAAATGCATCAAGCACCTATGTGTGAAAGACTGGAATTGTCTGCAATTGCGATATCGCGGCCACATGTTCAGAACAAGCGGCCATTTCTTTTCTTCTTGTCAAAGAATTGTGACCAGTCAAGGACAGTCTTGACCGAAAGACTGCTTCAAATCGTCCGACCTGCTTTTCGCTTCTGCAAAACAGCAGTTCCCAGACGCTCGACCGCCTTGCGCAAGGCCTCACTTTCGATGCCCTCCATCATGCCTTCCAGCCGCCTGGCGGCATCACCACGCAGCGGTTGCGGTTTGGGGCGACGGCTCAGCGTTTGCGAGACAGGCTTCTGCACGATCCTGATCTGGCGGACGGCGGGAAAGCCGAAGAAACCATTGATGCGGGCAATCAATTCGCCCTGCGCATGGGTGAGAAACAGCGCGCGAGCCCCTTCGCAGGCGATGGTCAGAACGCCGGGCTGATAGCCGCCACGATCCGGCCCCTCGTCACGGCGCGGCCATGTAATCTTTTCCGGGCGGGTGCAATCGGCAAAGTCCACGCCAGCGATTTCATCCCACGAACCGAGCAGCGACGTGCTGATTCCGGCGCGTTTCGCTAGAACCGGATCGATGATGCCGTTTGCGATTTCGGCAATCTGGATAACGCCTTTGCGCCCTGATTGTGCTGGTTTTTTCATAACTTATTAAATCAATGTGTCCGCGCGAGATCAAGCCACACAGTTATTTTTCACCGCCATTCTTTAAGAGCGTGCGAAACCGAAACCAATCTTTACGGGCATTCAGCCGTATAAATCGGGCCACTGCGCAACCTAAAAGGAAGTAACCCATTGCTAATAGCTGCAAGTGCCACATCTTCTCGACAGGGTACGTAGCTGCAATAACCATCATACTTACGAGAACCACTAAGAGATACACCCACATGAAATGACCAAATAGCGTCCAAAAAAATGCTTCGCAGAGCTGCCAACGCCTTGATGGCCTACCTTGGAATTTTTGAAGTTCCCTAGCCTCTTTCATAAGTCGCTCAATGAGAAAAGCTGTAAGTTTGGGGATATTAAAATAAACGCGACCGAGCCCGTTTAAAAGCAATCCAAGGAGCAATACACCCAGCAAGACGCCTGCTCCATAACGTATTGCTGGAGGTACTTCATTCACTAACAAACCTAGCATTGTTCAACCTTTGTGCTCTGGAAATGACTATCTAATTTTCGCATCGTCCTAAAGACGCGTGTTCGATCTAACCCGAGGCTGAATAATGTTGAAGATTTCAAGGCTCGCCTTATGTTCAGTGAGATGGATACAACGGCTCGAAAAACACTACTCCCGACAACAGCAGATCAACTTTTAGCATGGTACGATAGGCACCATCGCGACCTCCCATGGCGCACATCACCACCTATGACCGCAACGGGTTTGCGGGCCAATCCTTACCACGTCTGGCTATCGGAGGTCATGTTGCAACAGACCACCGTGCAGGCAGTGAAGCCCTATTTCGCCAAGTTTCTGGCGCTATGGCCAAAGGTGGAGGACCTGGCCGCAGCACCCAGCGAGGACGTGATGGCGGCATGGGCAGGGCTTGGGTATTATGCACGTGCCCGCAACTTGAAGAAATGCGCTGAAGCCGTTGCCAATGAGCATGGCGGCGTGTTTCCCGACACCGAAGAGGGCTTGAAGAGCCTGCCCGGCATCGGCGATTATACGGCGGCGGCCATCGCAGCCATCGCCTTCAACCGGCAATCGGCGGTGCTGGATGGCAATGTCGAGCGGGTGGTTTCCCGTCTGTTTTGCATCGATGCCCCCCTACCCGGCTCAAAGGGAGTAATGCGGGCGAAGGTGGCGGAGGTTACACCTGCTGATCGTCCGGGGGATTTTGCTCAGGCGATGATGGACCTCGGCGCCACCATTTGCACGCCGAAGCGCCCTGCCTGCGCGCTCTGTCCGTTCAATAGCCACTGTCTGGCGCTGGCGCAGGATGAGCCGGAGCGTTTTCCGGTGAAGGCTGCTAAGAAAGAAAAACCTGTCCGCGTCGGTGCCGCCTTCGTTGCGGTGAATGACAAGGGCGAAATCCTGCTGCGCCGCCGGATCGAAACTGGCCTGCTGGGCGGCATGACGGAGGTGCCGACGACCGCATGGACTGCGCGGATCGATGGTGGCACTGGCACTGAGCACGCACCCTTCGATGCGGAGTGGGAAGCAGCGGGCACAATTGTCCACGTCTTCACCCATTTCGAGCTTCGGCTCTCCATTTTCCGCGCCAGGGTTTCCGGCAGCATGAAACCGGGTGCCAATGACGAATGGTGGGAGCCGGTCACAAATCTTGATGCGCAGGCCCTGCCGACGGTAATGAAAAAAGCGATCGCGCAGGCTATTCCTCTCGCATTCGATAAAAGCAGGAAAAATTGATGACCAAGATCAATCACATCGTTTTCGATATCGGCAAGGTTCTGATCCACTACGACCCGAACATTCCCTACAGCAGCATAATTCCCGATGAGAACGAGCGGGCATGGTTCTTCGAGAATGTCTGCACGCACGAATGGAACCTGGAGCAGGACCGGGGCCGCACATGGGAAGAAGCCGAGGCGTTGCTTTTGGAGACTTACCCGGACCACGAAAAAACGATCCGCGCCTTTCGTCTGCACTGGCACGAAATGGTGTCGCACTCCTATGACGATTCGGTCGCCATTCTCAAAGGTCTGATCGCTTCAGGTCACGACGTGACGATGCTGACCAATTTCGCCTCCGACACGTTTCGGGAAGCGCAGAAGATGTATCCCTTCCTGACCCTCTCACGCGGCGTGACGGTCTCAGGCGATGTGGGCCTGATCAAACCCGATGTGGCGATTTATGAATTGCATGCGCGGACCTTTGGGCTCGACCCTGCCAGCAGTCTTTTCATCGACGACTCGTTTCCCAATGTGGAGGGCGCGAAGGCTGTTGGATGGCAGGCGGTGCATTTTACCGGTGCTGAAAAGTTGAGAGCCGATCTGGCCGCATACGGCATCGACATCTGAGCTGAGAATGTCTGGTGCAGGCGAAAATGGCGGTCTTCTACCTGCACCAGTCCGGCCGCAAGCGGCCAGATTTGTCAAATCTCGTAATCGGGAACGTTGCCGTCTTTCTTATTCCCGGATCTGACCTTTACGAACATCATGTCTGACGTTCGGCTAGACCCGTTGGCGGCTTGCTTGTGGCTCCCTTGGACACACTAGCTAGAGAGCCATACTTGCTCCAGGCTTGCCATGCAATTGATATATTTAAGAAAATTCTGTTATGATTAATAACGAATACGGAGAGGCCCGACGTTCAGGGAACGCCGGGCCTCTCCTATTCTTCACCCGGGACTGAAGGTACTAAAACCGGGCGAAGTCTGTGGGGCGGCAAGACCGCCTACTGTTGGCAAGGGCAAAGCGGTGGATCGCTTTATCCCGCCTTTGCCATTTCATTGCGGATCAGTGTTCTCAGATCATCGATGGGCTTCAAGGCCTCACCGTCCTCATAGTGCCAGAAGGTCCAGCCATTGCAGGCATCCAACCCTTGCACCTTTGCACCGAGGCGATGAATGGAGCCTGCGGTACCGGCAGAGGCAACGGTACCATCGGCACGGATGATGGCACTGTAACGACGTTTCGCGTCTGTCAGAACCTGTCCGGGGCGAACCAGACCGCTTTCGAGCAGCACGTTGAAGGCAACGCGTGGTTCGGCCTTCTTCCCGGTCATTACGGTCAGTTCCGCCTTGCCGAGGGGCTCGACGGCTGCGATGCGTGCGGAGGCGGCATCGATATAGTCCTGCTCGCGCTCGATGCCGACGAAGTGGCGACCCAGACGCTTTGCCACCGCACCTGTGGTGCCGGAGCCGAAGAACGGGTCGAGCACGACATCGCCGGGCTTTGTGGATGCCATTATGACGCGAGCCAGCAGGGCTTCCGGTTTCTGGGTCGGGTGGACCTTCTTGCCGTCATCGCCTTTCAGGCGCTCGCCGCCGCTGCAAATCGGGAACAGCCAATCCGAGCGCATCTGGACGTCATCATTGGAGGCCTTCAGCGCTTCGTAATTGAAGGTGTAGCTTTTTGCCTTAGCGTCGCGGCTGGCCCAGATCATGGTTTCATGCGCGTTCTGGAACCGGCGACCCTTGAAGTTCGGCATCGGGTTGGTCTTGCGCCAAACGATGTCATTGAGAATCCAGAAATTCATGTCCTGAAGAATGGAACCGACGCGGTAGATATTGTGATAGGAGCCGATGACCCAGATGGTGCCATTGGGCTTCAGCACCCGGCGGCATGCCAGAAGCCATGCGCGGGTAAAGGCATCGTAAGCTTCGAAGGATGCGAACTGGTCCCAGTCGTTGTCGACAGCATCGACAACAGACTGATCCGGGCGGTGGAGCGCGCCGCCCAGTTGAAGGTTGTATGGTGGATCGGCAAAAATTGCATCAACGGATTGACTGGGAAGTGCCTCAAGCGCGGCCACGCAATCACCCTTGATGATGCTGTCCTTCCAGGCATCGCTATCACCTGCAAGGTCAAAACCGGCACGCCGAAAATCGGCCAGCGGAAACACTGATGCCATAGGTACTCGCTCCATACGCTTACTCGACTGAACTGACCCTTATGGTTACCGAAGTTGGTTATCAAAGACTGAACGCGTGATGCAAAATCACGCTAAGTGCGTAAAAAAATACGCAAACTGCCTTTGTGTGAGGAGCCGAACGAAACGTTGGCCCCTCGCATCGATTGCCTGATGGCGGAAAGCAATATCGGAGGCATTTACCATTCCAACCACAATCAGTGGCGCACAATGGAACCAGTTGCATCTTTTAACGTTGTGATTTCGGAATTTTGCGCGCCATCTGTGTGATGGAGCCGAAAGGCATGGGTAAGGGCTGCAGGGGTAATTTCAGAATGCGCATTTCTCTCGTTATCGTATCGACACTTTTTGCCAGCGCTGCGTTTGCGCAAACCGCCACACCTCCGGTTCCCAAGCCGCCGATCAATGTGCGCACCGACGCCGTGCTGGTGAAGGGTGGACCCTCGCTGGGCAATAGCGACAAGGTGCGTTGGGATTTCTACAAGGTGGACAGCGCAGGCGGACGCAGCGATGAGAACGTCGGTGGAGCCTATGATGCGACGTTCGAGGAAAAGATTCCGGCAGGCAAATACATTGCCGTGGCAGGCCTTGGAAACATTCGTCGCGAAATACCTGTCGAGGTGAAGGACGGGGCGGTTGCGGAGGTAAAGGCTGACTTCAACGCGGCTCAATTGACCGTCGTCCCCAAGCGCAGCCCTGACAGCAAGGACGCTGAGCCGCAGGCCCGTGTCGAAGTCAAGCAGGGCGCCGACTTCAGCGACAGCATCTACGGTGCCAAGCAGATTTACGTTCCTGCCGGGCAGTTGACGCTGGAGGGCCGCATTGGCCCGGCGCGCGCCGATGACACGGTCACTGTCAAGGCTGGCGACGTTGTCAGCCACGACCTTATCATCCCAAGCGGTGTGGTAATTGCCAATGCCGTCTACAAGGATGGTGGCCGCGCGGTCGATACGGACAATATCCGCTTCGAAACGGTTTCCCCTACCGAGACACTGGATGGCACGCGTGACACGCTGACGGGCACTTACGGCGTTGGCAAGATGATGCAGATGCCTGCTGGTGACTTCATCATGCGGGCGCGGCTTGGAAAGGTCAGTGCCGAGATACCCTTCTCCGTCACCGCAGGACAGCGGACGAATGTCACCGTCAATCTGAATGCAGGCGTTCTGGCCGTTACGGCACCCGATGCCCAGCGTATCGACATTGTCGAAACAACCAAGGATTTGCAGGGCACGCAGAATGAAATTTCCGGTCGCTACGGCACCACCCATCAGGAAACCCTGCATCCCGGCGACTACTCTGTCAAAATCACCTATGACGACAAGACCAACCGTGAGCCCAAGGAGCTGACCGCCACGGTAAAGGCTGCGGAGCGCACCGAACTGAACATCACGGATTGAGCGGCGGCGCAATCTTGACACTGCAATAGTTGGAAGCGGCGACTTCGTTGCAGAGATCGGCCCATTCGCATGCTGAACAGGCCGAACGCACGGTGCCATCGCGAAAGCCTGAGCGAAGCTTTTTCATAAAGGCGTCGTCAGGCGTGAAACTCTTGTGCACGGTCACTGCTTCACCCAGAAAATGTGCGATAGACGCCATTGCTTTCTGATCGCGTATCACAACACTCTGGCTGAAGCAGTGTGCATCAGCGTCCGTCAGCAGCGGCGCACAGATGTCATCGGGACCGGAAACGATCTCGATATCCTCACCGGCATTCAGCCGCGCAGCGACACGGTCATAATTGACCGTGAAGCCGGGCGTGTAGCCCTTGCCGACATAGGTCAGCATGCACAGCAGGTGATGGGCTCTGAGGCGAACCGTCACCGGGCGCTTCTGCCGCGCGATGCGATGAGTTTCAATGCTGCGGCAGCCAGCGCCGACTTCAGGACAGCGCCGAGTATGAAGGGTGCAACACCGCCAACCCAGGCCGCCTCTGAACCGATCAGGCCCGCAAGCCAGGCCCAACCAAGTGCAAGGCACAGGACATTCGCGCACAGATGCAGCAGGAACGCGGCAACCGGGCGATCACCATCCGCACCTTTTTCGGTAAGAAGCCCAACCAGCGCAGCCATGACCGGAAAGGCCACGAGGTAGCCTGCCGTCGGGCCGACGAATGGCGCATGGCCAGATGCCGCATCTGCCAGAACGGGCAGTCCGAGCATGGCCTCAGCCAGCCACGCGAGCACCGTCAATGTGCCAAGACGCCAACCGTAGAGAGCGCCGATCATCGTAACCGCAAATGTCTGCATGGTGATGGGCACCGGCACCATGGGGACCTCGATCTTGGATGCAAGCGCCAGGATCATCGTTCCTGCCACAAGAAACAGGGCCTGCTGAACGTATGATCTGGATGACAAACCAAGGAAGCCGGTGGTTGCGGTGGGCATTTGAATGGACATGATATCCTCCTGAATTTCAATTATAGATAATTTGAAAGAACAGAGAGATATGTATCGCTAAAAGACCGACCAAAGGAAGCTTGGAACAAAAACTTCGATGCAGAGATGCGCACTTCATGTGGATAGAGTCGAAATTAACTCATATTTTTCATATATTTATATCGATATAAAATTATCTATAATTTATCCGACGATCGCGAAGGCATCTCGAGTGGAGCCCGTCGGCGTGCGAATTGCGGTGCGCCCGATCCACTGAACGTGACCGGCAAGAATGCGAACAGCTTCCTCATCGCGCTTGCCGCGAAGCGCATCGATGATGGCGCGGTGGTCGGTGTCGGTGCGCCTCTCCCACCCTGCCCGCCACGCCGAAAACAGAAAGCGGGCACTGGCGGCGTGAAGTCCGTCGATGGCCTCCATCAGACGCGGCATGTCGCACGGCGCCGTAATCAGGCGGTGAAAGCGGCGGTTCGCCTCTTCCCATTGCCGCACGTCCATGGCCCTGTCACCGGCGAGCGTCGCCGCCTCAGCCTCGTCAAGAATAGCGGCAGTCAGATTAGGGACGGCGTGACGCAGGGCCAGGACCTCCAGCGCCGCACGCATCTCCGCTACCTCCTGCACATCGGGCAAGCCAAAATCGGCAACGCGAACACCCCGGCGTGGAATGCTGACCGCAAGCCCCTGCGCCTCCAGCCGACGGAAGGCTTCGCGCACCGGCACATGCGACGCGCCAAACTCCTCAGCCACATGGTCCTGCCGCAGCCGGGCACCGGGCGCAAGTTCGCCGCGCACGATGCGGTCTGCAAGCGTGCGGCTGATTTTGGTGGCGATGGTATCGTCCGGCTTGTTTTTTTGAGGTTTGGCCATGCACTCCCATAAAATGCCCTGACAGGATTGTCGAGGAAGCGCCGCCCCTTGCAAGGCTCGTTTGCATCGGCATCGGTTGAGCTTGCGGCCCACATGGGCTAAAAGCGCGCAAATCTTCCCGACCCAAATCGTTAAGGAGAGCCCATGAGCGGCTTCGACCTCATTATTTTCGACTGCGACGGCGTTCTCGTCGATTCCGAAATCATCGCTGCCCAGGTCGAATCGCGCCTGCTGACCGATGCTGGCTACCCAATTTCCACCGAGGAAATGGGCGAGCGCTTCTCCGGCATGACGTGGAAAAACATCCTCCTCGATATCGAGCGTGAAGCCAGCATTCCGCTCTCAGCCTCCCTACTGGAAAAGTCGGAAAAGCTTCTGGACGCCCGGCTCGAACGGGACGTGAAGGTCATCGACGGCGTCAAGCTGGCGCTTTCCCGCCTGACGACGCCGCGCTGCATCTGCTCGAACTCATCCAGCCATCGCCTGGATATGATGCTGACCAAAGTCGGCCTTAAACCCTATTTCGAGGGCCATATCTATTCCGCCAAGGATCTCGGCCCTGATCGCGTCAAGCCCAAGCCTGACATCTTTCTACACGGCGCCAAGCAGTTCAATGTCTCACCGGACCGCGTCGTCGTCGTTGAAGATTCCGTCCACGGCATCAACGGCGCCCGCGCAGCCGGAATGCGCGTCATCGGCTTCACCGGCGCCTCCCACACCTATCCCAGCCACGCGGATCGCTTGACGGATGCGGGCGCGGAAACGGTGATTGCGCGTATGCAGGATTTGCCTGCGACGATCGAAGCGTTAGCTGAGTGGGGCGGTGTGGCGTAATTATTGTGACTTGCTCTCATGTGAAGGCGACAGCCTCACATGAGAGCGGCTCGTTAAAGCCGATGCCGTTACTCTTGGTCAGGCACTGCGAAAACGAGACCGAAGATTGGAGCAAACCGCTCTAGCACTTCTGCGAAAATATCATCCGGTATTTTGTCTTTGGACTTCTCTGCATTTCGATTTCGCCAGTCCATTGATTTAACTTGGTCGATTTGAACGACACCAGTTGCACTCGTCCCCGCGCCGATCAACTGTATTGCAAACCCGCTGTTGCGCGAGGCGTTGCCAGTCGTGGTAATTGGGGCGATGAATGCAAAGCCGGTAGCCATGTTAAACTTAAACGCAGATAGAATGAGTCCGGCATGGCGACCGCGTTGCTCTTTGCCGGCAGACGGCTGCATGTCGAGCCACCATATTTCGCCAGGCGCCGGAATATTAGGCCTTACCAAACTTCATTTCCCACCGCTGGCGCATTAAGCCAGGCCTCTTCTTCCAGCGACATGGAAGCATCCGCGCTATACCCCTCGAGCAATTGATCGAGCGTGTATTTTGGCTGACGAACCTTTATTGTTCCACTAGCACCCGGTGCAGCCTCGGCAATAACCTGTCTTCCTTTAACAGACACGATCATCTCCTGGCCCTCGGTAAGACCTAGCATATTGCGAGCAGCGGCTGGCACTGTCAGTACCAAGGAGCCCCCAGCCTTCTTTAGCCTCGACGTCGTCGAGAAGTCCTTTCGCGCCGTTTGACCTTTTGTTGTCGCCATAACCTTCGCCTCTAAAATGTAGAACATTTATATAACATTAAGAGGACGGCCTCGCAAGGCGCTTAGATGCTTCGCCAAAGTGGAAAAGGCTGGCAAGGCAGAATGAATGAAGCCCTGCGCAAGGCCGCAGGGCTGTCATAACGTCAGCGTTCAAAAGACTAGCCTTACCCCCGACGGCCCTTCTTCGTGCCGGCATTCGCCCCACCCTCGTCAAACGAAATAAACACATTCGTCTGGCGTGATGCGCCACCAGGGGCGTTGGGAATGGCGACGTTGGGGTTGTTGAAGATGAACTGGGTGCCGGATGGGCCTGCGGGGACATCCACTGGGAAATTGGTGACCTGCGAGAAGATTTCACCGTCGCCGTCTTTCACGGTGACGCGGATGGGCAGGTTGACGCGGCCGGGCTTGGAGAGCGGGCCGGGAACGAGGCGGCCCTGGGCCAACACGTTTACGGTCAGCGTCGCGTCACTCATGCTGCACGAGCGCGTGGTATCGGAAAGAGACGCCTGATAGACCAGCTTCGTCGGATCGTCCTTGGCGCCACCGGCATAGACCCGTTTAACGGCGTTGTTATCGAGAATGGTGATGGTGGGGCAATTGGCCTGCACGACCGGTGCCACGGCCTGCGCAGCCGGTGGATTGACCGCCATAGCGTCCGACGGATTGGAAGAGTTGCAACCAGCAAGCACGGCAAGAACCGACATCGCGGCGGACAAACGCAAAATATTCCCTGTCACTTTGTTCAACCCTTCAAAAACTATCCCGATACAGGACCGCAGAACCCGTTTAATGGCCTTTCATGCCCGTCGGCGATGGTCTATAGCAGCGACGCTGGAGAAAATCGATTGGTTGCGTTCGGATTTGGCCGAATTTTGCAAAATGCTTTCGACAGGGCCGAACAGGCACCTCCGGCGGATGAGCGACTGACGACATTTGCCTGAAAGACGACAAGGGACCATCTCGTGGAATATGTTTCGACCAGGGGCAGCGCCCCATCGCTGGGTTTTTCCGACGCGCTTCTGGCGGGTCTGGCACGTGACGGCGGACTTTATGTCCCGCGCAAATGGCCGACCATGTCGAAAAAAGAAATTCGCGCGCTGCGTGGCAAATCCTATCAGGAAGTCGCCTTCGAGGTTCTCTACCGTTTTACCGGCGGCGAAATTCCCGCCGACACTTTCCGTGCAATGATCGACGATGCTTACGCGACGTTCCGTCATCCCGCAGTTGCACCGCTGGTGCAGACCGGGCCGAACTCCTATATTCTTGAACTGTTCCACGGCACGACGCTGGCGTTCAAGGACGTGGCGATGCAACTCATCGCTCGGCTGATGGACTATGTGCTGACGCAACGCGACGAACGCGCAACCATCGTCGGCGCGACATCGGGCGATACGGGTGGCGCCGCCATCGATGCCTTCGCGGGCCGCGATCGCACCGATATCTTCATCCTCTTCCCGCATGGCAAGGTGTCACCGGTGCAACAGCGCCAGATGACGAGTTCGACTGCGTCCAATGTGCACGCCGTCGCCGTCAACGGTAATTTCGACGATTGCCAGAACCTCGTCAAAGAGATGTTCAACGACGCGAAATTCCGCGACGGCGTCAAGCTGTCGGGCGTCAACTCCATCAATTGGGCGCGCATCATGGCGCAGGTGGTCTATTACTTCACCGCATCCCTTTCGCTGGGCGGGCCGGACCGGAAGATTTCGTTTACGGTACCGACAGGCAATTTCGGCGATATTTTCGCGGGTTACGTAGCCAAGCAGATGGGCCTGCCCATCGACAAGCTGGTGATTGCCACCAACGACAACGACATTCTGGCCCGCACGCTGAAGACCGGTCGCTACGAAATGCGCGGCGTTCACGCCACGACATCGCCTTCGATGGACATCCAGATTTCGTCCAACTTCGAACGCTTGCTGTTTGAAGCCAATGACCGTGACCCTTCCGCCGTCAAACGCTCCATGGACGGGCTGAAGCAATCGGGTGCTTTCGACATTTCCGACAAGGCGATGAAGTTCATCAAGCGGGATTTCCGTGCAGGCCGCGCCACTGAAAAGCAGGTAGCCGACACCATCCGCGAGACGCTGGAAAAGACCGGATACCTCCTGGACCCGCACACGGCAACTGCCGTCTACGTGGCGAAAAAGCATGAGAAATCAAGCGCGCCGATGGTCACCTTGTCCACTGCGCATCCAGCGAAATTTCCCGCTGCTGTAAAATCCGCTTGCGAAATCGATCCCGCGCTTCCACTATGGCTTGCTGATCTTATGAACCGGGAGGAGCGTTTCGACATTCTGGATGCTGAGCTGGACGCCGTGGAAACTTTCATCGGCATACATGCTCGCGCCAAGAGTGAGTAGCGCGGAAAGACTGAATATGAGTGTAAATGTGACCCGGCTAGCCTCCGGGTTGACCGTTGTTACCGAAAGAATGCCACACCTCGAAAGCGTTGCTCTTGGGGTGTGGATCAAATCCGGCTCCCGCAACGAGACCGATGACGAGCATGGCATCGCGCATCTTCTCGAACATATGGCCTTCAAGGGCACGGCACGGCGCACAGCGCGCCAGATTGCCGAGGAAATCGAGAATGTGGGCGGCGAAGTCAACGCTGCCACATCGACCGAAACGACATCCTATTACGCCCGCGTCCTCAAGGACCACGTACCGCTCGCGGTGGATATCCTCGCAGATATCCTGACCGAATCCGCTTTCGAAGAGGCGGAACTGGAGCGTGAAAAGAACGTCATCCTGCAGGAAATCGGTGCTGCGACCGATACTCCCGACGACGTCATCTTCGACAATTTCTCCGGTGTCGCCTATCGCGACCAAACCATTGGCCGACCTATTCTGGGCACGCCTGAAACGGTCCAATCCTTTACAACCGGCCAGATTCGCCACTATTTGGCACGCAATTACACGACGGATCGTATTTTCGTCGTTGCCGCCGGTGCGGTGGATCATGAAAGTTTCGTCAAGCAGGTCGAGCAACGCTTCGCAGGCCTGCCGCAGCTGCCGGTCGCCACGCCTGTCATGGAAAAAGCCATTTATACAGGTGGTGAAATCCGCGAGACGCGCGATCTGATGGATGCGCAGGTGCTTCTCGGTTTCGAGGGGAAGGCTTATCACGCCCGCGATTTCTACTGTTCGCAAATTCTGGCCAACATCCTCGGCGGCGGCATGTCTTCGCGACTGTTTCAGGAAGTGCGTGAGTATCGCGGCCTGTGCTACTCGGTCTACGCCTTCCACTGGGGCTTCTCCGATACCGGCATTTTCGGCATTCATGCCGCCACCGGCAGCAGCGACCTGCCGGAACTCGTGCCCGTCATCATAGACGAGCTTCGCAAGTCCTCGCAGACCATCCATCAGGAAGAAATCGACCGCGCCCGTGCCCAAATTCGTGCGCAGTTGCTGATGGGTCAGGAAAGCCCGGCGGCGCGTGCCGGGCAGATGGCACGCCAGATGATGCTTTATGGTCGCCCGATTCCCAATGACGAGATGATGCAGCGTCTGGGGGATATTACTCCGCAGCGTTTGACTGATCTTGCGGGACGGCTGTTTTTCGATACAGTTCCGACTTTGTCCGCCATCGGCCCGCTGGAAAACCTCTCGCCGCTGTCAGACATCACGGCGGAGCTTTCTGCGTCGCCGTCCATCCAGATAAAGGCAAATGGCTGAGGGCTAAGGGCATGTGTCCGCGGCAAGTAGGATGAGGTCTGACCTTACATGCTGCGTTTTCTTTCCCGTCATAGCGATACGCCGGAACTTCGCAGTGCCGAATATCTGTTGCGACTGCCGCGCTATTCCGATTACCGACAGTGGCACAGGCTGCGCTCGGATAGCAGGCAGTTCCTTCAACCGTGGGAGCCGAGCTGGCGCGGTGACGAGCTGAGCGAAAGCTCCTACCGGGTCCGCGTGACACGCAACGGCCAGGAATTTTCCTCTGGCCTTGCGGTGTCCATGCTGCTGTTCAAATCCGACAACACGCTTTTGGGCGGCATCACCATCGGCTACATCCGGCGGGGTGCGGCGCAAAGCTGCATGATCGGGTATTGGATGGGCGAGGCTTACGCGGGCCAAGGCCATATGTCTGCCGCATTAAAGCTGGTAATACCCTACATCTTCAACGGACTTCAGTTGCACCGTATTGAGGCAGCCTGTATTCCAGAGAACTTCAAAAGCATACGGCTGCTTGAAAACGCCGGATTTCAGCGAGAAGGTCTCTTGCGGGAATATCTGAAAATAAACGGTGAGTGGCGAGACCACGTCATGTTCTCCCTCATTGCCGATAAGCAAAATCCCGGCGGGACGCAGTAGGATAGATGACATATATTAGCCTTGCGTTGCGCCTCATAGGACGCTTTGTGGCCGCAGCGCGCTTTACGCCCCTGATGTTTCTGTGCGCACTTTTCGCCGCACAAGCCCATGCTTTCGAACCGGTCAAGATTTCTCGCGATGACACCGCGCTGGACCTGACGGCGACGACGGACATTTACGCCAATCAGGGCGAAGCCTTTCAGGTTTCCACAGCGCCCGGCCCTGATGGCATTCGCCGCCGTATCGAAGTGCGCGCTTCCTCCCCCGCACATCAGGGTGACTGGGCCGTGTTTGCGCTGGCGAACGTGTCGGAAGAGCAGCTGGAGCGCGTGATCGTCGCCCCGCATTTCCGTCTGGTGAATTCCAAACTGTTCTGGCCCGATCTCGGCTCGCAGCGCATCATTGCGATTACCCCCAGTGAAGGCTTTGCGCTGGACCGGCAACCCAGCCCCGACGCCGACGTGTTTCGCATCACGCTGAACCCCGGCGCGGTCATCACCTTCGTGGCGGAGCTTTCCACGCCACAACTGCCGCAAATCTATCTCTGGGAACCCGAGGCATATAAAGACACGATCAACGCGTTCACGCTCTATCGCGGCATCGTGCTGGGTATTGCGGGTTTGCTCGCCGTTCTCCTGACCATCCTCTTCGTGGTCAAAGGCACCTCCGTCCTGCCCGCCTCTGCGGCGCTGTCCTGGGCTGTTCTGGCTTACATCTGCGTGGATTTCGGCTTTCTGGAAAAGCTGATCACCGTGACATCAAGCGACGAGCGAATATGGCGCGCGGGTGCGGAAGTCGCACTCGCGTCCAGTTTCGTGGTCTTCCTGTTCACCTATCTCAATCTGAACAGATGGCACGCGCATCTTGGCTACGCGACATTTGCGTGGATCATCGGGCTTGGCGCACTGTTCGGCGTGGCGATCTACGATCCTTCCATCGCGTCCGGCATTGCCCGCCTGTCGTTTGCGCTAACGGCGACCGCCGGTATCGTGCTGATCATCTATCTCGGCTTCAACCGCTACGACCGGGCCATTCTGCTTGTGCCCTCATGGGCGCTGATTCTCGTCTGGCTGTTTGGAAGTTGGCTGACGGTCACGGGGCAACTGGATAATGACATCGTTCAGCCTGCGCTGGGCGGCGGTCTCGTTCTCATCGTTCTCTTGATCGGCTTTACCGTGATCCAGCATGCCTTTGCGGGCAGTGCTTATCAACAGGGGCTGTTTTCGGATCTCGAACGGCAATCTCTGGCGCTGACGGGTAGTGGCGACACCGTGTGGGACTGGGACGTGACGCGTGACCGCATCGTCACCACCCCTGATGTCTCGATCAAGCTTGGCCTGCACCCCGGCACTATGCACGGCGCTGCGCGCAACTGGTTGCCGCGCTTGCACCCGGATGACCGTGACCGTTTCAAAGCCACGCTGGACGTGCTGCTGGACCACCGCAAGGGACGCCTGAACCACGAATTCCGCATTCGCGCCGAGGATGGGCATTTCCATTGGCTGCAAATCCGCGCGCGGCCCGTGCTGGGCTCGAACGGCGAAATCATCCGTTGCGTTGGCACCATCACCGATATCACCGAGCAGAAGAACTCGGTAGAGCGGCTGTTGCAGGATGCCTTGAGCGACAATCTCACCGGCCTGCCCAACCGCCAGGTTTTTCTCGACCGTCTGCAATCCGTGCTCAATCTGGCACCGGAAGGCGAAACCGTACGCCCCACCGTCATGGCCATCGATATCGACCGCTACAAGCTGGTCAACGATACGCTGGGCATTGCCGCTGGCGACAATATCCTGATTGCATTGACACGCCGCCTGCGCCGTCTGCTGAAACCGCAGGACACACTTGCGCGCCTGTCGGGCGATGAATTCGGCCTCATTCTCGTGTCGGAACGCGATCCTCAGCGCGTGGCGGATTTTGCCGATGCGGTGAACAAGGCCATCATGGTGCCGATCAATTTCGCCAACCGCGAAATCATTCTGACGGCCTCCATCGGCCTCGTCTCGTGGATCGACCAGCAGGAAAACGCCGCTGGTCTGCTCAGCGACGCCGAGCTTGCCATGTACCGTGCCAAGCGCGCGGGCGGCAACCGCGTCGAGCCGTTCCGCCCTGCCTTCCGCACATCCGGCACAGACCGTTTGCAGATGGAAAGCGACCTTCGCCGTGCTATAGAGCGCAAGGAGCTGTCGCTGGCGTATCAGCCGATTATCAAGCTCGACAATGGCGATATGGCAGGCTTCGAAGCTTTGATGCGTTGGGAACACCCCAAGCGCGGCAGCATTCCGCCATCCGAGTTCATTCCTGTTGCGGAAGCGTCCGGTCTTATCGAACCGCTTGGCATGTTCGCGCTGGAACGGGCTGCGACGGATCTTATGGACTGGCAACATGCCATCGACAAGCTACCGATCTTCATTTCCGTGAATATCTCCAGCGCGCAACTGCTGAACAACGAGTTGTACAACGACGTGCGCAGCATGTTGCAGCGCACGCGGTGCAATCCCGCGCAGTTGAAGCTGGAGTTGACCGAATCCGTCGTGATGGAAAACCCGGAACAGGCGCGTCTGGTGCTGGCAAAGCTAAAGGAAACCGGGCTCAGCCTCGCACTGGACGATTTCGGCACGGGTTATTCTTCGCTCGCCTATCTCACCCGCTTCCCGTTCGACACGATCAAGCTGGACAAGGCGCTGGTCGCCAACACCAGCGACAAGCGAAACGTCTTACTGCGCTCAATCATCGCCATGGCGAGGGCGCTGGAAATGCAGGTCGTTGCTGAGGGGATCGAAACGCCGGAAGATGCGGCAGAGCTTGCCCGCATGAATTGTCATTACGGGCAAAGCTTCCTGTTCGGTACGCCGGATACGCCGGAGGCGGCGCTACAGCTGCTGCGCGAGCGTTTTCAGGTGGTCAAGAGAGCCTGATTTTGCTCAGCCTGCTGCTGCGGGGCGGGCTGCCAGTTCTGCTGCTGGTCTTCAGGCACCCGGCCATGCAACAGCTTGTGCAGGAACTCCAGCTTGTCCACAACGGCTGGCGTCAGCACGAAGGGATATAGGTCGGCCTCACCCATGCTGCGCTGCATGGAGTTCAACGCGACGCTGAGCGGCACCCAAGCGTTGACCAACTGTTTGGCACTTCGTGCGCTGTACGGCTCGAAGGCGACATCCGTTTCAAGTTCCTCATGGCCTTCCGGCTCGATGGCGATGCCGAAAGCATGCGCCGTTTCCAGCGTGTCGACGATGTGGAGGTAGTGCGCGAAGCATTCCGCAAAGTCTTCCCACGGGTGAACCGAGGCATAGGAGCTGATGTAAGTCTGCTCCCAGCCGAGCTGCGGCCCCTGCTCGTAATTGCGCTTCAACGCGTCGCCATAATCCTCGCGCTCGTCGCCAAAGACGGCACGGCAGGCTTCCAACCGGTTGGCATCGCGCACCAGCTTGTTCCAGATAAAGTGACCGACTTCATGGCGGAAATGGCCGAGCATGGTGCGGTATGGCTCGTTCATGTTGCTTTTGATCTGCGCGCGCGTCGCATCATCGGATTCAGCAGCGCGAATGGCAATCAAGCCTTCATCATGGCCGGTCATGGCAGGAATGATCGAACCATCGGGCGCGACTTCATCCACCAGAAAATCGAAAACGAGACCACCATTTGGGTCGACATCGCGGTTGGGGTGCGGCAGGTTCAGGCGCAGCATGGAATAGAACAGGTGACGTTGCGCCTGGCTCAACCGGCGCCATTGCTCGATGCCCTCCTCTGTCGAAGCGTCTGGAACGAGCCGGTTATGGCTGCAGGCCGGGCAGAATTTATGGTCGCTCTCAGCGGGCACCGACCAGTTGCAGATGTCGTTGACTTCATTGGCGCAATAGCGAATTTGCCGCTCTGGATTGGACACCAGCGACCAGTTTGGATCACCCACAGGGTCCACGGCTTCCATGGAAAGCGTTTCCGGCACGAAGGCCAGACGATGGCCGCATTTCACACAGGACCGATTGTCGAAATGGACCGGCTGCCCACAGGCAGCGCAAGAGAATAGCTGCATTTAACGCTCCAGAAGCGAGCACGCGGACGGGAAAGATCGGCTTTCGAATGGTCCGGCGCTATGAAAATTGAGAGATCAGAGATGAAAAAACGCATGCGCCTGATATCGGCACATGCGTTTTATAGAATATTGCCACGGCCCGGTGGCCGAAGTGACCAAACGAATTACATGCGGTCTACGGCGCCCTTGACGGAATCCTTGGCCTTGCCAACCGTCTTCTGGACCTTGCCCTTGGTTTCCTGTGCAGCACCTTCGGCGCGCATACGGTCATTACCAGTGGCAGAGCCAACGCTCTTCTTTACCTTGCCAGCAACTTCATTGGCTGTGCCAGCGACTTTATCGGATGTGCTACCCATGATGTTTCTCCCTAGTTTTTTAACCAGACTTGGCGCTGGCGACCGGGATAAAAACGTCGGGATTAAATTTTGGTTCCGCTAAATTTCTGGCCCCTTAAGCATGACCCGCTTCTGCCGACAGCATTCGCGGATCGACCCCCATCAGCGCCAGGGCACGTTCGTATTTATTGTCCAGCATACGGTCGAAGATCAATTCCTCGGATGCGGGGCAATTGAGCCAGCCATTGCTGGCAATCTCGCCTTCGAGCTGCCCCGGCCCCCAACCCGCATAGCCCAGCAGCATCGTTGCCTTATCGGGTCCGCGCCCGCTGGAAATGGCGCGCACAATATCCAGCGTCGAGGTCAACGAGATATCGTCGCTGACGGGAATGCTGGAGTCGCCATTATAATCATCCGAATGCAGCACGAAGCCCCTGCCGGACTCCACCGGTCCGCCGCACTGAATGGGGAACTCGCGGGTGCGGTTCGGCAGCATGATGGCGTCGTTCTGATCCATCATCTTCAAGTGCAGCAGCACATCGGTAAAGGTGATCTGTTGCGGGCGGTTGATGATAAAGCCCATAGCGCCAGCGCTGGAATGGGCGCAGATGTAAACCACCGAACGCTCGAAGGACCCGCCCTCCAGTCCCGGCATCGCGATGAGAAAATGGCCATCCAGAAAGCCGCGTTCTCTCTTGTCCATCAGGGTCGAAAAGGTCACTGGAGCCTCCGGTCTGCGATAGGCTGGCGTGAGCAGCTACGGCATTGGGTTGGTCATTTGTTAAGGATGCGGCATAGTCGCCCATCAATCAACCGAAAATGATAACCGGCTCAAAATCGTAACTGGCCCGCTAGCGGATGTTAGGCTAGACCGGGGGAATGAACGCTAAGCTCTCTCTCTTTCTGCGCGCATCGTTGCCATTCTTCGCCCTTGCGCTTCCATTCGTACTCTCCCCTGCCCCGGCCAATGCCGATACGACGGACTGGGAAACCAGCGAGGGTGGGCGCATGCGTGTCGTCAGCCAACCCGCCGACGCCAGCGGTCGCATCGAGGCCGTATTGCAGATCGAACTCAAACCGGGCTGGATTACCTATTGGCGCGAACCGGGCGAAGCAGGCATTCCGCCGAAGATCACGCTTGATCCGACAAGCGGCGCGACCCTGACGTCGCTGGCGTTTCCCGTGCCGAAACTCATCGAGAATGGCGAGATCAACGACATCGGCTACGACGCCCCCGTCAGCCTGCCTTTCGTTTTGCAAGCACAACCGGGGTCGGATGAAGACAAGGCGAGATTGACGGCATTCATCGGCGTCTGCCTCAATATCTGCATTCCCTTCGAGGCGAATTTCGAAATCCGCAAGGACCACGGCAAGCCGGCGACACCGGAAGAGACCGAAGCTGTCGCCAACGCCAAAGTCGCACTGCCGCAGCCGCCGGATGATGATTTCAAAGTGCAGAATTTCCACATCACGCCCGACAAAACCCTGCTCGGCGTAGAGCTTCGTCTGCCGGACAATGCGCCGAAGGAGACGGAAATCTACGTCGCTGGCCCCTCCGGTTACGCCTATTTCGAGCCGCAGAACATGGTGCGCGACAAGCGCAAGCTGTCCTTCTACATGAATATCAAGGGCCTGCCGAAATCCTATAACCCGCGCGGCCAGCACTGGACCATTCTGGTCAAGTCCGGTGGACAGGTCATGGAAGCGCCGCTCGATTTTCCGCAGTGAAAGACACCGGATTTCATTGACGACGGCAGCAATTCGTCCTCTATAGTCGCCCCTGAAAACTGCCACAGGAGCGACAGCATGACCATCAAGATCGGCGATAAACTTCCATCCGCGACCTTCAAGGAAAAGACGGCAGACGGCCCGGTGGACACCACCACGGACGCCCTGTTTGCAGGCAAGAAGGTCGTTGTCTTCGCCGTTCCCGGCGCGTTCACCCCCACCTGCTCGCTCAACCACCTGCCCGGCTACCTCGAAAACCGCGATACGATCCTCGCGCGTGGCGTGGACGATATTGCCGTTGTTTCGGTCAATGACTGGCACGTCATGGGTGCATGGGCGCAATCATCAGGTGGCCAGGGCAAAATCCACTTCCTCGCAGACTGGGACGCATCATTCACCAAGGCGCTTGGCCTCGATGCCGATCTCTCCGCCGGAAGCCTCGGCGTGCGCTCCAAGCGCTACTCCATGCTGGTGGAAGACGGCGTGATTAAGTCTCTGAATGTCGAAGACAATCCCGGCCAGGCCACAGTGTCGTCTGCCGCGACTATGATCGAGCAGCTTTAAGCGTCTACTGACGCCGTCACCCCGGCCTTGAGCCGGGGTCCAGCCAACCCAAGTCCTTGGGTTGGAAGACTCTTTCGACCTGACCAACTGAGATCGCTGGTGTCAAGGCTCAAGGCCGGAATGACGAAAGCGATGATCAGAACCGGCTGCTGTCATGGGTCTGGCTGGTCACTCACCCATATTCCAGTCATCGCGCGCTTAGCGTGCTGTCTACCGTTATCCCCAACACACACGTCATGCTTTCGCCGTAATCGTTATATCATTACAGTAATGCTATAACATTATTGTGAGCATTCCATGCTGCATCATCTCTCTCCACGGCACCTGTTGCGACAGTCTGCCATGACCCGCCTTATCCTCGCCCTTGTCATTCTCCTTCCGCTCTGGCTTGCCATCCACTGGGCGGCGTTGCTGTCATGAGCGGCGCGGCGGTTCTGTCGATCGACAATCTGACCGTGGCCTATGACCGGCATCCGGCGGTGCATCACCTCTCCGGGAGTTTTGACCGGGGCAGCCTGACGGCGATTGCCGGGCCGAATGGGGCGGGCAAGTCCACGCTGCTGAAGGCGATTATCGGCGACCTCAAGGTGTCAGAAGGCAGAATCACCCACGCTCTTGAGCGCGCCGACTTCGGCTATCTGCCGCAAGCAGCCGATATCAACAGGCGTTTTCCGATTTCGGTTCTCGAAACCGTGCTTCTGGGCACATGGAAAACCGCCGGAGCCTTCGGCTCCATCGGCAAAAAGCAGCAGGCGCGTGCCGAGGAGGCTCTTGCCATCGTCGGTCTTGCGGGCTTCGAGCACCGATCCGTCGGGGCGCTTTCCGCCGGCCAGTTCCAGCGCGTGCTGTTTGCCCGCCTGTTGATGCAGGATGCCAGCCTCATCCTACTGGACGAGCCCTTTACCGCAATCGACGCCCGCACAACCCGTGACCTTCTGGACATCGTTGGTCGCTGGCATGGCGAGGGACGCACGGTCATTGCCGTGCTGCATGACTTCGATCAAGTGCGCGCCTATTTTCCCGAGACGCTGTTGATGGCCCGAGAACTGATTGCGTGGGGGCCGACGCAACAAGTGATGTCGCCCGTCAATCTGATGCGCGCCCGCATCATGGCGGAACGCTGGGACGACAACAGCGATGTCTGTGAGCCAGCAGCATGACGGTCTATGATATTTTCCTCGCACCGTTTCAGGATTATGGCTTCATGCGCCGGGCACTCGTTGCCTGCTTCTGTTTGGCAGTGGGCGCAAGTCCCATCGGCGTGTTTCTGATGCTGCGTCGCATGAGCCTGATGGGAGATGCGCTGAGCCATGCCATCCTGCCGGGCGCTGCCATCGGCTATCTCGTCGCCGGGTCACTTTCGCTGACAGCCATGGGTTTTGGCGGTCTGATTGCCGGGCTGTCCGTCGCCCTTCTCTCGGGCATCGTCAGCCGCATCACGCCGTTGCAGGAGGATGCGAGTTTTGCGAGCTTCTATCTGGCGTCGCTGGCGCTGGGCGTGCTGATCGTGTCCCTGCGCGGTTCCAATGTCGATCTTCTGCATGTGCTGTTCGGCACCATTCTGGCGATAGACGCACCGGCCCTTTACCAGATCGGCGCAATCACTTCCCTCACTCTTGTCGCTCTCGCCTTCATCTACCGCCCACTGGTGACGGAATGTTTCGATCCTGGATTTCTGCGAGCCGTGGGTGGGCGTGGGCCTGCCTATCACGTCATTTTTCTGGTGCTGGTCGTCATCAATCTGGTCGCGAGCTTTCAGGCACTTGGCACCTTGATGGCGGTGGGGCTCATGATGCTGCCTGCGGCCATCGCGCAATTGTGGACCCGCAGCCTGCCATCCATGCTCATCGTCGCAGCGCTCAGCGCCGCGCTTTCCGGCTATCTCGGGCTTGTGGTGTCCTACCATTTCGAGCTCGCCTCCGGCCCGACCATCATCATGGCAGCAACCTGCCTATACGGGCTTTCCATTCTGGCCGCCCCTGCGGGACTGGCCGGTCGTTATTTCACCCGCCCACATTTGAAGGGCTAAATCTGGAGACTTGCCAATGCTATCGCGAACTCTACTCCTGACGACTGCTGCACTACCCGCCCTCATGGCCTATGCCTCGCCCGCATCCGCTGCGGAACTGAAGGCCGTCGCGTCTTTCACCGTGCTGGCCGATGTGGTCAAGCAGGTGGGCGGCAACGATGTGACCGTCACCAGTCTCGTCAAGCCTGACGGCGACCCGCATGAATTCGAGCCATCGCCCGCCGATGCCAAAAGCCTGAAGGCGGCAGACGTGGTTTTCGTCAGCGGCCTGGGGCTGGAAGGCTGGATGGACCGCCTGATTTCCGCCTCCGGTTACAAGGGAACGCCGGTGACGGTTTCGCAAGGCATCAAGACCCGCGAGATGGATGAGGACGGGAAGACGGTGACCGATCCGCATGTGTGGAACAGCCCGGTCAATGTGAAAGTCTGGGTGGAAAACATCGAGACCGCGCTTTCAGCCGCAGATCCGTCGGACGCCCAGGACTTCAAGGCCAATGCACAGGCCTACCTCAAGACGCTGGACAAACTGGATGCCTATGCCCATACGAAATTCGATGCCATCCCGGAAGATCGCCGCAAGGTGCTGACCAGCCACGATGCGTTCGGCTATTTCGGGCGCGAATACAAGGTGACGTTCCTGTCGCCGCTCGGCGTTTCGACGGAAACCGAAGCGTCTGCGGGCGATGTTGCCAAGCTGATCGAGCAGATCAAGGCCGAGCATGTGAAGACGTACTTCTTCGAGAATTCGAACGATCCGCGCCTGGTGAAGCAGGTGGCAAAGGCAACGGGGGCCGAGCCGGGCGGTGAACTCTACGTGGAATCACTCTCCAAGGCGAAGGGCCCTGCCTCGACTTACGAAAAGATGTTCCGTTACAATGTCGAGCAGATTGCCGCTGCCATCAACAAATCCAGCTGACCAGCGGTTTGAGTTGCGGCGGGCCACCCGCCGCAAGTCTCGATCAGATGGCCATATCGAAGACCAGCAGCCCGGCAGCGCCGCCATCCGTCAAGCCGATCAAGCGCTCGCCCACATCGATATGCTGCGGATGTGCCAGATATTCGTCGCGGGCTTCAACACTGTCGAGCGTTACGATGAAACCATCCAGAAAGCCGCCGTTCAGCCCCTCAGACGAAACGTTCTGCCCGAATTTGACGTCGATAATGCCGGGAATGACGTCTTTCAGCGCAGTGATCGCTTCATAGATCGCCTGCTTTTCCGAACTGGCAACGGCGGATTTGAAGCGCACAAATACGCAATGTGAAATCATCGGGGTCCCTCTCTGCTTTATTTCTTATTATGATCAGCGATAGATAGCCTTGCGGGCGCGATCTGCAACCCCAGTAAAGCACCTGTCTGTTACCGCCGTTTGAATGGCTCCATGCCCTTTCGGGCAAGTTCGTCGGCACGTTCGTTTTCCGGGTGACCAGCATGGCCCTTGACCCAGTGCAGCGTTACCTTGTGTCGCTCACGTGCCAATTCTAGCGCCTGCCAAAGCTCGACATTCTTGACCGGCTTGTTATCGGCGGTTTTCCAGCCCTTTTTCTTCCAGCCGAAAATCCACTTGGTGATACCGTCCTTCACATAGGCACTGTCGGTGTAAAGATCGACCTCGCAAGCCGCTTTCAGCGCGTTCAGCGACTGTATCGCTGCCATCAGCTCCATGCGGTTGTTGGTGGTATCGGCCTCACCGCCGAACAGTTCTTTTTCCGTCTCGCCATAGCGCAGCACCGCGCCCCAGCCGCCCGGACCCGGATTACCCGAGCAGGCACCATCGGTGTAAATTTCGACATGCTTCATGCGACTGCCAGCCCGTATTCCGCCACGTTGGAAACCGCGCGGTGGAATCGAAGCTTGCGCAGATACTCCAGCGGGTCTTTCTTGACCACCAGCGCGCTTTCCGGCGTCGTCAGCCAGTCATACAGGCGTGTCAGGAAAAACCGCAGCGCAGAGCCGCGCGCCAGAAGCGGCAACGCATCCAGTTCAGCCGCACTCATAGGCCGCACAGACTGGTAACCCTCCAGCAGCGCCTTGCCCTTCGTGACGTTATAAGACCCGTCTTTCTCGAAGCACCATGCGTTGAGGCAGATGGAAACATCGTAGGCCAGCAGATCATTGCAGGCGAAATAGAAGTCGATCAGGCCGGACAGTTCATCTCCGAGAAAGAAGACATTGTCCTGAAACAGATCGGCATGGATGACGCCCGATGGCAGGTCCTTCGGCCAGTGGGTGCTGAGGAAATCGATGTCGGCGGGAATTTCGCTCTGCAAACCGGCCTCGACCTCGTCGGCCCGATCAGCGGATTTTTCCCACAAGACCTTCCAGCCTTCCACCGATAGCGCATTGGGGCGCGTCAGTTCAAAACCTTCACCGGCGAGATGCATGGCGGCGAGCGCCTTACCCACTTCACGGCAATGACGCGCCTCGGGTTTGCGCAACCACATACCTTCCAGAAACGAGATCAGTGCGGCGGGACGGCCCGAAAGTTCACCCAGAAGTTCGCCATCGTGGCGCGGCAGGGGCAGAGGGCACGACAGGCCATTTGCGAACAGATGCTGCTTCAGGCCCAGAAAGAATGGCAGGTCCGACTTTTCCACCCGCTTTTCATAAAGCGTCAGGATCAGCGGTTCTTTTGTCGTGTGCAGCAGAAAATTGGTGTTTTCCACGCCCTCGGCAATGCCCTTATAGGATGTCAGCTCACCGACATCATATTGTCCGAGAAACTGCCGCAGATCGTCTTCGCTGATATCCGTGTAAACTGCCAATTTTCAATCTCTTAAGCGGAAGAAGGGTCGGGACGTAAATTTTTCGCTAGCGATCAGAGGGGCTTGGCGAGTTTGGCAGGCAGAGCGTCGCTCGCGCTACCGTTGACGAACGCCATGTCCTGCACCGTCAGCTCGATCTCGCGCAATTCGCGATTGACGAGGAAATGCTCTGTTTCCTCGACCGTCACGGCCAGGTCGAGCTTGGTGTCGTAGCGCGCCTTGAAGGCCTGGATGATCTCATCCACGATGACCTCGGGCGCGGACGCACCGGCAGACAGGCCAACGGTCTCCACATCACCGACCTCGTTCCAGTCGATTTCGGCGGCACGTTGCACCAGCACGGAGCGTTTTGCGCCTGCGCGCAATGCCACTTCCACGAGCCGCTTGGAATTGGAGGAGTTGGGCGCGCCGACGACGATGAACAGGTCGCAACCGGGGGCCGCCTGCTTGACCGCATCCTGACGGTTGGTGGTGGCGTAGCAGATGCTG
The DNA here is from genome assembly GCF_021310995.1 of Agrobacterium vaccinii. Lineage (NCBI taxonomy): Bacteria > Pseudomonadati > Pseudomonadota > Alphaproteobacteria > Hyphomicrobiales > Rhizobiaceae > Agrobacterium > Agrobacterium vaccinii. The sequence goes on along the minus strand of NZ_CP054150.1, from coordinate 588,967 downwards.
TCTGCGGCAGGTGCCTGCATGGCAGGAAACCGTTCCTGCAGCTTGGCGATCACGCCTGCCGTGTCATCCACGGACAGAGTCGTCTGGGTGACGAAGCCGAGATTTTGTGTGTCCGCGGGCTGATAGCGCGCGGCATCCTCGATGGTTTCGACCAGCGAGACAGAGCCTTCCGGCAGTTGCCCCATGGTGCCGATGACCTCCGGGTGACCGGCATGACCGATGAGGATGACATGGCGGCCGAGGCGCTGGTGGCGCATGGCCTGCTTGTGGACCTTCGACACCAGCGGGCACGTCGCATCGAGGTAGAACAGGTTTCTGGCCTGCGCATCCTCAGGCACGGATTTGGGAACGCCATGGGCGGAAAACACCACCGGCTGCTGGCGATGCTCCGGCGGAATTTCGTTCAGTTCCTCAACGAAAATCGCGCCTTTGGCCTCGAGACCTTCAACGACATAGCGGTTGTGAACGATTTCATGGCGGACATAAACGGGTGCGCCATAGGCTTTCAGCGCCAGAACGACGATCTGGATGGCACGGTCGACACCAGCACAGAAGCCGCGCGGGCCACAGAGCCTGATCGTCAGAGGCGGTTTGGAAACGGCAATATTCATTCCTTCTCCTTCTGCCTCCCGAGCTTTCAGTCCGTCGCTTTTCTTGAACCCCGGACATAGGCAAAACCGACCACGATGACAAGGGCGAGCGCCAATCCGTACCAAGTTATCGCATATTGAAGGTGATTATTCGGCAGATCGATCAGCGTGACACCGCCCTTCGGCCAACCGCCGGGGTTGGATGCATCGTTGGTATCCACGAAAAACGGCAGGACATTTTCGCTTTCAAGCCCTGCCGCGCCGGTCATCGCGGTGAGGTCTTTCCAGTAATAGATGTTTTTGTTCAGATCGTTTTCCGGCAGCAGGCTCGATGGTTTGGCGTTAAGCCGGGCGCGGGCAAGACCTTGTATCGACACCACACCCGCAACCTCGCCTGCCATACGCTTGGCAGGTTCCTTCATGTCGTATGGCACGAAGCCACGATTGACGAAAATCGATCTGCCATCCTCAAGTTTCAGTGGCGTATAGATGTAATAGCCGGTCTGGCCCTGAAACGTCGCGAAGAAGTGTTGTTCGTGGGCGTGATCGAACGTGCCGGTGAGCGCCACGGTGCGATACTCGATATCGCCACCGCTCTTGGCCATCGCCTCGATATCCGAAAGCGGCACGGGGGCTGCGTGGATGCGTTGCTGGATGTCGGCCAGAAGCGCCTCTTTCCAGTACATCCGCTTCACCTGCCAGGTACCCAGCGACACGAGAATGATCATGGCCAGCAGGATGAGCGGTGCTGCAAACCAGAAGCTGCGCTGTCGCGGTTTAAGAGATGCACTGTCAGTCACGATCGATCCTGCCTTCACTGGCCTTGGTGCGATATTGCAGGGCAATCATGATGCCCTTCATTTTCTTGAGCAGAACGAGCGAGAGGATGATCGCTGTGGGTATCCATATCAAGGCGTGCAGCCAGACCGGTGGCGCAAACCGAGCATCGAACCACAGCGCCAGACCGATGATGAGGAAACCGACGATGAGCATGACGAAAACGGCTGGCCCCTCGCCCGCATCGGCAAAGGCATAATCCAGACCGCAGGCGCTGCATTTGGGTTTCAACGTCAGAAATCCGGCAAACAGCCTGCCGTGGCCGCAACGCGGGCAACAGCCCCGCAGCCCGACCTTGACCGGGTCCACGGGCGGATAAAGCGCCTCATTGTCCTGCGTCATCGCATCCTCTCCCTTTGCGATCCATCAGGCCGCAAAAATACAAAGGGCGGCACGCGCCGCCCTTTGTTCAATTCCTCGTTTGACCTCAATGGGCCAGCGGTGCGCCCCAGCCACCCCAAACGTAGATAGCGAAAAACAGGAACAGCCAGACAACGTCAACGAAGTGCCAGTACCATGCGGCAGCTTCGAACGCGAAATGCCGCTTGGGTGAAAAATCACCTGAAATGGCACGGAACAGGCAGACCAGCAGGAAGATCGTTCCCACGAAAACGTGGAAGCCGTGAAAGCCTGTCGCCATGAAGAAGGTCGCGCCGTAAATCGAATTTTTGAAGTCGAACGGCGCGTGCATGTATTCGTAGACCTGCACGAAGGAGAAGAATGCGCCGAGCGCGACCGTCAACGCCAGTCCGCTGATCAGACCCTTGCGGTCATTGTGCAGCAGTGCGTGGTGCGCCCAGGTCACGCAGGTACCGGACAACAGCAGGATGACCGTGTTGTAAAGAGGCAGGTGCCAGGGATCGATGACCTCGATACCCTTGGGTGGCCATTGACCGCCTGTGAACTCCACGCGTGCTGCCTGAATGGCCTCATGCGGGTAAAGGCTGGCGTCGAAATAGGCCCAGAACCAAGCCACGAAGAACATGACTTCGGAGGCGATGAACATGATCATGCCGTAGCGCAGATGCAGCGACACGACAGGCGTATGGTGCCCCTCATGTCCTTCCTTCACCGTATCGGCCCACCAGGCGTACATGACGTAGAGCACGATGGCCACGCCGATGTAGAACATCCATGGGTTGGCCCATTCCAGGCCGAACATCTTCATCGAGCCGCCATGCAGGTAGCGCATGTAACAGACGCCACCGAAGGTCAGGACGAAAGCACCAATCGAGGCCAGAAGCGGCCACGGGCTGGGGTCTATGATATGGTAGTCATGTTTCTTCTGATGTGTGTCTGCCATGTGATCGATCCCCGCAGGCTCTTCCCTAAAGCGCCGGACATCCAACCGGACGCACGCCACGCTCTCACTCTCTTCATCTACCCATCGACTATTTCGAAACCCTTGAGGTTTCAAGTCGATGCGCTCGTCTCACTCGATACCGTGCTCTTCATCAAGAAAACCACGTCTACAGCACGACCGGAACGGTCGAGCCTCCCACTCTCAAAGTTTCGTCTCTTCACGTTCAGTCTTTACCGGCAAGGACGCAACCGGTTTTTCCGTCTTGGATGGATAAAACGTATAGGACAGTGTCAAAGTATGAATGCCCTTCGTTTCCCGAGCCTTGACGATCTCGGGATCGATGAAGAAAACCACTGGCATCTCAAGCGTTTCGCCGGGTTGCAGCGTGGTTTCCGTGAAGCAGAAACATTGCACCTTGTTGAAGTATGCACCCGCCTCCATCGGCGTCACGTTGAACACGGCACTGCCGGTCGTGGCAACCGGCGAGCGATTCGTCGCCTTGAACATGACCTGCACCGTCTCTCCGATCTTCGGCTCGACTTGTCTGTCAACCGGACGAAAATCCCAGTTCAGACCGGTGGAGGTGTTGGCGTCGAAGGTGACCTTTATCGTCTTGTCGAGAATGACATCCGAATATTGCTCGACACGCTGGGTGGTGCCGTTATAGCCGGTGACCTGGCAGAACAGACGGTAAAGCGGCACCGACGCATAGGCCATGCCGACCATGCCGCAGACGAAGACAAGGCACAGCACGAGAATAGAGCCGTTGCTGGTCTTCTTAGCCGTGGTTTCCGTTGCTGCCATATCGCCTCCCCCTCCTCTGATCGCGATCAGAAATCGCCGATTTTTATGATGGTGATGATGTAGAAAAGAACCACGAGCGAGGCCAGCACGACGCCGAGCGCGATGTTTCGGCTGCGTCGCGAGCGCTTCTGCGCATCGTTGAGCTTGATGGTTTCCATTATGCCGCTCCCGAGATCAACGTCATAAATGACGGCGCGAGATGATCGGCCAGCAGGCCGGAAAAGATCGCGAAGAGATAGAAAACCGAATAGGCGAACATCTTCTTGGCCTGCATCATACGCTCGTCGCCATCCGGCATGCGCCGGACAGAGATGGAACAGTAGATGAAGATGGCGCTGAGAACGGCGGCGAAGATGCCGTAACCAGCACCCGCAAGACCCGTATAATAGGGCGCAACCGCGACGAAGGCCGTCAGCACCGAATAGGCGATCATCTGGTTTTTGGTGGACCGCTCGCCTGCGACATTCGGCATCATCGGAATGCCGACGGAGCCGTAGTCGCGCATTTTGAATAGAGCCAGCGCCCAGAAATGCGCAGGCGTCCAAAGGAAGATGATGAGGAAGAGAATGGTGCTGTCGAGCGACACGCCGCCCGTCACACAGGCCCAGCCCAGCGTGGGCGGGAATGCACCCGCCGCGCCACCGATAACGATGTTCTGCGGTGTCGAGCGCTTCAGCCACATGGTGTAGACCACGGCGTAGAAGAAGATCGTAAAGGCCAGAAGGCCTGCGGCAAACCAGTTGATGGCGAGCCCGAGAATGGCGACCGAGAACACCGACAATATCAGGCCGAATGCCAGCGCTTCGCCGGGTGCGACGCGGCCAGACGGGATCGGGCGCTTGGCAGTGCGTGTCATCACGGCGTCGATATCCGCATCATACCACATGTTCAGCGCGCCGGATGCACCAGCACCCACGGCGATACAGAGGATGGCAACCACCGCAAGCACGGGATTGATCGTGCCCGGTGCAAGGACGAGGCCAGCAAAGCCCGTGAACACCACAAGCGACATGACGCGTGGCTTCAGCAGCTCGAAATAATCGCGAGCGCCCGCTTCCGAAAGCCTGACGCTTTCCAGTCCCAACGTGTCGCGATTGTCGATAACAGTCATTTTTTCTGCTTTCATAGGAAACGCCGCGCATGGATGCGGCGCTCCTGTGTGTCTTTCATCTCAGCGTGAAACTGACATTTATCATGTTCAGCAAACATACACGCTTGGACAAAATGCCTCAGCGGATGCGGGGAAGCTGTTCCCACTGGTGATATGGTGGCGGCGAAGACAGCTGCCATTCCAGCGTCGTTGCACCTTCACCCCAAGGGTTGTCACCCGCCACACGCTTCTTGGCGAAGGCTTCCCAGACACCGGCGAGGAAGATGAGAACCGCCACCGCCGAAATGTAGGAGCCGTAGGACGACACTGCGTTCCAATGTGCATAGGCATCCGGGTAGTCGATGTAACGACGCGGCATGCCAGCGAGACCGAGGAAGTGCTGCGGGAAGAAGATGAGGTTGACGCCGACGAACATGACCCAGAAGTGCAGATTGCCGATCTTTTCGCTGTACATGTAACCGGTGATTTTCGGGAACCAGTAGTACCAGCCCGCAAAGATCGCAAAGACGGCACCCAGCGACAGCACGTAATGGAAGTGTGCGACCACGTAGTAGGTGTCATGCAGCGAACGGTCGAGACCGGCATTGGCGAGCTGTACGCCCGTGACGCCACCCACCGTGAACAGGAAGATGAAGCCGATGGCCCAGATCATCGGTGTCGAGAAAGTCAGCGACCCACCCCACATCGTGGCAATCCAGGAAAAGATCTTGATCCCCGTGGGCACCGCGATGACCATGGTTGCGAAGACGAAATACCGCTGCGCTTCCAGCGACAGGCCGACCGTGTACATGTGGTGCGCCCACACGATGAAGCCGACGGCACCGATGGCGACCATGGCGTAGGCCATGCCGAGATAACCGAAGATCGGCTTCTTGGAGAAGGTCGACACGATGTGGCTGATGATGCCGAAGCCGGGCAGGATCAGAATGTAGACTTCCGGGTGACCGAAGAACCAGAACAGGTGCTGGTAGAGGATCGGATCACCACCGCCCTCGGGCGAGAAGAAAGTCGTTCCGAAGTTGCGGTCTGTCAGAAGCATGGTGATGCCACCGGCCAACACCGGCAGCGACAGGAGAAGCAGGAATGCTGTCACCAGCACCGACCATGCAAACAGCGGCATCTTGTGCAGGGTCATGCCCGGCGCACGCATGTTGAGAATGGTCGTGATGAAGTTGATGGCACCCAGAATGGACGAAGCACCGGCAACGTGGAGCGCAAAGATCGCCAGATCCACCGCAGGCCCCGGCATGCCGCTGGTCGAGAGCGGCGGATACATGGTCCAGCCACCACCCACACCATAGGCACCCGCCGGTCCTTCAACGAAGAGCGACAGAAGCAGCAGAATAAAGGCTGGCACGATGAGCCAGAAGGAGATGTTGTTGAGACGCGGGAACGCCATATCTGGCGCACCGATCATGATCGGCACCATCCAGTTGGCGAAACCGCCGATCATGGCAGGCATCACCATGAAGAAGATCATGATGAGCGCGTGCGCGGTGGTGAACACATTATACATGTGCTTGCCACCATCAATGGCCGCATCGCCTTCGAAACCATAGACCATGGATGCGAGGCCATGGAAAATCTGAATGCCCGGCTCTTGCAATTCCATACGCATGACGACGGAAAGGCCACCACCGATGATACCCGCGATGATCGCGAAGATCAGGTAGAGCGTACCGATGTCTTTGTGGTTGGTGGAAAAGAGCCAGCGCTGAGCGAAGCTCGGCTTATGCGCATGGTGCGCGTGATCATCATGAGAAGCATCATGCGCGTGAGAGTGATGATCGTCGTGTGCGGAAGGTCCAGCCATTGTCCTCACTCCTTACGTTACTTGGTTTCGTTTTCGGCGACCTGAACGGTGCTTGGCGCACCATCCACGGAAGCCATGAGCGCCCGGTTCGCACCGCTCAGATCTGAAGCGGCTGCGGCGTGCCAGGTGTTGTACTGCTCTTCGGAAACCACACGTATGGCGATTGGCATGAAGGCGTGATCCTTGCCGCAAAGCTCGGAGCACTGCCCGTAATAGAGGCCTTCTTTTTCAGGCTTGAACCATGTTTCGTTCAGGCGGCCCGGCACGGCATCGATCTTGACGCCGAAGGCAGGCATCGCGAAGGCATGGATGACGTCTGTCGGCGCTGCCGTGACCAGAAGACGCACGGTCTTGCCGACGGGAACGACCATTTCGTTGTCGACGGCGAGAAGACGCGGATAGCGGGCCACATCCTGTTTTCCAGCGGTGGCGCGATCCGGCTCTTTCAGCATGTAGCTGTCGAAGGCCAGCGGCTCGGCGCCCTCGGCAGCCGCGTATTCGTAATTCCACTGCCACTGTGTAGCTGTGGCCTTGAGCGTCAGATCGGGATTTTCCGGCTGCGTCAGCTGCGCATTGAGCAGGTTGAACGAGGGGAATGCCAGGAACATCAGAATGAGAACCGGCGCGAGCGTCCAGACGATCTCGATGGCAGTGTTATGGCTTGTCTTGGACGGCACCGGATTTTTCGACGCGCGGAACTTGACCGCAACGACAATCAACAGGGCGAGCACGAACAGCGTGACCGGAACGATGAACCAAAGTGTATATTGTTCGAACCAGCGAATCTCATGCATGATGGGCGTTGCCGCCTCCTGCAATCCCATTTGCCAGTCCCGCGGCTGGTCGGCGCGGGCGCCGGCAGCCGTGAGCAGACAGATGGCGCCCACCAAGCTTGCGTAAATCCTGTTAGTCACGGTACCTCTCCCTCACGCGTTTGATCATGATCAATCTCAAACGCAGAATCCATGCATATAGTGTAGACTTCAAATCATAGTTTGCCCTTCGCCGCAATATCGCCTTGGTTGGCAAGCCACGCATTTTTAACGCTATACGTTCTGCTATGATGGCCCACGCAGACCCGTAAAGCGCAGGATTAGGCGCTTGCCGAAGCCCGGAACCGCAGCCTTCTCCCCTCTAAGTCCTATTTTGGCCGCACTCGCTTGGAATTGAGGAGCGCGGCTCTTTCCTTGTCCCTAACGGCAAGTCAAAATAGCCGCACTGATTCGAATTCCGAGGTATCCATGCGTCTGTCCCCGATTGCGCGCGCTTTTCTTTTCGCCGCCGGTCTTTCCCTTACCGTTCCCGCTGTGGGTTTTGCCCAGCAGCCGCCGGGAACACCGAAATCGACGCATGGCGCATGGTCTGTCATCTGCGACAAGCCTGCGGGCGCGTCCGAAGAACAATGCGCATTGATGCAGAACGTGATTGCGGACGATCGCCCGGAAGTTGGCCTTTCCGTTGTCATTCTCAAGACAGCGGATCGCAAGTCGCGCATTCTTCGCATTCTGGCGCCGCTGGGCGTGTTGTTGAAGGATGGGATGGAACTCTACATAGACAACAACAATATCGGCCGCGCCTATTTCACACGCTGCTTCTCCGAAGGTTGCTATGTCGAGGTCGATATTGACGACGAGTTGCTGAAGGTGCTGCGGGCTGGCAAAAACGCCGTTTTCGCGCTGCGTGAAGCCGTGGATCAGGACCGTGTCGGTATCCCCATCGAGCTGCGCGGCTTTGCCGAAGGTTACGACACCCTCCCCTGACCGATCTTGCGCGCAAGGGTTTCAGCACTTAAATGCGCTGAAGCGTTGGACAGAAAGACTGTTCGATGCTGAGGACACACCAAGACTGGAGCCTGCGATGACCCAAGACCTGTTGACCCTTTTCGATTGCGATGAAGGGCAGTTGCGCGCCAAGGTCGCCGAGGCGCTCTCCGGGGCAGACGACGGTGAATTGTTCGTGGAACATGCGCAGTCGGAATCCCTGACCTTCGACAATGGTCGCCTCAAGGGCGGCAGCTTCAACACCGATCAGGGTTTTGGCCTTCGCGCCGTCGCTGGCGAAACGGTGGGCTATGCCCATGCGGGCGAGCTTTCGCTGAGCGCCCTTCAGCGCGCATCGGATGCCGTCGGTGCGGTCACCAAAGGTTATTCCGGCTCCTATGCGGCAGCTCCGCAGCGCACCAACAAGAAACTCTACGGCGATGAAAATCCCATCGGCGCTCCGAGCTTCGAGGAAAAGGTGAAGCTTCTGACCGAAATCGACGCCTATCTGCGCGACAAGGACCCTAAGGTCCGCCAGGTTACGGCCAGCGTCTCGGCAAGCTGGCAGGTCGTGGATATCTTGCGTGCAGACGGCCATCGCGTGAGTGACATCAGGCCGATGACGCGCATCAACATCTCCGTCATCGCAGGAGAAGGCGACCGTCAGGAAAGCGGCTCCTTCGGCGTCGGCGGTCGTGTTGGCTTCAGCGATTTCATCACCACGGAAAACTGGCAGCGCGGTGCCGATGACGCCTTACGTCAGGCCCTCGTCAACCTCAGCGCCATCGATGCGCCTGCAGGCACCATGGATGTGGTGCTCGGCTCCGGCTGGCCAGGCGTTATGCTGCATGAGGCCGTCGGCCACGGTCTGGAAGGCGATTTCAACCGCAAGAAGACATCGGCCTTTGCTGGCCTGTTGGGCGAAATGGTGGCAGCACCCGGCGTAACCGTGGTGGATGACGGCACCATCGACAATCGTCGCGGTTCGATTACCGTCGACGACGAAGGCACACCGTCCGCCTACAACGTCCTGATCGAAAACGGCAAGCTGGTTGGCTATATGCAGGACCGGCAGAATGCTCGTCTGATGGGCATGACGGCAACCGGCAATGGCCGCCGTCAGGGTTACTCGCATGTCCCCATGCCGCGCATGACGAACACCTATATGCTGGGCGGCGACAAGACGCCGGAAGAGATCATCGCCTCGGTCAAGAAGGGCATCTACGCCGTTTCCTTCGGCGGCGGTCAGGTCGATATTACCTCGGGCAAATTCGTTTTCGGCTGCACAGAAGCCTACCTTATCGAGAACGGCAAGATCGGCGCGCCGGTCAAGGGCGCCATGCTGATCGGCAACGGGCCTGACGCCATGAAGCGCGTGACGATGATCGGCAACGACATGAAGCTCGACACCGGTATCGGCAATTGCGGCAAGGCAGGCCAATGGGTGCCGGTCGGCGTTGGCCAGCCGCATCTGCGCATGGACCAGATCACCGTGGGCGGGACGAAGGCTTGACGGAGCTCATGCGGAAGCTCGCCGAACCAGCTCTCGTGTCGATATGGGTGTTGTTCGCCTCAAGCGTTCTCACGCATCTCTGGCTCACGCGACCTGACTGGTTTCCGCAATTTCCGCAACCACTTGCCGAAAAGCTTGTCGATCTTTATGGGGCGGAAAATGCGGAGCAGGTTGCTGATCTGGAAATGCTGATCGGCTTTGGCATCAGCTTACCGCTCATGATCGTGCTGACCTATGGTGCCCTCAAACTGGTGCGTTCGCGTTGAATGGATCGTCGGCCTGCAACGTTTCCGCCTGAACGGAGTTACCTTTTCTGCGCAGAAGCGTTATAGCAATTGTATTTTTAAAGGTGACATGGCCCAAAAATGACTTTCATAGAAAATGCCCTTGTTCCTGAACTGGCCGTTAGCGACTGGCCGAGAAGCCGGTCTTTTTACTGCGATCTCATTGGTTTTCACGTGGTCTATGAACGACCGGAAGAAGGTTTTACCTATCTGGCGCTGGGCGATGCACAGTTGATGATCGACCAGATCGGGGCGGGACGGACTTTCGAGGACGAGACCAGACCGATGAATTATCCATTGGGGCGGGGAATGAACCTTCAATTGGTGGTGCCGTCGCTGGAGGCCATTATCGAGCGGTTGGAGCGCGCGGAGATTTCGCTGTTTCTGCCGTTGGAAGAGAAATGGTATCGGAGGGGCGAGACCGAAGTCGGCAACCGGCAATTCGTCGTCGCTGACCCGGACGGTTATCTCATCCGCCCATTCGAAAGCCTGGGCGAGCGCCCATTCCGGTTCGGCTGAACCATGGCCCTGATGTTGCGTAGGCCGAAAGCCGTCATTTTTGATATGGATGGGCTGCTGATCGAGAGCGAAAAGCACTACCGGGATGCATTTCTGGCTGCCTCAGAAGAGGGCGGGCATGGCATGGTGGTCGATGTCTACCAGCGGGTCTGCGGTAGTCCGTGGGATGTCATTACCAAGACCATCCGCACCGAATACGGCGAGGATTTTCCAATGGAGGCGTTTCGCGACGCCTGGCTTCGGCATCTGGCGATCCAGATGGCGGATGGCGTGGCACTTCGGGGTGGCGTTCTCGAAATTCTGGATCTGCTGGACGAGATGGGCCTGCCGCGCGCCATCGCCACGTCGTCCGGCCACGAATCCGTCAATCGCCATCTCGGCCCGTTCGATCTCCTGCGCCGCTTTGACCATATCCTGGCGCGCGGCGATTATGCGGAACCGAAGCCATCGCCCCTCCCCTATCTGACCGCCGCCGAACGTCTCGGCATCGACCCTCGCGATTGCGTTGCGCTGGAAGATTCCTATCACGGCGTTCAGTCCGCATGGAGCGCTGGAACGCAGACCATTATGGTGCCCGATGTCGCGCCCGCGACGGACGCGATGCGCGAAAAGTGTGTGGCGATCTGCGACAGCCTGTTCGACGTAGCGGAATTGTTGAAAGCGTCGTAAGCAACGCTTTCACATCAGGGATACATCCGCACCTTGGACCAGTCCCCATGCGGCGTCTCGCGGCGAAATTCGACGCGGTCGTGCAGGCGGAATTTGCCGTCTTGCCAGAACTCGATGGTCAGCGGCTGGATGCGGAAGCCCGACCAGTGCGGCGGGCGGGGTATGTCGCCGATGGCGTATTTTGCCGTATAGGCAGCGACGGCTTTTTCCAACGCGAAACGGCTTTCCAGCGGGCGCGACTGTTTGGATGCCCATGCGCCGATGCGGCTGCCACGGGCGCGCGTCGCATAATATTCATCCGCTTCCGCATCGCTGACAACCTCGACCAGACCGCGCACACGCACCTGTCTGCGCAGGCTTTTCCAATGAAAACACATGGCCGCCTTTTTTTGGCCAAGCAGTTCGTGGCCTTTGCGGCTTTCGAAGTTGGTGTAGAAAACGAAGCCCCGCTCATCGGCATGTTTCAACAGAACCATACGCACGCTGGGCATGCCTTCCTCATCCACCGAAGCGAGTGCTACGCCGTTCGGATCGTTGATTTCCGAAGCGGTCGCATCCTGCAACCAGGCCGCAAAAAGTGTGAAAGGTTCATTTTCCTCAGTAAAGTCACTGGATGTTAACCGGCTTTCCGACATATTGAATAAAATGCTCCTGAGCTGATTTGCACACCAGAGATGGATTCTGGTTTATAGATGGTGAACGTCATAGCAAAGTCGAACAGTCGAACAAAGAGCTTCTTGTCATCGGTCGCGGGTGCCTCCGCAACTGTGTGCATGCTTGGCATGTTGACCGGTTGCGTCAGTCTTGACCTGTTCGGTGGTGACAAGGTCGATAAATCCCTGTCCACGGCATCGGTTCCCAACCAGTCGAATACCCAGACGCTTTCCGACGATGCGACGATCCGCAACGCCGTCACGTCTGCCGATCTCGCAAAGATTTCCGATTCTCCCCTGCCCTGGGCCAATGCGGCCACTGGCAGTGCCGGTGTCGTCACCGCCATCAGGGAAGACAGGGCCAGCGGCTTTGTCTGCCGCCAGTTCGATACCACTCGCCATTCTTTCGAAGGCGTGGCGAGCTATAGCGGTCAGGCCTGTCTCTCCGAGACCGGTGAATGGCTGATGACCCGCTTCAGCCAGAAATAAAGCATTTACCCTTTCCTTCTTTAAAGCGGCAGCAGCAGCTGCAGGCTTGCGACTGTAAAGGTCTGATTAGCAACTTCTTGCGACAGTCAAACCCAATTTAAACCGAACGATGCAACGCAATACACCGCAAGCACGTTCAGAAGGGGTGGCATACGTGTTGCAGGCTTTTCATGATGGAAACAAACGGCCTGCACCGGCAAGCGTAACTGGTGGTCTGGATGCGTGATCCTTACTCTATTCTCGGCGTTCAAAAGGATGCCGGATCGGACGAAATCAAGGCGGCGTGGCGTTCGCAGGCGAAAGCCGTGCATCCCGATCAGAACCGCAACGACCCGGACGCAACTGCCCGCTTTGCCGAAATAGGCCAGGCCTATGACCTCCTGAAAGACCCCAAGAAACGCGGCCTTTACGATCAGGCCAAACGTGTGGCGGAAACCAAAAAACGCGACCAAACCATCATGCAGCAGCGCGATGCAGCCAGACAGGCAGCGGAACGCGCAAAGGCTGCCGAAAAGTTGATGGAAGAACTGGCCCGCGCACAGGCCCGCACTGCTAAGGCAGAACCATCAGCCGAGGCTGCAAAGCCGGAAACTGCCGAAGACATGCTGGAGCGCATTTTCGGCGCCGACGCGAAGGCCAAGGTCGCCGCCAAGGCTGAGGCCGAACAGACCGACAATTCATCGGAAGACACTCCGGCGCAGCAGAGAGAAAAAGCCGAAGCCGCCAGTGCGCAGGTCACGAGCTTCTTCGCTTCGCTTTTGCGCCGTATCAGGGGCACCACGAGTGTTCCCGAAAAGGCACCCGATATCACCGCCGAAGCCACAATCAGCGTGACCGATCTTATCGAGCGCAAGTGGGTCACCCTCAACATGCCAGAAGACCGGGAAGTTCGCTTCCAGCTCGAGCCCGGCATGACGGATGGTTACGTCGTGCGTCTAAAGGGTCAGGGGCTAAAACTGCCGGAATCCAATCGCGGCGACCTCGTGGTGACGCTGCTGGTTTCGCGAGATGGCCCCTTCACCATCAACAATTTCGATATTCACACGACTTTGCCTGTTTCCCTGGCGGATGCCGTTCTGGGTTACGAGGCCACCGTTCAGTCTCCGTTCGGAGAGGTGAAAGTCGATGTTCCCGCATGGTCCGGCTCCGACCGCGCCATTCGCGTTGAAGGCAAGGGTCTTGCCGATGGCAATGGCGGCCATGGGGATTTCGTCGTCGAGCTGCGCATTGTGCTGCTGGACACGCCGGATGCCAAGGTGATGGACCTCATGCGCCACATGCGCGAAGGGCTTTATCTCTAAGCCGGCACACGGTTTCTACGTACTTCTTGTCGAAAGGCGTGAACAACGCACCCTTTGTTACGTTCCCAAACACGAGATGATCCCGGCCCTGCTTGAACCGGCGTTCGGCCTATGCCATAGGCAAGTTCGATTTGTGTATAGGGAGCATCCAATGGCTCAGACATCCGGCCTCATGGCTGGCAAGCGCGGCCTCATCATGGGCGTCGCAAACAACCGCTCCATCGCATGGGGCATTGCCAAGGCGTGCGCGGATGCGGGCGCGGAACTGGCTTTCACCTGGCAGGGCGATGCGCTGAAGAAGCGCGTCGAACCACTTGCGCAGGAACTTGGCGCGTTTATGGCGGGCCACTGCGACGTGACCGATCTCAGCACCATCGATGCGGTGTTTGCGAATATCGAAGCGCATTGGGGCAAGATCGACTTCGTCGTTCACGCCATCGCGTTTTCCGACAAAGATGAGCTGACCGGTCGTTATCTCGATACCAGCCGTGACAACTTCAACCGCACCATGGACATTTCGGTCTATTCACTGGCCGCAGTTGCCAAGCGCGCGGACCCGGTCATGAACGATGGCGGCTCGCTGCTGACGCTGACCTATTATGGCGCGGAAAAAGTCATGCCGAATTACAACGTCATGGGCGTTGCCAAGGCGGCTCTCGAAGCCAGCGTTCGGTATCTCGCTGTCGATCTCGGCGGTCGTGGCATTCGCGTCAACGCTGTTTCGGCTGGCCCGATCAAGACGCTCGCTGCCTCCGGCATCGGTGACTTCCGCTATATCCTCAAGTGGAACGAATATAATGCGCCGCTGAAGCGCACCGTTTCCATCGAAGAAGTCGGCAAATCCGCCTTGTACCTCCTCTCCGATCTGTCCACCGGCGTGACGGGTGAAGTTCACCACGTCGATTCCGGCTATCACACGATCGGCATGAAGGCTGTGGACGCGCCCGATATCTCTGTCGTAAAAGACTGATATTTTGCATGTCGCGTAAAAGTGTAAAGCGCTTTTGCGCGACATGTGTAATCAACGCGCTTGCCGTTGAGTACAGCGCAGCTGTCTTTGAATGACCGAATGAAACAGGAGTGACGCTTTGCTGGTCTATGTTATCCGTCACGGACAAACAGACTGGAATGCGATCCGCAGGCTTCAAGGCCAAAAAGACATTCCCCTCAATGACTTCGGTCGCTCACAGGCGATCGCCAACGGCAAAACCCTTCGCGACATTCTTGGGGGAAAAGCTCCCGAATTCGACTACGTCGCCAGCCCGCTGGGCCGCACGCGCGAAACCATGGAACTGCTGCGCGGTGCCATGGGCCTAGACGCGCACGCCTACCGAACCGATGATCGTCTGGTCGAAGTTTCCTTCGGTGATTGGGAAGGCCAGACACTGCCCGAGCTGAAGCTCACGCATCCCGAAAAAGTCAGGGCCCGCAAGGCCGCCAAATGGGATTTCATCCCACCCGGTCAGGATGCTGAAAGCTACGAGATTTTGTCCTGGCGGATCGGCGCTTGGCTGGCGTCCGTCGACCGCCAGACCGTCTGCGTTTGCCATGGCGGCGTCATCCGCTCCATCTTCCGCTTGGTGACAGGCATGGAAAAAGAAGAAGCTGCGGACATTCCCATTCCGCAGGACAAGATTCTCAAGGTCGAAACCGATAACGGAACCGCCGAGTGGATCGACGCTACGGCGAACCTCTAAAGGCTGTTACTGGATAACCTCGAGGTCATCAACGACGCGCTTTCCATCGACTTCGGTGTAGAACACCACGACCTTAACGCCCGCCTGCAAACCATCGAAATTGAACTCTTCGGGCACCTTGTAGCTCTTGCCATCCGCAAGCGTAATCGTCAGGCCCTTCACATCCACCTTGCTGATGGTGGATTCCACATCCACGCTCTGCGAGAACGCGTTGAAGGGAGCAAACAGACTGGCTGTGGCCATCAGTGCGGCAATCATCAAACGCATCGCTATAGCTTTCTTAAGGCTGCTGAAAAACTGTGTACGCGACAAGATTTGCCTCCCGAATGTGGCGGAATTCGCCCGCAAGCATGACATTTTCCGTATAATTGATGAACGGATTTTAACTTTTAATCAAGCCTTTAGGCAATGTTTCCTCTTGCTGTGCGCGAAACCGCCCGGCAATTTTGGTGTTGCTATATTAGCTTTAATTGAAACACGATCTATATTTCACGATTCAGAATATATTGTCTTTTACACTGTATAGCAGAGAAAATTGCGATAATGCCGAAGGATAATTAAGTGACTGTTTGGGCTGATATTAGCGACCGCCTTAACGAAATCATAAAACGGCGGGTTGTCGCCGCCATGCTGGCTCTCGCCATGGCCGGTATCACCTTCTGCGCATTCAATGTCGTGGATCACCGCAGCGCGACGTCTATGCGCGAAGACCTCGAAACCCACGCGCATTACGCCCTCGATCTCCTGCATGACGGTCTTGTCATGCGTTTGCGCAACGATGTCGCGACGCTGACCTCGCTTGGGCATTACGCGACGCTTTCCACGCAGGGTTTCGAAAGGATTGCAGACTTCCAGTTCGAGCAGTCGAGCCATTTCATCGCCATCGGTTTTGCGCAGAATTTCCAGCTGGATAAGGTCTATACATCGCAATCTGCGTCCGATTTTCCCGCCGATCGACTGAACAGGATGCTGAACGAGTGGCTGGCCAAGCTGGCGGCCATGCCGGAAAAAGACCGCCTGCCGCACACCCAGGTCTTCGAGGCGGCTGAGGGCGGCACCATCATGGTCATCGTCACCATGCCGCCAGCCAGCGCTGGAAACGCGAATAAAGATGACCTCATTCTTGCCGTCGTTGACCGCAGAAAGCTGCTCCAGAGCATTGGTTATGACACGCATGCCCCGCTGAGCGAAGAGGCCGGTGATATAAGGTTCGAAATCCGCGATACGGTGACGAACGAAGTCGTCAGCAGCGTCCTGGAGCCCTTGCACGAAGACCCTGTTGTCAGAACCGTGGACCTGCCCGGTTCGAACTGGGAAATCCGCGCGACACCTGCGTCGGGATGGGAGGCGGTGAAGCCCTATTATCGCTCCGTCAGCACCACTCTTGCCATCGCTGCAATATCCATGCTGCTGCCCATCATAGTGGCCGCACTGCTGCTTTCCGAGCGCAACCGCAACATCAAGACGCTGCGCCAGCGCGAGAGCAAGCTTCTGGAACTCTCCCAGCGCTTCAAGCTTGCGATGGATTCGTCCAGTATCGGCATCTGGGAAATCGAAAACGATACATCACGCTGTTATCTGGATGAGCGCGCATCGAGCCTGCATGGTTTTCCGATGCAGGAGCAGCATCTGTTGCTGAATGCGTGGCTGACCGCGCTCGTGGTCGAAGACCGCTCGAAGGCGGCACGGTTCTTCTTCAATTGCTCCTCCGGCCAGCAGACATCGTCGGAAGTCTATCGCGTGCCGATGGAAGGTGGCACGGTTCGCTATCTGCGCTCTGCCGGTTCCAGCTACATAAAGCCGGATGGCACCTACCAGACCACGGGCATTTTGTGGGATGTGACATCCGACATGCTGATGGCGCAAAAGCTGCGTGAGGCAAAGGACAATAGCGACATCAAGAATGCCGAACTCGAGCTTGCCCTGCAGGAGCTTTCAAGTCGCGAACATGAGTTGGAAGAGCTGTCTGGACGCCTGACACTCGCCTTGGAATCCTACAATTGCGGGATATGGGAATCAGTCGCCGACTATTCCAGCGCCGTTTGGAATGAGCGGATGTGCGAGCTTTACGGACTGCCACCGGAGGCGGGAAGATACGTCACGCGGGATGATTACCTCAACTGCATCCATCCCGACGAAAGACCGAACGCTCTTTTGAACACGATGAGAGCCGCCGATGACCCGGAACGCGTGACCACGCAGCGGATCGTTTTGCCTGATGGTAGCATTCGCTATGTCAAAGCTGTCGGCCGTCTCCACGAAAACCGCAATGGAACCCGGAAAATCGTTGGTATCGCCTTCGATGTCACCGCTGATGTTTTGCTGTCGGAACAGCTCAACTCCGCCAAGGATGAAGCGGAGGCCAGAAACGCAGAGCTGGAACACGCCAAGAACCGCATCGAGCATAATGCGCTTCACGACCCTCTAACCGGGCTTGCCAACCGCCGCAAGCTGGACCACGAGTTGGACGCGCTCTCATCGCATTCTCCCGGCGAGCGCAAGCGTTTCGCCATTCTCCACCTCGATCTCGATCGCTTCAAGCAGATCAACGACACGTTGGGCCACGCTGCTGGCGATGCGGTGTTGATCCATGCTGCGAAAATATTGTCGCGCAACGTGCGTGAAGGCGACGTCGTCGCGCGCATCGGCGGCGATGAGTTCGTCATTCTGATCTCCCCCTTGGCCGATAAGGACAACATCAAGGCCATCGCCACGAAGATCATTGCGGCCTTCAGCCATCCCTTCGATTTCGAGGGTTTCACCTGCCGTTGCGGCGTTTCCATCGGCATCGCGTTCGCAGATGTCGGATCGGCAGATGCACGGCGCACGCTGATCAATGCCGATCTTGCGCTCTACCGCGCAAAGGCAACGGGCCGTAACCGCTACGAGTTCTTCACCCAGAACCTTCAGGCCGAAATCGTCAGCCACAAGCGCACCGCAGACGAAATTCTGGCAGGACTGGAGCGGGGCGAGTTTGAAGCGTGGTACCAGCCGCAATTTTGTGCCAACACTCAACAACTGACCGGCGTGGAAGCGCTGGTCCGCTGGCGCCACCCCGTCAGGGGCATTCTGACACCGGACAAGTTCCTCAAGATTGCCGAGGAGCTGAACGTCGTCTCGAACATCGACCACATCGTTCTTCAACACGCGCTGCGGGACATGGAAATATGGCGCCTGAAGGGCTTCGATGTCCCGCGTGTTTCGGTCAATGTCTCGGTTCGCCGTCTGCACGACGATCAGTTGATCGAGAGCCTCAAGCAATTGCAGATCAAGCCGGGCGAGGTCACGTTCGAGCTGGTGGAATCGATCTTTCTCGATGAGAACGAGGATGTCGCCGCAAGCAATATCGAGCGCATCAAGGCCATGGGCATCGATATCGAAATCGACGATTTCGGCACTGGCCACACCTCGATCATCAGCCTTTTGCGGCTGAAGCCGAAACGTCTGAAGATCGACCGGCAGCTGGTCATGCCCATCGTCACCTCGCCGCAGGAGCGCTCGCTGGTCCGCTCCATCATCGATATCGCCCGGTCGCTCGGCGTAGAGACCATTGCCGAAGGCGTCGAAACGCAGGAACACGCCGCCCTGCTGCGGCAGTTGGGTTGCGACATGGTTCAGGGCTACGCCTTCGCAAAGCCGCTTGCCCCGGAGGAGTTTTCGGAATTCGCAAGCGCGGAAAGATGGCGCAAGGTATCGTGATGCACCAGCAAGATGGCGGGTGGAGCCCTACCCGCCTGTGCCATTCCCGGCGAGCCCCATTGGCAAAAGAAAGGCTTTTGCCTTCCCCGGTTTTTACACTATGACAAACCCGCTTGTTTGTGAAAATGCGTTCCGCCTGCGGAATGCCGCTCTCTCGGTTTGATCATATGTCGCATAATACTTTCGGTTATCTCTTCCGTGTCTCCACTTGGGGCGAAAGCCACGGCCCGGCGCTGGGCTGTGTGATCGACGGGTGCCCGCCCGGTATTCGCTTCACGCTGTCCGAAGTGCAAGCATGGATGGACAAGCGCAAGCCCGGCCAGAACCGCTTCGTGACCCAGCGCCGCGAAGACGACATCGTCAAAGTCCTCTCCGGCGTGATGATGGATGAGGACGGTGAGACGATGATCACCACGGGAACACCCGTGTCGATGATGATCGAAAACACCGACCAGCGCTCCAAGGATTACGGCGAAATCGCCAGAAGCTTCCGCCCCGGCCATGCAGATTTCACCTATGACCTGAAATACGGCATTCGCGATTATCGTGGCGGCGGTCGGTCTTCCGCCCGCGAAACGGCAGCCCGTGTTGCCGCCGGTGCGCTCGCCCGCAAGGTGGTGCCCAGCCTCAATGTGCGCGGCGCGCTGGTGCAGATCGGCAAACACAAGATCAACCGCGACAATTGGGACTGGGCGCAGGTCGACCAGAACCCGTTCTTCTGCCCGGATGCCGAGATGGTGCCGGTCTGGGAAGAGTATCTCGATGGCATCCGCAAGGCCGGTTCTTCCATCGGTGCCGTTGTCGAAGTCGTGGCCGAGGGCGTTCCCGCTGGTATAGGCGCCCCCATTTATGCCAAGCTCGATCAGGATATCGCTTCCAACCTCATGTCGATCAACGCCGTCAAGGGCGTGGAAATCGGCGAAGGTTTCGCCTCTGCCGAGTTGACCGGCGAAGAAAATGCCGACGAAATGCGGATGGGCAATGATGGCAGGCGGATTTTCCTGTCCAACCATGCAGGCGGCATTCTGGGCGGCATCGCAACCGGCGAACCCGTCGTCGCCCGCTTTGCCATCAAGCCGACCTCATCCATTTTGACCGAGCGCCAGTCCATCGATGCCGATGGGCGCAATGTCGATGTGCGCACGAAGGGTCGCCACGATCCCTGCGTCGGCATTCGCGCCGTGCCCATTGGCGAAGCCATGGTTGCCTGCACCGTTGCCGACCATTACCTCAGAGACCGCGGCCAGACTGGCCGTCTGGAATAGGAGACAGACCCATGACCTACGATCAAAAACGCGTCGTTGAAGCGATCAGAGCCTTCGAGGCTGGCGAAATCGTTGTGGTCATGGATGACGACGACCGCGAGAACGAAGGCGACCTGATCGTCGCTGCCGTGCATTGCACACCGGAAAAGATGGCTTTCATCGTGCGCCACACCTCCGGTATCGTCTGCGCGCCTATGCCACGGGAAGAGGCCAAACGCCTCAACCTCAACGCTATGGTCGCCGAAAACGACAGCGCGCATACGACAGCCTTTACTGTTTCGGTAGACTTCAAACACGGCACGACGACGGGCATTTCCGCCAGCGACCGCAACGTGACGGTTCGCAATCTGGCCAATCCGAATGCAGGTGCCGCCGATTTCACCCGCCCCGGCCACATCTTCCCGCTGGTGTCGCGCGAGGGCGGTGTGCTGATGCGCTCCGGCCATACGGAAGCCGCCGTCGATCTCTGCAAACTCGCGGGCCTGCCACTGATCGGCGTCATCAGCGAGCTGGTCAATGACGACGGCACCGTCATGCGCGGCCCGCAAGTTTCGGCCTTCGCCGAAACGCATGGCATGAAGCAGGTTTCGGTCGCCGATCTCATCGCCTACCGCCAGCGCAAGGAAACGCTGGTCGAAAAGGAATCCGAATTCACCCTCGACACGCCCTTCGGCCCCGCCAAGGCGCAAACCTATTCCCTACCTTGGGACCCGATGGAGCACATGGCCGTGATCTTCGGTGATATCCGCGATGGTGTCGATATTCCCGTGCGCCTGCACCCGGAAAACGTGGCAGACGACATCTTCGGCAAGAAGCAGCCCGTGCAGCACTACATGGAAAAGATTGCAGCCGAAGGCCGCGGCGTCATCATCTATCTGCGCGAAGGCTCGGTCGGCGTCGGACAGGTTGCCGGACGTCGCAAATCCCGCGACCCTGAAGAGGCCCATGCGCAAGCACGCTCGCGCGACGATGAATGGCTAGAAATCGGCCTCGGCGCGCAGATCCTCAAGGAACTTGGCATCAGTTCGATCAAGCTGCTGAGCACCCGCGAGCGCCACTATGTCGGGCTAGAGGGTTTTGGAATCCAGATCAGTTCGACGGATATTGGGTGAGTTTCGAATACCGCTGCACATCAACTCTCCCATTCCTGTCCTTGTGACAGGAATCCAGCCAGCCCAAGTCCTTGGGCTGAAGAGGCCCTTCCCGCCGCGCAGACGCGCGTCCACTGGATTCCTGTGACGAGCACAGGAATGAGGGTCGTGGGGCAACATTACCCTCTCACCCCAGCCACCCATCCAGATACCGCACACTCTCGACACCCGTGAACTTCGCCAGCCGGCTCAACTCCGCATCCAGCTTTGCAAGCCTCACCGAAGACGCACGCACGCCCTTTTCGAGCCACAGCCGCCTCACGTCCAATGTCCCTCCCTTGCGCTCCGCCTTCATATCGATGCGACCGACAAGGCGGTCACCTTCCAGAAGTGGGAAGACGTAATAGCCATATTGCCGTTTGGGCTCCGGCACGAAGACTTCGATGCGGTAGAAAAAGCCGAACAGGCGTTCGGTACGGGCGCGGTTGCGCAAGAGCGGATCGAAGGGGCTGAGTACCCGAATGCGGTTAGGGGGCTCGATTTCTGCTTCCGCTCCGCTCGCAAACCCTTCGAAGGCGTAGGAGATACGTTCCTTGGTGCCATCAGACGAGGCGAGCGAGACTTCGCAGAGTTCATCGCGATGCGCCATCACCCACGCCCGTGCTTCCTGCGGCGTGACGATGTCGAAAAACGCGGATATCTCGCCCGATGTTGCAAAGCCGAGGCGCGTTAACGCCTCGCGGCAGGCCCAGTCGACAAAGGCATCGTGATCGACCTCCAGATCGTGATGCTCTGACGGAATCACCCGTTCCGCAAGATCATAGACCTTCTGAAAATTAACGCGGCCTGCCACGGCCAGCTTGCCGGTATGCCAGAGATATTCGAGCGCGGTTTTCGACGGATGCCAGTTCCACCAGCCGCCGGACTGATGTCCTTCCGCTTTCATATCGCGCGACATGGTGGGACCGTTTTCGGCAATGCGGCGATAGGTTTCCTCGAAGGCGGAATCGAAGCCCTCGCCATGCCAATTGCGCCAGCGTTCCTGAATGATCGGCTCACGGCGGCGGAAGCGGTGTTTCCAGTATGGGTAGAAGGTCGCGGGCAGAATCGAGGCGTCATGCGTCCAGTGTTCGAACAGCGCCCGGTCCTTTTCCAGCAGTTCCGTCAGGTGCTGGCGCTTGTAGGTCTGGTTGCGTGAAAAGATGATCTGATGATGTGCCCGCTCCACCGTGGCGATACTGTCGAGCTGAACGAAGCCAAGGTCGGTGATGAGCTTCAGCAAATCTGCCTTGCCCATGGCGCGGCTAGGCGGTGCGGACAGGCCCTGTCGCGCCAGAAAAATACGTCGTGCTGCTTCGTTCGAAATCAGAATCGCCATAGCAAAAGCCTATGGTTGCGCCGACGAAAAATCAATGTTCTTTTTTTGTTCCTTGTTTCGTTTGTCGTCCCTCGCGTTTATAGAGACAGCCAGAACATTTCGGGGACTGGCCTTTGGATATTCGTTTTCAGGATGCTGGCGTGGTATTTGACGGCAGAGCGGCGGTCGAGCCGCTTACGCTTACGCTCACTGAACGACGCGTCGGCATTATCGGCCTCAACGGCTCGGGCAAAACCACCTTTGCGCGGATGATCAACGGCCTGACGAAACCGACGAGCGGCCATGTCAGCGTCAACGGGCTGGATACGGTCAAAGACGCTTCGGAGGTTTTGAAGGATGTCGGCTTCATCTTCCAGAACCCGCAAAACCAGATCATCCTGCCCATCATCCGCGACGACATCGCCTTTGGCCTGAAGAACAAGGGGCTGAACAAGGCTGCAATCGATGCAGCTGTGGATGCCACCTTGCAACGCTTCGATATCCAGCATCTGGCAAAGCGCCGCGCACATGAACTGTCCGGTGGAGAATTGCAGCTATCGGCCTTGGCGGCGCTGACTATCACCAAGCCCAGAATCCTGATCATGGACGAGCCGACAAACCAGCTCGACCTGAAAAACCGTGCCCTCGTGGAGCGGACGATGGCCGGTTTGGAACAGTCGCTGATCGTCATCACCCATGACCTGCCATTGCTGGAAAGTTTCGATCGCGTTCTGCTGTTTCATCAGGGAAAGTTGCATAGCGACGCCTCGCCAACCGAGGCCATCAAAGCCTACCGCACGCTGGCGCTGTCATGAGAAGCCTCCACATCGAAGGTAGTGGGTGGCTCTACCGTCTATCGCCGCGCATCAAGCTCATCACGCTTGCCGCTTTCAGCGTTGCCTTGTTTCTGACCCGCGATATGCTGGTCCTTGGTATGGCAGTTGCGTTGGCGGCGCTGGTTCTGTCGCAGGCGCATCTGGGCTGGCGCGAGACGATGGCGCGGTTGCGCCCGGTCTTTTTGACCATCGCCATCATCGCGGCTTTCAGTTTCGTTCTGGTCTCCCCTCTTGAGGCGACCGTCTCCCTGCTGCGACTAACGGCCCTGACGCTACTGGCAACGGCGGTGACGGCCAGCGTCAGCATTTCGCAGTTCATGGATGAAATTGCCTTTGCGCTGCGTCCCTTGGAAAAACTTGGCCTCGCCAATGCCTCCGATATCGGGCTTGCCGTGGGGCTCGTCGTGCGCTTCGTGCCCGAGGTCGTGACCCGCTACGAGACATTGCGGGATGCGCAACGCGCACGCGGGTTGACGCCAAAGCTGCACAGCACGCTGGTTCCGCTCATCATTATGACGTTGAAGGATGCCGATGCGATTGCGGATGCCATTGACGCGCGCGGTTTCAGAGGCCAAACCTCATCCAAGGATTTGTAGAGGGGAGCCTATTGAGAATGAAGACCCGTGACCTCGTTCTGATTTCGCTGTTTTCAGCCATCATCATCGCACTTGGCCTGTTGCCGCCGATCCCGCTCGGCTTCATTCCGGTGCCCATCACCGCGCAGTCGCTTGGCGTCATGCTGGCCGGTGTGGTGCTGGGGGCAAAGCGCGGCACGCTCGCCGTTCTGCTCACCATTCTCATCGCCGCCATTGGGTTGCCGGTGCTTTCGGGCGGTCGCGGTGGCCTTTCGATCTTCTACACACCGACAACAGGTTATCTGATCGGCTGGATCGCGGCTGTCTTTACCACCGGCTACCTGTCGGAGCGTCTGGTCAATCGCGATCAATCGGCTCTCGCGCAAGGCTTCGGCTTCTTTCTGGCCAGCGTCGCCGGTGGGGTGGTCGTGCTCTATGCGTTCGGCATCACCTATCTCGGCTTTGCAGCGGGCATCGGCTTTTCCAAAGCCTTTATCGGCTCCATGGCCTTCATTCCGGGCGATGTCCTCAAGGCCGTTCTCGCAGCACTGGCAGGTCGGGCCGTGATGGCCGGATATCCGCTGTTGCCACAACGCGTATAGGTCTAAGCCCCACGTTCAGGAGTATCCGCCATGGCCACACGGCTTTACGAGCATCCCATATTCCTGGAACACATCACACCTGCGGGCCACCCGGAGCGGCCCGACAGGCTGCGCTCGCTCAACATCGCGCTGGAGCATCCGAATTTCGAGCGGCTGGAGCTTAGCCAAGCGCCGCAAGCCAATGAGGATGCAGTGCTGCTGGCCCACCCGGAAAGCCATCTGATCTCGATCATGCGGCAGATTCCCGAGGAAGAAGGCGAGATCAACCGCATTGAGGCCGATACCTATGCCTCGCCCAAAAGCCTGCAAGCGGCGCTGACCGGCATCGGCGCTGCCATGGCGGCGGTGGATGACGTGTTCAGCGGTGCCGCCGACAATGTCTTTGTTGCCAGCCGCCCGCCCGGCCACCATGCCGAGACCGAAAAGGCGATGGGCTTTTGCCTGTTCAACAACGCCGCCATCGCGGCCCGCCATGCGCAGAAGGTCCATGGCGCGGAACGTGTTGCGATCGTTGATTGGGACGTGCACCACGGCAACGGCACGCAGGATATTTTCTGGAACGACACATCGGTCCTGTTCTGCTCCACCCACCAGATGCCGCTTTACCCGTGGAGCGGTGAGAAGAAAGAAACCGGCATCAAAAACAATGTGGTCAACGCGCCGCTGTCTCCCAACACCGGCAGCGATCATTTTCGCGAGGCGTTCAAATCCCGCGTGCTGCCTGCACTTGCGGATTTCTCGCCCGATCTCATCATCATCTCTGCGGGTTTCGATGCGCACCACCGCGACCCGTTGGCGCAGATCAATCTGGTAGGCGATGATTTCGACTGGGCGACGGGGCGAATTCTAGAGATGGCCGACAAATTTGCCGCCAACCGGGTCGTCAGCCTGCTTGAAGGCGGTTATGATCTGGAAGGGCTGGCGGAATCGGCAGCCATGCATATTTTGAGAATGATGAAGGGTTGAACATGACGGAAAATGCCAACACAGCCGATGTCAGCGGTTATTCTTTCGAAAAGGCTGTCGCCGAGCTGGAAAGCATTGTCGCCCGTCTGGAACGCGGCGATGTGGCGCTGGACGAATCCATCGCCATCTATGAGCGCGGTGAAGCCCTGAAGAAACATTGCGAAACCCTGCTGACGGCTGCCGAAAAGCGTATCGAGAAAATTCGTCTGGACCGTGCTGGCAAGCCGGTCGGCGTGGAGCCGCTGGACGGCGACTGAGGCGCAGGTTATCCTCGCACTCGTCACCCTCGGGCTTACCCTGAGGGTCTGCCCACGTTTCATCAACGTAGGGTTTCGTTAGATGCTCGGGACAGGCCCGAGCATGACGGCGGAGGGGTTGTGGGGCGATCTCCTATCCTCCCTTAACAGAGAACACAGCGTTCATAAGAGAACGCTCAACAGTCCCGCAAATCGTGGTAATCTACCGGCCAGCAACGCAGGAGATCTGCCATGTCGTTTTTTCCCGGAAAAGACCCCGTCGCGGGCGACGCTTTTGCCTGCGATGCTATCGAGAATCTGATCATTCCGCGATCGAGCGACATCGGCGGCTTTGCCGTGCGGCGCGCGCTGCCGACGCGGGACCGGCGGCTGGTTGGGCCGTTCATCTTCTTCGACCGCATGGGTCCGGCGATCCTCAAAGCCGGGGAAGCGCTGGATGTGAAACCGCATCCGCATATCGGGCTTTCCACCGTCACCTATCTGTTCGATGGCGAGATCAAGCATCGGGATAGTCTGGGCACCGAACTCACCATCCGCCCCGGCGATATCAACCTGATGACGGCGGGGCGCGGCATCGTGCATTCGGAACGCACACCGGAAAATCTGCGCGGGCATCCGCTGTCCATGTCCGGCCTGCAAACATGGCTTGCTTTGCCCGATGATAAGGAAGAGATCGCGCCGGAATTTTCCCATACCGGACGCGAGTCCATGCCGATGATAGACGATGCGGGTGTCTTCGGTCGCGTCGTGATCGGTGCCTTCGCCGGATCGTCGTCACCGGTCAAAACCCTGACGGATACGCTCTATGTCGATCTGACCCTGAATGCCGGAGTGAAATTCCCCTTTCCAGCCGACCAAGAGGAGCGGGCGATCTATATTCTGTCCGGCTGTCTGGAAGTGGCGGGCGATGTGTTTGCCGCCGACCAATTGATCGTCTTTCGTGCGGGCGATGACATTACGCTGAAGGGTGGAATCAGCGGTTGCCACATCATGATGTTCGGTGGAGCGGCGCTGAATTCGAAGCGATACATCTGGTGGAATTTCGTATCGTCATCAAAAGAACGCATAGAACAAGCCAAGCAGGAGTGGAGAACCGGACGCTTCGATATCGTTCCGGGGGATGAAGAAGAGTTTGTCCCTTTGCCGCAGGGTTGAAAGTCGTTAAAAGGATTTAAATCTTGCCGAAGGCCACGCTACACACCATCTGGTAGCCAATAGGTAGAACGATAGAGACGAAGGCCGAACGATTGACCGGAATGCCAGAGACACCATTGCTTGACCGGGTGAAATTCCCATCCGACCTCAAGGCGATAGAAGATCGCGACCTGCCGCAGCTGGCCAGGGAATTGCGCGACGAGATGATCGACGCCGTTTCCACAACCGGTGGGCATCTGGGTGCGGGTCTTGGTGTCGTCGAGCTGACCATTGCCATTCACAAGGTTTTCAACACACCGGAAGACCGGCTGATTTTCGATGTCGGCCACCAATGCTATCCACACAAAATCCTGACCGGTCGTCGTGATCGCATTCGCACGCTGCGCCAGGAAGGCGGCCTTTCCGGGTTTACCCGCCGCGCCGAGAGCGAATATGACGATTTCGGTGCAGGCCACTCCTCCACCTCCATTTCCGCCGGCCTCGGCATGGCCGTGGCAGCGGAACTCGATGGCAGCAATCGCAAGGTCATCTCGGTGATCGGCGATGGCTCGATGTCGGCGGGCATGGCATTCGAGGCGCTGAACAATGCCGGTGCACTGGATGCACGCCTGATCGTCATTCTCAATGACAACGACATGTCGATTGCGCCACCGACCGGTGCCATGAGCGCCTATCTGGCGCGACTCGCATCCGGCCGCACCTATATGGGTTTCCGCGATTTCGGCAAGAAACTGACGGCCTATCTTGGCAAGACCATCGACCGGGCCATTACCCGTGCCGTGACCCATGCGCGGGGCTACGTCACCGGCGGAACGCTGTTCGAGGAGCTCGGTTTTTACCATATCGGCCCCATCGACGGTCATTCCTTCGACCATCTGTTGCCCGTGCTACGCAATGTGCGCGATAACCAGAAGGGCCCTGTTCTGATCCATGTCGTCACGCAAAAGGGCAAGGGTTACGCGCCTGCCGAAGCTGCGGCAGACAAGTACCACGGCGTCAACAAGTTCGACGTCATCACCGGCGCGCAGGCCAAGGCCAAGCCGAATGCACCGAGCTACACCAGCGTCTTTGCCGAAGCGCTGATCCAGGAAGCAACGCTGGATGACAAGATCGTCGGTGTCAGTGCCGCCATGCCGAATGGCACCGGGTTGGATAAGCTCGCCGAACTCTTCCCCACACGCAGCTTCGATGTCGGCATTGCCGAGCAGCACGCGGTGACCTTTGCGGCGGGGCTTGCTGCGGATGGATACAAGCCGTTTTGCGCGCTTTACTCCACCTTCCTGCAACGCGGTTACGACCAGCTGGTGCATGATGTGGCCATTCAGAGCCTGCCGGTGCGCTTTCCCATCGATCGCGCCGGTTTCGTCGGTGCCGATGGCCCCACCCACTCAGGATCGTTCGACACGACCTTCCTCGCTACCCTGCCTGGCATGGTGGTCATGGCGGCTGCTGACGAGGCGGAACTGAAACATATGGTGCGCACCGCTGCCGCCTATGATGACGGTCCGATTTCATTCCGCTACCCGCGTGGCGAAGGTGTCGGCATCGAGATGCCGGTGCGTGGTGAAATCCTCGAAATCGGCAAGGGCCGCATCGTCAAGGAAGGCAGCAAGGTCGCCCTTCTTTCATTCGGCACGCGCCTTGCGGAATGCCTGTCCGCAGCCGAAGACCTCGACGCCGCCGGACTATCCACCACCGTTGCCGACGCGCGCTTTGCCAAGCCGCTGGACCTCGATCTCATTCGTCAGTTGGCCAGCCACCACGAGGTTCTCATCACCATCGAAGAGGGATCGGCGGGCGGTTTCGGCGCGCATGTGCTGCACTTCATGGCCAGTGCCGGTCTTCTCGACACGGGCCTCAAGGTCCGAACGCTGACACTGCCTGACCAATGGGTGGAGCAGGCCAAGCCTGAAATCATGTATGCCAATGCCGGGCTGGACCGCGCGGGCATCGTTGCGACGGTGTTCAAGGCGTTGGGCCAGAAGCAGACGGGCGTGGAATACGCCGCGTCCTAGAACGTTTTCGGATCAGACCGATCCTTGAATTCTTGCAATAGAACAAAATAAAACGCCGGGGTGACCCGGCGTTTTATTCATTTCAAATTCCGTTCGATCTCAGAATTCTTCCCAGTCCTGCGTTGCTGGCTGCGCCGGAGCCGGAGCAAAGGCCTGAGCGAGGCTCTGGCCGAGTGCGCGGGCCGGTGAAGACACCGGGCGTGCGCTTGGCGCTGCGATCTTTGCGGCGGGGCGTGGTTTTGCGACGAAGCTTGGCTTCGGTGCAGGCGCTGCCGAGCGTGGCGCGGCATGAGTGCTGGACGGTGCAAAGGCTGTTGTACCACGCGCTCTGCCACCCAGATTGAACTGGCCGATCAGGCTGTTGAGTGCTTCCGCTTCCCGGGCAAGTGCATGGCTTGCGGCGGTCTGCTCTTCGACCATGGCTGCGTTCTGCTGCGTGCCCTGATCCATGGTGTTGACGGCGGTGTTGATTTCCTGAAGGCCGGTTGCCTGTTCGCGGGCCGCCGTGACGATGGTGCTGACGTGGGAGTTGATCTCTTCGACCTCGGCAATGATCGCCTGCAACGCCTTGCCGGTTTCACCAACGAGGTTCACGCCGTTTTCGACCTGCGCGCTGGATGCACCGATCAGAGCCTTGATTTCCTTGGCGGCGTTGGCAGAGCGCTGCGCCAGTTCACGCACTTCCTGTGCCACGACCGCAAAGCCCTTGCCTGCCTCACCGGCACGCGCGGCTTCGACACCAGCGTTCAAAGCCAGAAGGTTGGTCTGGAACGCGATATCATCGATCACACCGATGATGTTGGTGATCTCGCCAGACGACTTCTCGATTTCCTGCATGGCAGCAACCGCCTTGCGAACCACGACGCCGGAATTTTCGGCACCTGAACGCGCGCGCTGAACCAGAGCACTTGCCTCTTCCGCACCCCTGGCGCTGTCGCGCACGGTGGTGGTGACTTCTTCGAGTGCTGCAGCCGTCTGCTCGATGGATGCGGCCTGCTGTTCGGTACGGCGCGAGAGGTCGTCTGCGGAGGACAACATTTCGGAGGCACCGGCATTGATAGCAGAAGCGTTGTCACCGACATTGCTCAGGGCTTCCTGTAGCTTGTCCAGCGAGTTGTTGAAGTTGATGCGCAGCGGCTCCATGGATTCTGCAAATGGCGTTTCGATACGGTAGACGAGATTGCCATCGGCGAGCGACTGCAAGCCCTTAGCCAGTTCTTCGCTCGCAAAGGTCTGCTCGGCGTCTGCACGTGCCTTTTCGGCTTCGTTGCGGCGACGGTCTGCTTCCGTCGAAGAACGCATGCGGTCGCTTTCATCCGCAAGGCGGGACTTTTCGATACCGGCGTCCTTGAAGACCAGAACGGCCTTGGCCATCTTGCCGACTTCATCACCACGGTCGAGAGCAGGAACGTCAACGGTCGTGTCACCACCGGCAAGGCGGCTCATCGCGTCCGTCATGCCGACAATCGGGGCCACGATGGCGCGCGACAGGGCCCAGATCAGCAGGACGGCAACGACGCCAGCGGCGGCACCGCCACCCAGAAGCGCCAGTTCCAGATTGGTATGGGCGGCTGCCTGTGTGGCCACCTGAGCATCCGACGCAACGGTCAATTGCTCCTTGATCTTTGCAGCGGCGGCACGGAAGCCATCCAGCTGACCCTTGGCCTGATTGCGACCGATTTCGATGACTTCGGAAATCGGTGCCTCGGTGTTCTTGCGGGCTGCCATCTGTGGCTGAGCCAGCTGCGTGTAGAACACGGTCGCGCTGGCCTGCATGTCGTCGATGGATTTCAGGATGTCCGGCTGACCGGCAGCCAAGGCACGGGCCTCATCCAGCTTCTTCAACATCAGGTCGCGCTGGGCAAACACATCGTTGTATGTGCTGTCGCTGCGAAACAGCAGGAAGCCGCGCTGGTTGACCGCCTGCTCCAGCATCGCCGCTTTCGCGTCGTCCACGTTCGACATGATCTTGGCAGTGTTCGTCTGACGTTCAGAGACACGCTTGGCATCAACCGTTTGCATGAAAACAACCGCTGACGCGACCAGGCAAACGCCCATCAGCGCAACGAATGTGGCGACCAGCTTCAGGTTGATAGGTAAATTCTTCAAAGACATCGAGAACTCTTTCGACACGCTTCAGGTGTGACCAGACGCAAAGCGGCCTGTGACACCACACAATGTATTTGGGGAGGACCGCCTTCATGGCGAAAATGTTGAGACTAACTCAGCTGGGCGAGAGAATGCCACCAAGCCGTTTATTTTCGCTTAAACGCCCAGCAGGACCCAGATTGCTGCAACCGCGTTGAAATCGCAGTTCACGCCTCGCTCACAGCTTCACCCATACAAAACACTTGCTTTCCGGGCTTTTGACAGTCATTGACACGGCCATGTCTCATTCATCTGAAAATCACCGGCTGGACCAGCTTCTGGTATCGCGCGGCCTGTTCGCCAGCCGCTCCCGTGCACGCGACGCGGTCGCGCGCGGCACCGTACGCGTCAATGGCAAGGTCGTTACCAAGCCCAGCCTGACATTCCCCGGAAATGTCGTCTTCGAGATCAGCGATCCTGCGCAGGATTATGTGTCGCGCGCGGCCTTGAAACTGGTTGCAGCACTCGATCATTTCCAGATCGACCCACGCAACTGCGAATGTCTCGACGTCGGCGCCTCCACCGGTGGCTTTACCGAGGTGTTGCTGAAGCGCGGCGCGTCTCACGTCACCTCCATCGATGTCGGCCATGGCCAAATCCATCCGCGCATCGAAAACGACCGGCGCGTCACTAGCATCGAAGGTTTCAACGCCCGCTTTCTGACCAGTGACGATATCGACAACCGCCCGATCAATTTCATCGTCTCGGACGTGTCCTTCATCTCGCTGAAACTGGCGCTGGCCCCTGCCCTGGAACTGGCAGAACCGGAAGCACTGGCCATCCTGCTCGTCAAACCGCAATTCGAGGCCGGACGCGATGCGATCAGCAAGGCTGGTCTGCTCAAGGAGCCGGAGACGGCACCGGCGGTCGCTGCAGAACTTGAGCGCTGGCTGGTGGAAGACATGGGCTGGGTCAGCCTTGGCCTCATCCCCTCGCCCATTGCAGGTGGTGACGGCAACGAGGAATTCCTTCTCGGAGGCAAAAAACCATGACCGCCCAGACCGTAAAAATCCAGAACCTCGGCGCGCAGGGCGATGGCATCGTCCACTGTCCCGACGGCACGGTCTACGTGCCATTTGCATTGCCCGGCGAAACCGTGGCCATTGCCCGCGTCAAGGACGTGGGCACGATCATGTCGATTGCCGAGGCTGCCCCCGAACGGCGTGAACCTGCCTGCTGTCACTTCGGCCCTGACGGGAAAAACGGCACCTGTGGCGGCTGTTCCTTGCAGCATATGGCCGATGAGCCCTACCACGTCTTCAAGCGCAGCCTCGTCGTTGCAGCCTTGAAATCCAAGGGGCTGGACGCAGAAGTCGATGCGCTGGTGCACTGTCGCCCCGGAGACAGACGCCGCGTTGTGTTTTCCGCCCGCAAGACGGAAAAAGGCCTGCTTTTAGGTTTCAGCCAGGCTGGCAGCCATCACATCGTCGCCATCGAGGAATGTCCCGTTGCGTCGGATGGCATCGTCTCACGCCTGGACGCCATCCGTGCCATCGGTCTACCGCTGGTCTCGAATGCCGAGCCGTTCCGCATCACCGTTATGGAAACACGGACAGGGCTCGATATTTCCTTTGAAGGCATCAAGGCGCCCAACGACAAGCAGCGCAGAACGGCGACGGAAATCACGCTGGCCACGCGTGGCATTGCGCGTGTTTCGATTGCCGGTGAAATTCTGATCGAGCCGCAAAAGCCGCTGATCGATTTCGACGGCGTGATGATTTCGCCACCGTCCGGCGGTTTCGCGCAGGCCACAAAACCGGCGGAAGACGCCATGGCGGAACTGGTGCTGGCGCATGTCGGCAAATCCAAGCGCATCGCCGACCTCTTCTGCGGCTCCGGCACATTTGCCCTGCGGCTGGCACGTCTTGGCAAGGTGCACGCGGTGGAAGCCGAAGACAAGGCGCTGAAGGCGCTCGATCTCGCGGCCCGCAATACACAAGGTTTGAAGCCCGTCACCATCGAAAAGCGTGACCTCTTCCGCCATGCGCTGACCGTCAAGGAACTGAAGAACTACGACGCCGTCGTGTTCGATCCACCGCGCGCGGGTGCCGAAGCACAGTGCAAGGAGCTGGCGAAAAGCAGCGTCAAGAAGATCGTTGCCGTCAGCTGCAACCCGCTGTCGCTTGCCCGCGATCTGGCCATTCTGGTTGAGGGCGGTTACCGCGTGACCAAGGTGACACCTATCGACCAGTTCCTGTGGTCGCCGCATGTGGAAGCGGTTGCGACGTTGGAGAAGTAGGGCAAAAGAGCCCCTGCGTCACCCCGCACTTGCTGCGGGGTCCAGTGCGATCAAGTCCTTGATCGCGAAGGACTCTTTTGCCACGCAGACGCGTGACTGCTGGTTTCCGACTCAAGGCCGGAATGACGGAAGCATTTATCGCTCACCAAGCCGTATCGATATTGCCATTCCCCACCACACCGCTGCAACGGCAGCGACCACCTACCCGCCCCTGCTGCACCGGGCAGACATAGGGCTGTGAGCGGTTGGCGCTATCGGGTGGCGTCACGACGCAGACGAAACGCTGTTTGCGACGGTCGTAACCATTGTTGCGGTTGGATGGACCGGCCTGGCTGTTGAAGTTCTGTACTTCGATGACATCGCTCTGTGCTGGCTGCGACATCAACGGCGGCTGGAAACTGGCCGCCTCCGCGAGGCTGGAGAGCGACATGAGGGCGAGCGTTGCGAAAACGACTTTGCGCATGGTGGCGGCTTTCTTGAAAGACGGGTGTTGTTGAGCAAAGACTAACCAGCCTTCATCAGCAATTCCATAAGACCCGACCACTTTCATCAGCCACCCTTAACGGCGCATGAATGCCTCGAAGGCAGCTTTGGCTTCCGCGCTCTGCAACTGCGCTGCAAAATGCACGATCTCGGCGTCGATGCGATCGCGAACCTCTGAGACATCGCCTCGCAGAAGATCACGGGCGATCTTCAAGGCCTTGGGCGGCTTTGCGGCGAGCGAAGCTGCGATTTTCAGGGTTTCGCTCTCGACTTCCGTTTCGGAAACGACTTTCCAGATCAACCCAGCCTGTAGTGCCTGTTCGGCGGAGAAGCCCTCGCCTGCGGCCAAAAGCGCGAAAGCCCGCTGATGACCCATGATGCGCGGCACGAGCAGGCTGGAGGCCGCTTCCGGCACCAGTGCCAGATCGACGAACGGCGTCTTGAACAGGCTGCGGCTGGAGGCGACCGTCAGATCGCAATGCAGGTTGAGCGTCGTACCGATGCCGATGGCCAGACCATCGACGCCGGAGATAATGGGTTTGCCGACACCGACGAGCGCATGCAGGAAATCACCGGCTGCCAGCCGTCCCTGCCCGCCGGACATGGCGAAGGCCATGAAATCGGCCATGTCATTGCCTGCCGAAAAGCAGCCGTCCGAGCCGAGAAACGCGATGACGCGCACATCCGCATCGGCATCCGCCGCCTGCAATGCCTCGATCATGGTACGATACATGGCGTCGGTGATAGCGTTTTTCTTTTCCGGGCGGTTGAAGCGTATGACTTCGACGCCCGGTGCTGTTTCAGGCCGTTGGACGAGAATAGGCTCTGCGGACATAGATAGCTCCTTATGCCAGAACGGCGCGTGCCGCCTCGAGGCTTGCGGCACCGGCAATGACACGGTCTTTCAGGGCCGCTGTTTCCGCCAGCAGATTTTCAGCCGTAAAGCGGCAAAGTGCGGCGCGGTTTCCAGCCTGTCCATCATCCACAGGCGCAAGCGCGCCCTTGGCGTGATAAGCACCAGTCAATGCGAGGCCGAACAGCCGCTGGTACGGCGTGGCACCTGAAAGGGCCGCCGCGGTCTCACCCTTGGCGATAGATGCCAGCATCCACTCCGTCGCCTCTTCTAGATCGGCAAGGCTCTGTTCCAGATAGCGTGCGGTCTCGCCCAGTTCAGGCTGGTTGGATGCACGCACAGCTTCGGCTTGCTCTTTCAGCTCGGCAATGAAGCCGCGAACCTGCGCGCCTTCGGACAGCGGCAATTTGCGCATGACGAGATCGATAGCCTGAATGCCGTTGGTGCCTTCATAAATCGGCGCGATGCGGGCATCGCGCAGATAGCGCGCGGCACCTGTTTCCTCGATAAAGCCCATGCCGCCATGCACCTGAATGCCAAGAGAGGCCACGTCCACCCCGGCATCGGTGGAAAAGGACTTGGCAATTGGGGTCAGAAGGGCAGCCCGTTCCTGCCAGAATTTCTGCTTCGTCGCATCTGTCTCGGCGTGGCTCATGTCGATGGCGTGGGCACAGGAAAAGGAAATGGCGCGCGAACCCTGCGTCAGCGCCTTCATCGTCAGAAGCGTTCTGGCGATATCGGGATGCTCGATGATCGGGCTCATGCCCGTGGCTGTCGTGCCCGGCGCTTTGCCCTGCGTGCGGTCCTTGGCGTAGGCGATGGCCTTTTGCGTTGCCGCTTCACAAATGGCAACGCCCTGCATGCCGACGGCAAGGCGGGCATTGTTCATCATCGTGAACATGCAGGCCAGACCCTTGTTTTCCTCGCCGACGATCCAGCCCAGCGCGCCCTTTTCAGTGCCGTAGCGACCATCGCCGAAGATCATCGTGCAGGTGGGAGAGCCATGAATACCGAGCTTGTGTTCCAGCGCGTGGCAGAAGAGATCGTTGCGCTCGCCCGGATTTCCGGCCTCATCTGGCAGAAATTTTGGCACCAGAAATAGCGAAATGCCACGTGTACCGGCAGGCGCATCCGGCAGGCGCGCCAGCACCAGATGGATGATGTTGTCGGCAGCGTCGTGCTCACCCCAGGTGATGAAAATCTTCTGGCCGAAAATCCGGTAGCTGCCATCGCCGACGCGTTCCGCCCGGCTTTTCAGTGCACCGAGATCAGATCCCGCATGGGGTTCCGTCAGGTTCATCGTTCCGGTCCAGAGGCCGGATACCAGCTTTTCGAGATAGATCGCCTTCAGATCATCGCTGCCGTGGGTGGCAATGGCTTCCACAGCGCCCATGGTCAGTGTCGGGCACAGCGCAAAGGCCATGGAGCCGGAGTTCCACATTTCCAGTGCGGCAACGTTGAGCAGATGCGGCAGGGCTTGGCCGCCGAATTCCTCTGGTGCTGTCAGGCCGTTCCAGCCGCCTTCGGCCCAGCGGCGATAAAGGTCTGCCCAACCATCCGGCGTGCGAACAACACCGTCCACCAGTTTCGAGCCTTGTTTGTCGCCGATTTCGGCGAGCGGCGCGACTTCGTCAGATGCAAAGCGCCCGGCTTCGTGAAGGATAGCATCCACGATGTCTTCGCTGAGGTCGCCAAATGCGCCGCTTTCCAGTGCGGCACCAAGGCCAGCCACGTGTTTCAGCGTAAAAGCAATGTCGTTGACCGGTGCGGTGTACATCCTGCCTCCTCCCGAAGCGTCTGCTGCAATGCGATAATCTTCGGCTAAATGATTTTTACGTAAACGTCAATTTGAAATATCCTTGGTACGATCAACTTCGATGTTATCAAACTGTCACAAAACTCTGCTCAGCATATCCGTATCGCCTCAGCGGAGCACCATCCGCTGCCCGCCGCGATTGCCGTTTCAGGATTACGCCCATGGACATTCCCCACCCCTCCATTCCCGGCCTTGTCTGGGCCTATCGCTTCCGTCCCGGCGTGGAACCCTGCACCCGATTGCCCCCGGATGTGGAGCTTGCCGAACTGCAAACCGAAGACGGCTTTTTCTGGCTGCACCTCAATCTGGCCGACTCGCGCGTCACCGCCTTTCTCGAGACCATGCCGGGGCTCGACGAAAGCATGAAGGCAAATCTGACAACGCATGAGACCCACCCGTCCATCGTGGTGGATGAGGGCGCGCTCTATGGAACGCTGGTCGATTTCCAGCGGGAGTTCGATCAGGAAACGCGCGATATCGGCTGGCTGCATTTTGCGCTGGGTGAGCGCTACATCATCACCACCCGCCTGCAACCGCTGCGCTCCGTCGATCGCCTGCGTGCCGCCATTGACAAGAACCCCAAGCGCTATTCGACGCCG
Source organism: Agrobacterium vaccinii (assembly GCF_021310995.1). Taxonomy (NCBI): domain Bacteria; kingdom Pseudomonadati; phylum Pseudomonadota; class Alphaproteobacteria; order Hyphomicrobiales; family Rhizobiaceae; genus Agrobacterium; species Agrobacterium vaccinii. The sequence continues at coordinate 551,668 of NZ_CP054150.1, read as the reverse complement.
TCGCATATTTTCGAAGGACTGGTCGCGGAATTTCAGCGCAGCCTGATCGCCCTGGTTATGGAAACGACCGAAGAGCTGAATGCCATCGAGGACATCGTCTATGACAGCACTCCGCGCGATGAGCGCCGCCGGTTGGCCCCTGTCCGGCGCACCGTGGTGCGCCTCCACCGGCATCTGCGCACGGTGCTGACTTTGATGCGGAGAGCGTCTGCGGCCGATGAGGAGGAGATGCCCTTCGGTTTCGAAGATATCGCGGCCCGGCTGACCGGTCGTCTGGAATCCATCGATCACGACGTTTATGCGCTTCAAGAGAGGGCTCGGCTGCTGCATGAAGAAGTGGACTCGAAACTATCCTCCGAAACCAACCGACATCTCTATATCCTGTCGCTGATGACGGCGTTTCTCTTGCCGCCCACGTTGGTCACGGGCTTTTTCGGCATGAACACGGGCGCGCTGCCCTTTACCGAAGGCACCAGCGGCACGGTCTACGCGGCGAGCTTCATCGTCGCTTCGATTTTGTTCGCCTGGGTGGTCTTGCGCCGAGCCGGTATTCTCTAAACGCAAAAACGCCGCCCGTTTGGAGCCGGACGGCGTTTGTCATTTCACACTGTCAATATATCAGCCATAAGGCGAATAGCAGGTCTGACGTGGGCCGTTGTAAGGCTGGAACGTGTTGCTATAGGCATCATACGAACGGTAGCGACCGAAGCACCAGTTCACATGGCTCTGGCTGACGCCAGCGCGGCGTGTCGGGCGGTACTCGCGGTATACTGGGCGAGGACGGTATTCCGGAACGGGACGGTAGACTTCACGTGGCTGGGCAAGCGCACCACCGATGATCGCACCAGCGCCGAAGGCAGCCAGCGGGAACCAGTAACCGTTGTGGTGGCGATAACCGGGACGGTAGTCGCGGTATCCGCGATGGCCACGATAATAGCCGCCGCCGTAATCACGACCATAGCCGCGGTCGCGCCAATACTGCACGTTGACGACGCCGTCATTGGCCTTATCGACCACAGGCGGATTGATTGTCATCGGCATGGCCTGCGCTGGTACGACGGCACCTGCCGCAGTCAATGCTGCGAAACCGGCAGCCCAGAGTGTTTTCATATAGTTTTGCATCTGATTTCCTCCATCCACGTCCGGTTACTCTTCCGGCTCATTGTGAACAACGACGACGTTTTCTTGTTTATTTCATCTCACACAGGGTGAGGTATTTATATGTTATGTAGCATAGGAACGGCTAGCTGAACCCAGCATTAACAATGCGATCACAGGTACTTGATGCGGTCTCAATAAATCAAACGCAGTAAGCCCGGCTTGCGCCGGGCATATTGGGAACTATCAGCTTATGGCGAAACGCACTGTCTGCGCGGGCCATTGTTTGGCTGATACGTGTTGTCATACGCGCGGTACGATCTCCAGCGATTGGCACAATATTGCTGGTGGCTGCTGCCATAGGCTGGACGCGTCTGCTGCTGCATCGCACCGCCGATGATGGCACCAGTTGCGAAGGCTGCGAGCGGGAACCAGTAGCCATTGTGCTGGCGATATCCTGGACGACGGTCGCGGTAGCCACGGTGGCCGTTGTAGTAGCCCTGACGGCGGAAGTCGCGGTCACGGCGGAAATCACGTCCATTACGGTAATGACGACGGTCCCATTCGCGGTACTGAACGTCTACGACGTTGCTCGACTGTGCTGCGATCGGCTTTGGCGCTGGGATTGGGACCTGAAAGGCCTGGGACGGCGTGAAGCTTGTCAAAAGCATGACCAGAGCGGTCGCAACGCTCGTCTTGCGCAAATTCAGCATGAATTTCCTCCGTTTTTTACACTACGCGTTGAAACCGCGCTTCGATAGGCAAATAACGGGAAAACGGGGTGTTGGTTCCACGCGAAGTGCAACCAAGTATATTTATGCCTCTACTTTGACATCCGTCAGCGGGCGCGAGCAGCAGGCGAGAATATAACCTTCCTCGATATCTTCATCGAGAATGCCACCATTATGGTTCATCTCAACTTCGCCCGATATCTTCAAAACGCGGCAGGTGCCGCAGATGCCGGATTCGCAGGCAGCACCGATGCGCACGCCAGCGGCACGCGCCGTCATCAAAATCGTCTGGCCCGGCTGGCATGGCACGTCCATGCCGGACAGGGTGAAACCGATCTTAGCCAGCACTTCGCCATCGTCAGGCAAATCGCTCTCGCCGACGGCAACGGGCATGGCCGGAGAGAAGCTCTCCTGATGGTAGCGCGACATATCGAAGTCCGAGGCATCCAGCATGGAGCGGATGGCGGCCATAAACGGCTCCGGCCCGCAGCAGAACACGGTGCGATCCATGAAATCATGCGACAGCAGCGCGATCTTGGCCTTGTCTACCATGCCCTTTAGGCCCGACCAGAGATCGGTGCGACCGCAATTCTCGACGATGAAACCCAGCGACAGATTGGGCATGAAGCGGGCGAGATATTCCAGTTCGTGCCGGAAAACAATGTCTGAGGGGGACCGCGAGCAGTTGATGAACGAGATGTCGCTCTGCGGTGCCCGGTCGCTCATATCGCGCACCATCGACATCATCGGCGTAACGCCAGAGCCTGCCGAGATGAACAGATACTTCTCGCCGGGATGACGCACATAGGAAAAGTCGCCCAGCGGCCCCAGCGCACGGATGCGCATGCCAGGCTTGAGGTTGTTGAACATCCAGCGCGTTCCAACGCTGGTGGCCTGCGCCTTGACCGTGACAGCCAGCGCATAGGGTCGAGACGGGCTTGATGACAACGTGTAGGTGCGAAACAGCGGCTCCGGCCCCACCGGCAGTTCCAGCGTCACGAACTGGCCCGGCAGGTATCGAAACCAGTTGGGACCTTCTGAGCGAAACAGAAACGTCATCACATCCGGTGTTTCGGGCGTGACCGAAATACATTCCAGCATGTGGAGCTTATCGCTCCACGGCTTCATTTCATCGATGTGCTTGTACGTCGTCGTCATGGTCATCGATGTCATGCAACCGCCGACAGTTTCTGTTTATCGCCGGACAGACGGTCGATCATGAAATCGGAATACCAGTTCACAAACTGCATGACGCCGCCCTCGTCTTCCATCGAATACGGGCCGGGCTCATAGGCGGGCGAGCGAATGCCGAAGGCGTTTTCCTCGACGATGCGGCGGTCCTGATCGTTGGTCTCGTTCCAGACATGGGTCAGGTCTTCGAGATTGTAATCGACGCCTTCCACCGCATCCTTGTGCACCAGCCACTTGGTCGTGACCTGCGTTTCCTGCGGGCCCAGCGGTATCACGCGGAAGGAAATCAGGTGGTCGCCAAGGAAGTGGTTCCATGTCGTGGGGTAGTGGAACAGAAGCAGCGTGCCGATATGGTCGATGGTCACATCATCGGAGAGCGGACGGCGTACCGCGCGCTTGCCGGACATGGTGTAGCTTTCGGCATCGCCGATCAGCGGCATGCGCGCCACGCGGAATTGGCCGGTGGGATCGATCTTGAAGCGGCTGGGCAGACCGGCAGCTTCGCAGCGCGCCCAGTGGCCGCCGATTTCCGGGTCGCTTGCCCCGCCATCGGTACCGGTGACACTGGGGTTTTCAGGATAGGTGCGGCAAAGCTCGGGGTGGTTAGCGGCGCAGTGATAGCACTCGCGATTGTTTTCCCAAACGAGCTTCCAGTTGCCCTTTTCGATGATCGTGCTCTCATGGGCGACCTTCGCTTCCCAGACCCGGTGCGGGGCCATGTAGGATTCGATCTCGGCGCGCACAGGCGCGAAATCGAGCGGCTGCTCAGCCAGACAGATGAAGACGTATCCGGCAACGGATTCGCAGGCAATCGGCTTCAGGCCGAAATCACCCTTGTCGAAGTCATCGCCCATGTGGCGTGCAAACAGAAGCTTGCCATCCAGATCATAGGTCCACTGGTGGTAGGGACAGACGAGACGGGCAGACTGTCCCTTCTGGCTGGTGCAGACGCGCGAGCCACGATGGCGGCATGAATTGTGGAATGCTCTGATAACGCCATCCTTGCCGCGAACGATGACGATGGCGTAGTCGCCGATCTGTACCGTCGTGTAGGCGCCGGTTTTGGGCACCTCGCAATCATGCGCCACGAACAACCAGTCCCGGTACCAGATATTTTCCATATCCAGCTTGAAATAGTCCTGATCGACATAGAAGGGCTGCTCCAGAGTGAAGCCCTCGCGGCGGTTTTTCAGTTGGCGCAGTACGGTTTCACGCAAATCCATGGCCATGTCCTCGAAAAGTCGCGGCTGGATCGACTGGCATGCGCCGCGTGTGTGAAAATGATCTAACCACTGACGCCCCTTTTCAGCACCACATAGAGCGACATCGGCTTCCGCATTGGCGACAATTTGCGACATGTCGCAGAATGGCGACAAAGGGTTATTCTAATTCCAAAACAGAGGCTTATTGCCGTTCCAGCGATAAAATCCGTCGCAATATGACGCAATCGTAGCACTTTGCAATCATTAACGCTTGTCATGCCGCGACAAGGAAATTTTAACTCCCTTGCCGTAAAAAAAGATCAGATCGGCAACAGGAGTTCTCCGATGGAAAAGGGAACACAGATCCGCTACTTCGATGCGAGCGCGCGCTCGGCGGCTCCTGCACGCACGAAAACGGCCCATTCGGATTTCCTGCGCACCGGCAGAATTGCCCGTTATGAGCAGAAATGGCTACCGCCGGAGCCGCGTTATCTCACCCATGACCAGGTCGCGGACATTACAGGCCGCAAGCTTCAGGCTGCCGGAGAACTGACCTATTCGCGGCTGAACAGCTTTCACAGCTCCATTCGCTTTCCCAACATGGTGTTTCACCGCACCATCGATGAGAGCCCGCATCTCGGCTACTGCCACGTCACGGCATCGCGCACCAGTTTCGATTTGCGCAATCCGGTCATCTGGTCGTTCTACTTCGCAAACTTCTTTTCTGAACTGTGCGGCGAGGGTGCGTTTTTCGAAAACATCGATTCGCGCCATTCCCGAATGTATTTTGCGGTTGCGATGGATGTGGCAGGGGACAGGTCGGTGAAGATCGACAAGACCATCCACCGCGATGGCTTGCTGTTCCGCACCCACGACCCGAAGATCGCACTGAAAAATGTGCTGATGCTCGGCACACGCTCCAGCGAGATGCGCAAGTTCATCCGCAGCATCTGATCTTGCCCGAGAAGTCACCTCGGCATCATCGCCCCGCGGTGAACGGCATATGGCTTTCCAACCCTCCCGAAAACCTCTAAAGCATGCCGCGCAAAACCGTGCGGCGCTTTCAGGCGACGCGCGCCACAGGGTGCAGCAGCAATGGCTCGTCATATCGACATCGACCAAGACAGGGAAACGGCGCTTCGGGACGCCGTGGCGGTGTTGTCGTCTGGCCATCCCGTCGCCATTCCCACCGAGACGGTCTATGGCCTTGCTGCGGATGCGACCAACCCCGGTGCCATTACCCGTATTTACGAGACCAAGGGCCGCCCGCAGTTCAATCCGTTGATCTGCCATATGGCCAGCGTTGAGATGGCTGAGGAATACGCCACCTTCGATCCCATCTCGCGCAAACTGGCGCAGGCATTCTGGCCAGGTCCGCTGACCCTCATTTTGCCGCTGCGTCGAGGCAGCCCAATTCATTCGCTGGCAACGGCGGGGCTTGATACCGTTGGCATCCGCATTCCCCAAGGCTTTGCGGCCGAGTTGATCGGTGCTTTCGGCAAGCCGCTGGCGGCACCCAGCGCCAACAGTTCCGGCAAGATCAGTTCCACCAGCGCGGCCCATGTCGAGGCCGATCTGGGTGCGCGCATCAGCCTCATTCTCGATGGCGGCGCGGCACCTGTCGGTGTCGAATCCACCATCGTCAAGGTCGAGGCTGACGGCGCCGTGCGGCTGTTGCGGCCCGGAGGGCTGGTTGCCGAGGATATTGAGCGGGTGACCGGCGTGGCGCTGATCCGCCCGCAAACGGCATCCGCCACCATCGAAGCGCCCGGCATGCTGGCCTCTCATTATGCGCCAGGCGCTGCCGTGCGGCTAAACGCCGTTTCCGTGGAGGCTGGCGAGGCCCTGATCCGTTTCGGTGGCCGCCGTGTGGAGGGTGACGAAAACGCGGCCATTATTCTTGATCTGAGCACCGCTGCCGATCTGGCCGAAGCCGCTGCCAATCTCTTCGACCATCTCAAAATCGCCGATGCCAGCGGCGCAAGCCTCATCGCCATTACGCCCATCCCCAATACCGGGCTTGGCGAAGCCATCAACGACCGGCTGTCTCGCGCCGCAGCCCCCCGCCCCTGACGCATCACCATAAGGACTTCATGACGATGACCGCTTTGCCCGATGACCTGTTGCAGCGTTTCGTGACCATTGTCGGGGAGAAGAACGCTCTACGCGATCCCTCAGAGCTGGCGCCGCATCTCGTGGAAAATCGTGGCCTTTACAAGGGCAGCTCGCCGCTGCTGCTGAAACCGGCCACGACGGAAGAGGTCGCAGCCATCATGAAGCTTGCCAGCGAAACCGGTACGGCCATCGTTCCACAGACCGGCAATACCGGCCTTGTGGGCGGGCAGACGCCACGCGGCGATGCCAGCGACGTCATTCTATCGCTGGAGCGCATGAACAGCGTTCGCGATATCGATCCAGTCGCCAATGTCATCGTGGTGGATGGCGGCTGCATTCTCGACAGCGTCCATCAGGCCGCCGACAAGGTGGAGCGCATCTTTCCGCTGTCGCTGGGTTCGCAGGGCTCGTGCCGCATCGGCGGCAACCTCGCCACCAATGCAGGCGGCACGGCGGTTTTGGCCTATGGCAACATGCGCCAGCTTTGCCTCGGTCTGGAGGTCGTTCTGCCGACCGGCGAAATCTGGAACGGCTTGCGCCGACTGAAGAAGGACAATACCGGTTACGATCTGCGCGACCTGTTCATCGGCTCCGAAGGTACGCTTGGCGTGATCACAGGTGCGGTGCTGAAACTCTTTCCGAAACCGCGCGGCCATCAGGTCGCATTTGCGGGATTGAATTCACCGGCGGATGCCTTGACGCTTTTCGACCGCGCTTCGACCCTTTGCGGCAGCGCGCTGACCGGTTTCGAGCTGATGCCACGCATCGGTATCGAGTTTACAGCAAAGCACATTCCCGGCGTCCGCGATCCCCTGGAAACGCCGCATCCCTGGTATGCGCTGATCGACGTCTCGACCTCCGACACTGCCGAGACGGCGCAGACGATGATCGAGACCCTTCTGGAGCAAGGTTTTGAGGCCGGGATCGTGCAGGATGCCGTGATTGCCAGTTCCGAGGCACAGCGACAGGCGCTGTGGCACATGCGCGAAAGCATGTCGGATGCCCAAAAGCCTGAGGGCGGCTCCATCAAGCATGATGTGTCCGTGCCGGTTTCCAAAATCCCGGAATTTATGGCAGAGGCCGAGGCTGGCGTTCTCCAAGCCATTCCCGGCGCGCGCATCTGCGCCTTCGGCCATCTGGGTGACGGCAATATCCATTACAACATCTCGCAGCCCGTGGGGGCCGACAAGGCGCAGTTCATCGAACGCTGGCGTGACATCAACCACATCGTCCATGGCATCGTGCTTTCCCATGGCGGGTCGATTTCTGCCGAACATGGCATCGGCCAGTTAAAACGTGACGAGCTCGCATCCATCCGCCCCGGCATCGAAATGGAATTGATGCACCGAATCAAGACAGCCTTCGACCCCGCAGGCATCATGAACCCGGGCAAGGTTGTGCAGATATAGGGCGTTTTCGCGCTCATTTTCCACAGCTGACATGAACTGACCCGACGCGGAGATTCCGCGCCCTTTTCCCTCATCCACGCTCATTTTTGGCTTTCGCAATTTTACCGATTGCGGAAGCGCTTTGCACTGCGCAAGCTGCTTTTAGGCGGAACCTGCGGGGGCAAGGGAAGCGTAGCCGAATGCGGCATGGACGGGGTGAAGGGGTGATATTGGCTGACAGGCTGCCACAAGGGGTTGCCGTACCAATTCAGGAATTCGAAACCCTATCAGGCTGCGTTTTGCTAACCATTTGGGAATGCAAAGTTTTCTTAACCTCGATTTTTAAGCTGTATCGAACAAGCGCCCGCTATCTTCTCCCTATCAGAGGACGAAAAGTCCCGGACGAGACCATGAAACGGCTCTCAGGTAAAACAAGGATAGCATGATATGACCAACACTGTTCTGAAGCCCGAATGGGCAGGCGCGACACTCCGGCTCGATCCTACGCGGTTCCCGCAGCAGCTGACGTATGGCAACGACCAGGGTTCAGCCGATGTGGCAATCACGCTTGATGAGCGCGGCGCTGTTCTTCGCAAAGTGCTTCACACCAGCGGCCTTCCGCTTTCCTTCGCTCTGCCTGCCCGCGCCTTCAAAGGTGTTGCCGCCCGCGCCATCGACCATGGTGACGGACAGGTCACTGTTACCCTCGAACTTCACCACGACGACCCGGAGCTGTGCATTCCGCTGCTGGTGGCGCACGATCTGTGCGACATCGCTGCAGACTGGCGCAGCTGGTCGGAAAAGTATCGCATTCCCATGCTGATGGTCGAAGCCGATGGCGTTGCCCGTCCACTGGAAGATCATCTCGGCAATGTGCGCACCCAGACCTCCCGCCCGCGCCGCCGCCATTCCTATTTCGCAGACCGCCGCCCGCGCTTCCTCGTGCGCCGCAGCACCGGTTCTCTGGGCATGACCATGCGCATTCAGGGCAAGGAAATCATCGCCCGCAGCTGATCCACCACGCTTGCGGACAAAAGAAAACCCGGCGCGTTTGAGGACGCAGCCGGGTTTTTCATGTCAGCCTGTGACCAGTGGCAGAAGCAATCCGGCAAAGATCAGAAGTCCGACGCGATTGTTGGATTTGAAAAGCGCCAGGCACTGCTCGACATTGTCGATATCCAGCACCCAGACCTGTCGAAACAGCAGGAAAGCCGCAATGGCGACGCCGATATAGCCTGCGAGACTGACTCCTGCGGTGACAAATGCGAGCAGGATGAAGGCGAGCGCTGCACCATAAAGACCGATCAGCCAGCCATGGGTCTTGTCACCGAACAACAGCGCTGTCGAGCCGATGCCCGCAGCCGTGTCATCTTCCCGGTCCTGATGCGCATAGATCGTATCGTAACCGATGGTCCAGGCGATGGCACCGACGTAGAGCAGGACAGGCGACATCGACAGCGATCCGAACTGCCCGGCCCAGCCCATCAACGCACCCCAGGAAAAGGCAAGGCCGAGGAAAAACTGCGGCCAGTGGGTGAAGCGTTTCGCAAAGGGATATATCGCCACGAAAACGAGCGATGACAGGCCGACCAGAATGGCAAATCCGTTGAAGCACAACAGCACCGCAAGTCCGACAAACGCCTGAATTACGATGAAGATTTTCGCCTGTTTGCGGCTGACCCGCCCGGATGGCAGCGGTCGCGAGCGGGTTCTGGCCACCGCCATATCGATATTGTGATCGACGAGATCATTATAAGTGCAGCCCGCGCCACGCATGGCGACAGAACCGGCAAAAAACAGGAAGAGATGGAAAAGCAGCGGGCCCCAGGAGAACGTGCCGAGATGCTGCGCCGCATTGGCTGCCATCGCCGCCGACCAGAAGCACGGCCACATCAGCAACTCCCAGCCGATCGGCCTATCCCAACGCGCAAGCTGCGCATAGGGCCGCAGCGTCCTCGGCAAGATCCGATAGACCCAATTGTTGGATGGCGCGTCGGAAACGCGGCCGGAGAGATCGCTTTGGTCAGCCATGCCAGCGTTCTACGCCTCGCCTTCATCAAGCGTCAAGCGGGGGCGGGGGCGGGGGCGCGATCGATTCCCGTTAAAACATGACCTTCTCCAGCGGCGTACGCGTCTTTTCGAATTCCATTAGCCGCGCTTCGTTTTTCGCGATGTAATCGCGCGCAACGGGCACCACGCCGCCACGTTTTGTCAGCTGCATCTGGAAGATGTGGAAGTTCTCGTGGGTGAAGGCCATTTCCGATCCGGCCAGATAGAATTCCCACATGCGGAAGAAGCGCTCATCATAAAGAGCGATGGCTTCCGCCTTGCTTGCAACGAACCGTTCCCGCCACGCCCGAAGCGTATGGGCGTAGTGCATTGGCAGGATTTCGATGTCACGCACCAGAAGACCGGATTTTTCGATGGCCGGCAGAACCTCGGCAAGCGAGGGAATATAACCGCCGGGGAAAATATATTTTTCGATGAAGGGATTGGTCGCCAAAGCGGGTTGTGGCTGGCCGATGGAATGCAGCAGCATCACACCGTCATCATCCAGCAATTCTGCAGCCTTGGTGAAGTATTCGCGGTAATGCGTCGGCCCCACATGTTCGAACATGCCGACGGAAACGATGCGGTCATAAGGTCGCCCGGCAGACATATAGCGATAGTCCTGCAGCTCGAAATGCACCTTGGCATCCAGACCGCGCTTTTGCGAACGGTCGCGCGAAACCCGCAACTGCTCTTCGCTGAGCGTGATGCCCGTGACCTCGACGCCGGAGCTTTCCGCAAGATACATCGCCATCCCGCCCCAACCGGACCCGATTTCCAGCACGCGATGGCCTGCCTCCGGCATAAGCTTTGCCGTAATATGCCGCTTCTTGGCAACCTGCGCTTCGTAGAGACTTATGCCTGGTGGATTGAAGTAGGCGCAGGAATATTGCCAGTCCTCGTCCAGAAACAGATCAAACAGCTTGGCGCTCAGATCATAATGGTGAGCGACGTTATCCTTGTTGTGGTTGACCGGCAGGTGCATCTTGATACGGGCAGCGATGATGCGGGCCATGCCGCGCCAGATCATGCCGAATGTCAAAGCTTCGCTGATCGTGTTGCTTTTGATGAGGGCGAGAAAATCATAGATGTCGCCCTCAACGACAACCATCCGCCCTTCCATGAACATTTCCGCCAGCTTCAACGCGGGGTCCGCGGCAATCTCGTCCATCGCGGCCTGATCGGTGAAGTTGATGGCGACACGTTTTCCCGTGTTGTCGCCAAAGACCTGAAGGCCCCCAGGGCCCGTCACGACCAGATTTCCTGTCTTTATGATTTTACCAAGCAGAGCATGCAGAGATGAGGCCATTCCACCCACCAAATAAGCTAAGTCTCACTTATCAAGTAAAATGAAGCTATTCTTTTCAAGCAAAGTTGCAAGCCGGACAATGTTCAAAAATATTGAATGATTTCAGCTTGGTTTTTGGGCGTTATTCGGGTGGTTGATAGAGTAGAGAGGCTTAGTGGGTGTGGCTTACCCCCCTCTGTCCTGCCGGACATCTCCCCCACAAGGAGGGAGATCGGCAAGACGCATGCACCCCGCTCTATCCGCAGTCTTCACGATGGGCAAGAGCTTGCCACGATTCGATCTCCCCACCTGTGGGGGAGATGTCCGGCAGGACAGAGGGGGTAAGCCAAGCCCGCTGACATCTACGACCAATCACCGTTTCTTCATCGCTTCCGCCAAAGCTGCCGCCAATGCACCGCCGGATGGCGCTGCCTCAGCACGCGTCTGCGGTTTGGCGCTGGCATGGCGCATGGCATTGGCGTTGCCCTTTTCGCGCATCGGCTGGGGAGCAGCCTCGCCGCCATCCTTGCGCATGGTGAGACCGATGCGCTTTCGCTTCACGTCCACTTCCACCACGCGCACCTTCACCACGTCACCGGCCTTTACCACCTCATGCGGGTCTTTGACAAAGCGGTCCGCAAGCTGCGACACGTGAACGAGGCCATCCTGATGCACGCCGATATCCACGAAGGCACCGAAGGCTGCGACATTCGTCACCGTGCCTTCCAGCAGCATACCAGGCTTCAAGTCGGTGATTTCATCCACGCCATCGGCAAAGGTTGCGGTCTTGAAGCTTGGGCGCGGGTCGCGGCCCGGCTTTTCAAGCTCGGCGATGATGTCTTTGACTGTGGGAAGACCGAACTGCTCATCAATGAACTGCTTCGGATCCAAGGATTTCAGCGCGGCGCTGTCACCCATGACAGAACGCAGATCGCGACCGCAGGCGGCGACGATCTTCTTGGCAACGCCGTATGCTTCCGGGTGCACCGATGACGAATCCAGCGGCTCCTTGCCGTTGGGAATGCGCAGAAAGCCCGCGCATTGCTCGAATGTGCGTTGGCCGAGACGCGGCACTTTCAGCAGTTCCTTGCGGCTGGCAAACGGGCCGGTCTGATCGCGATGCAGCACGATGGCATCAGCAATCGAACTACCGAGGCCCGAAACCCGGGCCAGCAACGGAGCCGACGCCGTGTTGAGGTCGACGCCCACGGCATTCACCGCATCTTCCACGACGGCATCCAGAGAGCGCGACAGCTTGCCCTGATCGACATCGTGCTGGTACTGGCCGACACCGATCGACTTCGGCTCGATCTTCACCAGTTCCGCCAGCGGGTCTTGCAGACGACGAGCAATGGAGACGGCACCACGCAGCGAGACGTCCAGATTGGGGAATTCGGCGGCAGCACTGGCCGAGGCCGAATAGATCGAGGCCCCTGCTTCCGACACGATGACCTTCGTCGGCTTTGCGCCCGTCAACTGAACCAGCATATCCGCAACCAGCCGCTCCGTTTCACGGCTGCCTGTGCCGTTGCCAATGGAGATAAGCTCGACATTGTGCTTCTTGATGAGGCTCGCAAGCTCTGCCTGCGTGCCGCGAATATCGTTTCGTGGCGGGAACGGGTAGACCGTGGTCGTATCCAGCAGCTTGCCGGTGCCATCGATAATCGCCACCTTGACGCCGGTGCGGATGCCCGGATCGAGACCCATGGTGGCACGCGAACCGGCGGGAGCAGCCAGCAGCAAGTCCTTGAGGTTGCGGGCAAAGACGTGGATTGCCTCCTCTTCCGCCCGCTCCCGCAGCTCGCGCATCAGGTCGAGCGAAAGCGACATGGACAACTTCACGCGCCAGGTCCAACCAGCAACTTCCATCAGCCAAGCATCGGCAGGTCCCGCACTGCGAACATCAAACGCGCTGGCGATGGTGCGCTGGGCGGGTTTGACCGGCGACGGATCATCCGCATCGACATCGATGGTCAGCGTCAACACTTCCTCGTTCCAGCCGCGCAGCATGGCCAAGGCGCGATGGCCCGGCACAGTCGCCCATTTCTCGGAATGGTCGAAATAGTCGTAGAACTTCTCACCCGTCGCCTGCTTACCATCCACCACCTTGGCGCGGAAGGTTGCATTGTGGCGCATGTAGTCACGCAGCCGCTTCAGCAGATCGGCATTCTCGGTCATGGTTTCGGCCACGATGTCGCGTGCGCCCTCCAGCGCCGCCTTCACATCGGCCACCTCGCCCTGAACATAAGCCTGCGCCAGCTTGGCCGGGTCGGCGCTGCGGTCGTCCCAGATGGCCTGCGCCAGCGGTCCAAGCCCGCGTTCACGGGCAATTTCGGCGCGGGTGCGGCGCTTGGGCTTGTAGGGAAGGTAGAGGTCTTCGAGTTCCGCTTTCGTCGTGGCCGAGACGATCTTGACCATCAGTTCGTCGGTCATCTTGTCCTGACCCGTGATGGAATCGACAATCGATGCGCGGCGGGCATTGAGTTCCCGCAGATAGGATAGCCGCTCCGCCAGCGTGCGCAGTTGCGTATCGTCAAGCCCGCCGGTCACTTCCTTGCGGTAGCGGGCGATGAAGGGCACGGTGGCGCCTTCGTCCAGCAGCGCGATCGCTGCCTTGACCTGTTCGGCGCGGGCATTGATCTCGGAAGCGATTGTCGGGGCGATACGGGCATTATCTGCGGACATATGGTTCTCTGAACTGTTTTGAAAATCTGCCCGAACATAGATGTTGATTATGGCATGACAACAGGAAGCTTTATCGATTCCACAGAAAAGCCGCAGGTGACCTTGACCTTTCCTGCCCCTGCCCTTAACGCCCCAACAATACGATAAAACGCGAGATGACAGGGGTGTTGACCATGAAAGTTCTGTTGATTGGTTCCGGCGGACGCGAACATGCGCTGGCGTGGAAAATTGCCCAGTCTCCCCTGCTGACGAAACTCTACGCCGCCCCCGGCAACCCCGGCATTGCCGACCATGCGACGCTGGTCACACTCGATGTCGAAGATCATCCGGCAGTCATCGCCTTCTGTCAGGAAAACTCAATCGACTTCGTGATCGTCGGCCCGGAAGCACCGCTGGTGGCGGGTCTGGCCGATGACCTGCGCGCAGCAGGCATCGTGACCTTCGGCCCATCGAAGGCAGCAGCACAGCTAGAGGGATCCAAGGGCTTCACCAAGGATCTCTGTGCGCGATACGATATTCCAACCGGCGCCTATCAGCGCTTCAAGGCTGCCGAACCGGCCAAGGCCTATGTCCGCGAACAGGGCGCACCCATCGTCATCAAGGCCGATGGTCTGGCGGCTGGCAAAGGCGTGACCGTTGCGATGACGGAAGCCGAGGCGCTTGCAGCCATTGACGATTGCTTCGATGGTGCCTTCGGCGCTGCCGGTGCTGAAGTCGTGGTCGAAGCCTTTCTCGATGGTGAGGAAGCCAGCTTTTTCTGCCTGTCCGATGGCAAAACAGCGCTGGCGCTGGCCACCGCGCAGGATCACAAGCGCGTCGGCGATGGCGACACCGGTCCCAACACAGGCGGCATGGGCGCCTATTCGCCTGCCCCGGTCATGACGCCCGAAATGGTGGAACGCACCATGAAGGAGATCATCGAGCCGACCATCAAGGGCATGGCGAAGGACGGAAACCCGTTTTCCGGCGTCTTTTTCGCAGGGCTTATGATCACGCAGAAAGGCCCGGAGCTGATCGAGTACAATGTCCGTTTCGGCGACCCGGAATGCCAGGTGCTGATGATGCGGCTGAAGAGCGATCTTCTGCCAATCCTCCATGCAACGGCCACCGGCACGCTGGATCAGGTCAGCGCCGAATGGCGTGACGATGCGGCACTGACCATCGTTCTGGCGTCGAACGGCTATCCCGCTTCCTATGAGAAAAACATGCCGATTGCGCATGTGCCGGACGAGCGCGCCGATGCCAAGGTCTTTCACGCGGGTACAGCCATCAAGGACGGCCAACTGGTTGCCACCGGGGGGCGCGTGCTGAACGTGACTGCCTTTGGCAAGACCGTGACCGAAGCAAGAGACCGCGCCTACGCCTTGGCCAAAGAGGTGAAGTGGGACAATGGTTTCAGCCGCACGGACATAGGCTGGCAAGCTGTAGCCCGCGAAAAGCAAGGCCAGAGCGAGGGCTGATTTCGCTCAATTTTTACCATTATTCCTGACGGTATGGAAAGGAAGTCTGCGTAAAATTCCCGCCTGATACAGCAGCGAAGAGCTGCCGATGACGGGGATTTTCATGCGCAAGACTTTGCTGACGATTGCAGTTGTGCTGACAAGCAGCAGTGCCATGGCATCTTCCATCGAAGTCATTGGCCAGAACCGTACCGGAAACGGCAGTCTGCTGTCCATTTCCTGCGATGGCTGCCCGCCACCCAAGCCAAGACAGCCAGCACCGCAGCCCACCCCCGTTCTCAGCCCCGGCACGCAGGATATTTCCATTCGTGATGTCGGCGGCAAGAAGGAAATCGTGCGCACGGAAGCCTGGCTCGGCGGATCACCCGTAACCTATGTCAGCAGCAACCCTACATGGTTTCCTGCGCCAGAGATGAATGTGGCGGCCCCCGCACCCGATACTGTCGATATGACGGCGAAGACTTCTGCTGTCGGCAAGACCATCGGCGGTGAAATGCCCGAACCTGTAACTGCGGACGCTGTCACGCCGCTGTCGCTGGATGGCTTTAGGCTGCGCCAGTGATGGCAAAAACAACCATCCTGAGTGACAACCGATATCACGAACAACCAATGATGGAATTTTATTGTCATATATTTGACAAATGACAAAATATTTTCTACGGCGCCGCCTCCAGCGGGCCGAATTTAAACAATTGTTCAAATTTTTGAAGCTTCATCTACATTATCGGGTGCGATGAATGCACCTTTGTAGCGCATCAGGCGCCCATCCCACATCGTCCCGAGATCGCTCCGTTGCCCATGCTGCGGTGCTTTAGCCCTGTGAGCGCGTATGAAAAACCTGCCGATTTCCCGACAACTGATCCTGCTCGTGGTCGCGCTGATGGCAGCCTTTGCCGCCACGACCTATTTCCAGATCAGATCGTCCGTCAACGCCATTTACGAGGAACGATATGGGATGCTGCGCACGCAGGTGCAGTCGTCCATCTCCATTCTCCAGTCGTTCTACGACAAGGAAAAAGCGGGTACGCTGACCCACGAACAGGCGATATCGCAAGCCTTCGCCATCGTCGCGGCCATGAAATATACCCCGGATGGATATATGTTCGGCTATGACTACGATGTCAAAATGCTGTTTCACCCTGATCCAAAGCGCGTCGGCCAGAGCTTCAAGGGCAAGCCGGACAGCCAAGGCTTCAACTATCGCGATGAGCTGGTTCGGCTGGCCCGCGCAGGCGGCGGCCAGACCAGCTTTTATGGTCCAAAGCCCGGTGCTGAGGGCGATACCTATGCCAAAAGCTCCTACGCAATGGCATTCGAGCCGTGGCAGGTCGTGGTCGTGACGGGTGTCTATATCGATGACCTGCAAGCGCAGGTTCGCGACACCATCATCAGCGCCATTTCCTTCGGTCTCGGCGTCTTCCTGCTGGGTCTCGCTGCTGCCTATATCGTGATCAGAGGCATCTCCAAGCCGCTCGATGACATTCACAAGGCGCTGGGCGAAGTCGCCAACGAGAATGTCGATTTGGCCATTCCCCACACCGGCATGAAGAACGAGATCGGCCTGATGGCCAAGGCGACGGAAGCCTTGCAACAGAAGGTGCGCGAGCGCCACACCATGCAGGCCCGTCAGGACGAACAGCAGCAGCAGCTGGACACCGAGCGCCAGACCAACCTCGACATGCAGCGCGATGAGGCCGAGCTACAGGCCCGCGTCGTGACCACCATCGGCAACGCGCTGGAGCAACTGGCGCAGGGCGATTTGACGGTACGCTGCGGCGATCTCGGTTCGCGCTATGCCGCTTTGCGCGACAATTTCAACGAGGCACTATCGCAACTCGACGCGGCCATGGAAAAGGTCAACGTCAAGAGCGTGGATATCGGCGGCTCCAAGGATGAAATCCGCAAGGCCTCCAATGAACTCTCCCAGCGCACCGAACGTCAGGCCGCAAGCCTTGAGGAAACCTCGGCGGCACTGGACGAGCTGACGGTTGCCGTACGCCAGACCGCAGACGGCGCATCGGAAGCCGCAAAGCGCGTGACCTCCATCAGCACAGATGCGAGCCGCAGCGACCAGATCGTGGAGGAAGCCATCGGCGCGATGAGCGGCATCGAACAATCCGCCGTGGAAATCTCCAAGATCATCGGCGTCATCGACGACATCGCTTTCCAGACTAACCTTCTGGCCCTGAATGCGGGTGTGGAAGCTGCCCGTGCAGGTGAAGCTGGCAAGGGCTTTGCCGTCGTAGCCCAGGAAGTGCGCGAACTGGCCCAGAAATCCGCCGCTGCTGCCAAGGAAATCAAGACGCAGATCGCCCGCTCCTCCACCCAGGTGGAAAATGGCGTGCGTCTGGTGGGTGAGGCAGGCGATGCGCTGAAACGCATCTCCACTCAGATCAAATCCTCCAGCGACATCGTCAGCAAGATCGCCCATTCGGCGGCTGAGCAGGACACCACACTTCGCTCCATCTCGTCCTCGCTCAACCAGCTGGACGCCGCAACCCAGCACAACGCCGCCATAGCCGAGGAGACCACCGCGTCTGCCGAAGCGTTGGCCGCCGACACCGAAGAGCTTCTCAACCTCATCCGCACCTTCCGCGTCTCCAATTCGCAAAATGGCAGCCTGCACGGCATGGCGCAGCAGATGCGGATGGCGAGCTGATCGGGTTTAGCGGAATGTTTTGAAGTGAACCGCCGGGGAGAGATCTCCCGCGTTTTTTTTATGGGTGAGACAAACCGATTATGGTCCGCGCCGGGCCGCCTCGATCTTCGCCACGTCGATCTTCTTCATCGTCATCATGGCATCGAAAGCCCTCTTGGCCTCGGCACCACCGGCGGCCATAGCCTCCATCAGCACGCGCGGCGTGATCTGCCACGAGACACCCCACTTGTCCTTGCACCAGCCGCAGTCGCTTTCCTGCCCGCCATTGCCGACGATGGCACTCCAATACCGGTCGGTCTCCTCCTGCGTTTCGGTTGAAATCTGGAAGGAGAAGGCTTCGTTGTGCTTGAACACCGGCCCGCCATTCAGGCCGACGCAGGCGACGCCTGCCACCGTGAACTCCACCATCAGCACATCCCCCTGCTTGCCAGAGGGATAATCGCCGGGGGCGTGATAGACCCTGCCGACGTTGCTATCGGGAAACACCTCAGCATAAAACCGGGCAGCGGCTTCGGCATCCTTGTCATACCAGACGCAAATCGTGTTCTTGGCCATTGTGCATTCCTCCCTGAATTCAGTATGGCGAATGCATCATGCCTCAAAATTCCAGAGGTCGCTAGGACGGCGCTCCGTGCTGTTCGACTGCAGCAACAAGCGCATCGATCTGCCCGTCGGAAAACACCGTAATGCCTGCCTGCGCGAACAATGCTGCGGTAACCCCGTTGCTTGCGTGCTTGCGGCCCGAAAACGAACCGTCATGGATGGCAACCGACCCGCAGGATGGACTGCCATCGATCAGCAGCGCATAGCCGCAGCCATTGTCCTTCGCGAACGCCAGCGCCTTTTGCGCACCAGCCACGAACTGCGCCGTCACGTCACCACCAGTGATTTCCAGAACGCGCGCCCGGCCCTCCAGCACATCAAGGCCCGAGGCTCCATTTTCGATTTCCGCTGGCGGACGCGGCACCGCCATGCCGCCTGCCATTTCGGGACAGATCGTCACCAATCGGCCCTCTCCCTTCCAGCGCTCGATGGCCGGGTGGGAGAGTGGTTTGCCCCTGCCATCGTAGCGGACGGCGTGGCCGAGCAGGCAGGCGCTGATGAGGATTTTGGGCACGCTCAAGCCGCGGCGACGGCAAGGTGAATGCCGGAGTCTTTCTGAAGCGCATGGATGACGCTGAACAGATTATCCGCACGCGGATTGCCCTTTGGCCCGAACATGCGCATCAGGCTTTTGGGCGGCATATCCACCGCGATGGCCAAGGCTTCGAAGCCGATCGTCGCATTGATGAAGTCACGCAAAACGGCCTTGCCGGTGTCCACGTCACCTTCCAGAAACAGTTCGACCGCATCCGAGAGAAGTGCTGCCCTGAAGGCCGGGTCATTGTCCGCCCGCAGCTTGACCGTTTGTTTGAAGTCCCGTGTCAGGGCCATGTTAGATACCCTTTCTGGATTTGTAGTCGCGCCACAGACCGTGTGCGGTCTCGATATCGTTCTGCTGCCGCGCTTTTGTTCCACCGACCAGCAAAATCACCAGTTCATCGCCATCGCGACCGAAATAAACCCTGTATCCCGGCCCATAATCAATCCGGTACTCCAGCACGCCCGAGCCAACGGTCTTAATTGCCCTGTCCCATGCGGGTCAAGGCAATCGTTACTTTCGACGCAGCACGGGCCTCGATTTTCGCGAACCAGCGGCCAAATGGGCTGATGCCATTCCGGTCGATGTATTCGACAATCTTCATCGCCTATAGTACCATAAATGTTACCATGAGCAAGACCAACTCACCCACTGATCTTCGAGAAGTCCGCAACCGTGCCTGTCGCTTCGCGGATGGCCTTTAGCAGGGCCAGGCGGTTGGCGCGGATGGCGGTGTCTTCGTCGTTGACGAGGACGTCTTCGAAGAATTTGTCGACGGGCGCGCGCAGCGTTGAAAGCGCCTGCATGGCGGAGCGGAAGTCTTCCGTTTCGACCGCCTTGGCGGCATCGGCAGAGGCTGTCTTGATGGCCGCAAAGAGCGCTTTTTCGGCGTCGAGTTTCAGCAGTTCTTCCGAAACGCTGTCGGCCACCACGGTGCCCTTCTTTTCTTCTGCGGCCAGAAGCTGGGTGGCGCGCTTGGTGCCAGCCAGAAGGTTAATGCCATCCTGATCCGTCACGAAAGCCGTCAGCGCTTCGACGCGGCGGGCGACCATGAGGAGATCGTCTGTCTCAGGCGTGAGGACGGCTTCGATGAGATCGTAGCGCGCGCCGAGATCGCGGAGGTAGACTTTGAGGCGGTCGTGGAAAAAGGATAGGAGGTCCAGATATTGTGCCATAGGACCAAACAATTGGTATGATGGCTCGGACCTCACACTGGCATTTCTCTTTTCCGCCTCGGAAAGCCCAACAACTTCATTGTGCTGAAGCCAAAATTCAGCGGTGCCCTTTAGTAGATCAAGAGCACTTTGATCAATTTCAGGCTTGTCATCGCGAACAAACCTCTTAAGGTCTTCAGCATCAGCAGCAGTGACAGAATAAAGGCCAAGAGGAAATTTTGTAGCCTCTTCCTCCGGCGTTGTTACACGATAGATTGGTAAGAACCTAAGCGGCAACCGAACACCCCGCTCCAAAATCATCCGCACCACACCAAGCGCCGCACGGCGCAGCGCGAATGGGTCTTTCGAACCTGTGGGCTTTTCATCGATGGCCCAGAAGCCGACGAGGGTATCTAGCTTGTCGGCTAGAGCCACCGTCAGACCGACCTTGTCTTGCGGCAGACGGTCGGACGGGCCATTCGGCTTCCAGTGGTCTTCGATCGCGGCGGCGACGCTTTCGTTTTCGCCCTGAAGGCTCGCATATTTGCGGCCCATCAGGCCCTGTAGCTCGGGGAACTCGCCGACGGCTTCGGTGCGCAGGTCGGCCTTGGCGAGAACCACGGCGCGGTCTACCAGATCGGCATCGGCCCCGATAACCGGGGCAAGCTGCTTGGCCAGTTCGCGGATGCGGGCGACGCGTTCGCCCTGCGTGCCGAGCTTGGCGTGGAACGTCACGTTCAGCGCATCGAGCTTGGCCATGCGCTGGTCCAGCGGCTTCCTCAGGTCGAGGTCGAATTTCGCAGCGGAAGCTTTGAGCGTTTCCAGGTCCGGCAGGTCGCCCTGATCGCGGGTCCAGAAGTGCTTGGCATCCGAGAGGCGGGCGCGCACGACCTTGCCGTTGCCGTGGATGATTTCCTTGCCGCCATCGATGGCTTGAATATTGGAGACCAGAATGAAGCGGTTGGACAGGCCCTCCGTCGCGCCTTGCGGGCGGGTGACGAAACACTTCTGGTTGGTCTTGATGGTGAGGCGGATGATTTCGGCGGGGATTTCGAGGTAATCTTCCTCGAAGGTGCCGATCAGCACCTGCGGCCATTCCACGAGGCCGGAGACTTCTTCCAGCAGGCCTTCGTCTTCCACGAGATCGAGGCCGTTGGCGAAAGCCAGATCCTTGGCATCGTGCAGAATGATGTCCTTGCGGCGCTCGGCATCCAAGATGACCTTGGCCTTTTCGAGGCTCGACACATAGTCCTCGAAGCGGCGCACGGTGATGGCGTCCGGCGCATGGAAACGGTGGCCATAGGTCACGTTGCTGGCCACAATGCCATCGATCTCGAAGGGAATGACCTGCGTTTCGTCATGTTCGGGGCCGAACAGGCAGACGATGGATTGCAGCGGGCGCACCCAGCTGAGGCTTTCCGAACCCTTGCCTTCAATGCCCGCATAGCTGGAGCCCTTTGGCATGGAGGCTGGCCCGGAGCGCATGGAAACAGGCCACGGGAACTTGCGGATGATGCCGGGCATCACCTCGGCAATAATCTCTTCTGCCGCACGGCCGGGCTTGTTGACGATGGCAATGTAGAAATCACCCTTCTTCGGGTCGGACACGACCTGCGCCTGCGCGATATCGCTGAGGCCCGCGCCACGCAAAAAGCCTTCGATGGCCTTTTCGTTGGCATCGGTGCGGGGGCCTTTCTTTTCTTCGCGCACATCGGCAGAGCGCGCGTTCAGCCCGCGAATATCCAGCGTCAGGCGGCGCGGCGTCCAATATTCGCGCGCACCCTCATAGGTCAGCCCTTTTTCCACCAACGCATCGGTGACAAGCTTCTTCAGATCGCCAGCCGCCTTCCGCTGCATGCGAGCGGGGATTTCCTCGGAGCGGAGTTCAAGCAGAAGATCGGGCATATCTATTTTCCGGTGTCATGGATTTTCGGTTGGCCTCTGCTAGCAAAATTTGCGGTGGATGCACAATGGTAATATCGGGCGGGTGGGGTGTTGTTGGCAGGATGGTAAGCCTCGGCGCCAGATCGCCCCCCTCTGGCCTGCCGGCCATCTCCCCCACAGGTGGGGAGATCGGCTGGGCGCATGCTCCCCGCTTTATCCGCAGCGGCAGAGATGGCCTCTTCCGAACTGGCCTCTCCCAAAACGGTCGAGATTCGCGAGAGTTTGCCGCATTCGATCTCCCCACCTGTGGGGGAGATGGCCGGCAGGCCAGAGGGGGGTGAGCGGCGTACTCTGACCTTTCGGGTTGCTGCCTTGCGCTCGATGTCCAGCGTCTCGCTCTGCCCTCTCGAAGCCTTGGGGCCACCACACCCTCCAACCTCATGCTGAGGTGGGAGCGAAGCGACCCTCGAAGCATCTGCCGCGCACTCTGCCTCAAGCCCGCAACCCTCGTCCTTCGAGGCCCCTGCGGGGCACCTCAGGATGAGGATTGCTACCAATGCGACCTGCGGGCACCTCTCCTTCGACAGGCTCAGGATGATGGATGAGGGTTGCTGCGTTGTGCGATGCTCTCCACTTATGCGAGATAGTCGGGCTACCACGCCCACCGCCCTCATGCTAAGGTGGCGCGCAGCGCCCTCGAAGCATCCGCCGCAAGGCACCCTCCCACACACAGAAGTTCTTGACCCGCAACCCATCCCCGTGGCACCTGTCCGCATCCGAGGTAAGTAAGCGCTTACTGACAACAATCGATGGCCGTGATGACTGTAATGACCGACGTTCCAGACCATATGAACCCGAAGCGTTCCTTTCAGGCGTTGATCCTGACGCTGCACAATTACTGGGCCGACAAGGGCTGTGCGGTGTTGCAGCCTTACGATATGGAAGTGGGCGCGGGTACGTTTCACCCGGCAACGACGTTGCGGGCGCTGGGGCCGAAGCCGTGGAAGGCTGCCTATGTGCAGCCGTCACGCCGTCCATCCGACGGGCGCTATGGTGAGAACCCCAACCGGTTGCAGCATTATTACCAATATCAGGTCATTCTCAAACCCAACCCTTCCAATTTGCAGGAGCTGTATCTCGGCTCGCTGAAGGCTATCGGTCTCGATCCATTGCTGCATGATGTGCGCTTTGTGGAAGACGACTGGGAAAGCCCGACGCTGGGGGCCTGGGGTCTGGGTTGGGAGTGCTGGTGCGACGGCATGGAAGTGTCGCAGTTTACCTATTTCCAGCAGGTTTGCGGCATCGAGTGCTCGCCGGTTGCCGGTGAGTTGACCTATGGTCTGGAGCGGCTGGCCATGTATGTGCAGGGCGTGGACAATGTTTACGACCTGAACTTCAATGGTCGCGAAGGCGAGGAAAAGATTTCCTACGGCGATGTTTTCCTGCAGGCAGAGCAGGAATATTCGCGCCACAACTTCGAATATGCCGACACCGCCATGCTGCACCGCCATTTCATCGACGCCGAGAAAGAGTGCAAGGCGCTGCTGGATGCCGGTGCGCCCGGCGACAACGCCAACCAAATGCTGCATAAATGCGTGTTTCCGGCCTATGACCAGTGCATCAAGGCGAGCCACGTCTTCAACCTGCTGGATGCGCGCGGCGTGATTTCCGTGACCGAGCGGCAGAGCTATATTTTGCGCGTGCGCACGCTGTCCAAGGCCTGCGGCGAGGCGTTTTTGATGACCGACGCCGGTGGTGCGAACTGGAATAAGGACGCGGCCTGACGCGTTGTTTGACAGGCGATGACAGGGAGGGCCGGAACGACTATCGTCCGGCCAGACCATAAGGTTTCATGAGGGGGACTGGGACATGTATATCGCACTGGCCATTATCGCTGTTATCGCCGTCTATGTCGTCTTCATCTATAACAGCCTCGTCACGGCGCGGCAGATGAAGGAAGAGGCGTGGTCGGGCATCGATGTGCAGTTGAAGCGCCGCGCGGACCTCATTCCCAACCTGATCGAGACCGTGAAAGGCTATGCGGCGCACGAGAAGAGCACCTTTGAAGAGGTGGTGGCGATGCGCAACCGCGCTCAGGCGGTACCTGCTGGCGATGTCGAGGGGCGTGCGCAGGCGGAAGGGTTGCTGAGCCAGGCGCTGGGCAAGTTGTTTGCGCTGGCGGAGGCCTACCCCGATCTCAAGGCCAATCAGGGCTTTCTGGAATTGCAGAAATCTCTTGAGACCATCGAGGGTGAAATTCAGATGTCACGCCGATATTATAATGGTTCGGCGCGCGACCTGAATGTGAAGGTGGAGAGCTTCCCTTCCAATCTGGTGGCACGCAATTTCGGCTTTGCCAAAGCACCGTTTTTCGAGATCACCAATGAGGCGGATCGCGCCGTTCCTACCGTAAAATTCTGAGCCAAAGAACCGGCCGCCGGCTGGTTGAGAAACGATAAAGCCATGATCGAACTGACCATTACCCCGCCCAACCATCCGCTTTCCGGCAAGGTGGAGCCGCCCGGTTCCAAATCCATCACCAACCGCGTGTTGCTGCTGGCGGGTCTTGCCAAGGGACGAAGCGTGCTGACCGGCGCGCTGAAAAGCGACGATACGCTCTATATGGCCGAAGCCCTGCGCGCCATGGGCGTTGATGTGACCGAGCCGGATGCGACGAGTTTCGTGGTGGAAAGCAGCGGCGTATTGACGGCACCGACCAAGCCGCTTTTCCTCGGCAATGCGGGAACGGCGACACGGTTTTTGACGGCGGCGGTGGCTTCCGTGGATGGCACCGTGGTTGTCGATGGCGACGAGCATATGCGCAAGCGGCCGATCCAGCCGTTGGTGGAGGCGCTGAATGCGCTGGGCATCGAAGCGGAAGCGGCAACGGGTTGCCCGCCGGTGACGGTGAAGGGCAATGGACAGGGTTTTGTGAGGGATAGCGTGACCATCGACGCCAATCTTTCCAGCCAGTATGTGTCCGCGCTTCTGATGGCCGCGCCTTGCGGGGCAAAGCCGCTGGATATCATTCTGGCGGGTGAGGACATTGGCGCCAAGGGCTATATCGACCTGACTGTGTCTGCCATGGAGGCCTTCGGCGCGACGGTTGAGCGGGTGAGCAACGCCGTCTGGCGCGTGCACCCGACTGGTTACAAGGCCACCGACTTCCACATCGAGCCGGATGCGTCTGCCGCCACCTATCTCTGGGGTGCGGAACTGTTGACGGGCGGCAAGATCGATATCGGTACGCCTGCGGATGCGTTTACGCAGCCGGATGCCAAGGCCTATGCCGTGATGGCACAGTTTCCCAACCTGCCAGCCGAAATCGATGGCAGCCAGATGCAGGACGCCATTCCGACGATTGCGGTGCTGGCTGCTTACAACACGACGCCGGTGCGGTTCGTGGGCATTGCCAATCTGCGGGTGAAGGAATGCGATCGCATTCGGGCGCTGTCGCTTGGCCTGAACGGTATCCGTGCAGGGCTTGCGGAAGAGGATGGCGACGATCTGATCGTGCATGCCGATCCTGATCTGGCCGGACAGACAGTGTCGGCCTCCATCGATACGTTCCACGATCACCGCATTGCCATGAGCTTTGCGCTGGCAGGCCTGAAGACTGGCGGCATCGCCATTCAGAACCCGGCTTGCGTGGGCAAGACCTACCCCGGCTACTGGAAGGCGCTGGCTTCGCTGGGTGTGGATTACAGCGAAACCGGACAGGACTGACGCTCAGAAAGGGCCACCCGTGAAGACTATTGCTGCGAGATGTCTGGCACTTTTCGTCTTCATGCTTGCGGCCCTGCCTGCGGCGGCTGAAGAGTTCATCAGTTCCTATCATTCCGTGGTGGATGTCGCCAAAAGCGGTGAACTGACGGTGACGGAGACCATTACGGCGCGGGCCGAAGGCAACCGGATCAAGCGCGGTATTTTCCGCGACTTCCCGCTGTATGCGCTGGACAAGAACGGCAGCCGCACCAAGGTCGGCTTCAAGGTTCTGTCGGTGGAGCGGGATGGCGCTCCAGAAGATTGGCGCACCGAAAGCATCGATGGCGGCATCCGCATCTATACCGGCAATGCCGACCGGTTTCTGCCAACCGGCGATCACGTTTTCCAGATCACCTATACCACCGACCGGCAAATCCGCTATTTCGACACATATGACGAGCTGACCTGGAACGTGACCGGCAATGGCTGGCAGTTTCCGATGCGCGACATCTCGGCCACCGTCTCCCTGCCGGAGGGCGTGGCGCCATCCGAAACCGCCGTTTTCACCGGACCTCTCGGTTCGAAGGGCAAGGATGCCCGTGTGATGACCGAGGGCAACGAGGTGTTCTTCGCCTCGACGCGCCCGTTCTATCAGGGCGAAGGCATGACGATTGCGGTGAAACTGCCGAAGGGTGTGATTGACGCGCCGACGGCTGCGCAGGCGCGGAGCTGGTGGTTGCAAGACCATTTGGGCTCGGTACTGGGTGTTTCAGGCTTCATAATCATCCTGTTTTATTATTACCGGGCTTGGTCGGCTGTTGGCCGCGACCCCGCCAAGGGCATCATCGTGCCGCGTTGGGATGCGCCGGAGGGATTGTCGCCTGCGCTCGTCAACTACGTCGATAATCACGGGTTTTCCGAGAATGGCTGGACGGCGTTTTCCGCCGCATCGCTCAACCTTGCGGTCAAAGGTTACGTGGTGCTGGAGGATTTGAAGAATTCGCTCATCATTCGCCGCACCGACAAGCCAATCGAGGGCAAGTTACAGGCGGGTGAGGCAAAGATCATCAATACGGTCGATGAACCGGGCATGGCATTCGAGATCAACAAGAAAAACGGATCAAGGGTCGTATCGCTCGGCAATGCTTTTCAAAAGGCAATCGAAACGGAACATAGTGGCAAATACTATCGCGAGAATATTGGTTTTGTGGTCTCAGGCTTTTTCCTATCCTTCTTCATCGTTTGCGCAGTTTTGTTCTTTGGTAATTTCGAACCGGAGGCCCTTTTTGCGACCTTTTTCATCGGCATCCTGTCCTTCGTCGGGACGATTTTTGCACTTGCCTTCGGAAAATCGTTGACGCGTGGTGGCTCTCTGCTCAAGCGCATCGGGATGATCGTCGTTCTGGCGCTGGTGGCGTCCATGCTGATCTCCGGTATTGGCGGTGCGATGACCGTCGTTTCGCTGGAAAAGCTCGAAGCGCTGCAATTGCCTGCCATGATGTCCGTCGCTGGTATCATCACCACAAACATCGTGTTCGTGATGCTGATGGGCGCACCGACGCCGCTGGGGCGCAAGCTGATGGACGGCATCGAGGGCCTTCGGCTTTATCTGACGGTGGCTGAGAAAGACCGGATGAACATGCAGGGCGCGCCGCAGATGTCACCACAGCATTTTGAGACATTGCTGCCTTATGCCGTTGCTCTGGGCGTGGAAAAGCCCTGGAGCGAGGCGTTCGAGACGTGGCTGGCGAATGCTCAAGCGGGAGAATATTCGCCTGGATGGTACAGCGGTAACTACAGCAATTTCGGAACCCGAATCGGCGGCTTTTCCTCTTCCATGGCATCGACAATCGCCTCAACGATACCGGCACCGGTCAGCTCGTCTTCATCGAGCTTTTCCGGTGGCGGTGGTTCGTCCGGGTCTGGTGGTGGTGGTGGTGGAGGCGGGGGCTGGTGAGCGGCCTCTGCGACGAGGGTTAAACCTCGTCTTCCTTCTTCACGCGGTATTCGCCCGTGGTGGGGTCTTTGATGAGCGTGCCGGTGGCACCGGTTTCCCGTTCTTTTTCCTGCCGTTTGGTTTTTTCGGACAATTTTTTCGCATCGCCGACGAAGCGTTTGTAAAGAATGATCGCCCCGAACATGAGCAGGGCGAGCGTTATCAATTGGGCCATCTATCGTTTGTCCATCAAAAACCGTAACGGGCCCACAATGCCTTTTCTTCCGCCACTTCCGCAAGCCCCGAGGCGGCGGATGCGGCGATGGACTGGGCGTGGAGATCGACGCCCGGCAGTTTCTTGCCGAAGAAATTGCGCGCGCCGCTGACAAGCTGAAGCTTGACCTTGTCGCCGTAGCGACGGCGCAGGACGTCGCGCATATCGCCCAGACCATCGATAAGACCGAGGTCGAGCCCGCGCATGCCGGTCCAGAACAGGCCGGAGAACATCGCCGGATCGTCCTTCAACTTCGAGCCGCGACGCAGTTTGACCATGTCGATGAAAACGTTGTGGATTTCGAGCTGGAGCGATTTCAGATATTCGATATCGCCTTCCTTTTCCGGCTGGAAGGGATCGAGGATCGCCTTGTTCTGGCCTGCAGTATAGACACGTCGTTCGACGCCGATCTTCTTCAGCATTTCAGGGAAACCGAAGCCGCCGGAGACGACGCCGATAGAGCCGACGATGGAGGTCGGGTCGGCGATGATCTCATCACCCGCCAGCGCAATCATGTAACCGCCGGATGCCGCCACATCTTCCACGAAGATCAGCACCTTCTTGTTCTTCTCCTCCGCCAGCTGGCGGATGCGGTTATAGATCATCCGCGACTGAACCGGCGAACCGCCGGGGGAATTCAGCGTAATGGCAACGACAGGCGCCTCCTTCATGCCGAACGCCTTGTCCAGCAGTGGGGCGTAGGACGCCAGATTGAGCGCCGGACGAAACTGACTGCCGCCTGCCATGATTGCGCCGTGCATGCGCACCACGGGAATGATCAGCTCCGTCTTGCGAAACCGCTTGGGCACCAATCGCTTCAAAATTCCGGCCATTTTATCCTCATCGTCATTCCTATGGGAACCGATGTGGGTATGGCCGGGGCAAAGACAATGGCGGGGGTGGTGATAATTTGGTGAGGGGTGGGTGGGTGCGCGCTTGAACGACATCATGCAATTTGCCCGCAACCCTCGTCCTTCGAGGCTCCGGCTTCGCCTCCGCGCCTCTCCTTCGACAAGCTCAGGATGATGGATGAGGGTTGCTGCGTCGGGGCCCTTGGCTTGGCTCTATATCACGTCTCGTGCATAGCTTTCTGTTGGTGGTGATCGCGTTATGGTTCCGCAGCGGTAGCAGCCCTCACCCTGAGGTGCCCCGCAGGGGCCTCGAAGGGCGGGGGCTGCGGGTGGAAGCCGACTGATGCCGCGACGGCTATCCGCCCTTATACCACTGCCCGCAACCCTCGTCCTTCGAGGCTCCGGCTTCGCCTCCGCACCTCAGGATGAGGGTTGCTACCGTCGGAGCCTGTGGCTTAGCTCTATATCGCACTTCATGCATAACTTCCTGTTGGTGATGAAATCGCGACTTGGTTCCGCAGCGGTAGCAGCCCTCACCCTGAGGTGCCCCGTAGGGGCCTCGAAGGGCGGGGGCTGCGGGTTGTTTTGCTCCAAAGGCCGGAATACTGGCAGTTTTCAGTATTGAATTGACTGTAATGACTTGGCAGAATTCCCGCCATGGAAGTACCCGTTTATATCGTTCGTTGCTGCGATGGATCGTATTATACCTGACTGACCAAGCAGTCCGTTGAAGCCCGCGTTTGGGAACACAACGCCGGTATTTATGGATATACCTCCAAACCACGCCCGGTCGAGCTGGTGTTTACTGAGACCTACGACCGCATTGTCGATGCCATCGAACGGGAGCGCCAGATTAAGGGCTGGTCGCGGCGCAAGAAGGAAGCGTTGATTGCGATGGCCTATGAGACGCTGCCGGAGCTGTCGCGCAGGGGACCTGCCGTGGTTAAGGCTTGAACCAGTGGCCGCCCCCGATGGTTCGAGGCTCCGCCCTGTGGGCTACGCACCTCACCATGAGGGCGGAGAGACGTCGCGGTGTCAGGACTGCTGGGCAGCGAGGGCAAAAATGTGTTTCTGGTGTCGGCATTCCCGCCGCCCGCAACCCTCGTCCTTCGAGGCCCCTACGGGGCACCTCAGGATGAGGACTGCTACCGTCGCGCCCCTTAGCTCTCGGCAAACAAATGCAAATACACCCCCCGCAGCAAAGGTGCGTAAAACTTCGGCAGGATAGCGAACGTGCCTCAGGAGGAGGGTGACTGCCTCCTGCCCAGCGTATTTGCATCATTCCGCCCATACCCCACCCGCCCATTGCTCAAATCATCCACCCTCGGCAAAAACGCATGACTTCCATCCTCATGCATCGTCAGCGGCGCGCGGAATGTGAGCCTTGCGCGGGAGCCTTTGATGGCGGTCACCAGCATGCGTACCGCGTCTTCGCCTGCGCGCGGGTGGACGAGGGTGATTTCGAGGCCGCCGAAGCGGCGGCCGCAGGCGGTGATGATGTCGGAGATGGATTGGGGGCGGGCGATGAGGGAGAGTTGGCCGCCGGGGATCAGGATGGCGGCGGCGGTTCTGAGCCAGTGTTCGAAGAGATCGTCCGTCATGGCGTGGGCGGTGGCTTTGAGCGCATCGGGGGTTTTGCGGTCGCCTGCGTCGTTATAGGGCGGGTTCATGATGACGTGATGGAAATGGTTGTCGAGCAGCCCCGCGTCCCTTCGAGCGTCGGCGCGCAGGGTGACATCCGCTTGTTGGACAAGGACGCGCTGCGCAAAGGCAGCATTAGCCGGGAGTTGCAAACTGCGCTGCGCAAAAACCACCATCTCAGGCGAAAACTCGAACAGCGTGACGTCAGCTTTTTCCAGACGCGATGCCACCGCCATGCCTGCGGCCCCCGCCCCGGCGCCCAGATCGGCCACGCGACACGCGGTATCATCAACCACCAGAGAGGCCAGCAGCATGGCATCCATGCCTGCCCTGTGGCCCCTGCCCTTGGGTTGCACGATCTCGAAGCGACCGCGATGAAACGCATCGACTGTTTCGGAAACGGTTGCCGCCATGGCGTTTCAGGCCTTGTCTTCGCGCAGCTCGTCGGCCAGTCCGGCATCCGTCAGAATGCGGCGCGCTTCATCGCCACGATCCTCTTCCACCAGAAAACGGCGTGGCAACAGCCCGAGCGATCCTTCCAGAATGCTCATGCCCTGATCGGCGATGAGGCTGTGAATGCCTGCATCCTTCATGAGGCTCTGTGCAAAAGAGAGCACAACGGCGTCGTTTGTACGGATCAGTTCACGCATAGGTCAGTTTCCACCCTAAATCCCATCTTTTTGAACGGCATGAGGCAATTCGCCCCTTGCCGCTTGCACCGCCGCTTTCTATTGTCGGCCCCAATATCGAACAGGAGTCCGGTCCGTTGGGCGTCGTCATACCGCTTGAAGAAAGCAAAAACAAACTCGCATCCGTCACGCCGCTTGTCGACCTGACTCGCCCGGATATGGAAAGGGTTAACCAGCTTATTCTTTCCAAAGCCGGTTCCGATGTCCAGATGATACCCGAAGTGGCGAACCACCTGATCTCCTCCGGTGGAAAGCGCCTGCGTCCGATGCTGACGCTCGCATCCGCTGCCATGTTCGATTACAAGGGCGACCACCACATCAAGCTGGCAACCAGTGTGGAATTCATGCACACGGCAACGCTGCTGCATGACGACGTGGTGGACGAGAGCGATCTGCGCCGCGGCAAATCTACGGCACGCACCATCTGGGGCAACCAGGCGAGCGTTCTTGTGGGAGATTTTCTGCTGGGTCAGGCCTTCCGCATGATGGTGGATGTCGGTTCGCTGGATGCGCTGGATGTGCTGTCCACCGCGGCTTCCGTGATTGCCGAGGGCGAGGTTCTTCAGCTTTCCGTGGCCAAGAACATGGAAACCACCGAGGACGATTATCTCCAGGTCATTCGCGCTAAGACCGCTGCTCTTTTTGCTGCTGCCGCCGAAGTGGGCCCGATCGTTGCCAAGACCGACAAGGCGACCCGCAGCGCGCTGAAATCCTACGGCATGAACCTCGGCCTTGCCTTCCAGCTGGTGGATGACGTGCTGGATTACGGCGGCAAATCTGCCGATCTGGGCAAGAACACCGGCGATGATTTCCGCGAAGGCAAGATCACGCTGCCGGTCATTCTGTCCTATCGTCGTGGCACTGTGGAAGAGCGCGAATTCTGGAAACGCGCTATCGAGCAGGGCGAAAGCACGGATGCAAATCTGGAAACAGCGCTGGGCCTGATCAAGAAATACAATGGTCTGGCCGACACCATTACCCGCGCCAACCATTATGGCACCATTGCGCGCGATGCGCTGGCGCCGCTGCCGAAAAGCCCATGGAAGAACGCCCTGATGGAAGTCATCGATTTCTGCATCGAGCGTGTGAACTGATAACGGAGAGCATCGCGGATTGATCATATGCGCGATGCCGACATTTCCGGCAGTTCTGATATCAGTGGCGGATTTTCTTGCGGGGCTGCTTCAAAAAAGCCATTCTGTCGTGACGTGGTGCGTCATCGTCTGAATCGGCCTCGATTCAGACATTCGATTCCCGCCAAAGCCATACAGCGTCCAGGTGCCGCAAGGTGCACCGAACTGTAGGGTGCAACGGATTTTTCGGTGCATATGCACAAGAGCAAAGGTTTCTTCATGCGGCGCAAATCAGCATTTCGTCTTCTCTGCGGTGCGGCTTTCATTGCCGCCCTTTCCCTCGGCGCTGGCCAGCAGGCCGCATTTGCCGAGACGAAACCGGCAGAAAAAGCACCTGATGCCGTCACTTTTAATCCCGATAAGGTCAACACCTTCTCCGGCGCGTTTCTGGCCGCACGCACGGCAGATGTCGATCAGGATTTTGCGACAGCCATTACGCTCTACAAAAAGGCGCTGGAATTCGATACCGCCAACGTGGAAATTCGCCAGCGCCTGATGATTGCACAGCTGCTGAGCGGTGATTTCGAGGCAGGCGCCAAGATTGCCGATAGCCTCAAGGACGATTCGTCTGTGGAGCGCGTCACCACCATCGTGCGGGCACTGGCGGCCATCAAGCACAAGGAATTTTCTAGCGCGGAAAAAATCCTGAAATATACCGGCCCCAACGATCTGGACCGCATGGTCAACACGCTGCTGACCGCCTGGTCGCGCGCCGGTTCCGGCAAGGGCAAGGAAGCCCTGGCACTGGTCAACGGCATGAAGGGCCCGGGCTGGATTTCCATTTTCCAGAAATATCATGCGGGCGCGATTGCGCTGGTGACCGGCAACACGGAAGCGGCCCGCAAGAACCTGAACGACGCCGTGGCCGACCGTGAAGGCGGCGCAACCGCAACCGATACCTACATGCGCGCGGTGATGGCGCTGGCCCGGCTGGAGGCCAAGGCTGGCAACAAGCAGAAGGCGCTGGACACGATTTCCGTCGGCGACAACTTCGCGCCGAACTATGCGCCGCTGAAGGCGCTGCGCCAGAGCATCGAAAAGGGTGAAAAGCCAGATCAGCAGGTTCAGACCGCCATCGAGGGCGCCGCTTCGGTGATGTTCTCCATCGCCGGTGCGCTGAACCGCGAAGGTGCCGAAGAGATCGTTACGCTCTACCTTCAGACATCTCGGGCGCTCGATCCGCAAAGCGCAGATACGCTGATTTTGCTGGGTGGCCTCGCAGAAGCGCAGAAGCAGCCGGAACGCGCCATTGCGTTCTATCGCGAAGTGCCTGACGATTCGCCCATGCACCGCATTTCGGAGTTGCAGCTGGGCCTAACGCTGGCGCAGACGGACAAGGTTGACGAGGCGCGCCAGCACCTGCGCTCGCTGCTGGAATCCGACCCGACAGACCTGCGGTCGTATCTCGCCTATGGCTCGGTCCTGTCGGATGCCAAGGACTATGCGGCGATGGCGGCCAATTACGACAAGGCTGTCGAGGTTATCGGTGCCGTGCCGAAGAAGACCGACTGGACCATTTTCTTCCAGCGCGCCATTGCCTATGAGCGACTGAAGCAGTGGGACAAGGCGGAGCCGGATTTCAAGCGCGCACTGGAGCTGAACCCGGAACAGCCGCAGGTTCTGAATTATCTGGGCTATTCCTGGGTGGACAAGAACCTCAACCTCGATCAGGCAATGGACATGATCCGCCGCGCGGTGGAGCTTCGCCCGAATGACGGCTACATCGTCGATTCGCTCGGCTGGGCGCATTTCCGTCTCGGTGCTTTCGATGAGGCGGTCACGGAACTGGAACGCGCCATCGAACTGCGCGCCGGTGACCCGACCATCAACGACCATCTGGGCGATGCCTACTGGCGCGTCGGTCGCAAGATCGAAGCCGTGTACCAGTGGAACCGCGCCCTGATCGGCGATAGCGACGATGTCGACAAGGCTAAGGTGAAGGAAAAGATCGCCAACGGCCTGCCGCCTCTGGAAAAGGACGCGCAGAACACCGCCCGGAAAGACCAGACACCGCCGGAGCCACCCGTGGCCCCGGCCCCTGCCCCGGACAAGAAGTCTTAAGGGTATCATGCTCTTGCGCGAGCCTATTGGAGCGGTCGTGACGACAGAGGCCGCTCCCGCCAAGATCAATCTGGCCTTGCATGTGACGGGTCAGCGGGCTGACGGGTATCATCTGCTTGAATCGCTGGTGGTTTTCACGCAGGCGGGTGACCTGATCGAAATCAGCGATGCCGAAAGCGATGGCTTCGTGATTTCCGGCCCCTTCGCCGATGTGCTGAAAGAGGCCGATCCAGCCAGCAATCTCGTGCTGAAGGCACGGGATCTTTTGCGAGCAGTGGCAGGCGCCAGCGCCACGCCCGTCTTCATCCACCTGCATAAAAATCTGCCCGTCGCCTCCGGTATCGGTGGCGGTTCTGCCGATGCAGCCGCGACCTTGCGCGCTTTGATGACCCACTGGGGTGTTGCGCCGGACCATTCCGCCCTCGTGGAGATCGGCCTCCAACTCGGCGCAGATGTGCCGATGTGTCTTGCCAGCAAGCCGCTGATTGCGCGCGGCATTGGCGAAGACCTCGAGATCATCGAGGATATGCCGACGCTGCACCTCGTTCTCGTCAATCCCTTGAAGGGCGTCTCGACGCCCGAGGTGTTCAGGCATCTGGCCAACAAGAACAATCCACCCCTCATGCAGCGTCGCAGCGAGGACTGGCTCAGTTTCATCGCAAAAAGCCGCAACGATCTGGAGCCGCCTGCCCGGACACGTCTTGCCGAAATCGGCGAAGCCTCTGCGTTGCTAACACGAACCGGGGCGGCGCTGGTGCGCATGTCCGGCTCCGGCGCCACCTGTTTCGGACTTTATGCCACGGCAGACGAAGCAAACTCTGCCGCAGTTTTTCTTCGTCAACAGCGGCTAGGCTGGTATGTTCAGGCCACGACAACCGTATCGGAACCTGCATCATGAGTGGCGAAAGAGCCTTTATTCCCGTCGGCATCGCGGTGTTGACCGTCTCCGACACCCGCACGCTTGCCGATGACAAATCCGGCGACACGCTGGTTGCGCGCATCGCGGAGACGGGCCACCGGCTGGTGGATCGCGGCATCGTCGAGGACGACAAGGCGGCTATTCGTGAGACGGTCGAGGCGTGGACGTTGTCGGAAGACATCGACGTCGTCATCACCACCGGCGGTACCGGCTTCACGGGGCGCGACGTGACACCGGAAGCGCTGGAGCCGCTGTTCGAAAAGCGCATGGATGGCTTTTCGGCTGTGTTTCAACGCATTTCCTATGACAAGATCGGCACATCGACGATCCAGTCGCGCGCCACGGCGGGACTTGCCAATTCCACCTTCATCTTCGTTCTGCCCGGTTCTCCCGGTGCCTGCAAGGATGCGTGGGACGGCATCTTGAAGGCGCAGTTGGACTACCGCCACTTGCCCTGCAATTTCGTGGAAATCATGCCGCGTCTGGACGAGCACCTGAAGCGCGGCAAGGCGCAAGGCTGACTATCGCGCGGCGCGCAGCACCCATGAAGGAATGAGTTCGGCGCTCAAGCGGCGGGTCTTCTGCGATTTCGGGAAATGGTCGAGCGGCATGCCGGATTTGGCAATCGATAAAGCTTCCTGTTTGCGCAGCAACAGCCCATATTCCAGCGGTGGCCTACGTCTGACGAACCGCGACAGAAACGACGGGCGATAATGGCGCGACGGCGCAAAGCGTGCCGGCAGTTTGCTCAGCGCCATATATTCGCTGATGTCAGCGATCCAGCCATTTTGCGGGCGACTGCCCGGCTCCATCATCAAAATCCACTCGCCGCGCGCCGAGCCGATGACATCCCTTATGTCCCATTGCGTATGAAACCGGCAGCCAGCGGCTTCGGCCACACGCTCAGAGCCGTCGCTGGAGGCATGATCCAGCACGATGACGTCACTGATCAGCCCTTCCACGGCGCCCGAGACGAGCGTGGCGAGGGTGTGAGCAAGCTCCGGCTCCTGATCCCGGCATTCCATGATGACTGTCAGCATATGTCTATCAGCGTGTGATCCCCTAGAAGCGATAAAACAGAAAGCGCGCAAAGCCACAAGATTTCATCGATCAAATTCCTATCGCAATGCAAAACAAATTACCATCGCGCGTTTTTAACATTTTGTTCTTGTATTGTTCTAATTTCTGCGATAGGAATCGGGGCATCCAACAAGCCGGTTCGTGCCGGTCAGGAGCATCCAGATGAGACAACATGTGCTTTCGGGGCAGGCTGCATTCCAGCCGGGCCATACGCCAGATATTGCCAATGCGCTGGTCGATGCATCGGGTCTGCGGATCGAAATCGACCGTCGTCGCGGGCGTGGTGCGGGCATCAATCCGGGTGGCCGCTTCGAGACCTTACAGCACGAGCCTGTCGATGATGGCTGGCAGATCATCGAGGAATTGCCGGAGTTTCGTACCGAAGTGCAGGTGGAAAAGCCACGCACGATCATCAGCCGCAACGATTCGCCTGATATTCCCTTCGACCGATCCGTCAATCCCTATCGCGGATGCGAGCATGGCTGCATCTATTGTTTCGCAAGGCCGAGCCACAGCTATATGGGCCTGTCGGCGGGGCTGGATTTCGAGGCCAAGCTGTTTGCCAAGCCGGATGCCGCAAAGCTTCTGGAACGGGAGCTGGGCAAGCCGGGATACAAGGCCCGCGTCATCGCCATCGGCACCAATACCGATCCCTACCAGCCGATCGAGCGGGAATGGCGCATCATGCGGCAAATCCTCGAGGTGCTGGCCAAGGCCGAGCATCCGGTTGCCATCGTCACCAAATCGGGCCTGATCACCCGCGATATCGATATTCTGGCCCCGATGGCCGCCAAGGGCCTTGTGAAGGTCGCCATCTCCGTCACCACGCTGGACCGCAAGCTTGCCCGAAGCATGGAACCACGCGCTGCGACACCTGCCAAGCGGCTGGAAGCCATCAAGACGCTGACTGAGGCCGGTATTCCCGTCGCCGTGATGATGGCGCCGGTCATTCCTGCGCTGAACGACCACGAGATCGAGCGGGTTCTGGAGGCCGGAAAGGCGGCAGGCGCAACCGAAGCATCATACGTGCTGCTGCGGCTTCCGCTGGAGGTCAGCCCGCTGTTTCGCGAGTGGTTGTTGCGCAATTATCCGCACCGGTACCAGCATGTCATGTCGCTGGTGCGCTCCATGCGTGATGGCAAGGACTATGATGCCGAATTCGGCAAGCGCATGAAGGGCGCTGGCCCCTATGCCTGGCAGATCGGCCGTCGCTTCGAGATGACGACCAAGAGGCTGGGGCTCGTGCGCCGTGGCCTCCACCTTCGGGATGACCTGTTCGTCGCACCGGGAGGTGCAGGCGTGCAACTCTCGCTGCTTTGATATGACAGACGTCCGGCTGCTGCCCTGTGGGCCAGCCGGACGCTCAGAAATACCCCTAGCGTCTATGCCCTGCGCTACGGGTTTCGCCCCCGGCATCTGCCGCCTCGCATGGGTCTGCTCTTTCCGCCCCGATTGAAAGAGCTTTGGAGGTCATGAGACCTCATGCACCAGCCCTCCGCCCCGTGGGCTGGCGCAAACACCCTGCGTCCGGGGGCTTGCAGGAGATCGGTTGCCTGTGCGAGTTTCGCCAAATGAAACGAAACACAGCACCCGATTCTCCTGCGCTCTTCGACTTCACCGAAACAGGTCCTGATTTCAGTCTGGAGCTTGAGGCGAAGCGGCGTGGCGAATGGCCGGTTGCCGGAACGGATGAAGCCGGGCGCGGCCCCTTGGCCGGGCCTGTGGTTGCCGCAGCCGTCATTCTCGACCCGGACAA
Source organism: Agrobacterium vaccinii (assembly GCF_021310995.1). Classification (NCBI taxonomy): domain Bacteria; kingdom Pseudomonadati; phylum Pseudomonadota; class Alphaproteobacteria; order Hyphomicrobiales; family Rhizobiaceae; genus Agrobacterium; species Agrobacterium vaccinii. The sequence continues at coordinate 513,578 of NZ_CP054150.1, read as the reverse complement.
TATTCCCGATGGCCTCAACGATTCGAAGAAGCTTTCGAAAGCACGTCGGGAATTTCTGTTCGAGCGCATTCTGGAGACGTCGCAGGTCTCGATCGCGTCATCAGGCCCGGTTCTCATCGACCGGATGAACATTCTGCGCGCCAGTCTGGATGCGATGCGCAGGGCCGTGCTCGGCCTGGAAACGACGCCCGCGCTGGTTCTGGCCGATGGCCGTGACATTCCGCCGGGGATCGGGTGTGCCGGTAAGGCCGTGATCAAAGGAGACGCTCGATCCGTTTCGATTGCCGCGGCCTCCATCATCGCAAAAGTCACGCGTGATAGAATGATGGAAAGAGCCGGGTCGATCCATATCGTCTATGGTTTCGAAGCCCATGCAGGCTATGGCACGCCGACGCATCTGCGTGCCATCGAGGCGAATGGCCCCTGCCCTCTGCACCGCATGAGCTTTCGTCCCATGCGCGTAGAGTAAGCCAAAACCCTCGGTTTTAGCCGGCAAGCCTCATCTCGTATCCTTCGTGCCGCTGACCGTAGGAATTCGAACTAGTCAGCTGAAACTGTTGCAGCAATGTCCGCAGCTTATCGCTCTCGCTGGCGAGTGCCGATGTGGCGGACGTGGTTTCCTCGACCATGGCTGCGTTCTGCTGGGTCGTCTGGTCCATCTGGTTGACGGCATTGTTGACTTCGACAAGCCCTGTGGACTGTTCTTGTGACGACGAGGCGATGGCGGTCATATGCTGGTTCATGACGGTCACGTGCTGCTCGATGGTCTTGAGGGCATCGCCAGTCTGGCGCACCAGATTGACACCGTTCTCCACTTCGACCGACGATTTTCCGATCAGTTCCTTGATTTCCTTGGCGGCCTTGGCGGAACGCTGAGCCAGTTCGCGCACCTCCTGCGCAACAACGGCAAAGCCCTTGCCTGCTTCACCCGCACGAGCCGCTTCCACGCCTGCGTTCAGCGCCAGAAGATTGGTCTGGAAGGCGATCTCATCGATGACGACGATGATGTTGGAAATCTGGCCGGAGGATTGCTCGATGCGGTGCATGGCGTCCACCGCAGTTGCAACGACCTCGCCTGAAACCTTGGCCGCGCGGTTGGCCTCCGTGGCGGCTCCACGTGCTTCCTGAACGCGCTTGGTGGAGTTGGCCACATTCACCGTGATTTCATCGAGTGCTGCTGCCGTTTCCTCCAGCGTTGCGGCCTGCTGTTCGGTGCGCTTGGAAAGCTCCACCGAAGCGCCAGCAATTTCGCGGGTACCATTGTTCATGGTGTCGATGGAGTGGGAAATCTCCGCCATCGTGCCGCCCAACTGCTTGAGCGAACGGTTGAAGTCCTGCCGCAACGTCTCGAAATCCGGCGCGAAAGCGTCGTTGAGCTGGAAGGCGAGATCGCCGGATGCAAGTCGACGCAGACCATCCGCGAGGCCAGCCGTGGCAATCTGCAACCGTGCCTGCGCATCGGCTTCGGCCTTCTGCTGCGTTGCTATCCGATCCTGTTCGGCCAGCTGGCGGTTCGTCTCGGCCTGAAGCTCAAGGCGCTTGTTCTCGATTGCCGCGAGGCGGAAGACATCGACGGCTTCCGCCATGGCGCCGATCTCGTCCTTGCGCCCACGCGCAGGCACGGTGATCTCGGTATCGCCATCGGACAGGCGGCGCATCACGTCCGTCATGCGGACCAATGGTCGGGCCAAATGCATATTGCCGAAGAGTGCGGCACCCGCGCCGATGGCAAGCGCCACGGCCAGGGAGATGTAGTTGAGCGTGGCGGCATCTTCGGCGATCGCGGTGGTGTTTTCACCTTCCTGACGGACATCGGCCTCCATATCGCTGACGGTGTCTTTGAGCATTGCGTTTGCGGCGGTGTAGTCAGCCAATGAGGGCCCAACAAAACGCGCCCGCGCCTCGTCCAGGTTTCCGCTTTTCAACAGGGCTGTGACGTCGTTCCAGCCATTTTCGGCAATCTTCCATTTCGCCACGAAATCCAGAAAGAGCTTCTTGTCCAGCTCGTCGACCAGATAGTCCTGATATTTGACGAAATCACCTTCCAGTGCGGCCCGTGATTTCCCCATCTGCGCTTCGAACTGCGGCCACTTGTCGGCTGCCGAACTGACGATCGAGCTCTGGATATTTCTGATGTTTCCGACTTCGGTGCTTATCTCGCCAATCAATATGAAGGCTGGAACGCGGTCGCCGACGATCGTGTCGATCCCGCCCCTGATCTGCTGGAGAGACGAAATTGAAAACGTTCCCTGCACACCTGCCACCAGCAGCATGATGCCAGAGAGGGCTGCAAGTACGACACCAATGGATATTTTCATGTTACGTCCCCCGTCGGGATGTGCCTGACCTGCTGCATCGACCCACGCGGTCTCTCTGCCAAAGCAGATCACCCGGATTGAGGAAGGTCTAGAACATCGAAACTTAAATTATACTGTTGAGCAGACGCGCAATTACGCAGCTGATATAACGATACAGTGTGTTGTCATGATTGAAATTTGATTAAATTTTGAATGATCTAGAGCGGCGTGCGAGAGAAACTTTATAAAATTCGAATTCTTGCAGATATAAGCAAGTGTAATGCACATGTGCGTCCACTCCCGACCGCCCGTGCTTTCCTCAGGCGGATTTTATTCCGACTATTGAATGACTGTCCTATAGAGGGGTCGTCTGGACTGCCGCTGATAGTGCCTAGACAAAACAAAAACCCCGCCAATCGATTGGCGGGGTTCGAAATTTTCGACGTTGTCTGTCGCCAGACGACGATGATGCGAAATCTTAGTTGAGGCGTGTCTTCACGTCGCTGACAGCGGCGTTGAACAGCTTGGCCGTCGAAGCTGCTGTCGTCTTTTGAGCAATCAGCTTTTCGGAGGCTGCAATAGCCAGATCGACAGCGGCGGCACGAACGGCGCCGATGGCGTCGGTTTCTGCCTGCTTGATCTTCTGTTCGGACAAAGCGTTGCGGCGTGCGACGAATTCTTCCGTCTTGACCTTGGCTTCCGCTGTCAGCGCTGCTGCTTCACGTTCTGCAGCGGCGATGATGTTGGCGGCGTCTGCTTCGGCTTCCTTACGCTTGCGCTGATATTCGGCCAGCAGATGCTGAGCCTCTTCACGCAGGCGCTTGGCTTCCGCCAGCTCTTCCTTGATGTTGCCTGCACGCTCATCGAGCGAGCTTGCCAACATGCCTGGAACCTTCAGGTAGGCAATCAGGACGAAGAAAAGGATAAGACCGACGAGGGCGAAAAATGTTGCATCGAACGCCATATCAAGCCCCCTTCACTGCGGATGCGGCTGATACAGCTGCCTTGGCATCGGTTTCGGTGACCTTGGCGCCGATCAGCTGATCGACGATTGCGGTCGCGGTTTCCTCAGCAATCGTGCCGACATCGGCAAATGCCTGCTGCTTGATGCTGTCGATGCGCGCTTCGGCAGCGGTCAGCTTCTGGGCCAACTCGGCTTCGATTGCGGCACGATCTGCATCGGCCTTTGTCTTTGCAGCGTCACGCGCAGCGGCGGCGATGGAGCCAGCCTTGGCGCGCGCAGCAGCCAATTCTTTTTCATAGGTTTCGATGGCGGCATCTGCCTCGGCCTTGAGCCGGGATGCTTCATCCAGATCCTGTGCGATACGGCCGTGACGGTCTTCGAGAATTCCGCCGACGCGTGGCACGATGACCTTCTTCATGAGCACGTAGAAAAGGCCGAACGAAATTGCCAGCCAGAGAAGCTGGGATGCGTAAGTGGACTGATCGAACGGTGGGAACACAGCAGATGCGTGACCGGCATCATGTGCCACTCCCGTTTCCGTATGTGTTGCTTCCGGGGCAGTCTGACCGACAGCCGGAGTTCCGGTATTCGTTTCACTTGTCGCCGGTGCTGACTGGGCCAAAGCCTCGGTCACGAACATGCTCACCTCCAGGGGTAGTGCAAATGCGAAGGATCACGGCACGCTGCTGCGAGCCGTGATCCAAACCTGATGCTGTTATTAGACAGCGAACAGGAGAAGGAGAGCTACGAGCAGCGAGAAGATGCCCAGAGCTTCCGTAACGGCGAAGCCGAATACCAGACGGCCGAACTGGCTGTCAGCGGCAGACGGGTTGCGCAATGCGCCCGACAAGAAATCGCCGAAGATACGGCCGAGAGCGAGGGACGTACCAGCCATGCCGAGGCATGCGAGACCTGCGCCGATGTACTTTGCTGCTTCCGCTTCCATGTTAAGCTCCTTAGAATGGTTGTTGCGGCTATTTTTGACACCCGTCCTCCGGGGCCAGCGACTTTACTTCTCAGTGACCGCCATGCACGGCGTCGTTCAGGTACATGCAAGTCAGTACCGCGAAGACGTATGCCTGCAGGAAGGCGACGAGAAATTCCAGACCGGTCATTGCGACCGTCATGATGAGTGGCAGGATTGCGCCACCGACACCCAGAGCGCCGAGCGCACCCATGGAGGCGACGAAGCCCGAGAAAACCTTCAGCGTGATGTGACCGGCCAGCATGTTCGCGAAAAGACGAACGGACAGGCTGATGGGACGCGAAAGGAAAGAGATGATTTCGATCGATGACACAAGCGGCAGAAGAACCGCCGGAACGCCCTGCGGCGCGAAAATGCCGAGGAAGTGCAGGCCATGCTTATAGAAACCGTAAACGACGACCGTTCCGATGACCAAGCACGACAGTGCGAAGGTTACGATGATCTGGCTGGTGACCGTGAAGAAATACGGGAACATGCCGAGAAGGTTTGCGGTCAGAACGAACATGAACAGCGAGAAGACGAATGGAAAGAACACCATTCCCTTCTTGCCAGCGCCTTCGCGCAGCATCGACGCGATGAATTCGTACGACATTTCGGCAACGGACTGCATGCGGCCAGGAATGAGACCGCGGTTCGACGTTGCGAAATAGAGGAAGCCGGAAGCGGCAGCAACCGTAGCGACCATGAAGAGAGATGCGTTGGTGAACGAAAAATCCACGCCACCGATCTCAATCGGGATGATCGGCTGTACAATGAACTGATGCGTCGGATCGTTTGCCACCGGCTGCCCTCTTTACCTTTTGCCGCAGATAGCGGCACTTTATTTCTATAGAAGCGAAGCGATTACTCGCCCTGCTTACCACTCTTGTCTTTCCCCAACCCACCTTCGAGAAGCGGCGGCTTGGCAACCACTCCGGCGGAACGCAGAACGTTCAGCACACCGGCACAGAAACCGAGAAGAAGAAGAACGATCATCCCCCACGGCGACGTACCAGCAAAATGGTCCAGAAGATAACCCAGCATCGCACCGACGATAACTGCGGAAATGAACTCGGAAGAGAGCTTGATCGCCATCGCAAAACCCTTCCGGGTCTCCGCTGCATTCTGCTCCGTCCGCTGTTCCGCGTCGTCTTCCGCCTTCACCTTTGCCAATTCGTTGGCAAGGCGCTTGCGGCGCTCATCCAGACTATCGTTACGGTTGCCGGTCATCGTCAAATCCCACCCTTTGTCTCCATACTGGCATTGCCAGAACTCTTTGGAGTTGTAAACGGCAGGGCTTCAAGCCTGTTCCAGCCCGCTCTGAAGTCGCGCGCAACATAGTTTTAGGGACTTCGCTAGTCAAGGCACTGATGGCCCTCAGCGGAATACAAAATTGTGTATTGAAAACAATTGGTTATTTGATATTCGCGGATTATTGGCGTCACAGCCGTGCAGAATCGGCAATTTTGACACGGTTATCCCGGGGAAAAGGCCGGAATATCAGCTCCAGCCGCCGCCATAGGTGCGGTAGAAGACGTGCAGGCCGATTCTACCAACCTTTTTCATGGATTTTCCCCATGCGGGGCGAACATAGACGGCATGGTAGTGCGTCGCGGAGCCGACTTCCTTCAGCCAGATCTTGCCAGCCGTCGTGGCAAGAGCCACTTCGCGGGCCATCTTCCAGTGCCGTTCGGAATTGATGCGGTCCTTGATATTGTCGCAGGCAAAGGAAAACTGGCAGCGATTGCGCCAATCCTGGTTCTGGTAGACGACGCCACAGATGGTTTTGGGATAGGATGGGTTGCGCACGCGGTTCAAAATGACCTGCGCGACAGCCGCCTGACCTTTCACCGATTCGCCGCGCGCCTCGAAATAGATGCCGGACGCCAGACACTGCTGCTCGGCTGCGGAGAAAACCTCTGCCGGAAGCGGGGTCGCCGCCCAGGCATGGTCGTCTGCGGCGATCTGGGGAATGAAACGGCCCGTCTCAGGCTTTTTCAAAATCGCATCGAAGGGCGATTCGCGGGCGAAATCCGGTTCTGCCGGGGCATAGGCGGTGGCCAGAATGTCGGGTGTGCGATTGGTGATCAGCTCTGCCACCATCGGCGAGACATTCTTCTCGCTCTTGGTTTCGTCACGGCGGAAATAGAAGGACGCCAGTTCGATGTCCTTTTCCTTCTTCTGCTTGACGAAGGCCGTGCGGTCCTTGCGCTTCAACGGCTCGATGTCCAGCATGCTGGTGCGTTGCAGGACAGACCCTGCCGTGAAGGCTTTTGGCGGCTGCATGATTTCGGTGGCGACCACCCTGCCCTTTTTGCTGGTGCGGTTGACGCGGTCCGCATCCGGCGTGCTTTCCTTGCCGCTCTTGGCGGTGACGAAGGCGACCTTGCGGCCATCCGGTGTGATCATTCCGGCACCGGTCAGTGCCGAAGCAGGGTCGGCTTCGTTGAATGCAAGCGATGCGCTGTGAACGGAACCGGCAGGTGAGTTGGTGAGCACCATGCGCCACTGCTCGCCCCCGGCATCGAGACCGGCGAGCAAGGATGCCAAATCGGCGCGTGCTGCAAGGGAGGGAAAGGCAAGCCATGCGGCCATGCCGAAGATGACAGGCGATGCCCATTTCTCATACGAGAAGAAGAACCCGCGACGCGATACTTTCTTTGAACGCAAAACCAGTACTCCGGACACAACGCAACTCACTGCTACAGGACCGGATAATCTCTCATTAACCTTGATGCTTGGTTAACGCCGGGGCCAGACGCGGTTTCACGTTAACGTGTACCGGAAGCAAAAACGCCACCCGGCTTGGCAGGGTGGCGTTTGAATGTTGCATATAAGAAGACAGCTCGTGTCAGATCACGACGTGGGAACCCAGCTCGACCACGCGGTTTGCGGGCAGACGGAAGTAATCCGATGGGTCTGCTGCCGTTTCGGCAAGCGCGATGAAGAGGCGGTTTTGCCAGCCGGGCATGCCCGACTTCGGGTCCGGCACCAGCTTGCGACGACCGAGGTAGAAGGATGTCGACATGATATCGAACTTGTACCCGGTGCGGCGCAGGTAGCCCAAGGCCTGCGTCACGTTTTGCGTTTCCATGAAGCCGAAATGCAGTTCGACCACGACGAAACGTTCGCTGATCTTGGTGATGGTGTAGCGCCTGTCCGCGTGAATGCGCGGCGTGTCCTCGGTTCTGATCGTCAGGATGACGTTCTTGTCGTGCAGGACGTGGTTATGCTTGAGGTTATGCAGCAGCGCCGCAGGTGCCGTCTCCGGGTCGCCGGTCAGGAAGATCGCCGTGCCGGGAATACGAACCGGCGCATGGGCGCTTTCTTTTTCAACTGACGACACGAAGGCCTTCAACGGAACGTCGGTGCGGCGGGTCTTGGCGAACAGGATTTTCGAACCGCGCTGCCATGTCGTCATGATGATGACGAAAGCGACAGCCAGCAGCACAGGAACGTAGCCGCCATCGTGAATCTTCAGGAGGTTTGCGCCAAGGAAGATCAGTTCCAGCGAAATGAACGGGAAGATGACCAGCATCGCCAGGGATTTCGACCATTTCCAGTGGCTGCGTGCAAACTGGAAGAACAGCAGGCTGGTGACGACCATCGCGCCGGTGACGGAAATGCCGTAGGCCGTTGCCAGCGCATCGGAGCTTTTGAAGGTCAGCACCAAGGCAACCACGCCGATCAGCAGGATGGTATTGACCGATGGCAGGTAGATTTGCCCGGTGTTGGTTTCCGACGTGAACAGGATTTCCATGCGCGGCAGATAGCCAAGGTGGATGGCCTGACGTACCAGCGAGAACGCCCCCGTTATCACGGCCTGGCTGGCAATGATGGTCGCCGCAGTTGCCAGAATGACCGCAGGCAGCAGAGCCCATTGCGGGAACATCAGATAGAACGGGTTGGCCGCCGCAGCGGGGTCTTTGAGAACCAGAGCGCCCTGCCCGAGATAATTAAGTGTCAGAGCCGGAAACACCAGCACGAACCACGCCCATTGAATGGGCCTGCGCCCGAAATGGCCGAGGTCGGCGTAAAGCGCTTCGGCACCGGTGATAGTCAGGAAGACCGCGCCCAGAACCACGATGCCGTAGAAACCTTCCGCCAGCAGAAACTCCACCGCGTGGACAGGATTGAAAGCAAAGAGAATGCTGTAATCATCGGAAATGTGCATCAGGCCCGTCAGGCCCATGACGAGGAACCAGACCGCGGTAATGGGTCCGAAAAACTTGGCAACGACTTCCGTGCCGTGGGACTGGATGGCAAAAAGCCCGACCAGAATAAAGACGGATATGGGGATGATGAACTCATCCATCTGCGGCGTGACAAGCTTCAACCCCTCCACCGCCGACAACACCGAGAGCGCAGGCGTGATCATCGCATCACCCAGAAACAGGGCGGCACCGATGAGGCCGAGCATGATCAGCACGCCGCGCTTGGCACCTGCATTTTTCATCAGCAAGGCCAGAAGCGACAGTGTGCCGCCTTCGCCGTCATTGTCTGCACGCAGCAGGAAACAGATGTATTTGATGGTGACGATGATGGTGAGAGCCCAGATCATCAGCGAGATGAGGCCGATGACCTCCGCTTCCGTCAGGCCATCGTGCGAGATCGGCTTCAGCGCCTCGCGAAAAGCGTAGAGCGGACTGGTACCGATATCGCCATAGACGACACCGATCGAACCCAGCATTGCCGCAAACAGGCCCTTCATGCGGTGATCACCCGCTTCCGGCTTGTCGTGGCTTTCCTTATCCAAGGCATGAGACATGGTGTTTCTGACCCTTTAGAGCCAGCCCTTCCAACGGAAAATGATGAACGGAATGATGGCCGATATGAGCATGATGAAAACTGCCAATGGATACCCGTAGGACCACTGCAACTCCGGCATGACCTGAAAGTTCATTCCGTAAACGGATGCCACGAGCGTTGGCGGCAAAAACACGACCGACGCGATGGAGAAAATCTTGATAATGGCGTTCTGCTCGACATTGATAATGCCAAGCGACGCATCCAGCAGAAACGTCAGATTGCCTGAAATAAAGGACGCATGCTCCGACAGGGACTGGATGTCGCGTCCAATCGAGCGCCCGGTTTCCTTGGCTTCCTTGTCCTGCTGTACATTGGGCGTGGCTTGCAGGAAAGATTGCAGACGGGCGAGCGATGCCAGGCTGTCACGCACCTTCGATATCAGGCGGTGATAACCGGAGATATCGGCAAGCTTGTCTTCCAGATAACGCGGTGCCTTGCGTTTGCTGCGCGCCTGTTCACCGAAAATTCCGGCAGCGACCGTATCGATGCGAATAACGGAGGTTTCGAGAATTTCTGCCGTGCGGTCCACGATCGTTTCGAGAAGCTTCAACAGCAGCGCCGTACCACTGCGCATTTCGTGCGGCACACGGGTGATGGCGGCGATGAAGAGATTGAAGGATTTCGGTTCGGCGTAGCGGATCGTGACCAGCCGCTTGCCCGCCAGAATGAAAGCGACATCGGTCAGGCGCGGATCTTTGCTATCTGCATTCCAGACAAGCGAGCCCGTCATGAAGACATTGCCGTCTTCGACATAAAGACGGCTTGACGGTTCGATATCTTTCAAATCTTCACGGGTGGGCAACTCGACGCCGAGCATTTTCTCGACACGTATTTCTTCGGCCCGGTCGGGATTGATGAGGTCGATCCAGACAATATCATCCGAAATCTGCTGGACCGATGGGTCCGCCGACAGGCTGATTGCCTCGCAATTCGAGCGATAGGCCTTGATCAATCAGTTTCTCCGGTCAGCACACCGACAAATGCCGGAAGGCTGCTCTAACACATCATGTGTGGCTTCCGCAAACGCCCAGAATGGACGGCGGATCAAACGGCGCGGCCTATGCTCTTTATGCCCGCAATAATCAAGGAGTATTTTTCAGGGTCGCCATGCAACCAATGTGGAATGGCTGTTTCATCGGCGTAGTTTCGTTAATCGTCTCCCAACCATGGATACGTCAAAAAATCGCGTATAACGCATATGTATCAATTGGTTGAACATTAAAACAAGCGCGCATTAGATTCCCGTAAAACCAGAAATCCAACTGTAGGCTCTACTTAAACGCAGCGCTGTCAAGCCGTGCGAAAGACCGAGTGCTATGCGCAGCACGCATCGATTATCTTGCGATTAGTCGAAAACGATGCGGGGAGCGGGCCTGCGCAGACCGGCGCCGATCTGGGTCCACACCCCTTGCGCGATGTCGCGGTAAATCTTCGCCTGCGGCCCGTCTGGCTCGGCCACGACCACGGGTGTTCCTGCGTCCGACAGCTCACGGATGGAGATGGTGAGCGGCACTTCGCCGAGGAAGGGAACGCCGATGCGTTCTGCTTCCGCCCGCGCGCCGCCATGGCCGAAGATATCATAGCGTGCTCCGGTATCGGGCGCGATGAAGTAGCTCATGTTTTCGATGACTCCGAGAAGCGGCACCTCGACCTTCTTGAACATGGTGATGCCCTTGCGCGCATCGATCAGGGCCAAATCCTGTGGCGTGGAGACGATGACAGCCCCTGCCAGAGGCACCTGCTGGGCGATAGTCAGTTGCGCATCGCCGGTGCCGGGTGGCATGTCCAGCACAAGAACGTCGAGTTCGCCCCAGGCAACTTCGCGCAGCATCTGCATCAGCGCCGATTGCACCATCGGCCCGCGCCAGATCATCGCGGCTTCCTCATCCACCAGAAAGCCCATGGACATGACCTTCAGGCCATAATTTTCCATGGGAATGATGGTGCGACCTTCACCCTGTTGGGGACGACCGGAAAGCTTGAGCAACCGTGGCAGCGATGGGCCGTAAATATCCGCATCCAGAATACCCACGCGCAGTCCGAGCGTCTGTAGCCCCAGTGCCAGATTGACTGCCGTGGTGGATTTTCCAACGCCGCCCTTGCCGGATGCGACGGCAATGATGGCGCCAATGCCGGGAACGCCTGCCTTGGTGCGCGCTGGCTGGCTGGGCGGTGGTGGCGAAGGCTGGGCTTTCGAGGCGGGGCGCTGGGTCGGAGATGCGCCGTGTTTGCGGTCAGCCGTCAGGGCGACCATGGCGGCCTTGACGCCGGGCACGGCGAGTGCAGCTTTTTCCGCTGCCAGCCGCAAGTGTTCCATATCATCGGCCTGATCTGCGGGAACAGTAATGGAAAAAAAGGCTTTGCCATCCGCAATGAAGATTTCGGACACCATGCCGAGCGCAACGATGCTTTTATCGCTGCCGGGATAGATGACGCCTTCCAGCGCCTGCTCGATCTGCTTCTTATCGGCCTGTGTCATGTCATTTTCCATACGCTTGGCATCCGCAGGTTCTCCATAACCAAGTGCTGCGGTTTCGCCAATGATAAAGCGTAATTGGGGACGTTTGGCCGCAATATCGACACAGGCGGCATCACGGATCGGTCTTGGCGTCGAATTTCTCGGGGTCGAAGATGCGCCCATCGAAAAAGGCATCCGGGCCCAGAACGAGGCCGGAGCGTGAAGCACCGACATGGACCGGCACCTGCAACGTGCCCTCCAGCTTCATGTTGGCCGATGGCACGGGGGCGAAGATGGGACGCACGGCCTTTCTGAAAATATCCGGGCGATAGGCGCTGGCGGCGGAGTCGTATACCTTCGCATCGGTCGCGAATTCTGCGGGGCAGTCGTTCCAGTGCAGCATCTGGCTGAAGAACCACAGTGCCTGGCTCTGCCACGGAAAATTCGCCGCCTTGCCGCTGGTGGAAAAGAAGCCGTGGCACTCCAGCATGCGGGCGGGTGAGTGCGAGATAAAGCCGGTCAGCGCAGGCAGTATAAGCTCGCCATCCATGTCCAGATAATTCGGCGATGCCAGGATGCCTGCCAGTTCCTCGATATTGGCGTGGCTGGAGCACCATTCCCCTGCATGGTAGAGCGCGCGCAGCAGTGCTTCCAGTGTGGCGGGCTCGGCGTCAGCCCATTCGCGTGAAACGGCAAGCACTTTTTCCGGCGCATTCTGCCAGATGTGGGATTTCGTTGTGACGATGCGCGCCGTGCCACGCAGAACCGCGGTGGTGCCATAGGGTTCGCAACCGTAGAAGCCGTCGATCTCGCCTGCTTCGAGCATTTGCGGCATGTCGGCGGGCGGGACTTCGACCAGAGTGAAATCCTGACCGGCGCTGAGACGGGCGCTATCCAGCAGGTATCGCAGCTCGAACACCGAAACCGCCAGATGATGCTCCACCCCGAACACCAGCGGCTTTAGCCGGGCCGACTGACGGGATGCCGCCACACGGGCCATAGCGCGGGCCAAGGTGCCAGGGTCAGGGATTTTCATGCCCTGCTCGGCCAGATCATCGTGCAATTCCTGCGACACCACGAATGTCGCGCCGCCGGTGGCGAGAATAAAGGGCGCGATGAGGTCTGGTGGAAGGTCCGGCACGCCAAGCGCGCTGGCAACGGGCAAGGAGGCGGAAAGATGGAGGCCCTGGAGGTCACCGCTGCGCCATTCGGTCAGCAAATCCTGCACGGAAGGCTTTTTCAGCAGTGTTAGAGATATGCCTTCATCAGCGGCAAAGCCCTTTTCGGCAGCAACAACGAGGACCGCGCTATCCACCGTGGGAGAAAACCCGGCCTTGAAGCTTTTCGAAGCTGCCAAACGAATCTCCTCTGCCGCCAGCTCCTATGAGAATTGCGCACGTTCGAGCATATCACAATCGAAAAATCGAAAATATTCCTATTTTATCAAGCCTACACGCAATGCTTTTGCGACGGCCTGGGTGCGGTTGACCGTATCGAGCTTCTTGGTTGCGCGGTTGAGGTAGTGATTGACCGTGTGTTCCGACAAGGTAAGGATATCGGCGATCTCCGCGCTGGTCTTTCCGGCTGCTGTCCAGTTCAGACAGTCGATCTCCCGGTCGGTCAGGGTGCCGGGAATGCGCGTATCGAGGCTGCGGACATAGGCGAGACGGCTGTAGACATGGGCCGAGACATAGGCGATTTCCGCAATGCACTTCGGCCCCAGCTTGATGTTTTCGCCGTGAAACGAAATCGCGCCCCTTTGGCCGGTACTGTCCTGAACGGGACACCACAGCGACATGGTCATTTCGAACCGTGCAAAGAGCTCAACGATCGTTTTTGCACGGGCCTCCTCATGCCCCGCTTTCATGAAGGTGGGGTCGACGAGGAAAGGCGTGCAGGACTGCTTCAATGTGCGCATCACGTTGCTGCGAGGCAGAAGGCCCTCGTGATCATACTGGTGTAGCAATTCGGCGGGCCAGTTGTTGATGACCGTATATTGCGACAGCTCCAACGCGATGTGGCTTGGAAGATTGACGACCATGAAAGCCTTGAAATCCCAGGCTTCGGTCAGCTTCTTGAGAAACCGGAAAATGTCGAATTGGGTGTTGAGTTCGGCCACTTCCTGCGCGCATTCGGCACCGGGATGAGAATAGGTTGAAATCTCTGGTTTCAGCATTGGCTTTGTCTTTACGGATAGACTTATATTAAAAATATTCAGTATCAGAAGAATGATCAGGCATGAATATCAATGTATCAATTTTTTGCAAACAAAAGTTGTTGGTAACATTAATCACACTTTTGTCTGATGAATATTGTTATTGGACATTAGTCAGTCATATCTGTTTTCTATTCCTGCGACGGGGGCAGGCGTACCATCAAATCACGAGAGATATTCTGCGCGGCCTCGCAAACGATGCCCACCCACTCCTCAAGTCGCTCTCGAGTTAATCTATAGGCCGGACCTGTCACGGAAATGGCGGCGTGAATGCGCCGTCCCGGTGCCGGTACGGGCACGGCAATGCACTGGATACCGGTTTCATGCTCTTCAAGATCGAAGCCATAACCGGACATGCGGATATCTGCAACCTGCTGTTTCAGTTCTCTTGCAGATATGATCGTATTGACCGTGTAGGGGTGGAAGGCGATGGCTGCCAGCGTCTCATCCAGTTCCGCCGCCCCGAGCAGCGAGAGCGCCGCCTTGCCGACGCCGGTGCAATAGGCTGGGGAAACGCGACCGATCTGGGAGTGCATCCGCACCGCATGCTTACCATCGATCTTGTCGAGGTAGACGATCTCGGCACCGCGCAACACGCCGAGATGGACGGATTCCTGCGTCTTCTCATGCAGGAGCCGCAGATGCGGCAGGGCCACCGAGCGCACGTCGTTTCCGCTCCAGGCCTGCGAGGCGAAGGTGAGCAGACGCAGACCCGCAACATAGGTCTGGTCGCCGCGCTGCTCCAGCAGCCCTTCTTCCATGAGGTGCGCGAGCTGGCGGTGCAGCGTGCCGCGTGGCTGTCCGCAGCGTTGAAGAATATCCGTGAAGCGTAGCGGTTGCGGCGACATCACGACCAGTTCAAGCAAGGATATGGCCTTGCCCAGCGTACCGGTCGTGCTCTCGCCGGTTTTATCGATTCGAGCGGCCATGCTATTCTCCACGTGCGCAATTGCCGCGCTTGACATTGCGCTGGCAGCGAGGGCACTATTCCGTTAAATGAAACTTAGTTCCAAATATTGGAACTTGCAATCCTTGCCGGGTGTCATGTTGCAGGAAAATTCCGAAACGCTTTCCGAATTTGCCGATCAGGGCGTTCTGATTACCGGCGGCAGCTCCGGCATCGGCGCGTCGCTGGTCGCAGCCTTTGCAGAGCGCGGCGCGAAGGTCGCTTTCATCGATATCGATGATACCGCAGGAAAAGAGCTTTCCGAAACACTATCGGCACGGACGAAGCATCCCGTATCCTTCATCAAGGCAGACCTTCGCGACCAGTCGCAACTGGCAAAAGCCGTGACGGATGCTGCTCAGGCGACTGGTGGCATCAAGGTGCTGATCAACAACGCCGCCTGGGATGACCGGCACGACATCGACACCGTCACCAGCGACTACTGGGACGCAAACCATGCGGTCAATCTGAAGCCGGTCTTCTTCGTCACGCAGGCGGCCCTGCCCTATTTGCGCAAGGAGAAGGATGCTTCGATCATCAATTTCTCATCCATCTCCTATCTGCTGAACATGGGCGAATTACCCGCCTATACTGCTGCCAAGGCTGGTATCATCGGGTTGACGAAGAGCCTTGCCGGTCGGCTGGGGGCGGAAAACATTCGCGTCAATGCCATTCTGCCCGGCATGATCGTGACCGAGCGGCAAAAGGCGCTGTGGTTGACCGATGATTCGATTACCCAGACTGTCGCTCGCCAGTGCCTCAAACGCGCGCTGACGGCAGACGACATCGTCGGCCCCTGCCTATTTCTGGCCTCGTCGGCATCCGCCGCCATGACGGCCCAAACAATCATCATCGATGGAGGTCTTTTATAATGTCCGATGCAGCATTCGTTGCCGTGGACTGGGGTACGACCAGTTTCCGGCTCTGGCTGATCAGCACATCCGGCGAGATCATTGGCGAGCGACGTAGCGCTGAAGGCATGACGACCGCTATGCGCACCGGCTTTTCAGAGGTGCTGGCATCGCATCTCGAAGCGCTGGCCGCACCTGCGGGCCTGCCTGTCATCATCTGCGGCATGGCGGGTGCCCGTCAGGGCTGGGTCGAAGCCGGTTATGTCGATGTTCCCGCCGATCTTTCTGACGTGCTGAAAGGTGCTGTCCAGGTGCCGGGACAGGCAAGCGATGTCCGCATCCTGCCGGGCCTTGCCCAGCGCGCGGTGGAAACACCAGACGTGATGCGTGGCGAAGAGACCCAGTTGCTGGGTGCGCTGTCAGCAGATTACCGTACAGGCCAGCAACTTGTCTGCATGCCCGGCACCCATTCCAAATGGGTCAGCGTCAGCGATCTCAAGGTCACCGGCTTTTCCACCTTCATGACGGGCGAATTGTTCGACGTCATTTCGAAGCACTCCATTCTCTCGCACGCTGTCTCCGATGCAGAAGCCTTTACCGGCGATCTCGCGGCTTTCCGCACTGCCGTGATGGACGCCTATGCCAATCCGCAAATGGCGACCAACCGGTTGTTTACGGTCCGCTCCGGCCAGTTGCTGCATGGCCTTTCCGCAACCGATGCCAAGGCGAAACTGTCCGGCACGATGATCGGGCTGGAAATTGCCGGGGCCCATTCCACCGCACCGAAAGATGCCAAGGTCGTTCTCATCGCGTCCGGTGCGCTAGGCGACCTTTACAAGGCCGCGTTCGACGCGCTGTCCATAGAATTCGTAACAATCGACGCCGATGAAGCCGTTCGCCGCGGGCTTGTCGCAGCCGCAAACGCCATTTGGCACTGAGGAAACAACACCATGCGTATTCCCTTCCCTTCCATGACATATCCGCTCGTCGCCATCTTGCGCGGCATCAGGCCCGAAGAAACCGATGGCATTGTCACCGCTCTCCTGGAAAGCGGCCTACGCGCCATCGAGATCCCGCTGAACTCGCCTGACGCCTTCCGCTCTATAGAGATCGCAGCAAAGCTTGCACCTGCGGATGCGCTGATCGGCGCTGGCACCGTGCTGACGGTGGAAGACGTCGCAAAGCTGGATGCTGCCGGTGGCAGGCTGATGGTCAGCCCGAATGTGGATGTCGATGTCATCACCGCCGCCCGCGAAAAGGGCATGGTCACCATGCCGGGCGTATTGACGCCGACGGAAGCGCTGCTGGCGCTGAAAGCCGGTGCGACCGGGCTGAAATTCTTCCCGGCAAGCGTTCTGGGACCATCCGGCATCAGCGCCATCAGAGCCATTCTGCCCAAGGATACGCTGGTTGCGGCTGTGGGTGGCGTCTCGGACAAAAATTTCACCGATTACACCAGCATCGGTGTGACGGCCTTCGGCCTTGGCACCAGCCTTTACAAGCCCGGCATGACGGCGGACGATGTGTGTCAGCGCGCAGTCACGACCGTCAAGGCCTATGACGCCGCGATGGGAGCCTGAGCCATGACGGATATCCATAAGTTTACGGGCAAGGTACTGGACAAGGCCCAGATGAAACTGGGCGAAGGCCCAAGCTTCGACCCAACCAACAACACGCTGTGCTGGCTGAACATTCTCGGCAAGGAGCTTCACGAACTCGATCTGAAGACGGACATCAAGACCGTCCACGCTCTGCCCTTCATGGCAAGCGTCGTGGCGCGCATCGATGACAAACGGCAGTTGCTGGCAACGGACGACGGCCTGTTCATCCGCGACCGGGAGACGGGTGGGCTGTTCCTTCACGTCGATTTCGAACCGACCAAGCCCGGCAATCGCTCCAACGACGGACGCGTGCACCCAAGCGGTGCCCTGTGGATCGGCACCATGGGCAGGAAGGCCGAAGAGGGCGCCGGGGCCATTTATCACGTGGCCAAGGGCGTGGTGACGACGCTGTTTGAAAACATCAGCATCAGCAATGCCATCTGCTTTTCACCTGACGGCGCGACCGGTTACTACGTCGACACCAAGGTCAACCGCATGATGCGCCTGCCGCTGGACCCGGCGACCGGCCTGCCAACCGGCAAAGCCGAGGTCTTCATCGATCAGGCTGGCGAAAAGGGCGGCATGGACGGCGCAGTCTGCGATGCGGAAGGTCACATCTGGAACGCCCGCTGGGGTGTTGGCGCAGTGGACCACTATTCGCCGCAGGGTCAACATCTCGCGCGCTACGAGGTGCCTGCCGTGCAGAGCACCTGCCCGGTCTTCTTCGGCGCATCGGCCAATCGCATTGGCGTCACCTCGGCCTGCGAAGGTCTTGATGACGACGTGATTAAGGCCAATCCGCTTTACGGCGCGACATTCGATCTTGGTATCGAGGTCAAGGGCGTGCTGGACGCGGCGTACAAAGCTTAAGTTCGCGCTTGAATGCAGATATCCTCGGGCGTGCCCCGGGGATATCGGTTCAGGGATGGCGACTGGCGGATGCGAGGTCGCGGTAGTTTTCCTGAAGGTAGCGGTGGGTGGCGGCGGAATCCACCGGACGGCCATAGAAATAGCCCTGACCCATGGCGCAACCGAGGCTGCGAAGTTTCTCCGCCTCGCTCTTGTCTTCGATACCCTCCGCCACGACTTCCAGATCCAGCCCGTCACACATGGCGACAATGGCCTTGATGATGTGTTCCGAGGGACGGTCGGTGCTGATGCGCGAGACGAAGGCGCGGTCGATCTTGACCTTATCGAACGAAAAGTCGCGGAGGCGACCGAGACTGGACTGTCCGGTGCCGAAATCATCCAGCGAAATCCTGATGCCTGCATGCTGAAGTTCGGTCAGGATGCGCTGTGCGGTATCGGCGGATGTCATGACCGCCGTTTCGGTGATTTCCAGTTCAACGCGCCTTGGATCGAGCCCGACACGCCGCAGAATGGAGAGAATGTTCTCGGCAGTGCCGGGGTCCATCAATTGCGCCGAGGAGAGATTAAAGGATAAAAACAGCTCCCGTGGCCAGGAGAGTGCGGCTTCTGCCGCCTTGCGCAGCAACGTTTCAGAGAGCGCATCGATGAAGCCGCGCTCTTCCGCCAGAGGCACGAAGACGGCGGGCGACACGAAGCCGAGGTCGGGATCGTTCCAGCGCGCCAGCGCCTCGAAGCCGATGACGGTGGCATCCGTCAGACGCACGATGGGTTGGAAATGCACATCGACGGAATCGCTGATGATGGCATGCCGCAGCGCCTGTTCGAGTTGCGTCGCGTTTTTCATTTCCTGCGCAATTTCGCGCGAATAGACGGTGATCTGCCCACGACCGCGTCGCTTCGAGCGATAAAGTGCTGTTTCGGCACTCTTCAGCAAATCCTCGAAATCGTCGCCCGCGAAAGGGTAGATTGCAAAGCCGAAGGAGGAAGACAGACGCACATTGCGGTCTCCCAGATCGTACGGTGCCGACAGGACGTCCTTGATCATCTGGCCGACGCGTTCTGCCCCGGTTCGCTCGAAGACGAGTGGCAGGACGAAAGCGAACTCGTCGCCATCGTGACGGGTGACGATGGCACCATCCGGCACGCAGGCCTTCAGGCGGTGGGCGACCTGACAGAGAATCTCATCGCCCGCCTGCACGCCGAACAGATCGTTGATCGGCTTGAAGCCGTCGATATTGGCGACACCGATGGTGAAGGGAGCAGGATCATTCGCCCGTTCCGTTGCCAGCATGCGCACCTTGTCACGAAGCCGGTAGCGGTTTCCCAGACCCGTCAGCGGATCACTATAGGCCATGGCCTGCAACTCGTGCTGGCTCACCATCGGCGCATTGGGCTCAGGCGATTTCATTCGCGCATCCTGATCGGGGCATTGTGAGGAATTTTCGAGGTCGACATGAATGATTCTTGCACAATCACTATCGCTGAACTCTGCGAAATAGCTATCGATTTTGAGGGTAGAACCGCTCTTGGCGCAGCGATTTAACTGCGCACACGGGACTCCCGTTGTGGCATGTGTCGTTTGATAAGAGCATCCACCATATCGGGGCTGACGGGTTTCAGCAGCATATCGTCCATGCCAGCGGCAAGGCAGGCTTGCCGATCGCCCTCGAAAGCCAGAGACACCACGCCGATGATGGGCGTGCGCGCCAGCTGCGATCCCATCATATTGCGCAATCTGCGCGCGACTTCGAAGCCGTCGAGGTCCGGCAGGGTCGTATCCAGAAGGACGAAGGCGGGCTTTTCCTGCTCGTAAAGGTGAAGCGCATCCTTGCCCGTGGCGGCGATCCTATAGCTCATGCCCAGGCTTTCCATGATCTGCGAAAAGACGATCTGGTTGATGTTGTTATCCTCGACGACCAGAACGTCGAGCGTGGTTTTCTTGATGCTCGCAGGCGTGGTGCCGGTGGAAATTTCCCAGCCGCCATCGCTTTCGGGGGAAGACAGCGCCTGGCTGGTGAGACGGAAATGACGGGTAATATGATGGATCAGTGCGCTTTCGAGCAGATAATCGTCTACCGCCACCGAATCCACGCCATAGGACTGCGAAAGGTCGAGGCACGCAATATCCAGTTGAACGTCAACGATCACGAGATCGACCTGCACCCCTGCGGATGCGGCGAATTCCATGAACGCTCTCTGCTCGGCCTGACTGGTGGTGACCGCACAGTCCACACCCACGGCCACCATTTTGCGCCGCGCAAATTCCCCCAACGTGGCGTTGGGCGTGACCAGCAGAATGCTGCGGCCCTTCAGTATCTGCGATGCCTGATGATGCTCGTCATCCACGTAGGACGAGGTCACGAAGGACATGTGTTCCAGCCCGCGAATGACACTCTTTCCATCCGTTCCGGCTGTCGAAAAGGCCGTGACATCATCCATGGTGGTGACGAGGAAATACCGACCAGGCTTGCCCACACGCTGTTTGCGCGTGATGACCAGAACCTCTTCGCCTGTCAGCCGCGTGACGCGTTCCGGGTAGATATCGGGCGTGCCGGTTGCCAGCACGTGACGGTCGATGGCATCGATGCGCGAGGCAAGCGGGTCGGAGTGGATATCGGAAACGGTGCGCCCAAGAATGAGATCGGCGGATGTTTCCAGAAGCGCGCAACCGGCTTTGTTGACAGCGACATAGGCCGTGCTGCGATCCTTGACGAAGACCGACAGCGGCAGCGTATCGAGAATTTCTTCCGTCAACTGTACCCGCTCGATATCCGAACGCCACTGCTCCTCGCGCTTCTTCTGCTCTGAAATGTCGGTGATGACGCAGATGCCGATGCCGGAGGGCATGCGCCGTTTCATCAAGCGCAACCAGCGATCACCAGCGATCTGTTCGACGGTTTCGGAGCGCTCTTTCCAGTGCGATGCCAGTTGCTCTGCAATCCAGTCTTCGCGCTCCACGCAATGGGGTGCGCAATCATCACCCGATGCCCGCTGGCAATCGTAGAGTGCGCCTAGAAAATCGCGCAGCCGCGTGCCGACGGCGAACTTGGTCTCACAAACGGCAAAGTGGTTCAGAACACGGCGACTCGCAAAAACGATATGATCGTCACGGTCATAGATGATCAGCGCGGAGGAGATCGCGTCGCAAACGGCGTCGAACATGGCAGTCTGAATGTCTGCGCAAACCGACCCCACCTCCTTCATTGCAATTCCTCACACATACGTCTCAAGGCGATAATCACTCACAGCAAAAACCCGACCGATAGCCGCATGAAAATAGATAAATTATGAGACAGACGGGGTTACGACTTGAAGCAGACCTTTTGCGTTATGTGACGGCCCCAGCTACCCGTCACACACCCTTGGCCACGCCGAAGGGACATCATGCTGCACTCATTTCAAGCTGAATGCACAGTAACTGCTTTACCTTAAAAGGCACTTAACATTGTCGTTTGCAAAAATTTAGCGGGACAACCAATCGATCTGCCGGGCTTTGTGCGAATTTCCTTTCACATGGCGGACGAATCCACGAAAATAACGCCATGTCCATCAAACAGCTTTCCGAGACCCTGATCAACCAGATTGCCGCAGGCGAGGTCATCGAGCGCCCTTCCAGTGCGGCCAAGGAGTTGATCGAAAACGCCATCGACGCAGGCGCAACGCGCATCGAGATTGCCACCGCTGGCGGCGGCAAAGGGCTCGTGCGCATCTCGGACAATGGCTGCGGCATGTCGCCTGCCGATCTGGAGCTGGCGATCCGCAGGCATTGCACCTCGAAGATTTCAGCAACGCTCGACGATATCAGGACGCTGGGGTTTCGTGGCGAGGCCCTCCCCTCCATCGGCTCCGTCGCCAAACTGACCATCACCAGCCGCCAGCAGGGTGCGACCGAAGGTGCTGTTATCTCGGTTGCGGGTGGCAAGCTTTCGCCGGTGCGGCCAGCGCCGTCCAACACCGGCACGATCGTTGAAGTACGCGACCTGTTCTTTGCCACGCCCGCGCGGCTGAAATTCCTGAAGACGGAGCGGGCCGAAGCGGCAGCGATTACCGAAATCGTCAAGCGCATGGCGATTGCCTTCCCGCATATCCGCTTCGTTCTCTCAGGCACGGACCGCTCGACGCTGGAGTTTGCGGCAACCGGTGATGACCATCTGGCACGCATGGCGCAGATTCTCGGTGCGGATTTCAAGGACAACGCCATCGAGATCGACGCGGAGCGCGAAGACGTCACGCTGACCGGATTTGCCGGTGTGCCGACCTTCAACAGGGGAAACTCGGCGCATCAATATATGTTCGTGAACGGTCGCCCGGTGCAGGACAAGCTGCTGCTTTCGGCCATTCGCGGCGCCTATGCTGAAACCGTGCCCCATGGCCGTTACCCGATTGCAGTTCTGTCGCTGCAACTCGACCCCGCACTGGTTGACGTCAATGTGCATCCGGCAAAATCCGATGTGCGTTTTCGCGATCCCGGCCTCATCCGTGGGCTGATCGTCGGGGCCGTGCGTCAGGGCTTGCTGCGCGAGGGAGACCGGGCGGCCACCACCGGTGCAGCACAGATGATGAACGCGTTTCGCCCCGGCTACAGCCCTTCGACAGTGCGGCCCTATCCTTCGCAGGCGTGGACGCCAGCCGCATCACCGTCTCGGCCATTGTCGGTTTCGAACGATCTGGCGCTGCGGGAAACCGCGCAATCGCAGTTCACCGACATAACCATGCCGACCGCGCGCGCCGAACAGGCGGTTGCGGAAACGGTGGTGACCGGGGCCGAACCATCGCGGTTTCCTCTGGGAGCGGCCCGCGCGCAGGTTCACGCCAACTACATCGTTGCGCAAACGGAAGACGGGCTCGTGATCGTGGATCAGCACGCGGCGCATGAACGGCTGGTTTTCGAGGAAATTCGCAAGGCGCTTCACGCCAAACGCCCGCCCTCACAGGTGCTTCTCATCCCTGAAATCATCGATCTGCCGGAAGAGGATTGCGACCGGCTGATGGAACATGCCGCCGGGTTCGACAGCATGGGCCTGACGATCGAGCGGTTCGGTCCGGGTGCTGTCGCCGTGCGCGAGACGCCCGCAATGCTGGGTGAGGTCAATGTGCAAGGGCTGGTGCGCCAGCTTGCTGACGAAATAGCCGAGTGGGACACGGCTGGCAGTCTGGCCAGCAAGCTCGAATATGTCGCTGCCACCATGGCGTGCCACGGTTCGGTGCGCGCAGGTCGCCGCATGCGCCCGGAAGAAATGAACGCCCTGCTGCGGCAGATGGAAAACACGCCCGGCTCCGGCCAGTGCAACCACGGGCGCCCAACCTATATCGAACTGAAGCTCGCCGATATCGAACGACTGTTCGGCAGAAGCTGAGGAAAACATGCTGGCATTTTTCAGGCGGCATCATTAATAAGACAGACGTCAGGAGAGCACAGAGATGAACAGATTTGAAGGCGGTAGCAACCGCGAGGCCAAGGTCGAATATCTCGACGGCGATATGCGCATCGTCCAGACCGGCTCCCACGTCATCTGTGCCATGACTGGCAAGCACATCCCCATCGATGAGTTGCGCTATTGGAGCGTGTTGCGTCAGGAGCCCTATGCGGACGCGGCAGCGTCGATGGAAGCCGAAAAACGGGCCGGGGCTTTACCAAATCAGAAGCGGAATGCCTGAGACGTCGTTTTTGCTTGAGACACGACGTATGAAAAGGCCGGGCTCTCGCCCGGCGTTTTCTTAGGGTGCTGGTGTATTCGTCGAGCTAGGGTTTCTGTCCGTGCCTTCGGTAGGGGGCGTCGCGCCGGATGGAGTGTTGTTGTCGAAGGTCTGGCCACCCTGTGCACCTGGATTGGCCGATGGCACAGACGTCGCTGGGCCAGGTGCTGGCTGTGTCTCAGTGGTCGCAGGTGCGGTGCTTTCACCCCAGGTTTCGGCAACGATCCAGACAGCGCCAGCCAACAGAAGGCTGATGACGAGAATGATTAGCACTGGGCTGCCTTTAAAACCCTGTCGGCTTTCGCGCGGTGTAAACACCTTCTTTTCCGTATTTTCCTGCGGCATTGGATCCTCCTGAAACCAGAGAACGCACAAATGTGACGCTCATCTCTCATCAGGAAAGTGTGCAAAAGCCATATAGTTCCTTCGCCGTGCGATATTCGCGCGCTCTGCGCAAGTCTAGGCCTGCGCCAGTTTCCGCTGACGGCAGTTGCTGATCGCTGTGTCGATGATGGCGCCTGCTGCATTGGGATCGTCGAAGATCATGTCGATATCGATGACCAGTGTGCTCGAAAGCAGTTCAGAAGCACTGCCGTGATGGCCTTTCAGGCGAACGGCATCCTTGGCGGTGGTGACCAGCATAAGGTTGAGCCGGTTGGCCTCATCCGTCAGATCGCGGATTTCCTCGTCGCTGAAATTGTGGTGATCCGGGAAAGAGCGGCGCGCGACGATCTGCCCGCCCAGTTCTTCGACCGTGCGATAAAACTTGGTGGGATCGGCGATACCGGCATAGGCCAGCACGCGTTTATCCGCGAAATCCGGCTGCGGCCTTGGCTTGATGGAGGAGACGAAGACGGGCTTTCCGGCGCGCGCGGCAGTGCGAACGATGACTTCCGCCGCCTGCCCGCTGCCGACTTTCAAAATTGCGGTGAGTTGCCGCATTTGCTCGGCAAGCGGTGCGCGGACCGGTCCACCCGGCACCAGATGGCCGTTGCCAATGCCACGCTGGGTGTCGATCACCACCAGCGCATAGTCCAGCGTCAGCCGCGCACTTTGAAAGCCGTCATCCATGATGATGAGATCGACGCCTTCCGCCACCAGACGGCGCGCGCCCTCCACCCGCCTGCGGGAAATGACGGTGATGGCCTCACGGGCCAGCAACAGCGGTTCATCGCCAACATCCACGGAGCGGTGATGATCGGCATCGACCAGCGTGGTGACATCCAGTGTGCCGCCATAACCGCGGCTGAGAAAGCCGGGCTTCAGCCCTTTGGCAAGGGCGGCTCTGGCAATAGCAATGGCAGTCGGAGTCTTGCCCGCACCACCGACGGTGAAGTTACCGATGCAGATGACCGGGACCGGAACGGAGGCACGCCTGGCCTTTTTCATCGTGCGTCCGGCAATTTTGCCATAGACGAACGAAAACGGTGCCAGCGCCCACGCCTGCCAACCAGCCTTTTCCCACCAGAATGGCGGCGCTTCCGAAACCATCAGTCCCCCAAACTCCTGCGTTTCTGTCCAAGCACGTCGTAGCGCAGATTTCGCGCGACAGGCTTAGGATCAGACCAGCTATCTGCCAGAAAGGTAAGGATTTTGCAAAGAATGGCGGCGCGCGTGGGTCGCCGCTAAACCGTGACCTGCTGCGGCAGCAGGGTCTCGAGACCGGTGATGTCGTCTAAACAATAATCACAATCTGCAGCGAGGCTTTCTCTTGAGCCCGTGCCCGTGAGCACGGCGATGCACAGACCAGCACCCGCGTGCCTGCCCATGTGGAGATCGTGATTGTTATCGCCCACCACTGCCACACGTTCCGGCGGCAGACCGGTGGCAGCACAGAAGCCCAAGACCATGCCGGGCTGCGGCTTGGTGCCGTGGCCGCTGTCATAGCCCGCGACGAAATCGAGATCGGCATCGAAGCCGAAACGCTTGGCGAGTTCGCGGATGGACGCTTCATTGTCGCTGGATGCGATGCCGAGCTTGTAACCCCTGCCCTTCAAACGGGCGAACAGCGCCTTGAGATCGGTGACCACGACGGATTTTCCCGCCGCTTGCGTGAACAGCAGATCGAGACGCCGGGTGAGGTCCACGATTTCGCAAGGCGAACCGGCGGCAACGAGGCCCTCGGCAATCTGCACCGTGTTTCCAGCGGCCAGCAGGCTATCGGGTTTGACGTGTCCGGTGACGGGGTCCATGCCACAGGCGAGAAGCAATCGGTCTGCCAGCGCGGCATCCCCCTGCGAGGCAATGGCCGCCAGCTCCCGGTTGACCGGCCCCCAGCTCGCATCATAACCGATCAGCGTTCCGTCCTTGTCGAACAGAATGGCCGCTATGGCATCGGGCGATTTTGCGGCACTGCCTACCTGCATCATCAGCCGACCGCACTGCGGGGCTGGAGTTTCGCCGTTACCGTCAATGGGTTAATGTAGGGTTCAAGCGCCTTCACAGTGCAGGACAGCGCGCCGCGCATGTCCTGAATGACCCTGCCGCCAGCATCGATCATCTTGTAGCGTTCATTGTCGTTGACCAGCAGGTAATGCACCGCCTTCGCCAGCATTTCTACATCGCGGATGATGCGCCCGCCGCCGGACCGCAGCAATTTCTGATAGGCTTCGCGGAAGTTTTGCACATGCGCACCTGACAGTACCGCGCAGCCCAGCATGGCTGGTTCCAGCGGGTTCTGCCCACCCTCTGCCAGCAGGGAGCGGCCGACAAAGGCCAGTTCGGTCAGGCGCAGATAAAGCCCCATTTCACCGATGCTGTCGCCCAGAAACACATCCGTCTGCGGCGTGATCACATCGTTGCGGCTGCGGCGTGCGACGTTGAGGTTCATGCCTTTCAGCATGGTCTCGATGTCGTCGCAGCGTTCCGGGTGACGCGGCACGATGATCGTCAACTGCCCATCGCGGGATTTGATGGCGTTGTGAACCGTGGCCGCCGCCTTCTCTTCCCCTTCGAAGGTGGAGATGGCTGCCCATGTCTTGCGGTTGCCGATCTGGCGACGATAGGTGTCCAGCACAGTCGCATCGCAGGGCGGAGGATCGGTGTCGCCCTTGAGATTGCCCGATACGACGACAGGCCACGAACCGAGATCACGGAAACGTTCGGCATCGAGATCGGACTGGGCGACAACGAGAGCAAGCTTGCTGAACAAGGCCTCGGCAAAATCGGACCGGTTGTGCCAACGTCCAAAGGAGCGATCCGAAAGGCGCGCATTGACGCGGATTTGCGGAATGTGGCGGCGTTCGAGCTCCATCATCGTCACCGGCCATATCTCGGATTCAGCGGTAATGGCCGCGTCCGGCATCCAGTAGGTGAGGAAGCGGTTGATGGAAATCTTGATATCGAGCGGCACATATTGGTGGATGACATCGTCGCCGAGGCGGGTCTTGCTCAACTCCGCAGACGTCACTGTGCCCGTGGTCAAAAGAACGTGAATATCGCGCTTGCGTATCTCGCGAATGAGCGGCACGAGCGCCAGCGTTTCACCGACACTGGCTGCGTGGAACCAGACAAGGGGTCCGCGCGGACGGTCGGCACTGGCATGACCGAAGCGTTCCATGCGGCGACGCTTGTCTTCCTTGCCCTTGGCAGCGCGGTACATGAGGTAAGGCCTGGCGAAGGGATAGGCTGCAACGCCTGCAATTCTATAACCCGAAAGGGCGAAACGTGCGATTCGGCTGTTCATGACATGCTGCCTTCGATCATTTCGCGCAATGCTTTCCCCTGTGAACCCTGCCAGAGCGTAGCGTCAAACAACGGGCTGACCCGCGTTGCTCTATCTTTTTGTTTGGCATCGCATCTTTCGAAAACGTCTCTGCGTTTTCCCTTCGATGCCTGAAGGCCTACTTCATATAAAAATGCGTCTTTTTTGTTTCAGAACAGAAACGGGTCTGCGAAAAATCCGCCGCGGTCCCAGATGTTGTGCGTACCCTAGAGGGAGCCGCACAACCTTTTGCTCTGTCTGGTATAGTACAAAGGAAGTAGGAAAGCAGCGATTATTTGCTTTGAGGATCGAGCAGACGGTGCATATGCACTATAAAATAACGCATATGGGCGTTATCCACAGTCTGCTGGGCCTTGGACTTCCACGCCGTCAGTGCCGTTGCATAATCCGGGAAGATGCCGACGATATCCAGCGCCTTCAAATCGCGAAACTGAACCTCTTGCAGATTTTCAAGTTCGCCGCCGAATACGAGGTGAAGAAGCTGTTTCTGGTCGCCCGCTGCCGTCATTTTGTATCTTCTTTCTAATGGTCAATTGCCCGCAGAGCCCCTCATTTGCGGGATTTCGTCGTGAAAATCAACCTCTGTCAGACAGGTTGAGGGGGATTGAGGAGAACAGGCAACGCATGGTCGGCGGCTGCGCACAATTCTGGATGCGTTACATCACGCTGGTTGTAGATCAACGGTTTTCCAGCAAAATCCACCAGACGACCGCCAGCGCGCTCCAGAATGAGATCGGCAGCGGCGAGATCCCAGTCATGGGAATTGGCCTTCACCAGCGTTCCGTCAATGCGCCCATCGGCAACCATGGCCAGCCGGTAGGCCAGCGATGGCACATGCGGAATGCGGTGCACCCGCGCCTTCACCGTCTGCGGAAGCCGCGCAATCACGTCTTCAGGCGCGGCAAGTCTTATA
Organism: Agrobacterium vaccinii; assembly: GCF_021310995.1. NCBI lineage: Bacteria > Pseudomonadati > Pseudomonadota > Alphaproteobacteria > Hyphomicrobiales > Rhizobiaceae > Agrobacterium > Agrobacterium vaccinii. The sequence continues at coordinate 485,269 of NZ_CP054150.1, read as the reverse complement.
TCCTCGCCAGCTACGGTAACAGACAGGGGCTGACCATTCTTCATGGCCGGACCGACAGTGAGCGCACTGAACTCTTCGTCAAAGGCAGGTGCTACCAGTGCGGCTGCGACCGGCCTGCCGCGATGAACCACGGCGACGCTGACACACCATGTGTCCTTGCCACCAATGAAGGCGCGGGTGCCATCGATGGGGTCCACAACGAAGAGCGTCTCTTTCGACAACCGCTCCTCATCGTCATCCGTTTCCTCCGAAAGCCAGCCATAATCCGGTCGCGCCTTGCGAAGCAGGGTTTCCAGCAATTCGTTGGCGGCGTAATCTGCGGCACTGACGGGAGAGTGGCCCTGTTTCCACCAGACCTCCGGGTCCTTGCGGAAAAACTTCAGCGCCACCTGCCCTGCTTGCCGCGCGGCATCCAGAATAAGGTCAAGGTCGGAGCGCCAGTCGGCTCCCGTTGCATCGGTCATATCGTCTTCGTTTGTCATTCGACCTTCAGAAGGTGCGTTTTACATGCCAGAACATGCGCATGGCATGGCGGTCAAATCAACCGTCGAATGCCGCTATCAGCGTCCCGCTATCGTCATGCCTTCGATGGCGAGCGTCGGTGCGGCCACACCATACTTGCGGTCTATGTCGTTTGCGGGAGTGACCCGCATGAACATGTCCTTGAGGTTGGACGCAATCGTGACTTCGGAAACGGGGAAGGCCTTTTCGCCACCTTCGATCCAGAAACCGCTTGCGCCACAGCTATATTCGCCGGTCAGCAGATTGGCGCCATGGCCGATCAGTTCCGTTACGTAAAAGCCTGTGCCGACCTGCGCCATCAAATCCTTTGGCGAGATATCGCCCGGCTCCAGCGCCAGATTGGTGGAGGCCGGAGAGACGAGATTGCCGCCACGAACCCCACGGCCATTGGTTTCCAGCCCGATTTCGCGGGCGGTGGATGTGGACAGGAACCAGTGTTTCAGCACGCCGTCTTCGATCATCACGAGCTTTTCGCCACGCACGCCCTCGCCATCGAAGGGACGCGACGACGGGCCGCGCACGATCTGCGGATCGTCGGTGATAACAAGGCCTTTTTTCAGCACCTGCTGGCCCATCTTGTCACGCAGGAAGCTGGTCTTGCGGGCAACCGATGCGCCGTTGATGGCACCGGCAATGCTGCCGACAAAACCGCGTGCGATGCGCGGATCGAACACGACAGTGATATTGCTGCCGGTATCGACCTGACGCGGGTTGATGCGCTTGACTGCCTTTTCGCCTGCGCGGCGCCCGATATCGTCGGGCGTATCCAGATCGGCGAAGTAGAGACGGCTGTCGAAATCGTAATCGCGCTCCATCTTCGTGCCCTCGCCCGCGATGACGCTGACCGAGCGGCTGAAACGGCTTCCCATATAGCTGCCCGAAAATCCGTGCGACGTAACCAGAACAAGGCCGCCCATGCCGCTGGACGCGCCGGCGCCCGACGAATTGCTGACACCGGGAACCGCAAGCGCTGCTTCTTCCGCAGCCAGTGCCGCCTCGCGTAACTGATCCGTGGAGACTTCCGTCGGGTCGAACAGTTGCAGGTCGTCATAGGAAGTGGCCAGACGCTCCTTGTCCGCAAGGCAAGCGAAGGGGTCTTCCGGCGACACTTTCGCCATCGCCACGGCGCGTTCGGCCAGCGTCTTCAAGTCGAAACCCGGATTGGCCGAAACACTGGCAACCCGCTTGCCGACGAAAACGCGCAGGGAAAAGTCGTCACTTTCAGACGATTCCGTGCTCTCGACCTTGCCCAGGCGCACGCCAACGGATTGCGAGCGTGACCGCACGATCACGGCATCCGCCTCATCTGCACCGGCGCGACGCGCGAGGTCCACGAGTTCGCTTGCACGGTCGAGAAGATTGGAGGAATCGATTTCTGAGGACATGAGGAGGGCCTTTCGTTGACCTTCATTTATTGCGGCGCACCTGCCGCATCAAGGCCAAAGCGGCAATTCACCTGGATTTGAGGCGTTTACCTACGCCCCTACCCCATGACCCCTGTGATAAAGCTCCACCTGCATCTCGATCTGCCGCTTGAGATCGTCCTTGCTGACCTCGGATTCGGCCAGCACTTCATGCGCCTTTCTAAAGTCCAGCACCCGGAAGCGATTGACCGGTGGGCGCAGGAAAATATGGGGCGGGTGCATACGCAGCTTCAGCGAAATGACCGATTGCATCATCAACTGACTTGCTCCGAACAGGCTTTCGAAGCGGCTGGGCATCGTCGTGCCATCGCCTTCCGGCCCGCCGACGACGTCAACACCGATGACGATATCCGCCTTATCCAGCAAATGATCATAGGGAACCGGGTTGAAGATGCCGCCATCGATCATGATCCGGCCATTCATGCGGATGGGCATGAAGAGAGCCGGGATGGCAGACGATGCCGCAAGCGCTTGGCGCAGATCTCCCGTTTCCACGATGACTTCCGACTGATCGTAATAATCCGTCGCGGTCACTTTAAGCGGAATGGACAGCTCTTCGAAATTCTTCGGCAGTGCTGCGGGCAGGAGAGCATCGAGGATGAGTTCGAGATTGAACTGGCCCAGACGAAACCCGAAGGCGGTGTGGCGCATGGCAGCGGGCCCAAGGCTCCAGAGCCGATTGGCGACGCTGCCCTTTTTGCCCATCAGTTCCAGCATATAATCGCGGATATCGCGCCCGCGCATGCCTGCTGCCATGCCCGCGCCGATGATGGACCCAATGGAGGACCCGGCAATGGCGGTGGGGCGAATGCCCAACTCGTCCAGTGCTTCCACGATGTTGATGTGGCAGATTCCGCGTGCACCGCCGCCGCCCAATGCGAGTGCGAATGTCGGATCGCGGACCTCTTTGACCACCGCATCGCGTTTACGCTTCTTTTCGGAAAGTTTCTTTTTCTTAGCAGCCAAGAGAGGGGCCTCTCCTTCATGTCATCAGATGCCCCGCTCTATGACACAAAGACGACAGGAGAGTGACGGCGCGCAGCACAGGCGTGCGCGCCGTAAACGAAGACGCGCGTTAAGCGCTGTAGCGATAAAAGTGCATGCGGGAATCGCCGAAGGTGCGGCTTTCCAGATGCGTGAAAGTCGGATCGACCGTCACCAGCACATCGGCGCGCTCTTCCAAGATGACGAGTGCGCCCGGCGCGAGCCAGCCGCCCAGATGCGCCGCCAGAAGCGCCTTCTCACCGTGACCGAAGCCATAGGGAGGGTCGGCAAACAGCACGTTGAAGGGTTCGATATTGTTGACGCTACCGAGCTTGGTGGCATCGCGGCGCAAAATGCGCGCGCGGCCATGCAGGCCCAGAGCATCGATATTTTCCCAAAGGAGACCCCGGCCTTCGACGCCGTTTTCCACGAACAGCGCAACCCGGCAACCGCGCGACAGGGCTTCCAGCCCCACCGCACCGGTGCCCGCGAAAACATCGAGAATGCGCGTGCCATCCAGACTCTCTGGATAGGCATGGCTCAGGATGTTGAAGAGGCTTTCTCGCGTACGGTCGATGGTGGGTCTGATTGCATTCGATTTCGGAGCGGCCAAGGAACGGCCGCGAAATTCACCGCCTACGATCCGCATTACGCGTCATTCCCCTAGCGCCAGGAGGTTTGCCACCGGGGCCTTTGCCACCGGGACCGTTGCTTGGGCCGTTTCCGCCCGGACCTTTGCCACCAGGTCCCTTATTGCCGGGGCCCTTGCCGGAAAAGCCGCCTTCGGAACGCTCGCCACGCGGCTTTCCAAATGCAGGCTTGCCGCCGAAGCCACCCGGCTTGCCACCGGAAGGCCTGCCTTCACGCGGCTTGTCGCCAAAAGGTCTTGCTCCCCGCGTCTTATCGCCGAACGGGCGGTCGCCACGGGGACGGTCACCCTCCTCGCGTGGCTTGCGATCGCCGTAAGGCCGCTCGCCGCTACGGGCCGGACGATCACCGAATGATCTCTCTGCACGCGCTGGGCGATCACCACGGTCTGGGCGATCCCCGAAGGAACGTTCGCCAGCATCGCGCGGCTTGCGGTCGCCATATGGGCGGTCGCTTCGTTCACCACCACGGGACGGGCGGTCGCTGAACGGTCGCTCGGAACGGTTGGGGCGGTCTCCAGACGGTCTGTCAGTGCGGGCCGGACGGTCACCGAAGGAGCGTTCGCCGCGCGGGCGGTCGGAACGTTCACCCACAACACGCGGTTTGCGGTCGCCGGATGGCCGGTCACCGCGATCACCACCGCGAGCTGGACGGTCACCAAAGGATTTCTCGCCGCGTTCGCCTCTGCCGCGTCCACGGCTTTCGTCCTGCGCAGGCTTGTCGGCGCGAATCCATTCGCCGTCACCGTCCCTGTGTCTGACGATGGCGCGACGGGCATCGGCTTCTGCCGATGGTTTGAAGACGCTTTCGGCTTCGGCGCGCACGGACTTGCGCTCCTTGCCATCGCGCGTTGGTCTTGCACCCGGCGCCATCCACACATTGGCCGTGCGGTTGCTGCCCATCTGAGGACGCTTGGGACGATCATCGTCCCGCTCGTCATCACGACCCTTGGCGAAAGGTTTGCCGGGACGTTTTGCATCCGGCTTGCCCTGCGCACGATCACGCGGATTGTCGCGCTTTTCAGCGAAATTGCCGCCGCGTGGGTTCTGCTCCGCATCGCCGCGCTTCGTCCATTCGGACTTCACGGGACGCTGGGCAGGCGCTTCGTCGTCATCGGTGACGGCATCGTAGATTGGCGCATCGAAGTTCGCACCGGCGGCCTCGATGAGGCGTGGGCCAAGCTGATCGCGCAGCATGCGGCCGCGCACTTCCACGACCTGGCTCTCCGGCAGGTCACCCAGCTGAAACGGACCATAGGAAATACGGATGAGGCGGTTGACCTCAAGACCGATGGCGCCCAGCACGTTCTTAATCTCACGGTTCTTGCCTTCGCGCAGACCCATGGTGATCCAGACATTGTGGCCCTGAGTACGATCGAGCGTTGCCTCGATGGCACCGTAGAGCACGCCATCGACGGCAATGCCGTCCTTCAGCTTGTCGAGAGCAGCCTGATCGACCTCACCATAGGCGCGCACGCGGTAACGGCGCAGCCAGCCGGTGGTCGGCAATTCCAGAACGCGCGACAGGCCGCCGTCATTGGTCAGCAGCAGCAGGCCTTCCGTGTTGATATCCAGACGTCCGATGGACAAAACGCGGGGAAGCTCCTTCGGCAGATTGTCGAAAACGGTCGGGCGACCCTCGGGATCGGAATTCGTCGTCACCAGGCCGGATGGCTTGTGATAGAGCCAAAGCCGCGTGCGTTCGGCACCACGGATCGGTTCGCCATCGACCTCTATCTTGTCATCCAGGGTGGCGTTGACCGCAGGGCTTTCCAGCTTGACGCCGTTCAGCGAAACGCGACCTTCCATGATCATGCGCTCGACATCGCGGCGCGAGGCCACGCCTGCGCGCGCCATGATCTTGGAGATGCGCTCTGGTTTCGTCGGCGCGGTCTCCGAAACGACGGTCTCCGCCTTCGCGACGAAAGGCTTTTTCTCACGCGCCGCATCGGGCTTGCCAGTGGAATTCGGCTTCCGGTCCCGGTCGAATGTCTTGGCCCCGCCGCGCGGCGGCTTGTCTTTGAATGTCATTTGTTGTTTGCCTGTTGTTTGCCGTGTCCTATCAGTTCGTGCGGCACTGGTTAAGAGGAAATTGCAAGAACGATGGCGGAAACGACGCATTTCATGGACTTTGCCCTCTCGCAGGCGCGTGCTGCTGCCCAGCGCGATGAAGTCCCTATCGGCGCCGTGCTGGTGCTGGATGGTCGCATCATCGCCAGTTCAGGCAACCGCACCCGCGAATTGAACGATGTAACCGCCCACGCCGAAATCGCCGTCATTCGCATGGCTTGCGAAGAACTGGGGCAGGAACGGCTGCCGGGGGCAGACCTTTATGTGACGCTGGAGCCCTGCACCATGTGCGCCGCTGCCATATCCTTCGCACGCATCCGCCGCCTGTATTACGGCGCAAACGACGTGAAAGGCGGGGCTGTGGAAAGTGGCGTGCGGTTCTTCAACCAGCCCACCTGTCACCACGCGCCGGAGGTCTATTCCGGCCTTGGCGAGACGGAGAGTGCGGAGATTTTACGGGAGTTTTTTCAAGGGAAGCGTGGGGAGTGAGGCTGTGAAAATGCTTCTTTTCCGTCATGCCGGGCTTGACCCGGCATCCAGTAGAACTGCGTCTGTAACGAGAAAGAGTCTTTTGCGATCAAAGACTTGATCGAACTGGACCCCGCATCGAGTGCGGGGTGACGAAGGTTGGGGGGAGTGCCCCCTCATCCGGCCCTTCGGGCCATCTTCACCCAAACGGGGAGAAGAGACCGTGCGTCAGCCCAACCCTTACTGGAACGGGTTCCACCAGCTCTTGCCGGTGTTGGCCATGGCCGCATTCTTCTTGCGTTCTTTTTCTTTTTTCGCTTCCGGCGTGCCGAGATCGGCCAGCTGATCCTGCGGCACGTTGCGGTATTCGACCGGTGGGTCGGTCAGGAACTTGCGCTGGTTGGTGTTGACGACCGAGCCACCCTTCGCGTCAGCCTTGGCCTTGCGGAAGGCTTCCCACTTCTGGGTCTCGGTCATCTGACCGTTGGTGCCGTTACCGGCCAGCAATGGCGAACGGTAATTCGGGTTGTCGCGGTTTTCGTCGGCTTCCTTGCGCAGGCGTTCACGCGCCTCTTCCGGCGTCTCAGGCCATTGCGGGTTCGTCTCGCGGTTGGCAAGGCTCTGCTGCGGCTGCGTTAGCTGTTCGCCACGCGCCTGTGCAGGCACGACGAGGCCCGGACGGGGATTGTACTTCACATTGCGCTTGGACTGATCGCCGGTAATGGACGTCGCGTTGCCAAGGTCGTCTACCAATTGCTCAGCAGCAGTCTTGCCCGTGCCATAGGTGGGGCTGGTGCACGCGCTCAGTGCCAGGCTGACAGATATTGCGCCCGCAATGGTGCTGTACATGCGAAAACTCTGCGTCATGCTCATTGAAACCCTTCCGCCCTAGCCGTCCCGACGACCGGCAGCCCGCATTGATGCTAAAATTCCGGCCAATTTCAGGCAGGTTTACCGGATGAATGGCCAAAGTGCAATTCATCCGGTACTTTTCTTAGAGCGCCACACCCAATTCGCGAAGCGCAGCGGCGTCGCGCGCCGAAACGTCAGGAAACGCCGCGTCGGAGCCGACATCGGTGGTGATGCGCCAGGAACGGGCGCATTTGCGGCCTTCGGCAAGCTTCTGCTCGACGGAAACCTTCTGCACTTCGTTCAGACGGAAGCCATCTGCCGGGCCTTCACCCGACACAACGGAGATGGCCGAGGTGATGCAGATTTCCGCAAAATCCTGACCATCCAGTGCAGCCATCAGCTCGGCATCGGCAATGTGCACGACGGGAGCCGCTTCCAGCGACGAACCGATGCGCTTTTCGCGGCGTTCGACTTCCAGCGCGCCAGTTACCACCGTGCGAACCTTGCGGATTTTATCCCACTTGGCTTCCAGCGCCTCGTTCTTCCATTCCGCCGGGACTTCGGGGAACTGAACGAGATGCACGGACTCGGCATCCGGGTAACGCGAAAGCCATGCCTCCTCCGTGGTGAACGGCAGCATGGGCGCGAGCCATGTGACGAGGCAATCGAACAGCTTTGCGATGACCGACAGTGAGGCGCGGCGCTTCAGCGACGATGGCGCGTCGCAATAGAGCGCATCCTTGCGGATATCGAAGTAGAAGGCCGACAGCTCGACATTGGCGAAATCGATCAGCGCGCGGGTGATCTTCTTGAAGTCGAAAGCATCGTAACCGTCACGCACGACCTTATCCAGCTCCGACAGACGGTGCAGCATCAGCTGTTCCAGTTCCGGCAGATCGGCATAGGCAATGTCATCGCCCGTATCGTGGGCCAGCGTGCCCAGCATCCAGCGGATGGTGTTGCGCAGCTTGCGATAGGCATCGATGTTGGTCTGGATGATGGCCTTGCCCAGACGCTGGTCTTCCCAATAATCCGTGGTCATGACCCACAGACGCAGGATATCCGCGCCTGACTCTTTCATCACGTCCTGTGGAGCGACCACGTTGCCAAGCGACTTGGACTGCTTGCGGCCCTGCTCGTCCATGGTGAAACCGTGGGTGACGACGGCGTTGTAAGGCGCACGACCACGCGTCGCGCAGCTTTCCAGCAGCGACGAGTGGAACCAGCCACGATGCTGATCGGAGCCTTCAAGATAGACATCGGCAGGCCACTTCATATCTGGCCGGTCTTCGAGCGTGAAGGTGTGGGTGCAACCCGAGTCGAACCAGACGTCGAGGATATCGCGCACCTGCATCCATGGTTCACCGGCACGGTTGCCAAGGAAGCGCTCGCGTGCGCCATCGGCAAACCACGCATCGGCACCTTCGGCCTCGAAGGCTTCGATGATGCGGGCATTGACGGCTTCGTCCAGCAGCACTTCGCCCTTTTCATCGGCAAACACAGCGATGGGAACGCCCCAGGCGCGCTGACGCGAGAGAACCCAATCCGGGCGGTTCTCGATCATGGCGCGCAGGCGGTTCTGGCCAGCGGCAGGCACGAAACGGGTGTCATCGATGGCCGACAGGGAGCGCGAGCGCAGCGTGGTGCCATCGCCCAGTTCCTTGTCCATATAGACGAACCATTGCGGCGTGTTGCGGAAGATGACCGGCTTCTTGGAGCGCCAGCTATGCGGATAGCTGTGCTTCAGACGGCCACGGGCAAAAAGGTTGTTGGCGCCGATCAGCGCCTTGATGACACGCTCGTTTGCATCACCCTTCTTGCCGTTATCGTCCATCACGCGGGCAGCACCGCCTTCGGCGGATGGGCCGAAACCGGGCGCGTCTTCGGTGTAGAAGCCGTCATCGCCAACAGGGAACGGGATTTTAGTGGATATCCCACGATCTTCAAGCTCGCGAACCTTTGACGTCCATGCATCAAAGTCTTCGCGACCATGGCTTGGTGCGGTGTGGACGAAGCCAGTACCGGCATCATCGGTGACGTGATCGCCATCGAGAAGCGGGACGGCGAAGTCGTAACCGAGATTGACCAGCGGATGGGCACAGGTGATCGCACCGAGTTCGTCCGTCGTGACGGGCCGAACCAGCTTGAATGTCAGCTTTGCTTTCTTCGCCGCTTCGTCGGCAAGCTTGGTGGCGAAGATCAGCTTTTCACCGGGCTGCGGACCGAAATCGTTTTCTGCCGTTTCCACTTCGAACAGGCCGTAAGGGAAGCGCGAGGAGAAGGAGATCGCCCGGTTGCCGGGGATGGTCCAAGGCGTTGTAGTCCAGATGACGACGGATGCGTATTCCAAGTCATTTAGTGCGTTTGAGACAGGCATCTCCCGCTTCGTGCCCGACAAGAATTCCGCCTTCGCAGCACCCTCAACACTCTCAACCGGGAACTTCACCCAGATCATGTCGCTTTCGACATCCGCATACTCGACCTCGGCCTCAGCCAAAGCCGTGCGCTCGACAACCGACCACATGACCGGCTTCGACCCGCGATACAGCTGGCCGCTCTTGGCGATCTTCAGCAGCTCGCCAGCGATGCGGGCTTCCGCGTGGAAGTTCATGGTCGTGTAGGGGTTTTCGAAATCGCCTTCGATGCCGAGACGCTTGAATTCCTCCGACTGCTTCGCGATCCAGCCAGCGGCGAACTCACGGCATTCCTGACGGAATTCGTTGATCGGGACTTCGTCCTTGTTCTTGCCCTTGGCGCGGTAGGCTTCCTCGATCTTCCACTCGATGGGAAGGCCGTGGCAGTCCCAGCCGGGGACATAGTTGCTGTCAAACCCACGCATCTGGAACGAGCGGGTGATGACGTCTTTGAGGATCTTGTTCAGCGCATGGCCGATATGGATGTTGCCGTTGGCATAGGGAGGGCCATCATGCAGCACGAATTTTTCGCGGCCAGCGGCGGAAGCGCGCAGCTTCTTGTAAAGGCCCATCTGCTGCCAGCGGGCAACCGTCTCGGGCTCTTTCTGCGGCAGACCGGCACGCATCGGAAAATCCGTCTGCGGCAGGTACAGCGTGGTGGAGTAGTCGATCGTCTGTGCGGTGTCGTTCATGATCATACCGTTATGCGGCGCCCCCTCATTCAAGCTGAGAGGTCGCGCCGTCTTGAGTGCAAGAGGGCAAAAGCGGAAGGCGCTCAAGGCAAGCGCCGAAATCCCGGACCTTTCGGCTGCTTACTGCGCGCGAAAGGCCGGGCCAATAATTCGGGAAATGAACGTCAACCGAAATTGGTACATTCGCAATGTTTATGTGTTTTTCCGGTAAAAAGGAAGAGGTTAAGGGCACGAATATGCCCTTGTTGGCCGACAAAACCGCTGGCCAAGCATCAAAAGGAAAGCCTCGCGTCCAACTCTCCCAGCGGCGTCACACCTGACAACAACGCCCTCGCCTCTTCCTCGTCGCGCTTGATCTGAGCGACCAGAGCTTCCAGCCCGTCGAATTTCAGCTCGTCGCGCAGATGGCCGAAAAAGGAGACCGAGCAAATCTCGCCATAGAGATCGCCGGAAAAATCGAAGAGAAAGGTTTCCAGAAGGGCCGCGCCATCCTCCGTCACCGTCGGGCGATAGCCGAAGCTGGCGACGCCATCATACAGGCTCCCATCCGCCCGGCGGAAACGCACCGCGTAAATACCGGGCTTCAGTTCCGTTTCCGGTGGCAACGCCATGTTGGCGGTGGGATAACCCAGCGTGCGGCCCAGCTTCTGCCCGCCGATGACTTCCGCTTCGACGGTGTAGCGATATCCCAGCAGGCCAGCGGCACCGGCAACATCGCCTTGCGCCAGCAAGTCCCGGATGCGGCTGGAGGAGACGACTTCTGCCCCTTCATCGCGGAAGGAATCGATCAGCATCACATCGAAGCCGTGCCTTTTCCCGGCGGCCATCAGATAGGCCGGGCCACCTTCGCGTCCCTTGCCGAAGTGGAAATCGACGCCGGTGACGACGGCACTTGCACCCAGCCAGTCGACCAGAATGGATTTGACGAAATCTTCCGCAGACCGCTGCGAAAAATCCCGGTCAAACGGGTATTCGATGACGGAGTTGAACCCTTCGGCTTCCAGCACCCGCGCCTTGACAGACGCAGGTGTGAGGCGGAAGACCGGCGTCTCGGGGCGAAACACGGTGCGCGGATGCGGCTCGAATGTGAGCACCAGAGCCGGGACGTTGCGCGACGCGGCAAGCTCCAGCGCACGGTCCAGCACGGCGCGGTGGCCACGATGGACACCGTCGAAATTGCCAATGGCGATGACGCCGCCCTTCAGGTTTTCGGGCAGCGGTTCCTTCTTTTCATTGCGATGAAACACGGTCATGGGCAGACTCTATTCCGATGCCACACAGTTAGGCAAGACGTGGCATCCACCAGCCGGGAGCGGCGTTCTGACTTTTGAGATAGGCATTCAGCAGCGCCTCGTCCGTCTCACCGTTCAGCGTATATTCCGCCGCATGAATGCCGCCGCTGATATAGAGAAGCTGGAGGCCTGCATTGATGGCACCCTTTACATCCGTCGGCATACCATCGCCGATGGCCAGCACCCGGTCTTTCGCAAAATCGCCACGCACCTCTTTGGCCGCTGTCATGCAGGCCTCGTAGATCGGCGAATGCGGCTTGCCCGCTATGCGAACCTCACCACCCAATTGCTCGTAGTAAGCGGCGACGGCTCCGGCACAGGGAATGATGCGCTCGCCACGCTCCACCACCAGATCGGGGTTGGCGCAGATCATCGGCACGCCGCGGGCAACGAAGCCTTTGAGCATCTCCGTATAATCTTCCGGCGTTTCCGTCTCGTCATCGAAGAAGCCGGTGCAGACGACGGCTGTCGCCTCTGCTTCCAGCGCGATCTCGACGTCGAGACCGTCCATCAGCGGCAGGTCGCGCTCTGGTCCCAGCAGGAAGACTTTTTTCGGCCCTTGCGCAATCAATTCGCGCGTCACATCGCCCGAGGTGATGATGCGGTCATAGGCGCTATCGGGAACTCCCAGCGCCCGCAACTGCGGGATGACGCCCGGCGCCGGGCGCGGAGAATTGGTAATGAGGACGACCGTCTTGCCCGCCTTACGCGCGGCTTCCAGCGCAGTGGCGGCGTGGGGAAACGCGACAACACCGTTGTGCAACACGCCCCAGACATCGGACAGAACGACGTCGAACCGATCTGTGATTTCGCCAAGGGTGGAAATGCGGTGGGCCATGAGCTGCTTCCAGACTTTCAAAAATGCCAGATTTTCCAAAAATGCTTGGGGGTGACATGGCAAACCGGCACGCCGATTACAAGCAAAAAGGTGTCTCAGCGCCCAAGGCGTAAAAACGAAAACTCGCCTTATTGCACTGCAACATATTGCGATCACACGCCTGACGTGTTTTAAAGCAGTGGGGCTGGCTTACTCAACCGAGGAGCCATCGATGAAGAGAATTGACCAACTCGAGGGTCTTCGCGGTCTTTTGGCCGCATGGGTTGTTCTGGTTCACCTGCTGCCCGCAGCCGGTATCGATCCAGACAGCATGGGTGCGCTGAAACCGCTGATCAACGAGAAAATCCGGGTGCAAATCTTCTGCATCATGAGCGGTTTCGTGATTTTCGTCATGATGTCCTCGTTGTCGGAAGACTATTCCACCTACATCACACGCCGCATCAAACGCATTTATCCCGTCTATATTTTCGCGTTTTTCCTGTCGATCGGTTTTGCATGGGTCGCCTATCAGGCGCTGCTAACCGCTGATTTCAACAGTGTGCGCAATGCAGGCCGCATCGCCATTCTCGACCGCAGTTTCGAAAGCTGGGAAATGCACACGCTTGCTCATATGACCATGCTGCACGGCATCATTCCCGATAGCTGGTTGCCGCTGGGGGCCTATGCGTTTTTGGGGCAGGCGTGGAATATTTCCACGGAATTCCAGTTCTATCTCATCGCGCCGCTGGCCTTCTGGTGCCTTCACCATTCCAGCAATCTTGTACGCGCAGGCTTTGTGGTCGCCTCCGTCATGGGCGTCTGGTATTTCCGCCATTGGCCGAACGGGGCGATCCTCGCCAATTACGCGATCTATTTCGCGTCGGGCATTGCCAGCTATTATCTCTGGAAAATGCGCTGGGACGACCAGCCCTTCATGTCGCCGCCCGTGGTCCTGCCACTGGCGGCCATCGTCGGCTATTTCGATCTGGCCATCGGCGCATGGATTTTCGTCTTCACCAGCGCCATCATGGTGCGCGACAAGGGCCGCAAGAAGGGTTTCGTGGCGATGTTTCTGGAGCATCCCGTCATGATGTTCCTCGGCACCGTCTCCTATTCGCTCTATCTGCTGCACATGATCCCGCTCTATGGCTGGATGTATGTGCTGAACGATCAGGGGTTCAGCCAGGGCACCTATTTCGCCATGCTGGCGGCGCTGACCTTCGCCACCGCCATTCCCTTCTCCTACCTTGCGCACAAATATGTGGAGCGGCCCTTCTATACGTCGAAAAGCCAGCGCGCGTCATCCAACGCAGGTGGGAAGGCGACGATGAGGCCTGCTGTCGAGGGCAAATAATCGTTGGTGCCGCCGTGCTATCGCGGCGGCACATCACATCAGCCAGAGGCGAAGAACACCGCCTGCGATGCCAAGCGCCAGCACCGGCACCATGCCGACTTTCCAGCGCATCAGCATCAGTAGAGACAAGGCGAGAAGCACGGTCGCGAAGGGATCAAGCGTGTTCCAGACCGGCCAGGATATGCCGGGGCCGAAGCTGGGGACGATGGCGATGCGCTTGACCTCACCAAACAGCACATGCAGCCCGAACCAGATGGAAAGGTTGAGAATGACACCAACAACCGCCGCCGTGATGGCTGACAGAGCTGCCGACAGCGCGCGATTGTTGCGCAGTTTTTCGACATAGGGTGCGCCGAGGAAAATGAAGATGAAGCTGGGCACGAATGTCGCCCAGGCGGTTACCGTCGCACCGAGAATACCTGCGACCATCGGGTCCAGCCATTCCGCGTGGCGGAAACCGGCGAGAAAGCCGATATAGGGCAGCACCAGCACCAGAGGACCGGGCGTGGCTTCGGCCAGCGCCAGACCATCCAGCATTTCGCCGGGGCTGAGCCATCCATGGGTTTCCACCGCCACCTGCGCGACATAGGCCAGCACCGCATAGGCACCGCCGAAGGTAACGACCGCCATGCGCGAGAAGAAGCTTTGCAGGGTCGCTAAGGTTTCCGGTGCGGAGAAGAGAAAGATCAGGGCCAACGGTATCTGCCAGATCACCAGCCCCAGCACGAGCCCCCTCACCCGCGACAGCAGCATGACGGGCGTGGCCTCCGCGTCGTCCTCAGTCTCCGCCTGTCCGATCTGATCGCCCCGTCGCGCTCTCAGAAAACCGAGCAGACCGGCGGCAAAAATGACGAGCGGAAACGGCAGTCCGAAGACGAATAGCGCAATAAAAGCAGCAGCGGCGATGGCCGCCAGAAAGCGGCTGACCAGCGCCCGTTTCGCCACCCGGATCAAGGCTTCGATGACGATAGCCAGCACGCAGGCTTTGAGGCCAAACAAAAGGCCGGGCAGCCAGTGCGTGTCCTGATACAGACAGTAGGCGGCGGCGAGCGCAACGATGGCGAAGAAGCCCGGCAGGATGAACAACGTTCCCGCGATGATGCCGCCGCGCACGCCATGCATAAGCCAGCCGATATAGGTGGCCAGTTGTTGCGCCTCCGGCCCCGGCAGCAACATGCAATAATTGAGGGCGTGCATGAAGCGCGCATCAGATACCCAGCGTTTCTCATCCACCAGAACGCGGTGCATCATGCCGATCTGGCCTGCTGGTCCGCCAAAGCTGAGGCAACCGATGCGGGCGAAGACCGATGTGAGTTCGGCGAGAGATGGTTTGGCAGTCGGTGGCGGGCTTACAAAATCTGTCATGAACCGCTGATAACCATTTTATGTGAAATATTTCCGACAGGCCGTTCTTGACTCGTCACAGCGGCACCCCTATCTCTGCCTCGCTAGCACTCTCCAATGAAGAGTGCTAACAATCATCACTCGGACCTTTTTGTGAGGTTCGTTCAGGTCATTTGATCGAGGGATTAGACTAATGACAAGCACAACTTTCCGCCCGCTGCATGACCGCGTCGTTGTTCGTCGCGTTGAGTCTGAAGCAAAGACCAAGGGCGGCATCATCATTCCAGATACCGCCAAGGAAAAGCCACAGGAAGGCGAAATCGTCGCTGTTGGCACCGGCGCTCGCGACGATAGCGGCAAGCTCGTTCCTTTGGACGTGAAGGCTGGCGACCGCGTTCTGTTCGGCAAGTGGTCCGGCACAGAAGTCAAGCTCGACGGCGAAGACCTTCTGATCATGAAGGAATCCGACATCATGGGCGTTATCGGCTGATTTAGCCGGTTCTTCTCACCTTTCCATGACAACCAATGGGCAATGAGCCCGGGAGTTTTCTACAATGGCAGCTAAAGAAATTAAATTCGGCCGCACAGCGCGCGAAAAGATGCTCAAGGGCGTCGACGTCCTCGCAGACGCAGTGAAGGTAACGCTCGGTCCTAAGGGTCGTAACGTCATCATCGACAAGTCCTTTGGCGCACCGCGCATCACCAAGGACGGCGTTTCTGTCGCCAAGGAAATCGAACTCGAAGACAAGTTCGAAAACATGGGCGCGCAGATGGTCCGCGAAGTTGCTTCGAAGACCAACGACATTGCCGGTGACGGCACCACGACTGCGACCGTTCTTGCACAGGCCATCGTTCGCGAAGGCAACAAGGCAGTTGCTGCCGGCATGAACCCGATGGACCTCAAGCGCGGTATCGACCTCGCTGTGTCCGAAGTCGTCAAGGACCTTCAGTCCAAGGCGAAGAAGATCTCCACGTCTGAAGAAGTTGCACAGGTCGGCACGATCTCTGCAAACGGCGACACGCAGGTCGGCAAGGATATTGCCGAAGCCATGCAGAAGGTTGGCAACGAAGGCGTTATCACCGTCGAAGAAGCCAAGACCGCCGAAACAGAACTCGAAGTCGTTGAAGGCATGCAGTTCGACCGCGGTTACCTGTCGCCTTACTTCGTCACCAACCCTGAAAAGATGGTTGCTGACCTGGAAGACGCTTACATTCTTCTCCACGAGAAGAAGCTTTCGAACCTTCAGGCCATGCTGCCTGTTCTCGAAGCTGTCGTTCAGACCGGCAAGCCACTCGTCATCATCGCTGAAGACGTTGAAGGCGAAGCTCTTGCTACGCTCGTCGTCAACAAGCTGCGTGGCGGCCTGAAGATTGCTGCTGTCAAGGCTCCTGGCTTCGGCGATCGCCGCAAGGCCATGCTAGAAGACATCGCGATCCTGACCGGCGGTACGGTTATCTCCGAAGATATCGGCATCAAGCTCGAAAACGTCACGCTCGACATGCTCGGCAAGGCGAAGAAGGTTTCGATCTCCAAGGAAAACACAACGATCGTTGACGGCTCCGGCCAGAAGACCGACATCGAAGGCCGCGTTGCCCAGATCAAGGCTCAGATCGAAGAAACATCTTCCGATTACGACCGCGAAAAGCTGCAGGAACGTCTTGCCAAGCTCGCTGGCGGCGTTGCCGTTATCCGCGTTGGCGGCTCCACGGAAATCGAAGTGAAGGAACGCAAGGACCGCATCGACGACGCTCTGAACGCGACGCGCGCTGCTGTTCAGGAAGGCATCGTCCCAGGCGGCGGTACTGCTCTTCTGCGCTCTTCCACGAAGATCACCGTCAAGGGTGCAAACGACGACCAGGAAGCTGGCATCAACATCGTTCGCCGCGCTCTTCAGTCGCTGGTTCGCCAGATCGCTGAAAACGCAGGTGACGAAGCCTCCATCGTTGTTGGCAAGATCCTCGAAAAGAACGAAGAGAACTGGGGCTACAACGCCCAGACCTCCGAGTATGGCGACATGATTGCCATGGGTATCGTCGACCCGGTCAAGGTTGTTCGCACAGCCCTGCAGAACGCAGCTTCGGTTGCTTCCCTGCTGATCACGACAGAAGCCATGATTGCAGAACTTCCTAAGAAGGAATCTGCAATGCCACAGATGCCTGGCGGCGGCATGGGCGGTATGGACTTCTAAGAAGTCTTACCCTCTGGAATACGGAAAGGCGGTCCTCACGGGCCGCCTTTTTTGCTTGTAGACGTCTTGCGATTAAATCCGTAGTGATGCACCACCGGGGCGCGCATTTTAGACGCACCAGGAGGGACTATGACAAAGGTCGAAGACGTTGCTGAACAAGAGCCATTCCGCCGTTCAGAAGTGGTCCTACGCCTCGTGTGTCTGTGCCTTTGCCTCGTGTTATATAGCTTTGGTTATGCCGCAGGCGTTATCCTATCATTGCCGCTTCCTGTGCCAGATAATATGGTTTCGCTTCTATTCGCTCTCACCAAGGACGCATTCTTCAGCAAACAGACGATGGTTTTTTTTGCGGTCGCAGCGTCCTGCGGCAGGCCACTCGAACGACCGTCGCCATCGAAGGGCCCGTATCTGAAATTTCCCGGCTGGCTTTTAAAACAGCCCTATGCCGGAATAGGCCTTGGCTTGACGATCTTCATCTCACCTTTGCTGATTGCCATCGGCTTTTCCGGCATTTCCTACATACTTGCGGTAGGCTTCATTCTCTATTTCACACCGACACTGCTGTCCCTTGGGCTTGCGGGCGCGGCACCTCTTTTGACCGCATCGGCGTTGGCCGGTTTCTTTCTCGCCAAGCTGGCTTTCTTCATCCCAATCGTCAAAACCTGCGAAGGCGACAAATCAGTCGAACTGTACTCCGGCGCTCTCGTCCCATGCGAAGATTACGTCTATCTCAAGGGAATCGAGGGCTTTGTTATTCGCCATGAGAACGCATCCGTTTTCGTGCCGCAGGAAAATCTTGCGCCATCCGCCTTTGACGTTGTTGAAACGGGTCTTCTAAGCTTAATTGATTGAGCGAGATGGCTTTCAACGACTGTCTTCAAATAGTGAACAATATGTCTTCATTCGTTTATCTTTCTTAGCTCTCTGAAATCCGGCAGAAGTGTTTCCAGAATTTATAACGGGCTTGAGAAACCGCCCGTCAACCGGAGACGCCCCAATGTCCAACACTCAGAACGCACTCGTGCTCGTCGCGCGTATTCTTCTGTCCTTCATCTTTATCTTCTCCGGCTTCGGCAAGCTAACGGATCCTGCCGGTACGGCTGGCATGATCACCGGCGCTGGCCTGCCTGCCGCAACCGCTCTTGCTTATCTCGCTGGCGCATTCGAGTTGGTCACAGGTCTTGCCATTCTCGTCGGCTTCCAGACGAAGATCGCCGCATGGGCACTGGCCGCCTTCTGCGTGTTTACCGGTCTGGTCTTCCACAGCGGCACTGTTGCCGTTCCCGGCTGGCCTGATGCCGCTCTGGGCTGGATCAACACGCTGAACGGCATCATGCTGATGAAGAACATCACGCTGGCTGGCGCTTACATCCTGCTTGCCACCTTCGGCGCTGGTGCCTACTCGCTCGACGCACGCCGTGGCCTCAGCCTCGCCCGCGCATAAGCTGCTCGTCCGTTCATGAAAAAGGCCGCTGGAGCGATCCGGCGGCCTTTTTGTTTGGATCAAATTCCAATTCTCAGACGGCAGACTTCAGCCGCGAAACGATATCGGCCACCACCGCATCACCCTCATGTTCCGGCTTGCGCGCCCGCACGAAGCAGGCTTCCGAGCGCAGAATGATGCCGTCGGTCAGGATTTTCAAATGGTTGGCCTTGAGCGTCGACCCGGTGGAGGTGATATCGACGATGATATCGGCCTGCCCTGCCGCCGGTGCACCTTCGGTGGCCCCTAAGCTTTCCACGATGCGGTAAAGCTGGATGCCGTGCTGGCGCGAAAAGAACTGCTGGGTCAGCCGCCAGTATTTGGTGGCGATGGCGAGGCGACGGCCATGGCGGGCGCGAAATTCGGAGGCGACATCGCCAAGATCGGCCATGCTGTCGACATCCAGCCAAATCTCCGGCACGGCGACGACGACATCGGCATGGCCGAAGCCGAGCCGGGCGCAGAACTCGACGCGGTTTTCGACATCGCTCAAATCCTCGCGCACGAGGTCTTCACCGGTGACGCCGAAATCCACAGTGCCATTACCGATTTCGCGGGCGATTTCGGAGGCCGAGAGATAGGCGATTTCTATATCGTCGCGCCCTTCGATGCGTCCACGATAGGAGCGGTCATTGCCGATGGCGACAACCTTGAGGCCCGCCCGCTCCAGAATGGCGGAGGAATCTTCCTTCATGCGGCCCTTGGAGGGCAGAGCAATGGTGATGGTCATGGTTTGGCCCTCACGGCTTCGATGCGATCCAGCCAGAGCGAGAACCCGACCGCCGGTATTTTGTCTTTTGCGCCGAGCAGCGTCATCAGCCGATCAAACCGACCTCCACCTGCCAGAACGGCACTCTCGCCTTCTACGCCGACTTCGAAAACGAGGCCGGTGTAGTAATCCAGCGGACGACCGAAGGCGGCACCGTAGGTGATCGCATCAAGATCGAGACCGCCATTTGCAAGCGCTGCGACACGGGCGTCGAAGGCAGACAAGGCGCCATCCAGTTTCAGTTTCGCCTTATCGGCAAATTCGGACAGCGTCTGCGATGCCTGCGACAGCGGGGCTTGCAGGGATAGAAACTGTTTCAGCAGCTCGAAACTTTCATCCGGCAGGCGCGTGGCGGCCAGTGCCAGCTTTTCCCGCAGACGGCGGGCGATTTCCTGCGGCGCGCGGCTGGCATTGGTGGAATAGCCCGTGTCCTGCATGACGCTGTCGATATACTCGACCAGCACCTTTTCTTCGCCCGTGGCCAGCAAACCAGCGACGCGCGCATCGAGCCCCGTCATGGGTTTGGGGCTGACGAGGCTTTGCAGCAGCGCTTCCAACTGCTTCGTATCGCCAAAGGCCTGCACCAGCCGCTTTTGCCAGCCTTGCGGCAAGCCGAGGGCGGCGACGACCGCTTCGAACACCTGCTGGTCACCCAGCGTCACCGTCAGTTTGCGACCGGGAAGAATCCGCGCCAGAATGCCGATGGCATCGCTGATGGCGCGTGCATCGGCGCTGGCGACATCGGTATCGCCCAAGTCTTCGATGCCGGCCTGATAAAACTCGTTTGCACCTTCACGGCGCTGGCGGAAGACTTCGCCCAGATAGGAATAACGCTTGGGCGTGCCGGTTGCGGTTTCGATGTGGCGCAGGCAGACGGGAATGGTGAATTCCGGGCGCAGGCACAGGCTTTCGCCCGTTTCACTCTCCGTCAGAAAAATTCGGCGGCGCAGGTCTTCGCCAGCCATGTCTAGGAACGGTTCGGCTGGTTGAATGACCGGGGTGTTGACGCGCGCTGTCTTGCGGGCGGCGAATTCATCCAAGAGATCTGCGGAGAAGTCGGGCATATCGATCAGAGGCATGGACGATCTCCTGCGCAGAGTGCGGGATACCCCCCTCTGCCCTGCCGGGCATCTCCCCCACAAGGAGGGAGATCGGCAAGACGTAAGCTCCTTGCCCCTTCCGCAGCGTTAAAGATGGCCGAGACGGCGCTACGGTTCGATCTCCCCACCTGTGGGGGAGATGCCCGGCAGGGCAGAGGGGGGCTGGCTGGGCTCATCGCTTAATTGCCTTGCGCCCGCTGGCGATCTTCCGCCTGCGCCGCCAGAATCTCTTTCACCTTCGCGACGAGTTCCGCTTCCGGTACGGTTTCCTGTGCGACACGGGCTTCACGCCAAGCAACATTGTCCTCGATCTCGCCCGACAGGCGCTTGCCCTCGATCAGGTCCTTGATCTGCACGACGTTCTCGGCACGTTCGTCGCCACCCTGAATGATCGCGATGGGGGCGCCCATGCGGTCGGCATATTTCAGCTGATTGCCGAATTTCTTCCAGTTCCCCTGATACATTTCGGCGCGAATGCCTTCCTTGCGCAGTGCCTGCGTGAAGCGCTGGTAGCGTCCCATGCTCTCCACATCGCCATCCATGACGGTGACGAGGACGGGTGCGAGCGGCTTGACCTGACCCAGCTTGCCAAGGTTCTTCAGCGCCGTCATCAGACGCGAAACGCCGATGGAAAAGCCTGTTGCGGGAACCGGCTGACCCATGAAGCGCGATACCAGACCATCATAACGGCCACCACCGCCGACCGAGCCGAAAACGACTTTTTCGCCTTTTTCGTTGGTGACGTCGAAGGTGAGTTCGGCTTCGTAGACAGGGCCGGTGTAGTATTCGAGGCCACGGACTACAGAGGGGTCGATCTTGATGCGGTCGGCATAACCAGCCGCATTGAAGAGCATACCCATCTGAAGCAGTTCTTTGTATCCCTCGAAGCCGCTTAGGGTAGCGTCAGCATCGCCGCCGAATTTTTGGAAGGCTGAACGCAATACTCCAAGTGGCAGTGAGTAGACTCCTGCCTCCTCGGTTTTAGCCCTGCTCACGTCCTCTTCTGTCGGCACGCGATAGTTTGGCTTCGTAAAATCGTCACTGGTGAACGCAGAAGTCCGACCTTCGAAACAGGCAAACAAGAATTCGAATTTCTCAATTTGTTCGGAAGATAAACCCGCCCCTTTCGTGAAATCGCCGGATTCATCCTTGCGACCGTTACCAAGCAAAAGCTTAACGCCCTCAGGTCCGAATTTGTCGAGCTTATCTATTGCACGCATAACGGTAAGTCGCTGGGCAGCTAATTCTTCTCCACCCAAACCGATGGCCTCCATTAAGCCATCGAGGACTTTGCGGTTATTGACCCGAATGACATACTGGCCCTTCAGCCCCAGCGCTTCCATTACATCAGCCATCATCATGCACATTTCAGCATCGGCAGACACGCCCGGCGCACCGACGCTATCGGCATCGAACTGCATGAACTGGCGGAAGCGGCCGGGGCCGGGCTTTTCGTTGCGAAAAACGTAACCAGCGCGGTAAGTGCGGAAGGGTAGCTGTATCTCGTTGAAGTTCTCAGCCACATGGCGGGCGAGTGGGGCAGTGAGGTCGTAGCGCAGGCTCATCCACTGGTCGTCGTCATCGGTCAGCGAAAACACGCCTTCGTTGGGGCGGTCGCTATCGGGCAGGAACTTGCCGAGCGCATCGGTGTATTCGAACAGCGGCGTCTCGATGGGATCGAAACCGTAGAGTTCGTAGACGCCACGGATCTTCTCGATCATCTCGTTGGCGGCATGGATATCGGCGCTCGAGCGGTCCACGAAGCCGCGCGGCAGGCGGGCTTTCAGTTTCTGAGGCTTTTTTGCTTTTTCGCTCATGGGGCCGGTCCAATTATCTCTTGAAATCAAGCCGGTGTCATAGAGGACGAAGCCCTGTGCGGCAAGGCCGCAGCGGTGCAGTTTTACTGGCGTGGCGATGGAAAAGATGCTAGCTGGGATACACGCATCCCACTCCACTGCCGGGAGAAGAACTCAATGAGCAAACAGACCGCCATTCGCCTGCCCGATGACACCTATGAGCGCCTGAAAGCGCTGTCCGAACGCACGGGCCGCACATCCACCTATTACATCCGCGAGGCCATCGAAAAGCACATCGAGGATATGGAGGATTTGTATCTGGCAGAAGAAGCGACGCGGCAGATACAGCGCGGTCAGTCCAAAATCATCAGCGCGGAGGAGATGTGGCGTGACGTGGAAAATTGAGTACCACTCGGATTTTCGAACGAAAGTCGCAGACATCGATCCAAGTCTTCGCCACCGCATCCGCTCGTTTTTGCATGAGCAGGTGGCGGTCTTGGACGACCCGCGCAAAATCGGCGCAAATCTTGGCAACTACTGGCGATATTGGGAAAGCGGTTTGCGGCTCATTTGCGATATTCACGATCAAAAGCGGTCCATACTCGTCATCGAAATCGGCCACCTGCCCAAGAAGTCTATCGCTGAACCATGATCCTCGAAGCCATCAATTACGCCGCGACATACCGCAAGACGCCGCCTGAATTTCGGCCCTATATCCGCTATTCCGTCAATCTGTGGGCGCGGGCCAACCGGTGCGGAAAAGCTTGGGCCGAGCATGAGGACAACAGCAAGCGCTTCATTTTGTCCGCTGCGGCGAAGCTGAAACAGCGCCGCACGGCTGTCGTGCTGGGTTCCGGCCTGTTGCGGGATGTGCCGTTGCAGCAACTGGCTGCGGCCTTCGATACGGTGGTGCTGGTCGATCTGGTGCATCTCGCCAGCCTTCGCGCCAAGCTTTATGCTCGCCACAGCAGAACCGTGGTTCTGAACCACCGCGATCTCTCCGGTTATGACGATCTGAAAGCAGGCAAGCCGCTGGAGCCGTTAGGTTTTCTGCGGCTGGTGCCCTATCTCGACTTCGTCGTGTCGGCCAATCTTCTGTCGCAAATCGGCACCGGCATTCGCAACCGGCTGGAAAAGCAGCCTGATCCCGCGATGCCGCAGGACGCCTTGCCGCAGCTCATTCAGGCGCATCTGGATGGCCTGTCGGGTCTTCCCTGCAAGGCCTGCATTATCACCGATACCGCCTTCGAGGTCATTGATAAAAACGGCACGCGGCATCAGCAGGAAGACCTGTTGCATGGCGTGAGTATTCCGAAGAGTGCACGCAGCTGGGACTGGCCAGTGGTGCCGTTTGGCGAAGAAAGCCGCGATTATCAGATCATTCACAAAGTCGTTGCCAGCGAACTGACATGATTGTCCTATTTTCTTGATATTCCGCAGGATTGAACAAGGACCCACGATCACCATGAAGACCATTTCCCTCGCCGCCGCAATTGTCGTCTCGCTCATCATGCCAGCCTATGCGCAGGATAGCGGCAGCCATGCCGGCCACGACATGTCAAAGGCCGCAGCAGCAGACAGCCCCTCGACGAAAGCGTTCATGGAAGCCAGCAAGAAGATGCATGGCGATATGGCCATGGACTATACCGGCGATGCCGACGTGGATTTCGTGCGTGGCATGATCCCACATCATCAGGGCGCGATTGAAATGGCGAAGGTGCAATTGCAATACGGCAAAGACCCCGAAATCCGCAAACTGGCGGAAGAGGTCATCAAGGCGCAGGAAGCTGAGATAGCCATGATGAAAGAATGGCTGAAAGCCAGAGGTCACTAAAGGGTAGCTTAAGGCTGCCTCTCCACCGTGATGGTATAATTCGCCCCAAGCCCGCGGCGGGATGCGCTGAGAACGAGGATGGGGCGGATCAGCCATTCCGTGTCGGCCTTGGGTGTCAGCACCGCCGTGTTCTTGCCCGCATCGCTGAAAAAGATCGCGTCGTCCTCGGGCTTGGCGAAATCGAAGATCGCCATGACGACGAATTCGCTGCGACTGGTCAGCGTTACCTTCAGCGTTTCGCCCGCCTTGACCTTGACGCGGTAGACATCTCCCCTGCCCTGCCGCGTCCAGCCGTTGAGTACCAGCGGGCCGGAGGCGGGAAGCGCCGCCTGTTTCAGCGCCTCGCCATCATCAAGCCAGATACCATCGACATTGCGGCCTTCCGCATGGGCGGGAGCCGTCGCCGAGATGACGAGAAGAGACGCCAGAAGAATGTGTAAAAATCGGGTCACGGGCGTGAAAACTCCAGCCGTTGAGCATCGATGCGGGGGCGGCAGTGGCAACCTTCGATGTGGTCGTTGACCATACCCATGGCCTGCATGAAAGCATAGACTGTCGTCGGGCCGACAAAGCTCCAGCCGCGCTTCTTCAGGTCTTTCGACAGGCGCGTGGAGGCGGGCGTGATGGGGTTGGCGCGCAGGGTGGCGTAATCGAACACCGGCGGGCGCTCATCCGGCTGCGGCTCGAAGCGCCAGAAATAGCGGGCGAGTGACCCGAATTCATCGCGCATCTCGATGGCGCGGCGGGCATTGTTGATGGTGGAGACGATCTTGCCGCGATGGCGGATGATGCCCTTGTCGGACACGCAACGCTCGATATCCTCGTCTCCGAATTCCGCGACCTTGTCGAAATCGAAACCACAGAATGCGGCGCGAAAGGCTTCGCGCTTTCGCAGCACCGTCAGCCAGGACAGGCCGGACTGGAAGCCCTCAAGGCAAATCTTTTCGAACAGGCGCCTGTCGTCATCGACGGGGCGGCCCCATTCCTCATCATGGTATCTGGCATAGTCTTCCAGGCCCTGCTGCCAGAAGCAGCGGATCTTGCCATCTTCGCCCGTCATAAGGCCGGTTTCAGTCATGGAGCAGATGCCTTTGTGGTTGGTGACGCGGTGATTACCATTGATTCACTCTGTTTCAAAACCGCGCGCTAACCTTATTAAAAGGTTTCATCCAAATCGCGCCTTTTCATGATGTGCCATTTACCATTCGCTGTCTTAGAGGTGCGAACGTGATGATTATTTTCCGGTGTCATGTAGAGAGTCCACCCGATGTCGATGAAATCCGTTGTTCTGGCGCTGAGTTTCCTCTCAGCCATCTCCATGCCAGCCCTTGCCAATGATCGCTACCGGGAGCGCCCGCCGGTCGTCGTCAGCCCTGACCTTACTGCGCCGTGGGTCATGCAGCTTGGCGGCGGGCAAGTTCGCCCGGTCGTTTATCCGCAGCGCCCGGCATCTCGTTCGCTGTTCCAGCGTCCGGTGGCCCAACCGCGCCCACAGGCGGCTGCCGCCAGAACGGGTGATCCACGCCTGCGCATCGCCCCGCAGTTTCTGCCGCAGATGGTGCGATATGATGGCAAGGAAGCGCCCGGCACCATCGTTATCGATACGCCTAACCGGTTTCTTTATCTGGTGATGGCAGACGGCAAAGCGCGTCGCTACGGCGTCGGCGTCGGCAAGCCGGGTTTCGAATGGGCCGGTACGCACAAGATTACCCGCAAGAACGAATGGCCGGATTGGACGCCGCCAAAAGAGATGATCACCCGCGAGGCCGCCAAGGGACACTACCTGCCCGCCTATATGGAAGGCGGTCCGCAAAACCCGATGGGCGCGCGCGCCATGTATCTCGGCTCCACGCTGTACCGCATCCACGGCACCAACCAGCCATGGACCATTGGCAGCAACAATTCCTCAGGTTGTATCCGCATGCGCAATGAAGATGTGACCGATCTCTACGAGCGGGTGAATGTCGGCACCCGCGTGATTGTGATCTGATAGCAACGGTGAAGTCATTCCTTACGCCCAAAAGTAGAAAACGGGCGTAAAGAAAGTTGCTCTCTGAAAAAGATAGGTTAAGGTCCGGCCATCGACTTTGGCGGGGGACGTCAAGGGGGCCGGACGCGCTTTACAGCAGCAGACCGGACATTGAAAAACGGGCGGCTCAAACCGCCCGTTTTTTATGTATCGCTTCGATCACGGCAGGCTTTTCTCCACCATAGGCCCAATCCAGCAGTTGCACCGTGTGCAGAATGGGCATGGCCGTGCCGGTGGCAATCTGCGTCATGCAGCCAATGTTGCCGGTGGCGATGATGTCGGCCTTCGTCGCCTCGATATTTTTGACCTTACGGGCCTTCAACGTTGCCGATATTTCCGGCTGAAGAATATTGTAGGTTCCCGCCGAGCCACAACAGAGATGTCCTTCCGCTGGGTCGCGTACTGTAAAGCCTGCGGCTTTCAGCAACAGCTTGGGAATGGAAGTGATCTTCTGGCCGTGCTGCATGGAACAGGCTGAGTGATAGGCCACGGTCAGACCGTTTCGCTCCAGCGGCGCGAGATCGAGGCTGGCAAGATATTCGGTGATGTCTTTTGCAAGCGCCGAGACGCGCGCTGCCTTTTCCGCATAGGCCGCATCCAGCCGCAGCATATGGCCGTAATCCTTGATGGTGGTGCCGCAACCGGACGCGGTGATGATGATCGCGTCCAGCCCGCCGGTCTCGATTTCGCGCGTCCAGACATCGACATTGCGCCTTGCAGAAACCAGCGCCTGTTCCTCTCGCCCCATGTGGTGCACCAGCGCGCCGCAACAGCCCTCGCCTTCCGGCAGCACCACCTCTACGCCAAGCCGGGTCAGAAGCCGGATGGTCGCGTCATTGATGGCGGGATCGAGCACCGGCTGCGCGCAACCGCCCAAAATGGCGACCCGCCCGCGTTTTTCGATCTGGGGTGAATAGGTGCCGGGGTTTGACAGGGCGGAAGCGACGGGAATTGTTTGAGGCGCGAGATCCAGCATCGCCGCAAGCGGTTTCAGCGTTGCGGTCTTGCGAAACAGGCCAGCGAACGGCCTGCCGAAGCGCGCAAGCTTCAGCGCCAGGCGAAACCGCGATGGGTGGGGCAGCACGAAGGCCAGCAGGCTGCGCATCATCCGGTCAACAAGCGGGCGGCGATAGGTCTTTTCGATATGGATTCGGGCGTGATCGACCAGATGCATATAGTCGACGCCAGACGGACAGGTGGTGGTGCAGGCCAGACAGGACAGACACCGGTCTATATGCGTCACCACCTGCTTATCCGCCGGGCGGTCGTTTTCCAGCATATCCTTGATGAGATAGATGCGCCCGCGCGGGCTATCCAGCTCGTTACCCAGCGTCACATAGGTGGGACAGGTGGCCGTGCAGAACCCGCAATGCACGCATTTGCGCAGGATTTTTTCCGATTCCGCTACTTGGGGATCGGCGAGTTGCTGGGGGGTGAAGGAGGTTTGCATCAGGCTGGACCTCGTTGGGCTTGGGTGCGGATGTGCCCCCCTCTGTCCTGCCGGACATCTCCCCCACAGGTGGGGAGATCGGCTGGGCGCACGAACGTCGCTTCACCTTCGACGTCAAATATGGGCAGGAGGTCACCGCAAGTCGATCTCCCTCCTTGTGGGGGAGATGTACGGCAGGACAGAGGGGGGTAAGCCACGAATTCAACAATCATTATCGCCCCATCCTCCCCGGATTGAATATCCCTGCCGGATCAAGCTTTGCCTTGATGCGCTTCGAAAGCTCATTCTCAGCAATCAAAAGCGGCTCAAAGCCTGCGAGACCATGGCGAGATATGGGCAACGCCCTTATCAACGTCGAATGGCCACCACCCAAAGCTCTGATGCGGTGGCTGATCAGGTCCGCTTCTGGATCGTATTCCATCTGCATCCAGACCAACCCGCCCTGCCAATCGTAGAACGCATCGATCCCCGCCTCCAACCGCAATGCCGCCACCAGCTTGTGACCTTGGGAGGGGGCGACAGAGACGCGCCAGAGCGGTTTTGCAAGATTGGCTGCATAGGGCGTCACGTCGCGGATCTCTCGCCACAGTGTCTTGCTGTCGTCCTCGGAGAGAAAGATGGAAGGACCAAGCCCGGAAAGGCTCGTCTGCAATTTCTGCGACCGCGCTTTCACCGACGCGGCAAGACCTTCCAGCCGCAAAACGGTTGCTGCGCCATCCGGCAGCGATCCATCCAGAAACCGCGATTTGACGCTTTCCGGCAGATGCGCGGCACCGGAAACCTCGACGCTAGTCGCCATGGCGGAGGCCATGGCATGGGTTGCGGCCTCGTCCTCAAGGCCGGATATGACGAGCGTGGTTTGCGCAGGCGGCACCGGCAGGACGCGGAATGTGACTTCGGTGAGGAAGCCGAGCGTGCCGTAAGAGCCCGCCAGAAGTTTCACCAGATCGAGCCCGGTGACATTCTTCATGACCCGACCGCCCGCCTTGATGGCTTCACCCTGGCCGTTGATGAAGCGGATGCCCAGCAGGCTGTCGCGCGCGGCACCAGCAACGAAGCGACGCGGGCCGGAGACGTTGGCCGCGAACACGCCGCCGATGGTTGGCTCACCTGCCGTTCCCATTATGGCGCGGTGGTCCATGGGTTCGAAGGCCATCATCTGGTTGGCCGCTGATAAGGCGGCCTCCACCTCTGCCACCGGTGTTCCAGCTTTGACCGTCATCACCATTTCGGCGGGATTATAGGCGACGATTCCGGTGATTGCTCGCGACGACAACGAGACGTCCGCCTCAACGCGATTGCCGAAGCCCGAGCGCGTGTTGCCGCCGAAGATCGCGAGCGCCCGGCTGGCCTGCGCATGATCGCGGATGATATCGGCGGCTTCGGTTTCGGTGCTGGGTAGAAGCATGTCCTTCATGACGCAGGCCGTCCTTCCAGCGGAAAGACCTTGGATGGATTGAGAATCCAGCCCTCGTCGAAGGCCGAACGTACCGCCATCTGCTGTGCCAGATCGGCATCGGAATATTGGTGGCGCATCAAGTCGCGCTTTTCGATGCCGACGCCGTGTTCGCCCGTCAGGCAACCACCCGCATCGACGCAGAGGCGCAGAATTTGATTACCGGCTTCTTCTGCTTTCGCGACTTCTTCCGGGTCATTCGCATTGAACAGAATGAGCGGGTGCATGTTGCCGTCGCCTGCGTGGAAGACATTGGCGACGCGAAGGCCGAGGCTATCGATAATTTCGCCGGTCTTCTTTAGAACATAGGACAACTGGCTGAGCGGCACCGTGCCATCCATGCAGATGTAATCTGCAATGCGCCCCGTCGCGCCGAAGGCGGATTTGCGGCCTTTCCAGATGGCGGCGGCTTCCGTGGCGGATTGGCATTCGCGCACCGTCTTCACCGCATGCCTGCGGGCAATGGAGACGATGTCGGCCAACATGGCGTCCATCTCTTCGTCGGACCCTTCCACCTCGACGATCAGCAGCGCGCCGACATCCAGCGGATAACCCGCCTTGGCGAAGGCTTCGCAAATCTCGATGGCAGGCTTGTCCATGAACTCGATGGCAACGGGAATGATGCCCGCCGCGATGATATCCGCTACGCAGGAACCGGCCTGATCGGAGGTTTCAAACCCGAAGAGAACAGGTCGCGCTCCTTCGGGCTTGGCAATCAGCCGAACCGTCGCTTCGGTGACGATGCCAAGCTGGCCTTCCGACCCGCAGATCAGGCCGAGCAGATCGTAACCCGCCGCATCCAGATGTTTGCCGCCCACCTCCAGCACCGTGCCATCCACCAGCACCATTTTCACGCCCAGCAGATTGTTGGTGGTCACTCCGTATTTCAGACAATGCGCCCCGCCGGAGTTCATGCCGATGTTACCGCCGATGGTGCAGGCGAGCTGCGAGCTGGGGTCGGGCGCATAGAAAAAGCCTTCCGGCCCCGCCGCATCGGAAATGGAAAGGTTGGTGACCCCAGCCTGCACGGTGGCGGTGCGGTTGAAGAAATCGAGGTCGAGAATGGCGGACAGTTTCGACAGGCCGATCACCACCGCATCCTCCTGCGGTATCGCACCACCAGACAGCGAGGTCCCTGCCCCACGTGGCACGATGGGAATGCCATAGCGATGGCAGTATTTCATGACAGCGGAAACCTGCTCCGTCGTTTTCGGCAAGACAACGGCAAGCGGCACACGGCGGTAGGAAACGAACGCATCCGTCTCGAACGGCACCAGTTCACGCGGCTCATGGACCAGACAGTCCGGCGGCAGAAGGTCGGCAAGATCGGCGATGATCCGGTCCCTGCTTTCAAGCACGGGAGCGCGAGGTTTCAGAAACTCTATGGGTTGGGACATGGTTGCGCCACAGGCCTCCTCCCTTGCGATGCGTAGGGCAAAGTCTATGGGTGTTTCGCATTATGATGCAAGCCACTCCATCGTCATGTCCGTCGCGAGTGGTCGCTAATATGCTTTGAAAAACAAAATTCAGCGACTTATCGGGATCACGCCGAAAGGTTCCATCACATCAAAAACTGAAAATTTTATCGCCTCTTGATGGAACTTTTTCCGCAGAGGGAGATTGTCATGAGGTTAATTAGAAATTTTTACTACGATGGGACGCTATGATTACCACGAGCGAAACTGAACGCTATCCCCGGATAGCACTCATATCGACACATGGCTACGTAGCCGCACAACCGCCTCTCGGCGCAGCAGATACCGGCGGACAGGTCGTTTATGTCCTCGAACTTGCCAAGAAATTGGGACAGCTCGGATATACCGTCGATCTCTATACCCGCCAGTTCGAAGACCAGCCTGAATTCGATGAGGTGGATGAACGCGTGCGCGTCGTGCGCATTCCCTGCGGGGGCAAGGACTTCATTCCAAAGGAATATCTGCACCGCCATCTGATGGAATGGTGCGAGAACGCCTTGCGGTTCATCAAGAAGAACAATCTCAACTACTCGTTCATCAACAGCCATTACTGGGATGCGGGTGTTGCCGGACAACGCCTGTCCGAAGCGCTGAAAGTGCCGCATCTCCACACGCCGCACTCCATCGGCATCTGGAAAAAGCGCCAGATGGAGACGGATTATCCTGAGAAGGCCGATACGTTCGAGCTGGAGTTCAACTTCAAGGAACGTATCCAGCACGAGTTGATCATCTATCGCAGCTGCGACATGGTCATCGCGACGACGCCGGTGCAGCTGGACGTGCTGATCGAGGACTACGGCCTCAAGCGTAAGCACATCCACATGATCCCGCCGGGTTATGACGACAACCGCTTCTTCCCCGTGTCGGAAGGCTCACGCCAGATGTTGCGTCAGCGTTTCGGCTTCGAGGGCAAGACGGTGTTGGCGTTGGGGCGTCTGGCCACCAACAAAGGCTATGATCTCTTGATCGACGGCTTTTCTGTGCTGGCCGAGCGCGAGCCGGAAGCGCGCCTGCATCTCGCCGTCGGTGGCGAGAACATGGATGAGCAGGAAACGACGATCCTCAACCAGTTGAAGGGCCGGGTGAAAGCCCTGAACCTCGGGGACAAGGTCGTCTTCTCTGGTTACGTGGC
This sequence comes from Agrobacterium vaccinii, assembly GCF_021310995.1. Classification (NCBI taxonomy): domain Bacteria; kingdom Pseudomonadati; phylum Pseudomonadota; class Alphaproteobacteria; order Hyphomicrobiales; family Rhizobiaceae; genus Agrobacterium; species Agrobacterium vaccinii. Next base: position 453,676 of record NZ_CP054150.1, on the reverse strand, counting down.
CGATGAAGACCTGCCGGATATTTACCGTGCAGCAGACCTTTTCGTGCTCTCCAGCCGATACGAGCCCTTCGGCATGACCGCCATCGAAGCGATGGCGAGCGGCACGCCGACTGTCGTCACCATTCACGGCGGCCTGTTCCGAGCCGTCAGCTATGGCCGTCATGCACTGTTTGCCGATCCGTTCGACAAGGAAGATCTCGGCATCACCATGATGAAGCCGTTCAAGCATGAGCGGCTCTATGGTCGCCTGTCGCGCATGGGCGCCCACAAGGCCCGCAGCCTGTTCACATGGACCGGCATTGCCCAGCAGCTTCTGGCAGTCGTTGAAGGACGTCCGATGATGCCTGTGTTGGAAGAGTCCGATTGGGCCGAACCATGGAATGATGGCGATTGAAACAGGTTCGCCTCTTTTCCACCGATCTGGATGGAACCGTCGTCGGCGATGACGCCGCGACGGCCCGTTTTCGTGACTTCTGGCAGTCGCTGCCAGAGGAAAGCCGCCCCCTGCTGGTGCTTAACAGTGGGCGCCTTCTGGATGATCAGTTCGAATTGATGGACGCCGTGCCGCTGCCGACACCCGATTATGTCATCGGCGGTGTCGGCACCATGCTGTCCTGCCGTGACCAACCGTCACTGCGACAGGCCTACAGTGCCTCGCTCGGCAAGGCCTTCGACACGGCGAAAATCCAGGCGCTGGTATCGGGCATAACCGGCATCAGCATTCAACCCGAGCGGTATCAGCATGGCATGAAGTCGAGTTGGTACCTGCATGATGCCTCGCCTGATGACATTGAAGGCATCGAGACCTTGCTTCGCAACGATGGTATCGATGCCCGCATCGTCTATTCAAGCAATCGTGATCTTGACATTTTGCCAAGCGCTGCCGACAAAGGTGCGGCCCTTACCTGGCTTTGCGACCACCTGGAAATCGGTCTGGATGAAGTGGTCGTGGCGGGTGATACGGGCAATGACCGCGCCATGTTCGAACTCCCTGGCGTGCGGGGCATTACGCCCGCAAATGCGCTGCCTGAACTGAGGGCGCTGGCGCAGGGTCGGGACACCATCTATAGTGCCACCCAAGCAGAAGCCGATGGGATCATTTCCGGGTTGAAGCACTGGCTGTCATTATAAAGCCATCTGTTTCGTTCACAGGTGATGTCTGCTTAACATCAAAAATGCGTGTGCGCCGAGTGCCTGCGCATTGACCTATGTCCGCGACATCGGGACAATTAAGCGAATCATTCAATACTGATGCCAGCTGCAGCATATCGCGGCTGGCTTATACATTAGGCATATCGTATATTAAACATCGACCACAAGGACGCCCGGAACTTTGAACATTATCACCCGACTTGCAAATGATGTCTGCCTGATGCTGCGCCGCCCACCGCGCCAGCAATATGCAGCACTTTGCTATCGTCGCAAAAAGAAGACGAACGAGCTGGAAGTCCTGCTGCTGACCAGCCGGGACACTGGACGCTGGGTCATTCCCAAGGGCTGGCCGATGAATGGCAAGAAAGCCCATGCTGTGGCAGCGCAGGAGGCTTTCGAGGAAGCTGGCGTGCGCGGCGATGTCGATAAAAATCATTTCGGATTTTTCGATTACGAAAAAAAGCTGCGCAACGGCGTGAAGGTCATGTGCCGCGTGCAGGTGCATCTGCTCGAGGTGACCGATCTGGTCAAGAATTTTCCCGAGCGGGAAAGTCGCAGGCTTGAATGGGTCACCCCACAGGAAGCATCGTTGCGCGTCAACGAGCCTGAACTGAAGGAACTTTTCCTTTCTTTCGGCAAGCAAATGGCGCAAACACAACAGCAGCCGGTTCAAAAAGCCGTAAACCTGTAATCCCCACAAAACACCGCTCCTGCGCCTGCAAACGCGGTAACAGCCGCGATTGAAAGCAGACCCGATGGCGCAACCTCCGTCTAACCGCATGAAGCCGACTCTGGACAAGGATCTGGATAAGCTCACGCGCGTGGAGGAAGCTACGTTTCACATCACTGACCGCCTGTCGGCACCCGCGGCCGGTCTGCTTTTCCTCATCGTCACCGCCATCTTCGCCAGCGCCTATGTCGTCGGCAAGCCGGGCGGTATGATCGTGGTGGCCGCTGCCATTCTCGGCGCTTACATGGCCCTCAACATCGGGGCGAAGGACGTCGCCAACAATGTCGGCCCGGCTGTCGGCGCAAAGGCCATTCCCCTGACGGCGGCGTTGGTCCTCGCTGCCATATGCGAGGTTTCAGGCGCGCTGATCACCGGTGGCAATGTGGTGGAAACCATCTCGCGCGGCATCATCAGCGTCGATACCATTCCCGACAAGGCCATTTTCGCCTGGGCCATGCTGTCGGCGCTGATCACGGCGGGCCTGTTGGTCAACCTGTCCAACCTCGTGAAAGCTCCCATCTCCACCACCCACACCATTGTCGGCGGTGTGGCGGGCGCGGGAACGGCGGCCTATGGTTTCGGTGCGGTCGACTGGTTTTCGCTGTCGAAGATAGCATTGGCATGGATGACGACGCCCTTCATCAGTGCCTTCTTCGCGGTCGTCTTCCTCGCCTTCATCAAGGAAAAGATCATCTACCGCGACGACAAGATCGCGGCGGCGCGGCTGTGGGTTCCGGTTCTGATCGGCGTCATGAGCGGGGTTTTCACCGCCTATCTCATCTGGGTTGGCCTGCACAATGTGGTGACGGTTTCGATGGGCACGGCAAGCCTTTTGGGTCTTGCCGTCGGGCTTCTCGGCTGGCGGCTCAGCGTGCCGCTCATCCGCCGCCAGTCCGAAGGGCTGGAAAATCGCAACCAATCTCTGCGCAGGCTGTTTCAATGGCCATTGATTTTCGCGGCGGCGATGATGTCCTTTGCCCATGGTGCCAATGACGTATCGAACGCCATCGGCCCCGTGGTCGCCATCGTGCGCGCCATGCAGGGCCAGGTCGTCGGCGATACCGCGCGCGCACCGGAATGGGTAATGCTGATCGGCGCCTTTGGCCTCTCCTGCGGCATTCTGCTGTTCGGCCCCCGCCTCATCCGGCTGGTGGGTGAGCAGATCACCAAGCTCAATCCCATGCGCGCCTTTTGCGTGTCGGTGTCTACCGCACTCACCGTGCTGGTCGCTTCACGTCTCGGCTTGCCCGTCAGCACCACCCACACCGCCATTGGCGCCGTCTTCGGGGTCGGATTTTTCCGTGAATGGTACACCCAGCGTTCCCGCAGCCGCCTAGAAGCCGTACGACAGGACGAGGGCGATGCGCGCCAGACCGGTGGGGATGACGACAACGAGAACTCATCCGAAGTGCGCCGTCGTTATCTGGTGCGACGGTCTCACTTCATGACGATCGTTGCTGCATGGGTTATTACCGTTCCCACCAGCGCGACACTGGCGGCAGTGCTTTATGGCATCCTGTATCTGCTGTTTGCGTAACGATTGACATAGAAGAGAAACATGCGCGCCAATTTTCGAATGCAGCGGCTTTTCGTCACCCACGCCCTTGTGATGAACGGCGCGGTGGAGGCCGATAGCGATCAGTTCAACTATCTCGCCAACGTGCTGCGCATGACCGATGGGGCAGACATACTGCTGTTCAACGGGCGTGATGGCGAATGGAAGGCGACGCTGTCCTACCCCACCCGCAAGAAAATCCTGCTGACACCAACGGAACAAACGCGAGCACAGCCTCAGAAGCCTGACCTTCACTACCTCTTTGCTCCCTTGAAAACGGGCCGCATGGATTATCTCGTGCAAAAGGTCGTGGAAATGGGCGCAGGCGTTCTGCAACCTGTGATGACGCAGCATGTGCAGGGAAAAATCACCAATCTGGACAAGCTGCGCGCAAATGTCATCGAGGCCGCCGAGCAATGTGGCATCCTGTCCGTTCCCGATGTGGAAGAGCCGGTCAAGCTCAAGGACTTGCTGGAGACATGGCCTGCCGACCGCCGCATCATCTATTGCGATGAAGGCGACGAAGGCCAGAACCCGCTGCCCATTCTAGGTCGCATCACCGAAAAGCAGATCGCCCTTCTGGTTGGACCGGAAGGCGGTTTTTCCGAGGAGGAGCGGGCCATGTTGCGCAACCATCCCTTGGTCACGCCCATTCCGCTGGGCCCACGCATTCTGCGGGCGGATACCGCAGCGGTTGCGGCCTTAGCGGTCATTCAGGCCACACTTGGCGACTGGAAATAGAGCTTGATTGGACACGGCAACGGCACAAAATAAATCTGCTGTACCATGCTTGAAAGAAATTCATTTGCGCGCGGCCCTGCCGCGCCCTATCAGCGAATTCAAAGCCTCAAAGGCACCATCGACCACAAGGTAATTTCATGGCCCGCGATACCACCGACCAGACACCCATTTCCTCCGCACAGGAATTGACAGACTATCTGGCGGAGGGTTGCAAACCGGTGGAGAAGTTCCGCATCGGGACGGAGCACGAGAAGTTCGCCTTCTTCAAGGGTGACAACACGCCTGTTCCCTATTTCGGCGATGCCAGCATCTCCGCTTTGCTGAAGGGCATGCAGGACAAGCTTGGCTGGGAACCGATCATCGATGAGGGCAACATCATCGGCCTTGGCGAGCCCAATGGCATGGGTGCCATTTCCATCGAGCCCGGCGGCCAGTTCGAGCTGTCAGGCGCGCCGCTGGAAACGCTGCACGAGACCTGTAAGGAATCCAACCGGCATCTGGCAATGCTGCGCGAGATTGCCGAGCCGATGGGCATCCGCTTTCTCGGCATCGGCGGCAGCCCGCTGTGGACGCTCGATGAAACCCCGCAGATGCCGAAATCCCGCTACGCCATCATGACCCGCTACATGCCCAAGGTCGGCACGCAGGGTCTGGATATGATGTACCGCACCTGCACCATTCAGGTGAACCTCGACTTTTCATCGGAAGACGACATGCGCCGCAAGATGCGCGCGTCGATGAAGTTGCAATCGCTCGCCACCGCGCTGTTTGCCTCCTCCCCCTTCACCGAGGGCAAGCCGAACGGACTCCTGTCCTGGCGCGGCGATATCTGGCGTGACACCGACAACCGACGCTCCGGCGTGCTGCCCTTCACCTTCGACGCGGATTTCGGTTTCCGCCATTATGTCGAATGGGCCCTGGACGCACCGATGTATTTCATCGTTCGCGATGGCAAATACCGCGATTGTACCGACATCACTTTCCGCCAGTTCATGGCTGGCGCGTTGAAGGGCCAGATTGCCGAATGGCAACCCAATCTGGGTGACTGGACCAACCATCTGTCGACACTGTTCCCGGATGTGCGCCTGAAGCGCTTTCTGGAAATGCGCGGCGCCGATGGCGGCCCATGGCGCCGTATCTGTGCGCTGCCTGCCTTCTGGGTCGGCCTGCTCTATGACGACGCAGCCTTGACCGCAGCCGATGAATTGACCGCGAACTGGACAGTCGAAGATGTCATCGCCATGCGCGATACCGTGCCTGCACAGGGATTGAAGGCAAAAGTGGCTGGCCACGACCTGCTCGACATCGCCCGTGAGACGATGTCCATCTCCCGCACGGGCCTACAGAACCGCAAGCGCCTGAACGACGACGGGCAGGACGAGAGCGTCTTCCTCAATCCGCTGGATGAAGTTCTGGCCAAGAAGACGACGATGGCGGAAGATCTGCTGGCGCTTTACAACGGTCGCTGGAATGGCTCCGTCTTGCCGGTGTTCGACGAATATCAATACTGACATCGAGACGTAAAAAAGCCCGGTGCGGCTTGGGGCCGAACACCGGGCAAAAGGCAGGGCTAATTGGCAATCACCCTGCGGGGAAACTGATTGGTAGATGGCGACTACAGGGCGCGCGCCGCTGCCATTCTGGCGCAACGTGCAAGCTGCGTCGTTGGGTCGTCCATGAGGCCGGTGTCCAGCGCATTCTTGAGCTCGCCCCGGGTCAGACCGATATCCGCGAGTTGATGGTCATCCATCTCGAGAAGACGATTGGCCTGCACGCGATTGCCAATGCGGCGCAGAAACGTCACGAAACCTTTCACCGCGCCCATCGTCGCTGCCTCGAAGGAGGTAGCCCGTGGTGCGAGAAAACCCAGTTCCATTTTCCGTTCTGCCGTGCGCATGACACTATCCCTTCATTCAGGCACGATGAGGCACCGCTTTCACACCCATGCGTGAAAGCCGCCAGTTCGGTCATCGGCGGATGACCATTTGGTTATTTGCTGTTCCGAGCGTCAAAATGTCGCAAGACCATTGATCAGTCCAACGAATGTTTCTAATGTCACGCATCAATCATTCTTATGGATGGCCCGCCATGTCCGCACCACTCGACATCGATCAGTTGCATACCTTTATCGCCATCGTCGATACGGGAAGCTTTACCAAGGCGGCAGACCGGGTCTTCAAGACGCAATCCGCCGTCTCCATGCAGATGCGACGGCTGGAGGAGCGGCTGGGCAAGCAGCTTTTCGCCAAGGACGGGCGCGGCAACCGGCTGACGGCAGAGGGCGAAAAGCTGATGCATTATGCCCGCCGTATCATCCGCCTCAACAACGAAGCCGTAGCCGCCTTCGATGATAACAGGCTGGAAGGTACGCTGCGCATCGGCACGCCGGATGATTATGCGGACCGCTACATGCCCGAGATCATCGGTCGTTTTGCCAAGACCCATCCGAATGTCGAGCTCTATATCGTCTGCGAGCCATCGGTCAGCCTTGCGGAGAAAATGGGCCGCGGCGAACTCGATATCGCGCTCGTAACCCATAACCCCCGCGCCCGCGCTTCAGACATCGTCCGCACGGAGCCTCTCTGCTGGGTGGCATCCGCCAACCATCCGCTGCGGGACGATGTACCCGTACCGCTGGCCGTGGGACGGCGCGATTGCCAGTGGCGTCAACTGGCCGCCTCTGCGCTCGATGCGGATGGACGCGATTATCAGGTTCTGTTCACGAGTTGGTCGTCGACCGTCATCGCCGCTGCCGTTCTGGCTGGCATGGCAGTCTCTGTCCTGCCGGAATCGACCCTTCGAACCGGCATGAAGGTGCTGACATCTGCTGATGGCTTCCCGCCTTTGCCGCCCGTGCAAATCGGCCTGATGAAGCGACCCGGTCTGTCACCGTCGCTCATCAACGCCATCACCGACCACATTACCGCGTGTCTAGACAACATCTCGCTGGCATCACCGCCGGATGAGCTGGATGAGGATATCAAGCAGTTTCCGAAACTGGCGCGGGTGAGGACGGGGCAGTTGGCGCCGGGGTGGTAGGTATTAGCTGGCAGTGGGTGTGGCTCACCCCCCTCTGTCCTGCGGGACATCTCCCCCACAAGGAGGGAGATCGACTCGTTGAGAACTCTCGGCCATCTCGACGGCTTCGCGTGGAGCGAGCGCATCCGTCTTGCTGATCTCCCCACCTGTGGGGGAGATGTCCGGCAGGACAGAGGGGGGTAAGCCACGCCCACCGCCCCACGCCCCGGCATCAAAACAACCAAATCACCCCAAATTCTTACGAAAGAAATCCACCGTCCGGCCCCACGCCAGGTCCGCAGCCTTCTTGTCATAGCGCGCACTGGACGTGTCGTTGTTGAACGCATGGTTGACGCCGTCATAGACGAAGATCTCGAATGTCTTGCCATTGGTTTCCAGCGCCTTGCGATAGGCGTCGATCCCAGCATTGATGCGCTCGTCCAGACCGGCATAGTGCAGAAGCAGGGGCGCCTTGATGGCGGGGACGTCTTCTGCCGGGGGCTGGGCGCCGTAATAGGCGACACCGGCATTGAGGCCTTCAGACTTCGTGGCGAGGCGGTTGACGAGGCCGCCGCCCCAGCAGAAGCCGACAGCTCCGACTTTGCCATTGGCACCCTCACGCTTGGATAACCACACGCGCGTGGCCTCCGCATCGGCAACAGTGGCGGCCATATCCAGACCACTGAACATTTCACGTGCCTTGTCTTCGTCGGCTGGCGTGCCGCCCTGCGGCGACAGAAAATCAGGCGCAAGCGCTATAAAACCGTCCAGAGCCATCCGGCGTGCGACATCGCGAATATGTTCGTTGAGGCCTCGGTTTTCGTGGATGACGATGACGGAGCCGAGCGGCGCGGACGCGGTCTTGGGCGTGACAAGATAGCCCTTCATCTCACCCTTTGTGCCGGGATAGCTCACGTTTTCCGTCGTCAGACGGTCGTCTGTTTCGGGAACGATGGCCGCTTGCGCACCGCTTGCCGCCAGCATGGGCGCGATAACAGCGGCAGCAGCCCCGGAACCTGCCAGCAGTGACAGCTTTTCCATGAATTTGCGGCGGTCGAGGCTGAGATGGGTGTATTCGTCATAGGCATCGATCATTGCCTGCGTAATCTTCGGCTTATCGGTCATCATCTTCTCCCATGTGAACGGCCACGGGCGAGACTAGCTGAAACGAAAGCAAAGGGATGCAGGGCTTTGGGATCGGCAAAACAATTTTTCGCGATCCCAAAGCGCGCGCTGAGACCTATTCCAGCGCCAGCCAGACGATCATCCAGCCCCACATCAGGATCAGCGACGCGAGGCTGATGGCAAAGGCAGGCGCGCGGTAACGCAGGCGGTTGCTGGTCACGTGCACGTAGGAATGCGCATAACGCCCCGCCACGAAAATCCACGCCAGAATGATAGTGGCGATATTGTCGGCATCGGTGATGTAAAGCAGCAGGCACACCGCATGAAACAGCATCGGCATTTCGAACTGGTTGGCGAGGTTCTTGTTGACCAGCTTGCTCTGCTCGGACTCCTCACGCGCATCGCGAAAACGCTGGATGGCCTCGCGGCTGGTGAAGGTGAACTTTTTTCGACGCAGGAAAAGCAGCACGTAGAGACCGAAAACCAGGAAAGCGTGGGCAATCATGGGCCAGAACATTGCGGTCGTCGGTGACATCGTCTCTTCCTTTCAGCAAAACGCTCCCCGAACCAGTCTGTTCGGAGAGCGTGTATCTTTTGGCATGTTCCGTATCTGGACGAAAGATTAAACCGCGCCAGGGTAATTCGGGCTTTCGCGGGTGATCGTTACGTCATGGGCGTGGCTTTCGCGCAAGCCTGCACCGGAAATGCGAACGAAGGTGGCGCGCTCCTGGAAGTCCTTGATGGTGCTGCCGCCGACATAACCCATGGCTGCCTTCAGGCCGCCTGCCAACTGGTGCAGGACGCCGGAAACCGGACCCTTGTAGGGGACCTGGCCTTCGATGCCTTCGGGAACCAGCTTCAGCGTATCGCGCACTTCCGCCTGGAAGTAACGGTCTGCCGAGCCGCGCGCCATGGCGCCAACGGAGCCCATGCCGCGATAGGCCTTGAAGGAGCGACCCTGATAGAGGAACACTTCGCCCGGGCTTTCATCCGTGCCTGCCAGCAGCGAGCCGATCATGACAGCGGAAGCACCGGCGGCAATGGCCTTGGCCAGATCGCCCGAGAACTTGATGCCGCCATCGGCGATAACGGGAATATCCGCTGCCTGTGCTGCTTCAACCGCCGACATGATGGCGGCAAGCTGTGGAACGCCAACGCCTGCGACGATGCGCGTGGTGCAGATCGAGCCGGGACCGATACCGACCTTCACGCCATCCGCGCCCGCATCGATCAGTGCCTTCGTTCCGTCCGCCGTTGCGACGTTACCGGCGATGATGCGAACCGAGTTCGACATCTTCTTGACCTGCGTCACGGCATCGAGAACGCGCTGCGAGTGACCATGAGCCGTATCGACCACCAGAAGGTCGACACCGGCTGCAATCAGGCGCTCTGCGCGCTCGATGGCATCTGCACCAACGCTGATGGCGGCAGCCGCGCGAAGGCGTCCCTGCGCGTCCTTGGTCGCGTTGGGGTTCAGCTGCGACTTTTCGATGTCCTTGACAGTGACAAGGCCAACGCAATTGCCAGCGGCATCGACAACCACCAGCTTTTCAATGCGGTGCTTATGCAGAAGGCGTCGGGCTTCCTGCTGATCGACGCTGCTTTCCTTGACCGTCACGAGGTTTTCGCGGGTCATCAGCTCGTAAATTTTCTGGGCTGGATCGGAAGCGAAACGCACGTCGCGGTTGGTGAGGATGCCGACGAGGCGTCCCGATTTGTGACCACCGGAACCACCATTTTCAACGACGGGAATACCGGAAATGCTGTAGGTCTTCATCAGTGCCTGCGCTTCGGCAAGCGTGGCATCCGGTCCGATCGTCACAGGGTTGACGACCATGCCGCTTTCGAACTTCTTGACCTGACGTACTTCCTCGGCCTGCTCGACGGGGGTGAGGTTGCGGTGAATGACGCCGATGCCACCGGCCTGCGCCATGGCAATTGCGAGGCGACCTTCTGTCACCGTGTCCATGGCGGAAGAAAGGATCGGCAGGTTCAGATCGATATCGCGGGCGATGCGCGTGGCGATATTCGTCTGGCCGGGCATGACTTCGGAGTGCCCTGGCTGAAGCAGCACATCGTCGAACGTCAGGGCGTCAAGACCGGTTGGGGTTTGGATAATACGTGCCATGGCCAAATTCCTGTTTTGAAAATGCATAGCCGTCCCGGAACGATACGTTCACCCCGGCGGCCCTTGCAAAGGATTGCTTGGAAGTTGGCGAGGGCTCGTAACACGTTCATGACAGGAAGGGAACAGAAAAAACCCGGACGCATGATCCGGGTTCCCGCTGTTGCTGCGTTGCAGCAGATATCAGATGTCGAACTGGTAGGATTTCGGTACGAAACGGTAACCGACATCCTGTTTTTCCGCGTAACCAACCGCCGGGAATGGCATGTGATATCCCAGAAACGGCAGGCGATCCGTGGCGATCATATCGAACACCTTCTTGCGGCTGGCAGCGGCTGCGGCCTTGTCCATGTCGAACTTTACTTCCCATTCCGGGCGCTGAAGCGAAAGGACGAAGTGGTTGGCAGTATCGGCGGTCAGCACCAGTTGTTTGCCTTCCGACTCGACAAGGAAAATCATGTGGCCAGGCGAGTGACCGAAAGCGGCAACGCTGGTGATGCCAGGCACAACGGTTGCGCCATCGCCGATGAAAGTTGCTTTTTCCGCCAGCGGCTTGACGTTGGCCAGCACACCCTTCTGTCCGCCTTCCGCAGGTGTGCCCACCCGCTTGGCATCCGTCCAGAAATCATACTCGACTTGGCCCATGACGTATCTGGCCTTCGGAAACGCCGGCGCGCCCTTCTCCATCAGCCCGCCAATATGGTCGCCGTGCATATGCGTGAGAACGACCACCGTCACGTCTTCCGGCTTGTAACCGGCAGCCGCCAGACCTTCCAGCAGACGTCCGTTGCCAGCCTCGCGACCGCTTTCGCCGAAGCCAGTATCGAACAACACGAGGTCGGAGCCGGTGTTGATCAGCGCAGGCGAGAAGCTGTTAACGAACTGGTCCTTGGGCAGGAAATTCTTGTCCAGCAATTCACCCACCGCGTCAGCGCTCTGGTTGGTGCCGAAGGTCTCGTTTGGCTTGCCGGAAGGCCGCGCTCCGTCCTTGACGACGAGAATTTCAAAATTTCCGAGTTTGAAGCGGTTTGTTTCTGGTGGCATGACGTGATCGACCTTCATGGATGTTTGTGGCTGGGTTGCCTGTGCAAATGCGGTGCCGCGCAGCACGAAGGGTGCCGCAAGGGCGCCAAGCCCTGCGGTGGCGAAAAGCCCGCGCCTGTTCATCTTTAAAAAATTGCTCATGAAACCCTCCAATAAATTCTCAGCGACACTCAACGCACTATCACCCGTAAAGTGCCGAGAATGTGTAGAAAAAAGCGGCCTCACACAGACGTGATGGAAAGCTGAATATTGCGTAATGTTTAGTTGGCAAAGGCGAAACATGGGCGTAGGTAGGGCTTATCAATGTCTCAGGATGCGGCCAGCCGCAATCGATCCATGAACCGCATCATTCCGCTGATCCTCGCCGTCGCTCTCTTCATGGAGCAAATGGACTCGACCGTCATCGCGACATCGCTTCCAGCGATTGCTGCCGACCTTCATGTCGGGCCGATAACGCTCAAGCTCGCTCTGACCGCCTACATGGTGGCGCTGGCCATCTTCATTCCCATCAGCGGCTGGATGGCGGATAAATACGGCGCCAAGAAAATCTTCCGCATCGCCATCGCCATCTTCGTCGTCGGCTCCATCTGCTGTGCGATATCCTCGTCGGTGGTCGAGTTCGTCGTGTCGCGCTTCCTGCAGGGCATGGGCGGCGCCATGATGACGCCGGTTGGCAGGCTGGTGCTGTTGCGTACCACAAAGCGCAGCGATCTGGTCTCGGCCATGGCACTGTTGACGATACCGGGCCTTGTCGGGCCCCTCACCGGCCCGCCCATCGGCGGCTTCATCACCACATATTTTTCCTGGCACTGGATTTTCCTCATCAACGTACCGATCGGCGTCATCGGCATCTGGCTGGCAACCATCTTCCTGCCGGAAATCGAAACGACCAGCCCGCCGCCAATGGATACCAAGGGCTTCATCCTGTCGGGCATCGCTGCATCGGGCGTCGTCTTCGGCGTGTCCGTCGTCAGCCTGCCCGCACTGCCGCCGTGGATCGGCATAGCGGCGACGTTGATCGGTTTCATCTGCGGCTTCCTGTATGTCCGGCATGCCAAGGGGCATCCGTCGCCGATCCTCGACTTCCGTATCTTCCGCAATGCGACGTTCCGCGCGGCTTCCGTCAGCGGCACGATCTTTCGCATTTCGACCGGCGCTATCCCGTTCCTGATGCCGCTGATGTTGCAGATCGGGTTCGGGCTTAACCCGTTCCAGTCGGGCATGATCACCTTTGCAGGCGCCATCGGCGCCATCACCACCAAGTTCATGGCGCGGCGGGTGTTTGCGGCGACGGGCTTCAAGACCATTCTGATCGGCGCGGGCATCGTCGGAGCCTTCACGACGCTGGCCAACTCCTTCTTCACCCAGCAGACCCCCTACCCGCTGATCATGATCTTTCTGGTCACGGCAGGTTTCGCGCGCTCCTTTTTCTTCACCGGAACCAACGCGCTCAGCTATTCGGATATCGACGATTCACAGGCGAGCCAGGCGACATCCATGGCGTCGGTCCTGCAGCAGATCAGCCTCGCGCTCGGCGTCGCCTTTGCCGCCACGATCCTCGAAGTCAGCAGCTATGTCTCGGGGTCGCATCTGCAACTGGCAGATTTCCACATGGCCTTCATGATCGTGGCCATCGTATCGCTTGTCGCCATCGCGCCGCTGATTGCCATGGACCGAAGCGCCGGTGCCGCCGTCTCCGGCCACCGGGGCAAGGCCTCGCCAGCGGAATAGATCATGCCGCGTAGTGGGCGCGGCATGATGCAAATATTCTATCCTGTTCTAGGGCGTTCTATTTGTCGTCTTCGGCGGCGACCGGCGCTGGCTTGCGGCCCTTGAAGTGCTTGGCCAGCAGGAACATTTCGACGGACTCGGAGCGTGACGAAGCAGGTTTGATATGAATGACCTGCTTGAAGTTCTGCTTCAACATATCCAGCAGCGCTTTTTCGGTACCGCCCTGGAAGGTCTTGGCCAGGAAGTGACCGCCTTCTGCCAACACCTGCACGGCAAAATCCGCCGCCACTTCGCAAAGATGCATCGTGCGAATATGGTCGGTCTTCTGGTGGCCGGTGGTCGGCGCTGCCATATCCGACAAAACGAGATCCGGCGTGCCACCGACAGATTCGATCAACAGGTCTGGCGCGCTTGGGTCGAGAAAGTCGAGATGCAGGATCTTGACGCCGGGAATGGGGTCAAGCTCGAGGAAGTCGATGGCGGCGACGCGGATGTCGTCTTCAGTCGAATCCGTTACCTTGGCCGCAATCTGCGACCAGCTGCCGGGGGCTGCCCCCAGATCGATGATGCGGCGCGCATCCTTCAAAATCTGATGCTTGTCGTTGATTTCCAGCAGCTTGAAAGCCGCTCGCGCGCGATAGCCCTCGAGCTTTGCCCGCTGCACATAGGGGTCGTTGATGTGACGCTCGATCCAGCGGCGGGACGAAGGCTTCAGCTTTGCCTTCTTCACCTTCTGCCCGATCTTGCGTCCGGTACGGTTGGTACTCGTGGGCGCCTTGCTCATATCAACTCTTTCGTTCCGGTTTGCCCTGCATTTGCGCACGGCGAATCTTGTTGCGGCGCCACGCGCCATCGTCTGCCATCATATCCGTCAAAAGCCCCTCGCGAAGCCCCCTGTCGGCCACGCGCATGCGCCGGGATGGCCAACGCTTGCGGATCGCCTCAAGGATGGCGCAACCGGCCAGAACCAGATCGGCACGATCCGGCCCGATGCAGGCATTGGCGGCGCGACCTTCGAAATCCCAAGCCAGCAACTTGTCCTGCATGGCGGTGACCTCGTCGTCCGACAGCCAAAGACCATCGACTTTTCTGCGATCATAGCGCGGCAAGTCGAGATGAACACCAGCCAGCGTCGTCACCGTGCCAGAGGTTCCGATCAGATGGAAATCCTCATGCGATGCCTGCGCCCCCAGCGGAGGGCAATGGAACCCGTCCAGCAGGCCCTCGACCTCACCCACCATGGCCGCGAAGACATCCGGCGTCACATCGCGCCCGCCATGACGCTCGGACAGCGTCACGACACCCACCGGCAGCGACGTCCAGTGCGTGATGTGGTTGGCAAGCCGACTGGACCTGTTTTCACCGACGCTGATCACCGCGATCTCCGACGAGCCACCGCCAATATCGAACAGCACGACAGAGCTTGCCTCGCGACCGACGAGCGACGAGCAGCCGGAAACCGCCAGACGGGCCTCCGTCTCGCGGCTGATGATCTCGAGAACGAGCCCCGTCTCACGCGTGACACGCGACAGGAACTCTTCGCCATTGACTGCCTGGCGGCAGGCCTCCGTCGCAATCAACCGCATCCGGCGGATAGAGCGCCCGGCGAGTTTGGCCGCGCAAACCTTCAGCGCCTCGACCGCGCGGTCCATGGCATCGTCCGAAAGCCGCCCCGTCGATACCAACCCCTCACCCAGTCGCACGATCCGCGAGAAGGCATCCACCACGCGGAACTGTCCGGGGCGGGTGGGCTGCGCGATCAGGAGACGGCAATTGTTGGTGCCAAGATCGAGCGCGGCATACATGTCGGCATTGGTATCCACGCTGCCGTCACGGTAATGCGCCTGCGACCGCCCATGACCGCGATGCTGTTGATCTGTCGGTGCGGGAGCATGCGCAGGTGCTGCCGCGCCATTCTGACGCGCAGACGTCTTGGGCGCATGGGTCGGCATGAGCGGCCTGCCCTGCGGTCCGCGTTGCGTACGTTTTCCGCCACGCGACTTGCGTTTGCCCTGCGATGGTTGCTGTTGACCTGATGTCTCTGTGGCAGGGCTAGCAGCGCCTGTTTCCTGCGATGCCTGAGCATCGCTCTGGCCACCCCCTTGGCCGCCTCCCTGTCCGCGCGCACGCCTGCGTCGCTTACGCTTTCGCGGTTCGGAGTCACGCTCCGCATTGCCAGTGTTTGGGGAATCCGTGCGGGAATCGGCATGATGTAGCTGCGGCAAAGCCTGCGCATCACGGGGCTTACCGCTGCGCCTGCTCTTACCACGACGGGAACGCTTCGCATTCCCCTTTTCCACCGCCGACGCCCCTGATTCCGACGGCTTTACGCCGTTACCGGGGTCAGTCACTGTTCTATCCATATCCGCCGCGCGAAAGCGTAAAGCGATGCTGCTGGCGTTCATAAGTTACGTTGACGCAACCATACCAGCGCCCGGCATTTTAGCCAACCGATTTTTGGGTGGGGCGTTGCAGCCCTCTGCTGTCGCAGGACGCAAAGCGCAATTGGGCTAGTCTCCCGCTTGACGAGAGAGCCCTTCGATTGAGGAAAATCTCGTGATCAGCTCCGATTGCCGCCCTACCCCGTCTTCGACAATATGCGCTTCACAACTGAATCGTCTCGCCAAGACACATTGACCACGCCACTCGGCTTTCCGGTGCTGTCAGGTCGTAAGTTCCGGCTGGCTGCGATTGCAGAATATCCCGCCCCACAGGTGAAAATAGACCCGGCGTAAATACCATCGACAATATCTGCACCTCCAAACATGGATAAACGTGATCTTCCGCGCCGTTGCGACGCCAACTCAAGGTTTAGGCAAGAAACGTTTGCCAAGAGTGCAAACATAAGTAGCCCACCAAATTCTAGACGCGATGGAAGGTACAAAATGCTTTTGGAAATGTCATATCCTGCGGCGTCAGTGACTAATGCGACAACCCTCGCAGTTCTCACCTATGACGACCCGGATGGCTACGCCAATGCACAGTCAACCTACGAACGATGGCGCGAACATCTTCCAGCGACAGCATTTGCGATTGTGCCACTCCCGCACGCACCAGAGCTTCCGGCACGATTGGCAGTTCTGGAAAAGCAATTCGGACTTCCCAAACAGCGCATGGCACTCATCGGGTTTGGCTCAGCCGCCGACAAAATACTGTGTGAAGCCCTAAAAAGCGAAGACAAGTTCGCGGCCATCATCAGCTTCAACATGCATCTTGAAAACTTCGCGATGGATTGCAAAAGCTTACCGCCGGTCTTTCTTGTTCATGGGGGGCTCAATCCTCACACGCCACCTGCGAACTTTCTGAAAATGTTCCATACCTTGTCAGAAACCGGCATTCCTGTTTCGATCTGCTTCCGTCCAGAAGCTGGTCTGGAACTGACATCTTCCGGCCTTCTAGCGGCGATGTATTTTTTGCAAGGAGCCTTTGCGGCACTGGGGCCCTTCAAGGCTGCTGAAGCTCAACAATCACGAGAGAATCTCGCCGATCGCGCAAAGAGTATCAAGGCGATTATCTGGGATCTCGACGATACGCTGTGGGACGGGACACTGGATGATATCGGTGCCCTGTCACTCAAAGCGTTTCGGGTCGAAACCATCAAGCGCCTTAACAAATGCGGACTGATTTCCGCCATATGTTCCAAAAATGACTTCGACACCGCAAAGGCCAAACTGATCGAACTCGGCATATGGGATGAATTCGTCTTTCCTCGGATTGCTTTTGTCCCAAAGGGCGATGCTTTGAAATCCATGATTTCAGACATGCAGTTGCGACCGAAAAACTGCCTGTTCATCGATGATAACGCGGTTAATCTGGCAGAGGCTTGCGCCGCTCTCCCCGACCTTCAAGTCCTTGATGCAACGGCGGCAGATTGCGACGTGTTCCTGCAGACCCTGCTCGATGCGCATGGCAATGTCACCAAGTCGCGACTGGATGACTACCGGGCACTGGAGAATCGTGTCAGTGAAGACCAACTGCATGGGGGAAGCAGGGAAGAGTTTCTGAAATCCTGCGATATTCGTGTCGCCATCGCCAGAGAATCCGACGTGGTCGATTTTGCACATCGGATTGAAGAACTCATCAATCGAACGAACCAGCTGAACTTTCTTAAGACGCGAGTCGAACCTGGAAGCATGGCGAGATTCCTGTCGGAGTCATCCTTACGCATGTCCTTTGCCTTGTTTGCTTGGGACAAATTCGGCTATCACGGTCTTGTCGGATTTATCGCAGTCGACGTTCGAGAAAACACCTTGCTGCACATGACGTTTTCTTGCCGCATCATGCACATGGGCATGGAAAATCTGTTTTTGGCGCACGTTATGGAACACTATCCAAATCTTAAAGTTCCGCCTACCTTGACGATAGAGCCCACCATTCCATCGTGGATTACGCAGGAAAACTATAACGCAGCCCCGATCCGAGCCCTGATTCTGGATAGGGAAAAAAACATTGAGGTCGACCCGGCCAAGGTAAAAATCCGGTTTATGGCGCATTGCCATTCCGGCACCTTCGCGCATTTTTCAGGCTTGAGGGATATTGCGGAGATCGACAATTATCCGCGCGTATTCGCTCTGCCGCTCATGCTCCGTCTTGATCCCAGCGTGCAGAATTTCCCGGACTTTCTCGTGTACCATACCGGTATCGACTATATGGATATGCCTTGGCCGGAAGAAGAACGAGCTGAGCTGGAAACCAAGCTCTATCCGTTTTGCGCGGAAAAGCTTGCGCAGTTTCTTCAGGAGAACGGCAAGCGAATGCTTGTCGTCTGCTCTGCAGCTCCGGACGGCGAAGAGTTCTACTCGGAGACTAATGGCATAACCAAAAGGCGTTTGAAGGGTGTCAGTGACGCTTGGGCGGCCATCGCAGAAAAATTCGACTGCGTCGATCTGATGGACGTCGATAGCCTGGTTGGCGCTGACGGGATGGTCGACGTTCTTCACTTCAAGGTGGAATCCAGCGAAAAAATCGCAAAGGAAATCGCCCGTTGGTACTGGGAGTTGAACGCGGATCAGGCAACGCAAAAGATTGCCGCATGTGAAGCGACAGACCGCTCAAACATCGGCATCTTTTAAACAAAAAGCTTTTTGTGAAGAAATGGTACGGTTGGGGGGAATTGAACCTCCGACCTCAGGTGCCACAAACCTGCGCTCTAACCAACTGAGCTACAACCGCATAGAAACGCCGCGTCGGCGTTACGGAGGCTCACATACGGGGAGTTTTTCCGTTTTGCAAGTCCTTCGGTGATATTTGCCAAAAAAGCTTGGGAAAGCAAGCGTGTTCGGGCCGCATGGCCAACGGCGTGCAAAAAGGCTTGGATTGAACGCTTCGCTGCGTGATTGGCGATTGCAAAAGGTGGCCTGCCAACACACATTCTGCGTGATGTGCAGAACTTTTTCATGGGCCCGGCGAATTAACTGTAATTGGCAATTCCCAAGACAGATGATGGACCTATTGGGCCTGTGAAGTTATTTAAGATTCTGTTAACATCGAGCCGATGCAGGCTGTGTGGTTCCTCATGATGAGGTCTAGCGGTTGCGTGAGGTCAGGTCGTGCCCAGAATAGGTTACCCATGCCCGCCGTACAATATCCATTTATAGACATTGCAGTTCATGAGCGTGTTCGAGACCATTTCGGTCGGGGCGAAGCCATGGCCCTGTTTTCGATGGATTTGCAAAGTGCGCTCTGGGCAAACGGTCGCGGTGCCGCACTGTTCGGTACTCCGATGATCTATGATTTTCTGGAACGTGGACCAAGACAGCAGGACGTGACGTTCCGCCAGTTTTCCGCAACGGCGGGGCGTCTTGTAAAGACCGGCGATAGCGGTCAGTTCACGATCCGTATTCATTCCGGCTTTAGAAGCGTTTCAGTCGTCGCAACTGCCGAGATCATCGAGGTGGAAGCAGGCGAGCAGACCCTGCTGTTTACCGCTCCTATCGATGCTGCCATCCCTTCATTGCAGGAACGTGCGCGCCGGATGATAGAGGGTTTTGACGATCCCGATATTCACATGGCCGTGCTGGATGCAAACAGCAAAATCCTGGCGGCATCCACTGGGTTCGCCGGGCTCGGCATCACACCGGTCACCACGCGCACCCTTGTTTCCATGGCGTCCAGCCAGCAGGGCAAGCTGGTGAAGCGGCCTGTGCCGGCAGGCAAAGGCTATCTGCCCGCCGCCGCTGGACAGCTATCGCAGGACCCGGAACTCAATTTGTTGTTTGTGGTCGAGACCGTCATCGGTACGCTCGATCCTTCCGCCGAATTCACGCAGACGAAGCCGGAGCCGCAGGTAGAGCCTGAACCGGAGCCAACTGCGCCTGTCGAAATGGCCGATGAAGCAGCGCAGACCATTGCCGATGCGCCGGATGCAGTGGCGGATATCGATGATATCTCCGAGCCGCAGGACGCTGATGATGATGCCGAGGTGATTGCGGACGCGGTTGCCGTGGAAGCGGCAGAGCCGGAGGTTGCGAACGAGGCTCTGGCCGAAGACGAGCTCGAACAACCAGCAGAACCGATGCCGATCGTTGACGAAGAGCCAGAAGCGCAGGTGGTCGAGGCTGAGCCCGAGCTGCCGCTGCTGGCAGAGCCCGCCGTCGCCACCATTGACAACGCGGAACCTGACACAAAGCAGGCTGGCGAAGACGCGCCCTTCGTGTTCGATCCGAACCGTCGTGCCTCCCGCTTTGTCTGGAAAATCGATGCGGCCGGACGTTTCACCTCGATCTCGCGGGAATTTTCCGATGCTGTCGGACCGAAGGCTGCCAATGTCGAGGGCATGAGCTTTTCCGATCTCGCTGCCCTGTTCAATCTGGACCCCGATGGCAAGATCACCGAGCTTTTGAACCGGCGTGATACATGGTCCGGCAAGACGATCTTTTGGCCCGTCGAAGGCACATCGCTGACCGTTCCCATCGATCTGGCCGCGCTGCCGACCTATACCCGCTCGCGTGAATTCGACGGCTTCCGGGGCTTTGGCATCGTGCGCATTGGCGACGCGGTGGAAGATCCGAATGCGGTTGGCCTGTCTCTTGCTGCCGGACCGCTGTCTGCCGAAGAGGTGCAGCCGGAGACCATCGAGCCAGCGCCTGTTGACGAGGAAACGCTGTTTTCCCTGCCGCAGGAGGATGAAGAAGCCGAGGTTCAGCCCACTTCCATTCCTGACGCGGTGAATGAAAACGTAGCGGAAGACGAGCCGCGCAGCTACGAGCCGCCCGACCATGAAGTGCCTGCGCTCAGGATCACCGAGACGCCGAACCGCCGTTATTCCGACAAGGTGGTGCAGTTCGAAGACCGGCGTGCCAAAAGCCGCGAGCAATTGACCGTCAGCGAGCGTGCGGCCTTTCAGGAAATTGCCCGCACATTGAAGCCTGCGGTCAGCGATGACGACGGTGGCGCCGAGCATCAGGAAATGGATGCTCAGGAGACGGCGGATATCATCGCCCCTGAGCCCGAAATCGTGGCCGATGTGCAGCCGCAGGATGAGCCTTCCACCCCGGAAGTGACGGTCGTGGAGCCGCAGGCCGAAGATGACGACTTCGCGGATTATACGCGGGGCGATGAGCCTGTCAGCTTCGTTGTGCCACTCGCCTCGGCCCGCGGTGCGGATGCTGAAGAGGCAAATGACGCCATTACCGGGCAGCGCGCGCCGCTGCGTCCCGCCGCGACCTTGACGGCAGAGACGATAGACCAGATGCCGCTCGCGCTTCTCATCCACAGCGGTGACCGGCTGATCCACGCCAACCCGGAGTTTCTGCGGTTGACGGGTTATTCGACAGCCGAAGAGTTGGCCGAGGTCGGTGGTCTCGATGCGCTGCTGCAACGGGATGAACTGGACGCGGTGTCGGAACGCTCGGGCGGTATGGTTGCCGTCAGCGCCGATAACGAGCTGATCCCGGTCAAGGCGCGGCTACAATCCATTCGCTGGGAAGATGCGGGTGCGTTGATGCTGTCGCTGATCCCGACGGATGAGCAAACCGCGCATCCCCTGCCCGCCAACAGCAATAGCGAAGCACCTGTTGGAGAAACGGATGCCGAAGTCACCGATCTGAAAGGTCAGGTCGAGGAGCTGCACTCCATTCTGGAAACAGCAACGGATGGCGTTGTGCTGCTGGGTGAAGACGGTACCATTCGCTCGCTCAACCGGTCGGCCAGCGCGCTGTTCAACTACGATCATGACGAACTTTCCGCCAAGCCGTTCGTGACCCTGTTTGCGCATGAAAGCCAGCGGGCCGTGCTGGATTACCTTTCCGGGCTTGCCAATAACGGCGTTGCCAGCGTGCTGAACGATGGCCGCGAGGTGATCGGTCGTGAAGCGTCTGGCGGTTTCCTGCCATTGTTCATGACCATCGGTCGGTTGAAATCCTCCAACGGCTACTGCGCCGTCATCCGCGACATTACCCAATGGAAGCGCACCGAGGAAGATTTGCGCAACGCCAAACGCGCCGCAGAAACCGCCAATGCCCACAAGACGGATTTCCTTGCCCGCGTCAGCCATGAAATCCGCACGCCGTTGAATGCGATCATCGGCTTTGCGGACATGATGGCGACGGAGCGGTTCGGCCCGGTCGGTCATCCGCGCTACGTCGAATATTCCAATGACATCGTGCGCTCTGGCCGCCATGTTCTTGATATCGTCAACGACCTTCTCGACATCTCTAAAATCGAGGCGGGGCAGATGGATGTCGACTTCAAGGCGGTTGCCTTGAATGATACGATTGCTGAGGCCGTTTCCATTGTGCAGCCGCAGGCCAACAATCAGCGCGTCATCATCCGCACTGCATTGTCGCAGTCCGTGCCGCCGATCGTTGCCGATCTGCGCTCCATCAAGCAGATCATGCTCAATGTGCTGTCGAACGCCATCAAGTTCACACCTTCAGGCGGACAGATCGTGGTGTCCACGGCCTATGAGGCGAACGGCAGCGTCGTGCTGCGCATTCGCGATACCGGCATCGGCATGACCCGGGCCGAGCTGGAACAGGCTATGAAACCGTTCCGTCAGGTTGCAGCCTCCAGCAGCCGTGTGCGGGGAGATGGCACCGGCCTTGGCCTGCCGCTGACCAAGGCGATGGTGGATGCGAACCGCGCCAACTTCTCGATCACATCGGCCCCCAATGAGGGAACGCTGGTGGAAATCAGCTTTCCCTCGCAGCGCGTGCTTGCGAACTAGCCCCTGACGGGATTAGCAATGTGGGAGAGCGCTATCCGCTCTTCTCGCATTTTTAAGCTGCCCATCGGCCAGTGCCGGTGCCGGAAGGATCAGAGCTTGCCGCTGTCCCATGCTTCCCCTACCCGCACGGTTGCCCGAAGCCTGAAACCTTCGGGGCTTTCGCTCGGCACACTGGTTCTTGCTGTCGCGGTCGCCATGCCGCTGATCGCGATCTTCTCCATCGCGGCCACGGGCGGCACCGATGGCTGGCGCCACCTGCTGGTCAATGTTTTGCCGCGCGCAGGCGGCCAAACGCTATTGCTGCTTTCCATGACAGGACTTGCTGCCGCCGTATTCGGCATCATCGCAGCATGGCTGGTTAGCACTTTCCAGTTTCCGCTGCGCCGTGCCCTTTCGGTCGCGCTGGTTCTGCCGCTCGCAATTCCGTCCTATCTTGCGGCATACGCGTTCGGCGAGTTTCTGGATTTTACCGGACCGGTGCAGAGTGCCGTCCGCACGCTGTTCGGCTATCATTCGATCAGGGATTACTGGTTTCCCGATATCCGGTCTCTCGGCGGTGCGGTGCTGGTGCTCAGCTCCGTTCTTTATCCGTATGTCTATCTTTCAGTCAGAGCGGCGTTCGGCCTGCAAGGCCGCTATGCAACGGAAGCCGCCAGAACACTCGGCGCAAGTCCGCTGCGCATATTCCTGTCCGTGCAACTGCCTATGGCAAGGCCCGCCATCATCATCGGCCTCGCCCTGGTGATGATGGAAACGCTGAATGACATCGGGGCCATCGAATATCTCGGTGTTCGCACGCTGACCTTCGCCATTTACGAGACATGGCTGAACCGTGGCAATCTGGCAGGCGCGACACAGATCGCCTCGGTCCTCATCCTCATCGTCGCGGCGCTCATCATCACGGAAAGGCGGGCACGCAGCCGCCAGCGATTTTCAGCCGCCAAGTCGACGGCGATGACGCAACGCTTTGCCCTCAAGCCTCTGCCAGGTGCACGCGGCTGGGCTGCCACGATGTTTTGCCTGCTGCCAATCCTCTCGGGCTTTGCCATCCCGGTGCTGGTTCTGGGTGGTTATGCGTTGAAACGGCTTGGCGCGCTGTCGGACCCCAAACTGCTCAAGGCGCTCGCCCACAGTCTGGAGGTCTCGCTGTCTGCGGCGCTGATCACCCTCGTCTGCGGCTTTATCTTTGCCTATGTGCAGCGGGTCAACGCATCGCCGATGGCGCGGTCGGCAAGCCGCATCGGCTCGCTCGGTTATGGCATACCCGGCACCGTGCTGGCGATCGGCGTGCTGTTGCCGTTATCGGCGCTCGACAATGCGCTGGATGGATTTTTGCGACTGCACATGAATTACTCGACCGGACTTCTGTTGTCAGGCACGGCCTTTGCCATCATCTATGCGCACAGCGTCCGCTTCATGACACTGGCGGAAGGCACCATCGATGCGGGCTTTCAAAAGCTCTCGCCTCACATCGACATGGCGGCTAGGACGCTGGGGCGCAACCGTGCGCAGACGCTCATCACCGTTCTCTTACCCAACATCCGCCCTGCCGCCATCACGGCGGCGCTGCTGGTTTTCATCGAATCCCTCAAAGAACTCCCCGCCACCATCATGCTGCGCCCCTTCAACTTCAACACGCTGGCAACACTCGTCTACGAAGACGCATCACGCTCCAAGGTGCAGGACGCTTCCATCCCCGCCCTCATCATCATCGCTGCCGGGCTGATACCCGTGCTGCTGGTGTCGCGATCGCTGGATCATAAAGGCGAGGCTGGCGGGCAGTAATCCAGCCATCTGCACCAGCCTGAAGAAAGCCTTGGCGGATATGTTTGCCGAGGAAAGTAATGCTGCTCATTCCTCAAGCCCTTCCTTTCCGACGTGGATAGAGAAGAGGCATGAAGGATACGCATGAGTATCGCGCAAACAGATTCCGCAAACGCTGAGCTTGGCTCCCACCCCTATAGTGCGCTCCCCGACCGGGCGATCTGGCGCAAAGCGGTGGCAGAGACCCATGCGTTGCAGTTGGAAAATCTGTACAAGAAGAAATTCGACATCTTCCCCCAAACGGCAATTGCGACAGCCGGCAGCTGCTTTGCGCAGCATGTTGCCACATCGCTGAAAAAGAACGGTTTTGCCTTCACGGACTTCGAACCCGCGCCACCTCTTTTTCCGCCAGCGCAGGCCAAGAGCTACAATTATGGGGTCTATTCCGCCCGCTATTGCAACATTTACAGCGCACGGCAGTTGCTCCAGACGTTTGACCGGGCATTTGGCCGGTTCACGCCCGGTGAGCAAGCGTGGCGCAAGGGCGAAGGCGTGGTCGATCCATTCCGTCCGCTGCTGGAGCCTGAGCCGTTTTCAAGCGTCGCAGAACTGGAGCGCTCCCGCCAGTCCCATTTCGCTGCGATCAGAGAGCTCTTTACCAAAACGGAAGTCTTCGTCTTCACGCTGGGCCTGACCGAAGCCTGGATTGCCAAAAGCGATGGCGCCGTTTTTCCGCTTTGCCCTGGCACGGTGGCCGGTCGGTTTGACGAGAGCGAATACGAATTCAAAAACTTCAACTACTTCGAGATTTTCGAAGACCTCGTTGCCATCATCACGCGTTGGCGTGAGGTCAATGCCGATATAAAATTCGTGCTGACCGTCTCCCCCGTTCCGCTGACTGCGACCAAGAGCGATGATCACGTTCTCGCGGCATCGCTGTATTCCAAGTCCGTGCTGCGTGCGGTTGCAGGCCATCTTTCGAATGAAGCCGATTTCGTCGATTATTTCCCCTCCTATGAGATCATCGCAGCGCCGAGCGGGCGCGGTATTTTCTACGATCCCAACCTGCGTACGGTAACGCCCGCAGGTGTCGATTACGTCATGTCACATTTTTTCAAAGAGCACCGGGGCGGCACGTCCGCACCCTCCGCGATGACAAGCAGGCCAATCAATATTGGCGACCATGAGATCGTCTGCGAGGAAATGATGCAGGCGCAGGAGCTTGGTTATGCTTGAAATCATCGGAGATTCGCACATCATCGCGCTGGCGGAGGCGATCAAGCATGTCTCCTTCAACAGCCGTCATGGGCAATTGCGTATCGCCCAGATGGGGCACGGCTATAACTTTCTGGAGCCTTTCTTTTCCGCCGACAACGATACCGTCGCGTTTACCCAGGCGCCTGCGAAGGCGATATTCGAGAAAATCAACCCGGATCATCCGACCGTCATTTGCCGAAACGATCCTCGACGCTTCGTCTTCATGTTCGGGCTCTATCCAAGCTTTGGTTTCGATCAAAAGCACTGGACGACACACACTGCCGCAATCTGGTCTCAGGACCGACAATTCGTCTCCAAGAGCGGCTTTGACGCGATCATCGATCACACGCTGATAGAGCCTATGTCGTTCTTCCGCACACTGCGTGGCATGAACGTTGAGTTCTCGGTTGCTTCCTGTTGCCCTGTACCATCAAGCTATCAAAGGTTGGCCGGGAAAACCCAATTCGCTGACGGCGAGATCGCTTTTATCTACAATCGGTTCCGCGACCGCGCGACGGCACAACTGGAAGACATGGGCATCGCTTACCACCATCCACCTTCGTCGGTTTACGATGCAGATGGCGCGATGCTCGACGTCTTTGCAAAACAACCGGGCGACTATCACGCCAATGTCGAATACGGACGCCTTATGCTGGAAAAAATTCTTCAGGACGTGGAGCAGTCCTGACTTGTCATGAGGCGCATCCGTCGAAAAGAAAAGGCAGCCGAAGCTGCCTTGAGAGTTTGTGCTTATTAACGAGAGTCGGAATAAAACAACATCATGTCTTTGAGCCACCGGCCCGGTCACCCTCTCATTGAGTGCACCCACGTTGCCTACCATTTGGAACATGGCCATTTAACAAAGGGTTAAAGGGCGACTACACCATTTAGGGACAACAAATTCCTAAGATTATTCGCCGGATTTCGCGAGACGCTGCTCAGTTGCCGGTTCATCCTTTCGCCGCCGCATGTTCATCGCGCATGCGCTGCAATTCGCCACGTTTAGAAGCGATGGAGGCGCAGATGACGCCGATGGTGACGAGCGCGATCAGGATGGTGCAGATGGCATTGATCTCAGGCGTCACACCAAGACGCACCTGCGAGTAGATCTTGATCGGCAGCGTCGTGGCACCCGGCCCGGTCGTGAAGCTGGCGATGACGAGATCGTCTAGCGACAACGAAAAGGCCAGCATCCACCCGGCGACGACGGCGGGCAGGATGAGCGGTAGCGTGATGCGGAAGAAGGTTTTGACCGGCGGGCAACCGAGATCGAGCGCGGCTTCTTCCAGACTGCGGTCGAAGGTTAGCAGGCGTGATTGCACGACAATCGCCACGTAACACATGGTGAAAGTCGTATGCGCGATGACCACGGTCCAGAAACTGCGGTCCACGCCCACGGCCACGAAGAGCAGCAACAGCGACAGGCCGGTGATCACCTCCGGCATGACCAGTGGCGCATAGATCATGCCGGAAAACAGGATACGGCCCGGAAAGCGAGAGAACCGCGTGAGCGACAGTGCCGCCAGCGTGCCGAGAATGGTGCCGATGGTGGCACTGAGAACGGCGACGCGCGCGGTGATCCATGCCGCATCCATCAGGCCCTGGTTGGACCACATGGAGCTGTACCATTGCAGCGAAAAGCCGCCCCACACCGTGACCAGCTTGGAGGCATTGAAGGAATAGATCACCAGAATGATGATGGGGATGTAGAGAAAAGCAAAGCAGAAGGTGAGAATAGTCGTATCGAACTTGCCGCGCTTCATGTCTATGCCACCTTCTTCTGCTGGTTCTGGAAGATGGCGATGGGCACGACGAGCAACAGCAGCAACAGCACCGCCACGGCAGATGCCAACGGCCAGTCACGATTGCCGAAGAACTCCGTCCAAAGCGTCTTGCCGATCATCAGAGTTTCTGCGCCGCCCAGCAAATCGGGAATGACGAACTCGCCGGTGATGGGAATGAAGCAGATCATCGATCCGGCGATGACGCCCGGCAGAGACAGCGGGAGGGTGATTTTCCAGAACGCTTTCCACGGTGGGCATCCCAGATCGTTGGCTGCTTCCAACAGTGTCGCATCCAGCTTTTCCAGCGCAGCGTAAAGCGGCAGCACCATGAAGGGCAGGTAGGAATAGACGATGCCGATGAAGACGGCGGTATCGGTGCGGAAGATGTTGACCTGTTCGTCCGGCCCGAGAAGTCCGGTGGTCTGGAACAGCAACGTCAAGAGGCCTTCGGGCTTCAGAATGCCGATCCAGGCGTAAACGCGTATGAGGAACGAGGTCCAGAACGGCAGGATGACCAGCATCACCAGCGTGGGTCGGATGGTGCTGGGAGCACGCGCCATGGCCAGCGCCATGGGGTAGCCGATCAACAGCAGAAGGAAGGTCGAGATGAAGGCGATGCGCAGCGACGACAGATAGGCTTCGATATAAAGCGGGTCCTCGGTCAGGAAGAGATAGTTCTCGAAATCCAGCTGCGAAAAGAAATCGCCGATCCTGGCAAAGCCTTCGAAGACCGGCGTATAGGGCGGCATGGCGATGGCGGTGTCTGAAAAGGAGATTTTCAGAATGATGAGGAAGGGTGCCGCGAAGAACAGCAGCAGCCAGAGATAGGGTATGGCCACCACCAGCCAACGGGTGGGGCTTTGCCGGTTTTCCGGGGACGAAATCGCCATGTTCAACCCTCCCTCAGCGTGTGAGAACCAGACCGGAATCGGCTTTCCAGTTGAGCCAGACCATATCCCCGAAGGTGATGGGCCTATCGACCAGACGCGAGACATTGGCCTGCGCGGCACGAATGACCCGGCCATCGTCCAGCTTGACGATGAACACCGAGAAATCGCCGAGATAGCCGATATCCCAGACCTCGCCATGCGCCACGTTCGGCGATGTCTCCGTCGGTGCATCCAGTGAAATGCGGACCTTTTCCGGGCGGACGGCAAAGGCCACCCTGTCGCCGATTGCGGCGGCGCATTCCTGCTCCACGGTGACATCAAGACCATCGCAATCCAGTTGCACGGCAGGGCCTGTCTTGGACGTGACGGTGGCGTCGAAGATGTTGATGTCACCGATGAAGTCCGCCACGTAGCGGCTGTTGGGGGCTTCGTAAATTTCAGCCGGTGTTGCTACCTGCGCGACGATGCCCTTGTCCATCACGGCAATGCGGTCAGATACCGTCATCGCTTCTTCCTGATCATGGGTGACGATGAGGAAGGTGGTACCAAGCGTTTGCTGAAGGTCCATCAACTCGAACTGGGTTTCCTCGCGCAGCTTCTTGTCCAGCGCGCCAAGCGGCTCGTCCAGCAACAGCACCTTTGGCCGCTTGGCCAGAGAGCGCGCCAGCGCCACGCGTTGACGCTGCCCGCCGGAAAGCTGGCTCGGCTTGCGTTTGGCAAACTCGGTGAGCTTGACCATGCGCAGCATTTCCTCGACGCGGAGCTTGATATCTGCTTTGGGCAGACCATCCTGCTCAAGACCGAAGGCGATGTTCTTTTCCACCGACATATGCGGAAACAAGGCGTAGGACTGGAACATCATATTGGTGGGCCGCTTATAGGGCGGTACGCCGGAGATGTCCTTGCCCTGCAAGAGGATACGACCTTCCGTCGGCTCCTCGAAACCGGCCAGCATGCGCATCAGCGTGGTCTTGCCGCAGCCGGATGGGCCGAGCAGCGAGAAGAATTCGCGCTCGTAAATATCCAGCGTCAAATTATCCACGGCGACGAAATCGCCAAACCTCTTGGTGACATTCTCAAACCGGATGAACGGAGCCGCCGCCGGATCAGTCCATGGAGAGAATTTGCGTTTAACCGGGCCAAGAGATTTCGCCATGAACTGTCCCATTTGTTTTATGTAAAGGCTGAACGAGAAAGGGGCAGGAGTTTCCACCCGCCCCTTTTGAAAACCCGGTCAGCTGCCGGTTTTTATCTGGGTCCAGACGCGGTTGAGAACGCGCTGTTCTTTCGGTCCATAGGGCGAAATGGTGAAGAGCTTCTTCATCGTCTCCGCATCCGGGTAAACGCCCGGGTTCTTGGAGACAGCCTCATCCATTAGCGGCTGCGACGCAAGGTTGCCGTTGGCATATTGGACGTAATCCGAAGCCTTGGCGGCAACATCAGGCTTCATCATGAAGTTGATGAAGGCGTGCGCTGCATCAACATTCTTGGCATCTGCGGGAATGGCAAAGGAATCCATCCAGATATAGGTGCCTTCTTTCGGAATGACGTAGTTCACTTCAACGCCGTTCTTTGCTTCCTCGGCGCGGGTCTTGGCCTGGAGAATATCGCCGGACCAGCCGATGGTGATGCAGCTGTCGCCATTGGCCAGCTCATCGATATAGGCCGAGGAATTGAAGGTTTTGACCGAAGGACGGATGGCCTTGTAGACATCGCCACCGGCTTCCAGATCAGCCGTTTCCTTGCTGTCCGGGTTCTTGCCGATGTAGTTCATGGCGATGGCGAAAGTTTCGTCGGATGCATCGAGAATGTTGATGCCGCAGGACTTCAGCTTGGCCGCGTTTTCCGGCTTGAACAGAATATCCCAGCTATCGACCTTAACATCATCGCCGAGTGCAGCCTTGATCTTGGCGACGTTGTAGCCGATGCCGGTGGTGCCCCACATGTAGTTGACGGCATATTCATTGCCGGGATCATACTGCGACAGGCGCGTGGTAATTTCCGGCCACATGTTCTTGAGGTTCGGAAGCTTGGACTTGTCCAGCTTCTGGTAGACCCCAGCCTTGATCTGACGCGCCAGGAACGGCGATGTCGGCGCGACCACATCATAACCGGAGTTGCCAGCCAGCAACTTGGTTTCCAGCACTTCGTTGCCGTCATAGACGTCGTAAACGACCTTGATGCCGGTTTCCTTGGTGAATTCTTCCAAAAGGGCAGGATCGATATAGTCCGACCAGTTGTAGACGTGGACGACCTTTTCCTGCGCAAATGCGGTGCCAGCGGCCAGAACGGCTGCGGCAACGGCGAGGCTGAAACGAAGCGAACGATGTTTCATGATATCTCCTGTTTGAACGCGCCGTGGGAAGACGCGTGATCCCCTTGTTTTGCCAGAGACTAGAAAGGAAAAGTTGCGGCGGCAAGCAGGAAATGTGCAGCGCGGCAATTTCAAACAATTGTGTTGAAAGCACTCACTGAAAATCGAAAACGCTCAAGCCCGTCACCATTTCATCCAGCCCCAGCGGCCGCGTCAATGGAGCCTCCGCCCGCGACAGACAGCCCTGCCGCTCACACAGCCGACAGGATGGGCCGATGGCGATGGTACCGGCCTTGATGCCAACGACATCGCCGTAAATAGTCTCTTTCGCCAGCGCCGCATCGCAGGCGACCATAATGGCCGTGCGACGAATGCGCTCTCCAAACCCCGCCTGCGGCCCATCCAGCGAGCGGGCGATGGTGAGATAAGCCCCGCCATCCGGCATCTCCACCTGTTCGACCAGCACCTGCCCCGGCTGGGAAAAAGCGGCGTGGACGTTGAGCTTGACGCACTGCCCACCGAACTTTGCCTGCGGAAAGCCTTGTGCGCCCGCCTTGCGAAATCGGTTTCCGGCGCTGTCGATTTCCATCAGAAAAAACGGAATGCCGGAAGCACCGGGACGCGCCAGCGTGACGAGACGGTTCGCCACCTGCTCGAACGACACATTGAAGCGCCCGCGTAGGATATCGATGTCGTAGCGCGCCCGCTGGGCAGCGCTGAGAAACGCACCGTAGGGCATCATCAGCGCATGGGCGGCGTAACGGGCAAGCTCGAAACGGGCGATGCGCTTGGCCTCTTCACCTGATAGCGCCAGCGCTTGCAGTTCTGCACCAATCTCCTCCGTCAGCGCCAGAAGACAGGCCTCCATCGCCATTTCGCGCAACTGGTCCTGCGGCGACAGGCGCTCGGATAGAAACAGCCGCATGGAGTGCCGGTCATAACGTCGGCGCAGGTTTGGCATGGCGTGGACGGGCATGGAGCGCACGACGATGCCGTGGTTTTTCTGAAGCCAGCTTTTCAGCGCCTGCGCCAAGTCGTCACCGGGCGACAGCGCCGCATGAAAAGCTTCCGCCGCCACATCCAGCTGCGCGAAATGTGCCGCACGCCGCTCGAAGATTTCCCTGACTTCGTCGATCGGCAGGCGGGTGGCCGACAGTGTTGTCTGGTGCCCTTCCCGCGCCAGAAGGTCTGACAGATCGCTCAGGCGCTGTGCCTGCTCCTTATAAGCACGATAAAGCTTGGTGATGCCGCTGGCCGCATTGGGTGCCGCTTCCGCCACCTCGACCAGTTCCTGCCCCGATGGCACCTCGCCCGCCAGCAGCGGATCGGCAAAGACTTCCCGCAACTGGCTGGCAATGCCGCCGCTTTCGCCCTGCAAATCGTCCAGATCGACCTTATAAACGGAGCTCAGTTTCAACAGCAGCTGGACGGTCAGCGGGCGCTGATTGCGCTCGATGAGATTGAGATAGGACGGCGAGATCGACAGCGCCTCGGCCATGGCCGTCTGCGTCAGACCCAACCCGTTACGCACACGCCGGACGCGCGGCCCTGCAAATATCTTGGCCTCCACCAGACCTCCTCCCTTTACAAAATCCACACAAAATTAGTCGTGCACGACTTTTACAAAATTTACAATTTTACAACTCCACCCTGTCAAAGGCGATACAGCATGACCTCTTTCAAGTCACTGATTTTCCTTTTTATCTGGCGTAAAAATTATCGAAACTGTAAATTCAGTCACATCGGATCACACATCATATTGGAGTAACGATGTGTGGAGGGATTTTCGGTTCTGACAAGGGAGAGAGACATGACTGATTTTTACAAGCTGGTTCCGGGCGCACCCAGAGGCCGTTACGATGGCATTGAGCGCACTTACACAACAACGGACGTTGAGAGGTTGCGCGGCTCCGTCGAAATCCGTCATTCGCTGGCGGAAATGGGCGCGAACCGATTGTGGAAGCTGATCAACGAGGAAAGCTACATCAATGCGCTCGGCGCGCTTTCCGGCAATCAGGCCATGCAGATGGTTCGCGCCGGTCTGAAGGCGATCTATCTCTCGGGCTGGCAGGTTGCGGCAGACGCCAACACGGCATCGGCGATGTACCCGGATCAATCGCTTTACCCGGCCAATGCAGCGCCTGAACTGGCGAAGCGCATCAACAAGACCTTGCAGCGCGCCGACCAGATCGAGACTGCCGAAGGCAAGGGCCTGTCCGTCGACACATGGTTTGCACCCATCGTTGCCGATGCGGAAGCCGGCTTCGGTGGCCCGCTGAATGCGTTCGAAATCATGAAGGCCTTTATCGAGGCCGGGGCTGCGGGTGTTCATTATGAAGACCAGTTGGCATCTGAAAAGAAATGCGGCCATCTGGGCGGCAAGGTTCTGATCCCGACAGCGGCGCATATCCGCAACCTGACGGCGGCGCGTTTGGCCGCAGACGTCATGGGCACGCCGACGCTGGTCATAGCCCGCACCGATGCGGAAGCCGCAAAGCTTCTGACGTCTGATATCGATGAGCGCGACCAGCCCTTCGTGGATTACGATGCCGGGCGCACGGTCGAGGGCTTCTACCCGGTCAAAAACGGGCTGGAACCGTGCATTGCCCGCGCCAACGCCTATGCGCCCTATTGCGATCTCATCTGGTGCGAAACATCCAAGCCGGATCTGGAACAGGCCAAGCGCTTTGCGGAAGGCGTGCACAAGGTGCATCCGGGCAAGAAGCTGGCATACAATTGCTCGCCTTCGTTCAACTGGAAGAAACACTTGGATGATGCGACGATTGCCAAGTTCCAGCGCGAACTCGGTGCCATGGGCTACAAGTTCCAGTTCATCACACTTGCCGGTTTCCACCAACTCAACTACGGCATGTTCGAACTGGCACGCGGCTATAAGGACCGGCAGATGGCAGCCTATTCGGAGCTTCAGGAAGCGGAATTCGCCGCCGAAATCAACGGCTACACCGCCACCAAGCACCAGCGCGAAGTCGGCACCGGCTATTTCGATGCGGTCTCCGTCGCCATATCCGGCGGCACCTCATCCACCACGGCGATGAAGGAATCGACCGAACACGACCAGTTCCGCCCCGCTGCGGAATGACAAGCATGTCGCGCAAAAGTGTGCCGCGGTTTTGCGATAACGACATGCGACAAACGAGACACCAGCTTCAAGCCCATTGAACGGAGGAAAACCAATGGCTTCGATTTCGAGAGTTAAGGAACGCACCGAGGAGCAGTCCTCATCCATGAGCCAGGATCAGCAAAGCGCCATCCGCATGCTGGCAAACGACCTGCACCGCCTCAACCAGGCGGTCATGAATGCGGTCGAGGCCGGTGTATCGGTAGAGCTCGTCCGCTCCGCCCGCCACCATGGCGGTGATGGCAACTGGGGCGATCTGCTGATCCCTGTCATCGTCGCGCAGGGTAAGGCTGCGGCTTGACCCCAATCTCAAACCGGGCGGTTGTGCCGTCCGGCGAAGAGATCGGAATGCCCCTTGATCAGCTTCACCATGCGATCCGCCACCGTCCTGATGTCACGACGGTGGCGGTCTTCGTTGTTCATGACGATCCATTGCTTGTGGCGCAGTTCCTCGATGACCTCACCCTCGCGCACCAGTCGCGCCTCCGCATCGCCGATGAAACAGGGCAACACTGCCACGCCTGCGCCAGCCAGTGCCAGGTCCAGCAAGGCCGTTGGGCGGTTGACCGTGACCACGATGTTTCCGACCCTGTTTTCGTGCGGCCAACGCAGATAGGCGGAAATCGCGCTGTCGGTGGAAACGGCTACCCAGCGATCACGGATGGAGGCTGCGGCATTGCGCAATCGATAGGCCGCATAGGCAACGTCACCGGTTTTGATGGCGGCGAGATTGCGTTCTTCCGGCTCGAACGCGCGGATGCCAATATCGTTTTCGCGGTGGGCCAGGCTGGCACGTTGTTCCGCCACAAAGAGATCGACACGGAAATCATCGCGCTCGCTGCAAATGGCTGAAAAGTTGGTGGTGAGTAGATGGGTGTTCCAAGTGCCTGCGGCAATGCGCACCAGTGACGAAGCCGCCCCGGATTTGCGCCAGCCGTCGATATTGCGGGCCGCGTCTTCCATGGCCTGAAGTTGATCGAGCAACGCACGACCATCGGCGGTCAGCAGGTAACCGGTCTGGCTGCGAAGGAAGAGGGATTTGCCGAGCGTCTGCTCCAGCTCCAGCATCCGCCGTCCGATCGTCGCTGCACTGAGGCCCGACGTTGTGGTCGCGCCGGTGAGGCCACCGCTGCGGGCGACATCAAGGAAAATCTGAAATGCATCCCAACCGAGGTTTTTCATCAGTGAAAAACATAGGGCATTCTTGGCTGCATATAAATCAAAAAATATCGCTCATGCTTGAGCCTCAAATACGGAGGCATTTATGCAAGAGCTTTATTCGGCACTGGCTTTGTTGAAGATTACCCGTCCCGACACGCCCCGAAACGCGCGAGAGGAGGAGGACAGGTTTTATGCAGAGGCGGCGCAGGCGTCAGCGCCTTGGCGATGTGCCAAAGCTGTCATCATATTTTGCGGCTATGCGATGAAAAACTTAGTGCAACAGCACGAGAAACGCAGCAATCGCACCCGCCGAAATCATGGTCAGGCGGAAGGCATAGACGGCGGTGTCATTGGCGGTGCGAGCAATTGCGATGGCGCGGGCGGGTTTTCTGGACATCATCATGAGCGGCTTCCTGAACGAGAAACATAACCGATCGATGCCGGGTTCCGGCGTCCAGCGGGACATCATGTATCAACTTGCGTTGTGCTGGCATTCGATCAGCATGACTCCGCGTCTCTTAATAAGGCATTAAGATGTCGAGGCTTTACACAGATTCCCCGGCGGCGTGGCCGGATGCCCATGCCCACTGGAAATTATAGCCACCTAGCCAGCCCGTCACGTCAACGCATTCGCCGATGAAATAGAGGCCCGGCACGGTTTTGGCCTGCATGGATTTGGAGTCGAGATGGGTGGTATCGACGCCGCCGAGCGTGACTTCCGCAGTGCGATATCCTTCCGAACCGGAGGGCTTTATGGACCACTCCTGCACTGCGGCAGTCAGCGCCGATAATGTCTTGTCGGACATATCGCCAATGTTGCCGGTAACCCCTGCCCGCTCCACCACATGCTGCGCCAGTCGCTTGGGCAGGATTTCGCCCAGTGCGGTTTGAGCAGACTGGCGACCGTTGGTCTTTTTCACCGCTTTCAGATGGCCGATAATGTCCAGATCGGGCTCCATCTTCAGGCTGATCTCATCACCCTCGCGCCAGTAGGATGATATCTGCAAAATGGATGGGCCGCTTAGCCCTCGGTGCGTGAACAGCAGCGCCTCATTGAACGAGGTTTTGCCAAGGGAAATTTCGGCTGGAACGGCGATGCCGGAGAGAGCCGAGAGCTTTTCAAGCTGCGTTGGCTCCAGCGCCAAAGGCACGAGGCCGGGGCGCGTTTCGATGATGCCGAGGCCGAATTGTTCGCCAATACGATAGGCGAAGCCGGTCGCGCCCATTTTCGGAATGGATTTTCCACCGGTCGCCAGCACCAGACTTTCCGTTTCGATGATGCTGGATGAAGTCGCAACACGAAAGCCACCAGTCGGAATGGCTTCCACCGAAGCAATCTCCGTTTGCAACCTGAGCTTCACGCCCACGGCCTGCATTTCCGCCAGCAGCATGCGGATAATGTCCTTGGCGCTGTCATCGCAGAACAATTGGCCAAGCGTCTTTTCGTGAAACGGGATTCGGTGCTTTTCGACAAGGGCAATGAAGTCGCGCGGCGTGTAACGGGCCAAGGCGGATTTGGCGAAATGCGGATTGCTCGAGAGGTAATTCTTCGGGGCCGCATGGACATTGGTAAAGTTGCAGCGACCACCACCGGAAATGCGGATTTTCTCGCCCGGTGCCTTGGCGTGATCGATGATGATGACGGAACGGCCACGCTGACCGGCACGGATGGCGCACATCATGCCAGCGGCGCCTGCGCCTAAAATCAGCACGTTACATTTTTCCGTCATGGAGTTTCCCTAGTTTCAGTGTACTTCCTCTTTTCGAAGTCAGGTCTGTTGTCAATGGCGCTTCCCCCCTCGCCAATTGCCAAAGTCTGACTATGATAGTGCCAATCGAAACACAAAGCCGGTGATTTATGCCTCCCAAGAAAACCATGCTCCATCCGAAAAAACCGGCAAACATGGCGAAGAAAATACAAGTTGACGTCTCTCCGACACGCGGTTGCTCTACATGGCGCGAAGCCGCGCAGTGGCTGAAAGCCCGCGGCATCGAGGACATCGAATGCATTACCCCGGACCTTGCAGGCGTTCCCCGCGGCAAGATGATGCCGACTTCCAAATTCACCGGCGATACATCGCTGGCGCTTCCATCCGCGCTTTATCGCCACACGATTTCTGGCGAATACCCGGATGAGACGGCAAACTTCCGTTATGAACCGCGCGATAGCGACCTGAAGCTGGTGCCCGATCTTTCCACGCTTTGCGTCGTGCCGTGGGAGAGCGACCCTACCGCACAGGTCATCTGCGATGTCGTGGATCAGGAAGGCAAGTTCGTTCCCTATACGCCGCGCAACGTGCTGCGAAACGTGCTTGATCTCTACAAGGACAAGGGCTGGAAGCCGGTCGTTGCTCCGGAAATCGAGTTCTATCTCGTGGCCATGAATGACGACCCGGATTACCCGCTGCATCCGCCAAAGGGGCGTTCCGGCCGCTCCATCGTTGGCGGGCAGAGCTATTCTATTGCCGGTATCAACGAATTCGACGAATTAATCGACGATATCTATCACTTCTCGGAAAAGCAGGGTCTGGAGATCGACACGCTGATCCACGAAGAAGGTCCGGCGCAGCTGGAAATCAACCTTCGCCATGGCGATCCCATCGAGCTTGCCGATCAGGTGTTCCTGTTCAAGCGCACGATCCGCGAGGCGGCACTTAAACACGGTATCTATGCCACCTTCATGGCCAAACCCATGCAGGGCATGCCCGGTTCTGCCATGCATATTCACCAGTCGGTGGTGGATATCGAGACCGGCGATAACGTGTTTTCCAACAAGGATGGCAGCCCGTCGAAAGAGTTCTTCTCCTTCGTCGGCGGCATGCAGCGTTATGTGCCGAATGCACTGGTCATGCTGGCACCTTACGTGAACTCCTACCGCCGCCTGACGCCTGACATGGCCTGCCCGGTCAACAATGCCTGGGGTTACGACAACCGCACGACGGCGTTTCGCGTGCCGATATCAGGCCCTTCGGCACGGCGCGTGGAAAACCGCCTGCCAAGTTCCGATGCGAACCCGTATCTCGCCATCGCGGCGTCACTCGCCTGCGGCTGGCTTGGCATTATGAACAATATAGAACCGACCGAACCGACCTATGAGACGGCGAACGAAGGCTCAATCGAGTTGCCACGCGGTCTTTTGGAAGCCGTGGCACTGCTGGAAGGCGAACCGCAGCTGGAGCGTGTCTTTGGGCACGAATTCGTCGGCCTCTACGCCGGTTTGAAGCGTGGCGAGTTCGAGACCTTCATGCAGGTGATCAGCCCGTGGGAACGGGAATTCCTGCTGTTGAACGTGTGAGGGCATACCCATGACATGGCAAAGCCCGATAGCGCCCGGCATGTCCTGGTATCAGGACAGTCTGAGCGAGCGGCCCGAATATGCGGCGATGGATGGTTCGCGCACGGTGGACGTGGCCATCATCGGCGGTGGCTTTACCGGCTTACAGGCGGCCTATAATCTGGCCAAGGCTGGCGTTTCTGTTGCGCTTGTCGAAGGTTACAGGTTTGGCGACGGCGCATCCGGTCGCAATGGCGGCCAGTTCGGCACCGGCCAGCGCGCGTGGCCGGATGATCTGGAAAAGGACATCGGCTTTGAGCGCTCCAAGGCGCTGTTCGACATTGCCGAGAGCGCCAAACACTATGTGCTGGACTTCGCCCGCGAGCACGCTATCGACATGGAGTTTCTGCCGGGCCAGTTGAACGTTCTGCACAAGGCGTCCTACGAGAGGGACTATCGCAAAAGCGTCGAGGCGATGCGCAGTCGTTATGGCTATAGCCACGTTTCCTTCATGGAGAAGGCTGAAACGGCGCAGCGGCTGGGCTCCGACCATTATCATTTCGGCGTGCGCGACACCGGCACCGGCCATATTCATCCGCTGAAACTCGTCATTGGGCTGGCGAAGGCAGCGAAGGCGGCTGGTGCGCAGATCTTCGAAATGACGCCGGCCAAATCCATTGCGCAGTCGGGCGGCAAGACGCTGATCAAAACGTCGTCCGGCACCATCACCTCCAACCGTGTGTTGATCGCCACCAATGCCCATATCGGCAATCTGGAGCCGGTCACGGCAGCGCATGTCATGCCGATCCGCTCCTTCATCGGCGCGACCGTGCCGCTGGATGATTTTCCTGATATCATTCCGGGGAAAGAAGCGGTTGCCGACAGCCGTTTCGTGGTGCGCTACTTCCGCAAGACGCCCGATAACCGGCTGCTGTTTGGCGGGCGCGAGGCCTATACGGCGGATTCGCCGCGAGACATTTCCAAACACATCCGCAAGCAGATTGCGGAGATATATCCGGCCTTGAATGCCATCGAGATGACCCATGCCTGGGGTGGATCGGTGGGCATTACGCTGACGCGCCAGCCCTTCGTGCGAGAAGTGATGCCGGGTGTAATGTCCATCGGTGGCTATTCCGGCCATGGCGTGATGCTGGCGAATTATTGCGGCAAGCTTTATGCGGATATGGTCGTTGCCAAGGATAAGGCACTGGACCAGTTCGCCTCACTGGATGTCCCGTCGTTTCCGGGCGGCACCACGTTGCGCGCACCCCTGCTGTTTCTGGCGCTTTCATGGTACGCATTGCGCGACAGGTTTTAATTGAGCGTTTGGAGCAGATGTTCGTGAGACATCCTCATAGTGAACAGAAACAACGGCTTGCACGCAAAATTCATAAATTCTTACAACACGTCTGGCATTTTTAAATCGATTAGATTATGGATGCCCTCAACATGGAAAGATCGAGAGAATCGGTATGAGCAGTCAAATCATTCCAGTAGAGCCCTTCGATTGCGTCGTCTTCGGCGGCACTGGCGATCTGGCCGAGCGCAAGCTTCTGCCAGCCCTTTACCACCGCCAGGTGGAAAACCAGCTGTCTGAACCGACACGCATCATTGGCGCCTCCCGTTCGGTCATGACCCATGAGGAATATCGCAAATTCGCACAGGATGCCCTGAAAGAGCATCTCAAGAAGGGCGAATATGACGATGAACAGGTCGCAAAATTCTGCGCCCGCCTGTTCTACATTCCCGTCGATGCCAAGTCCGATGGCGGCTGGGACAAGTTGAAGAAGCTGCTGGACGAAGGCAAGGATCGCATCCGCGCCTTTTATCTCGCCGTTGCACCCGGCATTTTCGGCGATATCGCCTTCAAGATCCGCGATCACAAGCTCATCACCAAATCCACCCGTATCGTCGTGGAAAAGCCGATCGGCCGCGATCTCGCCTCTGCGCTGGAACTCAACGACACGCTGGGCAATGTCTTCAAGGAAGAGCAAATCTTCCGTATCGACCACTATCTCGGCAAGGAAACCGTGCAGAACCTGATGGTTCTGCGGTTTGCCAATGCGCTCTACGAGCCGCTGTGGAATTCCGCCCATATCGACCACGTGCAGATCACGGTTGCCGAATCCGTCGGTCTGGAAGGCCGCGCCGGATATTACGACAAGGCCGGCGCGCTGCGCGACATGGTGCAGAACCACATTCTGCAATTGCTGTGCCTTGTTGCGATGGAGCCTCCCTCCTCCATGGATGCGGAAGCGGTGCGTGACGAGAAGGTCAAGGTTCTGCGTTCGCTGAAGCTGATCGATGAATCCAATGTCGAGAAGCTGACGGTGCGCGGTCAGTACCGCGCGGGTGCCTCTGCCGGTGGTCCTGTGAAAGGCTATCTGGAAGAGCTGGAAGGCGGCGTTTCCAACACCGAAACCTTCGTTGCCATCAAAGCGGAGATCGCCAACTGGCGCTGGGCGGGCGTGCCGTTCTACATCCGCACAGGCAAGCGTCTTGCGACCCGCGTTTCCGAGATCGTCGTTACATTCAAGCAGATCCCGCATTCGATCTTTGACGATGCGGCTGGCAAGGTCGAGGCCAATAAGCTGGTCATTCGCCTGCAGCCGGATGAGGGCGTCAAGCAGTCTCTTCTCATCAAGGACCCAGGTCCAGGCGGCATGCGCCTGCGTCAGGTTTCGCTGGATATGAGCTTTGCACAGGCCTTCAACGTGCGCAGCCCCGATGCCTATGAGCGTCTGTTGATGGACACCATCCGCTCCAATCAGGCCCTGTTCATGCGCCGCGACGAAGTGGAAGCAGCATGGAAATGGGTCGATCCTATTCTGAAAAGCTGGGAAGCCGTGGGCCAGGGCGTTCAGGGTTACACCTCAGGCACATGGGGCCCAAGCGGTTCGATCGCACTGATCGAACGCGATGGCCGCACATGGCACGAAGCCGATTAAGGGGGATATGCAGATGATTGGGCAGGAGCATATCTTCGCAAACGGCCAGGAACTGGCAGAAACACTGGCAAAGGACGTCGCCAAGCGTCTTGAAGACGCGGTTTCCGAGCGCGGCACGGCAAGCATCGCCGTCTCTGGCGGCTCGACACCGAAGCGCTTCTTTCAGGAGCTTTCGAAACACGAGCTAGACTGGAAGAACATCAGCGTGACGCTGGTGGACGAACGTTTCGTGCCGCCGGAAAGCGATCGTTCCAACCACAAGCTGGTGGCCGACAATCTGTTGCAGAACGCCGCGACCTACGCATATTTCGTGCCGCTCTACCAGTTCTTCGCCACCACGGAAGATGCCGCAACGCTGGCAACCGTCAAGACGGAAGCGATCTGCGATCCCTTCGATGTCGTCATTTTGGGCATGGGCACGGATGGCCATACTGCCTCGTTCTTCCCCGGCGGCGACAATCTCGAAGAGGCACTCGATCTGGATGAGGACCGCGCCGTGCTGCCGATGACGGCTGAAACTGCGGGTGAAGATCGCTTGACCTTCAATCTTTCCGCCCTCCACGATGCCCGTTTTCTGGTGCTGCATATCGAAGGTGCGGCCAAGAAAGAGACGCTCGATCAGGCGAAGTCCGATCTGGACGAGGAAGAGATGCCCATCCGGGCCGTCCTCAACCGCGCGGAATCGCCGGTGAATATCTACTGGGCGCCCTAAGGCCCGGGCTTTAAACAGCAACATGATCATTGGCCCGGCTTTCCCAAGCGTCTGGCCGATGATCTACAGAAGGACAGGATGAACGCCCATGGCTGCCGACCCGCGCATTCAGGCTATCACGGCCCGTATCGTCGAGCGCTCGAAACCTTACCGCGAGATTTATCTCGAAAGGCTTCGGCTTCAGGTGACTAAGGGTGTGCATCGCTCAGTTCTTTCCTGCGCCAATCTGGCGCACGGCTTTGCGGTCTGTTCCCCCGCCGACAAGGACATCCTTGCCGGCGACCGGGTCGGAAATCTCGGCATCATCACGTCCTATAACGACATGCTCTCGGCGCATCAGCCCTTTGAGGTTTACCCGAACCTGATCCGTGAGGCCGCCAAGGAAGCTGGCGGCATTGCACAGGTGGCAGGTGCGGTTCCCGCCATGTGTGATGGCGTGACGCAAGGACAGCCGGGCATGGAGCTGTCGCTGTTTTCACGCGATGCAATCGCCATGGCAGCGGGCATCGGCCTGTCGCACAATATGTTCGATGCTGCACTGTTCCTCGGCGTCTGCGACAAGATTGTACCGGGTCTGGTGATCGCGGCGCTGTCCTTCGGTCATCTGCCCTCGATCTTCATTCCGGCGGGGCCGATGACGTCGGGCTTGCCGAATGACGAGAAGTCGCGCATTCGCCAGCTCTATGCCGAAGGCAAGGTTGGGCGCGCCGAACTGCTGGAAGCCGAATCCAAATCCTACCACGGCCCCGGCACCTGCACCTTCTACGGCACCGCCAATTCCAACCAGATGCTGATGGAAATCATGGGCTTTCACATGCCCGGCTCCTCCTTCATCAACCCCAACACGCCATTGCGCGATGCGATGACGCGTGAGGCCACCAAGCGGGCGTTGGCGATTACCGCGCAGGGCAACGAGTTTACGCCCGCGGGCGAGATGATCGACGAGCGCTCCGTGGTCAACGGCGTCGTTGGTCTGCACGCTACGGGTGGCTCCACCAATCACACGATGCACCTCATCGCCATGGCGCGAGCCGCTGGCATCGTGCTGACATGGCAGGACATCTCCGATCTGTCAGACGTTGTGCCGCTTCTGGCCCGTGTCTATCCGAACGGTATGGCGGATGTGAACCACTTTCACGCAGCAGGCGGCATGGGCTTCCTCATCAAGCAGCTTTTGAAGCAGGGTCTCGTGCATGATGACGTGCGCACCGTGTTCGGCCATGGGCTTGAAGCCTACACTATCGAGCCGACACTGGATGAAGACGGTGCGATAGCCCGCACCGCCGCGCCGGAAGTCAGCCATGACCCGAAGGTTCTCGCTGGCATTGAAACGCCGTTCCAGCCAACCGGTGGCGTAAAGATGCTGAGCGGCAATCTCGGCAAGGCCGTCATCAAGATTTCTGCGGTCAAGCCAGAGCGCCATATCATCGAGGCCCCGGCCATCATCTTCCACGATCAGGACAGCCTCCAGGCCGCCTTCAAGGAAGGCAAGCTGAACCGGGACTTCGTTGCTGTCGTTCGTTTCCAAGGCCCGAAGGCCAATGGCATGCCCGAATTGCACCAGCTGACGCCACCGCTTGGCGTGTTGCAGGATCGTGGCTTCAACGTGGCGCTGGTCACCGATGGTCGTATGTCCGGTGCATCCGGCAAGGTCCCAGCCGCCATCCACGTCACGCCTGAAGCGGTGGATTGCGGCCCGATCTCGCTCATCCGCGATGGCGATATCGTCCGTCTTGACGCCATTTCCGGCACGTTGGAAATTCTGGTTTCGGCTGCCGAACTGTCCAAGCGCGAACCTGCCACGGCAGATCTTTCCGGCAACGAATGGGGCATGGGCCGCGAACTTTTCGCCCCCTTCCGCCGCAGCGTCGGTGCCGCAGATCACGGCGCGAGCGTGTTTTCGCATTGAGCGACAGCATGGGGCCAGACGACGCAGCCCACCCGGTGCAGATGCAGCTGGAGGCCTATAACGCCTGCGACATCGACGCGTTCATGCCGTGGTGGGCTGACGATTGCGAGTATTACGTTTTTCCCGATCAACTCGTCGCCAGCAGCGCCGAGGAGATTCGCGAGAGACACGTCGAGCGCTTCAAAGAGCCAAACCTGCACGGCAAGCTGCTGCATCGCATCGTGATGGGCAACACCGTGGTCGACCATGAAACGGTCATACGTACGTTTGCGGACGGCCCCGGCGAGTTGGACGTCATCTGCATCTACGAGATCGCGGACGGCAAGATTGCCAAGGCGTGGTTCAAAATCAGCACGCCCAGGCTTCACGGCTGAGCTTAAGGACTACCAGGCCCGGATATCGAGCTTGCGGTCGCGGTGCGCCGGGTGTGTGCTGAACACGAAAATGCGGTCCATGTCCTTCTTGCTCAAAAGGTGCAGGAAGCGAACGTGGATCGTGTTGTTGGGATTGACCTTCAACAACACGCAACCAATCTTGGTGATGCGGGCGTCTGGAATATCCAGATAGAATTGCTTCGGCAGATTGTACTGCGTCATCAGCGCAAGGATCGCTTCCGAATACGAAATCTTGATGACGTCACAGCGGCGCGACGCCATGTTCATCACGGCCTTTTCGGTATATTCGATCCGCGCGGCATTCATCGTATCTTCCATTTTGAAACGACCTTCCCGGTCGTACATGAAAGATTCTTCCTTGCTGAGATAGGTGGGTTTACCGATGTCCGCCCGGGCGTTCACTGCCATCATCCTTTTTGTTATTTTTCACGGATAAAGACTAGCCAGAACTCCTTAAGAATTCCTGTTGCCGTTTCGATATGAAACACATACGAAATCTTGCTGTGGATAATTCAACTTCATCACCGCCTACGCAACGTCACGCGGCTTAACCTGTTGATAAAATTCAATTTTGTACAAATGTTATGGATAATAGCAATTTGGAACGGCTCATCTTTATCGTTAACAAGCCGTTCCGCAAGCGTTTTTAGCGGCGATATGTCTGCCCGTTCGCA
This sequence comes from Agrobacterium vaccinii, assembly GCF_021310995.1. Lineage (NCBI taxonomy): Bacteria > Pseudomonadati > Pseudomonadota > Alphaproteobacteria > Hyphomicrobiales > Rhizobiaceae > Agrobacterium > Agrobacterium vaccinii. Next base: position 409,068 of record NZ_CP054150.1, on the reverse strand, counting down.
TCAAAGAGATGCAGCTTTTCAGCGGGTGCGGAGAAGCGCAAAGTCTGACCTTTTTTGGCCTGCGCGATGCCGGGTATCTTGACGATGATCGGCTCCTGTCCGGCAGGTGCCTCGAGGTACAAAAGCGTCACTTCGCCGAGTGCCTCCACGATGGAAACCTTGCCCTCGAACAGATAGTCGTCACCCGTCGAAATCGACAGGTCTTCGGGCCTCACGCCAAAGGCTGCGGCCTTGCCTTCTTCGCCGGCAGCCGTCGCAATCGGGACGATGAGCGATTTGCCATAGGCAAGCGCGAGCGCCGTCTGCGCACCCGTGGTCGTCACTTTGCCAGAGATGATGTTCATGGCCGGAGAGCCGATGAACTTCGCCACGAACAGATTGGCGGGGTTTTCGTAAAGATCGAGCGGTGCACCGACCTGCTCGACCCGACCGCCGTTCAGCACGACGATGCGGTCGGCCAGCGTCATGGCCTCGACCTGATCGTGGGTGACGTAGATCATCGTGGTATCGGCCATCTGTTCGGACAGCTTGGCGATCTCGATGCGCGTTGCAACACGCAGGGCAGCATCGAGGTTTGACAGGGGTTCATCGAACAGGAAGACCTTCGGATTGCGGCAGATGGCGCGACCGATGGCAACACGCTGGCGCTGACCGCCGGACAGCGCTTTCGGCAGACGCTCCAGATATTGCGTCAGTTGCAGGATATCGGCGGCGGCACGCACGCGGCGGTCGATCTCCTGTTTGTTTTCCTTGGCGATCTTCATGCCGAAGGCCATGTTGTCGTAGACGGTCATATGCGGATAGAGCGCATAGGACTGGAACACCATGGCGATGCCGCGCCGCGAGGGCGGGATTTCGTTGACCAGCTGGCCATCGATATACATCTCGCCGCCGGTGATCTCTTCCAGCCCGGCAATCATGCGCAGCAGCGTGGATTTGCCGCAGCCGGACGGGCCGACAAAGACGATGAACTCGCCCTGTTTGATGTCGAGATCGATACCGTGCAGGACTTTGACCTGCCCGTAGGATTTGCGGATATCCTTCAGAATAACGCCAGTCATGCGGTGTCCTCCCTCAATCTTCAGGCGTGGCGGGCGAAGAAAGCGCCCCATGCCGGTAATGTAACCTCGTTGCCGCTCTGCTCTGCGGTAAAGCCGTGACCGTCCAGAACCTGCCAGTCACCATCCGGCAGTGTCGCCACCGAAGGTTCTGCCGAGAGGTTGAAGAGGCACAGCACCGTCTCGTTGCCGAGCGTGCGCGTATAGCTCGACACCGTGCCGACCACCGGCTGGAACTCGATCTTGCCCTTGGCAAAGGCCGGATGCAGTTTGCGGAACGTCAGGAAGCGGCGATAATGCTCCAGCACCGATGTCTCGTCGCCCTGTTGGGCGCTGACGGCACGCTTTTTATGCTCCGGCGGAATGGGAAGCCAGCCCTTTTCGGCGGTCGAGAAGCCTGCCAGCGCATGGCCCGCATCCCAGACCATCGGTGTGCGGCAACCATCACGGCCCTTGAATTCCGGCCAGAACTGAATGCCGTAGGGGTCCTGCAAATCTTCAAAGGCGATATCGGCTTCGGTCAGGCCAAGCTCTTCGCCTTCATAGATGCAGACAGAGCCGCGCTGTGTCATCAGCAGTGCCGCCAAAACCTTGGCGAAAGCGTCCTTGTCTTCCACCACATCGCCCCAACGGCTGATATGACGCACGACGTCATGGTTGGAGAACGCCCAGCAGGCCCATCCCTCGGGTGCAGCTTGGGCAAATTCCGCCTGCACATCGGCCACGCGTTGCGGTGTCAGCGCGTCTGGGGCCAGAAATTCGAAGGCATAGCACATCTGCATCTTGTCATCGCCGGAGGTGTATTCGCCAACGATTTCGAGACCGCGCTGGCTGTCGCCGACTTCGCCAACGGCTGCGATATCCGGGAACTCATCCAGCACGGCGCGGAAACGCTTGAGGAAGGCGATATTCTCAGGGCGGTTCTTGTCGTAGATGTGTTCCTGAAAATTATAGGGGTTCACGGCAGGTGCGGTAGACGCATTACGGCGCTCCGGTGCCAGCGCCGGGTTGTTGCGCAACTCCTTGTCGTGGAAATAGAAGTTGATGGTATCCAGACGGAAGCCATCGACGCCGCGCTCCAGCCAGAAGCGGGTGATGTTCAGCAGTTCCTGCTGCACCTCTTCATTGTGCAGATTGAGGTCGGGCTGCGAAGTGAGGAAGTTGTGCATGTAATATTGCATGCGCGTCGGGTCCCACTGCCAGCCGGAACCGCCGAAGATGGACAGCCAATTGTTGGGCGGCGTACCATCCGGCTTGCCATCGCTCCACACATACCAGTCCGCCTTGGGGTTCTGGCGGCTGGAGCGGCTTTGCACGAACCATGGATGCTGATCTGACGTGTGCGACAGGACGAGGTCGATCATCACCCGAACACCGAGGCGGTGGGCTTCGGCGATCAGGCCATCGAAATCCGCCAGTGTGCCGAACATGGGGTCGACATCGACGTAGTTGGAGACGTCGTAGCCGAAATCCTTCATGGGCGAGGTGAAGAAGGGCGAAATCCAGATCGCGTCCGCGCCGAGCTTTGCGATGTGTTCCAGGCGCGAGGTGATGCCCTTGAGGTCACCAATGCCATCGCCATTGGAATCCTGATAGGAGCGCGGGTAGATCTGGTAGATCACGGCGCCGCGCCACCAATCCTTATCGCGCACGAGAGCAGAAGACGTCATTGCAGTATCCTGTGTGGTATGGGCATTCATGGATGTATCAGCCTCCCTTGACCGAGCCTGTCAGCAGGCCGCGCACAAGGTAACGTTGGAGAGCGAAGAAAACGCAGAGCGGCACGATGATGGTGACGAAGGCCGATGCTGTGAGGATTTCCCAGTTGCCGCCGCGCGAACCGAGCAGCGCATTCAGGGCACCCGTCAGCACCAGTTCGTCCTTCTGTGTGCCGAGGAACACCATGGCGACCAGAAGGTCGTTCCATGTCCATAGGAACTGGAAGATCGAAAAGGATGCTAGCGCCGGGAACGACAGCGGCAGGATGATCTTGACGAAGATTTCGAAATCGCTGGCGCCATCGACACGCGCGCTTTCGATGATCTCTTTCGGCAAACCGGCGATGTAGTTGCGCAGCAGGTAGATGGCGAGCGGCAGGCCGAAAGCGGTGTGCGCCAACCATATGCCTGCATAGGTCTTGGATGGCACGCCGAACACGTTGCCGATCCAGTTATAGAGCTGCAAGAGCGGAATGAGCGACATTTGCAAGGGCACGACGATGAGGCCGACGACCATGGCAATCATCAACGAGCGACCGGTAAACTTCATCCATGACAGCGCGTAGGCCGCAAAGGCCGCGATGAGAATCGGGATGACGGTGGCCGGAATGGCAACAGTTAGCGAGTTAACGAAGGACTGGCCAATCCCCTCAGAGGTGAGCACCGTGCGATAGTTGTCGAGTGTGAAGATCGGCGGCGTGGCCACGGCAAGATAGACGCGCTTGGCACGAGAGCCTTCGAAGCTCGCATTCTTGCTATATTGATAGGTGCCGTCTTCGTTGATGACGAGGCTTTCGCCATCGCCCAGATCAGCCGTTGTGCCAGCCTCGAAAGCAGCCGGTTCATGCACGCGCACTCCGAAGGCGGAAATCTTGCCACCGGCGCCATTCTCGAAGACGTTGCCAGCGATGACGAAACGATCGCCTTCTTGGCGTTGCGTTGCCGGGTCGGCAAGACGTGACGCCTGCGTTTGGCTGGAGCTGGAAAATGCCGTCCACCAGCCGGAAACCACGAGCTGGTCCTTGTCACGCAGAGAGCTCACGAGAATGCCGAGTGTCGGCAGAAGCCAGAGCAGCACGACAAAGAGAACGCTGATGTGGACGATGAGGCGTGGCAGGCCGACGCGGCGAATGCGGGTTGCGATGCTCATATCAGCGGCCCTCCATTTCGCTGTTGGCCTGACGGATGTTCCAGATCATGATCGGCGTGACCGCTGCCATGATGACGAGTGCAATGACGGCGCTGCGTCCGCTATCGCCGCCACCACGGAACATCCAGTCGAACATGAGGTTGGCGAGAACCATGGTGTTCCACTGGCCGTTGGTCATGGTCAGAACGATATCGAAGACCTTGAGAACGAGAATGGTGATGGTCGTCCAGACCACGGCGATGGTGCCCCAAATCTGCGGCACGAGGATTTTCCAGAAGATTTGCCAGCCATTGGCACCATCGATGACAGCCGCCTCGACGGTTTCCTCGGGAATGCCGCGCAGGGCCGCCGACAGGATGACCATGGCAAAGCCGGTCTGGATCCAGATGAGGATGACCATGAGAAAGAAGTTGTTCCAGAAGGGTATGGAAATCCACACCTCCGGGTTACCGCCAAAGAACTCAACGATGGCGTTCAGAAGGCCGATCTGCACCTGCCCCTCACCCCGATATTCATAGATGAACTTCCAGATGACCGAGGCGCCGACGAAGGAAATGGCCATGGGCATGAAGACGATGGACTTGGCAATGTTGCCCCACCAGATGCGGTCGGTCATGACGGCGATGACCAGGCCAAAAAAGGTGCAGGCGGCGGGCACGACGGCAAGCCAGAGGATGTTGTTGAAAATCGACTGGCGGAAACCCGCGTCGAAAAACGCCCAGCGGTAGTTTGCGAGACCAACGAAATTATCACCGGTTCTGTCATGGAACGACAGGATGAAGGTCGCGATGACGGGATAGACGAGATAGACGGTGAGCAGCAGCAGCGCCGGACCGACGAAGAGCCAAGGCCGAACGGCCGCGCGCCGGTTCAGGTTGCGGGAGGCGTGAATGACGTCGCCATCCTTCAGCGGGAAGATGAATTGCAGCGCCTTGTCCGAAAGCCAGTAATAGGCGGCGCAGGCGAAGACGCCGACGATCATCACGCCGAGCGCCGAAACGATCTGGGTAATCATGTTCCCTCCCCGTTATTCCGTCTGTGCCTGAAGACGCGCAATGGCTGCCATGCAGGCTCCTGCAAAGAACGGCCCGGCAATGGCTTCCCACTGCCGGGCGGAGTATTTGCTTATTTCAGGCCGTCCCAGGCCTTTTGAATGTCGTCGCCCACCTGCTGCGCAGACTTGCCGCCGACGAAATCGACCATGCCGGTCCAGAAGGCGCCAGCACCGATCTTGCCGGGCATCAGGTCCGAACCATCGAAGCCGAAGCTGGTCGCCCCGGTCAGAATTTGTCCCTGACGTTTGGTCTGCTCGCTGGCATAGGTATCGAGGTTGACGTTCTTGTAGGGCGTCAGGAAGCCGGACTGTGCCATCCAGACTTCATGGGCAATCGGCGTCTTCAGGAATTCGACGAAGGCGCGTGCAGCCTTGGAATCCTTGGTGATGGTGAACAGCGTTCCCGCACCCAGAACCGGCTTTCCAAGCTCTGGCTTGGAGGCAAATGTCGGCATGTAGAAGAAATCAACGTCCGTTCCGACCTTCGTGCCCTCAGGGAAGAAGGATGGAATGAACGATGCCTGGCGATGCAGGTAGCACTTCGGCGGAATGTCGAAGAGACCCTTGGGGCTATCGCGGAAGTCGGTGGAGGCAACGGCCGCAACGCCACCCGAGACATATTTGTCGTTCTTGGCGAATTTGCCAAATTCCTCGATGGCTGCGACCACGCGTGGGTCGTTGAACTTCACTTCGTTCGTCGTCCACTTCAGGTAGACATCAAGCGGCTGGGTGCGCAGCATGAAGTCTTCGACCCAGTCGGTGCCCGGCCAGCCCGTGGCACCACCGGAACCAAGACCGATGCACCACGGCGTGCCACCATCGGCGACGATCTGATCGGAAAGCTTGACGAGGTCTTCCACGCTTTCTGGAACCTTGTAGCCTGCTTCTTCGAAGTTTTCAGGCACGTACCAGACCAGCGACTTCACGTCGGCTTTGAACGGAAATGCGAAATAGGCCTTCTGCCCATCCTTGCCGGGGTACATGCCCAGATCGACCCAGGACTGGCCCGCGCCGTAATTTTCCTTGACCCAATTCGCCGTCTCATCGCCCAGCGGCGTCAGCAGACCCTTGGCAGCGAGGTCGGCCAGAAGGCCGGGCTGCGGCAAGATCGCGACATTGGGAGGGGAGCCAGCCTGCGTGTCGATGACGATCTGCTGTTCGTAGTTCTCAGAGGAGGAGTAGCGCACGTTGACGCCGGTCGCTTCGCCGAAATAAGCCAGAACCGACTGGAACAGCGCCTCGTCTTCACCACGCCATGGTCCGAAGATCGTCAGCGTTTCGCCCTTCAGGCTGGCATTGGCAGCCTTGTAGTCTTCGTAGCTTTTCCAGTTGAACTTGGCGTCTTCGCCGGGCTTGAATTTGAGCTCCGCCGCAAAGGCCGCTCCCGACAGAAATGTGGCGATGGCCACGGTCGTCCAGAAAGTCTTTTTCATGTGATTTTCCTCCCATCACATTGTCAGGCTATCACCCGCAAAAAATCTTCAAAGCGCTTTGGCTGCCTATTCATCTCATTGAGATGGAACAGGAGTCAAGACCTCTGCGCAACTATGACGGCTTATGTCCGTCTACCGCAGCGCAATAAAATGATTGTGCGGTAGAAAATATCACTTTCCAATTGTGACCATCCATAAGAATTGCTAATCTCCAAAGCGGTTTGGGAACTCCTTTGGCGAATAAAGGTTCCAAGGGTGGAGATTGAAAAGGAGGGCTGCGCTATATGAACCTAAAGCAATTGTCGCAGCTGCTCGGCATTTCCCAGACCACCATTAGCCGCGCGCTCAATGGTTATCCCGAGGTCAACGCCGAGACACGTCGCAGGATCATCGAGGCCGCACAGAAAACCGGTTACAGACCCAACGCCGCCGCCCAGCGCTTGGCAACCGGCAAGATGGGGTCCATCGGCCTGGTCATGCCGACCGGGCCGGAGCATCAGTCCGACGTGCATTTCGGCGAGTTTTTGAGCGGGCTTGGCGAGGCATCCGCCCGCAACGGCTTCCACCTCGTCATCATGCCGACCGATCCGGCGGATGAGGAAGAGGCCTTGCGGGAGCTCGCCGCAAGCGGCAGCGTCGATGGCATCTACCTCGCTTATATGAAGAAGAACGATCCGCGCATCGCCATGATGCAGAACCTGTCGATCCCCTTCATGGTGCATGGCCGTTCGTGGGGCGTGGAAACGGACTACCCCTATCTCGACGTCGACAACGAGACGGCGTTTCGCGATGCGACCTCGCTTCTCTTACAACTCGGCCACCGCAACATTGCGCTGCTGAATGGCCCCGAAGGTTACGACTTCACCTTCCGACGCCAGCGCGGCGTGGCGGCGGCGCTTGGCGAACATGGCGGCGTTCTAAACCCTGACAATGTCAGCCACAGCTTCATGAGCGACGAAGCCGGTTACGTGAAGATGGAGGCGCTGCTGTCGCGCACAGATCGGCCCACCGCGGTCATCTGCGCCTCTACGGCTCTGGCACTGGGCGCTGTCAGGGCACTCAATCAACGGGGCTTGAAACCCGGCAAGGATATATCGGTCATCGCCCATGACGACGTGTTGCCGCTGCTGAAACCCGTCAATTTTTCCGTGCCGCTCACCACCACCCGGTCATCCTTGCGGGCGGCAGGCGCGCGGATTGCCGAGCGGCTGATCGGCCAGATCAAGAGCGGCAAAAAGGACAGCCTTCAAGAGTTGTGGAAGGCTGAACTCGTGGTGCGCGGATCGACTGGCCCGGCACAAGGCTGAGCCTTATTCTGCCGTCTTATCAGAATGTCGGTGCGGGTTTTCCAAGCGCGCGGTGTGCGGCAATGACCGTATTGGCCATCAGCATCGCAATCGTCATCGGCCCAACGCCGCCCGGAACGGGTGTGATGGCTGCGGCGACGGTGCTCGCCTCATCATAGGCGACATCTCCCACCAGACGCGATTTGCCCTCGCCCTTCTCAGGTGCGGGAATACGGTTGATGCCGACATCGATGACCGTCGCACCTGGCTTGATCCAGTCGGCCTTGACCATCTGCGGACGGCCAACGGCGGCGACCAGAATATCGGCATTGCGGCAAACGTCGGCCAGATTCTTGGTGCGCGAATGGGCCATCGTCACGGTCGCATTTGCGTTGAGCAGCAATTGCCCCATCGGCTTGCCGAACAGGTTGGAACGACCGATGACCACGGCGTTGAGGCCGGAAAGGTCATCACCATGAATGCTGCGAACCAGAAGCATCGAACCGGCAGGCGTACAGGAAATCAGTCCTGTTGCCATATCGCCGGTCGCCAGTTTCCCGGCATTGACGAAGCTCAGCCCGTCCACGTCCTTTTCAGGCAGAATGGACTGGATGACGGGATCGGCATCAAGATGTTTCGGCAGCGGCAATTGCACCAGAATACCGTGGATGGACGCATCCGCATTCAAGGCGGCGACCAGCGCTTCAAGCTCGGCCTGCGTGGTGTCTTCCGCCAGCGTGTGCTGGACGGAATTGAAGCCGCATTCCTTGGCCGTCTTGCTCTTGGAGTTCACATAGGCATGGCTGGCCGGGTCGTTGCCGACGATCACAACTGCAAGTCCGGGTTTGACGCCCGTCTGTTGCTCCAGACGTTCCGCCGCCTCGCGAACGGTTGCCGTAACAGATGCCGCCTTCGCCTTGCCGTCGATTACCACTGCCATATGCCTGCCTCCTTAGAACAAGATAGCTGTCTATCGCCCTAATGCTGCGAGGCCTGTGGGAATGCAAGGGAAAAGATGAAATCAGGCGTGACCGCGGTCGCGCTCTTCCTGCGCAAGTTCATGAAGACGTTCGCGAAGGATAACCAGTTCCTGACGCAATGCCCGCAGTTCTGCCGTCTCGGCCTGCGGATGTTCCGCCTTGCCTGCCAGAGCCGCAGCCAGCAACGGCGGCAGCTTGAAGACCGGCGCGGCGCTTTCGGTTGGCGTCGCAGGCACGGCGTTGCGCATCAGCACCTGCCGCACCCGCTGGTCGAGCGGCATGTCGTTTGCGGGCTGTTCATGGTCCGTATCGAAAGCTGGAAGCTCGTGTTCCATGGTCTCGGCGACGTCTTCGACCAAGAGAGGGCGCTCGGGCTCAATTTCACCCTTGGAAGGTGCCAAATCCTCGAAGATGCCGGGCTCGATTGCTGCAACAGGCGCCGCCTCGACTTCGATCTCGTCAGCAATGGCAACAACATCAGGCTCGAACTCCACGATGGTTTCGGCCTGCTCTTCGCTGTCTTGCCTGCGCTTGAAGCTGAGGATCAAAAGCGACATCAGCAAACCGGCGGCACCGCCAGCCAGAGCCATGGCGGTTGCGGTAAAGCTGTCGTAGTTGGCCACGCCCGGCTGCGCTGCATCGGAAACGGCAGCACTGATGCGGGGCGAGGGCGAGAAGGTGCCAGCGGCCTGACTAGAGATGATGTAATTGCTGCGTGCCTTTTCGAGCGCCGTTTCAAGCCGTGCGAGATCAGCGGGCGCGTCACCCATGGCCTGCAACTGGCTGTCAAGATCGGCACGGACGCTGGCATGCGCATCGAGTGCGGCTTTCACCGTCGTTTTTTCCTGCGCCAGCGCTTCACGCACCCGGCGCAAGGCAGGCATGGCGGTGGCGCGTGCGGCGTCCAGCGTGGTCTGGGCCGCAATGGTGCGCGGATGTTTCGGGCCGTGATCGACGCTGACGTCGGCCAAGGCCAGCTTTGCCGTCGTATAGCTCTGGCGGATGGTCTCTAGCGGCGAAAACTCCGCCATTGCAGGCAAGGTGCGGCTCAACACATCGTCAAGTTTCATCGAGGTCGCCGACGACAGGGCGTCGCCAAGCTCGCGGTCACGGGCGGCAAGCGTCGCGGTTGTCGCTTCCTCTTCGCGGATGTTCTGCTGCAAGCCCTGAATGCGGGATACGGCGTCATTGCCATGCCGCATCTGGAAGCCGGTCAGCGCCGCCTCGGCACTGTCGAGAGCCACGCGCGCCGTCTCGACGGCCTGAAGCTGCGGATCGTGTCGCTCGGCGCCGATTTCCCTGACGACGCGGATGGCGAGATAGTCGGCAATCCGCTGTGATGCGTCCGCCGTGGCTGCGGTGACGTCGATGTCGATCTCGTCGCTCGCAGGCGCAGCCGAAATCCTCACTGCGTTCTTCAATGCCGTTTCGGTGGCACCGGCAAGTGTGGTGATGTCCTGTCCGCCGCCCGCCAATAGGTCCATGATGATCGAGAGGTAGCCCGGCGCTTGAGTGCCGGTCAGGTCCTGCGGCTGCAGTTTCATCTCCGACACCATCAAGCCGAGCATCATCGGCGACAGCAATGTCTCCTGCAAATGAACTGCAAGGCGCTGTATGCCCGGTGCGTTGGCGCGCGGGTTGGAAATCTTGACACTGGCCTCCGAGACATAGCCCTGAAGGCCCGGGTTGAGCAGTATGCCCGGCAAGAAAAGACCGGACGCCGTCAACGAGACGACAACACCCGCAGACAGCAGAGAGTGGCGCAGGGACGCTGGCCCCAGCTTGCTGCGAAGCACGGTCCAATTTGGCAGGCCGAGTCTTTTGCTCTCAAAAACCATTGCGAACCCATGGGGTTACAGCGTGTCCAGGTCGGAATTCCGCTGGTGTAAATATAAACGAACCCTAAAGCGACAAGGCAAACAAATGGTTAATAGCGGCCAAAACAGCACAGACAGGCTGCATTTCCGAACCTGCTCAAGAAAGCCCCTGCCGGTAAGTCCCGCGCAAGATTGTCGACCTAAACCGGGGACAAGTTAAACACGGAGAATTGTCATGCAGCCGATTCAGCTCTTCTCGCTGGCATCCCGGCAGGCCGAATGGCTTTCTGTGCGTCAAGAAGTCGTCGCCAGCAACATCGCAAATGCCAACACGCCCAAGTTTCGTGCCAAGGACATCGTTCCTTTCGACACGGAATTGCAGTCGGTCGGCATGCAGATGGCACGTACCAATGCAGCGCACATGGAACTGGCAGTTACCGGTGCTGGCAAGATCGGCCTGACGGACGCGCCTCTGGCCAATGAAATCGGCATGCAGGAATCCGGCAACTCCGTTTCCCTTTCGACCGAAATGGCGAAAACGGGCGAGATCAAGCGTCAGTATGACCTGAACACGCAGCTCGTTCGCTCCTTTCACAACATGATGTTGACCGCGGTGGGCAAATAAAAATGGACAGTCTTTCGTCTTCAATGAAGATCGCAGGCAGCGGGATGGAAGCCCAGGCCACGCGCCTGCGCATCGTCTCGGAAAATATCGCCAACTCTCGCACCACGGGCGACACCCCCGGTGCCGATCCCTATCGCCGCAAGACGATTACCTTTGCAACGGAAATGGACCGCGCTACCCAGACGAATCTCGTAGAGGTCAAGAAGCTGGGCGTCGACCGTTCCGATTTCACGCAGGAATACGATCCAGACAGCCCGGCCGCCGATGCAAAAGGCATGGTCAAGCTTCCGAACGTCAACATGCTGATCGAGATGGCCGACCTTCGCGAAGCCAACCGCAGCTACGACGCCAATCTTCAGGTCATCAAGCAGACCCGCGACCTGATCAGCTCCACCATCGACTTACTGAAGGGTTAGTGATGATCGACTCAATTAGCAGCCTGAAATCACTGACGGGCAATTCCGCAATGGACAGCATCAAAGGTGTGTCGTCCAGCCTCGGCTCGCTCGCCGAAAGCGCCGTCTCTACCGCCGCAACCGTTGCCACCGGCCCGACCTTTGCCAGCGTGCTGGGCGGCGTGGCAACCGATGCCATCGATTCCCTGAAAAAGGGTGAAGCGATGTCCTTTGCCGGCATTCAGGGCAAGGCCGACACGCGTGAAGTGGTGGATGCCGTCATGCAGGCGGACCAGACACTCAAGACCGCGGTTGCGCTGCGAGACAAGATCGTCTCGGCCTATCTCGACATCGTGAAAATGCAGATTTGACGCTGAAGGACATAAAAAATGAGAGCACTAGCCATCGCAGCGACGGGCATGGATGCCCAGCAGACAAACCTTGAGGTCATCGCGAACAACATCGCGAACATCAACACGACCGCGTTCAAGCGCGGCCGCGCCGAGTTTACCGACCTTTTGTACCAGACGGAACGCGCACAGGGCGTGATGAACCGTGCCAACCAGTCCGTGGTGCCGGAAGGCGCCAATATCGGTCTGGGTGTGCAGACATCCGCCGTTCGCAAGCTGCACATTCAGGGCGAAATTTCCCAGACCAGCAACGACCTCGACGTTGCAATCGTCGGCAAGGGCTGGCTTCAGGTCGATGGCCCCGATGGCAACACGCTCTACACACGTGCTGGCGCCCTGAACAAGGATTCGACCGGACGTCTTGTGACGATCGATGGTTACGGCGTTCAGCCTAACATCACCATCCCGACCGACGCGACGCAGGTCACGATCAGCACGGATGGTATCGTATCGGCCCGCATCGGCACGGCTGAAACCCTGACGGAACTCGGCCAGTTGAACCTCAGCAACTTCGCCAACGAAGCGGGTCTGAAGCCACTGGGCGACAACCTGTTTTCGCAGACGGAAGCATCCGGCAATCCCGTAACGGCGACACCGCAGACTGTAGGCTTCGGTTACATCAAGCAGGGTTACCTCGAAAGCTCGAACGTCGATTCCGTCAAGGAAATCACCGACCTCATTTCCGCGCAGCGCGCCTATGAAATGAACTCCAAGGTCATCACCACCGCCGACGAGATGGCAACGATCGTCAGCCAGAACCTGAAGTAACGCAAAGGTAGGGTAACATGAAGTTTCGCCCGAAAATCGTGCCTGGCAGTCTCTGCACAACGGCGCTGGCGCTCATGGTCGGTCTGGTGGCGCTTGCGCCTCAGGCTGCACTTTCGCAGCAAGGACACGCCGTTGTACCGACTGGCACCATTTTCCCCGGCGACACCATCACCCGCGAACGCGTGACGGAAGTTCTGGTAACCAACCCCAATCTCGCGCCCGGCTATGCCGAAAGCATCCAGACCGTGGTGGGCAAGGTTTCCAAACGCACACTGGTTGCCGGCCGGACCATTCAGGTCGGCGACCTTCGTGATCCTTTCGCCATCCAGCGCGGGGCCACCATCCGAATCGTCTACAGCATGGGCGGCATGAACCTCTCGGCATCCGGCACCGCCGTCGAAGACGGCATGGCTGGCGAAATCGTCCGCGTTCGCAACCGCGATACGGGCGTCACCATCAGCGGAACGGCGATGCAGGATGGAACTGTGGAGGTTTTCCAAAAATGAGTTTCCGTCAGGGCATCATCTCTGCCGCACTGATCGTCGCCACGCTGTTCGTGTCGGCGCCAGAGGCCTATTCCGAAGCGAATGCGCGCATCAAGGATATCGCGTCCCTCCAGGCGGGTCGTGAAAACCAGTTGATCGGTTACGGCCTCGTCGTTGGTCTTCAGGGCTCGGGCGATAGCATGCGGTCATCGCCCTTCACCGAACAGTCCATGCGCGCCATGCTACAAAATCTCGGCATTTCCATGCAGGGCAACCAGACCGGCTCGAAGAACGTCGCTGCTGTCATGGTCACGGCCAATCTTCCGCCCTTTGCCAGCCCCGGCAGCAGGCTCGATGTCAATGTCAGCTCGCTCGGCGACGCATCGTCGCTGCGTGGCGGCACGCTGATCATGACGTCCATGTCCGGCGCCGATGGCCAGATCTATGCCGTCGCACAGGGCTCCGTCATCGTATCCGGTTTCAATGCCGAGGGACAGGCTGCACAGGTGACTCAGGGCGTGACGACCGCAGGGCGCGTGCCCAGCGGCGCGATCATCGAGCGCGAGCTGCCATCCCAGTTCAAGGACTCCGTCAATCTGGTGCTGCAACTGCGCAACCCTGACTTCTCGACATCGACCCGCATCGCAGACGCCATCAACGGCTATGCCCGCACGGCTTTCGGTGAACCGATTGCCGAAGCGCGCGACAGCCAGGTCGTTTTCATCCAGAAGCCCCGCACCGCAGACCTGACGCGGTTGATGGCCAGCATCGAAAACCTGGCCGTCATCACCGACACGCCCGCCAAGGTCGTGATCAATGAGCGTACGGGCACCATCGTGATCGGCGCCGACGTCCGCATTTCGCAGGTTGCCGTCAGCTACGGCACGCTCACCGTTCAGGTTACCGAGACGCCGCAGGTCATCCAGCCGCAGCCATTCAGCCGTGGGCAGACTGCCGTCCAGCCGCAAACGGATATTTCTGTCATCGACAAGGGCGGCCCGGTTGCTGTCTTGAACGGTCCGAACCTCCGCTCGCTGGTGGCCGGTCTCAACAATATCGGCGTCAAGCCCGATGGCATCATCGCCATTCTTCAGGGCATCAAGTCAGCCGGTGCGCTGCAAGCAGAACTGGTGCTACAATGATGGCTAAATTCGCAGACATCCTCACCCCTCGCCGCACGCTGATCGCGCTGTTTCTTCTGACAGCCGCCCTTCCCTCCGCGAAAGCGCAGGAACAGGTGCGCGTCACCACCGGCGACACCAGTGGGCAGGAAATTCAGCAATATTGCACCAACGTCATCGATCAGGCCCGCGACCAGCGCTATGTCCTGCAAAAGCAGGATCTGGAAAAGCTGCAGGCGGACGTGGACAACCGCATTGCCGTCATGGAAGCGCGCAAGGCCGAGTATGAAGACTGGCTGAAACGCCGCAACGACTTCATGGCGCAGGCCGACGCGAACCTCGTCAACGTCTACAAGACGATGAAGGCGGATGCCGCCGCACCGCAGCTCGCCGAGGTCAATCCCATCCTTGCGGCAGCCATCATCATGAAGCTACCGCCACGACAATCCGGCCTGATACTGGCCGAAATGGATCCCAAGAAGGCAGCCATGGTCGCCGGGATCATGTCCAGCGCGTCCGACAAAACCACATCAAGAGATCCGTCATGAACAAAGCGCTCATTCTTGTCCTTTCCGCCGCAAGCGTTCTTTCCGGTTGCTCCAGCATCACCCAGAACCAGACGCTGAAGGAAATCGGCAACGCACCCGCCATGAGCCCGATCGGCAGCGGATTGCAGTTCAGCCAGGCGCCGCAGCTTGCCTCCTACCCCAAGCAGCCTCTGCGCGCGGCTAGTGGCTACTCGCTGTGGAGCGATAGCAAGGCGGCCCTGTTCAAGGATGCACGCGCCCTCAACATCGGCGATATCCTGACGGTCAACATCCAGATCAACGACAAGGCGTCGTTCGACAACGAGACCGACCGCACGAAGAAGAACAACCGTGAGACCGGCTGGAAAGCGAATGCCGAAATTCTCGGCTGGAAGCCGCAGGCGGATTCCACGCTCAGTTTCGACAACACCAGCGAGTCCAACGGCAAAGGCACCATCAGCCGTGCTGAAAAGCTGACGCTTCTGGTGGCAGCCGTCGTCACCGGCATTCTGGAAAACGGCAATCTTCTGATCAGCGGTTCGCAGGAAGTGCGCGTCAACCACGAAGTTCGCATTCTGAACGTCGCCGGTATCGTGCGTCCTCAGGACGTCAATTCCGAAAACACCATTTCCTACGAGAAGATCGCGGAAGCCCGTATTTCCTACGGTGGCCGTGGCCGCATCACGGAAATCCAGCAGCCGCCGGTGGGCCAGCAGATCGCGGACATGTTCTCGCCGATCTGATCGACGCATCCATACAAGTGCATCCGGCCCCTTGCATTCCGCAGGGGCTGTCATCCAAGACAGACGTTAGAAGCGATCATGAGCCTCACGACAACCGAACCTGCCGCACCGAAGAAGCCGTCCATCATCGTGACGGCGGGGGCCATTGTCGTGCTCTCGCTTCTGGGTATCGGCGGCGGCTGGTTCGTGGGCAACACGCTGCTGGTTCCAGCCGCGCCTGTTGCTGCAACACCGGTGGTCCCGCCTGCTGCGGAGCCAGCCTCGGCTGCTGCCGCAGCGGGTGGTCATGGCGCACCGGCTGCCGGTGGCGAGCATGGCGCGGCGGGTGCTGCTGGACCCAGCCTGATCGCGCTCGATCCCATCGTTACCAATCTCGGTTACCCCACCGACAACTGGATCAGGCTCGAACTTGCGCTGCAATTCAACGGCCCCGGTGACACCGGCATGGCTCAGGATTTGCACCAGGAACTGATGGCCTATCTCAGAACCGTTTCTCTCCAGCAGCTTCAGGGCCCGCGCGGCTTTCAATATCTTAGGGATGACCTGAGAGAAATCGTTGACCTCAGATCAAAAGGGCGCGTATCCAAGGTTCTCTTCAGAACCTTTGTGATAGAATGATTCGAAAACTTTTCCTTCTGCTGGTCATAGTCCTTACACCGGGACTTGCGCTCGCCCAACAAACGCCGGCGGATTTGCTCAATCTGCCGCTTGATGGGTCTGCGGCCTCGTGGATCATTCGCACCTTCGGGCTGCTGACGGTTTTGTCCATCGCGCCCGGCATCCTCATCATGGTGACTAGCTTTCCGCGCTTCATCATTGCCTTTTCCATTCTGCGTTCCGGCATGGGCCTGGGCACCACCCCATCTACCATGATCCTGACCAGCATGGCGATGTTCATGACCTTCTACGTCATGGCACCGACGTTCGAGCGGTCCTGGCAGGATGGCATCCAGCCGCTTTTGCAAAACCAGATTACCGAGGCCGTGGCCATAGAGCGCGGTGCCGAGCCGTTTCGCACCTTCATGGTCGCCAATACACGCCCCAAGGATCTTGCGCTTTTCGTGGACCTCGCAAATGAGCGCGGGCAGGAAACGATGAACGGCACTGTGCCGCAATATCGCGTCCTCATCCCCGCCTTCATGCTGTCGGAAATCCGTCGCGGCTTTGAAATCGGCTTCCTCATCATCCTGCCGTTCCTCGTTATCGACATGGTGGTTGCCACCATCACCATGGCCATGGGCATGATGATGCTGCCGCCAACCTCGATCTCGCTGCCGTTCAAGATCCTGTTCTTCGTGCTGATCGACGGCTGGAACCTGCTGGTCGGCTCGCTGGTCAGATCGTTCTACTGACGAAGCGCGCGCCACGAGACCGTGTCAGCGCCCTCCTCCGCCCCCATCTTTTTCATTCATCAACCGTCCAGATAAAACAAAACCGCCCGAACTGACATGACGCAGTTCGGGCGGCTGAATTCGCATGGATGAAGATCGATTAATCAGTGGCCGGAACTGGCAGCACCGGCGGGCTTCGGCGGCTCGGGGTCGGTATCGACAACGATCTTCTTCGGCTTGGCATTGGGGTTTCTCGCCTCGATCTCTTCCTTCGAGATGAAATCCATCTGCTCGATGAGGACCTGCTTGACGAGCGGCTTTTCCATCCGCGCGTTGAGACCGTCCTTGATCCTTGCCTTGAAACCGTTGACGTCGAACTTATCGGCGTCCTTGACGTTCACCAGCTTGTCGCCGACCAGAAGCGTATAGAGCTCATCGGTCAGAAAGGTTGGAACCGGAACCTTGAGGTCCTTCAGCGCTTCGTCATCGACCTGAAGGCTGGCGCGCACGAGGAAGTAGCCGGACACCTTGCCATCGGCCACCACGGGCAAGGTGACCGTTTCGCTTTGCACGAAATGCGGCGGCTGAACGACTTCGGCGCTTTTGTCTGCTCCACCCTTATTACCGAATGTCACGGCGGCATAGACGCCGCCGAGTGTTACGACGAGAATCCATATCCCGGTCGCGATCAGCTTGATCATTGCGCCCCGCTCGCGAACTGTTGCAACGAGTAGGTGCCATCGTCTTCAGCACGCTTGGCGGCGGTCTTCAAGAGATCGACCACGGCCTTGACGGCGAAGAGATTGGCTTCGACACGACGGGTGTTGATGGCAAGCTTTGCCTTGATGTCGAGGATCTGACGCTTGTGCGCCGCGGCGATCTTGGCACCGTCGACGTCGCGCAGCAGCATGCTGAGTTCGTAGAGGCACCGGCTCTTGTGGGCGTTGGACGTCTTGAAGTCGAAATCCGGGTCCTTGCCGATCCGCTGGTTCTCGTTGTCGATCACCGTTTCGAGGCGGCCGAGAATAGCCTGTGTTCTATAGTCGTTGTTTACAATTTCCATGATATTTCAGCGCTCCGCCGCTTAGCTTTCAGTCTTGTTGGTTTCGGCTACAGAAAATGTGCGCCGCTGGAAGTCCGTCACCATACTGACGGCAAGGCTCTTGTCGTCCTCGTTCATCTTGGTGGGTGCTTCGGCATTGCGCACCTTCTGCATGGCCTGATTATAGGCCTGCTCGGCAATGCCGATGCCGCCGCGCTTGGAAACGGCATCCGCCATCTGCTCGGCCATCATGCTTTTCCAGAAGTCACCGGCAGAACCCTTGCCGTAAACCTCTTCGCTTTCCTTCGGCATCATGTTCTGAAGCATCGTGGACAGAACGCTCGCCTCGAACTTGCGATAGGTCTCGGGTATCTTTTCGTCGGACTTGACGTGGTGGATGTTGCCGACGCCCGCCTTGCCCGCTGCCGTGTCGATGCTGTTGATGGCAGATTCGAAGCCCGCATTGCTGGCCGTCAGCACCGACGCTTGACGCGCAGCACCGAGCGAACTCAGTTTTTCCCGCGCAGCGACCAGCTGTGTAGGGTCCGCCGCATTCACGACATCAAGCACGAGATCGCTTGGAGGAGAAATGGCCACGTCGTCATCCTTTCCGTTTTAATCGGATGACGATACCTGCCTAACCTTGCTGGAGGCTGGTGTCTTTCAGGCTCATCTGGAGATCGATCATCTCATAGACGCTGTTGTCTTCGCGCACACGCTGCTCGTCGGCGCGGGCAGCATCGCGCTTGTCTTCCAGGCGCTCGCCCTTTTTCGTCTCTTTCAGAACGTGCTGTTCCTGCGCCTTTTCGATCGCTTCCAGGCGCACATCACGCGACATCAGCCTGCCGTGGCGGGTGGCGTAATGCTTGAGCATCTGCTGGTGCATCGGATCGAGAGAGGTCAGATAACCGCTCAGCGCGTCGATCTTTTCGGCGATCTCGTTGCGCTCGCGCGTGGTGATGGCCAGCTCGTTTTCAGCCATCTGTTTCAGGTGACCCTGCACCTTGACCAGACGGTTGAGCTTCTTGGATTTCGAATCGTCCATCGCCGACCTCACATATTGCCAAAGACACGGAAGAAGCCGGTGACGAATTGATTCACCAGCGCTCCTATGCCGAAGTAGAGCAGCAGCAGCCCCCCGCCCAGCGCATAGGGCGTGGAGATAAAGTAGACAGGTATCTGCGGCGCCAGCTTGTTGATAAGGCCGATCGCCACGTTGAAGAGGAAACCGTAGAGAATAAACGGGCTCGCCACGCGCAGAGCCACGTTCATCGAGGCGACCAGCGTATCCGTCAGCGAAATCAGCATGCGCTGCACGCTCATGGCACCGCCCAGCGGAATGGTCACGTAGGACTCGACGATAGCGCGGAAGACGACGTGGTGGAAATCGAGAATGAACAGCAGCAGCAGCACGCCATAGGACAGCATGCTCGCCAACTGGTTTTCCGAGGTATCTTCCAGCACATCCTGAGCCGGCGGGCCGGTAAATGAGATGGCCGTGCCCATGGCCGTTGCGGCGAACTGCATTCCCAGCACGTAGAGATGGGCGATCATGCCGAAGGTGGCGCCGACCATGGATTCGAAGAAGATGAATTTGAGGATCGTCACGGGATCGGACTTCACCACCGGGTAGATCGTGTCCCACAGCAGTGGCAAAATCGCCATGGCGAGGGCCATGGCGAGCAACAGGCGGATTTGCATGGGAACGCGCGCCGAGGAAAACCCCGGCATCACCATCAAGCAGGCACCGATCCGGCAAAATGCCAAAAACAGTGCTACAACCGTTCCCTGCGGGTCTGAGATCATGAGATCGAGCCGAGTATCTTTATTTCCGTGCCCTTGGCGAGTTCGACATGGGACAGCACCGGCAGCGTGCTGAAAAGCCGTTCGGTAATCATGCGCACATATGACCGGGTTTCCGGCAAGGTGACAAGTACGAATGGCAGGCCGACATCCATGTATTCACGGATAACTTTGCTGGCCTCGTTGGAGAACTCTTCCACCTGACGCGGATCGATGTCGAATTCGATGACTTCGCCCTTTGGATCGCGCTTGATGGCCTGCTGGAACACAACGTCCCATTTCGTGCCCAGTCGCAGCACGCGCAGCACGCCGTTGTCGGAGAGATCGCCGCAAATCTGCTGCGCCATGCGGATGCGAACGTGTTCGACGATCTGCTCCGTGCGGCGAAGATGCGGCGCAAGTTCCGCGACCGCTTCGAGAATGAGGTGAAGATTGCGGATCGACACGCGCTCGGCCAGCAGCAGCTTCAAGATGGCCTGCAGACCGGAATAGGACATGTGCGACGAGCAGATTTCGTCGGCGAGCTTCTTGTACTCCGGGTCCAGACGATCGATCAGCACCTTGACGTCCTTATAGGACAGCAGCATCGGCAGGTTGTTGCGGATGACTTCGCTGACGTGGGTCAGAAGGGCGGAGATATTGTCGATAGGGTGGAAGCCCTCGCGCTTCAAATCTTCCACGAAGTTTTCCAGCACCGAGACCGCTGGCATGCCGAAAGCGGGTTCGCGAACCTCGTCACCCGGAACCGAGGGTCTGCGACCCTTGCCGGTGATGACAAGAACTTCACCGACGCGCAAGGTGCTTGCGGCAACCGTCGTGCCGTGAATTCTGATCTGGTAGGACTTGTCGGGAATGGCGATATCGTCGGTGACCTTGATTTCCGGCACGACGAAACCGTATTGCGTGGCGAACTTCTTGCGCATCTTGCCGACACGGAATCCCAGTTCCTGATGCGCACCCAGCAGGCGTGGCGAGACCTGCTTGCCTAGCGCAAGCTCGATTTCTGTGGTGCGCAGCGAGTTCTTGACGGTGTCCTTTTCGGCTTCCTCGGTCTTGGTCGTCTGCTGTTCTTCGGCAATGCGCTCTGCGTTCTTGGCTTCCGCCAACTGCCGGGGAATGAACCATGCGCCAAAGGCCAGCATGCCGCCCAGGAAACAGAACGGTATGAAGGGCAGGCCCGGAATGAGCGACAGAACGAACATCAGGCCTGCGGCAACGCCGAGGGCCTTTGGATATCCGCTCAGCTGGTTGATGACGGCCGTGTCGGTGGAGCCCTGCGCGCCACCACGGGTGATGATCAGACCTGCGGCCAGCGAGACGATCAGGGCCGGAACCTGCGAGACGATACCGTCACCGACCGAAAGTTTGACGAACACGTCGGCAGCTTCACCGATCGGCATGCCGTGACGGAAAACGCCGATGATGATACCGCCGCAGATGTTGATGGCGGTGATGAGAAGGCCCGCGACCGCATCACCACGAACGAACTTGGACGCACCGTCCATCGCACCGTAAAAGGCGCTTTCTTCTTCGAGTTCGCGGCGGCGAAGCTGGGCTTCTTTTTCGTTGATGATACCGGCAGACAAGTCGGCATCGATCGACATCTGCTTGCCGGGAATGGCATCGAGGGTGAAGCGAGCGCCGACTTCCGCGATACGCGTCGCACCCTTGGTGATGACGATGAAGTTCACCACAATGAGGATGAGGAAGACGATCAAACCGATGACGAAGTCGCCGGACATGACAAGGCTGGAGAAGCCCGCAATGACCCCACCGGCAGCACTGTGTCCCTCATTGCCGTGAGACAAGATGACGCGCGTGGTCGCGATGTTGAGCGCCAGACGGATCATGGTCGAAATCAGAAGGATCGTCGGGAAGGACGAGAAGTCCAGCGGGCGCTGAATCCACAACGACACCATCAGGATAAGGACGGAAAACGCAATCGAGAACGCCAGTCCCATATCGATCATAAAGACCGGTATCGGCAGGAAGAGAATGCACAGAATGGACACGATGCCGACGGCAAACCCGATGTCGCGACCTCGTGCGGCGACTTTGGGAAGGGGCAATATGCTCGAAGGCGCAGCCATTCTAACTCCATCTCTTCATGAGAACTTGTAGAAGCATCACGGCTTTTCTCTCATGGAAAAGCCTGCCGACCCATTGGACAGAGATCGACGCCCGACATTTAAGCATCCAAGCTTGCGCGAGAGTGGATGGATTGGCGGATGCCACCTTGCGAGCAAACATACCCCTTCACCCCAAATTTAGGCTTTGGTTCACACCATTTTTGTAATATCTTATGTGAAGTTATTCGCGCGATGAGAGCGTGCACGCTGGCCATGACGTAAGGCCTAACCCTGCAAGGCTACCGATGGCGATTTCCACCTATGCAAGTTATCTGACCGTAAACCGGGATCTGAAGTCATCGCTTGCGACGGTGGCCAGCCAGTCCTCGGTGGCGAAGGACACGGCGTATTACAAGGAAAACATCGGCAAGGTCACGACGGTCGATGAGTTTCTGGGCGACTACAAGCTCTATTCCTATGCGATGAAGGCCTATGGCCTTGAAGACATGACCTACGGCAAAGCCTTCATGCGCAAGGTGCTGGAGAGCGATCTTACCGATAGCGCCAGCTTTGCCAATTCGCTGACCGACAAACGCTATGTGCAGTTCGCCGAGGTCTTCAACTTCGCCGGTGACAAGAAGGCCGCGCAGAATTCCGCCCAGGCCACCAGCCTGACCGATGCCTACACCGCCTCGTTCGCCGCAGAGGAAAAGTCGATCAAGGACGAATCGACCTATTTCGCCAGCAAGATCGGCGCGATCACCAGTGTGGATGACCTGCTCAAAAACAGCAGGCTTCAGTCCTACATGCTCGATGCGGTCGGCCTGGATTCCGAATTCGTTTCCAAAAGCTATCTGAAACAGGTCCTGACCAGTGATCTGGACGACGAAAACAGTGTCGCCAATCAGGCCAAGAACAAGGCCTGGAAGACGCTTGCCGAAGCCTTCAACTTCAATGCCGATGGCACACTCGATAGCGGCATCACCGCCCAGACGGCAGACCAGACCGAAGATTTGAAGCTGGACTATGTCTTCAACAATTCGACATTCAATTCGAAGACTCTGTCCGATGCGAACAATCGGTATTTCGAAAAGAGCGTTGCCAGGGCGACGACCGCGACCGAACTGGTTTCGGACAGCCGGGTTCTGGCCTACGTCAAAACGGCCTTCAGTCTGAGTTCCACGATGCTGTCCAGCAGTGTGGCCAGCCTGATGTCGAGCGAGAATTTCGCAACCACCTATGGCAACACCGCGTTGCTCGACCAGTTCAATTTCCAGACCGATGGCACGCTGGCCGCTGGCGATACGGCGCAGACGGCAACACAGACTAGTGCCGTCGCCAAACTCTACAACACGGCATTTTCCGCCAACGAATCCGCGGCACGCACCGCCGCAGTTGCCAACTACGAGGCACGGATTTCCAGCTACGAGAATATCGATGACTTCTTCGTCTCCAACAAAAAGGACGACGACCAGAAGAACAACAACGTCACCGAGGTATGGGACGTGGCGCTGAGAGCGTTCGGCATCGACCCCGACGAGGTCAGTCAATCCGAATTGAAACGTGTTCTGACCAGCGACGTGTCTGACAAGAAAAGTTACGTCAACTCGTTGAAAGACGAGCGCTTCGTAGAGCTCAACAAGGCTTTCAACTTCACCAGCGATGGAGAATTGAAGGCACCGCTGCTGGCGCAATCTGAAAGCATGACCAACAAGCTGGCTGACGACTACAAGGCCAGCATGGTGCGAACCCTCTCAGGCCAGGCCAAGCAGGCGGCGAATACGAAGGCCGAGACGGAAGTCGAGTATTACAAGGACAAAATGAAGTCCATCAAGACGGTGGACGAGCTTCTAGCCGACAGCCGTTTGACGAATTTCATGCTTGTGGGCAGCGGAGTAGACCCCAAGAGTGTCGAGCCTGCCGACCTCAAGAGAATGTTCGCTTCCGATCTTTCCGATCCGAAGAGTTTCGTCAACACGCAGGAAAACAACAGGTTCGCCGAGCTTGTTAGCTCCTTCAACTTCGATGACAAGGGAAAGCTGAACGCCGATGCCTCGATCGGCGGACAGCAACGTGGTGCCCTTCTGGAAACGACCAATCACTATTTCCAGCAGACGCTGGAAGAGCAGCAGGGCGCAAGCAATGCAGGCGTGCGGCTGGCCATGTATTTCGAGCGCGCAGCGCCCACCATTACCAGCGCTTACAGCTTCCTCAGCGACGACGCCTTGTTCCAGTTCTTCAAGACCACCTTCAGCCTACCTAGCTCCATCGCCAACATGGACGTGACCAAACAGGCCGAGATGGTCAACAAGTTCGTTGACCTGACGCAGCTTCAGGACCCTGAATATGTGAACAAGCTTCTCAAGCGCTTCACCGCGCTCTACGATCTCCAGAACAGCAATTCGACATCGTCGTCCCTGTCGATCCTGACGAGCAACACCGGCACATCGATCAGCGCAGACACGCTTCTGGCAGTCGCTCAGCTCTCAGCCAGATAAGCATTAAAAAAGCCCGCGACGCCATCTGGTGTCCGGGCTTCTTCCAAGCGCTTCAATGATGCTGCTGTGTGAGTTTAATAATCCTCATCACCCGGGCGGCGGTCGTCGGTTCCGTCGACCTGGCTCTCATCGTCGGCCACCGGAATGGCGTAGGAGCCTTTCAGCCAGCGCGACAGATCGAGCGAGCGACAGCGGTCGGAGCAAAACGGATAGTCTTCGCGTGTGGACGGCCGTTTGCATTCCGGGCAAGGCTGGGCCTTGCGCAGCGGCGTGACCGTGGATTTGTTGTCGTCTGTCATGGAAATCAACCCTCCTGCCAGGCGGATGCCACCTCGAAACCTTCACCTGTCAGCAGCGATACCGTTTCATACAGCGGCAGGCCGACGACATTGGTGTAGGAGCCGGTCAGCTTCTGCACGAAGCAGCTGGCAATGCCCTGAATGCCATAGGCGCCCGCCTTGCCGCGCCATTGGCCCGAGGCGATGTAGTTTTCGATCTCGTGCTGGGAAAGTCGCTTGAAGCGGACCTTGGTCTCGACGACCTTCTGGCGTACCTTGCCGCCGGGAGTAATCAGGCAGACGCCCGTATAGACCCAGTGGCTTCGGCCCGACAGAAGATGAAGTGCGGCAGAGGCATCTTCGATGTATTCCGCCTTACCGACGATGCGACGACCGACGGCAACCACGGTGTCGGAGCCGAGCACATAGGCACCCTTCCAGGCAAGCTCACCCTTCACAGCCTTATAGGCGGCGTCGGCCTTTGCCATGGAAAGCCTGCGGCAAAGCGTGCGCGGATGCTCTAGCCGTGCGGGTGTCTCGTCGATATCCATCGGCATCAGACGTGCGGGTTCGATGCCCACCTGATGCAACAGCTCAAGACGGCGTGGCGATCCGGAAGCCAGAATCAGCTTTTGTTTTGCGTCTGTCATGCTCTGCCAGTCGTCCGATCAGCCGGTCGATTACTTGAAACGATAGGTGATGCGACCCTTGGTCAGGTCGTAAGGCGTCATTTCGACAAGCACCTTGTCGCCCGCCAGAACGCGGATACGGTTCTTGCGCATGCGGCCAGCCGTGTGGGCAATGATTTCGTGTTCGTTTTCCAGCTTCACGCGGAACGTGGCATTCGGCAAAAGTTCGGTCACGACGCCCGGAAACTCGAGGACTTCTTCTTTGGTCATATAGGGTTTTTCTTCCTGTTGATATTACCGGGCTGAACAGTCCGGGAAAATTGCGCGGAAACTACACAATCGCCGCACATTTGTGAACCTAAATTGTCAATCGTTTTAAAGTGTCTCGGAAAATGGCCTGGCACGTTGCGGAAGGCGCTCCGAAATCAGCTTTTTCAGGTGCTCCCGCACCTCACGGTAAGCTTCCAGTATCTGCTCGCGCGTGCCTGTGGCGACCGTCGGGTCCATGGTGGGCCAGTAGACGACATCGAGCGCATTGGACCGCGTCAGTTCCAGCGCGGCGTGATGCGCCTCCGGGGTCAGGGTGATGATGAGGTCGAAGAAGTCGTCCTCGATCTCGTCCAGCGTGCGTGGCTTGTGCTTTCCAAGCGTCAGCCCCGCCTCATCCAGCACCGCATCCACGAAGGGGTCGCGCTCACCCGCGCGTACGCCAGCCGACTGGATATAGATACCCGGTGCAATCACCTGTTTTGCAATGACTTCGGCCATGGGAGAGCGGATGGAATTCATGCCGCACATGAACAATATGGCGCGCGGCGCCTTGTCTTTCAAGTCGACAGCCGCCGGGTCCTGCATCTCTAGCCCCGCCAATACAGCACACAGACCAGCGTGAACAGTCGCCGCGCAGTATCGAAGTCCACCTTTATCTTGCCCGATAGGCGGTCCATCAATGTCTGCGAGCCATCATTGTGAATACCGCGCCTGCCCATGTCGATGGCTTCGATCTGGCTTGGCGTAGAGGACCGGATGGCTTCATAATAGCTTTCGCAGATCACGAAATAGTCTTTGATGATGCGGCGAAACGGCGTGAGCGACAGGATATGGGTCGCAACGGCCTCATCGCTTTCGGTCTTGATCGTGAAGACGAGCTTTGCATCCACCAGCGAAATATTCAGCCGATAGGGGCCGCCGGCATGGCCTGCGGGCTCAAACGAGTTTTCCTCGATGAGGTCGAAGATGGCAACGGCGCGTTCATGCTCCACGTCAGGCGTGGACCGGCCGATGCTCTCGTCCAGAACCACATCGCAGAGCCTGAAATCCCCTGCCCCCATGTCTCACCCTTCCAGATTGAGACGAATGGCGACGGAGCGCGCATGCGCATCCAGTCCTTCGGAATGGGCGAGCGTAATCGCAGCCGGGGCCAGTTGTCGCAACTGCTCCGCGCCCAGACGCAGGATCGATGTGCGCTTGACGAAATCCAGAACCGACAGGCCAGACGAGAAACGGGCAGACCGTGCCGTCGGCAGAACATGGTTGGAGCCGCCAACATAATCACCGATCACTTCAGGCGTATGGCGCCCGACGAAGATCGCGCCCGCATTGCGGATACCAGCCATGAGCGCGTCGGGATCATCGACCGCCAGCTCCAGATGTTCGGCGGCGATGCGGTTGGCAAGGGGGACGGATTTCGCAAGATCATCCACCAGAATGATTGCGCCGAAATCGCGCCAGCTGGCGGTCGCCGTCTTTTCGCGTGACAGCAGCTTCAACTGACGCTCAACCGCCTGCTCCACCGCTTTGCCCAACTCGGCATCGTCGGTGATCAGAATGGACTGGGCACCCTCGTCATGCTCGGCCTGCGCAAGCAAGTCGGCAGCCAGCCATTCGGGATTGTTGTTCTTGTCGGCAATGACAAGCACTTCGGATGGTCCGGCGATCATGTCGATGCCGACAGTGCCGAAAACATGTCGCTTGGCGGCTGCGACATAGGCATTGCCGGGGCCGACGATCTTGGCAACCGGCGCAATGCTGTCGGTGCCATAGGCCAGAGCGGCAACCGCCTGCGCACCACCGATGCGGTAGATTTCTTCCACGCCTGCGATTCGCGCCGCCGCCAGAACCGCCGGGTTGATGACACCGCCATTTGCCGGCACCACCATGACCACACGCTCGACACCCGCGACCTTGGCCGGAACCGCATTCATCAGCACCGAGCTTGGATAGCTCGCCGTGCCGCCCGGCACATAAAGCCCGACCGCCTCGATCGCCGTCCAGCGAGATCCGAGGCCCACGCCGATATCGTCCTCGTAAATGTCGTCTTTCGGCATCTGCCGGGCGTGGTGCTTTTCGATGCGCTTGGCTGCGAGTTTCAGGGCATCCAGAACGGCGGGATCGACCTGTGCAATGGCCTCGTCTATTTCCTTCGCGGTAACCCGCATGGAGGTCTTCGAAAAATCCAGCTTGTCGAACTTCAGAGAGTAATGGGCCAGTGCTTCATCGCCCCGGCTGCGGACGTCGTCGATAATCTCGCGCACCACGGCATTGACGTCTTCGGACACTTCTCTCTTGGTCGTCAAAAACGCTGCGAAAGCCTGTTCGAAATCCTGAGACGCCTGCTCCAGCCAGATTGCCACGTAACCTACCCTCTTGCGGCCCCGTCCAATGGGCGGGGCAAAATGCTTGTCCTGCATGCTGACGCATGCGCTCTTGGGTATGTGGCATAAATTAAAACAGGCGGGCAAGGCAATTCCTGTCCGCCTGGATGATAAGAAATGGATTGGTTCAGTCTTCCGGGTGGTGCGGCTTGGACGTCGTTTCCCAACCACCGCTGACATCGGCCAATTGCGCCTCGATGCATTCCACGTCGAGTGCAATTGCGCCGCCGCCCGAAAGCGTCAGTTCCACCGTCCCGTCAGGTCCTTCACCGTTCTGGCTGAACTGTACCGCCAGCAGCGAATGTACCTCTTCGCGGTTGTCGCGGTTGAACCCGTTGGACCGCACATTGCCGACCCGCTTGAGCGCCAGCACACTGCGGCAGCGTTCCGGCGCTTGACCCTTTTTGGCCACGCTTTCCCACACGAAACGGTTGGCGGAGAGAAGAAACTGACCGTGCTTGCGGTCAAAGGACACGTCTTTCAGCTTGAAGACGCTGTCCTGCATGTGTGTGGAGATAACGGAGAGGTCTTCCCCATCCAGCGCCATCAATTTAAGGCCACTCATCGTGTCTATGCCCTCCTTGTGCGGAGTCCTCTGCACGAGAGGCTCGCCTATATCCAAATATGACTTGGAGATAGGCAGTCGAGGCCCGATCTGCAACCAGCGGGCCTCGATGAAAGGACAGTATTAGTCGCTGACGCGCTCAACCTGCGCGCCGCAGCGGTTGAGCTTCTCTTCCAGCCGCTCGAAGCCACGGTCGAGATGGTAGACGCGCGACACCATCGTTTCGCCTTCCGCCACCAGACCCGCGATCACCAGCGATACCGAGGCGCGCAGATCCGTTGCCATGACCGGTGCACCCTTGAGGCGAGATACGCCTTCGATGCGGGCCATCTGACCGGAGAGAGAAATCTTCGCACCGAGACGCGCCAGTTCCTGCACGTGCATGAAGCGGTTTTCGAAAATCGTCTCGGTAATGTGCGAGACGCCCTGCGCCATCGTCATCAGCGCCATGAACTGCGCCTGAAGGTCGGTCGGGAAGCCGGGGAACGGCTCCGTCACGACATCCACGGGGTGGATGCCATTGCCATTGCGCACCACGCGCAGGCCGGACTCCGTTTCCGTGATGGTCGCACCGGCAAGCTTCAGCGTATCGAGCGCATTGTCGAGCAGAGACGCGCGCGTGCCTTCCAGGAGAACATCGCCACCCGTCATGGCAACCGCCATGGCGTAGGTGCCGGTTTCGATACGGTCGGGCAACACCCGGTGGCGCGCGCCGGACAGCGAGGTGACACCTTCGATGGTGATGGTAGAGGTCCCGGCACCTTCGATTTTCGCACCCATGGCCTTGAGGCAATCGGCAAGATCGACCACTTCAGGCTCACGCGCCGCGTTGTGAATGACCGTGGTCCCGCGTGCCAGCGAGGCTGCCATCAACATCACATGCGTTGCGCCGACCGAGACTTTCGGGAATGTGTAGGTCGCGCCGATAAGGCCGCCTGATGGAGCCGTCGCATTGATGTAGCCGCCGTCGATTTCCATTTTGGCACCAAGGGCTTCCAGACCCTCGATGAACAGATCGACCGGGCGGGTGCCGATGGCGCAGCCGCCGGGCAAGGAGACACGTGCTTGGCCGTTACGTGCCAGAAGCGGGCCGATAACCCAGAAGCTTGCGCGCATCTTCGACACGAGCTCATAGGGAGCCGTGGTGTCTACGATGGTGCGGCAGGTGAAATGCACTGTGCGGGAATAGCCCTCGCCCTGGCTTTCGCGACGGCCATTGACCGAGATATCGACACCGTGGTTGCCCAGAATGCGGATGAGCTGTTCGACGTCTGCCAGATGCGGCACGTTTTCCAGCGTCAGCGTATCGCTCGTCATCAATGACGCAATCATCAACGGCAAAGCCGCGTTCTTTGCGCCTGAAATGGGGATGATGCCGTTGAGTTCGTTCCCGCCGGTTATTCTGATGCGATCCATACGTCCCTACGGGCATTGCGCCCGCCTTTCCTGAGTGCTTGCAACGAACGAGCGTTCGTTTGAGATATCTAGCTGAAATGGCTTAAGCGGCGGGTCTGCCGCGTGATCCGTTGGATTATGCAGTAGAGGAAACGCAATTCCATTTCAAATTTCTGATGCATATTTCTTGTCAGCACGATTCGTCCGTTTTTGCGGCGGGTAGACCAATTGTCTCATCCGCTTCGCCTGCCCGGCGCGCCCGCGCTTGGCTTTTGCGGCGCGCAAGGTTTTCGCGCAGCTTCTTCGCCGCCCGCGCCTTGCGCTCAGCCTCCTGCCGCTTTGCCCTGTCACCGGGACCGTTCTGGCCGGAAGGCACCGCCGCATTATCCGCTAAAACATCGTGATCCTTATCCATATCCGCATCCCTAGCCGAATTTCCGCCTTTTCAATAGCCCCCACCGGCTTTTGGCTCACTACCGATTTTTACTGAATGGAATGACGAAGTCTCAAATTGCGGCTTGCGCTCGTCATAAACCTATGGCAATAGGCCCCAACTTGATGTGAAGCACCTGCTTCGGCATCGGATGCTGCGGTAGCTCAGTGGTAGAGCACTCCCTTGGTAAGGGAGAGGTCGAGAGTTCAATCCTCTTTCGCAGCACCATTTTCCAAAATCATATTGACATGACATAATCGACCGTCAACAACTATTGGTTGATGCTAGACGTTGCCATCTATATATCGGTTTTGTGAGCATCCCATCCGACCATTCACCGTTACGGTAGACGGCAACGTCTATGACTTGGCCCACCTTCGGGCCTTCTCTGCGTCTATTCCCGGCAAGGGTACGGACAAAAATACCGACCTCGCAGTTGAGGTCGTTTTTTCAAACCATGTCTACACGGAGCGGGCGAAGCACGGAGAAGAACACCACGCCATTGATCACCATGGCACGAAAAGGGCGCTCGATTTGAAACGCTACGATATGTCGAAGGCGCTTCCGGCTTTGATCGCGCAGCACATCATCGCAAATAGTCTGACGCATGTTTCAAAAAGCTATGGCGGGATAGACAATCTTATTTTTATCGAGACGGCCGACAATGAGGTCTGGGCAGTCGTCTATTGTTTTCAGCCTTTGGATGATGGCCGATCAGTGCGCATGGAAATCCTGTCGTGTCATGCAAAACTGATCAACCAAAAAGGTATCAGCCGCAAAACACTGAGCTATTTCGCCAGGAAATGTATTTTCGAAAAAACTCGCACTCCAAAAGCATAAGGCCCAGCTTTCGCCGGGCCTTGATGTGTTGTCCATTACCGTGGTGTACGAGACCAAAACCGCTAAGCCTTGGTTGACATGACAGCGACATTTAAGTCAGCGTGCCTGAAGAAATAAATAAGAAATATTGTGCTCGAAGTCAAGAACACTGTGTCCTTGCTGTGTATGTCGAGGCGTTGGGACGAGATATTATCTTGAGTGGCGCCACGCCACCCCTCACATTAAAAACCCGACTGAACCCGGGAAAACACCATATTCGTGAACATGGCGATCTGGGCGCCGACGAAAGGGGCTGTGATGCCGATTGCGACCATGACAGCGATGATCTTGGGGACGAAGGTGAGCGTCATTTCCTGAATCTGCGTCAGCGCCTGAATGAAAGCGATGATGATGCCGACTGTCATGGCTGCGAGCACGGCGGGGCCAGATGCGATCAGGACTGTCCAGATTGCATTCTGCATAATATCGAGAGCGTCGGCCTCGTTCATCTCAGTCCCGCTCGGGGTAATCGGCGTCACGAAGCCGAAGAAAGTCTCAAAGTTTCAGTGACGCCGTTTCCGTCTTCATAGAGCGGTATATGATTCGCGACGGGCCGTTAAGACGTGGTCTGCGGCGTGTCGGCAATTTTGATGCCGGACGTGATGGCGATCGTGCCACCTGATGTCGTGGTGGCCGTCAATCCCTCGGATGTCACCTTGATGGAGGCAACGACGCCGGTGGTCTTCTCGTCTGCGCTGGTCAGTGTCTTGCCGATATAGGAAGACGCATTGGACAGCGTGTTGACGGAAAGCAGGCTTTCAAGATTGGTGTTCATCTTGATGGACTGTTCCACCTGCGAGAAGGTTGCGAGCTGCGCGACCTGTTCGCTGGCATCCATAGGGTCCGTTGGATCCTGGTTCTTCATCTGCGCGATCAGCAGCTGCAGAAAATTATCATAGTCCAGCGATGCCTTCGCACCATCCGTCTTTGACGCTGATGTTGTGGACGCGGTGTTTGCCGCTGCTGTCGTGCCCGTTACGCCGTCTACCGCCATGGTGCGATTTCCCGCTTGAGTTCGTTGACCACGGCTGGAGTGATCTCGTGACTGTTGAGAATGGCTTCTTCCTTGGCGTAAAGGCCGCGGATGGTCTTCAGGGCGTCAAACGGACGACCGGAGGAAACCGTGGCGTCGATGCGCTTCAGTTCCGAGCGAATTTCTTCGTTCTTGAACGTCGTCAGCAACATGGTGATCGACTTGCGGAACAGCGTCAGGGACTGTTCCTTGCCTTCCGGGTTGATCAGCATCATCTGGACGATGAAGTAGAGCTGCCGCAATGGCGTTGTGGTGTCCTCAAGTTGCAGGACGTGGTTTTCCAGAAGGAATGTTACGTCATTGAGGAATTCCAGAGATACTTTCCGGTCAACGCGCAGAACTGCGCCGTTGATGAAGATTTTTTCCCCAGACTTCAAAGAGATCCGCAGCGTACTTTTCATTTTAATCCATCCTTGATGATGGTTGTAACGTCGATAATGCCCTGATAATTCTTCGAATTACGTTTGCGTATCTGCTCGCATTCTCTCAGAATCCAGATAGCGATGGATATCAGGTTGGCTTTTAGTTCAACAGGCAGCTCATTTTCCGGCTGTTTAAGGTCGTCTATGAGCCTGGTCCAAACGCGTCGTGTGTAGAAAACGGCTTCTATGCCGTCTTTACCGTAGTGATCATGCGCCTTGGCGGCAGCAAGAAGTTCAATCGATCGCTCAAGAACCTGTCTTTCCCTATCCCGGGCGATATTGGGGTCATCCTCCATTATCTCCGCGTATGAAAACTGGAACATTCATCTTTCCTTCATGGTCTTAACCGGCACCCGTCATAGGCGTTTGAGTGTTTTCGTCAGAGATAGTTCACAAGGCTGAGGCCCTGAATTTTGGATGTGATGCTGTAGGACGTCTCGACCTGATTGAGCAGGGTCGTCAGGCGCGTGGAGGCCTCATACGTATCGACGCCGATCAGGTTGTTCAGCTGTGTGTCGATGATGGTTTTCTGGGCGCTCATATAGGTATTCGCCTTTTCCACGCGCTCCTGCGACAGGCCGATCTGCGAGCGCTGGGTGTCGATGCCGGAAATAGCCGACCCGGCCAGGCTCGTGGTGGTGTCGTTGACGACGGCCAGCGCACTTGCGTTCAATCCGGAATTTACCAGCTGCGAGGATATCACACTTGCCAGCACGAGGTTTTTGAAACCGTCGGAATTGGCCGTAGTGGATGTAGATACGGTTTCCGAAGTACTAATGCGGCTGTTCATGGTGGCTTCCGAAGCACCGGTCCAGGCAGACCAGTCGAGGCCGTCCTGATAGTCGGCGAGGAAGGTTTTCATGTCATCCGCGGTCACCGCAGAAGGGTCCGGGAACTGCGCCGTAAAGGCCGCATTGAAGTCCGCAGTAATGTCGGGGATGAACGTGTCGCTCAACGTCTGAACATCGGTGTTGATGCCGGAGAACAGGAACTCGCCGTTGACCGAAGTGTTCGAGTAGCTGACGAAATTTTCGAGCGTGGACATGGCCGTCGTCTTGGCAACGCTGAGGCTGCTGGCATCGGTGTTGCCGCTGAGCGCGATGACCGAGTTCAGAAGGCTTTGCGCGGAAGACGACATGTTTTCCATGGCCAGCTGCGACGCATCCATGCGCTGTTCGGCGATGGAATTGGAGTCCATGATGGATTGCAGACGGCTGCTTTCGCGGTTGTAGTCCACGCTGGTGGATGTCCGTGTGCCCAGCTCGAGGCCCACATCCGCATAGGTTCCGGTCACGGCTTCTGTCTGCAACTTGGTGATCTCCGTCTGCGCGTTGGAAACGGTTAATTGCATGGCGCTGCTAATAGAAAGGGAAGAAATCGGTGTCGTTTTCATATCAGCCCGCAGCCTCCATCAGTGTCTTCAAAAGCTCGTCGATGGTCGACATCAACTTTGCCGCAGCCTTGTAGGACTGTTCGATATCCAGCATCTGGATCAGTTCTTCGTCCAGGTTGACGCCAGTCGAATTGGAGTAGGCCTCCTTCGACTTGTTCAACATGGCCGATGTGCTTTCGGCAGCCGTCGTCGCGTTGCTGCGATATTCTTCAACGAAGCCGACGGAGTCGGATGCGAAGCTGAGCAGCGAGACATTGGTGGAAATGCCAGCCTTTGGGTCAAAATCGACCTGGGAGTTCAGCGCAGCAGCGTATTTGTACAGCAGCTCGGAATAGCCGGAAGAGCTGTCGGTGTTGGGCGTGTCGCCGGCAATGCTGCCGTCACGAAGCTTGGTCGGAGATGCCAGGGCATCAGCAGAAACCTTGATCAGACCTGCCAGACCGGGCACGATTTCGGCTGTGGCAAAATCGACGTCCGAACCATCTGAGGTCGTGAACAGTCCGGCGATAGGATCGCCACCAGCGTCCGTTTCCGAGAAAGCACCCATCAAGGTGCGTGCTATTTCATCCAGCTGCGACTGATAGGTCGGGTAAACCTCATCGCGCAATTGCAGAAGTGCGGGAAGGCTGCCCTTCGCATCGGTGTTGCTGCCGGACCCTGTCTTGACCGCAACGCCGTCGATGTAGACGCCGCTGCCAGTCGCGGTCGTGTCATAGGCAGACTGTGAATCGAACGACACTTTGCGAGCTGTTGTTTCGAACAGCGTAGTGCCGTCTGCCGTGTAGATGATGAGATCGTTGTTGGCGCGAGCCGACGTTGAAATCCCGACGATACCGGAAATCTGTTTCAGCAGGCCTTCTCGCTGGTCGAGCGCATTGTTCGGATCGCCGCCAGAGGCTGTGGCGGATTTGACGGCGTTGTTGGCCGTCTCGAAATCGGCCAGAAGCTGGTTCAGCTTTTTGACCGTCGTGTCGATTTCCGTATCGGCATCCGCTCTCAACTGCTGAAGAGACTGGGTGGATGTGTTCAACGAGTTGGCAACATCGCTCGCAGCGCTAATGGCCGCAGATGCCAGGGTTACGTCGCCCGGAGATGCCGCATAGGTCTGCATGGCCTCCTGGAGGGCAGCAAGGTAAGAGGACGGAGCTGCCGAATATTCGTCGCCGCCGAGAAGAACACTCAGCGAATTCATGCCATCGAGGAACGTCTGCTTGCCTGCATCGTCAGACGTTGCAGACAGCGTCTGCTTCAAGAGTGCCGCATCTTCAGTCCGCTCAAGCTTGACCGTGATCGCGCCTGTCGAGGTGTTTGTGGTGGTGATCGCAGTCCGGCGATTATAATCCGCGTTGCTGGCAGACGATATATTGTTCGAGACGATGCCGCTCTGAACAGCATTATTGCTCAGAGTTGCCTTCGTCGTATTAAGCGCCGATGCTAGCGACATTCACCCGTCCTCTAAAACGTTATCGTACCAGATTGATGAGAGTTTCCATCAGATCGGAACCCGTCTGGAAGACCTTGGAGTTTGCGGTGTAGCTGCGCTGAGCCTGGATCATTTCCGTCAGCTCGGTCGCGGTATCGACGTTGGACGATTCCAGCTGCTTGGAATTGATGTTGCCGAAACCGGAGGTCCCGGCGAAGCCAAGTGTTACGACACCGGATTCGGCGCTCGTCTGGAAAACGTTTCCTGAAAGGACACTCAGATTGTCGGGGCTTGCGACATCAGCCAGCGGAATCTGGTAGAGTGCACGAGCAGCGGATTTGGCATAGTTGGCGTAAACGGTGCCATCGGCCGAAACGGATACGGATTGTACCGCTTCCGCTGGGTTACCGTTGATGTTACCGCCATCACCCGTTGATTTGCCCGACAGCTGCGTCATGGCAGAAAGGTCAATGGTAATACTGAGATCGTTATTAACGTCATCGATCGTAATCGTCTCAGGATCGGCTAGTTTACCGATATCATAGGACATTGTCTCAGGACCAGCGACCGGGTCCTCAGAATATGGGAAGCCGCCATTGGTCGATTTTGAAGCATCATAGACCGTCACTTCCCAAGTATCAGTATCGGTCTTGGCGAAGTAAAAGTCATATTTCACGGTTGCGCCATAGGCGTTGTAACCGGTCATCGACGTCTTCAAGATGCCGCTTTCAGTGAGATCGACATTGGCATCTTTGTCACTTGGAAGAACGCTTACGACCTCAGCAGACTGATTGAGGTTACCCTCCAACGAGCCCTTCGTGGAAGCGGTCGCGGTCAAACCGTTAGCACCGATGTTTACGGGAACCAGACCATCATAGCTGTTAACGACAGTCGTGGGCGTTGTTCCATTGTTTTGGTAACCCAGAAGCGTGAAGCCCGAGTCGTTGACAAGGTTGCCGTTGTCATCTGCGGTAAAGGAGCCGGCACGCGTCAGGAAAATGCTGCCTGCCGAGTCCTGAACAACGAAGAAGCCGTCGCCATTGATGGCAAGGTCGGTGTTAGATTGCGTCGCGACGGTCGCGCCAGCCTGGGAAATCGAATACTTCACCTTTGTATCGACGCCGCCGGAATTGTAGTTGCCGCCGCCACCGCCGGTGTTCAAGACGAGCGAGGAAAAAGCTGTCGATGCGCTTTTGTAGCCGGTCGTGCTGGCGTTCGCGATGTTGTCGCCGACTGTGCCCAATTTGTTGGACTGGGCATTCATACCGGATACGGCGGTCTTCATCGTTCCAAAAAGGCTCATCTCGAATCCTCTGTTCTTAACTATAGCGAAACTAGGATGTGTGCCTTGCGTGAGGCTGTCTGTTTTTCGCTGATTGAGAATATCTGGAAAAAAGAAAAAACCGGGCGGAACCATTCCTGGCGTCGAGTGTTTGAGCAACTGTCGGTGGCCGCGACCGCAACTGATGTATGAAATTGGTTGAAAGAAAAACGCCGCGGGCTGTTTGAACCCACGGCGTGTCAACGATAGATTTGCATGTGTTTCTCCAAAACCTGTTTAAGGATTTCGGGGCAGAGCGTGTTTAGCTCCAGTCGATGCAGTAACCCAGAAACCGCTTGGAATCGATCGGATCGAAGCCGAGCTTCTTGCGAAGCTTCTTGCGCAATTTGCTGATGTGGCTTTCCACGACGTTCTCTTCGACTTCTTCATCAAAGATGCCGTAGATCGCGTTGAAGATTTGCGCCTTGGAAACACGACGGCCACGGTTGGCAATCAAGTATTCCAGAATGCGGCGCTCGCGGCGCGGCAATGCGAAAACTTCGCCGTTCACTTCTGGATCGCGTCCATCAGAGAAAACTCTGATAGGTCCTGCGTCCGTGAAGTTGGTGAGAACCGACAGGCGACGGCGGATAGCCGCAGCACGTGCCAGAATTTCACGTGGGTGCACGGGCTTGCGGACAACATCGTCCACGCCGCAATCAAACAGTGCAAGCGTTGCATCCAGCGAGTGCTGGTCGCTAACCGCAATCACCGGTGCCTGCGAGCGATCTCTGATGGCACGCGGCAGCTCCTGGGTCATTTCTGCCTGACCGATCAGAAATGCCTCGATTGCCGCGATGTCGGAGTCTGCTGCCGTATTTACCCATTCACCAAATTCTACCGGATCAAACCCGGTTGAGGGAATTCCCTCGCGCCCAAAAAGGGCTGTGTATCCGTCTTTAACAAGCTTGCGCTCATCAACTACCACGATCATTCGTCCGCCTCCGAATCAGTGTAGCCAATCTACAATGTGAGGTGTACGAATCGCGTGAATCTCTCACAACTACAAAAAAACGCAGGCAATAATTAATAATTGATTAACCATATTGTCCCGATTTGATCTATATCTAGTATACGATTTCAAAAATCGGTATATTTTTTTGGTGGAAAAGTGCCAGTCAACCCATTTTTTGCTTGCTTGCCATTTTTGGGATGAATCCTGCCACATTTGGTTTTGAGCCCCTGGAGAGAACCGCTGCTCAATCATTGGTTGTTCAGGTGAGGCAGAAAGTTCTCGCATTGGCAGTCCACTGACCGTAGCCCGTGGCGACCAGATTGCTTATAACTCGGCACACGTAGCGTTGTTGGGCAGGGTCATTGTTGGGTCCGGCATGGTAACGCGCAACTGCCATCGTCCACGTGTCGTGGCGATCATGGAGCCGTTTGAGGAACTGGGCGGCATAAGCGACGTTCTTTGCAGGATCGAACATTTCTGCAACAGATTTGAACTCTGCGCCATGAAAATACACGTTGATCTGCATGCAGCCGATGTCGATCAGCTTCGCGCCGTTGCGTCGGGCATCATCCACCAGCTTGAAAGCCTCTGGTAAACTGTCAGGAAAAAACGCCTTACCCTCGATGTTGATGGCATAGGGACTGAGCGATCCCTTGCGTCCCGTCTCCGTCAAACCAACCGAATAGAGTATGCCTTCGGGTATGCCGTAGTGTCCCGCCGCCGCCTGTATCTGCCGCTCACAATCGACCCTGGAGGCCGGTTGAGAGGCCTCACAGATAGACGTGGTCAGGACGAGCGCTGCTAACGCGAGAAGGTATTTCAGGCTGTGAAGTGGTCTCATGAATTGTTGTTTCCTCGCGGGCGCCGCGGCCTGGCTGCCGGTAAAACTGCTCCTGCGGCCTGTCGTCGCTGCCGCGCTGGCCCTGCTGCGCACCCTGCTGGCCCGCATCCTGCGGCTGGCGGTTGCCGGTGCTGCTGTCCTGACGGTCTGCCCCGCTTGCCAGCGTGACTGTGACCTGGTCAACGTTGAAGCCCTGCGATTTCAAGGCATCGAGAATTTCGGAACTGTCTTTTTGCAGCTCGCTATAGCCCTTCAGCGTGTGTGCAGTCAGTTGCACGCTCAGCTCGTCACCGACCAGTTTCATGGCCGCAGTCACGTGGCCAAGCTCGACTGGCGTCATCTGTATCTTCAGCACATGAACGACCTGTCCCGTGCTTGAAATCATTGGAGAATTGCTGGTCTGGCCCGCCATGGTGGTCGCCCAGTCAGGGTCCGCCGCCATCGCGCTCGAGATTGCCGTTGCGTTGGAGGCTGCGGCCATGCCAACGAAGCGTCTGCTATCGACGACCTGCACAACGTCAGCCACATCACCCATCGCCTTGGAGACATCAAGCGTGGCTGAGCCATCCTCCTGCGTCTCGATGTGGAAATCGATCGCTGGCACGTCCTGCTTCTGCAATCTCACCACGGTCGATGTTGCAACGACCGCATCGGCCAGTGGATCAACGCCCTGCCCCGTACCGGAAAGACCGCTCAGGGCCGGGCCCGCGTCCTGCGCAGCCGGTGGCGTATTCTGGTTGACCGGCATGGCGGTGGCGGCCAGCAGAGACAACAGGTCCATGCTTTCGCCTGCCAAATCACCGGGTGCTGCGTCCGCATCCGCGTCACCGGCCTCTTCGCTGCCATCGGCGACGACTTCAGTCTCGTCTGAGGCAGGAGCCGCAATGCTCTTGCTCAGCGCCGTCACCAGTTGGGCAAGGTCGCTCATCTCGGGAAGAACGGCGACATCGCCCTCGGTCTTGATCAGCTGTGCGATATTATCAGGCCCCTTGGCCGTATCCACGCCTTGGGTCAGCGTGACGTCGCCCAGAGCCGCAATCCCGGTCTGATCAGCACCAACGGTCAGAAACAGGGTGTTAGCAACAATGCCCTTGGTGCCTGCGGCAGGTGCTGGAGTGGACGGCGCGCCAGCGACTGGCGCAGTCTGGGCTGGCGTCTGGGTCTGGGCACCGTCTGCGGCTGTCGTCGTGGTGGTTGACGTCGCGGCGCTGGAAGCTGAACTCGGCTTTGCCGGAGCGCTCGATGCATTGGAAGAGGAAGAGCTCTGCTTGTCGATCGAGCCAAGTGTGTCGGAAAAGCCCGAGCCTCCCCGCTTGGAAGAACTATCCCGGTCCTGCCTGCTCGTCTTGTTCGTGACGTCGGAATTGCCCGAAACGATGGTCTGCGCAACGTTCATACTATCTCTCCTCCTGCTCCAGCATGGAGTCGATCTCGTTCAGACGAGCCCGGCTCTTGTCGAAGAATTCTCTCAAAGGTGCGCCAGCGACAGCCTGTCCCGATTGCTGCTGGGGCGCCATGTCGTCGTTATTGGCCTGAAGAACCGGATTGTCGTTACCCGCAACCGCGCTATCAGCGCCTTGCGGCGCGGTCTCGAAGGCAGGCTTTCTGACGATCTGTTCGGCAATCGCCTTGGCTGCATCCCGCAGCGCGAGATCGCGCGACGACAGCTCGTCGTTGGGGATGCTTGCCAGCGTTTCACTGGCGCTATGGACATCGCCGCTCGGAACGCCGGCAAGGCCCGAATAAAGCTTCGACAGAGGCTCGCGCGAGACGTCGCCTGTCTGCGATGTAAGTGCCGTGGACTGTTCAGTCGCAAAACGCGCCAGATCGACCTCACCGCGCAAGGACGCTTGCCGGGCGATGCGCAGATAGATTTCCTCTGCCCTTTCAGGGTCCATCAGCTGGGCAATTTCGGCAATCCTGTCATGGGACACGCCACCTTCGCTCTCCACCACGAAGCTGACGAAGAGATCGGCAAACTGCGAGGCATAGGGCGAATGGAGAAACCTGACCGCGTATTTGCGGCTATATTCAAACGCCTTGTCCAGCTGTTTGGCCTGGATCATCGCGATGATCGAGCGCCGCAATGCGGCTTCCTCGATGATGGTGCCGGGCGCTGTCAGCCGCGCATCGTCGAAGAACACCAGCGATGCGACCGGGTCTCTGTTAACAGCGATGTTGCCTGCGATCAGCATCAGATAGGGGCCGAGGACACCCTTTCGATATTCGGGAAGAATATCGGTCAGGATTTTTTCCACCTGCCCGCCGCGTCCATTGAAGTATTTAAGCAGGATATTGATGACGCGGGAATCGAAGTGCCCCTGCACGTCGCGCGCCACGAGATAATCGAGCGTCTGCGGGTTCCCGCCGCTCATGATGTAGGCAAGAGCGGCGTCCGCATTGCGGGAATCTTCGAAGATCGAGGGATCAGCGGTCCGCAGCGTCGTGTCGATCGTCTCAAGCAGATATTTCTGCATTTCGCGGGCGGAATGATCGCCCATGACGACCGAATCCTGAATGAACTGCAACGACCGCAATATCTTGGCGGGCGGCAGGTCGCTCTGGGCATCAGCGTAACCGGCGCTTGCCAGCCACGAAATGCCCGTCAACAGGACAGCTATGCGGGTCGCTTTCATCATCCGCTGCCTCAACTATCCTCGAGCAAGATTTCGATGCGGCGGTTTGCACCGTCGAGCGGATCGGTCGTGGACTGCAAGCGACGGTCGGCAAAGCCGGAAAGCTGTTTGATACGGGTCTCATCCAGCCCGCCGCGTGCCAGCATATAATAGGCCGCATGGGCGCGATCCATCGATAGCGTCCAATTGTCCTTGCCGCCGCTGCTATAGGGCCGTGCATCGGTATGGCCACGAATGACGACGGCGCCCTTCTGCCTGCTCAGCACTTCGCCGATCTTCTGCATGGCCAGCACCAGATCCTTCTGCGGCACAGCCGAACCGACATCGAACATGGCCGTATTGGCCTTTTCCGAGATCGTGATCAGCGTTCCGCCTTCGGCTGGCGTCACGACGATGCCTTCCGCGAGCTTGCCCGCAACGCCTGCAACCTGCTGGGTAATCTCGTCGCGCAATTCGTCGGTCGTCTTTTCCTGCGTTTCCGCTGCCGCCTTCGCCGCCTTGGACTGGACAGGCTTGGCAGATTCCTCACCGATTTCGTCGGCAGAGCCGGGATCGACCTTTTGCGGCTTGATCGCCGACGGCGTCGATGGCTCGCTGTCGTTGATCACGCTCGCCATATCCTGCGGCGTGGCAACAGCCTTCGCATCGGTTTTCTTCTGCGCTTTTTCGGGCAGCGCCGTGTCCTGAATGGCCATGCCATTCTGGTCGGGGCGCACTTCCACCTGTTTGCTCCAAAAATCTGGGTCGAACGGGTCGCGGTAGGCTTCACCACCGGATGCGCCGGTCGAAGGACCGGAATTGCTGGCACCGCCCTCGCCCTTGGAGCTGACATTGGCCTGCTGGCCAACTTCCTGCGCGATTTCGGCGAGAACAGCGTATGGGTTTTCAAACAGCGCCGCTTCGGAATAGGCGGTGTTATCGCCCGCAGACGAGGTCATATCTTCACCGCTCGCCGC
Source organism: Agrobacterium vaccinii (assembly GCF_021310995.1). Classification (NCBI taxonomy): domain Bacteria; kingdom Pseudomonadati; phylum Pseudomonadota; class Alphaproteobacteria; order Hyphomicrobiales; family Rhizobiaceae; genus Agrobacterium; species Agrobacterium vaccinii. The sequence continues at coordinate 366,942 of NZ_CP054150.1, read as the reverse complement.
AGCAGCAGCGTCCTGCGGCTTTTCGGATTTGGTGTCAGACGTCTGCTGCGTCTGCTCGCCCTTGGCGGTTTTCGCGGGCTGTTTCATGCCCCGGTCCGCAGGCTTTTCATCCGTCAGCTTGATGGGGTTGAAATAGCTGGCGACAGAGGCTTTCGTCGGCTCGTTTGCAGCATTGACCAGCCACATGACCAGAAAGAACGCCATCATCGCGGTCATGAAATCCGCGTAGGCGATTTTCCACGCACCACCATGCGCGCCGTCGTGGCCACCCTTATGGCGTTTGACGATGATGATCTCGTTCTTGCCGTGATGGTGATTTTCGCCTTCACTCATCGGCTAGACCTCGCGTGTTCTGGAAGAACTCCGAAAGTCTTGTCATCAAGACCGAGCTATCCAATTGAACTTTGATATCGATGTCATCGGACGCATCGTAATCGACCTGATTGTCGACATCGCCAAGCGTTTCACGGATGCGTGCCAGAAGCCGGTCAGGACCGGTGATCTTGATCGTTCCGGCAAAACCGTCCTGTATTTCGCGGATGATCTTCGCCGAAATATCCGTTGCTGCCGTATTTGCCAGCTCCCGCTCCATAACCGTTTCGAACAGGCGAAGACAGGCGGACTCGACGTTTCCGGCAATCGCATGCTTCATCGATGTGACCGACGTGGCGAGATGCGTCGCGATCTCGTCCTCATAGCGCGTGCGCATCGCCTCCATCTCTTTATCGTGGAGGGCGCGCAACGCATCGAGTTCGGTTTCCTGGGCCAGAAGCTGCTCGCGCTTCCCCGCCTCCTGGCCCTCCGCAAAGGCCTTGTTCTTTACCTCTTCGATATCGATGACGACCTCGGGTTCCGCCGGCCAGTCGCTCTCGAAGCTCGTAACAGGTGTCTCCATTGCGAAATGGACGACAGGTTCAGGTGTCGTGTCTTGACTGAAGTCCTTGAGATATCTCGCCAGCGCTCCGCTCATGGCCGCACCTCGCCCAATATCGCGCTTGTCTTTTCGATGGAGAAGAGAATCATGAAATCATCCGCAAGGCAGTCAGAGAGGGCCGGCAGAATTCTGTCGCTTTGATTGAGAAAGCACAGACACCCGGCAGCAATTCAGTTTTCTAAAATAGAGAGTCAAACTTGTGCGAGGATGAACCCCGTCACGCATCAACCAAACAGACTGGCTAGGCTTTTGCGATGATTATTGGCCATGGACACGACCTCGACCGCCAGATCGCGCTGCGTCTTATAGGCCGTCAACCGTGTGGATTCCTCTTCCATATTGGCATCCACCAAGCGGCTGACGCTCTTGTCCATCGAATCCTTCAGGGAACTCACGAATGTTGTCTGCTGATCCATCCGGTTGGACATCGTGCCCAATGAAGCACCCAACTGTTTGAGTTGACTGGACAAGTGCCCAACGACATAGACCATGTCATCAAGTTCGTCTCTGGTGGTCGCATCGGAAACGGAAATCTCAGTGCCGGACGCCGCTGTCGCAGAGTTGGCGTCGAGCAGGTAATATTCGCGCGCCGAGGAGCCGCCATTTGCGTCCCGCGCGCTTGCATCGACGCCCTTCGTCAGCAGGCCCCGGTTGGCGTCGTTCGTATCTACGAGCGTCGTTTCGGCGGTGTTGACGGTTAGATACTCCAGCGAGATCGAGCCGGAGATGCCCTTGTGGAACGAGAACGGCACGACTTTTTCCGCAGGAAGCTGCTCGCTCGAATTGAAAAGCCAATTGTCGCCAGAGAAGGTCGCGGCTTGAGAAATCGAGTACAAATTGTCCTTCAACGCACCGATGGCGTTGTTGATTTGGCTGCGGTCGGTGCCCGTTTCATAGGCCGTCGTCAACTGCGTCATGATCTGATCCGTGACGTCGATCATCGAGGAGACGGCCTCATAGGTGGTGTCCACCTTGGAGGCTCCGAGATTAAGGGCATCGCCGATGCTGGTCAGAACATTGCCGTCCGATGTCAGGTTGGTGGCCGTCGACCAGTACCCGGAATTGTCCGCAGCGGACGCAATCTTGTAACCCGACGTCACGCGTTCCTGCGTTTTTTGAAGGGTATCGTTGCTGAACAGAAGCGTCTGAAGCGCACTCTGCACGCTGCTGGAAGAAAGGATATTGGTCATGTTACCTACATCGGGCCGGGAGGAACGGGGACATGCCAGAACTTTCTGGCGTAAAGCCGCACTCTCATCATGAAGAGGCACAGGCGCGAAAAGACACGAAGCATCGCACGGCTCAAGGGTTAACGAAATGCTAAACCCGTGGCAAGTCTTCTACGCGCCGAAGCTATGGCGAAACTTGCGTGATGGCTGTTCGACGCCGAAAAACCATATGTTTTTAATCGCTTGAGCAGAAAGACGAAAAAACCGCGCCTCCTTTGCAGAGGGCGCGGTTTGGATCGGGAGGATGCTAGTTTTACTGCTGGAACAGCGACATGATGTTCTGTGCGCTGGAGTTTGCAATCGACAGCGACTGGATCGCCAGCTGTTGCTGCGTCTGCAAGGCAGAGAGCTTGGCTGATTCTTCTTCCATGTCGGCATCGACCAGACGGCTGACGCCGGATTCCATGGCGTCGGAAAGCTTGGCCGAGTAGTTGTCCTGCAAGTCGATACGGGTCTGAAGGGCACCGATAGCTGCGGCAGAGTCCGTCAGGCTGCTCATCGCTGTTTCAACGATGTCCATGAATGCGTCGATTTCGCCCTGTGTAGAGACGCTCGTCAGTGCAACGCTCATGACGCTGCCGAGAATGCCACCTTCGCCAACACCATCGGCGTTGATCGTCGAGAACATGGCATAGGAGGAAATGTTGAACTTTGCAGTCGTGACGCTGACGCCGCCGCTGGCTGTGCGGATGAAGCCGTCAACGACGCTGGCCTCGGAGGCGTCACCCAGAACCATCCAGTTTTCACCGGAGAAGGAAGCGCCCTGTGCGATGGACGAAAGCTGTTCCTGAAGCTTGCTGATTTCGAGCTGGATCTGTGCTTTGTCGGTGGATTGTTCGCTGGCGGTAACCAGTTTCGCCTTGATTTCGTCGACGGCGCTGATCGCGCTTTCCATTGCCGCATAGGCGGTATCGACCTTGGCAGCACCCACACCCAGAGCGTCCGAAGCCGCGTTCAGCGCCTTGTTATCGGAGTTCATGGTCGTGGAGATGGACCAGTAAGCGACGTTGTCCTTGGCCTGACCAACCCGGTAACCAGACGAAACGCGATCCTGTGTGTTGGAGAGATCTGTGTTGATCGAGCGCAGCGTCTGAAGGGCAGACATTGCAGAGGTGTTTGTCAAAATACTTGTCATCTGTAGGTCGCCCCTTTGGCAAATTTTTTAAGAAGGGACATTCCGGTTTAAGCCGGGAAACGCAGCAGGCAGCTTCATGCTTACCGATCGTAGTGTTCGGTGCGCTGTTTCGATGACCACAGAAAACAGGTTTTTGGTTAACAAAGGTTTAATAGTAGGAGTTCTTTTACCTTGTTGAAGAAAGCATTAAGCTCGGGAAACCCCGTTAATGTTCATTAAGTCATTGTTAAATATGTGGATTTTCTAAATCTGATAAGTTGAATTTTTTCATAAAAAAAGCCGCGCTGTGGGCGCGGCTTTTCCGTTTCATTAAGGAAATGATTAGCCTCTGAAGAGGGTCATGATGTTCTGCGAGCTGGAGTTCGCAATCGACAGCGACTGGACGGCCAGCTGCTGCTGGGTCTGCAGGGCCGAGAGGCGTGCAGATTCTTCTTCCATGTCGGCATCGACCAGACGGCTTACGCCAGCTTCGATCGCATCGCTGAGCTTGGAGGAGTAGTCGTCCTGCATGTCGATACGCGAAGAAAGCGCACCAAGAGCAGCCGCACCGTCGGTGAGGTTGTCGATCGCGGTCTGAACGGTCGACAGGAAGGCGTCGATTTCGCCCTGTGTGGATACGCTCGTCAGTGCAACGCTCATGACGCTGCCGAGAATGCCGCCGTTACCAACGCCATCGGCGATGGTGGAGAACATGGCGTAAGTGCCTGCGTCGAAGGTAGCCGTCGTAACCTTGACCGAGCCGTCTTCGTTGCGAATGAAGCCGTCGACGACAGTCGTCTGAGAAGAGACGTCAGCCTGAATTGCCCAGTTCTCACCGTTGAAGGATGCAGCCTGGCCGATTGCCGTCAGCTGTTCCTGAAGCTTGGTGATTTCGAGCTGAACCTGTTCCTTGTCGACAGATGTTTCGCTGGAAGTCGTCAGTTTTGCCTTGATTTCGTTAACGACGTCAATCGCGCTGTCCATGGCGGCATAGGCAGTGTCGACTTTTGCTGCGCCAACGCCCAGAGCGTCGGTGGCTGCGCCGAGTGCCTTGTTGTCCGAATTCATCGTTGTCGAGATGGACCAGTAGGCGACGTTATCGGCAGCTTTTCCGACCTTCTCACCGGAGGACACACGGTCCTGCGTTGTGGAAAGGTTGTTGTTGATCGTGCGAAGAGTCTGCAGTGCAGACATAGCAGATGTGTTGGTCAGGATACTGGTCATAGTATTAATTGCCCCTTTGGCAAATATATTTGAAGGGACATTCCGGTCTTACCGGTAAACGACGATCAGCTTCATGCCTGCCGAACAATATAGTTAATTTTCGGCTGTCGCTTCGATGACCTGATCTAACCTCATTAAGGTTAAAGACTTCCAAATTTTGTATAAACAAATAGTAAATTTTTAAAATAAATTGATAATACTTTGTTAACGAAAAAGGGGCCGGACCATAGGTCCGACCCCTCATATCGTATGTTGATGCCCGTATTAACGGAACAGCGACAGCAGGCTCTGCGAGCTGGAGTTCGCAATCGACAGCGACTGGACGGCCAGCTGCTGCTGCGTCTGCAAGGCCGAAAGACGTGCAGATTCTTCTTCCATATCAGCGTCTACGAGACGGCTGATACCTGCATCCATCGCATCGCTGAGCTTGCTGGAATATTCATCCTGCAGGTCGATACGTGTGGAGAGAGCGCCGAGAGCAGCTGCACCCTTGGTCATTTCGCCGAGTGCAGATTCGACCGTCGAAAGGAACGTGTCGATTTCACCCTGTGTCGTGGTAGCCGTCAGAGCGACTGTCATGACGCCGCCCAGAAGACCGTTGCTGCCAACGCCGCCGGCAATCGTGTCGAAAAGGGCGTAGTCGCCGGCGCTGAAGTTCGCGCTGGTGACCTTGACGGTGCCGTCAGAGTTACGGATGAAGCCGTCGACAACCGTCGTGCTCGAACCCGAGGACTGAACCATCCAGTTTTCGCCGTTGAAGGATGCAGCCTGACCGATAGCCGTCAGCTGTTCCTGAAGCTTTTTGATTTCGAGCTGAACCTGCTCCTTGTCAACGGACGTTTCGCTGGCAGTGGTCAGCTTCGTCTTGATTTCGTTGACGACGTCAATCGCGCTGTCCATGGCGGCATACGCGGTATCGACCTTGGCAGAACCGATGCCGAGTGCATCCGTTGCAGCGCCGAGGGCCTTGTTGTCGGACTTCATTGTGGTCGCGATGGACCAGTATGCTGCACCGTCGGAGGCGTTGGCGATTTTCAGGCCGGTCGAAACGCGGTCCTGTGTGTTGCCGAGGTTCGAGTTGATCGTGCGCAATGTCTGAAGTGCATTGTTCGCAGAAGAATTGAAGTTGATGCTAGACATAAGTTGCCCCTTTAAAACGCGGTACAAGATGAGGGACATGCCGGATTACAAGTACCGGCGATAACGGTTCGGCATCATGCCACTCGGTTCCGTTTTTTAATGGACACCAAACCCGTCACGCACAGTCAAAATGCGCGGCAAGCATTTCCAAGTCCTTAATTTTAGCAGTATCGGCTTCCCCCTCGATTCTAATGGTTAATGTTGCGCAAACAGCCGGTTAGAGGGGTTAACCAGAATGAGACAGGTGCGTGCGCGCGAAGACCTGTTTCAAGCAAGCTTCGCCCGATAGTATCTGTCGAATTTCTAAATCGGCAGTCTCCGCGCGCCCGAGAGGCCGTTGTCTGCAAGCGGAACCGCAAGAGAATAGAACGGGACACATGTTAAACGAAATCAGCTATTCCGCCGCCTCGAAGCATTTCAAGACCGGTCAGTACACCCAGGCCCTTCAAACGCTGAACAAGCTGATCGATACCAAGCGTGACGCGCGTACCTATGCTTTGCTGGCCAAGACCTGCCTGCAGATCGGCATGCCCGAACAGGCGGCAACATCCTATGAGCTGGCCTACCAGCAAAATGGCATGGATGCGGAGAGCTATCTCGTCGATAGTATCAAGCTCTATTACGATTGCGGCCAGAAGGAAAAGGCGCTCGCGCTCTCCAACAAGCTGATCCATCGCTTCCATAAATACCCCGAAATATGCTTCATCGTCGGCACGATGCTGCTGGAACGCGGCGAGCCCCGTATTGCCCGTGCACTGAAAAGCATCCTGATGAAGAGCGACGACATCGAGCACATCAAGCTCGGCGCGCGCATTGCCATCACCACATGGGACCTGTTCGATGCGAAAGACATCGAGACGGCCCGCCTGCTTCTGGCGAAATTGCCGCGCCAGCAGGCCGTGCGCCTGATGTATCTGGTCTTCTGCCGCGAACACAGCAAGTTCGACGCCATCGAAAAGCACCAGCCTATCATCGATGAGGTGGTCGCCAACGGAGATGTGAATTTCATCTCGCTGGACGGCACCTTCTTCAATCTCCACTGGAGTGGCGATGAACACATCAACCAGCTTGCGCGCAGCAACACGCCTGCCTTCAAGCCGGAGATGAGCGTTGCACGTCGGCAGATGCCCCATGAATGGGGCAGCAAAATACGGATCGGCTATCTATCATCCGACCTTTTCGACAAACATGCCACCATGAAGCTCATTCGCCGCGTGCTGGAGTTGCATGACCGTGATCGCTTCGAGATCACGCTGTTTTGCCATTCCGCACCGGATCTTTTGAAGACCAACGAGGCCGACCGCAGCCTGTGGGGTGACGTGGTCACGATCCGCGAGATGAGCAATGACGAGGCGCTGGCCGAGATCAAGGCACGCAACATCGATATTCTGGTCGACCTGAAAGGCCATACGGCGGGCAACCGCACAGCCATCCTCAACATGGGCGCAGCTCCCGTGCAAGTCGCATGGATCGGCTTTCCCGGCTCCACGGTCAATGTCGACCTGGACTATGCCATCGGCGACCATTACGTGCTGCCGGACAGTTCCAAACCGCACTATTACGAAAAATTCGCGCGCCTGCCTGAGACCTATCAACCGAACGACCCGGTCAACCGCCCGCTCGCCAAACAGCTCAGCCGCGCCGATGTCGGCCTGCCGGAAGACGCCTTCGTCTTCGCGTCCTTCAACGCCAACCGCAAGATCACGCCGCGCGTTGCCGAAATCTGGGGCGATATTCTCAAGCGCACGCCCAACAGCGTCATCTGGATTTTGCACAACAGTCAGGACAGCAAGGCCAATATCCTGGCCAAGTTCATGGCGATGGGCATTCCGGCCAAGCGCGTGTTCTTCATGTCAAAGCTGGATTTCGAGCTTCACCTCAATCGTATCACCGTGGCCGATCTCGGCCTCGATACCTTCCCCGTCAACGGTCACACGACGACGTCGGAACAACTATGGTCCGGCCTGCCAGTGCTGACGGTCAAGGGCACCAACTTCGCCTCCCGCGTCAGCGAAAGCCTGTTGCATGCCATCGGCGCGCCGGAACTGATTGCAGAAGACGAGGCAGCCTATGTCGATCAGGCCGTGGCCTATGCGCAGGATCAGGCACCGTTGAAGGAAATCCGCGCGCGCATCGATGCGAACCGTTTCATCAAGCCGCTGTTCGATGCCGAACGCTTCTGCCGTCACCTCGAGACCGCTTACGAAATGATGGTCGAGCGGGCAAAGACGGGTGAAGCACCCGACCACTTCGACGTCCCTGCCCTGCCCGCACGGAAGGGCGCATTCGAGGTGCGATAAACGCAAAAGGCCTGAATTCCCAAGGGATTTCAGGCCGTTCGATATAGGGACAAAGCGTGCGTCGCAACGCTATATCAGTGGATGTAGCCCATGCGGATCGCTTTGGCGATGGCCTGGATGCGGTTGACCGAATCAAGCTTGATGGTCGCGGAGCCGAGATAGGCGTTGACGGTGTGAACCGACAGGCCGAGCTTCACGGCAATTTCTTCGCTGATGCGGCCATCTCCGGCAAGCTGAAGGCAGGCGACTTCGCGTTCGCTGAGAGATTCGGCAGGCGTGACTCGGCGTTCGTCGAGCGCCAGAAGATCGACCATGATTTCCGTGCACTTGATGTGCTGCTCCAGAACGATCTCGTTGTCCAGCAGCAGGTTTCCACCGCAGAACACGACATAACCATTGCCGATCGTGCCCAGCCGCACTGGCAGCGCCAGCCCGGCATAGGACAGATCGTCATTGGCAAGCCGAACCATCAGCGCGGCAACGTCGGGGACGTCGGCAAAGCCCGAGCCGTTTTCGCTCTTCCATGTGACGGGCAGAAGCGAACGTTCAAGATGTTCGAGCAGACGCTCGCCCATGGCCAACACCAGCCGCGTGCTTTGATCGCTGGCATTGATGCCCCAGTTTTCCAGCTCGCAGAACAGCTTACGCTTGTTGGGAAAGCCAGACGCGACGGCCCTGACCACGACAAAATTCTTGGCGCCCAGAATGCGCTGTATCGCCACAAGGCGCGGAAACAGATCGGAGCGGCTGGCCGCTGTCGTGGCGCGCGCAGGCACCACAGGGTCTGTGCTGGCGACCTCGGAATCCTTATAGTAGCCCATCTCACGCACCCTCATACGAGATTGTTTCGAACCGCATAGGCAATGGCCTCGGAGCGGGTCTTGGTTGCCGTCTTGCGCATGACGCTGGTGATGTAGTTGTTGATGGTGTTGCGGGAGATGCCGAGGATCGTCGCCATTTCGTCGCTGGTCTTGCCCTCGGCAATCCAGAACAGGCATTCGAGTTCCCGCTCGGTCAGGTCGATGTCCCGTTCGACACGCGATTCCGCCACGATGCCGGAACTGGCGAAGTAACCCGCCAACATACCGGTCTCACGCAGGCGATCGTCCACGGGGACATTGTCGAGTTCGAACAGCAGCAGCAGCGAGAACCGCACGCGCCCCACGCAGAAGGTCATGGCGCAATATTTGCGGTCGACACCATGGGGCACGACGGCATCGTCCGGCAGGAACAGCACACGCGGCTTCAAAAGCGCCAGGCACTTTTCCATCTCGCTGACGCGGTTCTGGTTGTTGGTCAGTTCCGACCCCAACCTGCGCACCAGATCGAAGGGCCAGTCGGATGTGATGATGAAATTGAGACCGGCTTCCTGCAAAAGATCTTCGCGCGCCAGCAGATAGTGGGCAGCGCCTGCAAAGGACGCAAGCATTTCGATGGCGGCTGTAACGTTGCCGTCAGTAGCCGCGACAGAAATGTTCCGAATGAGTTGATCGCGCGGCAACTTCACCGACCTATCAAACGGCGCAGCGATGAGCCTGCGAACATCAACATCCACCTTCAATAGCCTACGCCCTCTCACTCTCCTTATCGGAGATCACTTAACCGGGATGGAAATCATTTCCATTCAGAAACACAATCACAATCCGTGGCTTGCATGTCTGGCGACCGAATCATTGTATATTAGAAAGACGCGACGAAAAACGCCATCACCAGCGGTGGACATCCCCGTCTTTATCTCCCTGTCATACCACCAAAAGCATATTGATGTTCTCGGCCTCGCACAGAGTTGATTTCATTATTCCAACGTAAATTGTCGACGTGATGAACAAATCGTAAATTCTGCCCCAAAACAGAACATGTGCGCCGGTATGATGCAAGCGATAAAACGGCGAAAGGCCGGTACGAGACCGGCCTTCCATGATTATGCTGCTTTTTCGATTGCCCATTTGCGCAGGATTTTGGCGGCGCGCTCTTCGCTGATTTCCACCATGCGCGACAGACGACGTTCCGGTCCTTCGCGAACCCGGCGATTGAAATCGCCATCGCCATTGTCGCCGGAGAGAAGATCGTCGGTGCTGTCGAAGCCGAAGTCGGCACCGAAACCATCCATGAGACCGCCACCGGCGCTTGCGCCACCCAGGCCTGGGGAGAAGTCCGGCAGTTCGAGCCCTGCTGTTTCCTGACCAAGCTCTGCGGTTGCTGCCGAGCCGCCGGAGAAGGAGCGAACCATCGGACGCACACCCAGCCAGACCACCAGGAAGGCGACGGCAACGAAGGCGAGCGAGTTGATGATGCCTGCGGAGTTGCGGCTCATCACTTCCATGAAGCCCGGACCGGCAACCGCCTGATCGAGCAGCTGCGTTTCGAGGAAGTCCATGGCGGTGATCGTTACCACGTCGCCGCGATTGGTGGAGATACCGGCTGCCGAAGCAACGATCTTCTGCATTTCTGCCAGATAGGCATCGACCTTGGCCTGGTCGGCGTTGTCGCCGATCATCTTGGCGAGGCGGCCCTTGTTGACGACGACCGCAATCGAAATCTTGTCGACCGTGTAGCCGTTACGAACAGTGGCCGTGGTCTTGGAGTTGATTTCGTAGTTGGTCTGTTCTTCCTTCTTGGCCGATTCGTCAGAAGATTTCGGACCGCTGCCGCCACCCTGCGGCGCTGCCTGCGGAACGTTCTGTTCCACGGTCGCGGCCGTATCGGGCGTCGTTTCCTGCGATTTCTGGTCTTCCTTGGTGGTGCGCACAGAACGTTCGACCCGTGATTCGGGGTCGAACACGGTTTCCTGAATCTGCTGGCTGTCGGTGTTCAGTTCCGCTGTGACGGTGGAGCGGAAGTTGTCCATGCCGAGGAATGGCGCAAGCGCCTTGTCGATCTTGGTTTCGAGTTCCTGCTGGACGTTCTGTGACAGGGTGAGCGAGCGGTTGAGAGCGCCGTTGCCGACATCGTCGCCGGATGCCAGAAGCTGGCCGGTGGAATCCAGCAGCGTCACGTCATCGACTTCAAGGCCGGGAACAGCCGAGGCGACAAGGTGGCGAATGGAAGAAGCGGCCTTGCGGCCGGCTGTGGCACTGGCACGGATCATGACGGAGGCGGTCGGCTTTTGCTCGCCGCGGCGGAAATTGCCGACGTCGGGCATGACGATGTGCACGCGGGCTGCGGCAACGCCATCGATCTGCTGGATGGACCGCCCAATTTCGCCTTCCAGTGCGCGAACGCGGGTCACTTCCTGCATGAAGGATGTCAGGCCGAGCGAACCGACATTGTCGAACAGCTCGTAACCGGCATTGGCGCTATCGGGCAAACCGCGTTCGGCCAGCAAAAGGCGGGCCTTGCTTGTCATGCCAACGGGAACCTGAAGGCTCGTTCCGTCTGTACCGACCTGGAAATCGACATTCGATTCGGCAAGAGCAACGCTGATCTTGTTCAGATCCATCGTTTCCAGACCGACGTAGAGTGTTTCGTAAGCAGGTTTGTTCACGTAGAGCGCAGCGGCAAGAATGATCGCCATGGACAGAACACCCACGCCACCAAGCACCAAAAGCCGCGTCTGCCCAAGGGCCGCGAAGTTTTTTAAAACCTGTGGGAATTGATTTAACAGATTCATTCTGTCCCGCACCGTCATTCAAAGAAACGAAGACCTTTTGGCCTCGATACCAAATTAGACGGCGAAGCTTGCGCGAGCGTTTCCCTCATGGCTTTTAAAGGGAAACCTCAAACTGCGCTTTATCACGTCATGTAGACGGAGATGATTGCCGAAACCTGCTCCGGCGTCAGCGCGCCCATATGGGTGTTCAGGATTGCATCGATCTGCTGGCTGGAGAGACTGACCAGCGTATCGGTGGACAGTCCCTTGACACCGGACGAGCTGAAGGCGGCGATATCGGCTGTCGAGAACGTCGCGAGTTTTTCTTTCGACAGAGCCGCGACCTGCGATGAGGTCAATGCCCCCACCTGCGCCGGTGTCAGCGCCTCGCTCTGGCTTGTCGTCAGCGCCGCAAGAACGCTCGTCGCAAGGCCGGAGACCGCGCTGGTGCTGAGCGCTATGATGTCTTCGGTGGTGAACAGGGCGATGTCTTCGGTGCCCAGCGCCGCTGCCTGAATGGCGTTGAACGCATTGAGCTGCGTCGTGGACAGGGCATCCACCTGACCGGTGCTCAGCGCCACGATCTGGTTATAGCCCAGCGACCCGACCTGACCGGCTGTCAGCACCTTGATCTCGTCTGTCGTCAACCGTGCGATGATGGCGGTCGAAAGCCCACGGATGGCGGAGGATGCGATGGCGGCTATATCTGCGGTGGAGAAGGTCGCCATGCCATCAGTCGTCAGGCCGGACAGGCCATCGGCGCTGAACGCCGCGATCTGGCTGGTCGTCAAACTGTCGAGCTGATCCCGGCTGAGAACGGCAACCTGCTTGCTGGTCAGGCCGGAAATACCGGCTGTGCCCATGGCCGCAAGCTCGCTCGGGGACAATGCTGCGATAAAGTCTGTCGGCAAGCCCGCAACGGCGGCGCTGCCAATCGCGGCAATCTGGGCGGAAGACAGGGTGTCCAGTTCCTCAGCCGTCAGGCCGGAGACCGCTGTGGAGGTTAGCGCACCCATCTGCCCGGTCGTCAGCACATGCAATTGCTCAAGGCTGAATGCTGCGACCTGGCCGCTCGAAAGTCCGGTGATACCAGCGGTGCTGATCGCCGCGATCTGGCCCGTGGAAAGGGCTGCGATATCCAGTGTTTCAAGTGCTGCGACCTGTTGTGAGGTAAAGGCTCCCACCTGCGTGGGCGAAAGGGCACTGATCTGATCGACCGTCAATGCAGCAACCTGCGCCGTCGAAAGACCGGATATGCCGAGCGAACTCAGAGCGTGGATCGTTTCCGTCGGCAGCGCGGCCAGCATGGATGTCGAAATACCGACGATGGCGCCCGCGCTGATGGCGGCGATATCCGCCGTCGAGAATGTCTTGAGGTCATCGAGACCGAGTGCGGCCATCTGCTTGGAGCCGAGTGCTGCCACCTGATCGCTAGTGAAGGCCTCCACCTGATCCGGGCTGAGCGCCGCAATCTGGCCGGTTGTCAGCCCGGAGATGCCGGACGTACTCAAAATCGCGATCCTGCCGGTGGACAGCGCGGCGATGGCGGCGGTCGAGAGCCCCTGAATCGCATGCGCTGGCATGGCCGCAAGATCATCGTTGGAGAGAACATCGATATCATCGAGCGCCAGAGCCGAAAGCTGCGTTGAACTCAGCGCTGCCACCTGCGTCGAGGTCAGGGATTCGACCTGATCGGTAGAGAGAACCGCGACCTGCCCCGTGGACAATCCGGCAATCGCCCCAGAACTGAGGGACATGATCTGCGCGGTGGACAGGACAGAAACGCCTGCCGTTCCCAGTGCAGCAACCTGCTTGGAGCTAAGTGCGGCAACCTGGCCGGTGGTCAAAACCTCAAGCTGCGCCGTTTTCAAAGCTGCGATCTGCGCCGTCGTCAGACCGGAAATGCTGGCCGTGCCGAGGACGGCAACCCGCTCTGTAGCAAGACCTGCAATGATCTCCGTCGAAAGCCCCTGAAGCGCGCTCGATGGCAAGGCTGCAAGATCGGCAGTCGAAAAGACACCGAGATCATCGGTGTCCATCGCGCTGATCTGAAGCGAGGTCAGCACAGCAACCTGCGTGGACGTCAGTGCTTCTATCTGGATGGTGGACAAAGCGGCAATCTGGGCTGTCGAAAGCCCCGCGATGCCAGCGGTACCCAAAGCGGCAATCTGGGCTGTGGTCAGGGCGACGGCTCCGGTCGTTCCTAGCGCCGCAATCTGCTTGGACCCGAGCGAAGCGACCTGACCGGTGGTCAGCGCTTCCAGCTGAACCGATGTCAGGGATGCAAGCTGCTCCGTCGTCAGCCCGGAGACGCTTGCGGTTCCCAGTACCGCAATGCGATCTGCCGAAAGCCCCGAGAGCGTGGCCGAGGAGATGCCCTGAAGGGCCGTGGATGTCAGCGCCGCCAGCTCCGCCGTCGAAAAGACACCGAGATCACCAGCACTAAATCCGGCAACCTGCCCGGACGTGAAAAATCCAACCTGCGTGGTATTGAACGCTTCGACCTGAACGGTGGACAGTGCGTCGATCTGCGCCGATGAAAGACCGGGAATGCCCGTGCTGCTCAACGCGGCGAGCTGCGCGGTGGACAGCGCCATGGCGCCACCGGTGCCCAGGGCGGCAACCTGCTTTGAGCCGAGCGCCGAGACCTGCATCGTCGTCAATGCACCGATCTGTGACGCCGTCAGTGCGGCGATCTGGGCTGTTGAAAGTCCGCCTATGCCTGCACTCGACAAGCTGGAAATGGCGTCATTCGACAACCCGGCCAGAACTGCGGTCGAGAGACCGGCAACTGCAACGCTGGACAGTGCCATGATGTCTCTGATGGAGAACGTCGCCAAACTGTTAGCACTGAGGGCACTGACCTGTGCGGAGCTGAGCACGGCAACCTGTGTGGGACTCAGAGCTTCCGCCTGATCTGCTCTCAAGGAACTGATCTGGGCGGTCGAAAGCCCGGCGATACCGGCGGAGCTGATGGCTGAAATCTGATTTGCTGTCAGCGACTGGGTGCCACCGACGCCCAGCGCCGTTATCTGTCTCGACGTCAAGCTCGAGATCTGTGTCGTTAAGAGACTACCGATTTGAACGATGCTCAACGCATCCAGCTGAGCGCCCGTCAGGCCAGCGATGGCTCCGGTGCTGATGGCAGCGATCTGCGAAGTATATAGACCGGCGATCGTCGTGGTGGACAGACCGGCAATGGCCGCCGAACTGATGGCCGCGATGGCTCCGGTAGACAACGCGTTGAAATCATCCGTTCCGAAAGCCGATAGCTGTTGCGAACTCAAAGCCCCTATCTGTTTTGTCGATAGAGAGGCCACCTGACCGGTCGTCAATGCACTCACTTGACTGCTGGTCAAGCTGGCAACGGCCGCAGTGCTCCAATAAGAAATCTGGGTCGTTGTCAAAGCGGCAATCGTCGCCGTCGGCAATGAACTCAGCACGCTGGTGCTAACAGAGCCAATTTCCTCATCGGAGAACGTGGCGATGCCCTCAGCCTTGATGGCGGAAAACTGCGTATAGCTCAACGCTTCAATCTGCACCTTCGTCAGCGCTTTGGCTTGATCGGTGTCCAGCACCGAAAGCTGCGCCGTCGTCAAACCGGAAATTCCGCTCGTACCCAGCGCGGCCACCTGTGCTGTCGTCAATGCCTTGATGTCATCCGTGCGAAGCACCGCAACCTGCCCCGCGGCCAGCGCGGCGACCTGCTTGGGCGTTAAGGCCGCGACCTGACCCGACGTCAACGACGCGACCTGCGACGTCGTCATGGCAGGGATACTCGTTTCGCTCAGCAGTGCGATCTTGTCGGGGGAGAGCAATGACAGTTGCGAGGGCGAAATGCCTGTAATCGCTGTGGAGCCAATGGCTCCGAGTTCCTTGTCCGTGAAGGTCGAGAGATCGTCAGCCCCAAATCCTTCGAACTGCTCAGCCGTCAGCTTGGCAATTTGGATGTTGGAAAAGGCCTGCGCCTGCGCTGTGGACAGGGCAGCGATATGTTTGCTGGAAAGGCCGGTCACACCCGCCGTGCTGATGGCTGTGATTTGCTCTGCGGTCAGCGCCGCAACCTGCGCGCTGCTCATCGCTGATATCTGGGTGGAGGTAAAGGCGGCGATCTGTGCAGTGTTGAGGCCAGCAAGTTGGGCGGGTGTCAGTGCCGACAGCTGGGTGTCGGTCAAATTGGTCACGGCGCTCTCGCGCATTGCGGCAATCTTGTCGGCAGACAGAGAGGACAGAATTGTCGGGCTGAGCACGGCAATCTGCGTCGATGTCAGGGCCGCGATCTGCGTCAGTGAGAGAGCGTTGAGCTGTGTCGAGCTCATGATATCTATCTGGTCCGTCGTCAGTCCTGCAACTGCGGCCACCGACAGACCCACCAATTGCGACGTGGTCAGAGCGGCCAGGACTGCGGTGCTAAGACCAGCGATACCCCGGCTGGTCAGTGCCGCAATATCCTTTGAGTCAAAGGTCGCGATATCGTCGGTTCCCAGTGCCACCGTCTGGGTTGACTTGAGAGCCCCGAGTTGCCGTTCCGTCAGGGCATTGACCTGTCCTGTCGAAAGCGCGGCAAGCTGCGTGGATGTCAGACCGCCAACCGCGGCGGTGCTCAAAGCTGCGATCTCAAGCGAGGTGAGGTTCGTCATGATATCCGTCGATAAGCCTGAAGCGCCCGAAGCGCTCAAGGCCTGAATCCCGGCGATTTTCAATGCCGCAATGTCTTCGACTTCCAAACCGGCGATTTGGGCGGATGTCAGCGAGGCAATCTGCGAAGCCGTCAACGCAGCAATCTGTGTTGTTTTGAGGTCGGATATCTGGTCTGAATTGAGACCGGCCAAAGCTTTTGTCGTCAACGCGCCAATCTGGTTGGATGTGAGAACGCTGATCCTGTCAGACGCAAGGGCTGCCACCTGTGTGGAGGCAAGTGCCTTCACTTGCCCTGTCGAAAGGGCCGCAACCTGCGTTGCGGTTAGCGCCCCGATCTGACCCGTGGTCAGATTGGCGACAGAATTGGTGCTCAGGGCCGCCACCTGCTCTGCTGTCAAGGACGCGATGGACGCCGTCGAAAGACCCGAAATCGCCTTCGTGCTCAACGCGCCGATAGCTGCATTCTTCAACGCTGCGATGTCATCGACACCCAGCACTCCAAGCTGTTCAGAATTGAAAACAGCGGCCTGAGCGGACGAAATATAGCCAAGCTGTTCGCTAGTCAGTGCGTCGACCTGAACTGTCGTCAGGCCCGCTATGGCCGACGGGCTGAGAGCAGAAATCTGAAAGGATTTTAGAGACTTTAAAGCGTCGGTGCTCAGACCCTGGATGGCCCTGGAGCTGATGGCAGCGATATCTTCCGAAGAAAACTGGGCGACATCGTTGACGCCCAGGACCGACAGTTGCGCCGAGGTGAGCGCCTTGACCTGCTGCGGTGTAAAAGCGCCGATTTGAAGTGGTGTAAAGGCCTGGACCTGCGCGGTAGACAGACCGGCAATGGCGCCGGTGCTGAGCGACGGTATCTGTTCCAGAGTCAGCTTGCTGACATCCTCAGTCGTCAATACCTTGATCTGGGCAGCCTTGATTGCCGTCATTTGTTTCGTCGTCAATGCTTCCAGCTGGGCTGCGGTGAGCGCGCTGACCTGGTCGGCTGAAAACACTGCGATCGCAGCCGAGCTGAACGCTGCAACCTTATCAGCCGTCAATGCGGCGACGGCTGCCGTGCTCAATCCTGCAATGCCCTTGGTGGAGATGGCTGCGATATCGCCGGTCGAGAATGTTTTTATACCATCAACGCTGATCGCGGCGATCTGCAAAGAGCTAAGAACCTTCACTTGCGCCGATGTCAGCGCCTCGACCTGCGCCGTCGTGAGCGCGCCGATCTGTTCGGTCGTCAGCTTGGCGATTGCGCCGGTAGACAGGGCGGCGATCTGAACAGGCGTCAATTCCGAAACGAGATCAGTGCTCAGCCCGGAGATTGCCTTACCCGAGAGTGAGACGAGGGCAGACGACGGCAGAGCCTTGAGGTCATCCGCTGTCAGGGCTGCGACCTGCGTCGAGGTAAACGATGCAATCTGCGTAGACGTCAGCGCGCCAAGCTGGCTGGCACTCAAAGCATCGATCTGTTCGGTCGTCAACTTGGCAAATGTTCCGGCGCTGATCGAAGCAACCTGAGCCTCAGTCAACGCTGCAACCATGCCGGTCGTCAGTCCAGCGGCGGTCGCGCTGGTAATCGCTGCGATATCCGCCGTCGAAAATGTCGCAATGTGGTCGTTGCCCAGAGCCGCGATCTGCGTCGAGCTCAGCACTTTCACCTGTCGGGAACTCAGGGCTTCAGCCTGAAGCGTCGACAATTTATCGATCTGGCCCGTTGTCAGTCCCGTGATGGATCTGGTGCTGAGTGCGGTGATCTGTTCTGCCGAGAAGGCTGCGATATTCTCGACAGCGATCACCTCTATCTGCGTCGACTTCAACGCCGCGACCTGTTTTGTCGTCAAGCCTGACAGTTGCTCGGTGGAGAGAGCCGTGACCTGGGCCGTGGTCAGGCTGGCAATCGCTGCCGTGCTGAGGCCTGCGATACCGGAAGAAGAAAGGTTGGCGATGTAATCGGCGCCGAGTGCTGAAATCTGGACGGCCTTGAGAGATGCGATCTGGCTAGAGGTAAAGGCGCCGATCTGGTCTGCGCTCAAGGCGCCGATCTGGTCTGTCGTCAACCTTGAGATCGCACCGGTGCTGATCGCCGCCAACTGTGCATCCGACAGCGATGTGAGGGTATCGAGGCCCATTCCAGGAATGGCGTTTGCGCTGATGGCTGCGACCTGATCCGTCGATAGATGCTCGACAGCGTCCGAACTGATACCCGCAATGGCGCTGGCCGAGATGGCCGCCATGTCGGCGCTGGAAAATGTCGCCAGTTCATCATAGTCCAGCGCTGCGATCTGGCTCGAGCTCATGACCGCGATTTGCTTCGGCGTGAGCGCTTCGGTCTGGTCTAGATCCAGCGCCGCGACCTGCGAATTCGTCAGCGCCGCGACCTGATCTGCACTGAGGCTGGCGATGGAGAGTTTGTCCAGCACTGCGATCTGATCGAGCGTCAGGCCGACGATTGCGGTGGCGGTGATGCCCACACGCTGCTTCGTTGACATCGCGGCTAGGTCTTCGGTTTCCAGCGCAGCGACATGCTGGGAAGAAAAGGCGCCGATCTGCCGAGTGGAAAGAGCGGCGATCTGCTCCGTCGAAAGCGCTTCCACATCGTCGGTCGTCCAACTCGAAATTACCGCAGTCGATAATTTCGAGATTTGAGCAACACTCATGGAAGGAATGATCGACGTCATTTGCAGGCCTTGGTCGCGAGTTCAAGATCGAAAACAGACTGACGAGGCAACCGGCCTGCAGCAGAGCTGAAGACGGCATTCGTCACCGGCAATCCTAGGTTTCGTTGCTTGTGCGAAACTGTCAGTTTTATCGATATAAAACCCACCCATGCAGCGTGGCAGAGCAGTTTCGATGCGTAAAAACGTAAAAAGCCGCGCGGATACCGCGCGGCGATCATTATGAGTAACAATCTGGAGTAGTCTTCAGCTCATAGCGGCGGGTTGAGGAATGACGGCATTGCCTTTTCACCCTCGACAAGCGATAGGAAAAGCCGCGACGTGTCGAGCGCCTCGCGGATCGTCACATCCATGTCCAGATAACGATAGGTGCCGAGCCGACCCACGAAGGTCACGGACTTTTCCTCATTGGCCAGCGAAACATATTGCGCAAGCTGCTCTTTTTCGGTCACCAGACGGATGGGATAGTAGGGCACATCGTCTGGTCCGCATTCACGCGAAAACTCGCGGTAGCAGACGGAGCTTTCGTGCTTTTCCCACGGTGAAAAGTGCTTGTGTTCGGTAATGCGGGTGAAGGGCACCGAGACCTCACCGTAATTCATAACCGCGCAGCCCTGGTAATCGCCGTCATAGGTGAAGCGTTCGAAATCCAGCGTACGATAACCCAGCCTGCCATTGGCATATTCGAAGTAACCATCCAGCGAGCCGGAATAGAAGGTATGGTCGTAGCCAGCGATATCCCCGCGACCGAAATTGCTGTTCAGGTGAACGCGAATGCCGGGATGATCGAGAATGCGTTCCACCATCGGCGTGTAGCCGGTTTCCGGCATGCCCTGATATTTGTGGAAGAAATAGTCGTCGTCGTAATTGAACCGCACCGGCAGGCGCTTGAGGATGGATGCGGGCAGATCGGTCGGCGAGCAGCCCCATTGCTTCTGCGTGTAGCCCTGGAAAAACGCCTCGTAGAGATCGCGTCCCACGAAGCGCAGCGCCTGTTCCTCGAAGGTCTGCGGGTCTTCGACTGTCTTGTCGGCCTGCTCTTCAATAAATGCTTTCGCCTCATCCGGGCGAAATGTCTTGTTGAAGAACTGGTTGATCGTATGCAGGTTGACCGGCAGCGAGAACACTTGGTCGCGGCTGGTTGTCTTGACCCGGTTCTTGTAGGGCATGAAGGTCTGGTAGGTGTTGACGTAATCCCAGACCTCGGCATCGTCGGTGTGGAAGATGTGCGGGCCGTAGACGTGAACCATCACGCCTGTCTCCGCATCGCGCTCCGTATGGCAATTGCCGGCAATATGGTCGCGCCGGTCGAAAATATCGACCTGATGGCCCGCAACGGCGAGTTCGCGACCGATAACGGCACCGGAAAGCCCGGCGCCGACAATGGCTATCTTCTTGGACTGGGACGTCATCGACCTGCCTTGTAAATGTTACACGCACACCCGCACATCTGGGATGCGCAGGTGTGCTGCGTTAGTCTTGCGATATTCCTTTACGGGGCGATATCGATTTGTGACACTTCGGACGTCAAGCCGTAGCCGAGGCTTCAGGCGTCCACAACCGTGCATCATGTGGAATGTCGGAGAAGGCGTGCCACTCGAGCATCTTCTCGAGGTAACGCGCGCGATAGGTCGCCTCATCGACGAATTCGAGATTTTCCAGAACGAGTTCCGAACCGATTTCGTAGTAGACATCCATGTTGCGGAAGTCTGGAACCGGTGTTTCGCCGCGTTCGGCCTCACCCTGCATCTGCCAGTACAGCTCTTCCAGACGACGGGCCAGACCCGGAATGTCGCGCAGTGCACTCGTTTCGCGGTTGGCCTGAAGCTTGTCCCTGATCAGTTTCAGCGCAGCCGGGTTCTTGGCATAGGCAATCGCCTTGGCGACGTAATCCTGCGGACCATCGCAGATCAGTTCAGGCACGCCGGTTGCGGCAACGACGCTTGCGCAGAAGCGTGATGCAAAGCTCTTGCCGGGGAAGGTCAGCACGGGAAGCCCGACCGTCAGCGAGTCGGCTGCCGTCGAGTGCGCGCCGTAGGGGAAGGTGTCGAGGAAGAGATCGGCGACGCCGATGCGGGCCAGATGCTCGGCATTGGCCGCCTTTGGCGCAAAGATGATCCGCTCGGCGTCGATTCCGGCTGCCACGAACATGGCCAGCAGACGCTGGTCGGCCTTTTCGTTGCCGCTGAGCATCCACAGAATGCTGCCCGGCGTCGCTGTCAAAATGGACTTCCACTGTTCGAACGTACCCGCCGTGATCTTCTGCATGCCGTTGAAGCAGGCGAACACGAAGGCGTTTTCCGGCAGACCGGCTTTTTCACGCGACGGCTTTTCGGCGATGAGACGCTTGCGGTCGATCGGCTGGTTGCAGGCGATCCGCAGAACCTTTTCGGAGTAATAAATCTCGCTCGAAGGCGGCACGATCTGTGCGTCGGCAATCATGTACTGGTGGAACGGCGAGCCCATGGAGCCGGGATAGCCGCAGAAATTGACGATGACCGGCGCCGGACGGTAGCCGAAAATCTTGGTGCGCGCATGCTTGGTATAGCCGTTGACGTCGATCAGGATGTCGATCTCGTCGTTGGCGATCTGGCGGGCCGCAGCCTCATCGGTCAACGTGCCGATGTCGTGCCACACATCGACCGCCGCCTTCATGCGCGTCTGCGTCGCATCGTTGGCAACCGGGTCGCCGCAATAGTAAGCGTGAATTTCGACGCTCGTCTTGTCATGCAGTTCCAGCATTTCGCGCAGCGCAAATCCAACGGCGTGGTCGCGCAGGTCGGAAGAGACATAGCCGACACGCAAGCGCTGGCCCGTGCCGGTCTTCTGCTTGACCGTTTTGCGCGGGAAATTGCGCAGGTCGAGACGACCGACGAAGCTCTTGTTGTATTCATAGGCACGCGCCAACTGGAACATCGGGTCGTCGGCATAGCATCCCAGCGTCAGCGGCGACATGGAATCGATCATCTGGCGTTGCGTGACATGGCTGGAGGAGGTGATGATCGGCCATTTGCACTGACGTTGACGGATGGCACTCCAGTGCTGTCCGGTCTCGGTCTTTTCCGGGCGAAGCTCCATGGCATCCCACAGAATGGTCTCGGCTTCTTCCAGAAGTCCGGCATTTTCCATCACGCGACCTATGTGCTGCATCGCCATGACACGGTAGGACAGGCGGTCGGGCGTCGTCTCGGACGTGCTCTCGACAAAGCTTCTCCATTGCTGGATCGCCTGCGGGAAAGAGCCGCTGTCTTCGAAGGCGCGGCCGAGATTGATTTGGGCAGGCCCGAACATGGGGTCGATCTTCAGGGCGGCGCGCATGGCGTTGATGGAGCCGGGGATGTCATTGAGCTGACGCAGCATGACGGAATAGTTGAAATAGACCATCTGCGCGCCGGGGTGCGCTTCGTTAAAGGCGAGCCACGTCTTGTAAAGCTCGACCGCCTCGCCCTTGCGGCCTTCCGCGCTGAAGCTTTCGGCAAACTTGAACACGTCGCCCAGCGCAAGGCGTTGAGATTTGGCCAGTTCAAGAAGGTTTAGAAAAAGCGAGCTGGAAGAACCAACGTTTGCGACACTGTTCATCAATCAAGACCCCGGAGCTGGCGTGCCCAAAGGGCAACGAACCAATAGCTGTGTTAAATCGGAGTGGAGATTAATACGTCGAAGCTTGTGCGGCGCTTTACTTGCACGAAATCAGCGTGACTTTACTCAAAATTGTATGGAATTGCTGCTGAAATTACGATCAGGCGGGCAGATAATCTGTTTGCCCGCCATGTAGGGACACATTCTAGAACAGGTCGATGTCGCCGGAGACCTTGTCGAGCGGCTGCGAATGACCGTGGCGCAGGCCAGCGCCCAGAGCCTTCTGCATTTCCGCCAGCTTGACGAGGCTGAGTGCCGTGGAGACATCCACGACCCAGTCGATCGGAATGGAGCCGGTGATGGTGTCGATGAATTCGGCAAGGCCGCGCGTCTTCTGGACGGCAAGGTCGATGCCCTGCAACAGCCGCATACCCTCGGTCGTCACCGCACCATTGGTCGCTTCGAGCAATTGCGGCTCGATACGTTCGATGAGATAGGCCACGTCGTGCAATTCGGAAACGACCCGCATCAGCACATCGGGCAGCGCCTCGTCGAAAGTTGAAAGATCTATGTGCTCGGCGATCTGCATAAAATACTCCGTGGCCGGAATTGCGGACCGAGAGGTTTTTACCCGGTTCGAAACTCAAACAAAAATGATGGTACGGCGTGAGCAAATCGCCCTTATACGCCGTGTCAGAAAAACTCGATATCGTTGGCCACTGGCTTCGGCGCCGGTGCTGGACGTCTTTCCAGCGCGACCGTCGACTGTGCTTCGGCACCGCTGAGCGGATGCTGACGCGCACGACCGGAGACCGGCCAGAACTCTACCTTGCGGCCCGAGTCCCCCCCGGTCGACTGCCCCAGCAGACGAATGCCTTCATCCTTTAGAAATTGCACCGCGAATGCGGCGTTCTGTTCGCCGACATTCGAGAAGCTGGCAATGGTTTTCGCCCCGCCGAAAATCTTTGCCTCGAGCCGATCGCGGCGTGCTCCCTGCTTGAGCAAGCCGTTGATCAGCAATTCCATGAGATGCACCCCATAACGGGTTGCATCTCCGCCCCCCATGCCCCCTGTCCCCGGCAGCAGAAAATGGTTCATGCCGCCGACGCCCGCAACAGGGTCTCTGAGACACGCAGCCACGCACGAACCGAGAATGGTCGTCAGGACCACATCGGGATCATTGGCGATTTTATACTCGCCTTGGATAATATGTACGCGCTTGGCTGCGGTTTCGATCATTTCAAGGATCCAAATACGGCTTCGATTGCCGCCTTCATCTTGTCGATGGAGAATGGCTTGGCCAGAACGTTGTTGGCGCCCAGCTGTGCCGCCTTCTGAACCAGCGCGCGGTCACCCTGCGCGGTCAGAATGATGAAGGCTGCCTTCTTGGTGGTGGGGTTCGTGCGAACCGCCTGCAAGAAGCCGAGGCCATCCATCTTGGGCATGTTGAAGTCGGAGATCACGAGATGATGGGGCTGCTGCTCCATGATCTTCATGCCCTGCTCGCCATCGCCAGCGGAGGTGATCTGCTTGAAGCCGAGCTGCGTCAGTGCATCACTGAGCAGGAGGCGGCTTGTGACCTGATCGTCAACGATCAGAACTTTGATTTTTTCTGCAAGAGACATTAGTCGGAACCTTCTTTTCGGGCAGCAGTAAGTTTCAGAATTTCTTCGCCGATGGCGTTGAGCGGAAATTGTTGTTCGACGGCACCAAGCTCATGAGCAACGCGTGGCATGCCATAAACGACGCAGGTTTTTTCGTTTTGGCCGATCGTGCGCGCACCGGCATGGCGCATCTTCAGCAGTCCGGCAGCACCGTCCCGCCCCATTCCGGTCAGGATGACACCAACGGCATTGCGTCCGGCGAGTTCGGCCACGGAATCGAACAGAACATCAACGGACGGACGATGGCCATTAACAGGTTCTTTTTCCAAAAGCCTGCAACTTGGTGCGGAATGATTAACGACCTGCAAATGGCGCTCCCCGCCCGGTGCAAGATATATTTTCCCGGTCTGGAGACGCGCCCCATCGGTTGCCTCTTCCACCACCGGTGCGCACAGTCTGTTCAGACGCTCAGCAAAGCTTTTCGTGAACGTCGATGGCATGTGCTGCGTGATGACGGTGGGTGGGCAATTGGCCGGGAATTTCTGTAAAACGGAGATCAGAGCCTCGACACCGCCGGTCGAAGAACCGATGGCGACGATCTTGCGACCGACGCGGTAATCGCTGACCGCCATGGGCAGCGACGCAACGGGTTTTTCCACCTCGACGCTGCGATAGCTCTGATGCTGCGAACGTGCGGCGGCCTTGACCTTCTCGGCCAGATCGCCAAACGGCCTGCTGTCGCCCGGCGCTGGCTTGCCGACGCAATCGAACGCGCCGATTTCAAGCGCCGCCAGCGAAGCACCGGCACCGCGATGCGTCAGCGTCGAGACCATGATGACGGGCATAGGCCGAAGCCGCATGATCTTTTCCAGAAACTCGAGACCGTTCATCTCTGGCATCTCGATATCCAGCGTCACGACATCAGGATTGAGCTCCTTGATCGCGGCGCGCGCTTCCATGGCGTTGCCCGCCTGGCCCACCACTTGAACATCGGGGTCGGCTTTCAGGACAGCCGAAATCAGGCCGCGCATCGTCGGGGAATCATCGACGACGAGGACTCTGGCGGGTGCGCTCATGCTTTCCTCCCGCCCGGTTTGCCGATGTATTTATAGGTCGTGATGCCGGTATTATCGAACAGCGCCTTCGGGTCGCCCGAGACCCGTTCGGAGTGGCCGATATAGAGATGGCCGCCTTCCGGCAGAAGACCGGCAAAACGTGCCCAGATTTTCACCTGTGTCGGCTCATCGAAATAGATCACCACGTTGCGGCAGAAGATCACGTCGAAACCGCCCTTGAAGGGCCATTGCGTCATGAGGTTCAGCTCGTTGAAGGTGATCAACTTCTTGACCTTGTCGCTGATCTGAAACTTGCGGCGACCGGCGACATCCACGTCCTGGAACCATTGCTTGCGCATGGCAGGCGTGACGGTTTCCAGTGCGTTTTCGTCATAGACCCCGGCTCTGGCCTGCGCCAGAATTTTGGGGTCGATATCGGTTGCCAGAATGCGGAAGTCGTATTCGGCGGCGTTGGGAAACATGCCCAGAACCGTCAAGGCGATCGAATAGGGCTCCTGCCCATCGGAACATGCGGCAGACCAGATACGAACACGTCCACCGGCTTTCGCACGGTTGATGAGCCCTGGAAGAACCTCATCGCGCAGATTCTCGAAGTGGTGGTTTTCGCGGAAGAAGCGCGTGAAGTTCGTCGTCAGATGCGACAGCATCTCGCGACGGGCATGGGCGCCTTCCTGGGACGACACGAGGGTGCAGTATTCCCGAAAACCGGAAATACCCAGATTGCGGATGTGCTTGGACAGTCGCGAATAAACGAGCGACGCCTTGGTGTCGTTCAGATAGATGCCGGCATCGGCATAGATCATCGCGGCGATTTCGGACAGGTCGCGGCGTGTCAGCGGATATTCTCCGCTGGCCAGCACTTCGTCCGGGGATAGGCGTGTATCGTTAAACTTGAGCGCTGTCATTCATCACTACTTTCAACCGGCTACCGCAAGAGACATCTCTTGCTTGAGCGACTGGCCACGAGACGCGCCGACAACGGCATCCACATCCAGAATGAGAGCCACGCGGCCATCGCCAAGGATGGTTGCGGCAGCAATGCCCGGAACGTGGGTGTAGTTGGCTTCCAGCGATTTGATCACGACCTGACGCTGACCCTGGATGGCATCGACCATCAGAGCGCGCTGACCGCCACCTTCCGATTCCACCAGAAGGGCAACACCGTCGACCGGGTTTGCCTGGGTGGCGCGGAAGTTGAGAATGCGACCGACGTCCACCAGCGGGCAGAAGGAGTTGCGGATGGAGATCAGGCGCTGGTTGGAACCGAAGGAGTGAATGTTCACGGCTTCCGGCTGCAATGTTTCGACAATCGCCGTCAAAGGCACGACCAGTGTCTGGCCAGCAACCGTCACCACCATGCCATCGAGAACGGCCAGCGTCAGCGGAAGGCTCATGGTGAAGGTGGAGCCGAGACCCGGACGCGAGGTGATGCTGATGCGGCCACCGAGTGCCTGGATCGAGCGCTTGACCACGTCCATGCCGACGCCACGACCCGAAATGTCGGAAATCTTGTCGGCGGTGGAGAAGCCCGGTGCGAAGATCAGGTTGTCAATTTCCTCATCCGTCAGGTTGGCATCGGCAGCGATCAGATCGTTGTCGATGGCCTTCTGACGAACGCGCTCGCGGTTGATACCCGCGCCGTCGTCGGCCAGTTCGATCAGAATGCGGCCCGAACGGTGCTTCGCCGTCAGCTTGACGGTGCCCTCAGGGTTCTTGCCTGCGGCTTCGCGCTTTTCAGGTGTTTCGATGCCGTGGTCGACGGCATTACGGATCATGTGCGTCAGCGGCTCGGCCAGCTTGTCGATGACCGTCTTGTCCACTTCGGTGTTTTCACCCTCGGTGATCAGACGGATCTGCTTGCCAATCATGTCGGCCACTTCGCGAACGATACGCGACATGCGCTGGAAGACAGGCTTCACAGGCTGCGCGCGGATGGCCATGACGCTATCCTGAATTTCACGCGTCAGCTGCTGGAGTTCTTCCAGACCCATGTTCACGGCAGATGTGCCGGTCGTGTCGTTCTCGATGACGCTCTGCGACAGCATCGCCTGGTTGATGACGAGCTCGCCAACGAGGTTGATGAGGCGGTCGACGCGGTCGAGATCGACGCGGATGGTCTGACCGGCGCTGGCGTTTGCGGCAGCAGCGGCGGCAGCCGGTGCTTCCTTCTTCTCGGCAGCGGCAGAAACGGTGCGCGTGACTTCGGTCGCGGCAACGGCTGTTGCAACGGTCTTTGCAGCAATCGTCTCTTCTGCGCCAGCAGACATGACGGCTGGTTCGTCGGCAACTTCATCCAGTACCGAAAGATCGAACGGCACCGGTATCATCGGCAGTTCTTCTTCAGGCGGGGCTTCGGCGACGATCTCGGTGATTTCCAGATCGCAATCCCATTCCGCGAACTCGAACACGGTGCGGATGCCAGCGGCGCCCTTGTCCGTCTTGATCGTGATCTTCCACTGGAAATAGGCCGCTTCCGGCTCGATGTTTTCGAGCGCAGGCAGGTTGCTCATGTCGCAGTTGATGCTCATCTCGCCGATGCGCGAAAGGTCGCGCAGCAGAAGTGCTGCTTCGTTACCCTTGGCATAGAGCGAGTTCTGCGGCTTGAAGACGACGTTGAAGGACGGTGTTTCCATCAATGGAACCGTGTCGTCTTCAAAATCGCCGAAGGAGAAGGCGACGGGCTGGAAGCCGCTGTCGTCTGTCGGGGCCGGTGCTGCTGCAACCGGTGCAGGCGCTGCGGCCTTTGGTGCGGCTGGTTCTGCTGCACCGGGCGACACCTTTTCGCCGTTGGCAAGCGCTTCCAGTTCCTTGACCAGACCGCGTGTACGGCCTTCCTCAACGCTGCCACCATCACGGGCGGCATTGGTCAGATCGGCCAGAACGTCAGCCGATTTCAGCATGACCTTCAGAACGTCCTGATCGGGCTCGAGCTTGTTCGAGCGTACGCAATCCAGTGTCGTTTCGAAAACATGGGCGAAGGCCACGAGATCTTCGAGACCGAATGCACCCGCTCCACCCTTGATGGAATGAACGGCACGAAACACAGCATTCACGGTTTCCGGGTCGCGGTCGCCGTCATTTAATTTCAGAAGACCCGATTCCAGTTCAGCGAGTTGCTCCTCGCACTCCTGGAAAAAGATTTCTTTGATTTCGTTCATATCCATCGTGTGTGGTCCCGTATCAGGCAGTTACGCGTTCAATGGCATCGATCAGCTTTGCAGGGTCGAACGGCTTGACGATCCAGCCGGTAGCGCCTGCCTGGCGGGCACGATTTTTCTTCTCGGCATCGCTTTCGGTGGTCAGCACGAGGATGGGGATCGCACGGTACTTTTCGTTGCGACGAACGCCCTCGATGAAGCCGAAGCCATCAAGACGCGGCATGTTGATGTCGGTGACGATGACATCCGGCTGGCAGCCTTCCAGCACTTCCAGCCCTTCGATGCCGTCTTCTGCCTGAATGGTCTCAAAACCGGCATTGTTCAGCGTCAATAGCAGCATATTGCGGATCGTTCTGGAGTCGTCGACGGTCAGAACCTTCTTCTTCATTTCTGCATCTCCTTCGGGAGCATATGATCGATGTCCATGCCGATCAGTTTAAGGGTTTTGTCAAAGGCATCGGATGCCTTGGAAAATGTGAATGACTTGCCGTCGGCTTCCCAAGCCTTGACGCCTGCCATCAAGACCTGGGCGCACTGCACGCCCACGCGCTCGACCTCGGAGGCATCCACCGCAAGCGGGGCACCCCTCATTTCCATCAGTTTTCCGTGCAAGACGGATGCCTGATTGAGGTCCAGCACCGGTGACAATTTCAATGTCGACTGCGCTGCTTTCCTGCCTGCCATCAAATCACTCCTTGGCGTCTGAATTGTTGGTGCACGTAGCCATAGTCCATGGGCTCTTCGCGCATGGTCGCCACGTTTTGCTGATGTTGTCTCGTGATCGGCTGCTCCACCGCGTTCATCTGGCGGGCAATGCGGAATTCCCGCACGGTCCGGCCCAGCTCGAGAATGACTGTGTGCAGGTCGTCTGCGTCCTGCGAAGCCGTCGTCAGGCGGCTGGCGGAACGGTCCGTCTCCGCGCCGATGGCATTGAGTTCCACCGCAACGCCCTGCAGGCTGGTGACGTTTTCACCGGTGCGACGGGCCACATCGCCGATCATGTCGCTGACGCCGGAGACCTGGCGAACAACGCCGCCGATGGCTTCCTGGGTGCGGTTGACCATGCGAACTCCTGCGTCCACCTGCGTTTTCGTGCCGTTGACGAGGTTCTTGATTTCGCGTGCGGCATCGGCAGAACGCTGCGCCAAGGCGCGCACTTCCTGCGCCACCACGGCAAAACCGCGACCGCTTTCGCCAGCGCGTGCCGCCTCAATGCCTGCATTGAGTGCAAGCAAGTTCGTCTGGAAGGCAATCTCGTCGATGGAGCCGATGATGCGACCGATCTGCTCGGCGGATTGTTCGATACCGGCCATGGCGCTGATGGCTTCACCGACGGCGGTGCCGCTTTCGGTTGCCGCCGTGCGGGCCTGTGTCATTGCATTTTCTGCGGCCTGAATGCGCTCGCTGCTGGTGCGCACTTCGCCGATAACGGCGCCCAGCGTATCGGAAGCACCGGTAAACCTTTGTGCCTGCTGCGAGGACTGCGCGGCCATAGTACGGCCCTCGCCTGCCATGCGCTCGGTTGCGGTCTGCGCATCGCGCACACCGGCCTGCGCCGCAGCCATAGAAGCTTCGATCTTTTCCAGCGCGCTGTTGAAGGCCTCTGCCAGATCGCGGTAGACGTCGGGAATGTCGCCGATGATGCGCGCGGTCAGGTCACCGGCTGCAAATGCATTCAGTGCATCGCCCAGAAGCCGCTTGGCATCGGCCTGGTCGCCTTCGCGCTGCTTGGCCAGTTCCTGGGTGTGGCGAAGGCGCAATTCGTTGAAACGCAGCGACACGGCAATTTCGGTATCGACCATCACCAGCCGGACGACGGCCTTGACGGCTTCGGCCAGTTCGCGCTGACGCTTGCGATTGCCGGGCAGAATGGAGCGGGGCGCGTTTTGCGCAATCAATCCGCCCAGAAGATTTTCAAGAACTACCGCATGACCGGCCACGTGCCAGCGCGGGTCGAGACCCATGCGGCTTTCGGTGTCGGACAGAACCTTGATCCGTTCCGCATAGACAGCGTCGAAACGGGCGTCCGTCAAAACGCTCCAATGCGCGGTCTGGAGGTCGTGCAGACGGTCGAGCTGGTTTTCACTTTCGAAAGAAGGGGAACAGTCGGGCATGGACTGGAAGCGAACCATCAGGTCGCGCAGGCCCGCCTTGACGTGGGGCTCCAGCATGGTGCGGTAACGGCGCAGCAGATCGCACTGGTCTTGGTCAAGACCAGCAAAACGCAACCGGCCTGCCAAGCTTCCGCCTGTGGCCTTTCGCGTATGATCTGTTGGCAATTCCTGCCCCAAGCGACGTCCCCGATAGTTACGCCGGTTGAAACCGGCTCATGACCGATTGAGAATGTCAGTATCCGGGAGGATATTTCACGAGCCCGCGCACCACACATGGTGACGCACCGACGCTGCTGAGCCTTCTGCAATCAAAGAGAATACCGGATCAACCCGGTACGGCAGGGCGGCGTCATGCCTGGAAGGAGATTGGTGAAACTCCATTCCGCCGTGAAATACGTCCAATCTTTATGGTTAATTCCTTGCTTGAAGGTTAAGAAAGCGCGGTTTCACCTGAGATTGCTAAAATTTGTTATGTAATTTATCTTTCACAACATTTAACAGGATCGGATTCATTCGAGAATCGCCGTTTTTGGAAAAGATTTCTTATTTTTAGGCCTCCCGCGCTGGACAACGGCAACACCGTTCCCCTAAAACAAAATCACACGATATCCACTTCCATGGTGATGTTTCAACGAAACGCTGACGACGAATAAGGAGACATGATTTTGCCATGGATCGGGAAAAGCCGTTGCGCCCCGCTTCACTCCACGAGGCTGATCGATGTCTTTGTCGCGGGCATGCTCGTTTTCATCGGAATTCAGGTTGCCGCAAACGCCGCGCCGGTTCTGAAACCACACCGTCTCGAACGCTCCCATCTTCCGCAGCAGACAGCGCCCTCCGGTGCCGAGGCAAGCGCTGATCTGGCTGTTCAAGTCGCCATCTGCGATGTCTGCGATCACACGCTCGATCACAATTTTGTTCATGGGATTTTACCGGTTTTGCCACTGGTAACCGACTGTAGGAAGGCCCAAATCGGGCTTGAAGACCTGCGCGCCGATCTGCGTGGTTTTCGTCTCGCCGGAACGGTCTCGCCTCGCGGTCCACCGAAAACAAGCACATAGCCGTCACGGCCATTTCTTCCGTCTCTTCCCGACGGATCTGGCGAAGCTGACGGACGCAAGAACCGCCAAACCGCAACGCCAGAGAAATTGCCAGCCTATATGAGACTTGAAGTCCTACTTCCCATTTTGATTGCCCTACCCTTCCTCGGCAGCATCATCACTGCCGCGATGCCGCGATATGGCGCCGCGCGCGCGCCCGCCGCCGTGGCCGGTGGCATTGCCCTGTTTGCGCTGCTTTCCGCTATCTTTCTCTATAGCAGCGTCAAGGGTGGCGCGGTCATCAAATATGATGTGGAATGGTTGCCGCAGCTCGGCCTCAACTTCACGCTTCGGCTGGATGCCTTCGCTTGGATGTTCATCATCCTCATCACCGGCATCGGTTTTCTGGTGGTGCTTTACGCCCGCTATTACATGTCGGCAGAAGACCCGATCCCGCGCTTCTTCGCCTTTCTCCTGTCCTTCATGGGCTCGATGCTGGGTATCGTGCTGTCCGGCAACGTCATTCTGCTGTCGATCTTCTGGGAACTGACCAGCGTCTTCTCCTTCCTGCTGATCGGTTACTGGCACCACAATGCCACCGCCCGCGATGGCGCGCGCATGGCGCTGACCGTCACCGGCATCGGTGGTTTCTGCCTTCTGGCGGGTCTGCTGATCCTCGGCCACATGGCAGGCAGCTACGATCTGGACGCGATCATTGCAAAGGGTGCCGATATCCGCGCCCACTCGCTGTATGTGCCAGCCCTCGTCCTCATCCTCATTGGTGCGCTGACGAAAAGCGCGCAGTTCCCGTTCCATTTCTGGCTTCCCAATGCGATGGCCGCGCCGACGCCGGTTTCGGCCTATCTGCACTCCGCCACCATGGTAAAAGCGGGCGTCTTCCTGCTTGCGCGCATGTGGCCGGTTCTGGCGGGGACGCCGGAATGGTTCTGGCTGCTCGGTTTCTGCGGCATCATCACCCTTTTGCTCGGCGCCTACTTCGCGATGTTCCAGCAGGATTTGAAGGGGCTTCTCGCCTACTCCACCATCAGCCACCTCGGCCTCATCACCACGCTTTTGAGCCTTGGAAGCCCGCTGGCCGCTGTCGCCGCCATCTTCCACATGATGAACCATGCCACCTTCAAGGCGTCTTTGTTCATGGCCGCTGGCATCATCGACCACGAGACCGGCACCCGAGACATGCGGCGTTTGAGCGGCCTCTATCGCTTCCTGCCCGCAACCGCCACGCTTGCCATGGCGGCCAGTGCGGCCATGGCCGGGGTGCCCTTGTTCAACGGCTTCCTGTCGAAGGAAATGTTCTTCGCCGAATCCGTCGAAACCCATGCGGATTCGCTGCTGGACAAGGCCCTGCCCTATGTCGCGACCCTGTCGGGTGCATTTGCGGTGGCCTATTCGCTACGCTTCATTCACACCGTGTTCTTCGGCCCGCCGCCGCACGATATTCCCAACCCCAAGCCGCATGAACCGCCGCGCTGGATGCGTTTTCCCATCGAGTTTCTGGTTCTCGCCTGCCTGATCGTCGGCATCGTGCCCAGCCTCTCCATCGGCCCGTTCCTGCATTCGGCGGTGCTGTCGGTGCTAGGGCCGCAGACGCCGGTCTACAGCCTGTCGATCTGGCACGGTTTCAACGTTCCGCTGATGATGAGCCTCGTGGCGCTCATCGGCGGCGTTGCCATCTATGCGGCGCTCGGCGGCTATTTTTCGCGCTGCGAAGATGGCCCACCGATCTTTCGCCACCTGCGCGGCCAGCGTATTTTCGAGCGCATCATCGTCACCGTGTCATGGAAATGGGCGCGCTGGCTGGAAAGCACGCTGGGAACCCGGCGTCTTCAGCCACAGCTGCGCATGCTGATCCTCGTTGCGCTGATTGCCGGTTTCTCGCCGCTTGCCGCCTCGCAGTTTTCGCTGACGCTGCCCAGCGTCACCAGTTTCGATCCGATCTTCGCCATTCTATGGGCCATCGGCATGATTGCCGCCATGGGTGCGGCATGGCAGGCGAAGTATCATCGGCTTGCGGCCCTCGTCATGCTTGGCGTCTCCGGCCTCGTCACCTGCCTCACCTTCGTGTGGCTGTCGGCACCGGATCTCGCGATTACCCAGTTGCTGGTCGAAATCGTCACCCTCGTGCTCATTCTGCTTGGCCTGCGCTGGCTGCCCAAGCGTATGGTGAAGGTGGACAACAACAACGAACTGCCCTCGCAGCTTCGTCGCGGGCGGGATTTCCTGCTCGCCGTTTTCTGCGGCATCGGCATGAGCGTCATCGCCTTTGCCGTCATGACGCTGCCGGTGCCCAACACGATCGCAAATTATTTCCTCGAGAAAGCCTATTCGGAAGGCGGCGGCACCAATGTCGTCAACGTCATTCTGGTGGACTTCCGTGGCTTCGATACGATGGGTGAAATCGCTGTACTGGCCATCGTCGGCCTCACCGTCTTTGCGCTGCTTCGCCGTTTCCGCCCCGCTCAGGAAAGCATCGGCCTGCCGGAACAGCAGCTCATCCAGAACGCTTTCGATGCCGATAGCCCAGAGCGCAGCAAGGGCGATACGGTGCGCGATTACCTGCTGGTGCCATCGGTCATCATGCAGTGGATGTTCCCCGTCATCGTCACCTTCTCCTTCTTCCTGTTCATTCGCGGTCATGATCTGCCCGGCGGCGGGTTTTCGGCTGGCATCACGATGGCGGTGGCGTTCCTGCTGCAATATCTGGCAGGCGGCACCCGCTGGGCGGAAGACCGTATCCGCATCCTGCCGCTGCGCTGGATGGGCTTTGGCCTGTTGATGGCGGCATCGACCGGTATGGGGTCGTGGTTCCTGGGCTATCCGTTCTTGACCTCCTATTTCCAGTACACGGAGATCCCCTATATCGGCAAAATGCCGACAGCCACGGCGCTGCTGTTCGATCTCGGCGTCTTTTCGCTGGTGGTCGGCGCGACCGTTCTTATTCTGATAGCATTGGCGCACCAATCGCTGCGTAATTACAAGGTACGTACGCCCGACGCCGCAAAAGCGGAGGACGCGTAATGGAACTCATTCTCGCCATGGGTATCGGTGTGATGACGGGATCGGGCGTCTGGCTGATCCTGCGCCCGCGCACCTATCAGGTCATCATCGGCCTGTCGCTGCTGTCCTACGCCGTCAATCTCTTCATCTTCGGCGTCGGCGGCATCAAGACCAATGCACCACCCCTGCTTCTGGATGGCGTCATCACCTCTACCCTCACCGATCCGGTTCCACAGGCACTGGTGCTGACAGCCATCGTCATCGGCTTTGCCACCACCGCCCTGTTCCTCGTGGTGCTGCTGGCAGCGCGCGGCCTGACCGGCACCGACCATGTCGACGGGAGGGAAACGAAGTGAACGACTTCCCCGCCCACATCGTCGTTTTACCCATTCTGGTGCCGCTGATCGCCGGTGCACTGCTGCTCTTCATCGATGAGCGCAAGCGTACCGCGAAGGGTCTCATCAGTGTCCTTGCCACTTTCGTATCGCTGGCCGTCGCCATCGCGCTGTTTCTCGAGGTGAATTCGACCGTCAACACGGAAGTCGCAGCCGTCATTTCGACCGGCGTCTACCTGCTCGGCAACTGGCCCGCCCCCTTCGGCATCGTTCTGGTCGCAGACCGCCTGTCGGGGCTGATGGTGCTGCTGGTGGCGCTGCTCGCCATTCCATCGCTCATCTATTCGCTGGCCAAATGGCACAAGGCGGGCGCGCATTTCCACTCACTGTTCCATCTGATGCTGATGGGCGTCAACGGCGCGTTCCTGACGGGCGATCTGTTCAACCTCTTCGTCTTCTTCGAGGTTATGCTGGCCGCCTCCTATGGCCTTCTGCTGCACGGTTCGGGACAGTTGCGAGTAAAGGCCGGTCTGCACTACATCGCCATCAACCTCGTGGCCGCACTCTTCTTCCTGATCGGCGTCAGCCTGATCTATGGCGTCACCGGCACCCTCAACATGGGCGATCTCGCCCAGCGCATTGCGGGCCTCAACCCGGATCAGCGCATGCTGCTGGAAACAGGCGCAGCCGTTCTCGGCATCGCCTTTCTGGTCAAAGCAGGCATGTGGCCGCTGAACTTCTGGTTGCCGTCCGCCTACAGCGCCGCCTCCGCCCCGGTCGCCGCGCTGTTTGCCATCATGAGCAAGGTCGGCATCTACGTGGTCGCCCGCCTGTCCTTCCTGCTGTTTGGTGAAACGGCAGGCGCCTCCGCAGGCTTCGGCCATGATGCGCTGCTGGTCGGCGGTATCGCCACCATCGTCTTCGGCACCATCGGCGTACTGGCCTCGCAGGCACTCGGACGTCTGGCCGGTTTCTCGGTGCTGGTGTCTTCCGGCACCCTGCTGGCGGCCATGGGCACCGGCAATCCCACGGTTGCCGCCGGTGCGCTCTATTATCTCGTCTCCTCGACGCTGACGATCAGCGCCTTCTTCCTGCTGATCGAACTCGTGGAGCGCGGACAGGATGCCGGTGCCAACGTTCTGGCCGTGACCATGGAAGCCTATGGTGACGGTGAGGAGGACGAGGTGGAAGACGAGGTCGGTGTGACCATGCCCGGCACCATGGCAGTTCTCGGCACCTGCTTTGCGGCCTGCGGAATTCTGCTCGCCGGTCTGCCGCCACTCTCGGGCTTCATCGCCAAATTCTCGATGCTCTCGGCCATCCTCAACCCATCGGGCCTTGGCGCGAACGATACCATCTCCACGCTGTCGTGGTGGCTGGTGTTCCTCATCGTCTTCTCAGGTCTTGCCTCGCTCATTTCCATGACGCGCGCTGGCATCCGCACTTTCTGGGGTTCGCTGGAAGGCACGGTGCCACGCGTTCTCGTCATCGAAATCGCACCGATCCTGCTGCTGCTCGGCATGACGCTCGCCATGACCATCGCTGCCGGGCCGATCATGCGCTACATGCAGGAAACGGCGCGGATCGGCGGCCTGCCCGAAAGCTACATCCAGGGCGTGATGACGGCACCGCGGGCCGCCACTGCCCCGGAGGCAGCACCATGATCAGACGCATCTTTCCCTACCCGCTGCTGACGATCTCGCTGGTCGTCTTCTGGATGACGATCAACAGCTTTTCGCCCGGTCATCTGTTGCTGGGAATTGCTGTTGCCATGGTCGCGTCCTGGGCCATGGCCTCGCTGCGTCCGCCAAAGCCGCGCATTCGCAACTGGCATCTCGTGGTGAAGCTGTGCTTCATCGTGTTTTACGATATCATTCGCTCCAACCTCGCGGTTGCCTTCATCATTCTGTTCAATCGTGACAGAAAGGCCAATGCGGGCTTTTTGACCATTCCGCTCGACCTGCGAGACCCGATGGGCCTTGCGGCTCTGGCCGTGGTGCTGACCGCCACGCCGGGCAGCGCATGGCTGGAATACAACTCCTCGCAGGGCACCCTGTTGATCCACGTTCTCGACGAAGTCAGCGAGGCGCATTGGCAGAACCTCATCAAAAGCCGATATGAAAAATTACTGATGGAGATATTCGAATGAGTTCGGTTATCCTGTTCTGGTCGTTTTCCATCGCCCAGTTCTTTCTCGCCATCGCCATGGCCATTTCCGTCTACCGCATCGCCATCGGCCCGCGCGCGCAGGACCGGGTGCTGGGTGTCGATACGCTTTATGTCAACGCTATGCTGCTGGTGCTGACCTTCGGCCTGCGCACCGGTAACGATGTCTACTTCGCCGCATCCCTGCTGATTGCCATCTTGGGCTTTGTTTCAACCGTTGCGCTCTCGAAATTCATGATGCGCGGGGAGGTCATCGAATGAGTGAAGCTGCCGAATTCCCCCTCTGGGCCGCCATACTGGTCGCATTCTTCGTGCTTTTGGGATCATCGCTGACGCTGGTCGGCACCATCGGCTTTGCTCGGCTGCAAAGTTTCTACGAGCGCCTGCACGCCCCGACGCTTGGCACGAGTTGGGGCACGGGCGGTATCGTCATGGCATCCATCATCTATTTCTCGGTGTCGGGCCAGCGCCCGGTCTTCCATGAAATCTTCATCGGCCTGTTCATGACCATCACCACGCCGGTCTCGCTGATGCTTCTGGGACGCGCGGCCCTCTACCGCGACCGCGCCGAACAGGACCCCAACAGTCGCCAGAGCCTCTGAGCGCTGAGCGCCCCAAAACCCGTTGATGTCGATAGTTTTTTGTAGAAAACTGACAGCCTGTAAAACAGCTTGATTGTTTTCTACAACCATTCACACCCTGAAAATCCAATGATTTCCTATATTTGACCCCTGTCAAATCCGCCAAAAAGATGAGTGATATCGCATATTTACAGCGGCGCGATGTTCCCTGAATCTTAACGGTTTTCCCGCATTGTGGCGGAATTCAGTTTGTTCGGGGTATGTTATGACGGGTTTCTTTTCAAAATCGATCGTGGTGCAGATGGTCTGTCTGACCATCGCACTCATTTTTATGGGCATCGTGGCCGTTGGCAGCACAACCTACATGCGGTTGAAAGATGATGTCATGGAAAGCGCTCTTCTCGATACGCGGCGCGCGGTCAGAAGCATGGCAATCCTTTATGAGATGAAGGTCGGCGGTGCGCAGGTCGCCATCGAAAACGGCGAACTGAAATCCGTCAGCCGTCCCAGCATCGGCTCTCTGCTGGACTTCGACCTTGTGGATCGCACCGGCATTTCCAATGGCGGCGTCGCCACGGTGTTTCAGGCTCAGGGGTCTGATTTCCTGCGTATCTCGACCAACGTGAAAAACGAAAAGGGCGAACGCGCCGTCGGCACCAAGCTGGCGCTCGACAGCCCCGCCTATGCCAAGATCAGCAAGGGTGAGGCCTACTTCGGTCAGGCCCGCCTGTTCGGCACCGATTACATGACTGGATACCTTCCCGTTCTCAATAAGTCTGGCGCTGCCGTCGGCATTCTGTTCGTCGGCGTTCCCATGACGGTCTATCAGTCTCACATCGACGGCCTGCGCGACATCGTGCTGTGGTGCGGATTCGGCGTCATGCTGGTCTTCGGCCTTCTCGGCTACTACGTCATCAACCGCGCACTTCGCCCACTCGGCGTGCTGACCAACGCGGTCAAGTCGCTGTCGGAAGGCAAGCTCGACACGACCATTCCCTATGTCCAACGCAAGAACGAGTTCGGCAACATTGCCCGCGCACTCGAAGTTTTCCGCGACAATGCCCATGAAAAGCTGGTCATCGAAGGCCGCAGTGCCGATGAACGCGCAGAAGCAGAAGCAGAACGCGGTCGCAACGATGCCGAAAAGCGCGAGACGGATCGCCAGATCGACTTCGCCGTGACCCAGCTGGCCGGTGGCCTTGCCCGGCTTTCGCAGGGTGATCTGACGCAGACCATCGATACGCCATTCTCCGGCCGTCTGGAGCAGTTGCGTTCGGACTTCAACAACTCGCTCGCCAACCTGAAAGACGTTCTGGCGCAAATCCGCGAGAGAACGCTGGTCATTCAGCACAACGGCATGGAAATGCGTGAATCCTCCAACGATCTGTCCCGCCGCACGGAATCACAGGCTGCATCGCTGGAAGAAACGGCTGCCGCCGTCGAAGAGATCACCGTGACCGTGAAGTCTTCGGCTGAACGTGCCCGTGAAGCCAACCAGGCGGTTCGCGTCACCCAGAAGAGCGCCGACAGCTCCGGCTCTGTCGTCAAGAACGCCATCGACGCGATGGGCCGTATCGAAGACGCATCCAAGAAGATCGAACAGATCATCGAGGTTATCGACGACATCGCCTTCCAGACCAACCTGCTTGCGCTGAACGCCGGTATCGAAGCTGCCCGCGCGGGTGAAGCCGGCAAGGGCTTTGCCGTCGTCGCTCAGGAAGTCCGCGAGCTTGCCCAGCGTTCGGCGGATGCCGCTCGCGAAATCAAGACGCTGATCAACCAGTCCACCAACGAAGTCGGCACAGGCGCGCTTCTGGTGCAGGAAGCCGGACAGGTTCTGTCCGACATCAGCGAGCAGATCATCGTCGTCAGCAAGCACGTCGAAACCATCGCGACTGCTACCGCCGACCAGTCCTCTGCGCTTCAGGAAGTCAACGGCTCCGTCAACCAGATGGACCAGATGACCCAGCAGAACGCCGCCATGGCCGAAGAATCCAGCGCCGCGACCCAGATGCTGTCGGAAGAGGTCGAAGCCTTGCTCGGTCTCGTCCAGCGCTTCCGCATCCAGCCTGACCAGCAGCGCGACCGCTACAGCCGCGCTGCCTGATCAAAGCTACATCATCCGAAATCCGAAAGGGCCGCCTGATACCTCTCAG
Organism: Agrobacterium vaccinii; assembly: GCF_021310995.1. NCBI lineage: Bacteria > Pseudomonadati > Pseudomonadota > Alphaproteobacteria > Hyphomicrobiales > Rhizobiaceae > Agrobacterium > Agrobacterium vaccinii. The sequence continues at coordinate 327,272 of NZ_CP054150.1, read as the reverse complement.
GCGGCCCTTTTTCTATTCGGCTGCCGCCTGGGTGACGCTGAAAACCTGGTTGATATAGGCCCTGAGTGCAGCAGGCCGCACCGGTTTGTGCTGCACGGCAATGCCTTCCTTTTCGGCCTGCGCGCGCACCTCCGGCGTCCGGTCCGCCGTGATCAGCAGGGCCGGAATATCCTTGCGGTAGAAGCGTCGCAGCCGCAGCACGGCATCGATGCCATCGCCGTCGTCAAGATGATAATCCGCAACGATGATATCGGGCGCGTCGCCCGGCGCCGACAGCAAGGCATCGACGGCGCTGATGGAGCCCGCCGTGCTGACCTTGCAGCCCCAGCCGGATATGAGAAGCTCCATGCCATCCAGTATCTTCGGTTCGTTATCGATGCACAGCACCCGGAAACCGCGCAGTTGCTGGGCAACGGGCTGCGGCACATCTCGCTCCACCGCTTTCATTGACCTGCTCTGGGTCGTCTCGCGTGGCAGATTGACCCGGAAGGACGTCCCCCTGCCCGGCACGGACGAGAGGTGGACGGGGTGGTGCAGAATGCGCGACAGGCGGTCGACGATGGAAAGCCCAAGGCCAAGGCCTGCCGCCGTCTTGGCACCCTCGTCCAGCCGCGCGAACTCCTTGAAGATGGTGCGGAATTTGGACGACGGAATGCCGATGCCGGAATCCACCACCTGAATGATCGCCTCTTTCCCTTGGCGACGCACCCCGACGACCACCTTGCCTGTCACCGTATACTTGATGGCGTTGGACACGAGGTTCTGCACCAGACGTCGCAGCAGGTTGATGTCGGATTTCACCGTCAACGATGTCGGCATGACGATGAGTTCGAGGTTTTTTTCCCGCGCCATCGGCGCAAAATCCGTCTCGATGCGCTTCAACAGGTCATTCAAGGCAACAGATGCCATGCGCGGCTTCATGGTGCCGGTGTCGAGCCGCGAAATATCCAGCACGGCCCCGAGGATCGCCTCAACGGATTCCAGCGCCGAATCGATGTTCTGGACGAGGGAGCCATTCTCAGACGCGCCCACCCGCTCCACCAGCGCCGACGAATAAAGCCGGGCGGCGTTGAGCGGCTGGAGAATGTCGTGTCCGGCAGCGGCGAAGAAGCGGGTCTTGCCGATATTGGCCTCATCGGCAGCGGCCCGTGCCTCGGCCAGCTCGTGGTTTACCCTTGTCAGCTCGCCGGTACGCTCTTCCACCCGCTGCTCCAGCGTTTCGTTGGCCTGCTTCAGCGCCTGATCGCTCGCCACCCGCTGGGTGATATCGGTGAAGGTCGCGACGATGCCCTTGTCCGGCATGGCATTGGAGCGCACCTCGATGATCCGCGCGCCACCGGCCAGCACCAGCGAGAACGGCATGTCCATGGTCAGGAACAGATCGATGGTCTGCTTTTCCTGACCCGCTGCGATATCGCCGCGCTCTTCCAGCATCGCAACGATCTCGTTGAGCGGCAGACCCACGCGCCCGAACTGTTCCGGCAGGTCCAGCAGCGTGCGGAACCGGCGGTTCCAGATGGTCAGTTGCTGCGAACTATCGAACACGGCAATCCCCTGCTCCATCTGCGCCAGCGCCGTTTGCAGCATGTCCTGATTATATTGCAGCGCTTCGCTGGCCTGGTCCAGCAGCCAGACCGTATCGGCGCTGGTGTCCTCGGCCTTTTGCAGGATCAGCGACAGCACCAGCCGCGCCGAAGACGAGCCGATGGCACTGCCCAGCAATTGCTCCGAGAAATGAATAAGCGCCATATCCGCCGGTTGCTCGTCTTCCAGCTTGCGCCCGGCGGTCTTCTCGTAGGCAGACAGCGAGCGCAGCATGCGCTCCTCCCCCAGATAGCGTGCCACCGCAGTCTTCAAATCACCCACGCTGACCCGCGTTTTCCAGCCGCGCGTCGCAAATTGCGATCGCGAATGGCGCTTCACAAAAATGCCGGACTGGATGCGCTCCACCGGACGCGGATTGCGCGACAGAGACCCCAGCACGAAGGCAGCGCAATTGACCAGCAGGCTGAGCGTGACGGCGTTGACCAGCGGGTCGGCATCCGTGCCGCTGAACACGGTCACGCCCGGCAGCAGGAAGCTCAGAACCGTTGTTGCGATGTGAGAATTGTCAGGCCCGCCGAGGCTGGGTAGAAACAACAGATAACCCCAGACGAAGAAACCGGAACTCAAGCCCGCAATGGCCCCGCGCGCATTGGCCCGTCGCCAGACCAGCCCGCCCAGCAGAGACGGTGCCATCTGCGCGATTGCCGCAAAGGCCAGCAGACCGATGGAGGCGAGGCCCGACGCGCTGTCTGCCGCCCGGTAATAGGCATAGCCCAAAAGCAGAACCGCAAAGATAGCGGTGCGGCGGATGTTGAGCAGCGTCTTGGCAAAGTCATCGCGATGCGCGGTGCGGTTCAGCAACTTCTGCCGCAGGAAAATCGGCATCACGATATCATTGGAGACCATGATGGACAGCGCGACCGAAGCGACGATGACCATCGCCGTCGCCGCCGAAAAGCCACCGATGAAGGTGATCAGCGACACCACCGGCATCTGGTTCACCAGCGGCAATTGCAGCACATAGAGATCGGCGTCACCGCGGCTACCCAGCGTCAGCAGCCCGGCAATGGCAATCGGCAGCACGAAGATGTTGATGGCGATGAGGTAGAGCGGAAACAGCAGCCCCGCCATGCGCAGCTCATTCGGCGTGCGGTTTTCGACCACCGTCACATGAAACTGGCGCGGCAGGAGAATGATCGCGAAGGCCGAGAGCAGCGTCAGCACGATCCAGCGACTGATCGGCGTCTGATAGGACATGGCCTGCATGACCTGTTCGTTCTTCGACGCCAACTCCCAGAGCTGCGAGGGACCGTCGAACAGGAAGAAGACGACATAGACACCTGCCGTGCAGATGGCGATCAGCTTGACGACCGATTCCATTGAAATGGCGAGGATCAGCCCATCCTGATGCTCCGTAGCATCCGTGTGGCGGGTGCCGAAGATGACCGCAAATCCGGCCATGACGACCGTCACCAGCAGCGGCAGATCGAGGAAATAGAGATTGCCGCTGCCAATACCGTAATCGCTCGGGTCTACCATGGCGGCAACCGAGTTGGAGACGGCTTTCAGCTGCAAGGCGATATAGGGAATGGCCCCGACCAGCGCGATGATCGAGACCAGCGTTGCCACCGTCGGATTCTTGCCATAGCGGGCCGCGATGAAATCGGCGACCGACGTCAGCTTTTCGGCCTTCGCCAGTTCCACGATGCGCCGCAGGATGGGCATGCCCAATGTGAAGGCGAGGATCGGGCCGGTGTAGATGCCGAGGAATTCCAGGCCGCGTTCGGATGCGAGACCGACACCGCCGAAATAGGTCCATGATGTGCAATAGATCGCAAGGCTCAGCGCATAGACGATGGGCCTGCCCTTTTTCGAGGGCGGCTTGCCACGGCTCTTGGCGTCGCCATAACTTGCCACCGCAAACAGCAGCAGAATATAGGCGAATGCCGAACCGAATATGACCCACCCCGGAAGCACCTGGCTGTTCTCCTCCACCGTCCTCGCGGTCGAGCATAGGCCAGTTCCGCCAAAATGAGAATTGGTCAGGCCTTGGCATAAAGTTTAAGACGGCGGAACCAATCGTGTTTTTGTTGCGTATATCTGCACATTCGAAAATTGGATGTTATTATGCGTTGGTCGTCGCGGATGCGACGGCTGAGAGAGGGCTTCAAAGAGGGACATCTGAATGCTCAACGAATTTAAAACCTTTATCGCCCGCGGCAACGTTATGGACCTCGCCGTAGGTGTGATCATCGGCGCTGCCTTCAGCAAGATCGTCGAATCGGTGGTCAACGATCTGATCATGCCGATCGTTGGCGCCATCTTCGGCGGGTTCGATTTTGCCAATTACTTCCTGCCGCTCAGCTCGAAGGTGACAGCCGAGTCGCTTGCCGCTGCACGTGAGCAGGGTGCGGTTTTCGCCTATGGCAACTTCCTCACCGTCGTCATCAACTTCGTCATCCTCGCCTGGATCATCTTCCTGATGGTCAAGGGCGTGAACAAGCTGCGCTCGTCGGTCGAGCGTCAGAAGATCGAGGAGAAGAAGGAACCTGCTCCGCCGCCGGAAGACGTGCGTCTTCTCATGGAAATCCGCGATCTGCTGAAAACTTCTGGCACCAATCGCATCTGATCCATCAGAAAAATCCGTGATCTCTTCACGGAATATCATGCAAGACAGGCTTTTCATGCGCTAAAGAAGGCACTCACACTGGAGTGCCTTTTTTCATGTCGGTTCTGCAAAGTCTAAGTACCCGTTCTCTGGCTGCGCCTGAAAGCGGCATCGTCGAGGTCAAGAAATACGCCCATGCCCGCGAAAACCTTTTGCCGCTCTGGGTCGGCGAAGGCGATCTTCCAACACCTGCCTTCATCGCACAGGCGGCGGCAGATGCGCTGGCGGGCGGCGAGACCTTCTACACCTGGCAGCGCGGCATTCCAGAACTGCGCGAGGCGCTGAGCCGTTACTACCAGCGCCACTTTGCGGCCAGCCTCTCGTCCGACCATTTCTACGTCACCGGTTCCGGTATGCAGGCCATCGTCCTTGCCGTACAGGCGCTGACGTCACCGGGTGACGAGCTGGTGTACCTCACGCCGACATGGCCCAATATCGTCGCCGCCATCGGCGTGGCCGGTGCCAAGGCGGTGCCTGTCGGCATCGATTTCACCAACGGCAAATGGGATATCGATATTGCCAAGCTGGAACAGGCGATCACGCCGAAGACCAAGGCGCTGTTCATCAACACCCCATCCAACCCGACCGGCTGGACGGCGACGCTCGATAACCTGCGCGATATTCTCACTCTGGCGCGCAAGCACGGTCTCTGGATCATCGCCGACGAGATCTACGCGCTCTACCATTATGCCGGGACCCGCGCGCCATCCTTCCTCGACATCATGGAAGATGGCGACCGGATCGTGTTTGCCAATTCCTTCTCGAAGAACTGGTCGATGACCGGCTGGCGCGTCGGCTGGCTGGTGGCCCCACCGGAAATCGGGCAGGTCATCGAAAACCTCATCCAGTATTCGACGTCGGGCGTGGCGCAATTCATGCAGCGGGGCGCGATTGCAGCCCTCGATAACGGCGATGACTTCATCCGCCAGAACTTCGACCGCGCCGCCAGATCGCGCGACATTCTCTGCGATGCTCTGATCGCCACCAACCGTGTGGAAACGCTCAAACCCGATGGCGCGCTTTATGCGTTCCTGAAAATAGATGGTGTCACCGACAGCCGCGCAGCCGCCTTCGACATCGTCGATAAGGTCGGCGTCGGCCTTGCACCCGGCACAGCCTTCGGTTCAGGGGGAGAGCTGTTCCTGCGCGCCTGCTTCCTGCGCAATCCCGCCCAGATCGAAGACGCCGCAGACCGGCTCTCGAGCTATATTCTCGGCAAATCCATCTGACGCAAACCAAACGCCACCGGCGATCGTTTGGATCGTTGGTGGCGAGTGGTTTTATGTCAGGATTATACTTCTGAAACCGTGACGTGCACCGTCACGGTCTGTCACGCCAAATCAGTGAGCCGTGGTACTGACGGGTGCATCGTTCGCGCGCTGGAAGGCTGCGTGGCGCAGACTGTCGGCCAGGAACGCGGTATTCTCGTTCGGGTCGTTGGATGGATTCTGGAAGTTGATGTAGTTGATGTTCACCCCGGCGCGGTCCTTCTCCAGCAACAACTGTGCATAGATGGTGACGCCCTTCGGCTTGATTTCCAGATCCAGCGTGATGGTTGGATAGGTGTCCCAATCCAACTTGTAATCACCGCCGATGCCGAAATACACCGTGCCCGGATGGAAGTAGAGCTCGGCTGCCGAATCGACGAGATCCGACAGGGAGCTGTAATACTCGAATTTCAGGAGGGAGATCAGATCTCCCGCATCGATTAAACGAAGCTCGGCTGCCACAGGGCCGATTGCACGAGCCAAGATTTCTTCCCGTTCAGCCGAATATGAGCATTTTTTCATATTGATCAGTTTACCCGTCTTTTGTTTTGGCGTGCGGCGTAAACCTTATGAATAAGTTCAGCCACAGCCTTATAAAATACTGACGGTATGACACTATCGACCGAGACTTGTGCAAACATGGAGCGAGCGAGCGGAACGTCTTCAAAAATCGGAATTCCGTTTTCTGTGGCGATCTCCCTGATCCTCAAAGCGATGAGATCCTGCCCCTTGGCAACGACGACCGGCGCGTCGCTTTCTTCCTTCACGTAACGCAGCGCAACCGCATAGTGCGTCGGGTTGGTGATGACCAGCGTGGCTCTTGGCACGCCGTCCATCATTCTACGCCGTGCACGGTCACGCGCAATCGAGCGCTGACGGGCCTTGACCACCGGGTCGCCCTGCGATTGCTTGTATTCGTCCTTAATTTCCTGCTTCGACATGCGCTGGTCGGCGTGCCAGCGATAGGTCGTCCAGAAGTAGTCGGCGACGGTCAGAATGCCGGTCGAAAACAGAACCACGACGACCATTTTCTTCAGAATTTCATAGCCGGTGTAGATCATGGTGTGCGGGTCGGTGACCAGCGCGTCGAGCAGCTTATAGTAGTCGGCTTTCAGAACCATCACCATGATGATGGCGACGACCACCACCTTGAACAGCGATTTGCCGAAATTGACCATGCCATTGGCGCTGTAGATGCGCTTGAAACCACCGACTGGCGATATGCGCTCGAATTTCGGGGTGATTCGATCCAGCACGAATTGCGGCAGGTTCTGCACGAAGGACTGTGCCAGCCCGAACAGACAGAAGAGAATGGCAGCGGGTGTTAGCAGCCAACCGATCTCCTTTGCCAGATGCAGGCCAAGCGACACCATGTCGGCGGCGTTGGTCATCCGCCATTGTTCGGGCCGCTCGAGAATGTCTTGCAGTGTTTGCGACAGCCGTTTGATGCCATCGGGGAGAAAAAACACGAGATAAATGTAAAACGCGAGCGTGGACGCGAACAACGACGCTTCCTGCGATGAAGGGACATTTCCCTTTTCCATCGCGTCGCGTAGTTTTTTCTCTGTTGGTTCTTCTGTTTTACTGTCTTTGTCTTCGTCCGACAAGACACGTCCCCTCAATGGAAAAGGCCCGCCGGAACCGGCAGGCCGTTATTGAGAGGGTATAGGGGCGCGCTTTGGCCCGCAAGCCGCCTGGGCTTGCCACACAGGTTTTATGGGCCCGTATGGCTTTTAGGCAGCGGCTGACTGATCGGCAGGAGCCGTTTCTTTCAGCAAGATCTGGCCGGAATTGGCCAGACGGATGGCTTCCTGAGCAACCGCGCGCCGCGCAATCGCCACTTCGCGGGTGTTGAGGGATGCGGTCGGCACAGCCAAATCCGATTCGATCATGCGGCGCTGGCGCGGGCTGATACAGGCCAGCACACATTCCTTGATCTCGTTCGTGGCGCCACGCAGCGCCATGGTGAGAATGTCTGCCGAGACATCGTTGAGCAGCGAAACGCGGCTGCGCTGCGGCATGTAGAGAAGGTCTTCGAACAGGAAGATCTTCGGCTTGACCTTGTTGGCGGATTCCTTGCTGAGCGTTTCGAGCGAGCTGAGCAGGGTATCGACCTGCGGCTTTTCGAGTTCGTTCATCAGGTCGGCAACCTTTGCCGAGCCTCCAGCATTGCGTTCGGCCTCGATTTCGGCGATCAGCGCCATGACACGCTTTTCGATGATCTGGGCGGCAGCTGGGCTGACCTCCTTCATGTTGACGGTACGGTTCATGATGTCGGCGCGCTGCTCGTCGGGAATGGTCAACAGTACCTTGGCACCGAAGGACGATGGCAGCATGGAGAGGATGTAGGCGATGGTCTGAGGATGCTCGCGCATCAGGAACTTGCCGATGAACTGCGGGTCCGCATCCTGCAACTGATCCCAGATGGAGGTCTCGTATGCCTGGAACGCGGCGCGACGGCCCAAAAGACCGTCGACCTCTTCAGGGGTCAGACCTTCTTCGAGAATGCTCTCGATGGCTTTGGCGTTGTCCATAAGGCCAGTGCCTTCGGTAAACAGGTCTTCGAATTCCGCCACGATCTGCGCAAGCTCGTCTGGCGGAATAACCCGAAGCGTCTGGGCCGAATTGATGATGGTCTGCAACTCGGCCTGCGTGAAAAACTTGAGGAGTTTTCCGGCCACGCCTTTTCCCATCGCCAGCAGTACGGCGGCGGCCTTATCAGCCTGAGACAACGGTTTCCCAGCGATTGGGTTACCGAAATCCTCAAAGTCCATCATGGTCTTTCCTCTCCGTCCCCACAGGGATTAGGCTTTCTTCGTACTCATTACTTCAATCAGCTTCACACCGAAACGCGTATCGTCATCATCCAGCACGGTGATTTCGCCGCGTGCGATGCAGCGGCCATTCACCATGATCTCTACCGGCTCACCAATCCTGCGCTCAAGAGCGATGGTGGCGCCTTCTTCCAGTCCCATCAGGCCCGACACCAGCATGCGGCTAGTGCCCAGCACGATCTGGACATCGATCGGGATATCCATGATCAGATCGAAGTTGTCGGACAGTCCGCTGCCCAGTGGCGAGGGCGAAGCGGACAGCGGGGCGGAAGAGGAGCCGAAATCGGACATGCCGAAGCTGTCCATTCCGCCACCGAAGCCCGCCAGATCGTCTGTCGCCGCCGGCTCGACCGCTGTCGAACCGAAGTCGCCAAAATCACCGAAGTCCGAGAGCGATCCTTCCGAATCGCTTTTCAGAACACCGCGCAGATCGCCGATTGCCTGATCCAGATCGCCGGTATCATCCAGCGAAGCCATGAAATCATCTTCGGGTTTTGGTGTCTTTTTCGTAGCCATGCGCTAATTATTCCCTTTGAAACTTGCGTCAAGCTGCCCATGCCTGTGAGAAGGCGAAACGGGCATTCAACCCATCAAATGTCTAAGAATTTCGTCGTCCGTGCTGACGTTGTTTTTCACGCGAACCGTGTATTTATCCCCTGCGCGACCGAACTCGCAGTTGTACATGTTCGCGCCATTGGCGCTCACCTCGACGCAGATGTCGTCCTGGCGGATATCGCGGAAGGGAATGACATCCCCCTCCACCAGCCGCGAGATCGTTTTCAGCGTCAGGCTCTGCAACCGGATTCTGGCTTCCAGCGTCACCTGTGAACGCTTCACCTGTTCGGAGATCATCTCCATCCATTCTTCCTGCTTCTTCAACGCCTGGGCCGATGGCTTGGGCGCGACGATAGTCGTCTTCAGCAGCGTGCGCTGCGGAATGACCAGTGCAAATTCGGAGGCAACCTTGCCGATTTCGACCTTGAGGCGGATCATCATGCCGAACTGGGCAGAGATCGCTTCTTCGAAAATGGTCTTGCCGTTGCCGTTGAAGGGCGGGTCGATGGTCGCTTCGAAACCACCCGGCGCATTGACGGCAGACCGCAGCACATCGCCGATCCGGCCCATGACGAGGGCAGCGAGATCAAGCTCGATATGCGACAGCGCCCGTGTCTCGGGTTCCATGATCGTATCGGGGGCGGCACCCAGCATGCGCTCCATCAGCGCCATAATGAAGGCCGTGCCGGTGCCGATCAGAAAATTGGGGCACCAGTTGCGCAGCGAGCAATCGGCAACGGCAAAGTCCTTGCCGAGCTTCTGGACAAGTTCGACCATCAGACCGGACTCGCAGCCCAGATAATCCACCTGGATGGCGATGCCCGTTTCGCTGTGGAAGATATCCGGCAGGAAGTGGCTGTAGATCTGGCCGATATCCGAACCGATCTTTGAGACCTTCTTGCTGTCACCCAGACCGCCCGTCAGCTTTGCGAGAAGGGCGGGTTCCATGGGCGTTACGTTCGCCGAAGTTTTTGATTGTGCAGCATTCGCCATCATCAAGCCGCCTTCTGGTCGCCACCCGGGTTCATCATTTCCTGCTCCACGGCATCGATGGAAGGACGCTCGTAGCCGGAAATCGTCTTGCGGCCGTATTCGAGCGCAACCTGCGGAACCGAGCCGTTCATGTAGGCGATCAGCGTCTGCTTCACGACGATGTAGAGCCGGTGCTGCTTTGTGCGAACGATCTTGATCTGCGATGTCAGCGGGTTACAGATCGAGTAGGACAGAATGATGCCAAGCATGGTGCCGACGAGCGCCGCGCCGATGAGACCACCCAGAACCGCAGGCGATTCGTTGATCTTGCCCATGGCCTTGATGACGCCGAGAACGGCGGCGACGATACCGATGGCCGGGAAGGAGTCACCCATGGCCGTAATGGCGTGATAGGGCTTCAGCTTGTCGTTGAGGATCGTCTCGATTTCCTCATCCATCAGCGCTTCGATTTCGTGGCTGCGGGCATTGCCGATGATGATCAGACGGACATAGTCGCAGATGAAGGACGTCAGCTCCTTGTTCTTCAAAACAGACGGTGCCGTCTGGAAGATCGAGGATTCGTCCGGGTTATCGATGTGAGCTTCGATCTCGTTGCGCGATTTCGTGCGCAGATCGCGCATCAGCGAGTAGAGAACGCCGAGAACGTCGAGGTAATTGCGCTCTTTCGGCACCGCGAACTTGAACGCCTCGCCGATGGCTTTACCGCTGTCCTTCACGACCTTCATCGGGTTGGCCATGATGAAGCCACCAAGACCGGCACCGCCGATGATGACAAGCTCGAACGGCTGGAAAAGCACGTCCAGGTGACCGCCCATGGCCATGTAGCCGCCGATAATACAGCCGAAGGTAATCACTAGTCCGATAATAATATTCATCTGAAGCTCGCGTCTGATGCCAATTTCGCACTTCAGGGATAGGTGACATGCCTTGTGCGAGGCTGGCTTGCGAACGCGGTTTGTCGCACCGCCCGCCCCTGCCCCTCGAAACATCGGCTGGGCCCACGCGCCGCCCCACCATGCTCGCTCTCTTTATAAGCTGCCGTTCAAAAGCTTCGCACAAGCAAGCGCCCGTAGTTTCGGGACATACATGAGGTTGCAGTGTCACCAGCGCGCCTTTTCTAGAAGTTACGGACAGGAGACCGACATGCAGTCTGGTATTTACGTAGGCATATCCTCGCAGATCGCACTGGAACGTCGTCTCACCACCATCGCAGACAACATTGCCAACATGAACACGGTCGGCTTTCGCGGCACGGAAGTGAAGTTCGACCAAGTGATGAGCCAGACGCACAACGACCTGAACGCCGACGTTTCCTTCGTAACCCAGGGCAGCGATTATCTTTCCACCCGCAACGGCGAAATGATCCGCACCGGCAACTCCTTTGACTTTGCCGTCAAGGGTGACGGCTGGTTTGCGATCAACACGCCTGCGGGCCAGGTCCTGACCCGCGACGGTCGCTTCTCCATGGGCATTACCGGCGAGCTCGTTTCCACGCAGGGCTATCCCGTTGTGGATGCAGGCGGTGCGCCGATCCAGCTCAACCCCGCCGCCGGTGAACCGACCGTGGGTGCCGATGGCCGCATTCTGCAAAACGGCGCGACAGTCGCGCAGCTGGGCCTCTTTACGGCGGACGCCAACAAGGGCTTTGTGCGCTATGAAAACTCCGGCGTCATCTTTTCAGAAGCCCCGCAGCCGGTTGTCGACAACGGCGATATCGGCGTGATCCAGGGTTATGTCGAGCAGTCCAACGTCAATGCCATCAGCCAGATGACGCAGCTCGTGCAGGTCAACCGCGCCTTCGAAGGCATTTCCTCGCTGATGAAGTCCACGGAAGATTCCTTCTCACAAGCCATCCGCACCCTTGGGGGCGGCCAGTAAGCGGCGTGTGATTTAAATGGACATCGAAGCCGAGATCGACACCCTTCCAGAGCCCGTGGTCGAACCACCACTTGCCCAGCCTGCCAACATCTTCACCCGGCTTGATGCCTTGGCGCAGATGGTGGAAGCGCAGGTCGCATCCGGCACGCCGATGTCACGCGGCGGGCGGGTCAGGACCATTGCTGCCGGTCACTACACCGTCAGCGGTCTGTCGCCCTTCGTTCGCCTTGGCGAGTTTGTGGTGCACAAGAGCGAGACCGGCCTGCATCTGGGCGAAGTGGTGCGTGTGGAACCCGACCTGATCTATGTCTGCCCGATCGAGCCGGGCGACCCGATCGGTGTCAACGACATCGTTCTGCGTGAGGGTGAGTTCCGGGTCGAGCCTGACGACAGCTGGTGTGGACGCACCATCAACTCGCTGTGCAAGCCCATCGACAACAAGGGCCCGTTGATGAAGGGCGCGAAGAAGCGCTCCGTCATGACCCTGCCCCCGCCATCCATGACACGCAGCCGCGTAGACACCGGTTTCCGCACCGGCGTCAAGGCCATCGATATCTTCACCCCGCTGTGTCTGGGCCAGCGCCTCGGCATTTTCGCCGGTTCGGGCGTCGGTAAATCCACGCTGCTGTCCATGCTGGCGCGCGCCGATGCCTTCGACAAGGTCGTTATCGCACTGGTGGGCGAACGTGGCCGCGAAGTGCGCGAATTCATCGAAGACACGCTCGGTGACAACATGAAGAAATCCATCGCCATCGTCGCGACCAGCGATGAAAGCCCGATGCTGCGCAAGATGGCGCCGCTGGTGGCCATGACGGTTGCCGAGCATTTTCGCGACAAGGGCGAAAACGTTCTCTTCATCGCAGACAGTATCACCCGTTTTGCCCATGCCATCCGCGAAGTGGCGATTGCCGCTGGCGAACCGCCGATCGCGCGTGGCTACCCGGCATCAGTTTTCACCGAACTTCCCCGTCTGCTGGAACGCGCCGGCCCCGGTGAAGAGGGCACGGGAACCGTGACCGCCATCATCTCCATCCTGGTGGACGGAGACAATCATAACGACCCTATCGCTGACTCGACGCGTGGTATTCTGGACGGACACATCGTGCTCGACCGCTCGCTTGCCGATGAAGGCCGTTACCCGCCCATCAACCCGCTCGCCTCGATTTCGCGCCTCTCCCACAAGGCGTGGACGCCGGACCAGCACAAGCTGGTCTCGCGGCTCAAATCCCTGATCCACAATTACGAGGAAACGAAGGACCTGCGTCTCATCGGCGGCTATCGCCCCGGCGTGGATGCCGAGCTCGACATGGCCGTCAAGCAGGTGCCCTTCGTCTACGACGTTCTCAAGCAATCACCCGGTGATCCCACAGTCATAGATGCCTATGCCGAACTGGCCAACGCATTGAGAAACGCGCCGGTCAACACTCAGCCAGCGCAGCGACGGGGGCCATGACAATGACATTCCGCAGACAGAAAACCCGTGGCAATTCCGAGCAGGCTGCCCGCCAGAGACGCTCCATCCGCGATTTCGACCGCGTCCTGACCGGCGGCCTCGTTGCGGTAGCGGCGGCGGCGGCGGCCCTGCCATGGTACGTCTTCTTCAACCCGGAAAAATTCGGCATGACTGGCAATGGCTGGGAAGCCCTGACGAATGTGCCCCAGCGCGAAGGCGGCGGCGTGACAGCCGTGATCCCGCATATCGACGAAAGCCTGGCCGCCGAAAAACGCGAGGAAACCGCCAGCCACCTCGACACCCTGACCACAGCCACGGTGCAGGCCTCCGGCCAAGGCCAGAACGCCAATGAAGGCACGTCACAACCCTTCCCCGGCGGCACCCGCTTCAAACTCCTCCACGTCTCCAACGGCCGCGCTCTCATCGAGGACAAATCCGGCATGTTCCTCGTCCAGATCGGCTCCGTCCTGCCAGACGAAAGCAAACTGCTGTCCATGAACAACATCGATGGCAAATGGCAGATCGTGACCTCGGCGGGCGAGTTGTATCAGGAGTAGGTGGAGCACTAGTGGTCGAGGTTTGACGCCGGCCGCTCGGGAAGATGGTAGGTAAGATTTTAGGATAAACCCTTTAACACCCCTATCGCGGCTAAGTTTATCGATAGTTCAGTAGCTAGCCTTCAATGCTTGGAATACATTTGTAGCACTCGCGACGAATGACCACAAAGCTAAGAGACCTGAAAAAATAGAGAGAAGACGGGTAGCCCCGACGAAATCCCTACTACTGCTGTTCTCTGGAAACTGATCGGTTTTGTATACCATAAGGGGGTTTGCCCATTCGTCGTATATCGACGCCGCCGCTTGAAAATTCAGCCAAGCGGCTAGTCCAGCAATCAACACAAATACAATGCCTGCCACGTTCCACTGTGCGCCGATCATCAAGCCCTCCATCAGCCCCTGCTTGGACGGATCCTTGATCGTATTAATCGCGTAGATTGCACCACCGTGGACAAGCAAACCGGAGGCTAACAGCCATTTTCCATAATCAATGTTAGCCTTGAAAGCGATCTCACGAGCGGACTTATAAAACTCGTACTTTTCTCGAGCGTAATACTGATATCGCTCGCGCCGTTTCTCATCTGTCCAGTGCTCGACCAATAGGGAGTTGTCAGGATTTTCCATTTCTCTACCCAAAAAAATATCTGCAAAAGATCACGTGGGGCTTTGCAGGTTGGATGGATTGTTGAAGAATAACGGCTATCCGGTCGAGTGAGGGAGAACGGTTGCAGCCGCCCTCCCCCGTCCGGGGTCGCCAGTGGCCGGGAAGTAGATTATTATGCGGGTTCTAAACGCATTTGCTTTCCGGCACACGCGCACTATGACTCCAGAATCACCTGATTAGTCAGTGGATGGAACGACAATCCACAAGCGATTTCACGACGAACTGACAACTCTAAAATATGTTCTCGTATTGTTCTTTTTCGCTAACTAAACTTACGAAATGTCATCTGCTTACTTACGGAAGTTCAAGCACGGTAGCGTGTTTGCATGGATTAGCTGTAAGCTCTCGAAAACTCAAAGAAATAAGCGGTTCTAGCACACAAAGCACTTAGAATGTGACGCTATATGTGTGCACCATGTCATTGATTTTATCGAAGAAAAATGGTGCCCGAAGGCGGATTTGAACCACCGACACGCGGATTTTCAATCCGCTGCTCTACCAACTGAGCTATTCGGGCACTACAGGCTCTTGTGGAACCTTCGCTTTTTACAGCGCCGGAGAAGCTTGGCTGCCCCGGAATGAGCGGGGTTATAACATCTTGTTCGGCCATGGCAAGCGGTTGGCTGAACTTTTTTGACAGTTTTTTGGCGGTGGTCGTGGATGGGCTTTGAAAGGCCTGTACTTCATGGGAAAAGGTCACGGAAGCTTATGATCAAATTGCATTTTCTCTTCGATTTTCCCGTCGTTCAGGCCTTCCAAATTTTTGGCATGCTTCGCCGGTCAGGCGGTGCGAGCACCCGTGGCTGGCGTTTCTTTTAACCCGGAGAGCGCACGCAAATGCGGTCATCTCTGGTATGGTAAGTCTGTTGGCATCCGCATTTGCGTGGCCTTCGGACTGCGGGGATATCGCTATCCCCATTTCATTTCCTGCACGCACACCTTCAGGCAACACGCATCGTCCTGGCCGGATCAACACTCCGGGACCATGCGCTGCCTTCAAGGCATGTATTCCTCCCATGTGTTTTGCACATGAGAAGTCGGGCTGACCCGACGCCCTTCTGGTGTCGACGGGTCAGCCCTTCGATGGCCCGACATATCTGACCGCACGTTACAGCCAGACAATTGCGCACCAGCCCCGCCACCTCACTGTCTCGCGATACAGTTTGGTGGCGGAAGCAGGGGCATTGTGCGGGCGGTTTTGGTGCCATTGAGAAAGATTTTTGGATTATTTTGCATTTTTTGAGTAAGCATCTGTTTTAAAAAAGATATTTTTACAAAACGTATCTGCGGACATGCAAACGGCCCGCATTGGGCGGGCCGCAGGCAGTCTGTCTGACAGGAATAGTGCTTATTTCGACCCGGCAGAAAGACCGAGAGCGAATGGAACGGCTGCGACCAAAAGTGCCATGACGGGGGAGGACGCGAAGATGCGGCCTGCCAGCGAGGTGATGGCGACGGAGCGGACGACCGGTAGCCAATTGGCGATATCTGTGCTGTGGCGCGATGCGTTCTGGCGGGGTGACGCGGAACGCATCGCGCACGACTGCGCCTCCTGAAGCTCTTCCACCTGCTTGCGGATGGTGTCGATATCGCGGCGCAGGTCTTCTATCTCGCGGCGCAACGATGCGTCGATGCCAGGTTTTTGCGGCGGCTTGGCGCGGGCGGATGGTTTTGTCGGCGTTGCTTTCACGTCATCATCCAGTTGAGAAAGTTCGTCTTCAAGGTCTGACGGTTTGTCGAACCCATGGGAACGGATCGGCGCCCTCATGCAATTTTCCTCTCACGTGCGTGTAGGTCGCAATCTTGCGACCGGATCATGGATGTTTTGCAAACGCAGAGAGGCGCAAAAGGATGCAGTGTTTTATGAGGACCTGCTATGTCCGTCAAAAACCGGACAGCCAGACCGACTGACGCCGCATGTTGACTGCGGCGTCTGGTCGTATCGTCATGCGGTGCAGGGCCGTTTACTTGACAGGCTTCAGCGACTGGAGAATGCCGACCAGTTCCGAGTGGTGGGCGTCCTGCGTGGCCTTGGTGCCCCAATAGGTCACGACCAGCATCTTGCCCTCGCGTGGCGAGGCGAAGCCAAGGGAGACTTCGACCGGGCCATCCTCATCCTTGCCATCGAATTCGATGCTGCCGAACTGCATGCCGTTAATCTCGACATCGCCGGAATCCGACTTGGTGCTGGCATCGATCTCCACGCCATTGTCGGTCAAGAACTTGATGGCGTCATCGATGACCTTGTCCATGGTCTTGTCGCTGGCGACATCGATGGAGAAGTAGATCGCGGCATCGGGCGATGTGGCGTCAACGCCGGATTCGGTTTCCTTCGGCTCCCAGTCATTGGGAATTTTGACCGATGCGATTGGCGCGTCGCTGGGAAACTTGAGTGTTTCGGCCTGCGCAAAAAACGGCGCCAGCACAAAGGCGGCGGCCAAGATGGTTCTTTTCATGGAAAAATCCTCTGGAATCGAGGCGCGCAATATCAGGTGAGCAATGGTGCCCCAGCCGTTGCCAAAATGGATATAAAGGAAAAGCCGTTATTATGTCATCAGAATAATATCAAGTAATGGAGAATGTTACGACCAGAGTTAACGTGGCCCAGGACGGTCATTCTCTGTAACAGCCCTCTATAAATTTTGCATTATACACTGGCTCCGCAATTACAGATTGATATCGAGATGGCTCGATAAAGAAACAGGCCCCCAAGGGCCTGCTGATGGTTGCGTGATTTTGATCTCAGGCAGCTTTTGCGGCGGCCCCATAGGGATCGAACCTGCCGTAGAAGGTGTCGCCCTTGGAGGCCATGTCTTGCAGCAACGGGGTGGGTTTGAAGTGCGGACCGTAGGTTTGGCTGAGCTTTTCGGCCAGTTCCACGAAAGTCTTCACGCCCATGCCATCAATGTAGGACAGCGCACCGCCGGTGTAGGGCGCAAAGCCGAAGCCGAGGATGGAGCCGACGTCGGCTTCGCGTGGATCGGTCACTATGCCCTCTTCGACTGTGCGGGCGGCTTCCAGAGCGATGGTGACGAGGAAGCGCTGTTTCAGCACCTCCATGTCCACATCCTCAGGCTTCTTCTGCGCATGGAGGTCTTTCAGACCTGGCCAGAGAGATTTCTTGGCAGGCTTGGCCGGGTAATCGTAAAAGCCCTTGGCGTTCTTGCGGCCAAAGCGGCCCTCGCCTTCCACCATCGTCTTGACCAGCTCCATATGGCGCGGGTCCACGGCCTTTTCGCCCAGATCGGCGACAGTGGCCTTGAGGATTTTGTAGGAGAGGTCGATGGCGACTTCGTCGTTCAGCGCCAGTGGTCCCACAGGCATGCCGGCGAATTTCGCGGCATTCTCGATCATGGCGGCGGGCACGCCTTCGATCAGCATGTCATAGCTTTCGGCCATGTAACGCAGCACGCAGCGATTGACGAAGAAGCCACGGGTGTCGTTAACGACAATCGGCGTCTTCTTGATTTTCGCGACGTAATCCAGCGCCACGGCCAGCGCCTTGTCGCCGGTTTCCTTGCCGAGAATGACTTCCGTCAGCATCATCTTTTCGACGGGCGAGAAGAAGTGGATGCCGATGAAATCGGTCGGGCGCTTGGAATTCTGCGCCAGACCGGTGATGGGCAAAGTGGAGGTGTTGGAAGCGAAGATCGCGCCTTCGGGAAGGACAGCTTCCACGGCTTCGATCACGGCTTTCTTCACGTCGCGGTCTTCGAACACGGCTTCGATGACAAGGTTTGCGGTCTTGAGCGAGGCATAATCCGAGCTTGGCGTGATGCGGGCGAGGATGGCGGCACCCTCTTCCTGCGTCATGCGGCCCTTACCGACGCTGTCCTTCACCAGACCTTCGCAGGTGGTTTTGCCCTTGGCGGCGGCTTCGTCGTCACGGTCGATCAGGGTGACGTCGAGACCAGCAACGGCTGTAACGTACGCAATGGACGCACCCATGAAGCCTGCACCGACGACGCCGACATGCTTCAGATCGCTCTTCGGCTGACCGGCTGGGCGGCGCGCACCCTTGCCCAGTTCCTGCATGGAAATGAACAGCGAGCGGATCATTGCGAAGGCTTCCTTCGAACGAAGGATTTCCGTGAAATAGCGCTGCTCCACCTTCAAAGCGGTATCGAAGGGCAATTGCAGGCCTTCGTAAACGCATTTGAGAATGGCGAGTGCTGCGGGGTAATTGCCAGCACTTTCGCGGCGCAGAATGGCTGGGGCTGCTGGCCAGAGCTGAGCGGCAGCGGGCGTCCAGATGCCACCACCGGGGGCCTTGAAGCCTTTTTCGTCCCATGGGGCGACGGGTTTCAGGCCGTCCTTGATCATCTGCTTGGCGGCGGGGATCAGCTGATCGGGCTCCACCACCTGATGCACGAGGTTCATGGACTTCGCGCGGCTTGCCGTCAGCGACTGGCCGGTCGTCATCATCTGAAGCGCGGACTGCGCGTCGGTGAGGCGCGAGACGCGCTGTGTGCCACCGGCACCGGGGAAAATGCCGACCTTAATTTCCGGCAGCGCCAGCTTGACGCTTTTAGCATTGGAGGCAACGCGGCCATGGCAGGCCAGCGACAGTTCCAGCGCGCCGCCCATGCAGGTGCCGTTGATGGCAGACACCCAGGGTTTGCCGTTGGTTTCCAGCTTGCGGTACAACCAGTTCATCTTGCCGACGAGGTCGAACAGCTTTTTGGCGGCCTCATCCGGGTTCTTTTCCTTCTCCTCATGATAGAAGGAGAACATGGACTTGATCATCGACAGATCAGCGCCGCCGGAAAATGTGCTCTTGCCCGATGTGAACACCACGCCCTTGACGGCGGCATCCGCCACCGTCGCATCCACGATGGCATCCAGTTCTTCCAGCACTTGGGCTGTGAAGACGTTCATGGATTTTTCCGGCATATCCCAGGTGACGAGGGCGATGCCGTCTGCGTCTGTTTCGACGGTGAAATTGGTGTAAGTGCTCATAGTGGGATTCCTCTTCCCTGAATTTCTTGTGCTAACCGAAGACGCCGAGCAGGTAGCAAAGCAGAACGACAAGCAGAGCAAGAACGATAATCAGTCCTCGCCCCTCTGCTTTCATCCGTGCGTGGCTTTGGGCAGGCGCAACGCGACCGGCTGCTTCAGCAGCCTCGGCCATGTCCTTGTCGAGTTGCCTCGTCTGGAAGTGGCGCTTTGTCTCGTTTTGATAGCCCGCCATGCTCGTCGTCCCAATCAAACCCGCTCGATGACAGTCGCCGTACCCATGCCCGCGCCAATGCAGAGCGTGACCAGCGCGGTGTTGAGATCGCGGCGTTCCAACTCGTCCAGAACCGTGCCGAGGATCATTGCGCCGGTGGCGCCCAGCGGGTGGCCCATGGCAATCGCGCCGCCGTTGACGTTCATCTTGTCGTGGCTGATGTCGAAGGCCTGAAGGTAACGCAGTACGACGGCGGCGAAGGCTTCGTTGAGTTCAAAGAGGTCGATATCGGAAATCGACATGCCGGTTTTCGCCAACAGCTTTTCGGTCACGTCCACCGGGCCTGTCAGCATAAGCGCCGGGTCGGAGCCGATATTGGCAAAGGAGCGGATGCGGGCGCGGGGTTTCAGGCCCATGCTCTCGCCGCCAGCCTTGGAGCCGACCAGCACGGCAGCGGCGCCATCGACGATGCCGGATGAATTGCCCGCATGGTGGACATAATTGATGCGCTCGACTTCCGGGTGCGCCATGATACCGACGGCCTCGAAGCCGCCCATTTCGCCCGGCATCTGGAAGGATGCGTTGAGCGAGGCCAGCGCCTGCATGTCCGTGCCGGGACGCATATGCTCGTCGCGGTCGAGAATGGTGATACCGTTCTGGTCTTTCACCGGAATGACGGAGTTCTTGAAGTAGCCGTTTTCCCAGGCGTGGGCGGCGCGCTTCTGGCTTTCCACGGCAAATGCATCCACGTCATCGCGGCTGAAACCGTATTTGGTGGCGATAAGATCGGCGGATACGCCCTGCGGCATGAAGTAAGCCGGGAAGCTGACCGAGGGGTCCATGTACCAGGCACCGCCGGACATGCCCATGCCGACGCGCGACATGCTTTCCACGCCGCCCGCGATGACAATCTCATCGGCACCTGCCGCAACCTTTCCGGCTGCGAAATTGATGGCATCGAGACCCGAGGCGCAGAAGCGCGAGATTTGCATGCCCGGTGCCTTGGTGGAATAACCGGCCTCGAAGGCGGCACCCTTGGCAATGACAGCACCGGCATCCATGACCGGATCGACGCAGCCCATGATGATGTCATCGACGGTGGATGTATCGAGCCCGTTGCGGTCGCGGATGGCTTCCAGCGTCTTGGCGGCCAGACGAACGGACGGCACTTCGTGCAACGAACCATCCTTCTTGCCGCGCCCGCGCGGAGTGCGGACGTGGTCATAAATGTATACGTCAGTCATTTCTCATCTCCCTGTCGGCGCATGGGCGCCCTAATTCACCGGCACAGACCTTGGGAAGAACCCCTCCCCAACCCTCCCCACAAGGGGGAGGGTGTCTCTGCTCAAAACGCCTCAGCAGCCAGTTCCATCATCGTATCGGCACCAGCCTCGATGCGGATCTTGCGAACCGCCGTTTCCGGCAGAATGCGTTCCATGAAGAACTTAGCGGTGACGAGCTTGGTCTTGAGGTACTGCTCGTCAGAGGCAGAGCCCGACGACAAGGCAGCCTGCGCGGCCTTTGCCATGCGGGCCTGCATGTAACCCAGCACCACAAGGCCGAAGAGGTGCATGTAGTCTGTGGAACCGGCACCGGCATTGTCTGGCTTTGCCATGGCATGCTGCATGAACCACATGGTGGCCGCCTGCAGGTCGTTCAGGCCCTTCTTGAGGCCCTTGGTGTAGAGTGTCAGGGCTTCATCGCCACGGTTTTCCTCGCAGAAATCACCGATTTCCTTGAACAGCGCCATCACGGCACGTCCGCCATTGAGGCCCAGCTTGCGGCCGACGAGGTCGAGCGCCTGAATGCCGTTGGCACCCTCATAGATCATGGTGATGCGCGCATCGCGCACATACTGGCTCATGCCGTGTTCTTCGATATAGCCGTGACCGCCGAACACCTGCTGCGCCATAACGGCGTGGTCGAAGCCCTTGTCGGTCAACACACCCTTGAGGATGGGGGTGACGAGGCCGAGAATATCGTCTGCTGCCTGACGTTCCTTCTCATCTGCTGCGCGATGAGCGATGTCCGATTGCAGCGCGGTCCAGAGAAGGAAGGCGCGGCTGGCTTCGTTATAGGCCTTGATGGTCATCAGCGTGCGGCGGATATCAGGATGGACGATGATCGGATCGGCCTTCTTGTCTGGAGCCTTAGCGCCTGAGAGAGAGCGGCCCTGAATGCGCTCACGGGCATATTCCACCGCGTTCTGATAGGCGATTTCGCCAACCGACAGGCCCTGAAGACCAACGCCAAGGCGGGCTTCGTTCATCATCACGAACATGGCCGACAGGCCCTTGTTCTCCGCGCCGATGAGGTAGCCGGTCGCATCATCGTAATTCATGACGCAGGTGGCGTTGCCGTGAATGCCCATCTTGTGCTCAAGCGCACCGCAGACCACGCCGTTGCGCGCGCCGACCGATCCATCGTCATTGACGAGGAACTTCGGCACGATGAACAGCGAGATACCCTTGGTCCCCTCGGGCGCGCCTTCGATGCGGGCGAGAACCAGATGGATGATGTTGCTGGTCATGGAATGTTCGCCAGCCGAGATGAAAATCTTCTGGCCAGAAATCTTGTAGGAACCATCGCCCTGCGGCACGGCCTTGGTGCGCAGAAGACCGAGATCGGTGCCACAATGGGGCTCGGTCAGGTTCATGGTGCCGGACCATGTGCCCTCGACCATCTTCGGCAGATAGGTCTGCTTCTGCTCGTCGGAGCCATGCGCCAGAACGGCCGCAATCGCGCCCTGCGTCAGGCCGGGATACATCATCAGCGACAGGTTGGCGGACGACATATATTCACCGATGGCCGCATGCAGCGTATAGGGCAGCCCTTGCCCGCCATATTCCGGCGGCACGGCAAGGCCGGTCCAGCCGCCTTCGCAATAGGCATCGTAGGCCTGCTTGAAACCGTCCGGCACAGAGACCGAGCCATCTTCGGCGCGCTTGCAACCCTGCTGGTCGCCAGACAGGTTGAGCGGGAAAAGCTGTTCTTCCGCCAGCTTTGCGGCTTCGCCAGTAATCGCCTCGATCATATCGGGCGTGGCGTCTTCAAAACCGGGAAGGTTGTTGTAGCGCTCGATACCGAGCACGTCGTTCAGAATGAAAAGCGTATCCTTAACAGGGGCCTTGTAAACAGGCATTACCGATGATCCTCCGCATCGCTCGCCGGAGATCATCCGGCCTCAAGATAGACCAACAATATTTGACGTGCGCGTAAACGTCAAATGGCTTTCAGAACAAAATTTCGTCAGGGAAGGCTGGGATGTTGGACGATAAACATTGCGGCTTCGTGAAAGCGGTGCGCAGCTTTTACACAACCGCACGGCGTAATCTTAACGCAAGCGATGCGCGCAGGGCTTAAATGCGTACGAAGCGGTGCTTCGATCCTCAAGCGAACTCGCAATTCAATGAAACCAGTGCATTGTCAGCTTTGCGCACAGCGATTACGTCAATCGAATAATTATAATTAGATACCTCTAAATCAATTTAATGGTGAAATTTCGCCATTTCGGCAAGTTTCGCACAAGCTAAATACTGAAGAAATCGTTAAACAAGGAACCTCTAATTAATAATTAATTAACCACACTTCGTCAATTGTTCCTCTTCAGGGGACTGCTTCGGGAATCGTGGGGGTCCTTTAATGAAATCGAAAAGACCTATGTTCGCCTCGACGGTGTCGACCAGAAGGGGGAACACCATCGGGCAAAGACGAAGCGGGCAGGACGATGAACGGATTGCGATCGAATTCCCAGCAGCATAGCGACAGATCGTCTCTGGATGCGCTCAATCGCACTATCGAAGGCCTGGAAGCCCGGATAGAGGATTTGCTGGGCGCGAAACCCACGCGTTCTCCCTATGAAAGCGCCCCTGCCCGGACTGAGACCGAGCGCACTGCCAATGCTGCACGGCCCGCATCCAAGCCACGCTTCGACCCCGTCAATGAAATCCGCCAGCGCCAGCAGGCACTGGACGCCCGCTGGGAACGCCAGCAGACGGAAGCTCCGCGTGGCACCGACCTTTCCGCTGAACGGGAACTGGACCACCGCTATAGCGAGCGCGAATACCGTGCCTCGACCGCCATTCCCCCAGCCCGCCAGCGTCCCACAGCCCGTTACGAGCGCAGTGCGCCGCCTGCCCCAGCCCCAGCAGCACCCAATCAGAGTGATGCGGCGCTGCGCGAAGTGGCTGAAGCGCTGGTCAGCCTGCGTCAGGAACTGAAGCACGAGATTTCCGAAGGCGTTGCCCGCGAAATGCAGGGTGTGCGTTCCGAACTGCGCAACATCCGCACTTTTGCCGAAACCCAGGATTTCGCCGAGGACATCCGCGAGGATGTCGCCCGGCTGGCCGCCAGCATCGACCGCATGGGCGAGACGACGTCGCCTGATGTCGAGGCTCTGCGCAGCGAATTCGAAGAGCTTCGCAGCCTGATGGACCAGGTTGCCCGCGAAGACAGCCTGCACCGCATGGAAAGCCGCTTCAACAGCGTGGACGACCGGTTGAGCGGTTTCGACACCGTTCCGCTTCAGGATGAAATCGTGGCGCTGGCCTACCGGCTGGATGACATCAAGAGCCAGCTGGGTTCGATGAGCGGCAGCAATGCCACCGTGCGTGCGCTGGAAGAAAAGCTTCTGACCATTGCCAGTGCCGTAGAGCATATCGGCAAGCATGTTCAGCCCAACGATCAGGCCTATAGCGAGCATTTCTCCGGTCTGGACCAGCGTCTCGACGAAATCAGCCGTGCGATTGCCGCTGCCGGAAACCGCGCGGCACCCTCCGTCGATCCGGCCCTTGCCGAGCGTCTGGAAAACCGCTTGCAGGCGCTCTCTTCGCAGATGGACGTGCTGAACGACCTTGCGAGCGCAAAAGACAAGCCTTCCGAAGCCCTTGGTCTGCGTCTCGATGCGCTGACCAGCCGCATCGAGGAACTGTCTGCCGAGCGCAACGTGGCGCAGCTGGGCGAACGGCTGGATCAGCTTTCGCTGTTGCTGGAGCGTTCGCAGCGCCCATCCAGTCAACCTGAACTGACACGCTTTCTGACCGATATCTCGCGCAAGATCGACGAGCTGGGCAGTGGTGCGGTCAATGACAAGCTGGCCGAGCGTCTGGAAAAAATCGCTCGCCGCATCGAGCAGATCGAGGCGCAGCCCGCCCCTGCCAAAAACCCATCCTATGACACCGCCTTCAAGCGGCTGGAAGACCGGCTGAGCGACATTGCCGCCAAGCTGGACGAGACGCAGGCACCGGCAACACCTGTCGTTTCCGGCATGTCGCCGGAGCTGAACGACCGCATGTCCGCGATCGAAGAGTATATGGCGTCGAGCGACGAGTATATTATCGAAGCGGCACGACAGGCGGCGGAAGCCGTGCTGGAAGCCCACACGCGCAACAATCTGGCGCAAACCGCCACCAATGGCGACATCGCCATTTTGACCGAGCTGGCCAACGACCTGCGCAAGCTGGAAGGGTTGAGCCGCAACACCGAAGAGCGCACGCACCGCACCTTCGAGGCACTGCATGAAACATTGGTGCAGATTGCCGGTCGCCTGGACAATCTGGACAGCCGCGGCAGCGCGCGCCCGACAGCCGCGGCACCGGCAGATGCCGACCGTGACTGGGCCGACTATGACGGCAATGCACGCATGCCTGCCGCCACCTTCCCTGAAGAGGGCCTGATTGCGCAGAACGAACATGAGGCTGGCGTCGACACCGACACGCTTACGCCGCCGGAAGCGCAAAAGCCTGCCGCGCAGGAAAAGCGCGGGCTTCTGGCCGGTCTGACGCGCCGTTTCAAATCCAGCGCGGCAAAGGCCGAAGATGCACCGCAGGAGCAGGTTTCGGCCCGTACCCAGATCGACCCGGCACCTGCGCTCGACCCTGTCGATGTGCTGCAGGCCGATATCGAAACCGAACTGCTGGAGCCCGGCTCGGGCGCTCCCGACATCAAGAAAATTCTGGAACGCGTGCGTGCCAGCCAGACGGCAGCGGCTCGCGCCGGTGCGAGCGAAAGCGACAACCGCGCCGACTTCATTGCCGCCGCCCGCCGTGCAGCGCAGGCCGCAGCCCAGGAAAGCGTACCGGACAGAAGCATCACTTCGCGCCCATCGCGCAGCAGCAAGGGTGTCGAGCAGAAGGAAGGCTCAGCACTTTCCCGTTACCGCCGCCCGCTGCTTCTGGGCATCGGCGCCATTCTTCTGGCGATGATGGCCATGCCTGCGATCAAGTCGTTCGTCGGCGGCGAAACCACGCCTCCTGCCGCAACGATTGAACCGAAGGCCAACAACGACATGTCGATGCTGCCGGTTCTGCCCACCCAGGCAAAGCCGGTTGCGCCAGCAGCAGCCGTCACCGTGCCAGCCTCCGTCACGCCAGCCGTGACCGAACCATCAACCGAAGCGATGGACGAAAGTGCGCGCGCCGCAGGCGAGCGCATGCAGGCCGATGCCGACCGGGCCGCGCCTGACATCGACACAAGGCAGGTTGGCGGGGCACCAATGCCCGATGAAACGCCCGCCGTGGAAGCGCCTGCGCCATCCGCCGGGGCCGATATTGCCGATCTGCGCCCTGCCGCACAGGCACCCGAGGCACAGCCACAAGCCCAGCAGCAGCCTTTGCAGCTAGAAGAGATCATTGCCGTTCCCGCAGGCATCACGCCGCCATCACTGGCGGATGCTGCGGTCAAGGGTGACAGGCAGGCCCTGTTTGAAATCGGCGCGCGCTTTACAGATGGTCGCGGCGTTGCTGCCGACCGCACCGAGGCCGCCAAGTGGTACAAGCTGTCCGCAGATCGTGGTCTTGCACCGGCCCAATACCGCCTTGGCAACATGTATGAGAAGGCCAACGGCGTAGAGCGCAACCTTTCCGAGGCCAAGCGCTACTACCAGATGGCGGCTGACCAGGGTAATGCCGGGGCCATGCATAATCTGGCCGTGCTTCTGGCTTCCGATGCTGCCGGTGCCCCTGACTTCAAGACTGCCGGTGACTGGTTCATCAAGGCATCCAACCTTGGCGTCCGTGACAGCCAGTTCAACCTTGCCATTCTCTATGCTCGTGGCAGCGGCGTGCCCCAGAGCCTGGAGGAATCCTACAAATGGTTCGCGATTGCCGCTCGTGATGGCGATGCCGATGCCGGTCAGAAGCGCGACGATGTTGCCAAGGCCATGCGGCCCGAACAACTGGCCAGCGCCAAGGCCAAGGTGGATGCATGGCAGGTGACGCCGCTCAACGACGAAGCGAACTCGGTCAACCCGCCAGCCGAATGGACCGGCGGCGAAGAGGTCAAGACATCGTCTGTCGATATGCAGAAGGCGATCCGCAACATTCAGGCCATTCTCAACAACAATGGCTTCAAGGCAGGCGAGCCGGATGGCAAGCTGGGCCGTGCGACGGTGGCGGCTATCAAGGACTTCCAGAAGTCCGTGGGCCAGACGCCGGATGGCCGTATTACCGACGAGCTGGTCACAGCGTTGCTGGCGCGCAACAAGTAATTTTAGCCGGACCCGATCTTTCCTAATTATCAACGTATTTGCCGTTGAATAATTGACAGTCATGCCCACCACGGGCATGACCGATGTCAGGTCGGATGGCCAAGGCCTTCGCCTCTCAGACACAGACCGCCCAATCGCCGCAAGCCCTGCCTTGACGGCGCTTTGCCTTTTCTACACGGAACCATGCCAGAGGTCCTGATGTGACTGTCTATCTGCCCATTGCGGAACTTTCGGTGAATATCTTCATCATTCTCGGCATGGGCGCGGCTGTGGGATTTTTGTCCGGCATGTTTGGCGTCGGCGGCGGGTTTCTGATCACGCCGCTGCTGATATTCTACAACATTCCCCCCGTCGTTGCCGTAGCAACCGGCGCAAACCAGGTCGTCGCTTCCTCCGTCTCGGGTTCGATCACCCATTTCCGGCGCGGCACGCTGGATGTGAAGCTGGGAACCGTGCTGCTGATCGGCGGCCTGTGCGGGGCGACGCTCGGCGTGTGGCTGTTTACGCTTTTGCGCAGCGTCGGCCAACTCGACCTCATCATTTCGCTCCTCTACGTCATCCTGCTTTCCACCGTCGGCGCGCTGATGCTGAAGGAAAGCATTTCGGCCATTCGCCGCACGGCGCGCAATGAAACAGTGACGCTGCGCCGCCCCGGCCACCACAACTGGGTGCACCGCCTGCCGCTGAAAATGCGGTTCAAGAAATCGAAGCTCTATCTCAGCGTCATTCCCATCATCGTTCTCGGCTTCGGCATCGGCGTTCTGACCTCGATCATGGGTGTGGGCGGCGGCTTCATTATGGTGCCCGCCATGATCTATCTCCTGCGCATTCCCACCAACGTCGTTGTCGGCACTTCGCTGTTCCAGATCATTTTCGTTACCGCCTACACCACCATCGTGCAGGCGGCAACGAACTACTCCGTCGATATCGTGCTGGCCTTCATTCTGATGCTGGCGGGCGTGATCGGCGCGCAATATGGCGTGCGGGTGGGGCAGAAGCTGCGCGGCGAACAGTTGCGCGCGCTCTTGGCGCTGCTGGTTCTGGCCGTCGGCATCCGTCTTGCCATCGGGCTGGTTGTACGACCAGAAGACCTGTTTTCGGTGGCTGTTGGGGGGCTGGGCTATTGATCCGTGGCACCCTCATCGCTGCGATCTTCGGCCTGTGCTGTAGCGCTGCCCAGGCGCAAACGCCACCGCTTGCGATTTTGCCGGATGCGCGCGGGCAGACCCGCACCTTGCAGGAAAACATCGAGATCGGCGCATCGACCACCGAAATCTCCATCGCGTCAGATTTTCGCGGCGCGGATTTCACCATGTTCGGCGCGCTGAACAATGCCGACCAGTTGCTGCTGGCCATCGGCCAATACGACATCGTCGTGACGCTGGAAGGCCCCAACGATTACTCCACCGTGCGCAAAAAAAGCCGGGTAGCGGGTATCTGGATCAACACCAGCGCGATCACCTTTGCGCCGCTGCCGGAATCCTATTCCATGGCCAGCACGCGCAGCATCGACACCATAGCAACGGCGGGTACGCTGAAGGCCATGGGCCTGGGCGTGGACCACCTGCCACTGCGTAGCGCCGTCTTTTCCGGCGTGCCTGACAATGTCTACGACTTCCAGGATGCCTATCGCCGCCTGAAACTATCGAGCGGCATCTACCGCAACGACACGACCGGTGTTCGTCTGGAGCGCACCGGCCTCTTCTGGGCAACGCTGCGCCTGCCCGCCAACGTGCCCAACGGCGTCCACACGGCCCGCGCCTATCTGTTCAAGAGCGGCCTGCCGATTGCGCAGAAGGAATTGCGGCTGCGCGTGGTGAAAACGGGCATGGAGCAGGCGATAACGGATGCGGCACACCAGACGCCGGTGGTTTATGGCTTTTTGTGTGTGTTGCTGGCGGTGGTGACGGGTTGGGGTGCGAGTATTTTGTTCCGGCGGGATTAGGATTGAGGGGCTAGCGGCGTACTCCGCCCTCATGCTGAGGTGCTTTGACCGAAGGGCAAAGCCTCGAAGCATCCGCCGCATTCTGTAACTAAGCCCGCAACCCTCGTCCTTCGAGGCCCCTGCGGGGCACCTCTCCTTCGACAAGCTCAGGATGATGGATGAGGGTTGCTCTGTCGTGCCCTTTGCGTGGCACCTCGTTCGGCTCTCATGGTGGTGAGGGTTGCGGCCTGCGGCCTGCATCATCGCCAAGCATTCCTCCTACATGGTCGCATTCCGCGTTGGTCCGGTATTGGAGAGGGCAACCTCACCCACTGCCCTCATGCTGAGGTGCTTTGGCCGAAGGGCAAAGCCTCGAAGCATCCGCCGCATACTCTGCCTCAAGCCCGCAACCCCCGTCCTTCGAGGCCCCTGCGGGGCACCTCAGGATGAGGGTTGCTACGTTGCTGCCTGCGGCCCAGCGAACGCAGCTTGCACCGGCAACCAGCGGCCTAAACGTCACCAATCCATCGCTATCAAAAACCCCGGCCACCGCTCAAACAAGCTTCGCCGTTCACGCGGCAGCATCTGCCCGTGGCTTGACCTTCAATCAGTGTCCACAGCCATTCGCGGCCATGGTATTTCGGACGGGGCGCTGTAAGTTGCCTCGTTGGGTAGTCTAAAGAATGGCACCTCGCAGCGCCCCGTTCAGCTCTTTTGGCCAAACAGCGATCCTCTTGCCACGGCTGGCATATCCCGGAGGGCAAGGGGGCCTTGCCGTTGGAACGGTCGGACATTTCCAAGGTCCGGCCCTTACCCACCCGGGTGACGGCGGCTTTGTTGCCAAAGCCGTCGCCTGCCAGTTCGGCCACATCTGCCTTCGAGGATGCGAGCGTTCATTCTGACGAAGCGCCCGCAGCCATCGATCCGTTCTCCGCAAGAGCCACACTCGCCATCCATGGCTTGTGCGTCCCTTGCGGTCCGTCCGCGCTGTCTCATCGACAGTGCGGGGCAGATGCAGCGTGTTCCTGTGTACCGCCTGACTTTCGCTTCAAGCCCCTGCGGTCGCGTTCGACCCGGTGCCAATGAGCTGTCGGTACACCCGGTGGCTGGCGAACCGGACCGTCATGACCCGCCACAAAACCCGAAACGGTGTTTTGGGGCGCAGACATGCCGGGCCGGTCCGGACATTGGAAAGGCTGCGACAGCCGGTCCGAAACCGCCGCCGCCTTTCTCCCGTCCCACCGGGGAGATCGCTGCTCGACCCCGAGGTTGAAAGGTTTGCGTCACCCTCTCAACCCCAGCGCCGGTCCCGCCTCGCCGCAACGCCTTGCGGTGTATCCGAGGGCGGAACGGGGCAATTGTGCGGGTGATTCGCGCGTCATTGAGAAAGTTGCGGGGGGGATTTTGGTGTTTTTTGCGGGATTTATTTTAAGTTGTTGATTTAGATTGGAAGTATTTTTGTTTGAGGTGTTTTGGGGAGTGCATCGTGAGGTCAGAGAGTGGGGTTTACCTCCCTCTGCCCTGCCGGGCATCTCCCCCTCAGGTGGGGAGATCGACTCGTGGATGGCGCTCGACCATCTTGAGCGTTGCGCTGCTGCACTGGGTACGACGTGTATTGCCGACCAACCGTCTAACGGCTGTAATTAGAGCGGTGATCGCGCCTCTTGCCGATCTCCCCCCTTGAGGGGGAGATGTCCGGCAGGACAGAGGGGGGTGAGCGGCGTACTCTGCGGCCAACCGCCCACACCCCTCACCCCAGCAAGTTCCCGAACCGAACCGAATAAATCCGGTCCCGCCCCAGCAGATGCGCAACCAGCGCCGAATGGTCAAATAGGCCCTTCATCGCCTTGTGGCGCAGATCAAGCCCGCCGCTGAGCACGCCGAAGGCTGGCATCAGCATGCGGGTTCCGTCAGTGGCGAAGCAGGGGCGGCGCACCGATTTATCGCGGCGGCGGACGGTGGCGGCGGGGTGGAGGTG
This sequence comes from Agrobacterium vaccinii, assembly GCF_021310995.1. Taxonomy (NCBI): domain Bacteria; kingdom Pseudomonadati; phylum Pseudomonadota; class Alphaproteobacteria; order Hyphomicrobiales; family Rhizobiaceae; genus Agrobacterium; species Agrobacterium vaccinii. The sequence goes on along the minus strand of NZ_CP054150.1, from coordinate 296,299 downwards.
GCCGGCGATTTCGCCTGATGATGCGCCCGGTTTCGGCTCGTGCCGGAAAACGAGGTTGCCGTAGAACATTTCATCGGACGATGAGCCCGGCAAATCCACCGTGCCATCGGGATCGTGATTGCCGTTGATCCAGATCCATTCGCGGCCCCGGGCCATTTCCTTGATGAGATCCCGCAGAGGCAGCGGCAGATGATGCGAGCCGATGCGATCGTGGAAATTATCGCCGAGGCTGACGACGATCTTCGGGTCGTAGCGTGTGATCAACGAGGACAGGATTTTGAGGGTGGCGATGGTGTCGTAGGGCGGCAGCAAGCGACCGCGACGGGCAAAGGCGGCACCCTTTTCCAGGTGCAAATCCGAGACGACCAGCAGCGACAGGTCGGGCAGATAGAGCCCGCCCAGCGGATCGCACCAGCCAGCGACGCCGTTGATGGCGGTTTCCGAGCCGAGGCATTCGAAGCCAGTGGCAAATTTGTCGCTCAGGGCAAGTCGGCTCAGCACGTTTCGGTTTTGTCCTTCATTCTTGGCAAGCGGATGCATCATGACATCGCATCCGCAATCAGTTCGTCGGCGGCTTCGGCCAGCACATCGTCCAAGGCTTGGCCCGGCACCGTCTCGCGCCCTATTTCCATCATAACCGGAACGGCCAGCGGCGAGACATGCTCCAGAGCGCAATGGGTGGTGTGGCCCTTGATTCGCCTTAGCATATCGCCAAGACGGCCAATGTCCAAAAGTCCGGCTGCGGCATCGCGCCGCGTGGCTTCCAGCAGGATGTGATCGGGCTCATGGCTGCGAAGAACGTCATAAATAAGATCGGCAGAGACCGTGACCTGCCGCCCGGTCTTTTCCTTGCCGGGATGGCGGCGTTCGATGAGGCCAGAAATGATCGCGCAATTGCGGAAGGTGCGTTTGAGCATGAAGGATTCGTCGAGCCATGCCTCGAGATCATCACCCAGCATATCCTCATCCAAGAGATCGGGCAGCGAAAGGCGGTCGGATTGCAGGCGCATGCCGATATCTTCCAGCGCCCAGATGGCCAGTGAATAATCCGTGGCGACGAAGCCCATGGGCTTGGCCCCTGCCCGCTCCAGCCGCCGCGTCAGCAACATGCCCAGCGTCTGGTGCGCCAGCCGCCCCTCGAAGGGATACATGACCATGAAGAAGCGCTTGCGGAAAGGGAAGGTCTCAACCAGCAGTTCATCCCGTTTGGGGATGATGGATTTCTCTTTCTGGATGGCCAGCCAATCGCGGACCTGATCCGGCAAGGCGTGCCAGCGGGCGGGATCGGCCAGCATGGAGCGGACCTGGTCTGCCAGATAGGTGGAGAGCGGAAACTTGCCGCCTGCATAGGACGGTATTTTCGGGTCCATGGAAAAGGCCTGACTGACGAGGCATTCGCTTTCGCGGATACCTTCGAAGCGCAGCACCTTACCCGCAAAGAGGAAGGTATCGCCCTGCACCAACTGCTCTAAGAAATGCTCCTCGACCTTGCCGAGCGTCATGCCGCCGCGCCCGATGGTACCCTTGGCGTTGCGTTTGACCATACGGACATTCAGTTCCGCCGCCTCGACAATCGTGCCGAGGTTGAGGCGATATTGCATCGCGACCTGCGGGTTGGAGACGCGCCAAAGGCCATCTTTCGTCTGGCGGATGCGGGCGTAACGCTCATAGGTGCGCAGGGCATAGCCGCCGGTGGCGGTGAAATCCACGATACGGTCGAAGGTTTCGCGCGGCAGATCGGCATAGGGTGAGGCGGTGGTGACTTCGCGGTAGAGGTCATCCGCATCGAAGGGTTCGGCGCAGGCCATGCCGAGCACATGCTGGGCCAACACATCCAGCGCGCCCTCGGCAATCGGCGGCGTGTCCTGTGCGCCGATGTAGTTGGCATCCAGTGCGGCGCGGCATTCCATGACCTCGAAACGGTTGGCGGGCACGAGGATGGCCTTGGAGGGTTCGTCCATGCGGTGGTTGGCACGGCCGATACGCTGGGCAAGGCGGCTGGCACCCTTGGGCGCACCGACATGCACGACGAGATCGACATCGCCCCAGTCGATGCCGAGATCGAGCGTGGAGGTGGCGACGACGGCGCGCAGCTTGTTGTCGGCCATCGCCGCTTCCACCTTGCGGCGCTGGCCCGCATCGAGCGAGCCGTGATGCAGCGCAATCGGCAGATTGTCGTCGTTGATGGTCCACAGTTCCTGAAAAATGCGCTCGGCTTGAGAGCGGGTGTTGACGAAAATCAGCGTCGTCTTGTGCGCCTTCAAGGCCGGGTAGAGATCCTGCATCGCATAGCGCGCCGAGTGACCGGACCATGGAATGCGCTCTTCGGTGCCGAGAATGGCGATGTCGGGCTTTGCGCCACCATCCACGGTGATGAGACCGGCGGTGGGTTCGCCCTCTGTCTGCGGGCTGAGATAGCGTTGCAAATCCATCGGGTCAGCGACGGTGGCGGACAGGCCGATAGTGCGCATGGCGGGGGCGTGTTTGCGCACACGCGCCAAGGCCAAAGATAGCAGGTGGCCGCGCTTGGAGGTGACGAGCGAATGCAGCTCATCCAGCACCACATATTTCAGGTCCTTGAAGAAGCGTTCGGCTTCCTTGTTGGCGAGCAGCAGGGAGACCTGTTCGGGTGTCGTCAGCAGAATGTCGGGTGGTTTCAGCTTCTGGCGCTGGCGCTTGGCCTGTGGCGTATCGCCGGTGCGGGTTTCGACAGATATGGGCAGGCCCATTTCCGACACCGGCTTCATCAGGTTGCGCTCGATATCGACGGCCAAGGCTTTAAGCGGCGAGATGTAGAGCGTGTGGACGCCGACGAAGGCCGAGCCGGGCGGCACCTTGCCGCGTTCTGCGAGATCGGTGAGCGAGGCCATGAAGCCGCCCAGCGTCTTGCCCGCACCCGTGGGCGCAATCAGCAGCATGTTTTCACCCGCGCGAGCGCGAGCGGATAATTCCAGCTGATGGGCGCGGGGGCTCCAGCCCTTTTCGCCGAACCATTTCTGGAAGGATAAAGGCAAGGTGCCGACGTCGACGCCGGAGATGGGGGGCTCAGTGTGTTTCACTGATCTAAAGTAGTGAAACCTGGGCGAAAAAGAAGGCCTTGGAGGTCAGCGCACGACGATATAGCGATCCGAGCGGTGGTTGATGGCGAGGAAGAGATTGAGCACAAAGGCGCCGACGATGGAGTAGAGCACCGTTTCGGGGTTGATGACGGCAAAGGCGGCGATCATGACGCAGATATCGAAAGCAAGCTGGATGAGACCGGCGCGGATGCCGAAACGATCCTGAATGTAGATGGCGAGAATGCCGATGCCGCCAAGGCTGGCGCGGTGACGATAGAGCGCCAGAAGGCCGTAGCCCAGAAGAAGACCGCCGAGCAGTGCCGCCCAGAGCGGATTGATGCTTTCCACCACCATCCAGCGGCTTTCCAGCTCCGTCAGCACCGACACGAGGCCGATGGCGATGAAGGTTTTAAGCGAGAAGGCAAGGCCCAAACGACGGAAGGACAGGTAGTAGAAGGGAAGATTGACGAGGAAGAACAGCAGGCCGAAACTGATGCCGAAGGCGTAATGCAGAAGAAAGGCCACGCCCGCCGTGCCGCCGGTGAGCAGGCCGACCTTGGCGAGAAGGTAGAAACCGAGCGCCGAGACGATGCTGCCGGTGACGATGCCCTGAATGTCTTCCACCGGCGCGTGCTTGGCCGGATCGGCACTCCACATGCCATAAACGCTTCTCGTGAATGCCATGCGCGCTACCCCGAAATGGAACTGCCAGTTTTATGAGAGGGCATCGCCGCATCGTCATTCTTGCGATTGGGCCAGCTCAACGGGGTCTATTTTGCACTGCAAGAGGCGGCGTTTCAACATCGATATGTAAGCAAGGCTGACCTATCGATAAAAAGGCAAGAAACGAAAAGATCAGGTGGGTTTTCTGGCAAGAAACAGAATGCCAGCGAGAGGTTTTCCGGCGTCCTTGCGAATGGTGGTTTTGCGGGTTTGCATTGTTTGCAGGCCGGAGGCCTCCAGGAGAGCTCGGACATAGGCTTCCGAATGGGCATACCGCAGGGACGGCTGGAGGACAAAGCCCTCCTCGCTCCCTGCATCTTCCACCGAAAAAGCGAAGGTACCTCCAGCTGCCAGCAGCGCCAGGACCAGCGGCATGACGGTTTCCAGACTGCCGAGATACATCATCACATCGGCGGCGGCGACCAGATCGGCGCGGCGATGGGGAAGGTCATCGGTAAAGAGGCCGGATGTTTCTGCCGCCAGCGAAAGATCGGCTTGCGCCAGATGGTTGTAGATGCCCTTTTCTTCGGCCTTGGCCAGCATGTTGGTGGAGATGTCGAAGCCTTCGAGGCGTTGCGTCCAGCCGTGGATTTCGAGACCCAGCAGGCCGGTGCCGCAACCGATATCGACAGTGCAATTGAATTGGCCGCCACCTGGTCTTGCCGTTTCGATCAACGCTGCCAGTTTCTGTGGGACGCTGTATTCCAACTTTTCCACCAGCGAGGTTTCGAAACGGTCGGCGTAATCATCGAACAGGCCTTCGACATAAGCGCTTGGCGGTTGCTCCGGTGTTGCGGCGGCACCGAGTACGGCGAGTTTGAGCGGGGCTGCGAAGATACCTTCGGGGTCCAGCCGATCGACTGTCTCGTAGGCCGTAATTGCCTTTTCCCTTTGCCCAGCCTTGTCGCAATAATCTCCCAGCTGGACCCAGCCTGCGGCCCATGATGGGGTCAGTTCCAGCGCCTGCTCCATCAGTTCGGCAGCGGCGGCGTGATCTGCGCTTTCCGCCAGCATGCGGGCGTAATCTGCGCGCCGGTCTGCGATGGCATCGCCGGACGAAAACTGGTGTGGGGCCATGCACGCTTTCCTGAAAGAGGTGGGCTGTCTTTCATCAGGCCATAAAAAAACTCAAGTCCTATTTCATGGCAGCGGCCAATATGGCGCTGATAATGCGCCGACGCTTGCATAGAGGCACCATGCTTTCTATGTCTTGGCTGAATTAGGAGATTTTGCAGATGGCCGGTGAGGTGGATAAGGTGCTGGGTGACAGCGTAGCGCGCACGATCATAAAGTTGCTGGTCGTATCGCTGATCGTCGGCTTCGTCATGGCTGTCTTCGGCCTGACACCATGGAACATCATCTATGGCGTCAGAAATTTCGTGCTCGACCTCTGGCATAGCGGCTTCCGTGCTCTGGGCAGCATTGGCGACTATCTGCTGGCGGGTGCCGTAATCGTCGTCCCCGTTTTCATCATCCTGCGCCTTTTGAGCTTCCGCCGCTGATATGACCCAACATTCCCTGCTTACGTTTTCCCGGCGCGGCTTCGTGCTGGTTTCCGCTGGTGCTGCACTGTCCGCCTGCGTTTCCACGCCCACCAACAAGGGCGTGGCCTCCGGCACGCGCGATGAGACAGCTGCGGCCTTGCCTATGGTCAACGAGCTTCGCCGCTCGAAGGGGTTACCCACGCTGTCCGCCAACAGCGCGGCGCAGCAGGCCGCCGCCTATCAGGCCAACCGCATGGTGAAAGCGCAGAAAATGGCGCATCTCATCGGCCTTACGGACAGTTTTCTCATTCGCATGAAGGACGGCGGCGTACCGTTGCCTGCGGCTGAAAATGTTGCGGCTGGGCAGGATACGGTCGAGCGCGTGGTGAAGGCGTGGATTAGCTCTCCGCACCATCTGGAGAATATGCTGGGCAATTATGGCGGGCTCGGTGTGGCGGTTGCTTATGATGCGGCGGCGAAGAACCGGCCTTATTGGGCAATGGTGCTGTGTCGGTGATGGGGTTGAACCTGCGCCCGTGAAGGCACCCCTCACCTGAAAAATCTATGACTTAGCTGACGCTAAGATCATGATTTTTCTTCCTCTCCCACAAGGGGAGAGGTAACCCGCGGCGGCGCGGCAATCTTATCTCTCCCCTTGTGGGAGAGAAAGCGATTTCAACATCTTAAGCTCGCTTAAGTGTTAGAAATCGCAAGTGAGGGGTTCGCTCGCTCAAGGCATACACGACGTAAGATCACTAAATCGTCCGCTCGGCCCAGCGGTCCACAGCGCTATCACGCAACTCCCTGACATTCCCAACCCGCTCGCGCTCCACCAAGGTGGAAAGCCCGCGCACGATGCGGCCCGGTAGAGCCGGCCCCTCATAGACCATGCAGGAATAGAGCTGCACAAGATCGGCACCGGCGCGGATTTTTTCGAGCGCGGTTTCCGCCGATGACACGCCACCGACCCCAATGATGGGGAGATCAGGGCCGACGCGTTTGCGCATTTTGGCGAGCACGGTGGTGGAGAGATCGAAGAGTGGTTTGCCGGACAGACCACCCGTTTCATGATTGTTGGGGCCGGGTCGAAGGCCATCGCGCGACAGCGTGGTATTGGAGACGATCAGACCATCGAGATTATGCGCCAGCACTTCAGCGGCGATATCATCAAGCCCTTCCTCGGTCAGATCGGGTGCGATCTTGAGGAAGACTGGAAGCGGGCGATTGAGCTTTGCCGCCTCGGCATCGCGCTTTTCCAGCACGGCTTTCAACAGGGCAGACAGGCTTTCGCGCGCCTGCAAATCGCGCAGGCCCGGCGTGTTGGGCGAGGAGATGTTGGCCGTGAAATAGGAGGCGACAGAGGCGAAGGTCTCGATGCCCTTCACGTAGTCAGAAATGCGGTCTTCGCTATCCTTGTTGGCACCAATATTGACGCCAACAAGGCCGCGCAGGCCAGCGGCGATCAGGCGGGCAAGGGCTGCCGCATGGCCTTCATTATTGAAGCCGAGACGGTTGATGACGGCGTCGTTTTCCACGAGGCGGAAGATGCGGGGTTTCGGATTGCCCGATTGCGGGCGCGGCGTGACCGTGCCGATTTCTGTGAAGCCGAAGCCGAGTTTCAGCAATGGGCCAGGCACTTCCGCGTTCTTGTCATAGCCCGCCGCCATGCCAAGTGGGTTGGGAAAGACGAGGCCAGCGACCGTCTGTTGCAGGCGGGGATCGTGCGGCACCATGCAGGTGGGGATGAAGCCGGAGCGCAGCGCCGTGATCGACATGCCGTGGGCCACTTCCGGGTCTATGAGAAACAGGCCGCGCCGACCGATTGAGGAAAAAATTCCGCTCATCATGCAATCTCCGGAAACTGGTGGGCACCATCATCATCAAGTGTCAGCGGTGTTTCCCAAAGGACCGCGTTCAAGGGCAGAGGCGCGTAAAGATGGGGGAACTGATCTCCACCGCGTGAGGTTTCGAACACCAGCTTGTCACCCAGCACGCCACCATCGACGGCGACCAGCAGAAGATCGTCCTGACCGGCGAAGTGCTTGAGCGCGGTTTCCTTGACCTGGGCTGCGGTGGAGAAATGGATATAACCATCCTCGAGGTCTATGGCCGCGCCGTTGAAAACACCCGCTTCCTTCGCGTCCCGCCAAAGGCCTGTCGGCACGATCTTGTAAATGACCTGATTGATAATCGGGGGCGTTTCACTCATGCGGCGTCTCCTTCATATGCGGGCGGTTTGCCGCAAATGCGGGTCCTTGTCCACCGCTTCACACAGAATTTTGCGTGTAGATGGCACCTGAGGGGTGCTGCATGCAATCTAGCGCTTGTGTTGCAGCCGCATTTCACGCAATTCTTGATTTAGATTTGGATTGCGGTCGCTTGACGGCCAACTGTTCTGCGCCAAATATGGGACGCACATGAAATGCCTTTGGGAGGGGGCGCTGCATGTCACAACTCACCATTATCATTGCAGATGATCATCCCCTGTTTCGCGGCGCGCTTCGCCAGGCGGTGACGGGGCTGGAAGGCGACAACGCCATCATCGAAGCGGGCGATTTCGAAGCGGCGAAGGCCGCCGCAGGGCAGCAGCCCGATGCCGATCTGATGCTGCTGGACCTCGCCATGCCAGGCGTCAGCGGGTTTTCGGGGTTGATGGCGCTGCGGGCGGAGTTTTTCAGCCTGCCCATCGTCATCGTCTCGGCCACCGACGACCCTGCCACCATGCGCCGTGCCATCGAGCTTGGCGCGTCCGGCTTCATTTCCAAATCCTCGGGCATCGAAGACATGCGCGCCGGTATTCGTGCCGTGCTGGAGGGCGACGTCTGGATACCCGCATCCTGTCAGTCAGGCCACGAGCAGGACCCTGACATGGCCGACCTCATACACCGCTTGCGCACGCTGACGCCGCAGCAAAGCAGGGTTCTGGGCATGCTGGGCGAAGGGTTGCTGAACAAGCAGATCGCCTATGAACTCGGCGTTTCCGAAGCCACGATCAAGGCGCATGTCTCTGCCATCTTGCTGAAACTGAAGGTGGACAGCCGCACGCAGGCCGTGATCCAGCTTTCCAAGATCAATATGTCGACACTGGTGGCCTGATCATTAAGGATTTTATTCCTTTTACGACTTTACTCTTCGAGCGTCTTTGGTTAAATTTCGCCAGATACTGAAGCGAGCCGCGTGACGACGCCGCTCCATCCGGACCGTTGAACCATGCTGTCACACGATAATATCTGGAGTGCGATCGATACGCTTGCGGACCGTAACCAGTTGACCCCTTCCGGGCTGGCGCGGAAAGCGGGGCTGGACCCGACTTCGTTCAACAAATCCAAGCGGCTGGGGCCGGATGGACGCCAGCGCTGGCCTTCCACCGAGTCCGTGTCCAAGGTGCTGGAGGCGACCGGGGCGACAGTCGACCAGTTTTTCGGCTATGTGCTGAACCATGCGGACAGAAATACGCTGCCCGAAAGCAATTTTCCGCCGCAGCCGGGCGCCATTCCGTTGCTGGGCTTTGCGCAGGCCGGTTCCGGTGGTTTCTTCGATGATGGTGGTTTCCCCGCTGGCCAAGGCTGGGATGTCGTGGATTTCCCCGCTTCCCCCGCCAACAAGGTCGGCGTTTATGCACTGGAAGTGCAGGGCGAAAGCATGATGCCGCTCTACCGCGACGGCGACGTGCTGATCGTGGAGCCGGGCGCGCAGGTGCGTCGGGGCGACCGCGTCGTCGTCAAAAGCCGGGATGGCGAAGTCATGGCAAAGGTGCTGGCCCGCCAGACCGCCAAAACCATCGAGCTTTTTTCGCTCAACCCCGAGCATCCCAATCGCAGCTTCGATCTAGCGGATGTGGAGTGGATGGCGCGTATCATCTGGGCCAGCCAATAATTAGCGTTAAAACATTCCGTAGGGGAAATACCTGCGGTAGATTTCTTCCAGACGGCCGTTGCGCGACAGAGCGGCCAGCGCTTGATCAAAGGCGGGAACCAGCTTGTTTTCAGGATCGACGGTCATGATGGACAGCCCCTCACCCAGAAACCGGTCCGACATATAGGGGCCGTCGAACATGGCGCAGCAGCCACTGGACGCCGTGCCCGATACCCAAAAGGGCAGGCGCAGGCCATCGGCAAAGACAGCATCTATCTTGCCGGATTTCAGCGCCTCATACATTGGCTCGTAACCATCGAAACCATTGATCAGAACCGCCGGGAAAAATGCCTTGAGCATGGCCTCATGACGCGAATTGGTGACAACGCCGACCTTTTTGCCAGATAGCGCAGTGGCTGACTGCCCATCGAGTTTCGTCGCCTTATTCACCGCAAAACGGGCAGGCAGAAGCGTATAGGGGCGCGTAAAACTGAAACTTTTTCGCAGATCAGCGCTGGAGGCGATGCCGGACATGACAGCCTCGCCCTCGCCCATTTCGACAGCCGCCTCAAGCTCATCGAACGGCAAAGCCTGCACCTGGCATTTGTTTTCGATTTTCAGCTGCGCGCAAATCTCCCGTGCCAGATCGACGTGGAAGCCGACCAGACGCCCATCCTGATCGGTGAAGTTGAAAGGTGGAAAATCCACCGACATCAGGAAACGAACGCGCGGAATGGTCGAGAGGTCGGCGCCGGGTAGACGCTCCTGCGTATCGAACAGCACCGGCAGGCGTCCATTTTCCACCAGCCCATCTGCAACGGCAGAGTTCGGGCCAATAAACAACGACGCGGTGATGGCGGAAACCAAAATCCCCGTAATTTTCAAGGTTGCAACCAAAGAGCGCATGCATATGATCCGGCTGGGGAATTTAGGGGCTCCACCTCAACGGTGGCGGGTAGCGTATGTTGCGTTTTGACGAGTATACACAAGAATCGCAAAAAGCGATGCTTGTGAAGGGTGAAATTGTCGCGCTCGACAGGCTCGAGGGCGAGCTCATTCCTTTTTTGGACGGGCCGTCGCAAGACAGCGACGCGGCTACATTTCTCAAAGCACTGGGGTTGGGCAAGCCCTATATAGAAGACTTCACCGCTCGCGCCCTTCGCAACGGTTCCACCTTCGAGGCGGAGTTGTTGCAGAGCGGAACGGTGACGGAAGACGCCTATTTCGGCGCTTTTGCGCGCTTTTTGCGGCTGCCGTTCCTGGCCGAGCTGGACAGTGGTCTGGTGGTGGACACGCCATCGCTGGACGTGCAGCTTCTGGACACGCGGATGGTACGCCTGTCTCCCAAAGACGCAGCGCCTTACATCGCGATGGTGCCGGACGTGGGCAGCATCGAGCGGCTAAAACAGGCGCTGGAGACGTCACCCGACTTCGGCAGGAACCTCGTCGTGACGACACCAACGGCGCTGCGAAAAGCAGTTTGGGAGGTGGGCGAAGATCGCCGCACACGCCAGACGGTCAACGCCCTGTTCGATGCCAAACCTCATTATTCGGCACGGATCACGCTACATGGAAAACAGGGATTTCTGCTGGGTGTCGGCGCAACGCTGCTGGCGTGCCTGATCCTGATTTCGCCTGATATGACTTTTCAGCTGCTGCATATTCTGACGGCAGCACTTTACATGGCGGCTATTCTGTTCCGGCTGGTACCGCTGCGCGCAAAGCCGGACCGACGAACGTTGAAGCTGGTGGAGCAATCGCCAGACGGCCCCCTGCCCGTCTATACGATACTGGTGGCGCTCTACCGCGAGGAAGCCGTGGTCGAGCAACTTGTCACGGCGCTGAACCGGCTCGACTGGCCGAAATCCAGGCTCGATATCAAGCTGGTCTGCGAGGCGGACGATGCCTCTACCATCGCGGCGATAGAGCGCTTGCGGCCCGGTCCTCAATTCGAAATCGTCACCGTCCCTCCCTCATTGCCACGGACCAAGCCGAAGGCTCTGAACTACGCTCTTGCCGGAGCAAGGGGCGAGTTCATCGCCATCTACGATGCCGAAGACCGCCCGCACCCCAAGCAATTGCGCGAAGCCTATGCGCGTTTTCGCGATGGGTGCGACAAGCTGGCCTGCCTGCAGGCACCGTTGATCATCAGCAATGCGCATGTCTCGTGGATGACTTCATCCTTCTCGCTGGAATATTCCGCCCTGTTCAGGCGCATGCTGCCGATGCTGGCGCGTATGAAAATGCCTCTGCCACTGGGTGGCACGTCCAACCATTTTCGCGCATCGATCCTCCGTGAGGTCGGGGCATGGGACCCTTACAACGTCACCGAGGATGCCGATCTAGGCATGCGGCTCTACCGGTTGGGCTATTATTCAGATGTCATCAGCTACCAGACGCTGGAGGATGCACCGACCGATCTTTCAGTGTGGTTGGCGCAACGCAGCCGCTGGTTCAAGGGCTGGCTTCAAAGCTGGCTGGTGATGATGCGGTCGCCCTTACGCGTTGGCGAAGAGATGGGCTGGAAAGCCTATGCGGTGTTCCACCTATTGATCGGCGGTATGCTACTCTCTTCGCTGACACATCCAATTTTCATCATCTACCTGTTGATGGTCAGCAAGACTCTTCTTCTAGAGGGGCCAAGCGCGCTATCTCACGCCGAGCTCGCGCTAGCGGGAGTCGATCTGCTCAACATGGCGGCAAGTTACGCGATTTTTCTGCTAATGGGCACGCGCGCAATGATCGCACACGAGCGGGGCATGGTGGGACGACGGTGGATTGCGACGCCGGTTTATTGGCTTCTTCTATCAGTCGCGGCATGGAGAGCAGTCTACAAATTACGATATAAGCCATTTGTCTGGAACAAGACGCCGCACAAGCCGACCGCCAAGAATAACTAAGTAAATTTCTAATTAAAATATAGTTTTTTTAAAGTATAACTGGAAACGCAATTTTCGTTTCACTCAGTATGGTGAGCGGCACTCCGTGCGCGAACCCTGCTTGGTCTGATAGCTGTTATCAGTTGCGTGGTAAGATGTATATGTCTTCGCACACCACGTAACATGCTTGATTTCCTGGGCAGACAGAGACAAACCGCTGGAATTGGCGCTCTGCGCAACACCGCCTGTAAAGGCAACGGGCGCGTTGCCATAGGTGGAGCCTTGGGCTTCTGCCTGGCCTTCATAGGCAGGAGAGATGATGCTGAGGGCGTGAGCAGGTATTGTAGTAACTGTCGAGAAACCAATGCTCACTGCAACGACAGAAACGAGTTTTACCAGAATAGACATCGGTAATTCCTTTTTTCTATTTGGAATACCAACGTCAGGCCTACGCCTTTTGTTCCGGAAAAGTGAAGAAAGTTAAAATTTCGTATTGACACGCAAAAAATCGACGTGCGACGCGATGTTGAATTTCCTCAATATATCATTGCAATATGCTGCGCTTCGTCATGCTAAAGCGATGATAACCCAGTGCTTAGCAACGTAGGTGAACTCATTGGAAAGGTCGGTGAAGCGAAAAGCTCTTCAGAAACGGGGTTACTAGGGCCTGTTGACAAAGTATGGCAGCCATATCTTTACGGCGGCCAGGGCGAGAAATGCTGAGAAGGCTTTTCGGGTCTTGTCGTATCGGGTCGCAACGCGACGGAACTGTTTGAGGCGGTTGAACATCCGCTCGATGCGGTTTCGATCCTTGTATGCCCGGAAGTCGCAGGCAGGCGGGTTCTTCCGGTTGGCCTTCGGCGGAATGACCGGCCTGATCCCGTGGATCAGGAGTTCCTCGCGCAGGAAATCGCCGTCGTAGCCCTTGTCAGCAAGGAACAGCCTCGGCTTGCCGACCGGTATTGCCAGCAGGTCCGGAACGGCGTTGAAGTCTGAAGCCTCACCACCCGTCAGGACGAAGCCAAGAGGGCGTCCTTGACCGTCTGCTCGGGCGTGGATTTTCGTCGTAAAGCCGCCGCGTGATCGACCAAAAGCCTCCTGATAAGTCCCCCTTTAGCGCCCGCAGCCTGAGAATGGCCGCGAACCGTGGTGCTGTCGATCATGTGTTGCCAGTCATCCGTCAGTCCCAGTTCAACGAGTGTTTCAAGCAGAGCGTCCCAAACTCCTTGCTCGGCCCAACGGCGAAAGCGCACATAGACGGAATTCCACTTTCCGTATCGGTCATACATGTCGCGCCATGGGCATCCGACCCGAAGAACATGTAGCATGCCGTTCAGGTATCGTCGATTATCGTGTGAGGGACGAGACTTCCTGCCGCGTTCGGTGGGCAACAGCCCCTCAATGATCCGCCATTCTATATCCGTCAGGTCGCCGCGAGCCAAAACTGCCTCCTAAAAGGCAATCTTGAATCATGCTTCCGCTGATTTGGGAATCCACTTTGTCAACAGGACCTAGATCGATATGCTCGACGACCCCTCAAGGAAAAGCCGGAAAAATCATTCGCGGGAGGGCACCCAGCGTCTTGTAGAAAGCGACTTTCCCTTCGTTAGAAATCAGCCGCAGAAAACACCAGACCTTTGATCAAACGGCGATGGTAAACCAGATGAACAGCGATTGAGAAAGGTCAAACTCAGAATTTCGTAATGCATACTAATCCGGAAATGGGGTCCATCAGGGATTATTATCGCAAACTTGAAAGACTTAATCCAAATCGCTCCGATAGAGCTTGGGTAAGAGATTTGAAACAATTTATACTGGTAGACCGAAGAACGGGCCAACCACCGTTCTGGCACCGGCAATCACGTTTATAGAGGATGCAATTTTGAGGAGGCTGGACATAGATAAGGGACATGTAGGTATTTTTCCTCTTGCCAAGAAAGCTATTTTTGATGCTTGTCAACATGTTCAGTCAGATGACCTCAAAGCAGAAATATATCCCGATACGTCAGATCAATTAGTTCGGTTTTACTTCATTGGTAAAAGCTTTTGCGAATTCATCGACTGTGACCTGTTTAGTAAACCGTTTTTCCAAAAGTCCATGATAGAAAGCTACAGTGAAAAATTCACTGAACGTTTAAGGTCGTTGACACTTGAGTATCCTTGGGGCGAAGTTTTCATCACTGCTGAAGCATGGACCGGTCCAAGTACTAGCGAAGAAAACTTTGCATTTTCCACCCTGATATCGACCGATAATCCACCGTCTAAAGCGTCACTCGCATACTTTGTGCAAATGTCGCTCGACCAGCACGGGATGTCAGCGTTTTGGGAGGACGAGCAATGCGACCGCGTGCCCGAAGCATTTCTGGGGAGAACACCACTAGCAGACCTTGTCGAGCTCGCAGCGGCAAATCCTTCCATCTTATTCGCATCGGAAGGACGCAACACATTTCTGAAGCCAAGCAACCACATCAAGGGATTGGATGAAATATCACGCAATGTCTTTCTTTCATCTTCTGATTATTATAAAAATAATAAAGACTTAGTTCCTCAATCCGCCCTGTATTTGTGTAAACATTCGCAATACGTCGATAGAGTTTTGGAGATACGCGACAACATAGATGCAGATTTCGAATTCTCTCTTCCATACCTCTTGGAATTTATGCCATTGATTGGCAACGATTTCTTTCGCTCACCAGTTCGAATTGATGATTTTAGTCTATACGCACTGGAAGGTTCCATTCAGATGCCAGAACCACTCGCGACGCCTCGAAGCTGGAAATATACTTGAATTTGGGATAAACGCTTCGTGGCTGAAGTTTTTACAGTTTTCAGTTTTGCCTCGGCCGAATATAGCCCTTTGGAATAGGCAATCACCCTTGACGATGGCTTCGGCATAACGCGCGCCCATATCAATTGGTGCGTTACGCAAAATCGACCAAGACTCTCTGAACTTGCCCGACCACAACTATGTGCTCTAGCATCAGCGCGGAAATCGTTACGCTGAAAAATTCAGAAAGGTGAGAAATGCGGCTGGCGTCTCCTCGAATGTAAGTATTCCCGCGCCGGCGCCGTGTCTAAAACAATTGAGGCAACAGAGTCGATTGAAGCAGCCAGAGAGTTGGCCAGGCATACGACCGTAAAGATGACCAAACGCTACAGCCGTGGTGACGGTCTAGATATGAGCCGTAAAGTTGCCGAAGCGCGGGCTAAAAACCGCACCTGACAAAAGTGGCGCGAAATTTCATTAAAGTTACTGGAGCGGGTGAAGGGAATCGAACCCTCGTATTCAGCTTGGGAAGCTGCTGCTCTACCATTGAGCTACACCCGCGCAGACCTGAGGGTCTGATAGTTCCTGGAGGCTGTCAAGCTTTGTGGTTATTCGGCGCGGAAGTGTTTGGACAGTTTCAGGCCCTGCGCTTGATAGTTGGAGCCCAGGCCCGAGCCGTAGAGGCCTTCGGGTTTGGTGAGCATGTGTTCATAGACGAGGCGGCCGACGATCTGGCCGTGTTCCAAGATGAAGGGGACTTCGTGGCTGCGGACTTCGAGGACGGCGCGGCTGCCGGTGCCGCCGGCGCTGGCGTGGCCGAAGCCGGGGTCGAAGAAGCCGGCGTAGTGGACGCGGAATTCGCCGACCAGCGGATCGAAGGGCGTCATTTCGGCAGCGTAGAGCGGTGGAACGTGGACGGCTTCCTGCGAGACGAGGATGTAGAATTCATCCGGATCGAGAATGAGTTCGGCTCGACCCCGCGAATAGATCGGGTCCCAGAAATCCAGCACGTCATGGGCCGCCTTCTGGTCGACATCGACAACCGCCGTGTGATGCTTGCCACGGTAGCCGATCAGCCCGAGCTCACCGAACCCCTGGAGATCGATGGACAGGGCAATGCCTCCGCCGGAGACGTTGGGCGTCTCGCTGGCAACCAGTATTTCACTTTCATGCAGGGCCAGCAGCTCGGTATCGGCCAGCACGGAATGGCCGATGCGGAAGCGGATTTGCGAGAGGCGCGAGCCCTGGCGCACGACGATGGGGAAGGTGCGCGGGCTGATTTCCAGATAAAGTGGGCCGTTATAGCCTGCTGGGATCTTGTCAAATTCCTGCGCGTGGTCGGTGATGACGCGGGTGAAAATATCGAGACGGCCCGTGGAGCTTTTCGGGTTTGCCGAGGCCGACATGCCCTGCGGAAGTGCGAGAGCTTCCATCAGTGGCACGATGTAGACGCAGCCGGTTTCCAGAACCGCGCCGTCGCTGAGATCGATCTCGTGCAGGCTGAGACGTGTGAGCTTTTCGATGACCTTTGTCGTGGGGCCGGGCATGAAGCTGGCGCGCACGCGATAGGCTTTCGCGCCCAGACGCAGATCGAGGCTGGCAGGCTGAATCTGGTCGGCATCCAGCGACCGTTCGCTCGTCAATTGGCCTGAAGCGAACAGTTCCCGGATCGCGCCATCCGCCAGTATGCCCGTCGTTCTCGTCATCTTTTGATCATCCCTTTTCACGGCGACAAAACCAAAAGCCAGGCATTGACGCAAGTCGTTAACGGAGTTATGGCAATCTTATCCCGTGGTGATTTGGCCGGTCGGCTTGCAGCCACGTTAAATAAGTGGCTAAAAAGACCGGGTGCGCTTGTAACCGGTCTGCTTTTGCGACCGGTTTTTTTGTTTGTAAGGTGATGACATGAGCAAGAAATGGCGCCCGGCAACGCAACTGGTTCACGGCGGTACGCTGCGGTCCGAATATGGCGAGACCTCTGAGGCAATCTATCTGACCCAAGGCTTCGTCTATGACAGCTCGGAAGCGGCGGAAGCCCGTTTCAAGGGCGAAACCGAGGGCTTCATCTACGCCCGCTACGCCAGCCCCACCAATGACATGTTTGAAAAGCGCATGTGCCTGCTGGAGGGTGCCGAAGATGCCCGCGCCACGGCATCCGGCATGGCTGCCGTCAGCGCCGCCATTTTGTGCCAGTTGAAGGCAGGCGATCACATCGTGGCTGCCCGCGCCCTGTTCGGCTCCTGCCGCTGGGTTGTTGAAACGCTGGCGCCGAAATACGGCATCGAGTGCACGCTGGTCGATGGTCGTGATCTGGCCAATTGGGAAAAGGCGATCCAGCCGAACACCCAGCTGTTCTTCCTTGAAAGCCCGACGAACCCGACGCTGGAAGTGGTCGATATTGCTGGCGTGGCCAAGCTCGCCAACCAGATCGACGCGAAAGTGGTGGTCGACAACGTGTTTGCCACGCCGCTTTTCCAGAAGCCATTGGAGTTGGGGGCGCATATCGTCGTCTACTCCGCAACCAAGCATATCGATGGCCAGGGCCGTTGCCTGGGTGGCGTCGTTCTCTCGGACAAGAAATGGATCGAGGAAGAGCTTCAGGATTATTTCCGCCACACCGGCCCTGCCCTTTCGCCTTTCAACGCATGGACGCTGTTGAAGGGTATCGAGACGCTGCCGCTGCGCGTGCGCCAGCAGACGGCGAATGCAGGCAAGATTGCAGATTTTCTCGCCGAGCAGAACAAGGTCGCCAAGGTCATCTACCCGGGCCGTGCCGACCATCCGCAGGCCGATATCATTGCCAAGCAGATGACGGGCGGCTCGACGCTGGTCTGCTTCGAATTGAAGGGCGGCAAGGAGGCGGCGTTCAAGCTGCAGAACGCGCTTGAAGTCGTCAAGATTTCCAACAATCTGGGCGATGCCAAGAGCCTGATTACACATCCCGGCACGACAACGCACAAGAACCTGACGGACGAGGCGCGTGCTGAGCTCGGTATTTCCGGCGGCACGTTGCGCCTGTCCTGCGGCATCGAGGACACCGACGACCTGTTGGAAGATTTCGCAGCAGCGCTGGCACAGGTCTCGGCCTAAGAGACCCTTAAGGCCCGGCATTATCAGCCGGGCCGCTTCTGTTTACCAATAAACTTATCCCTGACAGACGAAATGCACGGCTGTTTTGTAAAGCAAAGCTAATATGGGTCTTACCTTTCTTGACCACGGCCCGCGCCTGTAGTGTAGAATGTCTTGACAACAATGACTTAGGGCCCTGTGAATGTACCGTGCACTGACAAGAGAGATCGAGGTCACCGTAGACCCGTATTATCTTGAGGAGCAGTCCGACCCGGATGACAACCGCTACGTCTGGGGCTACACGGTCGTGATTTCCAACAACTCGGATATATCGGTGACGCTGGTCAGTCGCTACTGGCACATTACCGATGAAAATGGCCAAGTGGACGAGGTCTCCGGCCCCGGCGTGATCGGCGAACAGCCGCATCTGAAGCCCGGCGATACCTACGAATATTCATCTGGCTGCCCGCTGGATACGCCGTCCGGGCTGATGTTCGGCCATTACGAAATGCAGGCCGAGACGGGCGAGGTCTTCACCGTCGCCATTCCCGCCTTTTCCCTCGACAGCCCCGGATTGTCGCGCGTGCTGAATTGAACGAATACAGCTTACGGTTATGAATCGGGCCGTTTTTGTTATTTGTTCTTCCGGTTGCAATCCTTAAAACTTGTCGCGTCACCGTTTCTGGGAGGAAAACACATGACGCGATCTATCCTGCTGGCAGGCCCGGTGTTTCTCGGTCTGCTCGTTTCCACCTCGGAACTCGCGCAAAATCGAAGCAGCTTTCTCGTTCAGGATGACCGGACGGACCTGTCTTCCGCCACCGTCTCGGCCAATATGCAATGCAGCGTGCTTGCGGCGCAGACATTTGATGAGGTGACGATGCTGAGCGTCCGGCATGTGGAAGCGCAGGGCAAGGTGCCGGGCTTTTGCCATGTCACCGGATATATCCAACCCCAGATTCGGTTTGAAATTGCACTGCCGGACAGCTGGAATCGGCGCGTCTACATGTTCGGAAATGGCGGTTATGCCGGAGAGGATCTGGCCGCCCCGTCCCGCCTCGAGACGCGTAACGCTGCCTTGCAAAGGGGATTCATCAGCGTCCAGCAAAACACCGGTCATGACGCGAAAACCTATGATCTGGGAGACTTTGCGTCGGATATGGCGCTCCTGGTGGATTACGGTTCGCGGGCGGTCCACGTGACATTGCAAACGGCGAAGGCCGTCGCGGCACAGTATTATGACCGAGACCCCTCGTTCTCCTATTGGGATGGATGCTCGACCGGCGGTCGTCAGGGACTGATGGCGGCGCAGCGCTATCCCGGCGATTTCGATGGCATTCTGGCGGGTGCCCCGGTTCTGCGTTTCAGCGATACGGGCCTGTGGAACATCTGGAACGCGCAGGCGCTGGCCAAGGCGCCCATCAGCAAGGCGCAACTGCCTGCCTTGGCCAAAGCCGTCATGGACAAATGTGACGCGATCGATGGCGCCAAGGATGGGCTGATTGCGGATCCGCGCCAATGCAATTTCGATCCTGCCAAGGATTTGAAGATGTGCGAAAATGGCGGCGATGATTGCTTTACGACAGCGCAGGTCGATACGCTGAAAACACTCGCTGACGGCGTGAAGGTCAAGGGTCAAACCGTGTTTCCCGGTGTGCTGCCCGGCACGGAGGGGATCGACGCCGCTGGCGTGAGCGGCTGGGAAGAATGGGTGATTTCGGAAAAGGGACCAAGCCGACAACTGGCCTATGGCGATACCTTCGTCAAGAACATGGCCATGCTGCCTGCATCCGGCAAGGACATAGACTGGAAACGCTACGACTTCGACACGCAGTATGAAAAGACGGTGATGGTGCGTGGGCTTGTTGATGCTGACGATCCCGACCTCAGTGCGTTTCACAAACGCGGCGGACGGATGATCACCTATTTCGGATGGTCGGACCCGGCGTTGAACCCACTGATGGGCGTCGATTATTACGAATCCGTGCGCAAGACGATGGGGGCAGAGAAGGTTGCCGATTTCTATCGGATGTTCATGGTGCCCGGCATGTTCCATTGCCGCATGGGCTACGGCACGGATACGTTCGATGCCTTCACGCCGCTGATGGATTGGGTAGAAAACGGCAAGGCACCTGATGTCATCGAGGCCAAAAAGATCGTTGCCGACAAAACCACGATGACGCGTCCGCTTTGCCCATACCCGGAATCTGCAAAGTACTCCGGTAGCGGCAATATCAATGACGGTGCAAACTTTGCGTGTCAGGCCCCCTGACGATAACGGGCGGGATCATGGTCCCGCCCTTCTCTTCTCAACTGATCGCCGCGACTTCGTCTACCGGGTAGTGGTAGGTCGTGGAGCAGAACTCGCAAGTGACGGAGATGACGCCGTCTTCCTGGCTGTCGCGGATTTCCTCGGCGGTGAAGCCTGTGAGGACGCCCTTGATCTTTTCGCGTGAGCAATTGCATCGGTCCACGATCAGTTGCGGATCGTAGACGCGCACGCCCTGCTCGTGAAACAGCCGGAACAGCAGCTTTTCGGCAGGCACCTGCGGGTCCGTCAACTCGTCCATATGCACGGTGTCGATCAGTGCCACCGCCTCGTTCCAGGCGTCGTCATAGGCCAAATCGACTGCGCCCTCATCGCCATCACCGCCGTGAAGGTCCTGCTGGCGCAGACGCTCCGGGGCCTGCGGCAGGAACTGGGCGATGATGCCGCCAGCGCGCCAGCCGTGGCGTGGTTTGCCATCCTCGTCACGGTCGAAGAGTTCGGCAACACCCAGGCGCACACGGGTCGGAAGCTGTTCCGACTGGCGGAAATAGACGCCTGCAATGTCTTCCAGCGACGATCCATCCAGCGGCACGATGCCCTGATAAGGCTGCATGCCGACGCCCTGATCGATGGTGAAGGCGAGGATGCCGTTGCCCAGCAGCTCTTCCGGCGAGGTTTCACCAGACGCGATGGCCTGCTGCAAACGCTCCTCATCGAAACGGGCATAGGCGCGCATGTTTTCGGGCGCTGTGAAATCGGCGACCAACAGATCGACCGGGCCATCACCCTTGGTCTGGAGCGTCAGCTTGCCGGAAAATTTCAGCGATGTACCGATGAGCGCCGTCAGCACCACGGCCTCCGCCAGAAGGCAGGCAACGACCGGCGGGTAATCATGCCGCTCCAGAATGGAGTTCAACAAAGGACCGATCTGCACGGCGCGGCCACGCACATCCAACCCCTCGACCTGAAAGGGAACGACCTTGTCATCGCCAGCCAATTGAAGCTCGTCCAGCTCTACCGTTACGTCTGCCATATTCCAACTCCTTGACGCCCGTCTGCATGCGCGCAACCGCATGGGGACACAGCTATGCCGTAACCGGCGTCGCGACGGACATGATATTCGTTCTTGCACAGACGCCCGGAAAGCGAAACCGCTGCCGGGGCTGTATGCGATGAACAATTGATGAAAAGCCGCCTTCAAACACTCCGGCGGCATCGACCTGGCCTACAAATGGGAAGCCAGATCGGGATTTCAAGCAGCCCGGCACGCGCGACGAGATGTTGAAATCAGATGACGCCCATGCACCAGGCAATGATGGCCTTTTGTGCGTGCAAACGGTTTTCTGCCTCGTCGAACACCACAGACTGCGGGCCATCGATGACCTCGTCGGTCACTTCCTCGCCACGGTGGGCGGGCAGGCAATGCATGAACAGCGCGTCCTTGTTCGCCTTGCCCATCAAACCGGCATTGACCTGATAGGGCTGGAAGATGTTGTGGCCACGGGCCTTGTGTTCCTGGTTCATGGACACCCAGGTGTCGGTCACAACGCAGTCCGCACCTTCGACGGCACGTTCCGCATCATGGCACAGCATGATGTCGCCGCCATTGTTGCGCGCCCAGTTCAGGAAACGGTCATGCGGTTCGGAACCCATGGGCACGGCCATGTTCATCTTGTAACCGAAGCGGGCAGAACCCTCGACCAGCGAATGCAGCACGTTGTTGCCATCACCCGTCCAGGCGATCGTCTTGCCCTTGACCGGGCCACGGTGCTCTTCGAAGGTCAGGATATCGGCCATGATCTGGCACGGATGCGTATCGTCCGTCAGGCCATTGATGACGGGCACGGTAGCGTGTTCGGCCAGCTCCAGCAGGCGCTTGTGGTCGGTCGTGCGGATCATGATCGCATCCACATAACGCGACAGCACCTTGGCCGTATCGCCAATGGTTTCGGCGCGACCGAGCTGCATTTCGGTGCCGGAGAGAAACAGCGTTTCGCCGCCCAACTGGCGCATGCCGACATCGAAGGAAACGCGGGTGCGCGTCGAGGGCTTTTCGAAGATCATCGCCAGCATCTTGCCAGCCAATGGCTTTTCCGCCGTGCCGTTCTTGGTTGCGATCTTGCGGGCGCGGGCGTCGTCCATAATGACCCGCAGGTCTTCCGAGCCGACGGTCGAAAGGTCTAGAAAATGCTTAGCTGATGCCATTTCAATATAGTCCCATCACTACGGGCGACCTCTTTGCCAGCCCGGATGCGTTATCTTGGTGCATGTCGTTGTTCCGAAACCGCTGCACGCCTTTGTGCAACAGGCGTCAGGCGCTCTTTGCCAGTTTCGAGGTGACTGCTTCTGCAGCCTTTTCAAGCCGTGCCAGACCGTCGCGCGCTTCTTCCGCCGTGACCACGAGCGGTGGCAGCAGACGGATGACGTTATCGCCAGCGGGAACGCCAAGGAGATGCTCGGCGCGAATGGCAGCGAGAAGATCGGATGACGGAACCTTCGCCTTGACGCCCAAAAGCAGGCCCTCACCGCGAATTTCCTCGATCACGTCTGGAAAACGGTCTTTTAGCGAGGCCAGTCCCTGACGGAACACCAGCGCGACATCGCGCACATGCTGGAGGAAACCATCGGCCAGAACGATATCCAGCACGGCATTGCCGCAGGCCATGGCCAGCGGGTTGCCGCCATAGGTCGTGCCGTGAACGCCAGCCGTCATGCCGGATGCGGCCTCTGCCGTTGCAAGGCATGCGCCGAATGGGAAGCCGCCGCCGATGCCCTTGGCCACAGCCATGATATCCGGTGCCACGCCCGACCACTCATAAGCGAAGAACTTGCCGGTACGGCCAACGCCGGTCTGAACCTCATCATAGATCAACAACAGACCGTGCTCGTCGCACAGCGCGCGAAGCTCACGCAGGAACTCCGGCGCCACGGGACGAATACCGCCCTCGCCCTGAATGGGCTCGATCAGCAACGCTGCCGTTTCCGGCACGATGGCCGCCTTCAGCGCGTCGAGATCATTGAAGGGCACCTGATCGAAACCTTCGACCTTGGGCCCAAAGCCTTCGATATATTTCTGCTGGCCACCGGCTGCGATGGTTGCCAGCGTGCGCCCGTGAAATGCACCTTCGAACGTGATGATGCGGAATTTCTCAGGATTGCCATGGGTATAGTGATACCGGCGCGCGGTCTTGATCGCACATTCCAAGGCTTCGGCCCCGGAATTGGTAAAAAAGGCTTTATCCGCAAAGGTTGCATCGGTCAGCCGTCTGGCGAGCGTTTCCTGACCCGCAACCTCATAGAGATTGGACAGGTGCCAGACCTTCTCGGCCTGCGACTTGAGCGCATCGACCATGTGTGGATGGC
Source organism: Agrobacterium vaccinii (assembly GCF_021310995.1). NCBI lineage: Bacteria > Pseudomonadati > Pseudomonadota > Alphaproteobacteria > Hyphomicrobiales > Rhizobiaceae > Agrobacterium > Agrobacterium vaccinii. The sequence goes on along the minus strand of NZ_CP054150.1, from coordinate 272,831 downwards.
TGTGGCCGACGGAGGTGACCGCGACGCCTGCGCCGAAATCCAGATATCGCTCTCCGGTCTCGGTCACGAGCCACACGCCCTCTCCTCGCTCGAAGCGCAAAGGGGCTCTGGAAAACGTATCGAACAATGGCCCAGTTTCGAGCACAGTGTCGGCCATGGCTGCATCACTCCCTGCGCAAACGCGCTGTCAATAGGGCTTATCGGTTATACCGTGCCTGAAAATCAAAAATGCCGCCTCGCGGCGGCTTGGGGTATCCCTGTAACTGCGAGCGCACTATTGTCACTTCGCCCGAGGATGTCAACAAATGTCCACATTTCCCGGCACTTCCAAGAGGTGGGATGACGTCACGATGGCCCTCAGTGTGTTGCTTTTCTGACTCACTGGACACAGCAAGTTGGGGAAAACCGGAAAATCGATTCCAGATGATTCTCCCGACTCTTGTCACGGAGTCTGCCGACGATTAGGTTAACTCTCAATTACTAGATCGCAAGCGGCGGACCTAGTCACCTACAATCTGGCGGATACTCTGCGCGTGGTTTGCTCCACGGCATAGCAGAATGATTCTGCCTTCGCGACCAGCGGAGAAACGGCATGAACTGGACTGATGAACGAGTCGAGAGACTGAAACGACTGTGGTCTGAAGGCCTGAGCGCCAGCCAGATCGCTGCCCAGTTGGGCGGTGTCAGCCGTAACGCAGTCATCGGCAAAGTGCACCGTCTGAACCTGCCTGGCCGCGCCAAGGCTGGTGGCACGGTTGCAACCACACGTCCTGCCGCCAAGCGCCCGGCAGCGCCAGCAACGGCTGCTCCACGCGCCGCCAATTTTCAGGCACGCGTCGCCCCTTCCCGTCCCAACATCCGCACCGCAGGCGCAACCGCGCTGAAGGACGAGATGGACATGGATACCGCGCAGGTTCTCGAATACGTACCGGTCAGCAACGCCACGCTGCCGACATCGCTTCGCCTGACGCTGACGGAACTGACGGAACGCACCTGCAAGTGGCCGGTTGGCGATCCGCTGAAGGATGACTTCCATTTTTGCGGCTGCGACGCGTCGGAATCCTCTCCTTACTGCAAGTTCCACGCAAAGATGGCGTACCAGCCGGTGAGCGAACGCCGCCGCGCCTGATTGCTTCCAGACATTGACGACGAAAAGCGGGTCAAAGGGCCCGCTTTTTTCGTTTTAGATCATACATTCGCTGGCCGATAGACCATCACGGTTGATGTCCGTCTTACGGTTTTAATGTCGGGAAGGCGCCGCCTCGCTCGTCGGCGACAGCGTCGCGAAAACTCAGCATTGTGATCGTCCGAGGGATGCTCGGACGTTGCAAACGGTGGGAACTGCGGGATTGGGGGCGAAAATTGCAACGGCTTTCGCAGCCGTGATCACTTTGATCAAGATCGAAGCGGCGCATCCCTGCTGGACGCGCAGCACTTCAAAGCATCGGTCTGAAAACCGAAATCGATTTTCAGACTGCACAATGTCGATGTAAACTCACAGCGCCCTTGGTACGTCCCGAAGGACCCGTGGCGCTATCAGTATCAGCCTTGGCGGGCCTTGCGGTTGGCGTAGCGAAGGTCACGCGCGGCCTTACGGGCTGCTTCGTCTTCGATCACGCGGGCAACGCGGCTTTTCTCGGCGAGCTTACGCTCTTCGGCTTCAGCATTGGCTGCGGCTTCGATTTCAGCTTCGCGTTGAAGCTTTTCAGCTTCGGCCTGCTTCTTCTCTTCCAGCTTCAGCTGCTCGCGCTCTGCACGGCGTGCCTCACGGGCTTCTGCTGCGGCAATACGTTCGGCCTGCTTGGCTTCGCGCAAAGGTTCGGCAGCTTCCTTGGCGGCACGATAGGCCTGAAGAAGGGCTGCCTTCGCGTCGGCAGCGGCGCTGCGACGGTCAGAAAGATCGTTGTTCTTCACGTTTTTAGTATTTTTCAAATCTCTACTCCAGTGAAAGTGTCAGCCTGATCGGGCTCAGGATTTCTTGACACGCTTTGAAGGGGTGGGTTTAGGCGTGGTGCTGTCCTGCAATTCCTTGGCAAGACGCGCTTCACGCAGCCGAAGCGTCTTTTCATCACGAGCTTGAGCGATCGAGTTGAGTTCGTCAACCGCATGGCCCTTGGCGAAAAACTGGGATTGCGCCGCACCGAAAGCGATCTCCGCCTGCTGGCGAGACTTGCTATACGTTTCTGTCATGGAATTCCCTTTCTGTCACATCGACCTAAACGGGATGTGAAGTGGTTGGCTCAGAGCGCCTCGCGTCCATTCAAGCATATCATTATCGCAAAACTGCTGCACATTTCGTGCGACACGCTTATGGACGCCTAAAGGGACTGGCCGACATGCGGCACAAAAAAAGGCCAGGCAACGTTGCCTGACCTCGGTTGGTCTCATACTTTCAACAGTGCCAGTACATCCGTGGTCAAAGGAAAGTAGATTCCGTATTAAGCAGCCTGAAGATTGCAGGCAGACATCTTGCCGGACTTGTTGTCCCGCTCAAGATCGTAGCTCAGCTTCTGGCCTTCTACGATTTCGCGCATGCCTGCACGCTCTACAGCAGAGATGTGCACGAATGCATCAGCGCCGCCGTTGTCTGGCTGAATGAAGCCGAAGCCCTTGGTGGAGTTAAACCATTTTACTGTGCCTGTGGTCATAATGAACCCTTTCAAAGCATAAGTTACAGATCACAGGACAGGTGCCCTGTGTGCGAATATAGCGATTTTTTTGAAAGGAAGTGTTAGTTCAAAGCGCGGTGCTAATCGCGCGGTAACCAAAGCTCAGCAAGCAAAAGATCGATGACGTATTGATAGAGGTTTATGGCGAGCTAGTCAAACTTAATTTTCAAAATTCCTGTTCTTGGCGTCAGCGACAGTCATTTGAAATTCGACTTGGAATCCTATTCACTGTTCATTCAAATCGACGATCAATATCTCCGATATAACTGATTTCGCTGAACAAATACCAGACCGCCCTCGCCTCTTGCACGCCGGACAATCACCCTCCATAAGCGTCATTCGGAGCCGTCAAAGAGGTAGAAAATATATGGCCGGGGATATGCATCAGGCTTTGGTTTGGCTTGGCTTTCTGCAATTTCATAGAGAACGCCGTCCATTTCGGCGCAGCTGATGACGCCTCAATTGGCGTCATCGCAGAGCGTATTGAAGCTCTCAGGCTTCCATGGAGTAGCCAGCGCCGCGTACGGTGCGGATGACATCCTGCATGTTGGAGAAGTTGAGCGCCTTGCGCAGACGGCCTACGTGGACGTCCACGGTGCGTTCATCCACGTAGATATCGTGGCCCCAGACACCGTCGAGAAGCTGTGAGCGCGAGAAGACTCGACCCGGCGATACCATTAGGAACTCCAGCAGGCGGAATTCGGTCGGCCCCAGACGCACTTCGCGCGTCTTGCGATGGACGCGATGGGTTTCGCGGTCCAGCTCGATATCGCCGCATTTCAACAGCGATGACAGAACTTCCGGGCGGGCGCGGCGCAACATGGCCTTGACTCGTGCCATCAGTTCCGGTGTCGAGAACGGCTTGACTACGTAATCGTCGGCGCCGGTTGCCAGGCCGCGTACGCGCTCGCTCTCTTCGCCACGGGCCGTCAGCATGATGATCGGCAGTCGCTCCGTTTCCGGGCGCATGCGCAGGCGGCGGCACAGCTCGATGCCGGAAACGCCTGGAAGCATCCAATCGAGGATCAGAAGATCCGGGGTTCGCTCCTGCAGACGGATTTCCGCCTCGTCGCCACGCGGAATGGTGTCCACGTCGTAACCTTCAGATTCCAGATTGTATCGAAGAAGAACGCTGAGGGCTTCCTCGTCTTCGACAACTGCGATTTTCGGCACCATAGCTCAGGACTCCGCCCATCTTGGGAGAACGCCATGCGCCCGCAAGGACGCATTGGCATGTGGGTTTACGCATCCGGCCCGACCGAACGGATCGGGCCGATGCGACGAGGCTTACTCGGTGATCGCACCGAGCGTGTTGGAACTGTCGTCCTTGGGACGCTCGCCTTCCGGCTGGCTGCCGGTTGCCATATAGTAGATGGTCTCGGCGATATTGGTGGCGTGGTCACCCACGCGCTCTATGTTCTTGGCGCAGAACAGAAGGTGCGTGCAGGTCGTGATGTTGCGCGGATCTTCCATCATGTAGGTCAAAAGTTCGCGGAACAGCGACGTGTACATGGCGTCGATTTCCTCGTCACGCTCACGGATGGCCTGCGCCTTTTCCGCGGAACGGGTGGAGTAGACGTCGAGCACTTCCTTGAGCTGCACCAGAGCCAGTTCGGAGAGATGCTCCAGACCGCGCGCCAACTTGCGCGGAACACCCGTACCGGCAACCGCGATGACACGTTTGGCGGTGTTCTTGCCCAGATCGCCCACGCGCTCCAGATCGGCTGCGATGCGCAGCGAACCGATGATCTCGCGAAGGTCCGCCGCCATGGGCTGACGCTTTGCAATGGTAACGATAGCCTTATCGCCAATCTCGCGCTCGGCGTGATCGAGGATCGTATCGTCCGAGATGACCTTCTGGGCTAGAGCCGCGTCGGAGTTGACCAGCGCGCGCACCGCATCGGCACACATCTGCTCTGCCAGACCGCCCATTTCGGCGATACGGCGGGTCAGGAACTTCAGCTCTTCATCGTAGGCGGACATGATATGCGAATGTGTCGGCATGTTCGAACTCTCCAGTTTCGATGCGCTTTTTCGCAAGCCCGGTAGGGCTCCAGCGTTTGGCGCGAATGATTAAACCTACGGCCAATCAGCCGAAGCGACCCATGATGTAGTCCTGCGTGCGCTGGTCATCCGGGTTGGTGAACATCTTGTCCGTATCGTTCTCTTCCACCAGGTGACCCAGATGGAACATGGCCGTGCGTTGCGAAACACGGGCAGCCTGCTGCATGGAGTGGGTGACGATGACGATGGTGTAATTGGCGCGCAGTTCGTGGATCAGCTCCTCGACCTTAGCAGTTGCGATCGGGTCCAGCGCCGAGCAGGGCTCGTCCATGAGAATGACTTCGGGCGAAACGGCAATGGCGCGGGCGATGCACAGACGCTGCTGCTGACCGCCGGACAGGCCGGTGCCGGATTCGTGCAGACGATCCTTGGCTTCGTTCCACAGACCGGCCTTCTGAAGGCTGGACTCGACGATCTGGTCCATATCCGCCTTGTTGCGGGCAAGACCATGGATGCGCGGGCCGTAGGCGATGTTTTCGTAGATCGTCTTGGGGAACGGGTTGGGCTTCTGGAACACCATGCCGACACGGGCACGCAGTTCAACCACGTCGATGGTCTGATCGTAGATGTCTTCTTCGTCGAGCGTGATCTTACCCGCAACGCGGCAGCCATCGATCGTGTCATTCATGCGGTTCAGTGTGCGCAGGAATGTCGATTTGCCACAGCCGGACGGGCCGATGAGCGCCGTCACGGTGTTTTCGCGAACATTGAGGTTCACATCGTAGAGGGCACGCTTCTCGCTGTAATAGACCGAAACGTCCTTGCCGATCATCTTGTATGTTACTTCATTCATTTTCTTGTCCAGCGCCTTTTCAACTGCTGCTTCCGACAACATATTCATAGCCTCAAGCTCCCGGTTTCCGTTACATCGCACGTCCAGAGGAAAAACCGGAGACCGGTTTTTCAGGAAATGCTTACCAGCGACGCTCGAAGCGGCGGCGCAACAGGATTGCTCCAACATTCATGACGACGAGGAACATGAGCAGAATGATGATAGCGCCTGATGTTCTCTCGACAAAGGCACGTTCTGCTTCGTTCGCCCACATGTAGATCTGTACCGGCAGTGCCGTGGACGGGTCCATCGGCGTTGTCGGGTAATTTGCGACGAAGGCGACCATGCCGATGAGCAGCAGCGGTGCGGTTTCGCCTAGGGCATGCGCCAGACCGATGATGGTGCCGGTGAGAATTCCCGGCATGGCCAGTGGCAGCACGTGGTGGAAAATCGTCTGCATTTTCGATGCGCCAAGCCCAAGGGCCGCAGCACGGATGGATGGCGGTACGGCTTTCAGCGCCGCACGTGTGGCGATGATGATGGTCGGCAGCGTCATCAGCGTCAGGACCAGACCACCGACCAGCGAGGCCGAGCGCGGGAAGCCCATGAAGTTGATGAAGACCGACAGGCCGAGCAGACCGTAGACGATCGACGGAACGGCTGCGAGGTTGTTGATGTTGACCTCGATCAGGTCCGTCAGGCGGTTCTTCGGTGCGAATTCTTCCAGATAGATGGAAGCGGCGACACCGATGGGCAGGGACAGCACCAGAACGATCAGCATCATATAGAAGGAGCCGATCAGCGCCACGCCGACACCTGCGGCCTCTGGACGGCTGGATGCGCCGTTGAAGAAGATGCCGGTGTTGAACTCCTTGGCCAGTTGCCCCGCATCGGTCAGTTGCTTGACCCAGCCGAGCTGCTGGTCGGAGATGCGACGGTTCTGTTCGTTGACGGAAACATCGACCTGACCTTTGACCACGCTGTCGAGATCGCCGGATGCCAGAAGGGCAACGGTGCGCGTGGTACCGATGACGCTAGGATCGGCCACCACCAGATCGCGAAGCTGTCCTCGGATGCTGTCGGAGATCATCGCATTCACGGCCTTCAGGGCATCACGATCATCCAAGGACACGCCGAGTGCCTTTGCCACCGCATTGCGGGCAACCACGGGATAGTTCGCGGTCATCAGCTTGCCGGGGTTCTGGGCACGGACATTGTCGGGATCGATGATCTGCTGCGAGAACTCGACCGGAACGGTGATCATGGTCTGCTGGAACGCCGTGTAGCCTTTGCCGACGACGGACCAGAGAAGCAGGAACAGAAACAGCAGGCCGAAGGAGATGGCCGCCAGACCATAGGTCCGAAAGCGGCGCTCTGAGGCGTAACGGCGCTTGATGCCGATATCGCGACGGACCTTCTTCGTTGCGGCGGGGGCGATGACGCCCGGAGTAACGACCTCGGTCATTCGTACTGCTCCCGGTATTTGCGCACGATATAGAGCGCGTAGATATTGAGGCAAAGCGTGATGGCAAACAGGGTGATGCCAAGCGCAAAGGCAACCAGTGTCTGCGGCGACGTGAATTCAAGGTCGCCCGTCAACTGGCTGACGATCTTGACGGTGACCGTCGTCATCGGCTCGAACGGATCGATCTGAAGGCGTGCGGCAACACCGGCGGCCAGAACCACGATCATCGTTTCACCGATGGCGCGCGAAGCAGTCATCAGAATGGCGCCGACGATGCCGGGAAGAGCGGCAGGCAGGATGACCTTCTTGACCGTCTCGGAGCGTGTTGCACCCAGACCCAGCGAACCATCGCGCAGCGTGCGAGGAACGGCTGTGATGATGTCATCGGACAGCGAGGAGACGTAAGGGATCAACATGATACCCATGACGAAACCGGCGGTGATGACACTCTGCGCCTGAATGAAGTTAGTGTAATCGCCAGTCGTCAGGCCATTGATCTGCGAGGAGATGTCCCGCAGGAAGGGACCGACCGTTGTCAGCGCGAAGAAGCCGTAAACGATGGTGGGGATACCGGCCAGAACTTCCAGCAGCGGCTTTGCGACCGAGCGGAAGCGAGGGCTGGCATATTCCGCCATGTAGATGGCCGAGAACAGACCGACGGGAACGGCAACCAGCATGGCGACGAAGCCGATGTAAAGCGTGCCCGCCAAAAGTGGAATGAGACCGAACTGACCGGCACTGTCCGTCGAGCCCGCTGCGGCAAACCGCGGGTCCCAGACCGTTCCGAAGAAGAACTCCTGAGCCGGGACCATGTTGAAGAACTGGATGGCTTCCGTCAGCATCGACAATACGATGCCGATGGTGGTGAGGATGGCGATGGAAGAGGCCAGCAGCAGGGCTGCGAGAATGACCTTCTCGACATTGTTGCGCGCCCGGAACCGAGGTGCGATGCCGCGCATGGCGTAGAAGGCGCCAGCGAAGGCCGTGCCCAGCACGATGATGACCATGCCAAGGCGGCTGGCCGTCGTCATGGTATTGAGCGTTTCAGCCGCTTCGACCATGTAGGCTTCGGGATCGCCAGCAATGGCGACACCCTTGGAGCCGAGCAGCGGACGCAATTTGGCCGGATCGGCCTTTGCCTGGGCAGTTTCATCTGCCGTCAGCCGTTGAAGGCCGCGGGCGATGGAACCGACCATGCCGTAGCTGAGGCTCTGCTGCGCCTCGGACCGCGCCTTGATGTCTTCGGGAAACTCGCCCCGGACGGCTGCAGTGACGATCATGGGGCTGATGATGAGCCAGAGTGCTAAAATGAATGCGGCAGGCAGGACGGCCCATATGAGAACATAGGAACCATGATAACCGGCACGGGAATGCATGGAGGACGGACGACCGCCCGCCAGGGCGACAGCGCGGCGTGAACCCAGCACATAGCTGGTTATGCCGATCAGCGCCAATATCAGCAAAAGAATGGATGTGTTCATGAGACTTTCCTCGGCGCACCAGAAAGGGATGCGGTATCAGGCAGCTTTGTTACTTGCACATCGGATCATCGAAAAACCGCACCGAACTTCTTTCAGCTCGATGGCTTCGCGACAGTGCCGTCTTCCCTATTTTGGCTCAGGCATTCCGGGTTGATACATCATATGTATCGGCCGCTTGATCATGCGATAAATAGGAACTGTCAACCCACACAGCGCCTTGCCAACAGATAGATGGACGGAAGGCGCGACGATGTCGCCGCGCCTTCCAGACCTATTACATGATCTTGCCAGCTTCGAACTGAGCGCGGATTTCCTTGCGCTCGGCTTCAGGCGCCGCAACCAGACCGTAGTTGGACAGCGGCGAGTCAGGGCCGATCATCTCGTCGGAGGTGAAGAACTCGACATATTCCTTCAGACCAGGAATAACGCCGACATGTGCCTTCTTGACGTAGAAGAACAGCGGGCGAGACACAGGGTACTTGCCGCTTGCAACGGATTCAGTCGTTGGAACAACGCCGCTGACGGTTGCAACCTTCAGCTTGTCCTTGTTGTTTTCGTAGAATGCGAGGCCGAATACGCCGAGACCGGTCTTGTTGGCGTCGATGCGAGCGAGCGTCTCTGTGTAGTCGCCGTCGATGTCGACAGCAGCGCCGTCTTTACGAACAGCAACGCACTTTGCAGCAGCCTGCTTGGCGTCGGCAACGAGACCCTTGATCGCGTCGGTCGCACCAGCTTCCTTGCAGCCGTCAGCCATGATCTTCTCTTCGAAGACTTCGCGTGTACCGTGCTTGGAGCCTGGGATGTAGGCAGCGATGGCGACGTCAGGCAGTTCCTTGTTGATTTCCGACCACTTCTTGTAAGGGTTGGCAACCAGCTTGCCGTCCTTGACGACTTCAGCAGCGAGACCGAGGTAGAGGTCCTTTGGCTCGAGCTTCACGTCCTTGTTGGACTTGTCCATGGCGAAGACGATGCCGTCGTAACCGATCTTGACTTCCTGAACGTCGGTCACGCCTGCTGCCTTACAGGCTGCAAGTTCGTCGGCCTTGATTGGGCGCGAGGCGTTTGCAACGTCGATGGTGCCTTCACCAACGCCGGAGCAGAATGCCTTCAAGCCGCCGCCTGTGCCGCCGGACTCAACGACTGGAGCCTTGAAGTCAGGGAAAGTTTCAGCAAAAGTTTCAGCAACGATCTTTGCGTAAGGCAGAACCGTGGACGAGCCGGCAACCTGGATCTGGTCACGAGCAGATGCGGCACCCGCAAAGGCAACGGAGGCCACCAAGGCGGCGGCGGACAATTTTACGATATTCATGTAACTCTCCCGTATGGGGCCCGCATTGGGCTTTTATAGACGCTGCCGGCAGTAACTTTACCCTCTTGCCCAATCTGGGCTGCCCCGGCGGCCTCTTCTTAACCAGTCTTGCCACACCCTTTTATGTCATTTGGGTGAAAGATTTGTGACAGGTCAAGTATATGATTTTCAATATCTATTTTTATCCGCAATGCACGAGCAAAGCATTATGTGTCAAAATCTAACGGTGAAGTCCGTGCCGACCTCCAGTTCCGAGCGAATGATGAGGCGAGCCCGGTGTCTGGTGAGGATGTGCTTGACGATGGCAAGGCCTAAACCGGTGCCTTTTTTGGAGCGGCTGTCTGCGACACTGACCCGGTAAAACCGCTCTGTGAGACGCGGCACGTGCTCTGCCGGAATGCCCGGCCCCTTGTCCACGACGCTGACTTCGACGGGCTTTCCAGCGTCGGCGCGCAAGAAGACATCCACCACCTTGCCGTCCTGACCATATTTGCAGGCATTTTCGACGAGGTTCTGGAACACCTGCACCAGTTCGTCCCGGTCACCGGTCACTTCCACCTTGCCCTCGGGGATGTGCAAATTGATGCCGATCTCGAGATCTTCGGCCAGCGGCAGCAGCGAGTCCCGCACGTGGCCGAGGAGCGGCACGAGATCCACGCGTTGATCCGGGGCGATATTGGCGCGCAATTCCAGCCGCGACAGGGACATAAGATCATCCACGAGGCGGCTCATGCGGGTGGCCTGATCCAGCATGATGCCTAAAAACCGCTCCCGCGCCTTGGGATCATCGCGGGCCGGGCCCTGCATGGTTTCGATAAAGCCGCGCAAGGATGCCAGCGGCGTGCGCAGCTCATGGCTCGCATTCGCCACGAAATCGCTGCGCATGCGATCGATCCGGCGCAGTTCCGAAACATCGCGGAAAGACAGAATATAGATCGGCGCTCCAGCCTGCTCCTGGGTCGCGGCAGGCGCGATGCGGACGATGAAGACCCGCTCCGACGGAAGCCGTTCGGAATGTTCGACCTGATTGGGCTGACCGGTCGCGATGGTTTCCCTGATAACATCCAGCAGGCCCGGAGACCGCAAACGCCCCGATATATGCGAACCGACTGGCAGGGTGCCGAAAGCCCGGTCTGCGGCGCTGTTTTCAAACAGGACGCTGGCGTTGCGATCCAGAATGAAGACGGGCGTGTCGAGAACCGCGAGCCCGGAGCGCACCCCGGCAATCAGGCTTTCGCTGACCGCCTGCTCCTCGTCTACAACCGTCTCTGCCGCACGTTTCGTGACCTTGGCGACCTTGCCGGAGTTGACGGCAAGAATGGCCAGCACCGCGCCGACCCACAGCACCAGCGGTACATAGGGCGTGCGCAGTTCAGAAAGTGTGACGAGTGCCAGAAGGGTGACGACGGAAATGGGCAGCCAGCTGCGGCGAAGTCCATGCCAATATCTTGCCAGCGTGCTGCCGCTTTCCATCACCGCCATTGCCATCTGCTTTCCTCTGCCGCCGAAATCAGCGTATCGACCCTTTTATCGCTCTTTCATGACAGAGATTCATCACTGTGTCTTTTCCCACAGCTTGATCTTCCGGCACGCGCCGCGAAACGCACTATATTGAACTTCGGCACAGACTGTGAGTTGATGCAGACGAACCGCACGATGAACCCGCCACACAGGGAGCGATGATGAGCGAAAACGCCAAGGACCGTTCGGTCGAACTTCAAATCGGTGGGAAGACCCGCATCTTCAACATAGACGACCCGGTTTTGCCGGACTGGGTGGAAGAAAAGAAGCTGTCTGCGGGCGGCTTTCCCTATGACAAGAAGATGAACCGAGACGACTATGACAAGACGCTGGAAGCGTTGCAGATCGAGTTGGTGAAGGTGCAATACTGGCTACAGGCCACGGGCAGTCGCGTGCTTTCCGTCTTCGAAGGCCGTGATGCGGCGGGCAAAGGCGGTGCTATCTCGGTCGTCAAGGAATACCTCAACCCTCGCGCCGCACGCGTGGTTGCTCTGTCCAAACCAACTGAGACGGAGCGTGGGCAATGGTATTTCCAGCGCTACATCTCGCATTTTCCGACCGCTGGCGAAATCGTCATGTTCGACCGTTCATGGTACAACCGCGCGGGCGTGGAACCGGTCATGGGTTTCTGCACTCCTGACGAACACAAGCGCTTTCTCAAGGAAACGCCGCGTCTGGAAAAGATGGTGGAGCACGAGGGCACCTATCTGTTCAAGTTCTGGCTGGATATCGGTCGCGAAACCCAGATCGCGCGTTTTCACGACCGGCGGCACAGCCCGCTGAAGGCCTGGAAACTGTCCGATATGGACATCGCAGCGCTGACCAAGTGGGACGATTACACCGCCATGCGGGATTTGATGCTGGAAAAGACCCACATCGATGACGCGCCGTGGACTGTGATCCGCGCCAACGACAAGCGCCGCGCCCGCATCAACCTTATCCGTCACATTCTAAAAACGCTGGATTACGAGGGTAAAGACAAGAGTGTCATCGGCGATATCGACGAGAAAATTCTCGGATTTGGCCCTGATTTTCTGAAATCATGATATCAAGCCCTCACTCCCTGTCGATGCGGGGAGTGGGGCAGCATATCACTCGCCCGGCAGAATACGGACCGAGTAGAGATTGACCGGCAGTCCATTGCCATCGATATCGCTGTTGATGATGATGCGGCCCGGGCTATTGGGCGCGAGCGTGCGGTCGAATGCGACGTTGATCAGCATATCCGCCCGCTCCGGCGTTGCGGTGAAACGATGACGGGAGCAATCACCGAGGCTGCCGAAATCACAGCTGACGGAGAGCTGTGTCTGCCGGTCGCTGGAGGATTGCAGTGTAATCGAAATGGTGGAGGACTTGCCCGCCATTTCCTTCAGCACCTCCGCAGGCACGGTGATGCTGACATTGCCATCCACTTCGCCGACCCGCGATGTCAGGCGCACGGCCTTTCCGGCTGGCGTGGTGATGGGCTCTACCACCGAGAGCGACGCCGCCTGGATGCCGTTCGTGCCGCGCTCAGCGTTGAAGACATCTTCCCAGGCATCGGAAAAGCCGCGACCGGCCTCGACACTTGGCTGCGGCGTGGCTTCTGCGCCATTGAAATCTTCCGACTGCACCTCAGGAGGCGGGTTCGGCACGCCGGTGTCGCGTTCGCTCGGTGACAAAAGCAGGCCTGAACTATAGACCCACCAAGCGCCCAAGCCGATAAAGGCAAGCAAGGTAAAATAGATGAACAGCCGTGCGACAAGCCCCTTCTTGCGGCGCGCCTTGGCAGCACGTTCCGGTGTGAAGGCTAGCGATGATGCCGCATCTGTGCGCGGGTTTGACCGCGCATCCGGTGCGACCACGCCGCGCTCTGCTCTGATATCGCCAATATCATTGGAGGCGGGCTCGCTATCGTCGCGCTCACTGCGGATTTCGGCGTCCACCGGCAGCACGTCTTCTTGGTCGTAGTCTTCGCGGTTCTGTGCAGAGACCGTTGGCGTGACAGTCTGTATGGGCGGCGGAGCTGGTGCCCGTGCCGCTTCCCGGCGCACATGGTCTTCGACGACGCTCAAAAGACGGTTGCGCTCTTCGCTTTCAATGGCGTGAACCAGCGCCTCCAGCCGTTGACGCTGCTGCGCCACGGTTTCGGGATCGTCTATGCCCTGTTTGCGCAAGCCCGCTTCCAGCGCCTGACGCGAGGACTGGTAAATACGCGCCCGCACCTCGGCACTCGATCGGTCCGATTTTTCAAGGGCATTTCTGATTGCCGTTTCCAGTCCGCTCACTGTCGGTCCTTTGCTTTTCGTCGAAGAGGCGCTGCATTATCCACGCTGTCACTCAAGCAACAAGGCGCGCCGCCTTCGTTTACGATTCGGTAACCTCTCGTTTGCCCAACCGCAAGGGACGTGTTTCGCAATTATCGGAATGGCTTGGGGAAAACACGCCTCACGCAACGTCTAGACGTTCAAGTTAAGGCTATGAGCACTATCGCTTGGCCTGCGCTTCTTCAAAGGTTCCAACCGAAACCAGCACGCAATTTTCTGCTTTTCATATCGGATAGCCTTCGTTACATCTTACGTGCGCGTAAACGTAAGCCTGTGGGAGGAACCATGCTGCCATCCGTATTGAAAGACAATCTGAGACTGCCGGTGGTCGCCTCTCCGCTGTTCATCATTTCCCACCCGGAGCTGACGCTCGCGCAATGCAAGGCAGGTATCGTGGGGGCGTTTCCGGCGCTGAATGCGCGCCCTGAAAGCCAGCTGGACGAATGGCTGGCGATGATGACCGAGGATTTGGCGAGCTATAATGCTGCAAACCCTGAGACACCGGCAGCGCCCTTTGCCGTCAACCAGATCGTCCACACCTCCAACAAGCGGCTGGAGCATGATCTGGGTCTCTGCGTGAAATACAAGGTGCCGATCGTCATCTCCTCGCTGGGGGCTGTGCCGGAAGTGAATGCCGCGATCCATTCCTATGGCGGCATCGTGCTGCATGACGTCATCAACAACCGCCACGCCAATTCCGCCATCCGCAAGGGTGCGGACGGGCTGATTGCGGTGGCGACGGGTGCGGGCGGTCATGCGGGCACGCTTTCCCCCTTCGCGCTGGTTCAGGAAATCCGCGAATGGTTCGACGGCCCCCTGCTTCTGGCAGGCGCCATCGCCAATGGTGGCGCTATTCTCGCAGCCCAAGCCATGGGTGCCGACATGGCTTATATCGGCTCCCCCTTTATCGCCACGACGGAAGCGCGCGCGACCGATGCCTACAAGCAAGCCATTGTGGACGCCCAAGCCAACGACATCGTCTACTCCAACTATTTCACCGGCATTCACGGCAACTACATGAAAGCATCGATCATCGCAGCCGGTCTGGACCCAGATAACCTGCCGGAAGCAGACCCTTCCAAAATGGATTTCGGAGCAGCCACCAGTGGCGCGAAAGCCTGGAAAGACATCTGGGGCGCAGGTCAGGGCGTAGGCGCGGTGAAAGCCGTGCAGCCCGTTGCCGCCGTGGTCGAACGGCTCGCCCGGGAATACGACGCCGCCAAGGCCCGCATTCTGGCGTGATGGAGCTTGCGAGGGTTGGCGATACGGGATTTTTAGTCGAACCCGTATTCAAGGCTTGAAATCCATCCCCAATGCCTGTATCAGCCCGCCATACGCCGAGCCGAGACATATTCGGCGCTTGGCAAGCCGCTTTAGCTCAGGTGGTAGAGCACATCATTCGTAATGATGGGGTCGCAGGTTCGAGTCCTGCAAGCGGCACCAGTTTTTGTAACGGCACTCAATCTCATTTTACACCTTTTTATTGATATGCTTGCTGTGAAAGCTCAGCATTAAGCCGCGCCTACTTAAAGTCGCCAATTTGGTAATTTCCCGTTGTTCCCAAATTGGGAATGCCGTATAGTCTGCTTCATGCAGATCATCGCAAAGTCTACACTGAAGCTGTTTTGGGAGCGCCATGCTCAGGCCGAAACAGCATTGAAGACGTGGTATGCGATTGTCAGCAAGGCAGAGTGGAGCGGACCTTCAGACGTCAAGACAGCGTTTGGTTCAACGGTGGATTTCGTTTCGGATAACCGCATCATTTTCGACATTTCGGGCAACAAATATCGCCTGATTGTCCATGTCGCATATGCTTACAAACGCGTTTTGATCAACTTTGTCGGCACCCATAAAGACTACGACCAGATAGACCCGGAGACAGTGTAATGGACAATATTCGCGCCATCAAAACCGATGCTGATCTTGCCTGGGCCATTGCGGAGATCAGCCCTTATTTTGACAATCCGCCTGATCTCGGAACGCCTGATGCCGACAGGTTCGATGTGCTAGCTACGCTCATCGAAGCTTTTGAGAACAAGCATTATCACATCGACGCGCCTGAGCCGGTGGAATTGATCAAAACGCATATGGAGATGACTGGTCGGACTCAAGGTGATCTTGCCGCGCTTTTCGGTTCACGCTCGCGCGCCTCAGAAGTCCTGAACAGGAAACGCGCTCTTACCGTGGATATGATCCATAGGCTGCATAAGGAGTGGGGCATCCCGGCGGAATCTCTAGTGGAGCCGTATCATCTTTGCGAACGAAAATACGCATGACGAAAGCCGCAAGCATCACTGCTGCGGTTGAGCCGTCGTCCTCGGGATCAACGTCCCGTCCTGACTTTGTGGTGAAAGCTGCCTGTCGCCGTTGAGGAAGGCGATGCTCAGCACGATGCCCACGAGCACGCACAGCATTGCTACGAAAATCAGGCCGGATTTGTCTATTGGCTTCTTCATGCCTCGCTAACATAACCGTGAATGTGAAGATGATGGGGCGAAAAACACGTTTTTTTAACGGCGGACATATTTGGTTATGAAAGCGTGAAGGCACGCTGTTGCGTGCCTTCGTTTGTTAAGGTTTTCGGTGCGCGCGAATGGAGTTAGATGATGCCGCCGCTGCCGCCCTTCGATGCCGGGCGTTCGGCTGCCACCTTGGCACGGTAGCCGCTGGCGCGGTAGGTGGCGACGGGGTCGATGGCACCGTTTGATCTCTTCCGCGCTTCGGCCAGAATAGGCTCAACATCTGTGCGGTAAGCGCGTTTTAGGGTGTCGGATGCCATCAGCGCATCATTTTCCTGCTGGTATCCATCGAGTGCCACCCGGTCCACCAGAAGCGCCTGCGCATAGGCGCGGCGGATTTCGTTGGCGCTGGAGATGAGGCTTTCGATGGGGTCGGTTACATTGTGCGACTGGTCGATCATGTGGGCCGGGTGGAAGCCCTTGACGCCGCGGTGGTCGGCATCGACAAGCTCGTTGAAGACCAAAAACAGGCGGTAGGGATCGATGGAGCCTGCATCCAGATCGTCATCGCCATATTTGCTGTCATTGAAATGGAAGCCGCCGAGCTTGCCGAACTGGATCAGGCGGGCGACGATCATTTCGATGTTGGTGTTGGGCGCATGGTGGCCGAGATCCACGAGGCAGAAGGCCTTGTCGCCCAGCGTATTGGCGATGAGGTAGTTCGTGCCCCAATCCTGCACCACGGTCGAATAGAAGGCGGGCTCATACATCTTGTGTTCGGAAAAGATGCGCCAGTCATCCGGCAGCGCTTTGTAGATATCGGCCATGGCGGAGAGATACCGCTCGAAGCTTCTGGTAAAATTGCTCTGGCCGGGGAAGTTGGAGCCATCGCCAACCCACACCGTCAGCGCCTTGGAGCCGAGAGCATTGCCGATTTCGATACATTCGATGTTGTGATCGACAGCCTGCTGCCGCGTTGCCGAATCGGCATGGCTGAGCGAGCCGTATTTGTAGGAATGTTGCTGTCCCTCCGCATCCGAAAACGTGTTGGAGTTCATCGCATCAAAGCCGAGACCCAGCGCATCGGCATGGGCTCTCAGCGCCTTCGGGTCCTGTTTGTCCCAGGGAATATGCAGCGAGACGTTTGGCGTTGCTGCTGTCAGCTGGTTGATAACGGCGCAATCATCCAGCTTGTCGAAGATGCCGCGCGGCTCGCCCTTTCCGGGAAAGCGGGCAAAGCGCGTGCCGCCGGTGCCCACACCCCAGGACGGGACAGCCACGGAGAATTTCGACACCTGCTCGGTAATAGCTTCGATATCGATATTGCGCCGCGCCAGATGTTCGCCCAGCGCATCATAGTCTGACCCTTGGGCCGACTGGCGCTTTTCGTTCTCGCGCCCGACAATATCGGCGGCAATCTTCAGTTCAACCATGTGTTCCTCCCGGTCCGCGTCCTCGCATTTGAAACCAATCCGGCGTTTCCCACGTTATGGGGGCAGCAACAAACAGACGGGATATTCAATCGTGGACGTAATTCGTATTATTCTTGCCATTTTCCTGCCGCCGGTCGGCGTGTTCCTTCAGGTTGGCCTTGGCCTGCACTTCTGGCTCAACATCCTGCTGACGCTGTGCGGTTATATTCCCGGCATCATCCACGCCATCTGGGTTATCCTACGCAAGTAAGCCTGTTTTCACCCGCACTTAGCGGGTGAAACTTTGCGCATTGCCCGCATCGACATTGATGATGTTGCCGGTTGATTTGGCCGATGCATCCGATGTCAGGAAGTAGATCGCTTCCGCTATATCCTCCGGGAATACATTCAGCTTCAGCA
The DNA here is from genome assembly GCF_021310995.1 of Agrobacterium vaccinii. NCBI lineage: Bacteria > Pseudomonadati > Pseudomonadota > Alphaproteobacteria > Hyphomicrobiales > Rhizobiaceae > Agrobacterium > Agrobacterium vaccinii. Next base: position 254,953 of record NZ_CP054150.1, on the reverse strand, counting down.
TGGAGCGATTGCGATAATGCTCTTCGAGATCGGTGACTTCGATCTTCGAGGAGGCAGCCCGCTGCTCCCGCCACTCACCATTCCAGATCTTTGAACCGCGCAGAACCGCGTCAGGATTGACCGTGTTGACACGGATGCCCGCGTCTGCACCTTCGAGCGCAAGGCAACGCGCCAGATGGATTTCGGCAGCCTTTGCCGTGCAATAGGCGGAAGCGTTTGGCGAAGAAGCCAGACCGTTCTTCGATGCTACGAAGACCACGTTGCCGCCGAGCTTCTGGCGACGGAACAGCCGGAAGGCTTCTCGTGAAACGAGGAAATAGCCGGTTGCCAGAATGTCGATGTTCTTGTTCCACATGGCAAGTGTGGTGTCTTCGACAGGCGCAGACGAGGCAATGCCGGCATTGGAGACGAGAATATCGATGCCGCCGAATTCAACGCTGGCCTGGGTAAAGGCTAACAGCACCGCGTCTTCTTTCGTCACATCAAGCTTGACGGTGCGCACGGCATCCGGGCTGAAACGCCTCTCGAAATCCGACTTGGTTGCTTCCAAAGCGCCTTCGTCAATATCGGCCAGCACCACGCAGGCACCTTCATTTGCCAGACGTTGCGCCGTCGCACGACCGATGCCACCGGCTCCGCCAGTGATGAAGGCGACGCGGCCAGCCAGGCTCTTCGGCTTTGGCATACGCTGAAGCTTCGCCTCTTCCAGCAGCCAATATTCGATATCGAAGGCTTCCTGCTCCGGCAGGCCGTGATAGTCCGAAACCGTGGAAGCGCCACGCATCACATTGATGGCGTTGACGTAAAACTCACCGGCAATGCGCGCGGTCGCCTTATCCTTGGCGAAGGACAGCAGACCGACGCCGGGAATGAGGAAGATCACCGGGTTGGGATCCCGAATCCCAGGCGAGTTGTCGTGCTTGCAGGTCTCGTAATATCTGACGTAATCGGCGCGATAATCGGCAAGCGCCTGATCAAGACCGCCAAGCAGCGCATCCACATCGGGATTTGCCGTATCGAGATCGAGGATCAACGGGCGGATCTTGGTGCGCAGGAAATGGTCCGGGCAGGATGTGCCGAGCGCACCCAGCGGCTTCAAATCCTTGGAATTGACGAATTCCAGCACGGCATCCTGATCGTCGAAATGACCGAGCTTGCGCTCATCACGACCGATCCGGCCACGAATTTCCGGCATCAGGCGGGCTGCGATGTCTCGGCGCTGTTCTGGTGAAAGGCTTTTGGCAACCGCACCACCGAAAATAGTCTTACCTTCCGTCTCCTTGGCAAACCAGGTGATGGCCTTGTTGATGATCTTCAGCGTCAGTTCGTAGCAGGCCTTGGCATCATTATCCCAGGTAAACAGGCCATGGCTTTCCAGAACCACGCCCTTGGCGGCGGGGTTGGCCTTGACGAAAGCTTCGAGGTCGAGACCCAGCTGGAAGCCGGGGCGGCGCCATGGCAGCCAGCCGATATCGGACCCGAAAATCCGCTGCGTCAGCTCTTTGGAGTTTTTCGAAGCGGCAATGGCGATGATTGCATCCGGGTGCATGTGATCGACGTGGGCAAACGGCACGAAACCGTGCAGCGGCGTATCGATGGAGGCGGCGCGCGGGTTGAGATTGAAGGTGCAATGGGGCAGGAAACCAACCATGCGGTCTTCGTCTTCCACGCCCTTATAAATGCTTTTCAAGGCTTCCAGCTTGTCGAGATAGAGCGTGGCAAAGCCATCCAGCTTGATGGTGCCTACATCGCCGCCGGAGCCCTTGACCCACATGACGCGGACCTTTTCGCCCGTCAGCGGGTCAGTTTCCAGAACCTTCGCAGAGGTGTTGCCGCCGCCATAATTGGTGATGCGCTTGTCTGCACCCAGGAGATTGGAGCGATAGAGCAGCTTGCCCGGCTCATCGAGTGTTGCCGCATAGGCATCATCCCAGCGGTTTTCGAGAAGACCCGTCTGGCCCATCGCAATATCCTCCCATGTCGTTTATCTGCAGACTTTCAAACCAGCCCGCCTCCCAATGCAGGCAGGTATCGCGCATTCAAAACGACAATGTCAATCAAAAACGATCATAAATTTTCATGCTGCATCGCACCATTGTTTATTTTGATCGAACTTGATTGACAACATCAGAACTTTACGAATAACTGACCATTAGGAGGACCCATGCACGAAAGCGAACGCCATCGCATCATCTTGAGCGCCATACAGGAAAAGCCTGTGGTGACGGTGCAGGATATTGCCGAATTGACGGACGCTTCCGAAGCGACGATCCGGCGCGATATCGCTTCCTTGCATGTTCAGGGAAAGCTGCGGCGGGTACGCGGCGGGGCAGAAGCAGTGCATCCACCACAGCTCGGCAATCTCGCGGCACGACCGTTTCGCGTGTCGGAATCGGTCAATATCGACAAGAAGCGATCAATTGCACGCAAAGCGGTGGATCTCTGTGAGGAAGGCGACGCCATTATCATCAATGGTGGCACCACGACATTCCAGATGGTGCATTACATGTTGGCCCGCCGTTTGCAGGTCATGACCAATTCCTTCGCCATTGCCGAACATCTGGTCAAGCATTCCAAGTGCAATGTCAGCGTTCCCGGCGGCGCGATCTACCGCGACCAGAGCCTGATATTGTCGCCCTTTGAAAACGACGCGATCCGCAATTTTTATGCGCGCAGGATCTTCATAGGCGCACAGGGTGTCGGCGCGCTTGGCATCATGGAGTCGGATGCGCTCGTCATTCAGAGCGAACAGAAATTGATGCGGCAGGCGGAAGAGCTGATCGTGATGATCGACTCCTCCAAGTTCCGCAAACGCTCAAGCCTTATCCTTTGCCCGCTGGAAAACGTGTCCACCATCATTACCGATGAGGGCATTTCAGACGAGGCAGCACGGATGGTGGAGGCGGCGGGCGTGACGTTGATCGTGGCCGGACCGGCAGCGGCGGCGCAGACGCGACCGCCAGACGAGGAGGATTCCGCTTCGGTTGCTTGAGGAGCACCGCAGCGGAGAATGAAGTTCAATCGGGAGGAGAACCAACATGAAACTGTCACGCAGAAGATTAAGCCAGGCCCTGGCACTCAGCGTTGCCATCGGCGTTGCCGGTTTTGGCGGCATGGCGCAGGCCGAAGACATCAAGATCGCGCTTGTCGTGAAATCGCTCGGCAACGGCTTCTTCGAAGCCGCCAACAAGGGCGCGCAGGAAGCGGCCAAGGAACTGGGCGGGGTCGAAATCATCTATACCGGCCCAACCACGACAACAGCCGAAGGGCAGATCGAGGTCATCAATTCGCTGATCGCGCAGGGCGTGGATGCCATCGCCATTTCCGCCAACGATCCGGACGCGGTCGTTCCAGCCCTCAAGAAGGCGGCACAGCGTGGCATCAAGGTTATCTCCTGGGATAGCGGTGTTGCACCGGCAGGCCGCATTCTCCAGCTCAACCCATCTTCCAACGCGCTGATCGGCAAGATGTGCCTGCAACTGGCGGCAGACCATCTGGAAGGCGGCAAGGGCGATTTCGCAATCCTCTCTGCCACCACGACATCCACGAACCAGAACATCTGGATCGAAGAGATGAAGAAGCAACTGAAGGACTTCCCCGGCCTTAACCTCGTCACGACAGTTTACGGTGACGACCTTGCCGACAAGAGCTACCGCGAAGCCCAGGGCCTTCTCACCTCGCAGCCCAATGTGAAGGTCATCGTCGCCCCCACCACGGTCGGCGTGCTGGCGGCATCGCAGGCGGTGAAGGATGCCGGCAAGATCGGCCAGGTCTTCGTCACCGGCCTCGGCCTTCCATCCGAAATGGCCGGTGCCATCAAGTCCGGCGCGACAAAGGAATTCGCCATCTGGAACCCCATTGACCTCGGCTATTCCGCCACCCAGATCGCCTACCGCCTCGTCAAGGGCGAAGCAGACGGCAAGGCCGGTTCGGAAATCGCAGCCGGACGCATGGGCAAGATCAAGGTCGGCGAGAACAGCGAAGCCGCGATGGCCGATCCCTTCGTCTACAACTCGTCCAATATCGATCAGTTCTCGAAGATTTTCTGATCTTTTGACGGTTCTCCCGGCGGCATTGGTCGGTGATCGCTGCCGGGGATCTCAAGTCGCATCCACATCCTCGACGTCATCCTCGGGCTTGTCCCGAGGATCTAACGAACCCCGACATCGAACGTGGTTAGATCCTCGGGACAAGCCCGAGGATGACGTCGAGGGTGTGGGGCGCCCCTGCTCAACAACGAGCGTTCGGAATTCTGACAATGACAATGGCTGTAGAGAAAATCACCGACGCGACAGCGCCACACGCACAAGCAATGGGAAGTTCAGCGCCCATTCTCGAAATGCGCGGCATCAGCCAGATATTCCCCGGCGTCAAAGCCTTGGATGCCGTCAACGTCCGCCTCTACCCCGGCAAGGTCACGGCCCTCATCGGTGAAAACGGTGCTGGAAAATCCACGCTCGTCAAAATCCTCACCGGTATTTACCGCCCCAATGAGGGCGAAATCCTGCTGGATGGTCAGCCCGTCACATTCCACAGCGCGCAGGATGCCATCGATGCCGGCGTGACTGCCATCCATCAGGAAACCGTGCTGTTTGACGAGCTTTCGGTGGGTGAAAACATCTTTCTCGGCCACGCGCCGAAGGGGCGCTTCGGGCTGATCGACTGGAAAACAATCAACGACAAATCCCGCGCTTTGCTGGAGCGGCTGGAAAGCAAGATCGATCCGACCATCCGGTTGAAAGACCTCTCCATCGCGCAGCGCCATCTGGTAGCGATTGCCCGTGCACTGTCTGTCGAAGCCCGCATCGTCATCATGGACGAGCCGACAGCCGCCCTTTCGCGCAAGGAAATCGACGATCTGTTCCGCATTGTCGAGAACCTGAAACGACAGGGCAAAGCCATCCTGTTCATCAGCCACAAATTCGATGAGGTCTATGAGATCGCCGAAAGCTATGCCGTGTTCCGTGATGGCAAGATGGTCGGTTCGGGTGACCTCAAGCAGACACCACAGGACGAAATCGTCAGGCTGATGGTGGGACGCGATGTGAAGGATGCCTTTCCCAAGCAGGCCGTCAACATCGGCACCACGACGCTCTCTGTCAAAAGCTATTGCCACGATACCGAGTTTCGCGACATTTCCTTCGATCTGCGCAAGGGCGAGATTCTCGGGCTTTACGGCCTGATTGGTGCCGGGCGTTCGGAGCTTTGCCAGTCGCTGTTCGGCATCACCCGCCCTGCATCCGGCACCTTGACGCTGGATGGTCAGCAGATTTCCATTCGCAGCCCGCAAGACGCGATTCATGCTGGCATCGTCTATGTGCCGGAAGAGCGCGGGCGGCACGGGCTGGCGCTCGAACTGCCGATCTATCAGAACATGTCGCTGCCATCGCTGGCGCGCACATCCCGCAAGGGGTTTCTGGCCGCTGCCAATGAATTTGCGCTCGCCCGCAAATATGCCTCGCGTCTGGATCTGCGCGCCGCCGCCCTGTCGGTGCCAGTCGGTACGCTCTCGGGCGGCAACCAGCAGAAGGTGGTCATCGGCAAGTGGCTGGCCACCCAGCCCAAGGTCATCATTCTGGACGAGCCGACCAAGGGCATCGATATCGGCTCCAAGGCCGCAGTCCACGGCTTCATCAGCGAGCTTGCCGCCGAGGGACTGTCGATCATCATGATTTCATCCGAACTGCCGGAAATTCTGGGCATGTCGGACCGCGCCATCGTCATGCGCGAAGGTCTGATGGCGGGCGTGTTCGAACGACCAGATTTTTCCGCCGAAAAGCTGGTGCGCGCTGCCACAGGAAACGCGTGAGAGGACCAACGCCATGAAAAGACTATTGAAAAATCGCGAATGGCTGCTGGCAGGCATCATCATCACCTTGATCGCGGGCTTCTCCATGCGTTCCCCCGGTTTCGAGCGCCCGGCCAATCTCGTCAATATCTTCAATGACACGTCGATCCTCATCATTCTGGCGCTGGGCCAGATGGCGGTGATCCTGACGAAATCCATCGATCTCTCTGTTGCCGCCAACCTTGCCTTTACCGGCATGGCCGTGGCGATGACCAATGCCGCTTTTCCCTCGATACCCCTGCCCTTCCTCATTGCCATGGCGGTTGTCATCGGCGCACTTCTTGGCTCGATCAACGGCATTCTTGTCTGGTGGCTGGGCCTGCCTTCCATCGTGGTCACACTGGGAACGCTGACCATCTATCGTGGCATGGCCTTTGTTCTCTCCGGTGGCGCATGGATCAACGCACACCAGATGTCGCCGACGTTCCTGAATATTCCACGCACGCCGATTTTTGGAATGCCTGTTCTATCCTGGGTCGCCGTCCTCATCATTGCGGGCGCATGGCTAGTCCTAACCCGCACCTCCTTCGGGCGTTCCGCCTATGCCTCGGGCGGCAATCCGGGCGCTGCGGTCTATGCGGGCATCGATGTCGGCCGCACGCGCTTTCTGGCCTTTGTACTTTCGGGTGCTTTGGCGGGGTTGGCGAGCTACCTCTGGGTGTCGCGCTACGCCGTGGCCTATGTCGATATCGCATCCGGTTTCGAACTGGATAGCGTCGCCGCAAACGTCATCGGCGGCATTTCGATTGCGGGTGGCATCGGCTCGGTTGCCGGTGCGGTGCTGGGGGCTCTGTTTCTCGGTGTCATCAAGAATGCGCTGCCCGTCATCGGCATTTCGCCCTTTGCGCAGATGGCAATTTCAGGCGTCGTCATCGTGCTTGCCGTGGTGTTCAACGCCCGCGCCGAAGCCAAAAAGGGCCGCATCATTCTGCGCGACAGGGCCAGGACCGAAATCACCAAGGAGGCTTCGGCATGAGCGTGATAGCACCCGACACCGCAACGCCGCGCGTCATTCCAGACAAGCTCGGTACGCCGTTCAAGCGCATCATGGCCAGTTGGGAAGTGCTGCTTCTGGGCGTGGCGATCCTGATCTTCGTCGTCAATTCCTTCGCATCGCCTTACTTTCTCGATGCCTATAACCTCTCGGACGCCACCTTCAACTTTACCGAAAAGGCGCTGATCGCCTTCGCCATGGCGCTTTTGATCATCGCCGGTGAAATCGATCTTTCGGTCGCCGCCATCATCGCGCTCGCCTCCACCGTCATGGGTTATGCGGTGCAGATGGGTGTGGGCACGCCGGGCCTTGTGGCGCTCGGCATCGGCACCGGCCTCGCCTGCGGTGCTTTCAACGGCTTTCTGGTGGCGGGTTTGCGGCTGCCCTCCATCGTCGTCACCATCGGCACGATGAGCCTGTTTCGTGGCATTTCCTATCTGGTGCTGGGCGATCAGGCCTTCGGCAAATACCCGGAAAGCTTTGCCTATTTCGGACAGGGTTACGTGTTCTGGGTTATCTCCTTTGAATTCGTGCTGTTCGTCGTCATGGCCGTCCTCTTCGCCATTCTGCTGCATGCCACCAATTTCGGGCGTCAGGTCTTCGTCATCGGTACCAACTCCTTTGCCGCGCGCTTTTCCGGCATTCCGGTGGAACGGGTGAAGTTCATCCTGTTCCTGCTGACGGGCCTTATGAGCGGCATCGCTGCCGTCTGCCTTACCTCCCGCCTCGGCTCCACCCGCCCCTCCATCGCGCAAGGCTGGGAGCTGGAAGTGGTGACGATGGTGGTGCTGGGTGGCGTTTCCATTCTGGGCGGTTCCGGCACCATCGGCGGGGTGGTCATTGCAGCCTTCGTCACGGGCCTCGTCACCTTCGGGCTTGGTCTCTTGAACGTGCCCGGCATCGTCATGTCCATCTTCGTCGGGCTTCTCCTCATCATCACCATCGCCATTCCCATCGTCGTGCGCCGTCTGCGGGCCATGAGGTAGACCATGTCAGAACTCGAAAAACACGCCTTCAAGATGAAGCTCTTTCCCGGCATGGAAGCGGAGTACCGGAAACGCCATGACGAGATCTGGCCGGAACTGGTCACGCTTCTGCACGAGGCAGGCGTCAGCGATTATTCCATTCATCTCGACCCGGAAACTAACATCCTGTTTGGCGTTTTGACCCGTCCTGCGAACCACGGCATGGCATCGCTACCCGACCATCCGGTGATGAAACGCTGGTGGGCGCATATGGCCGACATCATGGACAGCCATCAGGATAATTCCCCTGTTGCGACCGACCTCGTGACGTTGTTTCACCTGCCATGACCATCAAGAATGTCGCCGTCATCGATATCGGCAAGACGCACGCCAAGCTGATCGTGGTCGATGGCGAGAGCGGCGAGGAAATTGCGTCGCGCAAGATCGCCAACAGGGTTCTGAGCGCCCCGCCCTACCCGCATTACGATATCGAGACGCTGTGGAGTTTCATCATCGAGGGACTGGCGGCTTTTCACGAGCAGCCCGGATATCAGGCGATATCCATCACCACCCATGGGGCGAGTGTCGCTCTACTGAATAGTAAGGGCGATTTGGCGCTGCCGGTTCTGGATTACGAACACAGCTACCCCGACGACATTCAAAGAGCTTATGCCGGTCTGCGCCCGCCCTTTGAGGAAACCTTCTCACCGGCGCTTCCCATGGGGCTGAATGTCGGGGCGCAACTGCACTACCAGAAGACGGCCTTTCCCGACGCCTTCACCGAAGTCACTGATATCCTGACCTACCCGCAATATTGGGCCTACCGGCTGACCGGCGTGAAGGCCAATGAGGCGACATCGCTGGGCTGCCACACGGATCTCTGGCAGCCGGGCAAATCAACATTTTCGAGCCTGCCGGATCGCTTGGGCATCGCCAATCTGCTCGCGCTGGTGCGTTCTGCTTTCGATGTGTTGGGAACGGTGTTACCTGATATAGCGGCGAGGATCGGCATCGATGGCGAGATGCCGGTCTATTGCGGCCTTCACGATTCCAATGCATCGCTGCTGCCGCATCTGATGGTGCGCAAAGGTCCGTTTTCGGTCGTGTCGACCGGGACATGGGTCATCTGCTTTGGCGTCGGCGCGCCATTGGAAACGCTTGACTCGGCGCGCGATACGCTGGTCAATGTCGATGCGTTCGGCAAGCCAGTGCCTTCGGCGCGTTTCATGGGTGGGCGGGAATTCGAGATGCTGACGGTGGGTCTTACCCCGCCGAGCGAGGCTGAGTGTGGCGCGGCACTGGAGGCCGTTCTGGCAGATGACATTCTCTATCTGCCTAATGCGGCGGAAGGTTCTGGGCCCTATCCCGGTGGCAAGGGCCACTGGCTGAACGAACCAAGAGGCGAAGCGGAGCGCTATGTCGCAGCAAGTCTCTATGCGGCGATGATGACGGCCTCTTGTCTTGCGCTGGTTGGCAATGCACAAACGACCATCGTGGAAGGTCCGTTCGGGAGCAATGGCATTTACACGCAGGCGCTGACAGCAGTAACCGGATCGGATGTCCTGGTGACCGATAGCAACAGCCCGTCTGGCACGGCGCTCGGGGCTGCGCTGCTTGCGATCAGGAATGCGCCGCGACAATCCTATCACGCCGTTGAAGCGCTTCAAGGCGTCTTGGATTACTACAGCAAATGGCGGAAGATCGTGGAAACCGATTACGCCACGGCCTGAACAAGCCAGAAACCGCCGACAGCGGCGAGGCCGGTCAGGAAGGTTCCCCAAAGAATATCAGCCACACAAATGCGCCATGACCAGCCCTTCAAAGTGGAAAGATTGGTCATATCATAGGTGCCATAGGCAAAGCAGCCGAGGATCGCGCCGGAGGTGAGCGCCGTGCTCCATCCGCCGCCATTCAATGCAGGGAGAACGGCGAAATAGACGATGCCGGCGATATAAAAGAGGTAGAAGATGCCAGCGGCAGCGAAATTGGGTTTTGGTAGCAGAAGCGGGCCGATCTCGCGCTTGTAAAAGCCGGATGCCTTCGACAACCAGATGAAATCCAGTCCAAAAAAGACGATGGCCGTGCCGATATAGGCGACGAGAAGCTGCATGCTTTTGTTTCCTTAATGGGCTGGCGAATTCCAGAGCAGCGCTACTGCGCTTATTCCTGTACTTGTGGCTAAAACGCGTCTGCACGGCAAAAAGACTATCCTCAACCTAAGGACTTGGGCTGGCTGGATTGACGGGCGCGGGAATGAGGTCATTGCGGGTCACGCGATTTTTTCTCCTGCGACCCGCCTGACTTCCTAATTATATTCCCAGAACCGGCTGAACCAACCGAACCAGCCAACTCTTGAACTTCAACGGCGCGTCGGTGACGGCAAGACAGATACAGTCTTCGCCTTCGCCCGCAATTGGCTGGTGCGTCAGATCCTCGTCGGCCTCTTCGAAATCGCCACGGCGGAAGACATCGTTTCCATCCTTGAAATAGCCCGAGAGCACGACCGTGAGTTCACGCCCGCCATGGGTATGTTCAGGCACCGGCTTTCCCGCCGGGATGCGCAGCAGGCGAACATTGGCCTCGCCATCACGCGTGCGAATGGGGAAGTGGTAGGCGCCGGGGCCAAGTTGCTTCCATTTCAGCGCATCCACATCGCCACCTGCATAGGACCGCAGCGGTTCCGGCAGCACGGCGCCGTCATGTGTCTGAGCTGCGGGCGGGGACGACACAGTTGTTGCATCCGCCTTCAGGAGCTTGCGTATCTTCTGCCACTGATCTTCGGACACTTCATCGACGGGTGTGATATCGCTGAGCAGCGCGCCGCCGGTCATCTCAAGTGCTTCCAGCCGCTGGCGGCTTTCGGGACACAGGGCGAGATGCGTCGATACCGCAAGGCTCCAGCTTTCGCCGAGACTTCCCGATGCGTAATCCAGCAGCAATTCGTCGCTAACCTTGTGATTTACCCTCATGAGCGTGACTCCAGCGCGGTGCGAAGCTTGGCAAAGGCAAGACGGATGCGAGACTTGACCGTGCCGATGGGCAGACCAAGTTGCTGTGCGATAGTGCTGTGGGAGGCCTCATCGAAAAAAGAGCGTTTCAACAGATCGAGCTGTTCCTGCGGCAGTTGCGCCAGCGCCCGGTGCAGACGTTCGGCATCCTGTACCTCTTCCATCTGCGTATCGGCGGCGGGCGCATCGTCTTTCACAAAGGCCGGGTCGTTGATATCGAATTCCGGGCGCTTGTCCTTGCGGTGCGCATCGATCCTCAGATTTCGAGCTATTCTGAATATCCAGGCCGAGACGTTGCCGCGGGCCGGATCGAAAAGAGCGGCCTTGTTCCAGACCGTCATCATTGTTTCCTGCATCAGCTCCTCAGCGGCCTGTGCATCGCGCACTTGCCGTAACATATAAATCCGCACGCGCGGTCCGTAATAGCGGAACAGCACTTCGAACGCTTCGACGCTGCGCTCGCCAGCCACGGCCTTGATCAGCGCCGGACATTGATTTTCGATGTCGTCCTTGACGGTATTGCTCATGCGGATCGGCTTCACTCCGCTTCCATGCGACTTGCCAACCACCGGATTGTTCCGAGGGCGGCTCATATACTGGCACGCAGGGCCCGTTATGGAAACGTTTATTGTCATGAATCCGATTACGCCACGGTGCTGAAATCGGATCACCGACAATAAAAATTATGCCGCAAGCAATCCAGTCGGCGACCTGCCCCGTAAATGCTGATAAGACAAATGCGGAACCGAACGTCATGGACTTTCAGACAGGCACCAGCAACCGATCTCAGAGAAAACGGATTGCCGTGATCGGTTCGGGCATTTCGGGCCTTTCCGCCGCATGGTTGCTGGATCAGAGCGCCGACGTGACGCTGTTCGAGGCGGATAACCGTCTGGGTGGCCACGCCAATACCGTCTCGGTCGATCTGCCGGGCAAAGACACGATTGCCGTCGATACCGGTTTCATCGTCTATAACGAGCGGAATTATCCTAACCTCGTCGCCATCTTCAAGCATCTGGGCGTGGAAACCACCGCCTCCGACATGTCTTTTGCGGCATCGATTTCCGGCGGCAGGCTGGAATATTCGGGGTCCAACATTTCAGGCCTGTTCGGGCAGAGGTCCAACCTGTTGCGCCCGCGTTTCTGGCGGATGGTGCGCGATGTGATGCGCTTTTATAAGACAGCGCCTAATCTACTGAACGATGGCTCGCTGGAAGGCGTCAGCCTCGGTGACTATCTCGACCAGAACAATTATTCGCAAAGCTTCATAGACGATCATCTGCTGCCGATGGGCGCGGCCATCTGGTCGACCACGGCTTCCGACATGCGTGCCTACCCGCTTCAGGCCTTCATACGCTTCTTCGTCAATCATGGCCTCGTGCAACTGGCAGATCGTCCGCAGTGGCGCACGGTAAAGGGCGGCAGTCGCGAATATGTTTCGCGCATCAAGGCGCAGTTCAAGGGCACCGTCGTCGTCAACAGCCAGATCGCAGCGATACGGCGTGATGGGGATGGCGTGAAACTTCTCGACCGCTCCGGCCTGATGTCCGCCTTCGATGATGTCGTCATTGCCACCCATTCTGACCAAGCACTGGCGCTGCTGGGCGATGCCGATAGCGATGAGCGCGCGGTGCTGGGTGCCTTTGAGTATACGCGCAACACTGCCGTTCTTCATTCCGACATCAACCTCATGCCGAAACGTCGCAATGTCTGGTCCAGCTGGAATTATCTGAGCGAGCCGGGCTCGCTCGGTACCGAACAGCTGTGCGTGACCTACTGGATGAATCGCCTGCAGAATATTGACGACGCAACGCCTTTATTCGTGACGCTGAACCCGTCGCGTCCGATCGATCCTGCCAAGCTGATCCGCACATTCGATTACGCGCATCCGCTGTTCGACACCAAGGCGCTGGAGGCACAGAAGCTGCTGTGGAGCCTGCAGGGCCGTCGCAACACCTGGTTCTGCGGCGCGCATTTCGGCAGCGGTTTCCACGAGGACGGGCTGCAATCGGGCCTCGCCGTTGCCGAGGCGCTGGGTGGCGTCAAGCGCCCTTGGACGGTCGAAAACGAGTCGGGGCGCATCCTCCTCACCCCGGAAAAGGTGCTGGCGCAATGAGCTTCCGTTCCGCCATTTATGCCGGACACGTCGTGCATGCGCGCCACCGCCCGCATGCCCACAAAATGCGCTACCGCGTGTTTTCCATGCTTTTGGACCTCGATGAACTCAACGTTCTGGACAAGGGCCTGCGGCTGTTCGGTTATAACAGCGGAGCCGTCTTCAGCTTCCACGACAAAGACCACGGCGTTGGCGAGACGGGTCGCTTGAAGGAATGGGTCGCGCAGCATCTGGCCGATGCGGACATCGCACTTGCGCCCGAGGCATTGCGGGTGGACATGCTGTGTTACCCGCGGATTTTCGGGTATGTGTTCAATCCGCTGACGGTCTATTTCTGTTACGACCGGCAGGATGAGCGGCTGGTGGCCATTCTCTACGAAGTGCGCAACACCTTTCACGAACGCCACACCTATGTCATTCCCACGGATGCCGATCAGCCCGGAACGGTGCGACATTCCTGCGCCAAGGAAATGTATGTTTCGCCCTTCGTGCCGATGGAATGCAGCTATGATTTCCGCATCCAGCCGCCGGATGAGGCGGTTCTGGTTGCCATCAACGAGCAGGATCGCGATGGCGATCTGCTGTTTGCTTCCTTTTCCGGCAAGCGCCGCACCCTTGATGACAGGGCTTTGTTGAGCGCACTTTTAACCTATCCGTTGATGACCCTGAAGATCATGGGCGCGATCCACTGGGAAGCGCTGCTGCTTTGGGCAAAAGGCAATCCGATTTATCGACACAAGGCTGCACGCAACCGCATTGCCAGTTCCATCAAGGGAAAGAGCGCTGTTGCGGGCGCACCATCAGGAGGAATGAAAGATGAGCCACGCTGAACAGGAGACCAGCCCCTTTCTCATGGAACAAGCACCTCTCTGGCAGCGGATGATTTGTCGCCGCCTGAAAAACATCACCCATGGGCGCCTGACCGTGCTGTTTCCCGGCGGCTATGAATATGTCGTTAGTGGACAGCAGCCCGGCCCGCACGGTGTCGTTTCGCTCAACAAAGGTCGTGTCGTTCGCCGGTTGTTGATGGGCGGCAGCCTTGGTTTTGCGCAGTCCTACATAGATGGCGATTGGGATACGCCCGATATCGCCACGCTTCTGGAAGTGGCCATTGCCAATGAGCAGAACTGGATGTCCGTGTCGGAGCCCGCGCGTCTGGTCTCCGCCTTCGCCTATCTGCGCCACCGCCTGCGCCGCAACTCCAAGTCCGGCAGCCGCCGCAACATCGCCTTCCATTACGATCTCGGTAACCGGTTCTATTCGGCCTGGCTGGACGAGACGATGACCTACTCATCGGCGCTGTTCGAAAAGCCGAGCCAGAGCCTCGCCGACGCGCAGAATGCAAAGTACGACCGCATCGTCGAGCAGTTGAACATCGGCCCCGACGACCATGTGCTGGAAGTCGGTTGCGGCTGGGGTGGCTTTGCCGAATATGCAATCGCCAAGACGGGATGCCGTGTGACTGGTCTTACGCTTTCGACCGAACAGGCCGATTTTGCGACGAAGCGCCTCGCAAAGGCGGGGCTCGCCCACCGTGCGGATATCCGGCTGGAAGATTACCGCGATTGCCAGGGCCAATTCTCGAAGATCGTCTCCATCGAAATGTTCGAAGCGGTGGGTGAAGAAAACTGGCCGACCTATTTCCAGCGCCTGCGCGACCTTCTGGCCGACAAGGGTGAGGCCATGGTGCAGGTGATCACCATCGATGAGAGCCGTTTCGATGAATATCGCCGCAACGCCGACTTCATCCAGACCTACATCTTTCCCGGCGGCATGCTGCCAACCATCACCGCGTTCCAGAAAGCAGCCGCCGCGAAAGGCTTTGCGGTGCCCGACATGCTGCGGTTCGGCAAGGATTACGACCGCACCCTGATGCTGTGGGACCGTGCGTTTCTGGCGAACTGGCACCGCATCGAACCCATGGGTTTTGACGAGCGCTTCCGCCGCATGTGGCAATATTACCTGCATTACTGCGCAGCAGGCTTTAGAACCGACCGAATAGACGTCGTGCAGTTCAAACTGGCAAAGTCTTAAAACCAAAAAAACGCGCTCTCGACCCTATCGATGCCGAGAGCGCAATCTGCTCGCGCACAATGAATTTCTCATATTCATGGAACCTCACGCAGGCGCTCACGTTACGGTGAGTGTCATATGTTTCAGCATCGAACATTGCAGCAGCGGTCAGCCCGCTCGGTTCGATCTCACAAAGCGGAGATTATCCATGAATCAGATCATTTACATCGTCGGCCTGGTCGTCATCGTACTCGCAATTCTGTCCTTCTTCGGCTTCCGCTGAGACCACAACTTTACCGTTGTAAATCTGCGTCTTTGCAAATATTCTCTTCGATGGGAACCATGTCAGCTTATCGCTCGTTGACATGGGCTGTTAGGGAGGCGTCCGATGCAACAAACGAAATGGACAAAGCCTGTCGAAGTGAATTTCGACAAAGCCGACAAAGACGTAATCGCCGGCCCGTTCGACGCGCTGGCACTTTTAACTGAAAACTGGCCGCATACGCGTGGATTGACATTTGTCCGCGCCAGAAGCGCGTGCCGTGCTGCACTCGATGGTCGCAAGACTGCCGAGGAAGCGCGCAGGTGTTTTGAAGATGCGGTGTCTGAAGCAAAATTGCACCGGGCTCACTGAGATCGGATTTTGCGTTTACAACCACTGCTTGATTTCTGATATCGTTGAACAAGAAAATGGCCCCTTCCGGGGCCATCTCTTTTTCGGTGTTACATCCAGTATGGCGGAACGCCGTAGTGGTCGTAAACGGTCCGGTCATCGCGACCGAGGAAACTCTCGTCATCACGGTTGGCAAAGCGTGGTCCGTTCTCGATCTGCTCCTTGATGAGGTCGATGCGGTAGCCATCAAGCTCTTCATCGTAATGCAGCTTTTCCCATGGCAGCGGATAGTAGTCGTCACCGATGCCCAGAAAGCCGCCGAAGCTCAGAACGGCGTAGGCGACGCGGCCACCGCGCTTTTCGAGGATGATGCGCTGAATAGAGCCGATCTTTTTGCTGTCTGCGCCGTAAACGCTGGTGCCTTCGACCTTGTCGCTGGCGATGAAGCTCGGCGTGTCCTTGACGTAGGGGTCCTGACCGGCGCGGGGTTCATGATGTACCATAACGTTTCCTCCTTAGGCTTGTATGCGTTATGGCTTGTAAACCCGAGGGCGGCAAAATCGTTCCGCGCAAAGTTGGCTGGCGCCAGTCCAGCGCCTCGATCTCCGCTCGAAATGCAAAGCGCGCGATGATCAGAATTAGCGCCTGACGCGGCCGACGCGTGCGAGAAGGATGACAGGCAGGATGCCGATCACGACGATGGCGAGGGCGGCAATCGAGGCCTCCTCGTAAGTGCCACGCGCGGCCTCACCATAGAGATGGGTGGCAAAGGTTTCGAAATTGAGCGGGCGCAAGAGAAGTGTCGCGGGCAGTTCCTTGACGCAATCCACGAACACCAGCAGTGCCGCTGCCGCCATGGCTGCTTTCGACAAGGGCAAGTGAACGGCGCTGAATGTTGCGGTGGATGTGCGGCCAAGAGTGCGCGAGGCATGATCGAAGGACATCGGAATACGGCTCAAGCCGGCATCGATCCCGCCGCCTGCTATCGTCAGGAAACGAGCGGCGTAGGCAAAGATCAGAGCAGCACCGCTACCGATCAACAGCAGGCCGCTGGAAACGCCGAACCATTGTTGCAGCGTCTGATCCAGAAACCTGTCGAAACTTCCCAGCGCAATCAGCACGCCGATGGCGATCACGGTTCCCGGTGCCGCATAGCCGACCGTGGCCAACCGGAAGGACCAGAGCGATGCCTTTCCGGGAATGATCCGCATGGCGTAGGCAATGACCAGCCCGGCACCCACGGTGACAAGCGTGGCGGTTCCAGCAAAAGCAACGGTATTCATGGCTTCCGAGGCAAAGCGCGATGACAGCCCGCCAAACTGGTAACGCTTCCACGCCTCGACCGTGAGATAGATGGCCGGGGCGACGAAACCGATCAGGATCGGCAAACCACCGAGCAGAAAAACCAACAAGCCGCCGAGCCCGCCAACACGGGCAGGAGCGAGCACCGTGCTCTTCTGTGCCGAGGTCGAATAGCACTGCCTGCGCCGCGCCCATCGCTCCACGGCAATCAGCGCGACGACCAGCAGCAGCATGCACAGCGCAATCTGCGATGCGCCCGGCAGATCAGACTTGGTGACCCATGTCGTGTAGATCGAGACCGTCAGCGTTCGCACGCCGAGAAACTCGGATGCACCGATGTCGTTCAGCGCTTCCATCAATGCAAGGCTGATGCCGACGGCTATGGCCGGGCGTGCGAGCGGGACGGCGACGCGGAAAAACACGGCGTGCCGCGAGGTTCCCAGCATCCGCGCCGCATCCAGCAGGTTACCGGCCTGCGTCAGAAACATCGCCCGGACAGGAATGTAGACATAAGGGTAAAGCACGAAGCCGAGCAGGATGATGCAGCCCGTCATCGAGCGGATATCGGGCAGCCGAAATTCGCGTGGGCTGGAATATCCCAGCAGCCAGCGAACCGCTCCCTGCACCGGACCCAGCGGATGCAGAATGTCGAGATAGGCGTAGGCGACGATATAGGTCGGCATGGCCAGCGGCAGCAGCAGCGCCCACTCCAGCAGTTTTCGTCCGCGAAAATCATAGGCGCTGACGAGCCATGCGCTGGCGGTTCCGATAACCCCGGCAACAAGGCCGACGCCGAGCAGCAGGATCAGTGTTTCGGGAAGCGCGGTTGCCAGCACCGTGTCGCGCAGGTGCTCCCAAAGCCCAGAAGAGCCTTTGATAGCCTCTGACAACAGCGCCAGAACCGGCAGCATAGCCAGTGCCGCAATGCCGCAGGATGCCACAAGCCACCACGACGCGGAATTGATCCGCAGTCTGGGTTTGGAACGGATGGCCGTGCAGTTGGTGGCGCGCATGCTGATCTTGGGTATCGCTTTGCGGGAAACAGGCAAGGCGCCCGCGGGAAACGGGCGCCTGAGATTGTCGAGAATAAATCGCTCGCTCCGTCATCCTCGGGCTTGTCCCGAGGATCCACCCACGTCACCAAACCCGGTCCGTTGCAGATCCTCGGGACAAGCCCGAGGATGACGGAGTGTGTGGTTGGCGCAGGCAAGAACTCAACGCACCCATACCGGGCGCGTCATGCCCATTCGCTTAGTTGTCGAAGCCGACCTTGTCCACCAGCTGGCTGGCTTCCTTGCGGTGGGACACAATTTCCGTCAGTGGCTTGTTGTCGATCTTCAGCTCACCGAAAGAAGCGACGATCTTGTCGACGCCAGCGCCCTTGTTGACGGGGTACTCGTAGTTGGCTTCGGCGTAGATCTTCTGGGCTTCATCGGACGCCAGATATTCGAGAAGCTTGACGGCCTCTGCCTTGTTTGGCGCATTCTTGGCAACGGCTGCACCAGAAACGTTGACCTGCGTGCCGCCGTCCTTGAAGGTTGGCAGAACGACCTTGATGGCCTCGCCCCACTTGACCTGTTCTTCGCCGCCCTTGCCGGAGCGCATCAGGCCGACATAGTAGGAGTTGGCGATGCCGATATCGCAAATGCCGCCGAGAATGTCCTTGGCAACATCGCGGTCACCGCCGCCAGCCTTGCGGGCCAGATTGTCCTTCACGCCAGCCAGCCACTTTTCGGTCGCTTCAGCGCCGTGGTGGGCGATGTAGTCGGCAAACAGCGCCGTGTTGTAAGGGTGCTGGCCGGAGCGAATGCACACCTTGCCCTTCCACTTGGCATCGGCGAGGTCTTCGTAGTTGAACGAGGACACGTCGACATCCTTGGCGGCGTAAAGAACGCGGGCGCGCATTGACAGGGCAAACCAGTTACCCTTGGCATCACGAAGTTCGGCAGGGATGGCTTTGGTCAAGACTTCGGATTCGACAGGCTGCGTCACGCCCTTTTCGACCAGGTCGACCAGATTACCGGCATCAACCGTCATCAGCACGTCGGCGGGCGAGCTGGCGCCTTCGCTCAACACGCGCTCGGCCAGACCGTCTTTCAGAAACACGGTGTTGACCTTGACGCCGCTTTCCTTGGTGAAGGCTTCCAGCAACGGCTGGATCAGCGCTGGCTCGCGTGTTGTGTAGATGTTGAGTTCTGCGGACTGTGCGGTACCGGCAGAAAAGGCCACCGTACCGGCCAGTAGCGCGAACTTGGTCAAAGATGTCATGTCTATCCCCTACGACTCGAAAAATGACGTCGGAAATGCATGCATCATACATGATCAATTAAATCAAGTTATCGCCATGGAATTTCAGGAGGTTTTGTTCACTTTGAGTTGAATAAGGCAGGGATTTTTGACCCATCAAGCCAAAATTCAATTTTCAGTAAACATAAGGACCGAGTCTTTCTCGATGGAAAGCCTCACAGTGTCCACATCCACAGGGCTTCTGCGCATGCTGCGAACCCGCAAGTCCTGCGCCAGACCATCGACATTGACCGACACCTGTTCGATCTCACCCATGAAGACGCGGCTGGTGATGCGACCTGCCACATCGCCCTCGCCGCCTGCGCGCGAAATCGAGATCGCGCTGGGCCGGATATAGGCGTAGGCAGGGCTACCCTCGGCCAACGTACCATTGTGTGGAAAATCGCCGACGGGTGTTTTCACATGCCCATTGCGCACCGTGCCCTCGACCTTGTTGAAGGCGCAGAAGAAATCTGCCGCATAACGGCTAACGGGGTTGTCGTGCACCTCATAGCCCGTGCCGATCTGGACGACCCTGCCCTCCTGCATCAGCACCACACGATCACCTGCCGAAAGCGCCTCCTCAGGATCATGCGTCACCATGATCGCGGTCGTTTTCAGCTCCCGCAGAAGCGCCAGCGTTTCCTCGCGCACGCTGTCACGCAGACCTCGGTCCAGATTGGAGAAGGGCTCGTCCATCAGGAGGATTTCCGGTTTCGGCGCGAGCGCACGAGCCAAGGCCACGCGCTGCTGTTCGCCGCCCGAAAGCGTGTGTGGATAGCGCTTGGCAAGGTCGGCCAGGCGCACATGCTCGATCATGTCTGCCGCCCGCGCTTTCGCCTGCGCTTTTGGCATGCCTTTCAAGCCAAAGAGAACATTCTGCTCGACGGTGAGATGCGGAAACAGCGCATAGTCCTGAAAGACGAAACCGATGCGTCGCTTTTCCGGCTCCATGAAGGTGGCGGGGCCTGCGATCTCCTGCCCATTCATCGTGACAGAGCCCGCATCCGGCGTTTCCACCCCGGCAATAATGCGCAGCAAGGTGGACTTTCCGCAGCCGGAGCGTCCGACGAGGCAGATGACTTCACCCCGCATGACCGAGAGATCGATGCCTGTGAGCACATCGCGACCGCCAAAACGCTTTCCGACAGCGTGAAGTTTCAGGGCTGATATCTCTGACATGTCTTGGTTTCCGTGCGGTGCTTTGGTTTGTTGATCGCGCAAATCAGGATTAAAGTCAAAACCCAAACGCTTGTCATCTGCCCGTGCCAAAAGTGGCCGCTAATATGGAACGGCCTCGGTTGACGTTTACGTTAGAGTTAAATACGCTGATGTGAGTGGATGGTTTTGGAGGCTTCATCTACGATTGCAAAAATTGCTGGTGCATCTGTCGGGCTGAGGAGCAGGCGGGTAGAAGCGCACACCGCAGATGATTGCAAATGCCAGCATGGGGAGGACTAGACATGAGCGACACGACTTTGAGCAGCCCGGCGACCCGGATCATCCAGCGGCCATGGCTTGCATCCTATCCGCAGGGTGTGCCAGCGGAACTACCGGACCTCGGTTACGCCTCCCTCGTTGAACTGCTGGAAAAGAGCTGCGCCCTCTATGCCGATCGCAAAGCGTTTTCCAGCATGGGCAAATCGCTCAGCTACCGTCAGCTGGAAGAGCAGACCCGTCAGATCGGCGCGTGGTTGCAAACGCTGGGCCTGCAAAAAGGCGACCGTGTTGCGGTCATGATGCCCAATATTCTCCAGAACCCCGTCGCAACCTATGCAATCCTGCGGGCTGGCCTAACGGTGGTCAATGTCAACCCGCTCTATACACCGCGTGAGTTGGAGCATCAGCTCAAGGACTCCGGTGCGAAAGTCATTTTCGTTCTGGAGAACTTCGCCCATGTCGTGCAGCAGGCGCTTCCAAAAACCGATCTCCAACATATCGTCGTTGCCACCATGGGCGATCTGCTGGGCCTCAAGGGCCACATCGTCAATCTCGTGGTTCGCAAGGTCAAGAAAATGGTTCCGGCCTATGACCTGCCCAACGCCATCAGATTCAAGGCAGTGTTGAAACAATCCTGCGGGCTCACGCTCAAGAAGGTCGATATCGCCCGCAGCGACGTGGCCTTCCTGCAATATACCGGCGGCACGACCGGTGTTTCCAAGGGTGCGGTGCTGACTCATGCCAACCTGCTTGCCAATAAGGCGCAGATTGCGCTGTGGATGGACGCGGTATTTCTGCACAAAAAGCGGCCCGAGGTGATGAACTTCGTCTGCGCGCTGCCGCTTTATCACATTTTTGCGCTGACGGTGAATTCGCTGATGGGCATTGCGCTGGGCGGTCACAACCTGCTGATTGCAAACCCTCGCGACATCCCCGGCTTCGTCAAAGAACTGTCCGGTTATACGCCACACGTCTTTCCCGCCATCAACACGCTGTTCAATGCGCTTTTGAACAACGAGGACTTCCGCAAACTGGATCTCAGCTCACTCGTGCTCGTCATGGGCGGCGGCATGTCCGTCCAGCGGCCCGTGGCAGAACGCTGGGCATCGGTGACCGGCACCCATATCTGCGAAGGCTATGGCCTTTCCGAAACCTCCCCTGTCGCAACCGTCAACCCGCTTGGTCGATCCGATTTCAGCGGCACCATCGGTCTTCCCGTGCCCTCCACCGAGGTCGATATTCGCGACGATGAAGGCAACAGCCTGCCTCTCGGCGAAGTCGGTGAAATCTGCATTCGTGGCCCACAGGTCATGCCCGGCTACTGGCAGCGCCCGGATGAGACCGCCAAGGTGATGACGGCAGACGGCTTCTTCCGGTCCGGCGACATGGGCTTCATGGACGAGGCAGGCTACACCAAGATCGTCGACCGCAAGAAGGACATGATTCTCGTCTCGGGCTTCAACGTTTATCCCAACGAAATCGAGGAAGTGGCAGCCGGCCACCCCGGTGTGCAGGAATGCGCAGCGGTCGGCGTAACAGACGAGCATTCCGGCGAAGCGGTGAAGCTTTACGTGGTCAGGAAGGACCCCGCGCTGACGGTGGAAGACCTGAAAGCCTTCTGTGCAAAAAGCCTGACGAATTACAAGCGACCCAAGCATGTGGAGTTCATTCAGGAACTGCCGAAGACAAATGTGGGCAAGATTTTGCGGCGTGAACTTCGGAAGCTGGCTAACTGATTGGTGCCACTTGCAGAATTTGACCGTTTTGGACGCACGCGCCTTGATTTAGCCCGATGAAAAAGAATAGTTTCCTCATCCTTCCCCGGAGCATGAGGAGCATTCCATGCAGGCTATCGTCGAGACCCTGAAATCCACTGCCGCCAAGACCGCCGCGACCGACCTCCGCGCCGCCTTTGCCGCCGACGCAAACCGTTTCGAGCAGTTCAGCGTGCGTTTCGACGATCTGTTGATGGACTTCTCCAAATGCGCCGTGAATGGTGACATTCTGGCCCTTCTCGAAAAGCTCGCCATCGAAGGCGGCGTCGAGAAGAAGCGTGACGAGATGTTCTCAGGCGCGGAAATCAACTTTACCGAGGGACGTGCCGTTCTGCACACCGCGCTGCGCAACCGTTCCAACACGCCTGTCGTGGTGGATGGCAAAGATGTGATGCCGGACGTGAACGGCGTTCTCGCCGCCATGGGCAAATTTGCCAATGCCATCCGTTCCGGCGCCCTCAAGGGTGCGACGGGCAAAAAAATCACCGATGTCGTCAATATCGGCATTGGCGGTTCCGACCTTGGGCCTGTCATGGCCACGTTGTCGCTCGCACCCTTCCATGATGGCCCGCGCGCCCATTTCGTCTCCAACATCGATGGCGCCCATATCGCCGATACGCTGAAGCTGACCGACCCGGAGACGACCCTCTTCATCGTGGCGTCGAAGACCTTCACCACCATCGAAACCATGACGAATGCGGCCACCGCCCGCAAGTTTATCGCCGATGCGCTGGGCGAAGACGCGGTTAAGCACCACTTCTGCGCCGTTTCCACAGCACTCGACAAGGTCGCAAAATTCGGCATCGAAAGCGACCGCATCTTCGGCTTCTGGGACTGGGTCGGCGGGCGCTACTCCATCTGGTCGGCCATCGGCCTGCCATTGATGATCGCCATCGGGCCTGAGAATTTCGGCAAGTTCCTGGATGGCGCCCATGCCATGGACCAGCATTTCCGGGAAGCACCAGTGCGCCAGAACCTGCCGATGCTGCTCGGCCTTATCGGTTTTTATCATCGCAACGTGCTTGATTACCCGACCCGCGCCATTCTGCCCTACGACCAGCGCCTGTCGCGTTTCCCTGCCTATCTGCAACAGCTGGATATGGAATCGAACGGCAAGGGCGTCACCATCGATGGAACGCCGGTGGAGGGACAGTCCGGCCCTGTGGTCTGGGGCGAACCCGGCACCAACGGCCAGCACGCTTTCTACCAGCTCATCCATCAAGGCACGAGCGTCATTCCCGTCGAATTTATGATTGCCGCCAATGGCTTCGAACCCGACCTGCGCCATCAGCATCAGTTGCTGATTGCCAATTGCCTTGCGCAATCCGAAGCCTTGATGAAGGGCCGCACATTGGCCGAGGCCAAGGAGCAGCTGACCTCCAAGGGCATGGACGACAAAAAAGCCGATTTCATCGCCCCACACCGCGTTTTCACCGGCAACCGTCCGTCGATCACCTTTGTCTATGACAAGCTGACACCGTTTGCGCTCGGCCGCCTGATTGCCCTTTACGAACATCGCGTCTTCGTCGAAGGCGTGCTCTTCCGCATCAATTCCTTCGACCAATGGGGTGTGGAACTGGGCAAGGAACTGGCAACCGGCCTGCTGCCAGTGGTGGAAGGCAAGGAAAGCGCCGAAGGACATGACAGCTCGACACAGGGGCTCGTCAAGGCGCTGTCGAGCCTCGCAACGAAGGCATAAGCGTTCGCAGCCGAACCGTGACTCCACATCGAACCCGCCGATACCATCATCGGCGGGTTTCTTCTTTACCGTCGTTGCGCGTGCAGTCTTTGTCACGCGTTTGAAAATCGTGCGGAAAACCCTATTATCGCTTGGAATTCAGGCCATGCGCCGATATGAAACCAAGGGCGCACGCAACAACAGGAACAGGCCTGGTGTTTTCGACCATCATAAACCGGACTGAACGTCAGCAGGCTGACCCGCAAAGCGAGGTACCTGCCTTGACGAAAGGCTTGTCCGGTCGTCTGCTGTTGCTGACGGTGATCTTCGTGATGATCGCCGAAGTCCTGATTTTCGTACCCTCCGTCGCCAATATGCGCCTTTCATGGCTGCGAGACAGGCTGAACACAGCTGCCGCCGCTGGCATCGTCATCGATGGCTTGCAAACAGAACTGCCCAGAACCGTCCAGAACGACACTCTGCTCGCCACCGGCGCCAAATTGATCGCCCTGCGCAAGGATGGCACCAACACGCTGCTGGCCGCGACCGAGGTGCCGCCCAGCGTCGATGATCAATACGACCTTTCCGATGTCTCCCAACTGGAAGCCGTGCGCGACGCGTTTTCCGTGCTGCTGTTCGGTGGCAACCGTGTCATCCGCGTTTTCGATGTCATCGGCGACAGCAATATGATCATCGAGATCGTGATCGGCGAGCATAAGCTGCGGGCCGCGATGATCGCCTATGCGGGCAATGTCTTGATGATCTCGGTGGCCCTGTCGCTGATCACCGCCAGCCTGATCTTCGTCTCGATCAACCGCATCCTCATCCGGCCCATCCGTCGTCTGACGCTGGGAATGCAGGGTTTTTCCGAACAGCCCGACGATCCCTCGCGTGTGTTCAAACCCGATGACGGCAGCGACGAACTGGCGGTTGCCGGACGACATCTGGCCGATATGCAGACGCAACTGCAAAAGACCCTTCGCCAACAGAAGAACCTCGCGGATCTCGGTCTTGCCGTTTCCAAGATCAATCACGACATGCGCAACATCCTGTCCTCTGCCCAGCTGATGTCGGACAGGCTCGTGGATGTCGAAGACCCCATGGTGCGCAGCTTTGCGCCGAAACTGCTGCGCACCATCGACCGCGCCGTTGGCTACACCAGCGAAGTTCTGGCCTATGGACAGGCCACAGAAGGCGCGCCAAAGCGCCGCCTCATTGATCTGGACGAGCTTGTGCAGGACGTCAAGGACATCCTCGCCATAGATCCTACCAGCGGCATCGAGTTCGCCGACAACGTGCCTGCGGACCTGCGCATCGATGCCGACAGCGAACAATTGTTCCGCGTCCTCTACAACCTCTGTCGCAACGCTGTGCAAGCGCTGCAACAGGCCAGCGGCGACGACTACCCGACCAAACGGCTGACGATTGCCGCACAGCGCAACGCCGATGTCGTCAGCATCGTCATTGACGACAATGGTCCGGGCATGCCGCAAAAGGCCCGGGAGAACTTGTTCTCCGCCTTCCGCGGCTCCGCCCGCTCCGGCGGCACCGGCCTTGGCCTCGTCATCGCCCGTGAACTGGTCCTGTCGCACAAGGGCACCATCGCGCTCGTGGAAAAATCCCACCACGGCACCCAATTCCGCATCGAAATCCCTGACCGCCCTGCCACCGACCTTCGCGCCAGCGCAACGGCGTAAAAGCGGCTGACTGCGTAACGGCTGATGCGCGGTTTGGAGCCGTCGAAATCACGTTGATCAAAAAATCATTTATTTTCAGATATTTAGAAATTTCATTACACCAAAATGACAATTTCTTTTCAAAATCGCTTGCATTCAAACCGAGGACGTTTTAGAGGATCGCCACGCCAACGGAACATGTTTCTGCGGCACGCACCCGTAGCTCAGCTGGATAGAGCACCAGACTACGAATCTGGGGGTCAGGAGTTCGAATCTCTTCGGGTGCGCCATCTCTTTTTCCTAAAATTTGAGACGTGATGCGAAGCATACAATGCTTCAAGCTGCGTGAATCGAAAATCACTCCGCAGTAATCTCATCATCCTGCCTCACAGATCCTAAAATCCGATGGTCAGATTTTTTGGGCCATCGTGATACCCGCGAAGCGCACTTTCGCAATTCCAAATGCCATCATAATCGACATGAAATGCTTTTGATGCCGAATGCACTGAGCATCAAGTGTCGCACACAAGTCTAACGGGATTGATTCACAAGCCTCAGGCAAGACGCGTGTTTTATTCGATGATCAACTGAGATTGCAATGTCGAATAGAACGACGTTTTAATGAATTACTGGGGATGACAATCATGCTTAAGACTGCACGGAACGTGTTTCAAAATCCATTCGTAGCCAACGAGTGTAATAATTTTTCAATCAGTCCGGCGCCAATAACGACCAATATTTATGAGACATATGGGCAGTGTAACGAAGATATTATTGTAGAATCCGTTCTTCGTGCGCAGATGCGAAGGTCTGGCCGCTCTATGGATACGATAAGATATATTGAGATCGGCGCAAACCACCCCTTCCAGACGAGTTCGACCTACCTTCTATATAAGCTTTACGGTGCTACGGGTGTTTTGGTGGAAGCGATTCCGGCGCTCGCTGAAACATTGGCTAAAGCGAGACCCAACGATACGATCGCAAATTGTGCCGTCACTGTTTCCCGTGAGCCGACCATCGAATTTCACGTCCATGAAAAAAGTGAATTATCCTCGGTTTCGGCGGATCACATTTCGATCTTTCAACAGTTCGGCGGCACAGAGAAAATCATCGACACGATCACATGCAAGAATATGCATATCAATGATTTTCTGAAGCAATATTACGGGGCGTATTGCGACTATCTTTCCGTCGACGTCGAAGGACTGGATGCGGCGCTTCTCTCTGAAATGGATACCGTCTTCCAGCCGACCATCGTACAGTGCGAGCACGAAGGACGTTTTGACGAGTTTTCCTCAATCCTGAAACCGCGTGGTTACGGTCTGCTGGCGCAAACCGATGTGAATGCTATTTTCGTTAAGTCAACTTCCGTTTAACGCCAATGCTGAACACAGAAAAACAGCAGGTGCTGGACAGCGCAACCGATGAGCTTCTGGCGATGCCGATCGAGGCTGACTGGCTAACAACGCACGTCTTCAGTTTGGAAGCGGGGCCAGAAAGACGGCGGATAACATCTGTCCTAACGTTTGAAAAGGATGGTCGCATCGGCGGCTATCGCCATCCAAATGAAGCAGCTTGGCGCATTGATCAGAACAGACTGCTCATCTTGCGGGAGGACGGATCTCTTTCGTGCGTCGCGATAATGGTTCAAACGTCGGACGGCAGTCTGGAGATCGTAGGGCCCCTCGTGAACTCTCAGGATACACATTTCCACCATTTCAGACCTCTGGCTGTCCGTTCAGTTCTGCCGGCAGTGCAGACGTTTGACCTTTTCGATACACTTGTCGCTCGTTATTGTGTCAATCCACTCCTCATCTTCAGCTTGGTCGAAGCGAAGTCACGCGTGGAAGGTTTTGCAAGTTATCGACAGCTTGTCGAGGCAGAGCTTTGGCGAAATGGAAACTACTCGCTTGATGACATCTACATAAATCTTGCCAAAGTAACCGGATGGTCAGACAGCACGCTGAACCGCCTGAAGATGTTGGAACTTTCTGAAGAGTGGAACAATCTCTTTCCCATTCAGGAATTCGTATCTCGGGTCAGGCATGACGATCTTATCATTTCCGACATGTATCTACCCGCGTCCTTCATTCGCAAAGTCGTCGATGAGAAGTGCAGTCTGCCCGGATTGACAATCCACCTCAGCAATCACGGCAAGCATCATGGTACAATATGGCCAAAGATATTAAGCTCTCATCGCGTGCTGCGGCACTATGGCGATAATCACCACTCCGATATCGTGCAAGCCGCCAAAGCCGGTGTAGAGGCAGAATATGTAACGACATCTGGTTGGTCGCAGGGAGAAGCGGTTCTCTGCTCAGTTGGGCTCGAGGAATTTGCCAAAGCTATACGCAAGGCACGGCTGACGAGCTTCTCTTTCGATAAAATGGCGCGGCAGGCGCAACTGGCGCAATTTGACGCCAACATCCCGCTCCTGATCATCGCAGGACTTCTCCTCCTCAGGCGTGCAAGCGCCTTGGAAGCGGACACATTGTTGATGTGTGGGCGCGATTCCAATATGTGGATTCATCTCGTGCGGTGGATGATGGGTCTGTCGGCTAAAAAAATGGCCGTCCACTACTTCCCCTCGTCGCGCGATCTTATGCTTGCCGACAGTCCTGCTTATGCCGCCTATTTTACGCAATTGCGCGGTCGGCGCACGATGATAGTGGACGTGTCAGGGACGGGCCGCAGTCCTGCGCATTTCATCGCGCACCTTGAGGCGCAGGAGGACACCAGCGTTTTCGTCGCTCTCAAGTCAAACCGGATAGATCCTCCGATGGAGTTGCGCGCACCGGCCAGAGATGACGTGCAGATCGATTGCGCAGTGACGATTGATCTGGAGCGCTTTCTCTTCGAAAGATTCAACACTGCTGCGTATGAAGATCGCGCGATAGGTGTGGAGTTTATGGGAGCGGAATTCAAAATTCTTCGCGAGCACGAACCAGTCAGTGCGGCGACCGCACGCCTGATCGATCAATTGCAGGAAGCATTTGCTCTTACACTTTCGATTTTAAAAGAATCGCCGATTGTCGTTTTGCCCGAAACGGCGACCGACGAACAACTGCAACAGGCAATTGGCCAACTTGTTCAAGTTGGTATCGGCTATCTGGAGTTGGCCAAGCTATTGCCAGAGTGAATAGGGCCACCTTCCGTTTTGGCATCCCGCCAATGCGTAGGACCGCCTTGTCTGTTCACACGCGCAACGGATGCAATGCCTGCAGCATTAACGAATACATATCGCCCGATAAGAGCTGAGAGAGTAGAAAATCATGGCAACCAAAAGCATTTACAATCTTCTTAACGCGGAAATGCGCGCGAAGGTCGCTTGGGAAAGCAACAAGCTTCCTCCCTTCCCTGCTGTCGACCGCACCGTATCTGGTCAGGTTTGGTCCACTATTCCAGGCGGCCATAAGTGGCTCAGCTATTTCCAGACATATGACCGTGAGTTCGGAGCGTATCACGGGAAAAGCCCTCGCGTGCTCGAAATTGGCGTTTACCGAGGTGCATCGTTGCAACTGTGGAGACGTTTTTTTGGAGATGGCGCCGTTATCGTCGGCATCGACATCGATGAAAGTTGTACCGCCTTCAATGCGCCGCAACATGATATTCATGTGGAAATCGGTGATCAGAGCGATGCCGCCTTCCTCCAGTCCGTTGTCGATAAATATGGTCCATTTGACATCATCATTGATGATGGCAGCCATGTTGCATCCCATCAAATTGCCTCTTTCAATGCGCTCTTCAACAATGGTCTAAAAGAAACGGGCGTTTATTTCGTTGAGGACCTGGAGTGCATGTATTGGGGACATACGGATGCGTACCGCGATGCATCTGTAACGGCCGTAGAATTCTTTAAAATGCTGATCGATATTCAAAACAGCATTTTCGAGGATTATGGCTACAGTGATTTCGCTGTGCATTCAGCGGATTCTCGAACCCAGTATGACGTCATCGCGCTGGCCAAATCCATTGCTTCGATAAAATTTGGCCGTGGCCTTGTGGTTGTGGAAAAAGCTCCGCAGATGCCCCCTCAGGTGCTCCACCTGTAATACCGGCAAAACCGTATTCGGACTGTCATACGTTAAAGAAAACTGTGTTGGGTGAGGCGACCCCGCACAACACAGCTTCATTTTGGTCGTGCGTGCGCATTGAGGCAGTTGCGACACACCACATCCGAAATACAATTCCATTCGGCGCCTCGCTGCTGGCTTAGAGCGAAGCATTCTGTAATAACGGGACCTGTTGAATGCTGAAGCTTCAAGCCGTCACTATGACGCATGGGCTTTGCCTTGTTCCCGGAGTATCGGAATGGCCGCAAGGCTTGTTGCATTAGTCACCCTGCTTGCCTTCCTTGTCAGCTGCGGCGGTCGTCCCATTGGGGTCATGACACCGACCGGGCAGAGGGTACAGGGCACCTCTGCGGTCAACCTTCTAGTCGCCACCACGCGTGCACCGTCCGATGACAAGGCCATTTTGTTCGGAGGCGAGCGCGGCACGGGGTTGAAGGTCGATGCCATCTCCGTTTCCATTCCGCCCGAGGCCAACCGCAAGGTGGGTCAGGTGCAATGGCCGAAGAAATTGCCCGCTGATCCGCTGAAAAGCTTCACCACCGTTTCAGTCGAACCACTGAAGAACGATCCGGCCACCCAAAGCTGGATCAAGCGCAACAGCTTGAAGAACAAGCGCGTGCTGGTCTTCGTGCATGGTTTCAACAATCGCTATGAGGAATCGGTCTATCGCTTTGCGCAGATCGTCCACGATTCCGGGTCAAATGTGCTGCCGGTGGTGTTTACCTGGCCATCGCGCGCCAGCGTGTTCGATTACAATTACGACAAGGAAAGCACCAACTATTCCCGTGATGCGCTGGAAGAGATGCTGACGCGACTGGCCAAGGACAATGCGGTGAGCGACGTGACCATCATGGCGCACTCCATGGGCACCTGGCTCGCCGTAGAGGCTTTGCGCCAGATGGCCATCCGCCATGGCCGGGTTTATCCGAAGATCAACAATGTCATTCTGGCTGCACCCGATCTCGATGTGGATGTGTTTGCGCGCCAATATGCAAGCCTTGGCAAGGAAAAGCCGAAGTTTACGCTGTTCGTATCGCAGGATGACCGGGCGCTCAGCCTTTCCCGGCGTATTTCCGGCAATGTCGACCGCCTCGGCCAGATCGATCCCGGCGCTGAACCCTATCGCAGCCAGTTGGAAAGTGCCGGTATCACGGTTCTCGACCTCACCAAGCTAAAATCCGGCGATAGCCTCAACCACGGCAAATTCGCCGAAAGCCCCGAGGTCGTGCGTCTCATCGGTGGGCGGTTGATCGATGGTCAGACGGTAACGGATTCCGATGTCGGCCTCGGAGAAGCCATCGGTGCCGTGGGCATAGGTGCCGCACAAACGGTTGGTACGGCGGCAAGCGTCGTGGTCAGCGCGCCGATTGCGGTGTTCGATCCACGCACGCGGGAAAATTATGGACGACAGGTCGAGCGCCTTGGCCGCTCCGTCGGCAACACCGTTGGTTCCGTGGGAGACACGGCAACGAGCGTGGTCGATCCGCAGGCGTTGAACAACGGCACGCGGCGGTCGAGCGATTGTAACCTTTCCGTCAATCGTGGAAACTCGGAATGCCGGGATCGCTGAACACGTAATATACAAACAGTATTTTATAAGTTATGACCGGCTTATTCTCATCTTACCGGAGTGATCGCCATGCGCTTCAAACGCACAATTCAGCTTCTCGATGTTCATTGCGAAGGTGAAATCGGGCGTGTTGCCACCGGTGGCGTGCCGAAAATTCCAGGCAACACGGTGGCTGAACAACTGCACTGGCTGAACACCGACCCAAAAGGCGAAGAGCTTCGTCGCTTCCTGACGCTGGAGCCGCGCGGCGCGCCCATCGGCTCCGTCAACCTGCTACTGCCGCCTAAACACCCGGATGCGGATGCCGCTTTCGTCATTCTCCAGCCGGATCAGGCACATGCAAGCTCCGGCTCCAACTCCATTTGCGCGACAACCGCACTGCTGGAAAGCGGCATGGTGGAGATGAAGGAGCCGGAAACCATCGTGATGCTGGAGACGGCGGCCGGGCTGGTGAAGGCCACCGCCACATGCCGCGACGGGCGCTGCGAGAAGGTGAAACTCACCATGGTGCCGTCCTTCGTTCACGAGCTGGATGTCGAGATCGAAACGCCGGACTGGGGCCGCATCCGCATGGATATCGCCTATGGCGGCATTTTTTATGCGCTTGTCGATGTGAGCCAGATCGGCCTCACCATCGACACGGCCAATGCGGCTAAGCTGGTGGCGGCGGGCATGGTGTTGAAGGATATCGTCAACCGCGAAATACCGGTTGCGCATCCCGAAATTCCAGCCATTTCAGGCGTGGCGTACGTCATGTTCCGCGATACGGAAGCCGATGGCACCATCCGCACCTGCACCACCATGTGGCCGGGCCGTGCGGATCGCTCCCCCTGCGGCACCGGAAATTCCGCCAATCTGGCCACGTTGCATGCGCGCGGCAAGGTGCAGGTGGGTGATGTCTACACATCCCGCTCCATCATCGGCACGCAGTTCGAGGTGGGCTTATCTGCGGTCACGGAAGTTGCGGGCAAGGCGGCGGTCATTCCGACCATCACAGGGCGTGGTTTTACCTTCGGCCTGCATCAGGTCTGGCTAGACCCGAACGATCCGCTGGCAGAAGGTTTTGCCATGACGGATGTCTGGGGTCCGCAGGCGGGCGCGATTTAACATCCGTTTTTGCGTCGGAAAAGTCGCTTAGGGCGCTGTCTTCTCGCGTTAAATGGTGTTAAACGGGCGCAATTCCAGCAAGCCCGAGGTTTCACGATGAAGTCGATCACCCTTCGCCGCCCTGATGACTGGCACCTGCATTTGCGTGATGGTGCGATGCTGGAAGGCGTGATCGGTGATAGCAGCCGCCATTTCGCCCGCGCCATCATCATGCCGAACCTCGTGCCGCCGGTTGTCACGACAGCAGACGCCATCGCTTACAAGGACCGCATCGTCAAAGCCATTCCAGCGGGTGATCGTTTCGAACCGCTGATGACGCTCTACCTTACCGAGCACACCAGCCCCGACGACGTGGAAGAGGGCAAGACCAGCGGCCTCATCACCGCAGTCAAGCTCTACCCCGCCGGAGCCACCACAAATTCCCATGGCGGCGTGGGGAATATGGACAAGGCAATGGCGGTGCTGGAGCGCATGGCGAAGATCGGCCTGCCGCTCTGTGTCCACGGCGAGGTAACGACGCCGGAAGTTGATATTTTCGACCGCGAAAAGGTCTTCATCGATACGGTTCTCGATCCGCTGCGCCAGCGCCTGCCGGAACTGAAGGTGACGATGGAGCATGTGACGACGCGCGATGGCGTGGATTACATTAGGGAATCCAAGGCCAATCTTGCCGGATCGATCACCACCCACCATCTCATCATCAACCGCAACGCCATTCTGGTGGGCGGCATCAAGCCGCATTATTACTGCCTGCCGGTTGCCAAGCGCGAAGAGCACCGTCTGGCGCTGCGCGCTGCCGCCACCTCCGGCGACAGCAGATTTTTCCTCGGCACGGACTCCGCCCCGCATGTGGACCCGCTGAAGGAATGTGCCTGCGGTTGCGCCGGGGTCTACACCTCCATCAACACCATGAGCTGCCTTGCCCATGTGTTCGAGCAGGACAATGCGCTCGACAAGCTGGAGGCTTTCGCCTCGCTGAACGGCCCCGCCTGGTATGGTCTGGCACCCAATGAAGACACGATTACCATGGTCAGGCGCGATGAGCCCGTGAACTTTCCGGAGAAGATCGACACCGGTGCAGGCCCGGTCACGGTGTTCGACCCGATGTTCCCGCTGCATTGGGACGTTGCCTGAATATTTCAATCGCTGCCGGTTTATCCGGCAGTTTTTTTATGCACTCGATGATCAAAAGAGGAAAATGCCGATGTCCCAGTTTACATTCACGGATCGCGCCCTTGTGGCAGAGCTTGTTGCGAAAATGTTGTGGGAAATCAAGGCGGTGCATTTCAACTCGGCAAGCCCCTACACCTTCGCATCGGGCATGAAGAGCCCTGTTTACATCGACATGCGCAAGCTGATTTCCTACCCACGCATCCGCGCTGCCGTGATGGATTTTGCCGCAGCCAAGATCGTTGCCGATGCGGGCTTCGAGAAATTTGATTGCGTGGCCGGTGGCGAGACGGCGGGCATTCCCTTCGCCGCCTTCCTGGCGGAACGTTTGGGCTTGCCGATGATCTATTGCCGCAAGAAGCCCAAGGGTCATGGCCGCAATGCACAGATCGAAGGCCATATGCCTGAGGGTGCGCGCGTGCTTGTGATCGAGGATCTGACGACTGCTGGCGGTTCCATGTTCACCTTCATCGATGCTATCAGGGCCGCGGGTGGCATTGTCGATCACGGCATTGCGCTGTTCTATTACGGCATCTTCCCGGAGGCCGAAGCACGCTTTGCCAACGGAAACGTGAAGCTGCATTACCTCAGCACATGGCGCAATGTTCTGGCCGTTGCCCGCAGCGAAAAGCTGTTCGATGACAAGACCTTGTCGGAAGTCGAAGCCTTCCTCGACAACCCGCTGCCATGGTCTGCCGCGCGCGGCGGGGTCAGCGAATTGCCGCAATCCTGATCTTGTTTGGGTGAGAATTTTCGATTTGCAGACATCTGGCCATTTCGGGCGAAGTTGTTTAAATCGATTTAGTTTTTGATACGGAGGAGGACCGGATGATCCTGTGTTGTGGTGAAGCCCTGATCGACATGCTGCCGCGTGAAACCACGAAAGGCGAGCCTGGTTTTGCGCCCTATGCAGGCGGGGCGGTCTTCAACACGGCCGTCGCGCTGGGGCGCCTCGGCGTTCCCTCCGCCTTCTTCTCCGGCATTGCCGATGACATGATGGGCGAGATCCTCAAGGACACGCTTAGGGACAGCAATGTCGATTACAGCCTCTGCGCCTTCTCGCATCGCCCCTCGACAATCGCCTTCGTCAAACTGGTGGATGGTCACGCGACCTACGCCTTTTACGATGAAGGCACGGCGTTGCGCATGCTCTCCGAAAGCGATCTGCCCAACATCGGTGCCGATTGCGAAGCCATGCATTTCGGCGCGATCAGCCTCATCCCCGAACCCTGCGGCGGTACCTACGAAGCGCTTTTGATGCGCGAACACGAAAAACGCGTCATCTCGCTAGATCCCAACATCCGCCCCGGCTTCATCAAGGACAAGCAGAAGCACCTGGAACGCATCAACCGCATGGCAGCCAAATCGGATATCGTCAAATTCTCGGATGAGGATCTGGCATGGTTCGGCCTAGAGGGTGATGAGGACACCCTTGCCCGTCACTGGCTGCACCACGGCGCCAAACTCGTGGTCGTCACACGCGGTGCAGAGGGCGCGGTCGGCTATACATCGAACCTTCGCGTGGAAGTGCCGAGCGAACGCGTCGAGGTGGTGGACACAGTCGGCGCAGGCGACACCTTCGACGCTGGCATCCTCGCCTCGTTGAAACTTCAGGGCTTGCTGACGAAGCCACAGGTCGCAGCACTGACGGAAGAGCAGATCGCCAAGGCACTGGCGCTGGGCGCGAAGGCTGCGGCTGTGACGGTGTCGCGCGCGGGGGCGAACCCGCCATGGGCGAATGAGATCGGGTTGTGAAGAGGGATTTGCATGGAGCAAGTTTTCCGCCGGATTGTTAGTCTCGGAGCTAGTTGCGAAGCGCAATCGCAAGTTAGACGACTCACAGGCGATTTTTCCGAACGTCGTAGACGAGTGTCCGGCTTAAAAAATGCCGCACTTGGATGTCCGAGTTCTGTGTTCTCTTGGCAAGTCACACCTATTGATGCCTTGATCGTCTACCTGCGTCAGGATTTTGAAGGTATGATGCGCCTCGAACACCTTGCCCCATCTAAAAGAACAGTGGTCAATACAGTCTATGGTACGGAACATCATCACGAGTTCAGAATGGACTCGACTATGGTTTCCGTGGAGGAGCAGTTTGCAAACGCGCGTAAAAAGCATGATGCCATGTGTTTTCGCACCAAACGAATGCTTTCCGACGATGAGCCGACTCTGTTCGTTGTCTCTAACGCGCATCCGACGCCAGATCAGCGTTTGGAAGTGGACTCCTTGTTGCGGCGTTTCAATAAAGAGAAGCGTATCGGACTTCTTTTTGTGGAGACTACGGGTTTTGATCTCGATTGGCGCGGGGATGATGCTAGTTGGGATGAAGCCTTTGCGGCTATTCGCTTCAGCACCGAGCTGAGCTTGGCGGAGAAAATTATTTCGCGATATCTACAAGTGAAAGCACAGATCTTACGCTTCAACGATCATCTAAAGACCGGTCGCTTTTGACTGGCTTCTTGACAAGAAAAACAGTCTCATAGAATACCATCTACTGCTCCAGTTCTGAAGTTTTTCACCGGCAACGATTGACCTGTGCTTCATTTGCAATTCCATCACAGCAAGAAATCGACTGCACTTTTTCGAACGTTAGTCGCCGGAGTTATTGCGTGAAAGTACTCTTGCTACCTAGGATGAGGACCTGATCAAACAACTGTCTTTATTGCATGATTCTTGCTTGTTTGAGTTTCAAAGCAAGGATGTTCATGATGAGCGATCTTTTCTGGCTTTCTGATGAGGCCTGGGCTGCGATTGAGCCGTACCTGCCGAAGAATCAGCCCGGTGCTCGCCGTGTCGATGACCGACGTGTGATTTCCGGTATTCTTCATGTGCTGAAAATTGGCTGCCGGTGGCGTGACGTTCCGCCGGAATACGGGCCTGCCAAAACCATCTACAATCGCTATCACCGTTGGGCACGACGGCGCATCTGGCAACGCATCTTTGAAAAGATGGCTGCAACCGGCCCCGTCCCTGAGGAATTGTCCATCGACAGCACGCACATCAAGGCGCATCGTTCCGCTCAAAGCTCAAAAGGGGGGCGTGGGCGCAAGCGATTGGCACGTCACGCGGAGGAAGAACAAGCAAAATCCATTGTCTGGCCGATCATTGCGGCAGACCGGTCGCGTTTGCTCTGACACCAGGAAACATCGCAGACATCAGGATAGCCATTCCTTTGCTGGAAGCCGTGCGCCCGACCAGACGCCTTCTCGCCGACAAGGCCTATGATGCCGATAGCCTGCGCGGATGGCTCAAAGGTCATAAGATCAAGGCCGTCATCCCATCATCGGCGACACGGAAAAAACCATATCCACTCGACCGCAAAGCTTATAGGCGCAGAAATGTCATTGAACGCCTGTTCTGCAGGCTCAAAAACTGGCGACGCATCGCAACAAGATACGACAGGCTCGCCGCAAACTATCTCTCTGCAATTGCTCTCGTATCAGCAATCATAGCGTGGACCTGAATGAGTCCTCACCATAGACCAGCCTGAGTTTGGCTAAATCGCCACTATTTAGTGCATCGAGGCTGGCTTCGATTTTATCCAGGGACCAGTTCCACCAGCCTAAGCTTAAAAGCGCTTCAACTATGTCGCTTGAATAACGCATTCGGATGATGGAAGCAGGGTTGCCTCCGACAACGGCGTAGGGCGGCACATCGCGCGTGACAACAGAGGCGGCGGCAACGATTGCGCCGTGACCGATGTGGACTCCGGGCATGATGGCTGCATTCTGGCCAATCCAGACATCGTGGCCCACAATAGTGTCCTTTACAGGCAAGTCTTTATAGCCGAATGTCTCTGGCTTGAAGATGCGAAACGGATAGGTCGTGAAACCCGTCATCGGATGGTTGGCCGAACTAGTGATAAAGTAGCTTCCCCGCGCGATCTGGACGAATTTACCGATCACTAGCTTTTCGCGAACACCGGGACCAAGATAAGGAGCCAGAATGATGGCCGTCTCCTCGATCTTTCCAGAGTGAGTGTAGTAGCTGAAATCGCCGATTTCCATGCGTGGATGATCGACGACGTTTTTTAAATAAACTGTGTCTCTGTATACAGTCCCATCAGGCAAGGTAATGGGATAAACCGCACTCGCATCGAGAAAAACCACTGGAAACCTTCCTGCTGACTCCATTGCAGACAGGCTATTGACTGTGGTCCTTCAAATCCATCTTGTGGCAGATATCGTTTCGATGAATAATTTTGATATTGCAATACAGCGCTGAGCACCAAGGGTTCGGTAATCCCAATCGCTGCTGACGAAACAAATTTCCGGCGAACGTTCTTATCGCGCAATTCCATTCGTTGATATTTTACGCAATCTGCTCGATACAGAAGCAATCTCTTCATTGTCACGTCAGGCGGTCCTCACCGTCTTTTCGTTTTTCACGGATACAAAATGTCTGCATCATCCACCACACGGGCGCCTAAGCCCTTCTACACCTCGTTCGGCTTTCAGGTTTTTGCCGCCATGGTTGTTGGCCTCGTGCTGGGTTATATCGCCCGGCAGATGGGCGCGTCCGAGGCGGGGCCGAATTGGTTGGTTCAGACGCTGTCGACCATCGGTACGATTTTCGTTCAGCTGCTGCGTGCTCTGGTGCCGCTGCTGATTTTCACCGCCATCGTCGCCAGCATCGCCAATCTGCGCGAGTTGAACAATGCGGCGCGGTTGGTGTGGCAGACGCTGTTGTGGTTTGCGATCACGGCTCTGATTGCTGTTCTCATCGGCATCGCGCTCGGGCTGTTGATCCAGCCGGGCATCAACTCGGGCGTTGCGGCGACGGCTGCGGCGGTCCCGTCCAGCACAGGCTCGTGGCTCGATTTTCTCAAAGGGCTGATCCCGGCCAACCTGCTCGGTCTCCAGGCATCGACCAAGATCACGCAGGGTGGCGCTACCACTGCGCTTAATTTCAATGTGCTGCAAATCCTGGTGATCTCGATTGCGGTCGGCATCGCTGCCTTGCAGGTGGGCGAGAAGGCAGAGCCGTTTCTGGCCTTCAACCGCTCGCTGCTGGCGATTACGCGCAAGATTTTGTGGTGGGTTATCCGCTTGACGCCGATCGGTACGATCGGCCTTCTGGGCAATGCCGTTGCCGTTTATGGCTGGGAAGCGCTGGCCTCGCTCGGCTGGTATTCGGCGGCGATATATATCGGCCTCGCCATCGTGCTGTTCGTTGTTTACCCCATCATTCTTGCGGCCAATGGGCTGAACCCGGTCCGCTTCTTTTCCGGCGCTTGGCCCGCCATTCAGTTGGCCTTCGTCTCCCGCTCCTCCATCGGCACGCTGCCGGTGACAGAGCAGGTCACGGAGCGCAATCTCGGTGTGCCGCGTGAATATGCCGCCTTCGCCGTGCCGCTGGGTGCGACCACCAAGATGGACGGATGTGCGGCCATTTATCCGGCGATTTCCGCCATCTTCGTTGCGCAGTTCTATGGCGTGCCGCTCGGCATTCAGGAATATGTGCTGATCGCCTTTGTCTCGGTTCTGGGCTCTGCTGCAACGGCGGGTCTGACGGGCGCAACCGTGATGTTGACGCTGACGCTCTCGACACTTGGTCTGCCGCTGCAAGGCGTCGGCCTGTTGCTGGCGGTCGACCCGATCCTCGATATGGGCCGCACGGCGGTCAACGTGGCCGGTCAGGCGCTGATCCCCACCATCGTGGCCAAGCGGCAGGGTATTCTCGATCAGGCCGCGTATGATCGGCAAGAGGGCATCGATGCACTCGATCCGACCGTGGTGCCTGCCGAGTAAGCTAACAACGTGCACCGTACCAAAAAAACCCCTCGCCGGTGGCGAGGGGTTTTCAGTTTTGACGTCTTCAAACGAGGCCTGGATGGTCCGGGCCTTAGAACTCCTGCCATTCATCGCGGCTTTGGGCGACCGCTGCATTGCCGTTGAAGGCGCGGGCCACGTTGCCCATCATCTTGCGCGCAGGTGATGCCACCGGTGCAGAGCGGGATGACGCGACGGCGGGTCGGCCAGACTGACCGGCGTAGGCGCCCGTCTCGTTGCCGAGCCGGAAGCGACCGACCAGCGAGACGAGGGTCTGCGCTTCACCGCTCAGCTTGTGGGTTGCGGCAGAGGTTTCTTCCACCATGGCCGCGTTGCGCTGGGTCACCTGGTCCATCTGATTGATGGCCGTATTGACTTCCTGCAGGCCAGTGGACTGTTCCTTGGCAGCGGTTGCGATGGAGTGGATGTGATCGTTGATACCGAGTACGCGCGTCTCGATCTCGTCCAAGACCTCACCGGTGCGCTGCACCAGCGTTACACCGTTACCGACCTCTTCGCCCGACTTGGTGATCAGCGCCTTGATATCCTTGGCGGCATTGGCGGAACGCTGTGCCAGTTCGCGCACTTCCTGTGCCACAACGGCAAAGCCCTTACCAGCCTCGCCAGCACGTGCGGCTTCGACACCTGCGTTTAGCGCCAGCAGATTGGTCTGGAAGGCGATCTCGTCGATGACATTGATGATCTGGCTGATCTCGCGCGATGCCTGCTCGATCCGTCCCATAGCCGAGACGGCGTCGCGCACGACCTTGGCAGACTGTGCCGTCTTTTCCTTGGTTTCGGAAACCATGGCGCTGGCCTCCTGCGCACGCTCGGTGGAGCTGCGAACCACAGCGGTGATTTCATCCAGCGCGGCGGATGTTTCTTCCAGGGCTGCGGCCTGCTGCTCGGTACGCTTGGAGAGATCGTCGGCTGCGGCGCGTAGTTCATTGGCGTTGCCGCTGATGCTTTCGGTGCTGCCGCGAACTTCGGAAATCGTGCCCTTCAGCTTGACGAATGTCTCGTTGACGTTGGACTGAAGCTCGGCAAACACACCGTGGAAACTGCCATTCATCGTCTGCGTCAGGTCACCATGCGCAAGGCTCTCGATGACGCGGCCCGTTTCCGTCACGCCGCTATCGACGCTGATCAGAAGCGAATTGATGTTATGGGCAAAACGGTTGAGGTTATCGTCGCCGTAATCCTTGGTGATGCGGCGGCTGTAATCGCCTTCCGCAGCCGCACCCACGACTTCTGCCATGCCAGCCTGCAAATCGTCGCTCTTGGCGCGCATGGCGGTTTCCTGCGCATTCATGCGGCGGAATTCCAGCCCGTTGCGCTTGAAGACTTCCACGGCGGCGGCCATTTCACCGATTTCGTCCTTGCGGTCGAGATAGGGTACGTCCGTGTCCAGATTGCCTTCGGCAACCGCGTTCATGACGTTGGAAACTTTCAGGATCGGGCCGCTGAGTTCTCTGGAGCCGATATAGAGACCAAAGGCCGCGCCGATGACCACACCGGCCACGGTAACGAAAGCAACGACGAGGAAAATCGTGTCGCCGAAGTTCTCGATTTCTACCTTGATCGCATCCAGGGCCTGAAGGTCGCTCTTCACGACGGCATCGATCTCGGCCTGGTAAAGCTTGCGGTTTTCACGGTTGGCTTCGTTGTTGCCCTGCGCGTTGGCGTCCTGAGGACTTGCTTCGCGGCCAAGGCGCGCGGTTTCTGTCCGGAACGTACGGAAATCGGCGAAGCGCTTTTCGAGACTGGCGAACTGGCTGACCTGTGCCGCCGGAACCTGCGATTTCCAGTCGTTCAGCAAAGCGGCCATGTCATCGAGGTTGGTCTTGATGCCGTCGGCAAATTTCGCCGCTGCGGCTGTATCTTTGGCGGCGTAGATGCCGCGCGATTCCATCACCACTGCCGTGACGAGACGATTGAGGGTTTCTCCATGCCGGGCGCGGTCTGCAACAGCATCCAGCGCCAATGTCTGGGCATGATATTCCTTGACGGCATAGATCGACAATCCACCTATGGTACAAGCAACAAGGCTCAAAAGCCCCACAAGAAGATTGATCTTACCCCGAATTTTCACTGCGTATTCCCCTCAAAAACGTCATCTCGCCAAAAAGCAAGAAACGATCCCCCGACGATAGTTCGTCAGCAAAACCTTTAACTGCCTCCCCTTAAGAAAGACTTTCCAATTTTATTCATTTTGCTCGCCTGGAAGAGGCGGCGCAGGCGTTTCACAAGCATAGATTACTCAATCTGTCATACAGACTGGATGAACACAAAGAGGTCGTGCGGTTCAGCAATTGACTTTAAGGCCTGTAAGCCCTTATAAGCCCGCACGTCTGGGCATTTTACCGTTTGCGCGGTAGGCCTCGGCATTAACGAAACGCTCTTGTCCCATAAGGGGCAAAGTCAAGAAGGGCCGCACCCCGCGGTATTAAATAAATGTCTAAGCGTACTTTCCAGCCATCCAAGCTTGTTCGCAAGCGTCGTCATGGTTTCCGTGCCCGTATGGCAACTGCCGGCGGTCGTAAGGTTCTGGCTGCTCGCCGCACACGCGGCCGCGCCCGTCTTTCGGCCTAATTGCGCCGCAAGCCCGATGAAAGTCGCGGCACATGACGCATGAGAAGAAAATACCCGGTCGGTTGAAAAACCGACCGGAGTTTCTTGCTGTTCAGGCAGGAGAAAAAAGGCGAGGCAGCACCTTTCTTCTGGAGGTACTGGATCGTCAGGCACCCGAGACCGAACCCCGCGTCGGTTTTACGGTGACGAAACGCCAAGGCAATGCGGTTGAACGCAATCGAATGCGCCGCCGTCTGAGGGAAGCCGTCAGGCTTAAAGCCGGGTTTGCAATGAAGCCCGGGCATGACTATGTGATTGTCGCCCGAAGGGACGCATTGAAAACCGAATTTGCCGTACTGGAACACTTGCTCATAGAGCGGATCGAGGGACGCGCGAAATCCGGACGCTCCCGGGAGACCCGCTCCAGGAAAGAATGATGGAAAAAAACCGCAACTACTTTATCGCGATAGGCCTTTCGGTTGTCATCGTGCTTGCCTGGCAGTTCCTGTATATGAACCCGCGCATCGAGCAGCAGCGTCGGACCGAAGAGGCCCGTCAGGCCCAGCAGGCCGCGCAGCAGCAGACGCAGCCCACAACGGGCACCGGCACCGCCGCTGCGCCGGGAACGGCAGCAGCACCGGGTGGCACCCTGCCCGGCGCCTCCGGCCAGCAGGCCGCAACCATGTCTCGCGATGAAGCGCTTGCCAGATCGCAGCGCGTACAGATCGACACAAATGCCATTTCAGGTTCCATCAACCTCAGTGGCGCTCGTCTGGATGATATCAAGCTCAAGGACTACCACGAGACCGTGGATGACTCGAGCCCGCTCATCACGCTGTTCTCGCCATCCGACACCCATGACGGCTACTTCACGGAGCTTGGCTATATCGCCGGTGATGCTGTGGGCACGGTTCCCGGCCCCTCCACCATCTGGACCGCTCCCGAAGGCGCCAAGCTAACAGAGCAAACGCCTGTTACGCTGTCCTTCACAAACGACAAGGGCGTGGTTTTCAACCGCACGCTTTCGATCGACGATCACTACATGATCACTATCGTCGACAAGATCGAGAACCCCGGCCAGGAGCCTGTGTCCTTCTCGACCTATGGCCGCATCACCCGCAACAACAAGCCTGCAACACCTGCCGTCTTCGTCATTCACGAAGGCTTTCTGGGCGTTGCCGGTGCAGATGGCAGCCTGACGGAAGAATCCTACAAGAACGTCGAAGAAAAGCCCTACACTCTGCCAAAGGCAACCGGTGGCTGGCTCGGCATTACCGACAAGTACTGGGCTGCTGCCATCGTGCCGCCGCAGACCGTTCCTGTCGAAACCCGCTACACCCACTTCACCGATGGTCAGCCGCGTTATCAGGCCGACTACCGTGGCGATGCGGTTACCGTGGCTCCAGGCCAGTCGGTCGAGCTGAAGAACCTCGTTTTTGCTGGTGCCAAGGAAGTTCCGCTCGTCAGCCGTTACGAAACGCAATACGCGATTCCGAAGTTTGATCTCATGATCGACTGGGGCTGGTTCTACTTCATCACCAAGCCGATGTTCAAACTGATGGATTTCTTCTTCCGTTACTTTGGTAACTTCGGCGTGGCTATCCTGCTGACCACCATCGTCGTCAAGGTTCTGTTCTTCCCGCTTGCCAGCAAGCAGTACGCTTCCATGGCCAACATGAAGCGCGTGCAGCCCAAGATGGAGGAACTGAAAGCCAAGCATGGCGATGACCGCATGGCCATGCAACAGGCCATGATGCAGCTCTACAAGGAAGAAAAGATCAATCCGGTGGCCGGTTGCTGGCCGATGCTGTTGCAAATTCCGGTGTTCTTCGCGCTTTACAAGGTCATCTACGTGACCATCGAAATGCGGCATGCGCCGTTCTTCGGCTGGATTCACGACCTGTCTGCGCCCGATCCGACCTCGCTGTTCAACCTGTTCGGCCTTCTGCCTTACGACGTTCCGCACTTCCTAATGATCGGCGTCTGGCCTATCATCATGGGCATCACCATGTTCATGCAGATGCGCATGAACCCGACGCCTCCAGATCCGACGCAGGCCATGATCTTCACCTGGATGCCGCTGATCTTCACCTTTATGCTGGCGTCCTTCCCTGCCGGTCTCGTCATCTACTGGGCATGGAACAACACCCTGTCGATTTCCCAGCAAGCCGTGATCATGAAGCGCCACGGTGCCAAGATCGAGCTGTTCGACAACATAAAAGCGTTGTTCAAGCGAAAGCCGGTGGAAACCAAATGACCGGCGACATCAAAGGCGGCCAGCCGGCAACGGAAAAGCCGCTCTTCGGGCGGCCCTGGATTTTCATTCGCGGCGTACCCGCCATGAAATTCCTTCCCCCCGAAGGACCGCCAGAGATCGCTTTTGCCGGACGTTCCAATGTCGGCAAGTCGTCTCTGATCAACGCGCTCGTCGGCCATCGCGGGCTGGCGCGCACGTCCAACACGCCGGGCCGTACACAGGAACTGAACTACTTCGTTCCCGAGGGTTTTTCCGGCGAGGCAGGCGACCTGCCGCCGATGGCGCTGGTGGACATGCCGGGTTACGGCTATGCACAGGCACCGAAGGATCAGGTCGATGCCTGGACGAAGCTGGTGTTCGATTATCTGCGGGGCCGCGCGACGCTGAAGCGCGTTTACGTGCTGATCGACTCGCGCCACGGCATCAAGAAGAACGATGAGGACGTGTTGTCGCTGCTGGACAAGGCAGCTGTCTCCTACCAGATCATTCTGACGAAGACCGACAAGATCAAGGACGTCGGTGTGCCACGTTTGATGACAGAAACGCTGGAGAAAATTCGCAAGCGCCCGGCTGCCTATCCTGAAGTGCTGGCCACGTCTTCCGAAAAATCCTCGGGGCTGGATATGGTCCGAGACGAAATTGTCAGGACGATCAGTATCTAACTGAGTTCAGGGGCTTGGCAGTACAATGGACTGCCGCCCCAAATTCCCGCGCTGATGACGGGAATGATAAGCA
This sequence comes from Agrobacterium vaccinii, assembly GCF_021310995.1. Taxonomy (NCBI): domain Bacteria; kingdom Pseudomonadati; phylum Pseudomonadota; class Alphaproteobacteria; order Hyphomicrobiales; family Rhizobiaceae; genus Agrobacterium; species Agrobacterium vaccinii. The sequence continues at coordinate 209,985 of NZ_CP054150.1, read as the reverse complement.
ATGCGTTTTTGCAACGGCTCAAAAACCCGCAAATAGCAGCGCTGCTGCCCATAGCACTGCTGCCGATGTCGTCAGTCTCCAGAAACGCACGGAATTCCACAACGCCGAGGCGATTGCAAAACGCCCGTAAAGCCCGCGATGTCCCTTGATGTCCGATCTGCGTCTGCCGTGATCCACTGCTCTCCCTGCACCATAGGCTGAAAAAGCGCGACGGTCGGTTCGATCTGTTTCTGCGAGGTTTTCCTGCCAGCGGCGGACCGTGGCTGCGAACTGGCGATCCGTCTTCATGCGTTTGGCAAGTTCAGCACTGGCATCGGAGCTCAATGCGCCGAGGACATATTCGCCCGCCAGCACCTCATCCTGCAAACCGCAACGCTTCTCCCGATCTGGCAAGGTCATCCGTCATCGAACTCCTGGCTATCGTGCGACACCGCCATCATGGCAGTTTCCGGCTTGCTCCAACCGGCACGCGCATTTGCCCCCACGCATAAAGCTGGTCCGATTGTGCGATTATGTCAATCTCCATGGCGCTATCGTCGTGATCACGTTTGAATTTTCTGCGCCAGATTGGCTCTGCGTTGTTTCATCCGTCAAAAACTTGGGTTAAAAGCGCGGCATTCAACGACGAGGTTATTTCCCATGGCGTCTTCCGAAAGCGAAATGCAGGCCCGGCTTCTGGCACAGGCACTGCCCTTCATGCAGAAATATGAGAACAAGACCATCGTCGTAAAATATGGCGGTCATGCCATGGGCGACAGCGGCCTGGGCAAGGCTTTCGCCGAGGACATCGCGCTTCTCAAGCAGTCGGGCATCAACCCCATCGTCGTTCATGGCGGCGGCCCGCAGATCGGCGCGATGCTGAGCAAGATGGGTATCGAATCGAAATTCGAAGGTGGCCTGCGCGTGACCGATGCCAAGACGGTCGAGATCGTTGAGATGGTGCTGGCCGGCTCCATCAACAAGGAAATCGTCGCCCTCATCAACCAGACCGGGGAATGGGCTATCGGCCTGTGTGGCAAGGACGGCAATATGGTCTTTGCCGAAAAGGCCAAGAAGACTGTCATCGATCCCGACAGCAACATCGAGCGCGTTCTCGACCTCGGCTTCGTCGGTGAAGTGGTGGAAGTCGACCGCACGCTGCTCGATCTTCTCGCCAAGTCCGAGATGATCCCGGTCATCGCGCCGGTGGCTCCTGGCCGTGATGGTGCGACCTACAACATCAATGCCGACACCTTTGCCGGCGCCATTGCCGGTGCGCTGCACGCCAGCCGCCTGCTGTTCCTGACCGATGTCGAAGGTGTTCTCGACAAGAACAAGGAACTCATCAAGGAACTGACGGTGTCGCAGGCGCGCGCACTGATCAAAGATGGCACGATTTCCGGCGGCATGATCCCCAAGGTCGAGACCTGCATCGAGGCCATCAAGGCGGGCGTTCAGGGTGTCGTTATTCTCAACGGCAAGACGGCGCACTCGGTTCTGTTGGAAATCTTTACAGAAGGTGCGGGCACGCTCATCGTGCCCTGATTACCAGAACAGCAAACCCAGGATGCCGCTGACGATCAGCAGGCATCCTGCCAGTTCCATGGCGTTGACCCGTTCGCGAAACAGGAACCACGACGCCATGAAGGTGAAGACGAGTTCGATTTGGCCCAGCGCTCGCACATAGGCCACCTGTTGCAGCGTCATGGCCGTGAACCAGCCAGCCGAGCCCAATACCCCGGCGATGCCGACCAGAGCCGACGAGCGCCACGTTACCAGAACCTGCACGATCTCCCGCTTGTCCTTCCAAGCCATCCAAACCAGCATGAAGGCCGTCTGGAAGGTCGTGACGCAGGCCAGCGTCACCGCCGCCGACATGATCGGCCCCGTTCCTTGCAAGGACAGGGACGCGCTTCGATAAGCCACCGCCGATATGCCGAAGACGCCGCCGGAAGCGATGCCGATCAGCGCGGTGCGGCTGGTCAGTGCCGTTACAGTGTTTCTCCAAGAGAGCGGCATACGCGCCATGGATATCGTCATCACACCGATGACGCCGACGATGATCGCTCCGACAGCACCCGGCGTCAGCTTTTCACCGAGGATGACGAAACCGAACAGCGCCGCCTGCACCGGCTCCGTCTTCGAATAGGCGGTGCCGACGGCGAAGTTGCGCAGGGAAAACAGATGCACCAGCATCATGGTGGCAAAGATTTGTGCCAGACCGCCGATAACCGCCCAGATGAAAAATGGCGCGCTGAAGGTCGGGAAAATCTGCTTCGCCACGAAATGCAGAGCCAAGACGTACATGACGGCAATCGGGAATCCATAACCGAAGCGCACGAAGCTGGCACCACGCGTGCCAAGCGAGCCCTGCAAATGCTTTTGCAAGGCGGAGCGTAGGTTCTGCATGAAGGCAGCGGCGATGGTGATGGGTATCCAGAGTTCCATGCCTAAACGATTATCACGCCCCAGCTTTCCGCCCCAAGGTCGGAAAGCGGCTGGAACGTCGCCTTTTCGATTTTCTTTGTGCTGACGACAGGGCATAAGGGGCCATGAGCACGAAACCGAAAAATGAACCAACCCCTGCCGACTTTTCCCATGTGACCGAATGGGTGTTTGATCTCGACAACACGCTTTACCCGCACGAGGTGAACCTGTTTTCGCAGATCGACAAGAACATGACGGCCTATGTCGCCGAATTGCTGCAGCTCGAGCCGGATGAAGCCCGCAAGCTTCAGAAGCAATATTACCACGAGCATGGCACCACCCTTCAGGGCCTGATGATCCATTACGGCATCGACCCCAACGCCTTTCTGGAACGCGCGCATGCGATCGATTATTCAGCACTGCTGCCCAACCCGGACCTGGGTGACGCGATCAAGGCCCTGCCGGGGCGCAAGTTCATTCTGACCAATGGCAGCGTGCCGCACGCGCAGGCCGCCGCTGGCGCGCTGGGGATTCTCAACCATTTCGAGGATATCTTCGACATCGTCGCCGCGGATTTTCTGCCCAAGCCCGCCAGCGCGACCTACGAGAAATTCGCTGCTCTCGCCAAGCTGGACACGACCAAGGCCGCCATGTTCGAGGACCTGCCGCGAAACCTAGTGGCACCGAAGGCTTTGGGCATGAAGACGGTGCTTCTGGTGCCGCGCAATCTCGAAGGCATCGTCATGGAGCGCTGGGAAATTCCGGCAACGAGCGACGAGCACATCGATTTCATCACCGATGATCTGACAGGCTTTCTAAAGGTACTGTCCCACGCAGCAGGCTGAGCCAGGTTACCGATTTGTCATGCACATTACTGATGTTTAAGTGGTGAAGGCACAATAGGCTCACTACCTTTCAATCAGGGACAGCATTTGAAAGGTACAGACCAGTGACAATTCGAAAATTTGCGCTCACGGCTCTTGGAGCGGCCCTGGTGCTCAGCACCACAGCACCCATGTCCATGGCAGCACCCCGTGGCCCTGGCAGAGATGGCCCGCCGATGCGCCCTGAACTGGCCTATGTCTATCTGCTAAAGACGGCTGATACCAACAAGGACGGTAAGGTTTCCAAGGAAGAGTTCGCCGCCCGCCAGGACGCGCTTTTCACCGAGATTGACGCCAACAAGGATGGCTTCATCACTCCGAAGGAAATGCGTGATTTCCGCAGAGCCAAGATGGAAGCTTTCCGCGCCGCCAACCCACGTCCAGAGCGTGCCAATGCCGAAGGTATGGATGGCAAAAAGGGCGGCCCGGAACACGCAGAGCGTGACGGCAAGCGCCACGAAGGCCGCAAGCATGAAGGCCGCAAGCATGAAGGCCGCAAGCATGAAGGCCGCAAGCATGAAGGCCGCGAAGGTGGCAAACGTCCGGGTGGTCGTGTGAACGCGATGTTCTCCATGGTCGACACCGATGGCAACGGCCAGATCAGCAAGGCCGAGTTTACCGCCGCCGGTGAAAAAATGTTCACACGCCTCGACAAGAACAACGACGGCGTCATCAGCATCGATGACATGCCGGATCGCCCGTTCCTGTAATCACTCTTTCGAGTGAATTCTCGCAGAGCCCGGCCACGCGCCGGGCTTTGTCGTTTTCGCAAGGCTCTTTTCTTGCCCGTTCCCCATGCTATATCGACGTCACGATTTTCGGGGGACACCGTCGTGACCATTGCAACGCTTCTGACCTACGCCACCGCTCTCTTCATCGCCGCCGCCATCCCCGGCCCCGGCATGACGGCCATCGTCGCCCGCGCCCTGGGCTCCGGGTTTCGCGAAACGTTTTTCATGGGGCTCGGTCTCGTTCTCGGCGACATGGTCTACCTGACCGCCGTCATTCTCGGCCTCGCCTTCGTGGCGCAGACATTTCAGGAAGCCTTCATGATCCTGAAATTCGCAGGCGCCGCCTATCTGCTTTATATCGCCTGGAAACTGTGGACTGCCGGGCTTTTGCCGCAGGATTTACAAGCCAAAAAGAGCACCAGCATGGGCATGTCTTTCCTGTCTGGCCTGTTCATCACTTTGGGCAACCCCAAGACCATGCTGTTTTACGTGGCCCTGGTACCGACGCTGATCGACATCCGGCTGATCGGAACCAGTGAATACGCGACCCTCCTTGCGGTCACTTTCACCGTGCTGATGGCGGTGCTGCTGCCCTATATTCTGCTGGCCTCAAAGGCCCGGACTTTGTTGAAACGTCCCAGTGCCCTGACGATCCTCAACCGAACCGCAGCAGGCATTCTGGCTGGTACTGCCGCTATGATCGCGACGCGCGCAACTTGAGAACTAGGCTCCAATAAATGACGCGCCCATAGAATTTTATGCCCTGAATATCTCTATATACGCACATTCATTCTCTGGAATCGAAATGCTATTCCTCCTATTCTGCGGCCAATTCCTGCTGTTTGCACAATGGAGCATGCCATGACAGAAGCCAGAAAACCCGGACGCGGACGTATCTATTCCTCAATCACGGAAACGATCGGCGACACGCCTCTGGTCCGGCTCAACAAGCTGGCGGCTGAAAAAGGCGTCAAGGCGACCATTCTGGCAAAGCTCGAATTCTTCAACCCCATCGCCTCGGTCAAGGACCGCATCGGCGTTGCCATGATCGAAGCGCTGGAAGCCCAGGGTAAGATTACGCCCGGCAAGACGACGCTGATCGAGCCGACATCCGGCAACACCGGCATTGCGCTGGCCTTTGCCGCCGCCGCCAAGGGCTACAAACTGATCCTGACGATGCCCGAGACCATGTCAATCGAGCGCCGCAAGATGCTGGCACTTCTGGGTGCCGAACTGGTACTGACCGAAGGCCCCAAAGGCATGAAGGGCGCGATTTCCAAGGCGCATGAACTGGCCGAAACGCTGCCCGATGCGATCATTCCACAGCAGTTCGAAAACCCCGCCAACCCCGAAATCCATCGCAAGACAACAGCCGAGGAAATCTGGAACGACACGAATGGCAATGTTGACATCTTCGTCTCGGGCATCGGCACCGGCGGCACCATTACCGGCGTTGGCCAGGTTCTCAAGGCGCGCAAACCCGACGTGAAAGTGATAGCGGTAGAGCCAGCCGACAGCCCCGTGCTTTCAGGCGGAAACCCCGGCCCGCACAAGATTCAAGGCATCGGCGCAGGCTTCGCGCCCGCCGTGCTCGACACCAAGATCTACGACGAGATCGTCACCGTCACCAATGACGAAGCCTTCGAAACCGCCCGTCTGGTTGCCCGTCTGGAAGGTGTACCGGTCGGCATTTCCTCCGGCGGAGCCCTCGCCGCTGCTATCAAGATCGGTGCGCGAGATGAGAATGCGGGCAAGACGATTGTGGTGATCATCCCGTCGTTTGCGGAACGGTATTTGTCGACGGCACTGTTTGAGGGATTGGGGCTCTAGACTTACCGAGCTGTTTGAGTGGTCTATCGTTGGCGTTGGAACCAGCGGCAAACCCCTCACCTGAAAAATCATGACTTAGCTTGCGCTAAGTCATGATTTTTCTTCCTCTCCCACAAGGGTAGAGGCAACCTAGCGGCCCCGTTGCAAACACTTCGCCCTCCGCCTTATGCTGAGCATTTCGGGCTGCCACACCCGCCGTCCTCATGCTGAGGTGCTTTGATCGAAGGGCAAAGCCTCGAAGCATCCGCCTCGCCCTCTGCCCTTTTGGCCCGCAACCCTCGCCCTTCGAGGGTCGCTTCGCTCCCGCCTCAGGGTGAGGGTTGCTGCGTTGCGCCCATACTCGCGCCTTCCTTAGAAGGCTTTCGCTGTCATGTCCTGCACCGCCAATGAGGGACGGCCATGAGTTGCGAACGTTCCGCCTAACCCTCCCTCATGCCGCCGCCGTCAGTCGCTCCCCCGCTATCCGATAAGAAATCGCTTCCGCCAGGTGAATGCGGGTGACGGTAGCCTTGTCGTCCAGATCAGCCAGCGTGCGTGCGACTTTGAGGATGCGGTGGTAGCCTCGGGCGGAGAATTTCAGTTTTTCGGCGGCGTCGCGGAGCAGTTGCAGGCCTGGGGCATCGGGTTCACCGAATTTTTCGATCAGCGCCGTGGAGCAGCGGGCGTTGGTGCGGATGCCGTTGAAGCCTGCGGCGGCGAAACGGTCCTGTTGCAGCTCACGAGCGCGGGCCACGCGTATAGCAACATCTGCGCTGGCTTCGGCGGCCATGGGGCGGATGAGGTCCGCCGCCGAGACGGCAGGAACTTCTATGCGGATATCGATGCGGTCCATCAGCGGGCCGGAAATCCGTTGCTGATAATCCGTCACGCAGCGCGGGCCACGGGCACAAGTGAAGCCGGGTTCGCCTGCCATTCCGCATTTGCAAGGGTTCATGGCAGCAACGAGCTGGATTTGCGCCGGGTAACTGACACGGTGGTTGGCACGGGCGATGATGCATTCGCCAGTTTCCAGCGGTTGTCGCAGCGCATCCAGGGCTTGCGGCGAAAACTCCGGGAACTCATCGAGAAAGAGAATACCGTGATGGGCAAGTGAGGCCTCGCCCGGTCTGGCGCGCAGGCCGCCACCTACGAGGGCTGCCATGGTGGCGGAATGGTGCGGTGTGCGGAACGGACGGCGATCCGACAGCTTTCCGCCGGAGAGTTGACCGGCGATGGAATGGACCATGGAAACCTCCAGCAATTCCGCAGCCGAGAGCGGCGGCAGGATGGAGGGAAGCCGCGAGGCCAGCATGGACTTTCCCGAACCGGGCGGGCCGACCATCAGGAGATTATGCCCACCGGCGGCAGCCACTTCCAGCGCGCGCTTGGCGCTTTCCTGCCCCTTGATATCGGCAAGATCAGGCAGGTTTGCGGGATTGGCGCGGATTGCGGCAAGCGGGCGTGACAGGCGCTGGGTGCCGCGAAAATGGTTGGCAAGCGCAATCAGGCTGCGAGGTGCGAGAATATCGAACTCGGCACCCGCCCATGCGGCTTCTCCGCCGCTATCTGCCGGGCAGATGAGTCCCTTGCCCTGCGCATTCGCGCCGATGGCGGCGGGAAGTGCCCCGGACACGGCACCGATTGTGCCATCCAGATTGAGCTCACCCAAAACGACATATGCATCCAGCGCTTCTGCCGGAATAGCGCCTAGAGCGGCCATCAGCCCGAGCGCAATTGGGAGATCAAAATGACTGCCCTCTTTGGGCAAATCAGCGGGCGCGAGATTAACGGTGACCTTTTTGGCGGGAAGCGCCAGCCCGGAGGCGTGGAGAGCAGCTTGCACTCGCTCCCGGCTTTCTGCCACGGCTTTATCCGGCAGGCCGACGATCTGCATGCCGACCTTGCCGGGTGCGACCATGACCTGAACTTCGACGGGTACGCCCTCTATACCCTGAAATGCCACTGTATTGACGCGCGCAACCATATAAGCCCCCAACAGGCGGACTTTAGAAAACACGCAATTAAGCGTGTAAATTTCCGCCCATGCAACCTTGCACAACGCGAATGATAAAACAAGAACAAGAAGTGAACAATTTCACTTATGCCGCGCAGAAAATTGCGTGCGGTTGTGACGTATCAAACGCCGGTGGAGCCGAAACCGCCGGTGCCGCGGGCGGTATCAGAGGTCTCCGTGACCTCGAAGACGGCCACCTGCGTAACGGGTGCGATGACCATCTGGGCGATACGCATGCCGCGCTCGATCACGAAATCCTCCTGGCCCAGATTGGCGAGGATGACTTTGACCTCGCCGCGATAATCGCTATCCACCGTTCCGGGTGTGTTGAGGCATGTAAGGCCGTTCTTGATGGCAAGGCCAGAGCGTGGGCGTATTTGCGCCTCAAAACCTTGCGGCACTTCGAAGATGAAACCGGTGGGCACCAGTGCGCGGGTGCCGGGTTTCAAAGTGAGCGGTTCGTCAGCAGCAACGGCGGCGCGCAAATCCATGCCAGCGGCACCAGTCGTCTCATAGGCGGGCAGGTCGATACCGGCGCCATTTTCGAGACGAACGAGCTTGAGCGAGGGTTGAAAAGATGCGCGTGTGTTCATGTGATCCATTTGCTGCGCGCTCACTGTCTTGGTCAATTGCATATCCGGCACCAAATCTATAAAGACGGCCCCAATCAACAGGAATTTCTGAGAATGGCTGAAACACTCGCAGAGGCGGTTTCCCGCCGCCGCACCTTCGCTATTATTGCGCACCCGGACGCCGGTAAGACGACGCTGACCGAAAAGCTGCTGCTGTTCGGCGGTGCCATTCAGCTGGCCGGTGAAGTGAAGGCGAAGAAGGACCGTATCCAGACGCGTTCCGACTGGATGAAAATCGAGCGCGAGCGCGGCATCTCGGTCGTGACCTCGGTGATGACGTTCGAATATGACGACAAGGTTTTCAATATTCTCGATACGCCGGGCCACGAAGACTTTGCGGATGATACCTACCGCACGCTGACGGCGGTGGATGCGGCCATCATGGTCATCGATGCCGCCAAGGGTATCGAGCCACGGACGCTAAAACTGTTCGAAGTGTGCCGCATGCGCGACATTCCCATCATCACCTTCGTCAACAAAATGGACCGCGAAAGCCGGGACATTTTCGAGATTCTGGACGAGGTCGAGGAGAAGTTGGCGCTGGATACGGCCCCAATTACATGGCCGATCGGTCGTTCCAAGAGCTTCTGCGGCTCTTACCACTTGGCCAGCAACCGGGTGCGCGGCTCCGATAACGAGGTTGATGCAACGCAGGTAAATGGCCCACAGGCGGTGGCGAGCCGCTTGCCGGAAAACGAGCGTGACGCCTTTATCGAGGAAACCGAACTGGCGCTGGAGGCCTGCCGTCCGTTTGATCGCACGGCGTTTCTGGAGGGACATCTGACGCCGGTGTTCTTCGGTTCGGCGTTGCGCAACTTCGGCGTTCGTGACCTTATCAATGCGCTAGGCGATATCGCACCGCCGCCGCGCGACCAAGTGGCCGATACGCGCACCGTGCATGCCGATGAAGACAAGATGACGGCCTTCGTGTTCAAGATTCAGGCGAATATGGACCCCAACCACCGCGACCGCATTGCCTTCGCGCGTATCTGCTCTGGCAAGCTGGAGCGCGGCATGAAGGCGCGGCTGGCGCGCACCGGCAAGCAGATGGGCCTGACGGCACCGCAATTCTTCTTCGCCTCGCAGCGTCACATCGCCGACACCGCCTTTGCGGGCGATGTGGTGGGCATTCCCAACCACGGCACACTACGCATCGGGGATACGCTGACCGAGGGTGAAAACCTCGTGTTCCAGGGCGTTCCCAACTTCTCGCCGGAAATTCTGCGCCGCGTGCGGCTAGAAGATGCGATGAAGGCGAAGAAGCTGAAGGAAGCGCTGCACCAGATGGCCGAAGAAGGCGTCGTGCAGTTGTTTTCGCCGGAAGACGGCTCCCCAGCCATCGTCGGCGTCGTCGGCGCTTTGCAGCTCGATGTTTTGAAAGAGCGGCTGATGGGCGAATATGGCTTGCCGGTCTCGTTCGAAATGTCGCGGTTCTCGATCTGCCGCTGGATTTCTGCTGAGCAGTCTGCCGATATGGAGAAGTTCCTGACGGTCAAGCGCGGCGATATTGCCCGCGACCTCGATGGCGATCCGGTGTTTCTGGCCCAGGACGCGTTTTCGCTGCGCTATGAGTCGGAACGGTATCCCGCGATCAAGATGGCTGCGATCAAGGAGTATCACGTCGCCAAGGCGGCGTGATAATCGACTTTGTACAGCGTCATTCCGGCCTTGCACGCTCTGACCACCACGAATGTGCTGGGCATGGCCTATCTGGGGCTGATCGGTGCTGCCTTCTTCTATGGTTCCGCGGACTGACACGCGTCCAACCCTCGGTTGCCGCTTCTCTTGGTCTTTTGAGCGCCAGTTACCGCCACGCTTCTATGCTGGCTGGCGCTCGGTCAAAACCTCGCGCCAGCACAGATTGCCGGTTTCATCATCGTGCCGTCCAGCGTCTGGCTCAGCCAGAAAAGTCAGGCCCCGCAATAGGGCCTATCAGGCCCATTCGCCCTTGCGCATCACAGGCACTTTCGTGCCATCGGCTCTGACACCGTCGATATCCACTTTGTCGGAGCCGATCATCCAGTCGATGTGGATGAGGCTGGAATTGCCGCCCTGCGCCTTGATCTGGTCTTGGCTGAGCGAAGCGCCATCGAGGAAGCACTTGGAATAGCACTGGCCCAGCGCGATGTGGCACGAGGCATTTTCATCGAACAGCGTGTTGTAGAACAGAATGCCGCTGGCCGAGATGGGGGAGGAATGCGGCACCAGCGCCACTTCGCCCAGACGCCGCGCGCCTTCATCCGTATCCAGCACCTTGTTCAAAACCTCTTCGCCACGGGACGCCTTGGCCTCCACGATGCGGCCTGCCTCGAACTTGACCTGGATGTTGTCGATCAGCGTGCCCTGATGCGACAGTGGCTTGGTGCTGGAGACGTAACCATCCACCCGCAGGGCATGCGGTGTGGTGAAGACCTCTTCGGTCGGGATGTTGGGGTTGCAGGTCACACCGTTCTTGGCCATGGACGCGCCGCCATGCCATTCATGGTTGTCGGCCAAGCCTATGGTCACCTCCGTACCGGGGCCAGTGAAGTGTAGCGAGGCGAAACGCTCACCATTCAGCCATTTGGAGCGCTTGGCAAGATTGGCATTGTGCTCCGCCCACGCAGTCACCGGGTCGGCCAGATCAACGCGGGAAGCCGCAAAAATCGCGTTCGCCAGCTTCTTGACAGCTTCGTCTTCGGGAATACCGGGGAACACCTGTTTGGCCCAGGACGGGTTGGGGTAGGAGATGATGTTCCAGTTGATGTCGAAGTTGGAAATCTTCTCCAGCGCCGGTTTGTAAGCGGTGGAATTCGCCTTGTTGGCGCGCGCCACCTTGGCCGGATCTGCGTCCGCCAGCAGCATGGGGTTGTCGCCGGAGATCGCCAGCCGTGCCGCGCCATTGGCGTAGGCCTTCGCCATGCCCTCATAGAGCCAGCCGGAAGCGCGGTCGAAGTTGGCATCGCTGGCATGCGCGTAACGCGCAAGCGTCGTCTCTTCGTCGGAATAGAAGGTTGTGACCAGACCGCTGCCAGCCATGTAAGCGTGCTTAGTCAAAAACCGCACTAGCGGCAATGCTGCCAGCGGCGCGGTGATGACCAGATCCTGATCCTTCTGCAATTGCAGCCCGACCTTGACGGCAACTTCGGCCAGTTTTTCGAGTTTGACGGGATCGATGGGAGAAACTGTCATGATGCGCCTTCATATGCTTCAATAGGAGGCGCAAAACATAGCCCATTCGCGGCGAAAGCCAACCGGCTTTCTGCTATTCGCTTACCAGCGGTGCCGCCACGGCTTTCAAGACGGATTGTGCATCCCGAGGTGAAAGGCGTACCTGCAATCCCCGTTGTCCGCCATTCATATAGACGAGATCATGGCCCATGGATTGCACCTCGATGGCCGTCGGCACCTGCTTCTTCTGGCCGAAAGGGCTGATGCCACCTACATGATACCCCGTCGCGCGTTCGGCATCGGCAGGTTTCATCATATGCGCCGACTTGCCACCAAAGGCCGACGCCAGCTTCTTCATGCTGACTTCATGGTCAGATGGCACGACAACGCAGACTGCTTTGCCATCCACCTCGGCCATCAAGGTCTTCAGCACCAGATGCGGCTCAGCCCCGATGGCCTCCGCCGCCTGAAGACCGATACGCTCGGCGTTCGGATCATAGTCGTAAGCCACGGTGGTGAAGGAAATACCGGCCTTGGTCAGCACCTGTGTCGCACGCGTCGTCTTCGACATGGCGTTACCTAACCGAACAGCGCCGCATAGGTGTCGGGCTTGAAGCCAACCGTGATCTTGCCCTTGGCCTGGAGAACCGGACGCTTGATCATGGAAGGCTGTGCCAACATCAGCGCAATTGCCTTCTCGCGCGTAAGGTCAGCCTTATCGGCCTCATCCAGCTTCTTGAAGGTGGTGCCTGCGCGGTTCAGCACTGTTTCCCAACCGGCGGCATCGCACCAGGCATTGAGATGGGCCGCATCAATCCCAGCGCTTTTATAATCATGAAACGTGTAGTCAATGCCCTCAGCTTCCAGCCAGTTGCGGGCCTTCTTCATCGTGTCGCAGTTCTTGATACCGTAAATCGTAACCGTCATATCATCAGCCTTTTCATGCTCCTCCCAATGAATAGCAAAATAGCCATCGCGTTCAACATCCAATGAGCCATGCAAATTTGCATGGGCTGTCATCCAAATGAGTTCGAGCTAAGCTGCATGGCTTGCCTGCTATATCATGAGTTGTGCAAAAGCCTTTGAATGCTCATATTCTGGGCAACACGAAGGAGAGACCCACATGCGTAACGTTGCTAAGACATCCCGTAAATTCTTTGGCGAAACCTTTGCCGTTTTCGGTGCGGCTCTTGCAGTATCCGCCGCTGTCCGTTCCCACCGCAAGCCAGCAGGCGCAGACCTCGACGCCCTCGGCATCGACCGCAAGGCTTTCGACAAGGTTCAGCTCTAATCTCGAATTGACGCTGGCGAGGCATGATGGCCTCGCCTTGGCAGAAGGCGAAATACGCCTTTTGTGGCGGACTTGCGTACCTGAATTGGTGCCTAGCATGTCGCCTACGTCCTGTGCACTGACGTAAACCTGCATATCTCAGCTTTTCATAGATTATTGCCACTGCGGGAATTTCATTTGTTCGGCAATGGCCGGATAGTCACGGCTTTCAGCCCGTAAGGGCCACCGTCCGCATTGTTCATGCTGAGCCTCGCCGTAGTGACTGAAGACGAGCTCAAAGTTGCTCACAGTCCAGCCATATGCCTTCGATACTGGCATCGCTTCTATCTCCCCACATCCGTAAATGATTGTCACATGCGGCGTGAAAGCGCTTTGGCATACGTAGGGCACACTGTGCGAGCGCAACCTCGCTTGCAGCATCTGTGTGAGGCACGTCATCTCAGGAAGCACGGACGTACTCTTCAAAGCAAGACTCTTGCGATTTCCGAAGTGAGTTACCGTGTCCAGGGTCATGGGGATTGGTCGCGCAGAAAAATCCCGTAGCGCTGCGGCAAGGTGCGCAATCAGCCTGTCAGGACGGGTTTGAAATGCCCCAATACAGAGCAAGCTGACATGTAGGAGTTCGGCAGGATAAGCGCTCCGCGTCGTCCGGCCCAGAGCATGTCTCTCAGCGTCGCGGAAAATTGTCTCAGAAACAGCGCCGGGTGGTTTCGTCATCAGCAACAATTTGCTGAGTTTCTGCCGGTTATGGCCCGTCACGGAATGAGGCGCAAGCCAGTCAAAAGACAGTTGCCGCGGCTGATCCGCTGATGCTGCACTATCGCCCATGGTGATGCTCCCTGGCCTCATGCCAAGGCCAGAAAGCTATCATCAATCAGTAAAAATAAAAAGAACAAAATGAGAACAAGCAAGCGGATATAGAAACCCGCCTTTTGTTATTCCCATTCGATCGTACCGGGTGGCTTGCTCGTTACGTCATAGACCACGCGGTTGATGCCTTTGACTTCGTTGATGATACGGGTCGCGGTGCGGCCAAGGAAGTTCATGTCGTAAGGGTAGAAATCCGCCGTCATGCCGTCCACCGAGGTTACGGCGCGCAGCGCGCAGACAAAGTCGTAGGTGCGGTAATCGCCCATGACGCCCACGGTTTGCACCGGTAGCAGCACGGCAAAGGCCTGCCAGATGGTGTCGTAGAGACCGGCCTTGCGGATTTCGTCGAGATAGATGGCATCGGCCTTGCGCAGAATATCGAGCTTTTCGCGCGTCACCACGCCGGGGCAGCGGATGGCGAGACCCGGACCGGGGAACGGGTGGCGACCGATGAAACTTTCGGGCAGACCGAGTTCGCGGCCAAGCACGCGCACTTCGTCCTTGAATAGCTCGCGCAGCGGCTCCACCAGCTTCATGTTCATGCGTTCTGGAAGACCGCCGACATTGTGGTGGCTCTTGATGGTGACGGATGGACCACCGGAGAAGGACACGCTCTCGATAACGTCGGGGTACAGCGTGCCCTGCGCCAGAAATGCCGGTGCGCCCTTGCCGTCGGATGCGATCTTGGCAGCTTCAGCCTCGAATGTTTCGATGAACAGGCGACCGATGGTCTTGCGCTTGACTTCCGGATCGGACACGCCAGCCAGTTCCGTCAGGAACAGGTCGGACGCATCCACATGCACCAGTGGAATGTTGTAATGGTCGCGGAACATGGTCACGACTTGTTCGCTCTCGGCCAGACGCATCATGCCGTGGTCGACATAGATGCAAGTCAGCTGATCGCCGATGGCTTCGTGAATGAGAACCGCAGCAACGGAGGAATCGACGCCACCAGACAGTCCGCAGATGACGCGCTCGGTGCCCACCTGCTCGCGGATTTTGCGGATCATTTCGGCGCGGTAGGCAGCCATGGTCCAGTCGGATTTCAGGCCAACGATCTTGTGCACGAAGTTGGACAGCAGCTTGGCACCGTCAGGCGTGTGCATGACCTCCGGGTGGAACATCGTGGTGTAATAACGGCGCTCTTCGTTGACGGCGATGGCAAAGGGCGCGTTTTCAGATGTCGCGGCCACTTCGAAGCCGTGCGGCAATTGCGTGACGCGGTCGCCATGGCTCATCCACACCGGGTAACGTCCGCCCAGTTCCCAGAAACCGTCAAACAGCGGGCTTGCCTTCTTGATCTCTATATCGGCGCGACCGAATTCCGCTGCGTGACCACCTTCGACCGTGCCGCCCAGCTGGGTGCACAGCGTCTGCTGGCCGTAGCAAATGCCGAGGATCGGGATGCCGGAATCAAACACCGCCTGCGGTGCGCGCGGGCTGCCCTCTGCCGTCACCGATGCCGGGCCGCCGGAGAAGATGACGCCTTTGGGCGCCAGCTTCTCGAATGCCTCTGCGGCATTCTGGAACGGGTGGATTTCGCAATAGACTCCGGCTTCGCGAACACGGCGCGCAATAAGCTGCGTCACCTGGCTGCCGAAATCGATGATGAGGATGCTGTCGGGATGGGCTATCTGGGTCATGGCGAGCCTTTAAAGAAATCCGGGGCTTTAGGCAACCCGTGACATGGCCTGAAAAGCCAGAAAATAAGCGGTTGCGCAAGAGATTTAGAGCGAAATGCTGCCGTCTTCTATCGCGCGGCACAGCCTGTCCACAGCGTCGGCCAGCTTCTCATCAATCACATGCAGATACTCCGTCCAGTCGGAAATATGGTGCACATCCGCCTTTCCGTCCGAGATTCCACGGAGCCCGATGAGCGGAATGTCAAAACGCTGGCAGGCGCGCAATAACGCAAACGTTTCCATCTCAACCATGTCGGCGTCCACCCCGTCATAGGCAGCACCGGATACGACATTGGCGCCGGTGGAAAGCCTAGCTTGCGCCACGCCGGGAATGCGCAGCGGCAGGGAAACTTCGGCGGGCAAATCGAGGAACGGCGTGCAGCCCTTTTTGAAACCGAAGGCGGACGCATCCATATCGCGGTAGGAGACGGACATGGCTTGATAGACCTCCGCTTGCTCCAGAACGCGCGAGCCAGCAGAACCCAGCGAGACGACGAGATGGGGAGATCGACCGGCGTAATTCAGCTCGCTCAGTGCCGCTGTCAGCGAAACCGCCGCCTCCACCGGGCCGACACCCGTCATAAGCGGCTTGAAGCGGGCTTTCAGATGCAGGCCATATTCGGCATCTGCTGCCATGACGAACAGCAGGCGCTTGCCCGCCACATCCACAGTCTCATAACTCATTCATCGAACCCTTCGCGGCCTTTCATCACCATCATCGTACCGGTCATGGAGGCGATCAGCTTGGCCGGGCCATCCGACAGCGCATAGGCGCGACCGTCGGCGACGATAATGTTGCTGCCCGGCTTGGTGATTTCACCGCGAAACAGAAATCGCTCGCCACGCCCCGGCGACATCAGGTTGACCTTGAACTCGATGGTCAGCAGCGAGGTGTCAGGCTCGATGATCGTATAGGCGGCATAGGTGCAGGCGGTATCCAGCGCTGCAGCAATGACGCCCGCATGCAGAATGCCGTGCTGCTGGGTGAGTTTGGGGTGAAACGGAAGCTCGATTTCCACCAGCCGGTGCTCGATGCGCGAAATCTCGGCGTTGATGGCCTGAACGACGCCCTGGCGTGCGAAGCTCTTTTCTATCCGCTGGCGAAAATCGCCGGGATCGGTGAAATCCATTCCCCTGCCTTTCCTGTTCTTTGACAAGACATGGCGCGTTGATCGCGACATGGCAAGGGAGGACGTGTGCTAATTCAGGTAAACGATGCTGGCGTTCAGCAGCGTGGCGAAGGCAACCCACACCGCATAGGGCACGAAGAGCCACATCGAAATGCGGTCACGCGTGGATGTCATGATGATGAAGGCGATGACGCAGATCAGCATCGGCACGATGAGAATGAGCGCACCGATGGGGCTCTGCATCGTGAAGAAGATCGGCGACCACATGAAGTTCAGCAGCATCTGGCTGCCCCACAGTTGCATGCGCCCGCCCATGCGGCTTTGCAACCACGTGCGCGCACCAGCAATGGCAATCATGACGTAGAGCGCGGTCCAGACTGGGCCAAAAATCCAGTTGGGCGGGTTGAAGAAAGGTTTGTTGAGCGATTGGTACCATTCGCCCGGCACATTGTTCATGCCGATCAGCGCCCCGATGGTGACGACGACAAAGACGAAAATGAGATAGACCAGCGCTTTTTTCATAGGCATGAAATGCACAGACGTTCCTTCTGTTCCGGTGTTATTTTAGCAATTCATCCGGCAAGCCGAACGATATGCTGATCCCATGCTACAGCACTGGTTTTTGCCCCGAATTGCCCGTCATAAGACGAGGTGACAATGCCTTTTGGCGCCGCCGCAACACCCGCCGCCTCGCGAAGAGCAGTCTCACCGACAACCCTGCCGCTTTTCTCGTCCAGCATCACCGCGGCATTACCGTTGGGCGACGTCAGACCGATGATGCCATCGCGCCGGTTGACGGCGATCGCCCCGACATAGTTCGCCAGCCGCGTCGTCGTTTCTTCGGGCAGATCGATGAAACGCAGATCCTCGCCTTTGGAAAAATACCCCACCAGCGGCGGCAATTCGTTGCGCGGTCCCTCATACTGGCAGGCAAACCAGATGCGCCCATCATTACCGAGATCCACATGCCGGGTGGACAATTGGCTGAGATCCTTTGCAAGGCCGTGTTTCTGGATCAACCGTCCCGTGGCCGCATCCAGCAGCACCAGAGAAGGCTGCATCGCATCGAGGTTCAGTTTCGTACGCCCAAAATCCGGGTGGGTCTCGATGCCGCCATTGGCGATGATGATCATCCGTCCGTCGTCGCTCACCGTCATGTCGTGCGTACCGATGCCACGCGCGTCATATTCGCCGATGCGCCTGAAGCCGTCGCGGGCATCGTAAAGGCCGATCACACCGCGATTGCGGTCGAAGTCGTTTTCGCTAGCGTAGAGGATCGAGCCATCGGGTGAAAACTGTCCGTGGCCGTAAAAGTGGCGGTTCTCCGGCGTGTGCATGACGATGGGTTCGCGGCGTTTCGCCGGGTCGAAGGCCATGAAGAAGGTGCCGGGCCTGCGCGCAAAGGCAACCGTAACCCCGGTGGCGCGGCTGGTCGCCATGCCATGGGCGCGGGCAGGCAGCACCATCCGGTCGATGATCTCGCCCGCTTCGCTCACCGTTGCCACACCATAAGCGCCATCGCGGTCGCGGAACGCCGATGCGAAGACCGCATCCGTCCGCTCCAGCGCGTAAAGCGAACGCGGCGCAAGCGACGCCAGAAACGGCAATCCCGCCGCCTTGATAAAGGAGCGCCGGTCGATCAGCAGTCGCTTGTCGCGCGCCACGGTTCAGTCCCCATCCGCAAAGGAAAAGCCGGAGCTAAGGCCAATGGCCCCGCCATATTGGTCGTTGATGCGGTAGATCAGGTCCTTGCCGTTCAGCAGCAGATAATCCACCTTGGCGCGCTCCTTGTCGTCGCCAAGCGCCTTTTCGACGTCAGGCTCGATGTTGCCGGAGACTCGGACCATTGATTTGGCGATGAAGTCGATGGAGCCGATGATGGAGCGCTGGTCGGGCGGCAGGAGATCGCTCATGCCAGCTTTGTGCAGCAGGCCCTGTACCGCAGCCACGTTGTCGCCGATGCTTTTCCATGTCAGGCCTGAGCGCCAGTAGATCGCGGTACGCGGAAATTTGGCATTATCGGGACCCTTGTAGAAGGTTTCGATGCGCTGGTCGCGAATGGCTTCGGAGCCATGCACCAGGATGCCCAGCAGCGCCACCAGGGCCTCGCGCTCGTCACGAAACACCGGATTGTCAGGCCCTGGTTCCTTCCAGTTCTTTGCCGTCCCGTCAGGCGCATCCCAGAGATCGGAAAGTTCGGTGCCGATATTGGCAATATTGCCCGCAATGGCTGCGCCGTACCGGCAACGGAAACTGTTTTTCTCGGCCATTACATCGTCGGAACCTGTGCCGTAAAGCACATATTCTAGCGCCCCGAAGCCCTGCGCGGCAACGCTTTTTGCCCGCAGACCCTGTGGTGTCGTCACGGTCTCATCCTTGTCCGAAAGGTATTTTTGCACCTGTTTGAGACCAAGACCCTTTTTGTCAGGATAATACAGCACCCGCTCGAACCGGTTCTGCTCGATGACGGGACCGACGCGCACGATCTCGATACCCGACCATGCGTGGGTCGCGTCCAAAAATGCCGCTTTCGCTGCCGCAATCGTGTCAGCGGAAGGGGCGGCGCACAGCGCCTGCATCTTGAACGTCAGCGCCTTGGCGCTATCGCGAAAGCCGTCATAGCCGGGGCGGATAAAGCCATCCACGGCCTTTTCCATCACGCTGCGCACCTTCACCGGGTCGAGTGGGGGTGGTGGCATCAGCTCCACATCCTGCGCCAGTGCGGTGCCGAAGCTCATCAGAAAAGCGAGCGGCAGAAGGGCATGAAATTTTCGCATCGCATTGTCCATCACAGAGACTCCAGAAATGTCAGCAAAGCCTGCCGGTCAGACTTTTGCAAGGCAGCAAAAGCATCGCGCGCCTTTTGTGCTTCGCCACCATGCCACAGGATCGCTTCGGTCAGGCTGCGCGCCCGCCCGTCATGCAGATAAAAACCATTGCCATTCACGGCTTGCGTCAACCCGATGCCCCAGAGCGGCTGAGTGCGCCAGTCACGCCCACCTGCCTCACCCACCTGCTGACCATCTGCCAGGCCATCGCCCATATCATGCAGCAGAAAATCGGAATAGGGCCATATCAGTTGGAAGGAATGCAGCGGATCGTTGGCATCGCGCTTCGTCACGAATTTCGGCACGTGACAGGACGCGCATCCCGCGTCGTAGAATTGCTGCTTGCCATGTAGAACGGTGGGGTCATCGACATTGCGGCGCGCCGGTACGGCCAGATTTTCGGTGTAGAACGTCATCAGATCGAGAACAGGCGAAGGCGCTTCCACATCGCCCAGCCGCTTCTGCACGCCGGTCGGCATGGAAAGACAGTCCGGTTCTTTATCGGTACAATCGCCAAAGGCATTTGGCGCATCCGGCGAGGATATGCCGATATCATGAGATAGCGCATTGGCTGCCTGATCCCGCACAATGGCATTCTGTGCCTTCCAGCCGAACCGACCGAGCTTCAACGCGCCATTGCGGTGGTCCCGCACCCATGCCGGTCTGCCGCCGTCACGCCTGGCATTGGCCAGAATATCCTCATCCGCTATGGCCTCGATCAAGCCCAAACCCAAAGTCGGCTGGGCGATGCGGGGGGACAGTGTCGTATCAGGCTCCAGCGGGCCATAATTCAGACCCTTGAGGCTATAGGTCGGCTTGCGGAGCGATACGATCTCGCCATCGCCCAACGTAACCCTCTTTTCGTCATAGGAGGCGGCAAGCCTGCCCTCGGCTTTCAGGCCGGGCACCGCAAGGTTCTGATGCTGCCCGCCATAGGTCGCATCTGGAAAATTCAGCACATCATGGTCAGCGATTGCCTTTATCTCGTCAGGCGTACGGGCAGGGCGGGCAAGGCGCAGGAACATCGACACCGCCTCCTCATTCCCGTCAGGCGGACGCCCACGCCCGTCCTTGATGTGGCAGGTCTGACAAGATCGCGCATTGTAAAGCGGCCCCAGCCCGTCAGACGCCTGCGTGGAGGATGGCGAGGACACCCACAATTTCTGAAACAGCGCATTGCCCAGCTTGAAATCATGTCCGCGCTCGAAACTCATATTGGCGGATGGTTGCGAGAAAGGATCGGTTGTGGCCGTGGTGGTCGCTGCCCCCGCCGAAAGGGCCTCGGATGGTTCGGCCTTGGAGAAGTCGCTGGTAGGGCGGGTGACCTGCCGCACGCGGACCAAATCCTTGGTGGAGAGATCGGTGCGGGTGATGGTTTCGGCTCCGGGGCCGCCCAATACACAACAGTGCGCTTGGCTTACCCCCCTCTGTCCTGCCGGACATCTCCCCCACAGGTGGGGAGATCGACAAGCGGCAACCTCTTCCACATCTTCAACGTCGCGGATGAAGCGAAGAGCGTGAGACTGGCCAATCTCCCCACCTGTGGGGGAGATGTCCGGCAGGACAGAGGGGGTTAAACCAAGCGCACTGTCGTAGGTTATGGCGATACTGCACGCTGCCAAGATAAACAGAAGACAGAAAAGGCGTCGTTGCCGCAAATGTCTCATGAAACCTTACACATCGGGTTTGGGGGAGCGGTAGTCCCACTGCCATGCCAGTTCGGGGGGAGTGAACCTCGTTCTTCGCAAAATGATCCGCCTGCAAAACGTCTGGCAGCAATAGACAGGCCGCATGTCACCCACGCGGCCTGCATCATCGTCTTACTTGAACACGGCGTTCGGGCTGTCCAGGCTGTCGGAACCTTCCAGCTGAATCTTGCCCAGATCCAGCGCCGCAATCACGCGCTCAATGGTCTTGGTCTGGTCCAGAAGCCCGTCGATGGCAGTCTGCACAACGGCATTGCCCTCTTTGTTGCCCTCGGCAATCATCTGGTCATAGGCTTCCACGGTCTGGCCGCGCTTTTCCATGGCATGCATGGCGTCCAGCGTCTTGTTCAGCTTCGCCTTCATTTCCGCATCCAGCGCCTTGTCGCTGGCGGCAACAAGTTCGGAGAGCGAAGGGCCGGTCAACTTCTTACCGTCTACCGTCGTGTATTCACCGCTATAGGCAGCGGCGATGCCGATGGCGTCATTGAGGTGCGAGTTATAGGTGTTGTCGGAGAAGCAATCATGCTCTTCTTCGGGATCATGCAGCAGAAGGCCGAGCTTCATGCGCTCGCCTGCCAACTCGCCATAGGACAGCGAGCCCATGCCGGTCAGAATGGCGGTCAGGCCCTTTTTCGGGTCGGCTTCCACCGTCTTTGCCGCTTCGCCATCCGGTGCCCAGTTGGCAACCATTTCCTTCAGGTCCGAAACCAGCAGCGTGGAGGCGGCCTTGAGGTAATCGGCACGGCGGTCGCAATTGCCACCCGTGCAGTTCTTGGTGTCGTAGTCGGTGTAAGGACGGTTGCCCGCACCCGGTCCGGTGCCATTCAAATCCTGGCCCCACAGCAGAAACTCGATGGCGTGGTAACCTGTTGTGACGTTGGCTTCCACTTCGCCCGCTTCCGCAAGGCTCTGGATCAGCTCCGGCGTGATCTTGGAGGCATCGACCTCTTCACCGCCGACCTTGATCTTTTTGTTGGCGATGATGTTTGCGGTGTAAAGCTCGTTCTCGTCGCTTTCGGTGCCATAGGAACCATCGACATAGTCGATCAGGCCCTCGTCCAGCGGCCAGGCGTTGACCTTGCCTTCCCACTCGTCAACGATCGGGTTGCCGAAGCGGTAGACTTCGGTCTGCTGGTAGGGGACGCGGGCCTTGATCCAGGCTTCACGCGCAGCTTTCAGCGTGGCGTCGCTGGGCGTCGCGATCAGCGCGTCGATGGCCTTGTCGAGCGTTTCGGCCATCGTCAGCGCATCCTGATATTTCGCATGACCCAGTTCCGCATAATGCTTGACCACGGCAGCCGGATCAGTCGCAGCGCGGACAGGAAGTGCGGTGAGGGCCACCGATGCGGCCAGAAGCGCCAGACTTGCGCTGGATAAGGTTTTGCGGAACATGATCTCTCCTATCAGCCCTCTCGTAACGAGGCCGTGAAGGCGAGTTCTGAACCAATCACAAACTTGTGTCAAATATTCTAGTTTAGAAGCTTTCCAACCAGACTGCCGGATTTTGACTTTGGTCAAATCCGTCATTTCACAAGGGTTGTGACAAGTTTCAGATAAGCGTTTGGCGGCGCCAATCAGGCCTTGCGCTTCATGGCGCAGAAGAAGAACCCATCGGTATCCGTCGTCGCCGGTGTCAGCGTCAGTGTCTCGCCATCCACTGAATGGGGTTTGACGGCATCTGCACCAAACAGACCGGTCCAGCGGTCTAGGGCCGAGCGGATGGAAAATTCGGGATTGTCGGCGCAGAAGCGGCGCACTTGACGTTCGTTTTCCTCTGGTAGCACGGAACACGTGACGTAGACGAGCTCACCGCCCGGGCGCACGTAAAGCTTGGCTTGATCCAGCGCTTGAGCCTGCTGTTCCACCCGTTCTTCGAGATTGCGTTCGTTCAACCGCCACTTCGTATCCGGTCGGCGACGCCATGTGCCGGTGCCGGTGCAGGGGGCATCCACCAGCACGCGATCAAACTTGCCCTGATAGCGCTCCAGTGCATCCGCGCGGTCATGTACCTGCACATTGCGTGTGCCTGCCCGCTTCAGGCGTTCGATGATGGGAGCCAGACGCTTGCGGTCGGCATCGAAGGCGTGAACCTGCCCCTTGTTGTTCATGGTCGCAGCCATCGCCAGCGTCTTGCCACCGCCGCCTGCGCAATAATCGAGAATCTGCTCACCTTCCTGCGCACCGGCCAGATCGGCCACGATCTGCGATCCCTCGTCCTGCACCTCGAACCAGCCCTTTTGGAAAGACAGCTCGGCGGTGACATTGGGTAGACGCGATGGGCCTTCACCGGCGGCAATGCGCACGCCGTGGCGGGCAAGACGGGTCGCCTCTGCCTTGGCGTCTTCCAGTGCCTTGATGACCTTGGTGCGGTTGGCCTTCAACGTGTTGGCGCGCAGGTCAAGCGTTGGACGCTCGTTCAGCGCCTTGGCCTGGCGCAGCCAGTCGTCGCCGAATGTTGCCTCGAAGGAGGCCTGCACCCAGTCGGGAATGTCGCCTTGGACATGAGACGGTGCGTCCGACAGCGCACGCGAGGCAAATGCTGATAGAGCCACCTCCGACAAGGGTTCCGGCGCGAACTTGTCGCCATCGAATTCGGCAACCAGTTGTTCGGCGGATTTGCCCCATTGGCGCAACATCACGGCATACCCCAGCGCATGCGCGCTCTCGTCGTCCATCAGCCATGCGTGGGAAAGCTTCATGCGCAGGGCATCGTAAACGATGTTGCCGATGGCAGCCCTGTCACCGGAACCGGCAAAACGATGCGCCAGTCCCCAGTCCTTCAGTGCGTCGGCGACGGGGCGTCTGCGCGCCTCGATATCCGCCAACACTTCGATAGCCCCGGCCAAACGTCCGCCCAATCGCATTTTCTACCTCATTCACAATGTGTCCGGGTTGGTAGACGCGAATGGTGGCAAGGGCAAGCCTTCACCAAGAATTCCCTAAAAAACGCTTTCAGGGAGTCGGATTAGTTGGATGCCATGATCTCGTAGCAGACCTTGGCGGTGCCGGAGCTGACCATGCCGATGTTCTTGGCGGCTGCCTTGGACAAATCGAGCACGCGTCCCTTGATGAACGGGCCACGGTCGTTGATGCGAACCACGACGGCCTTGCCGTTGCGTGCATTGGTAACCTTGACCTTGGTGCCGAAGCGCAAGGAGCGATGCGCGGCAGTGAGGTTGGAAGGATTCATCCGCTCGCCTGAAGCCGTCTTGGAGGTCAGTGCATACCATGATGCGCCGCCGCAGCCGGTACCGGCATTTGCCTGAAGTGGAGTGATGATGGAACAGGCAGCTATAGTTGCAGCCGCGATAGTTATGCGTCGGATATTCGTCAAACTGTGCTTCCCTGATACTCGGCTCGATCCCCGTAGACTGGGCCGATAAACTTTAGGCAAATGAATTGCGATGAGTGTAGGGCGAGCGAAAAATGGCAAAAAATGGCCAAGGGCTAATCACGAAGTGTTACAGACTGTAATATTCGTGATGAGAAAGTCGTTTGTGAATTTTGATAGCCTTCGATGGATTCAGCAAAAATTTATTTAGAATCAACAATTAGCGGGAATAGCGTTGCAGGGAGTCGTTAACGTCGGTCCAATCACGAATTCGTAGTGAAATAATTTTCCAAAGCATGAAAATTTTAGCCAATTTGCCCCTTAACAATTGGTTAAATCGGCGAAAATGCGATTAAAATATTCTCCAGAAGTGCCCTTGGATGGATTTTCCATCGCATCGAATATGAACGGTTATTCATCTCGCCAGAGACCGTCCTGCCACAACTCCCGCAGCGAGTGACGGTAGTCCGGGTAAGCGAAATCGAAACCCATCTCGCGCAACTTGCCATTCGAGACCCGCTTGTTCTCACCATAGAAGGAACGGGCCATAGGGCTGAGTTCAGCAGTTTGGAACTCCTGCTCTTCCGGCGGCTCCACGCCCATCATGTCGGCGGCGAAGGTAACGACATCCTGTGGCGGTGCGGGCTCGTCATCCGTCACGTTGAAAATGCCGTTGGCGTGGGCGTCAATCAGGAACGCCGTCGCGCTGCCAATGTCCTCGACGCGGATGCGGTTGAACACCTGATCCTTCTTGATCAGACGCCGCGCCGTACCCTTTTCAAGATTGACGAAACCATTGCGGCCCGGGCCGTAAATGCCGGAAAGACGCAGCACGCATAGGGGCACATCGGCATCCCGCGCTGCGGCTGCCCATGCCTCCTCCGCTTCCACACGCTCACGCGAGCGGGCCGAGACCGGGCGGCATGGCGTTTCCTCGTCCACCCAGGCACCGTCATGGTTTCCATAGACGCCAACGGTCGAAAGATAGGCCGTCCATTGCAGGTTCGGCATCAGGTTTTTCAGATCGCCTTGGCAAAGGCGCAGAAATGGATCGCCCGATGCGCCGGGTGCGATGGATTGCACGAGGTGCGTCACGCTGCGCAACTCCGTCCGTAATTCGTCGTTCAACGTCTCACCATCGAAAATGAAGGGGGCGATAGCCAGACATTGCAAGGTGGAGATATTGAGCTCGCTGCGGGTGGTACCGGAGACCCTGTCGATCTTGCCTTGAAGCGCCCTGGCAATGGCCTTGCCGGAATACCCAGCGCCCAAAATCATCAGATGCGACATCTAAACTCCTGCCATGCTCCACTCGTCCAGCACGTCCGAATCGTCTTCGGGCATGCGGCCTTCAGCGTAGGCATTGAAGTATGACCTGTCCATCAATCTTGACAGCGCCCACACCGCCATGCCCCGCACATCCGGCGATGCGTCCTGCGCAAGTATCTGGCATTGCTGAATGAATTCGGCATTGCCAGAGTTTCCTGCTGCCATCAGGACGTTACGCACGAACCGGTTTCGACCAATGCGCTTGACAGGCGATCCACTGAAAAAGGCGCGAAACGCCGCATCATCAAGCGTCAGAAGAAAGGCAATATCCGGCTCCTTCAGGTCATCGCGGGCCTGCAATTTCATCTCGGAAGCGCTTGCCGCGAACTTGTTCCACGGACAGGCGGCAAGACAGTCGTCGCAGCCATAGATGCGATTGCCGATCATCGGTCTGAACTTGTGGGGTATCGAACCCTTGTGCTCGATCGTAAGATAGGAAATGCAGCGCCGTGCATCCAGCTTGTAGGGCGCTGGAAAAGCATCTGTCGGGCAGGCATCGAGGCAAGCCCGGCAGGAACCGCAATGGTCGCGCTCCGCCTCGTCGAGACAGAGGTTAGCTGTGGTGAACATGCTGCCCAGAAACAGCCAGGAGCCGTGGCTGCGGCTGACGAGGTTGGTGTGTTTGCCCTGCCAGCCTAACCCAGCGGCTTCCGCCAGCGGCTTTTCCATGACCGGCGCGGTATCCACGAAGACCTTCACGTTTTCACCCGCGCGCGCCGCAAAGCGGGTGGCGATCTCCTTCAGCCGTCCCTTGATCACGTCGTGATAATCACGGTTGCGGGCATAGACGGAAATAGCAGCTTTGTCGGGCTTGTTCAGAATACCGCGTGGGTCTTCTTCCGGCCCGTAGTTCAGCCCGAACATGACGACGGACCGCACGTCGCCCCACAGGGTCTTCGGGTCCGCGCGCCGCGCCTCCGTCTCCTCCATCCAGCCCATCGTGCCATGATAACCGCTGTCGAGGAATTCGCGCAGTCGTTCGGGCGCGAGCGGAATGCTGTCGGGAGATGTTATGCGACAGAGATCGAAGCCGAGCGACGCCGCTTCCGCACGAACGAAGTCCGTCAGCTTGCGGGCTTTCAGCTCCTGCTTTGCCTGTGCCGTTTCGATGGCTACTCTCCTGATGTGAAGCGCAGGCAAGCCGCACCGTGCATCATTATATATGAAGCCCGTATATATTGAATTCGCGCGCCAGACTTAAAAATCCAAATCCGCATAGTGCGAGGAGGGCGCAAGGCGAGGCACGCGCTCGGCCAGCAGTGGCCGGAAGGATGGCCGCGATTTCATCCGCTGGTACCACTCCTTGGCAATCGGTGCTTCCAGCCAGTTGATCTCGCCGAGATAGTCGAGGATCGAGACGGAGGCTGCTGCGGCAAGGTCGGCATAGCTCAACCGTTCGCCTGCAAGCCAGGTGCGGGAACCGGCCAGCCATTCCAGATACTTCATGTGCTGGTGCACGTTGGAGCGCGCGGTGCGCAGCAGCTTGCTGTCTGGCGGGCCTCCACCCTGCGCGGTGGACATTTGCAGTTTGTAGGCGCGCTCACGCACAAGCGGGCGTGTCACGTCGGTCTCCATCTTCTGCAGAAACCACTCCGTCAGGCGGCGGATTTCCGCGCGCTGAAACGGGTCTTCGGCCAGCAGACGCCTGTCGCGTTTCAACACACCATGGGTCTCGTCCAGGAATTCTGCGAGAACATAGGGCCCACAGAGCGAGCGCATATTGTCATCGAGATAGACCGGCAGCGTTCCCGCCGGGTTCAGTGCCAGAAACTCGCGTCTCTTTTCCCATGGCTGCTCTTCGACCAGATCGGCCTGAAAACCATACTCGGTCAGGATCAGCCGAACGAAACGGGAAGCCGTCGACATCGAGGAATGATAGAGAGTTGGCATCGGCACTCAATTTTTTTTGGATTCAAGGAATGGATTGTCTTTTATCGCCACGTGGCGTGGAAAGCTGGCGCTGTCCAGAAACTATAAGTTCAGCTTTTTTAAGACATGTTTAACGATGGCGCTTATGCAACGGCACTTTCGCCGTACCATGCTGGGTTTAGACCCATGAAAAAAGCGCCGTCGTGGGAGCGATGGCGCTTTTAGAAAATCCTGCAACACGCTCTGTGTTTGAGAGATCAGTTTGCCGAGATTGAGCTCGTTGCGCATGGATCGACGCCATATGCAGGCGAACAACCGGTTTTGCCAGCTGCCACCGTACCGGGTGCCATGAACGAACCTGCCAGAACAACCAACGCCGCACACGCAAAAAAGAGTGCGATAGACCTGCCCATTTGATACTTGCCTTTCAGACGATGAACGAAACGGCTTCAAGCCGCAGCGCTTTGATTGTTAGGTTGGGGAATGTGTGTTGGATGTGGCGTTTATCAATAAAGCAGCTTGCTGAACACCGGGTTAATGCGAACTCTTGTCCACAGTTGCCCTTGTGCCACGCTCAGTGCCGAGAAATACAATTTTCATGATGTGCCCCCACATGACGATGCAAAGTAACGACGTATGCCGCCACTCGTTGGGGGCTCAACGCACGAGCTTCAGATTGGTTGCAATCTTTTTTCAGGCAGCCTTGCCGGCATTGCTGAACTGGCCGTTCGTGCGATAGCTCACCAGATAGGATGGCAGAACGGAAGCGACCCGAACAGGCGTAATGCCAAGGCCATCCAGCGTCAGACCGGCGCTTTCCGCGTCGCTGGAAACGACATTGTCGGTCTTCAGCATCGTCACCTGATCAGACGTCAAAGGTGGCGTCACCAGCGGGATGAGCGATGCGATCTTACCCATCAGCGAGGCAATGCCGAAGGGCAGGTTGACCAGCGGGCGCTGGCGATAGGTTGCAGCCAGTACCGCCTCAAGACAGTCGCGGAACGTCATGACGTCCTGACCGCCGAGTTCATAGGTCGCGCCAGCCTTCAAAGCACCATCGACGCTGCGAGCAACGACTTCGGCCACGTCTTCGACATAGACGGGCTGGAACTTGGTGTGGCCGCCGCCGATCAGCGGCAGGAACGGCAGGCGTTGCGCCATGCCCGCAAATTTGTTGAAGAAATCGTCTTCTGGTCCGAACACGATAGAAGGGCGCAGAATGATAGCATCCGGCAGAACCGAGCGGATGGCGGCTTCGGCGCGGCCCTTGGTGCGGGCATAGCCGACCGAGGAATTGGCGTCAGCGCCGATGGCAGAAATATGCGTCAGCGTCGCACCGGCGTTCTTGGCAGCTTCGGCCACGGCGCGCGCACCGAATTCCTGCACGGCGTCGAATGTGTTGCGACCGCTCTCGAACAGAATGCCGACGCAGTTGACCACATGGTCCGCACCTTCGACGGCCTTGGCGACGGAGTCCTTGTAACGCAGGTTGGCCTGGGCAAAGGAAATCTGCCCGACATTGCCCAGCGGCTGCAAAAAGCCAGCCAGATCAGGGCGGCGAACAGCGACGCGAATGCGGTAACCGCGCTTAGCCAGAAAACGCACCACATGCCGTCCGACGAAGCCCGAACCGCCAAAAACGGTGACGAGAGGGGGAAGGTTGGCCAAAGGCATGGGAGGCTCCTGCGAAGCGTTGAATATAGCGTTTCCGTCTCTTAGCTCAAAGCCGATGCAACGGGAAGAGAGAACCGCATTCGCATTGAAAGTCCCATGACTACAGAGCCGATGACGGTCAAGCGCCCTCGACGATCATGAGGTCGCTATCGGCGGTTTCCTTGCGAATTTTCAGCGCAGCCTGATACTCTTCGGAGTGATAGCAATCCAGCGCATGCTGTACTGAAGGAAACTCGATCACGACATTGCGTGCGCGCCCTTGCCCTTCAAGCTGCGTCACCGCACCGCCGCGTGCCAGAAAATTTGCGCCAAACCGCTCGAAGGCAGGCTTTGCTGTGGAAACATAGTCTTTATAGCGTTTCGCGTCATTCACATCCACGCGGGCAATCCAGTAACCCTTGGCCATCGTTTTCTCCTTAAAGCGCCTGTGTCATTTCATCCAGAATGGCGCGCGCAGCCGCCTTGGGGTTGGCAGCCTTCACAATAGGGCGGCCCACAACGAGGTGGCTCGAACCGGCTTTAATGGCGTCGAATGGCGTCATTACCCGCTTCTGGTCGCCCGCATCGCCACCCTTCGGGCGAATGCCGGGGGTTACGACAGCCATATCGGAGCCGACAATATCGCGAACCGCAGCGGATTCTTCAGCCGAGCAGACAATGCCGCCCATGCCTGCGTCCCGTGCCTGTTGCGCCCGCTTCAGCACCAGCGAACGTGCGTCGCCCTGATATCCGGCCTCGATCAAATCCGCATCATCCATGGAGGTCAGAACGGTCACGCCCAGAAGCGTCAGTCCCGAGCCTTCCGCCGCCTTCACCGCCGCCCGCATGGCTTTGGGATAGGCGTGCAGCGTCAGCATGGTCATGCCCATCTTGGCAATGTTTTCCACGCCGGATGCGACGGTGTTGTCGATGTCGAGAAGCTTCATGTCGAGGAAGATTTTCTTGCCACTTTCAGCAAGGTCACGGGCAAATTCGAGACCGCCCGCAAAGGCCAGCTGGTGGCCGATCTTGTAGAACAGGACGTCGTCGCCAAGGGCGTTGACGATTGTCTCGGCCTCGGCCACGGTTGGAAGATCAAGCCCAACGATCAGGCGTTCACGTGCAGTCATAGCGTCATCCCCTGCCACTGTTCCATTGCCGTCCAGTCGCATGTGAGGCTGCGGTCTGCAAGAGCAAAACAGAAGATATTGCCACCACCCGTTGGCTGGTCGCCGCGACGGCTTATGACGTCGCGCGCGAGGTGTGATTTCAGCAGAGTGCCGACCGCGCCGTGGCCGATGAAGGCAATGGGCTCTGCCGGATCATGGCTGGCGAGAACGGCTTCGACAGCGCCGACGATCCGCATCTGCGCATCCGCTGCCGTCTCCCAACCCTTGTAGCTTGCCTGCGGGTTGGCGAAGAACCAGTCTGCCGCGCGCTCGAACTCATCGGGTGGTAAAAACCCGGTCGCGCTGCGGTCATTCTCGTGCATGTTGGCGGCGGTTTCGACCTCGACACCGCCCGCCCTAGCGAAGATCCGCGCCGTTTCCACCGCCTTTTTCTCGCTGCTCGAAACGATACGCCGCAACGCTTTGGCCCAGCGAAGGGCTGCTGCCCTTCGGACGCGATGTGCTCCGATATCGGAAAGAGACCAGTCCGGAACCGGCACATCGGCCTCGATCCGGACCTGCGGATGGGTAATGTAAAGCGCGTACATACGCGAAGCCTAGCTCAGGCCCGTGTATAGGTCCACAGTTGGGCCGGTGGAATGTTGCGTACCACGAAGTCGAAGTGGCGGATGTGGTAGAGATGCGGTTGGGCGACGATGGGCGAGACCGGGCCGTAGGAAATCTGGATCACCGGGCGGCCATGCGGCACGCGGTTCAGCAGGTCATCCAGAAGGCGGATGCGCTCAGCCATCGGGAAGTTCAGCATCGGCACGGCTGAAATCACGCAGTCGAACATCTGATCTTTCTGTGCGGCAAGCGTCGTATCCAGATCGAAGGCATCCCCATTAATGAAGTTGACGCCGGGATAGCTGCGCAAAAGCTGCTGATAGAAATCGGTAGAATACTCGATGGCAGTGATATTTTCAGGCTTCACGCCGCGTCCGAGGATCGCCTTGGTGATGCAGCCTGTGCCAGGTCCCAGTTCCAGCACGGGAAGGCCCGATTGCGGGGTGATGACACTCGCCATGCGCCGCGCGGTTACGCCAGAGGTCGGAACGATGGCGCCCACCTTTTTCGGCTGGTTCACCATTCCCTTGAAGAAACGGATTTCTTCTTCGAATTTTCTGCCGAAGCGCTCTTTCAGGCTCAGTCCCATCATGGTCCCCCTTTGATTATGCGCGACAACATTTGTGGAAACTATGGCGATATGTTGTCGCCTTGTCGTAAAGACAATGGAAAATGTCGCAGCGAGGAAATCTTAACGAAAGTGAAAAAAACCGCAAACAAAAACGCCGGTGAGGAGGCTCACCGGCGTCGAATTTATCTCTAGCAGATGTTGGTGCTAGACGCGCATTGGCATCAGAACATAGAGCGCATCATCGCCTGCGGTGTCGCGAACCAGTGTCGGAGAGCCGGAATCGGCCAACAGGAAAATCGCATCTTCGCCGGACAGCTGAGCTGTGATATCTAGCAGATACTTGGCGTTAAAGCCGATTTCCATGCCGTCGTGCTCGTAGCCGACGGCGACTTCTTCAGTCGCGCTGCCTGAATCTGGGTTGTTGACCGTCAGTGTCAACTGCCCCTCTGTAATCGCGAGCTTCACCGCACGGCCACGCTCGGAAGAAATCGTAGACACGCGGTCCACGGCCTTGGCAAAAGTCTGGCAATCGACGCGCATTTCCTTATCGTTGCCGGTCGGGATGACGCGCTGGTAATCAGGGAAAGTGCCGTCGATCAGCTTGGAGGTCAAAACGATGTCGCCGATAGCGATGCGGATCTTGGCGTCGGACACTTCGACCGTCACTTCCACCTCGGGATTGTCCACCAGCTTCTGCAACTCGCCAACCGTCTTGCGCGGAATGATGATGCCCGGCATGCCCTCGGAACCCGAGGGTGCCTTGACATCGGCGCGCGCCAGACGGTGACCGTCGGTAGCCACGGCGCGCAGCTTCAGGTCGTTGTCGCTTTCAATGGTGTGGAAGAAAATACCGTTCAGGTAATAACGCGTCTCTTCGGTCGAAATCGCAAACTGGGTTCGGTCGATCAGCATCTTCAGGTCGGCAGCCTTCAGCTTGAAGCTGTGGCTGAAGGTGCCCGCCGTCAGGTCGGGGAAATCGGTTTCCGGCAGGCATTGCAGCGAAAACTTGGAGCGGCCCGAGGTCACCGTCATCGAGGAACCATCAGGATTGGTCGCCAGAAGCACTTCCGAACCATCCGGCAGCTTGCGCACGATTTCATAGAGAAGATGCGCAGGAACGGTGGTCGATCCGGCCTGTTCGACCATGGCCGGTGTCGCCTCGGTAATTTCGAGATCGAGGTCGGTCGCCTTCATGTCCAGCTTGGCGTCGGATGCGCGCAGCAGCACGTTGGACAGAATGGGGATGGTGTTGCGCCGTTCCACCACGCGATGAACGTGGTTCAGCGATTTCAGAAGGTTCGACCGCTCGAGAGTAATACGCATGGACACTACCGCTTTCAACCGTTGCAACCCGTATCATCCGGATCACCAAGATAGTCTTCTCCAGCTTGAGGGCCGGATAATGTGGACGGGCAAAATGGCAGAGTTCCCAAGGAAAATGCAAGAGGCCATGCCACTTCATTCCCTTATTTCCACGCAATACAACACGGTCCACAGCCCGGCGCGCCACAACTGCCCTTGTTCATAGGCCCCGTCTTGCCCATAAAGGCTTGGAATAGACATGACGGGAATGAAGCAGTGACAGATGAAGCACCTGTTGGTGAAAATGGCGAAGGCCCTGATGGTAACGGACGCGGCTTCAAGGTTGGCGGACATACCATACCGGCCCGGCCGATAGAGGCAGCACTTTATCTGGTGGCGACACCCATCGGCAATCTCGGCGATATCACCGTTCGCGCGCTGGAAACGCTGGCGTCTGCCGATGTCCTCGCCTGCGAAGACACCCGCGTCACCCGCATTCTGCTCGACCGTTATGGCATCCGCAACCGCCCGTATTCCTATCACGAACATAATGCCGAAGAGGCAGGCCCCAAGCTCATTGCCGCGCTGGATGCCGGAAAATCCGTGGCACTGGTGTCGGATGCAGGCACACCGCTCGTCTCCGATCCCGGCTATCGCTTGGGCCAGATGGCGCTGGACGCAGGCCACCGTGTCGTGCCGATCCCCGGCGCTTCTGCACCTCTGGCAGCGCTTGTCGGTTCCGGCATGCCGAGCGACGCCTTCATGTTTGCAGGCTTTCTGCCGGTCAAGGACAAGGGCAAACGCGACCGCTTTTCGGAACTGTCGAAGATACCGGCGACCATGATGTTCTTCGAATCCCCGCACCGTATCTGCGCCACGATCAAGGTCGCATCGGACGTGCTGGGGCCGAACCGCCGTGCTGTCGTGTGCCGGGAACTGACGAAAACCTTTGAAGAGTTCCGACGTGGCACGCTGGCTGAACTGGCCGACTTTTATAATGAAGACCGCGTCGTTAAAGGCGAGATCGTGCTGCTCATCGAGCCGCCGTCCTATGATGAAATTCCCGATATGGAAGATGTCGAAAAGCTGCTGAAAGACCTCGTTTCCACCATGCCCGCCGCCAAGGCAGCGGCAGAGGCAGCAAAGCTCACCGGTCTGCCGCGCAAGGAACTCTATCAGCGCCTGCTGGATATGAAGGGCAGCGATGGCGGCTGAGGGGCGAACGGGGCAAAGACGCAAGGCGGAAAGGCGCGGCCATGCTGCGGAATATTGGGCCGCCCTCTATCTCATCTTCAAGGGCTACCGCATCCTTGCCCTACGCCACCGAACAAAGCTCGGCGAGATCGACCTCATCGTCCGCAAGAGGGACGTGATCGCCTTCATCGAGGTCAAGGCACGTGCCTCTGAAACCGGTGCCGTCGACGCGGTTAGTTACGCCTCACAAAAACGCATCCGCGCTGCCGCCGATCTCTGGCTGTCGCGTCGCCGAGATGCAGCAACGCTATCCCTACGCTTCGATATCGTCGCCGTTCTACCGCGCCGCCTACCAAAACATTTCATAGATGCATTTTAGGGTTGCGGCCCGGCGCCATCCTTGTCTTTTTGAGCGGTCTAATCGGTTTAACCTGTAATAAATCTGCCATAAAACTGTAAACGGCCCGTCACGGAAGGGGCCTATTCGCATCCTCACCCAAACAAGGGCGGTAAAGGATCGAAACCATGATCAAGAAATTTTCCATGGCCGCAATGGCCATCACGTTTTCGGCGACGTCTTCCATGGCGGCGACCAACATCACCTGGTGGCACGGCATGGGTGGCCGCAATGGCGAAGTCATCAATGAAGTGTCCCAGAAGTTCAACGCCGCTCAGAGCGCCTGCGCGATAACGCCGGTTTCCAAGGGTACCTATGAAGAAGCGCTGGCCAGCGGCATCGCTGCCTTCCGCTCCGGCGATCAGCCGAACATTCTTCAGGTTTTTGATGCCGGTGCTGCCACCATCATCAACGCCAAGGGCGCTGTCATTCCTGCTGAAGACATCATCACCAAAGCCGGCTACAAGTTCGACCGCGAAGCCTTCATTCCCGGCGTACGCAGCTTCTTCGCTGCCGCTGATGGCAAGTTCGTCGGCATGCCGTTCAATTCCTCCGCCCCTATCATGTATTTCAACACCGAAGCCCTGAAAAAGGCTGGCGTCGAAGCACCAAAGACCTGGGAAGAATTCGAAGCAGCAGCCCCCAAGCTGAAGGAAGCCGGTTTCATTCCGCTCGTTCAGACGCAGCTGACATGGGAGTTCACCGAGAACTTCTTCTCGCGCAACAACCTGCAATTCGCCACTAACAACAATGGTTACGACAGCGTTGTCGACACCAAGCTGAAGGTGACCGACCCGAACCTCGTCATGATGTTCGAAAAGCTCAAATCCTGGAAGGATCAGGGCTACTTCGCCTATTACGGTGCTGGCTGGAACGATAACCAGAAGCCATTCGAAGAAAACAAGGTTGCACTCTGGATCGGTTCTTCCGGCTCCTTTGGTGGCCTGCAGAAGACGGCACAGATGCCGTTTTCGGCAACGTTCCTTCCGTACTGGGGCTCCATCAAGGGTGCTGGCACCAACTCCTTTATCGGTGGCGCTGCACTGTTTGCCATGTCCGGCAAGCCGGAAGCAGAAAACAAGTGCGTTGCAGACTTCTTCCAGTTCCTGACATCGCCTGAAATCCAGAAGTTCTACCACCAGGCAACCGGCTACGTCGCCATCACACAGGCTGCTTACGAGCTGACAAAGAAGGAAGGCTACTACGAAAAGCAGCCGGTTGCCGAAGTCGGCATCAAGCAGCTTTCCCTTCCAGGCGGCGAATGGTCCAAGGGCTACCGCCTCGGCTTCTACCCACAGATCCGCACTGTGATGGAACGTGAATACGGCCGCATCTTCTCTGGCGAAGTACAGCCAAAGGAAGCCCTCGAGATCATCGAGAAGGAAGGTAACGAACTGCTGGCCCGTTTCGCAAAGACGGCTGGCTGATACGTGAAAATAGGCGGACCTCTCCTCTTGATGAGGAGAGGTCCGTGAACTGTTTACAGGCGTGCCTCACATTCTGTCGTCATGCTCGGGCTTGTCCCGGGCATCTACCCACGTAGCGGCTGTCGCAACGGGAATGGATCCTCGGCACAAGGCCGAGGATGACGCCGTGAAGAGGCGGACGTCCTGCCTCAATCCACGGACCTTTCTTCGAGACTGAAATCAAGGTCCATAACACACAAAGGTTTGCGCGCGTGGCCTATACCTCGTCCCAGCCGGGTCTCGTCCGACCCATTCCCGGCAACGCCACCAAGGCGAAGAAGCCTATCGCGATGGCGGAACCAGCAAAACGGGTGCAATTCTCCGCATCCCCGCTCCCCTACCTGTTGATTGCGCCGCAGCTCATCGTCATTTTCGTCTTCTTCTACTGGCCGTCGGTACAGGCGGTGCAGTCGTCCTTTTATATCGAAGACCCCTTCGGCTTCGGCTCCACCTTTGTCGGGCTGGCCAATTACACCGACGTCCTGTTCAGCGCCGAATATCTCAACATTGCCAAGTTCACCGTGCTGTTCACCACGCTGGTCACAATATTTTCGTTGGCGCTCGGCCTTCTGCTGGCGGTCAAAGCGGATGCGATTATCAGGGGCAGCGCCGCCTACAAGACGATATTGATTTCGGTCTATGCCATCGCGCCGCCGGTGGCTGGCCTCATCGGCATGATGTTTTTCGATCAGCATATTGGCACCTTCGTCAAGATGGCCGCCTTCCTCGGATGGCACATGCAGGTCGGCGTCAATTATTTCGACACCGCCTTTGCCATGATCTTCGTGTCGGTCTGGAAGCAAATCCCCTATAATTTCATCTTCTTCCTGTCAGGCCTGCAAAGCGTGCCCGTCTCGGTGCGCGAAGCCGCATTCATCGATTGCCGCAACGGCTTTCGCCGTTTCTGGACGGTCATCATGCCGTTGCTCGCGCCCACTGCCTTCTTCCTGCTCATCATCAACATCACCTACGCGCTGTTCGATACCTTCGCCGTTATCGACGTGATGGTGAAGGACAAGGCTGCCAACAACCCGATTACCCTTGTCTACAAGGTCTATCTGGACGGCTTCCGCGGCAACGATATCGGTGGCTCCTCGGCGCAATCGGTCATTCTGATGATCGTCGTCTTCGTGCTCACGGTCATTCAGTTCCGTTTCCTCGAAAAACGCATCCATTACGGTTGAGGGATATCCGATATGTACAAGACAAAACCCCTCGATCATCTGATCCTCATCATCGGTTCGCTGTTTCTGATCATGCCGGTCCTCGTAGCCTTCATGACATCGACCCACACGGCAGCCCAGATTCACATGAATGGCCTGACCCTTTTACCAGGCGATAATTTCGTCGGCACCTACGAAAAGGTCCTAACCCAGAAGGGTGGGTTCACCGGTCAGATCACCGGCCTGAACATGGTCATAAACTCGCTGATCCTCGGCATCGGCTTTGCCGTTGGCAAGATCGTGCTGTCGATGCTCGCGGCCTACGCCATCGTCTATTTCCGCTTTCGTTTTGCGACGTTCGCGTTCTGGATCATCTTCACCACCCTGCTTCTGCCGCTCGAAGTGCGCATCATGCCGTCCTATGAGGTCATGAGCAAACTTGGACTGCTGAACTCCTATACAGGCCTCATCGTGCCGCTTCTGGCCTCGGCCACTGGGACTTTCTATTTCCGCCAGTTCTTCAAGGCAGTGCCAGATGAAATTCTGGAGGCCGCCCGTATCGATGGCGCAGGTCCCGTGAAGTTCTTCATCGATATTCTCCTGCCCTTGTCCCGCACCATGATGGCCGCCATCTTCATCATCATGTTCGTCTATGGCTGGAACCAGTATCTCTGGCCCATGCTGATGACCAATGATGAGAGCTTCTTCACCATCATGCGCGGCATAAAATCGATCCTGCAAGTCTGGGTCGGCTCGCAAATTCCCGATTACAACGAAGCCTTCGCGCTCGCCGTTCTGGCTATGCTGCCGCCTGTGTTGATCGTCGTGATCTTCCAGAGCTGGTTCATCAAGGGCCTTACCGAAAGCGACAAATAAAGGATATTGATATGGCCGAGATCGAAATCAGTCAGGTCTGCAAGGATTATTCCAACGGCATGCGCGCCGTCCACGATGTGGATATCTCCATCAAGGACGGCGAGTTCATCGTGCTCGTCGGCCCCTCGGGCTGCGGCAAGTCCACGCTTTTGCGCATGGTCGCGGGTCTGGAGGAAATTTCCGATGGCAAGGTCAGCATCGGCAACCGCGTCGTCAATGACGTAGAACCGGCCGACCGCGACATCGCTATGGTCTTCCAGAATTACGCGCTCTACCCGCATATGTCGGTGCGCCAGAATCTGGAATACGGCCTGAAAAACCGCAAGACGCCGAAGGCAGAGATCGATGCGCGTGTGGCGGAAGCCGCCCGCATGCTGGAGCTTCAGCCCTATTTGGATCGCAAGCCGCGCGCTCTCTCCGGCGGCCAGCGTCAGCGTGTCGCCATGGGTCGTGCCATCGTGCGCAAACCAGCCGCCTTCCTCTTCGATGAGCCGCTGTCGAACCTCGATGCCAAGCTGCGCGTGTCCATGCGCGGCGAAATCAAGCGCCTGCAACGCCGTCTCGGCACCACCTCCATCTATGTCACCCACGATCAGCTCGAAGCCATGACGCTGGCGGATCGCCTTGTGGTGCTGAATGCCGGTCGCATCGAACAGATCGGCGCGCCGCTGGAGGTCTATCACAAGCCCGCCTCCACCTTCGTCGCCAGCTTCATTGGCTCACCCGCCATGAACCTGCTGTCGGGCGAACTGCACGGCGACAGTCTTGCCATTGGCCCCGTCGTGCTGTCGCTCAATGGCTACGCCCCGACGTCTGGCTCTGTCACCGTCGGTATGCGTGCTGAAGACCTTCGCATCGCTCGCACCGATGAGCAGGGCTTACCATTCCGGGTGGATTACATCGAAGAGCTCGGCTCACAGCGTCTCGTCCACGGCATGGTGGCAGATCAGGCCCTGACAGTTGCTTGCTCCGCCGAAACGGACATGCCGCAGGAAATGTCGCTGGCGATTGCGCTGGAGAAGCTCCACTTCTTCGACAAGGAAACGGGTAAGCGTATCGAACGGGCTGCAACCAGCACCTTGCGCCAGCCAGCCGAGCAACTGGCTGTCGCGCATTGAAATAGGCTTGAAATGCACTTTCGTTACAATTGATTCAATTTATGGAAGAGCATTCTTACCGGATTTGTGTTAAAGCGTTCCCGTTACGAGGTGGGGACGCTCGATGGTTTTGCATGTTATGATCGCAAGTGTGGCCGCAATGGCCGGTCGCGCTGTACCTTTGGTGCCACGCGCAAAAAGCCGTGCCGGGGCGCAGACCGTAGTCTCCGCCGCATCACACGCGCTGGACATGCAACCTGCCCCGATCAACCCGGACTGGATCATCGAAGGTCAGCCGCAGGCCCGCATGGCCGACCATTCCCGCAGCAGCGACCGCGCCGCCTATACCGCTCTTTGGGATTGCACGGCGGGCACATTCCGCTGGTTCTTCGCCTGGGACGAAACCGTGCACATCCTCGAAGGTGGGGTGCATGTCACGGCGGAAGATGGCTCGGTGCATCACCTCAACGCGGGTGACGTCGCCTATTTCAAAGCAGGCACCTGGGCCACATGGCGAGTGGACACTTACGTTCGCAAAGTCGCCTTCCTGCGCCGCCCTTTCCCTTGGCCGGTCGCCATCGCTTTCCGTTTGAAAAACAAGCTGATGCCCGCAAAGACGCCATCGCTTTAAAGCGCTCTCACGTCAATAAAACTCATAGATATGCCACCGCGTAGCAGTTGCCTTTGAAGCTTGCCTGCCCTACACATTTCGGGCTTTCAAAAGGAAATTGCGCATGGCCAAAATCAAGAACGTCGCGATCCAGATGGATCATGTCTCCGGCATCAACATCGCTGGCGATAGCACATTCGCGATCAGCCTTGAGGCGCAGGCCCGTGGCTACCGCCTGTTCCATTACACGCCGGATCGCCTGTCCATGCGCGATGGCAAGATTTACGCCACCGTCGAGCAGATGCAGCTTCGTGACATCAACGGCGATCACTTCTCCTTAGCCGAACCGGAACGCGTCGACCTCGCCACCATGGATGTCATCCATCTGCGCCAGGACCCGCCCTTCGACATGGCCTATATAACCTCCACGCACTTGCTGGAGCGCATCCACCCCAAGACGCTGGTGGTGAACGACCCGGCCTGGGTGCGCAATTCGCCGGAAAAGATCTTCGTCACCGAATTCGCCGACCTCATGCCCACCACGCTGATCACCAAGGACGTGGCCGAGATTTCCCGCTTCCGCGAAGAAATGGGCGATATCATTCTCAAGCCGCTCTATGGCAATGGCGGCGCTGGCGTGTTCCACTCCACCCGTGATGACCGCAACTTCTCCTCGCTTCTGGAAATGTTCGGCCAAATGTTCCGCGAACCCTACATCGCCCAGCAATACCTGCCCGACGTCCGCAAGGGCGACAAGCGCATCCTGCTGGTGGATGGAGAGCCTGTCGGCGCCATCAACCGCGTGCCTGCGGAAAACGATGCCCGCTCCAACATGCACGCCGGCGGACGCCCCGAACCGACGGAACTGACAAACCGCGAAAAGGAAATCTGTGAGCGCATCGGTCCGGCGCTCCGCGAACGCGGCTTCCTCTTCGTCGGCATCGATGTCATCGGCGACTACATGACCGAAATCAACGTCACGTCGCCAACCGGCATCCGCGAAGTGAAAAAATTCGGCGGTGCTGATGTTGCAAG
Source organism: Agrobacterium vaccinii (assembly GCF_021310995.1). Lineage (NCBI taxonomy): Bacteria > Pseudomonadati > Pseudomonadota > Alphaproteobacteria > Hyphomicrobiales > Rhizobiaceae > Agrobacterium > Agrobacterium vaccinii. The sequence goes on along the minus strand of NZ_CP054150.1, from coordinate 169,223 downwards.
TTTACTGTGGGATGCCATAGAGCGCAAACGCGACGCGCAGGGCTGATCGCTGCCTCACTCTCCGTCGCCCGCACTTGATGCAGTCCTGTTCGGTTTCAATTTTTAGACATGATGCATGACTCTGACTCTACTCGTGTTCAGGCGCTTGGTGACGTTCTGGACACGAACAGGCGATTAAAACATGCAGCACGCGAGTAGCGTTTTTCACGGTCTTTTGAAGTAAATTCCTCAGTCCGCGTTCGATCGCTCGGTTTGCTGCCTTCCGGCCAACAGCCAAGCTAAAGGCTCTGGCATCGTCACCAGCGATCTGAAGGCACCGGCTTAGGAGATTGCCCATCTCTACAAACGTCGCTGGCAGATCGAAATGTTCTTCCGTTGGGCAAAAGCAGAGCCAAGTCGAAAGCCCCCTCGCCTTTGCCCGCAAATCTCTTACACCACAAACCAACAGACTAGCTTCTCAAGCAGCCCAGGTACACAAGCGCGCACCCACAGCAGCTGGCGATGCAATGGCTGAAGTTAAACCAGGGAAAGTGCAGGATGACTGAGTGTGTTGTCGCCTAAAACAAACTGCCTTGATCAACCGGGCATGATGTGGTCGATTTCACCGGCTTTTTCTTCGGTGCTGCCGTCACTGTGTCAGCGGATTGGACATCCGCACCGCCAGCGACGGCAGACACGCGACCGTCTGCAAACTCCATCGACACAACGGCACCTGAGGCAACGGCAGCAGCGCGTGTCAGCGGGCGATTGTCTTCGTCGCGAATGACCGCATAACCGCGTTTCAGCACGTTCTTGTAAGACAGCGATTGCAGGATGCGGTCGTGGGCGGCGAGGCCGGAGCGGTTTTGCGACATGCGGTGCAGAACGGCGGTATCGGTGCGGCGGGTGGCGGTGGCCACCCTCTCCTTCTGGCGCTCCAGCTGGCCGAGGAGACGGGCGGGCAAAGCACGCAGCGACGAGTCCGACGATGAGACGCGCGATTGCGCTTGCAGCAAGCGGCGTTCCACCAGACTTTCGGCGCGCTGCATGCGCTCCTGAATGCGCTGGCGCTGCTGTTTCAAGCCATGGGCCAGCACATCCGGGCGCAGGCCTGAAGCCGTGCGCTCGAAGCTGCGGCGCTTGTTGAGCGTGTTCAGCTCCAGCCCGCGACCGAGACCGCTGGCCGCCTCATCGAAACGGCGGCGTGGAAGGGCCAGCAATTGATCGAGCGATGGCAGGGCGCGGACGAGCGCACGCACGCCTTGGCGGCGGTTGTCCATCTGGCGGGACATGGAGCCGGAGAGACGGGCTGAAAGGCCCGCAAGCTGGGCTTCCAGATCGGCCCTTACCGGCACGGCCATTTCGGCAGCACCCGTGGGCGTGGGCGCGCGCACATCGGCTGCGTGGTCGATGATTGTCGTATCGGTTTCGTGGCCGACGGCTGATATCAGCGGTATCTGGCTTTCGGCAGCAGCGCGCACGACGATTTCGTCGTTGAAACTCCACAGGTCTTCCAGACTGCCGCCACCGCGTGCAACGATCAGCACATCAGGGCGCGGAATGTCTCCGCCGATCTCAAGCGCGTTGAAGCCCCTGATGGCGTTGGCCACCTCTTCGCCCGAGCCTTCGCCCTGTACCTTCACCGGCCAGACCAGAACATGCACGGGGAAACGATCGGAAATGCGGTGCAGGATATCACGGATGACGGCGCCCGTGGGCGAGGTGACGACGCCGATGACTCTAGGCATATAGGGCAGACGGCGCTTACGCGTCTGATCGAACAGACCTTCGGCGGCCAGCTTGCGGCGGCGCTCTTCCAGCAGCGCCATCAGTGCACCGGCACCGGCAGGCTCCAGGCTCTCAATGACGATCTGGTATTTGGACGAGCCGGGGAAGGTGGTGATCTTGCCGGTGGCGATGACCTCCATACCCTCTTCCGGGCGGAATTTCAGCTTGGAAAAACTGCCCTTCCAGATGACGGCATCGATGCGGGCGCGGTCGTCCTTCAGCGAGAAATAGGCATGCCCCGACGTATGCTGGCCGCGATAACCAGAGATTTCACCGCGCACCCGAACCTGATCGAACGCGGTTTCCACCGTGCGTTTGATGGAACCGGACAGTTCCGAAACGGAAAACTCGGCAAGGTTGGTGAGAGGCTGGCTGAAAATATCGCTCATGCCCGTTTCTACCCCATGGCGCACGATTCGCAAATCGGCTTCATGACGCGGATTTGACAATTTTCTGACGATTAAATTTCACAAAATTGCAACAATCTGATATATGGACGGTTGGAAGAGGAGAAATAAGGGCTTTTGAGGATGACGGTGCCTTTCCTCAGGCCCCCTGGAGGAGGAGCGGCATCATGGTATTTGTTCTCGGAATCTCACTTGGCGTCGCTGCGCTTGCTTTGCGCTCTCTGACGGCTCTCGCCGCAACGGGCATGCTGATTGCAGCTGCGTTCGCGGTAGCGGCTCTCGTTTCTGCATCCGGCGTGCATATGTTGTCACTTTTGATTGCGTTGGCCGGTTACAATGTCGGTATCGCAGGTGCCTTTGGGGCAATGTTGGCGATGCGGGGCATGCGCACCGCTTAATCTCTAGCGGCGCGTCAGGTTTGCGTCAGAATGCGTTTCGAGGGTCTTGAAACGGAACGTAAACGCGTGAACTTACCACCATTCATTGTGATCACTGTTGCCTTCACTGTGCTGGATGGTTTGCTGACCCTCGCCCTGTCGGCTGGTTCAGGCTTGGATATTGTGTTTGCGCGCTTGCTGAGTGTGGCGATTACGCTGCCTGTTCTCACCTATACTGTAAACCGCCTACAACGAGCCGCCCCTGTGGGCGGCGTTTTGCTGATACTCGTCAGCGTCATCAGCACATGCGTCAGCTTCGGCATCTTTGCGCTGATCATCAGCCGAAACCCGTTCGTGCAATCGCCGGTCGCCTTTCTTGCGGCATCATTCGGTGGCCTCGCTCTCGCCGTTATCGGCTATCTAAGAGCGAGGAAAAGGCTGGGTGGCGGGTCTTAGACCGTTTCCCAGCCATCCTTGTCGGCAGCGCGGTAGATCGCGTCGATAAAGCGCTGGCTGTTCTTGGAGCTTTCCAGAGACACGACCTCAGCATCGCCACCGCTCGCTGCTGTCGCGAAGGCTTCGACCTCCCTGCGATACTGGCGGCTATCCTGAAAGCGAAAGATTTGCGACTGGCCGTGGGTCTGGTTGGTGAGCTCCACTTCCTCGGCACCCCAACGATCTGCATTGAAGGGTGACTTGACCTCGATGAAACCTTCCGTGCCGTGCAGAACCACCAGCTGGCGGCCCGCAAGCTGGGTGGAGATGTAGAAACTGAGTTCGAAATCGCCGAAATCTGCTTTGACGCTCGCGTAGATGTCGGTGCCGAATTCCGGGTCACGCTCCACCGTGGACTGAACGCGTTTCGGCTCTTTACCGGTGGCAAAGCGGGTGGTGATGGTGGGATAGACGCCGATATCCGGAAGCGCGCCGCCGCCGAGTTCGGGAATGTTGCGCATATTGCCGGGATCGCGGTTGAAATAGGTGAAGGAGCCCTGGACGTGCTTGAGCGTTCCGATGGCACCCGAGGCCAGCAGCTCGCGCACCTTCAGCCACACCGGGGCATAGGTCACCATATAGGCTTCCGAGATCAGCACCTTGTTGCGGTCTCGTGCGGCAATCAGGCTGTCGATCTCGTCGGCTTTGAGCGCAATCGGCTTTTCGCAGAGCACATGCTTGCCCGCATTGGCAGCCTTGATAGACCACTCCACATGCTGGGCGGTGGGAAGCGGGATGTAGACCGCGTCGACGACATCAGACGCCAGCATCTCCTCGTAGGAACCGAAAGCATGTGGCACGGAGAAGCGGTCGGCGAGCTGCCGCGCCTTGCTCAAATCCCGGCTGGCGATTGCGGTGACGACGGCATTTTCCGCATCTTGAATGGCGGGAATGACGAGCTCCCGGCCGATTTTCGCCGTCGATAGAATTCCAAAACGCAACATGCTTGCCTCCACTGTGATGGGCGGCACTTTATCACGACAGAGCGAGCACGCAACCGTTCGACACGCCCAGGTGCATGAATCATAATGATGGCTGAAAATGTCCTCTCTTCGGCGCAACCTGTACTTTCGGCTTCTCAGCGAATGGGAAAGACTGTAATCATCAGAAATCGGAAATACAGAAAATGTCCCATTCACACACAGCGCTTCTGGTTATCGATGTGCAGGAATCCTTTCGTCAGGCGCCCTATTTCGATGAGAGCGGTCTTTCCGCCTACCTCGCCGCCCAGCAAAAGCTGATCGACGGCTCTGAGGCGGCGGGGATTCCCGTCATCCAGATCTTCCATGTCGATGGCGACTGGGCCTTTGCCGAAGACAGCGGTTTCATCCGCACATTGGAGGGTATCCGCATCGAGCCCACAGTGACGTTTCGTAAGAACCGCCATTCGGCGTTTATCGGCACGGGTCTCGATGTGTGGTTGACCCAGCATGGCATCAACCGGCTGATCGTCTCCGGTATTCGCACCGAGCAATGCTGCGAAACCACCACGCGGCAGGGCTCCGATCTTGGCTACACCGTCGATTTCGTGACCGAGGCGACACTGACATTTCCGATGACACATGCGTCCGGCAAAGTCTTTTCGGCAGAGGATATCGCCATGCGCACTGAACTGGTGCTCTCTGGTCGGTTTGCCCGCATCGCCACTGTGGACGAGGCGTTGCAGGCGCAGAAAGAAGCCGCCTGATGACGAGTGGCGGCGGACTGCATACCAAGATCGTTCCGGTGTTCGTGGTGCTGCCCCCGCAGACGCTGTTGCTGGATGTCGCGGGACCGCTGGAAGTGCTGCGTTATGCAAACGAACAGCAGGATGCCGTGCGGTTCGACTGCCAATATGTCGCGGCAGCCAAGACCCAGACGACGACCATCGGGCTTTCGCTGGCAGGGCTGGAGGCCTTGCCGGAAGTGCTGCCCGAGAATGCCATGGTGCTGATTTCCGGCGGTTCCTTAATAGAAACGATGCAGTCCGGTTCAAGGCGGGAGCGGCGCGATCTGGCAGCCTGGCTGCGGCGGACAGTGCGCGACGATACCACCATCGTTTCCATCTGCTCCGGTGCGTTGATTGCTGCCGAGGCCGGTCTCTTCGACGGTCATCAATGCACCACCCATGCGGATTGCATTGGTGAATTGCGACGGATCGCGCCCTTGGCACAGGTGTTGGACAACCGTCTGTTCGTGGAAGACAACAGGCGCTTTTCCAGCGCTGGCATTTCCACCGGCATCGATCTTCTGCTGCACATCGTGTCGTCACTCACCAGCCCGGTGATTGCGGCACGGATCGCCCAGATCATGGTCATCTATATCAGGCGCACGGCGAACGACCCACAAATCTCGCCCTGGCTTTCAGGACGCAACCACATTCACCCATCCGTCCACAAGGCACAGGATGCCATCGTCGCCGATCCCGCCGCCGAATGGTCACTGGGAAGGCTGGCCAAGGCGGCGGCCTTGAGCGAACGGCACCTGTCGCGGCTGTTTCGCGAACACACCGGCGTCAGCGTGGTGGACTACATCAACCTGATGCGCGTCAACCTTGCCCGCGATATTCTCTCCCATTCCAGGCTCGATATGGAAGCAGTGGCTGAGCGCTCTGGCTTTGCCTCTGCCCGCCATCTTCGTCGCGTGTGGCAGCAGCATCATGATGCGCCGCCCAGTTTTTACCGAACCCTTTCCTCCTGAGCGTCGTTTCCATCACGCAAGCCACGGCCAGCCATCAAGGAAATTCAATGGTGATGCCTGCATGCGCTTGCTACTGTTGTAGACATCAGAAGAAATAAAGGGAGTATCATCCGTGGAGAAACGCGCGCTTGGCCGGACCGGCCTTTCCATCGCCCCGATCGTCTTTGGCGGCAACGTCTTCGGCTGGACGGCGGATGAGAACACCTCCTTCCAGTTGCTAGATGCCTTTTTCGATGCAGGCTTCAACACCATCGACACGGCGGATGTCTATTCCGCATGGGTTGATGGTCATCAGGGCGGTGAGTCCGAAACCATCATCGGCAAATGGCTGAAGCGCGGCAGCGTACCCCGCGACAAGGCGATCATCGTATCCAAGGTCGGATATGATAAGGGGCTGAAGGCCGAGTGGATCGCGCAAGCCGTTGAGGCGTCGTTGCGCCGTTTGCAGACGGATTATATCGACCTTTATCTGGCCCATAAGCCGGACGCCGGAACGCCGATCGAGGAAACGCTTGGGGCTTTCACCAAACTCAAAGAACAAGGCAAGGTGCGCTCCATCGGCTGCTCGAACTACGATGCACCGGACCTGCAAGAAGCGCTCGACGTCTCCGCGAAAACCGGTTTGGCGCGCTTCGATGTCGTACAGCCGGAATATAACCTCTACACCCGCGAGAGGTTCGAAGGACCGTTGGCCGAAATGACCGCGAAGGAAGACATCGGCGTCATCAACTACTACAGCCTTGCCGCCGGGTTCCTGACCGGCAAATACCGTAGCAAGGCAGATACGGAAGGCGTGGCGCGCTCCTACCGTGTCGGCGATTACGTCAACTCGCGCGGCCTCGATATTCTCGGTGCCATGGACACGATTTCCGCTGAAACCGGGGCAAAGCTTGCCGATATCGCACTCGCCTGGCTTTTGCGCAAAAAGGCCGTGACTGCACCCATCGCCAGCGCCACCAGCCTTTCGCAGCTGGAAAGCTTCAAGCGCGCCACGGAACTGAAACTGACCGACAAGATGGTGGCGCTTCTGGACAAGGCTGGCGCATAATGGATCTCAGCATTCGCGATGCCCGTAGCGAAGACTACGGCCAGTGGCTTAGGCTTTGGCAGGATTACCTTGCCTTCTACAGTGTTGATCTCGCCGACGACGTAACCGCCCACACATGGGCGCGCATCATCGACCCCACGTCGCGCGTGTCTGCGCGTCTGGCAGTGCTGGATGGACAGGTGGTTGGCTTTGCCATCCACCACTTCCATGACAGCACTTGGGTCAAGACGCCGGATTGCTATCTGGAAGACTTGTTCATCGATGCCACCATTCGCGGCAAAGGGATCGGTCGCGCCCTGATCGATGACCTGATTTCCATCTGTGGAGAGAAGGGTTGGTCACGCCTCTACTGGCATACCAACGAGGATAATGCCCAGGCCCGCAAGCTCTATGACAGCTATATCAAGAGCGATGGCCATATCCGCTACCGGATCAAGTTCTGATCTCATGCATTTTCTATCGATCCCTGGCTCCCAGCGATCCATCGGACCCGTTGCAACGATGTAAACGGGTGCCGTTTTCAAGGACAGACAGATGCAAAACAGAATTCTCGGAAACAATCTCTCCGTTTCAGCGCTTGGCCTCGGCTGCATGGGCATGAGCCATGCTTACAGCCCATCTGCAGATGAAGCTGCCTCCATCGCGACCCTGCACCGCGCCGTCGAACTTGGCGTGACCTTCTTCGATACGGCTGAGGTCTATGGACCTCACACCAATGAAGTTTTGGTCGGCAAGGGCTTGAAGCCTTACCGCGAGAAGGTCATCATCGCCACCAAATTCGGCTTCAAGATCGATGCCAGCAAGCCAGCCGGACAGATGATGGTGGGTACCGACAGCCGACCTAAGAATGTGCACGCCGTGGCCGACGCCTCCCTCAAGCGTCTGGGCATCGATGTAATCGATCTCTTCTACCAGCACCGCGTTGACCCCAACGTGCCGATTGAAGAGACGGTCGGTGCAATGGCCGAACTGGTAAAGGCGGGTAAGATTCGTCATCTCGGCCTATCCGAAGCCAATGCGGAGACGGTACGCAAAGCGCACGCCACCCACCCTATCACCGCACTTCAAAGCGAGTATTCGCTGTGGACCCGCGATGTCGAGACAAACGGCGTGCTCGACACCTGCCGCGAACTCGGCATCGGCTTCGTGCCGTTTAGTCCACTCGGTCGCGGTGTTCTGACCGGCGCCTTGAAGAAGCTCGACGGCCTCTCCGACACCGATTTCCGCCGCTCCCTCCCCCGCTTCCAGGCGGAGAATTTCGACGCTAATCTGGCGCTCATAACGCTTCTTGAAGAGATGGCCGCGGAAAAAGGCGTGGCGGCGGGCCAACTAGCGCTGGCATGGGTGCTGGCACAAGGCGATTTCATCGTCCCTATTCCCGGCACGACGAAGATCGCCAATCTGGAAAAGAACGTGGCAGCGGCCGATGTGGCACTGAGTGCGGAGGAAGCTGCGAAGCTCGGTGAGCTTTTGTCTCCGGCGAAGGTCGCGGGCGGGCGATATCCCGCGCAGATGGCAGCGATGGCGAATAGATAATTTATCTATTTGTTTTTATTGAATTTTACACCCTCGTACCGCAAGAATTGGAGCGAGGGTGTAAAACCGTTTTAGAACAGTTTGTTAGAGGAAATTCCAGGACTTGCGCCACGTCAAGGTGAACGCACCGGACGAAAATTAAGTGTACGCTTCTAATATAGTTGCATATACAATCATTCGTGATATTGTAGGCCATGTTTGATCATTGTATCTACTTCAACACCATGGCCTTGAGCCGCCAACTGGAGCGCGTCTGGACTGAGGCTTTCAAGCCTTTTAACCTGACTCCCGCTCAAGCCTTTACGCTGCGCGCGGCGCTGAACAAGCCCGGCATGTTGCAGAGCGAGTTGGCAGACACGTTGCAGATCGCCAGAGCAACGGCCACACGAGCGATCGATGGGCTTGAGAAACGCGGTTTTCTGACGCGCCAAACAGCCAAGCGTGACAAGCGAGAGTGCGAGATTCACCCGACCGCAGAGGCTTTGGCACTGCATGCATCGTTGGATGCGGCCAGTGCTGCGGTGACCAAACGTTTGCGAACGGAACTCGGAGACGGTTCTTTTGAACAATTCGTAGACCAGGCAAAGTCCATCAACAGGCAGATAAGCTGATGCCAGACAAATAGTTGCATAGCTAACCACATGGAGAAGAAGATGCCGATTTTGAATGTTAAGGTGAGTGCCGAGAAGACTGAGGAGATGACAACGAAGATTTCCGCGCTTCTCTCGGAGTTGACGCATCGCATTCTGGGAAAGAACCCGGCCCTCACAGCCATCACAATCCAATACATCGATCCACTCGACTGGATTGTCGGCGGCAAGACTCTTGCCGCACAGGGCAAGTCCAGCGTCTATCTCGACATCAAAATTACAGATGAAACAAATACGAAGGCCGAAAAGGCAACCTATATCGCCGAGGTCTTCAAGGGCTTTTCAGCTCTCCTCGGAAACCTTCACGAGGAGAGCTATGTCTATGTCGAGGACGTGCGGGCGACCGCCTATGGTTACGGCGGTCTGACCCAGGAACGGCGTTATCACCACGCCGCTTAGGCGCGCAAAACGCCGCCTGTCGATTTCTCGACATTGCCGACGATCTTGGCCGTCAGTGCTTCGAAGTCCTCATCCGTCAGGGTCTTGTCGACCGGTTGGATCTGGACTTCGATGGCGATGGACTTCTTGTTTTCGCCGACGGATGCGCCTTCGAAGACGTCGAAGACATTGACGCCGGTGACGAGTTTGCGGTCGGCACTGGTCGCCGCCTTGATGATGGAGCCAGCTTCTACGGAGCGATCCACCACGAAGGCGAAGTCGCGCTTGACGGTCTGGAAGGGTGACAGTTCCAAAGCGGGTTTGGTGCGGGTCGCCTTCTTCTTCGGCTCGGGCATGGCATCGAGATAGATCTCGAAACCGGCATAGACGCCCGAGACATCCAGTTCGGCGAGCGTCTTCGGGTGGAATTCACCGAAGTAACCCAGGATGACCTTCGGCCCCATCTTGATCGTACCGGAGCGACCAGGATGGTACCAGTTAGGCGCACCTGCTTCGATCTGCACATTGCTCATCGGCAGGCCGCAGGCTTCGATGACGGCGAGTGCATCGGCCTTGGCATCATAGACATCCACCGGCTTGCCGCCGCCCTTGGCCGTGTTGGACCACATGCGACCGGAACCAGCCAGCGATGCCGTGCCACGGCGAACGCCACCGGCCACGCGACGCTGGGCTTCCGGCGTGTCACCTTCATAGGTGCCGGAGACTTCGAAGATCGCCACATCACCATGGCCCTTGTCGGCATTGCGCTGGGCAGCCGTCAACAGGCCGGGCAACAGCGAAGGGCGCATGTCCGACATATCGGCAGCGATGGGGTTGGCGAGCTTCAGCGCAGGCGAACCGCCGCCAAAGAGCTTTGCCTGGGCTTCGGGAATGAACGACCACGTCACCGCCTCCAGCATGCCGCGGCTCGCCAGCGAACGCTTGGCCGTGCGGGTGCGGATTTGCAGCGTGGTCAAAATACGGCCATTGACCGCGCCAAAGCTTTCCAGCGGTTCCGGCTTGATGTTATCGACGCCATGAATGCGCATCACCTCTTCCACCAGATCGGCCTTGCCATCCACATCGGGACGCCATGAGGGAGCCGAGACGCTCACGCGCTCGCCCGAACCTTCGATGCCGAAGCCGAGGCCCTTGAGAATATCGAGTGTTTCCTGCGCGGAAACATCAAGGCCCGTCAGGCGCTTGACTTCCGACAACGGGAAATCGAGCCATTTGGGCTCGAAGCCCTTGTAGCCGACGACCTTCGCTTCTGCCGCCGTGCCGCCACAGAGCTCCAGCACCAGTTCGGTCGTTCGCTCCAGACCCGGCACCATATATTCGGGATCGACGCCACGCTCGAACCGGTAACGGGCATCGGTGATGATGCCGAGCGAGCGGCCGGTCTTGGCGATGTTGATCGGGTCCCAGAGAGCCGATTCGATCAGGACATCGGTGGTGTTCTCATCGCAGCCGGAATGCTCGCCACCCATGACGCCGCCGATGGATTCGATGCCGTTATCATCGGCAATCACGACATTGGTGGGCCCAAGCTTGTACTCACGCTGATCCAGCGCAAGAATGGTTTCACCATCCTTGGCGCGGCGAACGACGAGATTGCCCTTGACCTTTGCCGCATCGAAGACGTGCATCGGGCGGCCCTGATCGAAGGTCATGTAGTTGGTAATGTCGACCAGTGCGTTGATGGGGCGAAGACCGATGGCGAGAAGACGCTGCTGCATCCACTTTGGGCTCGGACCGTTCTTCACGCCACGCACGAGGCGCAGGCCGAAGCCAGGGCACAGTGCGGCGTCATCGAGATCGAGCGTCACGTCAACCGGGGTTGCGCCTTCAACCTTGAAAGCCAGAGCAGGCTTTGTCTTGAGCGTGCCGAGACCCGAAGCAGCAAGATCACGCGCGATGCCGTAGATCGACGTGCAATCCGGGCGGTTCGGCGTGAGGTTGATCTCAATCATGGGATCGTCAAGACCGGCATAGGCTGCAAACGACGTACCGACCGGCGCATCGTCAGGCAGATCGATGATGCCATCATGGCTATCGGACATGTTGAGCTCTTTCTCCGAGCACATCATGCCATGGCTTTCCACACCGCGGATCTTGCCGACCGCCAGGGTGACATCGATGCCAGGCACATAGTCGCCCGGACGCGCCAGCGCTCCGACCAAACCGGCGCGCGCATTCGGCGCACCGCACACGATCTGCACCGGCTTGCCGTCGCCCGCATCGACGCTGAGCACCTTGAGACGATCCGCCTCCGGATGCTTTTCGGCGCTCAGAACCTTGGCGATAACGAAGGGCTTGTAGGCCGCCTTGTCATCGACATCCTCGACTTCGAGGCCGATGGCGGTGAGGCGTTCGCAGATCTGCTCGAGAGACGCATCGGTGTCCAGATGCTCTTTCAGCCAGGAGAGTGTGAATTTCATGTGGGTCTGTCCTTAACGGTATTTGTCTCTTCTGGACTGGCGATCTTGGGCGTGAAGTTCTTCATCAATTATGCAGCTTTCTGTGGGGCCGTCGCACCCGGAGCCTTGCGGCCCTTCAGCATGCCATCGACAGACAGGTCCTCATCAACTTCAGGCCAATGCACCCCTGCAAGCATCAATTCAACCGTGTTGCGCTGAGCTGGCGTCGCGTTCAAAAGCCTCGGATACCACCAAAGCGGCGTAGAAACGTGTCTACCGTCTGCTAGACGAACGTGGACCTCATGCGGATCGCACCATGCTTCGACAGGGCGATCGCTTTCTAGGTATGCATCATCCGAAGTAGTCATGCCACGCCTCCATCATCTGCTGCCGGTGTTCCTCAACTGTTTCCAATATACGGGCGATATCGCGCTGATTGAAGCCCTTTGCCTGCGCTAGTCTCACCGCGTCCAACCAAACCTTCGCTTCGCCACCGTTTCCATCAATATGAATATGCGGCGGCTCATGGCCATCACCTGAGTAGAAGTGAAAACGAAAGCCGTATTTGCGAAGAACGGTCGGCATGACTCAGCTGCTCAAACCACCAAACAATGTCGGCATGTCCAGTGGACGGAAGCCGTAGTGGGTCATCCAGCGGACGTCGGCGTTGAAGAAGTCGCGCAGGTCGGGCATGCCGTATTTCAGCATGGCGATGCGGTCGAGCCCCATGCCCCAGGCAAAGCCCTGGAACTCGTCGGGGTCGAGGCCACCGGCGCGCAGGACATTAGGGTGGACCATGCCGCAGCCGAGGATTTCCATCCAGTCCTTGCCTTCGCCGAACTTGACGATGGGGCCGGAGCGGTCGCACTGGATATCCACTTCGAAGCTTGGCTCCGTGAAGGGGAAGAAGGATGGGCGGAAGCGCATGGTGACGCTGTCGACTTCGAAGAAGGTCTTGCAGAACTCTTCCAATATCCAGCGCAGGTTTGCGACATTCGCCTTATTGTCGATCACTAGGCCCTCGACCTGATGGAACATCGGTGAGTGGGTGGCGTCGCTATCCTGACGATAGGTCTTGCCGGGAATGACGATACGGATCGGTGGCTTCTGGGATTCCATGGTGCGCACCTGGACGGGCGAGGTGTGCGTGCGCAGCACCTTGCGCTCACCGTTCTCGTCCGGCTGAAAGAAGAATGTGTCATGCATTTCGCGGGCCGGATGACCCTCGGGGAAGTTCAGGGCTGTGAAGTTGTAATAGTCCGTCTCGATATCCGGGCCTTCCGCGATGGAGAAACTCATATCGGCAAAGATGGCGGTGATTTCATCAACGATCTGGCTGATCGGATGAATGCGACCGCGCTCGGCAGGCGACTGGCGCACCGGTAGGCTGATATCCAGCGTTTCGGCCTTCAGGCGCGCTTCAATTGCCGCATCCTTCAACTCGGCCTTGCGGGCTGTGATGACGTCCGTCACTTCGGTCTTTAACTGGTTGATGGCGGCACCGCGCGTCTGGCGCTCTTCCGGGGTCATGGAGCCCAGCGTCTTCAACAGCTCGGAAACAGAGCCCTTTTTGCCCAGAGCGGAAACGCGCACGGCTTCGATGGATGCTTCATCCCCGGCAGCTGTGATGTCCGACATCAATTGCGATTTCAAGGTATCCAGTTCGGTCATATTTTCCTGCCTCGTCAGGCTTTAGCCTGCGGCTTCGGGTTTAACGGCATTCTTCAGATAATCAGTCGCCACGATAAAGCGTTGCAGATCACTACCCATCCGCACGCGTCCAATCAACCGTGCGAGCGGCAAAAAGCGGCTGAGAACACGCACCAACCGCTGTAATTCTACTATCGTTTCTTTCGGCGCGCGCGCTGACCATGCCTGGTAGGCAGCATCGAGTGTTGTCTTGCCGTTTTGCGCAAGTGATACCAGCGGCAGAAACAGCAGCCAGATGTCGCGCGCCTGCGCGGTTTCGAGCGGCATCACGGCCTCCGGCTCCTCCTCGAAATCCATGAAGCCGATGCGTCCGTCCTGCAAGAAGAAGTCGCGCACATGCGGGCGGCCATGGCACAGGCCTGCCGCATGGAGATTCCCGATGGCAGCGGCGCAATCGATCAAAAGCCCGTCGTGATCACTCGCGCCCGCGCCGCGTTTCGTTTTCAAAATGCGCTGGACCGTTGGCCCAACATCGGAAATGACGATGGCGGTCTGAGACGAATAGATGATCTCTGGGACGGGGAAACCATTTTCTCCAAACGTCATCATCCGGCGCTTCTCACGCGCCATCATCTCCGTGGGCTTGAGGATGGGCGATGGCTTCAGAAACTTGTAGGGCAACGCTGCGGCGAAAAACGCCTGGATTTTCAGCCACCAGGGCGCAGTTTCCGTGCCCTGTCGCTTGATCCAGACAGAACCTGCGGAAAGATTGAGTTGCTGAATGCGGTTGTCGCTGGTCAGCAAAACCTGCATCAAGGCAGCAATATCCGCGTCCTCGAGGTGGACATGGAATCCTCTAGCCTTTTCCTCCGGGTCAGCCGCTTGCAGCATTCATTACTCTTGGGCGCAAATCGCCCGTTCGCGGCCAGCAAAGACCGCCATCCGAATAAAAAAACCCGCACCGGTGGCCCGGCGCGGGTTTCAAATGAACAACAATTTGTCCGCGCCGTAATTACTTTACAGCGGCTTCAAATTCGTTGGTGGTGCCTGCGTCCTTGAGGTACGCAAGAGACTTCTTTGCTGTGTCAACGAGAACGCCGAACGCTGCTGGCTCATGGATAGCCATGTCGGACAGAACCTTGCGGTCCACTTCGATGCCAGCCTTGTTCAGGCCGTCGATGAAGCGGCCATAGGTCAGGCCGAATTCGCGAACAGCAGCATTGATACGCTGAATCCACAGAGCGCGGAAGTTGCGCTTGTTGACCTTACGGTCGCGGTAAGCGTACTGCTTGGAACGGTCCACAGCAGCCTTGGCTGCGCGGATGGTGTTCTTGCGACGGCCGTAGAAGCCCTTGGCTGCCTTGAGTGTCTTGGTGTGCTTGGCGCGGGAAGTTACGCCACGTTTTACGCGTGCCATGTCATGATCTCCTTAAAATGTCCAAATACGCGGAAAAGTCTTAGAGACCGTTCGGCAGATAGTTCTTGACGACCTTCTTGGCGTCAGCGTCGGCCAGAACCATGGTTCCGCGCGCGTCGCGAATGAACTTGTTGGAACGCTTGATCATGCCGTGGCGCTTGCCGGCAGCGGCTGCGAGAACCTTGCCGGTACCTGTGATCTTGAACCGCTTCTTTGCAGCGGACTTCGTCTTCATCTTGGGCATTTTGCTACTCCATTTTTGTATCGAAGGCAGGCAGACGAAGCCTGCTTTCAAGCTATTCTGGAACGGACACGGCATGCCCTGCCGGACCGTTCGGACGCGCTCCTATAACCTCAGTTATGAAAAAGAGCAACGGGGAATGATAAATTCCCCTGCGACTGTGCGTAAACGCCTACAATTCAGACGTTCTAGACTTACTTCGGTGCCAGAACCATCATCATCTGACGTCCCTCGAGCTTCGGTTCAGCTTCAACCTTGGCAATGGCTAGGGTGTCTTCCTTGACTTGCAGAAGGAGCTTCATACCGAGTTCCTGGTGAGCCATTTCACGGCCACGGAACTTCAGCGTTACCTTTACCTTGTCGCCTTCATCGAAGAACCGGTTCATCGCCTTCATCTTCACCTCATAGTCATGGGTGTCGATATTTGGGCGCATCTTGATTTCTTTGACTTCGACAATCTTCTGCTTCTTGCGCGCTTCGGCCGCTTTTTTCTGGGTCGAATACTTCAGCTTGCCAAGATCGAGAATCTTACAGACCGGCGGTTCCGCGTTCGGCGAGATCTCAACGAGATCGAGACCGGCGTCTTCTGCCATCTTCAAAGCCTGGTCCGTCGGCATCACGCCGAGGTTCTGGCCTTCTTCATCAATCAGCTGAATCTTGGGAATTCGGATTTCCCTGTTGGAGCGCGGGCCCTCTTTGACGGGGGCATCGGCTTTGAACGGTCTGCGAATGGTCGTATTCTCCTGATCTGTTTCGGGATCGCGTCGGCAAAAACAGCTTGTCGGTGCAAATGGCGGAAATGTCGTGAATGCCGCCGCGAAGTCAATAGCACAGCCGCTCAAAAAAATCACCTCCTGTCGTGCTTTTTCTGAATTTGCTCTACATGGGGAGTGGAACCGAGGAGAATCGCGTCGTTATGACTGAGCAAACCATTGAGTATATTACCGTCGGCACAACCAGTGATGCGCGCGAGATCGCTATACTGTCACGCGCGGCAGTGACGGATACGGACGCACCCACGCTGGTGTGGCTTGGTGGCTATCGCTCGGACATGACAGGCACGAAGGCGGTGGAACTGGACAAATTCGCTGTAGAAAACGGACTAGCCTGTATTCGCCTCGATTATTCCGGCCACGGCGCATCCGGCGGCGACTTCAACGAGGGTACGATTTCGCGCTGGCTGAATGAAACCATGGCGGTTCTGCGCCACAAAGCCCCGAAGCGTATCATTATAACAGGGTCTTCCATGGGCGGCTGGATTGCACTTCGGCTGGTGGAAGAACTGCGCAAGGTTACGAATGGTCCGCAGGTGGCCGGCTTGCTGCTGATTGCGCCAGCCCCGGATTTCACGGCTGATTTGATCGAACCCAACCTTTCGGAAGCTGAAAAGGCGTCACTTGCAGAGCGTGGATTCTTCGAGGAAAAGTCGGAATACAGCGATGAGCCCAATATTTTCACTCGGGACCTGATCGAAGACGGGCGCAACAACCTCGTGCTGACGGGGATCATCGAAACCGGGTGCCCGGTTCACATCCTACAGGGCATGCGCGACGACGACGTGCCGTACCAACATGCTCTCAAGCTGCTCAACCATCTGCCCGCCGACGACGTCGTGCTGAGCCTTATCCGCGACGGAGACCACAGACTGTCCCGTCCACAGGACATCGAGCGCATGCTGACGGCGGCCAAAAGCCTTGTTTTGTCGGCAAAAACGCAACGATCTTAACCATATTATTCATCTTGCGTTCATGGCGCTGAGTTCCGATTGACTTGCACCCCCTTCCTCTCTTAACTTTTCGTTAAGATTTTAAGGGACGGGTTTCATGAAGAACGCACCGTGGGCGCGTGCTCTGCTTGTAGCACTTGTGACCGGACTACTGTCTGCGGCCTCCGTGCAGGCAGAAAACAAGGGTAGCCTGTCTATGGTCACAGGCGGCATCACGTCCCAGCCGATCGGCCATTACGAGTTCTGCCAGAAGTACCAATCGGAATGCGACATTCGCAGCAAGCTGACGCCCCCACCGCGTGTGACGGAATATGGCTGGAAGGTCATTCACGACATCAACAAGGAAGTGAACTCCACGATCGTCGCCATGACCGATCTGGAAGTTTACGGCCGCGACGAGGTCTGGGAATACCCGACCACCGCTGGCGACTGCGAAGACTTCGTGCTGCTCAAGCGCCGCAAGCTGATGGAGCGCGGCTTTGCCGTATCCGATCTGCTGATAACGGTCGTTCGCAAGCCCGATGGTGAAGGCCACGCCGTACTCACTCTGCGCACCAATGAAGGCGACTTCATTCTCGACAACCTGTCGGATGAGGTCAAACTGTGGACGAACACCACCTACACCTATCTCAAGCGTCAGGCGTCCTTCAACACGGGCCGCTGGGTTTCCATCGAGGATGGTCGCGACGTTCTGGTAGGCGCACTGCGTTGATGACGTGCTGCGGCAGGTTTGTGCCTGCCGCAACTTGGAAATGGTGCGTCACCGCGCCGTCCAACATCTCATTTTAGCTTGAACACACATTGAGCCGATCCTATTATGGGGTCTCAGCCAATTCTCGCAGGATGTGTTCGACATGGATTTCTCCCCAACAACAACAGCCACCCATTTTGTTGTTTTCGGGAAAGTCGTTGCTCATGCCTGCCTCCATAACACTCTCCAATCTCAGCTGGTCCACGCCTGAAGGGCGTATCCTCTTTTCAAACCTGACACTCAGCTTCGACAGTGAACGAACCGGTCTTGTGGGTCGTAACGGTGTTGGAAAATCCACATTGCTGAGACTGATCGCTGGCGACCTCATTCCGCATGCAGGGAGCGTCTCCATCTCGGGTAGCATCGGCACGATGCAGCAAACCGTGCAGGTGGATGCACATCACACCATCGCTGATCTCTTTGGTGTATCTCAAGCGCTGGCCATTATCAGGCAGGCCGAAAGCGGTCAGGCAACGCTTGCGGAACTGGAAATTGCCGACTGGACGTTAGAGGACCGCATGCGGTCAGCCCTTGGTCTTCTCGGCCTTGATGCCAGTGCCGAGACGCACCTGTCATGCCTGTCCGGCGGGCAACGCACACGCGCCGGACTTGCCGCGCTGGTGTTCCGCAAGCCGGATTTCATGCTGCTGGACGAGCCGACCAACAATCTCGACCGCGAGGGCCGCACAGCCATCATTGATTTTCTGAGGGCATGGCGCGGCGGGGCGCTGGTCGTCAGCCATGATCGCGAATTGCTGGAGAGCATGGACACCATCGTGGACCTGACCTCGCTTGGGGCGAAACGCTACGGCGGAAATTGGAGCCATTATCAGAGCCTGAAAGCATTGGAGCTTGCTGCCGTGGAGCGCGACATGTCCGAGGCTGAGAAACAGCTCAACGACGTCGCTCGCAAAACACAGGAGAGAGCCGAGGCCAAGGCACGCAAAGACAGCACCGGGCGACGCAAGGCCGCCAAACGCGACCAGCCCCGAATCCTCCTCGGAGCCATGAAAAACCGAAGCGAAGGCACCAGCGGCAGCCATTCAAGGCTGGCGGAAAGCCGAGAGGCCGATGCTACGCAGACACTCGAAACGGCACGCCGCAAAATAGAAATACTTCAGCCACTTTCGGTATCGCTTGCCTCGACCGGCCTCCCCGCATCGAAAATGGTGTTGCAGATGGACGGGATTACGGCGGGATATCTGCCCGGTCTGCCGGTCTTGCGTGATGTTTCCTTTTCCATCACTGGGCCGGAACGGATTGCCGTGACCGGCGCAAATGGATCGGGCAAATCCACGCTGCTCTCTGTCATGACAGGTGCGTTGAAACCGTGGAGCGGTGAGATCAGGATTTTCACGGACTGGGCCATGCTGGATCAGCAGGTAAGTATTCTCGACGCCACGACATCCATTCTGGACAATTTTCGACGACTAAACCCGCAGTTCGACGACAATGCGTGCCGCGCGGCGCTGTCCCGCTTCATGTTTCGCGCCGATGCGGCCTTGCAGTTGGTCGGAGCATTGAGCGGCGGCCAGCTTTTGCGGGCGGGTCTGGCCTGTACCCTGGGAGGTGAAGCCCCGCCGCCGTTTCTGATTTTGGATGAACCGACCAACCATCTCGATATCGACGCAATAGAGGCTGTCGAGGCGGGCTTGCGCGCCTATGACGGCGCGCTTCTGGTTGTCAGCCACGATCAGGCGTTTCTGGACGCTATCGGTATCGAGCGCTATCAGCCAATGCCGATAAACAGGTTATGACGGCCGGGGCAATCATGGCTTCGCCAGCAAACCGGAGGCCATGGAGTGGAAGGCTTCGATGGCCTTTGGAAAGGCCGCGCGAGGATCGCCGGCTGCGGCAATCCAGAGAGCCGCATTCAACACGGCGCCATTCAGCAACCACGTTGCGGCCCTGGCATCCAGCGGCTTGAGCGCGCCATCATTAATCAGTTCCTGAACCGTTTTCTCAATTCGCTTGAGGCAAGCCGTCTGGTTGGGCCATTTGGCCGGATCGCCCAGCACTGCAGGTCCATCCAACAACATGATGCGCTGTATTTCAGGCTCCAAAGCCATTTCGATATAAGCCACACTTTCGGCAAGCAGACCGCGCCAAGGCGTCTCGGCTTCTTCCTGAACGACACGCATTCTCGCCAGCATTTCGGCATCGATCTGGTCGATAACGGCCTGTAGCAGGCCTTTTTTGTCACCAAAATTGTGATAGAGCGCACCGCGGGTCAGGCCTGCCTCCGCTGTGAGGTCATCCATGGACGACGCGGCATAACCCTTTGATGCAAAGGCCTTTCGTGCCGCCGCGATGAGTTTTGCGCGTGTCTCCTCGACCATTTGCGACCGCGTTTTCGGTGTCATATCTCATCCTCGAAATTAACATACGATGCGTATACATATTGACATACGCGTCGTATGCTGGCTATTTAAACATACGAGACGTATATCAAACTCTGTCTCGAACAGTAAAGTCATCGTAGGCCAGATCGCACGACCTCGCCCGACGCTTTTCACGTCGAGCCGAGGCACGGATACTGCTGCCTAGAACTCTGGAGTCACAAAAATGAGCAAACGCGACGCAATTTTCCCCGCGAACCGCCACGCGCTTTACGAAGCCCACGGTTATTCGGCAGCAGTTCGCTCCGGCGACCTGTTGTTCGTTTCCGGCCAAGTCGGCAGCCGCGAAGACGGCTCCGCCGAACCGGATTTTGCCAAACAGGTGCAGCTTGCTTTCGACAATCTGAAGGCTGTTCTGGCGGCAGCAGGCGCGACCTTCGATGACATAATCGATGTCACCACCTTCCACACTGACCCTGAAAATCAGCTAGAAACCATCATGGGTATAAAAGCGACTGTTTTTAGTGAAAAGCCCTACCCCACATGGACTGCGGTTGGCGTGAACTGGCTGGCGGGTTTCGACTTCGAAATCAAAGTCATCGCCCACATTCCGCAGGCGTGACTTATTAGGAGGGCTTCATTACGAACGAAGCCCTCCCTCACATCAGCCATTGCCGATGAGAATGCCTGCCGCCAACACCAGCGAACCGCCCAACACCACCTGAAAGACGGCGCGCAGAAACGGCGTTTCCATATAGCGGTTCTGGATGAAGGCGATCGCCCAGAGTTCCATGAAGACGATGACGGCGGCAACGGCGGTCGCCGTCCAGAAATGCGAGATGAGATAGGGCAGCGTATGCCCCAGACCGCCGATGGCCGTCATGATGCCGGATGCAAGACCGCGCTTCAAAGGCGATCCACGGCCGGAAAGCTTGCCGTCATCATGGGCGGCTTCGGTAAAGCCCATGGAGATACCAGCGCCAACGGAGGCGGACAGACCGATGAGGAAGGTCTGCCATGTGTCCTGCGTGGCGAAAGCGGCAGCAAAAATGGGGGCCAGCGTCGAGACCGAGCCATCCATCAGACCTGCCAAGCCTGGTTGAACATAGGTCAACAGGAATTGCCGTTTTGCAGTTTCCTCTTCGTCGGATTTTACGTCTTCGGGCAGATGCTTGCCGTTCAGCATACCGGCAATATCTTCATGCCCGCGTTCGGCTTCAGCCAAATCGCCCAGGAGCTTGCGTGTGGAGGCATCGGTCACGTGTTTTACGGCTTGGTCGTAAAAGCGGATGGCCTGACCTTCCATCAGTTCGGCCTGCTTACGCATGGTCTCAAGCGACAGGTTCTTGACCAACCAGTCGGGCTTACGCTCGTAAAAGCCGCTGACATGCTCGCGACGGATCAAGGGAATCATGTCACCAAATCTGTCCTGGTGCATGCCGATCAGCATGTTGCGATGGGCCTGTTCGACCTCGGCCATATCCTCGAAGACCTTGGCCGACTGGGGATATTGAGCCCGCAGATGCCCCGCATAGGAGCGGTAGATACGAGCGTCGTCCTCCTCGGAGGAAATAGCGAGGGCGAGAATTTCCTGTTCGCTCAAGGAGGCGAAAGGACGTTTGGAACGGGAGAACAGATTGCGAAACATGGGAGGCGTCCGATTTAGAATAATTCTAAATAATCCCGCCGAATAATTTGCGCAAGTCAATTTAGAATAATTCTAATTCTAGCCTTATGAATCGGAGCCGTTGGCTTTTCGGTCTCTCAACCAAAGGGCATTGGAGGTCCGCAGGAATGCTCATTCATCCGGTAGTTGAAGGCAACATATCGCCTCTACTGCGAGACAGAGACTGCCGACTCAATATCATCAAGATTGTCTTGAAGACTGCAACCGGACATGGTTAGTAGTTTATGGGAGGCGTACCATGCGGTTCGCCTTGAATCTTCATATTAGGGCTCAATCGACATGGATCGCAGATCATTCATCCGCAAGGCCGGTGCCGTTGGCGCAGGCGTCACAGCAACCGCTCTCGCCGCACCCGCCATTGCCCAGGAAAACCCCAAGATCACCTGGCGCATGACCTCCTCCTTCACCAAGGGTCTCGACATTCTGTTCGGCGCAGGCCAGATCGTGGCCGACCACGTGAAGGAAGCATCCGGCGGCAACTTCGTCATCCAGCATTTTGCCGGTGGCGAAATCGTGCCTGCTCTACAAGCTGCGGATGCGGTGACATCCGGCACGGTCGAGATGGCCCACACCTGCTCCTATTATTACGTCGGCAAAGACCCGACCTTTGCGCTGGGCACATCGGTCCCCTTCGGCCTCAACGCACGCCAGACCAATGCCTGGTTCAATCAGGCTGGCGGCAACGAGCTGCTGAACGAATTTCTGGCCAAGCACAACATCTACTCAATTCTGCTCGGCAACACCGGCGCGCAGATGGGCGGCTGGTTCCGCAAGGAAATCAACACCATCGATGACCTGAAGGGTCTAAAGATGCGCATCGCCGGTCTTACCGGTCAGGTCATGCAGAAGGTCGGTATCACACCGCAGCAGATCGCAGGCGGTGATGTGTATGCCGCGCTGGAAAAGGGCACCATCGACGCGACGGAATTCGTCGGCCCCTATGACGACCAGAAGCTCGGCTTCTACAAGGTCGCGAAATATTACTACTATCCCGCATGGTGGGAAGGTGGCCCGGCCTGCCACGCCTTCGTCAACCTTGAAAAGTTCAACGGCCTGCCGGAGAACTACAAGCGTATTCTGAAGGACGCTTGTGCTGCTGGCAGCGCTTCCATGCTGGAACGCTACGATGCCCGCAACCCCAAGGCATTGAAGGAACTCGTGGCCCAGGGCGCAATCCTTCGCCCGTTCAGCCAGGAAATTCTCGACGTGTGCCACAAGGCAGCGCTTGAGACTTACGCGGAGATTTCGGCCGTCAACGAGAACTTCAAGAAGATTTACGAAAGCCAACAGGCCTTCAAAAAAGACGCCTATCTCTGGGCGCAGATCGCCGAATACACCTATGATACCTACATGATGATCCAGCAGCGCAACGGTAATCTCTGATTACCAGTCTCGCTGAGACGCTTTGGGCCATCCGGTTATGCCGGGTGGCCATTTTTATGGCTGGAGACCAGCGTCCAGACTTCCCGGTCGCGCCATGCGACGGGGCTCATGCCGGTGATACGTCGAAACTCGCGATTAAAATTGGACTTTGTCTGAAAGCCGCTTTCCAGCATGATCGACGTCACCGACTGGTCCGTTTCCTCCAGCAGTCGGCATGCGTCCTTCACTCTCAGCTGGTTGATATATTGTGATACGTTTCCGCCCGTTGCGCGGTTGATGGCCTGTGAAATCTGACGGCTGGGCAGTACCATCTTGCGCGCCAGACGGGAGAGATTGAGGTTTTCGTCGCGATAGACCTTATGCCTGCTCATCATCTCCTCCAATCGACCCATGATCTCGTGGTCTTCGGGCGTCGCAGCGGCAGGATCAGCCGGTGCAGGTTCTACATCCCTGTGCTTTTCCGGCCTGCTATCTCCTGCCACCCATGACGTCAGCCCGATCAGAAGCAGTCCTAGCAGATTTCCATTGCTGATGATGGCGGCAGCGTTCTGGCCCTGCGCCCACTCAAAGTCGAGCAGAACGAGAACATCGAAAGCGGCGGAAAGGCACAGAGCGAAGGCGGCGATAAAAAGCGCCCGGTGAACCGAGGTCACACTGGCGAACTGCGCCTCCTCCAGCCCATCCGGACCGCGCTTGCCCAACAACACGATGGCAAACGCATACCCCACGAACAGCAAGATGAGAATGCCATCGATCGCGACGGGATAGGTCACGAGCAAGACGGCGACCACGATGGGCGGCGCGGCGATGCTCACAATGTTGGCGGCACTTTTCAAGCGCCAGCTGTGCATGAGGCTTCTGAAGCTGGCATAAGCCAGCGGTGGCAAAACCGATGCCATGACCGGCAAAGCGTATTTCAACTCCTCGATCTGGTAACCCCAGCGCAGGCCGACAATGGTCGATTGCACGGCGCTCAGCAAAATCATTGCAAGAAACGGACGGTTGGCGCGGCCTTCGCCATTGCTGCGGATGATCGAGAGCAGCATGAGAACCAACAGCAATGCGACGACGAAGGGCATGGGTACGAAAATCAAGGTGACAGCCTCGCGCTGAAAAGACGACGCTTTCTACATGGACCAGATCGCGTTTACGGACGACCTCAATCGTGTTTCAGGGCGTGAAAAAGTTGCCATGCGCAGACACCGGCCTCGTTGCTCCAACCATGAGGTTTTACGATGCGCTTTATACTCCCCACCGCTCTGCTGCTGACCGCTTTCACCCTCCAGTCCGCACTGGCTGATGATGTCGTCGGCACGCGTGACATCACGATACACTCCCCTGCCCGCAACAGGGATTTGTCCGTCACTCTCTGGTACCCTTCCAGCGGAGAGGGCGAAACAATTAGTGTCGGCGAAAACAGGATTTTTGACGGAGCGCAAGCGGTCAAGAATGTCGCGCTTTCGTCCGGCCCAAAGCCACTGATCCTGCTTTCGCACGGCTCGGGTTCCCGCGCGGTCGCCATGGCGTGGATTGCCACCGCACTTGCGCAGGCAGGCTACGTCGTTGCAGCACCTGACCATCCCGGCACCACCAGTGGCGATTCCACTCCCGAAGAAACGCCAAAAATATGGGAGCGCACGGATGACATCTCTACCATCATCACGTCGCTGACATCTGATCCCGAACTGTCGAAATCCGTCGATGCCAAGCGTATCGGCATTCTCGGCTTTTCCCTCGGCGGCAGCACGGCACTGGAGCTGGTGGGCGGTCGGGCCAATCTTGACGCCTATGTGCAATATTGCGTGGACTATGCGGCCTCCATGGATTGCCAGTGGTTTGCCGGTGGCAAAGGTTTCAAGAACGACGAGCCAATCTCAGTCCCGAAATTGGATTTGCGCGGCGTGGACAAGACGCGCTTCGAGCAATCGAACCAAGACGCCCGTATCCGCACGGCGGTGCTCGTCGATCCCGGTCTGGAGGTGGCCTTCACCAAGGACAGCCTTGCGGCAATCGACATTCCCTTGACCTTCATCAATCTGGGCAGTGTCGGTCAAATCCCGGTTTCGGTGATTTCGGACCAGCTTGCCAAGGATGTGGCAAAGGCAAGCTACGCGCAGGTTGATGACGCAGACCATTTCAGCTTTCTGCCCGTGTGCAAGCCAGGCGCTGCCGATTTCCTGAAATCGGTCGGCGAGATCGATCCGATCTGCGAACCTGCCGGTCCGCGCGACAGGGTCGACATTCATGAAGAACTGAAGAGGCTCATCGTCGATGCCTTCGGCAAGACGCTAAAAGCAGACCACTGAGGTCAGCCTGACACGTTTTTACCACCCGGACCGGCACTCCCGTGCCGGTCTACGTCCTTGCCAACCGCTTGAAATCGCCGCGCTCTTAACCGTTTTTTCAAACCTGAATTGCAGAAGTTAGAAACGGCGATTGCGCCAGAGAAAAGCGACATAAAAACTAAAAACGGGCCTTGGGGAAAATTATGGTAATCGATAATCTGCTCGCACGCTTCAAGATACAAACGAAAGTCATCGTTTTCATTGCTCCCTTCATTGCAAGCATTCTTGCAGTGGGGCTTTCCGGCCTATACGCATCAAATCTGCTGCAAAGCCGCATGGATGTTTCCAACACGATCCTGCAGTCGCTGACCGGGTTCAAGGAAGTCTATGGCGGCATGACATCGTTTCTCAACAATACTAACGATGACACACGCACCACATTGCACCGTCAGCTGTCCGAGCAGGCGAATTTTCTGCGCGCCACGGCAGACGCCGCCTCTCCCGAGATAAAAGATGCAATCGACCGCACAAAAATCATCGATGATCAGGTCAATGAATTGTGGTCCAGCCACCAGAAGGAACAGGCGCTCCGTGCCGGTATGAGCGCCGACCTGGCCGTTGTTTTGCGCGAGCTGAATGGACTTCTGTCCAACGCCACCAACACCCGCAACACGCTGCAAACGGACGAAGCAAGAGCCAAGCTTTTGTTGCGCGAGGCCGATAAACTCAACCGTGGCGCAAACGTCATCGCAACCGTGGTCACCGACTTCAACAAGGCCATGTTGCCGGAAGAAAAAATGGCAGTGGTCAAGGCGGCCATCGGCACCTTGGAAGCAACCGCAAAGGACCTCGTCGCAATCGCATCCGTCGACCAGAAAGTCCTGATCGAACAGATGGCGGAGTCCGTCTCGCAAATCCGCGCACAGCTCGACATCGGCATCGTCAACGACAGTACCGTTGGTGCCGTAGACCGCGTCGTGAACCTGATGCGCCCGGCCACCATTCGTCTCCAAGGCTTTGCCACTGTCAAATCGCGACAGGCTACAGAGGTCTTCGGCCAGCTCGACCAGCCCATCGAACAGGCGACGACATTTCTGGCAACGGCCCGGCAGATCGGCGATGATGCCAAGAACCTCGAACTGGAAATGGCAGGCTATGTTGCCGCCCAGACCAAGGCCGCACTGGAAAAATTCAGCGACGCCGCCTTCCGCCTGAATGTCTCGGCAGGCGCCATGACCAGCGATGCCGCAATGTCGGAATCGACGCGCAAGAGTGCAAAGGCCATCGACGACACCGCAACCAAGTTGGACCGCGCTGCAGCAGACCTTCTGGCAGTGTCTGAGCAACGCAAGGTGGCATTCGGCATGGCGGAAGAAGAAATTCGCCGCGTCTGGGTCAGCCTGACGGATTTTGCCGGAAAGCAGCGTCTGGCCGCTGATACGGAACGCAGCAAGGCAGATGGTATCTCGCTCTCTGCCATGGTCATTGGCGTCCTCGTTGCCATCTTTGCAGGCATCGGTCTGGTGATGACCTTCAAGGGGCCGATCCTAGGCATCGTCAGCGCGATGAAACGCCTGGCCAAGGGCGACACGAATATTCCGCTGAACGCTAAAAATCGCTACGATGAGATTGGCGACATGGCGCGTGCGCTGGAAGTTTTCAAGGAAAATGCCGAGGAGCGCGTCCGTCTCGAGGTCGCAACAGAAGAGCAGCGGGCAGCGGCGGAAGCGCAGCGGCAGTCGAACGACAGCGAGCGCAAGGAACTGGACCGCCAGATTCAGTTCGCCGTCACCGCACTTGCCGGTGGTTTGAAGCGACTGTCTTCAGGCGATATTTCCACGACCATCGATACGCCTTTCAACGACCGTCTTGAGCAGTTGCGTGTGGACTTCAACCAGTCAATGCTGCGCCTTCGCGAAACCATCGGCGGCATTCAGGAAAATGTCAGCGTCATCAGGGGCAATGCCCAGCAGATGTCGGAATCCGCCGTCGATCTCGCGCGTCGCACCGAACGTCAGGCCGCATCGCTGGAGGAAACCGCAGCGGCTGTGGATGAGGTCAACACCAACATGCGCAATGCCGTAGACAGGGCTCGCGAAGCCAATACCATTGTCGACAAGACACGCCGCAACACCGAGGAATCGCTTGTTATCGTGCGCAACGCCGTTACGGCCATGCAACGCATCGAGAACGCATCGCAGACCATCGGAAATATCACCGAAGTCATCGATTCCATCTCGTTCCAGACGAACCTTCTGGCGCTGAATGCAGGCGTTGAAGCAGCACGTGCGGGTGAAGCAGGCAAGGGCTTCGCGGTGGTTGCCCATGAGGTGCGTGAATTGGCGCAGCGCTCTGCCTCGGCTGCAAAGGAAATCCGGCAATTGATCGCCGTTTCCTCCACCGAGGTTGCCGCAGGCTCCAGCCTGGTCCACCAGACCGGCGATGCTCTGGCGCAGATCGGCTCGCAGATTTCCCACGTCAGCGACCACGTCGAAAAGATCACGCAGGCAACGCACGATCAGGCTGTCGCCCTGCAACAGATCAACAGCTCCGTGGGTGAGGTGGATCTTCTCACGCAGCAAAATGCGGCGATGGTGGAAGAAACGAGTGCGGCGAGCGAGCAGTTGAACGAAGAGACGGACCAGTTGCTGGGACTTCTCGAGCAGTTCAAACTCGATACCAACGCTGGCTATCGCGACACTCGTTTCGCAGCGTAATAAACACCACTTCCAAACAAAACGGCGCGCGGGCGGCTTCGTCCGCGCGTTTTGCTTTCTACGAGCATGCACAGTCCTCCTCGCGCAGGTGTGATCAGTGTTTTTAACCAGATGTCCGGTCGTAAAGATTGGATTCAGCCTTTTTTGATAATTTGTCGTTAGTCATATTTTTTCATGGTCTCAGGGTTGGCGCGTGTTGTGCTTATCCGCTTGTTTTGCGTACGGATTCTCATGCATCGATCGACAGTGCCAGCCTTAATACTCGCCTGCCTATCCCTCGCCGGCTGTACGTCCAGTTCCGGGCCGGAAGGCCTTATGGCGGGCATTCCTTCCAAGGAAACCACCAGTTCGGTGACGCCTTCGGCACCCGTGCCGCAAGCCAGTGTCGGCGCGCCGCTTCGTGCCGAACCCGCGCAAAAAGTGCTGGCCTGGGGTGGCCCGATGCCGTCCGGCTCTCCCGCCTTTGCCGCTGTCGACCAGCAGACCACGGCACCCCGCGCGGCACCGGAGATGGAGAGACCGATAGCTCCGCAGGCGGGTGTGGCCATGCCGAACGAAAGACCAGTGCAATTGGCGATGGCCGCAGCGCCGGCCATCAATGCCGGCCCTGCGGTCCGCTCCCGCATTTTCAAATCCAATTTCAGCGATGCCAAGCCCATCAATTTCGGCAGGGTCACGCCCCGTCATTTCCCGGTCCACGGCGTTGATGTGTCGCGCTGGCAGGGCAATATCGACTGGGAGAGACTGAGATCGCGCGGCGCCAACTTCGCCTTCATCAAGGCAACGGATGGCGGTGACCATCTTGACCCGATGTTCAGAACCAATTGGGACCGCGCCAAGGCGGCGGGTGTTCGCCGCGGTGCCTACCACTTCTTCTACTGGTGCCGTCCGGCAAGCCATCAGGCCGACTGGTTCATTCGCAACGTGCCGCGTGACCCGGAGGCGCTGCCACCCGTCATCGACGTGGAATATAACGGGGAATCCAGCTGCAAAATGCGCCTGCCACGCGCCAAGGTGCTGGAAAAGATGCAGGTCTTCATGGACATGCTGGAGCGCCATTATGGCCAGCGTCCAATCATCTATACGGCCCCTGATTTCTACAAGGACCACCTATCGGGTGAGTTCAAGAACTACCCATTCTGGCTTCGGGCCGTGGCGCAGCATCCGTCCAAGGTCTACCCGGACCGCAAGTGGCTGTTCTGGCAATATTCGGGTTCCGGCCTGTCGCATGGCGTAGAGGGCAAGATCGACCTCAACGTGTTCAGCGGCAACGAAGAAGCATGGCAACGCTGGACGCGCGGTCGCGGCTAATTCCGTGGCACCGCGACCTGCCTTGAAACGCGTCGGGCGCCTGCAACGCAGGCCACCACGCCCATCGTGACGACGAGCATTGCGGGGCTGACGGCTTCGCCCAGCAATGTCGCCGACAATATCAGCCCGAAGAACGGCTGCAGCAATTGCAACTGGCCCACGGCTGCAATGCCGCCGAGTGCCAGCCCGCGATACCAGAAGATGAAGCCGATCAGCATGCTGAATAGCGACACGTAGCAGAGCCCAACCCACGCACTGGTAGGAATACCACTCAAGGATGCGGGCATAAAGAAAAGCGCGAGCGGCAACATGAGCGGCAGCGACAGAACCAGCGCCCAGGAGATGACCTGCCAACCGCCCAGCCGCCGCGACAACGCGGCACCTTCTGCATAACCCAGCCCACAGACGACGATTGCGCTCAGCATCAAGAGGTCACCCGTCAACGATGCGGTGCCGTCCTGCATCAGGGCGAAGCCTGCGACCAGCGTGCTGCCGAGGCATGAGAAGACCCAGAAAATGGGACGCGGTCTCTCACCGCCCCGCATCACGGCGAAAATTGCTGTCGAGAGCGGCAGGAGGCCGATGAAAACGGTAGAGTGGGACGCGGTGATATGTTTCAGCGCAAGGGCCGTGAGAAACGGAAAGCCGATGACGACGCCCAACGCGACCACGGCGAGCGATCCCAAATCGGCGCCAGCCGGGCGCTTCTGTTTGAACACCACGAGCAGACCGCAAGCCAGAATGCCTGCGATGCTGGCGCGCGCAAGCGTGAGAAACGCCGGGTCAAAGCCTGCAACGGCCATCCGCGTGGCGGGCAGTGACGCGCTGAAAATCAGCACGCCTATCAATCCGCTCCACCATCCGCTCGACACCTGTTTCATACCATCACTCCAGTTCAGCCAGCTATGCTACTGCCGGGGGTAGCGCTGCCAGTGACAGTGCGATACGGTTTTGAAAAACCGTTATGGTGCGAAGAGCAGTACAGATGACCGATGCGACCTTGAAAACCGAAAGCACCGCACCCCGCATCGACACCGTCATGGCAGAAATCCGCCGCCGGATTGCCTCTCGCCATCTGACCTCCGGCAGCAAGCTTCCGTCCGTACGGGCCTTTGCCAAGGTCATGCAGGTTTCCACATCCACCGTGGTGGAGGCCTATGAACGTCTGGTCGCAGAGGGTGCCATCCGGTCCCGGCCCGGCTCCGGTTTTTATGTGGCCAACACGCTGGCACCCCTATCTCTTGCCGACATCGGACCAAAGCTGGACCGGGCCGTCGATCCTTTCTGGGTCTCACGTCTGGCGCTGGACGGGCGTGGCGATCTTTTGAAGCCCGGCTGCGGCTGGATGCCCGCGTCATGGATGCCGCAGGATGTTCTGCGACGCGCGATGCGCAATCTGGGCCGCAGCGACGCTCATCATCTGACGGATTACAGCACCCCGCTCGGGCTGGCCCCGCTCCGACAATTGCTCTCGCGTCGATTGGCGGATCAAGGCGTGCAGGCCGATGCTGAGCAGATCATTCTCGTGGATTCGGGAACGCAGGCCATCGATCACCTCTGTCGCTTCCTGCTAGAGCCGGGCGAAACCGTACTGGTAGACGATCCCTGCTACTTCAACTTCCACGCCCTGCTGCGTGCCCACCGCGTCAAGGTGGTTGGTGTGCCCTATACGCCGACGGGGCCGGATATCGCTCTTTTCGAGGAGGCTGTGACGACGCACCAGCCCCGGCTCTACATTACCAACTCTGCAATCCATAACCCAACGGGTGCGGTCCTCTCACCCTCCACCGCGCATCGTGTTCTGATGTTGGCGGAGCGCGCTGGCGTGACGATCATCGAAGACGACATATTTGCCGATTTCGAACACCACAAAGCGCCTCGCCTTGCGGCGTTCGATGGTCTGAGCCGGGTCGTGCAGATCGGCAGCTTCTCCAAAACGCTATCGGCTTCCGTGCGCTGCGGTTACATAGCGGCACCGAAGGACTGGATCGAACCGCTGACCAACATGAAAATCGCCACCGGCTTTTCAGGCAGTCAACTGTCTGAAGTTTTGGTGTATTCGGCGCTGAAGGACGTGCACTATCGTCGCCATATGGACGTCGTGAATATAAAGTTGACGCAGGCCCGGGAAGCAACAACTGCGCGGCTCGCAGCACTCGGCATCACACCATGGATCGAACCAAGCGCAGGCATTTTTCTGTGGTGCAAGCTGCCTGATGACGTAGATGCTGCCTCGGTCGCGCGCCACGCTCTGATGAAGAAGGTGGTGCTGGCGCCGGGCAATATCTTCAGTCAGGCCAAGACCGCATCAGGTTTTATGCGCTTTAATGTTTCGCAATGCGACGATCCAGCCGTGTTCGATGTGCTCGAAGTTTCCCTGTTTCAGCAGCGAGCCGGTGCATGACGTCTATTACGTGTTTCTTACATGTCTGGAACCAATCACGCAGATTTGCATTTTCTCCTCAGTAGCAAAGAGGAGAAAACACCATGACATTCGATCCAAACCTACCACGTGATCCAAATCTTCGCCCTGACCGTCCAGAGCTGCGCACGACACCGGAAGCCGCACGCAAGCCTGCCGGCTGGGCTCCATGGGTTGCCGTGATCGCGGTTCTGTTGGTTGGCGGTTTCATCTGGATGCAGATGAGCGCACCATCCACAACTGACCCGACCACAACGTCGTCGACAACTCCGCCAGCCGTGACCGATCAGGCACCAGCGCCAGCACCGATGACACCGAGTGCACCAACGAACGACGCAGCGCCTGCTACGCCAAACACCAATGGCACCCAGACGCAGCCATAACGGGCAGCATCATTTACTCATAAAAAACCGCCTGTCGCTAGACAGGCGGTTTTTCGTTTGGATGATGTCGTTCTCAGTCGTCGCTCATTTTCAGAGCTGCAATGAACGCTTCCTGCGGAATATCCACCTTGCCGAACTGGCGCATGCGCTTCTTGCCTTCCTTCTGCTTGTCCAGAAGTTTGCGCTTACGTGTCGCGTCGCCGCCGTAGCATTTCGCGGTCACGTCCTTGCGCATGGCAGAGATCGTCTCACGCGCAATGACGTTGCCACCAATGGCCGCCTGAATCGGGATTTTGAACATGTGGCGCGGGATCAAATCTTTCAGCTTCTCACACATGTCACGACCGCGCTTTTCAGCAGCAGTCCGGTGCACGAGCATAGAAAGAGCGTCAACCGGCTCGCCATTGACCATGATCGACATCTTCACGAGGTTGCCTTCACGATAACCATCGAGATGGTAATCGAATGAAGCATAGCCCTTGGAGATCGACTTCAAGCGGTCGTAGAAGTCGAAAACGACTTCGTTGAGCGGCAGTTCATAGGTGATCATGGCGCGCTTGCCGACATAGGTCAACTCGGTCTGAACACCGCGACGGTCCTGGCAAAGCTTCAGAATGCCACCAAGATAATCGTCCGGCGTCAAGATCGTCGCCTTGATCCACGGCTCGCGTATCTCGGAAATCTTCACGACATCAGGCATATCGGCCGGATTGTGAAGTTCGCGTTCCGAACCATCGGTCATCGTTAGCTGATAGACCACAGAAGGAGCCGTCGCGATCAGATCGAGATCGAATTCGCGCTCGAGACGCTCCTGAATGATTTCCAGATGCAACAGACCGAGGAAGCCGCAGCGGAAGCCGAAGCCAAGTGCAGCGGACGATTCCATTTCGAATGAGAACGACGCGTCGTTGAGACGCAGCTTGCCCATGGCAGCGCGCAAATCTTCGAAGTCAGCCGCATCCACTGGGAAGAGACCACAGAAGACGACAGGCTGAGCGGGCTTGAAGCCCGGCAGTGCGGTCGCGGTCGGACGCTTGTCTTCGGTAATGGTATCGCCGACGCGCGTATCTGCCACTTCCTTGATCGAGCCGGTGATGAAACCGATCTCGCCCGGACCAAGACTATCGACAGCGACCATCTTCGGGGTCAGAACGCCCACGCGCTCCACCTGATATTTTGCGTCAGTGCCCATCATGCGGATGGTCTGGCCCTTGGTCAGTACACCATCGAGAACGCGCACGAGAACCATGACGCCCAGATAGGTGTCGTACCAGCTGTCCACCAGCAGCGCCTTCAGCGGACCCTTTTCGCCGAGCTCGCTCTTTGGGGGCGGCAACTGGTGTACGATGGCTTCGAGAACGTCGGGAATACCAAGACCTGTCTTGGCTGAGATCAGAACAGCCTGACTGGCATCGATGCCGATGACCTCTTCGATCTGTTCCTTGATGCGGTCCGGTTCAGCAGCGGGCAGATCGATCTTGTTGAGGACGGTGACCAGTTCGTGGTCGTTATCGATAGCCTGATAGACGTTGGCCAGAGTCTGCGCTTCGACGCCCTGGGACGCATCGACCACCAGCAGCGAGCCTTCGCAGGCCGACAGCGAGCGGGACACTTCGTAGGCAAAGTCGACGTGGCCGGGCGTGTCGATGAGGTTCAACACATAGATTTCGCCGTTATTCGCTTTGTAATGCAGGCGTACGGTCTGTGCCTTGATGGTAATGCCGCGCTCGCGCTCGATATCCATGTTGTCGAGCACCTGCTCGGACATATCGCGTTCGGCAAGGCCGCCCGTCGATTGAATCAACCGGTCAGCCAATGTCGATTTGCCATGGTCGATATGGGCAACGATGGAGAAGTTGCGGATATGGTCAAGCGGGGTGCGGGTCGAATTTGTGCTCATGCCCCGCGCTATAGCAGGGGCCCTTGCGCTGGAAAAGCGGGAATTTGGTTAAAAGCCTTTTAAGTTGGGCTTTTTCAGTCAGTGATCGGGAGACTACGGTTGTGTGCGAGCAGCATCATGAATTTACATGACCGGATTTTACGCTCCAGACGACAAATTCCATTATCGTGGATATTGACTCTATCATTTAAGATTAATATTCTCCGATAATGGAAAACGAAATCGACACCTTCGAACACTCTATTGCCGCACGCATCAAGCACCTGCGAACGCAAGGCAATTTGACACTCGACCAGCTCGCCAGCGCCTCTGGCGTCAGCCGTGCCATGATCTCTCGGATAGAACGCGGCGAAGCCAGCCCAACCGCAGCTCTTCTGGCCCGGATTTGCGCAGCACTGGGGCTTTCGCTGTCAGGCTTTTTTGCCGA
Source organism: Agrobacterium vaccinii (assembly GCF_021310995.1). Classification (NCBI taxonomy): domain Bacteria; kingdom Pseudomonadati; phylum Pseudomonadota; class Alphaproteobacteria; order Hyphomicrobiales; family Rhizobiaceae; genus Agrobacterium; species Agrobacterium vaccinii. The sequence goes on along the minus strand of NZ_CP054150.1, from coordinate 134,827 downwards.
GAACGAAACGACCACCTCACCGCTGACGCGGAAACGCGATCAGCCGACCTGGCAGGATCCTGAAACCGGTTACACGCGCCGGGCCATCTCTCCGCCACGCGTCGAGTCAGACATCGATATCGTTGAGGTCGATTTTCCAGCCCACGCACGGGTCAGCTTCCCACCCCACCCGGCAAGCCGTGGCATGACGCAATATGTCTGGCTGCTGGAGGGAACCCTCGAAATGACCACAGGCTTCGAGATCCACCAAATGGAGCCCGGCGACTGCCTGTTCATGCCTGTGGGCGAAGGGCACATCTTTCACAATCCGTCCGACCACCCTGCCCGCTATGCCGTGGTGCTGGACCAGCGCAAGCGCTGACATCTCAGGAGTTTCGAATGACACGTATCCGCATGCTGAACGGCGAGGAGACCCTGGCCGCACTACCAGACCTTTGCGAAGTCCTGTCCGATTGCGTCAATGACGGCGCCTCCGTTGGCTATATGCTGCCTTTCGTGCCTGCAGATGCGATAGCATTCTGGCAGAGTGTGGCTAGGTCGGTGGAAAGTGGCGACACACTTCATGTGGTGGCAGAGGTGGATGGCAAGATCGTCGGCACCGTGCAGGTGGGGCTCGCCTCCAAACCCAATCAGCCTCATCGCGGTGACCTGATGAAACTCCTGGTGCATCGCTCCTCGCGCGGGCTTGGCCTGTCACGCCTGCTGATGGAACGGGTGGAAGCCGAAGCTGTGGCCCGTGGCCGGACGCTTCTGGTGCTGGACACGGCGTCGGGCAGCACGGCGGAAGCGATATATCCTCGCTACGGTTGGCAGCGCGTCGGAGTCATCCCCAATTATGCGATGCACCCCGATGGTCGCTACTGCGACGCGACATGGTTCTACAAAGAAATCGGCTAGATTTCCTGCACATAGGCGCTTGCAAAGATTTGCTTCACCGCAGAACATGGCCTCGTTCCGAAACCAATGAGGGGCCATATGACAGACACAGCGGCCAAGCCACGCATTTCCATTATCTATTGCACCCAGTGCAACTGGCTCCTGCGCTCTTCATGGATGGCGCAGGAACTACTGCACACATTTTCCGACAGTCTCGCAGAAGTCTCGTTGGTGCCCGCAACCGGCGGACGCTTCGAAATCCTTCTGGACGGAAACGTTATTTGGGAGCGCAAGCGCGATGGCGGCTTCCCCGGACCAAAGGAACTCAAGCAGCGCGTCCGTGACGTCATAGACCCCGGTCGCGACCTCGGCCATCTCGACCGCTCTAAGAACGAAGGGTTGGATAGCTGATTCCCTTTTGGTGGTGTTCGCGGAGGCCCTTCACGATCCTTTGGAACTCTCCAACGAGGCCTTAACACCGCCTCCTCAAGTTTTTTCACTGAAAAATCAATGATCGTCACAAAACTTCAAAATCCCTGTTGACACCGAGAGGCTCCCCCCGTACATCGCTCCTCGTCGCCCAGATGGCGGAATTGGTAGACGCGCCAGCTTCAGGTGCTGGTACTCGAAAGGGTGTGGAGGTTCGAGTCCTCTTCTGGGCACCATTCCATTTTTGATCTTAGCCAGATCAATGACTTATCGAAAAATCTGTAAAGATGTATCGCCCTCGGGGCGCGGTAAATCTGTGCCTGAAATTCGCCTATGATGTGCGGATTTTGTCATGCGACAGAAATATTCGTCGCTGAATGCGCGGCGTGCCTCGACCCCAAAAATTGAAATCTTACTGGCCGCTCGCCGCTGCGCCTTCGTTCGGGGAATGCTCTTCGCAGTTCGGCGTGCAGGAGAGGACGGTACGGGCCGTCTGGCGGAAAACGCGGACTGTGTTGCCTTCATCGATGGAAACGAGCACGCGTTCATCCACAATCGCATTGCCATCGGCGTCCAGCAGAACAAGGTTCGTGGTGCCGAAGCTTCGGCCTGTCAGGACGATGGTGGTGGCATCTGCGACCGTTGCATCGGCTACCTTGGAGTTTCCGATGATGACCTTGCTGACCGGTCTATCCAATTTCAGTACGCGGGCGTGGTTCATCGAAACACGCAGCAACTCATCCTCAGCCGAAACCGCCATTGTGGACGTCGCAAGCAGCGCCGCCAGGGTCATAGCAAGTCTAGCCATTGAAACGGACAGCATGAGTTCGGACAGCCTTGGTTGGTGCGGCGTTGTGATGATCAAAAGCACCATGCGCGGGATTGGTGAATGAAGCGTTAAACGAGAATCCCATTATGAAATGGTTGATACGCCTTCGCTGAAAAACGTCGCTCCATTATGCTACATGCCTCAAAACAAAACAGCGGATATGTCCTATTAAAGTGCATTCCGCTGGCGTCATTTGTCGCTACAGCCCCTAAGAATAGGCATGTTCTGCAACACATAAAAATTGAATTTCTACTTTGAATTATTGTTTACTATGCTCGATTTCACTGCCCGTTAATCTTTTTTTAATCAGCTTTTTTAAGTGGTTGGAAATCCAAATTCGCTAGTTTGAGGTCAACCGAACAACGGAAAACAGTTGTCGGCGTGCTCAACGATAAGACAGAGTTTAGGAGAACCCGCATGACACAGATTTTCGCTCGCTTCATGAAAGACGAGTCCGGCGCGACCGCCATCGAATACGGCCTGATTGCCGCCCTGATTTCCGTTGCGATCATTACTGGCGCAACGACTATCGGTACACGTCTTGGCGCAATCTTCGGTACAATCGCCACCAGAATGACGACGGCAGCACCTGCTGCCAACAACTAAGGTTTGGCTCGGGTTCGATAGTATTTGCGCCGCCTGAACAAGGCGGCGTATCGCATTGGTATGTTGGCGAGTAGGATAAGGTGCATCACATGGTTATCGCTGCGATATTCCTGATCGTTCCGCTTTGTCTTGCATTCGCGGCGCTCAATGACCTGTTCACAATGACGATTCCGAACCGCATTTCGGCGATCCTCATCGCTTCATTCCTCGTGGTCGCACCGCTTTCGGGCATGGACATGCAGACGTTCGGCATGAGCCTCGTTGCAGGTCTCGCCGTATTTTTCGTGAGCTTCATTCTTTTTGCAACGAACACGATGGGCGGCGGGGATGCGAAGTTGCTGACGGCATCTGCGGTCTGGTTCGGCTTCGACATGCCGCTTGCGCTTTATATGCTGGCAGTCGCCATCCTTGGCGGTGTGCTGACGATGGGCATCCTGTTCATCAGGTCCTATCGACAGGAAATCATGGTGACGGGCCTTCCGGTTCCAGATTCGCTGCTGGTGGCTAAAAAGGTTCCCTACGGAATAGCGATCGCGGTAGCGGGTCTGCTGACCTACCCCGAAGCGCCAATCGTTCAGCTCGCGATGCAGCGCCTGATGTAAAGCAACAGCCCTGAAACGGGCCTGTTTATTTTCCATTAACCACACGCCGAGACGTTTTATTAACTATAATTACACCAATGGCGGGCCATGGTCGGAACAGAGATTCTGACTCTTTCAAGGCCCGAACATGAAACCGTCGCGTGTCGTCATTCTTTCCGTAGCTGTGGTCGCCGCCGGTCTTGCCGGTTTGCTGGCCATGCAGCTTGGCGCTCCCCAACAGGTCGTGGAGCAGGCCGAAGCCATCATTCAGAAAGAACCGACCGTCAATGTCCTGGTTTCCTCGGTCAATTTGCCGGTTGGAAGCCGCCTGAGCGCAGACTCGGTGCGCTGGGCAGCATGGCCACAGGGCAGCATCAATGAGAGCTTCGTTACCGAAGCAAAGCGCCCGGAGGCCATTGCCGAACTGACCGGTTCTATCGTGCGCCTGCCGCTGTTCGAAGGCGAACCCTTGCGGCCCGAAAAGGTCGTCGATTCCAGCTCCCGTATCATGTCCGCGTTGCTGCCTGCGGGCAAGCGTGCCGTCTCGACAGAGATTTCGGTCGCCACCGGCGCCGGTGGCTTTGTGCTTCCTAACGACCGGGTCGACGTGATCATGGTTCGCAAAGGAGACAATGGCGGCTTTTTGACAGAAAACGTTCTCAACAATGTCCGCGTTCTCGCCATTGATCAGCAGATCAAGGAAGGCGAAGACGGCACGAGCGCTGTTGTCGGCGCAACAGCCACGCTGGAACTGTCACCGGAACAGGCAAAGATCATGACTGTCGCACAGCAGATGGCGGATCGTCTGACGCTGTCGCTACGCTCCGTTGCCGATGCACAGGATAGTGACACCACATCTGCCGAATACCTTCTGAACCGTGGTGCGGGACAGCCAGCCATTCAGGTCATCAAATCCGGCTCAATCGTCAAGGAAGGACAAGGGGGATCGGCACAATGACCTATCGAGCACGCAACAGCCTGAAGACCCTTATGCGCTCCTCCGTCACTGGCGGGCTGGCTTTCTGTATCGCATTCTCCGGTTTTCCCGGCATGAATGCGCCTTTTGGCCTTTCGACCAACGAAGCCCTCGCCCAGAGCGCCAGCATCGTACGCATCAATGAAAGCGGTCAGGGCGTGCGAAAGCGCCTTAAGCTGGGGCTCAACAAGGCGCTGGTCATCGATCTGCCGCAAGACGCTCACGATATTCTCGTGGCAGACCCCTCCATGGCGGATGCCGTAACGCGCAGTTCGCGACGCATCTATCTTTTCGGCAAGTCGGTTGGCCAGACGAATATCTTCATTTTCGGTGATCAGGGCCAGGAGATCGTCAGTCTCGATCTTGAAGTCGAGCGTGACATTTCCGGTCTTCAGGCCAACCTTCGCCGCTTCATTCCTGAATCGGACATACGCGTCGAAATCGTCTCCGATAACATCGTGCTCTCAGGCAGCGTTCGCACCCCGCAGGATTCTGCCCGCGCCGTCCAGCTCGCTTCCGCCTTCCTGAAGGGTGGTGAGGCGACCACGCGCAATATTACCGAGACAAGCCAGAGCAATGGTGACGGCGCGGTTGCGATCTTCGCGGAAGACCGCCAGCAATCCTCCATCGTCAATATGTTGACGATCGAAGGTGAAGATCAGGTGACGCTGAAGGTCACGGTTGCAGAAGTCAGCCGTCAGGTTTTGAAGCAGCTTGGTTTCAATGGCTCCATAAGCGGTACAGGCTCAAACTCCAGTCAAATTGCGTTTTCCAATCCCGCAAACCTGGGCAATGCGATTGGCCTGGCGGGTACTGGTAACGTGGCGGGCACAGTCGGAAAACTGGCCCTTGGCAGCTATTTCAATGCGATGGAGCAGGCGGGTGTCATGCGCACCTTGGCCGAGCCGAGCCTCACTGCGATTTCAGGCGAACAGGCGAAGTTCTATGTAGGTGGCGAGTTCCGGTTGCCCGCTGAACAGGAAGTTGCATTCGATGAAACGACGGGAAGACCGACTGTCACTCGAACGACGGACAAGGTCGATTACGGGATCGAGCTGAATTTTCGTCCTGTCGTTCTGTCTCCCGGTCGTATCAGCCTGAAGATCGAGACCAACGTCTCCGAACCGACATATGAGGGCAGTGCCGTGACGGGCAATGGCAGCAGCGTTCGCGTTCCGGGTAGCACCTACCTGTCAATACGAAAGCGCGAGGCCTCCACAAGCGTCGAGCTTCCATCTGGCGGCTCGATCGTCATTGCTGGTTTGGTGCAGGACAATGTGCGTCAGGCGATGTCCGGTCTGCCCGGCGCGTCCAAGGTTCCGATTCTCGGCACCCTATTCCGCAGCAAGGACTTCATTCGCAACGAAACAGAGCTCGTCATCATCGCCACGCCTTATCTGGTGCGACCGGTATCGCGCAACGAGATCGCCCGGCCCGACGACAACTTCAACCCGGAAAACGATGCCGCCATGTACTTCATGAACCGGGTCAACAAGGTTTACGGCAACAGGCAGCAGGCTCACACACAGCCCTATCAGGGCTCGGTAGGGTTTATCTACAAATGACAAAGATGCACCAGATGAAACCTCTCGCGCAACGCCACACGATCCGCCGCGTCAGCCTCGTTGCCGCGCTACTGACGACGGCAATGCTGGCGCAGGGCTGCGCACGCGACCCGATGTCGACAGGCGCCATTCCAGATGACTACCGCACCCGCCATCCGATCACGCTTTCGGAAGCGCAGCACTCCTTGGATATCCCGGTTTCTGCTGGCGACAACCGTTTAACGGTCGGCATGGCCGACAGCATCAAGGGCTTTGCGCAGAGCTATTCCTCCACCTCATCGGGCGTCGTGCAGATGCAGATTCCCATGGGCTCGGCAAACTCCGCTGCGGCTTCGATCCTGAAACGGCAAATTCGGTCCGTGCTGGCCTCTTCCGGCATTCCGGCAACCAAGATCGTGGAGACGCCCTATGGTGCCGCACCCTCGGGGGATGCTGCTCCCATCCGGTTGAGCTACGTGGCCATCACGGCGATGACCGGGCAGTGCGGGCAATGGCCGGAAGACCTTTCGGATAACACCTATTCCAACAAGAACTGGTACAATTTCGGCTGTGCATCACAAAACAATCTGGCAGCGCAGGTGGCAAACCCGATGGACCTTGTCGGTCCGCGCGGTATGAGCCCGATCGATGCAGAGCGTCGTTCTGTGGTGATTGGCAACTATCGCGCAGGCAAGACAACGGCAACGACAGAGTGACGTGAAGCCAGAGCGGATGCGGCAACAGGAAACACAATGAACCCGGTAAACTACGATATTCAGCACGCAAACCCGGACGAACCCTACGCCGAAGAGCCCCTGCGCACGGGCGATCTGGAGGGTCTGCGACCTCTGCCCCGCATTTCCATCCATGCATTCTGCGAAAGCGAGGGCATGCAGCGCCTGATGGAGCGCCTTTCGGGCGACCGCCGCATGAACAAGGTCAGCCTGCGCGTCACCAATGGCGAGATCGAAGCGGCAGCGACGATGTTTTCGTCAAGCCCGACGCCCAACCTAATCGTTCTGGAAACGGCGCGCGAGCCTTCGACGCTGCTGAACGACCTGGCACCGCTGGCAGAAGTTTGCGACCCGACGACCCGCGTGATCATCATCGGCCGCCATAACGACATCACGCTCTACCGCGATCTCATCCGCAATGGCATTTCGGAATATCTCGTTGCGCCGGTGAAAATGCCGGATCTGCTGGCGTCGATCTCGGCGATCTTCGTTGACCCGGAGGCCGAACCGTTGGGTCGTAACATCGCGTTCATCGGCGCGAAGGGCGGCGTCGGCTCGTCGACCATCGCGCACAATTGCGCCTTCGGCATCTCGCAGCTGTTTTCCACGGAAACCATTCTCGCCGATCTGGACCTGCCGTTCGGAACCGCCAATATCGACTTCGATCAGGACCCTGCTCAGGGCATCGCCGAGGCGGTTTACGCGCCCGAGCGTCTGGACGAAATGTTTCTCGACCGTCTGCTGACCAAATGCTCCGAGCATCTTTCGCTGCTTGCCGCGCCGTCGCTTCTCGACCGATCCTATGATTTCGAGCGGCTGGCCTTCCAGCCTCTGCTTGAGCTTTTACAGCGCAGTGCGCCGGTTGCGGTTCTCGATGTTCCGCACATCTGGTCTGACTGGACGCAAACCGTTTTGGCCGAAGCCGACGAGGTGGTGATCACGGCAGTGCCGGACCTCGCTAATCTGCGCAACACCAAGAACCTTCTGGATGCGCTGACAAAGCTTCGACCCAACGACAAGGTTCCGCATCTGGTGCTCAATCAGGTTGGCATGGTGAAGCGGCCCGAGATTGCACCTGCCGACTTTTTCGAACCGCTGGAGATCGAGCCGATCGCCATCATTCCATTCGATGTTCAACTGTTCGGCAACGCTGCCAATAGCGGGCGGATGATCAGCGAAATCGATGCAAAGTCGCCGATTGCCGAGACGTTCTCTCAGATTTCCCACATCGTCACGGGCCGTTCTTCGGCGCGAAAGGCGAAGCGGGCGGGGCTTGGCAAATTCATGGACCTTATAAAACGCAAGTGATGCGCGGCATGGCCGTGCAAAGACAGACCGGAAGACATCTATGTTCGGAAAACGTGGCAACGAAGGCTTCTCACGAAGCACAAACAGTGGACCGGCGGCATCCTCCCCTGCCCCGTCGCCCGTTGTCGCGGCTCCGCGTGCTGAGCCGGTGGAGACACTGGTCCTACCCTCGCCAGCAGCCCCGTCTCATTCTCCGCCCCCACAGGTGCGCAAGCGCACGCGGACCGACGAATATTACCAGACAAAGGCGCAGGTCTTCTCGGCGCTGATCGACACCATCGATCTGTCGCAACTGGCGAAACTCGACACTGAAAGTGCGCGCGAAGAAATCCGCGATATCGTCAACGATATCATCACCATCAAGAATTTCGCGATGTCGATTTCCGAGCAGGAAGAACTGCTGGAAGACATCTGCAACGATGTTCTGGGTTACGGTCCGCTGGAGCCGCTTCTGGCGCGTGACGACATCGCCGACATCATGGTTAACGGTTCCGGCCAGACCTTCATCGAAGTGGGCGGTAAAACCATCGAATCCGACATACGGTTTCGCGACAATGCTCAGCTCCTGTCGATCTGCCAGCGTATCGTCAGCCAGGTCGGTCGCCGCGTCGATGAATCGAGCCCGATCTGCGACGCTCGCCTGCCGGACGGTTCGCGCGTCAACGTCATCGCCCCGCCGCTCGCCATCGATGGCCCGGCACTGACGATCCGGAAGTTCAAGAAAGACAAACTCACGCTCGACCAGTTGGTGCGCTTTGGAGCCATCACACCGGAGGGTGCCGTTCTTCTTCAGGTCATCGGGCGTGTTCGCTGCAATGTCGTCATCTCCGGCGGCACCGGCTCAGGCAAGACGACGCTTCTCAATTGCCTGACGAGCTATATCGACAAGACCGAACGTGTCATCACCTGCGAAGACACTGCCGAACTTCAGTTGCAGCAGCCCCACGTGGTAAGGCTTGAAACCCGTCCGCCCAACATTGAGGGCGAAGGTGAAATCACCATGCGTGATCTCGTCAAGAACTGCCTGCGTATGCGCCCTGAGCGCATCATCGTCGGTGAAGTGCGTGGGCCCGAAGTCTTCGACCTGTTACAGGCGATGAACACGGGCCATGACGGCTCCATGGGAACGATCCACGCCAACACCCCGCGCGAATGCCTAAGCCGTATGGAATCGATGATCGCCATGGGTGGCTTCAGTCTTCCGGCAAAGACCGTCCGCGAAATCATCTCCTCCTCCGTCGATGTCATCATTCAGGCTGCGCGTCTGCGCGACGGTTCGCGCCGCATCACGCAGGTCACCGAGGTGCTGGGCATGGAAGGCGACGTGATCATCACTCAGGATCTGATGCGCTACGAGATGGATGGCGAAGATGCGAGCGGACGTCTGATCGGCCGCCATGTTTCGACCGGCATCAGCAAACCGCATTTCTGGGATCGGGCACGCTATTTCAACGAGGAAAAGCGCCTGGCCGCCGCCCTCGATGAAATGGAAAGCCAGTCTCAATAAGCAGGATCAGAACGGAACTGTAGAATGAATATGACGGTGGTGTTGCTCGTGATCCTGGTCGCCATATCGGCAGGAGCGATGGCCTATGTCTTCCTTTTCCCGCAGATCGAAGTTGAAAAGAAAACCGCAAGCCGCGTGAGCCGGGTCAAGGCCGCAGAAACCGACCATACCAAGATCAAGGCCGCACGTGACCGTGTTCAGGAACTGAGCAAGCGTCGCAAATCCGTGCAGGACACCCTCAAGGATCTTGAAAAGAAGCAGAACGAGAAAACCAAGGATCGGCGGGACACGAGTGTGCGCGGCAGGCTGGTTCAGGCCGGACTGTCGATTTCGGTGCGCAAATTCTATGTCCTGGGATGTGGTCTTGGGATCGCCGTCTTCCTCGTCGCCCTGCTTTACGGTGCGCCCATCTATCTAGCACTCGGTGGCGGCTTTGTCGGCGCGCTTGGCCTTCCTCGCTGGATCCTCGGTTTTCTGGTCAAGCGCCGACAGAACAGGTTTCTGGAAGAGTTTCCGAATGCACTCGATGTGATGTACCGCTCCATCAAATCCGGCCTGCCGCTCAACGATTCCGTACGGCTGATCGCTTCGGACGGGCAGGAGCCGGTCAAAACCGAGTTCCAGCGCGTGGTGGAAGCGCAGCAGGTGGGCATGACCATTCCCGAAGGCATCAACCGCATGATGCTGACAATGCCACTGCCCGAGGTCAACTTCTTCGGCACCGTCATCACCATTCAGGCACAGGCGGGTGGCAATCTCTCCGAAGCGCTGGCCAACCTGTCCAAAGTGCTGCGTGAACGACGCAAGATGAGGGCCAAGGTCTCCGCGCTCTCGATGGAGGCCAAGGCATCCGCCGTCATCATCGGCGCCCTTCCCTTTATCGTGGCGCTGCTCGTCTATCTGACATCGCCGGATTACATCATGGTGCTGTTCACCGATCCGCGCGGTCATCTCATTCTCGGCGCGTCGGCGATCTGGATGTCCATCGGCATCATCGTCATGCGCCAGATGATCAACTTCGATATTTGAGGCGGTAGCACTATGTTCCAGCAACTCGCATCCAGCCTCACCAACCCGCATCTCATCGTGGCCGTCCTCGTTGCCGTCGCTGTTTTTGCAACCTTCTACACGCTTGCCATTCCCTATTTCGAGAAGGGCGATCTGGGCAAACGCATGAAAGCCGTGTCCACGGAACGCGACCTGATCCGAAGCCGGGAACGCAACCGGATGAGCGAGGCAGCCAAAGGCGAAAAGGCCTCGTTACGGTCGAACAACAACAAATCCGCTCGCCGGATCGTCGAACGCTTCAATCTGCGCGAAGCGCTTGTTGACGCCAATACGGTCAACAAGCTGCGGGCCGCGGGCTACCGATCCCAAAACGCCTTGAACACTTTTCTGGCCGCCCGCTTCATTCTGCCCTTCGTGTTCCTCGTGCTGGCTTTTCTCTGGGTCTTCGTCATGGGAAATCTCGACGGCAGGCCGTTCGGAATTCGGCTGATGGCGGTGCTGGGCTTTGGCTATCTGGGCTTTTATGCACCCAACATCTTCGTTTCCAATCAAATGTCCAAGCGCCAGAAATCGATCAAACGCGCATGGCCGGATGCGCTGGACCTGATGTTGATCTGTGTGGAATCGGGCGTATCAATGGAAGCGGCGATGCGGCGTGTGGCCGAAGAACTAGCGGAGCAGTCGCCTGAACTTGCCGAGGAAATGGTGCTGACCACGGCAGAGCTGTCCTTCCTTCAGGATCGGCGTACCGCACTCGAAAACCTGGGACTTCGCACGCAGCTGGATGGCGTAAAAAGCGTGGTGCAGGCGTTGATCCAGGCAGAGCGTTACGGCACGCCCCTGGCGCAGGCGCTGCGCGTTCTTGCACAGGAAGGCCGCGACGAGCGCATGAACGAAGCCGAGAAGAAAGCCTCCGCTCTGCCGCCCAAACTCACCGTGCCGATGATCCTGTTTTTCCTGCCGGTGCTGATCGCCGTCATTCTCGGCCCTGCTGGAATTCGTATTTCGGATACGTTCTGAACCGGTCTGCGCGCAGCAAAAAGGCGGCCCGCAGACCGCCTTTTGAGGACCATGGCAACAAACTTAATTCGTTGCCGTTCTCTTGTTCTTGTCGGAAAGCTGCGACCATGCATTCTGCTGGGATAGCATGCCGCGCAAATAGGTCAGGTTGGCCTGCGCCTGTTGGGCGGACAGTTCCTGCATCGCAATGCGTTCCGCCTCTTCGAAGCGTCCCTGAAGCCCGACGACCAGTGCAAGATTCTGGCGGATACGGCTGTCGGCTCCGGGCTGGGACGCGGCGGAGCGCATATAGGTCTCAGCCGTGCGCGGATCGCTTTGAAGCACGTAAGACATTCCCAGATTGGAGAGAATGCTCGGATCGTTCGGTTTCAGATCGAGCGCCTGCCGGTACTTTGCCCGCGCTTCGGATGAGCGGCCAAGCTGATCCAGCACAGCGCCTTCTGCCGAATAAAGACGCCAGTCCGGGCGATCCGGTGTCTGCGCCCTGTTGATGGTGTTGAGTGCCTGTTCCAGCTGACCGGCAGCGGCCTGTGCCTTGCCGTAGGAAGAAAGAACGTCACGATCTGTCGGATAAGCGATGGCGACCTGCTGCATGACAGCAAGGGCCTGCGTGTTCTTCCCCGTCATCATCAGCAGATTGGCGTAGTTGAGGCCCGTGTTGCGATCCCTTGGATTATGCTCATAGGCCTTGCCGGTGGATGCTTCCGCCTGCCGTAACTGCTCCATGTTCATCTGGTCGTAGGAACGGGATACCGGCGCCACCGAGCCGGTCGACATACGGTCTGGCTTGTTGGTGGAACATCCCGCAAGAGACAGGGCAAGCACGGCCGCGCAGACGCCGCGCAACAGCACGTTTGGGCGCTCTGGAAGGGAAGAAACAGCAATCACGACATTGCCCCCGGCTCTCGGTTATGATCGAAACGGGTGACACGAAGCGATTTCGCTCGACGCAACCCTCGCTCCAGCAATAATCTGTTAACCCTAACAGAATGTTAATTTGCCGATTCAGACCTTTACGAAAGCAGTCGAATGCCTCCTTATCAATTTATCGATCGCACTACGCCTTTCAGTTCCAAAGCGGGAAAAACACTGCCTGTCTTTGCAGTGACACCCGCTCACATCGAACAGGGCGCGATTGATCCGATTGCTCTCGATTGGGCGCGTAAAGCGGGCTTCAAGGCAGATGCAGGCGCAATTCTGCTCATTCCATCCGCAGAAGGTGCCCTCGGCGGCGCACTTCTAGGGCTCGGCACCAACCCGTCGGAGCTTCCTTTCATTACCGGCAAGCTGGCGCGGGAGCTGCCCGAAGGCGACTGGCACATCGAGACCGCCCCGCTGACGGTCAACCGTCTGATGTTGGGCTTTGGCCTTGGCGCCTATCGTTTCGATAAATACCGCACGTCAAAGAGCAACGGCGCGAAGCTGTTAATCCCCCGCGACGCAGAAGATGCGGAGATCAAGCGGATTCTGGCGGGTGTTTATCTGGCCCGTGACCTCATCAACGTGCCTGCCAACGACATGGGGCCGGACCAGCTTGAGATCGCATTCCGCAGTCTGGCTGCCCACTACAAGGCGCAGGTTTCGGTTGTGGCAGGCGAAGACCTGCTGAAAGAAAACTTTCCGCTGATCCATGCGGTCGGTCGTGCCAGCGAAAGCGCGCCGCGCCTGCTGGAGATGACTTGGGGCAAAAAGGGCAATCCGCGCCTGACGCTGGTGGGCAAGGGCGTATGCTTCGACACCGGCGGCCTCGACATCAAGCCATCGTCTTCGATGGCGTTGATGAAGAAGGACATGGGTGGGGCGGCCAATGTGCTTGGTCTGGCGCTCATGATCATGGACGCCCGCCTGCCGATCGATTTGCGCGTTCTCGTGCCTGCCGTGGAAAACTCCATTTCGGCCAACGCCTTCCGCCCCGGCGATATCTATCAGAGCCGTAAAGGCCTGACCGTTCAGATCGACAATACCGATGCGGAAGGCCGTCTCGTGCTGGCGGATGCGCTTGCCTATGCCGACGAGGATGCGCCGGATCTCATCATCGACATGGCGACGCTGACAGGTGCCGCCCGCGTGGCGCTCGGCCCCGATGTGCCACCGTTCTTCACGGATGATGAAGATCTCGCACACAGCATCAGCGATGCTAGCATGGATGTGGATGATCCCTTGTGGCGCCTGCCGCTCTACATGGGCTACGACAAGGATATCCGCTCCCGTGCAGCCGATATCACCAATGCGCCAGCAGGAGGCATGGCCGGTTCGATCACGGCAGCGCTTTTCCTCAAGCGTTTCGTAACGCAGACGAAGAAATGGGCGCATTTCGATATTTACGGGTGGTCGCTCAGCGAGCGTCCACATTCCTCCATCGGCGGAGAAGCGCAGGCCATTCGCGCGCTGTTTCAATATATCTCACGCAATTTCGCGAAGAAGTAACTGGCAAGGGAGCGGCAAACCGCTCCCTGCTCAGACGTGCACGTCCTGCTCCTTACGGTCTTCCTGACCGAAGAATTTCAGGTAACGCTGAACCTCCTCAGGTTCTCCGGTCGCCTTTTGCGGGTTATCGGAAAGCTTGACGGCGGGGCGTCCGTTGGCGTCGATAACCTTGCAGACGATGGAAATCGGCTTCAGGCTTTCAATCGTGTTGGGCGCGCATCCGGCAAAATCATTGGTCAGATTGGTGCCCCAACCGAAACTCATTCGGACGCGTCCCTCGAAATGCTTATAGGTGTCGATAATGGCATCCACATCCAAACCGTCCGAAAAGATCAGCAGCTTCTTCTTCGGGTCGCGATCCATCTTCTGCCACCAGTCGATGATCTTCTCGCCACCTTCGATCGGCGGTGCACTATCGGGGCGAAAACCCGTCCAGTCCGCCACCCATTCCGGCGCATTGCGCAAAAACGCAGCAGTGCCGAAAGCATCCGGCAGCACGATCAGAAGGTTGCCGCCATAAAGCCGGTTCCAGTCCTTCATGACCTGATAGGGCGCTGCGGCCAGAGCTTCGTCGTTCTGTGCGAGGGCAGCGACAACCATCGGCAGCTCATGCGCATTGGTGCCGACGGCTTCTAGGTCGGAATCCATCGCCAGCAAAACGTTGCTCGTGCCGGTAAATGCCGGGCCGATGCCTTCCTTCAACGCTTCCACGCACCAGCGCTGCCACAGGAAGCTATGGCGACGGCGAGTGCCGAAATCGGAAATACGAAGGCCGGGAAGTTCGCGCAGACGCTCCACCTTTGCCCACATCTTGGCCTTTGCGCGCGCATAGAGAACATCAAGCGTGAAATAGCCGAGCGACCGCATGGCGCTGCGCGAGCGAAGCTCATTGATGATAGCAAGGGCGGGAATTTCCCACAGTGTGGTGTCCATCCAGCGCCCATGGAAATTCAGTTCGTACTGCCCATCGCGTTTGAACAGTTCGTATTCCGGCAGCTGGTAGCTATCCAGCCACGAGAGAAACTCTGGCTCGAAAATCTGCGAACGGCCATAGAACGTGTTACCCGCCAGCCAGATGCTTTCCTTTTTGGAAAGACGCAGGCTCCGGGCATGATCAAGTTGCTCACGCAGTTCCATCTCGTCGATTTCATCGGCAAGCTTGACTGTCTTGGTGCGGTTGATGAGCGAGAATGTCGCGTTCACCTCTGGATAGAGCTTCCAGATCATCTGCAACATCAATAGCTTGTAGAAGTCGGTATCGATGAGGCTGCGGACGATGGGGTCCAGCTTCCAGGTGTGGTTGTGAACACGGGTCGCTATGTCTGTCTTCGTCATTGCTGCTGCTATCCCCCGCACCGGGCTCCATAAATTAAGAAGGGCCGATGTCGCCGCGCATTTCGAAAGGCTTTAAGCCTTCAGGAGCCTGATCTGCTCCCGAGAAAAAGACTTATCTGATAAAACAGCGGCAAGTCCAGACCGGTTTCAGCAAAGACGGTTCTCGCTGACCGTTAGAAATCCACCGCAGGCGGATTGATGCCGGGATACCAGTCCTTCGATGTCGGCACGCGGTTGCCTGTCGCAGTCACGCCGGCGGAACCGGTGCAACGGTAGCCCTGCACTGCCAGACCACGATTGCCGAAGACATCGCGGTAAGGGCCATCCGAATAGCTCGAAATCACAGGGGCGGAGTGGCAGTTGTAGCGCTCCTTCGGCTGCAGCGTCTTAGGGTCTTTCACACCCGGCAGATTGGCGTAGGCATCCGGCGCTGGCAGGTAACCATTTTCATAAACGGTCTGCGCCTGACCGCTCGAAGCAAGTGAGAAACTGGCGAAAAGAAAAGCCGCGATGCGGAGTGCTGGTCGTGCCATAGGAATGGTCCTGCCGAATGTTCTATCCCTGTTATATAGAACGGTCACCGCGCCAAGCCAGCGGATGGATGCAAACGTTTTCGTGAAAACTCAAGGGCGGCGGTAGGCCGTCGGCATCTCGTAGAGCCAGCCGATACGCTTGATCGCCTCATCGAGATTCTCCCGCGAGACAGTCATGGTGCGGCCATTGGCGTGGAGAAGCGTCTCCTCGTCTTCCATGATGCCGACATGGCCCTTCCAGAACACAAGATCGCCACGCCGCAGTTCTTCGCGGGTGATCTCGGTGCCGAGGGAGCGGACCTGCATATCCGTATCTCGCAGAACCGATTTGCCCGCCATGGCCATCGAAAACTGGACCAGACCGGAGCAATCGATACCAAAGCCTGACCGCCCGCCCCAGAGGTAGGGCGTTTCCACAAAGCGCAGGGCTATGGACACATAGTCTTCCGCCAGCACCTGCTCGACGCTAATGCAATGGGCAGCAATGACTCCCTCCCCGTTTTCGGTCATCAGATACCGTGTGCCGCGTGTTTCGGCTTCTCCGACAAAGTGTAGCTGGCTGCCCATAGACAGTGCCGCAATCGGTGGCTTTCTGAGTTCAGCAGCGGGGTAAAGAAAGGTGCGGGGCGCGATGATGCGGTGGGTGGGTGCAACCGTCTCACCGAATGCGGTTTCCGGCAGATAGCCAGCATAGCCATCTGCATCCGCCTGAACCCAGGCCCAGCCATTGGCTTTTTCAAACACCCTGATGGTTTCACCCAGCAGCAATTCCGTATCGATGCCGGCAGTCAAATCCGGCTTTGGACGGAGACCGATGACCGGAACCGTGATCTGCGATGGAGTACCGCTGACAAACCGTTCCGCCTCCACCTGACCCTTGAGTGCCTCATCGGCTAGATCGGAGCGGAAGATGTTGAGGCGGCGGTCGAGTGTGGTTTCCGTGGGTGTCATATCGATGCGTCCTGCTCGCCGTCATTTGCGTATTCTCTCACCGGCATACACCTTTTTGAAGCGGCACGCTAAGCCCTGCGGGCATGCTCGATGATCAGATCGCCGAATTTTTCCAGATAAAGCGCACCGGCCACTGTGCGTTTGATGACGACATTGCGGCGATCGCGTTCATCGCGCGCGCGGTCTACAAGCCCTAACGCACCCATGCTGTCCAGTGCGCGGGTGATGACGGGCTTGGTGACGCCCAGGACCGAGGCCAGCCCTCTGACGGTATGCGGCGGTGGCACGAGGTAGATATGCAGCAGGATCGCCATCTGCCGGGCTGTCAGATCCGGGGCATCTTCCTCGACCTGCGCCAGCACCACCCGGTGCCAGAGGTTCAGCGCCTGACTTGGCGACAGTTCGACAGACACGTATCCAACTCCGTACGTTTGCAATCCCAAAAAGTCACCAGCGGATTTTGGCGCAAATCAATGAACAAAACAAAACCGCCGCCCACCGTGTCTGCACTGACGTGCGCATCGATGTGGCGGCGGCTCTTGCGCTCGTTTTCGAGCTAGCGTCCCCTCTGGACTTGAAGAGATACACGCATCAAGCGTGCCAGTTAGGTTTTGCAGCAGAAATGCCCGCTAATCCTGCCCTTACAAACAAAAAGCTTCGGCGGAGGCACCGCCGAAGCTCATATTTTAAGCGATATTCTTCAATCGCACAATTCCGCGCCGTTCACTCGAAGAGTTAAGCGGCGTTAATAGCGTTAAATCTCGGCACCCTGCGCGCCTTCGACTTCCCGTGCTTTTTCCTGCTTGTTGTAGCGAATGGAAGACCACAGCGAGATACCGATGAGCGTTGCGCCACCCAGACCGGTGATGACTTCTGGAATATGGACGAGGCTTTGCACATACATGATGACCGAGAGGATGAGGATGGCATAGAACGCGCCATGCTCGAGATAGCGGTATTCCGCCAGCGTTCCTTTTTCGACCAGCATAATGGTCATAGAGCGCACATACATGGCACCGATGCCAAGACCGATGGCGATTATGAAGAGGTTTGAGGTGAGCGCAAAAGCGCCGATGACGCCATCAAAGGAGAAGCTGGCATCCAGCACTTCAAGGTAAAGGAACGCGCCGAAGCCGCCCTTTGCCGCGCCTTCCAGCACCTGCTGGCTACGGTCCAGAATGCCGCCGAGAACTTCGACCAGAAGGAAGGTCAACAGACCCCAGACCGCCGAACTGAAGAAGAGAGTAGCTGCTTCAGGACCCAGCGCTGGATCAGCGCTATTGGCGATGATGCGCGAAAAGACCAGCATGACGATCAGCACGAAAGCGATCTCGATGCCCTTGATCGACGAATAGGTCGCGATCTTCTCTTCGAACCAGCGCACCCAATGCACGTCCTTCTCATGATCGAAGAAGAAGCTGAGACCCACCATCATCAGGAAGGTGCCGCCAAAGGCCGCGATCGGCAGATGTGCGTCCTTCATGATCTGCGCATAACGTTCCGGTTCGGTCGCCGCCATGACCATGGCCGTCCACGGACCGACATTGGCCGCGATAACGACGATGAGCAGCGGGAAGACGATACGCATGCCGAAAACGGCAATGAGAATACCCCAGGTCAAAAAGCGATGCTGCCACTCAGGCGTCATGTCTTTCAACTTGTTGGCGTTGACGATGGCGTTATCGAAGGACAGCGATATCTCAAGAACCGCCAGAACCGCGCAGATGAAGAAAATCGTGGCCGTACCGCTGACGGTGCCCGTCATTTCCCAGCCGAGCCAACCGCCCAGCAGAAGGCCGACGACCGTGACGATGAAGGCCCATTTGAAATAGGTGAGTGAGGATTTGGTTGTCGGTGTCATCACAGGGCTCCCGTGCTGGCTGGGCGAACGGGAAAACGTGGAGCAGGCATGGCACAAAGCGCACGCATGGAATGCATGGTCAGATTTTTCATGGGTTTAAATCCGCCGGCGTCATAAGCAGGCGGTACCGACATCGCGAGAGCGCCGTAAAACTCTCGCCAGAGGGGCCCGGCACCAAAGTTCGGTTCCCAAATCCCGATGTCAGGGGATTGGGAATGCCTTTGTTAGTCTCGCAACTTCGTGATTTCGTCAAGATAAAAGTTGTTTTTTCGACGTAATCCCACTGTTTCAAGTTTTTCCAAGCCTGTTTTACAAACAAAAGTTGCGGGACGTCATGTTGTAGTATCATTTTAAAAAGAGATACTATTTGTTTCTTGCTCACCTAATCTGCTTGCGATAAATACGGGTAAGCCAACGAATTCATGATGCATGGAGCAGCGCAATGACGATTTCCTTCGACCTGACCGGCAAGACAGCGATTGTCACGGGTGCCAATACCGGGCTTGGACAGGGCATCGCCACGGCGCTGGCTGGCGCGGGCGCAACGGTGGCGCTGGTCGGACGGTCCTCCATGACGGAGACGGAAGAGGCAATTGCAGCCATTGGCGGCAAGAGCCACAGCATCAAGGCGGATTTGTCATCCATCGCGCCTGTTGGAGAGGTCATCAGCGAGACTGTGCGCCTTGCTGGCGGCGCCGATATTCTCGTGAACAATGCGGGCATCATCAAGCGCGCCGATTCGCTGGATTTCACCGAAGCCGATTGGGACGCGGTGATGGATGTGAACCTGAAGACGGTTTTCTTCCTCAGCCAGGCTTTCGCCCGCCACCTTGTTGCGGAAAACAAGCCGGGTAAGATCATCAACATCGCCTCGCTTCTGTCGTTTCAGGGCGGTATCCGCATTCCATCTTACACCGCATCCAAAAGCGGGCTCGCGGGTCTGACCCGCCTTCTGGCCTGTGAATGGGCGGCCAAGGGCATCAACGTCAATGCCATCGCGCCTGGCTATTTCGACACCAACAACACGGAAGCCCTGCGCAACGACCCGGATCGCAATGCGGCGATCCTGGCGCGCATTCCCGCTGGCCATTGGGGCAAGCCGGAAGAGCTTGGCGGCGCCGCCGTGTTCCTCGCCTCCAGCGCTGCGGACTATATTCACGGCACGGTTCTGCCGGTCGATGGCGGCTGGCTGGCGCGTTGATCTGAAAGCCTAGACTAGGTCATCCAGAGGCGGGCTGGCGGACTTCGCCTGCCTGCGTTTGAGTGTGTTCTCCCGAAAGAAGATATAAAGGCCCGCCAGCACGATCAGTCCAGCGCCGATGACGATGCTGGACTGCGGCACATCGCCAAAGATCAGCCATCCGAACACCACGGCCCAGAGCAGCAGCGTATATTGCAAGGGCGCCACCGTTGCGGCATCGGCCAGCTTTAGCGCGCGGTTGACCAGCACATGCGCCGTCATGGCAACGATGCCCAGCAGAGCCAGCAGGGACAGGTCAAAGCCGGATTTCAGCGGCACCCAACCCGAAGGCGTGATGGCAATGGCGACAACACCGGCAACCGCTGCCCCGACGATCTGCCAGAAGGCCAGCACCGTATCCGGCGTGTTGCGCAACTGACGACCAGACAGCATCATGAAAGCAAAAGCCGCACTGCCGAGAATGGAAAAGAGCGCCGCCGACGTCAGGGATGCCGAGCTTGGTTGCAGCGCGATTACTACGCCGAAAAAGCCAATCGCAATCGCCGTCCAGCGCCGCCAGCCAACCTTCTCCCCCAACAGAAACGGCGACAGCGCTGCAACATAAATGGGGGCCGCCAGCCAATAGGTCATGACATCCGCCAAGGGAAGCGCTTTGACGGCGAAATAGAAACAGAAGAGTTCAGCTGTGGAAAAGAACACGCGGGCGGCCTGCAAGGTCGGACGCTCGACGCGGATGACATTGCTTAAACCCGCTCGCGACAGGATGGGAATCAGCACGATAATGGCAGCAGCGCTGCGCACCAGAACGACTTGCCCCAGGCTGTAGGTCGATACCAGCCATTTGCCCATGGCGTCATTCAACGCAAAAAGAAGCATGCCGAGCAGCATGACAGCCACCCCGAGACCCGTGGGAGAAAGCTGACGAATGAAATTGGGCATTTTGCCTCCGGACTCCCTAGATCACAATGATCTCCGCGAGGTCCTTTTCCAAGTCAAGCCCAAGGACGCTTCCATGCGTACATTAGAGTTATCTATTGCGACAAAAGTTCTTTCATCGTCTCACGGAAACGCGCTGAGATCGCTTCACGCCTTACATGGAGGCCATCGCGAACGACAGCCTTGCCGTTGATCCACACCGTTTCCGGCTTTACCAAGCCACCGAATATCCAGCCGTCGAGCAGATTGTCGCACTCAAGATACGGCGCATTTGCTGTGTTCAGCGAAACGAAATCGGCGGCATGCCCTACTGCGATACCCGCTTTGGCTCCCAATGCACGAGCGCCACCCTTTAAGGCAGCATCGAAAAGCGTCCTGCCGGTGGAGCCATTTGCGGGTGCCACCACATTGCGGGCGCGATGCAGAAGCCGTTGGGAATATTCCAGTTGCCGAAGCTCATCGGAAACACCGATCAGCACATTGCTGTCTGAGCCAATGCCGAAAGCGCCGCCTGATGCCAGAAACTCCCGGGCCGGGAATGTACCATCCCCCAGATTGGCCTCGGTCATGGGGCATAGGCCTGCGATTGCACCGCTTCGGGCCACGGCTACCGTCTCTTCTGAGGTCATATGGGTGGCGTGGATCAGACACCAGCGATCGGTGACATCGGCATTGTCCAGCAACCATTCCACCGGTCGTTTGCCGGACCACGCAATGCAATCTTCGACTTCCTTCACCTGTTCGGATATGTGGATATGAAGCGGTGCTGATGGGGCAAGCTGCGATGCGATAGTCAACTCGTGCGGGGTCACTGCGCGCAGGCTGTGCGGCGCAACGCCGACGACGCTTTCAGGCAACGAGGAAACGGTCTTCGCAGCGCCCTCAAGAACACGCGCAAAGCTCTCCGTCGAATTGATGAATCGTCGCTGCCCCTCCGACGGTTCGAGCCCGCCGAAGCCGGAGTGAGCGTAGAGGACCGGAAGGAGTGTCAGCGCGATACCCGTTTGGGACGCTGCCGACGCTATGCGCTCTGAGAGTTCCGCGATGTTCGCGTAATGACCGCCGCCCTTGTCATGATGAAGGTAATGAAACTCGCCGACACGACCGAAACCGGCCTCCAGCATTTCCATGTAAAGCTGCGCAGCCACCGCCTCCATCTGGTCCGGCGTCATGGTCAGCGCGAAGCGGTACATCAGGGTGCGCCAGCTCCAGAAACTGTCTGCGGTGCTGCCGCGCCTTTCCACCATGCCTGCCATGGCCCGTTGAAAAGCGTGGCTGTGCAGGTTCGGCATTGCGGGGAGGATGACCTTTGCCCGTTCGTCAGTACCTTGCGCCGGTGCGCCGATGTCGAGCGAAACGATTTTGCCATCGGCAATTTTCACCCGGACATTATCCGCCCAACCATCTGACAACAAAGCGGCTTCAGCATGAAGGATCATTTCGGCTCCCCAATTTTTACATCACGGCTCTTGCCTCTCCATCCATTATGTATATACATATTAAAACATAAGGGAAGGGAAAACTCAGCATGAACGGCAACTCCATTCCAGAAAATAGCGAACGCGGAACAGCTGTTTCGCTGTGGCGAAACGCGCGGCTTGCGACACTCGATCCTTCGATGCCGGGCCTTGGATTTGTCGAAAAAGGCGCGCTTGCCGTCCAGGATGGGCGGATCGTTTTTGCTGGCCCGGAGGCGAATTTGCCCGCCGAGTTCAAGCGGGCAACCGAGAGCTTCGACTGCGAGGGACGCTGGATTACCCCTGCCCTGATCGATTGCCACACCCACCTCGTCTTCGGCGGCAACCGCGCCATGGAATTCGAGATGCGGCTGGAGGGCGCGAACTATGAAGACATCGCCAGGGCAGGAGGCGGCATCGTGTCGTCGGTTCGCGATACGCGGGCGTTGTCAGAAGACGAGTTGCTTGCGCAGGCTCTGCCGCGACTGGATACGCTGCTG
Source organism: Agrobacterium vaccinii (assembly GCF_021310995.1). Classification (NCBI taxonomy): domain Bacteria; kingdom Pseudomonadati; phylum Pseudomonadota; class Alphaproteobacteria; order Hyphomicrobiales; family Rhizobiaceae; genus Agrobacterium; species Agrobacterium vaccinii. The sequence continues at coordinate 112,208 of NZ_CP054150.1, read as the reverse complement.
GCGGAAGGCGTTTCCACCATCGAAATCAAATCCGGCTATGGGCTGGATATCGAGACAGAGCTGAAAATGCTGCGTGTGGCGCGCCGGTTGGCCACAGTGCGGTCCGTTCGAATCTTGACCAGTTATCTGGCGGCCCATGCCACACCCGCCGAATACAAAGGCCGCAATGCCGAATACATAGCGGACGTCGTACTGCCGGGAATGGAACGCGGCCATGCCGAGGGTCTCATCGATGCGGTCGACGGCTTTTGCGAAGGAATCGCTTTTTCCGTTGAAGAGATGCGCATGGTTTTCGACAAAGCCAAATCGCTTTGTCTGCCGGTGAAGCTGCATGCGGAGCAGCTCTCCAATCTCGGCGGCTCACAACTTGCAGCCACCTACGGGGCATTGTCTGCCGATCATCTCGAATATCTGGATAAGGCGGGTGCCGAAGCGCTTGGCAAGACCGGAACGGTTGCGGTGCTGCTGCCCGGCGCGTTCTATGCGCTTCGCGAGACGCAGGTGCCACCGGTGCAGGCTCTTCGCGATGCGGGCGCGGATATCGCGCTCGCCACAGACTGCAACCCAGGCACATCGCCGCTGACCTCGCTGCTGTTGACCATGAATATGGGTGCCACCCTGTTCCGCCTGACGGTCGAGGAATGCCTTGTTGCCACCTCGCGCAATGCCGCCAAAGCACTGGGTCTGCTGTCAGAGACCGGAACGCTGGAGGTCGGGAAATCCGCCGACTTCGCGATCTGGGATATCCAGCGTCCCGCCGAGCTCGTCTACCGCATCGGTTTCAATCCGCTTCATGCCCGTATTTTCAAGGGACAGATCACATCATGACCATCACGCTTCATCCCGGCTCCGTACAGCTGGCCGATCTTGCCGATATCTACTGGAACAATGGTTCGGCTAAGCTCGACCCATCCTTCGATGCAGGCATTGAGCGCGCAGCGAAACGCATCGCTGAAATCGCGGCAGGCAACGCCCCTGTCTATGGCATCAACACCGGCTTCGGCAAACTCGCCTCCATCAAGATCGATTCAGCCGATGTGGCTACCCTTCAGCGCAATCTCATCCTGTCGCATTGCTGCGGCGTGGGTTCAGCACTGCCCGAAAATGTCGTGCGCCTGATTATGGCGTTGAAGCTGATTTCACTGGGTCGCGGTGCATCTGGCGTGCGGTTGGAACTGGTGCGGCTGATCGAGGGCATGCTGGAAAAGGGCGTGATCCCGTCCATCCCGGAAAAGGGTTCGGTCGGGGCGTCTGGTGATCTTGCACCCTTGGCGCACATGGCCGCGGTGATGATGGGTGAAGGCGAAGCCTTTTATGGCGGCATGCTCATGCCAGCAGCCGACGCGCTTTCCAACGCGGGACTCACGCCGGTGGTGCTGGCCGCCAAAGAGGGTCTGGCGCTGATCAACGGCACGCAGACCTCAACTGCATTGGCGCTGGCAGGCCTTTTCCGCACCCATCGCGCCGCGCAGGCAGCGCTGATTACCGGCGCGCTGTCCACCGATGCGGCCATGGGCTCATCCGCGCCGTTCCATCCTGATATCCACACGCTTCGTGGCCACAAGGGCCAGATCGATGCAGGTGCAGCACTTCGCAATCTGCTGGAAGGCTCTGAAATCCGCGTGAGCCACATCGAAGGCGACGAGCGGGTGCAGGACCCCTATTGCATCAGATGTCAGCCACAGGTGGATGGTGCCTGCCTCGATCTGCTGCGTCAGGTCGCTCACACATTGCAAATCGAAGCCAATGCCGTCACCGACAACCCGCTGGTTCTCTCGGACAATTCTGTCGTCTCAGGCGGCAACTTCCACGCCGAACCTGTGGCGTTCGCTGCTGACCAGACGGCGCTCGCCATCTGCGAAATCGGTGCGATTGCCCAGCGTCGCATCGCGTTGCTGGTCGATCCCGCCTTGTCCTACGGACTGCCCGCCTTCCTGTCGAAAAAGCCGGGGCTGAACTCCGGCCTGATGATTGCCGAGGTCACGTCTGCGGCCCTGATGAGCGAAAACAAGCAGATGTCGCACCCGGCATCCGTCGATTCCACGCCCACATCCGCCAATCAGGAAGACCATGTGTCCATGGCCTGCCACGGCGCGCGTCGCCTGCTGGCGATGACGGACAACCTGTTTGCTATCATCGGCATCGAGGCGCTGTCTGCCGTTCAGGGCGTGGAACTGCGCGGCCCGCTGAAGACGAGCCCGGAGCTACAAAAGGCGATGGCCGTGTTGCGCGCTGTCATCCCGTCGCTGGATGACGACCGCTACATGGCCCCCGACCTGAAAGCAGCCTCGGAGTTGATCGCGTCCGGTGCGCTGGTGTCCGTCATCTCCCAGGGCATTCTGCCGAAGCTTGAGGCGTGAGGATGCCTGTTTTCGAAACGCACCATGGCTCCTCGCCGGTCATTCTCGGCCTGCCGCACACGGGAACCGATGTGCCCCCGGATATCTGGGACCGTCTGAACGACAACGGAAAAATTCTTGCCGATACCGACTGGCACATTCACGATCTCTATGCCGGGTTGCTGGATGATGCGACCACCGTGCCCGCGACCTTCCACCGCTATGTCATCGACGCCAATCGTGATCCGCAGGGCTCCAGCCTCTACCCGGGCCAGAACACGACCGGTCTGGTTCCGACAACCGATTTCGATGGCAAGCCGATCTGGAAAGAGGGGCAAGAGCCGACGCAAGCGGATATCGCCCAACGTCTGGCGACATTCCACGCGCCCTATCACGCAGCCCTTGCCGCGGAAATTGCGCGAGTAAAAGCCATCCATGGCATCGCCATTCTCTATGATTGCCACTCCATCCGCTCGCATATTCCCTTCCTGTTCGACGGTGCCTTGCCGGATTTCAATATCGGCACGGATATGGGCCGCACCTGCGACCCCGTTATCGAAGCCATCGCCGTCGATGTGACAGCGCATGCACAAGGCTACACGTCTGTGCTCAATGGTCGCTTCAAGGGTGGCTGGACGACGCGGCAGTATGGGAAGCCGGAAAGCGGGGTTCACGCCATTCAGATGGAACTGGCGCAATCCACGCATCTGGCAACGGAAGCACCGCCCTTTGCCTATGATGCTGAAAAGGCTGGAAAGCTTCGCATTCACCTCAAAGACATTCTGACCCGCATGGAAGACTTTGCGCTGCACGCCAACGATATGGGGAGACCATCATGACCAATCCGCGCCACAACGAACGGGAAGTTCGCAGTCCCCGAGGCTCCGAGCTCAACGCCAAAAGCTGGATGACCGAAGCGCCGTTGCGCATGCTGATGAACAATCTCGACCCTGCCGTGGCGGAGCGACCGCATGAACTGGTCGTCTATGGCGGCATTGGCCGGGCCGCCCGCACCTGGGAGGATTTCGACCGCATCGTCGCAACGCTGAAGGACCTCAACGAGGACGAGACGTTGCTGGTCCAATCCGGCAAGCCCGTGGGCGTGTTTCGCACTCACACGGATGCGCCGCGCGTGCTGATTGCCAACTCCAACCTCGTGCCGCATTGGGCAACGTGGGAGCATTTCAACGAACTCGATAAAAAGGGACTGGCCATGTATGGCCAGATGACCGCCGGTTCGTGGATTTACATCGGAACGCAGGGCATCGTGCAGGGCACCTACGAAACCTTCGTGGAAGCCGGTCGCCAGCATTATGACGGCAATCTCAAGGGCAAATGGATCCTGACCGGCGGGCTGGGCGGCATGGGCGGCGCACAGCCGCTGGCTGCCGTCATGGCCGGGGCCTGCTGCCTTGCGGTGGAATGCGATGAGACACGCGTGGATTTTCGTCTGCGCACCCGCTACGTCGATGCCAAAGCCCATACGCTGAATGAGGCCTTGGCGCTGATCGACCAATGGACGGCGGCAGGTGAGGCGAAATCCGTTGGCCTCATTGGCAATGCGGCGGAGATTTTCCCCGAACTGGTCAAGCGCGGCATTCGCCCTGATATCGTCACCGACCAGACCTCGGCACATGATCCTGTTCACGGCTATCTGCCTATCGGTTGGACCGTCGCGGAGTGGCGCGCCAAACAGGAGAGCGACCCGAAAGCAGTAGAAGCTGCGGCGCGCGCTTCCATGAAGCTTCAGGTTCAGGCCATGGTCGATTTCTGGAATGCAGGCGTTCCGACACTCGATTACGGCAACAATATCCGCCAGGTCGCCAAGGAAGAAGGCCTCGAAAATGCCTTCGCCTTCCCCGGTTTCGTGCCTGCCTATATCCGCCCACTGTTTTGCCGGGGCATCGGCCCGTTCCGCTGGGCAGCGCTTTCGGGTGATCCCGAAGATATCTACAAGACCGATGCCAAGGTGAAGGAACTCACCCCCGGCAACACGCATCTGCACAACTGGCTTGATATGGCGCGCGAGCGCATATCCTTTCAGGGCCTGCCTGCCCGCATCTGCTGGGTGGGCCTGGGTGATCGTCACCGTCTGGCGCTCGCCTTCAACGACATGGTCAAAAGCGGCGAGCTGAAAGCCCCCGTCGTCATCGGCCGCGACCATCTCGACAGCGGTTCCGTTGCCTCACCCAACCGTGAAACGGAAGCAATGAAGGACGGATCAGATGCCGTTTCCGACTGGCCGCTGTTGAACGCGCTGCTGAATACCGCATCGGGTGCAACCTGGGTTTCCCTGCACCATGGCGGCGGCGTGGGCATGGGCTTTTCGCAGCATTCCGGCGTCGTCATCTGCGCCGATGGGTCGGAAGATGCGGCACGGCGTCTGGATCGAGTGTTGTGGAACGACCCGGCCACCGGCGTGATGCGTCATGCCGATGCAGGCTATGAAATTGCGTTGGACTGCGCCCGGGAAAAGGGACTTCGTCTGCCAGGTATTCTCGGTAACTGAACGCCATGAAGCTCTACCGCGCAAGTGAATACAAGCGCATGCCTTGGAAGAACGGTGGCGGGGAGACGGTGGAGATCGCCGTCTTTCCGCCAGATGCCTCAGTCGATGATTTCGACTGGCGCATCAGCATGGCGATGGTTGCCAGTGACGGGCCATTTTCGATTTTTCCCGGTATTGATCGAACGCTATCCATTTTGGACGGAAGCGGCATGTCGCTGTCAATAAATGGGGCCGTGCCGATCGTGCTGACCGAAACCAGCGAACCTCTCAGCTTTACTGCCGATGTTCCGGTCGATGCTGTCCTTGTCGATGGACCCATTACCGATCTCAATGTCATGACCCGTCGCGGCAGGTTTTCGCATCGGGTGGAACGGAAGTCCTCGGACGTCCTCATCGATCCCTCACCAATCGGCGACACGATTTTTATCCTCGCAACGGGTCAAATTTCCTTGAAAACGGAGGGTCAGGTCGTCGTTCTCGATGCTCTGGATGCCGCATTGATCGATAGGCAAGCTCAGATCATCACCGGACATGCGGCTTTCCATCTGATCTCTTTGCGGGCCGTCTGACAGGACGCTGCCGAAAGACCAGTTACAGGAACATCCGCCTTTCCCCGGCAATGCATTCTTGCAGAAATTCTACGACCGTCTTGACGCGGGCGAGTTGTCGCGCGTTTTCGTGAAAGGCTGTCCAGTAGGAACGGCGGATGGAAATGCCGGGCAAAAGGCGCACAAGTTCTGCCTCTCCCCGTGCTATATAGTCATGCAGTATGCCGACGCCTGCCCCTGACCGCACCGCCTCGGTCTGGCCGATGGCGCTCGATATGGCAAAGCTTGCATCCCAATCCCGCATGATCTCGCCGGTGAAATTCAAGGATGGGGAGAAGATCAGATCTTCTACATAACCGATGCGGCGATGCTGCTTTAGCGCATCGATATCTTCCGGGCGCCCATGTTTTTCGACATAAGCCCTTGAGGCATAGAGGCCGAGCGAATAATCGGTGAGCTTCGAAAAGACCAGCCGCCCCTGCTCCGGCCTTTCGATGGTGATGGCGATATCCGCCTCGCGTTGTGAAAGCGAAAAGGAGCGCGGTACCGGCACGAGTTCGATCTTCAGTTCCGGGTGACGAGCCGTCAGTTGCCCCAGCCGCGGCGCCAGAAAAGAGACGCCGAAACCATCCGGTGCGCCGATCCGCACCGTACCGCTGACTGCCGCATCGCCCCGCCCAAGGCTCGCCTGAACGTCCAGCATTTCTGCCTCCATCCGCTCGGCGGAGACAAGAAAGCGCCCGCCCTCCTCGGTCAGCTCGCAGCCAGTGGTACCGCGAATGAAGAGCCGCGTCTTCAACGCCTCTTCCAGAGAGGTCAGCCGCCGGGACAGGGTCGCGTGATTGAGCCCGAGACGCCGGGACGCAGCCAGGATCTGCCCCGTGCGCGCAACGGCCAGAAAGATGCGGACATCATCCCAGTTCATGATTTGCTGCACATCATGATAGCATCGACCTCGAAAAGCGTGAGCTTCGTGACCATGCCAGCGGTGCCGTTCTTGTATGTCAGAAAGTGAGGCGTCTGAAGATGTGCCTCATATGCCGCGACGTCCCGGTAGATTTCGAGAACCCGAATTTTCTCGGGGCTGCCTTTAATGGCGACAGCGTTTAACGCCAGCACACCATCCTCGATCCTGACGGATGCTTCAATTTCCTCCGCCAACTGGCGTCGATAGTCTTCCAGATAAGATGGGTCTATTTCGATCTCGGCCATCCTGACACCTCGATTGTCCGCCATTGAACTGCTTCTCCGGTTTGCAAAAATTGAGGTACATCTTTTATCTCAAGTGACGTCACGCTTTAATTTACGCACAACGGATGATTATGCGAGGTTATTGATTTGTGCAATTCAAAGCGCAAAGGTGGGACCATCAAAAAATCAGGAGGAACACCCATGAAGCAGATCGGCCATTTCATCGACGGCAAGCATGTTGCTGGCACCAGCGGCCGCACATCCAATGTCTACAATCCGGCAACGGGCGAAGTGCAGGCGACGCTTTCTCTGGCTAGCGATGCGGAAATTCTGGCCGCCGTCGAGAGCGCCAAGGCCGCCCAGCCGAAATGGGCAGCGACCAATCCGCAGCGCCGTGCGCGCGTGTTCTTCAAATTTGTTGAGCTGCTGAACCAGAACATGGATGAGCTGGCCACGCTGCTCTCCAGCGAACACGGCAAGACGGTGGAAGATTCAAAGGGCGATATCATTCGCGGTCTTGAAGTCTGCGAATTCGTCTGTGGCATTCCGCATCTCTCCAAAGGTGAGTTCAGCGAAGGTGCTGGCCCTGCCATCGATATGTATTCCATCCGCCAGCCGGTTGGCATCGGCGCTGGCATTACGCCGTTCAACTTCCCCGGCATGATCCCGATGTGGATGTTTGCGCCAGCCATTGCCTGCGGCAACGCCTTCATCCTAAAGCCTTCCGAGCGCGATCCATCGCTCCCGATCCGTCTTGCAGAACTGATGATAGAAGCTGGTCTTCCCGCTGGCATCCTCAATGTCATCAATGGCGACAAAAGCGCGGTTGACGGCATTCTGACCAACCCGGATATTGGCGCGATCTCGTTTGTCGGCTCCACACCGATCGCCCGCTATGTTTATGGCACGGCAGCGATGAACGGCAAGCGCGCTCAGTGCTTCGGTGGCGCGAAGAACCACATGATCATCATGCCGGATGCCGATCTCGATCAGGCCGTCAGTGCCCTGATGGGTGCCGGTTACGGTTCCGCTGGCGAGCGCTGCATGGCGGTGTCCGTTGCTGTTCCCGTGGGCGACGAGACAGCTAACCGTCTGGTGGAAAAGCTTATTCCACAGATCGAAGCACTGAAAATCGGCCCTTATACCGATGACAAGGCTGATATGGGCCCGTTGATCACCAAGGAAGCTCAGACCCGCGTTCAAGGCTTGATCGATAGCGGTGTGGAACAGGGTGCGAAGCTTCTTGTCGATGGCCGCAACTTCAAGCTTCAGGGCTATGAAGACGGCTATTTCGTCGGCGGCTGCCTGTTCGACCACGTCACCACCGACATGGACATCTACAAGCAGGAAATCTTTGGACCCGTTCTCTCGGTCGTTCGTGCCAAGAACTATGAGGACGCGCTCGATCTGCCGATGAAGCATGAATACGGCAACGGCGTTGCGATCTTCACCCGCGATGGTGATGCGGCCCGCGATTTTGCCAGCCGCATTAATATCGGCATGATCGGTATCAACGTTCCGATCCCGGTTCCGCTGGCCTACCACTCCTTCGGCGGCTGGAAGGCTTCGAGCTTCGGCGATCTCAACCAGCACGGCACAGATTCGATCAAGTTCTGGACGAAGACCAAGACGGTCACGGCACGCTGGCCTTCGGGCATCAAGAGCGGTGCTGAATTCGTCATGCCGACGATGAAGTAACGCCGACCGAGATACCAAGCGCCCTCAATTCGTTGAGGGCGCTTTTTTATTGTTTATTTCGTGCCGTACATGCGGTCACCCGCGTCACCGAGACCGGGCATGATGTAGCCCTGTTCGTTCAAATGGCTGTCGATCGAGGCCGTGAAGATCGGCACGTCAGGGTGCGCTTCACGGAAATTCTTGATGCCTTCGGGAGCGGCGAGCAGGCAGAGGAAGCGCATGTTCTTTGCGCCGCGTTCCTTCAATTTGTCCACGGCAGCGATGGAGGAGTTGCCGGTTGCCAGCATCGGATCGACAACGATGATCAGGCGTGCATCGAGATTATCGGGTGCCTTGAAGAAATATTCCACCGCTTCCAGCGTATCGTGATCACGGTACACACCGATATGCGAGACGCGGGCAGATGGCACGAGCTCCAGCATGCCTTCCAGCAGGCCGTTACCAGCGCGCAGGATGGAGGCGAAGACTAGCTTCTTGCCTTCCAGAACCGGCGCGTCGATGGTCTGCATCGGCGTTTCGATGGTCTCCATCGTCATTTCCAGATCGCGCGTGACCTCGTAACACAGCAGCGTCGAGATTTCCCGCAGCAGACGGCGGAAACCGGCGGTCGAGGTTTCCTTCTTGCGCATGATGGTGAGTTTGTGCTGCACGAGGGGATGAGCGATAACGGTGACGCCGTCCATGAAGCTGGCCTTTTCTTTTATCTATGATGTCTCTGTATTTCACCGAATGAGCGGTTTTCGCAAGACCGGAAGCACATTTTGCACCTCCGGTCCCGCTCGATTTATGCTGCTTCAGACTGCGCATACAGCGTGGCAAGCAGCGTCGCGCGTGTGTCCTCATCCACGAAAGCGGCCTCCAGCGATGTACGGGTCATGGCATTGATCTCCGCATCGCTGAAGCCGAAAGCATGGCGGGCGATCTCATATTCCTGCGCCAGCGACGTGTGGAAAAACGGTGGATCGTCGGAGCTGATGCAGACACGCACGCCCGCATCGCGAAGGCGCTTCAAGGGGTGGCTTTCAAAATCCGGGTAGACGTTGAGTGCAATATTGGAGCCGGGGCAAACCTCCAGCACCGTGCCGAGGTCCACCAGCCGCGCAACCAGTGCATCGTCCTCGATGGCGCGCACGCCGTGGCCGATCCGCTGCGGTTTGACGAGATCGAGGGCATCCGCCACGCTGAACGCGCCGCAGACTTCGCCCGCATGGATGGTGAGCCCAAGCCCGGCATCGCGGGCAATATCGAAGGCGCGGGCATAATCCGCCACGCAGCCCATACGTTCTTCACCTGCCATGTTAAAGCCGGTGATCAACGGGTGCCTGACACGCGCTGCGTATTCGGCAGCGGCAATCACGCTTTCGGGGCCGAAGTGACGCTCGCCTGTCACGATGATGCGCGCTTCGATGCCGGTCTTTTCCTTCGCCGCCGCAATGCCTGCCGCGATCCCAGAGAGATAGGCATCCGCGCCCAGGCCGATACGGTCGCCGTGATCGGGCGAAATGATGAGTTCGCTGTAGATGGTGTTTTCGCCGGCGAGTTCGTTCAGATAGGTTTCCGCCAGAAGCGCGTAATCTTCCTCGGTCTTGAAGACCTGGGCCACGGCATCGTAGCAGCGGATGAATTCGGCAAAATCCGTCCAGATGTAGGCGCCATCGCGCAGGAATCCGCTGCTGTCTATGCCGTATTTCTTTGCCTGCCGTGCCACCAGCACAGGCGGGGCGGCACCCTCCAGATGGCAATGTATCTCTGCTTTCAACAAATGCGACGTCACATGAAACTCCTGCCGTGGCGGCCCGTGGGTATGCTGAGATGGGACGCGATGCTTTCGCCGATATCGGCAAAGGATGAGCGGATCCCGATATTGCGTTCTCGAATGCCGGGACCGAAGGCCATGATCGGCACGCGCTCTCGGGTGTGGTCGGTGCCGCGCCATGTCGGGTCGCAACCATGGTCGGCGGTGAGGATGGCCATATCTCCGGGCTGCATCTTGCGGTGAATTTCCGGCAGACGCGCATCGAAGGCTTCGAGAGCTGCCGCATAACCCGCCACATCGCGGCGGTGGCCGTAGATCATGTCGAAATCGACGAAATTGGTAAAGACGAGATCGCCGTCTTCGGCCTCTTCCATCGCCTGCAATGTCGCATCCATCAGCGCGTCATTGCCATTGGCCTTGATGACGCGGGTAACGCCCTGATGGGCGTAGATATCGCCGATCTTGCCGATGGCGAGCACCTTGCGGTCCCTCTCTACCAGGCGGTCGAGCAAAGTCGGCTCCGGTGGCAGAACGGAAAAATCGCGGCGGTTGCCGGTCCGCTCAAAGGTCGCGGCGGTTTCACCGACAAAGGGCCGGGCAATGACGCGGCCAATATTAAGCGGATCGACTATCTTTCGGACGGTCTGGCAAAGGGCGATCAATCGTTCCAGCCCGAAATGCGTCTCGTGCGCTGCAATCTGCAACACGGAATCCGATGAGGTATAGCAAATCGGCTTTCCGGTCCTGATATGCTCTGCACCAAACCGGGCGATGATGTCCGTGCCGGATGCGTGGCAGTTGCCGAAAATGCCGGGGACATGACCCTCTTCGCAAATGGCAGCAACCAGTTCGGGCGAAAAGGCCTCGCCTTCCGTCGGGAAATAACCCCAATCGAAACGCACCGGCGTGCCTGCAATTTCCCAATGGCCAGATGGCGTGTCCTTGCCCTTCGAGACCTCGTTGGCGCAGCCGTGGATGCCATAGATGCGTTCGGGCGGCTCCATGCCCGCTGGCGCCTCACTGCTGGAAAGCTGGGCGATGTTCAAAAGGCCGAGCGCCGACATGTTCGGCAATTTCAGCGGCCCGGAGCGCAGGCCCGCGCGATCCGCAGCACCAGCGGCGCAGAACTCGGCGATGTGGCCCAGCGTATTGGAGCCGAGATCGCCATATTGCTCGGCATCCGGCGCGCCACCGACACCGAAGGAATCCAGAACGAGGAGAAAAGCCCGTGCCATACGTCACCACAAAAAGCGCGGCGCAAAGGGCCGCGATAACAAACGAGTGATATAATCACCGCGAGAGAAAAGGTGAAACGCTTTCTTTAAGCACTCTCTTGAACGCCCGTGGGGTCGTCCTTGCTGGCTGTCTTCGGCGCATTGAGGTTGCGCGTGACATACCATCCCGCAGCCACCACCATGCCCGCCAGAATGTACCAAGTGATGGCGTAGGACAGGTGGTTGTTGGGAAAGGTAAGCATGGTCTTGCCACCGATGGGGAAGCCGCCCGGATTAGGTGTCGCATCCGCATCGACGTAAAAGGGCGCGGCATTTGCGATCTGCTTGGTCTCGGTAATCTGGGCAATATTGCGCGAATACCAGCGATCGTTCTTCGGATCGTTGGTGCGCAGGAACAGCCCGCCCGTCTCTGGCGCACGCATCAAGCCCACGACATCGACGCGGCCTTCGACCTCGCCTTGCGGGCGTGCGGAAGGCTCACGCTTGTCGGTGGGGACGAAGCCGCGGTTGACGATGACAGAGGAGCCATCGTCGCGTTGCAGTGGGGTCAGCACCCAGTAGCCGGGGCCGAGATCGGAGACCGTATAGATCTGAACCTCATCCTGATGGCGGAAGGTGCCAGACAGATGAACGCGGCGATATTCGTATCGCGACGGGTCGGTCAGAGTGGGCCACTCGCTGGCCACAGGCGCTTCCACGGGGGCGGCATGGGCACGCTCTTCCACATGGGCGATCAGATCGCGTTTCCACGCCAAGCGGTTCACCTGCCATGTGCCGAGCGCCAGCAGGCAGCCGGTCAGGACAATTGTCATGAAGATGACGACGATGGCCGCAGGGCGGATCCCCTTGCGGGACGCTGTTTCATTTTGAATGGTCATCGGAGCTTTCCCGCTCAACAGAAAACCCCATGAATCCGCTCTCCGATTCATGGGGTTTTCTGTCTCTCGGAGAAGAGCGGCCCGCTTTTCGAGCGGGCCACCATATTGTTGCAACGGTACCGGTTACGGCATGTTGCGCATCTGCTCCATGGTCATGGTCGGCATCATGTTCTTGTTCATGTTGTACATGACCCAGAGCGAGCCGACGAGCGTGATCATTACCACAACAAGCGTGAACAGCAGCGACATGAAGGTCCAGCCGCCCTGCGACTTGGTGTTCATGTGCAGGAAGTAGATCATGTGCACGAACACCTGAATCACGCCGAAGATCATGATGACGATGACAGTGGTGGTACGGCTTTCGAGAACATCGCCCATGACCAGCCAGAACGGAATCGCCGTCAGGATGACCGAGAGGATGAAGCCGATCATGTAGCTCTTGAAGGAGCCGTGATCTTCGCCGCTATCGTGGTGGTGATCGTCGCCATGTGTGTGTGCATGACCGTGATCGTGGCTATGGTCGTGTGTGTTTGCACTCATCACAGAACTCCAACCAGATAGACAAAGGAAAAGACGCCGATCCAGATCACGTCGAGGAAGTGCCAGAACATGGACAGGCACGTCAGGCGGCGCATGTTTTCAGGATGCAGACCGAACTTCTTGACCTGCACCATGAGCGTCACCAGCCAGATGACGCCAAAAGTGACGTGCAGACCGTGCGTACCGACCAATGCGAAGAAGGCGGACAGGAACGCCGAACGCTGCGGTGTCGCACCCTCGTGGATCAGGTGGTAGAACTCGTAAAGTTCCAGCCCGAGGAAGGCGAGACCGAACAGGCCGGTAATGGCGAGCCAGATCAGCGTCGTGTTGATCTTCTTCTTCTGTGCCTCCAGCATGGCAAAGCCATAGGTGATGGATGAGAAGAGAAGGAAACCGGTGTTGATCGCTACCAGTTTCAGATCGAACAGATCAGCGCCCGATGGGCCAGCCGCATAGCTGCGACCGACGACGGCATAGGTTGCAAAGAGCGTTGCGAAGATCAGGCAGTCGCTCATCAGATACAGCCAGAAACCGATGGATGTACCGTTTTCCGGGTGGTGGTCTTCCTTCAGGTAGAAGACCGGCTTTTCCGCGCCATTGGCGCTCTGGGCAGGTGCTTGAGACATTCTGTTACGCCTGAGTTGCCAGCAGCTTCGTACGTTCTGCTTCGACTTCCGTCACATCCGAAACCGGGATGTAATAGTCGCGATTGTAGTTGAAGGTGTGGGCGATGGAGACCGCGATGATCGCAACCAAGGATACGATTGCCAGCCACCAGATGTGCCACACCAGGGCAAAGCCGAGAACGACGCTGATCGCGCTGATGATGACGCCTGTGCCGGTGTTCTTCGGCATGTGGATGGGGATGAAACCATCGACCGGACGCTCCGCATTGTGCTTCTTCATGTGCGCCCAGGCATCGATTTCATGCACGACCGGCGTGAAAGCGAAGTTGTAGGCAGGCGGCGGCGAAGACGTGGACCATTCCAGCGTACGACCACCGTAGGGATCGCCGGTCACATCACGCAGCTCTTCGCGTCGCAGGAAGCTGACGACGAGCTGGATGAGGAAGGAGGCGATACCGAGTGCGATGAGGAATGCACCGAAGGCGGCAACGATGAACCAGATTTGAAGCGACGTGTCTTCGAACTGGCTGAGGCGGCGAGTGACACCCATCAGGCCGAGCACGTAGAGCGGCATAAAGGCGAAGTAGAAGCCGACGAACCAGAACCAGAAGGACAGCTTGCCCCAGAAAGGATCGAGACGGTAACCAAAAGCCTTCGGATACCAGTAAGCGATACCAGCCAGAACACCGAAGACCACGCCGCCAATGATCGTGTTGTGGAAGTGGGCGATCAGGAACAGCGAGTTGTGCAGCACGAAGTCAGCAGGAGGAACAGCGAGCAGAACGCCCGTCATGCCGCCGATGACGAAGGTGATCATGAAGCCCATGGCCCACAGCATCGGCACATCGAAGGTGATGCGACCCTTGTACATCGTGAACAGCCAGTTGAAGATCTTCGCACCCGTCGGGATCGAGATGATCATCGTCGTGATGCCGAAGAAGGCATTGACGCTGGCACCCGAACCCATGGTGAAGAAGTGGTGCAGCCACACGACGTAAGCGAGAATGGTAATAACCACCGTCGCATAGACCATCGAGGCATAACCGAACAGGCGCTTGTTGGAGAAGGTCGACACGATCTCGGAGAAGATGCCGAAGGCTGGCAGCACGAGAATGTAAACTTCCGGGTGACCCCAGATCCAGATGAGGTTGACATACATCATCGGGTTGCCACCGAGATCGTTGGTGAAGAAGTTCGTACCAACATAACGGTCGAGCGTGAGCAGAGCGAGTGTGCCGGTCAGGATCGGGAAGGACGCCACGATCAGGATGTTCGAACACAGCGATGTCCAGACGAAGATAGGCAGGCGCATCAGCGTCATGCCCGGCGCGCGCATCTTGATGATGGTGACGATCAGGTTGATACCCGACAGCGTCGTTCCCACACCAGCGATCTGCAAGCCCCAGATATAATAGTCGACGCCCACACTCGGACTTCCCTGAATACCAGACAGCGGCGGATAGGCCAGCCAACCGGTCTGCGCATATTCACCGATGAACAGTGAGATCATGGTGATGACGGCACCAGCCGTGGTCATCCAGAAGGAGAAGTTGTTTAGGAACGGGAAGGAAACGTCACGCGCACCGATCTGCAACGGAATGATATAGTTCATCAGACCGGTGATCATCGGCATCGCCATGAAGAAGATCATGATCACGCCGTGGGCGGTGAAAATCTGGTCGTAGTGATGCGGGTTGAGATAACCTTCGGAACCGCCAGAGGCGATGGCCTGCTGGAGGCGCATCATGATGGCGTCGGCAAAGCCACGCAGCAGCATGACGAGGGCCAGAATGATGTACATGATACCGATCTTCTTGTGATCGATAGATGTAAACCATTCCTTCCAGAGATAGCCCCAGAGCCGGAAGTAGGTGAGCGCGCCAAGAACGGCTGCGCCACCGAGCGCCACGACCGCGAAGGTCACGATCAGAATGGGCTCATGGAAAGGGATGGATTCCCACGTCAGCTTCCCGAAAAGGAACGACGTTTGATCGGTATTGACGACCATTTTAGCCTCTTGCGATTTTCGGGGCGCCGTTCGTCCACTTGGCGAACAGCAGCACCCACATCATTGAATCTACGTTCCCGACGAACCGGGACGCCCAGAGCTGCGCGAACTTCGCGCGGCCCCCATGCAATTCATCACTCAGCCCGCGCTTTTGCCTGCGGACGGCAGTGCTGCCTTCGTATCGGGCAGAGCTGCCGGTTCGAATGTCTGGCCTTCGATGGCCGCCGGTACAGACTGTGGGCCGGACGCGACGCCGTAAGGCGAAAGCGGCGTGCAGACCACGGAGTTCAGCGCCTTTGCGATATCGATGCCTTCCTTGCCGCCGCCGCCATTGGCGTCGATGTGCATCATGTCACGCATGCACAGCTTGTTGGGCTCGACGCAGCGGTTGAGGATGGCGTCGTAAAGCTCTGGATCGACATTGGCGAAATACTGCACGGGCTCGCGCTCGCTCGGCTTTGCGAATTCGAGATACTCCATGCGACCGAAGCCCTTGCCGCCATCCTTCGCCTTGGCAACCCACTGGTCGAAGCCCTGCTGGCTCATGCCATGGAACTTGAAGCGCATGTGCGAGAAACCGGGACCGGAGAAGTTGGCCGAGAAGCCGTCATAGACGCCTTCCTTGTTGATCACAGCGTGAAGCTTGGTCTGCATGCCGCCCATGGCGTAGATCTGACCGGCAAGCGCTGGCACGAAGAACGAGTTCATCGCCGTGGTGCCGGTGATCTTGAAGTTGATGGGAACATCGACGGGCGCTGCAAATTCATTGACGCTGCCAATGCCCAGTTCCGGGTAGAAGAACAGCCACTTCCAGTCCATCGCCACGACTTCGACCGTGATCGGCTTCATGTCGGCGGTGACCTGACGGTCCTGATCGATGCGTTCGATCGGGCGGTAAGGATCGAGACGGTGCGTGGAAATCCACGTCACGGTGCCGAGCATCAGAATGATCGCGACCGGCGCAGACCAGATGACCATTTCGAGACGCGTGGAGTGGTGCCATTCCGGATCGTAATCCTCCGCCTTGGCGGATGCGCGGTACTTCCACGCAAAGAACAGCGTGAGAGCAAGGACCGGAACGATGATGAGGAGCATCAACACGGTGGAGGTGATGATGAGGTCGCGCTGCTGGACGGCGATATCACCCGAAGGATTCATCACAACGAGATCGCAGCCGCTTAACAGCAGCAGAGACGAAATGGCCAGGAGGGCAGATGGAATTTTCATGAGCGTGCGCACGTTCTGGTACTCGTACTGTTTTTGGTATTGTGGCGTATACTTATCAAACGTCATAAATGACATGAGGTAGTTTGTCGCGGTGCAACATAAGTTTTCGAACCGCAATCATTGCGGCGCTCGGAGGGGCACCGGAACGCAGAGAATGAGCCATTATCTCATAGGATAGCGTGCGAGCAACCCCTCATCTGTAATCTTCATTTGACGCCCTTGAACCCCTGTGTGACAATCCGTCGCATAACGTCGGCGATAGAGGAGCGTCGGTCGTTATGGTCATGGCATGCCCATACGCAGGAGGGAATTTATGAGCTACACCGATACGTCCTATACGGACCACAATGGGCGCAAAGGCCAACCGACAACGCCGGTGGCTGTAGACCCGGATCGCATTACGATCGCGGTTATTCTCGCCAGAATGACGGAATTCTTCGACTTTTTCGTCTATGCCATCGCATCTGCGCTGGTCTTCCCTCACGTCTTCTTCTCCTTCGTCGATCCGCTGACCGCAACACTTTATTCCTTCGCCGTCTTCTCGCTTGCGTTCATTGCACGGCCCATCGGTTCCCTGCTTTTCCTTCAGGTTGACCGCAAATTCGGCCGCGCCGTCAAACTGACACTCGCGCTCTTCACTCTCTGTGGCTCCACCATGGCCATCAGCTTCCTGCCCTCCTATGCGGATGCAGGCATGCTCGCGCCTCTTCTTCTGGCTTTGTTCCGTATCGGCCAGGGCATTGGCCTGGGTGGCGCGTGGGATGGCTTGGTATCGTTGCTTGCCATGAATGCGCCGGAGAAGCAGCGCGGCTGGTATGCGATGATGCCGCAATTGGGTGCAGCCATGGGCTTTGGCTTGGCAAGCGCCTTCTTCATCATCTTCACCACGCAGCTGTCCAACCCGGAGTTCCTCGCCTGGGGCTGGCGCTTCCCGTTCTTCGTCGCACTCGCGCTCAACGTTCTGGCACTGTTTGCCCGGCTGCGCATGATCGTGACGCCAGAGTTCCAGACCATGCTGCAACAGCATGAGTTGGAGCCGAAGCCGATGTTCGAGATGCTGCGCAACCAATCACGCGTGGTTCTGACAGGTGCCTTCGTGCCGCTGGCAAGCTTTGCACTCTTCCACCTCGTCACGGTGTTTCCGCTTAGCTGGGTATCGCTCAACACGAACCAGAGGGTATCAGACTTTCTGTTCGTGCAGTTCGTCAGCGCCATTATCGCTGGCGGCATGATTGTCGTTTCCGGCGTGCTCTCGGATAAAATCGGTCGTCGCAAGCTGATCGGTATCGCGGCCTGTCTTATCGCGGTTTTCAGCTTCATAGCGCCGGTTCTGTTGTCATCTGGCGATATCGGCCGTTATCTCTTCGTCCTTATCGGCTTTGCTCTGCTTGGTCTTTCCTTCGGACAGTCGGGTGGAGCCCTCGCCTCCAGGTTCAGCCGCGAGTACCGCTATACCGGCGCGTCACTGACGTCTGATATTTCGTGGCTGATCGGTGCAGGATTTGCACCGCTCGTGGCGCTCGGCTTCTCGTCCAAGTTCGGCCTGTTTGCGGTGGGCATCTATCTTCTGTCCGGCGCGCTCTGCACCATCGTCGCGCTCTACTTCAGCCGAACACTGGACATGCCGGCGGACTAAGTGGCAGAACTATATGAATGAAAAAGCCGCGACTGCTGAAAAGTGGTCGCGGCTTTTTATCATCTACGAACGTGCTTCACATACGCTCAGCAGTCTGAGCAGGTAATCGGGTCAGCTTCACGCTTGGCGAAGTAATAGTCGCGCCCGATGGTGATCGGTGTCAGTTTCGACGACAGTGTCGACATCACCATGAGCAATGTGTGTGGCACGGTCAGTTCCGCGTGGATGAGAAAGGCATTGGCCTGTCTCAGGTTGGCGGGAATGTTGACGATGGAATTGACAGGATAGGGCTTTCGGTCGCTCTCATCCCATGACCAACTGACTTTCGCCACCTTGTTGGCATCGACCTGTATGCCGGTGATCTTCAACTTCATTCCCGTCGTTTTATAGGGCACGAATATGGCACCGGCCACATCTCTCATCGTGCCGAGATAGGCCTTGTTGACCGTCTGAGGCTGGGATACCAGATCGGCGATGGCACCGGCAGCGCGCGTGGCGCGCTTGTAGATGCTAAAGCCGATCGTCAGCTCGAAGGCCGTGATGTAGAGGGCAACGAGAAGCGGGAAGACAATCGCAAACTCCACCGCGCCGACGCCCCGGCGGTCACGTTTGAGGCGCGTCAGTGTCTCTATAAATTTGCGAAGAATGGAAGATATCCCGCTTTTCATATCCGCGCCCTCACTGATAGGCCTCATTGAGGTAGGCGTCCGTCGCGACGATCAGAAAATGCGAGGGCATGGAGCCATCTTTAGGGCGAATTCTGGTGAGGAATGGGCGGACCAGATCCGTGGTTACCTGCCAGCGGTAATAGACCCTCAGCATGTTGATCGTTTTGGGCCCACCCGGCGAAAACCCGAACGCCGATTCGTCTAGATCGTAGAACTGACCGTTCAGCATCAACGGAACCGTCTTTGGAATATCGGCAAAGGTCGAGAACTTTCTAAGATCGATGTAGAGTTTTTTCGGCGTCCTGATCTCATCCGTCGAGCAGGTAATGAGGATAGACACTTCCGCGCAGAATTGCTTCCTGAACTCGTCCCTTGTGATCGTGCTGGCAATCTGCCCGGTGCGCAATCTGCGCGCCATCGTGTCGGTGGCATTGGACACAAGCTGCTCGCCCATCATGGCCAGAAAGGTTTCGATCGTGGCAAAAACGATGAGAAAATAGGGAATGGCAAGAATAGCGAACTCGATAGCCGCTGCGCCATCGCGCGAGCGTGCAAATTTCCGAGCCAATTTTGCTTTGGAAAACAGTGATCGCATAGAGCTTTTTCTATCTTCATGACGGGAAAGCATGTCTGCCGCAAAGCTTTTATGCGATAGAACTGTAGCGCGGCTTCGTTTAAATTGTCTTTCCTGAAAACTTTGCATTTCCAGTATCAGTGTGATTTGGCGTTCAGAGCCAGCAGCCGGAGATCATATCAATGGATGCTGGAAATAATATAAATATTGCCAATTCCCCGCATTTACGGGATATTTGCAGAAATCTTAATCAATAATGGAGACGACGCGCGTCAGCGATGTCTCGAATTGCCCGGAGTTCATTTTGGCCAGCGTCCATGAAACCGCCGAAAGCGGCGTGAAAGAACAATCCTCAATCGGTCGTTCCGGTGGCTCGCTCGTCAGCCAGACGGCAGATGCGCTGCGGCACGCCATCTTGTCTGGAGAATACAAGCCGGGAGACAAGCTGCCCAGCGAGGCGGGCCTGACGGAACTCTACAAGGTCAGCAGGACCGTCGTGCGTGAAGCTGT
Source organism: Agrobacterium vaccinii (assembly GCF_021310995.1). Taxonomy (NCBI): domain Bacteria; kingdom Pseudomonadati; phylum Pseudomonadota; class Alphaproteobacteria; order Hyphomicrobiales; family Rhizobiaceae; genus Agrobacterium; species Agrobacterium vaccinii. The sequence continues at coordinate 92,265 of NZ_CP054150.1, read as the reverse complement.
CGCAGCATTGCGTGCAGACAAGCTGGTGGAAGCCCGCCACGGCGCAGGCATATTCGTATTGACGCTGCCGACGCAGCAACCCCAGCCTTTTCAGGATGTGGATCACGACCGCATTTCATCGATCATCGAATTGCTTGAACTGCGCGCAGCCGTCGAAACCGAAGCCGCCGAACTTGCTGCCGTTCGCCGCTCGCCCGCCCAGGAAGAAGCGATCATGCGCTGTCTGTCGGCCGTGCAGACTTGCATCGAAAACAGCGAGCCGACATCGGAGGCGGATTTCAAGCTGCATCTCGCTATTGCCGACGCCACCAACAATCCGCGCTTCCGTGAGTTCCTGGAAGTGATGGGCCAGAACGTCATTCCGCGCGCAGCCCTGCGCTCGTCACAGTCCGAGAAAACAGCCGCGTCCTACCTTCAGCAGCTTCAAAAGGAGCATGAGGTCATCGTCAACGCCATCTCGGATGGAGACGCAGCTGCCGCCCGGGAAGCCATGCGCCAGCATCTGAAGGGCAGCCAGCAGCGCTATCGTGCCATGCTGCGGCAGACGGACCGCTAATCAAGTAAGGAAGGTGAGCGCGGTGGCGTCCGTGGAGGGCACGCGCCCGTCGCGCCAAATCGAGGGGGCGTTTTCGCCCGGAGGAGAATCATGACCATCACCAGAACATTCGAAGGTCGGTCGCCACGCGTGACCGTGCCGAGGGGCACGATCGATACGCAGATGCACATGTATTTGCCGGGCTTTCCCCAGCAGGCAGGTGGTCCACCTGTTCCCGAGGGCACGCCGGGGCCGGATGAGTACCGCCGTCTGATGAACTGGCTCGGCATCGATCGTGTCGTCATCACGCAGGGCAATGCTCATCAACGCGATAACGGCAATCTCATCGCCTGTCTGCGGGCCATGGGCACTATGGCGCGCGGCGTTGCCGTCATTACGCGTGATACACCCCTCGACGAACTGCAGGAGCTTTGCGATGTGGGTGTCGTTGGAGCACGGATCATGGATCTGCCGGGTGGTGCTGTCGATCTCAGCCATCTGGAAGAGGTCGATAGTCTTGCGCAGGAACTCGGCTGGTGCATCGCAGTTCAGCTCGACGGCTCCAACATTCTCGACCACGAGACACGTCTCGGCGCCATCAAAAGCCGCTGGATACTGGACCATCACGGCAAGTTCTTCGCAGGCGTGACGCCGGACAGCCCGCAGATCGCAGCGCTGAAGCGGTTGATCGACAAAGGCAATTGCTGGTTCAAATTTGCTGGCTGCTACGAGTCCAGCCATTCCGGTGGGCCTGACTTCGAAGACATCGCAGCCGTTGCCCATGACATCGCCACCTATGCACCGGATCGCATCATCTGGGGCACCAATTGGCCGCACAACAATGCCAAGACGAAGGAAGAGTATCCTGACGATGCCGATCTCATGGATACCGTATTGTCGTGGTTGCCTTCGGACGAGGCCCGCCGAAAGGCGCTGGTGACCAACCCGGAAGAGTTGTTTGGTTTCGGCACGGTCTAATGCGAAAATGCAAATGACCCGTTTACACTCTCCGTCATTCCGGCCTCGAGCCGGAATCCAGCAGCACCGCGTCTGCTGTGCGAAAGAGTCTTTCTGTGATCAAGGACTTGATCACACTGGATCCCGCATCACGTGCGGGATGACGGAGTATGACGGGCCTTACTCGCTGTCAGCGTTGTAGAGCACTTCGAGCGTCGGGATCGAGGTGATGTTGAAACCGCCGTCGACATAGTGGCACTCACCGGTGACACCACGTGACAGGTTCGACAGGAGATACAGCGCGGAACCGCCGATATCATCAATATCAGGCGTACGACGCATCGGTGCGTTCTTCTGGTTCCACGAGAATATGGCGCGCGCATCCGAAATACCGGCACCGGCAAGCGTGCGAACCGGACCTGCGGAGATGGCGTTGACGCGGATGCCCTTCGGGCCATAGTCGGCAGCCAGATAACGCACGGACGCTTCGAGAGCCGCCTTTGCCACCCCCATGACGTTGTAGTTTGGGATCACACGCTGCGAACCATTATAGGTCAGCGTCAACATCGAGCCGCCATCGGTCATCAGTTCGGCGGCACGCTTGGCGATTTCAGTGAACGAGAAGCAGGAGATGACCATCGTGCGGCTGAAGTTTTCGCGCGTGGTGTTGGCGTAAAGCCCCTTCAATTCGTTTTTGTCGGAAAAGCCGATAGCATGGACCACGAAATCTATGGAACCCCAGCGTTCACGCACAGTTTCGAACAGGGCATCCACCGAGGCGATGTCTTCCACGTCGCAGGGTACGATGAAGTCAGAGCCGACTTCCGCCGCAAGCGGCTTCACACGCTTGCCCAGCGCTTCGCCCTGATAGGTGAAGGCCAGTTCTGCGCCCTGAGCAGCCACCGCCTTGGCGATGCCCCAGGCGATAGAGTGATTGTTTGCGACACCCATGATGAGGCCGCGCTTTCCCTGCATGATGCCGTTCATGGGCAATTATCCGTTGTAGCGCTGGAAGACGAGCGTGGCGTTGGTGCCGCCGAAGCCAAAGGAGTTCGACAGAACCGTATCGATCTTGGCATTGTCGATGCGTTCGCGAACGATTGGCACGCCTTCGAATTCCGGATCGAGCGTTTCGATATGGGCGCTTTTGCCGATGAAACGTTCCTGCATCATCAAAAGACCGTAGATGGATTCCTGAACGCCTGCGGCACCCAGCGAGTGGCCGGTGAGCGACTTGGTCGACTGCACATGCGGGATTTTGTCGCCGAACACTTCGCGGATCGCGCCGACTTCCTTGCTGTCGCCAACGGGTGTGGATGTGCCGTGGGTGTTGATGTAATCGACATCGCCCTTCACCGTTGCCAGCGCCTGACGCATGCAGCGGATGGCGCCTTCGCCCGATGGCGCGACCATGTCGTAACCATCCGATGTTGCCCCGTAACCGACGATTTCTGCGTAAATCTTGGCGCCGCGTGCCTTGGCATGTTCCAGTTCTTCCAGAACCAGAACGCCGGCACCGCCAGCGATGACGAAGCCATCGCGGTTGACGTCATAGGCGCGAGAGGCGACCGATGGCGTGTCGTTATACTTGGACGACATGGCACCCATGGCATCGAACAGGTTCGACATGGACCAGTCGAGGTCTTCGTGTCCGCCAGCAAACATCACGTCCTGCTTGCCCCACTGGATCATTTCAGCGGCATTGCCGATGCAGTGCGCCGATGTCGAGCAGGCCGAGGAGATGGAATAGTTGACGCCGTGAATCTTGAACCAGGTGGCAAGCGTCGCGGATGCTGTGGACGACATGGCCTTCGGCACGGCAAACGGGCCGATGCGCTTGGGGCTGTTGTTCTTCAGCGTGATGTCGGAGGCTTCAACGATGGTGCGGGTGGACGGACCGCCCGAGCCCATGATGATGCCGGTGCGCTCGTTGCCGCTGATGACGCTCTCTTCCAGACCGGAGTCTGCAATCGCCTGCTTCATGGCCACATGGTTCCACGCACCGCCCTGGGACAGGAAGCGCATGGCGCGACGGTCAACCAGATCGGTCGGGTCGAGAGACGGCTTGCCCCAGACCTGGCATTTGAAGCCATGCTCGGCAAAATCCGGCGAGAACGAAATTCCCGACTTTGCATCTCTCAAGGACGCCGTAACCTCTGCGGCATCGCTGCCGATGGATGAAACAATACCGAGGCCGGTGACTACAACTCTTCTCATAAAGTTGACCTTTTCTGTGTTTGCCGACTGACGTGTCTGTTTTGGGCGAAAAAACCGCCCGTTTCAAACGTCAGGGATCAGGCGGTCTTTTCTTTCGACAGGCCGACACGCAGGTCAGACGCTTGATAAATGGTTTCGCCATCGGCCTTCAGCCAGCCATCGGCGGTGCCGAGCACAAGGCGACCGCGCATGACGCGCTTGAAATCGATGCCGTATTGCAAGAGCTTGGTTTCAGGGCGAACCATGCCCTTGAACTTCACTTCGCCGGTGGACAGCGCCATGCCGCGACCTTCTTCACCCAGCCAGCCGAGGAAGAAGCCCGTCAACTGCCACATGCCGTCGAGACCGAGGCAGCCTGGCATGATAGGGTTGCCCTGAAAGTGGCATGGGAAATACCAGTCATCCGGCGAGACGTCGTATTCCGCGCGGATGAAGCCCTTGTCGTGGGCGCCGCCGGTTTCGGAAATTTCAGTGATGCGGTGAACCATAAGCATAGGAGGCAGAGGAAGCTGTGCATTGCCCGGGCCGAACAACTCGCCACGTCCGCATGCGAGAATTTCCTCATAGTTATAGCTGGATTGCCTCGTTGCCATATCGCTTCCGTTTCCCCGTTGACTGTTCGTTGCACGACTTCTGTAGATCAAGTTAGGTTTAAAATGAAGCGCCACAAGGGCAACTTGCATTTGGAAACCTTCATGTCTTCCGTCGAAGCCTTGCCTCAATATGGCGCCCGCATACAGGAAGCGTAAGACAGGAACCAGAGGAAAATTGCAAAAAGCACCGGTTTGCAGCCAATTGCCGCGCCCGCCACACCGGAAACTATTGAAAGGACTGCGCGTAAAAGTTATATGCTACTTCGATTGGGTTTTATTTACCGCTTGGGGCAGCATTGTATGGCATTTGACGCCACATTGGACATTGGAACACGGTTGCGCCGTTTCGGCCTGCGCCCGACGCGCCAACGCGTCGCGCTGGGCGACCTTCTGTTTGCCAAGGGTGACCGTCACCTGACCGTCGAGGAATTGCATGATGAGGCAGTGACTGCTGGTGTCCCCATCTCGCTTGCGACGGTTTACAACACGCTGCACCAGTTCACCGAGGCAGGTCTCATTCGCGTTCTGGCGGTCGAGGGTGCAAAAACCTATTTCGACACCAATGTTTCGGATCACCATCACTTCTTTGTCGAAGGTGAAAACGAAGTGCTCGATATTCCGGTCAACAATCTGCAAATCGGCAATCTGCCGGAGCCGCCTGAAGGCATGGAAATTGCCCATGTGGACGTGGTCATTCGCCTGCGCCGCAAGCGCCGCTGATCACTTCACGTCGAGTGCCGCTTTGAAAACGGCACTCCCCAGCTGCTTTGCTGCTCGCTAGTTCGACGGACCATCATTAAAGCCAACTTCGTCCACCAGTTCGGATGCTTCCTTACGGTGAGCGGCAATTTCCGTCAGCGACAATGTATCGGGCTTGATCGGTCCGAAGTTCTTCACGACGTCTGAGGGCTGAGCGCCAGGCAAAACGGGATACTCAAACACCTGCTTGGCATAGATTTCCTGCGCTTCACCGGATGCAAGGAATTCCATCAGCTTCAGGGCATTGTCCTTGTTGGGCGCATATTTGGTCATTGCCACACCGGAAATATTGACGTGTGTGCCACGATCCTGCGCATTCGGGAAAATAACGCGAACAGCATTACCCCAGACCTTTTCCTCCGGCTCCTGCTCGTTGGTCAGCATGAGCCCGACGTAATAGGTGTTGCCGAGAGCGATATCGCATTCACCGGAATAGATCGATTTCGCCTGGCTGCGATCCGTCCCATCGGGCTTGCGGGCCAGATTGTTCTTGAGCGCGGTCAACCATGTGCGTGTGTAATCCACACCATGATGAGCGATCATGGATGCAAACAGCGCGATGTTATAAGAGTGCTGGCCATCACGAATGCAGATTTTGCCCTTCCACTTCGGGTCGGCAAGCTCCTCGTAGGTGATGTCTTTCTGCGTAACGCGCTCCTTGGAGGCATAGACCACACGCCCGCGGGTCGTCAGTCCGAACCACTCGCCTTCTGGATCACGCAAATTAGCGGGAATGTCCTTTTCGATGACCGGATCATTCAAGACGGGCTGTGTAACCTTGCCTTCCTTTGCCTCGACCAGACGGGCGATATCGACGGTCAGCAGAATATCGGCGGGCGAATTGACGCCCTCGGCCTGAATGCGCTCGACCAGTCCCTTGTCCAGAAACAGCACATTGGTCTCGATACCGGTTTCCTTAGTGAAGGCATCCAGCAACGGCTGGATCAACTCCGGCTGGCGATAGGAGTAGACGTTGACCTCCCCACCCGCAAAAGCTGTGGACATTCCGCAACTAACAACCGATGCCGTCGCCGCAATCGCACAAATGATGGATTTCGTCCTTGCCATGGGGAATGCCTCCGATAAGTTGGATTCTTGAGTTGTTTGTTCATGAATCGAATGGGCGGTCAACGGGGCAATTTTGAGTTTGAAAATTCCGTTAGAGAATTTTTAATTTCTGGAATTGTTCTAAACTGTAAAAGCGACTATATAACTCCACATTACAGGAGTTAGGAGACCAGCATGCGTTTGACCAAACAGACCAATTACGCCGTCCGCATGTTGATGTACTGCGCTGCCAACGATGGCCACCTCAGCCGCATTCCAGAGATCGCCAAGGCTTACGGCGTTTCGGAACTCTTCCTGTTCAAGATTCTTCAGCCGCTGAACAAGGCTGGCCTGGTCGAAACCGTTCGTGGTCGCAATGGCGGCGTCAGGCTTGGTCGTGCGGCGGACAAGATCAGCCTGTTCGACGTCGTCAAGGTTACCGAAGACAGCTTTGCCATGGCCGAGTGCTTCGAAGATGGTGCAGTCGAGTGTCCACTGGTCGATAGCTGCGGCCTCAACTCCGCACTTCGCAAGGCGCTGAACGCATTCTTCGATGTCCTGACGCAATATTCCATTGACGATCTCGTCAAGGCACGCCCACAGATCAGCTTCCTGCTGGGTCTGGAAGACACGATGGCCAAGCGCCGTCCCGCCGCAGTGGTGGCAGCGCCCGCAGCCTGAACGAGACAACAGCGATATTTTTCGACCCGCGGACCTCGTTCGCGGGTTTTCTTTTTTCCACGGCTTGAAGGTTGACGGTGGCGGCCCAAAAGGTGCAACTGGAAACCGAAATTCGCCTCTTCGATTCCTTTAGTATTTGCAATGATCATCAAGCCAGACCTCCAGAGTTTTATCCTCACTGCCATAATCGGCAGCATCGGCGCTCTGGTTGCGTTCGCCCTCAACTTTCCGGCTCCGTTTCTCTGCGGCCCTGCACTGGCTGTCACGCTTGCAGGACTTGCGGGTTTGCGGCTCTCGGTGCCCAATCTGCTGCGCAACGCTACATTCGTCATCGTCGGCATTTCCATGGGCACGAGCGTAACCCCGGAGGTGATTGATGCCGCGAAAGCATGGCCGCTCAGCTTCTTGGCTGTTCTCGTCACCGTCGTCATTCTTCTTTATGTCGCCTACTGGGTCTTGCGCGGTTTTGGCTACGACCGCACCACGGCCATGCTGGGCGCCTCTCCTGGCCACCTCAGTTACATCATCAGCCTGACGGCGGAGACCAAGAGCGATCTGGCAACCGTCAGCGTCATCCAGAGCGTACGGGTGCTGGCCCTCACCCTCGCCGTGCCCCTAATCGTTGAATATCTCGATCTCATCAGCATTGAACCACCTATCCTGGCTGCACCAATGCATCCGGTCGTTCTGGGCCTTACCATTCTGGCATCCTTGGCCGTCGGCTGGTTGTTCATGCGCTGGCGCTTTCCGGCAGCGCTGTTGCTAGGTGGTGTCGCCGTATCGATCGGCATCCATATTACCGGCCTGACCAGCGGTGGTGTGCCGAACTGGCTCAGCCAGCCCACCTATATTGTTCTCGGCAGCCTCATTGGCACACGCTTTTCCCGTGCGTCACTGCGCGACATGCGCAAGGCCTTCGTCGCAGGCGGCGTCGTAACGGTTGTCGTTATGCTGCTCGCTTCTGTGATTGCAGTGTTCGTGTCGAGACTGACTGGCGTGCCGCTCAACACGGTCATGATTGCGTTTTCACCGGGCGGTCTGGAAACCATGGCCGCCATGGCTGTCATGATGCATGCTGACACCGCCTATGTCGGTTCCCACCACGTGCTGCGGCTGCTTTTCCTCTCTGTGTTGATGCCGCTTGTCATGGGAAAAGATGCGCGCCGGAAACCAGACTGAAGTCAAATTAGCCTCTACGCATAAATTAAAATTCGCATGGAACCATTTGGCTCTCGGTTTCGTTACCGCCTACTGAATTGGGGAACATGGATTTCATCGACATAGCGCGTTCCCCTCGGCCCGCACCCGTTTCCATGGAGATTGTTGATGAAGCGTTTGATGAAGCTGACTGGCGCCGGACTGGCGCTCGCCCTCTATGCATCGATTGCACAGGCCCAGGTCGTCGTATCGTCCAAAATCGACACCGAAGGCAGCGTTCTCGGCAACATCATTCTGACTGTTCTCAACAAAAACAACATCGAAACGACAGACCGCATCCAGCTTGGTGCAACGCCAGTCGTTCGCAAGGCGATCACAGCGGGTGAGGTCGATATCTATCCAGAATACACCGGCAATGCCGCCTTCTTCTTCGAAAAGGCCGACGATCCGCTCTGGAAGGACTCCGCGAAAGCCTATGAAGAGGCCAAGACGTTGGATTACGACGCCAACAAGATCGTCTGGCTGGCACCTTCGCCTGCCAACAACACCTGGGGCATCGCCATCCGCAAGGATATTGCCGATAAGAACAATCTGAAGACGCTGAGCGACCTCGGAAAATACGTCTCTGGTGGCGGCCAGATGGTTCTTGCCGCGTCGTCGGAATTCGTCAATTCCGCAGCCGCGCTGCCAGCTTTCCAGAAAACCTACGGCTTCACGCTGAAGTCCGATCAGCTCATCACCCTCTCTGGCGGTGATACGGCAGCAACTATTGCTGCAGCCGCCAACCAGACCAACAACGCCAATGCGGCGATGGTCTATGGTACGGATGGCGGCATTGCCCCGTCCGGTCTCGTGGTGCTGGAAGACGACAAGAATGTCCAGCCGGTCTACCAGCCCGCACCGATCATTCGCGAAGCGGTTCTAAAAGAACATCCCAATATCGAGCAGCTGCTGAAGCCGGTGTTCGAAAAACTCGATCTCAAGACCCTTCAGGAACTGAACGGTCGCGTACAGGTCGGTGGTGAACAGGCGAAAAACGTGGCGCTGGACTTTTTGACGAAGAACGGCCTCATACAATAAGAGGCGACTTTGCAGCGCGCCCTCCCTGCCCCTGAACGTCTGACGTTTAAGCCCGACAAGGTGGGGGCGCTGATCGCTGCATTGCTGATCTATGCTCTGGTAGCTTTGCCTTTCGCAACATTTCGCGCCAACCGCATCATCCAGGGCGAGACGCGCGGCATTCTCGATGCGCTGCCGCCCCTTGCCGGATATGGCCTCATCGCGATCGTCATAGCCGCAGCGGCGATGGCGTTTTTTTGTAGTGAAACGAAACTCAGGCTCGTTTCGGCACTGATTGGCCTTGCCACCCTCGCATTCGTAATTGGCCTTGCCGCCTCCCATCTTACCCCCGCTGAAAACACGTACGCCCGCGTTTCCCCGGCCAGCGGCTTCTGGTTGTTGATGGCGGGTTTGATCGTTATGGCGACGGACGCGATTGCACGGCTCGATCCCAAACCCGCCATTCGCGTGCTGCTACTTGTCATCGCGCTCGCCCTTGTCGGCACCATGCTCGCCTCCGGGCAATGGAACGATCTTTCCCTGTTGAAGGAATATCAAAGCCGCGCCGATATTTTCTGGACGGAAGCCTTCCGGCACGTCCAGCTCGCCATCGGCTCACTTGTCGCCGCCGTTCTAGTTGGAATTCCGCTCGGCGTTCTCTGCTACAAGGTGCGGAAGCTCCGCGCCGGTGTGCTGAACAGCCTCAACATCGTCCAGACCATTCCCTCTATCGCGCTGTTTGGCCTTCTGATCGCGCCGCTCGGTTGGATTGCCGCCAATGTCCCCGGCGCATCCGACCTCGGTATTCGCGGCATCGGCATGGCGCCAGCGTTCGTTGCGCTGTTCTTGTATTCACTGCTGCCGGTCGTCTCCAACACTGTCGTCGGTCTGGATGGCGTGTCGAATTCCGTGCGCGAAGCGGCATGTGGTCTTGGCATGACGAGCGCGCAGCGGCTGATCAAAGTGGATCTCCCGCTGGCGCTGCCGATCATTCTCACCGGAATTCGCATCGTTCTCGTCCAAAATATCGGCCTTGCCACCATCGCAGCCCTCATCGGCGGCGGCGGGTTCGGTGTGTTCGTGTTTCAGGGCATCGGCCAGACGGCTATGGATCTCGTTCTGCTGGGCACAATCCCCACAGTCATTCTCGGTTTCACAGCCGCCATCCTGCTGGATGCGCTGATCGACAGCAATCTTTTCAGGCGCGGGAGCAACGCATGATCGAGGTCGAAAATCTGACCAAGGACTATGACGGCGCGACCGTTGTCGATAATGTTTCACTAACGATTGATGCCCGTAGCATCACCGTCATCGTCGGCACCTCGGGTTCCGGCAAGACGACGCTTCTGCGCATGATCAACCGTCTGGTCGAGCCAACATCCGGCATCATCCGCATCGATGGGCAGAATATTCTGGATATGCCCGGCTATCAGCTTCGCCGCAGCATCGGCTACGCCATTCAGGGTCATGGGCTTTTCCCGCACCGCACCGTGGCGCAGAACATTGCCACCGTTCCCGAACTGATCGGCTGGGACCGTTCCCGGATCGATGCCAAAGTGACCGAACTTCTGGAGCTTTTTCAGCTCGACCCGGCCCTTTACGCAAACCGCTTTCCCAACGAGCTCTCTGGCGGCCAGCAGCAGCGCGTCGGTGTGGCCCGCGCGCTGGCGGCAGAGCCGAATATTCTCCTGATGGACGAGCCCTTCGGCGCGCTGGACCCAATCATCCGCGCCAAGGCGCAGGACGATTTGCTGGCGATCCAGAAAAAGCTTGGCGTTACCATCGTGCTCGTGACCCATGATATGGACGAGGCCTTTCATCTGGCAGACCGCATCGCCGTCATGGACAAGGGCAAAATCGTTCAATACGGCAAACCCGCCGAACTGGTGCGCAAACCGGCGACGGATTTCGTGCGCACCATGATCGGTGAGAGGGAGAGACCGCTGCGGCTGCTATCGGTCGCAACCGTCGGCGAGATCGTGGAGCCGGGAGAGGCCGAAGGTGAGCCTTTGCCTGCAGCGACCAGCCAACGCGATGCGCTGTCGGCCATGCTGTGGACCGGACGTGACATGCTTCCCGTAACCGGACCGGATGGACAGGCGGCAGGGCGCATTCGCCGCGAGGTCTTGCTGCACAATGCGGCGGGGTCTGCATGACAAAGCGGCTTGGTCCCTTTCTGCTGGCCGCACTCAGCCTCTTGCTCATAACCTTCCTCGTGAAGCCAGAGCTTTTCGAACCCGTGTTCAAGCCTCTTGTTCAGACCAATGCTCCGGCCATCTACATACAGGCCAATCTTCTCTCGCTAACGCTGTCTCATCTGACGACGGTCGCGATTGCTACGGGTGCGGCCATCATCATCGCCGGGACGTTGGCCATTCTCGTCACCCGGCCATTCGGGCGGGAATTCCTGCCGCTGTCACGCAGTATCGTCAATATCGGCCAGACCTTTCCGCCCGTCGCGGTGCTGGCGCTTGCCGTGCCGATCATGGGCTTTGGCGAGAAGCCGACGCTGATGGCGCTGTTTCTCTATGCCCTGCTGCCGATCTTCGAAAACACGATCACCGGCCTCACCACCCTTCCCCCCGCTATTGTCGAAGCGGCGCGTGGGTCTGGCATGACCGGCTTCCAGCGCCTGTGGCGGATCGAGCTGCCGCTCGCGCTTCCCGCCATCCTAGCAGGTATCCGCCTGTCTGCCGTCATCAGTCTGTCCACCGCCACCATTGGCTCGACGGTTGCGGCACGCACGCTGGGCGAAGTCATCATTGCCGGGCTGCAATCCAACAATCTCGCTTTCATTCTTCAGGGCGGTATGATCGTCGCAGCCCTTGCCGTGCTGATCCATAGCGGGCTATCCATGCTGGAGGCAAAGGCGGCCCGGCGTGCGGGCTACTGATTTGTGAAGAGAAAAGATGTCCGCCCGATAGCCTCATGCTGTAAGCGGATGAAGATCGAATTTGAAATGCAGAGGTCATCGTGAAACAGGCAATCATCGTCATGGGCGTCAGCGGTTGCGGCAAGTCTACCGTTGGCGAAGAGCTGGCAGAACGGTTGGGCATTCCCTTTATGGAGGGTGACAAGCTTCACCCGGCCTCCAATGTCGAGAAAATGGCTGCCGGGACGCCGCTCACCGATGATGACCGCTGGCCATGGCTTGATCTCGTCGGGGCTGAACTGCGCAAAGGATTTGAAGCAGGTGGCATCGTCGTTTCTTGCTCTGCCCTCAAGAGGACCTATCGCGACCGCCTGCGTGGCGCCTGCGGCGGCCCCTTGGCCTTTGTCTATCTCGAAGGCAGCGAAGCGCTTCTGACCGAACGCATGGGGGCGCGCACCGGCCACTTCATGCCGCTTTCGCTCTTGAAGACGCAGCTCGCCACGCTGGAAGTGCCAACCGGAGAACCCGGCGTTGTCACGGTCAGTATCGACGCCACGCCAGACGAGATCACCGACAACGCCTTGAAGGGCTTATCCGCGTTATAGGTTTTCACGCAATTCCGGACACAAAGCCGCTTCATACTTTTGCTTGAATTACTCTAAACACCCAGCTTGTCGCGAAGGCCGTACCACCATGCGCCGAGCATGGTCAGCGGCACGCGGAATGTCTTGCCGCCGGGGAACGGATAGTTCGGCAGCGACGACCAGACATCAAAGCGTTCCGCATGCCCCGCAACCGCTTCACCCAAAATCTTGCCCAGAAGTTGCGTGGTCGTCACGCCATGGCCGCTATCGCCGTGCGAAAAATAGACGTTGGATGACAGCCGCCCGATATGCGGAATACGCGTCAGCGTCAGCGCAAAGTTGCCGCTCCATGCAAAATCGATCTTGGTATCTTTCAATTGCGGGAAAGTTCTCAGCATATTGGGGCGGATGACGCTGGTGAGGTCAGCGGGATCGCTGCCGCCATAACCGATACCGCCGCCATAGAGCAGGCGGTTGTCGGAGGTGCGGCGGTAATAATCGAGGATGTAATTGGCATCTTCAACGCAGTAATTGGCAGGCAGGAGATCTTCGATCAGAGCCGCATCCAGCGGCTCCGTCGCCATCACCTGACTCGACACCGGCATCATCCGCTCACCGATTTCCGGCAGCAGTCCGCCGAGATAGGCATTGCCACAGACCAGCACATATTTCGCAGCAACCTTGCCCTGCGCCGTCCGCACCACCGGGTTCGTGCCCTGCTCGACCGCAATCACGCGCGAGTTTTCGAAGATGCGCCCGCCGAGGCTTTCGATCGCTGCTGCTTCGCCCAGAACGTAGTTCAACGGATGGATATGCCCGCCGAAGCGGTCGATCATGCCGCCCGCATAGCGATCCGACTTCACGTATTTACCGACCTCGGCCTTGGAGACCATTTCAAGCCCGGTATGGCCGTGCTTTTCCCAATTGGCCTTATTGTCCGCCATCTCGGTGATCTGCTTTGGTGTGAACGCCGCGAAGAAGCCGCCATCGACCAGATCGCAATCGATCCCGTATTTCGCCACCCGCTCGCGGATAATCTGCCCGCCCTCGAGCGACATCGCGCCTAACTGCGCCGCCTTCTGCGCGCCATAACGTCGGGCAATCGTATAAAGATCGCGGCTGTAGCCGTTGACGATCTGGCCGCCGTTGCGCCCGGACGCGCCAAAACCAACCCGCTCACCTTCCAGAACGATGACGGAGAAACCCTTTTGCGCCAGTTCCAACGCAGCCGACAGGCCGGTAAAACCTGCACCTATAATGCAGACATCAGCATCCTGATCGCCCTGAAGCGCTGTGCGGACGGTCTTGGTGTTGGCGGACGCCGCGTACCATGACGTGGTGTGGCCGGGATTTGGAGTGTCAGTCACTTTCGCCATCTCAAACCGTCCTGATATATGCGTCGTATTCGACGTCGGTTACGCGTAGAGAAAATTCGGAGAGTTCCTGCTGTTTGCAGGCCGAGTATAGCGTGCGATATTTCTGCCCGAAGGTTGCGTAGGCAAAGCTGGAACGGGTGAAACGCTGAAGCGCATAATCCCAGTTGGTCGGCAGCGGCTCATGGTTGATGGCGTGGCTGTCGCCCGAGATCGCGCCACCAGGCTGGCGCTTTTCCTTCATGCCGGCAAGGGCGGCACTCAGGATCATGGCCAGCACCAGATAGGGGTTGGTGTCGGCACCGGCCACACGGTGTTCAATGCGGGTCGCAGGCTTGCTGGCGACGATGACACGCACGGCGGCAGATCGGTTATCGATACCCCAGGAGGCATAGGTCGGCGCGTGTTCGCTGGGGCGCAGGCGGCGGTAGGAGTTGGCGTGCGGTGCAAACACCGCCATGCTCTCTCCCATATTCTCTAGGAGGCCGCCGACCGAATGCATCAGCGCTTCGGAGGGTCCGTTTTCGCCCGCATAGATATTGTTGCCGTCTCTATCCAGCATGGAAAAATGCACATGCATGCCATTGCCCGCCTGCATGCCGTAAGGCTTGGCCATGAAGGTGGCATCGAGATCGTGCTTGCGGGCCACGCCCTTAACGATGCGCTTCAGGAAGACGGCATCATCCGCTGCCCGCAGGGCATCCGGCACATGGTTGAGGTTGATTTCATACTGGCCAGGACCGTTTTCGCGCAACGTCGTGTCAGCCCCGACATTCTGCGCGCGACACGCCGTCGAGATATCGTGGAAGACACCCTCGAAATCCTGCAATTCCGAGATGGAAAGAACCTGCGTCTGGCCCGTATGCCAGCGTCCCTCGCGGCTGCGCGGCGGGCGCACGGGGTCTAGCGCGGAGCGAACAGGATCGATCAGATAAAATTCGAGTTCGGTAGCCACGACCGGCGTCAGTCCGCGTCGGGTAAACCCTGCTAGAACCTGCGCCAGCACATTGCGCGGATCGCCGTAAAAACCGTTGCCGTCAGGGTCTTTCATGGCCAGCAGAACCTGCGCCGTGGGACGCCCCAGCCATGTCACGCGTGACAGCGTTTCAGGTACGGCAAAGCATAGACCATCGGGGTCGCCGGTGCCTTCGGCAAGACCGGCTGCGTTGACATCGCGGCCCCAGATGTCCAGCGCGTAGACGGAGCGCGGCACGGCCATGCCTTTTTCCAGCACATCGATGGCCCGTTCACGCGGTATCCACTTGCCGCGCGGCACACCATTTACGTCAATGACAAAGGCTTCAAGAATTTCAATATCGGGGTTTTCTTCGAAAAATCTTTTTGCGTAATCAATATCGACCATCATTCACCAGCAGGTTGTTTCATCTTCGGTTCGCGGCAGAGTCGCTAACGGAAAGCATCCACAAGCTGATAAAGTATATCTCGCGCCGTCATGATGACATCACGCCTCATTGTTTTCCACGTTCTCGTTGCATCGTACGTGGGCTGGCCCAAGAAGGCCAGCATGTTCTTGAAAACGCCTACTCGCTGATCGCTGCCGTTTTGACCGCCTCGATGTTGAAAGCCGCCGCCATCAGCGCGCGCGTATAGTCTTCCTTCGGCGCTTCGAAGATCGACTTTGCTGGGCCACTCTCCACCACCTTGCCGTGGCGCATCACGATCATGTCGTTGGCGAGCGCTTTGACAACCTTCAGGTCGTGGCTGATGAAGAGATAGGCCAGATCATGCCGGGCCTGCAAATCGCGCAACAGGTCTACCACCTGCGCCTGCACGCTCATATCCAGCGCCGATGTCGGTTCGTCCAGCATCACGAAGCGCGGTTTGAGCACCATGGCGCGGGCAATAGCGATGCGTTGTCTCTGGCCGCCGGAGAATTCGTGCGGGAAGCGCCAGCGGGTGGCGGTATCCAGGCCCACCTCATCCAGCGCCTGCGCCACGCGCCGGTCCCGTTCATCCGCAGACAGCGATTTTTCATGCACCCGCAGACCTTCGGCGATGATTTCACCCACCGACATGCGTGGGCTCAGCGAACCATAGGGGTCCTGAAACACCACCTGAAGCCGGTTTCTGAGCGGCTTCATCATCGCATAGGAATAGCCATCGATGGACTGGCCGATAAAGCTGATCCGCCCCTTGGACGAAATCAGTCGCGACAGCGCCAGTCCTAGCGTCGTCTTGCCCGAACCGGATTCGCCCACAACGCCCACCGTCTGACCGGCGCGCAGGGTCATATCGATTCCATCCACCGCCTTGACGTGATCCACCACCTTGCGCATCAGTCCGGCCTTGATCGGGAACCAGACCTTGATGTCATCTCCCTGCATGACCACGGGCTTGCTGCTATCGGACAGCGGCGGTTCGCCCTTCGGTTCGGCGGCCAGAAGGTGACGGGTATAGGCGTGCTGCGGATCGGTGAAGACCTGCTCGACCGTGCCGGTCTCCACGATCTTACCCTTGGTCATCACGCACACGCGATCAGCAAATTTGCGCACGATGCCGAGATCATGGGTGATGAACAGCATGGACATGTCATGCTGGTTCTTCAAATCGCCCAGCAATTCGAGAATTTGCGCCTGCACCGTCACGTCGAGGGCCGTCGTCGGCTCATCCGCAATCAGCAACTTCGGCCGGTTGGCGAGCGCCATGGCAATCATCACGCGTTGACGCTGGCCGCCGGAGAGCTCGTGCGGATAGGCCTTCAGCCGCTTTTCCGGCTCACGAATACCGACCTGCAACAGCAGTTCCAGCGTCCGTTTGCGCGCCTCGATGCCGGTGATGGCCTGATGAAGCTCGAGGATTTCGCCAATCTGCCGCTCGATGCTGTGCAGCGGATTGAGCGAGGTCATTGGCTCCTGAAAGATCATGGTGATGTCGTTGCCGCGAACCGCACGAAGCTCGCGGATCGAGGCGTTCAGCAGATCCTTGTCTTCGAACAGAATCTGCCCGGAGGGATGGCTGGCGGCAGGGTATGGCAAAAGCTTCAGAATGGAATTCGCCGTTACCGATTTGCCCGAGCCCGACTCCCCCACCAGCGCGACGATCTCGCCGGGCATGATATCGAACGACACATGATCGACGGCCACGCTCTCCTTGCCGCCCTGATGAAAGGCAACGGACAGGTCACGGACGGAAAGAAGCGGAGCGGTCATCGTATCCTTTACGGCACTCATCGGAATGTCTTTCTCGGATCGAAGGCATCTCGCACCGCTTCACCGACGAAAATCAGCAGCGACAGCATGATGGACATGGTGAAGAAGGCCGTGAGCCCCAACCAGGGGGCCTGAAGGTTGTTCTTGCCCTGCGCGATCAGTTCGCCCAGCGATGGCGAGCCGGGCGGCATGCCGAAGCCAAGGAAGTCGAGCGAGGTGAGTGTCGTGATCGAGCCTGAGAGGATAAACGGCAGGAAGGTCAGTGTCGCGACCATGGCATTGGGCAGCAGGTGGCGGTACATGATGGTGCCGTTGCCGACGCCCAGCGCGCGGGCGGCGTTAACATATTCAAAGTTGCGGGCGCGCAGAAACTCGGCACGCACGATGCCGACAAAGCCCACCCAGGAAAACAACAGCATGATACCCAGCAGCACGAAGAAGCCGGGCGGCAGGATAGCGGCGATGATGAGCAGGATATAGAGCACCGGCATGGACGACCATATTTCGATGAAACGCTGCATCAGAAGGTCCGTCCAACCGCCGAAATAGCCCTGCACCGCACCGGCGCTGACACCGACGATGGCAGAAGCAATGGTAAGCGCCAGACCGAACAGCACGGAGATACGGAAGCCATAGATGACACGGGCAGCCACGTCGCGCGCCTGATTGTCCGTGCCCAGCCAATTGAGATTACCGAGCGTGCAGCCTGGATCAGCCGCGCCTTGCGGATAACCGGAACAACGCTCCTGCTCATCCATCAGCCAGAAGGGTGCTGTGGGTGCCGAATGCGGAATGTTGGAATTGACCGTTTGATAGGAATAGCGGATCGGTGGCCAGATCATCCAGCCATTGGCGTTGATTTCATCCTGAATGAAGGAGGATTTGTAATCCGTCTGGGCCAGAAAGCCGCCGAATTTCTCTTCCGGGTAATCCACCATCACAGGCACCAGAATCTCGCCCTTGTAGGAGGCGATGATCGGCTTGTCATTGGCCAGAAACTCGGCAAACAGGCTGAGACCGAAGATCACGAGGAACAGCCAGAAGGACCAGTAACCACGGCGGTTGGCCTTGAAATTCTGCCAGCGCCGCACGCTTGTCGGCGAGAAGAACGGACGCTTTTGAGGCGGAGCATCGGTTACGAGACTCGTTGTCATGGTCATCACACGTCCCTCCGCTCGAAGTCGATGCGCGGATCGATCCAGGTGTAGATCATGTCGGAGATGAGGCTGACGACGAGACCCATCAGCGAGAAGATGAACAGGGTGCCGAACACGATCGGATAGTCGCGGTTGACGACCGAGAGATAACCGAGCCGTCCAAGGCCATCCAACGAGAAGATGTTTTCGATCAACAGCGACCCGGTGAAGAAAGCCGAGATGAAGGCGCCCGGGAAACCGGCAATGACGATCAACATAGCGTTGCGGAAGACGTGGCCGTAGAGAACCTTTCGTTCCGACAGACCCTTGGCGCGGGCCGTGACCACATATTGCTTCTTGATTTCATCGATGAAGGAATTCTTTGTCAGCAGCGTTGTGGTGGCGAAAGCCGAAAGGACGAGCGCGGTGAGCGGCAGCGCCAGGTGCCAGAAATAGTCGATGATCTTCTGCCACCATGTCAGTTCGGCAAAGTTATCCGATGTCAGCCCTCGCAAGGGGAACCAGTCGAAGAACGAACCGCCCGCAAACACCACGATCAGCAAAATGCCGAACAGGAAGCTCGGCACCGCATAGCCGACGATGACGATTCCCGATGTCCAGACATCGAATTTCGAGCCATCCGAAACGGCCTTCTTGATGCCGAGCGGGATCGAAATGGCATAGGAGATGATCAATATCCAGAAGCCGAGCGAGATCGACACCGGTAGCTTGTCGATGATGAGGTCGATGACGGAGGAATTGCGGAAGAAACTGTCGCCGAAATCGAAGCGGATGTAATTCCACATCATCTCAAGAAAGCGGGTGAGCGGCGGCTTGTCGAAACCGAACTGCTTTTCCAGCTTGGCAATCAGGTCCGGATCGAGACCCTGCGCGCCGCGATATTTCGAGCCGCTTTCATCCATCCCTCCACCCATGAGGTCACCACCACCAGACAGGCGGTCAGACGCGCTGTCACCTGAGCCGGAAAGCTGAGCGACGACCTGCTCGACCGGACCACCGGGTGCAAACTGAATGACGAGAAAGGAAATGCCCATGATGCCGATGATGGTTGGTATCATCAGGGCCAGACGCCGCAGAATATAGGCTCCCATCAGGCGCGTCCCAGCATGGCAAGAGGCTCGGTTGTCATCGGCTTCGTCAAACCGTTTCCTTTCGGGCCTGCGGTAAGGACCGCAGGCGTCGTGATTCGTAATCGCTCATGTGAATCAAGGCTTGCCTTATAAAGCAAGGCCCACGTTATTTTGCGGCGTTTGCAGACCACCAAGCATCGGGGAAACCGATCCCGTATCGGGGCAGTGTCTGGGGTTGTACCAGCGTATTCCAGTAGGCCAGCGTCATTTCACCGCGATAAAATTGCGGGATCACGTAGTTTCCAGCAAGAAGCACGCGGTCCAGCGCCTTGACGGCTGCGACTTGGTCATCGCGGTTTGCGGCAAAGATAATCTTGCGAACGATTGCATCGACAGCTGGGTTGCTGATGCCCGCATAGTTTTTGGAACCTTGGCGATCGACCGCCTTCGAGCCCCAATAATCTGCCTGCTCATTTCCTGGGTTCGCGCTCTGAGCCCAGAGATTGACGATCATGTCAAAATCAAAAGACCGGGTACGATTTGTGTATTGCGACGTATCCACCACTCTGACTGTGGCGTTGATTCCGATCTTTCTTAGATTTTGCGCGTAAGTGACCACTACGCGCTCCATCGCTGCGGAATCAACGAGGATTTCGAACTCAAAAGGCTGGCCCGTGGACGCGTTGACCATTCGGTTGCCACGAAGCTCATAACCGGCTTCCTTCATGAGCTTTACGGCTTCACGAAGATTGTCGCGCTGTTTTGAGGGATCGCCGCCTACCGGGTTCGTATATTCCTTTGTAAAAATGTCGGCGGGAATCTGATCTTTGACTTCGTTCAGAATTTCCAGCTCTTTTCCTTGAGGAAGGCCAGACGATGCTAAGTCGCTACCCATGAAGAAACTGCCGATGCGTTGATACTGGTTATAGAACAGCGTGCGGTTCATTTCTTCGAAGTCGAAGGCGTAGTTCAAGGCCAGCCGGACTTTTGGGTCGTTGAATTTGTCGCGTCGTCCATTCGGCACGAGTGCCTGCATTATGCCAACGGAACGATAGATGTTGGGCAACTCTTCTTTCTTGATACGACCGTCTTTCACGGCCGGAAAATCATAACCCGTTGCCCAGCGCCCTGCGGAATTCTCCTGCCAGAAATCCGTATTCCCGGCCTTGAACGCCTGAAACTCGACATCGCGGTCTGTATAGAAGGTGTAAGTGATCGTCTTGAAGTTGTTCATCCCAACATTAATGTTGACGTCCTTACCCCAATAATCGTCGCGCCGCTCATAGGTAATGGTCGAACCCGGTGCGATGAACGCGATCTTATATGGGCCAGACCCCATGACGGGCTCCAGCGTGCCACGGGAAATGTCGCGCAGCTTTCCGTCGGCACCATTGGCTTCCCACCAGTGTTTCGGAACGACCATGATCTGGCCGACGATCTGAGGAAGTTCCTTATTATTCTTTTCATCGAAGGTGAAAGTGACTTCACGTTCACCGGTCTTTTCGGCCTTAGTGACATGGGTGTAATAAGTTGCCAGTTGCGGGCTTAAATCCTTCGCCTTTTCGAAACTGAAAACGACATCTTCGGGCGTCACCGGCTGACCATCGGACCACTTCGCTTCTTTTCGCAGCCGGAAACTGGCCTTGGAAATATCGTCTGGAAAGCTGACCGCCTCGGCCAGAAGGCCATACGATGAGGATAGTTCCTCTTCTGAGGATTTCATCAACGTATCGAAAACAGCGCCAAGCCCCGTCGCAAGTTCGCCTTTTGCCAGAAGCGGATTGACCGTATCGAAGGTGCCAGCGGTCGATAGGCGTAGCGTTCCACCCTTGGGCGCATTCGGGTTTACGTAATCAAATCGTTCAAACCCATTAGGGTGCTTCAGTTCGCCAATTGTCGAAATCCCGCTGCGCCAGTTTTCGCTGTCTTGAGCCCGTGCCGCTATCGGCGTCATAACACATGATAGAGCAGCCAGAGCGAACACACCGGATTTCAACTTTGCCAATGCCATAAAGCGACAGTCCTTTTCGTTTTCATTGCCGTGCACCATAAGACAAACATTGGCAAAATATAGGGGATTTGGGTCACAAGCCGTTTACGCCGCGAAAATCGGCCAAACATGCTTTCACCAAATTCCGGTTCCAGCGTAATATTTCCGACAGAATCATTTCAAGCATCGCAGGCGGCGGACGATATGGAAAAAATGGCAAGAGGCGTGGGCAAGGCATCATTCCTGGCACTTTCGATGATGTCCATGCTGGCCATGGATAGCGTTTCAGCCTTTGCGCAGGATGGTCCGGCAAAACAGGTTTTCGGCAATATCGCCCTTCCCTCCGCTGGTCCCTCCGCTTCTTACGGTTCCTATGCCAAGGGTTGCCAGTCGGGTGCCGTGGCGCTTCCCACCGAAGGCCAGGGTTTTCAGGCAATGCGCCTTTCTCGCAATCGTCGCTGGGGCCAGCCACAGATGATTTCCTTCATCGAGCGCTTTGCGCAGGATGCCCAAAAGATCGGCTGGCCCGGCCTTCTGATTGGTGATATCTCGCAGCCGCGTGGCGGCCCGATGCTGACGGGTCATGCCTCGCACCAGATCGGTCTCGATGCCGACATCTGGTGGCGTCCCATGCCGGATCGCATCATGAGCGCAGAACAGCGCGAAAGCACGCCGTTCATCTCCATGCTCGACAAAAGCAAGTTCCTGACGGTGGATGATCGCAAATGGTCGCCGCTCAATGCCAAGCTGGTGATGATGGCAGCGAGCTATCCGCAGGTGGAGCGCATCTTCGTCAATCCGGCCATCAAGCAGAAGCTCTGCCAGACATGGACCGGCGACCGTACCTATATGGGCAAGATCAGGCCGATCTACGGGCACGACGAGCACTTCCATGTGCGTCTGGAATGCCCGCCCGGCGCAACGAACTGCAAGCCGCAGGCACCCGTGGGCGCGGGCGATGGCTGCGACAAGTCGCTGGCATGGTGGTTTACCAAGGAGCCTTGGGCGACACCGAAGAAAGACCCGAATGCCAAGCCACCAAAGCCGCCGCGTCCAATGATGGTGTCCGATTTGCCGAAAGCCTGTGCGGCGATCGCAGCGGCTCCCTCGGCAGGCAGGGCAAGTGTCGCGGCTCAAAATTCCTACGCGCCGTCTGCGCCGTCGTCCCAAGCACAGGACATCGTGCCGCAATCGTCCAGATCAAGCGTGCCCATGCCGCCTGCGGATGTGCCGCGACCATCGTCCCGCCCTTCGTCGAATTAAGGTAGCCCGGCTTTCCAAACGGTGTGAAATTGCGCTAGAAGGCTTCAAATCGATTTAGAAAATGCGATCTGAACAAGGCTGGGGCGCAGATACCATATGACAGGGCAACGCTGTATCGCATTGATCGCGCATGACCAGAAAAAAGACGACATGGCGGATTTCGCCCGTCGGCATCAGGCCGCTCTCTCGCAATTCAGGATCGTTGCCACCGGCACCACCGGCGGGCGGGTGCAGGATGCCTGCCCGGGTCTGAACGTCGTGCGCCTGAAAAGCGGCCCGCTGGGCGGTGATCAGCAGATCGGCGCGATGATCGCGACGGGCGATGTGGACATGCTGATCTTCTTCATCGATCCCTTGTCTTCCCTACCCCACGACGTCGATGTCAAGGCTTTGACACGCCTTGCGACCGTCTATGACATCCCCATGGCCTTGAACCGCGCCACGGCCGAACAGCTGACCGATTTTCATTCGACACATTGATTTCAGGGCCATCCAGGAGCAGCGATGACCAAGCAGAACGACACACTTTCCTTTCCGATTCTCATCGGAGATATCGGCGGCACCAATGCGCGCTTCTGCATTCTGCCGGATGCGAACGCCGAACCCACCCAGCTGACCAGCGTCAAGACCGCCGATTACGCATCGATCGATGATGCGATCCAGAATGCGGTTCTGAACCACACCGCCTTGCTGCCGGTGTCCACGATCCTTGCTGTCGCCGGTCCGATCGAGACCGACGAGATACCGCTGACGAACTGCCACTGGGTCGTCAAGCCGAAGGAAATGCTCGTCAATCTCGGCCTCAAGGACGTGATCGTCATCAACGACTTCGAAGCGCAGGCTCTGGCCATTGCGTCGCTTGATGGCGACAACAGAGAAACCATCGGCCCCCATAATCCGGATATGACGGCGTCGCGTGTCGTGCTTGGACCCGGTACCGGGCTTGGCGTCGCAGGCCTGGTTTACGCCCGCAACATGTGGTTTCCGGTTCCCGGTGAAGGCGGCCATGTCGATATCGGCCCGCGCAGCGCACGCGACTATCAGGTGTTTCCGCATCTCGACGCCATTGAAGGGCGTATCGCAGGCGAGCAAATCCTTTGTGGACGCGGGCTCGTCAATCTCTACCGCGCCATTTGTAAGGCCGACGGCATAACGCCCGTCTTTTCCGATCCCGCAGACGTAACGGCCAAGGGCCTGAGCGCCGAAAACCGGGAAGCCAAGGAAACCCTGTCGTTGTTCAGCACCTATCTCGGCCGCATCGCGGGCGACATGGCGTTGATCTTCATGGCGCGTGGCGGCGTTTATCTGGCGGGTGGCATATCGCAGAAAATCATTCCCGCCTTGCGACTGCCGGAGTTCCGCGCCGCGTTCGAAGACAAGGCGCCGCACAAGGTCCTCATGCGCGCCATCCCCACTCATGTGGTCACCCACCCCCAGGCGGCGCTGGCGGGTCTTTCGACCTATGCCCGTACACCTTCGGATTTCGGCCTGACGCTGGATGGGCGGCGCTGGCAGCACCCAGGGTAAAGTCAGGACTGGTCAAATCCGGCCCGAGTGGATATAGACGCCGCTTGAATGGGCGGCATGTCCGCCGCAACCGCACAAGGTGGATGAACGCTTGAAGACCGCCAAAAAACGGCATCCTATGGATACCGATACCATCACGTCAGTCCTGAAACGCATTTTTGCCGAAAATGCCCGTGATCATATGCGCGGCTATGCCTTTGCGATTTTCTGCCTACTGGCCGTCGCTGGTACAACCGCGTTCACAGCGTGGATCATGGATTCCATCATCAATGAGGCCTTCGTCAACCGACGGGCCGATCTTGTCTGGATCATCTGCGCATCCATCTTTGCCGCATTTTTCATCCGCGGAATAGCGACTTACGGCCAGTCCGTAGCCCTCTCAAAGATCGGCAACAATATTGTCGCGCGCTATCAGAAGCGGCTCTATTCCCACCTGATGACATTGTCGGTTGGATATCTGAGCGAGTCTCGTTCCGCGCACTTGGCAGCCCAGGTCAGTCAAAATATCGGCGGCATTCGCGATGTCATGAATCTGACAGTGACGACGGTTGCGCGCGATCTGCTCACCTTCATCGCGCTGGTCTGCGTGATGATCATAAAAGATCCCATCCTTTCCATCGTCATTGTCTTCATCGCCCCGCCGCTCGTGCTGGGACTACGCTACATCTCCAAGCGACTTCGTAGCGCAACGCGCGATGCCGTTATCCTCAACAGCCGCGTTTTGGGTGCCATGCAGGAAACGCTACAGGGCATTGCCATCGTCAAAGCCTTCACGATGGAAAAGCAGCTGGAAACCCGTGTCGATGCGGTGATCGATTCCGCCGAATCGCGTGCCAACCGCATCGCACGGCTGACCGAAAAAAGCGCGCCCTTGACCGAAACCCTTGCTGGTCTCGCGGTGTCAGGTGTTCTTGCCTATGCCGCATATCGTGCGATCTATGACAATGTCCCTCCGGGCGCTTTCTTTGCCTTCGTAACGGCGCTTCTTCTTGCCTATGATCCTGCACGCCGTCTTGCACGCGTTCAGATTTCGCTGGAACGCGCTGTCGTCAACGCACAGATGATCTACGACATTCTCGATATGGAGCCGGTGCAACGCCAGAAGCCCGATGCGCAACCGTTGAAGATTTCGAATGCGACGGTGGAATTGCGTGACGTGGTCTTCTCGTACAAAGACGGCGGCCCGATCCTGCGTGGCGTGAGTTTCATTGCAGAGGGCGGTAAGACGACCGCTCTCGTGGGTCCATCCGGTGCCGGAAAATCAACGATCATCAATCTCATTCCGCGCTTTTACGATCCAAGCGCCGGTACGATTCTGATCGATGGCCAAGATATCGCCGATGTCACGACCATGTCCGTCCGCCAGAACCTCGCTTATGTCTCGCAGCAGCCCTATCTCTTCGAAGGAACGATCCGCGATAACATCCGCTATGGCAGGCCCGAGGCAACAGATGCGGAGATCGAAGAGGCAGCACGGCTGGCCTTTGCGCATGACTTTATCCTTGCCCAGCCACAAGGGTACGAAACGGCGGTCGGCGAAAACGGCATGACGCTCTCCGGCGGTCAACGCCAGCGCCTGTCCATCGCCCGCGCTCTGGTCCGCAATGCACCGATCCTGCTACTGGACGAAGCGACATCAGCGCTGGATACGGAGTCGGAGGCCGTGGTGCAAAAAGCACTCGATACCGCAATGACGGGTCGCACGGTCATTGTGATTGCGCACCGTCTGTCGACCGTGGTCAAGGCTGACAAGATCGTGGTGATGAACGAAGGACTGGTGGTGGAAGAAGGCGTTCACGAGACGCTTGCGCGGCAGGAAGATGGTCTTTACGCTCGCCTAAACAATCTTCAGGCGACGGGCGTTCGCGGTCTTTGAACGAAACCTACAGGTAGGGCAGTATGAGCGGCAATGGCATGAAACTGGTGGTGGTCGGCGCGGCTGGACGGATGGGTCAAACCCTGATCCGTCTGATCCACGAAACGCCGGGTGTCCAGCTTCATGCCGCCGTCGAGCGCGAAGGCTCACCCTTTATCGGTCGTGATGCCGGTGAGATTTCCGGTCTTGGTCCTATCGACGTTGCAATAACAAGCGATGCGCTCGAGGCTTTCGTTCATGCCGAGGGGGTCATCGATTTCACCTCGCCCGCTGGCAGCGTTGCTTTCGCGGGTCTTGCCGCGCAGGCCCGCATCGTCCATGTGATCGGCACCACGGGATGCTCGGTGGCGGATGAGGAGAAGTTCGAAGCGGCGGCCCGCCACGCCCGCGTCGTCAAATCCGGCAATATGAGCCTCGGCGTCAACCTGCTCAGCGTTCTCACGCGGCAGGCGGCAAAAGCGCTGGACGCCAATGGCTGGGATATCGAAATTCTCGAAATGCACCACAAGCACAAGGTCGATGCCCCCTCTGGCACTGCCCTGCTTTTGGGCCAGGCGGCTGCGAAAGGCAGGGATATCGACCTCGCATCCAATTCCGTGCGCGTGCGTGATGGCCACACAGGCCCTCGTGAAAGCGGGACGATCGGCTTTGCGACATTGCGCGGCGGGTCGGTCGTCGGCGACCACTCGGTTATTTTTGCCGCAGAGGGAGAGCAGGTCACGCTCACCCACCACGCGGCAGACCGCACGATTTTCGGGCGCGGCGCCATCGCTGCTGCCGTCTGGGCGCATGGGCAAAAGCCCGGCCTATATTCCATGCTGGACGTTCTCGGTCTGGCGAAAGACCAATAATCAACTCGGAGAGCAATCGATATGAGCGGAACCCTCGTCCTCGTTCGTCACGGTCAAAGTGACTGGAACCTCAAGAACCTCTTCACCGGCTGGCGCGACCCCGATCTAACGGAGCTTGGCGTTGAGGAGGCCAATGCAGGCGGCAAGGCACTTGCCGATTACGGCATCAAGTTCGATATCGCCTACACCTCGTCGCTCATCCGCGCCCAGAGAACCTGCCAGATGGTGCTCGACAATGTCGGCCAGCCTGACCTCCAGACCATTAGGGACGAGGCGCTGAACGAACGCGACTACGGCGATCTGTCCGGTCTGAACAAGGATGATGCGCGTGAAAAATGGGGCGAAGACCAGGTTCATATCTGGCGCCGTTCCTACGATATTCCACCTCCAGGCGGCGAAAGCCTGCGCGACACCGGTGCCCGCGTCTGGCCCTATTACCTGACGGAAATCCTGCCGCGCGTGCTGCGTGGCGAAAAGGTTCTGGTTGCCGCCCACGGCAATTCGCTGCGCTCGCTGGTCATGGTGCTGGATAAGTTGAGCAAGGAAGAAATCCTCAAGCTCAACCTCGCGACGGGTGTTCCCATGGTCTACAAGCTGAATGAGGATTCCACCGTTGCTTCAAAGGAAGTGCTGGGCGATATGTCCGCCGCGCATTGATATTGCGCAGAAACAAAAAAGCGCTGCAATTTAAAGCTTGCGGCGCTTTCGTTATTTTATAGGCAATATAGTCGGAACGATTAAGCACAATAAAAAATATTGCGCTGTGACTGACTTTAAAAATTACGATGTTCGCCGAACCAATAGGCGCAACCTACGCTTGATGCGGCAAATACTGTAAAGAACAGTGCGACGAGAATTCCGATTTCCATGAGCCTGTGCTCCTTGCATCCGTGAATACTTGCAAGACTAACGCACAATGTTTGAAGAAGTTTCATCTCGATTTCGGAGACCATCCAGCAAGCTGGCCACCTCACCCTAAAACGCATCCGCCACGCGGAGTTTTTCGGCTCTATCATCATTCCGTCACGTAGAGGCTCTAATTCGCTCTTGCGGCCTTGCTTCGCCAGGGCGAGTCATTCCAGATACTATCCTGATCCTTGATACCGAAAGTGCGACCAACGTGCGCTACGCCATCTATTTTACACCCGCCGAACATGATGCCCTCACCGAAAAGGCATCTCGATGGCTGGGGCGCAACGCGTTTTCCGGTGTGACCCATAATGAACACGAGGCCTATGCGGATATCACCGCCGAGCCACGTCGGTACGGTTTCCACGCCACGCTGAAAGCACCCTTCGAGCTTTCCGAAAAGCGCCGCGAAGCCGATCTTCTGGCCGCCCTTCACGCTTTTGCCGCGACACGGCATACCCTAGACATTCCTACACTGGTGGTTGGTTCTCTGGGGCCGTTCTTCGCGCTGGTGCCGCAAGCGCCCTACCAGCCGCTTCAGGATTTTGCAGCTGACGTCGTGGATTACTTCGATCCTTTCCGTGCGCCATTGTCCGACAGCGACATCGCGCGCCGCAGGCCGCAAAACCTCACGGAAAGCCAGCGGCAGAACCTCTCTCTCTGGGGCTATCCGCATGTCATGGATGATTTTCGTTTCCATATGACGCTGACCGGGCCGGTGGATGAGGTCGAGCGCGACCATATGTCGACGGTTCTGACGATGACTTTTTCCGAGTTTACAGATCGTCCACTCACCATTTCCGGGCTTGGTCTATTCATTGAAAAGGCGCGTGGCGAGCCCTTCATCGCTCACACGTGGTTGCCACTTGCCGCGCCGAACGCAGATGATACGAAAGAAGCGACAGCATGACCGAACAGGTATTCTCCAACGCCCGCATCGTCCTAGAAGACGAGATCATCCAAGGCTCGGTTTTGATCCGTGATGGCGTGATTGCCGATATCAGCGAAGGCGCATCACGTATGGGCGAGGACTTCGAAGGCGATTACCTCATCGCCGGACTGGTGGAACTCCATACAGACCACCTCGAACAACACTATTCTCCCCGTCCCGGTGTGACGTGGAACAAGATTGCAGCCATTCAGGCCCATGATGCGCAGGTGGCATCGTCAGGCATCACCACCGTCTTCGATTGCCTTCGGCTTGGCTCGGATGAGGATGGCGGCTTTGCCCGTGGCGAGATGCGCGACATGGCGGATGCCATAGAGCAGGCCCAGAGCGAAAATCGGCTGCGGGCCGATCATCTTCTGCATCTTCGCTGTGAAGTCGCGTCTGCCGATGTGCTGGATCATTTCGAAGACTTCGAGAGCGATCCGCAGGTCAAGCTGATTTCGTTGATGGACCATTCGCCGGGCCAACGGCAATTCCAGACCATGGATCAGTATGTCGTTTTCTATCAAAAAAAACGTGGCCTCAGCGACGAGGTCTTCAAGGCGTTCGTGGATCGCCGCGTCGCGGCGTCGACAAAATACTCCACCAAGCACCGCGACTACCTCTCCGCGCAGTGCTTGGCACGCGGCATAACCATTGCCAGTCACGACGATGCTACGCTGGCGCATGTCGATGAGGCCATCGGTCACGGTGTGAAGCTGGCCGAGTTTCCCACCAGCGTCGAAGCCGCCAAGGCATCACACGGTGCAGGCATGAGTGTTTTGATGGGTGCGCCGAACATCGTCCGGGGCAAATCCCATTCCGGCAACATCGCCGCGCGAGATCTCGCCGAGATCGGTGTTCTCGACGTCCTGTCGTCCGATTATGTCCCATTCAGTCTGCTTCATGCACCTTTCCTTCTGGCGGATCAGGTCGAAGGCATGACCCTTCCAAGGGCGCTTTCCATGGTGACCGCGACACCGGCCCGTACGGTGGGGCTTGCCGATCGTGGCCGCATCGCCCCCGGTCTGCGAGCCGATCTCGTGCGCGTCCATCGGGACGATGGCGTGCCCGTTGTTCGTTCCGTGTGGCGACAGGGCAGGCGCGTGGCATGAGTGACCCTGCCCCGACTTCCACTCGTCTTTCTCCGCGCTCCGGCGTGATGATCGTGGTCGTGGGACCAAGCGGCGCGGGGAAAGATACGATTATGGACTTCGCCGCAGGCCGGTTTCGCGATCGCGACGATGTCCATTTCGTGCGCCGCGTCATCACCCGGGACAGCGATGCGGGAGGGGAAAATCATGACGCTGTCAGCGATGAGACGTTTGCGCGTCGTCTCGCGGAGGGCGAACTCTGCGTGTCGTGGCAGGCTCATGGTCTCAGTTACGGTATTCCGGCATCGGTGCAGAACAAGCTTGCCGCAGGCAACATCGTCATCGCCAACGGTTCACGCTCCGCGCTAGGACATTTCAAGGCTGTTTTTCCCAACTTGACAGTCGTCAATGTCGTCGCCACCCCTGATGTTTTGGCCGCGCGGCTTGAGGGTCGCGGTAGAGAAAGCCGTGACGACATTCTTCGCAGGCTGCAACGCAGTTCACTCGATGTCCGTGGTGATTTCGATGTCGTCACGATCGACAACAGCGGCGCGCTGGAGACAGCGGGCACCGCTTTCGTCGAGTTGCTTCAGCACCACATCAGCGCCCGGCGGTGATCACAGGGTTCGTATCTCGGCCATGATATCGTCGTCGATGACGATGCCATATTCCAGTGACTGCTTGCGAATGCCCTGGCTTCTTCGCCCCGGCAAACGCGCATTTTCCTGTCCCTCGATCTCGGCTGCCATCAAGGCCAGTCGCTTGGCAAAGATATGATCGCCCGCAATCGTCGGGTCGATGGCGATGATGGTATGTCCAAGCGACGGCGCAGTCCCGGTATCATCCAGCAGCGATGATGCCTGAAAACCGAAATTGCCACCGGTCAGCCCTGCGGCCATGACCTCCACCATCAAGGCAAGGGCGGCACCCTTGGCATCGCCCGCAGGCGACATCGTGCCCTTGATCGCTTCATCCGGGTCGGTCGTCGGGCGCCCGCTGGCATCAAGCGCCCAATCATCGGGTATCGTCTCACCCTTCTGCCGCGCCGCCATGATTCGTCCCCGTGCGACCTTGGAGAGCGCCAGATCGATGACGAGCGGGTCAGCGCCTTCAACCGGTGCCGCAAATGCGATGGGGTTGGTGCCATAGAGCGGCTTTATTCCGCCCCAAGGCGCCATGGATGCCGGTGCATTCGCAACCATGAAGGCGACAAGACCCTGGTCTGCAAAACGCTCGACCGTCAACGCCATCACGCCGGCATGATGTGATCTGCCGATGACCCCCAGCGCGATGCCCTGAGTGCGCGCGATGGCTGGCAGCCGCTCGACGACCATATCAATAGCCGGATAAGCGTAGCCGTGACCGGCATCGACGCTGAGAACCGCAGGACGCGGCTGCGATGCAACGGGCTTCGCCTGACCGTCGATCTTGCCGACGCGTAACTGGCTGATATAGGCGGACAATCGGCGAATGCCGTGACCGCCCTGCCCTGCGGCTTCTGCCGCAATGAGCGCACGCGCAACGGAGCGTGCATTCTCCGGCAAAACGCCGTTCTTTTCAAAAATGGAAGAAACGAATTCTTCCGCCTGGGCAATGCTGAATTTCATGGCTGGCTTGACCTGCGGTGGGTAAAATCCAGCCATAGCGCGCGCAGCAGCGAAGCGAAATCTTTTTTAGACGACCGCGGCACGTTCTATTTGATTGTGATGGGAAGCGTCACATTTCGGTTCACATCCGGCGGTGGCTCGGCGACCGGCGAAGCGCGCTCGACCCAGGCTACGATCTGCTGGTCGAGTGATGCATCCCCGGTTGAACCAAGTAGCCTGACCCCGCTCAAAGTCCCGGATTCGCTGACCTTGAAAGAAACGGAAACTTTCACACCTGAAGCAGGGAGCTCTCGCGGCTTCTTGCGTCTGATCTGAGCAACGACTCTTGACTGCCATTTCGCTGGCGTCATGGAAGACGAAAACAAACCGGAACTTGTCCGTGAGGCCGCCGTGCGGTTGGATTGCGTCGTCTCGACCTTGGCGGTTTCCTTCGCAGCCGACGGTTGCGGTGCGGCTGTCTGCTTGCGTTCCACCTTCTTCTTCTCAGGCTCTTTCTTCTTTTCCACCTTTTTCTCGACCGGAGCCGGTGGTGGACGCATGACAGGCAACGGCACCTCGACATTTTCGAGGGCGGCCATCTGCTCTTGCTGAATGGGGTCGATTTCTTCCACCGGTTCGGGCACCTCTTGCGGCAGAGGCTCCGTCACTTCCTGTGGCGGTTCAGGCATCGGCTCCGGTTCAGGCGGCGTTTCCTCGACAACGGGTTCGGGCTGTGGCTGTGGCTGGGGTGCCTCCTCTGGCGGGACTTCTTCCACCTTTTCAGGAACCTCGCTTTGCACCTCCTGCGCGTCTTCCATATCGTTTGCCTCCACCGTCTCCTCGGTTTCGACAGCTTCGGGAAGGGCCGCGAGCTCGATCATGATCGCCGCTGGCGGTCCACCATCGGCATCGGGCTCAGGTTGCTCCTGTAGAAGATAATAGGCAGCGCCCGCATGCACGGACAATGTCAGCAGACCGGCAGCCGTCCAAAGTGCCACTTCTCCCAGCCGGGAGCGTCCGGAACGGGGAAAAGACGTGGCACTCATGGCGTGGCTCCAGCGGGTGCGGGTGCAGGCGTACCGGGAGCAGACGGTGCAGGCTGCGTTGCGGCGGCAGCATTCTCAAGTCCCACCAGCGCGATCTTCAGATAACCGCTATCGCGCAACATGTTCATGATTTCCATGAAATGCCCGTAATCGACAGCCTTGTCAGCCCGCAGGAAAATGCGGGTATCCTTGTTGCCGCCGGTGCGTGCATCGAGGCTTGCAGTCAGCGCCTCGCGCGCCACGGCGTCATTGCCAAGATTGAGCGACAGGTCGTCCTTGACCGTCAGATACAGCGGCTCGTCCGGGCGCTCCGCAGGCTTGGCCGAAGAGGCGGGCAGATCGACATTCACATCCACCGTCGCCAGCGGGGCCGCGACCATGAAGATGATCAGCAATACCAGCATCACGTCGATGAAAGGCGTGACGTTGATCTCATGGTTTTCGGAGAGTTCGTCTCCACCGCTTTCACGAATGCCGCCAGCCATGATCAGCGTCCCACGAGCGAAACGGCTGGCTTGGCGGCGTTGCCGGGCGGAATGCGGCGGAAGTCGAGGTCGCGGCTGACGAGGCGTTCGACACCGGCGGCGACATCGGCCAGCAGATGGCGATAACCGGTGATCGAGCGCGCAAACACGTTATAGATCACCACCGCTGGAATGGCGGCAACAAGACCGATGGCGGTTGCCAGCAACGCTTCGGCAATACCAGGTGCGACGACGGCAAGATTGGTCGTCTGCGATTCCGAGATGCTGATGAACGAGTTCATGATGCCCCAGACCGTGCCGAACAGGCCGACGAAAGGCGATACCGAACCGATGGTCGCCAGAATGCCGGTGCCGCGCGACATGCGGCGGCCCGCATGGGTCTCGATACGTCCGAGAACGGAGGACACACGCTCCTTGATGCCGCCGCCGTCGGTGTGCTCCACCACGGCATCGGACAGTTGCATTTCGTGGGTCGCCATGCGCAACATGAGCGCGCTCGGGCCACCTTTCTTTTCCACAGCATCCGTGGCTTCCGACAAGGTCTTGGCCTTGTGAACGATCTTGAGCGTAGACTTGGCGCGAATGCGCGCGCCCGCCAGTTCGATGGTTTTCGCAACCCAGACCGTCCAGGTGATCAGCGAGGCAATCGCCAGCCCGATCATGACACTTTTCACCACCCAGTCGGCGGCCATGAACATGCCCCAGGGGGACAGGTTATGCGGGATGTCGGTGCGCTGCTCAGGCGTGGCAGGCGTCTGTGGGGCCTGGTCCGCAATGGTGGGCTGAACGAGTGGCTGATCGACCGTACCAGAGGCTGGCTGCTGTGCCGTGGGCGCTGAAGGTGCCGCTGGCTGGGATGGTTGTGCTGGCGCTGCGGGGGTCTGCGGCGCCGAATTTTCCGTCGCAGGCGCGGCGGCAGGCTCTTGAGCCTGTGATGGGGCAGGCGGCGTTGCCGTCTGAGCTGCGGGAGCTGGCTCGTTGGGGGCGGGTGCCGTGGTCTGCGCCACCGTTGATCCGGCATAGAGGCAGGCAACGACCGACAGCATGAGGGCTGCGGCAGACGCGCGCCGTCTGCTCGACAGAGCCGTTGAGTTTGACGAAAGGGTCAATTTTTCAGATGCCATCATGATATTCCCGGATGTCCGTAACAATGCGCCGATCTTCTTTGGCCAGAGCCAGCAACCCCAAACCTCGGCTAAGCCAGCCTTCTTGAAAAGCCGCTAACAAAGTTGAGTGCGATTGGCAACTAATACATTGCTAAAACCTGCGGTGTAAACTCTTCTTTTACGAAAAGAGCCTCACTGAGGCGTTCACATTTGTTGTGATGGCATGAATTGCGCGACCAATTCGTGGCGGTCGCCGGGGTATGTTACGGTGACATGGGTGATGTAGGTCTGGCCATTCCATGTCCGTCGCTCGATGACCAGACAGGCGGTTCCCGTGGGTATTGCCAAGGCTTCGGCCACCCTGCGATCGGCGGAAACAGCGCGAATGCGGTGTTCGGCAGCACTCCAAGGCACCATTTTCAACAACCATGAACCCGGCCCGATGGTGGAGAAGTCTGCATTGCGTGCTTCCGGCACGGATGCGACGTTGATGACGCGTTCCTCGAGGCAAAAGGGCACCTCGCCGGTAAAATGACGACACGCCAAAGCCAGAACCGGTGCCCCTGCCTTGACCTCCAATGCCTTTCGATCCGCCGCAGTCGATTTTCTCAGCTCCCGATTATCCAGCCGATAGGCGTAGACGAGACCGAGCGCCTGTACCTCGCGCTGGATATCGTGAATTTCCAGAACTGCGGATTGCGCGTGCGGCTGGGTGACGAAGCTACCCGATCGGCGACGCCGCTCGATCAGCCCTTTTTTCACAAGCTCGCCCAACGCCTTGTTCACCGTCATGCGTGAACAGGCATAGTCCTGCGTCAACTCATGCTCAAACGGGATACGATGCCCGGGCGCCCATTCGCCAGATAGAATTCGGCCCTCGACATCACCGATGATGCGGTCATGTAGCGATTTTTCCTGAACCCGAGGGGTTTCAGCCATAGGCCCAATCATCCCGTTGCATTTGTAATGCCTGATATCATCCCGGCTTGCTCATAGCCATATGGCTTGGCC
Organism: Agrobacterium vaccinii; assembly: GCF_021310995.1. Classification (NCBI taxonomy): domain Bacteria; kingdom Pseudomonadati; phylum Pseudomonadota; class Alphaproteobacteria; order Hyphomicrobiales; family Rhizobiaceae; genus Agrobacterium; species Agrobacterium vaccinii. The sequence goes on along the minus strand of NZ_CP054150.1, from coordinate 57,361 downwards.
GACACTCCGTTTAACGAGGTTGAAATCTTGTGAGCCTACCCTTTCTGAACCATACCGGACCGCGGATCGCGAGATTTCCATGACCAGACAGAGACGGCGACAGATCATCCGCGCAAGACGCACGGCAACCGGCATTGCGCTGGTGGCTGCCCTATCCTTCATCGCCGGAATGACGGATGCGATCGGCCTGACGATGTCTGGAGATTTCGTGTCGTTCATGACGGGCAACACCACCCGCGCGGCGCTGTCGCTTCAGGCTGGCGACTACGCGCATGCCAGCATTTTGCTACTAGCCATTGTCACCTTCGTCGCTGGCAATGCAGGCGGCATCGTGATCGCCTACAAGTCGCAAAGGCGCGTGTTTACGGTTCTGTGCTGCGTCGGCCTGTTGCTCGCCGCCGCCGCTCTTCTGCAAACGCAGGATATGAAGCTGACCCAGTTCTATCTGGTCGTGTTTGCCATGGGCATGATCAATGCCGCCGTCGAACATATCGAAGGCCTGCCCATTGGGCTCACCTATGTCACAGGTGCGCTCTCCCGTTTCGGGCGCGGCATCGGACGGTTCATTCTAGGCGAACGCAAACTGGACTGGACGATCCAGATGGTGCCCTGGATCGGCATGGTTGCGGGCGCGATCTGCGGCGCTGTTCTTGCGACGACCTATGCCACGATTGCGCTGGCTTGCGTCAGCCTGTTGGTCTTTGTGGTTGCACTTGCCAGCCTGTTCATGCCGCCTGCGCTGCGACGCCGATACAATCAAGGCGTTGCGATCAAGACCACACGATAAACAAGCGCCGTCTATTTGCGGGATATGGTGACGAAATTCGTGCCGCGAACGCGCACCGTCATTTCGCAAGGCTCGCTGTCCGTCCGCTCGCAATATCGCGGGTGCATTTTCAGCACGAAGACCATGTTTCCGAAACGCTGGACGAAATCATAGCTGTAGATCGTAGCGGTGGCGATCATCAGATAGCCGCCTTCCTTGACCTGCACGTAGAAATTATAGGGGCAGCCATCATCGTTGCAGCTGCGCGCCTTGTCGCCATCGCAGGTCAACTCGCCGCGATTGGTGATGGCATCCATAAGCCCATCATTGTTGATATCCAGCCGGGTGATGAAACCCTCGCCGAATTCCGCCACTTTGCATTCCTGGCGAAAATGGTCCTTTTCGTAAATTTCAGGATCGCTGACGAGTTCCTGCTGCGCCAGTGCCGCAACCGGAACGACCAGAAATACCAGCGCTTGAAGCGTTACGAAGAGAAGGCGTTTCACGGCATTTTCCTTTAGGTCTGTTTGGGCTATGGATGCGACAGCATCGGCCAGTCGCTATTCGATCCGGCGACGAAGCATACATCCCGTCCCTTGCGTGACACTGACCCTGCGCGACATATCTCTGAGGAGCGCCTGCCCATGACCCTTCTGGCCTTTCTCGATTATGCGGGCGTTGCCGTTTTTGCCGCAACCGGCGCACTTGCCGCCTCGCGCAAACAGCTCGATCTTATCGGATTTCTGTTTTTTGCCGCCGTCACCGGCATTGGCGGCGGTACGCTGCGAGATCTGGTGCTGGGCCGCGCTCCGGTCTTCTGGGTGGTCAACCCGACCTATATTCTCGTCTGCGTCGTTATCGCAGCGTTGGTCTATCTCACTGCGCACCTGATGGAATCGCGGTACAAGCTGCTGATCTGGCTCGACGCTATCGGTCTCTCGGCCTATTGCGTCATGGGCGCCGCAAAAGGACTTGCAGCTAGCGGATCACCCACCGTGGCGATCGTGACCGGCACCTTGACCGCAACATTCGGCGGCGTTCTTCGTGACATATTGGCCGGTGAGCCATCCGTTTTGCTGCGGCCAGAGGTTTATATCAGCTGCGCTTTGGCAGGAGCCTGCGTTTTCACAGCGGCCCATGCAATCGGCCTGCCGCTTCTGGCCGCGTCCGCTGCTGGGGTTCTCACAGCATTCGCGATCAGAAGCGGCGCGCTGATCTTCGGCTGGACCTTTCCGCGTTATCATCCCCGCCCCGGCAGACCGCCCGAAGACGTGATGTAAGGCAAACGCAAAAGGCGCCCGAGGGCGCCTTAGACATGATCTACTGAAAGACTTTTCTCAGTGCACGCTGATGGTGCGGAGCTCGTCTTCGGCGGCCTTGAAGAAGGTGCTGGAGCGGTTGTCCGTCAAAAGGATCGGCGTACCATCGGCACCAAAGAGCGCCCAGAGATCAAGGCCGGGATCGATATTGGGTGCTTCTGGAAAACAACGGTTCACTTCTTCGGCACGCATCTTTCTGATGTATCCGACTTCGCCTGCCCCGATATGAGCCAGCTGTGACTTGGTCAAACGCGCATGCGCTTCTTTCAAGAGCATATTTCAGCCTCCACATTCTTAAGACGCAGCGACGTGATGAATCGTTTGGCGTCAGAATCCTACTGTGAGACGGAAATGTTAATTTTCTTCACCACGTTGGAGATTTCAGGGCGCGTCAGATCGATGGATAGCAACCCGTTGCGCAGACGCGCATCATTGACCTGCATGCCATCCGCGAGCACGAAAACCCGTTGGAACTGCCGCGCGGCAATACCGCGATAAAGATAGTCCTTCGCATCCTGTTCCTGCTGGCGTCCACGGATGACGAGCTGATTGTCAGCCGTCGTCACCTCCAGATCGTCTTCGGAAAAACCAGCGGCCGCAATGGTGATCCGCAGGCGCTCAGGACTGTTTCCCTCGGCTGCCAGGCGTTCGATATTATAGGGGGGATAACCATCATTCGCCTTTGCCATGCGCTCCAGCGTTTTTTCCATGGCATCGAAACCCAGCATCAGCGGGTGCGTGAAAGGTGTCATGCGACTCATCTGTTCAGTCCTTGTACCCAAGCGACGATCCTGTGCCCCGTTGCGGCGGCACTCCCTCATATGGGAACATGCTGTTTGCAACGCAAGAACGTCACGCCGCGAAAAGGCTGAACTGCCGCGTGCTTGACAAGGCTCCGAAACAGGCTTGAAAAGGCGTGTCATATAAAAAACAGGACAATCATGGCCGAGCGCAGAAAAATCATCATCGACACCGACCCGGGACAGGACGACGCAGCCGCCATCATGCTGGCATTGGCGAGCCCGGATGAAATCGAAGTCCTCGGTCTGTGTGCCGTTGCCGGCAACGTGCCGCTGAAACTGACAAGCCGCAACATCCGCATCATGCTGGAACTGTGCGACCGCACCGAAATCCCTGTCTATGAAGGCTGCGAGCGCCCACTGGTCCGCGCCTCGATCACCGCCGAACACGTGCACGGCAGCACCGGGCTGGACGGCCCTACTCTGCCGGAGCCGGTTCTCGAAGCGCAATCGCAAAACGCTATCGACTTCATCATCGACACGATCCGCCGCGAGCCAGAGGGCACCATCACGCTCTGCACCTTGGGCGCACTGACCAACATCGCCACCGCCTTGCAGAAGGCGCCCGATATTGCACCGCGCGTGAAAGAACTGGTGCTGATGGGCGGCGGTTTCTTCGAAGGCGGCAACATCACGCCTGCTGCCGAATTCAACATTTATGTCGATCCGCAGGCCGCCGACATCGTCTTCCGCTCCGGCATTCCGCTGGTCATGATGCCACTCGATGTGACGCACAAGCTTTTGACCACCAAGGCCCGCGTTGCCGCCATCCGCGATATCGGCACGCGCCCTGCGATTGCCATGGCGGAAATGCTGGAGTTCTTCGAGCGCTTCGACGTGGAGAAATACGGCTCCGACGGCGGCCCGCTGCATGACCCGACCGTGATTGCCTATCTCATCAAGCCGGAACTCTTCGATGGCCGAGATTGCAACGTCGAAATCGAAGTGAATTCCGAACTCACAATCGGAATGACGGTTGTCGACTGGTGGAAGGTGACAGGCCGCGCGCCCAACGCCCGCGTGATGCGCGATGTGGACGCGAATGGGTTCTTTGCGCTTCTGACGGAGCGTTTTGCGCGGATTTGATTCGTTTTTTCCGTCACCCCGGCCTTGAGCCGGGGTCCAGTGCGATCAAGTCCTTGATCGCAAAAGACTCTTGTCGCCGCGCAGACGCGCGGCGGCTGGATCCCGGCTCAAGGCCGGGATGACGGTGGCAAAGCAGCGCCTTCATTCAAAGCTCATAAAAATCCGCAACAACCTTCCACGCATCCTCAGCCGTTTCGCAGAAATGCAGCAGCTCCATATCATCGGGCGCAATGGTGCCGAAATCGGCCAGCGCTTCGAAATTGATAATGGAACGCCAGAAAGCCTCACCGAACAGGATGAGCGGGATGGGTGCCATGCGCTTGGTCTGGATCAGGGTCAGTGTTTCAAACAGCTCATCCATGGTGCCGAAGCCGCCGGGAAACACCACGACCGCCTTGGCGCGCATCAGGAAATGCATCTTGCGGATGGCGAAATAGTGGAAATTGAAGCTGAGTTCCGGCGTCACATGCGGGTTGGGTGCCTGCTCGTGCGGCAGCAGAATGTTGAGGCCGATGGACGGGGCGCCGGCTTCCGATGCACCGCGGTTGCCCGCTTCCATCACGCCCGGTCCGCCACCCGTCATCACGACATATTCGCGGTGATCATGCTTTTCGGATTCGCCGGCGCAGAGTTTAGCGAACTTGCGGGCCTCGTCATAATAAACCGAGGCAGCTTCCAGGTTCTTCCTCTGCGTTTCGTTGCGCGCCGCCCAGGCCTTGCCGCCCGGCTCGGGAATACGCGCACCGCCAAACAGCACGACGGTGGATTTGATGCCGCGCTCGGTCAGGATCATTTCCGGCTTCATCAGTTCCAGTTGCAGCCGGATGGGGCGCAACTCTTCGCGGCATAGAAAATCGGTGTCGGCATAGGCCAGACGATAGGATGGCGAAGCGGATTGCGGGGTTTTGGGCAGGCCTTCTGCTTGTTGCTTGTCATCCGAGCTGGATTTCAAAGGGTCCCAGACGCCGTCCTTGCGACGCAACTTGCCATTTTTCAGTTTTGCCATGTCCATGCCTTTCGTATAGCCGCGCCAAATCACATTGACGCCCTTGAAACACTCGCTTAGAGCAATTGACCATGTCCGGCCAGCGGTGCGGATGTTTCCCTGTATGTGACGATAGTCAGCGAAGTTTAAGGAATTCTCATGAGCATCTCGGATCTTGGCTCCCTTGAAACAATCATCGAAACCGCATTCGATAATCGCGATAGTGTCAACATATCGACCAAGGGCGAAGTGCGCGATGCCGTCGAAACCGCGCTGAACCTGCTGGATGGCGGCCAAGTGCGCGTTGCCGAAAAGCAGGCCGATGGCAACTGGACCGTGAACCAGTGGCTGAAGAAAGCCGTGCTGCTCTCCTTCCGTCTCAACGACATGGAAATCGTAACCGGCGGCCCCGGCGAATCCACATGGTGGGACAAGGTGCCCTCGAAATTCGAAAACTGGGGTGAAAACCAGTTCCGCGCGGCAGGCTTCCGCGCCGTACCGAATGCCGTCGTGCGTCGCTCTGCCTACGTTGCCAAGAACGTCGTCCTGATGCCGTCCTTCGTCAATCTCGGTGCTTACGTCGATGAAGGCACCATGGTCGACACTTGGGCAACCGTCGGCTCCTGCGCGCAGATTGGCAAGAATGTGCACCTGTCCGGCGGCGTCGGCATTGGTGGCGTACTCGAGCCGCTTCAGGCTGGCCCGACCATCATCGAAGACAATTGCTTCATCGGCGCTCGTTCGGAAGTCGTTGAAGGCTGCATCATTCGCGAAGGTGCCGTCCTCGGCATGGGCGTGTTCATCGGCAAGTCCACCAAGATCGTGGACCGCGCCACCGGCTCAATCACCTATGGCGAAGTGCCGCCTTACTCGGTCGTCGTTGCTGGCACCATGCCGGGCAAGCCTTTCCCGAATGGCGAGATGGGTCCAAGCCTCTATTGCGCGGTCATCGTCAAGACCGTTGACGAGAAGACCCGCTCCAAGACCGGCATCAACGAGTTGCTGCGCGACTGATAAAGTAGATATCCATGCACGCCACCGATCCCGTCGCCAATCTCGCCGCCCTCATCCGTTGCCCGTCGGTCACACCAGCGGAAGGTGGAGCGCTTACGCTGCTCGACACGCTGCTGACGCCACTCGGCTTTGCGGTGGAGCGTGTGATGGCAACGGAAGAGGGAACGCCTGACGTCGAAAATCTCTATGCACGGCTTGGTGATCAAGGTCCGCATCTGATGTTTGCAGGCCATACCGATGTCGTGCCCGTGGGTGACGAGACCGCCTGGAGCCATCCGCCTTTTGCGGCTGAAATCGCAGGTGGTGAGATGTTCGGGCGCGGCGCCGTGGATATGAAGGGCGGCATCGCGTGCTTCGTCGCGGCCATCGCCCGCCATATCGAAAAACATGGAAAGCCCGAGGGCTCCGTATCCTTCCTCATCACCGGCGATGAAGAGGGACCATCCATCAATGGCACCTCCAAGCTTCTGGAGTGGGCGGCAGCCAAGGGCGAGACATGGGATGCCTGCGTGGTGGGAGAGCCCACCAACCCGGACCAGTTGGGCGACATGATCAAGATCGGTCGCCGCGGCTCGCTGTCCGGTCGCATCGTCGTCCATGGCGTGCAGGGCCACGCCGCCTATCCGCATCTCGCCGACAATCCCATTCGCGGCATGCTGCAATTGACCCAGGCGCTGATGAATCCGCCCTTCGATACAGGCACGGATAATTTCCAGCCATCCAACCTCGAAGTCACGACCATCGACACCGGCAATGCGGCCACAAACGTCATTCCATCCAAGGCGACGGCTGCCTTCAACATCCGTTTCAACGATACGTGGACGGCAGAGACACTACGCGCCGAAATCATCCGTCGCCTGGATGAGGCTGCCGCCGACGGCGCGCTGCGCCCGGGACGCTCGCCGGTCAACTACGACATCATCTGGGCCGACCGCCCCTCCCACGTCTTCCTGACCCGCAACAATGCGCTGATCTCATCGCTGTCGGGCGCCGTCGCAGAGGTCACCGGCAACGAGCCGAAGCTGTCAACGACAGGCGGCACGTCGGATGCCCGTTTCATCAAGGATTACTGCCCGGTGGTCGAGTTCGGCCTCGTCGGCCAGACCATGCACATGGTGGATGAGCGCGTGGCGGTTGCGGATGTGGAAACGTTGACCCGCATCTACGAGGTCTTCATCAAACGCTGGTTTGACCATGCCGTCGCGTAGCGAGGCGACGCGCAGTTTGAGAGGCCTTTGGTTGCTGGGAAAAGGCGATCCCCGGGGTATGCAGGCTTTTGGTACATCGTTTGTTAGTGTAGCACGTTCGTTTGTTGCGATGATCTGGTCGCTTCCGGCAATCATCGCCTACTTAATCTTTCAAAGACTGGAATTTCTCACTGAAATGCCGGATGCCGATCAAGGCAGCGTCGGGTTCTACGCCAAAGTTGGCGCAATCGAAGCCGTCGCCCTCGTTGTAACGCCGCTTCTGATCTTTTTGTGTGTTCCGCTGTTGAGAATAAACCTATCCGCAAGCGCACTGATCGTCATCACGAACTGGTTTCTGGTCCCATCAAACTACCTGTCAGTGGCGATCATTTATCTCGCATATCTCTTGGATCAGGTAGACAATTTGAGTTCGACAGTCTCTCTTATTGTACTTGCTTTAGGATTTCTTTTTCTCGCCGCATGGCTCTGGACTGTCTTGAGAACTGCAAGTGGCGCACATGCTTGGCAAATCCTTTGTCTTCTCGTTCTAACACTCGCACCGCAGTATGTGATCAACACTGCTCTCGCGAGCTTTCTAGGGGTATCCGCTGCCTATGAATAGATTTGCGGTTAGCACACGGGAACATCATGCCTTCGTATAACGAGATAACCCTCTACGTCAGAGGCCTGTGGCTGCTGTTTCTGGGCGATCCGGCCGGGGGGCGGTTGCTGGATTTGACGGATCGGGGCGTGGGGCGGTCGTTTTATGCGGCGCTCTGGTGTCTGCCGTCCATGGCGCTGTCCTGGTACTGGTGGCATGAAGCCTATTTGTCGGTCCTGCCGAAGGGTGTCGGCACCGGGGCCATCTTCTTCCTGCGGCTGGCGATGGTCGAGGCCATCTGCTGGATGGTGCCGCTGATCCTCATCGGGTTTCTGCTGGTGGCATTTGGCGCAAAGCAGAAATTCCCGGCGCTCGTGGTCGTCGCCAACTGGCTATCGCTGCCATTTTCCTATGCCTATGCCACGCTGATCCTGATTGCGCTTTTGGTGCCGTCCTTGCAGGGGCTGGTCGCAATCCTGTGGTTTTCGCTGCTGCTGGCGCTGGTGTTCAGCTTTTCCCGCATCGTCAAATTCTTCGTGCGGGACCAGCCGTTGCTGGTCGCCGCACTCGTTATGACGCTGCTTATTCCCGGCATGATCCTGTCTGAAGTGCTGCAACGCTTTCTGGGCGTCTATCCGAGCTGACGCCGGGGTGTGAATCTTTTCATTATAGGCGATGGCGGGCTTGGCTTACCCCCCTCTGTCCTGACGGACATCTCCCCCACAAGGAGGGAGATAGGCTAGGCGCACGCTCACCATTCTATCCGCAGCATTCAAGATGGGCGAGCGCTAACCACGAGTCGATCTCCCTCCTTGTGGGGGAGATGTCCGGCAGGACAGAGGGGGGTAAGCCAAACCCGCAACGCCTACTTTTCGCCTGGCTTCTGCAAAAATCAGCGCCCAGGTACAACCTCGCCATCTTCCTTGGTGAAGCTACCAATGCTGCCTTCGTCCAGAATCTCCAGCACCAGTTCCGATGGGCGACAAAGACGTGCGCCCTTGTCCGTCACCACGATAGGCCGATTGAGCAGGATTGGATGTGCTTCGATGGCATCCAGCAAGGCATCATCGCTCAAACTCTCGTCCGAAAGCCCAAGCTCCGCATAGGGCGTGCCTTTTTCCCGCAGAAGGCCGCGCAGCGGCACACCGATCTTTTCAGCAAGAGAGACGATCTCATCGCGCGACGGCGGCGTCTTCAGATATTCGATGATGATAGGTTCTTCGCCCGATTGGCGGATCATGGCCAGCGTGTTGCGCGAGGTGCCGCAGGCGGGGTTATGATAGATCGTCACCGTCATTGGTCATCTCCGGTCTGGGTTTCCGTGGCGGTATCACATCGGGATAATCCACCTGCATGAAATAGAGCCCGTCCGGCGGCGCAACCGGGCCGCAGGCCTTGCGGTCACGCGCCTCCAGTGCTGCCTTCACGTCTTCAACCGTCATGCCGCCGTCACCGGCCAGTTTCAGCGTGCCGGCAAAAGATCGGATCTGATTGTGCAGAAAGCTTTGTGCCGTCGCGCGTATTTCGATCAGGTCGCCGTCGCGCGTCACATCCAGCCGGTCGAGCGTTCTGACCGGGCTGTTGGCCTGGCAATGCACGGAGCGGAAGGTTGTAAAATCATGCCGACCCACCAACGTTTGGGCCGCCGCATGCATGGCCTCATGGTCGAGGTCTTTCGATACCCACCAGGCCCGCTTATGTTCCAGCGCCAGCCGGGATTTGCGGCAGATGATGCGGTAAAGGTAATGGCGGCGGAGTGCTGAAAAGCGCGCGTCGAAATCCTCGGTGACGGCTTCCACGTCCAGAACCGAGACAGCCTCTCCCGCCATGGCAAGATGCGCGTTTAGTGCGTTGCGCAGCTTGTAGGGCTCCCAGGCGCGGGTGAGATCAACATGCACGACCTGTCCCTTGGCGTGAACGCCTGAGTCTGTACGGCCCGCGCCGCGAAAGCTCACGACTTCCGTCGTCAACGACAGAACGGCTGCTTCCAGCGCGCCTTGAACCGACGGCCCATTGGTCTGCCGTTGCCAGCCGAAATAAGGGGAACCATCATATTCGACGGTCATGCGGAAGCGTGGCATCAGCCGAGCCTCGTTCCGACAGCAACTGGAGTGCCGCGCAGAAAATCTTGCGCCAACATCGGCTTGCCGCCCGCCTTTTGCAGACGCACCAGCCTAACCGCGCCGCTGCCGCAAGCGATGGTCAGGGCACCGTCCAGAACGGAGCCCGCCTCGCCCATGCCGCTTGCCAACTGCGTTTCCAGCACCTTCACGCGTTCGGCCTTGCCGCCGATCTGCATTTCGAACCACGCACCTGGAAAAGGCGAGAGGCCGCGAATGTGATTGTGCACATCCTGGCTGGACCAGGAGAAATTGATGCGGGTCTCGGCCTTGTCGATCTTGGCGGCGTAGACAACGCCCTCCTCCGACTGCGGTGTCAGTGACAAGTCATTATCTTCCAGCTTCAGCATCGCCTCGCGCATTAGCCGCGCGCCCGCCAGCATCAGGCTGTCATGCAATTCGCCAGCCGTCATGTTCGGGCCGATGGCAACGCGCGCGGTCAGCGCCACGGGGCCAGTGTCCAGCCCCTTTTCCATCTGCATTACCATCATGCCGGTTTCGGTATCTCCAGCCATGATGGCGCGCTGAATGGGGGCGGCACCCCGCCAGCGCGGAAGCAGCGAGGCGTGACCATTGTAGCAGCCGAGACGGGTGCCGTTCAAAATGGCCTCAGGCAGCAGCAGGCCATAGGCGACGACGACGGCCACGTCTGCGTTGAACGCCTTGAATTCCGCCCGGTCTTCTTCCGCCTTGAAATTCAGCGGCGTCAAAACCGGAATGCCGAGCAGTTCGGCGGCCTGATGCACGGGTGATTTCTGGAGGTCGAGCCCGCGACGACCGCCGGGTCGTGGCGGCTGTGTATAGACAGCGGCGATCTCATGGCCCGCGTCGACCAGTGCGCGCAGGGTGGGAACGGAAAATTCCGGCGTTCCCATGAAAATGATGCGCAGTGCCATGCTCGCCCCCTGCCCTGCTGCCTGATCTGCCAATGCTTGTAGACAGGCAGATCAGATTTTTGCGCGGGCCGCTTTGGTGAATTTCTTGATGACCATATCCCGTTTCAGGCGGGAAATGTGGTCGATGAACAGAACACCGTTGAGATGGTCCATTTCATGTTGAAGGCAGGTTGCCAAAAGGCCATCGGCTTCCACCGTCTGCTGCTTGCCATCGCGATCGATATAGCCAACCGTCAGCGAAGCCGGGCGCTCAACCTCGGCATAATAGTCGGGAATGGACAGACAGCCCTCCTCATAGGCCGAGACATCGTCCGACACTTTGAGGATTTCCGGGTTGATGAACACAACCGGATTGCGGTCTTCATCCTCGCGTGAGATGTCGATGACCAGCATGCGGCGCGGCACGCCGATCTGGATGGCGGCAAGGCCGATACCCGGCGCATCATACATCGTGTCCAGCATGTCGTCGGCCAGACGCGTGATCTCGGCATCCACCTGTTCGATGGGCTTGGATTGCTGGCGCAGCAGTGGATCAGGCAAAATAATAAGAGGTTTGATCGTCATGGCTTCCCCATAACGCATCTCATCTTTGGAGGAAACAAAAAATAAAGGCCAATATTAGCGACATGAGCAGCGGCAAACGGGACTCATTTACGCCCCAGAAATGTTCTTGTTTTGATCTGACGAATCACACGAAATCTGTTAGATTTGGATATGAACATCGATCTCAATGCGCTTGGTACGACAGCTTTCAGTCTCGGCAGCCTCCAGATATCGGTTGGCGCTCTCCTCGGCATTCTCATTGCGGGCTGTCTGGTGGCTGCGGCGTTCATGTGGCGCAAACCGCCCGCGCCCGATCAATCGCGGGATGAAATCACCGAGCTTTTGAGAACCCAGTCGGAGCTGCATGGCCGCATCGCCGCCATGACGGAGAGCCTCAGCGCCCGCCAGAACGAAATGAGCCAGACGCTGAACGACCGGCTGGATGGCATGTCTCAGCGCATCGGCACCACGCTGACGGAGCAGACCCGCTCGACGCACGAAAACCTCAGCAAATTGCAGGAACGCCTCGCCGTCATCGATGCCGCGCAGGGCAATATTCAGGATCTGGCCAAGGACGTGATCGGCCTGCAGGCCATTCTCAACAACAAGCAGACGCGCGGCGCTTTTGGCCAAGCGCGTATGGAAGCGCTGATTGCCGACGCCCTGCCCTCCGGCTCCTACAGTTTGCAGCCGACGCTTTCGAACGGCTTCCGGCCCGATTGCACCATCCGAATGCCGAACAACGCGCCGCCACTGGTCATCGACGCGAAATTTCCATTGGAAGCGTGGAATGCGCTGAAGGCCGACGATACGCCAGAGGCCAAACGCGCCGCCACCCAGCAATTTCGTCGCGATATGGAAGTGCATATCCGCGATGTGGCGGACAAATATCTCATCTCAGGCGAAACCCAGGACACCGCCTTTATCTTCGTGCCCTCTGAATCCATCTTTGCCGATATTCATCAACACTTCGAAAACCTCGTGCAGCGCGCCCACCGGTCGCGCGTCGTCATCGTTTCGCCGTCGCTGTTGATGCTGTCGGTTCAGGTCATCCAGTCGGTGTTGAAAGACCAGCGCATGCGCGAACAGGCGCATCTCATTCAAGGCGAAGTGGCGATGCTGATGGACGATGTGCGGCGTCTGGATGAGCGGACGCGCAAATTGCAGGCGCATTTCGGGCTGGTGCAGAAGGACGTGGACATGATGCTGACCTCGTCCGACAAGGTCTTGGCGCGCGGCATCAAGATCGAAAGCCTCGATTTCGCGCCGTCGCAAAAGGAAATTGCTCATCTCGAAGCCGAACAGTTGCGGCGCATCGCGGATGTGCGCGCCGGTGCCACCAAGCTGAGGGTGGTTGACGACGAGTGATCCACTCTGCAAAGTCGCCTTCGTTTTCGCCTCTTATGGAATGACCCGCATGATCACAGTTTTCGGCTCCATCAACATGGACCTCGTTGCCATTTCCGACCGTCTGCCAAAACCGGGTGAAACCGTGACCGGCAAGACCTTCTCCACCGCCGCCGGTGGCAAGGGCGCCAATCAAGCGCTGGCTGCGAAACGTGCCGGTGCCACGGTGAAAATGGCGGGTGCCGTTGGCGACGACGCCTTCGCAGCCCCGGCCCTGACCCTGCTTCGCGATGCCAGAACCGATCTGTCGCTGGTCAAGTCCGTTGCCGTGCCAACCGGAACCGCCGTTATTCTGATTGGTGAGGGCGGGGAAAACATGATTTCGGTCATCCCCGCCGCCAATGGCGAAGTGTCGGCAGCCGATGCGGAACGAACTGTTTCAGAGATGACGGCAGGCGACATCCTGATGTTGCAGTTCGAAATACCAGCCGAGGCCATCGAAGCAGCACTCAAGGCCGCCAAGGCAAAACGTGTCACGACGCTCATCAACACCGCGCCGCTGACATCTGAGGCGCAGCGCCTGTCGCGACTGACGGATGTCGTCATTGCCAATGAAACCGAGTTCGAATTGCTGATCGGCAGAAATGGCCTTTCCGCTGACCAGCGGGAAAAGGAACTCGCCGCCCTTCATGACGAAACCGGCCAGACGCTGATCGTCACGCTGGGTGCGGAAGGCGTAATCGCCGTTCGCAATGGCAAGCTCGTCAAGGCCAAGGGCCTGAAGATCGAGCCGGTCGATACGGTCGGTGCGGGTGATACGTTTTGCGGTTATCTGGCTGCGAGCCTGGATGCGGGTCTCGATTTCGAGGCAGCCCTTCGTCGCGCCGCCGTTGCCGGTTCTCTGGCCTGCACCCGGCCCGGAGCACAGCCGTCGATACCCGTCGCATCCGAGGTAGATGCTAAAATCTAAACTCAGGTGCGGATGAAGGTGAGATAGGCGGAGCTGCGACCCTCGCGCTTCGCCTTGTTCTCGTAACGCGTGCCCGGCCAGTTATCGAACGGCGTCGTCCAGTCGGCGGATGTCTGCGCCGTCCATTCGAACCCGCCATGGCTAGCGCAATGCTGTAGCGTCCAGTTGATGTAGGTATCGATATCCGAGGCGAAGCAGAACTTGCCGCCGGGCTTCAGCACACGATGAAACCGCGCGAGATTGACGTCTGAGACGAAGCGACGCTTCCAGTGCTTCTTTTTCGGCCACGGGTCGGGATAAAGCAGATCGATATGGTCGATGCAGGCATCCGGCAGCCAGTCGAGCAACTGCGTCGCGTCATCGTCATAGAGACGGATGTTCATCAGCTCGCGCTCTTTCACGCTGCCGAGAAGCTTCGCCATGGAATTGACGAAGGGCTCGACGCCGATGAAGCCGGTGGCAGGGTTTTCGGAGGCACGGTGTATGAGATGCTCGCCACCGCCAAAGCCGATTTCGAGGCGGATGGTTTTCACATCCGCAGGAAACAGGGCCGCGAGATTTTTCGGCGGCTGCGTCTCAAGATCGACTTTCAGCAACGGCAAGAGGTTTTCGATCGTATCGACCTGCTGGTTGCGCAGTGGCTTGCCTTTACGCCGACCAAAAAACGCTTCCGTTGCGCGTGAACGTCGCTCTTCCGTCATTTCAACACTCTCAGACAAATGGATAACCCGCACCGCGCCTGTTCATCTGCGCTGTGCGGGTCTCAAAACGTTCAGACCGTATCTCTCAATCGGTAGCGATTGACAAGCCTTAAGCGGCTTTCAACGCATCCTTGAGCGGCTTGACCAGATCCAGCTTCTCCCAGGAGAAGGATCCATCACGACCGGCCTTGCGACCGAAATGGCCGTAGGACGACGTCTTGGCATAGATCGGCTTGTTGAGGTCAAGGTGGCGACGAATGCCGGACGGCGAGAGGTCGATGACTTTGCGGATCGCGGCTTCGACCTCGTCTTCGCTCATCTTGCCCGTTTGGTGGAAATCAACATAGACCGACAGTGGCTGGGCAACGCCGATGGCGTAGGACAGCTGGATCGTGCAACGCTCTGCCAATCCGGCAGCCACAACGTTCTTGGCAATGTAGCGGGCAGCATAGGCTGCGGAACGGTCGACCTTGGTCGTGTCCTTGCCGGAGAATGCGCCGCCACCGTGAGGGGCAGCACCGCCATAGGTGTCGACGATGATCTTGCGGCCGGTCAGGCCAGCGTCGCCGTCAGGACCACCGATCACGAACTTGCCGGTTGGGTTGATGTACCACTGGCAATCGTCGGCGATCTTCAATTCGCCCAGCGCTTCGCGGATGTAGGGCTCTACGACGGAGCGGACCTTCTTGGAGTCCCAGCTGGCATCGAGATGCTGCGTGGAAAGCACGATGGATACGGCTTCAGATGCCTTGCCATCGACGTAACGCACGGTCACCTGGCTCTTGGCGTCGGGGCCGAGCTTGGCTGCTTCGCCTTCGCCGCTCTTGCGGGCAGTTGCCAGAAGCTGGAGAATGCGGTGCGAATAATAGATCGGGGCCGGCATCAGGTCCGGCGTTTCCTTGCAGGCGTAACCGAACATGATGCCCTGGTCGCCAGCGCCTTCGTCGCCCTGCTTGTCGGACGCGTTGTCCACGCCCTGCGCAATGTCGGCAGACTGCGGGTGCAGCAGCACGTCGATCTTGGCCGTCTTCCAGTGGAAGCCGTCCTGCTCGTAGCCGATATCGCGGATGGCCTTGCGGGCGGCGGCCTTGAACTTGGCGGGGTTGATGACAGGATGGCCGCTCGCGTCCTTGAGAACGTTGCCGTCCTTGTCCTTTTTCAACAGCGTGTCGGGAACACGCACTTCACCGGCGATGATCACGCGGTTCGTCGTTGCGAGGGTCTCGCAGGCGATGCGCACTGTCCAGGGATCAACCCCGGTCTTAGCGGCCTCGCGGTAGATGAGATCGACGATTTCATCGGAAATACGGTCACACACCTTGTCAGGGTGACCTTCAGCAACAGACTCGCTGGTGAACAGGTAATTAGCGCGCATGCGGGATTCCCCTCAAAGAAGTGTCTTCCGGTTTGTTAGTCATTTTGCTCGCAAAAAACAAGGACACAACGACATAAATATATCTTTATATCGGAATTCCTAACTCATCCTTACGCAATAAAAAACGGCCCCGAAGGACCGTTTTAAAAATCGCGCAATGGTAAATGCGTTATTCCGCGTCGCCTTCGGCAGCGAGAGCCTTGACCAGATCGACGAGACGGCGGCGAACCTTCGGGTCGTTGATCTTGACGAAAGCGCGGTTCAGCTGGAGCCCTTCGGACGAGGACAGGAAGTCCACGACATAGTTGGAGCTGTTTGCTTCGGCCATGCCGGTGGCGCTGACGCCCTGATCGCCCGGCGCATCTTCAAAGAAGAACGACACGGGGACATTGAGAATTCCAGAGATGTTCTGCAAACGGCTGGCGCCGACGCGGTTCGTCCCTTTTTCGTATTTCTGAATCTGCTGAAATGTAATGCCGAGGCTTTCGCCCAGCTTTTCCTGGCTCATGCCCAGCATCGTGCGGCGGAGGCGAATACGGCTTCCGACGTGAATGTCGATCGGGTTTGGCTTCTTCTTGTTCTCTGTCATTGTCGTGGTCCTGACATTCAGTTTATTCGGGTTATCGACTACACGCCTGTTCAAATCCTGAATAGTAGGATTGTCGCCGCACGAAACATATCACGTGCGTTGTGCAACCTAACAAGTTCACTATGCAATTTTAGGGGTTTTTGGTCAATTCTTCGATTTCATCAAACCAGTCCGAGCAATCACCGCGCACACGAGCAATATTCCAAAGAACAACCAAAAGTGTATCTGTCGCATATCTCCAGTGAACGCGCCAGTGGCGGCACCACTTAAAGTGGAACCGATTATTCCCTTTTGACCGTAGTCAAGACCTGCGGCAATTCGCCCCAGAGGGTCGATAATGGCAGAAATGCCGGTATTGGCCGCGCGAATCACCGGAATACCGGTTTCGACAGCACGTATTCTGGCCTGCTGGAGATGCTGGTAGGGACCCGGCGTATCGCCGAACCAGCCGTCATTCGTCACGTTGACGATCGCCGTCGACGTGGCGATATCGGCGGGCACCTCGCCGGGAAAGATGATCTCATAGCAGATGAACGAGTGAAGCTTCTTGCCCGAGGGCAGCGTGATCGGCTCGCGTGTTGCGGCTGGCGAAAAGCCGCCGGGCAGGCTGATCAGATTGTCGATGCCGAAGTTTCTCAGCACGTTTTCGAACGGTACATACTCTCCGAAGGGTACAAGATGCACCTTGTCCGTCGCACCGATGATCTGCCCCTGACTATCGATGGCATAGACGGAATTGTAATACCGCGGCGCGTGTCCTGCACCCGCATCTTCCATGCGCACCGCACCGGTCAGCAATATCTGACCATCGTCCAGTGTCTTGGCGATCTCTTCCAGCGCATCCGGGTTCTGCGTCAGAATGAAGGGTACGGAGGTTTCCGGCCAGACAATGATGTCAGGGCGCTTCTCGCCGTCCTTCACCGGCAGTGCTGACAGGCGTAGATGTTCCTTGAATATCTCGGCGCGGTCGGCATTCAGCATCTTGCGGGATTGGTCGATCCCCGGCTGTACGATCCTGACCGTCAGCGCATCACTGTCTGAGTTCAATGGCTGCTGTAGGCGATAGGCACCATATCCGAGATGCACCGCCATCATGAGAAGCGCGATACCAAGGCCCGGAAGCAAGCCTTTTTTCGTCCCAAGCAGCGCCGGACTGGAGAACACGAAAACAGCCAGCATCGACATGCCGAATATGCCGATGAGGTTCGATGTCTGCATCATCAAAGGGAACGGCATCAGCCCGTAGCCGACCGTATTCCACGGAAACCCCGTCAGCAGGAAACTGCGCAGCCATTCGATCAGGCCGAAGGCAGCGGCCAAAGCGGCGATACGTCCCCATCCGTCCGACCAGAGCAGATTGGCGAGCATGACGGCGAAGCCGTAGAAGATGGCGAGGCAGGCGGGCAATCCAAGGATGGCAAGCGGCAAGGCCCAGGCGAACTCGTCTGCCTCCAGAAGCAGGGCGTTGCCAAGCCACCACAGACCCGCCACGAAGTAGCCGAACCCGAACAGCCAGCCGATGACGAAGGTTTTCCAGCCACGCGACGATAGGCCGCCATCGGGATTGCCCGTGGCACCATCGATCAGCCAGACCAGCAGCGTGAACGAGACGAACAGAGACGCGAAAAAGCCAAAGGGTGGAAACGCAAGAGCACCGATGGCACCGGCACCGATGGTCATGACAACACGGCCAAAACCACTGCTCAGCATGATCCTGCCCGCCAGTCGCTCCATCTTAGTCTCCACCTTTTTAAGGCACCATCCGACACAAGATACACGGGAGGCGACACCGTCTGCTCAACGGGATTTACTGTAAAAAAAACCGCGCGTCCACAGCATCCCGCGCCACAGGATGACGTCGTTCCAAAACCAGAATGGCCGCAGAATTATTATTCTACAGCCATTCTGATCGATCGACGTCACTGCTTACGCAGTAGCGTTATCTGCATGGCTTTGTGATGGTGGTGGCAGTGCCAGAACGACACTGCTCGCTGCATCCGCCGGAGCCTGATCGTCTTCACCTTCCGAAGACTGGTTGCGAACGATGCGTACGCCCTTGATTCGGCGGGAGTCGGCATCGAGAATGTGGAACTCGAAACCTGCCACGGCACGAACGACTTCGCCCTTGACCGGGATACGACCAAGCGCAAAAAAGATCAGCCCGCCCAGCGTATCGATCTCCTCGATATGCTCACGCACATCGAAATCGTGGCCGATGGCCTCGGCAAGTTCGGTCAATTCTGCGCGTGCATCGGCAATCAGGACATCCGCGGACAGGCGCGAGAACATCGTCTCGTCCTTGTCATGCTCGTCATCGATATCGCCGACAACCATCTCCACGATGTCTTCGTGGCTCACGAGACCATCCGTGCCGCCATACTCATCAATGATGAGCGCAAGCTGCGTGCGCTGCGCCTGCATGGTTTTCAGTAGGCTTGATGCCAGCATAGACGGCGGTGCGAAGAGAATTTTTCTGATGATACCGGCTTCCGCCAGCGTCTTTTCCAGATCGACACGGGCGAGGTCGAAGTTGGCGCGTGGTGATTTGGTGACCTTGCCTTCGGCATTCGTCGTCTGGCGGGAACCGACGCGACGCTTGTTGCGGGCCTGCTTTCCGATGAAGGACAAGAGGTCGCGAATGTGGATCATGCCCTTTGGGTTATCCAGCGTTTCATCGTAAACCGGCATACGGGAGCGCCCGGTTTCTTCAAACAGGATCATCGCTTCGCCGATGGTCATATCCTGATCCAGCCCGTCGATATCGGCACGCGGGATCATAATGTCCTCGACCCGGACTTCCCTGAAACGTAGAATATTGTTGAGCATCGCCCGCTCTTCGGGCGTGAACGCGGCACCGATTTCCGTATCGGTCATCAACGCGTCCGTAATGTCTTCGCGAAGACGCTCGCCCTGCGACGGCTTCAACAGCCGCGAAATGCGAGACCAGAGCGTGGCTCTGGGTTTGGCCTGGTAGTCCTGACGTAAGGGACTACTGCCCTCCTCCGATGAGGATTGCTCCCCGGTTTCTTTGCCCTCCTGGGGCGGCCTTGCAGAATGTTCGTTCATGGTCCCAAACTGTTAAATCAAAGCGGATCTTGTCCCGCATACGGATCAGATAGACCAAGCGTCGCCAAAATGCGAGTCTCGAGCCCCTCCATTTCTTCGGCTTCATCGGTTTCGATGTGATCGTAACCAAAGAGGTGCAAAAATCCGTGCACCAGAAGATGGGTCAGATGATCCTCGAAACTCTTCTCCAGATCAAGAGCCTCGCGAGCAACGGTCTCGTGGGCGATGACGATATCACCCAGCATCGGGCCCGGCATACCGCCCGGTTCCAGCGGATAGGCGGGAAAAGACAGCACATTGGTTGCCTTGTCCTTGTCACGCCATTCCGCATTGATTTCGCGAATTGCCGCGTCGTCGGTGAAAACCAGAGACAGTTCCGTTGGCATCTTTGGAAAAGGCTGCTCTTCCTTTTCCCGCAAGAATTCAGCAGCCGGATTTAAAACCTGGCTGCTGAATGTCAGCAATTCTTCTTCAGAAGACCAGCGCTCAGCCTCTACGCTGATCTGAATATCCAGTAACGTCATCGTTCTGCTTCATGCGCCTCTGGGCAGGCTCTCGTCCGGCACCGCCGTCTGGGCTTCGTAGGCGCGGACGATACGTGCGACCATCGGATGGCGAACGACGTCCACATCCTTGAAGCGGACGACCGATACGCCTTCGACATCCGGCAAGATTTGAAGGGCTTCCACGAGGCCGGATTTCACGCCGCGTGGCAAGTCCACCTGGCTTGGGTCACCGGTCACGATCATGCGGCCGTTTTCACCCAGACGCGTCAGAAACATCTTCATCTGCATAGTCGTGGTGTTCTGCGCCTCATCGAGAATGACGGCAGCATTGGCGAGCGTGCGTCCGCGCATGAAGGCGAGCGGTGCGATTTCGATGACGCCAGCCTGAATGGCACGCTCCACCTTGTCACCCGGCATCATGTCGTAAAGCGCGTCGTAGAGCGGACGAAGATAAGGATCGACCTTTTCCTTCATGTCGCCGGGCAGAAAGCCCAGTCGCTCACCGGCTTCGACGGCTGGACGCGACAGGATGATGCGATCCACCACGCCCCGCTCCAGCAGCTGCGCTGCGTGAGCCACGGCGAGATAGGTCTTGCCCGTACCAGCAGGACCAACACCGAAGACGAGTTCGGACTGCTCCAACGCCCGCATATAAACATCCTGCGTCGGCGTGCGGGCAGCGATGGTCTTTTTGCGCGTGGAAATCTGAGCCATCGATATCTTGGCTTTGCGTTCCATTGTAGGAAGAGTGAGCTGGTCGTCGGCAGCCATCGCCATGCGAATGGCACCTTCGACATCGGAAACCTCCACAGTGCCGCCCTTCAGCAGCCGCTCATAAAGAGAATCCAGTGCGCGTCGCGCTTGATTGATGGCAACGACATCGCCGGTGATCGCGACCGAGTTTCCACGCGGGCGGGCATCGATATTGAGCTTTTGCTCCAGCAATTTGAGGTTTTGATCGAACTGACCGAATAGCTCTCCGGCTATCCTGTTATTCTCGAACGTGAGGACGAAGTGATTGGCGTCGGTCGCGGCTGTGCGTGGCTGGCGCGATGGGGGTGATACCAATTCGTGTGCGTTCAAGCGGTCAGGCTCCCGTCCTAATCAGTGTCGGTTCCTCACTCTAGCTTTATGCCACCTCGGCAAACAAGCTGTTTGGACCCGTTGCGGTGATTCGTACATGAATAATGTCGCCGATTTTCATGTCGTTTGCATCAAGATTCACAGATTGAAGCCAGGGAGATCTACCGATTAATTGTCCTGGCATCCGACCGGGCTTTTCCAGCAACACATCCATCGTCTTGCCGACCAGCGAACCGGCAAATTCGTGCTGCTGTTTCATCAACAAGGCTTGCAGGCGTTCCAGCCGTTCAGCCTTTACCTCCTCAGGCACCTGATCGGTCAAATCCGCACCGGGCGTTCCCGGTCGCGTGGAATATTTGAACGAAAATGCCTGTGCGTATTTCACCTGTTCCACGAGAGCGAGCGTATCATCGAAATCCTGATCCGTCTCGCCCGGGAAGCCAACAATAAAGTCTCCCGACATGGCGATATCAGGGCGGGCAGAACGAATTCTTTCGATAAGCCTAATATATTCGTCACCCGTGTGACGGCGATTCATAGCTTTCAAAATACGATCCGAGCCGGACTGAACGGGCAGATGCAGATACGGCATCAAAATGCGCAGATCACGATGGGCACCGATCAGTTGCTCATCCATGTCACGGGGATGGCTGGTCGTGTATCTCAACCGCGCGAGGCCGGGAATTTCCGCCAGTTTATATAGCAACTCGGCCAGGCCCAGTTGTTCTCCAGCAGCACCTGTGCCGCGCCATGCATTGACGTTCTGGCCAAGCAGCGTGATTTCTCGCACACCGGCATCGACAAGCTTCATCGCTTCGTCGACGATCTGTTGCACCGGACGCGATACTTCCGATCCGCGCGTATAGGGCACGACACAGAAGGTACAGAATTTATCGCAGCCTTCCTGCACCGTCAAAAATGCGGTGACACCGCGGCTGCGCAGCGTCTGCTTTTCCGCCAGCGGCAAATGTTCGAATTTGTCTTCAACCGCATAGTCCGTTTCGATGACCCGTTCACCGCCACGAACACGCTTCAGGGCATCCGGCAGGCGGTGATAGGTCTGGGGACCGATGACGACATCCACGGCAGGCGCGCGGCGAAGGATTTCCTCGCCTTCTGCCTGAGCCACGCAACCGGCAACACCGATGACGAATTCGCGGCCCTGTTCTTCACGGGTCTTCTTCATATCCCGAAGACGGCCGAGCGCGGAATAGACCTTTTCGGCGGCTTTTTCGCGGATGTGACAGGTGTTGAGAAGAACCAGATCGGCCTCGCCCATGTCTTCGGTCTGCACGTAGCCGTCCTTGGCCAGAGCATCGCTCATGCGCACGGAATCGTAGACGTTCATCTGACAGCCATAGGTCTTGATGAAGACCTTGCGGCTGTTAGCACCTTCGCGCACGGCAAGCGGGGCGGCCTCTAGGCCAATCATTTCCTGGGTCATGACGCTTATCTAATGATTTCGGTCGCTATATTAAATAGAAAAATGCGGGATCAGCGGGACTTTCGCCAGCCGCCGCGCAGAGAAAAATTCAGCATGGACCGGATTGCCAAGGTCGCCTCAGTGCTCAAGGCTTTGCGATTGTCGCCTTCGCGGAAAGGGATCGCTTCGCCAAAGGACACATCGACATCGATTGCGCCTGCCTTCAGCAGACCGAACAGCGAGGGCAGAAGCTCCAAGCTGCCCGGCCAGGCCGCAACGCTGCGGTGATATCGGCCCATCGCCATGCCTTGGATGCCGGTATAGGCAATCGCAACCGGCTGCACATGAACGATGCGCCCAGGCACCTGCTCTGCCGCGCTCGACGCCGCGCCGAAAAGCGAGGATTTGACGGTGAGAAGACGATTGCCGTCAGACGTCGTGCCTTCGGGAAACAAAACGACAATTTCACCGGCGGCCAACCGTTCGGCGATCTCGTTGACCTGCGCGCCTGCGCTGCGCTTTTGTTCACGCGCAATGAAAATGGTTTTTTGCAGCCGTGCCAACAAGCCGAAAACCGGCCAATCCCGCACTTCGGTCTTGGCGATAAAGGCCACGTCGGCGATGCTGCCGAGTATCATGATATCTTTCCAGGAGACGTGGTTCACCACCAGCAACAGCGGCGTTGCGCTTTCGACGCTGCCGTGAACGTGTACCTTGATGCCCAGCGCGTGGCAGGCAAAGCTGTGCCACACTCTCGGCAACGTGCGACGGAGGGGCCAATCGAAACACAGGCCAAGCACTTGCACCGGTAACAGAACCAGCGTGACCAGCGACATCAGGACAACCAGATAGATAACCCGCAGCCACGTCATCGCTTCACCTGCTCCGCAGCCCGGTCTGCCTAACGCTCTTCGGGCTTCAACGGCACACCATAGAGTTCAAGCCGGTGGTCCACCAGCTTGAACCCATGCTCGCGGGCAATCTTTTCCTGCAACGCTTCGATTTCGGGAGAGTGAAACTCGATCACAACACCGTGCTTGAGGTCGATGAGGTGATCGTGGTGTTCTTCCGGCATCGTCTCGTAACGCGAGCGACCATCACGAAAGTCGTGCCGTTCGATAATGCCCGCATCTTCGAACAGCTTCACCGTGCGATAGACGGTGGAAATCGAAATGCGCGGATCGACAGCGGACGAGCGGCGATAGAGTTCTTCGACATCCGGGTGATCAGCCGATTCCTGAAGGACACGCGCAATGACGCGGCGCTGATCCGTCATGCGCATACCGCGCTCGGCACATAATTCTTCCAGCGTTTTTGAAAGGTCTATCACGTCTCGTCTTCCAGGCTCGTCCGTTGGAATGCGCCACTGCGCTGCGTTAACTTGCATCACGAACTAGCGAAGATCGCGCCGCATGACAAGCGCCATGGATTTCGTGCCATCCTTGGCGGTGTAATAGGCCCGGCGTTCCGCGACCGTCTTGAACCCAAGCTTCTGATAGAGGCCGATGGCCGATCCATTGGCACCATCGACCTCCAGAAACATGGTTTCGGCACCCCGCATCGACGCTTCACGCATGGCCGTCTGCATCAGCCGCCAGCCAAGGCCGACACGCGCAAACTTGTCGGAAACCGCAATGGTGAGGATTTCCGCCTCGCCGCCTGCCTCGCGCGAGAGCACGAAGCCCCCCAACGGCTTGCTGAAAAAGGCATTCGTCTGGCGGGCAACCGCGCCGAAAACGCTGGACTGGCTCAAAAGACCGGAAAATTCGCCGTCGTTCCAGGCGCGTGGAAAGCGCGTCGCGTGCAGTGCGGCGATATCGACGCAGTCGCCATGCTCCATCGGCACGATCTCGAAAAAGGGTTTCCAGCTTAGATAATCGTCGAACATTTCAGGGAATCATCCGCGTTCACAATAGAAACGGGCACTATCAGGCAACCGAGCGGCGTTCCAGTGCAAATCCCGATTGCGGCTTGGCATCGGGCCCACGCAGATAAAGAGGAGCCGGCTTGGGCAGGCCCTGTGGCTTCGAAGCGCAGAGGCGGGCGACCGTCGCGATGTCGAAATGATCTGGGCCTGAGCCGGTCTCGCCACCGGCCAGAAGCGGCGCGGCTGAGCCGATGGCCTCACCGTTAAAGCCGACGAGCGCCGCTTTCGCATCCGTCAACGAAACAAGGGCGGCCTCAGTTGATGGTGATCCATCTGCAGCAAACATCTGGAGATAGGCTTCGTCGCGCTTGGCATCGAGCCCGACTGCGACCGGTTGTCCGGGATGCGTACGCAGGTGATGTGCGGCCAACGTTTCCAGTGTCGTGACACCCACGGCCTCTATGCCCAGGGATAAAGCAAATCCGCGCGCCGCGGCAACGCCGACCCGAATACCCGTAAAAGAGCCCGGTCCGATGGTGACCGCGATGCGCCCGACATCCTGCAGGGTTAGCGAAGCCTGCTGCAAGGCGCCTTCTATGATGCCCATCAGCAATTCGGCGTGGCCCTTGCCGATGTTTTCGGTGACCTGGCCCAGCACAGCATCACCCGCGCTGTCATAGAGACAGGCGGAGCAATCCACACCCGAGGTATCGATGGACAGAACAATCATCGCCAAAGCATCCGCTGGTCAGACGGCCTCGACCTCTTGCACTTCGGGAACGAAGTGGCGAAGCAGGTTCTGAACGCCATGCTTGAGTGTTGCGGTGGAGGATGGGCAGCCGGAGCACGCACCCTTCATATTGAGGAACACCGTGCCATCGCGGAAACCACGGAACGTGATGTCGCCGCCATCCTGCGCCACAGCCGGGCGAACGCGGGTCTCAAGAAGTTCCTTGATCGTGGCGACAATGGTCTCATCGCCCGCTTCGAAGAACTCTTCCTCTTCATCGGAAATTTCTGCCGATACGGCCGTGCCCATCAGGGGACGACCCGACATGAAATGCTCCATGATCGAGCCGAGGATCGCTGGCTTGAGATGCTGCCATTCGGCGCCATCCTTGGAGACAGTGATAAAATCGAACCCGTAGTAAACGCCCGTCACACCGGGAATTTCGAACAGAACCGCGGCCAGAGGCGACGCCTGCGCCTGCGCTGCATTCAGGAATTCCGCCGTTCCGTTTTCCAGAACGACCTTTCCCGGCAGAAATTTCAGCGTTGCCGGGTTGGGCGTGGATTCTGTCTGAATGAACATCTCAATCTCCTTCGGGACAATCCTCAGACAGCCCGGAATTTAGAACACTTCCAAAGTATGCCGAATATGGGCTCACTTCAAGTGCTGACATGATAATGATAGTCAAGAAATCTACCCGACACATCAATGCTTCGTTGTCGCCTTTTAGCAGAGGGCGTCGATTTCCTCATCGCTCAGCGTATCGGGCAGCACCGTCACGGGAATGGGGAACGCAGCACCGCGTCCAGCGATCG
Source organism: Agrobacterium vaccinii (assembly GCF_021310995.1). NCBI lineage: Bacteria > Pseudomonadati > Pseudomonadota > Alphaproteobacteria > Hyphomicrobiales > Rhizobiaceae > Agrobacterium > Agrobacterium vaccinii. The sequence goes on along the minus strand of NZ_CP054150.1, from coordinate 31,572 downwards.
ACGATACCAGCGGACCGGGACCATCCTTGGTGGAGCCAGCGGCCAGCACGAGAATGGCGATGTCGCGGTCTTCCTCAATCAGGCCATGGATCTGGTCGGCCGCGTTGCCTTCGCGGATCACTGCTTCCGGCTCGATGCCGACGCTTTCTCGCACTCTCTGAGCCACTTTCGCCAGCGAAGCTTCCGCTTCCTCAAGAGCCTCGGCGCGCATGATCTGCTCCACGCCCAGCCACTGCTGAAAGTCCCCTTCAGGGATGACATAGAGAAGCACGAGTGCGCCGTTGGAGTTCTTGGCGCGGCGACCGGCATAGTGGACGGCCCGCTCGCATTCGGGGGTGCCATCGATGACCGCCAGAAACTTACGACGGTGTCCTTCGAGACGCGAAAGTCGTTTCGATACCATAGCGCACTCCTATTTCGCAGCGGCAGGACAAAGCCACCCGGTGGCCCGGGCGGACCTTATATCAGATGCAGAGATTAAAAAATGCTCTTGCGCAAGCAAGCGTCACACCTCAGCGCAGAAAGCCGATGATGTCACGCACATCGTCCATCGTCTTTTCCGCAATCGCACGTGCCCGCTCTCCACCCTGCTTCAGGATCGCATCGATATGACTGGTGTCATCCAGAAGGCGACGCATCTCGCTGTTGATGGGCGCGAGAACGTTGACGGCCAGGTCTACAAGCGCAGGCTTAAAGGCCGAGAACTGCTGCCCGCCGAATTCCGCGAGAACCTCAGCCTTGGTCTTGTCGGACAGGGCCGCATAAATGCCGATGAGGTTTTCAGCTTCGGCGCGACCCTTCAAACCCTCGACTTCGCTTGGCAAGGCATCCGGGTCCGTCTTCGCCTTCTTGATCTTGCGCGACAGCGTATCGACATCGTCCATCAGGTTGATGCGCGACAGATCCGACGGGTCGGACTTCGACATCTTCTTGGTGCCGTCCTTCAGGGACATCACGCGTGGAGCGGGTCCGCCGATCAGCGGCTCGACCATCGGGAAATAGGCGTGAACGGGCTCGTTGCCGACAGTGATATCAACACCGAGACCGGCATTGCGAATATTGGCGCTAAAGTCGATGTTGAATTTCTGGGCGATATCGCGCGCCAGTTCCAGATGCTGTTTCTGGTCGTCACCGACGGGAACGTGGGTCGCGCGATACACCAGAATGTCCGCAGCCATAAGGCTTGGATAGGCAAGCAGACCCAGCGAGACCTGTTCGGCATTCTTGCCGGACTTGTCCTTGAACTGGGTCATGCGCTCCATCCAGCCGATGCGCGCAACGCAGTTGAACACCCATGCCAGTTCCGCATGCTGCGGCACGGCGGACTGATTGAAGACGATATGCTTGACCGGATCGATACCTGCCGCAATGAAGGCCGCCGCGATGGAACGTGTCTGCGCCTTCAGGTCCGCATGCACCAGCTGCGCAGTAATGGCGTGCATATCCACGACGCAGTAGATGCAGTCATTGTCTTCCTGAAGCGCAACGAATTTGCGGATGGCACCGAGATAATTGCCGAGGTGCAGGTTTCCGGTTGGCTGAACACCTGAGAAAACCAGTGGCTTGAATGCGTTCATCATCGTCCTCGATAAGGCTTGTGGAGGGCCTTGCCCCATGTTTCGGATTGGGTTTCAAATTGGCCGCGCTTATGCACCCGCAACGGCCTGCAATCAAGGGATTTCGGTGGGCTCGGTTTGAGTTTCCTTCTTCATCTGACGCCGCTTCAACCCGCGTTTGACCATGGCAAGGCTTGCGCCACCGGACAGGAAGGCAAGACCGAAATACAGCACCATTGCCGCAAAGACGAGGCCGACGAGGGTGCCTGCTCGCACCGCGATAGAGGATGCGGCTGACAATTCGAAGGACAGATGGGCGAGCGCATAGTGAATGGCGACCGCCATCACACCGGCAGCAACCAGCAGCCGGGGAATGCGGGTCAGGAGCGGAATATCGAGTTTCCAGTGTCCGCGCCACAACAGCATGCCAAAGAGAAGAGCGGCATTGACCCAACCGGCGGTGATCTCCGCCGTCGCAATGCCCGGTCCGCCATAGGATGGAAACAGGGTGAGCGCCATGGACACATTCACGACGACCGAAATCGCTGCAAAGATCATCGGCGTGCGGGTATCTTCACGGGCGAAGAAGCCTGGGATGAAGGCTTTGATCAGCACGAAGGCTGGAAGCCCGAGGCCATAGATTCCGAGAATTTCAGCGACTGTCACGGTTGCAGATGGCGAGAAGTTGCCGCGCTCGTACAGAAAACGGACGATAGGTTCGGCCATGACCAGCAGAGCGGCAGCGGCCGGAAGGGTCAGGAACATCACGAATTCGACGGAGCGGTTTTGCAGGTTGGCAGCTTCGACCTGCTGCCCACCCCGTAGCGCGCGGGCGAGTTCCGGCAACAGCACCGTTGCAACGGCAATACCGACCACACCAAGCGGCAACTGGTAGATACGGTCCGCATAGGCCAGGGAGGAGATAACGCCCTCACCGCCGGATGCAATATTGGTGTTGATCAACAGGTTGATCTGGGTGATGCCGCCTGTGATCGCAGCAGGCAGGGCCAGCACCAACAAGCGCTTGACGTTGCCGGTCATGCGCGGGCGGCGAAAGCCTATCTTGATACCGGCGTTGCGCACGGCAATCCAAACGATGGCCAGTTGCACGAAACCGGCGGCCATCACGCCCCAGGAGAGAGCATAGCCGACCTGAAGCGGATCGAAACTCTTCCACCAGGCCATACCCAGCACGCCGATAAGAATGATGTTGAGAAAAACAGGTGCGATGGCCGCTGCAAAATAGCGATGAAGCGAGTTCAGCATGCCGCCCATCATCGCCGCCAGCGACATGCAGGCGAGATAGGGGAACATGATGGTTGCGAGACGCACGGTATTGTCGAATTTGGTTGGATCTTCAACGAAGCCCGGCGCAATCACCGTTTTCACGATGAAGGGCATCGACAGTTCCATGATGATCGTCAGCGCCATCAGCACCGTGAAGAGAACGCCGAAGACTTCTTCCGAAAAGCGCTTTGCGCCCTCCATGCCGTTGGCTTCGATTTCCTTGGCAAACAGCGGCACGAAGGCGGAGTTGAAGGCACCCTCGGCAAACAGGCGACGGAAGGTGTTGGGGAACCGAAACGCTGCGTTGAACGCATCCGCCACCGGCCCGGTACCGACTGCGGCGGCCATCAGCATTTCACGGACGAAACCGAAGAGGCGGCTGCCCAGCGTCGCGGCGCCGACCGTTGCGAATTTGGCGATCAAACCCATTCTATCTTCAAGCCTTCGCGGTACGTGCGGCAGGCAAGGCTGCGACATCGGGGTGTGCGATGATGCCGGGCGGCATGCGGTCGCGCAATTCGTCTTCCTGCTCGGCCATGACGGCCTTCAGGCGTGAGGCAATGCTCGCCTGGCGATTGTCTGTCATGACCTTTTGACCGAAGAGATCGGTCACGTAGAACGTATCGATCACCTTCTCGCCGAAGGTGGTGATGCGCGCCGATGTGATATCCAGCGAAAGATCGGCCAGCACAGCCGTCATATCTGCCAGAAGGCCGGTACGATCGAGGCATTCGACCTCAATGACCGTGAACTTGTTGGACAGACCATTCGAGATGGTGACGGATGGCGGAATGTTGAATGTCTTGCTTTTCTTGCGGCTCTTGGTGCGGGTCGCGATGATTTCTGGAATACGCTTCTGGCCCGCCAGAACCTCCTCGATCATCTTGCCGATATTGTTGGCACGCCGCGTCTCATCCTCGTCGATCGGAAATTCTCTGTTGATGAGAATGGTGTCCAGCGCCCGCCCGTCCGACGTCGTGAAGATTTGCGCGTCGGCAATATTGGCACCGGCAGCGGCACAAGCACCTGTAATGATCGACAGCAGACGCGGGTGGTCAGGCGCCAGCACCGTAATTTCGGTAATGGCGTGGAAGGAGTGCGTTCGGACCATGGTGGACAGGACTTTTTCCTGTTTGTCCGTTTCTCTCAAAAACCGCGTATGGCGAATCTGATCGTCCAGATCGACCGACAAGAGATAGGGCTCGTAATGCAGCGCCGTGTATTTGCGGCGTGCCTTCTGACCCCAATCCGTCAGGGAATCGTAAAGTGCCTGACGGGCGATCTTGGCGCGTTCCTTGCGGGACGTTTCCGAGAAACCGCCGGAGAGAAGAAGCTCGGTCTCGTAGTAGAGCGTGCGTAGCAACTGGCCTTTCCAGCCGTTCCAAACATCCGGCCCCACGGCCCTGATGTCGCAGACGGTGAGGATCAGCAGCATTTTCAGCCGCTCCATGGACTGCACCTTGTCGGCAAAGTCGGTGATCGTCTTGCGGTCGTGAAGGTCGCGGGTCTGCGCCACCATCGACATCAAGAGATGCTGCTCGATCAACCAGAAGACGGTTTCCGTCTGTTTGCTGGTCAGGCGGAAGCGCTGGCAGAGTTTGCGCGCCACCCGGGCACCGGCAATGGAGTGATCCTCTTGCCTGCCTTTGGCGACATCGTGCAGCAGCACCGCGACATAGAGGACGTCGCGGTCTTCGATAGCAGGCATCAACTGGTTGACCAGCGGATGGGTATCGACCGCCTGTCCTTTCTCGATTTCGGACAGCACGGCAACGGAACGGATCAGATGCTCATCGACCGTGTAGTGATGATACATATTGAACTGCATCATCGCGACGATCTTGCCGAATTCCGGGATGAACTTGCCCAGCACACCGGCTTCGTTCATGCGGCGCAGCGTCAGTGCAGGGTCCCGTCGCGAGGTGAGGATTGCCAGGAACAGCCGGTTGGCTTCCTCATTGTCGCGCAGTTCGTGGTTGATCAGCGCCAGCGAGCGGGTCACCACCCGCAACGCATCCGGGTGCAGTTCCAGATTGTTGATATCGGCCACATGAAACAGCCGGATAAGGCTGACGGGGTCACGGCGAAAAACATCGGCATTGGCAAGCGCGATGCGGCCACGATCTTCCACGAATTCGTCAGACCCCGGTATTTTGCGCAAACGATGGGCAAAGCGGCTGAACACGCCCGACAGGCCGGGTACATCTTTCGCCTGCTTGTCTTCCAAGGCGGCGCAGAGAATGCGCGTGAGATCGCCGACATCCTTGGCGACCAGGAAGTAGTGCTTCATGAAGCGCTCGACAGCCGACAGGCCGGGACGCGGCTGGTAATTCAGTGATCCCGCAATTTCACGCTGGATGTCGAATGACAGGCGTTCCTCTGCCTTGCCGGTGATGAAATGCATCTGGCAACGCACGGTCCAGAGGAAATCATCCGCCTTTTCGAACAGCTTCAGCTCGCGTTTGGAGAGCACGCCCAGCTTCACCAGTTCTGCGGTATCACGCACGTGGTAGTAATATTTGGCAATCCAGAACAGCGTATGGAGGTCGCGCAGACCGCCCTTGCCTTCCTTGACATTGGGCTCCACTAGATAGCGCGTGTCGCCTGCCTTGCGATGGCGCTGATCGCGCTCCGCCAGCTTTGCGGCAATGAATTCCGGGCCGCTATTGGTGACGACCTCGGTTTCGAACCGACGCTCGAGTTCATCGGCCAGCGTCTGTTTTCCGCAGATGGCCCGCATTTCAAGAATGGCGGTACGGATGGTCATATCGGCCTTGGACAGACGAATGCACTCGTCCACTGTGCGGGTCGCGTGGCCAACCTTGAAGCCGACATCCCACAGAATGTAGAGAATGAATTCGATGGCCTTGTTCATATCCGCCGTGTGTTTGGGCGGCAGCAGGAACAGGAGATCGATATCGGAGCCCGGCGCCAGAGTGCCACGCCCGTATCCGCCCACAGCCGTGATCGCCACCTGGGGCGCGTCAGCCGGATAGACATGCTGGCAGGCCAAATCATAGAGAACTTCGATGAGGCGATCCTGAAGCCAGGAAATGCGACGGGCGCAATCGATGCCACCGCCTTCGGTATTCAACAGCTCGCGGGCCTTGTCGCGTCCTTGCCCGCTTGCCCTCTTGAAGATCGGCAAAAGGTCTGCGCGGACATCGGAAACGCGCTTCCCTTCTCCCTGAAAGATAGCGTCACACTCATGCTTGAGAGCCGCAACGTCCAATATTGCGGTAAAATCCAGGTCCTTGATGGCCATTGATGCCGATATCCATTTCATACGGACTGCGCTTTTGCCATAGCCCTATAGCGATTTTAAGACGTGATGGACAGGCACTGTAAGGCTCAAGCGTTGCCAAGTTGTTTCTTGAGGGCATAAAGCGCATCGAGCGCCTCCCGCGGCGTCATTTCATCCGGGTTCAAAGCCTTGAGCGCTTCATCGACTTTCGATTTGCCAGCCGAGCGGCTGTCCTCGCGCCGCACCGCCATCTGAAACAGTGGCAGATCGTCAATCAACTGGCTTGCCGGATTCTTGCGGTCAGCATCCTCCAGCTTGGTCAGAACGTCCTTGGCACGCTCGACTACAGACGCCGGCAGGCCCGCCAGCCGCGCGACTTGAATACCGTAGGAACGGTCGGCAGCACCGGGCCCGACCTCGTGCAGAAAGATAACGTCGCCTTCCCATTCCCGCACCTTCATGGTTGCGTTGGAGAGACGCCCCAGCTTTTCCGACAGCACCGTCAACTCATGGAAATGAGTGGCGAAGAGGCCACGGCACCTGTTGACCTCATGGAGATGCTCCACCGCGGCCCAGGCGATAGAGAGCCCGTCAAAGGTTGCCGTGCCGCGTCCAATCTCATCCAGAATGACAAGCGAACAATCCGTGGCCTGATTAAGGATAGCCGCCGTTTCAACCATCTCCACCATGAAGGTCGAGCGACCGCGCGCCAGATCATCCGATGCGCCGACACGGGAAAACAGGCGGTCGACGATGCCGATATGGGCAGACTCTGCCGGCACGAAGGAGCCGATCTGGCCGAGAATGGCAATCAGCGCATTCTGGCGCAGGAATGTCGATTTACCGCCCATGTTCGGGCCTGTCAGCAGCCAGATGGCGCCGTTGCGATGACCGCCCACCGATGACAGATCGCAGTTATTGGCGATGAACGGCCCGCTCGATTGGCGGCGAAGCGCCTGCTCCACCACCGGGTGGCGTCCGCCCTTGATATCAAACATCATGGAGCCATCGATGACCGGTCGGCAATAGGCCTGCTCTGCCGCCAGACAGGCAAGGCTTGTTGCAACATCGATCACCGCAAGCGCCAGAGCACCAGCCTTGATGACCTCTGAATGCGATACGACGGCGCGCACCATCTGGTCGAAGGCCTGCAATTCCATGGTCAGGGCCTGCGCTGCGGCATTAGCAATGCGGCTTTCCAGATCGGCAAGCTCAGTCGTGGTAAAGCGCATGGCGCCAGCCATCGTCTGGCGGTGGATGAAGCGGGCCTTCGCCTCATCACCCACCATCATGACATCGGCATGTCCGGCGCTGACCTCGATGAAGTAACCCAGCACATTGTTGTGCTTGATCTTCAGCGACTTGATACCAGTCTCTTCGGAATATTGCAGTTGCAAGCCAGCGATGACCCGACGGGACTGGTCGCGTAGTGCGCGGACTTCGTCCAGCTCGTTGCTCCAACCATCGCGCACGAAACCGCCATCGCGCTTTAAGAGCGGCAATTCATCCGACAACGTCGCATTCAACGTCTGCTCAAGCGTCGTCGGAAGCGCCTTCAAATTTGCAAGCGCATCGGCCAACTCATCCGGCAGCAAGCCGTGATCCAGCAATGTCGCGACGTCGGCAGCGGCAGAAAGCCCCACCTTGATCGCACCCAGATCACGCGGCCCGCCACGGTCAAGTGCAAGACGCGAAAGCGCGCGCGGCATATCTGCCACATGCTTCAACGCCTCCCGCAACTCGTCACACAGGGGAACATCATCAAGCAGATAGGCAACGGCGTCGAGACGGGTATTGATCTGCTCCGGGTCCGTCAAAGGCGACATCAGCCGCTCGGCCAAGAGCCGCGCGCCCCCACCTGTCACGGTGCGGTTGATGGCGTGCAGCAGCGATCCATCGCGCTCACCCGAAAGGGTTTTCGTCAGCTCCAGATTGGCGCGGGTGGCCGGATCTATGAACAGGGTCGAGGCCGCACTTTCGCGCTCCGGTGCGCCCAGGGGCGGGCGTTCTGCGATCTGCGTTTTTTCGACATAGGCAACGGCTGCGGCTGCGGCAGCCATTTCGATGCGGGAAAAACTTCCGAAGCCATCCAGCGTGGCGACACCGAAATAGCGCGCAATGCGTCCTTCGGCCGTTGCACTGTCGAACAGAATGGAGGGCTGCGGCACGGCGACACGACCCAGCACATCGAAAACCGGCCTCAGTTCCTCATCATGAAACAGGCTGTCGGCAACGATCAATTCGCGCGGATCGATGCGCCATATATCGGCCAGAAGCCGCGTCAGCGTCGTTTCTGCCAAGCGGAAAACACCCGTGGAGATGTCGATCCAGGCAAGTGCGAACTGCGCTTCGGAACTTCCCTTGATACGGGCCAGCGCCATCAGATAATTGGATTCCGTCGGCGAGAGCAGCTTGTCTTCCGTCAGCGTGCCGGGTGTGACCAGCCGGACGACATCACGACGAACAACGGATTTCGAGCCACGCTTCTTGGCTTCAGCAGGATCTTCGGTCTGCTCGCAAACGGCAACGCGATAGCCGCGCAGAATGAGCTTTTGCAGATAGTCGTCAGCGGCATGGACGGGAACACCGCACATGGGAATATCCTGCCCCAGATGCTGCCCGCGTTTCGTCAGTGTAATGCCCAGTGCCCGCGACGCCTCCGCCGCATCATCGAAGAAAAGCTCGTAAAAATCGCCCATGCGATAGAACAGAAGCGAACCGGGGTTGTTCGCCTTGATCTCGATATATTGCTCCATCATCGGAGTAGCCGAGGCGCGGCTTTCCTCTGAGATGAGCGAGGCAGTGGAGTGAACGTCCGTCAATGGCTTTTCAATATCGCTGTGTGTTGCGGGAAACGAGCGCAGAGACTAACGGTCCCGCCCCATCAGGACAACACACCCGGACCACCTGCCCACAGGAAGCTGCTGATATTCAGGCCCTATCCGTTAAAACGATAGCCCTCGCCGCCGTAATAATTGATGTACCGCCCAGCAATGGATGAGACCGGCAAGATGACCAGCACATCGGTGGTGTTGAAAGCGTGATCGACCACGGCACCGGAGCCGAATGTGGCGCCGATGCGCATATAGGCCTTGATCAAGGGGGGCATGGCCGAAAGCGCACGGCGCGGATTGATGGCTTCCGTGGGCATCATGTCCATTTCACGGTAAAGCTCAGGCAAGGCAGATGCCGACCATTCGCCCTTGGCACCGCAATTGTGATGCAGGAAAGACAGAGGCAAAGCGTGGGCTTCCGGCTGAACACCGGGAAAGGAGGCGCAACCGATCATGGCGTCCATGCGGTGCCTGACGGCGTAGGCCCAATTTCCCTGCCAAAGCAACTCCACGGTTCGCTTGGTGCGATATTCCGGCAGGACGCAGGAGCGACCCAATTCCATGAATCGCTTGCCGGGATGGCGGGCGATCAAACCCTCGATATCGAACTCGCTTGCGGAGTAGAAGCCGTTATGGGCAAAGGCGGTTTCCTGCCGCAACAGACGGTAGGTGCCGACGATCTGATCTTCCGAGTCGCCTTCGATGGCGTTGTCGAGAACCAGGAGATGGTCGCACACCGCATCGAAAGCATCGATGTCGCGGCTACGGCGCATGGCGTCTGCTGGAAGACGCGCACCCATTTCCTCGACGAAGACGCGGTAGCGAACATGCTGGGCAGCGTCGACTTCGCGCTCGTTTCTGGCAAGCCGCGTTTCCAGCGAGCCGATACGCCCGAAGACATCATCATTCCGCGTCTGCGACGCAGGTCTGACGCCAGCAATGACATTGCGCTCGCGAATGTCGTGTTCGAGAATTTCCGTGACCATGGAGAATCGCCCCACCACCGTTTCGTTCTGGCTGTCATAAATCACTTATTGACGACAAAACAGTGACAGTTAGCCGCGCAATGGCCTGCGGTGACACCTAAAATCTGCCAGTCCCTTTTTGAGGAAACAATCGAAGCACTTCCTCGATCAGGCGCTTTGGTTCGACGGGTTTTGCGAGCACGATATCGACGCCCCCAGCCAATAAAATCGATTGCATACCCGGCGTCGTATCTGCACTGAGCACGATGATCGGAATGTTATGACCGCTCAGCGACGCGCACAGGCCGGGAAGGATATCGATGCCATCGCCACCCGGCATATTGAGGTCGGAGATGATGAGGTCCGGCAGATTATCCGGTCCACTGGCGAGGCTCTGAGTAAGGCCTGTAAAATCAGCAACCGAACGCACCTTGCAGCCGGATTTTTCCAGAACAGCGCGTAGAATGCGCAGGTTGACGGGGTCGTCCTCCGCCACCAGCACATCGAGCTCATACGCCGTGTCATCGAGGACGTTGGCAAAACCGAAGCCAGGATGGTGATTGTCGTTGATTGCATCGCGACCCTCAACGCCGCTGAAGCGTCCCGACAAGACATCTGTCAGCGACTTTTCGCGCAGAGGCCGGATCAGCCAGGCGTCGAAGGCATCCTGTTTTTGCGCAGCGCGCTCTTCCGGGTTGACCAACAGAATGCGTCTCACAGGGCGGTCCGGCTCTTTCGGCCAAGTTTCCAAAGTCTCTTGAAACAGTGGGGCCACACGGTGGTCTATGATGATATCCGTCAATCGCTGGAATGCGTCAGGCGATCGGCTAAGCAATGCTTCCAGTTCGCGCCGCGTCGAAGCGTGCAGGCACGATCCACCTAGCGCTTCGACAGAGGTCACCGTTGCCTTTGCGACCGTGCCTGACGGAGAAAGCAGCAGAACGTTTGCCTTTCTCAGAGCCTCCGCGCGATGTGACGGCAGGGTCTGCGCCAACGGGGCAGGCTTGAATGTGAGCGTGAACACGCTTCCCCTGCCCCGTTGGCTGGCGACTTTGAGTGCGCCTCCAAACTCACGGATGATCCGGGCCGATATGGCGAGGCCAAGCCCGGTGCCAGCGCTGCGCTGGGAGGTTGGCCCGGCCTGTTCGAATTCACCGAAAATCCGCGCCTGCTCCGCGCCGCTCATGCCCGGCCCGGTATCCTCGACAGCGATTGAAAGTTCGCCATCCGCCATCTGGGCCTGAACAAGCACGCCGCCCTTGCTGGTGAACTTCACCGCGTTGCCAATGAGGTTGAACAGCACCTGGCGAAGCCGTGCCGGGTCGAAATCCAGGTAATCGGGAACATCAGGCGTCACGATGGAGGCAATCTCGATGCCTTTCTCATGGGCGCGGTGGGCCAGCATCTCCACCACGCTTTCGATCAATTGACGAAGGTTTTCGGCGCGCGGATTCAGCCTGAAACGACCGGCCTCCATGGTCGAAAAATCTAAGAGGTCCTCGACGAGCTGCACCAGTGCTTGCCCAGATTCACGCATACCATTCAAATAGTTTCGCTGCTCGTGGTTCAACTGCGTTTGTGCGAGCAGATGGTTCATGCCGAGGATGCCCGATAGTGGCAGGCGGATTTCGTGACTGACCGTTGCCAGCAGCCTGCCCTTGGCAGCATTGGCATTCTCAGCCCGGACCCTCGCATCTTCACGGCTGACGATGGCGGCTCTTTCATCGGTAACATCACGCGCGATGCTGTTGATGACAAGACGGCTGCTCGTTGCATCATTGGCAACGACGTCGTGCCAAGTGAAAATGCGCTGGCCGTAGGGCGTGGCGATTTCCACGTCGTAACAATGCGCCTTGCCGCCGGGGCGAAAGGCGATGCCGATTTCCTCGCATGTTTTGCCCTGCGGTGAGGCGCAGCCGGTCATTTCACAAAAGGCCGTATTGGTGTGCAGGATACGCCGCTCCAGATCGCGAGTGACCACGATGTCGCCCATGGCCTCATGGATTTCAGCCATCAGTGCCGCGTTCTGCCTCTGTCGCGCCTCGATCACCGTCGCATCGCGCATGGAGGCCTGACGCAGCATGGAGGACCGGACCATCATGTAAAAGGCGCAGGACACGCAGATAGCAACGGAGATCGCCGCCATATAGAGCGCCGCATCTCCACCGAGATAGACAGCGCTTGCAAACGCAAAGCCGCAGCCTGCGGTAAACAGCGTCACCCGGCGCAGGATTTTGTTGTAAAAGGCAAGTGCGCCCGCTTCTGGCGGACTCGTCGTTTTCGAAACGACGGGCAAAACCGCATCCGCCTTAGTCGGGCCGAAGGCTTCGGAAAGCTGATCTTTCAGTTTCGCCAGTTCGCTCATGCCACATAGCTACCACGCCAGCCGTTTGGATTGGCTTGGCTTGAACGCTAAACTTTTAGCGTTCCTCGTTTTTGGCGCGCTGGGTTGCCCTGGCGTGCAATATCTCATCCAGAATGACGCAACCGGCACCGATGGTGATGAAGGAATCGGCAAGGTTGAACACGGCAAAGGACCATGTGTCGGTGTGGAAGAGAATATAATCGATGACATGGCCGTATAGAAAACGGTCGAAGATATTACCGGCGGCACCAGCGATGATGAGCGCGAAGCCCAGATGCGCGAAGGTGCGGTCCGCATCCGTCTTGCGCCACAGCCAGATGACGAAACCGACGATGGCCAGGCGCATGGTGACGATGAACCAGCCTTCCATGTCAGCCAGCATGGAAAAGGCAACACCGAGATTATAGGTGCGGTAGAGCGCCCAGAAGGGCATGACCGGCACCATCTGCTGCAAGGGCAGATAGGCTTCTACCAGAAGCTTGATGATCTGGTCTGCGATCAGCGCACAGACGATCAGCGCGATTGCCGGGATAGGCTTGGAGAACAGAGCGGGTTTGGCCATCATTTTACCGGTGCGAGTTCGAGAAGATGACGGCGGGCTTCAAACAGCATCACTGCCGTTGCAATCGCCAGATTAAGAGAATCGGCACGCCCTTGCTGCGGAATGCGCGCCAGCTGGTCTGCCTTCGCCGCCAGTTCCGGCGGCAAGCCGGATTGTTCGTTGCCCATCAGGATCACGGTCGGCTTGCGCTTGTAATCGATGGTTCGGTAATCGACCGAACCGGCAAGATGGGTGGCAACGACACTGGCACCAGCGGATTTCTTCCAGGCCAGAAATTCCTCTACTGTCGCATGCGCGACGGGGATGGCGAAGACCGAACCCATGGTGGCGCGCACTGTTTCCAGCGAAAACGGATCGGTGCAATCGCCGACGAGGATGACGCCGGATGCGCCCGCCGCATCGGCGGTGCGAATGATGGTGCCGAGATTGCCGGGATCACGCACGCGGTCAAGCGCAACAAAGGTCTGACCGTCCTGCGGCTGGATATCCCTCAGCGGCGTCCATTTCTGATCGAAAATGCCGACCACCATTTGCGGATTGTCGCGGCGTGTGATGGAGGACAGGATTTTTTCGGTCACTTCCAGAACAAGCCCGCCTTTGGCAACCGTCTTGGTTGCAACCTGTTCGACCAGCGGTTTGCCCTTGGCATTTTTGGCGTAGACCAGCGTGCGGATCGTCCAGCCTAGTTCCAGCGCATCGATCACCAGCTTCAACCCTTCGGCCATGAAGGTGCTGGTTTCTTCCCGGCCCTTCTTCTGGGTCAGGTTCTTGATGTCCTTGATGATCGGATTGGCAAGGCTGGTGACCTCTTTGACCTGCCCTACCCGGCCCGGTCTGTTTTCACGGCGGTCATCGATCATTTCGGCACCCAGCGGCTGAAGAGAGAGGTGGAAAGCGCACGGCCACGCGTCTTGCCGTCAAGACCGGCCTCGCGGATGACGAGTTCGCCGGAGACAACTTCGCCACCTGCGCCGCGCATGGTTTCGCGCATCAGCTCATGCATGGAATAGAAACTGGCCCGGATCGAATAGGCCGTCAGCACCAGACCCAGCGCCTTGGGCGACAGAATATCGCGGCAGACGTCCAGCATCAGTGGCAGATGCTCGAACAGTTGCCAGATCTCACCATGGGTGCCACGGCCGAAGTGCGGCGGATCAGTGAGAATAATGTCGTACGTGTTGCCGCGCCGTTCTTCGCGCTGGATGAACTTCATCGCGTCTTCGCAAATCCACCGGATCGGTGCGTTTTCCAGCCCCGCCAGCGCCTGATTTTCCCGCGCCCAGCCGATTGCTTTCTTGGAAGCATCCACATGGGTCACTTCCGCACCGGCAGCCGCAGCCACCAGAGAGGCGACACCGGTATAACCAAAGAGATTGAGAACCCTGAGCGGGCGACCCGCCGTCTCGATCGTGTGTTTCAGCCATTCCCAGTGAACGATTTGTTCCGGGAACACGCCGACATGGCGAAAGGCGGTGAAACGACCGAGGAAGTTGACACCGAGAAGCGAAAGCGGCCATGTTTCGCCCAGTTGCTCCTTGGGAAAGCGCCAGCGGCCCATGCCGTCTTCATCCGTATCGCCGGTGAAGATGGAGTCGGCGTTTTCCCAAACGCGCTCGGGCAAGCTTGGACGCCAGAGCGCCTGCGCCTCGGGCCGCACGATGCGGTAGTTGCCATATTGCTCGAGTTTAAGACCGTTGCCCGTATCGATCAGGTGAAAATCACCAGCGCCCAGCGATTCCAGGATGACCGGAACCTGTTCACCCGGCAGATCACCCGTCCGCTGCTTGAGGGGCCGTGGCGGAACCTGCTCGGTCTCTTGTGGCGCGACCTTGATCTTCACACTGTCCTGAACGCCCGCCTTTGCAGCTGGTTTGCCGGGTTTGGACGGCGCGCTGGCGGCAGCGCGAACATGGTCCGGCGCGCGGCTGCGAGGAGCGGTCTCTTTTTGCCTTGCCGGTTTACCGGCATTGCGCTGCCGGGGTTCCTGCCCCGCGCGCGACTTGGCGCCCGGGCGGTTGTCTTTTTTCTTCAACGGGGTTCTTTCCAAGTCTGACCGCATTTTATGCGACAGCGAATAGCATCACAGCGCAATATTATCAAAGGGCTGCGGTTTCAACACCGATCACGTCGTGGAGACCTCACTTGGCGGCGATGCGCACATCCGTGGACGGGGCGATGACCACCGCATTAGCGGCTGCCTTCTGCCGGTTGGCTTCGTCATGCCAGCGCACGGCTTCCTTAGCTTCGGTGCGGGCGCGCTTGCGATACTTACCCTGCGAAAACCATGTGACCAGAGAGCCGAGAAAGATGCCGAAAATAACGGCGAGGAATATGAAGACGAAGAACGGCGCGGAGAAGGACAGAACGCTGTCATCGGGCCGGAAAGGATTGAGCGCGAGTGTCACGGTCTGCCGGTTGGCCACGCACAACACCACCAGAATGATGGCGAGTGGCACCAGAACCACGAGATTGACGATCTTCTTAGACATCCAACGATACTCCGTCTTTAGGGGCCTTCAGACAAACCTGCATGGACGTCAGATAGGAGCCCGACTGCTCGGTCTCAACCGTTCTCCAAAGCGCAAATCGCCAAACGATCTGCACCATGGATTTTTAGTCCTCGTCTTCGACGTCGCTCATGCCCGGATTGAGACGCTCGCGCAGCTCCTTGCCGGTCTTGAAGAAGGGAACCCATTTTTCCTCGACAAAAACGGACTCACCCGTGCGTGGGTTCCGTCCCGAACGTGAGGGGCGATTCTTGACTGAAAAGGCACCGAAGCCGCGCAACTCCACACGGTTGCCCGCCGCCAACGCATCCGTGATCTCATCGAGCACGGCGTTGACGATATTTTCCACGTCACGGTGGTAAAGGTGCGGGTTGTGCGCAGCAACAATCTGCACCAGTTCAGACTTAATCACGGTTGCCCCCTGAAAGAATTGGATTTTTAACGTTCCCCAACCTGCCAAACCGAAACAAGACCGTCAAGAAACAACTTGTCGGCACCCAGCTGGCGAGGCACGTTGAAAGGCAGAAATTCGTCATATCCGAGCATTTTTGCGATGCCCGCAAGACTGAAGAGTGAAAATGGCGAGCGCTTGGGCGGAGCCGTCCATTCGACGATGGGCAGATCCTTGGCGACCTTGCGGCTCTCGAAATAGCTGCGAATTTCCTTTTCACCACCCAGCGTATCGATGAGCTTGACCGCAACGGCCTGACGACCGGTGAAGATGGAGCCATCGGCAAGCTTCAACACGTCTTCACGCGGCAGCTTGCGGCGGTCTGCGACAAGGTCAACGAACCAGCCGTAGCTGTCCATGACCATGTTGCGGATCATGGTCTTCGATTCTTCCGGCGGCTCGTGGAACGGCGAAGGCTCCGCCTTCATCGGCGATGACTTGATCTCCTGCAAGGAGACGCCAAGTTTGTCGAGCAGAGGCTTGACCTGCGGATACTGGAAAATAACGCCGATCGAGCCAGTGATCGATGTGTCACCGGCAATGATCGTGTCGCCCGCCGTGGCGATCATGTAGCCAGCGGAAGCTGCCAATGTGCGGACGTCGGAAACAACAGGCTTCTTTTCGGCCACCGCACGGATCGCCTTGAAAATGCGCTCGCCGCCATAGGTGGTGCCGCCGGGAGAGGAGATGGAAACGATCAGGCCCTTGGCGCTGTCGCTGTCTGCAATCTTTTGCAAGCGCTCCAACAACTCGGTGTCGTCTTGAATGAGACCACTGATTTCGACACGTGCAATGTGCGGGCGCACACTCGTCGTCGGTTCGGCAAAGGCGAAGCGGTAGATCGCGAAACATCCCGCCACCAGAAGAAGAACGGCAGCGACGCGCCAGAATGTCAGCTTGCGCCGCAATTGTCTGCGATCTGCGATTGCTGTCTGATCCATTTGCTCACCTTAACTCAGGACGCCGTCAACGATTTATGCCAGCCATATGAGCCTTGTAGCCACCTCTTGCCAAGAAACAAACGGAAAGCTTTGTTTTGATAAAAATATCGTAGCTCTTGCGCTCATTCTGAGAAAAACCATATTGGCAGGGCAAGTGCCGCGTGCCAAAGACAAGTGCAACCCATGATAAAGTCGCTAATATGTGCGTTATAGCGACGAGATTTGCCCCGGACCCAGATGATGCTTGAACGACTTAGCCAGCCAGCGCCCGGTTTTCCCCTGTCTGACGGACAGGCAAGCGCCTATGCGCTGGCGTTGCGTCATTCGTCTCGCGTCAAGAAGCTGAAGATCATTCTTCCGCTTGGCGCAGCACTGATATCGCTCACCTTTATTGCTGTCTCGCTGGCGCGGACATGGTTGCCGGATGAGGTTTCGCTGGAAAGCGCGACGGTCGAGAATGGCAAGATCGTCATGGAAAAGCCCGCACTTGCGGGACGCAACAACAAGGGCTTCGATTATTCGATGAACGCCGAACGGGCCTTGCAGGATATTGCCAGCCCCAACCTGATGACGCTGGAAAAAGTGCTTGCAGCGGTGCCGATGAACGACATCGTCGCGCAGGTCGTGGCGCAGGAAGGCATTTTCGACCGCGCCACCAACCGGCTGAAAATGACAGCGCCCTTTGACATCAATCTCAGCAATGGCATACAAGCAAAGTTCCAGTCTGCGGATGTGGACCTGAAAGCCGGAACGATGGACAGCTCGACGCCTGTTACCATCACCACCACTCAAGGTTCAATTGTTGCAGAAAGTTTGCATATAGCAGATAATGGCAAGACGATTACATTCTCGGGGCAGGTACGGGCACGTATAGCTGCATCCACCATTCAGAACGCAGGCAAGTGAGAGCCCGACCCAGATGATGCAGATTTCGCGCCCAGCCCGTTACGTCAATGCTGCCTATTTCGCTTCTGCCATCGCTCTGGCCTGTCTTGCAGGCCCTGCTGCGGCGCAAAATGCGACGAGCAAGATGGAGGGCCTGAAGCTTTCCAACGATCAGCCCATCGCCATCGAGAGCGACCAGCTCGAAGTGCGCGATCAAGAGCGCAAGGCTTATTTCACTGGAAATGTGAAGGTCGTGCAGGGAACGACGACGTTGCAGGCGGGCAAGATGACCGTGCTTTATAAAAGCAACGGCGAAGGCGCTGCTGCCAATTCATCGATCACCAGCGGCGGTGCGGATATCGACAAGATCTTCGTCGATAACTCTGTTTACCTGACATCGGGCACCCAGAAGGCGACAGCCGACAAGGGTGAATTCGACATGGCGGCGCAGACGTTCATTCTCTCGGGAAAACAGGTCGTTCTCTCGCAGGACACCAATGTCTTCACCGGCTGTAAGTTGACCGTCCTGATGAACACGGGTGAAGCAAAGCTCGAAAGCTGTGGCGGGCCTGTCCGCATCATGCTCGACCCCAAGTCCCAGAAAAAGCAGTAGTTCCCAGCCCGTGAAGATACCATCCATGTCAAAGCTGTTCGGCGCAGGCTCCGCACGCGCACTCGAGGCGGATATCGCTCCCGGTGACAAGGCGCGGTACGAGGGCACATTGATCGCCCACGGCCTGACCAAGACCTACAACACCCGCCGTGTCGTCAATGGTGTCTCGCTCGTCGTGCGTCGTGGTGAGGCCGTGGGCCTTCTAGGCCCCAACGGCGCTGGCAAGACCACATGTTTCTACATGATCACCGGCCTCGTTCCCGTCGATAGCGGCAAGATCGCCATCAACGGCAATGACGTGACCGGCATGCCGATGTATCGCCGCTCGCGGCTCGGCGTCGGATATCTTCCGCAGGAAGCATCGATCTTTCGTGGACTGACGGTCGAAGACAATATTCGTGCGGTTCTCGAAGTGCATGAGCGCGACGAGAAGAAGCGCAATCGCAAGCTTGATGAACTCCTGGAAGAGTTTCACATTTCGCAACTGCGCAAGTCGCCAGCGGTCGCGCTGTCTGGTGGTGAGCGTCGCCGTCTGGAAATCGCCCGTGCGCTGGCGACCGACCCGACCTTCATGCTGCTGGATGAACCCTTTGCAGGTGTTGACCCGATTTCGGTCAGCGACATCCAGAATCTGGTGCGTCACCTCACAGCCCGCGGCATCGGTGTTCTCATCACCGACCACAATGTTCGTGAAACACTGGGTCTGATCGACCGCGCCTATATCATCCATGCGGGGGAAGTATTGACCCATGGTCGCGCTTCGGAAATCGTCAACAATGCTGACGTCCGCCGCCTGTATCTCGGCAATAATTTCAGCCTGTAAGTCACTTGGCCGTAAAACTTAGGTCCGGTTAACGGTCCACGCAAAGAATCTTCCACTCGACCTGACAGTTGAGCTTGACCAAACAAAAATAAAAAGCAATTTTTGGGCCAAGTTCTACCTCCCCGTTCAGATTTTTTCAAAAATATCGACGGGTAAAGGGTTTATGGGAGTTTAGCGTCCGCCATGGCCTTGTCCGCCAGTCTTTTGCTGCGTCAGAGCCAGTCTCTGGTCATGACCCCGCAACTGATGCAGTCGATCCAGCTGCTTCAGATGACCCATATCGAGCTGACACAATTCATCGCTCAGGAAGTTGAAAAAAATCCGCTGCTGGAAATTGTGGCAAACGATAGCGATTTGGGCAGCGCTTCTGCATCCGTCGAAGACAGCTATGCCCAGGCGGAACTCACCACAGACCAGTTCTCCGAAAGCGCTCACGATCCCGAAGAGTGGTACGGCGACCGCGCCAGCAGTCTCAACGAGCAGCTCGACACGAATTTCGAGAACGTCTTTCCAGATGATAGCGCAGCGCCAAAGGCGGATGCACCGGAGCTGATCGGCCAGTGGAAATCCATGCCGGGCGCCGAGTCTTCCGAGGCCTATGATCTCGACGATTTTGTTGCGGGCAAGCCCAGTCTGCGGGACCATATTGGTCAACAATTGCCCTTTACCGTCACCTCTCTTCAGCACCGGGTGATCGCGGATGCCCTGCTCGATCACTTGGATGAGACCGGCTATCTGGCTGCGGACGCCGTCAACGAGATTGCTGAGCGCCTTGGCAAAGACGAGCGTGACGTGAATGCCGTCCTCACCGCGCTACAGGCACTCGATCCACCCGGTATTTTTGCCCGCTCGCTCAGCGAATGCCTGTCCATCCAACTGGCACAGAAGGATCGCCTCGATCCGGCGATGAAAGCGTTCGTCAGCAATCTCGAGCTGTTGGCGAAACGTGACTTCGTCTCTCTGAAGCGGCTTTGCGGGGTGGGCGAAGAAGACCTCCTCGACATGCTCGCCGAAATCCGGTCGCTCAACCCCAGACCGGGCGCAGGCTTTGAGACCGGGATTTCGGAAACCATCGTGCCCGACATCATCGTCAGGCCGTCCTCCGACGGAGGTTGGCTGATAGAGCTCAACCCGGAAACCCTCCCCCGCGTCCTTGTCAACCAGACCTATTTTGCTCAGGTCTCCAAACTCAAATGCCGTGAGGGCGAGGATGGAGAATTTATGTCCGAGTGCATGCAGACCGCAAGCTGGCTGACCCGCAGTCTCGACCAGCGCGCCAAGACCATCATGAAGGTTGCAAGCGAAATCGTGCGGCAGCAGGACGCATTCCTGCTGCACGGTGTCGATCACCTGCGCCCACTCAACCTCAGACAGGTGGCCGACGCGATCAAGATGCACGAGTCCACCGTCAGCCGGGTCACGTCACGCAAATACATGCTTACGCCGCGCGGCCTGTTCGAACTCAAATATTTCTTCAGCGTTTCAATTGGGGCGGTTGAGGGCGGCGACAGCCATTCGGCTGAAGCCGTGCGGCACCGCATCAGGATCATGATCACGCAAGAAGCGCCAGATGCCGTACTTTCAGACGATGATATCGTCGAAATTCTGAAAAAAAACGGTGTCGAACTGGCGCGGCGAACGGTCGCAAAATATCGTGAAGCGATGAATATTCCGTCATCCGTACAGCGGCGTCGGGAGAAAAAAGCCATGGCAAAAGTTACCGCTTCGTAACGAAAAATTCATATATTTCAATTTGTTAATAATGTTAATTGACTCTTGATGCCCGCGAGGCTAGAAGCTCGCCGCATAGAGGGCAGGGGCCGGATCAACCGTTAAATACATGCGGCGCTTTTGCGCCAAGCCGGAATGAGACCGAAACGGACTCGAAACGCTTGGATGAGCGCGTCGCTTGACGTAAGCTGGTACACGCAAATCACTGAAAAAGGAAAAATTCCATGAGTGTGCGTGTATCTGGTAAACATATGGATATCGGCGAATCGTTCCGTCAGAGGATCGAGGACAACATTAGCCTGGCGATTACCAAATACTTTGACGGGGGGTATTCCGGTCAAGTGACTGTGGAGAAATCTGGCGCGCGTTTCGATGCCGATTGCAAGATCCACCTCGATACCGGGGTCGTCTTGCATGCAGCGGGACAGGCCAACGATCCACAGGCGAGTTTCGATGCGGCAGCGGCGCGGATAGAAAAGCGCCTTCGCAGATATAAAAGAAAACTGAAGGACCACCACAACGGCGCTTCGGCAAATGGTATCATGGAAGAATTTCCCTATACCGTGATGGATGCCGTGCCGGATGAGGACGACGAGCTGCCGGAAGATTTCGCACCGACCATCGTTGCCGAGACCTCCAAGCAGGTCAAGACGATGACGGTTGCAAGCGCGGTCATGGCGCTGGACATGACAGACGAGCCGGTGTTGCTGTTCCGCAGCCCGGGCAAGGAACTCAATATCGTTTACCGCCGCAACGATGGAAACATCGGCTGGATTGACGCGGCGACGATCAAGAACTGAATAGTCTGACAGGACATCGGGAGTGCAGCCGCCATGCGGTGGCACTCCCTTCGTCTCGATGGCATGAAGGATAAACAGAATGGCGTTGGCAGATTTGCTGCAACAAGATGCGATTATTCCCGCCCTCAAGGTCAATTCCAAAAAGCAGCTCCTTCAGGAATTGGCGGCAAGAGCGTCCAGGATCACCGGAGTGCCTGAGCGGGAAGTTTTCGACGTCATATTGCAGCGTGAGCGGCTGGGCTCGACCGGCGTGGGCCATGGCATTGCCATCCCGCACGGCAAGCTGGCCAGCATCAACACCATCGTGGGCGTTTTTGCACGCCTGGAAAATGCCGTCGATTTCGAAGCGCTCGACGACCAGCCGGTCGATCTGGTGTTCCTTCTTCTGGCGCCAGAAGGCGCTGGTGCCGACCATTTGAAGGCGCTGTCGCGTATTGCGCGCGTGCTGCGTGACCCTGAATTGGTTGCCAAACTGCGGGCAACGGAATCCGACACGGCGATTTATACCTTCCTCAACCAGGAACAGGCCACAGCGGCCTGAGTGCGTGGCACAGGTCACGGGCTGATGGAGAACAGCAGCGACCCTACGTCTGAAACGGGTACTCGCGCCCAGACGCAGGGTGTAATGCCCGATCATCTGCCGGTCTTCTCCGCCTCGCTAAAGCAAAGACTTCATTTTCCTCTTAGCTGGCGACCCGGCGAAGACGATGTTTGCGCGTGGAAGGCCACGGCACGGGCCAAACTTCACGCGTTGACCCAGCAACAGCCAGACGATACCCCGTTCACACCGTCCACGATGGCCTCCAAGGATCGTGGCAGCTACATCGCACACAAGATCGCCTTCAACCTGACCTCTGACAGTCGGGTACAGGCCTTTCTGCTGGTGCCAAAGGGCGAAGGCCCGTTTCCAGCAGCGATTTTTTATCACGACCATGGATCGCAGTTCGATATCGGCAAGGAAAAGCTTGTGGAGCCCTGGGACGACGATGCCCGCCTGACATCCGCCAAGGCATGGACGGCAAGGTTCTTTTCCGGGCGCTTTCCGGCGGATGAACTTGCCCGCCGTGGTTATGTCGTGCTGGTGACCGATGCCCTGGGCTGGGGAGACCGCGGCCCCCTGACCTATGATGGCCAGCAGGCTCTTGCCGCCAATCTTTTCAACATGGGCAGTTCATTGGCGGGCTTGATGGCACTGGAGGATACGCGCGCTGCGGATTTTCTCAGTAGCCTCCGCCAAGTGGATAGCACCCGTGTCGCGGCTATCGGCTTTTCAATGGGTGCGTTCCGCGCCTGGCAGGCAGCAGCGCTGAGCGATACAATCAAGGCTGTGAGTGCGGTCAACTGGATGGCGACGGCTGAGGGCCTGATGGAACCCGGCAATAATCATTGTCGTGGAGGGTCAGCCTGGCACATGACCCATCCGGGGCTGATGCAGCATATGGACTACCCGGATGTGGCAAGCCTTTGCGCACCCAACCCGATGCTGATCTTCGCAGGCGAGCAAGACACGCTGTTTCCGCTCGCGTCCGTTAAAACGGCTTTTCAGAAAATGAGTGGGGTTTGGGACGCGTGGGGCGCTGGGCATGGTTTCGAGAGCAAAATCTGGCCCGGTGGCCATGCCTTCGAAGCTGTTCAGCAGGATTACGCCTATGACTGGCTGGATCGCCAGTTCGATCTAGCCAAGACATAAAACCGCCTGATAGCGGTCCACCCCGGCCATAGACCGGGGTGGACCGTCTACATTACGCGTCTTTTTCGTTCAGGCCGCTCGTGCCCGGCTCAGCCGCTGTGGGCGCATCACCCTTGGGGCCGCCCTTGGCAACGCCGACCATCGCTGGGCGCAGCACGCGATCGCCAATGGTAAAGCCCGCTTGGACGACCTGCACGACCGTGTTGTTCGGAACCGCCGTATTGGGAATTTCGAACATAGCCTGGTGGAAATTCGGATCGAACTTCTGTCCTTCCGCATCCATCTTGCGCACACCATGACGCTCCAGCGCCGATAGCATCGAGCGCTCAGTCATATCGACGCCTTCGATCAGCCCGGCAATGCCAGCTTCGGAATTCGTCTTCAGCTCCTCGGGGATGGTGTCGAGGGCACGGCGCAGATTGTCGGAAACGGCCAGCATGTCGCGGGCAAAGCCTGCAACGGAATAGGCCTTGGCATCCTTCACGTCGCGCTCGGTGCGGCGGCGCAGATTGTCCATTTCCGCAGCGAGGCGCAGAAATTTATCGCGCAGATCGGCGTTTTCGGCCTTCAAGACGTCGATTGGATCTGGCTCTGCCTGCTCTTGCCCTGCGTCTTCAACAGCAGCAGTGTCGGCAGCCTCGTCTACGACGTCTGCGTCAGGTCCGGTCTTGTTGTTGTCATCGGTCATGACGTTCTCCAGCTTCACATGTGTTCATGGGTTGAGCCCGATATCGAGCTTTGCCGGGCAAAAATCAAGGCTCGCGGGCAAATCCGTTTCGGATTCGGTGATGTCTTTTGAGGATCAGCGTCTTTGGCTGGAAAGTCGGGCCATAATCTGGGCGGTATAGTCTACCATCGGCACGATACGGGAGTAGTTGAGCCGTGTCGGACCGATGACGCCGACCGCACCCACCACCCGGTTCTCATCATCCCTGTAGGGCGCGACGATCAGAGATGAGCCCGACAGGGAAAACAGCTTGTTTTCCGATCCGATAAAAATCCGCACGCCAGACCCTGTCTCGGCCAGATTGAGAACCTCGATCAGATTGTCCTTGCGCTCGAGATCATCGAACAGCAGCCGCACCCTGTCGATGTCTTCTTCGCCGGCCAGCCCTTCCAGAAGATTGGAGCGTCCGCGTACGATGAGCCGCCCGAGTTTACCCTCTTCATTATCGCCCGACCAGACAGCCAGGCCGCGCTCCACCAGATCCTGCGCGAGCGTACTCAGCGCGCTTTGCAGCTCAGACTTCTGACGCAGAAGCTGGTTGCGCAGTTCCGGCAGCGTCTGCCCGGAAAGATGCGCGTTGATAAAATTGGCCGCTTCCGTCAATTGCGACGAGGTAATCCCGGCGGGCAGTTCGATGATACGGTTCTCGACCTGATTGTTGTCGCCGACCAGAATGGCGAGACCCTTGGTCGGCTCCAGGCGAATGAATTCCACGTGCTTGAGAACGGCGTCGCTTTTGGTCGTCAGCACCAAACCGGCGCCCCGCGACATGCCCGAGAGCATGCGGCTCGCTTCCGTCAGAAGACCCTCTATCGATTGTTCGCGCCCTGAGACCGGGCCGATCTGCCGGTCGATGCTGGCGCGCTGTTCGGCAGGCAGATCGGCCACCTGCATAAAGGCGTCTACGAAGAAGCGAAGCCCGCTTTGCGTCGGCAAGCGGCCGGCGCTGATATGCGGCGAATAGATCAGGCCAAGCTGTTCCAGATCGCTCATGACGTTGCGAACGGAGGCGGGAGACAGAGACATTGGCAGCAGGCGCGAAAGGCTGCGCGAGCCCAGTGGCTCGCCATTTTCGAGATAGCCTTCGACGATGCGCCGGAAAATCTCGCGTGAGCGATCATCCAGCAGCGCACCCGGTTCTGTTCCAATCGGAGGAGAAACGCCCATTCGCCAGCTCTTCATCAATTCAGTACTGTAAGGAATATAGTCATTCGCTTGCACAAGTGAAAACGGAAATTCCAAGGTGGCGGTGCTGAGACCCGCTTTTCCTTTGCAAAACCGGTGCTGCGGCCTTAGAAGGCGCAGATCAACACGGAGACGAACCACATGCGGCCTTCAGGCAGAAAACTCGATCAGATGCGCAAAGTTTCTTTTGAGCGCAACTTCTCCAAGCACGCAGAAGGCTCCTGTCTGGTCAAATTTGGCGATACGCATGTTCTCGTCACCGCCAGCCTTGAAGAAAAGACGCCACCATGGCTGCGCAACAGCGGCAAGGGCTGGGTGACAGCCGAATACGGCATGCTGCCGCGTTCCACACACGAGCGCATGCGTCGCGAAGCCGCGTCCGGCAAGCAGGGTGGCCGCACCCAGGAAATCCAGCGGCTGATCGGTCGGTCGCTGCGCGCCGTGGTCGATCTTCAGGCGCTGGGCGAACGCCAGATCAGCATCGACTGTGATGTCATTCAGGCCGATGGCGGCACCCGCACAGCCTCCATCACCGGCGCCTGGATTGCTCTTCACGACTGCCTGAAGTGGATGGAAACGCGGAACATGATCAAGGTCGAGAAGGTCCTGAAAGACCATATCGCCGCCATTTCCTGCGGTATTTTCGCCAGCCAGCCGGTGATCGATCTCGATTACCTAGAAGATTCTTCGGCTGAAACCGACGCCAACTTCGTCATCACCGGTTCCGGTGGCATCGTTGAAATTCAGGGCACGGCTGAAGGCGCGCCTTTCTCGGAAGAGGAATTCCTGACGCTGCTCGGTCTTGCCAAGACCGGCTGCGCGGAACTCGTTGAGCTGCAAAAGCAGACGATTGCCTGAGCCAGGACATCAAAACCATGCGCAAACTCGACACCAGAACCATCGTCGTTGCCAGCCACAACAAGGGTAAGATTACTGAAATCGCCGATCTCATCGGCCCTCTCGGTTTTTCCGCCAAGTCGGCTGCGGAGCTGAATTTCGCAGAACCCGACGAGACCGGCACGACATTCGAGGAAAACGCCGCCATCAAGGCGCTGGCGTCTGCGCAAGCGTCCGGTTTGCCATCGCTGTCCGATGATAGCGGTCTGGTGATCGATGCGCTCGACGGCAATCCCGGCGTCTACACCGCCAATTGGGCGGAAACGGCTGACGGTACCCGCGATTTCGCCATGGCAATGCAGAAGGTGGAGGATGCGTTGCAGGAGCGCGGCGCGACGGAGCCTTCCGCCCGCACCTGCCGCTTTGTCAGCGTGCTGTGCCTCGCATGGCCCGATGGCCATACCGAATTCTTCCGCGGCGAGATCGAAGGGACCGTTGCATGGCCACCGCGTGGTGCCAGCGGCTTCGGTTACGACCCAATCTTCCAGCCGGAAGGACACGAGACGACCTTCGGCGAGATGACAGCCGAGGAAAAGCATGGCTGGAAGCCCGGTGACGCACAGGCGCTCTCCCACCGCGCCCGCGCCTTCAAGACATTCGTCGAAACCTGTCTGGACGCATGATGATCGATCTCGGGAGCAGGTTCTCCCCTGCCCCCGATGCGACGCTGCTGCCCGATACCGGTGAGCCCGGTTTCGGCATCTATGTGCATTGGCCCTTCTGCGCGGCCAAGTGCCCCTATTGCGATTTCAACAGCCATGTCCGCCACAAGCCTGTGGATCAGGACCGTTTCGTTGCCGCCTTCCTGCGTGAAATGGACACGATGCGGCAGCTGAGCGGCGCAAAGGTCGTGACCAGCGTTTTCCTGGGCGGCGGCACGCCATCGCTGATGGACCCGCAGACCGTTGGCGCCATTCTGGATGGCATCGCCCGTTTCTGGCATGTGCCCGATGGCATCGAAATCACCATGGAAGCCAACCCGTCCAGCGTCGAAGCGGAGCGTTTTCGCGGTTATCGCGCCGCTGGCGTCAACCGTGTCTCCATGGGCGTGCAGGCGCTGAACGACCGTGACCTGAAATTTCTGGGCCGCCTGCATGATGTCACCGATGCGCTGAAAGCCATCCGGCTGGCCCGCGAGATCTTCCCGCGCATGTCGTTCGATCTCATCTATGCCCGCCCCAACCAGACGGTCGAGGAATGGGAAAAGGAACTCGTCGAAGCCATTTCCTATGCCGTCGATCACCTGTCGCTCTACCAGCTGACCATCGAGGAAGGCACCGCTTTTTACGGTCTGCACAAGGCAGGTAAGTTGATCGTGCCCGATGGGGACCAATCCGCGCTGCTGTATGAGGCAACGCAGGAAATCACCGCGCGACACGGCATGCCCGCTTACGAAGTCTCCAACCACGCCATACCGGGTGCTGAAAGCCGCCATAACCTGACCTACTGGCGCTACGGCGACTATGCCGGCATCGGCCCCGGCGCGCATGGGCGTCTGACCAAAGGCGGCGCAAAACTCGCCACCGCCACCGAACGCCACCCGGAAACCTGGCTTGAGGCCGTCGAACGCGATGGCCATGGCATTCTGGATCAGGAAATGCTGGGTGTCGAAGAACAGTCCGATGAGCTTCTGCTCATGGGCCTGCGCCTGCGCGAAGGCGTTGATCTTGCCCGCTGGAGCGATCTCTCCGGCCGCGACCTCGATCCCGACAAGGAAGACTTCCTGCTGCAACACGGCTTCATCGAGCGTCTGGGCAATTCACGCCTGCGCTGCACACCATCAGGCATGCTCATTCTGGATTCCGTGGTGGCTGATCTGGCGTGTTGAGGTAGTCCGTTATTCGGACTTCGCACCCACATCGTTTTCCTGCGCCTTACGCGCATTCTCCGCACTTTCGCGCCGCAAGGGTGCGCCAATCGGGCAGATGTCCTGCACGAAACCGGTCAGGCTATTGGCCAGTGTGTCCGACACCTGTCGGTAATAGACATACTTGCCACGCTTCTCAGACGAGACCAGTCCCGCATGTTCAAGCAATTGTAAATGCTGTGAAATCGACGGTTTCGACATCTCGAAACGGGCGGCGATATCGCCTGCGTTCATCTCATGATGCGCGACATAAGCCAGGATTTTTCGCCTGACGGGGGAGGCCAGTGCCTCGAAAATCAACTGAATGGACATGGCTCTTTCTACCATTAATCAATTAGACAATCAACTAACTATTGACAGGACAATAATTAGTTGATTACCTAATTGTAGAAATGAAGGAGATCAGATCATGCAGATTCACTCGCAATGGATTTTCAACAGCGCCCCGCACCATATCTGGCCGCATTTTCTCCATGCCAGAATGGACAGCTCGAAACCCTTCCTGTTTCGCTTCGGCATTCCCAAGCCCGTCAGTTGCAAGGTGCTGGAGGGATACGGTGCTCTGGGCAACACGCGCCAATGCACCACGGATCGCGGCACCATCGATCAGCGCATTCTGGATTACATTCCCAACGAGAAACTGCGTTACCGCATGATCGGCAGCACCGTCTGGTGCAAGGACTGGATCGGCAATCTGGAGGATGAATTCACACTGGTTGCCATCGGGCCGAACATGACCCGTGTCGAGCGACGAAGCGAATTCGTCGCACATGGATGGCTGGCACCCGTCAAGCAATTGGCACTCTGGGTCGCCCTGAAACAGGCCCACCGCTACGCCTCAAAGAACTGGCGCAGATTGAGCAGTGAAAAGCAGGCTGCCGATCAGACACTGGAGGTCTTACTATGAAGGAGCGTCAGACATCGCAGATCGTGGCCCGCGTCGTCTATTTCGTGGAACTGATTATCTTCGCAGCGCCCTTCTACCTGACATATGGACTGGTGGCGGTGATCAGCGCGCCTTACGCAGGCTTACTGATCCTGTTCAGTCCGGTTTGGCTCATGACTTACTTCGTTGATGCGAATGGAGAAGCTGCGCCTGTTCTTCTCATCGGAGTAATCGTCATCTTAGCCGCGGCGCTGTCCGTGACCGGTGTCATCGCCCTATGGAAACTGGCAAAGCTCTCGCACATCTATCTCTTCAAGGGTGCGCAGGAGCTGTCAGCACACCGCCGTGATTTTCGGATCGGTTTTTATTGCGGGCTGGCGCCGCTCATTTTCGCGACGACCGTCATGGCGGCTGTGGGCGTCAGCGATGGTGGCTGGACAAATTTGCCTTTTGCCATCATTGGCGGCGGCACATTGCTCGTACCCGTCACCCACCTCTGGATCGCGATGCGCAAGCCTCACGAAGAACGCGGGTCGATGACGAAACTCCACTCCTTAGCCTAGATCAGGTCTCGTCTCGGCCCGCCGTGCAATACCAGACGATCACGACGATCGATCCGATCGGGAAAAATCCCGAGAGAAGCTGGTGCCATCCACTGCGATTGATGTCGTGAAGGCGACGCGTAGACACTGCGATCATCGGTAAAAACAGAATGAAAGACCAGATCAGACTCAGGAACCCACGACTATCAATCGTGTCGACACCCAACGAGCTGGCCGACACAAATAGGAAAGAAAACCAGTATTCCGATCGGGACGCCCTGCCGCGGAAATTGACGTAGTTTCTGAAGAAGCTGGCAAAAGCCTCTCCAAACGTCATCGGCATGGCCGGTGCACCGAACCTGTTGGGTCCGGGTGGCGGCGGCCTGAAGACGAAGATCAGCGGGAAGGCAATAAGAGCAATGATAACAATCAAATGCCAAGCCGACATATCGTGCCTTTCCGTCGTCTCAAATCACAGTGAAAATATATGCATTTTGCACCCGTAAGGGTGCTGAATTGAAAAGAAGCAGCGTTAAAGCTGTCGTGAAATAATCACACGTATGGCTCAATTACAAGTAGAAAGACCGGCTTTCGCTTTTGAAAATGCGGCCGGTCTTTGATGGAATGGTCGGGGTTCCCCGACCACCACATTCACGCGTTGTTTTCGTTGATCAACCGCTTCAAAAGCTCGACCTCGTGGCCGAGTTTCGTATCGCCGCCGATCAGTTCCTCGATCTTGCGGACCGCATGCAAAACAGTTGTGTGATCGCGTCCGCCGAAGCGGCGACCGATTTCCGGGAAGGAGCGCGGTGTCAGCATCTTGGCGAGATACATGGCCACCTGACGCGGCTTGACGATAACGCGGGTGCGGCGGTTGGAGACCAGTTCCTGGCGCGAGACGTTGTAGTGTCTGGCAACGATGCGCTGGATGTCCTCGATGCGCACACGCTTGGCTTCGCCGGTGCCGACCAGATGCGCCAGCAATTCATCGACGCGCTCCACCGAAAGGTTCGGTTCGAACGAACGGCGGAAGATCAGCTGGTTGAAAGCGCCTTCCAGTTCGCGACCGCTGGCGGTAACGCTACGGGCCACGTGGGAGACGATTTCTTCTGGAATATCGAAGCCTGGGTCTTCCTGACGGGCAGTCGCGATGCGCTGGGTCAGCATTTCGTGGCGCATATCATAGTCGGGGCCTTCGATTTCGATGGCCATGCCGCCCTGAAGACGCGAGCGAACGCGTGGATCAAGCGATTCCAGTTCCCATGGTGCGCGGTCAGCGGCAACCACGACCTGCTTGGCACTGTCGAGCAGCATGTTGAGCAGATGGCAGAACTCGTGCTGGATCATCTTGCCCTGCAGGAACTGCATGTCGTCGATGACCAGAAGGTCGATATTGCGCAGTGTGTCCTTCAGGGTCAGCGCGTCGTTGTCGCGGATCGCGGTTGCGAAGCGCCACATGAAGTATTCTGCGGTCAGATAGACGACGCGCGGATTGCGCGGGCTGTCGACGGCAGCGTTGGCGATGGCCTGGAGAAGGTGGGTCTTTCCGAGACCCACACCTGCATGGATGAAAAGCGGATTGAACCGCACGGCACCCGCACCGGCCTCAGCGATGGTCTTTGCAGCAGCCAGAGCCACACGGTTGGACGCACCTTCAACGAACGTGTCGAAGGTAAAGCGGCTGTCGAGCGGCGAACCGAAAAGCGGGCCGGAGCCAGCGTGGCGGGTCACCGGTGCGGAAGCACCTGAGATCTGCGCGCTTGACGATGGCTGTGGCGGAATGAAGGGCTTTGCTCTCTGGACGGATGCGCTCACATCAGCGGCGGGCTGGGCGCGTTCTTCGACCGGAGCAGGACGTGCAGGACGGCTTGCCGAACGCACGAGAATTTCGACCTTCAAGACATCGGCATCCTCGCTCTGAACGAGCGTCGTGATGAGATCGATGTAGCGATTGTTGATCCATGATTTCAAAAATGTCGTTGGAACGGTAAACCGTACGACGCTCTTGGAAACGGAGTGGAGCTTCAGGCGAGCAAACCAGCTCGCATAAACTTCCGGTCCGACCTGCGCCTTAAGCCGCGCGCTAAAACGTTCAAACAGCGCGTCTTGCTTCATAACCTGGTTGTCCCTTGCCGCATCAGTACCAGCTGCATCACATGCCTTTGGTGTGCGGTCCCCGTTTGATACCGCACCCATCACCAAATTCAATTGCAT